>NZ_CP109070.1:4800000-8052220 GCF_035917355.1 Streptosporangium sp. NBC_01810 | reverse complement strand
GCGGACCCGCCTTCGCGGTGTCCCAGACTTCAGGGCGTTCCATTCCGTGTCACCATCTTATCGGATCTGCCGGGCTTGTGTCAAATTGCCGGTTTTCCGACCATCGACCCCAACCCGCCGAATCCGCTAGGATTGCGACCACCCTGTTTCCAGGGCAACCCCTCTAACTTACTCCAACATCCGGCCAGCGTCCAATTCATGCAGACATGCCTGATTTATCAGGTTAGCGAGAGGGTTTTGCGAGGCACTCCGCTCACCCGGGAGGTTCTGGATCCGGGGGCTCGTTGCCCTGCGAGAAGAACACTACCAGGACTCTCACGTCACAGAGACAACTTGCCAACCATCCCCGGGGCTCGCGCGTCCCAAACAGTCATAGGAAGTCGAAGTGCGCAACCAGACATCAAGCCATTCGCAATCGACTCTGGATACGAAGTAGGCGCGAGGGTCAGGATCCTGACTCCGCCGTGGAGGTGAGCACCATGACCCGCTCGGAGTTCGACGACATCCGCGCGCACATCGACGCGGAGGCCAATCGCCCAGGTGATCTGCTGAGGGTTGCCCGGTCTCTGCTGAACGACCTTGAAGACGCACGCATGCGAGAGGCAACCCTCCGCGCCTACTACCTGCGTCTCCTCACCGCGGCTCGAGCGACGGTCTCCGCGAAGGCGGCCGGCTACCCGGAACCGCTGACCTTCCTCACCGACGAGCTCGCCAAGCGTGGCCAGCTCCCGACATCCGAGGACGAGGTGAACCGGATCCTGGCAGATGCCCACACCGCGGCCGCACTGCTGGCATACCTTGAGGAGAATCCTCTCGGAGCGACCCCGATGAACACCGGTGGGGCTCGCGCGCGGAGGTGTGCCGGCACGAGCCGTAGCATCCCCCGGTGAGGCCTTCCGCGTCATTGACCTGGTCTTGAACCAAGATCTGTAAGACTCCAGGCATGTTGCAGCGAGGGCTGAATTGGGCTGCGGCGACCCTCGTGGGCGTCTTCGGCTTTGTCTGGACCGGTGTAGTGATGTTCGCGGCCGTCGAGAGCTCTGCGTGGACGTGGATCGGGCAGGTCTCCTTCGGGGCCTTCCTCACCTGCTGGGCTCTCTACAAGGCAAGCCTGCTGATTCGCCGGGTCAACCCTGGCTTCGTCCCGCGGCATCGCCGGGAGAGGCTCAGAGCCTGAGAGCCGGATGAGCCACAGCCCCGCCCGAAAGGAGCGGGGCTCGTCGCCCGACTACCGACAGGGCACATCCGGATCGAGCTCGGATGCTCTCCAGCGATCGTGGAGGCACCGGGCAGGCCCCAACCGGTTGGATAACACGAGAGGCCCTGATCTCCAGGAGATCAGGGCCTTTCCTTTGTAGCGGGGACAGGATTTGAACCTGCGACCTCTGGGTTATGAGCCCAGCGAGCTACCGAGCTGCTCCACCCCGCGTCGGTATGATGGAACACTATCCGGTATTCCCCTCCGACTGCAAATCGGCGCGGGAGCACAGGTTGACGTACCCGTGCCGCACCACTCACGGATGGCCCTGCCACGGTGCGATCATCCAGGTCAGCGTGGCCATGATGATGTCGGCGCGCCCAGGACCGGAGGCATCGACAGACCTCACCCGCCGCCCCCGCGGGCCACCCCGCGCGTGAGCCGGGTCGTCAGAGCATGAGGGGTGAACGCTTCACGCCGCTGTGGACCGCCTCGCGGGGGTTGCGCAGCCGGCCTCCCGGTACCCGGTTCAACGGAACCGGGGGAAACACAGAAGGCCCCGGTCGCCGTTTCCGGCGACCGGGGCCTTTCCTTTGTAGCGGGGACAGGATTTGAACCTGCGACCTCTGGGTTATGAGCCCAGCGAGCTACCGAGCTGCTCCACCCCGCGTCGGTGTATGTAAGAACCATACCCGGCTTTGGAGGCGGACGCGAATCGAGTAGCGCTGGGCCCCTGTGTCGTCTCCTAGGAACTTGGTGAGGGCGACGGTGTCGCCGACGGAACCGGTGTGCCGGACGGTGTCGCCGAGGGTGCCGGGCTGGGGGTGACGCCCGTTGTCTCGGCGGTGGCCTTCAGCTTGCCCAGCGCCGTCTCAAGCTCCTTCTGGGCGGTGCCGTACTCGGTCCAGTTCGGCGGGGTCGCCTGGAGCGCCTTCTGCGCCTTGTCGTACGCCTTCTGCACCTCGTCGATCGACTTGGCCAGCTCGGTGGCGGGCTTGGCCTCCTCAGGCTTTGCCGCACCGGACGTGTTCTCGCCCTGCGGAGCGCTCTGGGTGCCGCCGAAGACCTGCTCCAGCGCGCCCTTGAGCGTGTCGGCCGAACCGACCTTGCTGCCGTAGGCCACCAGGACCCGGCGGAGGATCGGGTACGGCTCCTGGCCGGAGGCGGCCGCGATCTCCACGTAGACCGGTTCGACGTAGACCAGGCCGTCGGCGAACGGCAGGGTCAGCAGATTGCCGTAACGGACCTTCGCCTGGCCGAGTCCGAGCAGGTTGAGCTCGCCGGAGAACTTGTTCTGGAAGTTGTTCTGCACCTGGCCGGGCCCGGGAATCGTGGTATTGGACGGCATGCGCAGGATGCGCAGCTTCCCGTAGTCCGGTCCGGGGTTGGCGTCCACGGCCATGAACGCCGCCAGGTTGGGCCCCTGGCGCGGCACAAACGTGGTCGTCAGCGAGAACGAGGGCGCCGAGGTCTTCGGCATCTTGACCGACAGGTAGTACGGCGGCTGCTTGGTGTCGCGGTCGCCGGACGACGGGTCGTTCGGGACGTTCCAGAAGTCCTGGCCGCTGTAGAAGGCGTTCGGGTCGGAGATGTGGTATTGGGAGAGCACATCACGCTGGACCTTGAACAGCGCCTCCGGGTAGCGCAGGTGCTGCTTGAGCTCGGGCGCCATCTCCGTTTGCGGCTTGATGATGCCGGGGAAGGCCTTGCGCCAGGTCTGCAGGATGGGGTCCTTCTCGTCCCACGCGTACAGGCTGACGGTGCCGTCGTAGGCGTCGACCACGGCCTTCACCGAGTTGCGCATGTAGTTGATCTGGTCACGCGGCTGCGGCACCACCAGGCGCGGGTCGGTGACGGTGTCCCGCGTCATCGCCTCCAGGCTCTTGCTCTGGGAGTACGGGTAGGCGTTGGACGTGGTGTAGGCGTCGGCGATCCAGACCACCCTGCCGTTGACGATAGCGGGGTAGGGGTTGTCGTCCAGGCTCAGGAACGGCGCCACCTTGGCGATGCGCTCCTGCGGGTTGCGCGCGTAAAGAATCTTGGAGTTCGCGTTGATGTCACCGGAGAGCAGCAGGTTGATCTCGCCGTACTTGGCGGCGTAGAGCATCCTGTTGATGAACGAGCCGACAGGGACCCCGCCCTTGCCGTCGTAGGTGGTGTTCTTCTGGCCGGTGCCGCCGCTCTCGGGGTAGTCGAGCTCCTGCTGCTTCTCCCCGCTGCCGCCGACGACGACGTACTGGGTCGAAGCGGGCGCCTCACCGAAGTAGATCCGCGATTCCTTGAGCTTCGTCCGCTCCGCCAGGGAGCCGGTGACCGGCATGTCCTTGGCGTCGAAGTTGGGCAGGCCCTCGGAGTCGACCTCGTTACCGGGCGCGGCCACGAAACCGTTGCCGTGGGTGTAGACGAGGTGCCGGTTGATCCAGTTGTTCTGCTCCGTCGGCGGCCCGGTGAGCTCTCGCACGGCGACGATGGTGTCACGGATCGTGCCGTCCGCGTCGGGGTAGCGGTCGACGTCGAGCGGCTCATGGAAGTCGTAGTAGCCGCGGATCCGCTGCTTCTGCTGGTAGGTCTTGGCGACCAGGCTCGGGTCGAGCAGGCGCACGCCGGAGATGGAGCTGTCCGCGGTGACGTTGACCTTGCTCGGGTCACCCTGAGCCGTGTAGTCGATCACCTCGGCTTTGTCTACGCCGTAGGCTTTTCGTGTCGCGTCGATGTTGCGCTTGATGTACTCCTGCTCCTTGCCCTGCTGGTTCGGCTTGACCTGGAACTGCTCGACCAGGGCCGGGTAGACCCCGCCGATCAGGATGGCCGAGAGCACCAGAAGACCGAAGCCGACGCCGGGCAGCATGCCGCCGGACCGCACGATCCCCGCGAAGAACAGGACGGCGCAGATCAGGGCGATGATCGCCAGGATGGTCTTGGCGGGAAGCACCGCGTTGACATCGGTGTAGGAGGCACCGTGCCGGAAGCCCCGGTCGGAGAAGACCAGCCCGTACCTGTCGACCCAGTAGGCGATCGCCTTCAGCAGCACGAAGATGCCGAGCAGCAGTGACAGATGCACCCTGGCGCCGCGAGAGGCGTGCACGCCGGGCGACTGGAGCCGGAACCCGCCGTACAGGTAGTGCACGATCACCGACAGCAGTGCGGACAGCACCACCGCGATGAACAGGAAGTTCAGCATCATCCGGATGAACGGATAGGAGAACATGAAGAACGAGAGATCCATCTTGAACAGCGCGTCGGTCTCGCCGAACGGCGTCGCGTTGACGAACTCCAGCCAGGTCTTCCACTGACCGGAGAGGGATGATCCCGCGAACAGACCGAGCACCGCCGCGCCGATCAGGAAGATCAGCTTGCGGTGCGGGTCGAGGGCCATCCGATACCGGTCGGCGCCGCTGGCACCACCGAACATCCCGGGGCCGAACATCGGCCGCATGCGGTACGCCATCAGCATGTTGCCGCCGACGATGCCGACCATCAGCAACGCACCGACGATGAACAGGAGGATCTGCGTAACGATCACACCGGAGAAGACGGCGGTGTAGTCGACCGAGTCGTACCAGAGGTAATCGGTAAAAATACCGGCAAATAGGAAGAATAACGCGACTATCACGACCAAAGTGATCGCGACGGGAAGTAGCAGTCGTGGCCGGCGGGGCAAGCGCATTGCCCTACCGGCTCCGGGGGTCCGGAAGCTCAAGGCCAACCCCTTGTCGTAAGAGCACGGTCCGTGTCTGGAAACCTACACTGGCGGGAGTTGGGGCGTGCTTAGCCTTTCGGGCACGGTCCGGCCACAACGTCCACTGGTATCGGGTCCACCGGTAGCAACGCATGAGGGTCCTGATGAGTGCCCCGTGACGAGATCCAGGGCCGAAAATCCAACTTTCTTTGCAAATCGGACATCACGCCCCACCTTGCCATCGAGCTCGCGGAGCCACTCCTCCGGCACAGGCGTGTCCACCGTGCGCCCTGGCGCAGCGCCTACCTCCGGCCCGGTTCCGGCGTCAGCCGGTCGAGCAGCTCGGCACGGAACCCGAGCCGGTACGGATCGCGTCGATCGCCTGAACGGCCTCGCGCAGTGTCGCGACCTTGACCAGCCGGAGTCCGTCCGGGATTGCCCTGGCCGCCTCGGCGCAGTTGTCGGCCGGGGTCAGGAAGACCGTCGCACCTGACCTCCTGGCGCCGACCATCTTCTGCTGGATGCCGCCGATCGGGCCGACATCACCCTCCGCGGTGATCGTCCCGGTCCCCGCGACGGACCTGCCGCCGGTCAACGCCCCCGGGGTGAGCTTGTCGACGATGCCCAGGGAGAACATCATCCCCGCGCTCGGCCCGCCGACGTCACCAACATTGATCTTGACCTCGAAGGGGAACTTGTACCCGACCCGCATGGTGATGCCCACAATGGGCGTTCCATCCTTACCGGCGACGGTCGGGACGGCGACGGTCAGGCTCTGGGCGCCCCTGTTGATGACGAAACTGACCTCTTCTCCCAGTTTGTGCTTGCGGACAGCGGAGGCGACGGTCTCACGATCGGCCACGGGCGTGCCGTCCACCGACACGATCTCGTCCCCGACCTTGAACTTCCCATCGGCCGGCAGGCCCTTCTCCGTGGAGCCCACGGTCACGATCGAGTTGTAGGGAATCTTCAACTCGGTCAGCGCCGCCGCGGTCGCGTCGTCCTGGGAGTTCGTCATCTCCTGGGTGTTCTGTTCCTCGACCTCCTTCGCGGTGGTCGCCGGAGGGAAGATCGTCTCCTCGGGCACGACCGCGATGGTGGGATCGATCCATCCCCTGAGCGCGCTGAACAGATCGATCCTGGTGCCGGGGCCGCCCTGGTACGCGACGGTGACGAGACTGAGCTTGCCGTCGGTCGGATACGTCTGGTGTCCCTCGACGCTGATCACCGGTTTGCCGTCGACGTCACCGATGGTGTTCTCGGTCGGCCCAGGGCTCAGCACGACGTACGGCACCGGCAGCACGGCGCCGACCAGCGCGAGCATGAGCGTGAGGAAGCCCGCCACCATCAAGGTCAGGGCTCGTCGGGACATGGACAAAGCCTATGCCGTACGACAGGTCATGAAACCGCACCCGGACGCCGCCGCGCCGACGGGCGCACACCACTCGCCCGGGATCAATCGCAGGCTCCCACCCATTCGGAGGAACCGTCGGTGAAAAACTGGTTCTTCCAGATGGGGACCTGGCTCTTGAGGTCGTCGATCAGCCTTCTGGATGCCTCGAACGCCTCACCGCGGTGGGGGGCGGCGACCGCCACGACGACCGCGACGTCGCCGAGCCTCAGGTCGCCGACCCGGTGGACGGCTGCCAGGGCGGTCACCGGGAAGTCCGCGGCGACCTTCTCGGCCACCCGGCGCAACTCGCCCTCGGCACTCGGGTGCGCCGAGTAGGACAGGCTCGTGACCGGCCTGCCGTGATCCTGTTCGCGCACCGTGCCGACGAAGACCGTCGTACCGCCCGCGGCATGATCGCCGATGGCGGCGAGCACCTCATCGACGGAGAGCGCACTGTCGCGAATATCGAGCAACCGGATGACATCCACGTCCAGAGTCTATGGCGACGCCAACGCGTCGCGGCTCGGCCGCTGAGACCCGGCTCCTTCCCTCGTCGATCAAGGTCGCTCGTACCTCACGACCCCGCTCTCCTCAGTCCAGTCCCCGGCGCGACCTCACGGGCTAATGGCGACGCCAACGCGTCGCGGCTCGGCCGCTGAGACCCGGCTCCTTCCCTCGTCGATCAAGGTCGCTCGTACCTCACGACCCCGCTCTCCTCAGTCCAGTCCCCGGCGCGACCTCACGGGCTAATGGCGACGCCAACGCGTCGCGGCTCGGCCGCTGAGACCCGGCTCCTTCCCTCGTCGATCAAGGTCGCTCGTACCTCACGACCCCGCTCTCCTCAGTCCAGTCCCCGGCGCGACCTCACGGGTCGTCCCTCACGCATGGGCACAGGCACGTCCCCTCGGAAGCTCGCTCGGCCCCCAGGTGGCCGTCAGGGACGGCGCTTCTTGCGGGCGGCGCGGACGATCGCCGCGGTGCCGAGGACGGCGACGGTGGCGCCGGCCGCGGTGAGCGTGGCCTCCTTGCCGGACAGGCGGCGGCCCACGACGGCGTGCCTGCCGCCACGCAGCTCCAGAAGCTGCTCGAACGCGGCCTCGTTGGTCCACATCGGCTTCCAGCCGATCTTGCGCAGCGCCGCGCAGTCGACCACCCAGGGGTAGACGACGTAGTGCAGGTCGGTGGCCGGGGCCGGAGTGATGCCGAGGCGATGCAGGCGCTGGGCGGTTCCGAAGGTCAGCCCGGCGGGCAGTTCCAGCCGGCGCAGTCCGGAGATCTCCTCCACCTGCTCCTGCTCCAGCCAGCCCTCGCCGCCGACGGCCACCACCCCGGAGACCGTGCCGAGCGCCGCCATCTCCAGGGCCGAGACCAGATCGTCCACGTGGCAGAACTGCCAGCGAGGGTTACAACCCTTGACGGTCAGCAGCCGGGGCGCCTCGAAGTGCCGGGTCACCACGCTGTCGACACCGGGGCCGACCACGGCGGCTGGCCTGACCACGGTCACACCGAGACCGGGATGGCTGCGCAGGGAGCGCCGGGCCAGCGCCTCGATCTCCAGATGATCTCCGACCATGCCCGTATCGGGCTCTGCGGCGACCTCGGAATCCTCAGGCAGCGGGACGGGATTGTCGGGTACGGCTCCGTACACCATGGCGCTGGTGACCAGCACGACCCGTCGCACCCGGGCAGCGGCACTGGCGGTGAGCACGGTCTGGGCGGCACGCAGGTTGTAGGCGCGTCGCTCCGCGGGGTCGGCGTCGAGCGCGTAGTCACCTGCCAGGTGCACGAGTACGTCAATATCGGATATACGGTTCGCCAAGAGCGGATCTCGAACATCGAGCACCCGCCATGTGACATCGGGCACATCGCCGCGCTGCTCGTCGATGGCCACAACCCTGCGGAAATCCGCAGACGAGGCGACCTTCGCGAGGAAAGCACGGCCTAGGCCCGAGGCGGCGCCGGTGACGGCGACGACAGGGGGCCGGGAGCGTTTCGAGGTAGGCACCAGGTCCTCACTTTGCACTGACCCGCCATGCGACGGATAACGTGGCGGATGTGGACTCCTCCATCCTGCACGAGGTAGAGCGGTGACTGACTTGCCAGGTCGGGAAAACGACCCCAACGACAATCCGTTCGCCATGTTCGGCGACCCGGAGCAGATCGCAGCGGCAATGCGCCAGTTCGCCGACATGCTCTCCGCTCCGCCGACCTCAGGTCCCGTCAACTGGGACATGGCGAAGAACATCGCCCGGCACGCTGTGGTCGCCGAGGGCGATCCCAGTGTCATGGAAGGCGAGCGACGCCAGGTCGTCGACGCCCTGAACCTGGCCGACCTTTGGCTCAATGAGGCCACCTCCCTACCGAGCGGGGTGAGCAACCCTCAGGCGTGGAGCCGTTCGGAATGGATCGAGAAGACCGTCCCCGTCTGGCAGAAGCTCTGTGACCCGATCGCCGCCCGCATGGTCGAGACCATGAGCGGCACGATCAGCGCCTCAGGTCTGCCCCCGGAGGCACAGGCCATGGCCGGGCCGCTGATGGGGATGATGAAGCAGATGGGCGGCATGATGGTCGGCCAGCAGATCGGCCAGGCCATCGGCTCGCTCGCCCTGGAGGTGGTCGGCGCCACCGACATCGGCCTGCCGCTGTCGGACAACGCCGCCCTGCTGCCCGGCGGTATCTCGGCGTTCAGCCAGGGTCTGGAGACCCCCGCCGAGGAGATCCGCCTCTATCTCGCCCTGCGCGAGGCGGCCCACCACCGGCTGTTCCAGCACGTGCCGTGGTTGCGCGGGCACCTGCTCGGAGCCGTGGAGGAGTACGCCAGGGGCATCACGGTGGACGCCTCCGCGCTGGAGGAGCAGCTCCGCGGGCTCGATCTCAACAATCCCGAGCAGCTCCAGCAGGCGCTGAGCGGCGGCAACCTGCTCAAGCCCGAGGAGACCGAGCGGCAGAAGGCCGCCCTGTCCCGGCTGGAGACCATGCTCGCTCTCGTCGAGGGCTGGGTCGGCACCGTCGTGGACGGCGCCGCGGACGGCAAGCTCCCCTCGGCGGCGGCACTGGCGGAGACCGTGAGGCGCCGCAGGGCGACCGGCGGCCCTGCGGAACAGACCTTCGCCACGCTCGTCGGCCTCGAACTCCGGCCCCGCCGCCTGCGCGAGGCCGCCGCCCTGTGGCAGGCGCTGGAAGCCGACCGTGGCATCGACGGCCGCGACGCGGTCTGGAGCCACCCCGATCTCATGCCCACCGCCGATGACCTCGACAACCCCGAGGGGTTCGTACGGGGCGAGCCCGAACTCGACCTGTCATCCCTGGAGGGGACCCTGCGTGAGCCTCCCGCCACTCCTGGCGAGGACGATGACAAGGGCGATGCCGGTGGGAGCGGCGCGTGAGCCTGCGCGCCGACGCGCGGGACGTGCTCACGGGGTGGACCGCGCCCACGGCGGAGGAGGAGATCCTCCGCAAGGAGTTCCTGGAGCACCTGCACGCCCATGCTGACGCGATGTGGCGCGAGTGCGTCCCAGGTCACCTGACGGCCACGACCGCGGTGCTCTCCCACGACGGCCGGCGGGTTCTGTTGACGCTGCACCCCAAGGCCGGGATGTGGCTGCCCATGGGCGGCCACTGCGAGCGCGGCGACGTCTCCCTCGCGGCGGTGGCGATGCGTGAGGCCACCGAGGAGTCCGGCATTCCGGGCCTGCGGCTGCTGCCCGGCCCGCTGGCACTCGACCGGCACCGGGTCTGGTGCCACCCGCCGCACAGCAGTCATCTGGACGTGGAGTACGGCGCGGTCGCCCCCGCGGACGTCGAGGCGGTGATCAGCGCCGAGTCGCTCGACCTGCGCTGGTTCCCCGTGGACGAGATCCCCGAACTCTCCGACGAGGCGACCCGTCGCCTGGCCCGCCGCGCCCGCGAGGTCCTGCGCTCCGGCTGACCGGGAGCTCGGCCCCGTACGGATCGGCCCCGTACGGATCGGCCCCGTACGGATCGGCCCCGTACGGATCGGCCCCGTACGGATCGGCCCCGTACGGATCGGCTCGTTGCGGCTCGGTGGCCGCCGCGGCTCCGGGGCTCCGCGGCTCCGCGGCTCCGGACGCTCGCCCGGTGCGGCTCGGCGGTGACCGCCGCCGGGCTCCGGGTGACCGGGTGACGTGGTAGCCACCGAGAGCTTCCCTGTCTCGGTGGCTCCCGGAACGCATGAGTCCTGGCGAATCAGTCGATTTCCGGCCGTCTTCCGAGGGCGTTGGACCGTTTTATGCTTGTCTCACCTCTGCCTGGATATCTTCGTTCCCAGTCAGGCCGTACGGAACGGATCGGGGCACTGTGAGCGTGGACATCGTGGCTGACAGGAGCGCCAGGGGCGCGATCGTGACACCGCCGCGGCGCTGGAGGATCCCCAAGTCCCTCGCCTGGGCCGCGGTGACGCCGTTCGCCGCCTGGGCGGTGGCCCGGGTGGCCGGACTCGAACGCGACTCGCTGACCACCCAGCTCATGACCGGCACCCCGTACGTGGCGGCCGCCTCGCTCGTACCGGTGCTGCTGTCCGTGCTGACCCGCAACCGGGCTGCGACGGCCGTCGCGCTGATCACCACTGCGGCACTCGGCCTCAGCGTGCTCCCCAGGGCCTTTCGCTCCGGGGACCCCGTGACGGGAACGCCCCTGCGGGTGCTGACGCTCAACACGCTGTTCGGGCATGCCGAGCCCGGCGCCGTGATGGATCTGGTCCGGCGGCTGAACCCGGATGTGCTGAGCACTCAGGAACTGACCCCGGGAATGGTCGAGAAGCTGGAGACGGCCGGTCTTGGCGAGATCATGCCGTACCGGGTGCTGGAGCCGGAGTGGAGCGCCGGCGGCAGCGGCCTGTACTCACGGTATCCGCTGACCCCCAGGGAGAACCTGTTCGAGGCGATCGGGCACAACATGCCCGCCGCGCTGATGACCATACCCGGCGCCAAGCCCGTCGAGATCGTCGATGTGCACCCCTTCCCCCCACTGGGCAGGCAGGTGTACGACTGGACGGCGGCGCTGGACGCCCTGCCCTCCGCCGCGCCCGACACGATCCGCATCCTCGCGGGCGATTTCAACGCCAGTCTCGACCACGCGGCCATGCGCCGTTTTCTGGACCGTGGCTATCTGGACGCGGCCGACAGCGCCGGAGAGGGGCTGACTCCGACCTGGCCGGTCAACAGACGCATCCCAGCGCTGATCACGATCGACCATGTCGTGGTGGACCGGCGGGTGGGCGTGAACGCGGTCAGCGTGCACAGCGTTCCCGGCACCGACCACCGGGCCGTCTTCGCCGACCTACGCCTGCCCCCGCTCTGACGACCCGGGTATTTGAGGCGACCCGGGCACCTGGGGCGGCTCGGGCGGCTCAGGCCGAGAGCAGCGCCCGGGTGTTGTCCCAGCCTTCGAGGCCCGGGTCGAGGAGGCGGACGTCGCCGGGAGTGCGCAGGCGATGCCAGCCGGGACCTCTGGCGACCATACGGCTACCGGGCGCCGAGGAGCGGAGCGCCTTGACCGGGTCGAGGTCGTCGAAGCCCGCCGAGGCCCAGCCCGGGTAGGGCAGGTGGGCGGCCAGTGCCACCGCGCCGCCGCCCGCGGCAGGGCAGACGGCGATCCGAGCCCGGCCGAGTTCGCGAAAGAGCTTGCCGATGAGCAGCGGAGGCAGGTCGGGCGCGTCGGCGCTCAGCAGGACCGCCTGCTCGCCATAGGGCAGGGCGGCGAAGGCGGCCTCGACCAGGGCGCTCCCCGAGAGGTCGGGGATCTCAACGACAGGGGTGCCCGGCCAGACGATCTCCTCCATGCCCGGGACGCTCGTCACCACGACAGGTGAGACGAAGTCGAGCCCGGCGACGAGTTCGTAGGCGTCCTCGGCGACGGCCTTGAGGAAATCGGCGGCGTCGATCCCCGGCGGGGCCGCGTCCGCCGCGGAGGGTGTGACGAGAACGGCCACCACTCGATCTTCTGTCAACATTCCTCCGCCGAGCCGTGGGCCGCCGTGGAGAATCCCTCCAGGAAGCCCCGTGCCCGCTCGGCCTTGGGATATCGTTCCACGAGCACCCAGAAGCGCGAGCCGTGACTCGGCACCAGCAGGTGAACGAGTTCGTGCATGATCACATAGTCCACCACCCACGAGGGCATGCCCCGAAGTCGCGTGGAGATCCTGATGGTTCCGTGATCCGGGGTGCACGAGCCCCAGCGGTGCTTCTGGTTCTCCACCCAGCGCACGCTCGACGGCTTGGCCTCCCCGCCCAGGTAGCGAGCCGACAGCTCGACGGCTCGATCGAGGAGATCGTCGTCCGAGGGACGCCTGCGCTGCTCCTTGGCCGCGAGTCGGTCGAGCATACGGCGCACCCACTGTTCCTCGTCGGTGCTACTCAGACCGGCGGGGAGGAGCACGATCGTTTTCTCGCCGTCGCGGTACGCAGAAACCGTCCGCCGGCGGCGAGAACTTCGGCGGACCTCGACTGTCTCGGGGGGCACATATGAACGGTAGCCGAGAATGGCGAATTCACACCAGGGGGTAGAACACGTTCCCGCTGGTCAATCCCCGTTCACCGATTGTTCGGCGAGAGTGATCAAGTGTGGTCACAACTTATCTAATTAACCTGGATATCAGCTGTCTCATGCGTTGCCGAATCGCGGGACCCGCTGTTCTCTCTGGGCTGCCAACCCTTCGAGCATGTCGTCGGAGGCCATGGTGACCGGCTGGGCGAGGGACTCCCAGCGCAGTGCGGCGTCGAGATCGGCGTGCCCGCCACCCGCGAGGGCGACCTTGGTGAGCCGGGTGGCGGCCGGCGCGTTGGCGGCGATCCGCGACGCGATGCCCAATACCTCGGCCAGGTCCGGTAGAAGCCGAGCATCCGGTCGCGTAGGGCGGGGATGCCCTCGGCATGCCGCTCCTCAAGCCAGGACAGGTCTCCCCCGGAACAGAACGCCTTCCCCTCTCCGGTGACGACCACGCACCGGAGGTCGCGGTCCGTCGCGAGGTCGGCGACGGCCTGCCGCCACCGGGCGGTCATCGCGTCGGTCATCGCATTGCGCAGGTCAGGGCGGTTCAGGGTGAGCACCGCGACGCCGTTCTCACGCCGGTCGATCAAGATCTCATTCATGCCGGGGAGCGTAGTCCACGGCATCTTCTGCCCGACCGTCGAGGGATCTGCCGGGGAAGCCCGCCCGGTGGGAGTTGTCCACAGGGCAAGAGTTATCCACAGGCGGCGGGAAAGAGGTCCGGGAGCCCTCGGGAGCGTGGCACGCTGACACGCCCGGCCAGTCTCTCTCACAGGCTGCCCCCCTTCGAGGAAAGGCCCCCTGATGCGACCACGTCTGAAGCCCGCGCTGCGCCGCGTCGCCCGTGACCGACGCACTCTGCAGTTCGGCCTGCATCCCCGGCACGCGGTGGTGCTGAGCGATCTCGAGCCCGAGGTTCGCCGCTGGGTGGAGGGTCTCGACGGCGTAAGAGATCTCGCGGGCGTGCTGGCCGGCGCCACCGACGCGGGTCTCGGCGAGGAGCGCGGCCGGACCCTGCTCGATCTGCTGATCAGCCGGGGTGTGGTGGACGACGCGGGGGCGGGTCCCGGCCCGCTGCGCGCGCTCGTGATGGCCGAGCGCGACCGACTCCAACCTGATCTGGACGCGCTCTCCCTCTCTCCCGGCACGATCGACGGAGGGCTGGCCGCACTGGAACGCAGGCAGGAGGCCCGGGTGCGGGTCTACGGCGCGGGCCGGGTGGGCGCGCAGGTCGTCGCCCTGCTCGCCGCCTCAGGGATCGGCCACATCTGCGTCGTCGATCCCGGTACGGCCCGGCGACGGGATGTCGTTCCCGGCGGGCTCGGCTGGACGGAGGTGGGGATGAGCAGACAGGACGGCGCGGTCGCGGTGGCCAGGAGGCTGGCGCCCGGCCTCACGGCGTCGACCGGCGACGGCGCTGCCCGGTTGGCCGACGGTTCCAGGCCGCCCGACCTGGCGGTGCTCGCTCCAGTGGCGCCTCTGGACGGCCTCCTGGTCAGGGAACTCGTCGAGTGGGGAATCCCACACCTACTGACGACCGCCTTCGAGGCCTTCGGTTCGGTCGGCCCGCTGGTGTTGCCTGGACGGAGCACGTGCCTGCACTGCCTAGATTTGACGCGACGCGATCGCGACCCCGGCTGGCCCATTGTCAGCGCGCGCCTGGGAGGCTTCCCCGCGGGAGAGATCGCGTGCGGGACGGCGCTGTCTGCGCTGGTGGCGGCATCGGCAACCGGGCATGCGCTTGCTTGGATCGACGGCCGTGAACCTGTTGTGACAAACAGCACAATGGAAGTATTGCCAGATTGGACGTGGAAAAGGCGATCCTGGAGTGTTCATCCTCAATGTCGTTGCTTCCGAAACGAGTTGGGTTCGCTAACAATGGTCGCGTCGGCTACCTGCCACTGACGGACAAGCACAGCGAAGGGAGGGAGCGGCGTCTCGCTGTAACGGGGGACACGCCGCTAACCAAGGTGAGTGACCTTCCGCGTCGCGCCGTTGCGCGCTCTGCCAAGCTGGCGGCCCTTCCCATCGGGTTCGCCGGCCGTACCGCTCTCGGCCTCGGGAAACGGATCGGCGGCAAGTCCGCCGAGATCGTCGCCCAGGAAATCCAGGAACGCACCGCCGAGCAGATCTTCAAGGTTCTCGGAGAGCTCAAGGGCGGGGCGATGAAGCTCGGCCAGGCGCTGTCCATCTTCGAGGCGGCACTGCCCACCGAGATCGCCGGCCCCTACCGCGCGACCCTGACCAAACTCCAGGACGCGGCTCCGCCACTTCCCAGCGCGACAGTACACAAGGTCCTCGTCGAGCAGTTGGGCGACGACTGGAGGGAGAACTTCCAGTCATTCGACGACAAACCCACCGCGGCCGCTTCGATCGGGCAGGTGCACAAGGCGGTCTGGCACGACGGCCGGGCAGTCGCGGTCAAGATCCAGTACCCGGGAGCGGGAAAGGCCCTGCTCTCCGACTTCACCCAGCTGTCCAGGCTCGGCAAGCTCTTCGGGGTGTTGCTGCCCGGTCTCGACATCAAGGCGGTCCTGAGCGAGCTGCGCGAGCGGGTGGTCGAGGAGCTCGACTACCTTCGCGAGGCCGAGGCCCAGCACGCCTTCGCCATGGAGTTCAAGGACGACCCCGACTTCCTGATCCCGGATGTCATCGCCGCCAACGAGCAGGTGCTCGTCTCCGAATGGGTCGACGGCACCCCGCTGTCACGGATCATCACCGACGGCACCCAGGAGGAGCGCGATCGGGCAGGGCTCCAGCTCGTCCGGTTCCTGTTCTCCTCACCGGCCCGGGTGGGCATGCTCCACGCCGACCCCCATCCGGGCAACTTCCGGATCGTCGAGGACGGCCGGATGTGCGTACTCGACTTCGGCGCGGTCAGCCGGCTGCCTGACGGATACCCGCCGCTCTTCGGGAAGCTGACCCGCATCTTCAACAACGGCGACATGACGACCGTGGTGCAGGGGCTGCGCGACGAGGGGTTCATCCGCCCGCACATCGAGATCGACACCGAAGCCCTGCGGGCGTTCCTCGCCCCCTATGTCGAGCCGACCGCCGTGGAGGAGTTCTCCTTCAGCAGGGAGTGGCTCCAGCAGCAGGCCGCGACGGCCACCGACCTGCGTCCGGGCAACGTGGTGCGCCAGCTGAACCTGCCCGCGTCGTACGTCCTCATCCACCGCGTGCACACGGCGGGGATCGGCGTCCTCTGCCAGCTCGGCGCCACCGCCCGCTTCCGCCAGGAGGTCATCCGCTGGGTCCCCGGGTTCGCCGACGAGGGTTCGGGAGAGCCCACCCTCGCCAGCGCCTGACCGAAGGTGGCCCGGGGAGACAGTTGAAGGGTGGCCCGGGAACACACCTGAGGGGTGATTCGAGAAGACCCCTGAGGGGTGATTCGAGAAGACCCCTGAAAGGTGGCCCGGAAACACACCTGAAAGGTGGCCCGGCAAGACAGCTGAGGGGTGGCCCGCCGGAGCGGGTCACCCCTCATTCATCTGTAGCGTTCTGCTGTACGCCCTCTATGCGTCGCCGTCGATCCTCACGGATCAGACGAGGCGCAGGAGCGCGATGCGCAGGCGCGCCGAGGCGCGTTCCGCTCCGCGCTGGGCGCGCCGAAGGCGCTGGAGCCCGGCGGCTCTGCGATGCTCCTCCGCCTCGCGGTGGAGGGTCCGTATTCGGTCACGGACCAGTGCTTCTTGCATAGACGGCAGGTCGAGCCCTGTGGTGTTGAAGTAGCTCATCGGGGTGGTCCTTTCGGGAACGGGTGGTTCCTGGTTGATCAGGTTCTCGGTGGTCTGGGCGATGACCGGAGTGTTCAGGCAGCGACCGGGTTCTTGCGCGGACGTCCGCGCGGACGCTTCCGGGGGACGATCGCCCCCCGCAGGACGAGCTCGCCGCCCCAGACTCCCCACGGCTCCTCGCGCTCCAGCGCGCGGGCCAGGCAGGCCTGGCGGATCGGGCAGCCTCCGCAGAGCGCCTTGGCGAACTCCACGTCCTCCGGAGACTCGGCGAACCACAGGTCGGGGTCGGTACGACAGGGGATTGTGGCTTCGTCGATCAGGTCCATGACCGTCTGGGCCCCCATCTGTTTCACCTCTCAGCTAGGTGTTGATCTTCGGCTACCTCTTGGGTGGGGGCAGGAATGACGCGGACAAACAAGAAGGCCGCGGATCCTGGTGCGGATCCGCGGCCTGAAGGCTCTTTCCTCGGTCAGATTATGACCGGAGGATGCCTCCAGGGTTGCGGACCGCGCAGTCCACCGTTTCCGATGTGCTTGGTCGTTGCTGCGTAGCTGTCGCCCGCGAGGGTCGGGACAGCCGGGGCCTCTGTAACCGCGAAGGCGATCAGAGCGGACCGGCGGTCGGCCTCGACCCAGAAGCGGGCAGGGTTGTCCCGCAGAGCCGGAGCTGCCGCGCTACGGGTGAGGGAGACCTGGCTGCCGCAGGGCAGACCGGTGTTACGGCGCACGGAAGCGAGCCCCATCTGGGACGACATCAGGATGTTCTTCACAGCGGACTCACCTCCATTCGTGGATCGTCGGACAGGAGCGTCCGACTTGCTTGAGCATGACCCTAAACCCGAGCCCCGGGAGTGGGCAACATATTTTCTACCTGCGACTTTGCGACTATCTCACGCGGATCATCGCCTCCTGCACTACCGACACGGCCAGTTCTCCGGATCGGGTGAACATCTCGCCCTTGGCGAGCCCGCGAGCCGCCCCCGACCACGGCGACTCCTGGGCATAGAGCACCCACTCGTCCACCCGGATGGGACAGTGAAACCACATCGCGTGGTCCAGCGAGGCACCGGAGACATTGGAGGCGCCCCAGGCCAGGCCGTGCGCCAGCAGCACGGTGTCGACCAGGGTGAAGTCGGAGGCGTAGGCGGCGAGCACCACGTGCAGCAGCGGGTCGTCGGGCAGCTCCGCCTCGTAGCGGAACCACACGTTGGTGTTCGAACTCCGAAGCTCCGGGTCGCGCTGGGCCTCCCAGGTGAGAGGGGTCACATAGCGGGCCTCCACCGGCCTGGGCTTGGACACCCACTCGCGCATCGATGGATCCTCCCCCACGATCTGGAGCATCCGGTCCATGAGCGACGGCAGTTCCTCCGGCCCGACCACCTGGGGCATCGTGGCCGCCTGGTGCTCGACACCGGGCTCCGACACGTGGAAGGAGGCCGACATGGTGAATATCGCCTTGCCGTGCTGGACGGCCACCACCCGCCGGGTGGTGAAGGAGCGGCCGTCACGGACCCGCTCCACGTTGTAGACGATCGGGATGGCCGGGTCACCCGGGCGGATGAAGTAGGCGTGCAGCGAGTGGACATTACGGTCGTCGGGCACCGTCCGCCCTGCGGCGACCAGGGCCTGGGCGGCCACCTGACCGCCGAAGACCCGCTGGATACGCTCCTCGGGACTACGGCCCCTGAAGATGTCGAGCTCGATCTGCTCCAGGTCCAGCAGGTCCAAGAGCTCCTTTAACGCCTCGTTCACGCGCCCTCCGTATGGTTCGCGGCGGCACGGCACAGTCCGAGCACCGCTTCACCGTAACGATCCAGTTTGACGCGTCCGATTCCCGTGATGGCCAACAGGTCCTGTTCGGAAACCGGCGCCCGCTCGGCGATGGCCTGGAGGGTGACGTCAGTGAAGACCGCCCACTGCGGGAGCTTCTCCTTCTTGGCGACTCCGGTACGCCATGCCTTCAGCGCTTCGAGCAGTGCCTCGTCGTAGTCCGCCGGACAGGCGGCACACCTGCCGAGCTTCTGCTCGGCGGCGGTGGTCAGGGTCTTGCCGCAGATCCGGCAGCTGATCGGCGCGGCGACCGCGCGGCGATCAGCCGCCGCGGGTGTGCGGCTGCTCTTCTGCGTGGAGCGACCGGTCAGCCCGTCCAGGAAGCGGGAGGGTTTGCGGGAGCGCCGGCCTCCCGGCGAGCGCGCCAGCGCCCACGACAGCCCCAGGTGGGCACGGGCGCGGGTGACGCCGACGTACAGGAGGCGACGCTCCTCCTCGATCTGCTCAGGCGTCTCCGCGTAGATGATCGGCAGCATGCCCTCGGTGACGCCGACGAGGAAGACGGCATCCCACTCCAGGCCCTTGGCCGCGTGCAGTGAGGCGAGGGTGACCCCCTCGACCGGCGGTGCGTGCTGCTCACTGGCCCGGCGCTCCAACTCCGCGACGAAGACGGACAGGTCCGCGCCCGTGGCGGCGAGGTCCTCGGCGAGGTCGGCCAGGGCCTTCAGCGACTCCCACTTCTCGCGGGCCTTGCCTCCGCCGGGCGCCTCGGGGGTGAGCCCGATGCCGGACAGGATGTGGTGCACGGTCGAGGTGAGCATGTCGCCGGGTTCCGCGGAGCGCGCGGCGCCGCGCAGCAGCACGACCGCCTGGCGGACCTCGGGGCGCTCGAAGAACCGGTCGGCGCCGCGCAGCACGTACGGCAGGCCGGCCTTGCTGAAGGCCTGCTCGTACGCCTCGGACTGGGCGTTGACCCGGAACAGCACGGCGATCTCGCGAGTCGGCACGCCGCCACCGACGAGCTTCCGCACCACCCGCGCCACGCCCTCCGCCTCGGCGGTCTCGTCGTCGTACTCGGCGAAGACCGGCTCGGGGCCGTCTGGACGCTGGGCGATCAGGGCGAGCTTGTGCGGGGTCCTCGCCCTGTCGAGCACCCGGTTGGCCAGGGAGACGACCTGGGGTGTGGAGCGGTAGTCACGGACCAGCTTGATCACGGTGGCGTTGGGGTGCTCGACCGAGAAACCCGTCAGGTAGCGGGGGGTGGCTCCGGTGAAGGAATAGATCGTCTGGTTGGGGTCGCCGACCACGCACAGGTCGTCGCGTCCGCCGAGCCAGGTGTCGAGCAGCAGCTTCTGCAGCGGGTTGACGTCCTGGTACTCGTCGACCACGAAGTAGCGGTACTGCCTGCGAATCTCGCCTGCCACCTCGCGGTGCTCGGTCATCACGGCCGCGGTGAGTTCCAGGATGGTCTCGAAGTCGACCAGGTGCCGGTCGCGGCGGAGGGTCTCGTACGCCTCGTAGAGCCGGGAGACCTCCTCGGCCGGTACGGGCGAGGTCCGGCCGGCCTTCCTCGTGGCCTCCGCGTAGTCTTCGGGGCCGATCTGGGTGACCTTGGCCCACTCGATCTCGGAGGCGATGTCGCGCAACTCCGAGCGGTCCTGACTCTTACGCAGGGAGCGGCAGGCGTCGATCAGCAGCGGCAGCTTCGACTCGATCACCCTGGGCGGGTCA
The DNA here is from genome assembly GCF_035917355.1 of Streptosporangium sp. NBC_01810. Taxonomy (NCBI): domain Bacteria; kingdom Bacillati; phylum Actinomycetota; class Actinomycetes; order Streptosporangiales; family Streptosporangiaceae; genus Streptosporangium; species Streptosporangium sp. NBC_01810. The sequence goes on along the minus strand of NZ_CP109070.1, from coordinate 8,032,206 downwards.
CCGCCGATGACGCGCGGCCAGAAGTAGGTGAGCTGGCGCAGCGCGGCGGCGTGGAAGGTGCGCGCCTGCACGCCCGGCGCGCCGAGTTGCCTGAGCCGCTGCCTGAGCTCACCGGCCGCTCGTGTGGTGAACGTCACCGCCAGCACACTCTGGGCGTCGACCACCCCGTTGTGGACGGCGTGCGCGATGCGGTGTGTGATGGCCCGGGTCTTGCCCGTCCCCGCCCCGGCAAGAACACAGACCGGTCCCCGGACGGCTTCGGCCACCTCACGCTGCTCGGGATCCAGTCCCGCCAGAATGTTGTCGGGCCCCACAGAGCCTCCTTACAAGCAGTCGAACGGACCGGGCGGCAACATTCTCCCAGGCTCTGGCCGAACCTCGCTCATCCTGGCAACATGCCGCCTTCGACCTGTATCGATCACCGAGATGCATAAAGTGGGCCTTTTGCCCCACAATAGGGTTCGACTAGTTCCGGGGAAGGAAGAGGCCCGTGCGAAGTTGGGTAACCGTGGGTGCGCTCGCTCTGGCGGCGGCGATGATCGGCCCCGCGGTGGTGCACACGACCGCGTCCGCGCACGCGATCTCAACTCCAACCCAGGCCGGCGGCGGGAAGGCGGGCAAGGCCACCCCGGCTCCATCTCCGTCTCCGAGCACGGGCTCCTCCCTGCTGGCCCAGGGCACCCTTGTCGAAACCGTGGCGTACGGCCCGCATGTGCGTCAGCGCATGGACGTCTGGTACCAGCCCGACGAGCTGAAACGGCCCGGCGTCTTCCTGGTCCACGGCGGCTGGTGGTCCTCGGGTGACAAGAAGTACATGACCGAGATAAGCCGTAGCTACGCCGAACAGGGCTACGTGGTCTTCAACATCAACTACCGCCTCTCGGGCGACGCCTCCTGGCCGGCCCAGCGCACCGACACCTTCGGCTCCATCGCCACCGCGCGGCGGCACGCGGCGCGCTGGTCCTTCGACCCGAACAACTATGTGATCGTCGGCTTCTCCGCCGGAGGGCATCTGGCAGCCTCCGTCGGCACCTACAAGAACGGCCTGTCCGGCCTGCGCGGCGTGGTCGGCATCTCCCCGGTGATCTCCCCGCTCACGGCGTACACCGAGGGCATCGGCGCCCTCGACCCGAACAGGCGCAAGCTGCGCGAGGCGGCCATCAAGCTCGCCGGGGGCTGCGAGCCCACCGACAAGTGCGCCAGGGTGTGGACCAGCATGGAGGTGCCGTGGCACGCGAGCCGCGGCGACGCCCCCATGCTGATCGTGCACTCGTCGGACGAGTTCGTGTCCGCGGAGCACGGCAGGCAACTCAAGGAGCACCTGCAGCAGGTCCGCGTGCCGGTGACGGTGCTGACCGAGCAGGGCATCGAGCACAGCGCACCTCTTTACCGGCTGCCCGGCGTGGCGGAGCAGGTTCAGCAGTGGGTCGCGGAGAAGCTTCTCCAGTTGGGAAGATGAACGGCTCTCACTTTGTTGCCAATGGCGCCGGACATCACATGAGGGGATTTTTCACGACATGGCACTGACTGTGTACACCACCACCTGGTGCGGCCCCTGTAAGCGGTTGAAGAGCCAGCTCAGCCGCGAGGGCATCTCCTACAACGAGATCGACATCGAGAGCGACCCGGACGCCGCCACGTTCGTCATGAGCGTCAACAACGGTAACCAGGTCGTGCCCACCGTCGTGGTCGACTCCCCCACCGGTCAGGTCGTCAGGACCAACCCCTCGGTGATCGAGCTCAAGCGCATCCTGGCGGGCGCGGGCGTGTAGCCTCCCACCCGAGCCCCGGTTCCGCGGAAGCCGGGGCTCCTCCATGCGGTCGACGGTCGGCGGCGAGGTCTCCCAGCCGCCGGCAGCGGACTTGGACGACATCCGCGTGCGGCCCCGCGTAGCGGTCCGGGTCACCAGTCGCCGGTCAGCGGTGTGCCGTACCAGGTCTCGATGAGCCTGCGGGCGATCGACACCTCGGGCGGCAGGCGCACCTCGCCGCTCTCCAGCGCGGCCAGCAGTTCGGCACGGCTGAACCAGTGGGCCTCGGCGATCTCCTCGGAGTCCAGCGTGAACTCCGTAGACGTGGCCCGCGCAAAGAAGCCGAGCATCAGGCTGCGTGGGAACGGCCAGGGCTGGCTGCCCATGTAGCGCGGATCGGCGACACGCACGCCGACCTCCTCGGCAACCTCGCGCGCCACGGCCTGTTCCAGCGACTCACCCGGCTCGACAAACCCGGCCAGCACCGACAACCGCCCCTCGGGCCACTGCGGTCCTCTGGCCAGCAGACACCTGTCGTCGTCATCGTGGATCAGCATGATCACCGCGGGGTCGACCCGGGGGAAGTGCTGGCTGTCGTCCTTGGGGCAGACGCGCACATGCCCACCCGCCCGCACCTCGGTGCGGCTCCCGCAGCGGGGACAGAACTCGTGGGTGGAGTGCCATGCCTCCAGGGCGACCGCGTACACCAGCAGGCCGGCGTCCAGATCCCCCAGCAACGAGCCCACCTGGCGTAGCCCGGCGGTGATGCTCTGCCCCTCGCCCAGTTCCGAGGGGGCGAGCGGGGAGACGATCCGGTTGAAGGAGCCGGCATGAGCGGCGGTGGCCGGCGGCGCCGCAACGGCGAAGTAGGCGATGCCCTCCACGTCGACACCAAGCAGGTAACGCTCTCCCTCTGGCGCGTCGGCGGTGGACAGCAGGACCAGCTGCGCCTCTTCCCCGCTACGCCGGATCAGCGCCTGCCCGTCGTCGACGACCACGACCCTGGTCGCGGCGTCCGCCCAGGCTCTTTCGAGCCACTCGGCGTCGCCGCGGAGCACCGCCGACCGGTCGATGGCACTGCGCGCAAGCAGCAGCGGCCCCAGAAGTCCTTCTTGTGTCTCTTGTGCCGTGATCTCCACGCCGTTCCGCCTCCCCAGACGAGTGCACATATTACGCCGCCGCAACGCGGAGCCGCACAGGGCCGACGGCGTCATCCCTGGCCGGAGGCCCTACCGAAAAGACTTCCGTCTTTAGACGACACGGCCATGTACGGTCAATAGACCGATCATCCCGGCGCGATGATCTCCATCCCGCTAGGATGCACCGAGTTAGGTTAGCCTTACCTGATATCGGGGGTCCCTACATTGCGGCTGTACCTCACCGCGCTGAAACCGACGGACTCGGTCACCGACGGCTTCCTCCCGGCGGCACGCGCACTCGGCTGTGAGGTCACAATCCTCACCGACCGGCCGGAACAGTACCGCGACCATGGGGCGGAGGTGCTCCGTTGCGACGTGCGCGACGCGCGGGCGGTGGTCGACACCGTCGCGCACCACCACACCCCGGACGCGATCTTCTCGAACTCCGACCACATCCAGGCGGAGACCGCACTCGCCGCCGCGTACTTCGGACTTCCCGGCAAGGACTGGCGGGCCTGCGTCGACACCAAGAACAAGGCGCTCACCCGACGGCGGCTGGCCGCCGCCGGGGTCGAGACCGTCCGTTCCGCACGGCTGGCACCGGCCGACCCGCCGTTCACGGACGTGCCCTTCCCCGCGGTCGTGAAGCCGCGCGAGGGCGTGGCCAGCGAGGACGTCGTGCTGGTCCACGACGCGGACGAGCTCGCGGCGGCCGTCCTGTCCATCAGAGACAGGCGGCCTGCAGAGACGCTGGTCGTGGAGGAGTATCTCGATGGACCCCTGCACACGATGGAGACGCTCGGCGACGGTGAGCGGATCAGCGTGCTCGGCGGCTTCCGCACCACCCTCGGGCCACTGCCGCACTTCGTGGAGGAACGTCTCGACTGGGAGCCGCCTCCCGGCCGCGATCACGTGCTGCGCGCGCTGGAGGCGCTCCGGGTGGGGCTCGGGGCCTGCCACACCGAGTACGTGATGACCCCGGCCGGGCCGCGGATCATCGAGGTCAACTACCGGGTGATCGGCGACCACTGCGACTTCCTGCTGGCGAGCCTGCTGGAGGTGCCCCTGTTCGAGCTCGTCCTCGGGGCGCACCTCGGGGCGCACCTCGGGGCGCGTCTCGGGGCGCATCTCGGGGCGCATCTCGGGGCGCATCTCGGGGCGGAGCTGGAGGCCCCCGCCCCGGCACGGGTGCACGGGACCGTGCTGAGCCTGGTCGCCGACCGCTCGGGGACCGTGGTGAAGGCTCCCGGAACCGTCGTTCCCGCCCGCGGCGACCCGGTCCGGATCTGGCACCGGCCGTTGCGCGCCGTGGGCGACCGGATCGACCGGAGCAACACCAACCGCGACTACCTGGGCATCGTCCGGGCGACCGGGCCCGACCGGGCGAGCGTGGACACCGCCGTCGCGGCCTTCAGGGCGGAGAACCCGTGGATGATCGCGTGAGCCGGGTGCCCGCGAGCCGACCTGTGGTCGGCCGGGGAGCCACGGACGGCTCCGGGATCGGCGGAGGTTCTGTGAGCGGGCGGGAGTCGTACCTCGCCGTCCGGGTGCTGAACGCGCTCCTGCGCGAGGACTACGGCGGCCTGGCCGGGCGGATGACCCACGGCAAGGACGGCATCGCGCTGGTCCTTCCGGGGGGCAGGCGGGTGCGGCTGGTCCCCGGCTCGCTGTTCCAGGACTTCGTCGCGGCCCCGCAGGAGGCGCTCCGCCTGAAGGAGGTCCTGCACACACTGCGGGAGATCTCCGCCCCCGCCGACGCGGCCGGGGTCGAGTCGTTCGTCCGGGAGTGCCACGAGGCGCTGCGCGCGCTCGACCTTCACGACGTCCACCGCGAACAGGTGCTCACCAGACTGGCCGCCGGCACCACACACACCGGCACCACACGCCCCTGCACCACACGCCCCTGCACCACACGCCCCTGCACCACGCACACCGGCACCACTCCTGCGGCGCGACCAGGCACCATATCCGGCACCGCGCCCGGCACCGGGCGTCCGGCGGGAGCGGGAGACGGCACCGCGGGCATCACGGGAACCGGCGGCGGGCGCGACAACGTGCGGTACGAGACGCTGGCCGCGTTCGTCGACCACCCCGTCTACCCGACGGCCCGGTGCCGGATCGGCCTGTCCGACGAGGAACTGACCGCGTACGCGCCGGAGTTCGCGCCCACCTTCGAGCTGCGCTGGGCCGCGGTTCCCCGGGCACGGCTCACCGGCGGCGAGGTGCCGGGGGCTCCCGGATTCCGCGCCGTCGGGCTGACGGGGAGTCTCGCGGAGACGCACGTGCTGTTCCCCGTGCACCCGCTGACCGTCCCCGCCCTCGAGGAGATCCCGTGGGCGACCGTGGCCCCTCGGCCGTACCTGGAGGTCAGGCCCACACTGTCGATGCGCACCGTCGAGATCGCCCCGGGCGCGCACCTGAAGCTGCCGCTGACCACCAGCACCCTCGGGCTGCGTAACCGGAGGTCGATCAAGCCCGACACGCTGGCCGACGGGGCGCGGGCCGAGCTGCTGCTGCGGGCCATGCCCGACCCGGAGGTGCTCCTGGCCGACGAGCAGACGTACGGGCACGCCGGACACGAGTACCTGGGCTGGCTCCTGCGCCGCCACCCCGCGGGGGAGGTCGTCCCCGTCGCGGCGCTGGCGGCGCCGCTGCCCGGGGGCGGGCTGGTCGTGGAGGAACTCGCCGGACGGTGGTTCGGCGGGGACGTCGCCGGTCTGCTCGGCCGGTACCTGCGGGTGCTGTTCCGCTTCCACGTGCGGCTCTTCGTCAGGTACGGCACGGCGCTGGAGGCCCACCAGCAGAACCTCTCCCTGGTGTTCGACGCCGACACCGGAGGCGAAGGCGCCACTGGTGACGGCGCTGCGGGTGACAGCACCGCGGGTGACAGCACCACAGGTGACGGCGCTGCGGGTGACAGCACCGCGGACAGAGGTGTCGTGCGGTTGCTCGTCAAGGACAACGACGGGCTGCTGACCTCACCCGAACTGCTGAGAGAGGCCGGCCTCCCGGTGCCGGACTTCACGGACGCGCGAATGCTCACCGACGACCCGCACGCGCTCGCCGACATGTTCGTGACCATCACCCTGCACCTGGCGGCCGCCGCCGTGGCGTTCGGCGCGCTGCCGTCGCCGAGGGCCGCCGAGCTGGTCCGCGACGCGCTCGCCGGAGCACTCGACGAGTACGGCGAGGACCCGATGGCCAGGCTGCTGCGGGCCAGGACCCTGGACGCCGCCAGGCTCGTCGGCAAGTCGATGGTCACCGCCGGAACCCTGGTGGACAAGGCGCGCACCGGCGCGCGGGATGTGAACAAGTTCTACGGCACGAGCGGGCCGAACTACCTTCGCCAGCAGCCCCAGGCCACGCAGGCCGCGATCATTCGAAGGACGCCATGACCAGCCTCGCCCTCGACTCCCCCGCAGCCGTCGCCGAGAAGGCCTCACTGGCGGCGCTGCTGCGCTGCTGCGTACGGGAGATCTCTGGGCCTCGTGGGCAGGTCAGGCACGACGAGCCGTACGTGCTGCTGCGCGTCGCGGGCACCCTACTGCGGGCCCGCGCGCACGGCGGGCTCGCGCTGCGCTTCGACGGACGGGCCGAGTGGCTGGAGAACGACTCCTGGCAACCGCTCTCGGCGGACCTGCTCGTCCGGCTGGTGGAGACCGAGCTCGGCGAGGGCAACGACGAGTTCGCCGTCCAGGTGGGCGCCAGCAGGGACGCCATGGCGGCGCTGCTCACGGCCCGGCGAGACGTATCGCCCCCCGCCGACCCGTGGCTGGCCTCGGAGCAGGCGCTGGTCTTCGGGCACCCGTTCCACCCCAGCCCGAAGGCGCACGGCGGCGCGGGCTGGCTGCGCTACGCGCCCGAGGCGCACGCGAGCTTCCCGCTGAGACTGCTCGGGGTCAGGAACGACGTGCTGGCGGAGGCGGGCGAGGTCGGCACGCTCGACGCGCTCGGAGCGGCGCCGCCCGGCTACTCGCTGCTGCCCGCGCATCCGTGGCAGCTGGAGCTGCTCTCGGCCGACCTGGCCGCACCGCTGGCCGACGGCCGGCTGGTCGACCTGGGGAACGGCACCCGGATGGCCGTTCCCACCTCGTCGGTCCGTACCGTCTACGAGCCGCTGATCGACCGGTGCCTGAAGTTCAGCCTGGATGTGCGGATCACCAACTGCCTGCGGAAGAACTCCTGGTACGAGCTGGCCGGCGCGGTCGAGCTGAGCCGCCGCCTCGGACCGGTGTTCGGGGAACTCTCGGCGGCCTTCCCCGGCACCCGCTGGCTGCCCGAGCCGGGCTACCGCTCCGCCGAGCTGGGCACCCGGCTGCTTGAGGGGCTCGGCGTCATCGTCCGGGTCAGCCCGTGGTCGGTCTGCAGACCCGGGGTGACCCCCCTGCTGAGCGGCGCGCTGGCCGCCGGACGGCAGGTGACGGTCGCCGATCCGGTGCGCTGGTGGCGGGCGTACGTGGAGCGCGTGGCGCTGCCGGTGCTCGACGCCTACCTCGGCCACGGCGTGGTGCTCGAACCCCACCTGCAGAACGTGCTGATCGGTGTGGACGCGGAGGGGCTGCCCGTGGAGGCGGTCTTCCGCGACATGGAGGGCACGAAGCTCGTCGCCGGGCGGCACGACCTGTCCGGCCTGCCGGTCCGGGTCGCCGAGGCGCTCAGCTACGACGCGGACGCCGGCTGGAGCCGGGTGGTCTACTGCCTGATGGTCAACCATCTCGCCGAGATCGCCGCCTCCCTCTCCGAGGCCGGGCCCGCGCGGGAGCTGTGGGCGGTGGCCGGGAAGGTCCTGGCGGGGTACGCGGAGTCGCGGGGGTGGCCCCGGCCGCTGTCGGACCTGCTGGCGGGGGCTCCGCTGCCGGCCAAGGCCAACCTGTCGGTCAGGTGGGCGCGGTCGGCGGACCGCGCCGCCGGGTACGTGCCGGTCGCCAACCCGCTGGCCGTGATCTGACCGCCGCGGATCCGGGGGTGCGGGATCCGCGGCGGTGTCCATCTGCTCAACCCCGGGAAGGGCCGGGAGGGTGACCTCGTCACGCGCGTGGGCTCACGCCTCGGCGGACTCGCTCGAAAGATATCTGCGTTGCGCTCTCACGACCTCTCCCAGGGCGTGGGCGGTGTCGGAGAACAGATGAGGGACATTGACGAAACCATGCACCATCCGGGGGTAGTCGAACAGCTCGACCGGAACTCCGGCCTGCTGTAGTCGCTCGGCATACCAGACGCCGTCGTCGTGGAGTGGATCGTGTCCGGCTACGACGATCGTCGCCGGCGGAAGGTCTGCGTGTTCGGTCGCGTGGAGTGGCGACACTCCCGGGTCCAGGCGGTCGACATCGGCCGGCACGTAGTGCTTGTAGGCGTTCCGCATATCGGCTGCCGTGAGCCAGGGGGCGTTCTCGTTCATGCGGTAAGACGGTGCCGACATCGAAGCGTCCGTCGCAGGATAAAGCAGCGTCTGATGACGGATCGCCGGACCACCGCGATCCCGCGCGAGCAGGGAGACGCCCGCGACCAGGTTGCCTCCCGCGCTCTCACCGACCAGTCCGAGGCGTGAGGCGTCCCCGCCGAACTCCGCGGCGTGCGTACTCACCCAGACGAGCGCGGCATAGCAGTCATCGAGTCCTGCGGGGTACGGGTGTCCGGGTGCGAGACGATAGTCGACCGATACGACGATCGCACCCGCACCTTCGGCAACCGTCGAACAGATGAAATCGGCTTCGCGCGGGCTTCCGAACACCCAGCCGCCGCCGTGGAAGTGGACCACGACAGCGCGTTCCCCTATGGCGGGAGTGCCAGGGGTGTGGATGCGGAGAGTGATCGCACCGCCCGGCCCTTCGATCACGCGCTGGTGGGTCGTCGCGTTCATGCGCCCGCTCTTTGCGCGGGCTTCCTCCTGTATCTTCTCCAACTGCGCGGCGGTGACCGTGGCCAGCCGCGGCCTGGAGAGGAACGGAATCCCCCAGATGATCCGTGCGATGAGCGGCGGCTTGGGTCGGGATGGTGTTGCGCCTGGCATCCTGTGTCCCCTTACACGGAACGGAGATCGAACGTTACCTGGACCGGCCCGGCCGGGCCGACCGGGCCCGAACCTGATTGACACGACCACCCGGATCATCCCTGGCCGGTAAGCCGTCGGTCCATATCCGCCCGATCTTCGGCGAACACTGCGGTGACCTCAGCGGGCGCTGCCCCGGACGGGAAGCTCTGGCCGTTGTGCAGGGTGAGCGTCGTCTCCGTGTCGTTCTGCGCCCGGAACGCCGACCAGACCTGGTCGGCGACCGCCGTGCCGTGCTTGGCGCGGGCCGCGACCCGGACCAGCGCGGACTGCATCTCCGCGCCGCCGCCACCACCGAACAGACCGCCGACGACGCCGGAGATCGCCACCAGGTCGGTCATGGTGGACTTCCTATGGAGTCGACCGGCGGCCGTACCGGATCACGAGTGCCGGCGGCGTTCGGCGGGAGGCAGCAGGAGCACCTCCAGAACGCGGGCGCAGGCGCGGGCCTGCGTGACGAACCAGGGAACCTGCGCGGCCGCGGCTTCCTGGAGTCGGCGGTGGACGTCGCCGCCTGGGCCGACCACACCCCGCTCGCCAATGCCCGATCCCACGGAGAATCCCATGCGTAGACTCGCCCTGGCCGCCGCGCTCCCCCTCGCCCTGCTGGTCGCGTGCGGCTCCACTCCCTCGGCGGACACCTCCGCCGCCGTACCGTGGAGGCCGCCCGCTCGTTCGGGCTCGGCCGCCTCGCTCTCGCCAGGGAGGTGGTGCTGCCGGGCGCGCTGCCCTCGATCTTCGCCGGGCTGCGGCTGTCGACCACGCTCAGCGTGGTCGCGCTGATCGCCGCCGAGGAGATCAACGTCACCGCCGGGCTGGGCTATCTGATGGCCAGGGCCACCGACTACCTGCGCACCGACATTCTCGCCCTCTGCGTCATCCTCTACGCGCTGATCGGGCTGACCGCCGACGTGGTCCTCCGGCTGGCCGAGCGGTTCACCATGCCGTGGCGAAAGGCGGTGGCGGCCCGATGAGCCTGGCCGTACAGACCACGGGCCTGCGCAGGGCCTTCGGTGGCCGCGCCGTACTGGACGGGATCGACCTGCGGGTACGGCGCGGCGAGTTCCTCGCGCTGCTCGGTGCCAGCGGCACCGGCAAGACGACGCTGCTGCGGATCCTCGCCGGGCTGGACGCCGCCACGAGCGGGACCGTGCTGGTCCCGCCGGTGCGGACCGTCGTCTTCCAGGAGCCTCGGCTGATCCCCTCCAAGCGCGCGCCGGCCAACGTGATCCTCGGGCAGGGCCGCAGCGCCCGCGCCAAGGGCCTGGCGGCACTCGCCGAGGTGGGCTTGAGCGGCCACGCCGACGCCTGGCCCGCGACGCTGTCCGGCGGCGAGGCGCAGCGGGTCGCGCTGGCCCGCGCCCTGGTCCGCGAGCCCGAGCTGCTGCTGCTTGACGAGCCGTTCGCCGCGCTCGACGCGCTGACCAGGCTGCACATGCAGGACCTGATCGCCGAGCTGTGCGCCAGGCACCGCCCCGCCGTGGTACTGGTCACCCACGACGTCGAAGAGGCCATCCTGCTCGCCGACCGGATCGTCGTGCTCCGCGACGGCGCGTTCGTCACCGACCTGACCGTCGAGCTGGACCGCCCCCGCGACCGGGTGGACGGCGACTTCGTGGCGCTGCGCCGCCGCCTGCTCGCCGACCTCGGGGTCCTGACCGGCGAACCCTTCTCCGAGCACGCGGGAGTGGCGCGGTGAGCCCACCGGCACATTCCCGTACGGCACGCCTTCCCCTCGGCGCGGTGGCGTGATGGCCAGGTTCAACGTCACGCTTCCGGTCAGGACCGCCGCCCGCCGCACGCTGCCCACCTTCGTCACCGACGTACGGCCTGCCCGGTCCGATCCGGCCGGCCGGGCCGGTCGGGCCGCCGAACTGGCGGGGCTGTCCGGCGCCCTGGTGCCCTTCGATCCCGAGGGGCAGGAGTCGCTGGTCGTGGCCGCAGGGCTGCTGCGCGACTCACGCCACCTGCGGGTGATCGCGGAGTTCCATCCGGGGATCGCCACCCCGGTCTACCTGGCCAAGCTGTCGGCCTCGCTGCAGCGCTTCTCCGCCGACCGGCTCGGCTGGTGGCTCACGGTGGACCTCAACCCGGCGGTGGCCAGGACCGAGGGGGACTTCCTCATCGGAGACAGCCGGTACGCGCGAGCCGAGGAGTTCCTCACCGTCGCCAAGGGCGTCTGGCAGGGCGACTTCGAGTACCGAGGCCGCTTCTACCAGGTGGCCGGGGGCGGCTTCGCGCCCCCGCTCTCCGGGCGGGCCTTCCCGACCGTCTACCTCGGCGGCGCCTCGCCGCGGGCACTGAAACTGTCCGCGCGCCATGCCGACGTGCACGTGTTCTCCCCCGGGGACGACCTGGAGGCGCTGACCGCGCGGCTGCCCGGCGTGGCGTACGGCCTGCGGCTGCCGGTGCTGGCGCGCGAGGACGACGAGGCGCTGGCCACGGCTCGCCGTACCGGCTTCACCGGGTTGACCGGCTCGTACGCCGCCGTCGCCGCTGCGATCGGGGAGTACGTGGAGCGGGGCGTGTCGGAGTTCTTCCTGGAGGCCGGGCCGCGACCGGAGGAGAACTACCGGCTGGGCGAGTATCTGCTGCCGCTGTTGAAGGAGAGCACCCGTGTCGGTTGACATCTACTGGCGTATCCACATGGAGGGCGACCAGCCCTCGCTGCGCCGCAGGGAGAGCAGCCGGGGCGGCTTCGCCGACCTGCCCGGCGCCCTCGCACCGGGAGTCAGGGACGGCGGCCCGGACGGCTACAGCCATGCCGACTACATGGCCGAGGTGGTCAGGGCCACCGAGGACTCCGGCTTCGTCGGCGGGCTGCTGCCGTCCTTCCCGAGCACCGACGACCCGTGGGCCGCGGCGGCCACCCTGGCCGGGGAGACCCGCTCCTACCGGTTCATGATCGCCTTCCAGCCGGGGTTCCTGCACCCGGTGCAGGCGGCCCGGATGACCGCCACCCTGCAGCGGGCCACCGGCGGGCGGGTGGTCTACAACATCATCTCCGGCGGCGGCGGACCCGCGCAGCTCTGGTGGGGCGACCGGATCGACCACGACGACCGCTACGCGCGCACCTCGGAGTTCCTCGACGTGCTCAAGGGCGTGTGGCACGGCTCCCACACCCACCACGGCCGTTTCTACCGGGTGGAGAACGCGGGCCTGCCGGAGGAGTTGGCCGGGCAGCCGTTCCCGGAGATCTTCTTCTCCGGCTCGTCCCCCGCCGCGATCGCCGCCGCCGGGCGGCACGCCGACCACTACCTGTCGTGGCTGGAGCCGTACCCCGCGCTGGCGGAGAAGTTCGACCTGGTCCGCGCGCACAGCGACACCCCGCCGAAGTTCGCGGTCCGGGTGGACGTGCTCGCCCGCGAGACCGAGGAGGAGGCGTGGGACGAGCTCCGCCGGGGCTGGGCGGCCAGGGCGCCCCGCGACTCCGATGGGGAATCCGGCTCCGACACCGGCTCCGGCTCCGACACCGGCTCCGGCTCCGGCTCCGGCGACTCGGTCGGCGTGCGGCGGAGCCGGTCCTTCCTCGCCTCGGCCGGCGGAGACCTCCGCGACCTGGAGGTCTCGCCAGGCGTCTGGGGCGGGTTCCACGAGTTGCGCAGCGGCCCCGCCTTCGGCCTGGTCGGCGACTACCACCAGGTCGCCGAACGGCTCGACGAACTGATCGGGCTCGGCGTGGACGCTCTCATCCTCGCCGGAGTCCCGCACCTGGAAGAAGCCCATCGGGTGGGCACACACGTGCTCCCCCTGCTGAAAGGACGTTCCTGATGACCACCCGAGTCGGATATTTCCCCCAGAACAGCTCGCTCTGGGTGCTGCGGCACCGAGGACTCCCCGAGGTGGACTGGGTAGACCTGCGTTCCCTCCCGACCGGCGAGCGGCCCGACCCCACCCGGGGGTTGCCCTCGCTGCACAGCGACCATCTGTTCGACGGCGGCTACGACTTCATCGGCACCGGCTCCACCCCTCCGGTGACCGCCCAGGCCAACGGGCGCGACATCGTCTACGTCGCGATCTCCGAACCTCGGGTCGAGAACGGCCGCCTGGTCGTCCTCGACGACTCGCCGATCCGGAGCCTGGCGGACCTGAAGGGCAAGAAGGTCGCCCTCGGGCACGGCTCCTGGCAGACCACCCTGCTGCTGCTCGCCCTTGCGCGGGTCGGACTTGGCTGGAGCGACATCGTCCCGGTCGACGCCTACGGCAACGCCGCCGAACTGTTCCTGTCCGGTGAGGTCGACGCGTGGGTGGGCTCCTACCCCTACCTCACCGGGGTCGAGCAGCGGGCGTCCGTCCGGGAACTGGTCGCCACCGACGGCCTGTTCAGCCACCGCTCCCTCTGGTTCACCCGCCGCGACTTCGCCCTCGAACAGCCCGAGGAGCTGGCCAGGATCGTCTCCGCGCTCCAGGAGTCCGACGACTGGATCCGGCGAAACCCCCGCGCGGCGGCGGAGCTGTTCGCCAAGGACGACGGCGGCGACCTGGACGCCTGGGAGCACGCGCTGCGCACCCGCCCGTGGGGCCTGCACCCGATCAGCGAGGAGTTCGTCGCCGAGCAGCAGCACATCGCCGACCTCTTCCACACCAACGGGCTGATCGAGAAGAGGATCACCGTCGCCGACGCGGTACTCCCCGAACTCGGCAAACTGGTCACGAGCTGACCGTCCGGCTTCCGTGCGGCCTTCCTGATCCGGCTCTGAGCATCGGGAAGGCCGCCCTGACGGCCTCAGCGCCGCCGCTCGCGACCTCCGCTGACCAGCCGCGGGATCACAAGTCCGCACCTGCCGTCAGGAGAGCAGGTCTCCGGTACGGAACTGGGCGGATGCCATGAACGCCGCCTCGATGACGGAGGAGGACCGCACGAACGCTCCTTCTGGGGCGTAGGAGGATGACATGAACCCTTTTTCGGGGACATATGGGGATGTAATTGACGCCCCTTCGTGGCCCCGAGAGGACGGAACCGGGTCCATGCAGTCGATGGCGCGGGACGCGTCGGACTGCGAGCGGGAGATCCCCCAGGCGGCCCACACCGTCTTGCCGATCCCGCCCGGCACCGGAACGACACCCCACCGGTCGGCCAGCGCCTCCACGATCGCGAGCCCCCGGCCGTGCGAGGCGTCCTCACCCAGGCTGAGCTTGCGGGGCCGTTCGGAGCCGTGATCGGTGACCCGCACGCAGACTCCCTGGGGCATGCCCCAGAGCGAGAGCCGGATCGGCTCCTCGCCGTACAGCGTGGCGTTCGCCACCAGCTCGCCGACCACCAGCACCGCGTCGTCGGCGAACTCGGGCGCCAGGCCCCAACCGGTGAGGGTCTCCCGCGTCATCCGGCGGGCCTCACCGACGGTCGCCGGGTCACGGGGAATGTCCCAGCAGACGGTCCGGAGCCCGTCGGGAGTGCCTGCGATCATCAAATCTCCTTGCCCGTGCCGGTGAAATTCCGCCTGCCCGTGGGTTTCCGTCCGCCTGTGGGATTCCTTCTGCCGGTGGAATTCCGGCACCGGCCGCACGCCGGACGGCGTCGCCGGTTTCGCCTCTTCGGTCTCGCGCATCAGCGCGCATAGCTCCTCGGCCGTACCCGCCTGCACGACCAGCGGCTCGGGGACCCATCCGGCGGCGATGGCGTAGAACCGACGCCCGCCCACCCCGTACATGACCAGCCAGCCCGCCTCGGCCCGATCCAGCCGGGCCGCGACCTCCCGCTGCTCGCGGTCCCACTGCCGTGGGCCTCGCTGATCGACGGGCTCTCCCCGCCGATGCCGCCCGCTCACGCCGCCCTCCCGGAGCTCAGCACGCCCGGGTACGACCTCCGCCTGCCGTCCGGCGGCCTGCCTCGCCCGTACGACGAGAGCGATCCGGACTCTGCGGGCCTGACGTGCCGCCCCTGACCGGGTGCCGCCTGCGTCTCTCCCGGCGGGCGCACCGAGGCCGAGGCGGACAACCGTCCCGCGAATCCCAGCCGCCACCACTCCGCCAGCCTCGCCCGGAACTGCGCGGGCGTCGGCCGCTCGTAGGCGTGCGCCTGCCGATGGGGCAGGCACCGGTCATCGTGCGCGTACGGCGAGTGCCCACACCACCGACACCCCAACGGGGCCGGCGGCCGGTCACCGCTGAAACGCATCCGGATTACCTTGATCGCTCTTGTAAAGTTGACCATGGGATCGGACCTCCAGAGTCCGGTTCAAGAGGCCGTCACGGTGTTTGCCGCACCGTGGCGGCCTCGACTCGTTTTTCGGGTCTGCCAGGGGAAGAGGGAGAACGCGTTTTGACGACTACCTGGAGCAGGCGGAGGGGCCATGGCCGACAGCAGGTAGTGCCAATTACTAAATAAAGTGCAATCTGGACATATTTGCGCAGAAATTTAGGATAATAACCCTCATTGTCACACTGGGGTCGCCGTTCAGCCCCGAACCCATTAGCATGCTGGCACAGTGACACGAGGATCACAATGCGTAGATAAAATCAAGATGAATTGTCTGATTTGTTCCACAGAACCGTCACCGGCAGTTCACAGAGGAGGCCCAAAATGACAAGCAACAGCCCCACGGTCAAACGCCGGAAACTCTCTCAAACGCTCCGACAACTCCGGAAGGAAGCCGGATTCTCGGTGACCGAGGCTGGCAGGCGGCTGGAGTGGGACGCGTCAAAGGTGTCCAGGATGGAGCGCAACGAGTGGCGACTCCCGAGCGTCCACGACATTCGCCTACTGCTCGACCTGTACGGCATCACCGACGAGGACCAGCGCGAGGCAATGATCACCCTCGCCAGGGAGTCACGTCAGCGCGGTTGGTGGGAGAAGTACCAGGACGTCTTCCGTGGCAGCCTTCCCGATTTCGAATCGGGTGCCAGTTCCATCCGCACCTGGCAGATCGTGCTGATCCCAGGACTGCTCCAGACGGAGGGATACGTAAGAGCACTATGGCGAGCCGCTCGGGTTCTCGACGAGACGCTCGTCGAGCGCCACGTCCAGGCGAGACTCACGCGTCAGGAGATCCTTTTCCGGGAGAACCCGCCAACCCTGCTGGCGCTCATCGACGAGGCCGCACTGCGCAAGTCGATCGGTGGTGCTGAGGTGATGCGTGAGCAGATCAGCCACCTCATCGAGATGGCCGCCAGGCCAAACATCATCATCCGGATCGTTCCCGACTCCGCTGGCGCGCATCCAGCCCTGGAGGGTTCGTTCGTCATTCTGGATTTCCCCAGCGACCCGAGCCTCATCTACACCGTGACCGCGACGGAAAGCCTCTGGCTTGAACAGCCATTGGAATATCAGCGATACACCATTATTTTGGACTATGTGATGGGACTGGCTCTGTCGCCAGACGAATCGGTCCAACACATGGCGAAGCTCGTGGAGCAACTCAAGGGATAGGCGAAAAAGTGGACAAGAGCCCCTCGAATCTCATCTGGCGCAAGAGCACCCTCAGCGGAACCAACAACGATGACTGCGTCGAGGTGGCCAACCTGCCCAGCGGCGGCCAGGCCGTACGAGACAGCAAGAACCCCAACGGGCCGATGCTGAACTTCACCCACACCGAGTGGCGAACGTTCATCATCAATGTGAAAAACGGCGAGTTCGACCGAAAGTGACCGGCCAGAACAGCTAGCTTCAGTAAGCGGAGACCCTCGAAGGGCGGCGAAACACAGTGGCCCAAAACACTCAGGATCTCACCTGGTACAAGAGCACTCTCAGCGGGGCCAACAACGACAACTGCGTCGAGGTCGCCAACCTACCCAGCGGCGGCCGAGCCGTACGAGACAGCAAAAACCCCAACGGGCCCACGCTGAGCTTCAGTCCTGATAGATGGCGAGCGTTCATCGGCGGCGTGAAGAACGGCGAGTTCGGCCAGAGGTAGTCGGTCAGACCCTGGCGGATCTGCTGCGTGTGTCGAGACCTGTAGTCCGATCACAAGGAACGAGAAGATCGTCAGGATTCCCGCGCGGATGAAGGGCCTGCTAGTGGAGGCATGTGGTGACGGCGGAACCGACATTCGGTGACCTGTTCGGCGAGTGTCACCGTTCCGCGCTCCATCTGGAGACGCGCGATGACTACGGCACCTCCAGCCCGGGATTCGTCGCCTGGCGTGACGGTGTCCCCTTCGACCGCACCAACTTCGACGCTCCGTGGGTGGCCCTGGTCAGCGGCGCGGTCGCCCGGGGCGTGGTCGTACGACGGGCCCGGATCGTGTCGGAACCGGTGAGCGACTACATCCGCTACGAGCACTCGGCCACTCCGTACTCCAACCTCGCCGGGGGCGAACAGGTGCGCTGGCTTCCCCGGCGACTGGCCTCTGACCTGGCACTCCCCGGCAACGACTTCTGGTTGTTCGACGAACGGCTGATCCGGTTCGGCTACTTCTCCGGAAATGGCGAGCCCGCCGGTCACACGTTCTGCGATGACCCCGCCGTGATCAGGCTCTGCCTGGCGGCCTTCGGGGCCGTCTGGGGACGGGGCATCGATCACGCGGACTATCGGCCCACCTGACATACCGTCGCACGCGTCCACCTCTCCCTCGTCCAGCGCCCAGCAGGCGCGCCAGGTCATCGCCAACCGTCTCAGTGCGTGTTTGAGGTGGGTGATTGGGTTCAGTCGATAGTGTGGCGCGGCTGTCGGCGTGCGGGTCCGCCTCGGGTTATGTAGCGGGGCCTCTCCGAATCGGTGAGCGCATCGCCGAGGGGGCGACACCGCCGCTCCGGGCCGAGGACCCTTCGCGGGGGTGATCCTGAAAATGTCGGTCGGGTACGCCATGCTCGGCCGCACGTGTCCCCTACCTCTCGCCGAGGAGTCTCGTGGTTGCCACTGAAGAGGCCGGATGGTTCGGTGTCGGCTGGAAGGACTGGACGGACCTCGCGCTGGTCCGAGCCCGGCTCGACGCTGGTGCCGACCCTGACAGCGTCGTTTACTATCACGAGCGACCATTACCTGTTGCGGCCCAGTGCGGTTCACCCGAGGTGGTCGCGGAACTCGCCAGACGTGTCCGCGAGGTCGACGCGGAGAACAACGGTTGCACCGCGCTGTGGGATGCCGTCTTCGCCAACCGCCCCGACAACGCCCGCGCCCTGGTCGCGGCGGGAGCGGACCCGTGGCGGCCGATGATGGCCGGCTGGTCCCCCGGACGGCTGAGCCTGGCCACTCCCACCCCCGACCTGTTCACCCCTCGTCCCGCCGACGTCGGCCTGTCCGCCGCCGAGGCCGCCGCCGAGGCGGAAGCCCGGCGTCTGCTCGCGGCCGTGGGCAGATTCTCCCCCCACATGGGCCTGGGCCTGGCATGTGTGTCCGGTATCGACGCGGCCGAGGCGGTGCGGCGTCTGCAAGCCACACCGGTGGAATGGTCACGCAGGGCCGACGATGACAAGGAGAGCCTGCATACCGTCGGCGTGACCGACGTGCCCGGCGGATGCGTCGTCAGCCAGCCGTGGAACTACATGCCACACACCCCCGGAGTCACCAAACGCCTGTCCATGGGCACCGTCTGCTACGCCATGTACGCCAATGCGGCGAGCGGGAACCAGGGGAGCGTCACCCGCGACGGCGTCATCGAGGAGCGGGACACCCGCGACGGCGTGTCTTCCGGGGACTCGGCGGAGACGGTTCTCGCCCTCTACCTTTATAAGCGTCAAGCCGTGGCGCGCTGCTGTGCGCGCGCGGGACTGCGACTGACCGACGCCCGGGCCATCACCGGCCCACCCGACATATGGGTCAGACTTCCGGAGCGGGATTACTGGAGCTGACCGAAACACCCGTTAAGGAACGCAGCACAGGTACTGACTCGAAGATCGGTCAGGGCAGATCCGCGCTTTCTCGGCCGAGCGCGTCGATCGCTGCCGTGATCAGGCTCCGAGCCTGCCCGCCGTACACGGCCAGTCCTGCGAGTTCGGCGAACACCTGTGCGTACATCTCGATCTCCCTTGGCTGGGTGACGGTCAGCCACGCTGAGACGAGTTCCACGTTCACCTGCGACCGGTCGAAGATCCAGAAGTCTTCGACCGGTCGTATGGCGCTGCGGTCACTGGACACCGGGATGATCCCGAGGCTGACCCTGGGCAGGGAGGAGACGGTCAGCAGGTGGCCGAGCTGCCCAACCATCACCTCGGTATCACCGATCAGCGTGCGAAGTGTCGGCTCTTCTATCAAGATCGCGAAAGTGTGGTCACCCTCATGGAGGACACGCTGACGCTCCATACGGACCGCCACAGCACCCTCCACATCGTCCGGGAGACCTCGCCGGGCGGCGGTGGCCTGCAGAATGGCGCGAGTGTAGGCGCTCGTCTGGAAGATGCCGGGGATCAGCCAGGTGGAATAAGCGTGGAATCTCCGCGTCCGCTCGAACAGGGAGCGCACCGACTCCTGCGCCTGTCGCAGTCCCGCACGTTCCAGCCGCCGCCACTCCACGTACATGGAATCCACGGTCCGCGAAGCGGCGATGACTTCGGCGGCCTGGTCGCCGGCGTCGCACACTTCGCACCATGCCCTGATATCGGCGTCGGACGGCGCGGTACGCCCGTTCTCGATCCGGGAACACTTCGACTCGTGCCAACCCGCCGCCACAGCGACCGCGCGAGCGGTCAAACCCGCGTCGAGGCGAATCTCACGGAGGCGGTCGGCGAGAGCCTGCCGGGCCTGCTGGACATTGGATGACGGCGGGGTGCGCATAAGCCAGGCTACGGTCAGACGGCCCGGTATTCCGCATGCGGAATCGCCCTCTCCCAGACGGCCAGGAACGCCGACGCGCACAGTTTCACTGCCGCCGGATCGTCGCTTGTTTCCTTTCCTGCCGATTCACCGCCTCCGGTGAAGTGATTCCACATGACCGTGGTGTCGTCGAAGACCCAGAAATCATTGCCGGGCAAGGCCAGGTCCGAGGCCCGGCGTCGGGGGAGCCACCGCACGTCCTCACCCGCCGCGAGGTTCAACCCCTCGGTGATGTCGTACTCGAAACGGACATAGTCAGTGATCGGTTCGGACACGATGCGTGCCCTCCGGACCTGGACGCCCCGAGCACGAGCAGCGCCGACGAGTGCGAACCATGCCGGCCATCGGGTGGCCGGGACGATCTCCTCTCCTCTTTTCCAGGCGATGAATGCCGGATCACTGCGCATGTAGCCATCGCGCATTTCCAGGTGTACAGCCGACCTCCGCGCCGAGGCGAGCAGATCGTCAAACGTTGGTTCCATTCCTGCCGTTCACCTCCGGAAAGAACTGCATCATGCGCTTGGGTAACCGTAGAACCGTCTCGTGCCCGGGGACATCACCGACTTCCACCAGCGTGGCGGCATCGGTGATACGCCACCCCTGGATGACATAGCAGTCGCCGTCATCCCAAATCGTCGGCGAATCGTTGATGGGAGACTCCGGATCTTTCCCGAGGAACCGTAGTGCCATGGCGACCTCCCAGCTTGAGGTGTGCGCGGACCTGCGCAATCGCGAGCATGACCGGAGGTTGCGGAGCGGTCAATAGCGTTCCGTGATCCAAGAAGATTTTCACCTGAACACGAAAACCTTGTTTCAGGATGAAAATATCACAGTCGGACGAAACCGGCCGCCGACTAACCGATCGCGGGAGCGATCGACGATATAACCGAAAAGCCTTCCCGCAAATTCGTGCAAGTTCATTGTTCATCCGACAGGCGGCTACCTAGCGTCGCACATGCGTGTTTCCAGCGACCCGGATCCGGGCCCAGACGCCGGATCCTATCGAAAGGGACATCATGGATAACCTCCGCAGAAAGCCATGGGGCCTGACCCGGGCGACTCCCTTCTCCGCAGCGGCGCACACCTCGGCCAGGACACACCGGGTTGAGCTTGACCCGGTCGCCCAGACCGGTGTCTACAGCGACGCGGTGACCGGTCAGCCCATCGAAGCCGGTAAGCACGGCACCAACAGGGAGCAGGCCACCGCGACCGCGCCACCGACCACGGATGGTTCCGGTGGCGGTGGTGGCGGCACGGCGGACTCGCACACCGACTGGGTGTCGGATTAGGTGATGCCTCCACCCGTACTGGCGATCACCGCCTTGGATGACTTCACCGCCGACCTTGTGCTGGCCGAGTTGCACGACCGGGGCACCCCGGTCGTGCGGTTCGATCCGGGAGCCGACTTCCCCTCCGCCTGCGCGTTGGACGTGCGACTCGGGGGGCACGGAATGGGCGGCCTGCTCCGCACAGGAACGCGCCGTCTGGAGCTGACACGTGTCCGCTCGGTGTACTGGCGGAAGCCCACTCCCTACCAGCACCAGAAATATTCACACCTCGACGAGCAGGCCGGGAAGTGGGCCGCCGAACAGTCCCGGTACGGCCTGGGCGGAGTCCTGGCCGCGATCCCCGGCGCCTTCTACCTGAACCACCCCTGGCGCAACCGCGATGCCGAGTACAAACCCGAGCAACTCGTCACGGCCGCCGCCTGCGGGCTGGCTGTTCCCCCCACGGTGATCACCAACAGTCTCAGCACCGCGAGACGGTTCGCGGCCGAGGTCGGCACGATCGTATACAAGCCGTTGTGGTCCACGCCGTACCGCGACACGAACGGGACGGCCGTGGCCGTGTGGACCCGCGCCGTGGATCCCGCGGACCTGGACGACGGCATCGGCGTCACCGCTCACCTTTTCCAGCAACTCATCGACAAGGTCGCCGACATCCGCGTAACGATGGTGGGAGAGCGTGCCTTCGCCGTCCACATCGACGGTGCTCCCAGCCTGGACTGGCGGTACGACTACGCCGCCCTGGCTTACGAGTTGATCGAGGCACCGGCCCACCTGATCGAGAGGATGCGCGCCTATCTTGCTCACTTCGGGCTGGTCTTCGGAGCATTCGACTTCGCGTTGACCTCCGGCGGTGAGTGGGTGTTCCTGGAGTGCAATCCCAATGGCCAGTGGGCCTGGTTCACCGACCCGATCCCGCATCTGATCGCCGCCGCCATCGCCGACCGCCTGGAGAACCCGAGAGGCTGTTCATGATCAATTCCACCGCCGATGATCTCGCCACGAAGCTTGCCGCGACCGGAGCGCTCACTCACCCCCGATGGCGTGAGGCCGTCAAAGCCGTACCGCGCGAAGCATTTCTCGGTGACGCGGTCTATCGTCCGGTCGACGGAGAGCGGGAAACGATGTGGCAACCTGTTCACCGTACGGACTCCGGCGAGGGCGAATGGTCGCGCCTGGCATACGCCGACGAGACATGGGTCACCCAGGTGAACGGTGTCCTGGCGGAAGACGCACCCGGCCCGATGACAGGTGATCCCACCTCGTCCGCCACGCTTCCGAGCCTGGTGGTGCGCATGCTGGAGGCGGCGCAGATCGCCGAAGGGGACAAGGTGCTGGAGATCGGCACCGGAACCGGTTACTCCACCGCCCTGCTCTCGTACCGTCTCGGCGACCACGCGGTCACTTCAATCGAATACGACAGGAGCGCCGCGGCTCGCGCCGCTGTGGCGATCACCGCTGTCGGATACACACCCGCCCTGGTAGTTGGTGATGGCTTAGGAGGATATGAGAAGAACGCCGAATACGATCGACTGATCGCCACCTGCTCGGTCCGTTACATCCCGGCCCCGTGGATGTGGCAGGTACGAGACGGCGGAACGATCACTACCCCGCTGTCGGGCTGGATGACCGGGTCGGCTCTCGCCCACCTCACCCTCTCCGACGACGGCACCGCGAGCGGGCGCTTCCACGAGCAGAACGTCTCTTTCATGCCCGCACGGCAACACAGCCGTCCGCCCCGGCCGTCATATCTACGGACAGGGCTGGGTGACGCCGGAGAGAGCCGGATCGATCCCGGCGTGCTCGACGACTGGACCGGGTTGTTCGTGGCCCAGCTCGGCGCCCCGTCAGCGGAGAAGCTCGGCGGGGGTGACGACGTCTTTCTCCTGGACGTGGCCACCGGCTCGCAGGCCACCACCGAACGATCGGCCTCCGGTGGCTGGACCGTACGCCAGCATGGACCTCTGCGTCTCTGGGACGCGGTCGAGAACGCCATCCTGACCTGGCAGCAAGCCGGTTCCCCCCATCAGTCGGCCTTCGGGCTCACGGTCACTCGAAGCCGCCAGTACATCTGGCTGGAGAGACCAGAGGGACCAAGCTGGAACCTTCCCATCTGACCACCCGGTCAGCACATCCCTCCGCGCCAACCGAACAGGGTCGGCTGGACATGAAACGTCAACGAGTGTTAACGAGGTGATCGCGGCACATCACCGGGGGGATCGAACCCGACCGGGAGGGCAGGCCGTTACCGCACCTGCGAGGGTGACCGGCCCGGCCGGTGTCGAGTGTTGGTGGCACTCGGCGGACTCCGCCTCTTTTACCGATGCCGGCTCTGTCTAAGTTCGCGATCACAGCAAGATGCCTATAACACCATATATGTACTGTTTTAAATCAAGTCAGCATTCTTCGCCCTGCTATCTGGCTCAGAATCCTGCTGCGATGCTCGTCATCTTGGGCTGTTCACCTGCCCCGGCGGCGTCCGCCGCCAAAGCCCCACATCGATGACCTCATCCTGCTGCCAACGTGCAAAAGACTCTCTAAGATCAACCCCAGACGGATGCTGAAGAGTCTGGAGAAAGTGTGGAAGATCAGGCTACGCCAGCCGGGGTCGACCCGAACGTGCCTAACATCTCCCGGATGTACGACTACTACCTGGACGGCAAGGACAATTTCGCCGCCGACCGGGCCGCAGCCGAGCAGATTCTGAAGATCTTCCCCGAGACCCGCGACTCCGCGAGGGAGAACCGGGCGTTCCTCGCACGTGCCGTACGCCATCTGGTCGAGTCGGGCGTCCAGCAGATCGTGGATCTGGGCTCCGGGCTACCCACGCGGGGCAACACACACGAGATCGCGCACGCGGTCGCGCCCGACACCCGCGTGGTCTACGTGGACTACGACCCCGTCGTGTGCGCGCACAGCCGGGCGATCCTGGAGAACGGCGACAACGTCACCATCGTGCACGCCGACGCGCGGGCCCCGGAGACGCTGCTGGCCGAGCTGCGCGAGCACGTCGACTTCAGTCGGCCCGTGGCGTTCCTGCTGCTGGCCATTCTGCACTTCATCCCGGACGAGAACCCCGACGGCGCGGGCGCCTACCAGATCACCCAGCGGCTGTACGAGGCGAGCGCGCCGGGCAGCCACCTCGTTCTCAGTCACGCGATCAACGCCAAGCCTGACACCACGCCGGAGGCCCTGGAGATCTACAAGCGGGCCACCGAGTCGCTGAGCCTGCGCACGCACGCGGAGATCTCCCGCTTCTTCGACGGCTATGAGTTGCTCGAACCCGGCCTGGTGTTCCCCAAGGACTGGCGCCCTGTCGATCCGCCCCTGTTCGGCGAGCGAAACACTTCGATCGGCTACGTCGGAGTAGGCCGCAAACCCTGATGCGCCACACCGTCTCAGGGGCGGCCAGAGGTGATGTGCCCGTTGGTTCAAGAGCGGCGGGGCCGTTCATCAGCGCGGCCAGGAGTCCTTTCTTGATCTGGGCGATTAGGCACGCCGGGGACGTGCCTAATCGCCCAGATCAAGGAAAACCTCTGGCCAGTCAGCCACCTGAGGGTGCCCACCGTCGTTCGTTCACCTGATTTATCACCATTTTCCGGGCACTATGCGTACACCCATCACGGCCGATCGCGGCGCCTTGGTGGGTGTTTGAGATGTGGCCGGTCTTAGTCGACGGTGTAGCGGCGCTGTCGAGCGGACAGGTTCGCCTCGGGTGACCATCTACGCCAACCCTGGACACCGCACTGACATCCGTCGGCTCCTGAGGCGATCGCCGATGACAAGATCAGGTCAAGGGGAGGGGGCGGCCCGCCGCCACTCGCGGCGTACTTTCAGGCCCGCGTCGACCAGGGCACCCAGGATGACCAGCACAACCAGGAACTCCGCCCACCGGTTGAGCGGCCCCGCCTGGAAGATGGCGCCCGCGAGCACGACCCAGGCAAGGGCGCCGCACATCGCGAACGTCAGGCCGATGTCGAGTCGCAGCGTCAGCGACCGCCACCGCCCCTGCACGACCAGGACCAGGTAGAGGGCCCAGTGCACGACCTGTAGCCCCAGAAGCCACGGACCGTAATAACGGAGGAAGTTCTCGTCAATGGCGAAGAGTTGGTGGATCTTCTTGACCGCCGCCTGCCTTTCGAAGAGGAAGTCGAGCAGCGCTCCGGCGTTGATCAGTACGGATATCAGGCAGGCGTCCATAATGATCAGGACAATGTAGCCGGCCCGGCTGATCCGATCGCCATCCTTCCGCCGAGGCTCCCATGCGGCCGCCGCCGACCGGCGCCGCCGCAGCCAGGCCGTCACGGCGAAGCACACCACGAGCAGTCCTGGCCACCACAGGAGGTACAGCCCGAAGAACCTCCACCACTCCGCCAGCAAGCCGACTACCTCCGCCCTCGAGCTCACCGGAAACCTCATCAGGGCGGGCATCGACATGAATAGCCCGAAGAAGCCCATACCGGCCACGGTCAGCCAGAGGAACCTGCGGGAATCGGCCGGGTCGATGATCGTGAAAACCGGCCCGTACCGCGCGGCGACCTCGGCGGGCCGACCAAAACCGATGACCAGCTCCCGCGCCATCGCCTCGTCGGTGGCCCGTCCCGCGTCCTCGGCCTTGGCCGCGAGTGCGTCCACCAGCAGTGCGCGCAACTCCAATGCCACATCGCGCCGCCCCCGGCGTGGCAGTAACCGGACCACGTCGTCCACGTAGCCGTTGATGAACTCGTCAGGGAGCACGGCGCCATCCGCCCTTCAGGGAAGATCCATGGTGTCGTTTCAGGCCGCGCCAAACGAGCGCCAGCCGCCAATAACAAGATTGCGGCCCTCTGCGGTCAGCTTCTCGGCCGTAAACGACCGAGCTTGCAGCTCCTCGCCGTCGATGGGTTCGACGGTTCAGGCCGCGTCGTCGGCAGCGTGACTCACTGCCCAGCACGCCACACCGCGCGAGGCGATGTTGCGGGCCGCGTTGACGTCGGCGTGCTCAGCGAAACCGCACGACGTACAGGCGAAGGTTTCCTGGTTGGGCCGGTTGCGTTTGTCGACGTGCCCGCACGCCGAGCACTCCTGCGAGGTGTAAGCCGGGTCGACGTAGACGACGGCGACACCCGCGCGGGCGGCTTTGTAGGCGACGAACCGGCCGAGCCGGTGAAACGACCACGAATGCAGCGTGACCCGCTGGGGCCTGCGGAGCCGTACCCGCTCACGGATGCCCTGGAGGTCTTCCAGGGCGATGCCGCGTCCGGTGCGTGCAGCCTCGGTCACGATGCTTTTGGAGATGCGGTGGTTAACGTCCCGGGCGAACCGGGACTCCTTACGGCGGCGCCTCTTCAGGAGCCGCTTGGCGGACTTGGTCTGCCTGGCCTGCAGGCGGCGGCGGAGTTCCCGGTTGCGGTGCCGGACCGCGTTCAGGTGCCTGCCGGAGTGTCGTTCGCCGTCGCCGGTGGTGGCGATGTTGGCGATGCCGAGGTCAACGCCGAGGAAGGCGTCGGGTTCGGTGACGTCGGCATCGGGGACGTCGCAGGTGGCGATGAGCAGCCACATGCCGTCTCGGTGGATCAGGTCGGATTCGCCCTTGCGGTAGGCGGCCAGTGCGCGGGCCTGCTCGTCGGAGCAGGCGAACCGGATGCCTTTCATCCGGCCGCCGGTGGTCCAGATGGACACGGTGCGGGCCTCGACCTGCCAGGACAGGCACCGATCGTCGAACGGCTGCGCCGCGTCCGGGCGGAAGGCGATCGGCTTGGCCAGAGGCGTGCGCAGCTCCGCACTCACCTGGGCTTTCACCGTCGTGTACGCGTCGGAGACCTTCTTGATGACGTGCTGGGCGGGCTGGGCCGACAGGCCCATGGCCTTCAGGTCGCCGTAGGAGTGCAGCCGCAGGTCGTAGTTGCGGAACACCTTCGTCTCCCACGCGACACCGGAGACGAGGTTGGCGGCGTCGTTGCACAGGCGCAGCGTGTCTGCCAGCGCCGCCTCCTGGGCGGGCGTGGGGAACAGCCGGACCTGCACAACGAATTTCACGCTGTGAAGTATAGCGTTGATTCGCCAAACGCGCGGCACCGTATGCGATTCCTCCCGGGCATGAACGCCCGGGGTTCCTCGCTAGGCAGGTATCGCTGAACAAATCGTAGTGTCGTGGCGAGCCCGTCGGTTACACCGTTCACTTGACTTCTCCTGGTAAGGGGGGCGTGACCTTGATCACGTGCAGAGAAGCGGAACGGACGATGAACCGGACCGGAACTTTCGCTCAAATCGGGGTGCCGTTCGTACCTCCCCTTTTCTCCTGGCGGAGCAGCCCGCTCAGTCGGCGGAGGTGAGCAGCGGCAGCTTCCGTACGCCGGTCATGTTGGGGCTCGGCAGGAAGAGCGGCGGCTCGTCCGGGTCGGTGCGCAGGTTCGGGAAGCGGTCGAGCAGGATGTCGAGCGCGACCCGGCCCTCCAGGCGGGCCAGCGGCGCGCCGAGGCAGAAGTGGATGCCCCGGCCGAGACCGAGGTGGGGGTTGGGGTCACGGGTCGGGTCGAAGACATCCGGGTCGGCGAACTGCCGGGGGTCGCGGTTGGCCGCCGCGATCCACACCATGAGCAGCTGGTCGGCGGGCACGTGCCGGCCGCCGAACTCGACGTCGACGTTGGTGACCCGGGCCAGGACCGCGAACGGGCTGAAGAAGCGCAGGGACTCCTCGATCACGGCGGGGATCGTCGAGCGGTCCGCACGGGCGCGGGCGAACCGCTCGGGCTGGGCGTCCAGGCAGAGCACCGTGTTGCCCAGCAGCATGGTGGTGGTGATGTGCCCGGCTATCAGCAGGACGTTGGCGAAGTTCACCACCTCGGCCTGGCTGAGCCGCTCACCGTCCACCTCCGCCTCGACGAGCTGGGTGAGCAGGTCGGCGCGCGGCCTGAGTCGTCGCTCCGCGGCGTGTTCGCCGAGGTAGTCGGCCAGGTGTTTGGCCTGTTCCATGACGAACTCAAGGTTGCGCTCCTGCTCCTCGCTCCGGTTGACGAGCGAGAACCGCTGGGACCCCTCGAACATCCTGTCCACCCACTGCTTGAACAGGTAGCGGTCGGAGCCGGGCACCCCGAGCAGCTCCGCGATGACGATGACCGGCAGCGGGTAGGCGAGGTCCGCCACCAGCTCCAGCCGGCCCGTGTCGGCCACCGCGTCGAGCAGTTCGTTGGTCAGCTCGGCGATCCGCGGTTCGAGGTCGGCGACGACCTTCGGGGTGAAGGCGTGGCTGACGAGCTTGCGAAGCTTGCTGTGCATGGGCGGGTCCAGCTGCGTCAGGCTGCGCTCGGCGGGCCTGGCGACCTCGGGTACCACGCGGCCGGTATCGGAGGAGAACGTCTTCGGGTCGCCGAGAATCCGCAGTACCTCGGGGTAGCCGTAGACGTTCCACGTCCCGGTGCCGGCGTCGAAGCTCACCGGCCGGTCCGGCCGTTTTCCCCGTAGCCAGAAGTGCCCCTCGTGCAGGCCCCATGAGTCGGCGATGATGGTCATGGCGTGCCTTTCTGGTCGGGACGGGTCCGGGATCAGCCGGGCTCGTGCGTTCTCTCGTACGCGTGGATCCAGGTGCGGTTCAGACGTACGCGTGGATCCAGGTGCGGTTCAGACGTACGCGTGGATCCAGGTGCGGTTCAGACGTACGCGTGGATCCAGGTGCGGTTCAGACGTACCCCCACCAGCGCGCCGGACCCGGCGCCGAGCAGCACGGCAGCATGTTCGTGGAAGGCGCTCAGGGCAGGATTTCCAGTCGAACATCGGGGATGCCGTAGTACAGATGCGGCGCGGAGGTGATGATTCGCCAGCCTCCGCGCGCTTCGGCCAGGATCACGGCATGTGCGGCCGCGAGAACCGCCCCGACCTCTGCCCCGGCAAGACGGCCCGGTGCGTGCTGCTCCAGGTTCGCCCACATCTTCGGGCCGAGTTGGGCGGCGCTCAGGACATCGGCGACAGGAAGACCTCCGATCGTCACCACCGGCACCGAGAAGAGCGCCTCGGCCTGATGGGGCCGGAATCCGGCCACGCACTGCGCGGCCACCGCGGGCAGCAGAAGCGTGGTGTTACGCAGCACCGACTGGCGGACGATCTCACGACCGTAGTTGCTCTTGGCGTCGAGCAGGTGGTGAATCGCATCGAGGTCGAGGACGTGACCGGTCAGTCCCCCATCTCCCGGTGTCATGCCGCACCGAACAGGCGGTTCGCGCGCTCCCGGTCGGCATCGGTGATGTCCCCCTGCCAGTCCGGACCCCACAGGCGCTCCAGAGCCGCCATGCCGTCCTTGATGCGGCGCTGTTCCCGCAGAGCCTCGGCGATGTAGCCGGAGGCGTTGCCGGACTGCTGCGCTTCATCCGCGAGGTCGTCCGGCAGGGAGATCGTGATCCGCTTGGTCATACTCATGAGGGTAATTGAGTCATACTCCGGCGTCCACGGCGTGGAATCATGCTAAGTAGTCGACTGTGCCGAGAGCGTTGCGTTCACTGTGCGGAGTTTTAGGGGAGTTTGGGGACCGACTCGATGAGGGCGACGAGGCCGGCCTCGTCAAGGAGGTCGACGGGGCGGACCGTCTTGCCCAACAGGACGTAGTGGAAGGCCGCACCCACCTGGTCCAGCGGGACGGCGGCCAGGTGGGACCAGGCCAGCCGGTAGGCGGCGAGCTGGACGGAGGCGGCAGCCTCGGCCTTCTTCCCGCTGGGACGCCGGCCGGTCTTCCAGTCGACGACCTCGTAGCGCCCTTCGGAGATCTGGAAGACCGCGTCCATCCGGCCGCGGACCACCCGGTCGGCGATCACGGTCTCGAAGGGGACCTCGACGTCGAGCGGTTCCCTGCCCGCCCACTCGCTCTCCTCGAAGCGGTCACGCAGCTGGTCTAGGTGGGCGTCGGTCTCCTCGAAGTCGTCGGACGCGCCGGGCAGCTCGAACTCGTCCATCAGCCGTTGCTGGCCCCAGCGCCCCTCCAGCCAGCGGTGGAAGGAGGTGCCCCGGCGGGCCAGCGGCGCGGGCTTCCTGGGCACCGGGCGCCGGATCTGCCTGGCCAGCGCCTTGGGGTCGGAGGCCAGTGTGACGAGGGAGGAGACGGTCAGGTGGGTGGGCAGCTCCACCCGGCCGACACCGCGCCGCCGGTTCACCTCCCGCTCCCTGAGCAGGAGCTCGATGTCCCGCTCCCACGCCTTCGCCCGCTCCCTGTCCCACCCCCGCAGCTCGGAGGAGACGGGAGCGGGCCCTCCGGCGAAGGCAGCGAGGGCGGCCTCGACCATGGTGGCGCCGTCGAGAACGGCGGCGTAGCGGGCATCGTCCGGCTCGATCGGCCACCGGGACTCGGCCGGCTCGGCGAGAAGCGGGTTGACGGCGCCCTTCTCCATCTCCGGGGCCCAGAGGGCCACCCTGCCGCAGGTCTCGCGGATCTCCAGCAGGAAGTCCGACGGCTCCAGCGGCTTGGACGCGGTGCCCCAGCGGTAGCCGGAGGCGAGCAGCAGGTAGTGGGCGCGGGTGACGGCGACGTACGCCAGGCGGCGCTCCTCAAGCAGGTCGCGGTCGCGGCAGCGCTCGTCGAAGTCGGCCAGCTCCTCCTTGGCCAGCCCGGCCAGCCCGGGCAGGTCGGAGGCGTCTCCGCGGAGCGGGTAGGGCAGCTTTCGGGGGTTCTCCGTCCACTTCGGGCTGGTCGTGGAGCGGGCGGGGAACACGGTGCCGACGGTGAGCGTCCCGGCCTTCGACAGCGCTTGGGAGAGGCCGGGCACCACCACGACCGGCCATTCCAGCCCCTTGGAGGCATGGACCGTCATCAGCTTCACGCTGTTGCTCTCGCCCACCCGCCCGGCGTCCAAGCCGTTCTCCTCCTCGTCCGCCGCCTTCAGGAACGCCAGGAACGCGCCCAGCGTCGGATCCTCGGAGTCTCCGGCGAACCGGGCGGCGGCGTCCAGGAAGGCGTCGAGGTCGGCGCGGGCGGCGAACGGGCCGACGGCCGTCCCCCTGGCCGCCACCTCGATGTCCAGGCCGAGCCTGCGCTCGATCTCCAGGATCAGGTCGGGCAGCGGCTGGCCGGTGTGGGCGCGCAGCAGGCGCAACTCCTGGGCCATGGCGACCAGCCGCACCCTGGCCAGGGGGGAGAACAGGTCCTGCCAGGCGGGACGATCGGGCAGTTCGTCGAGGGCGTCGACCAGGCTGCCACGCTCCTCGGCCATGTCGGCCACGACCTGGTCCAGCGGGTCGGCCACCGGCGAGGCACCCTCGCGGGTCTCCCGGTTCAGCTCGCGGGCCCGCTCACCCAGCTCCTTGAGGTCGGCGGGGCCGATCCGCCAGCGGGGGCCTGACAGCAGCCGTACCAGGGCGTCCCCCGCGCTCGGGTCGTAGATCACGCGCAGGGTGGAGACGATGTCGGCGATCTCCGGCACGAGGAGCAGGCCGCCCAGGCCGACGACCTCTACCGGGATACCGCGCTCCTCCAGGGCCTTGCGGAGCGCGGGGAACTGCGAGCGTTTGCGCGCCAGGATCGCCACGTCGTGCGGCTGGAGCGACTGCGGCCCGCCCCACATGCTCTGCTTGGCCTTCTTACGCTCGCCGTCACTCCAGGGCATGCCGTCGGGCGCGCTCTCGACGCCCAGCACCCTGGCGATCTCCAGGGCGACCCAGCGCGCCTCGTCGTCCGCGGTCTCGTGGAAGGCGCACATCACCCGGCCGCGCTCGACCCGGTTCTTACCGGGCACTAGGACCGGCACCTCCCTGGCCTCCATCCGGAGCGGCAGCTGGAGCCGGGCGGCGACGTCCAGCACGGCGTCGCCGTTGCGGAAGCTGATCGACAGGCGGTTGACGGGCGCGAGCTCCCCCGAGGCGGTCCTGAAGTCACGGGGAAACCGGGTGAGGTTGCCCGCCGAGGCGCCGCGCCAGCCGTAGATGGACTGGCAGGGGTCGCCCACCGCCGTCACCGGGTGGCCGCCGCCGAACAGGGCACGGAGCAGGACGAGCTGGGCGTGACTGGTGTCCTGGTACTCGTCGAGCAGGACCACGGCGAACCGCCCGCGCTCGATCTCGCCGACGTCGGCGTGCCTGGCGGCGATCCTGGCGGCCAGCGCCATCTGGTCTCCGTGGTCGACCACCTCCCGGCCGCGCTTGAGCCGGTCGTACGCCTCGACCAGCGGTAGCAGCTGCTCCCTGACCCGCTGGGTGAGCAGCGGTCTGCGCTGCTCCTTGGTCGGGGTGCCGGGCAGCTTGGCGTACCGCTGGGCGAGCCGGGCGCCGACGTCGCGCACGTCCTGCGGGGTGCGCAGGTGCTCGGCCAGCTCACCGGCCAGTTCGAGCACCGCCCGGGTGACGGTCGCCGGGCTCCACTCGACCTGCTCCATCGGCCCGTCGTACGCGCTGACCACCCGGCTGGCGAGCTGCCAGGAGACGGCCGGGGAGACCAGGCGCATGGTCGGTTCCAGCGCCTCGCGCAGGGCGTGCTCGGTGACCAGGCGGGCCGCGTAGGCGTGGTACGTCGAGATGGTCGGCTCGCCCTCCATCAGCTCCGCGGGCACCTGCCCGACCTCGACGAGACCGTTGAGCCGCTCACGCACCCGTGCGGCCAGCTCCGCGGCGGCCTTCCTGGTGAAGGTCAGGCCGAGCACCTGTTCGGGGCGGAGCAGCCCGTTGGCGACCAGCCAGACGACGCGCCCGGCCATGGTCTCGCTCTTGCCCGACCCGGCCCCGGCCATCACGACCATGGGTTCGAGGCCGGCCTCGATCACGGCCGCCTGTTCTGGGGTCGGCGGCAGGATGCCCAGCTTGGCGGCCAGCTGAACCGGGCTCAGCACGCCGCGCCCCCGGCGGGCGCGACACGGCCCCGGTGCCCGAGGCCTCCGTGCCGGGCGCTCTGCCGAAGAGCGCCGCGGAGATGCGCGAGGGCCGGTGCCGGATGCTGGAGACGCTCCACGCGGAGATGCGCGAGGGCCGGTGCCGGATGCTGGAGACGCTCCACGCGGAGATGCGCGAGGGCCGGTGCCGGATGCTGGAGACGCTCCACGCCGAGGCGGCTCAGCACACCTGGTCTCCGTTCTTGCTGACCGGGCAGCTCGACCGCACCGCGCAGGTACGGCAGCCGTCGTTGACCTTGGCCTGGAAGAACGGCCCCGACATGCCGACGGCGACGGTGTCGACCATGTCCCTGGCCCAGCCGGGCTCCGGGTCGTCCGACAGGGGAGGTTGCGCCTGCTCCTTGGCCTGCTTCTTGCCCGCCGCGTCGCCCACCTGGACCAGGGCCGCGCCGCCCGGCTCGGTCAGGCCGTGCCGCTGGAAGGCGCCCAGCAGCGCGGCGAGCTGGTAGACGCCGAGCTGGGGGTGGCGTTCGAGCTCGGCGTCCTTCGGACCGTTCTTGCCGGTCTTGATATCGATGATCACAGCTCGGCCCTCGCCGTCGCGCTCGACCCGGTCGACCCGGCCCTTGATCTGCACGCCCTCGGAGACCATGGCCGTGAACGCCTCCTCCAGGCCGACCAGTGTCCTGGGGTTGTTCTCGTGCCAGGCGACGAATTTGGAGATCATCTCCTCGGCGACCGCGCGCTGCTTGCGGTTGTACCAGACACCGCCGAAATCGAGCTCGTGCCAGACCTCGTCCAGGCGCTTGCCGAGGGTCTCCTCGGTGGGCATGCCCGTCGCGGCGAGGACCGCCAGCGCGTGGACGACGGTGCCCAGACCGCGGGCCGCGTCGGTGCCGCCCGCGCCCACCGAGGTTTCGAGCAGCCAGCGCAGGCCGCACTTGCTGAAGCTCTCCACCGCCGAGGGCGAGACGCGCACGATGTCGTCGGGCCAGCTCAGTGGGCGGTCGTCGGAGATGGGGGTGAGGGCGTACCAGTCGTTGGGGTGGGCGCCGGGCACCCCCTCGGCGGCGAGCCTGGCCAGGTGCCCGGCCGCTGCCCTGCGCAGCGGTTCCGGCCTGGTGGAGTCGGTGACCGCCGACCGCAGGTCGGCCACCAGCGCGGACATGCTCAGCCAGCGGGAGCGCTCGTCGACGCCCGCCTCCTCGGTCGAGCCGGGGACCAACTCGGTGAGGAAGCGGGAGGGCCGCTCCTCGGTGTCGTCACCTCCCACGGCGGTGACGATGAGCCTGCTCCTGGCCCTGGTGGCGGCCACGTAGAACAGTCGGCGCTCCTCGGCCAGCAGCTGGGAGGCGAGCGCGGCGGAGACGGCCGCCGGGTTCTCGTGCTCGGAGCCCTCGGCCCTGGCGACCATGTCGTCGGTGCTCAGGATGGACCCGCGCAGCCGCAGGTCCGGCCAGGCGCCCTCCTGGACCCCGGCGACGACCACCACGTCCCATTCCAGGCCCTTGGAGCGGTGCGCGGTGAGGATGCGGACCTTGTCCCCGTCGGGGGCCCGATCGGCGAGGGAGTCGCCGGGGATCTCCTGGGCGACCAGGTCGTCGACGAACACGTCCACCCCGGCGTGCGGGAGCCGGTCGACGAACCTGGCCGTGTGGTCGAACAGCGCCACGACGGCGTCGAGGTCGCGGTCGGCCATGGTGCCCCTGACACCGCCCCTGAGGCTGACGTCCGTCCACTTCCTGGCCAGCCCGGTGGCCTCCCAGACCGTCCACAGCACGTCTTCCGCGGTGCCGCCCTTCCGTACGGCCTCGGCGGCGGCGGAGATGAGACCGGCGAGCCGCTCGGCGGGCAGCGCGACCTGCTCATCCACCCGCACCAGCTCCCGTGCGTCCTGCAGCGCCGCGACCAGCAGTTCTCCCGAGGAGCGAGGGCCCGGGGCCTCGCGCTCCGCCATCTCGGCCATCTCGGCCGCCTCGGGTATCTCGGCCGCCTCGTACTCGCCGGGGTGGGCCAGCGCCTCGTGCTCGGCGATCCGCAGGGCGCGACGGAGGCGGCGCACACCGATCATGTCGGTGCCGCCGAGCGCGCCGGTCAGCAGCTCTTCGGCCACCCCCTCGTCGAGGGTCTCCGGGTGGAGCGCCACCTGGATGAGTCTGATCAACGGCCGGACGCCCGGTTCCTGGAACAGCGGCACCTCGCCGCCGCCGACCACGACCGGCACCCCGGCGGTGACCAGGGCACGGCGCAGCAGCGGCACCTGACGGGTCGCGGAGCGGACCAGCACCGCCATCCGTGACCAGGGGACGCCGTCCAGCAGGTGCGCCCGGCGGAGCGTGTCGGCCACGATCGCCGCCTCCTGAGGTGCCCCGTCGGCCACCAGCACCCGTACGTCACCGGGGTCGGCGTCCGGCAGCGCGCGCAGGTCGCGGTGGGTGGCGCCGCCGGGGGTGGCGGGCAGCCGGGCGGTGACGCGGCGGGTGGCCCGCAGCAGGTCCCGGCCGCTGCGACGGCAGACGCGCAGCGCGATGACAGGGGCCTTCGCGCCGTCGGCGTCGCGGAACCGGTCGGGGAAGTTCATGATCCCTCGGACGTCGGCGCCGCGGAAACCGTAGATCGACTGGTCGGGATCGCCGACCGCGACCAGGTCGCGCCCCTCCCCCGCCAGCTGCTGGAGCAGGAACTCCTGGGCGGGGTCGGTGTCCTGGTACTCGTCGACGAAGACGGCGTCGTACGCCGATCGCTCGCGGGCGCGCACCTCGGGGTCGGAGAGCAGTGCCCCCGCCGCCCGGATCAGCTCCGCGTAGTCGAGCACCGGTTCGAGGTCGAGGTCGAACCTGGCCTGGTAGCGGTCCGCGAACCCTCCGGCGGCCACCCAGTCGGAGCGGCCGTGGCGGCGGCCCAGCTCGACCAGCTCCGGCCCGTCGAGGCCGCGTTCGGCGGCGCGGGCCAGGAAGTCGCGGAGCTCGGAGGCGAAGCCACGCGTCTTGAGCGCCTCGTGCACGTCCTGCGGCCAGTGGACGGCGCCGTCCTCCAGCTCGCCGTGGAGCAGGCGACGGATCTCCAGGAGCTGCTCGGGGCCGGTCAGCAGGCGTGGCGACACCCCTCCCGCGATCATCGCCTCGCGGCGGAGCAGCGCGTAGGCGTAGCTGTGGAAGGTGAGGGAGAGCGGGGTGCGGGTGGTACGGCGCATCCGGGCCGTGATGCGCTCGCGCAGCTCCTCGGCGGCCTTTCGGCTGAAGGTGAGGACGAGCACCCGCTCGGGGTCGACGCCCCGGCGCTCGATCCTGTCGACGACGGTCTCCACGATCGTGGTGGTCTTG
This sequence comes from Streptosporangium sp. NBC_01810, assembly GCF_035917355.1. NCBI lineage: Bacteria > Bacillati > Actinomycetota > Actinomycetes > Streptosporangiales > Streptosporangiaceae > Streptosporangium > Streptosporangium sp. NBC_01810. Next base: position 7,996,188 of record NZ_CP109070.1, on the reverse strand, counting down.
CCGGTGCCCGGCCCGGCGAGCACGAGGAGCGGGCCGCTCTCGTGGGCCACCACCGCCCGCTGGTGCTCGTCCAGCACAGGGGCAACAGCTCTCCCCGCACCCTCACGACGTACCAGCCGCCAGTCCTGACCACTCACAACTCGCCATTCCACCAGATCCCGGACGATGATCGTGCCGAGTCGGCGGGTACGGCATGGCGGACTCCCGCCCCGGCGGGGCGGGCTACGGGCGGAACCGGGTGGGGTTAATGGCCGGGGCACGGCGCTGACCTGCGCCGCAGCCCTCTGGAAGGGATTCAGCAGCCGGGCGGCCGTCCCGAGGGCCGCTCACGGCAGCCCCTGGGAACCGCTCACGGTCGCCCCAGGGAACCGCTCAGCGCCCGCCCCAGGGAACCGCTCACGGTCGCCCCAGGGAACCGCTCAGGAGGGAAAGACGTGGTCGACGAGCCGGGCCGTGGCCTTGCCGTCGTCGCGGGGCGCGTAGGTGCGCTGGAAGAGGTCGTACCGCTCGGCGTGGGCGACGGCCACCTCGTCGATCGACCGCAGTGCCTTGATGACCTCCGCCCCGCTGGAGAGCAGCGGTCCGGGGGCCTCGGCGGCCAGGTCGAGGTACATGCCCCGCTTGGACGAGTAGCGCTGCAGGTCGTGCGTGAAGAAGAGCATCGGCCTGCCGGTCGCCGCGAAGTCGAACATGACCGACGAGTAGTCCGTGATCAGCACGTCCGCGATCAGCAGCAGATCCGTAATATCGGGATATGTCGTGACGTCGCGTCCGAGGCCGACGGGCACGTTGGGCGCCGCCTGCATCGAGTGCGCCCTGATCAGGAACTCGTGGCCGGGGCCGAGCACCCGGTGCGCCTCGGCCAGGTCCAGGCGGATCGAGGCGTTCTTGCGGTCGTAGTCGCGGTAGGTCGGCGCGTAGAGCACCACCTTGGCGCCCTCGGCGATGCCGAGCCCGGCGCGCACCCGCGCCGCCATCTCGTCACGGTCGGGGGCCACCAGCACGTCGTTGCGCGGGTTGCCGCTCTCCAGGACCTCGCCCTGGTAGCCGAACGCCTTGCGCAGTACCCGGGTCGCCCAGGGACTCTGGGAGACCAGCAGGTCCCAGCCGCGCACCTCGACCGCCTGCCGGTGCCAGGCCGGCGGCCTGGGGTCACGGGACATGTGCGGCAGATCGTTGCCCAGGCGCTTGACCGGGGTGCCGTGCCAGGTCTGCACGACCGTCTGGTCCTCTCGCGCCCGGAACCACGGCGGCAGGAAGCCGTTGGTCACCACGTACCGCGAGCGGGCCAGCACCGCGTAGTGCTCGCGGCTGCCCGCGCGCACCACGGTCGGCCCCTCACCCTCGCCGAAGCCGAGCTCCGCGGGGCCCGGAGGCCTGAACGCGCCGTCCTTGACCACCCAGACGTGCTCTCCGGCGTCGCCGCGCCGCACGCGCTCCTCGTAGATCGCGCGGACGTTGCCCTCGTACTGCCGTCCGTCGTAGGCGACGTAGACGACCGCGTCGTTCAGCTCGCGGGTCCGCTCCGCGGGGTAGAAGCCGCGGCGCAGCGCGTACAGGCCGCCGGCGCCCTTCTCGTCGTCGGGGCGGTGCTCGGCGACGGACAGCACCGGAATGTCGAAGCGGGTGGAGATCAGGCGGTATTCACGGCCGTCGCGGATCTTCGTGTCCTCGTCCAGCCCGTCGAGAATGGCGTGGTCGACGCGGAACGGGACGATCTGGCCGGCCGGGTCGCGGACCGCCATGCTCCAGGTGCCGCTGCCCAGCGGGACCGTGTCCCCGAAACGGGGCATCGCGGCGGCCGCGATCCGCACCGTGAAACGGGAGCCCTCCCGCTCCAGGGGGACGGCGTGGATCAGCCCGCTGCGGTGCTTGAGGGTCAGCTCGGCCGCGCCGGAGCCCGGGTAGGAGCCCTCCAGGGTGAGCGCACCCTGCTCGTCCCAGGTCGCGGCGGTGACGACCGGGCGGATCCGGTGCGCGGAGACGCTCACCCGGTCACGCCGGTCACGCAGCACGGTGATCTCACGGTCCCCGACGACCGTACGGCTCTCCTCCGCCTTGCCGATCATGACGGAGGCCGCCGGGTCGCCCTTGGGCTCGATCCAGAGACGGCCGCCGTCGCGTTCCTCCAGCAGGGAGGCCACGGCGAGCGGCACGACGACCGCGGTGCCGCCGTCTACGGGTGTGAAGTCCGCGGCGATCCGGTGACCGTCCAGCCGGGCGTGGCCCCTGCTCGCCTCCTTGCCCGGCAGGAAGACCTGGACCTCCAGCCGCTCGCCGTCCAGCTTCACGCCGGTCAGTTCGGCCCTGGTGGGCTGCAGCACCACCTGGAGTGCCCGGTCGGAGGTCCAGACGGGGCGGATCCACCAGCCCCCACCGAGGTCGAGCCCCGATGGGCGCTCGGTACGGCCGGTGGAGGGGCCGCGCAGCAGGCCGCCGGCGCGGGCGCCCCTGCTCCAGATCACGATCTCGGCGCGCCAGGTGGTGGTGTCCTGCACCGTGGCGCGGTGGCGCAGCAGCCGCTTGCCGCCGCGTACGACGGCCCGCACCGCGGAACGCCAGCGCAGCGACCACGGGCCCAGCTCGGCGGTGAAACCGGACCAGTCGTAGTTGCAGCCGGCCTCTTCCGCGCCGTGGGTCGCCTCGGGGTGGAAGACCCTCCGGGTGCGCAGCCGCACCGGCGGCAGCCAGCGCGGGCCGCGCAGCACCACCGTGGCCCTGTTGAATCGGCGACTACGCACCGACAACCCGGCCAGATAGGCGTGGCCGCTGACGTGCAGCCGCCCGCCGGACCAGGAGACGTCCTCGATCTGGGTCATCGGGATGAGGTCCGCCGCCCGCAGCCGGAACAGGGCCTCGGGCAGCTCGTCCTGGAGCGGCAGGTCCGCGTACCAGCGGAGTTTCTTGCGGACGCGCCTGGACGGCTCCGCGGCGGCGGCCACGAGCTTCTGCAGCGCTTCGCCGTCGGCGAGGTCGTCGATCTCGCGGTGCTCGATCAGATGAAAGGCGATCCTGCGGGCGACCGGCAGGTCTCGCTTGACCCTCGCGTCGACACCGGTCACATACGGCTTCAGGAGCGTGACGAACTCGCGGCGCCGTGCGGCGCCCCGCTTGGTCACGATGTCCAGCCGGGAACCCAGCGGCCCGGCCAGCGCGTCGGCGTCGAACCGGCGACGCTCATCCGGTTTCAGCCCGTCGGCCAGCACCTCAGCCATGATCGATTCGAGGGGTTCTCCCCGGTCGCAGAGATCCTGGACGACCCGAAGGCGATCAACGACAGGGTCGCCGCCGGCTCGCGCGGGAGTGGCACCGATGGCCATGGGGAAAGCACCGCCTTTCGGACAGAGCGCTGTCCTAGGCCATGGTAGTGCGCCACAGCAGGCCCGGTTACGCTGCGATTTACGGGTCTGTAGGATTTACAGGCTTTTGTGATCTACGGGTTTCCGTCCCATCTGGCCTCCTGTATATCGACTCGGGCGCCCCTGAGCGGAGTCCCCTCCTCGCGCCAGTTCACCAGGCATCGCTGCTCGTGGCCGGGTGGCGGGGTGCCGTCGGCATGCACGACGCGCCACCAGGGCACGCCCCCGCCCCAGGTGGACATCACCCTGCCGACCTGGCGTGGGCCCCCCTCGCCGAGGTACTCGGCGATGTCGCCGTAGGACATCACCATGCCGGGCGGAATGCGCTCGACCAGGTCCAGCACCCGCTCGGCGTACGGGGTGGGATGGCCTACTGGCTCCATACGGTCGGCCCGGCCGTGAGGATCTCATCGAGCTTGCCGAACTCGTAGGCCACCGAGCCGTTCAGCTGCTCGACCAGACCGCCGCGGATCGCGTAGGACTCGCCGTCCTCACCGACCAGCCGCGCTCCCAGCAGAGCGGACACGCGTGCCAGCTGGGCCACCTGCCAGTCCGATCCGGGGGCGCCGGACAACCGGCCGTTCCATAGCGCTATGGCATGAACCGCGCCGTTGTGGCGGGCCAGGACCTCCCCTGACTCCTGCGATCCTCTGAACTCGAACCCCGCCTGCCCCAGCACAGTCGCGAGTTCCGCGAAGGCGAGAGGCGCAGGGCGCTCCACGCGCAACTCGTACCCCATGACGCGGGAGAATAGCGAACCTTCCAGGTTTCTCGGAGTGTAAATCCAGACATTCGGGCTACCGCATCCGAACGGTGTCCTAAACGCGTTCTAATTGACTTCAAACTGCGCTTATCTCCGGGATCTCCCACGCCTGGTCGTTTCGGCATCGGCCGCTACCGGTCCGCTCCTGTCCGGCTGCCGGCCGAGCATCACCACGGCCGCCACGAACGCCAGCAGGCCGCCGACAAGGCCCACTCCGTACAGCCAGAGTTTCAGGGGATCGGGGCCCGGTCTACCGGACTCCACGTGCGGGATGCCGACGCCGAAGTGCTTGCCCTCCGGGACCGGGATCTCCACCGCACCCGCCACGAGCCGATCCGCTCTGGCGAGCGCCGCGGCGGCGTCGACGACGCCGAACCCGACGTGGTCGTCGTAGCCGACGTGGTCGTCGTAGCCGGCGTCGGGACCGGCTACAGCTGTGGAGACCAGAGCCTGCGCCACCATCTGCGGCGCCATATTCGGATATTTCGCTTTTATTAGTGCGGCGACTCCGGCCACCAGCGCGGTCGCCGAACTGGTCCCCTCAGAGGATCCGTACTTTCCGCCGGGGACGACCACCGGCACCCCGACACCGGGCGCCGAAACCAGGACCGACAGATTGTCACTGCTGAACCTCGCCGGCCTGCCCAGCCTGTCCACCGCGCCCACGCCGATGACCCCGGAGTATCCGGCGGGGAAGTTCCAGAAGGAGGTGGAGTTGTCCATGGCGTACTGGGAGTCTCCGTCGTTGCCCACGGCGGCGACGAGCACCACGCCCCTGGACAGCGCGTAGGAGACCGCCTCCCGCTCGCTCCTGTGCGGCCCGTAGGCACCCAGCGACATGCTGATGACCTTGGCCCCGTTGTCGGCGGCGTAGCGGATCGCACGGGCCAGCGGGCTGTCGCCGCGCGAGCGCAGATCCTCCTGGGACAGCGCGGAACCGTCCTCGGGCCGCTCTTCGACGATCAGCGGCAGCGAGAGGATCCTGGCCTCGGGTGCGATCCCGAGAAGGCCTTCCTCGCCGTTGCCCGCCCCGGCGATGAGCGAGGCCATGGCGGTGCCGTGCCGTCCGGCGTCCGGGGAGTTCCGGTCGAACTTGACAGATCCCATGTCGGGTCCGGAGATCACCCGCCCGCGCAACTCGGCCACCTGGTCGTCCACACCGCTGTCGACCAGGGCCACGGTGACGCCCGAGCCCCTGGTGACCTTCCATGCCTCCTGCGCGCGCAGCATCTCCAGCACCCAGCGCTGGTCCTCGCGCACGTCGGCGGTGCCCTCCGGCGGCGCGGCCAGTACGGGAGCGGCGGGCACGGCGGTGGCGGACACGGCGACGGGCACGGCGGCAGACACGGCGACGGGCACGGCGGTGGCGGACACGGCGACGGGCACGGCGGCAGACACGGCGACGGGCACGGCGGTGGCGGACACGGCAGCGGCGGACACGGCAGCGGAGACCGGCAGCGGGGCCGCCATCGAGGTCGCGAACAGCGCTCCTGCCGCCCACAGCCGTAGCCTCAGCACACGTTCCCCTGAGTGCACTGGGGCACGGCGCTCGGCTCGTCACCGAGGGCCCTGGCGATGCGCCCGGCGACCGCCTGGGCCGCGGGCCACAGCTCGCTGTGCAGGATCTCCTCGGGGGCGACCGCCTGGCGGGTGCGGCCGTCGGCGTAGCCGGCGGTGGAGAAGACGATGTAGGGGCCGACGCCGCCCCAGGCGTTACGCTGGCGCTGGGCCGCCCCGAACAGCTCGGTCGCCGTGCCGGGGAAGGCCACGGGACGCACCCCCACCCTGTCGTCCACGGCCAGTTGCGCGGAGGCGGCGAGCCGCCGCTCCTCGTCGTCGAGCACGGCGATGCCCACGGTGAAGACGAACGTGGACGTCTGGTCGACGTAGGTGGCCCGCAGCAGCGTGCGGCAGCCGTACCGGGTGAGCACCGACCCCACCTGCGCGTCGGTACCGGCCGCGCAGGCCACCTCGGGGGCGAGGCCGACCCTGCGGGCGTACTGCTGGACCCTCCCGAGGCCGATGTACTGCAACTCGATGGGGAAGACCAGGTCCGCGGTCCAGGTGTACCAGCGTCTGGCGATGTCGTCGGAGATGTAGCGGGCCTGCTCGGCGGCGGTGAGCGGGCGCGAACTCGTCTCGCGCAGCAGCCCGACCGTGCCGGTCAGCACGTTGGTGGCGGAGATGGCGAGGATCGTGCCCACCAGGATCAGAAAGATCGTACGGAAGCGGATGCCCTGTTCCAGGGTCGCCAGTTCGGCACGCTGGACCATCGCGCGGTCGCGGCCCGCCGCCGGCCAGGCGCGCACACGGTATCGCCTGGGCGTGGCGCCCGACGCGGGCGTCCGCCTGGTCCCGCCGCCCCCGGCACCGCTCACCCGGGAGCCGGATGGTGGCCAGCCGCCGCGAGCGCGGGAGGCCGGGGTTCCCGGACGCCGCTCCGGCTCCCGGGACCGCCCTGACTGCGACATACTCCGATGCTACGTCGCATGCCCTCTCCGCCTCATCAGCGGCGTGTATTTTCGCGGCACCAAGCCCGGCTCCGGCTCCAAGCCCGACTCCGGGCCCCGACCGCTACCGGGGCCGCCCCCGGTGCTCACGGCCAGGGCGCGGCGACCGGGTCGGGCACGGGTTCCTCGTAGGTCACCGGTGAGCGTGGGCGGCCGACGGACACGGCGATCGTGACCAGGCAGGCGACCGCGCCGAGACCCGCGACCACGGCCACCCCGCCGTACAGGTTGATCCTGTGCCGGTCACGGTGGACGACCCGCACCGGCTCGACCGCCAGGCCCAGCGGACGGGCGGGGTCGTGTCCGCCGGCCCCCTCGGCGGTGAGGGTGTGCCGGGAGATCCTGGCGGCCGCGGCGAGTGCCCGGGTGGCGTTGACGACGCCGAAGCCCATACCGGTGTCGTAGCCGCCGTTGGGCCGCCGGGTGGCTCCCGCAGTGATCGCCTGGACAACCAGCACGGGCGATATTTCTGGATATTTCGCCTTAATGAGGGCGGCGACGCCCGATACCAGGGCGGTCGCCTGCGAGGTGCCGCGACCGACCCAGTACTCGTCACCGGGGCCTGCCCCGAGGATGTCCACCCCCGGCGCGGCCACCAGGACCGAGGGGTTCCGGTTGGAGAACGAGGCCCGGCGCAGCCCCTGGTCCGTCGCGGCGACCGAGACCACCCCCGGGAAGGCCGCCGGGTAGGAGTAGGGGGCGTTGCCGCCGGCGTCGGGCTCCTCGGCACCGGCGTTGCCCGCCGCCGCGACGAGCACGACCCCCTTGGAGATCGCATAGCGGATCGCCGACCGCTCCTCCTTGGTCGCCAGCTCCTTGGAGATCGACATGTTGATCACGTCGGCACCGTGGTCCACCGCGTACCGGATGCCCCTGGCCACCACGTTCTCGTAGCGCTCGGCGGTGTTGAACTCTCGGAAACCGGGCTCCTCGTCCTCCAGGATGACCCGCACCGACAGCACCTTCGCGCGGGGCGCGACGCCGATCACCCCGTCTGCCCCGCCCGGCCCGTGACCGTGCCCGGCGATCAGCGACGCCATGTACGTTCCGTGCAGCCGGAGGGGTTGCACACCTCGCGGGTTGGCCCCGGCGGTGAAGTCCTTGCCCTCGATCACCGATCCGGCCAGGTCGCGATGGTCGCCGTCCACCCCTGAGTCGAGCACGGCCACGGTCACGCCCTCCCCTTCCGAGACCCGCCAGGCGGCGGGCAGGCCGAGGGTCCGCAGCACATCCCGCTGGCTGTCTCTGACGTCGTCGGCCCGCGCGGCCGGGGCCAGTGCCGTCAGCCCCGTCAGTCCCGCCAACCCCGCCAGTCCCACCAGCGTTGTCGCCGCGAGCGCCCCGCAGGCGGCGGAAAGACGCCTCGGCATGGTCAGCATCGCCACTCCGCGGAGGCACAGTCGGGGCGAGCGGGCCTGGACAGGCCGGCAAGGATCCGGTCGGCGATGTCGCCGGTGAACGCGAACAGGGTGGGCCGCTGCTCGCCGACCGCACTGGCGGGCCGGCCGTCTGTCTGGCCGACCGTGGCCATCACCACGTACGTGCCCGCCTGCCGGACGAGGCCGGCCTGGCGCCCGGCGGAGACGAACCGGTCCGCGACGGTGCCGGGGAAGGCCAGCGCCCTCAGACCCGGCAGGGGCCGGCCCCCTCTGGGCAGCGCCGCCTTGGCCCTGGTGGCGCCGATCTCGTCGGCGAAGGCCGCGACCCCGATGGTGACGACGACCCCCTGGAGCGCGTCGATGTAGGTGGCGCGCAGGATGCCCAGGCAGCCGGCCTGCCGCAGCGCCTTGCGCAGCTTGGCGTCGACCGCGTCGTCACAGCGGGTCTCCGGCGAGATGCCCACCCTCTGCGCTTTTTCCTCGCCCCCCTGCTCCGCGGCGTAACGGACCGTCTTGGGGAAGACCCGTCCGGCGGGCCACGCCTGCCAGCGCCGGGCCACCTCGTCGAGGGCTGCCCGATCGAGCTCCGCCTGGGTCGGCCCCCGGGTGAGCTCCGCCCCGGCGGCGCTGGTCGCCACCCCGGCCACGACCGCGCAGAACAGCGTCAGCGCCGATGCCACGACCAGCGTCGGCCATGAATGCCGTCGCTGACGTGGGACTTCGTTCACGCTCTCGACCTTAATGCGGTGAGGCGGGTGGCATCCGCCGTTCCGTCCATATCCGTCGGCATGGAAAGCACATGTGGCGGCGGCGCGAGTGCCGCCCGAACGGCAGGGGAACAGCGAGCGCCCCGTGGAGCGCGTGCTCCACGGGGCGCGTGCCGTGAAAACCCCGCCGGGTCGGTCAGTAGGTCGGCAGGCTCGGGTCGACGGTCTTGATCCAGCTGAGCACGCCACCGCCCACGTGGACGGCGTCGTAGAAGCCGGCGCTCTTGACGACCGCCAGAACCTCGGCGGAACGGGCACCGGACTTGCAGTGCAGGACGATCTTCTTGTCCTGCGGGAGCCTCTCCAGCGCGGACCCGTTGAGGAACTCGCCCTTGGGGATGAGCACGGCACCGGGGATGGACACGATCTCGTACTCGTTCGGCTCGCGAACGTCGATCACGTAGATGTTCTCGTCCGCGTCCTGCATGGACTTGAGATCGGCCGCGGTGATCGTAGAGCCGGAGACGGCCTCCTGGGCCTCCTCGGAGACCGCGCCGCAGAACGCCTCGTAGTCCTCCAGGAGCTGGGTGACCGTCGGATTCTTGCCGCAGAGCACGCACTCGGGGTCCTTGCGGACCTTGACCGAGCGGTAGTTCATCTCCAGGGCGTCGTAGATCATCAGACGGCCGACCAGCGGCTCACCGATGCCCGCGAGGAGCTTGATGGCCTCGTTGACCTGGATGGAGCCGATCGACGCGCACAGCACGCCGAGCACGCCGCCCTCGGCGCACGAGGGGACCATGCCGGGCGGCGGGGGCTCGGGGTAGAGGCAGCGGTAGCAGGGGCCGTGCTCGGCCCAGAAGACGCTGGCCTGACCGTCGAAGCGGTAGATGGAGCCCCAGACATACGGCTTGCCGAGGAGGACCGCCGCGTCGTTGACCATGTAGCGGGTGGCGAAGTTGTCCGTGCCGTCCACGATCAGGTCGTAGCCGGCGAAGATCTCCATCACGTTGTCGGTGGTGAGCGCCTCGTTGTGGACGATCACGTTGACCAGGGGGTTGATCTCCCTGACGCTGTCCGCGGCGCTCTCCGCCTTGGGACGGCCGATGTCGGACTGGCCGTGGATGACCTGCCGCTGCAGGTTGGACTCGTCGACCACGTCGAAGTCGATGATGCCGAGCGTGCCCACTCCCGCGGCGGCGAGGTAGAGCAGCCCCGGGGAACCCAGGCCGCCCGCGCCCACACAGAGCACCTTCGCGTTCTTCAGGCGCTTCTGCCCGGCCATGCCCACGTCCGGGATGATCAGGTGACGCGAGTAACGGCGCACCTCGTCGACGGTCAACTCGGCTGCCGGCTCTACCAGCGGTGGCAACGACACAGTTCTGCTCCCGTTTCAGGGGGTCTTGACGATACGGCTAGCGCAGCACGCTCCACTCACAACCTAACCTGGTGCCCTGGTCATTCCCCAACCGGAGTGAGGACCGTCTCACCTATCAGGATCCTGGCCTCGCGGGCCACCCTGCCGGGGAACTCCATCTGGGCCACATGCCCGGCGTCGGGCAGCAGCACCAGCCTCACCTGCGGGAACGTCCGGCCGGCCCGGGCCGCCATCCGAGGGTTGACGAGCCGGTCGTGGCGGCCGTGCACGACCAGTGTGGGCGCGGTCACCTGGGCCGCCTGCCGCCACAGGTTCGTCTCGCCGCGCCGGAAGTACTCGGCGACGATGCCGCGCGCCGAGTTGATCAGTGCCGCCCCCGCGTACGGGAGACCGTCCCTGCGGCGCAGCTCCTCGATCGCCTCCTTGAGCCGCTCCGGGTGAATCCTCCCCACATCGGCGTAACACATGGCGAGCGTGGCACCGAGTCTGCGCTCGGCGGGCAGGAGGCTCAGCCGGCTCGCCGCCCACTCGCCGAGCCTGGGCACGGTGGACAGCGCCACCCGCGCGGGACCGTACCTGGGCAGCAGATCGGGCAGGGCCGGTGAGATCAGGGTGAGCGAGCGGACCAGGTCGGGGCGGGTGGCGGCGACCCGCACGGAGACGGCTCCGCCCAGGGAGTTGCCGAACAGGTGTACGGGGGCTCGTGAGACCTGCTCTATCAGGGCGGTGACGGTCCGGACGTAGGCGTCGACGGAGTAGTCGCCGCCGGGCGGCTCGGGCGAGTATCCGGCCCCTGGCAGGTCGACGGCGTGGCCGGTCACCACGTCGGACAACTCACCCATCAGGTCTGTCCAGTTGGTCGCGGAGCCCGCGAGGCCGTGCACATAGACGGCGGTCTCCGCGGGGCCTGGCGGCGTCGACCGCACATGGATTCGCTGATCGCCGAGGTCGATCATCTCGCCCTGCCAGCTGGGGATCGGTTTGTGCACCACTCGTACCTCCTGTCGCCCCTCCGCCCTTCCACGATAGTTCGCCTCGCGACACGCCGGACGACGGCCCCCGGGTACCACAAAAGGCACATAAGCCTATTTTCGCCAGATGTCTTTTTATTACACGCTTTATCACCATTAGCTAGATGCCTCCTTCAATGCCCTGTACTTCAAAGAACAAATGCGACATTAAAGACATTTAACCCGAAAGCAGCCGCTAAGTATCCAAGATCGGCCACAAATAGATAAGGAGAGGGCAAAAGGCTTTGATCTCTGTTTATCGGCAGACATGCGAGGAAATCATGACAACCAGGGATGGCTCACCACTGGCCATCTCCGGTAATTCTCGATCGATTCGGTAAATGCCGAAAATCGGGGCAACCGATCCTTTCAAGGGGGAAACGCAATGCCCAAGTTCAAGGGTGTCCTCGCAGGGCTCGCGATCAGCACGGCGCTGACCGGCGGAGTCGTCGGCATGGGCGCGGCGACCACCGTCACCAGCGCCAGCGCGACGACCACCACGATCACCGGCGCCGCCTTCCCGACCTGGGGCGGCGGCTGCGGTCGCGGCTGCGGTTGCAGCCGCTCGCACCACCACCGTCGTAGCCACCACCGCTTCAGGCTGATCATCAACAACCACAACAACAACAACAACCGCCTGGACAACTTCAACCGCAACGACCGCCTCGTGCCCGTTCTCGCCGAGCGCGACGGCAGGGAGTAGCAGGCCTCCCGGTCACCGGACCGAGGTCGCACCCCCGACCGGGGCGCGGCACGGCCAGAACATGAGGCCACCCACGGCCGAATCCGCGATGTCGAGCGGCTTCGGAACCGTAACGGAGCGACAGGACCCCATATTCGCCACGATCACCACTTCTCACCGAGAAAAAGCGATCGAACAGCGGAAACGGGAACTTGAGGAGAAATCCCCAAGACCCTGACTCCCAACACAGTGCGAGTTCTCATTTCTCAGGAATTACAGCGGGGCCTCGCGGTTTTCGAACCGCGAGGCCCTCGCCCATGCACCCGGCCCCCCGGCACATCACCTTCCCCACCCCCTCCCCAACACCCCTCACCTCGACACCGACGCACGAGAACGGCCCCCACGGCATCCACCCACGCTCACCGGATTCGACAGCAGGACACCTCGGAGACGACCCCGGCAGGACCCCCAGAAAGCCGGCGAGGATTCCCCCCACCGCACTCCGCCCCTCCCCTCGACAACGCCCCGGCGCCCTCCCCCCCACACAAAGCACAAATACGACATTAAGAACATCTCACTTTAAAACAACTAATAAGAGTTCGACATCAACCATAAGGAGATAAGAAGAGGGCAAAAGCCTTCGATCTCTGTTTGTCGGAAGAGATACCAGGAAACCATGACAACCAGGGATGACTCATCACCGATCATCTCCGGCTTTTCCGACCAATCCGGTAAATGCCGAAAATCGGGGCAACCGATCCTTTCAAGGGGGAAACGCAATGCCCAAGTTCAAGGGTGTCCTCGCAGGGCTCGCGATCAGCACGGCGCTGACCGGCGGAGTCGTCGGCATGGGCGCGGCGACCACCGTCACCAGCGCCAGCGCGACGACCACCACGATCACCGCCGCCGCCTTCCCGACCTGCGGCGGCGGCAGCTGCAGGCGTGGCTGCGGCTGCTGCTGCCGCAGCTCGCACCACCGTTACAGCCGCCACCGCTTCAGGCTGATCATCAACAACCGCAACAACAACGACAACCACCTGGACAACTTCAACCGCAACGACCGCCTCGTGCCCGTTCTCGCCGAGCGCGACGGCAGGTAATAGCAGGCCTCCCGGTCACCGGACCGAGGTCGCACCCCCGACCGGGGCGCGGCACGGTCGGAACACGAGGCCACCCACGGCCGAATCCGCGATGTCGAGCGGCTTCGGAACCGTAACGGAGCGACAGGACCCCATATTCGCCACGATCACCACTTCTCACCGAGAAAAAGCGATCGAACAGCGGAAACGGGAACTTGAGGAGAAATCCCCAAGACCCTGACTCCCAACACAGTGCGAGTTCTCATTTCTCAGGAATTACAGCGGGGCCTCGCGGTTTTCGAACCGCGAGGCCCTCGCCCATGCACCCGGCCCCCCGGCACATCACCTTCCCCACCCCCTCCCCAACACCCCTCACCTCGACACCCCTCCCCCACAAAGCACAAATGCGACATTAAGAACATTTCATTTGAAATCAATCAATAAGAGTTCAACATCGATGATAAATATCTAAGGAGAGAGCAAAAGCCTTCGATCTCTGTTTATCAGCAGAGATGCCAGGAAACTATGACAACCAGGGATGGCTCATCACCGGCTATCTCCGGCAATTTCCTACCAACCCAGGAAATGCAGAAAATCGGGGCAACCGATCCTTTCAAGGGGGAAACGCAATGCCCAAGTTCAAGGGTGTCCTCGTAGGGCTCGCGATCAGCACGGCGCTGACCGGCGGAGTCGTCGGCATGGGCGCAGCGACCACCGTCACCAGCGCCAGCGCGATGACCACCACGGTCACCTCCGTCGCCTTCCCGACCTGGGGCGGCGGCTGCGGTGGCGGCTGCCACCGCCGTCACAGCCACCGGCGGTTCAGGCTGATCATCAACAACCACAACAACAACCGCAACCACCTGAGGAACGACAACCGCCAGGACCGCTTCGAGCCCCTCCGCGAGGAGCGCCGCCGCGACGGCCGCGACGGCAACGGTGGCGGCAACGGTGGCAACAACGACCTTGCCGCCCCCCCGGTCTCCTAGTCTCCTGACCAGGGCCGCGCGCCCCGGGCGGGGCGCGGCACGACCAGAGGCCGAAACCACATACGGCCGGATCCGCGATTTCCAGTGGCTCCGAAACCGTGACGGAGAGACAGGATCCCGCATTCGCCACGATCACGGCTTCTCACCGAGAAAAAGCGGTCGGACGGCAAATACCGGAGCTTGAGGAGAAGTGCCTAAGCTCCTGGCTCTCATATACAGTGCGAGTTCTCATTTCTCAGGAATTACCGGCGGGGCCCGCGGTTTTCAAACCGCGGGCCCCGCTGCGACATCCCCCGCCCCTCTGCCAAATCCCCCGCCCCTCCGCCAACCCTCTCCCTCGAATGTCGGTCGAGCGGCGCCCGCCCCCGGTCACCTCAATGCCGACGCGACCCACCGGGCCCGACACCTCCGGCCAACTATCGCACACATGTTCTAAAAATCGCCGGACAGATGTAAAGCATCGCCAATGCGGCAGGTACCGCCATGGGCAATCCGATGCCGTGCCTTTCTCAGCGCGCGGCATCCGAGGTCGTACGCTGGGCGATGTCCGACGTTTGCAGGAACCGGGCCAGGACAGGAAACGTGCCGAAGCCCGGATGACGACAGGGGATGTCAGACATGAACGTGCACGGCGCCGGCAAGCACGGGAAAACGGTCGACGACCCGTCCGAGGAGATCCCGATCGAGACGCCCGAGGCCGACGCCGCCGAGCAGCGTCAGTCGGCGCGCGAGGGCGGCTCCGTCTTGTCCCCCGACCTCTCCGCGGAGGCGGAGGTCGACCCCGCGGACGCCGCCGAGCAGGACCGGACCGCGCGCGAGGAGGATCAGGAGTGGCCCGATACCGTCCCCATGGAGGCGAATCCCGCCGACATCTTCGAGCAGCGACGCACGATCGAGCTCGATGAGGACGATTATCGCTGACCCCTGTTACCCGCGCGTAGGATGGCCCCAGACACCAGGAGTTTCACCCAAGGAGACCACGTGACCGCTACCCCGGATGCCAAGCCCCGGGGCACCCGGCTGCCCCGGACAGCCCGCCGCCGCCAGCTGCTCAGCGCGGCGCAGGAGGTCTTCGTGGAGAACGGCTACCACGCGGCCGCGATGGACGAGATCGCCGAGCGTGCCGGGGTCAGCAAGCCGGTCCTCTACCAGCACTTCCCAGGCAAGCAGGAGCTCTATCTGGCCCTGCTCGACCTGCATGTGGACGACCTGATCACTCGCTGCCGCGACGCCCTCGCCTCCACCACGGACAACAAGCAGCGTGTCCAGGCCGCCATCGGCGCGTTCTTCGACTTCGTCTCCAGCCAGGGCGAGGCCTTCCGGCTGGTGTTCGAGTCGGATCTGCGTAACGCCGCCCCGGTCCGCCAGCGCATGGAGCGCAACCTCCGTGAGAGCGCCGAGATGATCAGCCAGGTCATCCAGGAGGACACCGGCTGCTCCAGCGACGAGGCACGCCTGCTGGGCGTCGGGCTGGTCGGCATGGCCGAGGTCAGCGCACGTTACTGGATCAGTAGCAACGGCTCCATTCCCAAGGACGCGGCCACCCAGCTCATCGCGCGCCTGTCGTGGCGCGGCATCTCCGGTTTCCCCCGCACCGTCGCCGACCACTGAGAACGTCCCGCGGCCCCGCCGGCCCCGCCGGCCCCAGGACATCTGTTCGCTTGGCGCGATCAACCGGCGCGTCGGACCTTCGATGGGGCGACCATGGGACGAGCAACCCTCATCGAAAGGGAGCACGATGGAAATCAAGATCGGCGTACGTTCCGTGCACCGTGAACTCGTAGTGGAGACCGACCTCACGGCCGACCAGGTCGAGAGCGAGATCGGTGCCGCCCTCACATCCGGCAGCGGTGTCTTCACCCTCACCGACGTCAACGGCCGGAAGATCATCGTCCCGGTCGCGTCACTCGGCTTCATCGAGATCGGCGAGGAGGCGGCGCGTCCCGTCGGCTTCGGCGGCACGCTCTAACGGATTCCGAGGCTCGCGCCGGATCGTCGTCCCCCGCCGGCATGGCGCGGTCCGCGGATCCGGCGCGAGCACGGGCGTCGAGTGATCATCTCTTGCGGAGAATCCGATGTGGGGCGCCCCGGACCCCCGGCACCCGTCTCGCCGGGCTCAGAAACGCTCGTTCCCCCATGTGCCCGGGCACTCGTCCCGCTCGCCGAACCCGCAGCAGCGCGGACGTCTGACCCGGCGAAGATGCTCCCGGCCCCGGCCGACGGCCGGACACCCCGCGCCTCCTCTGCGTAGCACGGGACGCGATGTCCAGCGGTTCGGCCCACATCTCGTCAAGGAACTGCCATAGCGGCGCGAGGCCCTCATGTCTCGCACGCTACCGCTGTTCGGCGTCCCACGCGCCTCGATCCGCGGACCGGTTCTCCTGCTCCGCCCCCCGGCGAACAGGCCCAGGGCCGCTCCGGGAGCCGGGAACATCCCCCGAACGACCATCCCGGCCCCCATGCCAGGGGCGCGGGGGGCAGCGGCTCACAGCCCCAGAGCGATCATCCGGTTGCCGTGTTTCTCGGTCAGCCGGGCGAACATCCGGCCGATGTCCTCCCCGGCCGCCTCCGCCAGCAGCGTCGCGAGTTCCGGCCTGGCCGCGGCCACATGCTGTCCCTGGCTCAGCGCCTCCCCGACCAGCCGCCTGGCCCACAGTGCCAGTCTCCCCGCCTGCGTGGGGTCCTCCTGCAGCGCCGCGCCGACCCTCTCCACGGCGAACCGGGACCTTTCCTCGTCCGCGAGGACCTCCTCGACGAGGTCCCGCGTCTCGTCGTCCATGCCGATGGCCGCCTCGCGGTAGAAGTCGAGCGCGATCCCCGTACCCACGTACGCCTTCACCAGAGCCTCCAGCCAGTCTCCGGGAGCGGTCTGGGCGTGCCAGTCGTCCAGCGGCCCGACGAAGGGCGCCATCGCCTCCTCAGGATCGGTCCCGAGGGCGGCGAGCCGGTCGCGGAGCAGTTCGAAATGCGCGTACTCGACCGCCGCGAGGCCACCGAGGGCCGCCCGATCGGTCAGCGAGGGGGCATACCGGGTGGCGTCCTCGGCGAGCCTGAGGAACGCCGTCAGCTCGGCGTAGGCGAGAACACCGAGCAGGTCACAGACACCGGGAGGGGAATCACTCATGGACGCAGCCTACGAGCTGACCGACCTCTCGATTCACCGGGAATACAAAGAAATCGGTTCTCCGTTGTGGTATCGAGTACACTGCTCTGTGAAAGTGCGACCGCACCGTGTTAATCCGGGATATCCACTCCCGGACGCCCCCAAAAGTCGGCGTGACGCCGCAGCGGTCGCTGATGACATGACGAGGGCTGGACCTTCCGCGAGGACTCGGCACGGGGAACACGTTTTCTGCCCGTGGTCCCGGCGGGCCTGCCTTCAACGGAGATTTAGGCAGGCCAAGCTGACGACGTTCCGAGACCTCGGAGTCACCCCAGAGATCGCCGATGCCCTTGAGACCGAGGGCATCATCACGCCGTTCCCGATCCAGGAAATGGCACTCCCCCTGGCCCTAGCCGGCCAGGACATCATCGGCCAGGCGCGCACCGGCACCGGCAAGACCTACGCCTTCGGCGTGGCGATGCTGCAACGTGTCGGCAAGCCGAGGAAGAACCGCAAGAAGCCCCGCGGGCTGGTCGTCGTACCGACCCGTGAGCTCGCCGTCCAGGTCACCGAGGACCTCGTGACGGCGGCCGGAAAGCTCGGTTCGCGGATTCTCACCGTGTACGGCGGGCGCGCCTACGAACCTCAGATCGAGGCGCTCAAGCAGGGCGTCGACGTCATCGTCGGCACCCCGGGCCGCCTGCTCGACCTGGTCAAGCAGAAGCACCTCGACCTCAGCCAGATCGGGACACTCGTCCTCGACGAGGCCGACCGGATGCTCGACCTGGGCTTCCTGCCCGACATCGAGCGCATCATCAAGCTCATCCCCGCGGAGCGGCAGACGATGCTGTTCTCCGCGACCCTGCCGGGCGAGATCGTCGCCCTGTCCAGGCGTTACCTCACCCGCCCCACCCACGTGCGGGCCGAGAACAACGACGCCGAGGCCGAGGCGACCCCGCAGACGACCCAGTTCGTCTGGCGCACGCACCGGATGGACAAGATCGAGATCGTCGGCCGCCTGCTGCAGTGCGAGGGCCGCGGGCTCACGATGATCTTCTGCGAGACCAAGCGCGCCTGCGACATGGTCGTCGAGCAGCTCAAGGAGCGCGGCTTCGCCGCCGCGGCCGTCCACGGCGACCTCGGCCAGGGCCAGCGAGAGCAGGCCCTGCGCGCCTTCCGCAACGGCAAGATCGACGTGCTGGTCGCGACGGACGTCGCGGCGCGCGGCATCGACGTCGACGACGTCACCCACGTCGTCAACTACGACTGCCCGCAGGACGAGAAGGCGTACGTCCACCGGATCGGCCGCACCGGCCGGGCCGGCAAGACGGGCGTCGCGGTGACCTTCGTCGAGTGGGAGGACCTCACTCGCTGGAAGGTCATCAACAACGCGCTCTCGCTCGCCTTCCCCGAGCCGGTCGAGACCTACTCGACCTCCCCGCACGTCTTCAGCGACCTGGGCATCCCCGAGGGCACCAAGGGCGTGCTGCCGCGCGCCAACCGGTCCCGGGCCGGCCTGGCCGCCGAGGAGGTCGAGGATCTCGGCGAGACCGGGCGAATCCGCTCCCGCTCCCCCCGCAAGGGGCGCGAGGACGATCGTGAGGAGCGTCGCGAGCGCCCGGCGCGCACATCCCGTGAGCGCCGCCGTACTCGCGGCGGCCGTACCGGCGAGGAGACCCCCGCGCCGGCCACGGCCGAGGGAATCCAGCCCGCTGAGCCCCCTGTCGTCGAGATCGCCGAGGTGGAGACGGACGTGGCACCCCGCAAGGACATCCATGACGACCAGCACGCCGCCGAGGCCGCGCCCCGCCGGGGCCGGACCCGCAGGGCCGGGCTGAACCCCGAGGTGAGCCTCGTCGGGAAGTCCGAGTCTCCGGCTCACACCGATTCCGCGACGGACGAGCCGGTCCGCAGGCAGCGCCGTGCCAGGCGCGAGCAGGTGGCCGAGGCCCCCTCCTGGGGCGAGGAGCCAGTGGCGGAGTTCACGGCCGAGGAGGACGACACCATGGCCGAGCGCTGGGACGACGAACCTCCGGCGGAGATCTACACGCCCCTGCCGCAGCCCGAGAAGATCATTCCGCCGAGCCCGTTCGCGGTGATCTTCAAGTCTCCGGACCTGGCGTCGGACGACGACGAGATCGCCCCCTCGGCGGCCTCTGAGCGCGTGCAGAGCCGCCGGCGCCCGCCGGTGCGCGGCCCGCAGCGAGGAAATCGTCGCCCGAACTAGCAGTACCAGCATTGAAGGGGGCGCGACCATACCGGTGGCGCCCCTTTTCGCGCTCCCGGACGCACGGAGCGATGTCACCAAGAGAGGTATCGTGGGGCCACGTGAGTACGCCGCGTTTTCTGACCCTGCCTCCTGGCGTTCGCTCTCGCCAGATCGAGACGGCGGTGGGCAGCTTCGCCGCCCTGGAGGCCCTGCCCGTCAGCGGCATTCCCGAGCGCTGGCCGGCCCTGCTGGTCCCCGGTCTGACGGGGAGCAAGGAAGACTTCATCGCGGTGCTGCAGACGCTCGCCCAGTCGGGCCGCCAGGTCGTCGCGATCGACATGAGAGGCCAGTACGAGTCGAGCGGCCCTGACGACAGGAGCCTCTACACCTGTGCCGCGCTCGGCAACGACGTCGACGTTCTGGCCCAGCTGCTCGGCCACGAAGGCCCGATCCACCTGGTCGGCCACTCCTTCGGCGGCCTGGTCACCCGGGAGGCGGTCATCGACGGCCGTACCCGGTTCGCGTCCTACACGCTCATGAGCTCCGGGCCCGGCGCGATCGTCGGGCCCCGCGAGCACGCGGGCCGCATCATGCTCTCGGAGCTGCCCGACCTCGGTCTGGAACACCTGTGGCACACCCGGATGGAGCCCGAGGCCCTGTCCGCCGGGGTGTCCGACGAGATCATCGCCTTCCTGCGCAAGCGGCTGTTCGCCAACTCGCCCACCGGTATGGCCACGATGACCGAGGAGGTGCTCTCCGCGCCTGACCGATGCGACGAGCTCACACAGGTCGATGTCGCCACCCTGGTCCTGTACGGCGAGCACGACGACGGCTGGCCACCGCGTATGCAGTCGGAGATGGCCCACCGGCTGGACGCCGACTGCGTGGTGGTCCCCGGCGCGGCCCACTCCCCCGCGGTGGAGGCCCCGGAGACCACGGCCGCCGCACTCGTCCGCTTCTGGAACGCCGCGGAAAACCGGCTGAGAAGCTGATCTCCCGCATGTCGTCTGGGGTTTTCCTTCGGGGAGACCCCCTGCCCGCATGTCACCTGGGGTCTTCCACTGGAGGACCCCTGCCCTCATGTCACCTGGGATCTTCCACCAGGGGACCCCTGTTGGACGAGTCGTCGAATGCCATGTAATGATTTACTTACCATGGCGAGTATCGAAGACATCGTCGTCCAGCCTCCGCACACCGCGACGTGGCTGGTGCACATCGACCGCTCCATGTGGGTCGGCGGGGTCCGCGGCCTCATGCTCCAGGCCCTGCACCCCCTCGCGATGCGCGGGGTCTGGCAGAACTCCGACTTCCAGCAGGACCCGTTCGGGAGGCTCCGCCGCACGGCGGACTTCGTGGGCAGGGTCACCTTCGGCAGTCCCGCGGAGGCCGACGAGATCGGCCGCCGCGTCCGGGGAATCCACCGGCGGCTCCGTATCGACGATCCCGACACCGGCCGTACCCACCGGGTGGACGACCCGGAACTGCTGCTCTGGGTGCACTGCGCGGAGGTCTCCTCCTACCTGGCCGTGGCACGGCGGGCGGGCCTGGGGCTCAGCGACCGCCAGGCCGACCGCTACCTGGCCGAGCAGCGCCGCAGCGCCACCTACGTCGGCCTGCACGCCGAGGACGTGCCCGGCTCCCTGGCGGAGCTGGAGGGCTACCTCGCCTCGGTCCGCCCGGCGCTGAGGGTCACCCCCGAGGCCGCGTCCACTGTGCGCTTCCTGCTGTGGCCGCGGCTGCCCGCCGGGCTGCGTGCCCTCGCCCCCGGCGAACCCGCCTACTTCGCCTTCGGCGCGCTCTGCTACTACTCGCTGCCCGACTGGGCCAGACGGATGTACGGCGTACTGCCCGAGGTGCCGCCCGGCACGGTGACGGCGGCGCTGAAGGCGTTCCGGCTGGCCATGAACTCGCTTCCCGAGCACGTCCACGACCGGGCGTTCACGCCCGGCACCCGCGAGATGCTCAGAGCCTCCCGCGAGCGGCTCGCCTCGGCGGGCTACGACATGACCAGGGGGCTCAAGGGGCTGACCGACCCGCGCCGCTGGCCGGACCGGCTGCCCCGCACCGCCTGACGTCGCGCCACGCGGTCAGCCGGCGAGGGCGTCGGCGAGGTGGGCCGCGACGACCGAGCCGGCGCCGAACTGACGACGCGCCACGTGGTCAGTCGGCGAGGGCGTCCCACGGCTCGCGGTCGCCGCCCGCGGCCTGGCCCTCCGGGCAGTGGCGGCGAAAGTCGCACCACGAGCACAGGGGACCCGTACGGGGCGGGAAGGATGCGTCGATCTCGGGGGGCACCGGGGGCGGAGTCCGCTCGGCCCCCCTGGTCCTCCTCGCGGCCGAGCCCGTCCTGCTGGGGTGGGTGGCCGACCACGCCCGGTAACGCTCGTCGGCCTCGGACGCCTCGACGGCGATCTCCTCGGCGCGGCCAAGGTGCCGGGCCAGCGACTCGTCGGTGTGCTCCCACTCCACGATGGAGGCGGTCGGCAGATGGTGGAGCTCGACCCGGTGGCAGGGTCGGTGCAACATCTTCGAGGAGGCGATGGCGTAGACCGCCAGGGCGAGCGAGGAACGGGCGTCGTCGGCGGTCAGCGGGCGCCGGCCGGTCTTGTAGTCGACCACGACCAGCTCCTCGCCCCGCCGGTCGAGCCGGTCCACCCGGCCGGAGAGGGCGACGACCGAGGTGCGCGTGGCGACGGTACGCTCGACGCCGACCGGCTCCGCGGCGGGGTCGAGGCTCGCCACGTATCCGCGGACCATCTCCCCGGCCCGGTCACGCCAGGTGGCCGACTGTTCCGCGTCACGGAAGCCCTCGCCGATCCACCCCCTGGTGAGCAGGGTGACGGCGACCTCGGGCGTGCGCCGCTCGTACGGCTCGCGCCACCAGGCGGCCAGGGCGTTGTGCACGCTGGCGCCCACGCTGTTGTGCGCCCACGGCGGGCCCTTCTGCGGCGCGGGCCTGTCCATGTAGGTGAACCGGTAGCGCCGGGGGCAGTCCAGCCAGTTGTTCAGCCGCGACGGCGTGCAGGCGTACAGCCGCCGCGGCATGCCCTCCAGGGGAAGCTGGTCCATCAAGGGCTATTCGTCCCGGAGATTCAGCCGGATTCCCGCCGCGCGCGTGCCATCGGTCAGTGGCCCCTCCTCCTGGGCCTCCACCCCGCGGGTCAGCGAGCCGGAGAGCCAGGCGTCGAACTGAGGCTCCAGATCGCCGATCGTCGTCTCCTCACCGTGCGCCGGCAGCACCCGGGTGCCGTGGGGCAGGGTGAACAGCCGTCCGCCGATGGCGGTCAGCTGGTCGGCCAGGGCGGGATACTCACCGCCGATCTTGCCGGGGCCGTCGGCCTGGAGGGTCTTGCCGGTGAAGACCGTCGCGAGGGCCTCGCAGTAGAGCGAGACGCCACCGTGGGAGACGCCCGGGGTGGACATGACCTCCAGATGAACGCCGCCGACCTCGAACAGGCCCTCGTCCTCCATGTCGATGTCCGGCCAGGTGTCGGCCCAGGTCAGCCGCCACAGCGGCCTGTCCTTGGGGTGCAAGGCGATCACCGCCTCATCTCTGGCCGCGACCTCGATGGCCGCACCCACGTGGTCGGGCAGACCGTGGGTGCAGATGATCGCCAGCACCTCCCGCTCGCCGACCTTCTCCAGGATCGCCTCCGCGTCGCGCGCGGGGTCGATGACGATGACATCCTCGTCGTCGCCCAGGATCCACGTGTTGTTCTCGACCTTGTGCTCGACGCCGTCGACATCGACGACGCCCTCGGTCACCACTCGCTCGATACGCGCTGTCACGCTTCTGAACTTTACTGCCTCGCCCCGCCCTCCGGTTCGGACGGAACGGTCAAGGGTTCGCATACCGAGCGGGCGGTCAGGGGGCCGGGGCCTCCAGGCGCGGGGAAAACGCCCCGAAGGGCAGGTCGAGGGTCTGGTCCTGGTCGCGCAGATCGCGCAGGGACAGCTCGGCCAGGGTTATCAGGTAACCGGCCTCGGCGGGCCACACGACCGCCCAGAGCCAGTTTCCCAGCGCCTCACCCGCGTAGACGGCTCGGTCGGGGGCGGCGGTGACGCACCACAGGGCGGCCGGGTGGCCCTTGACGTCGATCTTGGCGTGCGGTGGCCCCTTGTCGAACCCGTTGCCCGGATCGGTGCTCTTCAGCCCGGCGAACGCCGCGCCGAGCCCGACCCCGGGCTCCTCGGCGATGAGCAGCAGATCGGCGGGCCCGTAGGTCAGCGAGGGCCCGGAGACCGCGACCACCGTGGCCCGTACGCCGCTGCGCTCGTCACCCACGTGGGCGAACCCGGTGACCAGCCATCCCGTGGGCAGCGGCCAGGGGACCCAGACGGGGACACGGGAGGTGCGGGTGATGGCCTCCACAGCGGCGGCGGAGGGAGGCATGGGTGGCTGGAACGGCAGGACATCGCCGTGGGGACCGCATCTCCAGGAGCTTGACCAAGCACTCGGCGGACGGAGCGGGCCGAAACAGCGTGGGCATGTAGGGGCGGCTTTCACGCCTACCCACGCTGCTTCTTCGACAGTCCATCCGTCAAGAGGCCTGGTCATTATCACACCGTAATATTGTTCACGTGCGCGTAAATTGTGTCGGCGCGATCATTCTCGACGGCGCGGGGCGGATGCTTCTGGTCCGCCGCGGCCGCCCGCCCGGTATGGGGCTGTGGTCCATCCCGGGTGGCCGGGTCGAGCCGGGCGAGTCCGACCCCGAGGCGGTCACCAGGGAGGTGCTGGAGGAGACCGGCCTGGTCGTCGTCCCCGGGCGCCTGGCGGGAACCGTCGACCGCCCCGGCCCCGGTGGTGCCGTCTACGAGATCCGCGACTACCTGGCCGAGGTCTCCGGCGGCACGCTCGCCGCCGGGGACGACGCCGCGGACGTCCGCTGGGTCACCCGCGCGGAGCTCCGGCGGCTCCCGCTCGCCCCCGGCCTGCTGGACGCGCTGGTCGAATGGGCGGTCATCGCGTCGAGGTGAGTGACGCGGGACCCACCTCACCGTGTCGAGGTGAGCTTGGAGCGCCACAGGGTGAGGTGGTCCGCGCTGTAGGTGGTGGAGCGGCCCAGAGCCACGACCTGGCCGCCCAGGACCGCCACCGCGCCGAGCCACTGGGCTCCGTCGCCTTCCAGCCTGCCCTGGCTGGGGGTATGGAGCTGCCAGTTCAGCCCGTCCTCCGAGGTCCAGGCCGCGCTGTCGCCCTCTCCGGGAACCCCGTGCCAGCCCACGGCCACCACGCCCTCCGGCGTCGCGGCGAGATCCTGTACGGCGGACGCGGCATCCGTGGGGAGCCAGGAGAACTCCCAACTCGTCCCGTTGTCCGCGGACACCGCGCCGAAGGCCTTCTGGCCGTCCTCCGTCCTGGCCGTGCCCGCCACGACGATGTCCCCGCCGTAAAGGACCACGTGCCGGAGCCCCGCCGATGTCGCCCCCGGGGGCAGGACCGGCTTGCGCGCGCTCCAGTTGACCCCGTCGGCCGACACCCAGACCACCCCGGTCTCGCGCTCGGCCGTGCCGGTGCCGCCGACGGCCACGTACCCGGACGAGGTCGCCGAGACGTCGTGCAGCCGCACGCCCGTACCGCCCGCGGGAAGCTTGGCCGCCCTGGAGTAGCGCTTGAGGTCGGTTGAGAACCACAGGACGGGCACGGTGGCGGCGGGACCTTGGTCCTCACCCGCCATGACGTAACCGGAAGGGCCCGCCGCCACGGCGTGCGGGGCGAGGAAGTCGTGGTCGCCCGCCGGGGCGAGGGAACCCAGCACCGGAACCCTGCGCCAGCTCTCGCCGTCGGAAGAGGTGAGCAGCAGCGGCTCGGTGGAGGCGGCGTCGGTCATCGTGCTGCCCGCGGCCAGCCAGCCCCGCCTGCCGTGCGCGACGTCGGCGAGCGCCTGCCGCCTCGGGCCGCCGAGGAGCTGCTCCGGCCCGGCCACCTTCCAGCTCTGGCCGTCGGCGCTGCTCCAGATACCGGCATCGCCCGAGACGGCCCCCACCGCGACGAATCTGCCGTCACCTGCGGCCACCCTGGCCGTCTCGCGGGCGGCCCTGGCCAGGCCCTCGATACTCCCCAGGGAGACCGACCTCGGTTCCCCGCCCTTGGGCGCGGTGATGAGAACCACCCTGTTGTCCACGTCGGCGGCGCGCTCGTCGCCACCGATGACGAGCGTGCCGGTGTCGGACAGGGCGAGCGCCCGCAGCGAGCCCGGCACCTCGCCGAGGTCCGTGGTCTTGCTCCAGTCCTGGCCGTCCTGACTGGTGTGGACCGTGTAGCGCTCGAAGCCCGACTCGACGACCGCGGCCACCCCCGCCGAGGAGGAGGCCAGCCGCCTGACGCCGGAACCGTCGGCCCCCAGGCCGGTGATGGCCCCGCAGGCCTTCCAGTCGGTGCCCTCGGGCGAGCAGTAGACGCGGACCTCGCCCTTTTCGCTGCGCTGCTGGGTCGGTACGAGGACGAACCCCCCGGCGGCCACGGCCAGCGCGCCCGGCTCGGGGATGACTCCGTTGAGCGCGGCACCGGTCCGCTGCCAGCTCCCGCCCCCGTCGGCCGAGCGCAGGATGACCGAGGTGGACTGCCCCTGGGCCGGGTCCGCCAGCGCGACCACGGTGTCACCCCTGGCGGCGACCGCCTTGATACCCCGCACCTTGTCCGGCATGCCGATCTCCCTGGTCGCCACCCGTTTCCAGGCGCGCCCGTCGGGAGAGACCCAGGCGACGGCCCCGGTGGTGCCGTCTTCCAGCACGGCCGCACCGACCGCGACGAAACCTGAGTCGGTCCTGGCCAGGTCCATGATCTTGTCCCCGCGCGCGAAGGCGCCCAGATCACCGGGGTCGGCCGCGGTCCAGCTGTAGCCGTCGGAGCTGGTCCACAGCCCGTGCCCCGAGCCGAGCGGGTCGTTGCCCGCCGCCAGCCAGCGACCGTCGCCGCCCGCCACCCGGCCCACCGTGGTCGGTCCCGTCTCGTACCCCGCGGGGCCGGTCATCCTGCCCAGCTGCCAGGTCGTGCCGCCGTCGGGAGAGACCAGGAACAACGGTCTGGGTACCGGGCTGGTGGTGTCGCTGCCGACCGCGACCATGACGGAGCCCACCGAGGCCACCGCGTTGAGAACCTGGTTGGAGCCGTTGCCGCCGACACCGGCCCGCGGCACGAAATTGTCGTCGCCCGAGCCCGCCTCGTCGCCGACCAGTCGGAGACCGGTGGCGAACGGGCTGCTCACCCAGCCCCACAGGGCCAGGCCGCCGCCGACCGTGACGGTGAGGACCAGGACCATCAGGAACGGGATCGCCAGGCCCCTGCCACGCCTGCGCCGCGTCGGGCTGGAACGGCGTACCGCGGAGGGCGCGGTGGCCGGGCGGTGATGCCGCCCGCCGTTCGGGCCCCGCCTGCCGGGCGGGCCCTCCGCGACGAGCAGGTCGGGCCGGGCGGGCCGGCCACCGGGCGGGCGCCCCACCCTGCGCACGGGCTCGAAAGCGTCCTCGACGGGCGCGACGAGCCCCTCGGGCTCGGGTCCCGGCTCCGGTTCGAAACCGGGTGCTCTCCCCTGTTCGGGGGTCGACCCGGACGTCGACCCGGACGTCGACCCGGGCTCCGGAGTGGGCGCCGGAGTGGGCGCCGGTTCGGGCGTCGCCGGAATGCTCGGCCGCACCCTGATCCTGTCCTCGGACGCGGGCCGCGGTGGCTGCGGGGACTCTGTCCGCCCGTCCTCCCCCCGCTCGCGGGCCGGCCCCGAGGCGACCAGGAGATCGGGCCGGTCCGCCCTCCTCCTGCCCCTGCGCTCGGGCGTCGGCCCCGAGGCGACCAGCAGGTCAGGACGGTCCACCAGGCGCGGGCGTCCCTGCTCCGGTGTGGCCCTACGCCCCCACCCCGTACCCCGTTCCTCCGCGGGTTCCTCGGCGGGCGGTGAGCCCATGAGGGGGTAATCGGCGGTGGGGGGCTCTGACGGGAACGACTGCCCGGGGTACGGGGTGGGGGCGTAGGGCTGGGCGTACGGACGGCGACGCTCGCCGCCGAGACCTTCAGGGCGGGCCTGGGGCGGTTCGCCGTCGTCCGGGGTCGGGGCCGCGAACGGCGGGAGCATCCACGGGGAGGCCATGGGAAGCCCTAGCGCGTCGTCACCGGAGGGGCCTGGTGGGGAGTGCTGGATCGTCGGCGGGGACGCGTGTGGCTCCTGGGACCTGCCTTCACGCATGGCGTCGTCGTGAACGCCGCCGTCATCCGCCGGCCACTCTCGCGAGCGCGGGTCGTGGGGGCCCGAGGCCACGCTCAGCACCTCCTCGCAGGAAGCCCGTTTCAGCCCGGAGTCACCACCCCGGACCGTTCCAGTCGTCTCCGTAACGGTAGGCCGCAATCCCTACGGATGCGGCAAATCGCACGCGACCCTACTACTACCCCGTTCTCCGGAAACGATCACCTCCTGCGGCCGACCGACCGGATCTCGGCCGTACACAGTCAAGAGCAACACGTCCCGGCCGTGATGACGAGACCTCTCTAGTCAGATTTATCAGCTAGGCGCCTGAATCGTCATAGTTTGTCCACAAAAATCCTGAATCACTGGTCTCCCGAGGCCAATGGCCCCTGGCTCACCTCTACCTGCCACCGCGGCCCACCCTCGTGTCGACACCGTCACGTCGACACCGTCACGTCGACACCGTCGGTGTCAGGCCGTGGGTGGTGTGAAGGCCGTGGTTCGCACGAGACCGGCGGCCCTGCCCTTCGCAACCACCACCAGTGCCATCTTTCTGGACGCCTCGTCGATCATCTCGTCGCCGAGCATGACCGCGCCGCGCCTCTCGACGGTCGTGTAGTAGTCGTACGCGTCGAGGATCAGCTCGGCGTGGTCGTAGTCCTCCTGCGTCGGCGAGAACACCTCGTTCGCGGCCTCGATCTGGGTCGGGTGCAGCACCCACTTCCCGTCGAGGCCCAGTGCCGCGGCACGCCCCGCCACCCGGCGAAAGCCGTCCAGGTCCTTGATCGCCAGGTACGGGCCGTCGATGGCCTGCAGGTCGTGCGTCCGGGCTGCCATCAGGATGCGCATCAGGATGTAGTGGTAGGCGTCTCCCTCGGTGTAGCCGGGCGGCTGCTCACCGACCACCAGGGTCCGCATGTTGATCGAGGCCATGAAGTCGGCCGGGCCGAAGATGAGCGTCTCAAGACGCCGGGACGCGCCTCCGATGGCGTCCACGTTCACCAGGCCCTTGGCGCTCTCGATCTGGGCCTCGATGCCGATCCTGCCGACCGGAAGACCGTTCGCCTTCTCGATCTGGGTGAGCAGCGTGTCGAGCCACATCACCTGGGCCTCGTCCTCCACCTTGGGCAGTATCAGGCAGTCGACGAACTCCCCGGCACCCTCCACGACCTCGATGACATCGCGGTAGGTCCACTGGGTGCCGAGATCGTTGACCCTGACGGCCCTCGTCCGGCCCGACCAGTCGCCCTCGCGCAGGGCCGCCACGACGTTCTTCCGCGCCCCCTCCTTGACGAGGGGCGCGACGGAGTCCTCCAGATCGAGGAAGATCTCGTCGGCCGGGAGCCCCTGGGCCTTCTCCAGGAATCGGGGGTTGCTGCCGGGCACCGCGAGACACGAACGTCGAGAACGCATGGGCACACGTTAACGCCCGCCCGAAAGCAGATCGGTGGCAGGGCGGCGCTATGGCGTCCGTACAAAGACCTCCCCCCGTTCTTGGCGGTGATCTCGCAGGGCCTCCACCCGAGCTGCCAGAAGAATGAGCATCAAGAATCTGCAAAGGAGACACGCACGATGGCAAACGCCTCTTCTGTGGCCAGGCCCGCCGTACTGTCCGACCTCATCCCGGGCTCCCGTGCCCGCGACGTCGCGCTCGTGGTCGGCGGCGCCACCCTGACGGGCCTGGCGGCGCAGCTCAGCTTCCCGCTGCCCGGCTCACCCGTCCCGGTCACCGGCCAGACCTTCGCGGTCGTGCTCATCGGCGCGGCCCTCGGCATGAACCGCGCGGTGGCGAGCATGGCGCTCTACCTGCTGGCCGGTGTCGCGGGCATGCCCTGGTTCGCCGAGGGCGCCTCCGGTTTCGGCGGGGCCTCCTTCGGATACGTCATCGGCTTCATCGCCGCCGCGGGCCTCGTCGGCAAACTCGCCGAGCGCGGCGGCGACCGCACCGTCCCGCGCACCGTCGGCACGATGATCCTGGGCAACCTGGTCATCTACGCCTTCGGCCTGCCGGTCCTCGTCGCCGTCGCCGGGGTGGACCTCGCCACGGGGCTCGCCCTGGGCGTGCTGCCCTTCCTGGTCGGCGACGCCCTCAAGATCATCGTCGCGGCCGGCCTGCTCCCGGCCGCCTGGAAACTCTCCCGGCGCTGACCTCGCGATGTGTGCGGCCTGTATCGCCCCTCGGGGAGGCACAGGCCGTACATTCGTCTCATGGGTGTGATCGAGGAGGGCGCGAAGAAGTCGAGCGTCCTATGGCTGTCGCTGGACCGGCCCCGGCTGGCCTGGCACACCTGGCACGACGGGGCGATCTACTTGGTCACCGGCGGGGGCGAGCAGCCGCTGCCGGGGCTGGCCGAGGCCGGCGAGGTACGGGTGACGCTGCGCAGCAAGGACAACGGCGGGCGCCTGGTGGCCTTCGACGCCGGCGTGGAGGTGATCGACCAGGTGGAGGCCGCCGACGCGGTGGCCGCGCTCGCCAAGGAGCGGCTCAACGCCCCCGACGGCGCGAGGCTGGTGGAGCGCTGGGCCGCCGGCTCCCAGGTGATACGGCTCACCCCACGGGAGCCGGTTCCCTGACCTCCGGCACGGACGCGGGCGACACGGCCGTGGCCCGCTGGGCCAGGTAGGCGCCGATCAGCACGATCACGCCACCCGCGATCTGAAAGGGGCCGAGCGCCTCGCCCAGCAGGATCCAGGCGACCACCGCCCCGGCGATGACCTCGAGCGAGGCGACGGTGGAGCCGATGGCGGCCGACAGGCGGCGTACCGCGATGACGCCGAGGATGTAGGCGACGACCGTGGCGACCACGATCAGGCAGACCAGCGCCGCGGCCACCGGCAGCGTGTAGCCGCCCGCGGGCGTGGCCGTGGTGCCGAACGCCTCCCAGGGGATGTCCCAGGGCCGGGAGATCGGGACAAGCGCCACGGCGGCGCCGAGCAGGCCCCAGGCGACCAGGCCGAGCGGGTCGACGTCGTCGCCGAAGCTGTCGCTGAGCAGGAAGTAGCCGGTGCAGCACGCCGCCGCGGCGAAGGCGAGGAGCAGTCCCACCGGGTCTAGGGCGAGACCCGACCAGACCTCCACCACGATGCCGAGCCCGACCACGGCGATGGCGGCCCCGACGAAGGCCGCCCGCGGCAGCCGTACCCGCCGGACGAACCGTACCCAGAGCACCACCAGCACCGGCGAGGTGTACTCGATCAGCAGGGTGACGCCGACCGGCAGCCGGGTGATCGCCGCGAAGAAGAGCGCCTGCACGCCGGCGACCGCGATCACCGCGTACGCCGCCAGGAACGGCAGCCGCGAGCGCGGGATGCGCAGGGCCGAGGGCCTGGCCACGGCGAGGACACCGACGAGCAGCAGCCCGGCGCCCGCCATGCGTACCCAGACCGCCTCCAGCGGGGCCGGCCCGGCCGCGCCCACGTATTTGGCCATGGGGCCCGAGAAGGCGAAACACAGAGACGAGGCGAGCGCGATCAGCAGTCCTGCACGTCTCATGAAGCACCATTCTCGTAATTACCGTTATGCACCTTTGATGCTGTCATGTTGGGATACTGGCCAGCAAATCAAATCCGGCATGTGAGCCGGGGAGCGTGGCAGCAGCCGGTTGGCCCGAGACGCGGCCTACGCTTCGAATGTGAGGATCTTCATCGCGCGTCTCGCCGGTACCCCGGTCTTCGACCCCGCCGGGGACCAGATCGGCCGGGTCCGCGATGTGGTGGTGGCCATCGCCGGCAGCGCGCCGCCGCACGTGCACGGGCTGGTCGTCGAGGTGCAGCCCAGGCGCCGGGTCTTCCTGCCGATCACCCGGATACGGTCCGCCCAGGCCGGTTCCGTCGTCTTCGGCGGCCAGCTCAACATGCGCAGATTCGAGCAGCGGGCGACCGAGACCCTGGCCGTCGCCGAGCTGCTCGACCTCGGTGTGGAGGTCGGCGGCGAGCGGATGACGGTCCTGGACCTGGCCATGGAGGAGACCGGGCGCGCCGAGTGGCTGGTCACCAAGGTGGCGGTGGTCCCGAGCACACCCGGCATGGCGCTGCGCCGGCGCGGCGCGACCAAAATCGTCGACTGGGCCGAGGTCCGCGGCTTCGGCGCCGTCCAGAAGGACCAGGGCGCCGCCAACCTGCTGGTCGCCTTCGAGTCGATGCGCGCCGCCGACCTGGCGGGGGCGCTGCACGAGCTGCCGGACAAGCGTCGGGTCGAGGTGGCGGCGGCCCTCGACGACGTACGGCTCGCCGACGTGCTGGAGGAGCTCCCCGAACGGGACCAGATCAGCATTCTGAGCCGGCTCTCCCCGGAGCGGGCCGCGGACGTGCTGGAGGAGATGAACCCCGACGACGCGGCCGACCTGCTGCAGGACCTCCCCGCCGAGCAGGCCGAGGCGCTGATGGCGCTGATGGAGCCCGAGGAGGCCGCGCCGATCAGACGGCTGCTGATCTACCCGGAGAACACCGCGGGCGGGATGATGACCAGCGAGCCGGTGGTCCTGCCGCCGAACGCGACGGTCGCCGAGGCGCTGGCCAACATCCGCCAGCACGAACTCACACCCGCGGTGGCCGCGCAGGTCTACGTGGCCAGGCCGCCCATCGAGACACCCACCGGCCGCTTCCTCGGCCTGGCCCACTTCCAGCGCCTGCTACGCGAGCCGCCGTCGACACTGCTCGGCAGCATCCTGGACACCTCCCTCGACCCGATCAGGCCGGAGTTCACCCTGAACCAGGTGACCTTCTACCTGGCCAACTACAACCTGGTGGCGGTTCCCGTGGTGAACGAGGCCGGGCGCCTGGTCGGGGCCGTCACCGTGGACGACGTGCTCGACCACCTGCTGCCGGAGGACTGGCGCGAGCAGGACGACCGGCCTCGGGAGGACAGGGATGGCTGATCGCCTCGACCAGCCCAGACAGCCTGGCCTGCGGCTCCGGCCCCACTACGACCCCGAGGCGTTCGGACGGCTCTCCGAGCAGATCGCCCGCTTCCTCGGTACCGCGAGGTTCCTGGTCTACATGACGGTCTTCGTCACCGTCTGGGGCCTGTGGAATGCCTTCGGCCCCCCGTCACTGCGGTTCGACCCCTACCCGTTCATCTTCCTGACGCTGATCCTGTCCCTGCAGGCCTCGTACGCGGCGCCGCTGATCCTGCTCGCCCAGAACCGGCAGGACGACCGCGACCGGGTCCAGAACGAGCACGACCGCAGGGCCGCGGAACGGAACCAGGCCGATCTGGAATATCTCACCCGGGAGGTCGCCGCCCTGCGCATGTCGCTCGGCGAGGTGGCCACCCGCGACTACATCCGCTCGGAACTGCAGCGCCTGCAGGAGGATCTCCAGGAGCCGCAGACGTTCACGGAGGCGTGACCGCGGGCGGGTGCCGCGGGCGGGTGGAGACGGAGACGGTGAGACGGAGGCGGTGAGGGGGCGTGTGGCTCCGTGCCGCGAGGCCTCAGCAGGGGTCGGTGCCGGAGGTCGGCAGGAGCCTGTTCAGCACGGCCGCGCACTGGCGCAACTCGTCGGTGTCGAGCATGCCCAGGAACTGGGCTCGGACGCCGCGCAGGTAGGTGGGGCCGGCCTCGGCCAGCCGCGCGGCGCCCGCGTCGGTGAGGACCGCGAACAGGCCGCGCGCGTCACTGGTGCACGCCTCGCGCTCGACCAGCCCGTCACGCTGGAGGCGGTCGATGAGCCGGGTCAGGCCGCTGCGCGAGAGCAGCACTCTGTCCGCCAGGTCGTTCATCCTCAGCCGCCGCTCGGGCACCTCGGAGAGCTGCAGGAGGACCTCGTAGGAGGCCAGGGGCAGATCGTGCTCGACCAGCAGGTCGGTCTCCAGCACCCGGGCGATGCGGACCTGGGCTCGTTGGAGCATGCGCCAGAGCGTCAGCTCCTCCGAGCTGACGTTCTCCTTGGACTCGCCCGCCGTGAGGGTCACGCAGTAACCTTAGAACGTTGCACGCGCATCTACACAGTGAATTGTCCGAATCCGGCGACCATGGCCGGGGCCGGAATTCCTATCGGCGTCCCGGGGTTCATACCATGGACTTACGACGCCGACCGTTCCCTGAAGGGATCGGCCTCTCGCCAAGCCATACGAGCGCCGCGACGGGCAGTTCCTGCCCCTGAGACGCCTCATCGATAACAGACAAGGAGGGACGGCATCCTCCGTCACCCCAGGGTGACGCCGCGTTGCCGACACTTCGATGGCACCTACCCCGGAACTGGTGATGGCCGCTCTCGCGACCGTCAACGACCCTGAGATCCGTCGGCCGATCACCGAACTCGAAATGGTCAAGAGCGTCGACATCTCCCCCGAGGGAGCGGTGCGTGTCGCGATCTTCCTCACGGTGTCCGGCTGTCCCATGAAGGACACCATCACCCGAGACGTCACCAGCGCGGTCTCCAAGATCGACGGAGTGACCGGCGTCTCCGTTGAGATGGATGTCATGAGCGCCGAGCAGCGCAAGGCGCTGCAGACCAAGCTGCGCGGCAACAAGGGCCCCGAGAAGGAGATCCCCTTCGCCCAGCCCGGCTCGCTGACCCGCGTCTTCGCCGTCGCCTCCGGCAAGGGCGGTGTCGGCAAGTCGTCGGTCACCGTCAACCTGGCCGCCGCGATGGCCGCGAGCGGTCTCAAGGTCGGCGTCGTCGACGCCGACATCTACGGCCACAGCATCCCTCGCATGCTCGGCACCTCCGAGCGTCCCACCAAGGTCGAGGACATGATCATGCCGCCGGTGGCGCATGACATCAAGGTCATCTCGGTCGGCATGTTCAAGCCGGAGGGCAACACCCCCGTCGTGTGGCGCGGTCCCATGCTCGACCGGGCCCTGCACCAGTTCCTCGCCGACGTCTACTGGGGCGACCTGGACGTGCTGCTGATGGACCTGCCCCCGGGCACCGGTGACATCGCGATCTCCGTGGCGCAGCGGATGCCTTCGGCGGAGCTCCTGGTGGTGACCACCCCGCAGCAGGCCGCCGCCGAGGTCGCCGAGCGTGCGGGATCGATCGCCGTCCAGACCCACCAGCAGATCGCCGGCGTCATCGAGAACATGTCATGGCTGCCCTGCCCGCACTGCGACGAGCGGGTCTCGGTCTTCGGCGAGGGCGGCGGCCAGACCGTGGCCGACGCGCTCACCCGCACCCTCGGCGCCCGCGTGCCGCTCCTCGGCCAGGTGCCGATCGACATACGCCTGCGCGAGGGCGGCGACGAGGGCAAGCCGCTCGTGCTGACCGACCCGGACGCCCCGGCCGCGGCCGAGCTGATCCGCGTCGCAGGCTCCCTCAGCAAGAAGTCGACCAGTCTCAAGGGCCTCCAACTCGGCATCTCGCCCACCCGGCGCGGCTGACGGCACCTGCTCCGACACGGCGGCGGCGCCCCCGGTAGGGGGACGCCGCCGTCGGCCGTCTGAGGCGGACCAGGCCCTGCCCTTGAGTCTTTTGTCCGCCGCCTGGGTGGGTCTTTTACCCGCCGCTTAGGTTTTTGCCCACTGCTTGGGTGGGCGTTTTGCTCGCCGCTTGGGTTGTTGCCCGCTGCTTGGGTGGGCCTTTTGCCCGCCGCTTGGGTTGTTGTCCGCTGCCTGGGTGGGCGTTTTGCTCACTGCTCGGGCCTTTTGCCCACTGCGATCGCCCAGGCGGGGTCTAGGTCGCCTCGGAGTCGTACGGGGGGATCTCGCCGTAGCCCAGTTCGCCGCCCGCCGGGTAGGAGGGGACGGGTTCGGCGGTGGCGGTGGCCGAGGTGGCGTTCCAGTCGTCCTCAAGGTCGGCGGTGAGGTGTTTGCGGACGAAGTTCTTCGGGTTCAGGTCGGCCGGGTCGAAGTCGGCGAACTCCGGTCCCAGACCGCTCCGCAGGTCGTCTCTCGCGTTGTTGGCCATCCGGCGCAGGTTGCGCAGCGTCTTGCCCGCCTGGGCCGCGGCCTGGGGCAGCTTCTCTGGGCCGAAGACGAGAAGGGCGATGACCACCAGCGCCACGATCTCAGGCCAGCCGAGTCCGAACACGGTGATCTCCTACCGGGACGATGCCATGGGCACCTCTCCGGCTACACACCGGAGAGGTTTCAGACTAGTACCGTCAGGCGTGAGCACGCGCCCCTGCCCGACGGCTCAGGAAGGTTCGGGTGCGGGCTGGTCCGGCGCGGTGCCGACGATCACGGTCGCGGTGTTCTCCTGGCCTCCGCGCTGGTACTTGACCGAGAGTTTCTCACCGGGGGCCCTGTTGCGGACCAGCGCGATCAGCTCGTTGCCGTCCTGCAGCACGATGCCGTCGACCTCCAGGATCACGTCTCCCGGCTTGAGGCCCGCCTGGGCGGCGGGGCCGTTCGGCTCGACCGGCTGGGAACCCTCCCTGGGCTCGGTCGCGATACGCACCCCGACTCCCTGGTAGGTCGGGTCGATGGCGACGCCGATCCGCGACTTCTTGGCCTTGCCCGTGGTGATCAGCTCCTGGGCGACGCGGCGGGCGTGGTTCACCGGGATGGCGAAGCCGAGGCCGATGCTGCCGCTCTGGCCGCCGACCGACCTGCCGAGCGTGGCGATCGCCGAGTTGACGCCGATCACCTCGCCGTTGCCGTTGACCAGCGGTCCCCCGGAGTTGCCCGGGTTGATGGCCGCGTCGGTCTGGACCGCGCTGAGCCAGGTGGTGTCGGAGCTGTTCTCCTCGCCCGCCTGAACGGGACGGTTGAGCGAGCTGACGATGCCGGAGGTGACGGTGCCGCTCAGGCCCAGCGGGGAGCCGATGGCGATGACCGGGTCGCCCACGACCACGTTGTCGGAGTTACCGAGGGTGATCTCCGGGGCGCCGAAGGTCTCCGCCGGCTTGACCACGGCCAGGTCTGACTCGGGGTCGCGGCCGACGACGACGGCGGAGGTGGACTTGCGGTTGTTGAACTGGATCTGGATCTGGCCGCTCGGGTCGGCACTGGCGACCACGTGGTTGTTGGTCACCACGTAGCCGCCCTTGATCAGGAACCCGGAACCGGTGTTGGAACTCGTCCCGCCCTCGACCGCCAGCGAGACCACGCTGGGCAGGACCTTCGAGGCCACACCCGCCACCGACTCCGGGGGCCGGGCACTGGAACCGGTCGGCGCGTTCCCCAGGCTGAAGGAGGGGTCGCGCCCCGAGCCGGTCGGCTTGGTGAGGAGATAGGTGCCGACGCTGCCGAGAAGCGAGGCGATCAACGCGATCACCACGGCGAGGACGACCAGCGTGACCGTGCGTGGCCCGCGCTGGATCGCCGCGGGTGCCGGGCCGCCGAAGCCTCCCGGCATCCCCGGGACGCCGGGAGGCGGCGCCCAGCCCGGCCCCATGCCGAACGCCTGGCTGGGCGGCGGGGGCGGAGCGTACTGGGAGGCGAAGACCGCCGTGTCGTACCTGGGTCTGCCGGAGGGGTCGCCCCAGCTCTCCCCCGCATGGCCCTGTCCCCGGAGGCCCTCACCCGTCGGCGTTTCCCTGTCGTCGTGACGGAGCAGCTCGGGTTGCCCCTGCTGCCCACCCCACCGGTCGCGACCCGGCGGGGCGCCCAGCTGGCTCCAGCCGTCGTCGGGCTGCTCGGCCTGGGCCGGTGCGGCCTCTCCCGCGGGCAGGAACTCGGGACGGGAGAACTCAGGACCCGAGGAGTCGTCGTGGCGAGACTCCGGAGCACCGTGGCCACCGTCGGTGAGGTCCGACGGCGTACGCCCCGCAGCATCGTGCGCCCCGTGGGTGGTACGGGCCTCGTCGGTCATCGAATACTCACTACTCCTCGCCTCGCAGACGACCACTCACCGGGTCAACCCGGCAATCTTCCCCCGAGCGGCATACGAGATGTGTAAAACACACGTCATCCAAAGGGATTGACCCATGAGAGCAGGCGGCTCGCACCTCGGCCGAGCCTCGTCCAGAGATCCGGAACGTTCTCGTGTGGCAGGGCCGTGACAGCCGCGTCGACCATGTCGGCCGGCGCGTCCGCGAAGACTGTATAGACATGCCCCCCACTCGCCCAGATCATCTCCTGCCCAGCCGGGCCTCGAACCCAGATCGTATGCCCGCTGCGCCGTTCCGTATGCCAACCCTGGAGGTGATCCTCATCAAGCACCCCAGGCTGCACAAAAACCGACACAACTGACAATCCATCTGAATATCCCAGATATAAGTATCCAGGAGGGGCGCTACGCGCGGCGAACAACTCCAGGCGGCCCGGCAGGGCACGGGGTATACGCCAGCCGGCGTCCAGCAGGCGGGGCATCTCCACGAGGTCGAGGCCGCCGGGGGCCATCGGCGGCACCTTGGGCACCGCCCCCCTGGGCACCGGGTCGAGGGCCAGATCGACGAAGGCTCCGACGTTGACGACCCGGCCCCTGGCGTCCATGAGTTCACGGCGCAGCACCAGCCCCGCGGCCTCGTCGATCCAGTAGCGGGCGGCGACCGTACCGTCCGCGCGCAGGGCGTTCACGAGGCGGGCGGGGCGCCCGCAGGCGTGGCCCTCCCCCGCGGCCACGACCCGGTAGTTGCGGGCCAGCACCTTGAGCATCATCTCGGACGGGCTGGACATGCCTCCGGCGGGGGTGCCGGGATCGGCGCTCTGCACGGAGCCCGAGGGCTCGGTGCGCACCGTCAACCCTTTTCCGGGGACGTTGTGCACCTCCAGCACCGCGGAGGCGGAGCCGGAGGCGCCCCAGACCATGACGTACTGGGTGCCCGAGTATCCACGGGTCCGGCCCGCGACCGCCGCCTCACGGAGCAGGTGCAGGCCGGTGTCCTCGTTCTCGGCCTCGTCCGGCGGCACGACCTGCGAGGTCCTCGCAGCGTGCACCGCACCGCCCGTCACCAGCCCCAGCAGCATGACAGCCACCAGGATGACCGTGGCGGGCAGCCGGATCACGGAGTGAGCGAGAAGGTCGGCGTCGCCGATCCGCCGTAGGGTGCCGTGTTCCTGTGCTGGTTGGCGAACATGTCGACCGGCGGTACGACACGCGGGTTGGGGTCGGCCCCGCCTACCACGAACAGCGTGCCGATCGCCACGGCCGCCGAGGCGACGCCCACCGCGACGTAACCCGCCCTTCGCGTGCGGCGAGGGCCTCCGGCCCGGCCCCGGGGACGGTTGTCGGGGGGAGCGACGCTGTGCATGCTCGGAATGGGCGCTCCGCCGAAGGTGCGCGGGGCCGGAAAGGGGCGCTCACGCGGGGGCAGCGGGCCGCCGGGCTCCGCCATCCGCAGCAGGGACATCGTCAGGTCGGCCGGCATCGCGGGCCCGTCGAGGGACCGCAACCGGCTCTTCAGCGCTCGCATGGCGTCGACCTCGGCCCGGCAGTCGGCGCAGAAGGCCAGATGCGACAGGGCTCGGTCGCGCTCGTGGTGGTTCAGCTCACCGTCTACCAGTGCGGAAACGCGTTCTCCTAGATGACTCATGCGCACTCCTTGCCAAGTGGCTCGTCGTGACATTCGTCATGACTGTGATTTCTCATGCGAATTCCTCCCCGTGAGTAACGCTCGGGGGGAATGGATCGTTCCGCGGCGCACGATGCTCCAGCGCCTCACGCAGCTGCGCCCGCCCACGGTGGATCCTGCTTCGAACCGTGCCGAGCTTCACACCCAGCGTCGCCGCGATCTCCTCGTAGGACAGCCCCTCGATGTCACACAGAACGACGGCCGCGCGGAACTCGGGCGCGAGCGCGTCGAGTGCCGCCTGGATATCGGGCTCCAGATGGGTGTCGTCGTACACCTGTGCGGGAGAAGGCTCGCGCCCGCGCAGCCGCTCGGCGGCGTCGTCCGCGAGTCCCTCGAACCTGATGCGCTGCCTGCGCCGCGCCATGTCGAGGAACAGGTTGGTGGTGATGCGGTGCAGCCAGCCCTCGAAAGTGCCTGGCGTGTAGTTCGACAACGACCTGAAGACCCGGACGAAGACCTCCTGTGTGAGATCTTCCGCATCGTGCACGTTGCCGGTCAGCCGATAGGCCAGCCGGTACACGCGCGCCGAGTGCGCCCGGACCACCTCCTCCCATGTAGGAGGCGTCCAATCAGACACGGGAGCTTCGGTCTGGTGGTCAGGCTCGTCCACCAGCACTCCTCTCTCCGGGACCACCGCTATCGCCATAGTGCCTGGTTTCGTCCCTTCGTGCGCACTGACTACCTTCAGGACCGGCAAAGGCCGCTTAAACCGTGCAACGCACCGGGGGCGACATGAGTTCCCGATCGGGCCTGCCTCCCTTAGGCTGCGACCCAGCGCCTATATGACTGTGTACGGAGAAAGCGGGAGGAGAGGCCGATGGCAGAGACGCCGACAAGTCCGTTGGAGGCCACTCTGGCCTATGCCGATGAGTTCCACAGGGAGGACGACATCCTGCTGGCCGCGCGCATGCGCGGCGCGGAGGTGGGAGCGCCCCCGATCCTGCCCGGCGGCGGCGCCGCTCTCTGCTTCCTCGCCACCGCCATCAACGCCCGTGCCGTCGTGGAGATCGGCACCGGCTGCGGGGTGTCAGGCCTGTGGCTGCTCCGCGGCATGCGCCAGGACGGCACGCTCACCAGCGTGGACGTGGAACCGGAGCACCAGCGGCTGGCCAGGCAGAGCTTCGCCCAGGCCGGATTCTCCGGCGGCCGGACCCGCCTGATCACCGGCCGCGCCCTCGACGTGCTCCCCCGCCTGTCCGACGGCGGCTACGACCTGGTCTTCTGCGACGGCGCCATGCACGAGTACGCCGACTACCTGGCCGAGTCCATCCGGCTGCTCCGGGTCGGCGGCATCGTCGTCTTCGACAACGCCCTCTGGGGCAACAGGGTGGCCGACCCCGCGCAGCGGGACCCCGACACGGTCTCCATCAGGGAGCTTGGCAAGCTCGTCCGCTCCGACGAGCGGCTCCGCCCGCTGATGATGCCTCTCGGAGACGGCATCCTGGCTGCCGTCAAGCTCGCCGACTGACGCCTCCCGCGCTTACCCGGCCAAGGGCCGGCGGGACGGTGGCACCGTCCCGCCGGCCACAGAATCACCGCTCACCACAGAATCACCGCTCACCACAGAATCCCGCTCACCGCGGAATCACCGCTCCTGGAGCCCCGCCAGCCATTCGAGCAACAGGCGCACGCCGTACCCGGTGGCTCCCTTGCTGAAGAGACCCTCGTCCGCGCCGCTACGGCCAACGCCGGCGATGTCCAGATGTGCCCAGGGCCGCCCGCCGGTGAACTCGCGCAGGAACAGCGCCGCGGTGACGGAACCCGCGCCGTAGGTCGATCCGGCCTCGATGTTGGTCAGGTCGGCCACCGACGAGTCGAGCGCGGGAAGATAGTCCTCGATCAGCGGCATCCGCCAGAGCCGCTCCCCACTGGCCTCCCCCGCCTCGACCAGCGCGCCCGCCAGCGCGTCGTCGGAGGCGAAGACCGCGCCGAGATTCTTGCTCAGGGCCATGCTGATCGCCCCGGTCAGCGTGGCGACGTCGACCATGACGTCCGGGTCCAGCTCCGCGTCGGCGTAGGCCAGCGCGTCGGCCAGTACCAGGCGGCCCTCGGCGTCTGTGTTGAGCACCTCCACGGTCCGGCCGCCGTACTGCGTGATCACGTCCGAGGGACGCTGGGCCGTACCCGAGAAGGAGTTCTCGGCGGCGGCGACGAGGCCGGTGACCCGGATCGGCACACCGAGCGAGGCCAGCGCGCCCAGGACCGCGATGACCACCGCTCCGCCGGCCATGTCGGTCTTCATGAACACCATGCCGGCGGTCGGCTTGAGCGACAGGCCGCCGGTGTCGTACGTGATGCCCTTGCCGACCAGAACCACGTGGCGCGTCGCGCCCTCGGGCTCGTAGGAGAGCTGGATCAGCCGGGGCGGGTTCACCGACCCCTGCCCGACGGCGAGGATGCCGCCGAAGCCGCCGGAGCGCAGCTCCCGCTCGTCCCACACCCGCGCGGCGACGCCCTGCTCGGCGGCGCGCTCGGCGAGCCAGGCGGGCGACTTCACCGAGGCAGGGGTGTTGGCCAGATCCCTGGCGAGCGCGACGGCCCCGGCGATCACCTCCGCGCCGGCGACCTCCGCCTCGACCCCGTCTCCGACGAGTTCGAGCGTCGTCACCGGGGACTTCGCCTCGCCGACCCTGAAGGTGTACGTGGCCAGCAGCGCGCCCTCCACGAAGGCCGCCACCGGCCCGCCGGGCAGCACGATCCTGATCGCGTCCTTGCCCTTGCCTCGCCGCGCCACCGCGGCGCCGGCCTTGCGCAGGGCCGTCGCCGAGCCGTCTCCGACCCCGTAGAGGAGCACCCGGCCCACGACGTCACCGTTCGTGACGGGAACCTCGACGATCTCACCCGCCTCGCCCTTGGCCTGGTAGTGGGCCAGTAACGCCGCCGCGGGCACCGGTAGCCCGATCTCGGGTGCGAGATCCTCGGCGAAGGGGACGGCCAGCAACTCGGCGTCGCCGAAAGACTCGGTCTCGGCGTCCTGCCCGGTGAAGAGCCCTTGGGCGTCCTGCCCGGTGAAGAGCCCTTGGGCGTAGGGCACGCGGGGTAGGAGCAGGTAAGGGGAGATAGGCATGGGGTGACTCCAGTCATCAGGCCCGGCAGGAGAGAAACACCGGGGAGAACACCGCGGCCCTGGCGCGAGCCGCCGTGAGGCGGTCCGACGGCCAGGGCCGTGTTCATCGTCGGTCGCGCGGGCCATCGAAGGTGTCATGCTCCCCGAGCAAGCTCAAATAGGGCCCGGCTCCGCCGCTCTGTCTTAGGTCGGGATTAACCGACGATTTTCTTCAATTCCTCACCAAGGGCGCTTGCCTCGTCCGCTGAGAGCTCAACGACGAGGCGGCCGCCACCCTCCAGAGGAACCCGCATGACGATCCCCCTGCCTTCCTTGACGACCTCCAGCGGACCATCACCGGTCCTCGGCTTCATAGCCGCCATGCGTGTATCCCTTCCTGCTTCGGGCTCCGGATCTCCGACTGACCCGAGGGTGGCCGACGCATTCACGTCTTCTGTGATGTCCTATTATCCCGCCTCCGCACGGAGAATGGGAACGATCAGTCTCAGCGTCGGCTCATCCGGCGATCAAGACCGTTGTCCGAGACCCCTCAGACGGCCAAACTTGTCCTCGTGAACGCCCGCGCCGCTCTCTTCGATCTGTACGGGGACCACCTCAGATCCCGAGGCGGTCGTGCGTCCGTGGCCGCCCTCGTTCGACTGCTCGCCCCGCTGGACATCGCCGCCCCAGCCGTGCGCACCGCCGTCTCGCGGATGGTACGGCAGGGTTGGCTGGCGCCCGCCCGGCTGCCTCGGGGCCCCGGCTACGAGGTCACCCCCAAGTGCGTGCGCCGCCTCGACGAAGCCGCGCTGAGAATTTACCGAGTTGGGACGATCCCCTGGAACGGCCGGTGGCACATCCTCGTGGTCGGCCCCGTGCGCGAGCGGTCCAGAAGGGAGCGCCTGCGGGCCGAGCTGTCCTTCATCGGGTACGCCCCCCTGTCCGAGACCACCTGGATCGGGCCCCGGCCCTCCCCCGAGCTGGAAACGATCCTCGGCGGCGGGGGCGTCGGCGCCGACCGGTTCGACGCGGTGCTCGACGGTGACCCCGCGGCACTGGTCGCCAGGACATGGGACCTGGACGGCATCGGTGCCGCCTACCAGAGCTGGCTGGCCCAGGCGATGGACCTGATCGGCGAGCTGCCCGACGGCGCGAGCGACGCCCGGGTGTTCGCCGCCCGCAGCAGGCTGCTGCACGGCTGGCGCAACTTCCTGTTCCGCGACCCCGGGCTCCCAACCGAGCTCCTGCCGCGAGGCTGGCCGGGGGAGCAGGCCAGAATCTACTTCGAACACGAGGCCGGACGGCTGCTCCCAGCCGCCGCCGCCTTCGTCGACCGCCACCTCGGCGAGCCGTAGCACGCGGAGCCGAGAAGCCTGAAGGAGCCTTTGTTGAACGACGTTCTCCACTCCATCGACGACGCCGTCGCCACCATCGTCATCAACCGGCCGGAGGCGATGAACTCACTGACCTCTCGGGCGAGGGCCGCCCTGCTGGAGGCGCTGACCGCGGCGTCGCAGGAGCGCGCGGTGCGGGCGGTACTGCTGACAGGGGCGGGGCGGGCGTTCTGTGCCGGCCAGGACCTGAGCGAGCACGCCGCGAACCTGGAGGCCGGCCGGGGCCTGAACGACACGGTACGTACGCAGTACAACCCGATCGTCCGCACGATCACCGAGATGGACAAACCGGTCGTCGCGGCGGTGAACGGTGTCGCCGCGGGCGCGGGCGCCGCGCTGGCCTTCGCCTGCGACCTGCGAATCGCCTCGGAGAAGGCCAGGTTCGCGATGGCCTTCTCCGGCATCGCCCTGGCCCCGGACTCGGGCGCCTCCTGGACCCTGCAGCGCCTGGTCGGCGCGGGCCGCGCGGCCGAGCTGCTGCTGCTCGGCGAGCCCCTCGGCTCGGCCCGCGCGCTCGAACTCGGGATCGTCTCCCAGGTCGTCCCGGCCGACGAACTGGACACCGCGGCCCGCGCGCTGGCCGTACGGCTGGCGCAGGGCCCCACCGGCGCCTACGCGGCGGCCAAGCACGCCCTGCGGTTCGCCGCGTCCGCCTCCCTGGCCGAGACCCTGGAGCTGGAAGCCGACCTCCAGGACGCCTGCGTCAAGACCGACGACCACCTGAACGCGACCCGCGCCTTCCTCGCCAAGGAGCGCCCTGTCTTCCAGGGCCACTGACGACTCTTCCGGGGCCACTGACGACCTTTGGCCGGTGCCCGCCGGGAACCGGTCGGCCGTCGCCACGGATGACCCCGCCGAACCGCCGCGTACGTGCCGGCGGGGAACTCCCGGCGTCAACGGAGCCCGGCCGCGCGGACGGTGCGGCGCTCGCGCGAGGCTCCCCTCGCTCGCGGCGGGGAGGCCGTCAGGCGCGGCGTGTCC
Organism: Streptosporangium sp. NBC_01810; assembly: GCF_035917355.1. NCBI lineage: Bacteria > Bacillati > Actinomycetota > Actinomycetes > Streptosporangiales > Streptosporangiaceae > Streptosporangium > Streptosporangium sp. NBC_01810. Next base: position 7,952,018 of record NZ_CP109070.1, on the reverse strand, counting down.
AGCAGTCGGCCAGGTGGTCGTTGACGAGGCCGATGGCCTGCATCAGCGCGTAGGCGGTGGTCGGGCCGACGAAACGGAAGCCGCGTGACTTGAGCTCCCTGGCCAGCACCTTGGAACCGGGGGTCTGGGCGGGCAGGTCCGCCGGGATCTTCGGGACCGGCGCGCCGGGGTCCGCGTGACTCCAGACGAGGTCGGACAGGCCGATGCCGAGCGCGGCCCTCGCGTTGGCGATCGTCGCCTCGATCTTGGCCCGGTTCCTGACGATGCCCGCGTCTCCGAGCAGGCGGTCGACGTCCCGCTCGTCGAAGGCGGCCACGGCCGAGATGGAGAATCCCGCGAAGGCGGCACGGAAGTTCTCCCGCTTACGCAGGATCGTGATCCATGACAGGCCGGACTGGAACGCCTCCAGCGTGATCCGCTCGAACACCCGGTCGTCACCGGTGACCGGGCGACCCCACTCCTCGTCGTGGTAGGCGACGTAGTCGAGGGCCGAGGTCACCCACCCGCAGCGCACGAGCTCCACGGGTGCCACGGGTGCCACGAGCTCCACGGGTGCCACCGGCACAACGGGGCGCGAGGTCTCGGTCAACGAGGCTCCTCCTTCTCGTTCTTCCCGGGCCGCTCATCGAGGTGGACACCGACGGCACCGGAGGACGGCTCCGGCGAGGCTCCGGAAGGCTCCTCGCCCACCGCGGGCCCGGCCGCGTCGGGGAGCCGGTACGACACCTCGCTCTCGACGAGCGAAACGGCGGACGACCCGCCGGAACGCTCCTCGCCCACCGTGGACCTACCGTGGCCGGAGAGCTCGTACGGCGCCTCAAGCTCGTGCAGAGCGGCGGACAGGCCGCCCTTGAGCTCGTGGCGGGCCTGGAGCCTGCCGGCGAGCAGCTCGGACACCCGCTGCTCCAGCACGGCGATCCTGGTGTCTCGCTCGCTCAGGGCGCCGGCGACCCGGTTCAGCGTCTCGTCCACGCTCTGGGTGTGATAGCCGACAAGGCTCACCGGGAGCTGGAGTGCCATGAAGTCGACAGCACCGAGCTGGCCGCCCTTGGGCAGGTCCAGCGGAGGCACGTCGGGGGCGAACTCACTCAGCTCACCTCCTCGGCCCATGGCGACCATCGTGACACCGGCGATGACGGCTACGGCAGCGAGGGCTAATACGACCAGCACATACGAATCGTGCCACAACTCCGCTGACCTAGGATCGGGTCGTGACTCCTCCGTTCCCTGAAGAGAGCAGCCTCCCGCCGGCCTCGGTCGAGGTGGGCGACGGCCAGGCTCCGACCTCTCCGAGCGGGCAGACCGGGGCGGGAAGCCGATCCGTCCGCGAGGTGGCTCCGGCAGCACTCCCAGCGATGCCGACGACGGCTCCCGTCGTGCTCGGCCCCGGCGACCCGGGCGAGCCCGGCTGGGTCGAGGCCCACTCGATCGGGGAGGTCGAGGAGCTCGTCCGTACCGGGCACACCGTGGTCGTCACCCCCGCCGACTTGGCCGCCACGGCCGCCACGCCCCCCAGGAGGGCCGGGAGGGCCGTCGAGGAGGCCGACGCCACCGCCGGAAGCGAGAGGGACGCCGAGGCCGCGGAGCTCACCGCGGCCTCGATCTGCGCCTGGGCGGGTGCCCGCGTGTTCCGTACGAACCGCCGGGAACAGGTGCGGCTCGCCGTCGAGATGACCGACTCCCTCGCCGGGCGGCGTCCACCCGCGCTAACCCGCCGTGGCCTCGCCTAGTTCCTCGGCGCTCGGTTCCAGGTGCCTGGTCGACTTCTCCAGCAGCCGGAACGCCTCGTCGACGGTGGCGGTCCAGGAGATGGCGTCGAAGACGTTCGGCCGGGTGAAACCCGCCTCCTGCATGCCCTCGACCAGGTCCCGCAACGGCCGGTAGATGCCCCACGGGTCGAGAACCACCAGGGGCTTGTCGTGCAGGCCCAGCGTGCGGGACGTCCAGATCTCGAACAGCTCCTCCAGCGTCCCGATGCCGCCCGGCAGCACCAGGAAGGCGTCGGAGCGGGCGTCCATGACACCCTTGCGCTCGCGCATGTCGCCGGTGATCACCAGCTCGTCGGCCTCCTCGTCCGCGAGCTCGATGTCCACCAGCGACTGGGGGATCACACCCACGGTGCGGGCGCCGCCCGCGCGGGCCGCGCGGGCGATCGTACCCATGCAGGAGACCTTGGCCCCTCCGCTCACCAGGTCGTGCCCGCGCCTGGCGAGCTCGGCACCGACCTCTTCAGCCAGTTCCTGATACTTCTGGTCGATTCTCTGACTCGACGCGAGGAATACACAGATGAACACGTCCCGACCTTATTCGGCATCGCCGGGGGTGGTCACGGCCTTCTCCGCTCGTCCCTCGCCCGCCCGATCCTGTTCTGATCGGCCTCCACGATGATCCGGACCGCCTCATCCACGTCGTCGGTGACGTGGATGAGGTTCGCGTCCGACGCGGAGATCTTGCCGGTCCCCACGAGGGTCTTCCTGATCCAGCCGATCAGGTCGCCCCAGAACTCGGTGCCCATCAGCACCACGGGGAAGGAGGTGACCTTCCCCGTCTGGACCAGGGTGAGCGCCTCGAACAACTCGTCCAGGGTGCCGAACCCGCCGGGCAGCGTGATGAAACCGCAGGAGTACTTCACGAACATGGTCTTGCGGACGAAGAAGTAGCGGAACTCGACGCCGAGGTCGACGTACTCGTTCATGCTCTGCTCGAAGGGCAGCTCGATGCCCAGGCCGACCGAGACGCCGCCGGACTCCGCCGCCCCCTTGTTGGCGGCCTCCATGCAGCCGGGGCCGCCGCCGGTGATCACGGCGTAGCCCGCCTGGGAGAGCCTCGTGCCCAGCTCGACCCCCATCTCGTACTCGGGGGTGCCCGCGGGGGTACGCGCGGATCCGAAGACGGTCACGGCCTGGGGCAGCTCGGCGAGCTGGCCGAAGCCCTCCACGAACTCGGCCTGGATCCGCATCACCCGCCAGGGGTCCATGTGCAGCCAGTCGGCCGGACCTCTCCTGTCGAGAAGCCGCTGGTCGTAGGTGGAGTCGGAGACGAGGTCACCGCGGACCACCGCGGCTCCCTGGCGGCGTTCAGGACGTGTTTTCTTCATGCGGGACACCGTAGTGCCGTCCCGGAAAAATCTTGAAAAATCTCCATGAAAACATGGAACCGGATTTTGACGGGGGCGCGTCTAACTGCCGAGGGTGCTGCTCGGGACTGAAAGTGGCTTTCCCCGCCAAATGGCCGGCGAGGAAAGCCACTTTCATTTGCATCCGGCCCCGCTCCGGCCCGGCCCGGCGCAACCGCCCACGTCAGGGAGGGGCGGATCCCACACGCCGGGGACCGCACAACACCGTGAACGGCACAACCGTGAACGGCACTCCTGGCCCGGTGAGTCCGGCCTTTCAGGACAGCCAGCCGAGCATTCCGCGCTCGCAGTCGGCGATCTTCTTCAGTGACACGAACTCCCCCTGCTGGTGCGCCATATTCGGATCTCCGGGACCGTAGTTGACGGCGGGCACGCCGAGACCGGCGAAGAGCGAGACGTCGGTCCAGCCGAGCTTGGCCCTCGGCGTGCCCCCCACGGCGTCGACGAAGGCCGCCGCCACCGGATGGGTCAGGCCGGGCCGCGCGGCGGCGGCGCCGTCGGTGAAGCGGACCTCGTACCCCTCGAACACCTCGCTCACATGGGCCCGCGCCTCCTCCAGGAACAGGTCGGGGGCGAAGCGGTAGTTCACGGTCACCACGCACTCGTCCGGGATCACGTTGCCCGCGACGCCACCGCCGATGCCCACCGCGTTCAGGCCCTCGTGGTACTCCAGCCCGTCGACGACGGGGAGCCTCGCCTCGTAGGCGTTCAGGATCGCGAGCACCGGCTGGGCGGCGTGGATCGCGTTGACCCCGAACCAGGACCTGGCACTGTGCGCCCGCTTGCCCCGGGTGACGACCTGGGCCCGGAGCGTCCCCTGGCAGCCGCCCTCGATCGTGCCGTCGGTGGGCTCCATGAGCACCGCGAAGTCCCCGGCGAGCCAGTCGGGATGCCTGCGGCTGAGCCCGAGCAGGCCGTTGCGCTCGGCCTCGATCTCCTCGCAGTCGTAGAAGACGTAGGTCACGTCCCTGCTGGGCTCGGGGAGGGCCGCGGCCAGCTTCAGCGCGACCGCGACGCCGGACTTCATGTCCGAGGTGCCACAGCCGTAGAGCAGGTCGCCCTCGACGCGGCTGGGCAGGTTGCCGGCGACGGGGACGGTGTCAAGGTGCCCGGCGATCACCACCCGCTCGCCGCGGCCCAGATGCGTACGGGCCACGATCGACTCGCCGTCGCGCTCGACAGTCAGGTGCGGGAGGAGCCGGAGGGCATCCTCCACGGCGTTGGCCAGTGCCTTCTCATCGCCGCTGACCGACTCGACGTCCACGATCCGGGCGGTGAGCTCCCCGACATCCTGTGTGAGATCCAGACGCGTACTCATGTCCGCGACCCTAGTGCCCGCGAGGGATCCCGCCGAGCCCGACCCCGCCGGCCCTATCCGTGTCCGTGCAGCATCCGGTCGAGCTCGCCCCTGCCGGGCCGGTGGCCCTCCTCCAGGCGCTCCAGCACCAAGACGCAGCGCAGGCCGAAGGTGCCACCGGGAAACTCGCGCCACCGGGTGCCCTGCGCCGCCACACACCAGTCGGGGACGCGGCCGCGGCCGAGTTCCTCTCCCGTCCGCACATCGACGACCGGGGTCGAGCCCGACAGGATCGTCCCGGCGCCGACCACGGCGCCCCGGCCCACGCGGGCCCCCTCGGCGATCACCGCACGGCGGCCGATCAGCGCGCCGTCCTCGACGACCGCGGGTGCGGCCCTGGAAGGCTCCCACGGGGCACCGGCCCCCTCCTCGCCCACCTGGCCGCCCGCCTCTCCGACGCCGACCCCTCCGGCCAGGTGGACGTTCTTGCCGATCTGGGCACACGAGCCGATCGAGACCCAGGTGTCCACGGTGCTGCCCTCGTCCAGATGGGCGCCGATGTCGACGAACGAGGGCATCAGCACCACACCTCGTGCCAGGTAGGCACCCCAGCGGGCGATCGCCCCCGGCACGACGCGGACCCCGTCGACGGAGGTCTTCAACGGAAGGCGGTCATGGTGATGGAAATCACCCACCTGGGACCTGGCCATGCCGAGCACCCGGAACGCGAGCATGACAGCCCGCCGGGCGCGCTCGTCCACAACCACCTCGCCGGTAGGGGAAACCTCCGCCACCCGGGCCTTTCCGCCGTCGAGCATGTCCACCGCGCTCACCACGACGGCGCGGGCCTCGGTGTCGGCGGGGCTCAGCTCGGCCCGGCGCCACCACAGCTCGTCGACGGCCGCGGGCAGCGGGCTGGCATCGCTCTGGGTCATGGGCCGGAGCCTAGTGTTCACAGCGTTATCACAGGCTGAGCAATCGCTGGGGGCCTGTAGGTTCTTGACCGTGCGAAGGCGCTTCTCAAAAGGGGTTATCGCGATCATCGCGATCGTGGTCGTGCTCGTGGTGGCCATCACCGCGGGTCTGTTCACCCTGCTCAAGCGGGCGAAACCGTTCGTCGACCTCGGCGAGGGGTGCAGGGTCACGACTCCGGAGGGCTCGCTGGACTTAGATATCTCGCAGGCCCAGGTGGCGGCGGCCATCGCGGCCGTGGCGGCTCGCAGGAGGCTGCCCGAGCGGGCCGCCGTGATCGCCTACGCCACCGCAATTCAGGAGTCGAAGCTGGAGAACCTGAGGGGCGGCGACCGCGACTCGGTCGGCGTGTTCCAGCAGCGGCCCTCCCAGGGGTGGGGAGAACCCAGCCAGCTCATCGATCCCGTCTACGCCTCGGAGAAGTTCTTCGCCGAGCTGGTGAAGGTGCGGGGATACCGGGAGCTGCCGCTGCACGAGGCGGCCCAGGCCGTGCAGCGTTCGGCCGACGGGTCGGCGTACGCCCAGCACGAGGAGGACGGGAAGATCCTCGCCGCGGCGTTCACCGGACGTGTCCCCAAGGCCGTGCACTGCTGGTTTCCCGCTCCCTCGGGCAAGACCCCGCGCCCTGACACGGGCGAGGCGAAGCGCGAGCTCACCAGGGCGCTCGGGGCCGCGTTCGAGGCCCCCTCGCGCAGGCGCGGCTGGCTGGTGGCCGGCTGGTCGGTCGCCCACGCCAAGGAATTCGGGCTGACCGGCATCCGCTACGACGGCCAGTCGTGGGTCTCCGTGAACGGCCACGACGGATGGAAGCCCGACCCCAAGGCGTCCGCCGGGAAGATCGAGCTCTCCTAGACGTTCTTGTGCCGGTAGACGTTCTGTTCCGGCCGTTCCAGTGCCGGTAGATGTTCTCGTTCCGGCGTTCCAGTGCCGGTAGACGTTCTGTTCCGGCCGTTCCAGTGCCGGTAGATGTTCTCGTTCCGGTCGTTCTCGTGCCGGAGCCGGAGGCGCCCCGTCAGACGCCCTTTTTCTCGATCCTGATCGTGCCGGGGGGCAGGGGCTCGGCGTGCGAGGATCTCCAGCGCTGGCCCTGCAGGCGTTCGAAGCTGAGCAGGCGGCCGTCGGCCGCCCGGTAGTCGGCGAAGTCGAGCAGACCCCGCTCGGGCATCGAGGTGACACCCTCGCCACGGAAGGCCGCCGTGCCACGGTCGACGGGGAAGAAGTCGACCCCCTCGACGCTCAGGGTGGTCTTGGCGGGGATCATGCCCTCGGTGGGCACCTGCGTCCACAGCAGCACCTCCAGGTGCGGCGGTTCACCGGTCGCCAGGCCGTCGCGCATCTGGATCGACAGCCACTGGTAGCGGCGGTTGCCGTCGTCGAGGAGGTACTCGGTCCACTGGGTGCCCTGCCACGACAGGTACAGGGCGCCGAGAACCCGGCTGCGCACCCCCTGGCATTCGATCGCGTCGCCGACCTTGATCGTACGAGGGTCGGGATAGTCGATGCCGACACGGCCCATGGCCGGTTGGGGCGGCTGCGCGGCCCCAACCGAGGAGGGGGGGGTCTCGCCGGGAGGCTCGGAGTCGTCGGCCCTCCTGTCCTGACGCGTCGTCGCGAAGAACGCGCCGAACAACAGGACAAGGGTTGCCACACTCAATCCGAGTATCACAGCGACCTCGGGGGTCATGCCGCGCGATCCTACTGGAGGCGGCGCACTGCCGCACTGATGCGTTCGTCGCCGGCCGTCACGGCGACTCTGATGTGCCCCTCGCCCGCGGTCCCGTAGAAGTCGCCGGGAGCGACCAGGATCCCTCTCTCCGCCAGCGCGCGGACCTGCTCCCAGCAGCCCGTCCCGTTGGACGCCCACAGGTACAGACCCGCGGTGGAGTGCTCGATCTTCCAACCGGCCGCCTCCAGGGCGGGACGGAGCGCCGCGCGGCGGGCGGCATAGCGGACCCGCTGTTCCTCGGCGTGCTCGTCGTCGTCCAGGGCGACGGCCATCGCCGCCTGGACCGGCGCGGGCATCAACATGCCGGCGTGCTTGCGTATCTCCAGCAGCCGCTTGATCAGTGCGGGGTCGCCGGCGACGAACCCGGCGCGGTAGCCGGCCAGGTTGGAACGCTTGGACAGCGAGTGCACCGCCAGCAGGCCCTCGTGCGAGCCACCGCAGACGTCCGGGTGCAGGATCGAGACCGGCTGCTCCTCCCAGCCCAGCTCGATGTAGCACTCATCGGAGGCCACGACCGTCCCGCGCTCGCGCGCCCACGAGACGACCTTGCGCAGGTGCTCGGCGGGCAGGACCTTACCCGTCGGGTTGGACGGGGAGTTGACCCAGAGCAGCGGCACCCGCTCGGGCCCGAGCGCGAGCAGCCCGTCGGCGGCGTACGGCTCGGCGCCCGAGAGGCGGGCTCCCACGTCGTAGGTGGGGTAGGCCAGCTCGGGGAAGATCACTCGTTGCCCCGCCCCGATGCCGAGCAGCGTCGGCAGCCAGGCCACGAACTCCTTGGAACCGATCAGCGGCAGCACGTTCGCCTGGTCGAGGATCACTCCGTGCCTGCGTCGCAGCCATCCGGCCGCGGCCGAGCGAAGGCGTTCGGAACCGTGCGTCTGCGGGTATCCGGGGCTGTCCGAGGCGTCCGCGAGCGCCTGGCGCACGACGGCGGGCACCGGATCGACGGGAGTGCCCACCGACAGGTCGACGATCCCGTCGGGGTGCGACGCCGCCAGTTCCTTCAGCGGCGCGAGCCGGTCCCATGGAAAGTCCGGCAGACCGATCATCGGAGCCTCGCGGAAATGTTCGGGTTCTCTGACCGGTCGGGAATGGCGCTCACTTGAATCAGCCGTCGTCTTTCGCTCTATCGGAACTGGCGATGGCACGCACCGGAGGAGCGAGTCCTCGCCCCTCCGGCACAGGACACCTAGTGGCTCTCGGCCTGCGGGGGCAGAGCCGCGACGACCGGGTGGTCCTTCTCGATCTTGCCGACCTTGGAGGCGCCGCCAGGCGACCCCAGGTCCTCGAAGAAGTCCACGTTCGCCTTGTAGAAGTCCTTCCACTGCTCGGGGAGATCGTCCTCGTAGAAGATGGCCTCCACCGGGCAGACGGGTTCGCACGCGCCGCAGTCGACGCATTCGTCAGGGTGGATGTAAAGCATCCGCCCTCCCTCGTAGATGCAATCGACAGGGCACTCCTCGATGCACGCCTTGTCCAGGACGTCCACGCAAGGCTGCGCGATGACGTAGGTCACCTCGGGCTCCTTCTTCTTTACGCACCTAGGCACGACTTCGACCGCGGGTTGCTTAGCCCTAGTATTGCCGGGCCTGCCACGTGTCTGAAACGGGAGGGGGCAAAAGTCGATGGCCCTTGGTTTCGGTGCCCACCTGAATATCACCATAACCCCCTCTGACGTGGGCAAAAGAGTCACCACGCGGAGACGGGTTCCCGAGGGATTCCGGGACGCGGTGGGCGAGCTGGAATTCTGGCGGGACGGGGTACTCGGCGTGCGCAAACGGGACGGCACACTGGTCGAGATCGGCGAGGAGACGCTCGCCGCGGCGAAGGTGGTCCAGGAGCCTCGGCGTCCGCGTGCCTGAGGCGCCCGCCGGCACGTTCCGGTAAGCCGCTCGCCAAGACACGTATAAGCCGTCCGGTAGGAAGGGCCGCGCCTGCTCGACCAGGCGAACGACAGCGGAGAGTATTTTCTCCGTGACCGTACGTATCAGCGCCGCAGCCGCCGTGATCCTCACGGCCACGATCGCCGGATGTGGCGCCCCGGCTCCCCAGAACGTCCAATTCCCGCCGGTCAACACCCGGGCCGCCTCCATGAAGGAGGGCTTCTCGACGATGGAACGCCTCGTCGAGGCGGCCAAGAAGGAGGGGACCCTCACGGTGATCGCGCTACCGCGCGACTGGGTGAACTACGGCGAGATCATCGACACCTTCGCCGAGGAATACGGGATCAAGGTCGACCAGCTGGAGCCCGACGCGAACAGTGCCAGGGAGATCGCGGCCATCCCCGCTCTCAAACCCGACGTGTTCGACCTGAGCGTGGACGTCGCCGTGGCCAAGTCCGACCTCTTCGCCCCGTACCGGGTTCAGGGCTGGCAGGACATCCCCGACCACCTGAAGGATCACAGGGGCGCCTGGTACGCCGGGTACGGCGGCTACATGTCCATCGGCTACGACCCGAGCAAGGTCGCGGCGCCCGCCTCCTTCTCCGACCTGCTGAAGCCGGGTCACAGCGTCTCGCTACCCGGCGACCCCCGGGAGGTCGCCGCGGCCTTCAACGGGGTGATGGCCGTCTCGCTCAGGGGCGGCGAGGCGAGGGCGGAACGAGGTGTGGAGTTCTTCCATCGACTCAAGGGGGCGGGCAACCTCGCGCCCAACCCCAAGGCGGCCTCGGTCATCGTCGACTGGGACTACCACAACGCCGAACGGGCGGCCGGCGGCAAGGACTGGAAGGTCGCGATTCCCGGCGACGCCGTGCTCGGCTCGTACTACGTCCAGGCCATCAGCAAGCAGGCCCCGCACCCGGCCGCCGCCCGGCTCTGGCAGGAGTTCCTGTTCTCCGACAGGGGCCAGAACCTCTTCCTGAAGGGCTACGCCCGCCCGGTCAGGATGGAGGCCCTCCAGATGCGCGGAACCCTGGACGAGGAGCTCGCGGCCAAGCTCCCCGCCACCAGTACGAAGCCCGTGATCCTCACCGTCTCGGAGATCGACAGGGCCAGGGCCTACCTCCAGCGCGAGTGGGCCAGAAAGGTGAGATGAGGGTGAGGCTGGTGAGACTGATATGTCGTGACTTCCCAGAGGCTCTAAAGTGTCTGGAGAGTACCGATAAGAGACCTTAGCGTCTCAGAATGTGAGCTGACGTCTTGCGATACGACACCCCTAGCTTGACGAGGTGGAACGCTCGCGCCTACGACAGCAGCTTTGGGTACGTTTCAGCACATGGCGCCCCCCTGGTCGAACTACTCGACCCGCAGCCGGGGGAACGCATCGTGGATCTCGGCTGCGGCACGGGGACGCTGACCGCCGAGATCACCTCCCGGGGTGCGCGTGTCCTGGGGATCGACGGATCACAGGCGATGATCGAAAAAGCCCTGGCGCAGTATCCGGGGCTGGACTTCATAGTCGGCGACGGCCGCGACTTCACGGTGGCCCAGCCCTACGACGCGGTCTTCTCCAACGCGGCCCTGCACTGGATGGGCCAGGAGCCGGATGCGGTGATCACCAGCGTCCGCGAGGCCCTCGCACCCGGTGGGCGGTTCGTGGCCGAGATGGGCGGGGCGGGCAACTGCGCCGCGCTGACGGCGGCACTGTCCACCGCATGGCGGGAGTACGGGCTCCGTGAGCCCGGCCTGCCGTGGTACTTCCCCACCCCCGCCGAATATGCCACGAGGCTGGAGAAAGGCGGCTTCACAGTCCGCCTGCTGGAATACTTTGATCGGCCGACCCCGCTCGACGAGTGCCCCAACGGGGCGGCCGACTGGGTGCGGATGTTCGCCGGTTCACTGCTCCAGGAAGTGCCGCCGGAGATGGTCGACTCGCTGCTCCACCGGGTGAACGAGCTGGCCGCCCCCGCCCTGCGGCGGGAGAGCGGCTGGATGGCCGACTACGTGCGACTGCGGTTCGCGGCTGTACGCCGCTGAACCGACCCAATGCGCCGCGGCGATTTGCCAGACTATGGTCTGTTCCATGAGTCTCGTTCCCGGCCACATGGAGTGACTCGGGCGGCTTAAGGGGCTGGTGAAGGGAACGGATGAACTTCTGTCTGAGTGACCTCGTGCCGCCGCTACGCTGGAGCGACGCGGCCACGATCCCACTTCTGCGCGACCAGCCGGACCTGCCGGACGCCTGGTGGCGGAGCCTGCCGATGGCCCACGTGCTCGCCGTACTGCCTCCTGAGAGGCTGGCCGAGATCCTCACCGCGCTCGCCCTGAGCCACTGGCCTGCCGCTACCGTGGGCGACGTGCTGCCCGCACTGCACGTCCTGGATCCGGACGAGGCTGACGAGCCCTGCACGGCCATAGCCCTCGACCGCGCGGGATCCTGGCCGGGTCTCCTCGCGCTGACCGGCCACGACCTGCGCGACCAGCCGTTCATCCAGCCGGTCCCGCTGCTGCACGCCCTTTTCACAGCGGTCTTCGCACGCCTGGCGGCTCCGGTCCCGGCGACCCCGCTCCCGGTCGCTTCGGTCCCGGTCGCTTCAGTCCCGGCGCCTGCCGCGCGGAGCGAGTCAGCCCCGGGCGAGTCCGATGCCATACCGAATGAGTCTGAAGCCACCCCCGCCCCCGTGCCGGGGACCGGGCCCGGCGTCGTGACGGAGTCCCCCGCCGAACCCCCCGCGCCCCCTGCCGAGAGCGCCACCGACCCGGAAGCCCTACCGGAGCCAGAAGCCCGGCCAGAGCCGGAAGCCCTAGCAGAGCCGGAAGCCCTACCGGTGCCCGAGGCACGTCGCGCGGCGGAGACCAAGGCGGAGACCAAGGCTGAGGCTGAGCCCGCTGCCGTCCCTGGATCGCTCTTCCAGCCCGGCCCGGCGAGGGACGGCCTGCCCACGGCCGACCCGGCGAGGAACGACACGCCCGCGGCCGGCATGGAAGCTCGGGCCGCCGCGTCAGGAGAGGCCCGGCCGACGGAGTCCTCCGCCGAGAGCGTGCCCGAGTCCGAGGTGGGTGCCGACGCCCCGGTCGAGTCGGTCACCGAGGCCGGCGAGGACTCCGTACCCGCCGACGCCCCGGAGGCGGCGGGCGCTCCCGAGCCGGAAAAGCCGGAGAAGGCCGTGCGGAGCCAGGGAGCCGAGCGGCCTGCGGAGAGCCTGCACGCGCTGGTGGACGGTGTCTTCGCCAACGTGGAGGACAAGCGCTGGGCGGTGGCGCAGAACAGGCTGTTCAGCGACACCCCGGCGACCGCGGAGGCGCTGGCCAAGCTCTTCGCGGTGCGGCCGGAGGTCATCTTCGGCATCGAGGTCGACCTGCGCCGGGAGCTCGGGGAGTGGATCGCCTCCGACGAGGCCGCCCCGTACCGGGAGCACCTGGAAGAGATGAAAAGGCTCCTCGGCAGGGCGGCACCCAAGGAGCGGCTGATCAACGCCGCCGACTGGCACACCCAGGAGCTGTACTCTCTCGACATACCGGCCTGGCAGTTCGTGCTGGCCACGCTCCCCGGTTACCACCTGGTCGACGAGTGGCTGGTGGAGGGCGACATCGCCGAGCTCCGCCACCGCACCCGCGACATGCTCAGCGAGGCCCCGCCGCCGCTGACCATCAACAAGGCCCTCGACATGGTCTCCTCGCTGGGCATCCACCCCGAGGTGTCCAAGGAGTGGCTGGAGAACGTTCCGCAGCTCCGCATCCTCGGCGCGGGTGAACGACCTCCCCAGCGCCCGAACGGCGTCCCCGCCCTGATCGCGGAGATGCCCGCCGGCGTGCCGAGGAAGAACGGGGAACCGGCGAAGGCACCCTTCCGCCCGCTGAAGGACGTCTCGCTGACCAGGCGCTGCTTCCGCCAGCCCGACGGCCGCTGGTGGCTGAGGATCGACGTCACCTCCGATCACCTGCAGGGCGCCGAGTGCTCGCTGCCCAGCGGGTTCGCCGCCTATCTCGGGATGTCACCCGGTGAGGGCCGCACAGTCAGCAGCGCGGTCGGCGAACTGGTCCTCAGCTGGCATGACAGGCCCGTGCTGGAGTCGCTCAGGACGCTCCTGGAGGACGTGGGAGCCAAAGAGGGCAGCCACCTGTTCCTGACCCTGTCGGACGAGGGGGTCCTGCGGGCCAGGCACCTACCGGCCTCGGAGGGCGAGGGCGAGGCGACGGCCCAGGCACTGAGGCTTGTCGGCTACACCGCCTCGGGCGGCACCCCGGAGCAGGCCGGGCGGGTCATCGCCACCCGGGTCGGCATGACAGGCCCCGTGGGCATACCCGACCTTCTCACCCGGCTGCGAGAACGCGGGGACCGCGATCTCCTGTCACTGTTGGCCTAGCTCATGCCCCGCCTCGCCATCTCCCCCGACTTCCCCGTCGAACTCGGCGCCCTGGCCCAGCCGGTGCGGCGGGACGTCGTGGTGTCGGCACGCAGGTTCCTGCAGAACGTGGCGGGTGCTCCGCACCCCGAGCGGGTCAGGGGGGCCAGGGACCCCCGGATCGTCACCCTGAGGCTGGCCGACCGCCACCGGGGTGTCGTGGTCAAGCAGCGGGACGTCTACTGGCTGCTGACCGTGCTGCCGGACGTGGAGGCGTGGGCGTACGCCCAGCGCTACCGGTTCGGCGTCAACACGGCGATTGGAGTGGTCGAGATGTGGGACGCCGAGGCGCTGGACCAGGTACGACCCGCGGTGCGCAGGGCTGCCGAGGCGTCCACGACACGGCTGTTCTCCGAGATCTGCGACAGTGACCTGGCCGAACTGGGGGTGGACGGCCGGTTCCTGCCGCTGGTCAGGCAGATCACCGACCAGCTCACCCTGGAGGCGCTCGAACCGCTCCTGCCTCCGACGCAGTACGAGCCGCTGGCGGCGCTCGCCAGGGGCGAGTCGATGGCCGCGGCCTGGCGGGAGTTGGAGAACTGCCGCGCCGTCGCCGCGGGGCCCGAGCCGATCAACCCCGAGGACTTCGGTGCCGCGCTCCTGCGCAGCCCGGACCGGGCCGTCTTCACAAACCACCCGCGCGAGCTGAACCGCGTGCTCGACGCGCCCGGCTGGTGCGTGTTCCTGCGGCCGCCTCAGCACCGGCTGGCGTACTGGGCGTCCTACCAGCAGCCGACGCTGGTCACCGGTGGCGCGGGCACCGGCAAGACGCTCGTCGCCCTGCACAGGGCGGCCTACCTGGCCAGGCGCGCGGGCGGCCAGATCCTGCTCGTCACCTTCTCCCAGAGGCTGAGCGCCGAACTCGCGGCCAAACTCGACGTGCTGATCGAGGACGAGATGATCCGCAAGCGGATCGAGGTCGGCAACGTGGACCGGCTGGCCCACCGCATCGTCGCCGAGGCCGAGGGGCGTCCGCCCTCGCTGGTCGGCGCCGCCGAGCTGACGGCGCTCTGGGGGGAGACGGAGACGGGCCACAGCCCGGCGTTCCTGCTGCGCGAATGGGAGCAGGTGGTACTGGCGCAGAACCTCCGGACGCTGGAGGAGTATCTGGACACCCCCCGCTCGGGCCGCGGCGTCGAGTTGTCGGCCGAGGAGCGCGTCGCCGTCTGGGACGCCATCGGGCACGTCACCGGCCGGCTGCGAGAGCGCGGCAAGCGGACCCTGCTGCAACTGGCCTCCGAGGCGTCGGTGCTGCTCGGCCAGACCACGGGAGACCTGCTGGAGGAGGCGGAGCCCATGCGGGAGCCGTACCGGCACATCGTGGTGGACGAGGCGCAGGACCTGCACCCCGCGCAGTGGCGGCTGCTGCGGGCGGCGGTGCCGCACACCCGCGACGACCTGTTCATCGTGGGCGACCCGCACCAGCGCATCTTCGACACTCGGGTGACGCTCAGCGCCGTCGGGATCGACGCGATCCGGCAGCGCCTGCAGGTGTCGTACCGGCTCCCGCAGGAGATTCTGTCCTGGGGGGTCCGGCTGCGCGGAGGCGGTCCCGCCGACGGGCTCGTCAACGGTGTGCAGGAGCTTTACGGCTTCCGGAGCACCCGGCACGGGCTCAGGCCGATGGTCCGTGCCTACGATTCACCACGAGATGAGCTGACGGGGCTGGTGGCACAGGTGGGACAGTGGGTGGATGAGGGCGTGACGCCCGAGGAGATAGCGGTGGCCGCCAGGACCGCCGGCCTCGTGCGTGACGCGCGGACCGCTCTGCGCGAGCTGGGGGTGCGAGTGACGACGCTGCACGGCATGAAGGGACTCGAGTTCCGGCGGGTCGCGGTGATCGGCGTGGGCGAGGGGATCGTGCCCGACCCCGACTCGCTGACCCCGGTCGGCGAGGATCCAGCCGCCAGGGCCCACGATCTCCAGCGGGAGCGTGGCCTGCTCTATGTCGCCTGCACCCGGGCACGAGAACTCCTTTACGTATCCCATTCCGGACGGGCGAGTCCCTTCCTTCCCAACTGACCACATAGTCTGAACTGCGGATGTAATCCCCTTTGCCGGTTGGACCTCAATGAACCTCAGCCTGAGCGACATCGCGCCACCTTTGCGCTGGACCTCTCCTGGCCAGGTAGCGCCGATCGCAACCGATCCACGCCTCCCAGAGGCGTGGTGGCAGGCGCTTCCGCTCGACAGGGCCTGCTCCACCATCGGGACGTCCGAGGTCGCCGGACGCCTGACCGACCTCGCCCTGACGTGCTGGGGTCACCTGATGCTCGGCGACGTCCTCCCCCTGCTCAGGTTCTCCGACCCCGCTTCGAGCGTGCGCACGCCCGAGGGGCTCGGCCGCGAGACGGTGCACAAGCTGTTCACCGGGGTGCTGGAGCGACTGCTCGAACCGGTCACCGAGGAGAGCGTCGCCCAGGTCCGCCCCGCAAGGCCCGACCGGCCGCTGCCCGAGCTGATCGACGAGGTCTTCGCCACGCTGGACGAGCGGCAGCGGGCCATCGCCAGGGACCGGCTCTACGCCTCCCAGCGGGCCACGCTCGACGACCTGGCCCAGCGCTTCTCCGTCACCAGGGAACGCATCCGGCAGATCGAGCGTGACCTGCGCGACCATGTCGAGGCCTGGCTCGCCAAGGACGACGCGGCTCCGCTGACAGGCCACGTGTCCTGGCTGCGAGGCCGGTTGGGCTCCGCCGTGCCCGCCGACGACCTGGCCGCGGCGGTGCCCTGGCACCGCACCGACCTGGCCACGCTGGGCATCCCCTCCTGGCGGTTCGTCAGGACCCTGCTGAGCGGATACGAGCAGGTGGACGGCTGGCTGGTCGCGGGCGGTTCGGACGAGCTCAGGGAGAAGACCCGGCAGCTGTTCACAGACGGGCCGCGCCCGCTGGACGAGGCCGTCACGCTGGTCAGCCAGCTCGGCATCCGCGAGGACGTGGCCGAGCGCTGGCTCATCGCGGTGCCCCAGCTGCGGGTGCTGGAGAACCACGTGGTGCCCTGGCCGCGCAGCGTCAACGACAAGGCCGAGGCCGTGCTCGCGGTGGCGGGCAACCCGCTGACGCCCGAGGAGATCCAGGAACGCATCGGCGAGGACTACAGCCTCGTCGGCATCCGCAACCAGCTCACCGCCGACGACCGGTTCCTGCGGGTCGACCGGAACAAGTACGGGCTGGCACGCTGGGGCGGCGAGCAGTATCTGGGCATCCGGGAAATGATCGTTCGGGAGATCGAACGCGCCAACGGCGAGGCGTCCGTCAACACGATCGTCACCAACCTCACCGCGCGCTACGACGTGAGCGAGAGTTCGGTCCGCGCGTACGCCGGCGGCCCCGGCTTCGAGCGCACCCAGCGCGGATGGATCCGGGTGGCCGGAGCCGAGCAGTCCGACTACCAGCCACGCCGCGACGTCTCGGAGACCCGGCGCTGCTTCCGCAGCCGCGACGGGCGCTGGTGGCACCGGGTGGACGTCAACGCCGAGCACCTGCGCGGCTCCGGCTCCCCGCTGCCGACCGGCTTCGCCGCGCACCTCGGCATGGCCCCCGGCGGCCAGCTGACCGCCTCCACCCCCTCGGGCGACGTGGTGATCAGCTGGCACAACCAGCCGACCATGGGCTCCATCCGCCCCGTGCTGATCGCCGCCAACGCCTCCGAGGGTGACCACGTCTTCCTGACCGTGTCCGACGGCGGCGAGCTGCTGACCCGCTACCTGCCCGCCGCCTCACCGGCGCTGCCCGCCCTGAACCGGGCGCTGCACCTGATCGGCTACACGGCACCGGTGGCCTCGGAAGCCGAGGGCATCCGCCTGATCGGCGCCCGCATCGGCCTCTCGGACGGCTGCACCCGCGATGAGGTGATCGCCCGCCTGCGCGACCGAGGAGACCGCGAGATCCTGGCCTTCCTGGAAGGCAGTGTCTGATGGCGCTCGCTCCGCTCGCGCGGGCTCGGCCGCGGCCGAGCCGGGTCCCATCGCGTGTTGTGGAGCCCGTCCTGTGTGGGGTGGGGTTGATTGCGTAGGCTCGGCGTATGTTGCGGCTTTATGACACGCGGAATCGGCGGATCGAGCGGATCGTTCCCGAGGGGAGCCGCTCGCTGCGGATGTACACCTGCGGACCGACCGTCTACAGGTCGGCCCACGTGGGCAATCTCCGGTCGTACCTGCTCTCCGACCTGATCAGGCGGGTCAGCGAGCGGCAGCGGGTCCGGGTGGTGGTCTGCCGCAACATCACCGACGTCGGTCACCTGGTCGACGACGCCGAGATCGACCCCTCCGGCGAGGACAAGGTACTCGCCCAGGCGAGGGCCGAGGGGCGCAGCGCCCTGGAGATCTCGCGCTTCTACGAGGGGACCTTTCTCGCGGACACGGCCGCGCTGAACATCCGGCCGCCCGAGCACTCGCCCCGGGCGAGCGAGACGATCGACCTGATGATCGAGATGATCGCCAAGCTGATCGAGAAGGGGCACGCGTACGCGGTGCCCGACGGGTCGGTCTTCTTCGACGCGGCATCCTTCCCGACGTACGGCGAGATCTCCGGCAACCGGCTCGACCAGCTGAGGCCGGGCCATCGGGTCGAGGGCGTCGATCCACGCAAGCGCTTCCACGCCGACTGGGCGCTGTGGAAGCCCTCGGACCGGGAGCTGACCTGGGAGACGCCGTGGGGCCGAGGTTTCCCCGGCTGGCACATCGAGTGCTCGGCCATGTCACTGCGGTTCCTCGGCGAGCGCATCGACGTGCACACCGGCGGGATCGACCTGCGTTTCCCGCACCACGAGGACGAGCGCGCCCAGTCCGACGCCACCGCCGGGCACGAGGTGGTACGGCACTGGGTCCACGGCGAACACCTGCTCTTCGACGGGCGCAAGATGTCGAAGTCCACCGGCAACGTGGTCCTGCTCAAGGACGTGGCGGACGCAGGCCTGGATCCGCTGGCCGTGCGGCTGGCGCTGCTTGAGCACCGCCACCGCCAGCAGATGAACCTCACCTGGGACACCCTGCGGGCCGCCGACAGGACCCTGCGACGCTGGCGGAGCCAGGTGGCCGAGTGGTCGGAGTCGCCGAGCAGCCCGATGCCCGCCGATCGGGTCTCCCGGATCGAGGCGGCCTTCGACGACGACCTCGACACCCCGCTGGCGCTCCGGCTGCTGCGCGAACTGGAACGCGACGGCTCGGTCGCCCCCGGCTCCCGCTTCGAGGCGTTCCTGCACCTCGACCAGATCCTCGCCCTGGACCTCTCCCTCGACATCGGCCGGTCGGTCAGGCCGAGGAGCCTGCCCGGAGGCGCCGCTGAACTGCTTGAGCAACGCGCCCGAGCCCGTGACGCCCAGGACTGGTCCACCTCCGACCGCCTCCGCGACGAGTTGGCCGCCCTCGGCGTGAAGGTCGCCGACACCCCGGACGGCCAGACCTGGTCCTGACGGTCAGGTGAAGATGTGCGTGATGACAGGGTCGCGTACGGAATCGGGGATCAGCCGATGATCGGCCAGGGAATCGACCTGCTATCGACGATCCGGTCTCCGCCATAATCAGTTCTTACTGCCATTCAACAAGCACACGCCTGTTTCAATCGGAAGCTCGGCCCAGACCGTATGTCCTGCAATGGGGGTTTCGTCGAAGCCCAGCGAGATGGCCATCTTGGACACGACCAAAAGGCCTCGACCTCCTCGACCTCAATGCCGCATTCGCCGTCTACAACATCTGATCAACATGCCGGAACTGGACATAACGAATCAACGCCGGGGCCCTGCCCCCTGGAAGGCAAGACGATGGACACACGCACCGTACGCCAGACGAGCGTCACGCTGCCCAATCTGGACGACACGGACCTGGACGAGGTCGATTCGCTGGAAGGCGAGCACGGCAAGCTGCGCGACTTCCGATACCTTGACGCCCATCTGCGCGAGCCACCCCTGTCGGGGACTCAGCTCATGGACGGGCGCGTCACCGGCCTCACCACCCAGCGTGCCCGCCTAGACGAGCTGCGTCTGAACTCGGTGGAGTTCTCCGACTGCGACCTGTCCGGCCTCCGCTGGGAGGACAGCAAGCTCTCCAGGGTCACGTTCACCAACTGCAAGATGCTCGGCGCCGAGTGGGAGAACGTCACGCTCGATGACGTGGTCTTCGAGCGGTGCAAGCTGGACTACGCGACCGTCACTCACCTCCGTGCCGTAGGCCGGGTAATCTTCACCGGCTGCTCGCTGCGAGAAGCGCGGTTCGTCGGGTCCGACCTGAGCGACGTGGCATTCGATGAGTGCGACCTGCACCTGACGGAGTTCGACGGCGGCACCTATCGCGGCTGCGACCTGCGCGGCAACGACCTGTCCGGCCTTCGCGGAGTGAGCGCGCTCAGAAAGATCATCGTTGATCAGCCACAGCTTCAGGGTCTAGCCCAGGCACTCGCGGCCGAACTGGAGGTCAGTTTCGGTTAGGACTTCGACAACTGGCTACGCGGAAGGCCGGGACATGCTCCCGCCACTCCGTCGAGGCATTCGCTGTTAATTGTCCAGTCACGTGTGTCCTCGTGGTCCGTCGCATGCGTCGCACTGACATCGGCGCGACTCGGTGTGTCTTGTCACACACTCTCCGCGACTTCAACTATGGACACCAATCAGCGTCACGTAAAGCGGAACCCCGCAGGCGGACAGGCCATGCGGGGTTCCTTGATCGCAAAGGAGCTGCGATCCATGAGCGATGCTAGGGCCACCGTGCCCGCATCGGCCATCCCGGGATGGCGGTTGATCACCAGTGACCGGGGCCGTTTCCGGGCCATACACCGAGAGCCGTCCCCCCTGGACGCGTTGCAGGCCGGGGCGGAACCCAACCCCCCTTGGGAGGCGCGGGGCGCTTCTTCGTGTTTCCTAAGCGGGCAGGTCCCAGGACCGGCCATCCGGTTCGCCCAGCCAGACGTATTGGCGGTCCCTGGTGACAGTGAGTCCGAACGCCGACTGGTGCGGAGATCCGGCGTCCTGCCAGATCAGGATGGCGTCCTCAATCGCGTCCCACAGCCGCAGCGGGCCGTGCTGGTGAACCGTCCACCCGCCGTCGGGGTTCGGCCTGGTGTCGGCCCGTGATCCGGTGCCGACGTCTAACAGGATTGTCGTGTCTCCGCTCGATGATCGCTGGGCGGCCGGCGCAGCGAGCTGGGCGACGAACAGCGGGGCTTCGCCATTGAGGATCGCCGGGTCGATCCTGGTCTCTCGGGCCTGGCCGATGCCCGTCATGATGGGTGGCCGCGGCGGCGGCAGGTGGGAGCGGGCACGCATGAAGTACACGTCATCCTTCAGGAACCGTCCGCTCGCCGTACCGTCCTCGTCGAGGGTGAGGTGCGCGAACGCGATTCCGCCCATCCAGCCCCACGTTGGCGTGGTGATGGTCCCTCCGGTACGGACCTGCCCCATCCATGCCGGGGGGATCGTCCGTACCGAGCAGGTGCCGATCAGCCGGTCGTAGGGGGCGTTGTCGTCGTAGCCGTGGAGGCCGTCCCCGGTCACGAGTGTCGGCGCGTATCCGACCTCGGTGATGGCTTTCCTCGCACGCTCGGCCACGGCGGGGTCGTACTCGATGAAGATCCATTTCCCGCTGGCTTCGAGCGCGAAATCGAACGCGCCGAACATCAGCCCGAAGTGGTCAAGGTAGGCGTGTAGAGCGTTCCTGATCGGCTCGGGCACATCGATGGGGTCATGGGTCAACTGCTCCCAGTCGCCGCTGCGCCAGTCGAGCGCACCGTCAGGAGTGGTGATCCTACTGGCGAACACGCGCCGCCCAATCACTGTCACCCGCGCGTCCGCGACCTTGCGCACCTCCTGCTGGAACAGGTGGGCGGTCACCGACACTGAGTCATCCAGGTCTTCGGAGGTGACCCGCTGCGTCCATATCGCAACGCGACCCTCCGAAGAGGGTGGGACGCCTCGGAACGACTTGTAGATGATCGGGCCATGCTCAGCGGCGAACTTCCGCGCCTGTTCGAGGTCGTTGGTGATCAGGCTCAGCGGGATGCTCAGCCCGAGCCGGACAGCCGTTCGGAGCTGCGCGACCTTGTAGTCGGCGCGGTTGATCGCTGCGGGATGGCTGACGTATCTCGCGCCGTGCAGGGTGCGCAGGATGCCGCCGAGCCCGTGCTGGGCTTCGGCGGTGGCGAAGGTGCTTTGCCGAGCGGGCAGGTGGGCGAATCGGACCGAGTACAGGCTGGGGCGGCGGTAGTACACCGCCCCAACCTCCGCGAGTGCGATGTCGCGACTCGCCGTACGCAGCCGACCAGCCCATTCCCCGCGGTCATCAATGGCGGCGCTGAACATCAGCCCGGCGCCGATATCGGCCGGATCGGCTCGGACGACCCGCGCCTGGCGCTCGTTCAGCACCCCGATCACCAGGTTGGCAGTGGCGTCCTCTACCGATGTGATGACCAGCACGGTCTGTGGTGATGGCCGCATCCGCTAGCTGTCGGTGTTGGAGTCGTCGGCCACGTTGGCGCTACCGCCAGAGCCGTCGCTCCCGCCGCCCTTCGACGTGGTCACGGTGACCTTGTTGCCCATGTCCACGATGACGCCGGCACGGTTGCGGAAGCTGGTGAGCTGGGTCACCGGGTCGAACTGGATGGTGTCGTACAGCGGCGGGCACTCCGAAAGCGGCTCGGTCATCCGGCTGAGTCCCCAGGGGGCAACTGTGGTCATGCTGTCCTGCTTTCTGTCGTTGTTGCTGGTGCGGCCCTGACAGGGGAGTCCCTGTCAGGGAGTCTTAGAGAGGGAGGGGCCGGCTCCCGCGTACGGCCGCGCCGCCGCTCGCGGTCTTGCTGCCGTGAAGCCGTTACCTGTGGTGCGATGATCATGGTCTTCGTGACCCGCTCTCAGTCCTGGGTCGCTGGCTGGAGGTCGTGAACCTGGACGATCAGCTGTGTGGCCGCGGCGGCCGTCATGACCTGCCGCCTGGTTGAGCGGTGAGGATCAAGTCTGCGACCTGTCGAGGTTCCCGCACCGTCTCAAGGCTGGGACCGCTGCGGAGGGACACCAGGTAGCAGCCGGAGCGCGGCCCGATGGTCACTGTGGCGTCCACCCATCCGGCGTCGTTGTGAACGACGAGTTCGGGCACGTGCCGCTTGGGTTTCTCCAGCGGGATCAGTCGGCTGGCGTCGTCCGTCAGCTTCAGGCCGACGGTGTGAACGGCGTACGAGCGGACTCCCTGGACCTTCAGCAGCCGCTGCACGGCTGCCAACGCCTGGTCGTGCTTTTCCGCCGTTGCGTCGGTGACCTCGTCGTTCTCATGCCCCTTGGCGCGGGACCCTGTTGCTGTCTGTCCAGTGGCCATGCATCAGACGGTAGGAGTGCGCGTTTCTGTGGCTCAATGAGTATGCGGAAACTTGCGGAGATTAGTTCAAGGCGGCGATGGCCGCTGTGATAAGGCTGCGCGCCTGCGCCCCATAAACGGCGATATCAGCTAGTTCGGTGAAGCCCTTCACGTACAAAGCCACCTCGCGAGGCTGGGTGACGGAAACAGTCGCCGTTAACAATTCCACTTGCACAAGGTCATCATCGAAGATGTTGAAACCTTCGAGAGTCCAAAGGGGACGTTCAACGGTGAAGGGGATCACTCCTAGGGCCACCGATGGGAGCGACACGATGGCCAGGAGGTGACCGAGTTGCCCGGCCATCGCTTCGGCGTCGCCGAGGCGGTAGCGCAGCACCGATTCTTCCAGGAGGAGGGCGAAACGGTGGTCGCCCTCGTGCAGGATGCGTGAGCGCGCGACTCGCGCGGCTACGGCCTCTTCTGTGTCGTCGGGGACGCCGTGGAACGACCCGAAGGCCGTGAGGAGCGCACGGGCGTATGCGGGGGTTTGCAGGAATCCGGGGATAACGTGGGAGCAGTACACGCGGAAATGTCGGGTGGCTTCGTAGAGAGGGACCTTCGACTCTTGGAGCTGGCGTAGGCCCGACTTTTGGAGTCTGCGCCATTCGACGTACATCGAATCGACCACGCGTGATGCTGCGATGAGATCGGACACCTGGTCTTCGGCGTCGCACGCTGCGCACCATGCGCGGATATCAGCGTCTGACGGTTTCATACGGGCATGTTCGATTCGCGAAGATTTCGATTCGTGCCACCCCGCCGATCTCGCGATGGCACGGGCGGTCAGGCCCGCGTCCAGGCGGATGTCCCGTAAGCGTGCGGCTAGTGCCTGTTGGGCCTGTTGGGTGGTGGAATGCGGAGAGGTGGACACGTGCGGGAATCGTTGTCAGGCGGGCCGGTAGTCCGCGTGGTCGATCGCTCGTTCCCAGACGGCATCGAACGCCGACAAGCACAGCTTGATCACGGCGGGGGCGTCGGCCAGTTCCTCGCCCAGGTAATCCCCGATGCCTGAGAAGAAGCCGAATCGGACGAGGTGATCATCGAACACCCAGAAGTCGTTGCCAGGCAAAGCCAGATCGGATGCTTGCCGACGGGGCAGCCACCGCACCGACTCACCGGCCGCGAGGTTCAGCGGGCCGGTGAGGTCATACTCATGCCGAACGAAGTCGGTCACGGGTTCCGAGATGATGCGTGCCCGCCGGATACTCACCCCTCGGGCGATTGTCGCGCCTGCGAGGTCAAGCCACTCCCGCCAGTAGGCGTCCACGTCGATCGTTCCGTCTGCTTTCCAGCGGAGGTAAGCGGGGTCATCGGGAGTGTACTCGTCGCGCATCTCCAGATGTACGGCGGAGTGTTGCGCGGTGGCGAGCATGTCAGCGAACGTCATGTGGGGCTTCGGCATTACACGCCTCCATGAGCATCGACGCCATGCGCCGGGGAATCCGAACGACCTTTTCGTGATCCGGGATCGGGCTACGTGCCGCGACTTGCGCCAGCTCGGCGGAGTCGGTCACTTCCCATCCTTGGATTACTATGCTGCCGTCTTTGTCGTCCACCCAGACTGAAGGGCAGTTGTTGCCGCCAGTGTTGGGGTCGATCCCAACGAACCGTAGCGCCATGACGGTCTCCCGTGCTCGGAGTATGCGCGGACTTGCGCACTCGTGAGCCTGACCCGAGTGCGCAGGGTCGTCAAGCGGTTCGGGAAGATGCCAGCGGTAGGTCTTCCTCGATGAGTCGGACCCACATCGGGTTCGCGACGATCCGCATCAGTTCGACCAGGCGGCCCCGCTCATCGCAGAAGAGAAGACCGGCGTCCACGTCAAGCCCGAGACATTGACCGGCGCGTACAAGAACATGCTCCTTGGCGTCGTCTCGCTGACCTTCCGCTGTCACGCGATCAGCGGTGACCCCAAGCCCCCTTGGCGTCGGGAGGTCAACGAGGGCCAGGACGCCGAGGTGTTCAGCCTGGACGAGTGGTGCCGTAGGCGCTGATCAACAATGTGATGCCCCGCCGGTCGGTGCCCGGCGGGGCATCGTCGTGTCCGACTCAGGCCGACCGGCTGGCGGTCAGCGCGCGCAGCTCACGAGCAGCAGGCAGAGCACGGGCCTGCTCAGGTAGAGCGCCGAGCACGAGATGTGCATCCATCACGTAGCGGGTCATCCAGCGCTCGATGGAAAGGTCATCGACAATCCGGAGAGCCTCTTGTACGGCGTTCCCCGGATCAGTGCGAGCGTGTAGCGCGGCACGGTGCAACCGAATCCGAGGCAGTGTTTGATCATTCACCGGGTACAGATCTTCGGCGGCATCCTGCGATTGGGTAGCGTTCTTCACATCACCCGCGAGAGTGTAAATCAGGCTCCGATCGAACCACAGTCCGCGTTCGCCGAGGCTACGGAATGCGCCGGTCATGGCCGAAAGCTGGTCGAACGTCTTCTCGGCTTCTCGCAGTGCACCGATCGCGTCCGTGTGGGAACCCATTGCCGCGAGCGTTTTCGCCTCTGCGGTCAAAGCGGCCACAAGCGGAGCGTTCGGCCGCTGACCGGCCAGACGGCGAGCCTCCTGAGAGAGTTTGAGAACCTCGGTGAGATCCTCGGCCGGGTCGCTGCGCCTGTGGATCGCCTCGCGGCTACGCAACCAGGAGGCAAGCAACCGATCTCCGGATTCGTCGATGAGCGCCCGGGTTGTTCCCCACCAACGGCGCGCCTGCCGGCGACTGCCCATGTCGGTCCACTTTCCAGCGATCAAAGCGGCATGCCGGGCGGCGGCATGGGTCAGATCTCGTCGTACGGCGTCGGGCTGCTTACGGGCAAGATGGGGCGCCATCTCAGCGAAGTCAGCGGCGAGCGCGGCGAGGACGACGGCGGGCGGTTCGGTGCGGGCGGTTTTCGCGTGCGCGGCGGCGGCGTCCTCCCAATCGTCGATCATTACCCCCGACACGCTCGCACCGGAGATCCGAGGCTCAGACGCCTGCCAGGCATCCGTCAGGGCGGCCAGCACAGGCGCCACGGCACCGCCGACAGCAACGACAGCGGCATCCCGGATGAGCCGTCTGCGCTCCATATCTTCGCCCTCATCCCGGGTTGAGGCTTTTGCCTCGACGGTACTCTTCCGCGCCTGATCGGCGTCAACCATGGCCGCGCGAAGTGCCTGCGCCATGAGTTCGCCCCCCGCGTCGAGTTCGGCGTCAAGGGCCGTGATCGCCTCGACGGGCGGGCGGTTCTTCCCCTGCTCCCACTTGCCGATCAGCGAGAAGTGCCACCGGACCCGCTCGGCGAGATCACGCAGGCTCAGCTCACGACGCTCCCGCCATGCTCGCAGGGTGTGGCCGAACTCCCGCCACTCCGTCGAGGCATTCGCTGTTAATTGTCCAGTCACGTCTGTCCTCGTGATCCGTCGCATGCGTCGCACGGGCGGGAGTCGCCGCCGGAGGTACGGCCTGGCAGGCGCGAGTCGCACCGGAAGGGGGCGACGGCATGAGCGCCTCCTCCATCGAGGCGGACGCGGAGAGCCTCCGGCACGAGCCTGGCGAAGATCTCCGGGCACTGCGCACGCTGACGCTCCGCTTCCCCGGCTGGTGCCCCTGGTACGGCAAGACCACCGGACACTGGTGGGCACTCTCCCCCACCCGATACCGGCAGCACATCGGCCTCGTCGAGGCCGACACCCCCGCCGAACTGGCCGCGCGGATGCGGCACATCGAGGACTTCCACCCCCACCCCGAACAGCACGACCAGCCACCACACCCCCTGGCCGACACCGACCACCGAACGGCCGTCAGGGACATCAGGGGCGCCGGAGGCAGCCAGAGCACCGAGATCACGAGCAAGGGAGGTGACCGGGATGGCCGCGCGACTGCTGTCCGTACTCGTCGGCGTGCTCGCTGACCGCTTCCGGACCACAACCGGCGACACCAACGCACCGGCCGCCCCAATGTGGTCGCCGTACCTGGGCCGGATACCCGGCTGGTCGACGACGCCGAACCACACCCCCGTCATCTCCCAGCGCTTCCCCGCCACCACCGACCAGGTCAGACCCGCACGCACCTTCGTCGCCGACATCCTCGGCGACGACCACCCACTCCGCGACGACGCCATGCTCCTAGCCAGCGAGCTGGCCACCAACGCCGTCGAACACTCCACCAGGCCGACCGACACCGAACCGGCAGACACCAAAACCCCAGGCGCCAGAACCGCGGACACCACACCGGACGACCGGCCACGGGAGTTCGTCGTCACGGTGGCCTTCACCCCGCACGGCGTCATCGTCACCGTCCAAGACCCCGGCTCCGCACAGATCCCCCGCACCAGAAACCCCCAACCCAACGCCACCGGCGGCCGAGGACTCCTGCTCGTCAACGAACTCGCCACCCGCTGGGGCTTCCACCGCGACCCCACCGCAACCGTCATCTGGTTCGAACTCCGCTGAAAGACCGGCGCGGCGGCGCGAGCCTGAAGGAGCAGCGCCGCCACGCCCTCAACCAACGGAGCCACGCGGTTTCCGCTCGGCGGCCGAACACCGGCGTCGGTTGCCTACCCGGCTACGACTGCTGTTCGACCAGTTCAGCGACATCCAGGGGTGTATCGACACTGGGAACGTCAAGCAGGCGGGTGACGCTGGACTATGACGACGGCGCAGCTGTCATACGAGTGGGCCGCAGGGTAAGGCCGACGAGGCGTCCGAGGCCATCTGGCTTACCCTCGACCAGGTGTGCACACTTATGCCCGAGGCTCGCGCTATCCGCGTCCTCGACGCCCTCCGCGACGACGGTCCGTTCACCCGCACCCACGATGGGACCCACTTACTGTGACAAACATCGCGCCCACCGGGACTCAGTACAGCATCGTGGCCGGCGGTTTCCAGGCGGTCATCACCGAGGTCGGGGCCGGCCTGCGGAGCCTCACCCTGGACGGCCGGCCGCTCGTCGTCGGCTTCCCCGAGGACCTGTCCCCGATCGGCGGCGCGGGGCTGCCGCTGCTCCCCTGGCCGAACAGGATCGAGGACGGCCGCTACACGTTCGACGGTAAGGAGAGGCAACTCGCGCTGAGCGAGCCGCGGACCGGCAACGCGATCCACGGCTTCTCCCGGTCCTTCCCCTGGCGTGTCCTCTCCCACGACGACGCCTCGATCCTGCTGGGGCTGCGGCTCTTCCCCCAGCTCGGCTACCCGCACATCCTGGATCTCGCCATCCGGTACACACTGGGCGCGTCCGGTCTGGAGGTCGAGGTGGCCGCGGAGAACGTCGGCACCACCGACGCGCCGTACGGCTTCGGAGCCCACCCCTACCTGACCCTGGGCTCCCTCGACGGCACCCTCGACGATGCCGTCCTGGAGCTTCCCGCCGCCCAGTGGCTCGCGGTGGACGACCGGAAGATCCCCGTCGGCCGCCAGGACGTCAAGGAGACCGAGTACGACTTCAGGACCGCCCGCCCGATCAACGGGACGGTTCTCGACACCGCGTTCACCGACCTGGAGCGCGGCGCCGACGGGCTGGTACGGGTGAGGCTGAGCGACGCGGACGGCACCCGCGGGGTCCAGCTGTGGGCGGGTGAGGGGATCGAGTGGCTCCAGCTCTACACCGGTGACACCCTCCCCGAGGGGCACCGCCGCCAGGGGTTGGCGGTGGAGCCGATGAGCTGCCCGCCGAACGCCTTCCGCAGCGGTGAGGACGTCATCCGGCTCGCTCCCGGAGGCCGCGCCGTCCACCACTGGGGAATCGGCCCGATCTGACGGGCGGCCGGTCAGGAGAGCTCGACGAGACTGACGAGGATGCCGTCCTCGTCGCTGTAGAGCCAGGCGCCGGGGGTGAAGACGACCTCGCCGAAGGTGACGGGGACGTCGACCTCTCCGGTCGCGACCGCGGCGCCGTGGGCGTCGACCAGATCGGCCGTGGAAAGTGTCATACCCGCATCTTCACTAATGATCACAATGCCGGGATTGCTGGGGTGGTGCCACACTTGCTGGAGCTTGTCGCCTAGGAGGTTTTTGTGAGGTTCCGCCCGTACGCCTGGATGCCCCGACCGCTCAAGTGGCTGGCACGCGTACTTTCCGTTCTCGTGGTGCTCGGCCTGCTGTTCGCCGGGGCCGGTGTGTGGAGCGTACGGGCGTCCTTTCCTCAGCTCGAAGGCGAGCTCAAGGTGCGCGGCCTCACCGGGAAAGTCACTGTATATCGCGATAAAACGGGTATCCCGCATATCTACGCCGACTCCCCCGACGACCTGTTCCTCGCCCAGGGCTACGTGCACGCGCAGGACCGCTTCTTCGAGATGGACTTCCGCCGCCACGTGACCGCCGGCCGGTTGTCGGAGATGTTCGGCTCGGCGACGCTGACCGAGGACAGGGTCATCCGGACCATGGGCTGGCGGAAGGTGGCGGAGAAGGAGCTGCCCCTGCTCGACGAGCAGACCCGACGCTACCTGGACGCCTACGCCGGCGGGGTGAACGCCTGGATGGAGCAACACGACGGCTTCGCCGCCCGGAGCCTGGAGTACGTGCTCCTGCGGGCGACCAGCCCCGACTACAGGCCCGAGCCGTGGACCCCGGTCGACTCGCTGACCTGGCTCAAGGCCATGGCCTGGGACCTGCGTTCCAACATGACCGACGAGATCGGCCGGGCCCTCGCCGCGAGCAAGCTGCCGCGCGGGCGGGTGGAGCAGCTCTGGCCCACCTATCCGTACGACACCAACCAGCCGATCGTCACCCGGGGCTCGGTCGGCGAACGCGGGTTCGACCAGGCCGAGGAGCCGAAGAAGAGCGTCACCGAGCCGCCGGGGACACCGGCCGCGGGGGCGCTGATCCGGGCGGCGGAGGCCATCCGCGCGGTGCCGAGCCTAATGGGCGATCCCGCGGGCGGCAGCGGCATCGGCTCGAACTCGTGGGTGGTCGGCGGCAAGCACACCAAGT
This sequence comes from Streptosporangium sp. NBC_01810, assembly GCF_035917355.1. Taxonomy (NCBI): domain Bacteria; kingdom Bacillati; phylum Actinomycetota; class Actinomycetes; order Streptosporangiales; family Streptosporangiaceae; genus Streptosporangium; species Streptosporangium sp. NBC_01810. The sequence goes on along the minus strand of NZ_CP109070.1, from coordinate 7,922,363 downwards.
CGGGCAAACCCCTGCTCTCCAACGACCCTCACCTGTCCCCGAGCATGCCCTCGGTCTGGTATCAGGCCGGGCTGCACTGCCGCGCCAAGAGTCCCGAGTGCCCGTTCGACGTCACCGGATTCACCTTCTCCGGCGTGCCCGGCGTGATCATCGGCCACAACGACAGGATCTCCTGGGGCCTCACCAACCTCGGCCCGGACGTCGCCGACCTCTATCTGGAACGAATCAAGGATGATTCGTACCTGTTCATGGGCGACTGGAAGCCGCTGACCACCAGGACTGAGACGATCAAGGTGGCCGGGGGCGCCGACGTACAACTCAAGGTGCGCGACACCATGCACGGGCCGATCATCTCCGACGCCCTGGAGAGCACGAAGGACACGCTGCCCGGCATGGACGCGGCCTTCGGGGAGAAGGCCGAAGCGGTCGCGCTCAAGTGGACGGCCCTGGAGCCGGGCAGGACCGCTGACGCGATCTTCGCGCTGAACACCGCGCAGGACTGGCAGCAGTTCCGGGCGGCGGCGAGCAAGTTCGAGGTGCCCGCGCAGAACCTGATCTACGCCGACACCGCCGGCAACATCGGGTACCAGGCCCCCGGGCGGATCCCGGTGCGGAGCCACGGCGACGGCACCTGGCCGGTGCCGGGCTGGACCGGCGAGTACGCCTGGCAGTCGACGATCCCCTTCAATGAGCTGCCCAGCGTCTACAACCCGCCGGAGGGCTACATCGTGACCGCCAACAACGCGGTCATCGACCCCACCCGCTACCCGTACATCCTGACCAAGGACTGGGCGTACGGATACCGCTCCCAGCGCATCCTGGACCGCCTCCGTGAGGCGGTGAAGGACGGCAAGGTGGACGTGGCGGCGATGAGCGCGCTGCAGCAGGACACCGACAACGGCTTCGCCGACTTCCTGGTGCCCAAGCTGATGGACATCAAGATCGCCGGCCCCGCCGAGGACGCCCGCGAGCTGCTGCGGAAGTGGGACCGCTCGCAGGGCGAGGACTCGGCCCCCGCGATGTACTTCAACGCCGTCTGGCGGCGCCTGCTCATCGAGACCTTCAACGACGACCTGCCCGAGGGAGCCTGGCCCGGCGGCGGCGACCGCTGGTTCGAGGTCGTACGGGTCATGCTCGACAAGCCGAACGACGCGTTCTGGGACGACAGCGGCACACCACGCACCGAGACCCGCGACGACATGCTGCGACGGGCCATGGCCCTGGCCTACGACGAGCTGAACACCCAGCTCGGCCCGGACGTCAAGGACTGGCGCTGGGGGGACCTGCACTCGCTGAAACTCGTCCACCAGACCTTCGGAACCTCGGGGATCGGCCCGATCGAGTGGCTGTTCAACCGGGGCCCGTTCCCGGTGGCGGGCAGCGACGACGCGGTCAACGCCGCCGGCTGGGACGTCCAGTTCGACTACACGGTGGGCTGGCTGCCGTCCATGCGAATGGTGGTGGACCTGGGCAACCTGGACGAATCCCAATGGATCAACCTGACCGGCGCCTCCGGCCACGCGTTCCACGACAACTACTGGGACCAGGCGTCACTCTGGGCGCGTGGCAAGACCGTCCCCATGCTCGCCCATGAGGAGTCCATCAAGAAGGCGGCCACCAACGTCCTGACGCTCAACCCCTGACAGCCGGGGCGGGTGCCGCCTCCCGGTGCCCGCCCCGGCTGTCAGACCGCCGGTACGCGAGGGTGCCGGGCTGTCGGAACGCCGGGTCGTCGAGTCGTGGGCCGGTCGGTCATGACCGTCAGACCTGGGCGTCAGATCATGACCGTCAGATCACGGGCGTCAGGTCTTCAGGACGCGGGACTCGCCGACGGCGAGGTCCCACAGGTCGACGCGGTCCCGTCCCGCCTCCGCCCAGGCCGCCCTGGCCTCCTCCACCGGCGCGAGGAGCGACTCTCCTGACAGCACGAACGTGCCCCAGTGCATGGTCGCCATCCGGCGCGCCCCGACATCCTGGCACGCCCGTACTGCCTGCGCGGGGTCGACGTGCACGGCCTTCATGAACCAGCGGGGCTCGAACGCGCCCACCGGCATCAGGGCCAGGTCGATGCCGCCCGGATAGCGTGCCCCGATCTGGGCGAAGCGCTCGCCGTAGCCGGTGTCCCCGGCGAAGTAGATCGTCTGGTCCTCGGAGGCGATCACCCAGCCGCCCCAGAGGGTCTTGCAGGTGTCCCACACCGACCTGCGGCTCCAGTGGTGGGCGGGTACGAAGTCGAAGCGGACACCGCCCACCCAGGTGCTCTCCCACCAGTCGAGCTCGGTGACGTGGCGGAACCCGCGCCTGGTGAACCAGGACCTGAGCCCGGCGGGGACCAGGACGGGCGTGCTCCGCGGCAGCCTCCGCACGGTCTGCGCGTCCAGGTGGTCGTAGTGGTTGTGGCTGATCACCACGGCGTCGATCCGGGGCAGGTCCGCCCACGCGACGCCGGGCGGGGTGAGGCGGGGCCGGCTGCCGGGGATCTTCCTCGCCCAGACCGGGTCGGTGAGGACGGTCAGCCCGCCGATCTGCACCACGTACGTCGCGTGGCCCACCCAGGTGACGACCGCGGCGGTCCCCGTAACGTGGGCAAGCCCGTTCCGGTGAACCGGTATGCGGTCCGCGTCCCCGATCCCTGGACGGAGCATGCCGTGCCAGGTGACCGCCAGCAACTCCTGGAAGGTCGGGACCGGGGAGGTCAGCCGGTCCCTGAAACCGCCCGGCCACGACCGCCGCGGCGCGGGTGCCGGGCGGCCCGGTGGGAGCACCGGTCGTGGGGGAGGCTCCGGCCGGGTGGGGGACTCCGGCCGGGTGGGGGACTCCGGCCGGGTGGAGGACTCCGGCCGGGTGGAGGACTCCGGCCGGGTGGAGGACTCCGGAGGCGCGGGAGAGCAGGTCACCGCCTCGGCCGCGGCCACCCGCCTGGAAGCCCGGCCCAGTTGCCTCAGCGCGCGCGCCGGCCGCGTGGCGAAGCGGGCGGACCACCCGGAACGGCGGGGTGGCTCTTCGGCAAGGCCCACGGGTTCCGCGGCAGTCTGGGATGCGGCTTCGGGGTGGGACGTCTGCGACATGGGCGGCCCCCTTCGGTCATCATCTGCTCACCCTCTGTTGATCCCCCCACAGAGAGATTCATCCCTTTTCAAGAGGATTTAGTACGAAACCACCAGGGGGACCTGCGAGCATAGTTGCCGTCCTCCAGGTTCGCCAGCCGCTCGAAGAGGTTCCACGAGGCCTGATTGCCGCAGATCAATATGGAGACGGCCACCGCCACGACGTAGAGCGGGAGCATCGGCAGGCCCACGCAGAGCATGTACTGGGAGGCGTGCCGGTCCTCGTGCCTGAGCAGGGCGCCGGTGAGAAAACCCTCCCCGTGCTTGGTCAGCACCACGTTGCCCACGGTGAACGCCGAGGCGATCGGGAACCGGAAGCGGTAGCCGTACGCCAGGATCAGTCCGTCGGGCCCGGCGGACACCCGGGCGCGGCCGAGGCGCGCCAGCAGCAGCCCCAGAGGCGTGGACAGGTTGATGTAGTTGAGATTCCGCCGTACCCGATGCAACCGCCGCATACCGGGATTGTGCGTCATCCGGGCGACTCGCGGTATAGGACCTGCTAGCCGGGTGGGACCTGCGGACCCGGCGGTGCCTGATCAGGTGGGACCTGCGGACCCGGCGGTGCCTGATCAGGTGGGACCTGCGGACCCGGCGGTGCCTGATCAGGTGGGACCTGCGGACCCGGCGGTGCGGGTGACGCCTGCGGGCGAGGGCCGTACCCGTGCTGGGTGAGCAGCCACGACCCGCTGTTCGCGGCCGGTGGCACGAGCAGTACCGCCATCGCGACCGCCGCGAGGCCCCCGTAGAGGTAGACGTAACCGGACAGGTCGTTGGCGATGACCAGGTCGCCCTCCGGCCGCCCGGTGATCCAGATCATGGTGATCGCTGCCCAGCCCATCGCGAACGACAGGGCCGCGGCCTTGCCTCGGGTCACCCGGCCCGCCCCGTAGGCGATCACGAACAGCAGGGCGACGCAGCCGAAGGCGGAGGCTGGGACGGGCCCGACGTACCAGGAGTGCCCGAACCCGCCGAGGACGCCCATCAGCAGCCCGAGCATAACGAGCACAGCGTTGACCGCCACGGTGACAACCGTCTCCGAGGGTTCGCGTGTCGCTGGGACCTGCTCCATCACAAACATCGAGGCTAACGGATCCCGGCGAAGAGGTCGTCCTCGCGGCCGTAAGGCTCGCCGAGTCCTCCCACCTCGATCGGCGTTCCCGGACCTGCGGGGCCCGGCGCGCCGGAGCGGAGAATGAAGTGCTCGATCCCGAGCAGCTCCTGGCCGACGTCGTTGGACAGGGCGAACCAGGGCGGCTTCACGCTGATCTGGGTGGCGTGCGCCCGCATCGCGTCGATCTTCCGCTCGATGTGGGCGCGGGCGTCGATCTCGGTGGTGACGTCCTCGTCCGCGCAGCCGAACGGCAGGTCGGCGACCGGCTCGATGAGGAAGGGGGCGCCGCTCTCACGCATCGCCTCCTCGCCCCTGATCATCACCGACCTGGGCATGGCGGTGTGGTAGAACTTGGCGACCCTCCACGGGGCGCCCGCACCGAACGCCGGGTCCGCCGCCAGCTCAAAGGCCCGCCAGGCGACCCGGTGGGCCTGGATGTGGTCGGGATGGCCGTAGAAACCGTTCTCGTCGTAGGTGACGAGCACCTGGGGCCGCACCTCGCGGATGATCCTGACGAGCTCGCCCGCCGCCTCGTCCAGGTCGGCCTGCCAGAAGGCGTTCGCGGCGTGGTTGGAGACGACGCCCATCATGCCGGAGTCGCGCCAGCGGCCCCGGCCGCCCAGGAACCGGTGGTCGGTGACGCCGAGCGCGGCGCAGGCCGCGGCGAGCTCGGAGACGCGGTGCTCGCCCAGGGTGTCGTCACGATCGGCGGTCAGGTGGGCCAGCTCCGGCGGGATGACCTCGCCCTCCTCCCCCAGGGTGCAGGTCACCAGCGTGACGTGCGCGCCCTGGGCCGCGTACCTGGCCATGGTGGCCCCGCTGCCGATCGTCTCGTCGTCCGGATGGGCGTGCACGAGCATCAGGCGCCGATCAGTCATACGGTTGAGGGTATCGATGCCAGGGATCGCCCAGAACCTCCGAATTCGCCACTTCGGAGAACAAGACACCCGATGCGGAGCTGGCAAGATGGCTCGTATGAGTGAGAGCTTTCCTCGCCTGCACGCCAGAACCCGCCGATTCACCCTCGGAGTGCCCCGCGGTTTCACGATCGCGCCAAGCGGTGACCGCGTCGTCTTCCTGCGGACCAGGGGCGGCTCCGACCCGGTGACCTGCCTGTGGGAGTACGACGTCCTCAGCGGCGCGGAACGGCTCGTCGTCGACCCGCGCGTCCTGGCCGCGGACGACGAGAACCTGCCGCCGGAGGAGCGGGCACGCCGCGAGCGGAGCAGGGAACAGGCCGGAGGCATCGTCGGATACAGCACCGACGCCGCGGTGACCACCGCCGCGTTCGCGCTCTCCGGCGGCCTCTACGTCGTCGACCTGAAGACCGGGTACATAAGGAAACCGAAGACCCCCGGACCGGTGATCGACCCCCGGATGTCCCCTACAGGAGAGCACGTCGGCTACGTGACCGGCGGCGCCTTCCACATCCAGGACCTGGCGGACGAGGTCGACCACGCGCTGGCCCGCCCCGAGGCCCCGGAGGTGACCTACGGCCTGGCCGAGTTCATCGCCTCCGAGGAGATGGACCGCATGCGGGGCTACTGGTGGTCCCCGTCAGGGGACGCGATCCTGGTCGAGCGTGCCGACGAGTCGCCGGTCCAGCGGTGGCACATCGCCGACCCGGCCAACCCGGGCCGGCCCGCCGCCGAGCAGCGCTACCCCTCCGCTGGAACCGCAAACGCGGGGGTCGAGCTCTTCGTGCTGACCCTCACCGGAGCCCGGGTCCCCGTGCCCTTCGACGACGAATACCTGGTCAACGCCGCCTGGGACGCCCACGGCCTGCTGATCGTCACCATGACGCGCGACCAGCGGACCATGCGACTGCTCGCCGTCGACCCGGCCACCGGCACCTCCACCCTGGTGCGCGAGGACACCGACCCCGCCTGGGTCGACATCGTCACCGGCGTTCCCGGCCACCTGGCCGACGGCAGCCTCGTCTGGGCCGCCGCCTCCGAGGGCGGCCACCGCCTGATCGTCGGCGACGGCCCCGTCACGCCGCCCACCCTCCAGGTCCGCGAGATCCTCGACATCGACGGCGAGACCGTGCTCTTCCGGGCGAGCGGGGAGCCCACCGAGATCGCGGTATGGGCGTACCGGAGGGGCCAGATCACGCTCGTCAGCCCGACAGAGGGCGGCGTCTACAGCGGCCACACCGCGGGCGGCACCCTCGTGATCACCGGTCAGACCCTCGACAGCGAGGGCTCGGCCACCCGCGTCCTGCACAACGGCACGCCCCGCGGCCACATCACCTCGTACGCCGAGCGTCCCGGCCTGGACCTGCGGGTCTCCCTGATCAAGGCGGGCAAGCGCGACCTGGCCACCGCGGTGCTCCTGCCCTCCGGGCACGTGCCGGGCTCGGCGAGGCTGCCGGTCCTCATGGACCCGTACGGCGGACCGCACGCCCAGCGCGTCCTGGCCGCCGCCGGGGCGCACCTGACCAGCCAGTGGTTCGCCGACCAGGGCTTCGCGGTGGTCGTGGCCGACGGCCGCGGCACCCCCGGCCGGGGCCCCGAGTTCGAGCGGGCCGTCCTGCACGACCTGGCCACCCCGGTCCTGGAGGACCAGATCGACGCCCTGCACGGCGCCGCCGCGCGGTTCCCCGACGATCTGGACCTGACACGGGTCGGCATCCGCGGCTGGTCCTTCGGCGGCTACCTGGCCGCCCTGGCCGTACTCCGCCGCCCCGACGTGTTCCACGCGGCCGTCGCGGGAGCCCCGGTGACCGACTGGCGCCTGTACGACACCTGCTACACCGAGCGCTACCTCGGCCGGCCCGACGAGGGGCACTACGACTCCTCGTCCCTGTTCGCCGACGCCGAGAAGCTGGACCGCCCCCTCCTGCTGATCCACGGCCTGGCCGACGACAACGTGGTCGCCGCCCACACCCTCCGCCTCTCCTCCGCCCTCCTGGCCGCCGGCCGCCCGCACAACGTGCTGCCGCTGTCCGGGGTGACTCACATGACCCCGCAGGAGGTCGTGGCGGAGAACCTGCTGCTGCTCCAGGTCGACTTCCTGAAGAAGGCCCTGGTCTGAGCCGGGGCCATTCCCGGCAGCAGGTATGACGCCGTGCCGGTGCGGCACAGAACCGCTCACCGGCCCGGCGTCCCCCATCGGTCGCCACGTTCTGGAACAAGTGCGACTCGACCGGCCAGCTACCTCTAACAGTCCCACCGAGGATATATAGGCGAGTCCCCAGGGCAACGTAGGCAATCCGCCCCACCGTGCCCCCGATCGGCCCACCGCGCCCGCCGGGGAACGGCCAAGAATACGCCGGTATTCTCCCGGGCCGATCCCTGGATCGGCGATGAAAATCCAGCACGCCGCCAACCGCTCGTCATCGTGGGATTTGGCACGGGTATGGCTTTTCCCGGTTCGGTACTTGTTTCCCATTCGCCGGTGGCCCCCCCTCCACCATCCCGGATTCGCCGCCATTCCGGGGTTCACCGATGCCTCGATTTACCCTGGAGAAGTTTCAGCGCTCGTCGTGACGACCTTCCTCGGCCGGCCACGCCGAAAATTGATCGAGCTGGACGGATCCAGAAAGAAGGCGTTCCCAGGTGCGCGCGAATTCAGAGAAGATACTTGTCGTCGGAGCCGGTGTGAGCGGGTTGACGACCGCGCTGTGTCTGGCCAGGGAGGGGTTCCGGGTCACCGTCATCGCGGACAGGTTCGCACCCGACATCGTCTCGGTCGTCGCGGGCGCGCTGTGGGAGTGGCCGCCCGCGGTCTGCGGTTACCACCACGACCAGGTCTCGCTCGCTCGCTCCAAGAACTGGTGCGTCACCTCGTACCGGATATTCGAGGAGCTGGCCCGGACCGGGGTTCCCGGGGTGGCCATGCGGAGGTCCAACTTCTATTTCAAGCACCCCGTCGAGGAGAATCCCCACGATCTCCACAAGATGCGGGAGCTCGCGGGGAAGGTGCGCGGCTTCGTCCACGACCGATCGCTCGTCGAGCGGAACGGCATCGACCCCGGCTACGGCGTGGTCGACGCCTACTCCCATATGGCGCCCATGATCGATACAGACCGGTACATGCTGTGGCTGATGCGGCAGGTCAAAATGCACGGGGTGCGGGTCAGGCGGCATCGGATCGAGGGGTCGCTGACCGAGCGGAAGGCCGAGCTCCTCGACCGGTTCGACGCCGAAGCGATCGTCTGCTGCGCGGGAATCGGCACCGCCGAGCTCCGCGGTGTCGGCATGTATCCACTCCGCGGTGCGTTGGTACGGGTCCGCAACGACGGGATAGACGAGGCCCACTGCGTCTCCCACGACGAGGCGAACAACGGCGAGCAGGACATCGTCTTCATCGTGCCGCGCAGTCCGCGGATCCTTGTTCTCGGCGGGCTGGCGGAAAAAGACGAGTGGGACACCGGAATCAACCTGGAGAACCACCCTCCGGTACGGGACATGTATGAGCGCTGCCTGGCCTTCATGCCCGCGCTGCGAAGTTTCGCACTGGATCCCGATGAGCCGGTACGGGCTGGCTTGCGGCCGTTCCGGAAGGAAAACGTCTGCCTTGAGTGGGACGAGGAAGGACGGATCATCTACAACTTCGCACATGGCGGGGCCGGATTCAGCTTTTCCTGGGGTTGCGCCCAGGAGGCCGTCAGTCTGGTGCGCGCGGCCGTGCAGGACCGCACGTACTCCTACTCCTGCTGAACATTCTCTTTCATCAAGTTTCCTTCCCGGAGTCGACGCGAGACGGCCTGAATACGGCGAGGTTGCCCGGTGCCGCCATCGCCGCATATCACCCTGATCGGTCGCGACGACAGACCAAAAAAGGCTCACTAAAATGCAGAGAATCGTCAAGTGCCTTCTGATCGCGAACACCGCCCTCGCGCTCACCTCGTGCCTGCCGTTCGGCATCGCGAACACCGGCGTCGCGTCACCGAGACGCTCCGGACCCGCCGTCGCCGATGACCACCCGCCCCGTTCCGCGCACACCCCGGTGTCCCGTTTCCCCGCCCTTCGCCCCGGTGACCGGGGAACCCGGGTCCAGGAGCTCAAAAAACGTCTCGACCGGCTGGGGTTCAACACGGGATCTCCCGGCCAGGAGTACGGCCCCGAGCTGCGCGCGGCCGTGTGGGCCTTCCAGAAGGCCAACGAGCTGCCCGCCGTCGACGAGATCAACCCGTCGACCTGGAAGGCGCTCTCCCACCCGGCGCGCATCAGGCCGCTGGTGCCCTACGGGGGGCCCACCAGGGTGGAGATCGACCTGCGTCGCCAGCTGCTCACCGCCTGGCAGGACGGCAAGCCGGCCCTGGTCTCCCATATCTCGACCGGTAACGACAAGCACTACTGCAAGAACGGCCACTGCGGGGTCGCCGTCACGCCCACCGGCGACTTCCGCGCCTGGTGGCGGACCACCGGATGGACCCACGGGCCACTGGGCGACCAGTTCTACACCATCTATTTCAACGGGGGCATCGGCTTCCACGGCTCCGAACGGGTCCCGCTCCACCCCGCCTCGCACGGCTGCATCCGCGTCCCACTCCACAACGCCAAGTCCCTGTTCGACATGACCCCGACCGGAACCCCGGTCTACGTCCGCCGCTCCGAGCCTCCCAACGCCGCCAAGCGCCCCGAACGCTCCGAACGTCCCGAACAGGACACGTCCCGGCCGGGGGCACTGCGATACCGGCCGTGATGGCGCCACCGAACGACTGTGATCCACGAGGGGGAGCCGATGGCACAGGCCGGGGACCCGTCCACGGTCATGGCGGCAGCCGGGGCCGCCTTGAGAGGAGGTGCGACATTAAAGATGTGACGGGTGCGGTGGTACGCGCAGGTACCGCCCTTCTTGCCGCATCCGCTGAAGTAGTTTGAACCCGTCATCACGCGTGCAACAACCGTCTGCAACCGCCTCCGAGACGAGATCCATCGTGTCACGGGTGGTAATACCTCGGGCGTGCGCGTACTCCTGCGCGTCACGATCGTCAGTAATCCAGAATGAGCCGGCGAACTCCATCCGGTTCAGAATGACGTAACAGGTCTGTGCTTCCCCAAGATGTTTCAGCGGTTCATTTGGCGATCCGCCGAAGACTGCTCGGCGGACTCTTTCGATCTGATCGATCTCCACGGCATCGTCAACCTCGATCGGGTCCCCCAACCAACGTTCCCGGGCGATGGTGGCCAGATCCGGGTAAATGCGTGATGACCGCTCCGCTTCGTATGCGATCGCCTCCACCCAGCGCCCGCGGCCACGCAGAACCTCTTCCAGGAGAGGAAGGCCGGATACACATGCGAAGTTGCACAGCACCGTGTTGTCAGGAAACCAGTACCACGTCATGACGCGAGTGGGGATTCCTCTCGCTCCTCGTTGAGAGCCTGCCGGAGCGTGGCGCTTTCGACACCGATCAGATTGGCGAATGGCCTTAACGTTGCCTTACCATCGGCATATGCCTGAAATGTGGTGCGTATAAGCGGAGCCGGCGTCCGTGGACGTGACGCCAGCTCGATCCACTCCGCCAGCGAATTCACCGCACCGGCCAGATGTGCCGCCTCGGCGGTATTCAACCGCCTGAATGAATCACACAGTTGCCGGTCGATCAGCCCGAGGCTGAACAGACGCCACGCGAGTGTGCTCGGAGATACCCACAGGCGGCAGGCCAGCTCCGCGAATGAGGTGTCGGACCAGGTGACCTCACCGGCTTCCTCGCGGAGCACCTCTTCAGGAAGGAGGAACTCGGCTGCGAAGGCATTCGCTCGCGTCTCCGATGACTGCTGCTTGTGAAGCACATCATTGAGGTTCGCATCCAGGTGCGGCTTCTGATCATCTCCCGCGAGGATGTGTCCCAGTTCGTGCGCGATGGTGAATCGTTGGCGGGCAGGAAACCTGGATGTTCCCGCGATGATAAGACTCGCTTGGTCATCCACCCAGGTGAGACCGTCGAAGCCGTCGGGGAGCCGTACGATCGCCACGTCAATGCCGAAAACTTCCTCAACCGCCTCGGCCAGATCACGCTTTTCGTAGGGGCTGCCGCCCACAGACCGAAAATGATCGAGCGCCCGCGCGGCGAGCTGACGCCCCTGATCGACAGGGCGCCCAGATTTCGGCACTGGCGGTATTTTGTATAGATTCTGGCCATAGCCAAGGTATGCAAGATCTGCCCAGATTTGGGCAAAACGCTCTGCTTCCTGTACGGCCATATCGGCAGGGCTCCGTGGAGCCGCCGATATCCGTGTGGCCATGGATGGCGCAGTGGTCTCAGCACCAAGCAGCCAGTCGACGGTCACTCCGCCCACGTTAGCGATGCGGGCAAGGTCCAAAGATGTGAATCGACGAACCCCTGACAACGACTTGGAAATCTTGGGCGCGTCAAGCCCCGCCTTCGCGGCGAATTCCGCTTGGGTAAGACCACTCTCAGCGATCAGTTGCCTGACACGCACCACTGCCATCTCTCCAGCCATGCATCGACCCTACGCCCGAGTTGCGAAAATCGCAAGAAATCGCAATGCGGCCACTGGACGAGATCGACCCGTCGACCTGGAAGGCACTCGCCCACCCGGCGCGCGTCAGACCGCTGGTGTCCTACGGGGAGCCGACAAGGGTGGAGATCGACCTGCGCCGCCAGTTGCTCACCGCGTGGAAGGACGCCAAGCCCCTGTTCGACATGACCCCGACAGGGACCCCGGTCTACGTCCGCCGCTCCGAGCCTCCCAACGCCGCCAAGCGCCCGGAACAGGACACGGACCGGCCGAAGGCTCTCCGAGGCTGACCCCCAGTCCAACGATCCGCGTTACATCATCAATCTTCTCAAGCGGATTGTGACGGTCAGCTTGGAGACGATGAAGATTGTGAATCAACTCCTGGTCCTGGAGATCTTGAACTAGTCGCGATCATAGATAATTGCCGGTCGATCGTCACCCACCCGGAACGTGACTCGGATTGCCGTATCCGATCGCACAACTGCTGTATGGGCCTGCGGATCGGCTAATTGCGAAGTCGCTCCAACCTAGCCTTCGAGCACGTCGTCCATGCCCATACGGGGATCGCGAAACGCCGAGGATGGGCGGTGAACTCCCATGCGATATCGAGGTACACCGCCACCTCTTCGCGATTGTTGTTCATCGCGTATCGGAAGAATGGGCTGCGGTCCTCTCGACCGGAGGCATCGAATTTAGGCCGGACCAGTGCCGGTTCACCACGTTATGCCTGACCCACCGGGAATTCAGATGGAGATTTTCAGCTTAATGCTAACGGCGTCTATTCCATGCGTTGCGGCATGATGGCCGGGTTTTGCCGTCGTCGAGGCGATGAGCACCTGGAGCCCAGCGCCGGCCCTTGAAGGCCGGTGAGGATCGCACGTACAGCACGGTGAAGGATGGCAGGCCGCCTTCCGTACCAGAGTTTGGAACAGCTCGTAAGGACTACCAGCATCGCTACGTAGGACCGCCTTTGGATATCCTGTACTCACACCGTAATTCCTAATAGATCAGGCCACCGGATCGGTCAACTCGTGCAGTTCTTCCTCCAACTCCGACAGGTGCGCACGGGCAGTGGCGATCTCGTGTCGGAGCTCTTCAGTTCGTAACCTGCGGTAGAGAGCGGTGTGGTCGTCGAAGCGGGTGACAACTCGGATGCTGGATCGGTAGCACACGACGCTCTCGACAAGTAGCGCACGTCCCAGTTCGGTTGCCCGGTCGGGTGCCGAGGTGCTGCGCCAATAATCATCCGCGAACGTGTTTAAGTCGGCAACCACGAAGACGCCGTGCTCCTGGACCCCGCGAACTTGCTCCAATTGCTTCGTGAGCCGCGCGCGTTCGCGCGCGAGGAACCGGTCCAACTTGGCGGCACCGATATGATCGTCATATGTCTTGATCTTCGCATTCAGATGGTCGGCGTACGCTGCCACAAGCTCCGGCTCTGGAGCCAATTCCGGGGCCAGAACCCAATGGCGCCGCCCTCTCAGGCGAGAGCGAAGGTGCCGGTCGATCGCGTCGTCGACATCCTCGCTGCTGACGCGATGATAGCGGCCATCGTCATGCTTGTGATTGCAGGAGTACGCTGCCGGAAGCCTCGAATCCGGATCCCCTTCGTGGAAGGACATTCGCCGCTCGCACAGCCCGCACTGGATATTGAGGCCGAGGTCCAACGGCTGTGGGTTCGCCTCGTCGAAAGCCTGAAGAGCAGCAGTGGTCATGCGGTAGTCGTGGGCGCGAGTGCCGTATACCTCGTGCCACGCGCTGGCATCCTCGGCGATCACGGAAACAACGAGGGCGAGCGCATCGTACTCGGCGGGGGCGGCGTACATCCAGAACTCCTCCGGTTCGCCGCGCAGGTCGCGTCGGCCGTGCCCTGGGTCGACGGGGCATCGGAAGCGCATCTCAAGTGTCCGCGTGTCGATGGAAAGTTCGGCTCCGGCACCGCATTCGTCCCCTTCGGAACAGACCGTCGTAGGTGACTGTTCAGGTGCCCTTTCCTCGTGAGGTTGGGCGTGGCATGGGCATGATCGGACTCATGGGATGATCTTCGGGTGATTCCGGCTGAGGGCGAACGTCCGTCGTACGGCGAGCTTGCCGCTTTGGTCGTGACGCTGACCGCCCGGCTGGATGTGCTGGAAGCGCGGGTCGTCGAGTTGGAGGCGGAAAACGCCCAGCTCAAAGCGGAGAACGCGGAGTTGCGGGCTGAGAATGCCGAGCTGCGGCGGCAGGTAGGGCGAAACTCGCGTAATTCCTCGCAACCTCCGTCGGCCGATGGCCTGGCCAAGCCACCGCCCAAGTCGATGCGGGGTAGGAGCGGACGTCGCCCCGGTAAGCAGCCCGGCACGTCGGGGACGGCGTTGATGCAGGTGGACTGCCCGACATGGACGGTGCCGCACCTTCCATCTGCGTGTGGCGGGTGTGGCGGGGACCTGACCGATGCAACCCCGGCGGGCGTTGCGGTGATTCGGCAGGTTTTCGACATCCCCGAGGTCAAGGCCGAGGTCACCGCGCATGAGTTGCACGCCCTGGCCTGTGGCGGTTGCGGGACGGTGACCCGTGCTGCGGCTCCGGCGTTCGCCACGGCCCCGGCGGTGTACGGGCCACGGGTGAGCGCGCTGGCCGCCTACCTGTCCGCCCAGCACCACATCCCGGTTGGGCGGGTCGCCGAGGTCCTCGCCGATCTGGCCGGGATCGAGGTGTCGACCGGGTGGATCAGCGACACGGTCACGAAGGTGGCCCAGGTCCTGGCGCCGGTCAACGCACGGATCCGTGACGCGATCGCCGCTGCGAGCGTCGCGCACTTCGATGAGAGCGTCACCCGCGTGGGCGGCAGGAACCACTGGCTGCACGTGGCCGCCACACCTGTGCTGACCGCCTACCACATCGACGCCCACGGGCGCGGCACCGAGTCGATCACCGCGTTCGGGATCCTTCCCCGCTTCACCGGCGTGGCCGTCCACGACGCCTACCGCTCCTACCAGGCATTCGAGGGCTGCACGCACGCCTTGTGCAATGCGCACATCGTCCGGGAGGCCGCCGGGATCGGCGAGTACGACCTTCGCGCGCGGGCCGATGGCTGGGCTGAGGCGCTGGTGCTGTTACTCGGTGACGGATACCGGTGGGTGGCCGCCTGGCGAGACAAAGGGCATGACCGCCTGCCGGACTTCAAGCTGAAGGACCTGTCCCAGCGCTTCGACGACCTGGTGGAACGAGCGTTGACCGCGCATTCCCCACGCGGAACGGGCAAGCAGAGCCCTGCACGTAACCTGGCGCTACGCCTGCGAACCCGAAAGAGTGAGGTGCTGCGGTTCGCCACCGACTTCACTGTGGCGTACTCCAACAACGTCGCGGAGCAGGCCATCCGTATGATCAAGACGAAGACCAAGGTCAGCGGTGGTTTTCGCACGCTCAAGGGCGCCCAGACTTTCCTGGCCATCCGCGGCTACATCTCCACCGTCCGAAAGAACGGTCTCCGCGCCGCTCACGCGCTGCACGACGCGCTGCTCGGCAATCCCTGGATGCCCGCACTCACGCGATGACCTGAATAGTCACCGTCGTAGCGGTCAGGACGCGTGCGGGGCGTCCCTGGAGATGGCGTCGTTCATGGGCGAGCCGCGAATCCCAGCCGTGGAGCACCTCGCGCGCCCGTTGGTCAATAGCTTCCGCGGCTTGTACGCGGGTGGCGGCCGCGCGTTGGGCCTCCCGCTCGCGTCGGGCTGTTTCCTCGCGTTCGGGCAGGAGGAGCGCCAGCCGTCGCACACCAGCTTCCTGCTCGTGAGTCAGCTCGGGCAGATCTCCTCCGCCACACGTCCGGCAGGCCCGTTCATGGTGGCCCTGGACTCGGAACTCCCTCACGCTGGTGGTCACCTGTTCGGTCGTTCGCTTGCCTCGTTGCCGGCAGGACGGATTGTGCGAACGGCCATTCTGTTTGATCTCGTAGGTGACGGGGATCTCCGCGAGCGACCCGATCTCCTCAAGGGTGAGGAGCGGGGAAAGAAGGATGTCGGCAGCGTTCTCATTCACCGGTGGACGCACCTCTCGGAAGGCTATCGGCCTCCTACAGTACGTCTTCGAGAACAAATGAGAGCACGCTTCGGACAATTCAGATAATCGATGTAGGCGTCATCGGATGCAATCTGTCGCACCTATAGGCATTTCAAGATACGCCTCGGGTAAATTTCGCCAAAATGCGAGCAAATAGCTTGAAAGAGCAGTATTGGCCGGAACCGAAGGGTGGTCAAGCGTGGGCGTCGGTGAAGTCTAGGCGTTCAGGGATCGACCGAAGGCTGTCGGGAGGCGTACCGGGTAGAGGTTCCTTAGAGGTTGAGCAGGAAGTCGAAGTCGCCGTCCTTCGCCCCCAACAGCCATGCCCTCGCCTCCGCAGGCGTGAACACGTGGGGCAATCGGTCAGGGTTCTGGGAGTCGCCGACCAGGACATGGCCATTCACCACGGCAACGCGAACGCAGTTTCCACCACCCCCGCTGTGCTTGGAGATTGTCCATTCGACGTCGGTCAGGTCGAAGGAAGACGGGTGAGGCTTGCGCGGGGTCACTGCTGGAGCTCCTTGATCATTTCCTTGAGCTGTGCGAGTGTATCGCTGGGGCTCAGCGCCCGCTCCCACAAAGTGGTAAAGGCCCCCGTATAGCGCCCGACGTCTGCCTCTCCGTCGAAGTACACCGAACTGACCATGGTTTCCACCCATACGACGGTACGGGCGGCTTCGTGAAAGTGCATGAGTACGAAGGGGCCGGCCATGCCGGGGTGGCATTCAATCGAGTCCGGCAGGACTCGGATTGTGTTCCGGGGCTGCTCGGATTCGGCGAGCAGCCGCTCCAACTGTGCCTGAGTCATCGACCGGTCCCCGATGACGCGGCGGAGCGCGCCCTCGTCGATGAGGGCGCGGAAGTCCTGAAGCACTCCGTCCGACATCTGCTGCTGACGGTCCATGCGGACGTCGACGAGGGCCTTGACCTCGGAGCGACTCAGTTCGGGACGCATGCCGGCGATCACGGTGCGGGCGTAGTCCGGAGTCTGGAGGAGCCCGGGGATGAGAGCTCTCTCGTAGTTGAAGAGCTCGGTGGCCCGCCGCTCCATTTTCAGGAAGCCTTCGAAATGCATAGAGCCGAGGAGCGCCGCGTTCCGCCGCCAGAGCGCTGGACGCGGTCGCCCGGCGGGCGTGGTGTCCACGCTGAGGAGTCGCAGGATCTCGGCGCGTTCGGCGGCGTCGGCCTGGTAACAGTCCAGCAGGGCCTCAGCCAGTGCGCTCGAGATCTGGCGGCGTTGGCCTCGTTCCAGCCTGCTGAGTCCGCTCTTGTCGATCCTGATGCCACGGTCGCGCAGCACGGTATGCCCGGCGACATCGCTCTGCGTCAGGTTGCGACGCTCGCGCAGGTCTTCGAAGCGTAGCCCGACCTCAACAAGGATCATCGACCATGGCGCTTGCCTCAATTCCGACATGATGGTCAGTGTGAGAGCTCGCGCCAATTAACACAACCAATATGTCGAGCAATTTGCTCAGTCATATTGCTAAACCTTACGGAGGAGAGCATCCTGGCCAGGGGGCCATGAAGGGTAGAACCCGTTGCCTCTCGTGGCACATGCGCTGGTTACGTTGATCGACACCCGCCCGACCTTCAACCTCAGGAGGGCCACGATGCCTCGCCCCTCGTTGTTCCGCCTCCTGGTCCAGGAGCGTCACTGGGACAACTGGGTGGTGTTCTGCGGTCACTTCGAGGAGACGGCACGCACGCTCGCCAAAGAGGCTGAGGCTCCTCGGCTTGCCAGCGTGACCGTGGCTCGGCGCACATTCGACCGCTGGTACGCCGGACACTGGTACGGACGTCCACAAAACGATGCTTCTCGGGTGCTGGAGCGCCTCCTGGGCTTCCCCTGGACAGACCTGTTCTCTCCCGCCCCTGATGTCCTCCACGCCCGCAAGACCGTCCACGACCGTGACGGCTTACAGGCGTCCGTCGTCATCGGTGAGCGATGGCCCACTTCGCGACTATTCCTCTCGGCGACCGATGACGTTGCGGACTCCTGGGAATTGATCGGACGCAACGTCCTGGACGGCACCACCTCGGCTGTCCACTTCCTCTCGGCGGCAAGACGTGGTGAGGAGGTCCGTCTCCGTCCTCCGGACACTGCGGCCCTGGGCAGGTTCCTCCGGCCAGCCCGCCGCGGCCTGCTCGTCGGGATAGAGGGGCACGTCGATGACCTGCGCCTCTATGTCATCGACTCCGCGAACACCCGCAGGAACCTGGCCGCCTTCACACCCCGCGATGAGGGATTCGCAGTTCCAGGTGCCCACGAACTGGACGACCTGACGTACGGCATTCTGTGGTCATTGGTACAGCTCGATGACGGGCTCCTGGCCGATGACCAGACCCTTGATGACGAGCAGCAGGTGCTTGAGACCTACCTCCAGCTTCCGCGTTCGGCTCCCAGCCGGATGACACTTCCCATGCTCACCGCGGTCGGTGCCGCGTGGCTCGGGTCGGCGTTCTGTGCGCAGCACATTCAGCGTCGTCTCGACGGAGCGTCGGAGGTGCCGCTGTTCTGGACCAGGGAGCAAACCGGTGAGGAGGCCGCCGCCTGGCTGTTCTTCCGGCACAAGATCGCCTACCTGCAGTCCCTGGGGCAGCGGTTCGGTGGTGCGGCCAGTCCGCTGTCGCGGACGTTTTGTATCCCTGAGGCCGAGGTCGCCCGCAGCGGTCGGTACGAGCGGGTTCTCCTCTTCCTGGCCATTGCGCTGATGGAGATGTACGGCATCCGCGTCCAGGTGACGGCACGCCCTGAATACTCCACCGTCGACGGATTCGTGCTGGTGCCAGGTCAGCGCGCGATCGTGGCGACATGGGTGCGCACCGAGGCGCTCTGGCGAGCGGACACCACCACCGCCCGGGCCGACCTGCGTAGCTATCACGAGGCCCTCGGCGAGGCTACCGATCAAGGCCTCATGATGGGGCCCGATCCCGAGACGCGGTTGCGCGCCCTGGCCGCCTACCTCGACCTCGACTGGCGTTGGATCACCAGTAGGTGCCGTGACCTGGGCGACTGCGGGGTATCCAGTCTGGTGCGCCCGCGTAGCAGACTGATCAGCATCGAGGCCCTCGACCAGGTACTGCGCTTCCTGGGCTGCCTTGCCGCCGACCGGTAGGCCGACGAAGCTGATCCCTGTACAAGCAGCCAACCGTCCCTACAGAAAGGCCAGCCCGTGCCTCCTGACACCCCAGAACAGAACCGCCGAATCCTGGTGGTCACCCTCGGCGGCACCATCGCGATGAGCGGGGCCTCCGGTGAGACGGGTGGGGTGTCGCCGCGTCTGACCGGCGCTGACCTCGTCGCCGCAGTACCCGGTCTGGACCGAGGGATCACGATCATCGTTGAGGACTTCCGCCGGATCCCAGGTGCCTCACTCACCGTCGATGACATGTCCGAGCTCGTCGGACTGCTTCACAAGGCCGCAGTAACTGACAAGGACGGTTTCGTCGTAACGCAGGGGACCGACACGCTGGAGGAGACCGCCTACCTCTTGGACCTGCTCTACGACGGGGACGCGCCCTTGGTGCTGACCGGGGCGATGCGCAACGCCGCAATGCCCGGTGCCGACGGCCCGGCGAACCTGCTGGCGGCGGCGCGCACGGCCGCCAGCACTGACGCTCGCGGCATGGGAGCGCTTGTGGTCTTCGCCGATGAGATCCATGCGGCACGCCATGTCCGGAAAGTCCACTCGACCAGCATCGCGGCCTTCTCCTCACCGGGTGCCGGTCCGATCGGTCACGTGATCGAAGGGGTTCCTCGGCTGCACTTCGGGCTGCGACGCCACCGCGCGGTGCCGCTGCCGTTGCAGCCGGGCGTCGTCGAGATCGTGTACACGACCCTGGGCGGCGACACCTCAGTGCTCAACGACCTTGACCTACGCGCGGATGGGCTGGTCGTTGCCTCGTTCGGTGCCGGTCACGTGCCGGAGACCTGGGTTGAACCCCTGCAGAGGCTGGCGCAGCGCATCCCGGTGGTGCTGGCCTCCCGGACCGGGGCCGGCAGCGTCCTCGCCGCCACCTATGCCTTCCCGGGCTCCGAAAGCGACCTGCTGGCTCGCGGGCTGATCAGCGCCGGCTCGCTGGATCCCTACAAGGCGCGGCTCCTGCTCCTGGCCCAGTTGCGTGCGGGGGCCGATCGCGCGAGGGTCGAGGCCGCCTTCACCGAACGTCGATAATCGCACTACGAGCAGGAGATCCGAATGCGCGCCACACAGTTCACCCGAGGCCGGGAGTTCGTCGTCGCCTTCGACCATGGGGAGGACTTCTTCACCTCGCTCGAGAAATTCTGCGCAGAGCATGCGATCCGTGCAGGCTATCTTCCCGCCTTTGTCGGAGGGTTCAGCTCCGCCAAGCTGGTGGGAACCTGTGGGCCGCTGGAGAATCCCGAGGCCCCCTTGTGGGACCACATTGAGGTGAAAACGCTTGAGGCGCTCGGCGGCGGAACCTTGGCCTGGGATCCTGATCGGGACTGCCTGGCCCCCCACATTCATGTCTCAACCGGTCTGAAGGCCGATTCCGCCGACGGGCGGACCAGCCATTTGCTCGCTGCCCAGGTGCAGTTCATCGCGGAGCTCATCATCGTGGAGATCACGGGTCCCAGCCTCACACGGCCTCGGCAGCCGAGCCTGTTCGACGTTCCACTGCTCACTTTTGATGAACAGCGTTGACCGGGTCGGGAAAGATCGGAGAGCCAGGCCCAAAAGATGGTGCTTCATCAGCTGGTCGAAGCGGTGACGGCGTGAGGACGGGACCGCTGGCAGCCACGTCGGCAAGGCCACGTGGAACTCGCCCAACTGACCTGCGAGCAGAGGCGGGCCAGCCCCCAAGGCTTGGATTTGATCTTGTTCTACAAGGTGCTGCAACCGTTCGCGCCTTTGCGGTCGCCGGGCTCGGACGGAGGGATCTTGCTACCTATTTCGTCAGTGATCCAAGGCCAGGTCAGGCCGGGCGATGACGATGTCACGCAGGAAACTGCGTTTGGAATAGAACGTGCGCTGTTTCGTCAGGCCCTTCGTGGCAAGGTAGTCCAAGAGCCAGTGGTCGATACGTTCCATCTCCCGAAGCACCTCGTCTTCGTCGTGGTTCAGGACGCTGCGGGAACGGCGGTACTCCAGTTCGCACTGCGACAGAACTACCTCCGGTGCGGCCAGGAGTGAACAGTGGTCAAGGAAGATTCCGAAGATGTGGCCGGTGCGCATCGACTCGCACTGGATGTCGTAGCGGACGCGCCGGAAGGGCGGCATTGCGCGTACCTGGAGACCCAGCTCTGAGCGCAGGTACTCTCCGAAGCCGTCGGCGTCGACTTCGATGTCGGTGTAGAGCTGTTCACGACGGGCGAAGGTGTCCTTGGCATACCACTTGCGTTTCAGCACGTGCTTGCCGTCGACCGTGGGAATAAAGGAGGCGTAGCCGCGCTCGTTGTCAGGCCCTGTGACGTCGAAGAGGTGGTTGTCGAAGAAGTAGATCTGGAATTCGTCCCGGTACTCCGGCCTGCAGTCGGCCAGTTCACCATGGCGCAGAACCTTCAGTAGTTCCATGGAGGCCGCCCAGATGTCCGTGCCCGGCGTCAGGTTGTACTTGTACTCCAGTTCGGTTCCGGCGAAGTGGCTGTGGAAGTACCTCAGGTGGTTGTTGAGCCGCAGTGCCGACGCCTCGTGGGCGATCAGCACCGGGTCAAGCCAGATCAGCGCCTCGACCGGGCCCTCGCCTACCGGCTCCTGGGTGATGCGGACGAAGCACGCGTCCTCTGGGTAGAACCGGATCTGCGCGTACGCGTGGTAGCCGTTGGGATGTCCGGCCAGGTAACACAGCGGTACCAGACTGGAAGCGGCGGCATCGCCGATCATCTCGCGTAACGCGAGGCCAGGCATGGCGTCGGGCAACAGCGCGCTGCCCTGGATTTGGCCGTTTGCGAGTGGAGTGCCTTCCGCGGTCAGAGCGGTGACCTGGCACATCCCAAGTGCGTCCCACCGCATGACTACGGTGGTGCTGGGGATGCACACCTCCTGCGGGGGCACCCGTACCAAAATGATCGGTTCGTCCGGGCGGCGAGGCGCGGCCCGATTGAGCAGGTGGATCTTTCCCAGGACGACCCAGGCGCCTCGCGGCGGCGTGTCAGAGTCCATCGCTGATTACCCTTCCTGGAGTGAACACTCGCATGGCGCCTAACGTTGGCTGCGTCGATGTCATCGCCCTGTCGCTCTCGGCTCGCCGCCGACTAGAGTGCGCACGCGCGGGCGTCGGCGGGTCGCCTCCACCCGCCACACCTTGCAGCGACATAAGGTGTGGCGGGTGATTCACGGTGTGGTTGACCAAGTGACCTTGGACGCGGCGGTCACGGACGCCCGTCTCGCGGAGTTGGAGTTCGATGACGCCCGGACCTGGCTGGAGCAGGCCCGTCACAGGCCAATGGAGCCATTCGCAGCCGAGGTCTGGGTGACTGATCCTGCCTTCAAGTGCGTCCTGCTGGTGAGGCATCGCTGGCGTGGGTGGGTGCCGCCCGGGGGCAAGGTCGAGCCGGGTGAGACACCGCGAGCCGCCGCGTCCCGGGAGCTTGCCGAGGAGACCGGCGTGCGAGCGGAGCTGTTGCCTGCTCCGGCGGCGGTGTCCGTCCGCTCCTACCGTGCCGACTGGTCGCCGACGCTTGGCCTGTCCTACAGCGCGATCACCAGCCCTGATGTCCCGCTCGGCGGGCAAAGCGACCAGCTGCCGAAGTGGTTTGGCCTCGGCGAGGAGTGGGAGAGCGTCTTCCCAGAGGACCACGGCCGAATCCGAGCACACATACGTCGGCTGGCGGCCGAGCGCTCGGACGGGATGCGCTGAGCCACGCCTGCGAGGTGAGCGACTCGCTCTGGTGCGCTCGCGGAGAGCGTCTCCGCCAGTGGCAGGACAGTAGGGCGATCAGGGCTCCTCCGCGGGCCGTTCGGCGACGGCAACGAGCCAGCTGGTCACGGTCGGGGTTTCGGGCGTCGTCAGGGCGTATGCCTCGTCCAGGATCGCCATGCGCTGCTCATGGGTGAAGTCACCATGGGGACGGGCGAACACGGGGACAGACAACCACGCCTTCTTCTCCGCCATGGTGCCGTGCTGAGCGGTGACCTGGGTGTCCAGAAGGGTCAGCCCAGCCGCGGCCAGATGCTCAGTGACCACCTCCAGCGGCAGCTTGGGGCCTGCGCTTGTCGCCAGGGATGGCGTGTGGCCATATTCGCGGGCGGCGACCTGGCGGATCAGCATGTTGAGCGACGGGCTGGTGCGGACCGTCTGTTCGTCGGGGTGGGCGATCCCGGCGAAGCCGCCGCCGATGTTGAACACGAACCGGCCGCCGGGCCGCAGTGCGCTGCGAACCGCAGCGAACACGGCCGGGACATCCGTTTTCCAGATCGCAGAGTTGCAGACCACAGCGTCGGCCATGCCAGAGACGTGCTCGGCCAAATCCTCGGCCCGGGCAGTGACCCAGAGCAGACGCGGATCGGTCACGCTACCGCGACCGACCCGCTGCATGGCGGCGGCGCTGTCCAGAGATATGACTCGGGCCTCGGCCGGGACCAGGGCGAGGATCGCCTCGGCGGTCGCGCCAGCCCCGCCGCATAGATCGACCACCAGTCGGCTGCCGGCGAGGTGGGCGCGGCGGGCAAGGTCGCGGCTGGTGGCGCCGTACATGGGGAAATCGCGCGTGAAGGCGGCGTATGCCTCGGCCGTGGTGTCCTCGTTCCAGCCGGTAAGGGCGTCGTGGGGTGCCATGTATGCCTCATTTCCCGGTGAGAGCCCCTGCCCGTGGGCGGATGTGGCGCTGAAGAGCGGGGCTGGGGTTCAGAACAGGGAGGTCTGGATTGCGGCGCTTGGAGAGGAGAACGGGCCAAGGGTGATGCGGCGGCCCTTGAGCGCGCCGAGATCGAGGAGGTAGCCCATCGCGTCGTTGTGGTCCAGGACGGCGAGAACCTGGGAGCCGACGCAGGAGACGGGGGTGAATCCGTGCTTGCCTTCTCGCAGGTCGTGCGGGTAGAGGGCCCGCTCCCGGCTGGCGGTGCGGAGGCGGTCGCCCTCTGCTGGCGGGGTCCATGCCTCCAGCACCGAGGGGGTGCTCATGTCGGCGAGCGTGTCGGAGGCGCGGGCGACGTGCTGCTCGTGGGCAGCGCGGGGAGTAGACAGGTCAGTCAGGCCGACCAGGGCTTGGAGTTTAGCCGCGGCCCGTACGGTCTGGGGTAGCTGAAGGCGGTGGGTGAGGGCGTCTTCGAGATGGCGTACGGCCCGGCCGTCGGGGCTTTTGGTCAGGTAGGTGGCGAACAGCGCTCCTTGTTCGTCGAGACGGGAGCGTTTGCGCGGCTCGGCTGCGGTGCCGACCTTGGTCGTTCCGTCAGCGAAGGTCGCCAGGTACAGCCAGTGCGGCTGGTCCATATACCTGACAAGGGCCTCGGGAGCATGGCTGCCCTGGTGGAACTGGTGGGCGGAACGGAAGTCGTCGCGTCCGGCGCATCGGGTGCACTGGCCGCTCTGCTCGGCGGGCGCACGGTCGGGACAGGCGAGGGCCTCGACGCGGACGGTGTCGGCGAACCGGTACCGGCCAGTGCACCATCGGCCGGTACCAGTCACCTGGAAGCCAAGTCGTTGGTGCATGATCTCGGCGTACGCCAGTGGCCCGCCGGGTAGCGGAGCGAGCAGCAGCCGGGGGTCCCCGGTCGCCCAGGTGATGCCGTGGCACACGTACTCACCTTCTTCGGGCAGAGGCACTGGCATGGCGGACTCCTTGTCGTAGGGATGAGTCAGAGCGTGAGCTGGAGGCGCTCGGCAAGGGCGTCGGCGGCGTTCTTGAACACGGCGTCGCGGTCCATGCCGGTGACGTCCAGTGACAGCCAGCCGCCGCGCTGCTCCTGTTGGCTCAGCTGGGCTAGGACGGTGTCCTGGTAGCGGATGAAGTTCTCCTCGCTGCGACCGGAGTGGCCAGTCTCCAGGGAAGTGAACTCGCCCTTACGGCGCAGGGCTTCGCGGGCGCCGATGCGCAGGAAGATCACCAGGTCGGGTTCGGTGAGGTGGGCGAAGACCCGTTCGGCGAGGCGGGTGGAGACCTCGGGGTTGACCGCGTAGCGAGCGAGGATCTTGTGGTGCGCGTTGTCGAGGATGACGTGGGTACCGGCGGCGAGGACAGGCTGGATCACCAGTTCGTCCTGAAGGGAGTACCAGGCAGCCAGCGCCAGCAGCCAGTAGTGGTCGCCGCAGGCCTGGGCGACGCGGGTGTCGCGACGGTAGATGAGCTCGTTGAGCCGGTCCAGGTAGGCGGACAGGTCAGGGTCCATGGGGACGTCGGTGGTGTGCTTGCCGACCAGGATGGCCGGGTGGCCGGCGTCGACCAATGCCTGATGCAGGCGGGCGGCGAGGGTGGACTTGCCTGCGCCGTCGATACCGGTGACCGTGATCTCCCGCCCGCGCACAGGGCTGGCGGGCTGTGCTGCGACTGTCATGGTCGTGTTCCTCCATGGAGGCTCAGCTGGGGCGGACTGCCAGGCGGTTGGCGATGGTGTCGCGGATCCGGCTGACCAGGACGGCGCGCCGCCGGACGACATCGCCGTGACGCTCATTGGATAGGTCCGCTGGGTAGTGGCGGGCGAGATTGTTGGAAATGACGTGGAGGTAGCCGAAGCTGATCCCCGCGCGGCGCGCGGCCGCCCCCATGGGGCCGATCTCGGGATCGACGAAGGCGTGTCCGGCGTACCTGGCCAGCCAGTCACGGTTCTCCAAGAGGATCGACGGCGAGGTCACGTGGACGCCCGTTTGCACATCGAGCTGGGCAGCGGCGAAGTCACCGAAGAAGTCGTTCCACGTAATCAGGGAGCCGTCGACGAGGCTCTCCTTGCCGGTCGCGAGCATCATGTTGGGCTCCATCTGGGGCATCAGAGCGCCCACCTTGCCGACGTAGACGACAGCACGGGCGCCGAGCTCGGCCAGTCGGCCGACGACTCGGCCGGCGACGTCGCCCCAGATGCTGTGCCGGAAGCCGAGGTAGACCACCCGGTGGCCATGCAGTCTGGCGAGGTGCCAGGCGTAGCCCGGCCCATGCGTCCAGACCGCGCCAGCGGGTGCCAGGTGCTCCAGTGCCCAGCCGACGATCACCAGGTCACCGTCGAGCGCGAGGTCGAGTTGCTCGACGGCCCTACGGCAGAGGTCGGGATCGGGCAGCTGATAGGTGACGTTGTCGGCGGGGCGGCCGGTCATCGCGAGGTACGTGGCGATGATCAGGCCGTAGTGGTGAACATAGTCGGCACCGGGGAACGCCTTGACCACCAGATCTCGGCCATGGACTTCTGCGGTGGGGCGCTCCCAGTTGAACAACTTGCCATTCTTCTCGTACTGGGAGATCACGGCCAGGCGGTCGTAGTCGCCGACGATGCGGATGCTGTCCCAGGGCTGCTCCTGGATGAGGTGATGGACCTTGATCCGCAGATAACGCAGCAGGCTGTCCGGGCTCATCGTGTGCCTGTCCACCTCGATCGGCGGCGCGGGCACCACGGCACCGGCACTGCGCGCGAGCAGGGGGTCGGGCAGGATGCTCATGAACGACCCTCCGGGATCCGCACATTGCTGCCCGCCGCCGACCGGACGACGGCGATGTTCTGCCGGATCAGGTCGAACCGCTTCTCGGGGATCGGGCCGAGATGTTCGATGCGAGGGGTCTTGGGCTTGTCGTACGGCCCGTCAGGCAGCATCGCGATGCCCATCGCGCCGAGGATGACCGGGGCGGCGCCGTCGGCAGAGGCGATCCACTCATGCTCGCACTGCTCGGCCAGTTCCAGGTGCCCGGTCCGGCCGAGGCCCAGCAGCCGGTAGACGATCCGCTCCTCGAGCATGCCGTGGTCCTCCAGGTAGCGGGTGGCTGTCCACCGAGTACGGCACAACCACTCCTCCGGGGCGGGACGCCGGGAGGCGGGCAGTGCGATCGCGCCCGCGTAGTCGCTGGAGACGAAGTGGTCGTAGCAGCGCAGCCACTCCTGGTCGTCCGCTGCGTGCAGCACGGCGCACAGGCGGAACTCATCGCTCAGCTCGCGGATCTCACGTGCGGCTTCGTCGCTGGCCTTGATCGTCGCGGCGCCGTCCGACAAGACGTCTGGGAGGATGATCTCGCGAGCGTCAACCGCACGAGCAGCCGCGACCAGATCGACGGGTGGCAGGGCATGGCCGAGGTCGAAGACGCCGTTGTCGACGACGATCTCCGCACCGCGTTTGGCCTCACGACGGAAGAATTCCCGGTAGGCGGAGTCGGACAGGACACGCTGGGCGGCCACGTGGTGCACGCGGGCAGGCTCCTGGGCGACGAACACCTCCAGGTAGCCGGGCGGGGCGATCACGGAGAAATCGATGGCCATCACGCCGCCCCCCACTGGCCTATGGCGAGGGTGAGGAACTGCTGGGAGAGCGCCGGATCGTCCTGGAACCGGCCGCCGACCTGCAACGTGGTGGTACGGGCGGCCTCCAAGCGCACTCCACGCATGCTCATGCATAGGTGGGTGCCACGGACAGCGACCGCTACGTCCTTGCTGCCGATCACGCTAGCGATCTCCTCGGCGACCTGCCGGGTGAACCGCTCCTGCACCTGGAGCCGTCCGGCGTAACGCAGAGCGATCCGCCCGAACTTCGACAGCCCGACCACCTCACCGTCAGGCAGGTAGCCGACCGCGACCTCCAGGTTCATGGGCAGAAGGTGATGCTCACAGAGAGACCACACGCTCATGCCGCCGACCACGACGAGCTGGTCGCTCAGGTGGGTCTCGGTGAAAGACATGACCTTCGCAGACGGCTCCGGCGACAGGAACGAGTTCCACCAGGACGCGACCCGAGCCGGCGTGTCCGCCAGCCCCTCCCGCCTGGGGTCCTCGCCGAGCGCGGCCAAGAGCTGGCCGATCAGCTCGGTGACGCGCTCGGTGTCGACCGACACTGGAGCAACCGGGTCGGATTGTGCTGGCACGGCGGCACTCTGGCCGGACACCGGACTGTAGACGGCGTTCGTCATGAGATTTTGCCTCGCTTCCAAGTGCTGAGGATGGAGGGCTGAGCTACGGGGTGTGCGGTCAGCGTCCGAGAGGTGCGAACGCCAGGGGGTGCAGATGCCTAGCTATGCGCCATTGGTCAGTGGCCGGTCGGGCTCCGAGCCGCGAACACTCGGGTGGCCTCGATGCCCGCCCTTCGCCGTGGGGCCCTCCAGCATCACGGCCACCGAACCCATCCGTACTGAAGATCGGCTGGAGACGCGGATGCGCTCGGCGATGATCAGCCAGAACTCGGTGGCGCTCCATCCGGGCATCTTTTGAGCTGAGGAGGGGGTTATCGCTCTTCTACGTCGAAGCGAGCCCAACTGCGCTCTGTCTCGCGAACCCGGATGGCGACCAGTTGGCTGGGGATGACCGGCTCAACGTTCTGGATGAACCAACCGGCCAGGAACTGGGCCAAGCGCTCAGAGGTCGGCTCGCAGGGCATGATCTCGTGCAGATTGTGGTGATCGAATTCGGTGTCCAGGAACTTCTTGAACGGCGCGAGGTCTCCGAAGTCGGTGACGAAGCCCGGCTCTTCCAGGACGGGGGCGGTCAGGATCACCTCGACCATGTAGTTGTGCCCGTGCTGCCGCGAGCACTTATGCTCGGGCGCGAGGCTGGGTAGCCGGTGCCCGGCCTCGAAATCGAACAGCTTGCCGATGGTGTGCTTGCCGGGTGGGAGCGGCACCGTGCTGAAGTCCATGGACTCCTCCTGTGCGACGGGGTTTTGGAAATGCGGGCGGCAGGAGGCCGCAAGACAGTCATGTAGTCCCACGCTTCATCTGTGGTGCTGTGGATTCCTAAGGCGGTGAGGAACGGCAGGAACCCTGGGCGGGTGGATAACCGGCGAGGGTGGGTCCACGTGACTCTTCGGCAGGAGCGTGATGAACGGGTTTGCGGGTCAGCGGCCGCGCTCGTCGCCCCACAGCAGGACGTGGAGGCGCTGGGTCATGGACCAGCCGCGGGCGATTACGTCGTCGGCCAGTTCGCGGGCTCGGGTGATCACGGCATCCGGGGTCCTGCCCTCCGGCATCACGTACACCGGGGAGAGCCCGTAGCGCTGGACGAGATCATCGATCTCGTCCAGGTCCGACCTCTCGGTGGCGACGAACTTGAAGACTGCCTTACCGCTGCCCACGAGGGCGGTCAGCGCCTCGGGGACAATGCGCATGCTCTCGGCCATGCCAGCGTTGGACAGCTTGGGCGAAACGTTGAACCGGACACCGTCTATGAGCAGTTCGGGTAGCGGTCCGAACGTGCCGTTGGTCTCGAACTCCACTCGGCGGTTGGCGTCAACCAGGCGGAGCACCAGCGGAACGAGTTGCTGCTGCTGGATCAAGGGCTCCCCGCCAGTGATTACCACGAGGGCGGTGTCCAGGAGCAGTAACTCGTCTCCCACCTCAGTGACGCTGCGCCGGGACGACTCTCTGCGCAGGTCATACCGGGTGGTGTCCCAGGTGTAGGGGGTGTCGCACGGCATCCGTCCGCTGCAGGCCAGGTTGCATCGAGACAGGCGCAGGAAGGCCGCACGTGTGCCGAGGCTGGGTCCTTCGCCCTGGAAGGTGGGGCCGAACAGTTCCGCCACGATCAAGTTGGTTTCCCTCGTTGGGATGGCGGCTCTGGTGTGCGTGTTCATTGTTCTCCAGGTCGCATTGGACCGAGGCGGCGGCCGTCTCGCTCAGACGGATCACCTTGGGTCGGTGGGGACATTGGGTCTGAGGTTCTCGGGGAACCCGGCGGGTGGGGTTGTCACACACGCCGCAGCACAGGTGCTGCGGCACCAGGTTGAATGCCTGTGTCACAGGGCACCACCGGTCAGATCGAACACAGCCACAACGGCTTTTCCTCCTTCGACCGCCTGGACCGTCCAGGCGGTCGAGAACTGCGCGACCAGGTACAGGCCGCGGCCGCTTTCACTGTCGGCGTCGCCAACCAGGTCCACCGTCGAAGCCGTGGGGATAGCACTGATATTGGCTCCACGGTCCACGACGCTCACCGCGGCGCCCTTCTCGTAGACGTCCAAGGTCATCGAGACGACTCCGTTGCCGTGCTGAATGGCGTTGCCGACCAGTTCGTTGGTTACGAGTACCGCGTCGTCGATCTGCTCTGTGCTGGCATGACGGGTTAGTGCCGTGCGCACCCGCTGTCGGGCGACCGACTGAGGAGCGGCGACCCTGCTGAGGGCAACGTCGGCATGGTCGACCAGTTCTCCCAGGCCGTAGTCGCGGATCAACTCGGCGGTCGTCGGGGGCACTCCTCATCTCCTCGCACTGATGCTTTTCGGCGCGGGCCGATATCAGCCCGAGCCCACCATGACGCACGCTTCGTGGCACCAGTACGCCAAACCGTTGCCACTTCGCGGCCATTTCTGCGAGGGAAGATCATTCAACGTGCGAGAGGCGATCACAGGGCTAGCGCACGCGCACTCCTACTCCGACGGCTGGCCCCCAGCGAGAAGCGCGCTGGTGGTGACGGTAATCCTCGGTGGCAAAGCCCCATAGCTCTGGCCTCGCCTCCGCGTCACCAGTCGGACGGTTGGCCCATCCTCAGCTGGCCTCAAAGCCACTCACCGCCGACATGCTCACCCTGCTCCACCCGTGGGAAGAATCAGGCGACCGAGAGCTCCTACCGGGGCCGGCGCCCGCGGTGTTCTGCCGCGGAGATTCCAACCTGCTGAACTGGCTGTGGGACGGAGGCGAAATTCGCTGCGTCGACTTCGAGTTCTCCGGTTACTCCGATACCGCGTTCGACGCCGCCGACCTCTGTGAGCACATCAGCGCCCGCGATATTGACGACGAGGTCTGGGAAAGTCTGCATGCCGATCTGGGGTCACCACACGGCCCCGGCATGTTGAAGGTGTGCTCTCTCGTGGGTGATTTGAGCTCATAGGTCGAACAGGGTGAGCAGGCGGCGAGCGTCGTTTCGGTAGTGCCGCCGGGCGTAGGCCATGTTGACGTGGCCGACGTGGCGGAACGCGCCGATCGCGAGGTTTCTGCAGGTCGCCATCACCTGGGGCAGGCTGCCGGTACGGATCTGGCCGGCGTCCTCACGGAAGGTGACGTCCCGGACGTAGTGCTCGCGGTTTTCCACCCCCCAGTGCCGGCGGACGTAGGTGCCCAGATGGGCGGGTCCGGCCAGGTCGGCGGGCAGGTTCGTGATGGCGTAGGCCACCTCTTTACTACTGCCCGCGCCGTGCAGATCGGCGACGTGCCGTACGATCCGCATGACCTGAACCGCGCCGGGGAAGTCGACGCCGTCTGCGGGGGCGGTACGGATGGTGCGGCGCTCGCTGCGGCCGTGGCCCCGGTCGATCTCTGTATGCCCGGTACCGGCCCGCTCGTGCTCGGCGTCGGTCCCCTCGGCCAGGACGGTCATCGCCGTGGCCAGGAGCACGGGCTGATTGTGCTTCAAAATCAGGACATAGTACGCGCCGAGGTCCTCGGTCAGATGTCGGGCGGTCTCGCGGACGGCGTGCAGCGCGTCGGCGGTCAGGACTGTGCCTGCCAGATCCACTTCGGCTATCAGTGGCTTGAGTTCGGGCACCTCGCTGGTCTTGGCGTCGATGGCCCGCTGAGCGAGCGTCGCATGCCGGGTGTGGCAGAACAGCGACAGCAGTTGGAGACGGCGGCCGTCGGGGCGGCGGGCTCCGCGGACGGCCTTGCCGTCGGCTGCAGCCGCGGGCAGCAACCCCACCATGGCGGGATGTTCCCGGTTGCGTCGGCGGACCCGCCGGGCTTCGCGCTCGTTCGACCATGCCGGCTCCGCCGGCTCGGCGGTGTCCGGTCGAGCCGCACCGGGGGTATCGGGATGGCCGGGTGCGTCGGCTGGGCGGGGCTCCTGCCCGGCCAGGTAAGCGCACACCTCGCGATCCAGTTGGTCGCCGTCGACCTCGCCCAGGACCCGGCGGAAGGTCCGTTCGCCGGGCGGCACATGCAGCCCGGTGAACGGATCACGTCACACCTCCAGTTCGGCCAGTACTTCCTGCGGGTACGCGTCGGAGGCCCAGTGCCAGACCGCGATGATCGAGTCTCCGCCGACCACGGTCACCCCGCACGCGGCCAGTGCCAGGATCGAGGCCGGCGGATGCCGGACGTTTCGGGTGGAGCGGTGGTCGGAAATCCGGCGGAAGCGGGCCAGCAGTCCTTCGCGGGCCACCCGATCGGGCACCGATCCCGTTGTGTTGCCGCTCTCGATCGGGCTGATCAGCGATGATAGGGGCACGGGCACGGCTTCCTCCCGGATCGATTGGTGTGAGAACCTCGATCTTCGGGAGTCGTGCCCGTTTCCATGCCCGAATTGGGTCAGTTATTACCAGCGGCAGAGGCGCAGCCATTCGCGCGCAAGGAATCAAACCCGGTCAAAACTTCGAGATGCCGGGGCCGTGGGGGTCACCACAGCGCTGACGCCGCGCTTCCGAGCCGCACAGCGCACCTGCGCACTGCGCTGGCTGGCCGTTTTGTGGCGCCAGCGCTTCACTCGCGAACAAGAGCTCACCGCGCAGCGAGAGCGAGTACGGCGTCTGCTGTCACGCAGCTGTTGATACAGCGAACTCGCCGACCTGAACGCCATGCTTGAAAGCAATCCATTCCGTACAGGTGTAACGCAGGGTCGTCTTTGCCATCGGATGGCGCAGTGCAATCGCTCCTTTAGGCAAGTGAGCCATCTCAACCCGGTCGGCGGGACTGCTCCCGGCAGCACTCAGCCATGCCACGTCAGAAAGATCGAGGTCGTACAGTTCCGTTTTATTCTGCGGAGATGCCACAAGCTCGTGATCTGCGGCCTCGGCCTTCACGACATCAAGGAACTGCGACCAGGCCATGACGGAAAACATGATGGCCGGTATGTCAGCAGCCTTGGAATCGCGCACCGCTACGACATCGGCAGTTCCCCTGCCGACCATGACACAGTTGGCTCCGCCGTCACTGAAGCTGCTCGTAACCCAGGCCAGGGACTCGGGGGTAGGGCAAACGCTCATTTTACTCACAATTCCTTGATCATTTTACTCAGCGTCGCGATCGTGTCGCGAGGTGGCTGAGCAGCCGACCGAAGGTGGTCAGCGGCCATCGCATATCGAGCCACTTCATCTTCGTCCTCAAGATACTGCGCCGAGGTCAGCGCCTCCAGACAGATGACCTCTGGGCCGGAGTCGAAGCGCATCCAGGTAAAAGCGCCCTCAAGCCCTGCGTGCTCACCCGCCAGATAGGGCAGAAGCACGATCTGAACGTGAGGGCGACCGCGGTCGGCGGCCACATCTTTCAGGTGCTCCAGTTGCTCTTTCATGACCCGCATGTCTGGAGCACCGACGTGCTGACGGACGGCCATCTCTGACAGCACCACCCAAACCTGCGGGGGCTCCTCTCGGTCCAGAACCGTGGTCTTGCGCTTCATGCGCAGGGCCACGAACTTGTCGATCTCCTCTTTGGTCTGCCACATGCGACTGGCCGCCACCACGTGACGGGCGTAAGCCTCGGTCTGCAGCCATCCCGGGATGAGAAGCGGTGACCATTTGAAGATCAATGTTGCCGACTCCTCAAGGCTGAGGTAATCGGCGAAGGGATCGCGTACGACTCCCTGGAACTTCTGCCACCAGTCACGTTCGGCGGCCTTGCTCGCCAACGCCATGATCTCTTCACGGCGAGCCGGATCGTCGAGTTCGTATTTATCGAGGATGAAGGGCACGTCTCTGACGCGAAGTTGCTGCTTACCGTTCTCGATCTTGCTGAGAGACGTCTTGGGACGCATAAGGAGGATAGCGGCATCCTCCAGCGTGAGCTTGCGAGCGTGGCGCAGCATCTCCAGCTCGCGCCCCAGGCGTCGGCGGCGGACCGTAGCCCTGACCTCTGGCATGAGCACCTCTCTGGGACAAACCTGGTCTAACCCAGCATCTTGCCGCGCTCGGATTTTCGCTGGAGCAACTTTCTCCAAATTGAGGTTGCGCTGACACTGGATCTCACAGCATCATCTTTCAAGAACACGGATCGTATCCGAACAACCTCGAAACGTGATGCGATCGCCCCATGCACACACCTGCCCACCCCCGGAGGGGCAATGAACGATGCCATGACAACGGAGAAGGCCCGGGCTTCACACCGGCGGCTCTCCCGGGCCCAGCAATACAGCCCGGAGACAATGGAGCCGATCCGGCGCATCGTGACGATCCAGTTGATCCTCTGGAAAATGCAAGAGGTCATCGTGGACCGCTGCATGATGATCCTCACCGAGCTGTGCAGCAACGTCAGACATACCGATGACGAGCGGTTCGAACTCACGGTGAGCGCCCTCGGCTCCAACGTGCGTCTGAGCGTACGTGACTTCTCCGCCGCACTACCGGTCGTTCCCCAGGAAGCACCGGATTTCGAAGCGTGCGACGGGCGCGGCCTGTTTCTCGCGGCACGCTATGCCGACGAGTTCGGCATGGTTCCCCTGATGGACGGAAAGGTCATCTGGGCGGAGATCACGTCTACCGGCACGTCGGGAACGGCCTGACGGTCGCATTCCACCGTTTCCGAAAGTGTGGCGCGGATCTGTACCCGCGCGTCCAGGTGAGAGCCACAGAAACCTGCTCTCACCTGGAGGTGCCGTGCCAGCTGCGCCACAGGGCCGCGTAGGAGCCTTCCGCGGCGACCAGTTCCTCGTGGGAGCCGAGCTCGCCGATACGGCCGTCCTCCACGACCGCGACGCGGTCGGCGTCGTGGGCCGTGTAGAGGCGGTGGGCGATGGCGATCACCGTACGGCCTTCGAGGACGGCCGCCAGCGAGCGTTCCAGGCGTCGGGCCACGCGGGGGTCGATCAGCGAGGTGGCCTCGTCGAGGACCAGGGTGTGCGGGTCGGCCAGCACCAGCCGGGCCAGGGCCAGCTGCTGGGCCTGGGCGGGGGGAACGTGCTCGCCACCGGAGCCGACCGCCGTGTCGAGCCCCTCGGGCAGGGCCTCGACCCAGTCCCAGGCGTCCACGGCCTCCAGCACCTCGCGGACCCGCGCGTCGTCCGCGTCGGGCCTGGCGATCAGCACGTTGTCGCGCACCGTGCCCCGGAAGATGTGATGCTCCTGGGTCACCAGGGCGACCTGGCCGCGCAGGTCGTTCAGGGGTAGCTCGACCAGCGGGACACCGCCCACGGTGACCGAGCCGGTGCGGGGGCCGTGGATGCCCGCGAGCAGGCGGCCCAGCGTGGACTTGCCCGCCCCCGACGGGCCGACCATGGCCAGCCGTTCGCCCGGCTTGACCAGCAGATCGATGCCGTGCAGCACGTCGTGGCCCTCGCGGTAGGCGTAGCGGACGTCGTCGGCCGCCAGCTCACTGCCGGTGGGGGCGGTGGAGGTGGCCTCGCGGTCGTCGGGCACCTCGGCGACGCCGAGCAGCCGGGCCATGGAGGCGCCGCCGACCTGGAGCTCGTCGATCCACATCAGCAGCCGGTCGAGCGGGTCGATGAGCTGCTGAACGTAGAGCGTGGCGGCGGTGACCTGGGCCAGCGAGACCCAGCCCTGGACGTAGAACAGGCCGCCGACGACCAGCGTCGCCACGATCGGGATCACATAGCCGAGCTCGACCGAGGGGAACCAGACGGTGCGCAACCCCAGCGTGTAGCGCTCGGCCGCCCACGAGCGGGCGATGTCGGTGTCGGTGCGGCGGTGCCGCCGCTCCTGCAGGCCCAGGGCCTCCACCGCGCGGGCGCCGCCGACCGTCTCGGCCAGCCCGTCGGTCATGTCGGCGTACGCGGCGCTCTCGCGCAGGTAGCCGTCCCTGGCCCGGTTGAGGTACCAGCGGGTGGAGATCCACAGGATGGGGACGGCCAGCAGCGAGGGCAGCGCGAGCAGCGGCCCGACCAGTACCAGCGCGCCAACGGTGATCAGGCAGGTGACCAGCGCGATCAGCGTCTCGGGCACGGCGTGCCGCACGGTGCGCGACAGCGAGTCGACGTCACGCGAGGTCCGCGAGATCAGGTCGCCGGATCCGGCCCGCTCGACGACGGACAGCGGCAGGCCGAGCACTCGCCCGACGAACTCCTCACGCAGCTCGGCGAGGACCTTCTCGCCCAGCCTGGCCGAGGCGTAGACGGCGAACCTGACCAGCACGGCCTGGGCGACCAGGAAGCCGCCGATGGCCAGCGACACCGCGGTGACGTCGACCCCGGTGCCGTCCTGGACGCCCTGGACGAGGCCGCCGAGCAGCCACGGCACCGCCAGGCCCGCGACGGCGGCCAGGCCGTGCAGGCCCAGCGCCGCGGTGAGCTCTCCGGGGTATTTCAGGGTGAGCCTGCGGGCGTACGCCCGGACCTGCGCGGTGTCGGCGACGGGCAGGATCTGCCTGCTCACGACTCCTCACCCCGGGTCACGACGGCGGTGTAGCCCGGGTGGGTGGCCAGCAGCTCCCGGTGCGTGCCCTGGGCGCGCACGACACCTCCCTCGACGTAGATGACGTGGTCGGTGCGGTCGAGCACCAGCGGACTGGTCGTGCAGACCAGCGTGGTCTTGCCCGCGCGGGCCTTGGCCAGCCGGTCGGCGATGCGGGCCTCGCTGTGCGCGTCGACCGCGCTGGTGGGCTCGATGAGGATGAGCACCTCCGGGTCGAGGGTCAGCGCCCTGGCGAGCCTGAGCCGCTGCTGCTGGCCGCCGGAGAACTCCCGGCCGGCCTCGGCGACGTGCCCCTCCAGACCGCCGGGCAGCGCCTCGACGATGTCGGTGGCGCACGCGGCCTGCAACGCCCGGGTGATCTCCTCGTCGGAGGCACGGCCGGCGACGTCCAGTTCGTCCCTGAGCACCCCGGCGAACAGCTGGGCCTCGTTGCCGGCGACGAGGACGCGGCGGCGGACCTCGGAGATCGGCAGGGTGTCGAGCGCCACGTCGCCGAAGTCGACGTCGCCGTCGCTGTAGCGGCCGAGCCGGTCGGCGATGGTCACGGCCTCCTCGGGGTCGGCCGCCGCGACGGCGGTGAGCATCCCGGGACGCACCGCGACCCCGGAGGTCACGTCGCGCAGCAGGCCGCCCTCCGAGCGGCCGGTGCCGCCCTCCACCTCGGGCCTCAGCGCCAGGATGCGCACCACCCTGCGGGCGGCGACGTGCCCCTTGGTCAGCTTGTCGGCCGCCTCGGTGAGGGTGCGCACCGGGGCGATCAGGAAGACCGCGTAGCCGTAGAAGGCGACGAGCTGGCCCACGGTGATCTCGCCGCGTATCGCGAAGGTCGCACCGAGCCAGGTCACCCCGGCGATCAGCAGCCCGGGCAGCAGGACCTGCGCGCCCTCCAGCATCGACTCGACGGAGGCCACCCGCACGCCGGCGTGGCGCACTCGCTGCGACTCGGCGCCGTAGCGGTCGGCGAAGACCCGCTCACCGCCGATGCCGCGGAGCACCCGCAGGCCCGTGACGATGTCGGCGGCGCGGGTGGCGAGGTCGCCCTGCAGGTCGCGGTGGTCGTTCTGGCGGCGGTGCAGCGGCTTGAGCAGGGGCGCGACGGCGACCGCCACGAGGGGCAGGCCGACCAGCACCGTCAGGCCCAGCGGCGGCGAGGCGCCGATCAGGATGACGGTCACCACGGCGATGGCGACGACGGCGCCGACGCCGCGGAGCAGGATGTCCATCGCGTTGCCGATGTGGGCGATGTCGGAGTTGCCGATGCTGACCACCTCGCCGGTGGACATGCGCTTGGGCAGGGTCGCGCCCAGCCGGGTCGACTGCCTGGCGGTGACCTGGACGGTCCGGTAGGCGGCGCTCAGCCAGTTGTAGACGGCCATCCGGTGCCGCAGGATGCCCGTGACGGCCTGCGTGATCCCCAGGGCGAGCACCACGGTGCCCCAGGTGACCAGGGCCGGCACGTCCTCGGCCCTGATCGCGTCGATGCCCCTGCCCATGGCGGCCGGCACGAGCGCCATCGCGAGCCACCACAGGGTGGCGTAGGTGATGCCCAGGAGCAGCGGGCCTCGCTGCATGCGGGCCACCCACCGCAGGTAGCCGAGCGGGCTGCGGGCGTCGGGAATGCCGGGATCGGCGGCTGGTAAGGAGCGCATCTCACAGCAAGGGTCACAAACTCCGACCTGGCCAGGCAAACGGTTTTCGGCCTCCCCGGCGTGGCGTCGTCAATCAGGGTTGACAGGCGGGCCGCGTCAACCTAAATTGACATCCATGAGCGATACGGCACAACTGGCATCCGACGCCGGTAGCCGCGATCCTGCCGTCGGCCTGCGGGCCGTACGCGCGCTACGGACGCTGGTCGACCGGCTGGAGGCCCTTCAGGTGGAGAACGCCAGAGATCAGGGCTGGTCCTGGCAGGAGATCGCGCACTGTCTGGAAGTGAGCCGGCAGGCGGTGCACAAGAAGTACGCGGGCGGCCGGGGCCTGCTGAGACGGGAGAGATAGTCATGTTCGAACGGTTCACGGATCAGGCCCGGCAGACGGTGAAACTCGCCCAGGAGAACACCCGCCGGCTGAAGCACCCGTCCATCGGCACCGAGCACCTCCTGCTGGGACTGCTCGACCAGCCGCAGACCGTCTCGGCCCGGATCCTCGGACGGCACGGCCTGGACCACGATCGGGCCAACCTGGCCGTGGTGCGCCTCGTCCCCCACCCGCCGAAGGACGCGCTCGACGCGGACGCGCTGGAGACGATCGGCATCGACCTCTCCGCCATCAGGGAGAAGGTCGAGGCCGCCTTCGGCCCAGGCTCCCTGGACCGGCCACCGCAGCGAAACCACCGTGGCGGCCTGTTCAGCGGTCGTCACATCCCCTTCTCTGCAGCCGCGAAGAAGTCCCTGGAACTGTCCCTCCGGGAGGCCATCGCCCTCAAGCACAAATACATCGGCGACGGCCACATCCTGCTGGGGCTGCTCCGCGAGGGGGAGGGAGTGGCCTCGCGCGTCATCACCGACGCGGGCATCGACACGGAGACGCTGCGCCGGGAGATCGTCCGGGAACTCGGGACACGGCGGACACCCGAGTAGAGCGGGCACGGTCGGAGCGGGCGGCCCTCCGGCACCCGGCTGGGATGTCCCTCCGGAACCCCGGACATGAAGGACACCCACCTCGGGTCCGGGCCCGGGAAACCAGCCGCACGGCATATACGCACAACCGGGAAAACCGGCCGGACGGCATATACGCACAGCCGGGAAAAGCGGCCGCACGGCATATACGCACAGCCGGGAAAAGCGGCCGCCCCGGCGCCCGGCCGTCGTGGCCGGGCGCCGGGGCGTGCGGACCACCGAAGGGCCTACTTGGCGGCCCGCAGGTAGTCGCGGTTCATCTGGGCGATGGTGTCCAGCGGGATGCCCTTGGGGCAGACCGCCGTGCACTCACCGGTGTTGGTGCAGCCACCGAAACCCTCGGCGTCCATCTGCTCGACCATCGCGACGGCGCGGGAGTCGCGCTCGGGCTGGCCCTGCGGCAGGAGGCTCAGGTGGGTGATCTTGGCCGCGGTGAAGAGCGAGGCCGAGCCGTTCGGGCAGGCGGCGACGCAGGCGCCGCAGCCGATGCAGGTGGCCGCGTCGAACGCCGCGTCGGCGTCGACCTTCTTCACCGGGACGCTGTGCGCGTCGGGGGCCGACCCGGCGGGGACGGAGATGAAGCCACCCGCCTGGATGATCCGGTCGAACGCCGAGCGATCCACGACCAGGTCCTTCACCACCGGGAAGGGCGCGGCGCGCCACGGCTCGATGGTGATGACCGCGTTGTCCTTGAAGTGCCGCATGTGCAGCTGGCAGGTGGTGGTGGCCACCTGCTCGCCGTGCGCGACTCCGTTGATGACCATGCCGCACATGCCGCAGATACCCTCGCGACAGTCGTGGTCGAAGGCGATCGGGTCGTCGCCCTCCAGGATGAGCCGCTCGTTGAGGACGTCGAGCATCTCCAGGAAGGACATGTCCGGCGACACGTCCTCGACCCGGTAGTTGACCATCCGGCCCTCGTCGTTGGGGCCCTTCTGCCGCCAGACCTTGAGCGTGAGGTTCATACCCATGGTTTTCCTACCACTCCTCGTTCGCTGCGCACGAGCCGGCCGGACGCGTCCGGGGCACGATGTGTCGTTCCTCGTGTGCCGCCGCGCTCACTTGTAGCTCCGCTGGCTCATCTTGACGTACTCGTAGTCGAGGTCTTCCTTGTGCAGGATCGGACCCTGCTCGCCGTACTCCCAGGCCGCGACGTAGGAGAAGTTCTCGTCGTCGCGCAGGGCCTCGCCGTCGGCGTCCTGCGACTCGGCGCGGAAGTGACCGCCGCACGACTCGGTGCGGTGCAGCGCGTCGACGCACATCAGCTCGGCCAGGTCGAAGAAGTCCCCGACCCGTCCGGCCCGCTCCAGAGCCTGGTTCAGCTCGTCGGCCTCACCGGACACCTTCACGTTCTGCCAGAACTCCTCGCGAAGCTCGGGAATCCGCTCCAGCGCCTTGCGGAGCGACTCCTCGGTGCGCTCCATACCGCAGTACTCCCACATGATCTTGCCGAGTTCACGATGGTAGGAGTCGGCGGTGCGGGTGCCGTTGTTCTTCAGCAGCTTGTCGATCTTCTGGCGCACCTCGGCCTCGGCCTCGGCCACGTCATCCTCGTCGACCTCGTCGTAGGGGCCGTTCGCGAGGTAGTCGCCGATCGTGGTCGGCAGCACGAAGTAGCCGTCGGACAGGCCCTGCATCAGCGCGGACGCGCCGAGACGGTTGGCGCCGTGGTCGGAGAAGTTGGCCTCGCCGATCACGAACAGGCCCGGGATCGTGGACTGCAGGTCGTAGTCCACCCACAGGCCGCCCATCGTGTAGTGGACGGCCGGGTAGATGCGCATCGGCTGGGCGTACGGGTCCTCGCCGGTGATGCGCTCGTACATCTCGAAGAGGTTGCCGTACTTCTTCTCCACCGCGTCGCGGCCCAGACGGCGGATCGCGTCGGCGAAGTCGAGGTAGACGCCCAGGCCGCCGGGGCCGACGCCGCGCCCCTCGTCGCAGACGTTCTTGGCGGCGCGGGAGGCGATGTCACGCGGGACCAGGTTGCCGAACGCCGGGTAGATGCGCTCCAGGTAGTAGTCGCGCTCCTCCTCGGGGATCGCCGAGGCCGGACGGGTGTCGCCCGCCTTCATCGGCACCCACACGCGGCCGTCGTTGCGCAGCGACTCCGACATCAGGGTCAGCTTCGACTGGTGATCGCCGCTGACCGGGATGCAGGTCGGGTGGATCTGGGTGTAGCAGGGGTTGGCGAACATCGCGCCGCGCCGGTGCGCCCGCCAGATCGCCGTGGTGTTGCAGCCCTTGGCGTTCGTCGACAGGAAGAAGACGTTGCCGTACCCGCCGCTGGCCAGCACGACCGCGTCGGCGACGTGCCGCTCGATCTCGCCGGTGACCATGTCACGGACGATGACGCCGCGTGCCCGGCCGTCGGAGACGATCAGGTCGAGCATCTCGTGGCGGGTGTGCATCTTGACGGTGCCCGCCGCGATCTGGCGCTCCAGCGCCTGGTACGCGCCGAGCAGGAGCTGCTGCCCCGTCTGGCCTCGGGCGTAGAAGGTACGGGAGACCTGCGCGCCGCCGAAGGAGCGGGTGTCGAGCAGGCCGCCGTACTCGCGGGCGAACGGTACGCCCTGGGCCACGGCCTGGTCGATGATGTTCACACTGACCTGGGCAAGCCGGTAGACGTTGGACTCGCGGGCGCGGAAGTCGCCGCCCTTGACCGTGTCGTAGAACAGCCGGTAGATCGAGTCGCCGTCGCCGCGGTAGTTCTTGGCGGCGTTGATGCCGCCCTGGGCCGCGATGGAGTGCGCGCGGCGGGGCGTGTCCTGGTAGCAGA
The DNA here is from genome assembly GCF_035917355.1 of Streptosporangium sp. NBC_01810. Lineage (NCBI taxonomy): Bacteria > Bacillati > Actinomycetota > Actinomycetes > Streptosporangiales > Streptosporangiaceae > Streptosporangium > Streptosporangium sp. NBC_01810. The sequence continues at coordinate 7,880,910 of NZ_CP109070.1, read as the reverse complement.
ACGACGTGACGTTGTAGCCGAGCTCACCGAGGGTCGCGGCGGCCGAGCCGCCCGCCAGCCCGGTGCCCACGACGATGACGCTGAGCTTGCGCTTGTTGGCCGGGTTGACCAGCTTCGCGGAGAACTTGCGCTTCTCCCAGCGGTCCTCGATCGGGCCTTCGGGGGCCTTGGTGTCACGGATCGGCTCACCTTCGGTGTACCCCGTGCTCATCGTGGTCCTCACTCCTTGTTCGCCGTTCGGGTGACCCGCCGGGTTCGCGCTCATACTCACTTGATCACTCCGATCGCGACCGCCACCGGGACCGCGAGGAAGCCGATGACCAGCAGCGCCGACAGACCCGCGGCGACGGCCTTCAGCGGGCGGTAGTTGCGGCTGCCCGCCAGGCCGAGCGTCTGGAAGGCGCTCCACAGGCCGTGGCGCAGGTGCAGGCCGACCATGACGAGGGCGAGCACGTAGAACAGGGTGACCCACCAGCGCGACGGCGCGAAGCCCTCGACCAGGCGGTCGTAGGGGGTGGCGCCGCCACCGGCCGGGTTGACCGCGCCGAAGGTCAGGTCCAGCAGGTGGTAGATCACGAACAGCACGATGACGATGCCGCCGTATCGCATGGTGTGGACCGCGTAGCCGTTCGCCCTGGACTTGCGCTTGGCCGCGTACTTCACCGGGCGGGCCTTGCTCGCCCGCCGGGCCAGGGAGATCGCCGACCACATGTGCAGGGCGACCGCGACGACCAGCACGACCTCGACGACGGTCAGCAGGGCCCGGTACGGGAGGATCGGCTCGCCCATGGTCCGTAGGAAGGCCGCGTAGGCGTTGAAGGACTCGGCACCGGCGAAGCTCTTGAGGTTCCCGGCCATGTGGCCGATGAGGAAGAGCACCATCACGGCGCCCGTGATGGCCATCACGGCCTTCTTGCCGTTGGAGGAGCCCAGGAAGCCGCCTTTTCGCCCGGGCTTCGCGGTCTTCGCGGTCTTCGCGGTATCCGCGGGGGGGTTCACAGACGCGGTGGCGGATCCGCGCTCAATCGTGGCAGTCACACATGTGACGCTAGGTAGGGGGGTTTATCCAAGTCCAAGTCATCGTGGATGTGGTTTCCATAGCCTGCGGCTATCACCTCTGCGTCCCTGTCGCTTCCGGCGTCGCGCCTCCCGGCGCGATGCGAGCAATCTCACATTGTCCCCCCCACCACCACCCGCCCCGAATCCGCGGTCGAGGAGTCCGTACGCTAGGGAACCGTGCAGCTCCAGCAACTCGCCTATTTCGTGGCGGTCGCCGAGGCTCGGCACTTCACCCAGGCCGCTGAGCGGATGCGCGTAGCCCAGCCCTCGCTGAGCAAGCAGATCAAGAGCCTGGAGGCCGAGCTGGGCGCACCGCTGTTCAGCCGTGCCCGGGGGAACGTCACGCTCACCCCCGCGGGCGAGGCGCTGCTGCCATTGGCCCGCCGCATGCTGGCCGACGCCGAGACCGCCAGGAGCGAGGTCGGCGAGCTGGCCGGGCTGCGCCGTGGACGGGTCCGGCTGGGCGCCACGCCCTCGCTCTGCGCGGGGCTGCTCGCCGACGCGCTGGCCAGGTTCCACCACACCTACCCCGGCATCGAACTGTTCGTGGAGGAGGGTGGCTCCCGCGACCTGGTCCGCACCCTCGCCCGAGGCCAGCTCGACCTGGCACTGATCATCCTGCCGCTGCACAGCGACGACCCCGCCCTCCTCACCGAGGAGATCCTGCGGGAGAACCTCGTCGTCGCCTCCCCCTCGACCACTCGCGCCCGCAAGCCGTACGTGCGCATCGAAGAGCTGCGCCGGCAGCCGATGGTGATGTTCAGACGCGGATACGACCTGCGGGAGGCCACGCTCAGCGCCTGCCGGCAGGCCGGGTTCGAGCCCAGGTTCGCGGTGGAGGGCGGCGAGATGGACGCCGTGCTGCGTTTTGTGGAAGCCGGGCTGGGGGTCGCGCTGGTCCCCTCGATGGTCCTGGACGGCCGTCCGGGACTGGCCGGAACGCCCCTGGCGCCTCCCGGGCTGCGCCGTACCATCGCCATCGCGCACCGCAAGGACGTCGAGCCCACCCGCGCGGCCCAGGCCTTCCGCGCGACCCTGCTCCTCTTCCTCGCCGAGGCCGCCCGCGAGGGCAGCCTCCCTCAAGGAGTGGACCTGATCACCCAGGATTGATTCCCGACCCCCATGATCGTCCACTCCAAGACGTCCCCGTGATCGTCCACTCCAAGACGTCCCCGTGATCGTCCACCTCCTGAGACGTCCCCGTGATCGTCCACCTCCTGAGACGGCGCAGGCAGGGCGCCTCTTCAGTCAACGTGACAGGAATCACACCTGGTCAGTGAAATTGTGAGTGACCTCTCTCACACAACCCCCGGGCTCCGTCGTAACGTATCCCCCACCAACATGCGCGCGCACGTGTGAGCCGGCGCGACCATGGCCCGGCGCGCGGCACAACTGAAACGACCCGGACCCCAAGGCGAGCGGGGTTCGCGGGAGGTGGAGAGGTCTCGATGACCCAGACAACGGCCGAGAACCCGGCCAGAAGGCAACGTGCGCAGATCAAGGAGCGCACCCTGCGAACCGACCCGTGGTGGCGCTATCCACTGGTCACATTCATCATCTTCACGGCATTCCTCGTCTACGCCACGTGGGCGATCTTCGACGCGAGCTACTTCGTGTCCCCATATCACGCGCCGTTCGCGTCGCCCTGTCTCGCGACGAGCTGCCCTGAGGAGGCACGGCTGTTCGGCCTCGCCCCGTTCGGCGACTGGTACGCCCTGCCGCCGGGACTGCTGATCCTCGGTCTTCCCGCGGGGTTCCGCTTCACCTGCTACTACTACCGCAAGGCCTACTACCGGGGGTTCTGGCTCTCGCCCCCGGCGTGCGGAGTGTCCGAGCCGCACAAGAAGTACACTGGCGAGTCTCGCTTCCCGCTGATTCTTCAGAACATTCACCGCTACTTCTTCTACGCGGCGATCGTCATCGGCATCATCCTGGCGTACGACGCGGTGAAGGCGCTGATCGCCAAGCCGACCGGCCTGGGCACGTGGATCCTGATCGTGAACGCGATCCTCATCAACCTGTACACGCTGTCGTGCCACTCCTGCCGGCACATCACGGCCGGGCGCCTGAACCACTTCTCCAAGCACCCGGTCCGCTACCGGGCGTGGGGCATCGTGTCAAAGCTCAACGCCAAGCACCAGGAGCTCGCACTGATCTCCATGTTCAGCGTCATGGGCGCCGACATCTACGTTCGCCTGGTCGCCAAGAACCTCATTCCCTTCCCGTTCGCATAAGGATCACCTGTGGAAATCGAGCGTCACGAATACGACGTCGTCGTCATCGGCGCCGGCGGAGCGGGGCTGCGGGCGGCCATCGAGGCCCGCCAGCAGGGGAAGCGGACGGCCATCGTCTGCAAGTCCCTGTTCGGCAAGGCGCACACGGTCATGGCCGAGGGCGGCGCCGCCGCGGCCATGGGCAACGTCAACAGCGACGACAACTGGATGGTGCACTTCCGCGACACCATGCGCGGCGGCAAGTTCCTCAACAACTGGAGGATGGCCGAACTGCACGCCAAGGAGGCACCCGACCGGGTCTGGGAGCTGGAGGCATGGGGCGCGCTGTTCGACCGCACCAAGGACGGCAAGATCAGCCAGCGTAACTTCGGCGGGCACGAGTACCCGCGGCTGGCCCATGTCGGCGACCGCACGGGCCTGGAGTTGATCCGCACCCTGCAGCAGCGGGTGGTCGCGCTCCAGCAGGAGGACGAGAAGCTCCACGGCGACGCCGAGGCGTACATCAAGGTCTTCCAGGAATGCACGGTGACCCGCCTGCTCAAGGACGGGGACGCCATCTCCGGCGCCTTCGGCTACTGGCGGGAGAACGGCAGGCTCATCCTGTTCGACGCGCCCGCGATCGTGCTGGCCACCGGCGGCATCGGCAAGTCGTACGTGGTCACGTCCAACTCCTGGGAGTACACCGGCGACGGCCACGCGCTGGCCCTGCTGGCCGGGGCGAAGCTGATCAACATGGAGTTCATCCAGTTCCATCCCACCGGGATGGTCTGGCCGCCCTCGGTCCGGGGCATCCTCGTCACCGAGTCCGTCCGCGGCGACGGCGGGGTGCTGACGAACTCCGAGGGCAAGCGCTTCATGTTCGACTACATACCGGACGTGTTCAAGGACAAGTACGCCACCTCGGAGGAGGAGGGCGACCGCTGGTACGCCGACCAGGCAAACAACCGCCGCCCTCCGGAGCTGCTCCCCCGCGACGAGGTGGCGCGGGCCATCAACTCCGAGGTGAAGGCAGGCCGTGGATCGCCCCAGGGCGGCGTCTACCTCGACGTCTCCACCCGCCTCCCGGCCGCCGAGATCATCAAGCGGCTGCCGTCGATGCACCACCAGTTCAAGGAGCTGGCCGACGTCGACATCACCAAGGAGGCCATGCAGGTCGGCCCGACCTGCCACTACATCATGGGTGGCGTCGAGGTCGACGCCGACACCGGCGCGGCGGCCGTGCCCGGCCTGTTCGCCGCCGGTGAGGTCTCCGGCGGCATGCACGGCTCCAACCGGCTGGGCGGCAACTCGCTGTCGGACCTGCTGGTGTTCGGCCGCCGCGCGGGCCTGGGAGCGGCCTCGTACGTGAACGGCCTGGTGGCCCGGCCGAAGATCTCCGAGGAGTCCGTGGCCGAGGCGGGCGCGGAGGCGCTGGCCCCGCTGGAGCGCTCGGGTGAGAACCCTTACGAGGTCCACCACGAGCTGCAGCGGACGATGAACGAGCTGGTCGGCATCATCCGCAAGTCCGAGGAGGTCTCCGAGGCACTGGAGGCGGTGAAGAAGCTCAAGGAGCGCGTCCAGAACGTCGGCGCGGCCGGCAGCCGGATCTACAACCCGGGCTGGCACCTCGCCCTCGACCTGCGCAACATGCTCCTGGTCTCGGAGTGCGTGGCGAAGGCCGCTCTGCTGCGGGAGGAGAGCCGAGGCGGCCACACGCGTGACGACTTCCCGGGCATGTCCGCCGAGTGGCGGACCAGGATCCTGAGTTGCGGCCTCACCCCGGACGGCTCCGGCATCACGGTCGAGGAGCAGGTCCAGACCGCGATGCGGGACGACCTCATCACGCTGTTCGACCGCGACGAGCTGAAGAAGTACATCACCGAGGAAGAGCTGGCCGCCTTTGACGCGCTGGCCAAGGAGTAACCATGAGTTACAAGGCGAAGTTCCGCGTCTGGCGGGGCGAGGGCGGCGAGGGCAAGCTTGAGGACTTCACCGTCGAGGTGAACGAGGGCGAGGTCGTCCTCGACATCATCCACAGGCTCCAGGCGACCCAGGCCCCCGACCTCGCCGTCCGCTGGAACTGCAAGGCCGGCAAGTGCGGCTCGTGCTCCATGGAGATCAACGGTAGGCCGAAGCTCGGCTGCATGACCCGGATGTCCACCTTCACCGAGGAGGAGACGATCACCGTGACGCCCATGCGGACGTTCCCGGTGATCAAGGACCTGGTCACCGACGTGTCGTACAACTACCAGAAGGCCAGGGAGATCCCGTCCTTCACTCCTCCGGCCGACGTGGAGCCGGGCGAATACCGCATGCAGCAGATCGACGTCGAGCGGTCCCAGGAGTTCCGCAAGTGCATCGAGTGCTTCATGTGCAACAACGTCTGTCACGTCATCCGTGACCACGAGGAGAACAAGCCCGACTTCGCCGGTCCGCGCTTTCTGATGCGGATCGCCGAGCTGGACATGCATCCGTACGATGTGGCCGACCGCAAGGACTCCGCCCAGGAGGAGCACGGTCTGGGCTACTGCAACATCACCAAGTGCTGCACCGAGGTCTGCCCCGAGCACATCAAGATCACTGACAACGCGCTGATTCCCATGAAGGAGCGTGTCATCGACCGGAAGTACGATCCGCTGGTCTGGCTGGGCAACAAGATCTTCAAGCGTTCCAGCTCGAAGAGCTGACCCCCTTCACAGCGGCGCCGCCCACGGGCTCTCCCCGGGCGGCGCCGTCGTGTTTCCCCGGGCGCCGGGCGGCCCCCTTCATCCTCACAGTCTCAAACCCGCGGCCTTCACCGGCCTCCCAGCCCGGCGACATGATCGCGAGGATCCTTTCAGAGGCTCGGGAGCGTCTCCACCGGCCATCGGGCCGGTAGAGGTCGGTGGAGCGGAGGTCAGCTGGAGCGGAGGTCAACTGGAGCGGAGGTCAACTGGAGCGGAGGTCAACTGGAGCGGAGGTCAACTGGAGCGGCAGTCAGCTGGAGCGGCGGAAGAGACCGCGCTTCTTCTTGCCGACCTCCTGACCGGGGAGCGGGTAGACCGCCGTCGAGGCCGGCTCCGTGGGAGGCTGCTCGCCCGCATCCGGCCGGCTACCGGGGCCACCGTAAGCGCCGGGACCACCGGGACCACCGGGACCACCGTAAGCCCCGGAACCACCGTGAGCCCCAGGACCACCCGAACCACCGTAAGCCCCGGAACCACCGGGACCGATCAGAGTCGCCGGATCGCCACCGAGGCCGTCGGGACCGCCGGGAACCCCGCCGAAGGGACCCCCGTGAGCTCCCGAACCGCCTCGGCCGGGCTCCTTCGGGAACGGCGCCCCGGAAAACTCGGCATTCCCCTGCGGGAAACGTCCTTCACGAGGCTCGGGGCCGAGGGCTCCGGGGTTCTCCTGCCAGCCCGGCTGCGTACGATCGCCCGACCCACCCTGCTCGGGGGCGTCCTGACCGGGGCCGCCCTGCCCCGGAGCGTTTTGCCCCGGAGCACCCTGCGACTCGGGCCCGAAGGGCTGGAAGTCGCCCTGGGGGTGGTCCGACCGGCTCCGGTCACCCTGCGGTCCCTGGCCGAAGGGCGGAGTGTCGTGGAACGCCGCCGGGCCGCCCTGGTCCACCGGGCCGTAGGGCGCCTGTCCCTGGGGGGCCTGCTGGCCGTACGGGTCACCGTGGCCGGTGACCTGCTGCTCGTAGCCGGGCGCGGGCATGTACGCCGTCGTCTGCTCGTAGCCGTAGGGGTACTGCCCGGGGACGTAGCCCTCGGGGTAGACCGGAGAGTACATCTGCATGGGCACGAGGCTGATGATCGGCGCGTAGGCCGTACCGCTCTGGTAGGGGCCGGGGACGAAACCGGGTCCGGCGGCGTAGCCGGGACCCCCGTGGTAGGCCAGCGGGTCCATCGAGTCGACGCGGGGGGCCATCCCCCGGGGACCGGCCCGGCGGATGGCCGCGGCGTGGGCCAGGCGGCGCAACCTGCCCTCGAAGATCAGGACGGCGAACAGCACCAGCAGCACCAGGATCAGCGCCGGGATACCGAGTTGGCGGCTCAGCGTGGCCCCGTCGAACTCGGAGCCCGCGTTGCGGATCTCGGCCACGGAGGAGTTGGAGGCGCCCTCGTCGATGGTGCCGGTCTCTCCCGGTGAGGGCCCGGCGGAGGGAAGCGTGGCCGACGGGGTGCTCACCGGGAACTGGACCTCCGACTCCTCGGAGGCCGGAGGGGTGGCCTCGGTCTCCGGCGGAGCGATCGGGGCCGTGCTCTCCTGGGCCGGCGGAGCGGTCGTCTCCGGCGGGGGCGGCGGAGCCGTGGTCTTCGGAGGCTTCGTCGTCGGTGGGACGGTCACCGTGGTGGTCACGGTCTGCTGCGGAACCGGGGTCTCCGAGGTGCCGCCCCCGGGATCCTCGGTGACCGTGACCGTGACGACCGGCGTGGGTTCCTCGCAGGGCCCCGCCGGATCGACGTCACATCCTGGGATCGACGACGGGTCGACGACCATCGTCCTGACCGTCGCGCCGGCCGCGGAGGAACCGGTCAGCGGCGCCACGGCGAGCAGGAAGGCACCGCTGATCCCCAAAGACATCACAACGGCGGAGACAGCTGCCCCGAGCCGTGCTCGCGTCACCGATGCCCTCCGCGCAGTCAACCATGAACACGTCAAAGAAATACTAGTTGGGCAAAAGTAACAGTAAACCGCCTTTTACAAAACGTGTCGCGAACGACGGCGGCGCTGGATTCTCCTCTGCAGCCAGAGGAGACCGAGTAGTGCCCCCACCCCTGCTCCCACCGCCGGTAGGCCTCGTACCTCTGTCAGCAGCGGGCTTGACTCGGCGACCGGCTGGACCTGAGTGTTCGGACCGTCGAGATCCTGCGGGAGGGGTGCCCCCTGCGGGCGTGGGTCCTGCGGCACGGGAACCTGCGCGGCGGCGGGGAAGGATCCCGCCGACGGCAACTGGAACTGGAGGCCGTTCCCGAGACCGGGCAGCTGACCCGCCCCCGCCATCCCCATGGAGGTCGGCGGCACCTGCGGCACCTGACCGCCCGGCACCTGCCCCATGGGCGGCGGCACCTGCGGCACCTGACCGCCCGGCACCTGCCCCATGGGCGGCGGCACCTGCGGCGGCACCATGGGCGCCTGACCGCCCGGCAGCTGCCCCACAGGCACCTGTTGTCCCGCCCCCGGGAAACCGGTCCCCGGGTAGCCGGGACCGACAGGCCCGCCCGCCGGGCGGCCCGCTCCCCGCTGCGGCCCGCCAGGCCCACCGGGCATTCCCTGCGGGCCTGCTCCCGGATAGCCCGGAAGCATCGGCTGCCCCATTCCCCGTGGCCGCGCGCCGAGCTGACCGGGCTGGGCGAGCCGACCGGGCACACCCTGACCAGGCTGAACGAGCCGACCGGGCACGCCCTGCCCGGGCTGGACGAGTTGTCCGGCCGGCCACTGAGCGGCTCCCGGATAGCCCGGCCCCATGGGCACCACCATCGGGCGGCGTGCTCCGGACTTGCCGATCACCTGCTGGCCGCCTCCCGGATAGCCGGGTCCCATGGGCCCGAGCGTCGACCTGCCCGCTCCCTGGCGGCGCGCGCCGGACCGGCAGGCCGCCCGCTGCTTCCCGGACACCTTCCGTCCGGCTGCCCCGCGTCCCGTGTGAGAACCCATGACCGGACGGTTCCTGCCGTTCTGCCCCTGAAGAACATGCTCCCCAGGTATTCTCGCCGGCTTCGGTACGGCGGCGGCCGGGTCATGGCCGGACACACCGCCACTCGTCTCCGGCACGACGTCCGGGACGGCAGCGTCGGCGGAAGGCCGCGTTCCCGGCACAACGCCCGAGGCGGCAGCACCGGCGGGAGACCGCGTTCCCGGCACAACGCCCGGGACGGCAGCGTCGGCGGAAGGCCGCGTTCCCGGCACAACGCCCGGGACGGCAGCGTCGGCGGAAGGCCGCGTTCCCGGCACAACGCCCGAGGCGGCAGCGTCGGCGGAAGGCCGCGTTCCCGGCACAACGCCCGAGGCGGCAGCGTCGGCGGGAAGCCTCGTTCCCGGCCGAACCGGGACAGCGGGAGCCACCGGGGCCGAGGGCACGGCCGCGCTCCCGTCCACGCCCGCACCCGCGCTCGCACCGGAGCCGCCACCCGTACCGGCGCCCGTACCCGTGCCTGCCACGACCGACCTCGGCGCCTCCGGGACGGACGACCTTTCCAGCACATCAAAAAGGAACGCCAGCGTGCGCTGCTCGACCTTCTCCACCTTCGAGGCGCCGGGGGCGACCTTCGGAACCCAGCCCCTCTCCCCGATCGTCCGGGGGGCGTCGAGAACCAGGTCGGCGGCACCGAGCGTCTCCACTCCCGGGTGCGGATCCGCGGGCAGGGACAGCGGAGCATCAGCCAGGTAGATCCTGGAAGGGCCGGACACTCCCGGCACTCCCGGCACTCCCGGAGCACCCGGAGCACCGGAGGCGCCGTGTGACGTCCCGGTGTTCACACCGGAGACGGGCCCGGACAGGGCGGAGCCGGGTAGAGCCGGTCCGACCTCCCTCTCTGCGCGGGCGAGCTCCGGCGTCTCCGGGCTCTCGACGGCGCCCAGGACCTGCCGCGTCACCACATCCGGGCTTCCGACCGCGCCCCGGAACTGCCGCGTCACCACGTCCGGGCTCTCGACCGCGCCCCGCACCTGCCGCGTCACCACATCCGAGCCCCTGAGCGTGCCCTGCCCCTGCTGCACCGTCTCGCCACCGGGTCCGCGCATCCGGGCCATGGCGGTCAGTGTGACGTCCCGCGGGCGCTCCGGCACGGCGAGCAGCACGTCGACGAGCCCGCCTTCGGCGGGCAGGTCACCGACCGCGCAGACCGCCGTCCCCTTGGGGAGCGGTGTCGCGGGCCTGGTCGCCGCCGGGCACTCGATGCTCCTGAGGGCATCGGCGGGGGTCGTCACAACCGCCAGCCGCGCGCCGGCGCCCGGCCCTCGCAGGCGGATGCGGAAACGGATCGCCTCGTCGGCGTGGCTCCACCGCGACCACGTACCGGGGTCGGCGGCGGCCAGATCGAGGGGCAGCTCGGCCGGCTCGGCCATCTGGGCGGCGTACACCCCTGAGGCCCCGCCGAGGATGAGCACCCCCGCCCCGACTGCCGAAACGATCCGAGTACCACGCCACCATACGGTCACCGCATATCTCCGTTCCCCGGGTACGGACACGCAACATCGCCACGTCCAGTAGCAGTTATGTCACGGTGCGGAGTCGATCAATCCTTATTGAACCGACCTTGCCCATCGTTGAGGCGACCTTGTACCGCCCGCACGATTGGAAGGTCCGCGGGAAGCCACGCCACGTCGTAGAACTCGTCCACCTTCAGCCAGCGCAGCTCCAGGTGCTCCCTGGCCTCCGGCCTGCCCTCGGCGATCACCGCGAGCCAGATCCGCAGCACGTAGCCGCCGGCGAGCGCCCAGTCGCCGCCGACCCGCTCGCCCACCTCGATCAGTACGCCAAGCTCCTCCTGGCACTCCCTGACCAGCGCCGTGTGCTCGTCCTCACCGGGATCGACCTTGCCTCCCGGCAGTTCCCAGCCACCGGCCAGCTCGGGAGGGTCGGCGCGCTGGGCGGCGAGCAGCCTGCCCTGGCCGTCAATGATCGCGGCGCCCACAACGACCTTTTCCATGGCATCCGATTCTGTCAGCCTTGCTCCCTCAACTTGAGTTGCGCGAGTACCTGGGGGTGTTGCAGCGGGCGGGTGTATCCCATGATGTTGGTGCGTTCCCGGTAGGTGGTGACCTTGATCGGCCCGCACAGCCGGCATCTCGCCTCGATCATCTTGCCCGGTGACACCACCATGCCCACATGCCCCGGACGGTTCGGGCCGGTGCCGGGACCGGCGTTGAAGAAGACGAGATCACCCGCCTGCTCCTGCCCCGCGGAGATCTTCACGCCGAACGGCCACTGGACGAACGTGGTCCGCGGGATGCTCAGGCCGACGCTCCGGTAGGCCATGTAGATGATCCCCGAGCAGTCGTAGCCGGCGGGCCCCGTGCCGCCCCAGATGTAGGGCTTACCGCGCTGGGCCAGCGCGTACTGGAGGATCCCGGCCACCGTGCCTGTCGGCGCCGCCTCCAGCATGGGTTCGTCGCAGCTGTCGTCCGCCTCGGGCGGGGTGGTGACCTCGCCGTCCTTGGCGTACTTCTTGGCGATCTCCATGACCTGGTCGACGTACCACCAGGCACGGTTGTAGACGAACAGCGAACGCCGTACGTCCTCCGGCGCGCCGTTCCGCTTCAGCATCTTCGCCGCACCTAGGATGGCGTCAGCCGGGTTGTACACGTCGGCCCAGCCGTCTCCGTCGCCGTCGGAGGCATAGCCGTTGAACGTGGACGGAATCTTGATCTTGGCCTTGCCGCCCCAGGTGCTGATGAGGAACTGCATCGGCCCGGCGGCGCCGGCGTAGTTGACGCCGCCGCGCACGCCGGGGAGGGTGGAGCGGCCGTGGTCGGTCTCGCGCTTGCCGACCCCGGCGAGCACGTTCCACTGCACGCCGACCTTCTGCCCGTGCTCGCGATAGAGCTTCAGATACTCCTCGGGGATGTCGGACGTCGCGGTCTCCGACTCGTCACCCACCGTCTGAGCGTTCTCCCCGCAGTCGGGTTGCGCCTGCCCGGTGATGGAGGGGAATGAGGGAAACCCGCTGATCATCATCATCGGCGCCATGACCAGCGTGATCATGCAGAGCGCGGCGACTCCGAGGACCAGCGCGAGGCGGAGGTGTCTGTTGTCCCTCATGGGGTTCCGCCGTTCATCCGGTCGCACCGGTCTCGGAAGGCTGGTCGTCTCCCTCCTGGCCGGAATCCGCCGGCTGGAGGTCGTGGACCCGCCATTCGGCGCCGACCTGGATGAGCGTGACGGCGTACTCCGCGGTCCGCTCGTTCACCCCGCTCTTGGCCGTGACGTTCTGGGTGCCGACGACCACGAACACCACCGAGGCGCTGTCGATCTGCCGGATCCCCTTCACCCTCGCCGCGCCGACCGAGACGATCTCGTCGGCCCTGTTCGCCTCGACGGTGCCCGGCGAGGTGACCGTACGCAGCAGCGCCCCGGAGAACTCCGCCGTGGTGTAACCCCTGAGGCGGTCGCCGTAGACCGCCGGGTCCTCGTCGTAGCTGAACGTGCCGTACTCGGCGGTGAAGCGCTGCGCGTAGTCGGCGGCGGCCGCCAGCTCCTGCTTGGTCATCGGCAGGTAGGCGTAGACGTCGAAGGGCGCGTTGCTGGCCGTCGCCGCCGGGCGCGCCGGCTCCACGGCCGGCTCCTGTCCTGACGCCACGGTACGGGTGACGCTCGCCGGCTCTGTCTGGTCCCCCACCTCGTCATCGCTCTCCGGCCACATGGTCAGGTAGATGCCGACCACGGCGAGCACCACGACCAGCACCGCGAAGACGGCTCCCCGCCGGTTGCCTCCCTCGATCAACGTCAGTCCCTGTCCGGGTTGGACGGGCGGAGCCAGAACGGTGGCGGCTCACCGGCGTCCCCGCCGCGCTCCGCGCGCCTGGTGATCCAGAGTGGGGGCGCCTCGGACGACCTGCCCGAGGCGTCCCGGTTCCGCGAACCACCGGAGGAGTTCCGTGAGCCGCCGAAGATGCTCTCGCCCGACCTCGAACCGCCCGACCCGGAGCCCTTGGACCCCGAAGAGCCACGGGAGGAGCCGCCGTTACGCGCCCCCGAGCCGGAGCCGGAGCCGCCTCGCGAGGAGCCGCCGAAGATGCTCCCACCCGACCGGCCGCCACCCGAGGAACCCGAGGACGGCGCGGAGGGCCTGACCGCCGAGGGGCCGGACGACCTGCCCGCCGAGGACGACCCGTTTCCTGAGGAGGACCTGCCGCCCGAGCCTGAGACCGGGCCGCCCTGCGGCGCCCAGCCGCCGGAAGGGCCGCCGAACCAGCCACCGGAGCCGCGTCCGGAGGAACCTCCGGACCTGGTGGGGGGCGCGCCGCCTCCCGTGCCGGCGCCGGAGAGGTTGAGCGGTGGCGCCGCGCCCGAGCGGGCCGCGGTGACGCGGCCGGCGCCCTTGCGCCGCCCCGCCGCCTGGGCGTCGGTGTCGAGCGGCGCCGGTTGCGCGCCGACCGGGACCCGAGTGCCCGATGGGGTGGCCGGCGTGGCGCCACCGTCCTCACCGCGGCCCCTGCCCTGGGCGACCGCGGCGGCGGCAGCGCCGACGGAGGCTCCGCCGGCCATCGCGGCAGCCTGGAGCATCGGCTCCGCCTTGCGCATGCCCCAGCGGCCCACCCTGGCCGCCGCGACCGGCGGCAGCGCGGACGCGGCCCGCTGCAGGGTCGGCGCGGTGGCCGCGTCGCCGAGCATCCGGGTGGTGAGCGTGTGCCCGTCCATGGAGGCGAACAGGTGCTGGAAGGGGCGCCGGTAGAAGAACACCGCGATCGTCAGGATCGCCATGAACATGACCTGCATGCCCCACGGCATCGCGGTGGAGATGATCAATGCGTAGCCGTACACGAGCACACCCAGGACGAGGGCCAGCACCGCCTGTCTGAGCAACGTGCCGATCAGCATCTCCACCCAGCGCATGGCGATGATCCGCCCGGATCCCGGGTGGACGCCGATCAGCAGGAAGACCGGCGCGAGGATCAGCAGCAGCAGGAACCCGACCTTGAGGACCAGCAGCGATACCGCCACCAGGAAGATCAGCAGTCCCGCGACCACCGCGGCCATGAGGGCACCGATCGCGACCCCCAGCCGGTTCGTCCAGTCCTTGCCCTGGAAAAGGGGGAAGATCGGCGTGTTCTGCAGCTTGTCGGCGACCTCTGTCTCATATCGTGCCTGATGAGATCCCGCTTCGGGCATCTGCTGGGCCTTCAGCTCGGCCGCGTCGATCGTCTGGATCTCCAGCAGTCTGGCACCGAACGTCTTGATGACCGGGGCGTCGGCGTCGGCCGTGCCGAACTGGCCCATCAGCCACGGCTTGCAGACCAGGGTGGACCAGAGCGCGTCGGAGTTCTGGTCGACGCCGGGCACGCCGCTCTGGCCGTACCCGCCGCCCTGGACCTGCGGGTTGGTGTCACCCTTGCTCGGCAGGCAGGAGGTACCGCCCGCGCCGGGCAGCCCGGAGAAGGCCGAGTTGATCACCTCGCCGGTCTTGTCGGTGACGACCTTGCCCAGCCCGGTGAGGTCGCCGGGACGGCTGAAGAACCAGACGGCCACGGTGACCGCGAGGACCATCCAGATGACGCCCTCGGCGGTGGTGGTGGCACGCTTGCGGATCAGCCCGTACCAGGCCAGCCAGATGGCGCCCAGGATCACCAGCGGCCGCAGGTACGGCCAGTACATGGCATCGGCCAGGCGGACCACCATGTCGTCGACGACGTTCTTGATCGACTCCAGCGGGCCCTCGGTGGCCGCCGCCTGGTAGGTGGTGATGGTCAGCCGGTCCAGCGCCTTGGCCCACAGGAAGACCGTGTTGGCCATCGCGTTGCCCATCACCGCCGCGATGTCGTCACAGCCGAGCAGGTGGGTGTGCCAGAACTGGCCGCTCATGCCGTAGGTCGCGTAGTTGCCCTGAGCCACCGGGGCCGCCGCCTGGGCACCCGGCTGCGCGGGGTCGGGAACCGGCGGCTTGATCAGGCCGTCCACACCTCCCGCGACGATGTCAGGGGACAGGTCGGGCGACATGTCGCAGGGAGCCGCGGCGACGGCCGTGGACGTGTCGTCGGGGAACACCAGCGGCAGCGCGAGGAACGCCGCCAGCGCCACCAGCCCGATGGCGATCCGCCGGCCCAGCCTTCCCCTGCGGGAGCCCTTGCGGGCACCTCTTTCGCGAAAAATCCCAAGCCCCTTGCGGGAGCCCATCATGACCGCACCTCCAGCGCCGCAGCCCCCGGCCTACCGACTCTGTCGCCCCCAGGAAGATCATGCACTTTCTCGTCGGGTTTGTCGCGGGTAGGATTCGTATCCAGCCAGCGCAGCAGCTCGTCCGAGATCAGGTCCACCCCGATACGGCCCGCTCGGCCGTCCAGATCCCGGAAGACGCACTCGCCGTTACCGAGCGAGCGCAGCACCGCCTTGTGCTCCTCGGACGCCTCGACGCCGAGGAGCGCCATCACGTGCTCCACCTCGACCCGTTCGGTGGAGCGGAACGCGAACACCGAGGAGAGACAGTTCGTCACCTGCTCGCTCAGCAGGTCACCGGCGTTCTGCGAGACCAGGACCAGCGCCGTGTTGCGGGAGCGGCCCATCCTGCTGACCTCGGGCACCAGCTTGGCGCCCTCGGGAGTGGAGGTGATCGCCCACGCCTCGTCCAGGAAGATCGCCTTGGGGGTCCGCCGGTCCAGGCCGTTCATCAGCCCCCGCGCGAACTGCGCGACGAGGTAGAGCAGCGCCACCGACAGCCGCTGCTCGTAGGAGTAGTCGTCGCGGCCGGTGGAGGCGTCGGGCAGGGTCAGACCGCCCAGGGTGAAGACGGTGGTCCAGCCTTCGGTGTCGATCTGGTCACCGCCCGAGGGGTCGAAGCAGAGCCTGGCCAGATGCATGTCGGACATGGAGCGGAGCACCGCGCCCAGGTTCTTGGAAGCGGCGTCGTCCGTCTGCTCAAGGAAGTCGACCACCTTGCCCAGCGACGGGTCCTCGGCGTTGGAGACCGCGGCGACCGCCTGGATCATCGCCGACTCGCGCTCCTCCGACATGCGCGGCAGCAGCAGGCGCAGGGTCTCGGTGGCCATCGTCTTCTTGGCCGCGAGATCGTCGCCGAAGGAGAACGGGTCGAGCAGGCCCGGCGCCGCGGAACCGAGCGGGATGATCCGCGCCTTCCTGCCCCGCTTCCGCAGCAGCTGCACCAGCGAGTCGGCGTCGCCCTTGGGATCGATGACCGCGACCGTCACCCCGCGCAGCGCCATCTGATAGATCATCAATAGCGCCAGCGTGGTCTTGCCGCCACCCGGCTCGCCGGTGATGGCGATGGCCGTCGGCCGGTTACGCGTCGCCGCCACCAGCGGGTCGAAGTGCACGATGCTGCGCGCCCGGCCCAGGGTCTCCCCGACGTACGGGCCCATCCAGCCCGAGCCGCCCTCGTCCGTCCGGTCGCCCAGGTCGACGGTGGCGGTGGCCATGCCGCCCGCGATGGTGCGCAGCGGCTGCCGCTGCGCGTAGGCGTTGACCCTGACCCGCTCGCCCGGCAGCGTCTCGCAGAACAGCGAGAACTGGTCGCCGGTGGAGTTGACGATGTCGATGCCCATGTCGCGGTAGTGCTCCACGACCGCCTCGACCCGCTGCACACAGATCTCCTCGGTCGGGGCCGACACGATCAGCCGGTGCCAGCCGTACACGAACGGCAGGCGCTCCTTGGTGATGCCGTGCTCCAGCATCCGGGCCGCGTCGATCTGCTCGGCCAGGGCCAGCGGCGCCTCCGCCCCGGCCTCGCGGATGTGGATGTCCATGTCACGGGCATGGGCGAGCTGGCGCGCCACGTCCTTGCTCGCCTTGACCGGCGGGATCAGCCGCATCCTCGAACTGATCTCCACCGGGAAGGGCAGCTGGTCGGCGAAGTGCATCCAGGGTTCGCCGTCGGGAAAGGGCATCAGGTCGGGGAAGCGGGCGAAGGACATGTGCGCCACGTAGGAGTCGCCGTGCGGCTGCTCGATCCGGAGCAGCGCCCTGCCGTTGTGGATCTGCCCCTCGACCAGGGACTCGATCTCCCCCTGCCCCCACCGCCGCTTGGGGCTGGCCGAGGCCGGAGGGTCGCCGAGGGAGCCGGTCGTGGCGTGCTGGAACAGCCAGGCGAGCTCGACGGAGGTGGCGTGCCTGGCGTACAGGGCGCTGGCCGACAGTGCCCTGCCCAGCCGCTCCGCCTGCTCGGACCACTTGGCGATCTCCGCCTTGGGGACGTGGTCGTCCTCGATGCCCAGTGCCTTCTCGCTGCGCTGGTAGAAGCCGAAGAGCTGGGAGAGGACCCCGGCGCCCAGCTGCCTGCCACGCGTGCCGAGCCGCACGCCGAGGTAGACCTCCTTGGTCCAGAAGTCCTTGGCCCAGACGTGCCGGTACATGTCCTCGAGGTAGTCGCGCCAGCCGGGGCCCTCGTCGGAGGTGGCGTTCAGCGCCATCGCCCATTCGGCGGCCGGATAGGTGCGGTGCGCCACCCGCAGGTGCACCTCGGCGTCCGGCATCCGGATGGCGGCCAGCGCGATCGTGATGTTGGTGGCCAGCGCCTCCCGCTCCTCGGGAGTGATGAACTCGTAGCTCACGGTGGGAAGCCTGAAATAGGCCCAGACCGACGACTCGGTCAGCAGGATCCGGTCGTCGAAGTACCGGACGGCGAGGCGGCTGCGCGCTCGGGACGCACGACTCACAGGCCCTCCCCCACCGGTCGTACGGCCCTGCCCGCGCGGCCTCTGGCCCACCCACTCACCCGCACCTCGTCACGCCCGTTCACCACGTCTTCTCGCGCCCGGGGGATCACTGAGCTAGTTCCTCCTCGCTGGGTCGACTCGCCTGCACCGTTCCGAAGCCCGCCACGACGACGCCCGCCAGGGCGAGGTACGCCCGGCGGCCCGGCGCCCTCAGGTGGGACGGTTCCACCCGATCGGCCCTGCCGGGGGCCAGTGCGTCCTCCCAGGGGACCCTGACGATCGCCCGGCACCTGCCCCGCGCGACCGCCTCCGCCTGCTCCACGTCCTCCATGCTGCGGCGGCTCACCCCGTTGACAACCATGACCGCCCGGCGACGGAGGTCGGCGCAGCCGTGCCCGTCGAGCCACTCGTAGGTCATGGCCACCGCGTCAGGCCCGTCCTCGCTGGCCGGGACGACGAGGACAAGCTGATCCGCGTAGGGGAGGACCCGTGCGGCCAGGGCCGCCGCCGGGTCCATGACAATCATCTTGTAGTACCGGTCGAGCGTGTCCATCGTCTGGCCGAGCCGCCGATCGGAGAAGAGCGTGCGGTCGGACAGGCGCTGCTCGGCACCGGCGTCGCTGTCTCCGGCGAGAACCTCAAGCCCCGAGGCGCAGCGACTGGTGTAGGCGCGCATGCCCAGATATCCCTGGACGTTGTCGAGGCCGGCGAGCAGGGAGCTCAGGGTCTCGGGCGACTCGCCCTGGATCCGGCTGGACAGGGCGTGGGAGCCGGCGCCGGCGTCGACCGCGAGAATCCGGTCCTCCCGGTAGCGGGCGAGGGTGTGGCCGAGCATGAGCGCGGTCGTGGTCTGCCCGGCGCCGCCCGTGCATCCCAGCACCACCACCCGGCGGCTGCCGCTGAACACCGCCCTGGCCCGGGCCTCGTCGACCTCCGAGCCGTCCGTACGGCCACCGCCTCCCGGCCCGATCACCACCTGGGCCAGTCGCCGCCAGCCGCCCGAGGAGTCCCGGCCGACCACCGACTCCACCCGGCGTACCCTGGCCGCCTCGCCACCCGAGGAGGTGGGCACCGGCACCACGGGGGCCACCGGATCGGCCTTCGCCGACCCGGAAGGGACCGCGCGGATCGACATGTTGGCCGCCCTGCCGGCGCCTGCCTGGACATCGGCCTCCTCCGGGACGCCTGGGCCCGCCTGCTCCCCGGTGACCCGCTCAGGCGGCCACGCCTTCGAGGTGTCGGCCGACCGCCCGATCGGCGCGGGCTGCCCCCTGCGGTGCCGGCGACGCGCGCTCTCCTCGTCCGGTGAGAGTCCGGCCGCCTCCGCGTCATGGCGCCCGGCCGACGCCGGCCCGACGAACCTGGGCACGAAGGACGGAACGGCCGGGGCAGAGGGCTTCTCCACGGGGTCGGACACGAAGGACGGCCTCTCGGCGGGCCCCTCGGCGGACATCGCCCGGCCCGTGGCGGGTGTCTCCGCCCGGACCGACTCCGGAGCCGAGGGCGAGGGCGTCGGCACGGCCGGGGCCTCGGGGCGCCCCCGAACGGGAGAGCGCGAAGCCGGCACGGAGATCTCCGGAGACGCCTCGGGCTCGGAAGGCGCGTCGGGCTCGGACGCCGCCGCAGGCTCAGAAGGCACCGCAGGCTCAGAAGGCACGGGGGGCTCAGAAGGCACGGGGGGCGCGGGCGGGGCGGCGCGCTGGGCCCCGGCGGAGGCGGCGAGCCTGCGCAGGCGCCGTAGCGCCTCGGTGCTGATCGGAGCGGCCGGAGCGTCGGGCGCGTCGGGCGCATCGGGCGCCGCCGGAGCCTCCTCCCCCCGGGAAACAGGCCCGGTCGCGGCGGGAGCACGGTCCGTCTGAGCCTCGGACCGGCCCAAAGAGCCGCCGGTGAGCGGACCCCGGACCGGCGTGTCCGGCATGGAGGCGGCAAGCTCGGCGGGACCGGACTCCTGGGGCGCGACAGGCAGGGACGCGCGGGGCACCGCGGAAATGACGGGGACGACGGGGACGCCCGCCGGGGACGGCTCGGCCGCCGCGGTCTGGGTGAGAGCCGGGGCGGTGCCCTGACGGAGTGCGCGGGCCTCACCCCAGGCGACGCGCTCGCGGGCGACCGGGGCCGCGGCTGCCGCAGCAGCCGCGGCGGCCACGGCTGGACGTACCTCGCGCGAGCGTGCGGCGGCACGCTTGGACTGGGCGTGGCGGGCCTTGCGCGACGCCCTGACCCGGACCGACGCGGGCCGCGGCGCGGCCCGCCAGATCCGGCCGTTCAACGTGACCTCGGCGGGCTCGGAGATGGGAGCCATCCGGCACCAGGTACGCGGCTCACCCACATAGCGCATCTGCGACTGGAGCAGCTCGGTGAGCCTCTTGCTCTCGATCACCGGCCGGGTGGAGAGCCAGGTGACGACACCGGGCGGCACCAGGTAAAGCACATGCCAGGGGGCCGCGAACGGCAGGCCGAGCAGGTAGAGCAGGAGCGACCACGGGGCCAGCACTCCCACGAATCCACCGATCCAGACGATCGGGAGCGGCGTCGGCAGCCGTAGGTCGTACAGCTTGTAGAGCCGCTTCTCAATCCTCCAGATATTGGTGTACGTGGGCAGATCCACGTGATCCTCCTTTCCGCCTCTCCTTGTTTGACCGTTTGGAGGCGGTCTCAACCCCCCGAGATGCCCAGTGCGCCCGCAATCGCCTTGGCAGTCACCTCGATGATGTTCGGCACGTAGAAGATCACTCCGATGGCGATCGCCAGGATGATGAACTGAACGAATCTGGTGATCTCACGGGTGAAGAGGAAGAAGAGGGCCACCACCGAGACGATGACGAGGAAGAGCGGCGCGAAGAAACTGCGGAGGAAGTCAGCGAGGCCCTCTGTGTTGACGCCTGCCGGAGGGGCTGTGGGCTGAGCGAACTCCATGGCGCTCAGCAGCATGGTCTTGAGAATCACTTCTTGTCCTCCGTACTCACGATCGCGGCCTCCTGGCGGCGACGGGCCCGCGACGCACTCGCGCGCGAACCCGAACCGGCGGCTCGTCGATCAGGGGGGGTCTGCTCACCGTGGACCGGCACCATTCGATCATGTGTTACCTCGCCACAGATCGATATGCACCGCGAATATCCTTGACGAACCACTTGTCGCCTTGCTTGACCACGGTGAGCAGGTAGGCCTGCTCGAGCTTGCCTTCCATCTGGCCGGGATCGGCGGGTTCCGGTTCGGTGGACTGCCTCGCCTTCGACGGCACGCCCCACAGGACCGTCGCGGTCACCTCGCGGGTGGCCCCCCCGGGAAGGGGCACGGCGAGCTCTTTGAGCTGCAGGAAGGTGAACGCGCCGCCGAACCCCTCCAGGGTGATCCCGGCGTCGGCGTAACGCTGCAGCGAGGCGGTGTCGCTCGCCGCGTAGGCCTTGAAGAAGTCCTCCAGCGGGGTGCGCAGCTCCTGCTCCGCGGCGCGGTCACGGTCGGGTGCGGCCTTGGGCGGCAGGCTCGCCGCCTTCGGCGCCGGCAGGATGCCCGGGCGCCCCGCGACGACGAACCTCTTCGTGGACCGGTCGTGGTAGATGGGCACCGACAGGAGCTGGCGGCGGTCGTCCGACTGGTAGAGGACGGTGACGACCGCGTTGTCCGTGTCGACGACCTCGATCCCGTACGGCTGCACCGCGCCGGCGCTCATCCGGCCGAAACCGTCCCAGCCGAACTGCGGCTCCGTGCCTTCGGGCAGGTAGGGGACGAGCCGCGACTTCCTCTCCTCAAGCCGGGCCCCGTCGAAGTTCAGGTAGACCTCGGCGAACTGGGTCGCGAAGGCGGACCCCTGGGCGGCGGGGAATCCGTCCGCGGAGGCGGGCGCCGCGCCCGAGGGGGCGTTCTGCTGGGTGAAGCGCTCAAAGGGTGCGCGGACCCCGTTCACGACGATGACGACTATCAGCGCCCAGAGCACGGCGCGGCCGGTCCACACCAGCCAGCGACCGCCTCCACCGGACCAGCGACCACGCGACGCGCCCCGCCCGCGCGCCGGGGCGCGTCCGAGATCGGGGTCGTCGGGGAAGTCCGGGTATGCCGACAGCTCAGGGTCGCCAGCGATCCGGGGATCACGCTGGACCGTCGACCTTCGAGCCATCACGCCTCCGCTCGCGTCAATCCTCGGCCGCACGGTGTCGTATTGCCGCTGATCCCGTTGACCATGGTGACGCACTTACTCTAGCCGCCCCGCCGATTCTTCCAGGAAAGCCACGCCTATGCTGCAGGCATCGCGATGACTGAGCAAACCGGGTCTGGAGCCCCGACGAGGCCGCCGATGTCATCGATGACCGGCGAAAAGCACATTGCCCCTGGCCAGCGCATGGTGCGATTACTCAAACGCCACGCATTGCTAACTGGACGGCCCTCTGACTGTCGCGACCTGCGCATTTAACCCGAAATACGTCACCCAGTGTCACACCCCCCGGAATGGCCATGCCTACCTGCCTCCAACCAGACAACTCACCACTCTGAGGACGGCGAGCCGGAAAAGCCGCCAGGTACCGGAACTCTCCCACTCGCGGACAGAACCGGTCACCACAGGTCGTCGTCCCACTACGCGACGGGAGGATGATCCGGCCCGCTCCCGTCATGAATGATCATGACCTTCGCCTTCCTGATACGGGCGGAAATACGGGCAAAAATCCTCGCCGACGTCTTGGACGGCCGTTAGCAGCGTGCTCGGCTCCGGAGCATACGAGGCAGCCAATCGCGGCAAGCCGACCGTGCGAGGTGACCGTGCGAGGTGACATGCATCTCGCACGAACTGGAGAAGGCCTCCACTCGACCGGCGAGCGGAGGCCTTCTGGATGATCGGCTCACACCTTTCTTCCCGTGAACCTGCAGGCCCGCACCACAGGCACCATCCACGCGACCATCTCTGCGGGCCGCCCCCTCTGCCCGGCCCGCATCCCCGCGGTGAAAGCAGCCGGGAAGCGTCTGGACTTCGCCACTGGTGCCGACGTCGGCCTGGCCCAGGTCGCGGTGGAGCCCGTACGTGTGGGCACGCGGCCCGGCTCGCCGATGAGTTGCACCCGTTCGGCGTGGCTCCAAGGCAGCTTGGCGTGGGCGGCCGGAACCGTAACGGGCTACCGCGGGGCGACGTGCTGAGGGCGCTGGAGAGGGCCTAGAGCAGCGTTTAGGACCCGCCACGGGGTCTAGATCTAGGCGAGGAGGGTCTAGTTTCCAGACCCTCCACCTAGCTTTCTAGACCCCTCCTGATCTGCGACCTACTGATGATCAAAGGTCGACGTTACGCAGAACGCGCCTGTCACTGCAGGTCAGAGGCATGATCGCGTGTCACGTCGAGCTTTCAGGTTCAGCAGGCGCTTTAGGCAGCCCTGACGGGTGCCGCCACAACCCCTGAAAACTGCCCTGGGGGGCAGGGGGGCGGGTTACCTGCGAGAGCGCTGGGCGGGGCCGGTTGTCGTCGGGCAGGACGTGAACCGGGGTGCCGCAGGCGTCGGTCACGAAGTCCTTCACCGCCCTCGCTACCTTCCACGGCCCCCTAGTCGTTGTCGTTGTCGTCGTTGTCGTTGCCGTCGTCATCGTTGTCGTTGTCGTCGTCGTCGTCGTCGGAGCTGCCGGAGCTGCCGGAGCTGCCGGAGCTGCCGGAGCGGGAGTCGCTGTCGGAGTCACTGTCGGAGTCACTGTCGGACTTGCTGTCGGACTTGCTGTCGGAGCGGGACTTGCTGTCGGAGTCACTGTCGGACTTGCTGTCGGAGCGGGACTTGCTGTCGGAGTCACTGTCGGACTTGCTGTCGGAGCGGGACTTGCTGTCGGAGTCACTGTCGGACTTGCTGTCGGAGCGGGACTTGCTGTCGGAGTCACTGTCGGACTTGCTGTCGGAGCGGGACTTGCTGTCGGAGTCACTGTCGGACTTGCTGTCGGAGTTGGCGTCGCGAGGCTCGTGATCATCGGGGGGCGAGTCGCTGGAGCCCGTGATCCTGTTAACCAGATCGCCAACGAGGTCAGTTGGGAGCGCCGCGTGGGCCGGGCCGGCAGCTACGGGCGCGGCCAGGACGGCGCCGAGGGCAATCAGTGCAGCGGCGATCGTGTTGCGGTTCATCCGCGGTTCTCTCCTTTGAGCAGGGGTGCCCCGCCTGCTGCGGACCACCCCATCCGTTACTATGCGCACTAGCTTGACTACTCAGAGTGAGTAAATTCAAACTTGGGCAGTATCCGGACGTGTCGCCTGATCTGGGGTGCCCGCTTACTTCCCCGGCCAGTTCTCCTTGGTCGCGACGCACGTTCCTCGCTGGGGCAGCGTGATCACGTAACCCTCTTCGCGGAGCAGGGCAACAGCCGCTCGAGCGGTGTCCTGGGCGATGTTGTGGTCCGCGACCATGCTCGACTCGCTCGGGATGGGATCGCGCGGCTTCAACTCACCGGCCTTGATCCGGTCACGGACGACCCGCACCACCTGCTGGTAGATGGGCGACGGGTCGAAACGGTCAATTTCCATGAGTAAGACGCTAGAGACGTATCCCACCTTGCCCATATGGGCGACGTTGCAGACAAGGGCAACGTGTTGTCACACCATGACTACGCTCTCCGAGTCATCCGCGCTCGCCGCGGTCATCGGCCACGCCTTCCCCAGGTGGGCGGTATGGACGTTGAACGGGTGGTGGTACGCGGCCGGTCCTCACCCGAACGGGACAGGCTCGCGCACGCGTAGATGCGTCGCGAAAGTTGTGACGCGCGGCGCTATTCAGCAGGCTTACGGCATCCACGCCTTCGGCCTGCGCTTCCAAGACCGGCGCATCGCCGACCTCGAAGCCCAACTCGCGCCACCGCAGACGCCTGGATAGCTCGTCCCAAGAGGCCTCATGATCGGCAGATAGATTGCCGGGATGTTCGAGAGA
Source organism: Streptosporangium sp. NBC_01810 (assembly GCF_035917355.1). Taxonomy (NCBI): domain Bacteria; kingdom Bacillati; phylum Actinomycetota; class Actinomycetes; order Streptosporangiales; family Streptosporangiaceae; genus Streptosporangium; species Streptosporangium sp. NBC_01810. Next base: position 7,856,444 of record NZ_CP109070.1, on the reverse strand, counting down.
GTCAGCGCCGAGGCCTCGGCCCGCCTGAACCGGCTGGCGGCCCAAGTTCGGAACGCACTGGTCACCGCTGGACTACCCGTCCTCGCACCCGAACTCGCTCCGCAGCTCGCCGCTGGAGCCGAGGTCGATGTTGACCCCGGAGACGATGCGGCAGGCGGCGTCTTCGTCAGCTGGCAGGTGAGCCCTCGCCTGAGGGACTGCGCGCTGCGCGAGCTCAAATACATGCGCACCCCGCCTGAAGACGACGCGGAGATCGCGGCGGTGCGCCACCAAGGCGCCATCTCCCGTGCCATGATGCACGCGATGATCGACGTTCTGACATCAGCAGGATTCTCCGCTGCCGACGCCCACGAGGAATACCGGCCATTCGCTCTTCGAGTGCTTTCCGGCCCGCCTGACGGCCAGAGACCGGTCTGGGACATGCGCGAGAGCGAACTCTGAGGCGGAGCCGACACGCCCACGCTGCCGAGCTCCATCGGCCCTCATCGCGGACATGCAGTCTATGAATATCCACAGGTCAGAGCAGGGATCCGAGCTCCCCCGGTCGGTAATATCGACGAGGCCGAGCGCCTCAGTACCCGCGCGATCGAGCAGGTCCGCGACTTCTACGACCGCAGCGCCCTCGTCCTGGTCTTCATCGGCATGCCCTGCATCGGAAAGAGACCGGCCCGCTATCCACAGCTCTACAGTCGCGTCGGCTTCGTCCACCACTACCGCACTCTCGCCGCCGGTGAACTGGCCGCCGTCCTTGCCACCGCATTCGCCCACCTGGGCCTGGATGAGGTTCCCCCCGTACGACAGCCACCGATGGTGGGGATCACGAGGTTGCGTCTGAGGGCTTGTAGAGCTCTTCGAACGCGATTGGACTGTTCATGTCGATGCTGGAATGACGCCTATACGGGTTATACCAGCACTCGATCCATTCAAACATCGCGCTGGCCAACTCGGCTCTTGTTGACCATTTATTAACGTCGAGCAGTTCGAGCTGCATCGTTCCCCAGAACGATTCCATCATGGCATTGTCGCAGCAATCTCCGACGGTTCCCATCGAGCCGAGGAGTTCAGCATCGCGGAGCCGTTTCCCATACGAGAACGATGTGTACTGTGTTCCGTGGTCAGAATGCAGGACCGTCTTCTTGCTGGGCGGGTTACGGCGGGCGACGGCCATGACCATCGCGTCGACGACCAGAGCGCTAGTCTGGCTTATGTCGATAGAATGGCCGATGATGCGACGAGAATAGGCGTCCATGACAGCGGCGCAATACAGTTTCCCTTCGTCAGTGGGGTGCTCGGTGATGTCGCTGACCCACAGCCGGTCCGGCGCTTCCACGGTGAAGGCCCGGCGGACCAGATCCTCCTCGGTGGCGGCGTTGACGAGGTTGCGGCGGCCCTTGCGCCGGTAGATGCCCTGGATGCCGGCCTCGCGCATGAGCCGTTCGACGTGCTTGCGGTTGATCTCCAGGTCCAGGCCGAGCGTCAGCTCCGCGTGGACCCGCGGTGAGCCGTAGCTGTAACGTGACGTCTTATGGATGTCACGGATCAGCTTCAATAGTTCGGTGTTTCTTTGGTCGCGTGGAGACTGCGGCCGGCCAACCCAGTCTTTGTAACCCGATCTGGAAATGTTCAACACCCGGCAGGCCACCGCGACAGGAAAGTCATCATCGGCGAGTTCACGGACCAGCGCGTACCCTATTTTGGGAGCACGTTCTCCCGGGCGAAATACGCAGCAGCCCGCTTGAGGATCTCATTCTCCAGCTCAAGCTGCCGGGTTCGACGCCGCAGATCGGAGAGTTCCTTCTTCTCCGCGCTGGTCAGCTTCGCGCCGCCGTTGTCATCGGTGTCGGCCTGGCGCATCCAACTCCGCAGACAGGAATCGCTGATACCCAGGTCTTTAGCAAGGACAGAGACCGGTTTATCACCCTTACGGGCAAGCTCGACGGCACGCTGACGGAACTCGATCGGGTGAGGTGCAGGCACGAAGCACTTCCTTCCCAGCCGACACAGGGTCAACTCAGGTGAGGTGGCCGTGCTACGGGGGGAAGCTCAGGATGTCCCCGACGTCACCACAACCGATGCCATTGCCGCCATCACCCGCACGACCGCAGGCAACTTCCGGCTCGTCACCCGCCTGCTGAACCAGGGCGAGCGCGTCATGAAGCTCAACGGGCTCGATCGAGTCACCGCTGAAGTCATCGATGCCGCACGGGACGCCCTCGTCGTCGGCACCAACTGACTCTGCCAAATAACGTCACTGAAACCCTGACAGGGACCCCGTCGCGTCCGCTCAGGTGGTGTACGAGTGTTTGAGATCGGTACCTGCGTCGCGCCTGGCTGATCGCCGTTGAAAAGCGCGGCGTCGTCCGTGGGGAAAAACGCAGCGAGGGCGGTGCCCTGGTTCAGGGCCGCTCACCGGTAACGCATCACGCAGGGCCGAAGATCAAAAACGCGGCGAGGGCGGTGGAGTGGTCGGGGGCCGCTCACCGGTAACGCATCACGCAGGGCCGAAGATCAAAAACGCGGCGAGGGCGGTGGAGTGGTCGGGGGCCGCTCACCGGTAACGCATCACGCAGGGCCGAAGATCAAAAACGCGGCGAGGGCGGTGGAGTGGTCGGGGGCCGCTCACCGGTAACGCATCACGCAGGGCCGAAGATCAAAAACGCGGCGAGGGCGGTGGAGTGGTCGGGGACCGCTCACCGGTAACGCATCACGCAGGGCCGAAGATCAAAAACGCGGCGAGGGCGGTGGAGTGGTCGGGGACCGCTCACCGGTAACGCATCACGCAGGGCCGAAGATCAAAAACGCGGCGAGGGCGGTGGAGTGGTCGGGGACCGCTCACCGGTAACGCATCACGCAGGGCCGAAGATCAAAAACGCGGCGAGGGCGGTGGAGTGGTCGGGGACCGCTCACCGGTAACGCATCACGCAGGGCCGAAGATCAAAAGCGCGGCGAGGGCGGTGGAGTGGTCGGGGGCCGCTCACCGGTAACGCATCACGCAGGGCCGAAGATCAAAAGCGCGGCGAGGGCGGTGGAGTGGTCGGGGGCCGCTCACCGGTAACGCATCACGCAGGGCCGAAGATCAAAAGCGCGGCGAGGGCGGTGGAGTGGTCGGGGGCCGCTCACCGGTAACGCATCACGCAGGGCCGAAGATCAAAAGCGCGGCGAGGGCGGTGGAGTGGTCGGGGGCCGCTCACCGGTAACGCATCACGCAGGGTGGGGGCGGGCGTTGGTCGGGTGTGGGTGACCGGGGGCGGGCCGGTGGAGCTCCGGGAGGGGGCAAAGCGGGTCATGGCGGGCGTGGAGGCGGGGCCGTGGTGGTGACGATCGGGGATTTTCCATGATCTGGGTGAGTTGGCACGCTGGGGGCGTGCGGATTCACCCAGATCATGGAAAGCACAACTCCGGCCCCTCGGGTGGGCCGCTTTTCGTGGTGGAAGGCCCGATTCGTCCCCGCACCCGGCCGGGGGCGACCCGTGACCGGACACCCCGCGGACCTTCGTACCCCGCACGGCGAGAGCCCCGCACGAGGCGGCGGCGAGCAGCGGCGAGGAGCGGCCCCGAATCCTGCCGCACCGCGGCGGACCCGTACCGATGAGCGGTCTTGGGCCACTCCACTGCCCTCGCTGCGCTTTTGATCTTCGACCCCGCACGACGCGACACCGACGAGCGGCCCTGAACCACTCCACCACCCTCGCCGCGCTTTCACCACGGACAACGCCGCGCTTTTCACCACGGACAACGCCGCGCTTTTCAACCGTGATCGGCTTACCGGATTCGGATACTCGTACACCACATCCGTGGACGCGACCTCGCAGATAGGCAGGCGCTACTACCTACCAGTGCCATTCAAATAGGATATTGTGATTCATATCCACCTTTATAGACACAAATCGAACATCGGGTCATGTGGTCAGGATGCGGACTGGACACACCCCATCTACAAGCCGGAGGAGTTCGTCTTCAGTGCACCGGAAGGCGGCCCGATCGTCTACACACACTTCATGGATAACGCGTGGCACAAGGCGGTGAGAACAGCGGGCCTTCCTGCGGGCACCGGGCCTCACGCGTTGCGGCACGCCTACGCCTCGATGCTGATCGCGGGCGGCGAGTCGGTGAAGGTCGTCTCCGAGCGCCTGGGGCACACGAACGCGACGATGACCTTGAACGTCTACAGCCACCTGTTCCCCGATTCGGAGGACCGGACGAGGAAGGCCATCGACACCGCATTTCAAGATCATGCGGACTCTGTGCGGACCGAGGTGGCTCAGTGAATCACCTCGGCCCAGGTCAGAGCGTGGTTTCCATGATCGCCTACACGTTGAAGCGGAACTCCACCACGTCGCCGTCGCGCATGACGTAGTCCTTGCCCTCGATGCGGGCCTTGCCGGCCTGGCGGGCGGCGGCGATGGAGCCGGTCTCCAGCAGCTCGTCGAAGGAGACGATCTCGGCCTTGATGAAGCCGCGCTGGAAGTCGGTGTGGATGACCCCGGCCGCCTCGGGGGCGGTGGCACCCTTGCGGATCGTCCAGGCCCTGGTCTCCTTGGGGCCGGCGGTCAGGTAGGTCTGCAGGCCCAGGGTCTCGAAACCCACCCTGGCCAGCTGGGTCAGGCCCGACTCCTCCTGGCCGACGGACTGCAGGAGCTCCAGCGCCTCGGCGTCGTCGAGCTCGACCAGCTCAGACTCGATCTTCGCGTCGAGGAAGACGGCCTCGGCCGGTGCGACGAGCGCCGAGAGCTGTGCCCGGAGCTTCTCGTCCACCAGTTCGTCGGCGTCGAGGTTGAAGACGTACAGGAAGGGCTTTGCGGTCAGCAGGTGCAGCTCGCGCAGGTCCTTCGGGTCGATCCCGGCGCCGGAGGCCCCGGCGTACAGGGTGGTGCCGCCGTCGAGGAGCTTGAACGCCGCCTCCGCCGCGTCGAGCACGGACTTGCGGTCCTTGTTGGTCCGAGACTCCTTCTGGAGGCGGGGAATCGCCTTCTCCAGGGTCTGCAGGTCGGCGAGGATCAGCTCGGTGTTGATCGTCTCGATGTCGCGCCCGGGGGCGACGCCGCCGTCCACGTGGGTCACGTCGGGGTCGTTGAAGACCCGGATGACCTGGCAGATCGCATCGGTGTCACGGATGTTGGCGAGGAACTGGTTGCCCCGCCCCTGCCCCTCCGAGGCACCGCGGACCAGCCCGGCGATGTCGACGAACTCGACCTTCGCCGGCAGGATCTTCGCGGACCCGAAGATCTCGGCCAGCTTCTCAAGACGCGGGTCGGGAACGCCGACGATGCCCACATTGGGCTCGATGGTGGCGAACGGGTAGTTCGCCGCCAGGGCGTTGGCGGTCTTCGTCAGCGCGTTGAAAAGCGTTGACTTGCCGACGTTGGGCAATCCGACGATGCCGATGCTCAGGCTCACGTGAGCCGAGTTTACGCGGAATCACCCACTGCTACCCGCCGCGGGCAGGTCACAGGGTGGTGGACATCCCCGTGCCCCTCGCCGACGGCGGGTTGAACTCACCCGCGCCTCGGAGCCGTCAAGGCGACTCTCCCGGATTCGGGCCGGTTCGGACACGATTCCGCATGTCCCTCGCCCGACCCCCGGCCGGGCCCAGGGCGCCTTCCGAAGGCGTGTCGGCGCGCCAGGAGTGGCCGGGCCTGGAATCATGCCGGGGTGGACGTCATGGCGCTCTCCTTCCAGCTCGCGGTGGGTCTCGCCGCGGGGCTCGCGATCGGCTTCCTGCTGGGCCGGGCGCGTGCCTCCTCGGGAGCCGCCGACGTCATCGCGCGCCTGGCCGACGCCGAGGCCCGCGCGAAGGTCGCCGAGGAGAAGGTCGTCTACATCGAGGAGCAGCTCTCCGAGCGGTTCCAGGCCCTGTCGAGCCGGGCGCTCGACGTCAACAACCTGCGCTTCCTGGAACTGGCCGAGACGAGGCTGGCCGCCAACCGGGCCGAGGCGGCCGGAGAGCTGGAGCAGCGCAAGCAGGCGGTCGAGCACCTGATCGAGCCGTTGAAGGACACCCTGGCCCGCGTCGAGGCGCAGCTGCGCGACACGCAGACGGGCCAGCGGGCCGCCTACGCGGAGCTGGCCAAGCACATCGACGTCGTCCGCGAGAGCAACGAGCAGCTCCGCGCCCAGACGAGCTCGCTGGTACGGGCCCTGCAGCGCCCCGAGGCCCGGGGCCGGTGGGGGGAGCTCCAGCTCCGCAGGGTCGCCGAGATCGCCGGGATGCAGCGGTTCTGCGACTTCGACGAGCAGGTGAGCGTCACCACGCCGGACGGCGTGCTCCGGCCCGACATGGTCGTGCGGCTGGCCGGCGGCAAGAACATCGTGGTCGATTCCAAGGTCTCCCTCGCCGCCTACCTGGAGGCCGCCGAGTCAGCCGACCCCGACCACCAGTCGGCCCGGCTCGACTCCCACGCCCGTCACGTACGCGAGCACGTGGACCGGCTTGCTGCCAAGACCTACTGGCAGGCGTTCAGCCCGGCGCCGGAGTTCATGGTGCTGTTCATCCCCGGCGAGGCCTTCCTCGCCCCGGCGCTGGAGCGCGACCCCGCCCTGCTGGAGTACGCCATGCGGCGGCGGGTCCACATCGCCACCCCCACCACGCTGATCACCATGCTTCGCACCGCGCAGTACGCCTGGCAGCAGGCGGCGCTCAGCGAGAACGCGCGGGCGATCTTCGAGGTCGGCAAGGAGCTGTACGAGCGGCTGAGCAGCATGGGGCGTAACGTCGACGCTCTGGGCCGCTCGCTGAACCGGGCCGTGGAGTCGTACAACAGGACTGTCGGCTCGCTGGAGACCCGGGTGCTGGTGAGCGCACGCAAACTCAACGATCTGGGACTGGTCGAGACCGATCTGGACAGGCCGCAGGTGGTCGAGGACCTGCCCCGCGCGCTGACCTCGCCGGAACTACTCGCGGAAGAGGAGCCAAGCTCGCCTCTCGTATCCCGTATGAACGGTAGGTTGGCCAACGACCTGCCCTGAAAACTTCCCCCGAGGCGCCGACGGCCGGACACTGGAGGCGGCGGGGTTGACGACGCGGGGGCCGAGGTCAAGGGGGCGAGTGGTGGACGAGCGAGGCGGCGTAGAGCCGGCCGGCGGGGTGATCATATGAGTGAGCTTGGCCGGGCCGCCGGCGGCATCCGACTGACCGTCCGGGGCGCGCTGGCCCTCGTGCTGGCGTCCACGCTGGTGGGCAGCGTGCTGCAGGCGCTGCTGGAGGTGGCGGCGCTGACCGGGGCGGCGTTCGTGGCCGGTTGCGTGGCCACGGCGTTGTTGGTGAACCGCAGGGACCTGCTGTCGCTGGTGGTCTCCCCGCCCCTGGTCTTCTTCGTGACCACCGTGTTCATCGAGGCGGTCCGCTCCCTGTTCGCGTCCACCCCCATCCAGGCCTTCGGCCTGGGCATGTACACCGCGCTCTCGCAGGGCGCCCCGTGGCTGTTCGGCGGCTCGCTCCTGGTGCTGGTCATCGCCTGGCGCCGCGGCCTGACCCGCTGCGTCCGTGAGCTGCGCGACGAGCTCAGGGTCGGCAGGGCCTCCGTTCCCGCCCCGAGGAGCGGCGACACCGCCTTCGCCCCCGAGCCCGAGGGGTACTTCGAGCCCAAGGTGTACGGCACACCGCGCGAGGGCGCGTAACCGCCGGTCAGTAGATCTCACAGACGGCCGGGTCCCTACAGGGCCGGACATCCGCAGCGGGTCGTACGGCGACATCGTGCCCATCCGAACCCTTCAGGCGGCAGGGCACCGAAGCAGGGCACCCCAAACAGCAAGGGCACCCCGACAGCGGGGCGCCCTTGAGGAGGCGACTGATCGGACCGGCGCGGTCAGATCGTGGCGCGCAGATCCTTGCGCAGCTCGTGCGGGAGCGCGAAGCGCACGCTCTCCTGGACGGACTCGACCTCTTCGACGTCCTCGAAGCCGTGCCCGGCGAGGCGGGCCAGAACCTCGGCGACGAGCTCCTCCGGCACCGAGGCGCCGCTCGTCACACCGACCGTGGTGACGCCGTCGAGCCAGGCGTCCTCGATGAGCGAGGCGTCGTCGACGAGATAGGAGGCGTCGGCCCCGTGGTCGAGGGCGACCTCGACCAGCCTCTTGGAGTTGGAGGAGTTCTCCGAGCCGACGACGATGACCAGCTGTGCCTGTGCGGCGATCTCCTTGACGGCGACCTGGCGGTTCTGGGTGGCGTAGCAGATGTCGTCACTCGGGGGGTCGATCAGGTTCGGGAAGCGCTCCTTGAGCCGGGAGACCGTCTCGACCGTCTCGTCCACCGACAGCGTGGTCTGCGACAGCCAGACCAGTCGCTCGGGGTCCTTGACCCGCACGGTGCCGACCGACTCCAGACCGTCGACGAGCTGAATGTGGTCGGGTGCCTCGCCCGCGGTGCCCTCGACCTCCTCATGGCCCTCGTGGCCGATGAGGAGGATGTCGTAGTCCTGGGAGGCGAAGCGCCGGGCCTCGTTGTGCACCTTGGTCACCAGGGGGCAGGTGGCGTCGATCGTCTTGAGGCTGCGCCGGGCGGCCTCCTGGTGGACCGCCGGGGAGACGCCGTGGGCGGAGAAGACCACGATGGCCCCCTCCGGCACCTGTTCGGTCTCCTCGACGAAGATCGCTCCGCGTGCCTCCAGCGTCTTGACCACGTGGGTGTTGTGGACGATCTGCTTGCGGACGTAGATCGGGGCACCGTACTGCTCCAGCGCCTTCTCCACGGCCTGAACAGCACGATCGACCCCCGCGCAGTAACCGCGGGGCTTCGCCACCAGTACGCGTCGGGTCGCGGGGGTCTTCGAAGTCATGCTCTTATGCTACGTGGAGACGCCCGCGAGACAGCCCAAACGCCCCACAAGCTCATGCGGCACAGTCTTGCCACACTAGCCTTCTCGATACAGACCTCCCAGGGAGACGACATGTCAGTCCCCGACATCATTCGCAATGTCACACAAAAGGCAAAAGACCTGCCGCTGCACATGTTGCAGACCGCGCTGAGCGGGGTAGGCCAGGCCCTGCTCCTCGGCGACCGCGTACGGTCCAAGATCAAGGGTACTTCCGGCCAGGGGGAAGAGCCCGACGGGGCCCGTGAGGCGGCGAACGGCCAGTCGACGGAGACCGGCGAGAAGGCCACGGACCAGGTGGAGAAGCCCGCCCGCCGCGCGCCCGTCATCTTCGCACCGCGCCCGGAGAAGGCCGCGGACAAGCCGACCGCCGCCGAGAGCAACGGCGCCAGGACCACCCACGAGCCGGTCATCTTCAGCCCCGCCAAGCCCAAGGCGGCGGAGCCCTTCGCCGCCGAGGCCAAGGCAGCGGAGCCCTCTGCCGCCGCCGAGGCAGCGGCCGTCGAGACCCCGGCCGCCACCCCGGAGCCCGAGTCCGCCGAGGCCAAGCCCACCGAGGCCCCCATCGCGGAGGCCACCGTCGAAGCAGAGGCCACCAAGGCCCCGGTCACCGCAGAGGTCCCCGCCGCCGCCGAACCAGAAGCCGCAGAAACCCCCACCGTCGAGCCCGAAGCCGCAGAGGTCCCCGCCACCACCGAGCCGGAAACCGCAGAAACCCCCACCGTCGAGCCCGAAGCCGCAGAGGTCCCCGCCACCACCGAGCCGGAAGCCGCGGAAACCCCCGCCACCGAGCCGGAAGCCGCGGAAACCCCCACCGAAACGAAGATCGCGGAGACCCCGGTCGCCGAGGCCCCCGCCGTGAAGAAGCCCAGGGCCACCCGGGCCAAGGCCAAGGCCGTCGAGACCGCGGAGCCCGAGGTCACCGCCCCCGAGGCCGCCCCCAAGGCCAAGGCGACCAGGGCACGCAAGACCACCAAGGCCGCCGCCCCGGCGACCGCCGTGGCGGAGGGCACGGAGAGCGATGCCCCCGTCGAGACGCCCGCGGCGGTGAAGGCCGAGGTCGAGCGGGTCGAGACCGCGAAGCCCGAGAGCACCGACGCCGCGGCGGTCAAGGTGACGGAGACCGGGGACGCGGCACCCGAGACGGCCGAGCCCTCCTCGGGGACGACCACGCCGGCCGAGCCGCTGCCCGGCTACGCGGGACTGAGCATCGCGTCGCTGCGGGCGCGGATGCGCGGCAGGACGTCCGAGCAGATCCGGGAGCTGATCGCCTACGAGCGCGCCACCTCCGACCGCGAGGCCGTCGTACGGATGTACGAGAACCGCCTGGCCAAGCTGGAGGCCGCGGAATAGTCGCCTCCGGCGCGTAGGCTCCCGGCCATGAGCTCGAACACCACCCCTGAGCAGCCCCTCCCGGTTCGCACGGTGTTGCAGATGGTCGGCGGCTGGATCGGCAAGCTCGGCACCGTCTGGGTCGAGGGACAGATCACCGAGCTGACCGCCCGCGGCGGCACGGTGTTCCTGACGTTGCGTGACCCGGTGGCCAACGTGTCGGCCCGGATCACCTGCCCGCGTGGTGTCTACGAGGCGACCGTCCCCCGGCCGGTCGACGGCGCGAGGATCGTGGCCCATCTGAAGCCCGATTTCTGGGTCAACAAGGGCTCTTTCGCGTTCACCGCGTTGGAGATGCGGCCGGTCGGGGTCGGCGAGCTGCTGGCCCGGCTGGAGCGGCTGCGCCGGTTGCTCGCCTCCGAGGGGCTCTTCGGCGTCGACAGGAAGCGTCGGCTGCCGTTCCTGCCGGGTACGGTCGGCCTGATCTGCGGCCGAGACTCGGCCGCAGAGCGCGACGTGCTGGAGAATTCGCGGCGCCGCTGGCCGGCGGTGCGGTTCAAGGTCGAGTCGGTGGCCGTGCAGGGGCCGTACGCGGTCGGCGAGGTCACCGAGGCGCTGCGCAAGTTCGACGCCGACACCGAGGTCGACGTCATCGTGGTCGCACGGGGCGGCGGGTCGATGGAGGACCTGCTGCCCTTCTCCGACGAGGCACTCGTCCGGGCGGTCGCGGCGTGTCGCACACCCGTGGTCAGCGCGATCGGCCACGAGCAGGACAATCCGCTGCTCGACCTGGTCGCCGACGTGCGCGCGTCCACGCCCACGGACGCGGCGAAGAAGGTGGTGCCGGATGTCGGTGAGCAGATGACACTGATCCGCCAGCTCCGGGACCGGGGCCGCAGGGTGGTGGGCGGCTGGCTGGACCGCGAGACGGCCTGGCTGGCCGCGGCCCGCTCCCGCCCCTCCCTCTCCGACCCGGTGCGTGAGATCGAGCGCAGGGCCGAGCAGGCCGAGCAGCTCAGGGACCGGGCACGACGTTCCCTCACCGGTTCCCTGGACCGCGCCGGCGATTCGCTGGAGCACCTGCGCGCCCGCCTGATCTCGCTCTCTCCCGCTGCCACGCTGGAGCGCGGCTACGCGATCGTGCAGCGCCCCTCGGGCGATGTCATACGGCTCGCGAGCGAGGTCTCCCCCGGCGACGAGCTGACCGTGCGCTTCTCCGACGACCGGGTGCGGGTCAGGAGTGATCCCGCCACGTGAGCGCGGGATAGCCGTTGTCGACGAATCCCAGCCGCCGGTAGAGCGGCTCGGCGTCCGAGGTGGCGTGCAGGTCGACCCTGCGGACCCCGCTGTCGCGGTACCACTTCAGGAGGGCTCCCATGATGGCCTGGCCGTGCCCCCTGCGCCGGTGGCGCGGGTCGGTGGTCATGCCCTGGATGTAACCGTAGCGACCGTCGGGGAGGCTGGGGCCGGGGAAACGGTCGAAGATGAGGCCGATCCCGCAGGCCGCCAGCCCCCTTTCCGGGGAGTCCACCACGTAGACGGCGGTGTCGGAGCTGCCCAACCGCTCTTCGAGGTTCTCGGCGTAGGCCCTCTGCCACTCCTCCTCGATGGGGAGGCTGCCGTCCTGGGCCATCCGGTCGGCCAGGATCTCACGGAGGCGCACCAGCTCGGGGATGTCCCCGGCGGTCGCGTCACGAACGTTCACCTGGGCATTCTTCCAGCCGTACGTCCCGGCGGAGCGACCGGGGAGGGGCCTTGCCGATCACACCGTCGCGGGTGGGCGCCGCGAGCCGGTGGCGATCCCCGGTACGGCGCGGCGTCATCGGGTGGACGTCACGACTTAAGGTGGGGTGCGTGGCCGATGAGAAGAGACCGTCGTACGAGCAGGCGCGCGAGGAGCTGACCGAGGTGGTCCGCAGCCTTGAGGCGGGCGGGCTCACCCTGGAACAGTCGATCGAGCTCTGGGAGCGCGGCGAGAAGCTGGCCGCGGTCTGCGAGGAGTGGCTTCAGGGTGCCCGGGTGAAGCTCGCGGCGGCCATGGCTCAGCGGCGGCACCCCGACCCTGCCGGGGAAGCGCCTTTCTAAGGCGTGTTCCAAGGTCCGGCGTCTCTGCCATCAGGGACTGAAAGGTCCCTGCGGGGAACAGGCGTCCCGGCCTGGGGAGAACAGGTCAGGGTTCGGCGGGCCCCGGCGGGCGACGAGGCCCCGAAGAGCTAGGAGTCGTTCCTCGGCTGCCGCTTGAGGGAGCCCGCCAGGGTGGACAGCTCGTCCCACGGGGCGGTGCCGGTGACGACGATCGTGACGTCGGGCAGGAAGCGTACGAGGGAACGCTGGTTCTTGTCCTCACGGACGCGCTGCTCCCAGGTCACGCCGTCGATCTGGACGGTCCCGGTGACCGTGGAGGTGTTGGAGAACCGGTTGGCGAACTCGGCCGCGGGCTTCTCGTCGCTCTGGGCGAGCATCGCGTGGAAGCGCTTGGCGGTGGCGAAGCCGAGCTTCCAGGTGGTGGCGCCTTTCTCGCGGGTGCTCCGGGAGCTGTTCGGGACCCACCCGGCGGCGACGGGCTCGGGGGCCCACATCTGGAAGGGCGCCGTACGGCGCAGGTCGGCCAGCGCGATCGAGTAGTCGACCCTGGGGATGTGCTCGGTCCTGCTCTGCGGTGTGACCAGCAGGAACAGGCCGACAGCGGCCAGGCAGACCGCCATCGCGACCACGTAGCCGTAGAAGCCCTGAGTGAACTTTTGCACGACTGTCGACACTATCCGTTCAGGGAGGTGGTCCGGCCTCAGGGGCGGCGAATCTGGGCGATGATGGCCAGCACGTCCTCGGCGAGCGCCCGTGAGGCGTCCTCGTCGTCGGACAGGGCAACCTCGGAGACCGCGGCGGCGAGCGCCCCGGTGAGGACCACGACCAGCGCTCCCTCGTCCCCCTCGAACAGAGCGGCGTTGCGCTTGGCCCACTGCCGGAGCCGGTCGCGCACGATGACCTCGAACCCCGGCGGCCCGTCACCACGCAGGAACAGCGCGGAGATCTCCCGCTCGGCCAGGCAGCCCTCCAGGTAGGCGCGGGCCCCGGCGATGAACAGCCGCATCGGATCGCTCTCGCCCGCCGCCCTGGCCTCACCGACCGCCTGTTTGGTCCGCTGGGTCTGCCGGGCCTGGAACTCGTCGAAGAGCGTAAGGTAGAGGTCGGCCTTGCCGGAAAAATGGTGGTAAAGGCTGCCGACGCTCGCCCCCGCGCGGGCGACCACGTCCGTGACCCCGGCCTCGGCGAACCCGCTTGTGACGAAAATCTCCCTGGCGGCGGACAGAAGCGCGACGCGCGTGGCGGCTCCTCGCTCGGAGGTCCGTCCGCCCACGCCTTTCACCAGCCGTTCTGTGTCGCTGCTCATGTTGGGCACATTATCCTCCGCCGACCGCTCAGAGGGGCTCCAACTACGATCGTTGCATTATCCACGAGAGGGGTTTCCCACCATGTCTGATCAGACGTCCGTTCCCGCCGCCCTCGCCACGGGCGAGCACGCCCCTGATCGCAACCTCGCCCTGGAGTTGGTCCGCGTCACGGAGGCGGCCGCGATGGCCGCGGCCCGCTGGGTCGGGCGGGGTGACAAGAACGGTGCCGACGGCGCCGCGGTGAACGCGATGCGCCAGCTGATCAACACGGTGTCGATGCGCGGCGTGGTGGTGATCGGCGAGGGCGAAAAGGACAACGCGCCGATGCTCTACAACGGTGAAAACGTGGGTGACGGCAGCGGCGCGGCGTGCGATGTGGCGGTCGACCCGATCGACGGCACCCGGCTGACCGCGCTCGGCATGCCCAACGGGATCTCGGTGATCGCGGTCAGCGAGCGCGGCTCGATGTACGACCCGTCCGCCGTCTTCTACATGGACAAGCTGGTCACCGGCCCCGAGGCCGCCTCGTCAGTGGACATCAACGCGCCGGTGGCCGACAACATCGCCGCGGTGGCCCGCGCCAAGGGCGGCGAGCCCTCGGACGTGACCGTGGTCATCCTCGACCGGCCCCGCCACGAAAAGATCATCCAGGAGATCCGGGAGACCGGTGCCCGGATCAGGCTCATCACCGACGGCGACGTGGCCGGTGCGATCATGGCGGCCCGGGTGGGCACCGGCGTCGACCTGATGCTCGGCATCGGCGGCACGCCGGAGGGCATCATCGCCGCGTGCGCCCTCAAGTGCCTCGGCGGCGTCATCCAGGGCAGGCTCTGGCCGCAGGACGACGCCGAACGCCGCCGGGCGCTGGACGCGGGCCTCGATCTCGACGCCACGCTGAGCACGGACGACCTGGTCAGGTCCGACGACGTGTTCTTCGCGGCCACCGGAATCACCGACGGTGAGCTGATGCAGGGCGTCCGCTACCGCGCGGGGCGGGCCATCACCAATTCCCTGGTCATGCGCGGCCGTTCCGGGACGATCCGGAAGATCGAGAGCGAGCACCAGCTCTGGAAGCTGCGGGCGTACAGCGCGATCAACTTCGACAGCGCCGGCTGAGGAGGGGCGACCAACTCCGACAGCTCCGGCTGAGGAGTGGCGACGGCGCCGGGAGCGGTGGTCAGCGGCGAAACCAAGGGCGGCGAGGGCGCTTGGGGGACTTGGCCACGATGTTCCCGAGCGTGACGACGCCGGTGATCTCGATGACCGGGCCGTCGGGCGAGGCCGGGGGGACCTGATTCTTCTTGCCCCCCATGAAGGATGAGGCGGGCATCTCGATCCGCACGCCCTCGGGGACGATCAGGGTGAGGGTGCCGCCCACCACGGTGACCTGCAGGGTCACCCGGCTGGACTGAAGCACTGCCTCGCACAGATCGAGCTTGACGTTGGCGCAGATCGCGGTGGCGGAGAACCTGGTCGGCACGACCCAGCGGCCCGTACGCTCCTCGGAGCCGAACAGGGCCGTCACCGGGCCGACGTCGATGCGGAGCGGCTGTGCCTCCGGTGGGAGCAGGTCGGCGGTGAGTGCGGAGAGCTCGCCCAGCGTGCGGGCGCGGTAGAGCGCGTCGGTGCGCTCGTCGTGCTCGTCGTGGCTGAGACGTCCATCGGCGAGCGCGTCGCCCAGCACGGCGGCCACCCTCTCACGGTCGACGTCTCCGGCCCTCAGGTCGGCGGGACGTGGCTCGGGGCTGTTATGACGGGTGGCAGGGGGCCGGGGACTCTCCACATCTCGACCATAATCCCTGCCGGGGCTCCGGCGGCGTCGCCGGGTCACCGACATGCTCCGGAAAAGCGAGCAGCGGGCGCGGTGGGCTCAGGTCGTCGCCCCCGAGCGCTCCATCGATCCGTTCCGGCCCACTGCAGGCCCCGGCCTCCGGCCCACCACAAACCCCGGCCGGGTAGGCGAACCCGGCAGGTAGCCGGCCATTGACCGCCGGGTACGCCGCCCCTACTCTGACGGGAATCTGAACCCCCCTCATGTTCTCTGGAGGTCGGCGTGCCCCTCCCACGTGACAGACAGGCGCGCGTGGCGACCTGGGCGGCGTTCTTCGTCCAGGGCCTCTGCTTCGCCACCCTGCTCACCCATGTGATCGACCTCCAGCACAGGTTCGGGCTCAGCGACGGCGACCTCACCCTGGTCCTGCTGCTCGTGCCGATGATCGCCGGTGTCGGCAGCGCGATCGCGGGCCTGCTGGCGAGCCGGTTCGGCGTCGGCCTGTCCATCATCGCCCCGCAGTCGTTCTCGGCCGCCGGGCGCCTCGGCGCCGGGGCGGAGACCGCGATCGCACGGGTCAACATGTTCAACTACGTCGGCTTCCTCGTCGGCGCCGCCGTGGTCGGCACCCTCAACGACGAGGTGAACATCCGCGTGGCCTTCTTACCCGCGGTGGTCCTGGTGGCCCTGATCGTGTTCCTGGCCAGGGGTTTCCAGCCGGAACCGGAAGTCACCGCGCGCCCCTAGGCCCTGGTCCCAGGGCACCCGCGAGGGCGCGGATCGTCTGGTCGGCGCGGTGTACGGGCAGGCGGGCGAAGCCCATCAACAGCGCGGGCGGGCCGGGGGCGTAGCGCATCGGACCTACCGGCTCGACCGCCAGCCCGCATTCCTCCGCCCTGTCCGTCACCGATGCCTCATCCCAGCCGTACGGCAGCTCGGCGAGCAGATGGAGCCCGGCCGAGACGCCCCGTACGGTGATCTCGGGCAGGTGCTCGCCGAGGGCCAGCACCAGGGCGTCGCGCCGGGAGCGGTACTGCCGGCGCATCCTTCTCAGGTGCCGGTCGTAGTCGCCGGTCGCCACGAAGTCGGCCAGGACGTACTGCTCCAGTACGGGCGAGCCCAGGTCCAGCTCGCCGCGGGCCAGCCGCAGCGACTCGGCGATCTCGGGCGGAGCGACCACCCAGCCCAGGCGGAGCCCTGGGGCCAGGGACTTGCTGACGCTCCCGATCAGGACCACCCGGTCGGCGGCCAGCCCCTGCAGGCAGCCCACCGGGTCGCGGTCGAAACGGAACTCCGCGTCGTAGTCGTCCTCCAGGATCATCGCGCCGGTCGCGGCGGCCCACTCGATCAACTCGGCGCGGCGGCGGGGCGAGAGCACGACCCCCGTCGGGTACTGGTGCGCGGGAGTGAGCATCACCGCCCGCGCCCCGGTCCGGGCCAGTGCCCCGACATCGATGCCCTCGTCGTCCACGGGGACGGCGACCAGGTCGGCTCCCGCCGCGCGGAGCAGCGGGAGCTGGCGCACCCCGGCCGGGTCCTCGACCGCCAGCAGGATCCGGCCCGGGGAGGACACGGAGTGCGCGACCCGCTGGACGAACCAGTCGAGGTCGTGGCGCGCCCGAACCCGGGGAAGCCTTCCCGCGAGCGCCTGAACGGTGAGGCTCAGCCCCTGCGCCACTCCGCCCACGATGACCAGGTTGTCGCAGATCACATTGGCCGCCCGGACCCTCCCAAGGTAGGCGGCCAGCTCCTCACGGAGGATGGGAGCGCCGCCGGGGTCGCCGTAGTCCAGGGCCTCGACGGGCAGCGCGGTGAGCGTACGCCTCATCGAGGCCAGCCACCGCTCCCTGGGGAACGCGCCCAGGTCGGGCGCGGTGGAGCGGCGCCCGTGATACGACTCGCGGTCCTTCGCGGGGCTCGCCGGCCCCGGACCGGCGAGCGGGGGCGTGTTGTCCCGCGGCCGGAAAAGGCCACCGGGAACGGCGCTGGAAACGGCGGTGGGGCGGCCCGCGGCCGGGGCCACCGTGGTGCCCGCCCCGGTCCTGGAGATCAGGAAGCCCTCGGCGACGAGCTGCTCGTACGCCTCGACCACCACGCCCCGGGAGAGCCCCAGGTCTCTGGCCAGCTCGCGGCTGGCGGGCAGCCGGACCCCGGCGGCCAGGCGTCCGCGCCGTACCGCCTCGCGGAGCTCGCGGGCGATCTGGGCGGCGACGCCGCCCGCCGCACGGTCGACGATGAGATGCAGATCGGCCAATTGGTCCTCTGATTCAACGCTCCATTGGACCCGACGGGGGAGCCATTGGCTTCCTAGCATTCCGCACATGAACGTGGATGTCAGCACCACCGCCCGGCCGGAGTTACGCGGTCTGAGTGAGGCCGCGGGAGCGATGTTCCTGGTGGGAACCCTGGCGGGGGTCGCCGGGGTGATCGGGGACTATCCGGTCTACGGCGGCCAGGCCATGCGTTACCTGCTGGCGGCCGTGGTCCTTCTCACGGTCGCCCGGATGGCGGGGCTGCGGTTCGTGCGGCTCACGCCCCGTGAGACGGCGCTGCTGGCGTCGCTCTCCCTGACGGGGCTGGTGATCTTCAATGTGTGCGTGATCGAGGCCACCCGGCACGGCGGCCCTGCCCTGGTCGGCACCGTTCTCGGTACCGTACCGCTGGCGCTGGCCCTGCTCGGCGGGCGCCCCTCACCCCGGCTCCTGCTGGCGGCGGCGGTGGTCGTCGCCGGAGCGACGGTGGCCACCGGGCTGGGCAGCGGCGACCCGGCCGGGCTGCTCTGGTCGCTGGGCGCGCTGGGCTGCGAGATCTGCTTCTCCATGCTGGCCATCCCGCTGCTGCCGAAGCTGGGCGCCGTACGCGTCTCGGCCTATTCGGCGGCGTTGGCCGTGCCGCTGCTGGCCGTGGCGGGCCTGCTCGCGGACGGAACCGCGATGATCCGTGTGCCGACCGCACCCGAGATCGCGGGTCTCGGCTACCAGTCGCTGGTCGTGACGGCCGTGGCGTTCTTCCTCTGGTACGACGCGCTGCCCCGGCTCGGCCCGGGGACCGCGGGACTGTTCGCCGGGTTGATCCCGGTCGGCGCCATCGCCACCGGCGCGATCCTTGGCCTCGGTACGCCCTCGGTGCCCGACCTGCTCGGCGCGGCGCTCGTGGTCGCCGGCATCGTCATCGGCCTCAGAGCCGGTGCACGCGCTGCCGGGGCAGGCTCATCGTCTGTGAAGGTGCGTCGCCCTGCTGGGGCAGGCTGACCCGCTCGGCGTTGTCGGCCCGCCGCAGGGGCGCCGCCCCCTGATGCGGGGGCAGGATCACCTGTCCCGACTCGGCGCCGATCCGCTGCCTGGGGACGGCGGTCCGAGAATCCGGCCAGCTCACCGGCCATTGAGGAGTCCGTCCATTGCCCTCCTTGATGCTTGTCAGCGTGATGGCTATCAGCGATATGGCGAGACCGGCCACCACGAAGACGGCCACGAGGATCAACAGGATGATGTCACCGATCATGATGGTGTTTCCGATGTCCATGATGTCTCCCGACTTCCACCGGACGCTCGGTCCGGCCCTTTTCAATTTTCCCTGCCTCTTCGGACATATGTGAACAAAGAGCGCATATGCCATTAATATTTGTCCCAAATATGTAGTTTTCATATGATCTGTCCCCAAGTGTTCGTGTGGAGAGGGATCGAGACGCCGCCCGCCCGACCGCGGCGGTCGGGCACGATCGCGAGGGCCGTACCCTCTAGGAAAACGGCGCCCGCACGGAGGATCCACGACGATGCCCGAGTTCGACTACACCGACCTGCTTCCCATGGGACCGGACGAGACGGAGTACCGTCTGATCACCGCCGAGGGGGTGCGGGTCGTCGAGGCCGCGGGGCGCAGGTTCCTGGAGGTCGAGCCCGAGGCGCTGCGGCTGCTCACCGAGACCGCCGTCCACGACATCTCCCACTACCTGCGGTCATCCCACCTGGCCCAGCTCCGCAAGATCATCGAAGACCCCGAGTCGAGCGGGAACGACCGCTTCGTCGCCCTCGACCTGCTGAAGAACGCCTCGATCTCGGCGGGCGGCGTGCTCCCGATGTGCCAGGACACCGGCACCGCGATCGTGATGGGCAAGCGCGGCCGCCACGTGCTCACCGACGGCGCCGACGCCGAGCACATCTCCCGCGGCGTCTACGACGCCTACACCCGGCTGAACCTGCGCTACTCCCAGATGGCCCCCCTCAGCATGTGGGAGGAGAAGAACACCGGCTCCAACCTCCCCGCGCAGATCGAGCTCTACGCCGAGGACCCGCTCGGCCACCCCGACGAGTACAAGCTGCTGTTCATGGCCAAGGGCGGCGGCAGCGCCAACAAGTCGTTCCTGTACCAGGAGACGAAGGCCGTGCTCAACGAGAAGCGGATGCTCCAGTTCCTGGAGGAGAAGATCCGCTCCCTCGGCACCGCCGCCTGCCCGCCGTACCACCTGGCGATCGTCGTCGGCGGCACGTCGGCCGAGTTCGCGCTGAAGACCGCCAAGTACGCCAGCGCCCGCTACCTGGACTCCATCCCCACCGAAGGATCCCCCTCCGGCCACGGCTTCCGCGACACCGACCTGGAGGCCAAGGTCTTCGAGCTCACCCAGAAGCTCGGCATCGGCGCGCAGTTCGGCGGCAAGTACTTCTGCCACGATGTCCGCGTCATCCGCCTCCCCCGTCACGGCGCCTCCTGCCCCGTCGCCATCGCGGTCTCCTGCAGCGCCGACCGCCAGGCCCTGGCGAAGATCACCCCCGAGGGGGTCTTCCTGGAGCAGCTGGAGACCGACCCTGCGAGGTTCCTGCCGGAGACCACGGACGCGCACCTGTCGGACGACGTGGTGAAGATCGACCTCAACCGCCCGATGCAGGAGATCCTCTCCGAGCTGACCAGATACCCGGTCAAGACCCGCCTGTCGCTGACGGGGCCGCTCGTGGTGGCCCGCGACATCGCGCACGCCAAGATCGGCGAGCTCCTGGACGCCGGCGGCGAGATGCCGCAGTACCTCAAGGACCACGCGGTCTACTACGCCGGCCCCGCCAAGACCCCCGAGGGCTACGCCTCCGGCTCCTTCGGCCCGACCACCGCCGGCCGGATGGACTCCTACGTCGAACGCTTCCAGGCCGCCGGCGGCTCCAAGGTCATGCTTGCCAAGGGCAACCGCTCCAAGCAGGTCACGGACGCCTGCAGGACCCACGGCGGCTTCTACCTCGGCTCCATCGGCGGCCCCGCCGCCCGCCTCGCCCAGGACTGCATCAAGAAGGTGGAGGTCCTGGAATACCCCGAGCTGGGCATGGAGGCCGTCTGGAGGATCGAGGTCGAGGACTTCCCCGCCTTCATCGTCGTCGACGACAAGGGCGAAGATTTTTTTACGGACTCGACCGGCCCCGTGCTGAGCATCGGCCGCCGCTGATCACACCCCGGCCTTCGCCGAACTCCGTCACACAGGCGCCCGAGGTCGACGACCTCGACCTCGGAGCGCCTGGCGGAGGTGAACGGCCGGGCGGCGAAAGCCCGGCGCGCTCGCCCGCGGGGCAGCCGGCCGACGCCGGGGAGCACGCTTATTACCTGCAGTTTCGCAACATTCATCCTGGTTATCCGGAGAAGCCGGGACCCCTGGGCAATTGGCCAGATATCACGTAGCGTTTCTCAACAGTTACGAGCGCGAAAATCTGACCGAAGTTGGCAAGAAGATTCGGCCCGGTCTCTACTGGTCTCATTACGCAAATCGGTAAGCTGCACCACATGCGTGCGCCGCCCGGATACCTTCTTGCAGCGCGCTACCGGCTGTCGGAACCGGTTGGGCGCGGTGGCATGGGCACTGTCTGGCGCGCACATGACGAGCTGCTCAACCGCGAGGTGGCGGTCAAGGAGGTCCGCCTCCCCCTGATCCTCGACGAGGATCTCCGCGCCGAGCTGTGCGCCAGGACCGAGCGTGAGGGACGGGCGACCGCGATGGTCGCCCACCCCTCGGTCATCACCGTCTTCGACGTCGTCACCGAGGACGAGCGCCCCTGGATCGTGATGGAGCTGCTCCGCGCCAGATCGCTGGAGCAGCTCCTGCAGGACCACGGCCCGCTGCCTCCACGCCAGGTGGCGGAGATCGGCCGGCAGGTCCTGGGGGCGCTGCGCGCCGTGCACGCCAAGGGGATCCTCCATCGCGACGTGAAGCCCAGCAACGTCCTGGTGACCGACGACCGGGCGGTGCTCACCGATTTCGGCCTGGCCGCGCTCGAAGGCGACGTGTCGATCACCCAGGCGGGCATCGTGCTGGGCTCGGCCGGGTACATCGCCCCCGAGCGCGTGCTGGGCGCCAAGGCCAGCCCGTCCGGCGACCTGTGGTCGCTCGGCGCGACCCTCTACACCGCCGTCGAGGGCCGCGGCCTGCACGGCCGCCGTACGGCCGCCGCCGCGCTCGCCGCGCTGACCAGCGGCGAGCCGATCCCCATAGAGCGGGCGGGACCGCTGACGCCGGTGCTGCGGGGCCTCCTCACCATCGACCCGAACTCCCGGCTCGACGCGGGACGGGCCTCGCTGATGCTCGCCCGGGTGGCGGCCGGCGGGCTGGTCGAGGAGCCCTTCGGCATGCCTCCCGGCCGGCCCGACGCCAGGCCCTCCGGGCGATTCGACGCCAGGCCGCCCGCGGGCAGGTCCGACGGGACCTCGGGTCCGCCGTTCAGCCGCCGTTCCCAGCACCGTGGGCTGCACCGGTTCGGTTCGGCGCCGACGCCCGCCCCTCGGTCCTCGGCTCCCCTGTCGGCCCCGCCGCCGTCCGGACCGATGTCGGTACCGGTGTCTCAGCCTCGTGCGCACCGGCGCCCGGGCGAGGGCGTACACAGAAAGCCGACAGAGGTTTCGTCAAGCTATCGCCCATTTGTCCGTTTCATGACGCCCCTTATAAGGTTGATGCTCCCGCGTCTTCTCTGGCCGAGGGAACTCCGTAAGCGCGGGTAAAGCGCTTCTCAAGGTGGAATGGCTATCTTCTTCTCATGCCGGAACAGCAGATGCGCGTGCTCGCGGACCGTTACGAGCTGATCGCGCCGCTCGGCCGGGGCACGATGGGCACAGTTTGGAAAGCCCATGACCGTTCCCTTGGCCGTGAGGTCGCGATCAAGGAGATCCGTCAGGAGCCCGGCCTCAGCGAGGCGCAACGCACCGAACTTCGGGAACGGATGATCCGCGAGGGTCGTACGGCCGCCCGCATCAGCCATCCCTCGGTGGCCACGGTCCACGACGCCATCATCGAGGACGGCAGCCCCTGGATCATCATGGAGCTCGTACAGGCACGCTCCCTCGAACAGGTGATCGAGGAGGAGGGGCCGCTCCCGCCCCGCCTGGTCGCCGAGATCGGGGCCGACCTGCTGGGGGCGCTCCGCGCGGCCCACGCCCAGGGAGTGCTGCACCGCGACGTCAAGCCCGGCAACGTACTGATCACCGAGAGCGGCCGGGTGGTGCTCACCGACTTCGGCATCGCCAAGGCCGAAGGCGACACGAACCTCACCAAGACCGGCATGGTGATCGGCTCTCCCGGTTACACCGCGCCCGAGCGGGCCCGCGGCGAGCACAACGGACCCGAGTCGGACCTGTGGTCCCTCGGCGCCACGCTGTACTTCGCGGTCGAGGGCCGCCCTGCCTACGAACGGGCCTCGGTGGCGGAGACCCTGGCCGCACTGATGAGCGAGCAGGTCGACCCGCCGACCCAGGCGGGACCCCTGCGCCCGGTGCTCGAACAACTGCTGGAGAAGGACCACACGGCGCGGCTGACGACCTCCCAGGCGGGCGCGATGCTCCGGGCCGTGGCGGACACCCCCTCGCACCTCGCGGACTCCATCCCCCCCACCCCCGCGCCGCCCTTCGCACCGTCCCATCCCACCTCGGAGACACCCTTCGGGCAGGACGCGGCAGAGAACGACAGCGACGACTTTGATGCCGACCGCACCATGGTGGTCATCCGCCCCAGGGACGGCCTGCGCATCCCCGGCGGAACGACGCCCGTCGCGGAACCCACCGCCGCCCCTCCCCCTGCCGAGGCTCCCGGCCGCCAGACGGCCTCGCCCTACCCGGACAGCCCGCCCCTCGCGGAGCCGGGCAGGCCGGTCGCCGGACGGCAGGGCCCTCCCGGTCTCGGGACCCCGGTCGCGCGGGGCCCCGTGGCCGCCGGTCGCGGCCCGGGCGTCTTCAGACGGCAGGGAAACGAGCGCGGATTCCCCGACAGCGGAAAACCTGATCTTTCCGCCACCCCGCCACACGGCTTCCCCCCGGTCGATCCGGAGTTCGGGGCACCCGTCGCGGAACACCCGGGAGCCCTCGGCGGCCGCCCGCCGCACAGCCTCCTCCCCGGTGACCGACCCGCCGACGCGGGAACCCCGATCTCCCCGCAACCCTGGCGCCCGCCGGGCCCCGAGGCGTCCGACGGCGCCTTCGGCCGCTCTTCCGGCCTGGGCACCGACCTGTTCGCGATCGCGGGCCAGAACGCCCAGCCCGTCCCCGGCGCTCCGGGAGAGCGGAAGGCTCCCTCGCGGAAGCCTCCGATCGGCATCCTCGTCCTCATGGGCGTGGCGGCGATCGCACTGGTAACGATCATGATCCTGGTGGTGGCCGCCTTCGCCTGAGTACACCCCCCTCCGGTAAGGACCCGTGCCCGCCGGTTTGATTCCCTCCCGAGGACGCAGACTGGACGTATGAGCGAGTATCGGATCGAGCATGACTCGATGGGCGAGGTGCGGGTGCCTGCGGGCGCGAAGTGGCGGGCGCAGACCCAGCGTGCGGTGGAGAACTTCCCCATCTCCGGGCGCGGGCTGGAGGTCCCGCACATCTCCGCGCTCGGCCTGATCAAGGCCCTCGCCGCCGAGGTCAACGCCGAACTGGGGGTGCTCGACAAGGAGACGGCACAGGCGATCGCCGAGGCCGCCACCGACGTCGCGGAGAACGAGTGGGACGGCGAGTTCCCCGTCGACGTCTTCCAGACCGGCTCCGGCACCTCCTCCAACATGAACGCCAATGAGGTGATCGCCACCCTCGCCGAGGAGCGGCTGGGGCGCCCCGTCCACCCCAACGACCACGTGAACGCCTCGCAGTCGTCCAACGACGTGTTCCCCACCTCCATCCACGTCGCCGCCATGACCGAGGTGTCGTACCACCTGATCCCCTCGCTACGGCACCTGGCCACCGCGCTGCGGGACAAGTCCCTGGAGTTCGACGGCGTGGTGAAGGCGGGACGTACGCACCTGATGGACGCCACCCCGGTCACGCTGGGGCAGGAGTTCGGCGGGTACGCCACGCAGATCGACAATGCCGTCGGGCGGGTGCGCGGCGCGCTTCCGCACCTCGCCCAGCTGCCCCTGGGCGGTACGGCGGTCGGCACCGGCGTCAACACCCCTCCCGGCTTCGCGGCCAGGGTCATCGAGAAGCTACGCGAGGCCACCGGGCTGCCGTTCTCCGAGGCTCCCGACCACTTCGAGGCCCAAGGTGCCCGGGACGCCATCGTGGAGCTCTCCGGTCAGCTCCGTACGGTCGCGGTATCGCTCAACAAGATCGCCAACGATCTCCGCTGGATGGGGTCCGGCCCCCGGGCGGGGCTGGGCGAGATCAACCTGCCCGATCTCCAGCCCGGCTCCTCGATCATGCCGGGCAAGGTCAACCCGGTCGTCCCCGAGGCGGTGACCATGGTCGCCGCCCAGGTCATCGGGAACGACACGGCCATCACCTTCTCCGGCGCCTCGGGCACGTTCGAGCTCAACGTGATGCTCCCGGTCATCGCGCGCAACATCCTGGAGTCCGTCCGGCTGCTCGCCAACGCCTCCCGGCTGCTGGCCGACCGGTGCGTGCACGGCATAACCGCCAACACCGACCGGCTGCGCGAGTACGCGGAGTCCTCGCCGTCGATCGTCACCCCGCTCAACCCCTACGTCGGGTACGAGGAGGCCGCCAAGATAGCGAAGCAGGCCCTGGCCGAGCGCAAGACCATCCGCGAGGTCGTCATCGAGCGTGGCCACGTCACCAACGGCTCCCTCACCGAGGAACGGCTCGACGACCTGCTCGACGTGCTCTCCATGACCCGGCCTCCGTCCCAGCCTCCGCATGCCACCGTCTGAGACACCGCCCTTCCCTCGGCGGTGGCCGGCCCGGGAGGCTCGTACTCCGGCACGCATCGACATCTCCCCGAACCGGGCGGGAGGGCGGAGTCAGGCCACATATACCGGGAATGGAGTGTGGGGGTGGGCGACATGGGCTGGGATTCAGGTCATTGCCTAGATTCGGCAGCATGATGGACCTAGCGGGTCGGCGCGCCGTGGTGACCGGGGCGGGCAGCGGGATCGGGCGCGCCTGCGCGCACCGGCTGGCCGCGGCCGGAGCACACGTGCTGGTGGTCGACATCGACGCCGAGGCCGCGGCCAAGGTCGCCGCGGAGATCTCGGGGACACCCGTCGTCGCGGACCTGTCGGCACCGGACTTCACCCGGGCGATCCCGCCCGGCACGGACATCCTGGTGAACAACGCGGGATTCCAGCACGTCGCCCCGATCGAGGAGTTCCCCCCCGAGGTGTTCTCCAAGATACTCAAAGTGATGGTGGAGGCCCCCTTCCTACTGGTCAGGGAGACGCTGCCGGGAATGTACGAGCGCGGCTGGGGCCGGATCGTCAACATCTCCTCGGTCCACGGGCTCCGTGCCTCGCCCTACAAGTCCGCGTACGTCACCGCCAAGCACGCCCTCGAAGGGCTGTCCAAAGTGATCGCCCTGGAGGGCGCCCCGCACGGCGTCACCTCCAACTGCGTCAGCCCCGCCTACGTCCGCACCCCCCTGGTGGAGAACCAGATCGGCGCCCAGGCCGGGACCCACGGCATCGGCAGGGACGAGGTGGTCGAGCAGATCATGCTCGCCCCCGCCGCCATCAAACGGCTCATCGAACCCGCGGAGGTAGCCGAACTCGTCGCCTACCTCTGCGGCCCGCACGCCTCCTCCATAACCGGCACCTCCCTCCCCCTCGACGGCGGCTGGACCGCCCGCTGATCCCCATGAGACCGTGCCAACCTCTGAACCGCGACGCGCCGACTGGACTGAGGAGTGCCCGTGAGGCCGCGCCGGTGACTGGACTGAGGAGTGCCCGTGAGGCCGCGCCGGTGACTGGACTGAGGAGTGCCCGTGAGGCCGCGCCGGTGACTGGACTGAGGAGTGAAGGAGCGAAGCGGATGAACGACGAGGGAAGGAGCCGGATCCCAGCGGCCGAACCGCGACGCGCCAGCGTCGCCAACAACACAGAGCGAAGCGGATGAACGACGAGGGAAGGAGCCGGATCCCAGCGGCCGAACCGCGACGCGCCAGCGTCGCCAACAACACAGTCTTTCTTGAGCTGCTGGCCAGGGAGGCGTCCGCCGTCGAGTTCGAGGGCCCCGTTCTCGCGGCGAGGAGCGGCGGGGTCGGCGCGGAGGCGCTGGCCGAGCTGGAGGAGGCCAAGCTCACCGCGTTGAGGGTACGGGCGCTGCTGCGGCGCAGGGCGAAGCGTGAGGCGGAGCTGTCCGCGCTGTTCGACACGGCGGGCGACCTCGCGGGACTGCGGGATCTGGACGCCGTCCTGGAGGCCATCGTGCACCGGGCCAGGCAGTTGCTCGGGACCGATGCCGCCTACATGACGCTGCACGACCCCGAGCGAGGCGACACCTGGATGCGGGTGACCGACGGCTCGGTCTCGGCGAATTTCCGGGCGCTACGGCTGCCCATGGGCGCGGGTCTCGGCGGGCTGGTGGCCCAGACCGCCACCCCGTACTCGACCGCCGACTACTTCGCCGACGCGCGCTTCCGGCACAAGACCGACATCGACGACGCGGTGCTTGAGGAGGGGCTGGTCGCCATCCTCGGCGTACCGCTCAAGCTGGGCACCCGGGTGATCGGGGTGTTGTTCGCGGCCAACCGGAGCGTGCGGCCCTTCACCCAGGACGAGGTCGTGCTGCTGGGTTCACTGGCCGCGCACGCGGCGGTGGCGATCGACAACGCCCGGCTGCTGCAGGAGACCAGGAACGCGCTGGAGGAGCTCAGCGAGGCCAGCCGGCAGGTGAACGCGCACAGCCAGGCCGTGGAACGCGCGGCTCTCGCGCACGACCGGATGACCGGTCTGGTGCTGCGCGGCGGCGGGATCGAAGACGTGGCGGCGGTGGTGACGGAGGTGCTCGGCGGTTCGCTGACGGTGCTCGACGACGCCGGGCGCCCGATCGCCGGGGACGCGAGCGTGCTGGAGGGCACGCTGGACGAGGAGACGCTCGACCAGACGGAATCCGAGCAGAGATCCGCACCGAGATCCGCACGACGGTCGGCGCGGAAACCGGCGCGGGGGGCCGGCGCCGGGCGGGAGGAGGGCGCCGGGCAGTCGCCGCGGAAGGCGGCGGACGTGATCGCGGACGCCGCGCGGTCGTCGAGGACGCTCGGGCGCACCGTGTGGCGGGGGAACCTGCTGGTCGCCTCGGTGGATGTGGGAGCGGAACCGCTGTGCACGCTGGTGTTGCGCAACGGCGGCCAGACGTCGGACGCCGATCATCGCATCCTGGAACGGGCCGCGCTGGTCACCGCGTTGCTACTGCTGTTCCGGCGTACGGTGGCCGAGGCGGAGGGCCGGGTCAGGGGTGAGCTGCTCGACGACCTGATCTCGCGGCCCGCCCTCGACGGCCTGGCCGACCGTGCCCGGCGGGTGGGCGTGAACCTGGACGCCGACCACGTGGTGGTCGTGGTCCGCCACGGCGGCGGGCGGGAGCGGGCCGCGTTCTGGGCGTCCTCCCAGGCGGCCCTGCACCACGGCCTCGCCGCCCAGCGTGGCGACGAGGTGGTCCTGCTGCTGCCGGGGGACCGGCCCGGCCCTCTGGCGAAGCGGGTGGCGACCGAACTGAGCGCCTCGCTGGGCCAGCCGGCCACGGCGGGCGCCGGAGGGCCCGTACGCGGCGCCGCGGCGGTGGCCGCGGGGCACCGGGAGGCGCAGCGCTGCGCCGACGCCCTGGTGGCCCTGGGGCGGGCCGGAGACGGTGCCGACGCCAGGGAGCTCGGCTTCGTCGGACTGCTGGTCGGTGAGGGACGCGACATCGGGGCGTTCGTCACCTCGACGCTCGGCCCGGTGATCGACTATGACGCCCGCAAGGGCACCACGCTGGTGCGGACGCTCACCGCGTACTTCGGCGGGGGCGGCTCACTGTCGCGTACGAGCGAGGCCCTGCACATCCATGTCAACACGGTCACCCAGCGCCTGGATCGGATCAGCCGACTCCTCGGCGACGACTGGCAGGCCCCCGACCGTGCCCTGGAGATCCAACTCGCCCTCCGCCTGCACCGCCTCAGCGGCTGACACCGTTTCAAACACCGGAACCGTAAACCGGAACCGTAAACCTGCCGGGTGAACCGGAACCGTAAACCTGCCGGGTGAACCCGGCAGTCCTCTCGCCGAACATGAGAGCCGGGGGGAGCGCGGGCAGAGCCCGCCGCCGGGCGCGACCCTGCCGAGGCCTTCGGGCGACGACCTGCCCAACGAGTGCCGGCCGGGTGCCTGAGGCGGCTGTCGCGGTACGGATGACCGGCCTCAGTTGAGCATGTAGCGCCGCTGCACGGTCCTGGTGACCCGGACCGCGTTCCTGACCCACGGTATCCGCAGTGCGAGGCGTTTCAGCAGCGGGTACCAGGGCTCGGGAGGCCGGACCGCGGCGGATTTGAGGATCTCCACTCGCCCGCCGCGGTTCATCTCCATCTTGAAGCGGAGCCCGGTCTCCTTGCCGTCCACCCGCAGGAAGGGCGCCCAGACGCCCGGCGCGAGGAACCCCTCCCGGTACGCCAGCCGGGTCGGGATCTTGGCGATCAGCCGCCCGGCGAGCTGCCCGGGGACGCCCGGCTCGACCAGGGCGGGCGCGGTGACCTCGCGTTTCCTGCCCATGGTCTGGCGAAGCACCAGCTCCACGGGCGGCCCCCCGCTCGGTGGCACGTACGGCACGGGCACGACCACGAAGACGTGCTTGCGCTGCCTGATGACCGTCGTACCCGGCGAGACCAGGACTATCGACTCGGAGAACGAGCGGGGCTCCACGCAGATCCCCAGCTCTCCCCTGTCGGACCACCAGGGGACGACCAGCCGCTTGGAGTAGTCGGCGACCACCCCGGTGCAGTTCAGCGGTGACCCGGTCACCCGGGTGCGGGCCTGCTGAGCCCCCCCGTACATGCGCACGTGGATCTCCCAGAGTCCCGGCGGCAGCGGGCCGTCCACGGCCACCGAGTCGACGTCCAGCCGGGCCGTGCCGGTGACCTGGAGCCTGACCCCGTTGCGGTGACGGCAGCGGATCATCGAGCACTCCACGGGCAGGAAGTAGACGCCCCCGGTTTCCTCGTGCCTGATGTAGACCTCGAACCGCGCCCTGGCCGCCGCCTGGCTGACATCGGCCATCTCGGGTGGGAGGCGGAGCCCGTCGAGGGGGACCGGAGGCTCCCAGAGCAGGCCGTCCTCTCCGTAGGGAATGAAGCGCATCGGGGTGCCGTCCGCCTGCATGATCTCCACGGTCAGCCCCATGGTGAACACGCCGTCGTCCCAGACGACGTCCATCAGGTCGGCCTGGAGGTGGATACCGCGGGAGGCTCCGGCCAGCATGACGAGCTGGTCGAGCCTTCCCGCCCGCAGTAGCGCGGCACGGGCCCGCAACTGCACCGGCAGCAGAGGGTCAAGGCGCGGGGGGAAGCGCTGGACCACCAGTTCGCGCAGGGTCGTGAAGGTGGCCGCCCTGCCCAGAGAGGAGGTGGCGAACATGCCCCCGCCGAGCCGTCGCAGCACAGCGGTGCGGAACCACTGGGCGTACATCCGGTCGCGGCGGCGGCCCTCCGGGACCTCGTCGTCGATGATGTCGAGCAGCTCGCGCAGCTCGGCGGCCCAGACGTACGGGTCCTCCTCCGGCTCGGGCCGCTCGGTGACGTGACAGCAGATCTGGTCGGCCATGACCACGATGATCTTGGCTCGCAGGTAGGCGCGGACGACGAAGGCCTGCTCGGCCAGGCGCCCGCCGGGGTCGGAGAAGTTCAGCGCCTCGTCGTCGAGAAAGGCCCGGCGGAAGAGTTTGTGCGGGGTGAGCAGGGTGAGCAACCGGTCCTTGACGACGTCGGCACGCTCACGGTTGGCGTCGAAGACCGGGGAGGGCGGCTTCTGGTCGTCGACCAGCCGCCCGACGAGGATGTCGGCCTCGGTCTCCACGGCACGCCGGTACATCAGTTCCAGCGCCATCCGTTCCAGACGGTCGGTCTGGCCGAGCATGTAGATGTAGTCGCCCCTGGCCACCATGAGGGCGACGTTGCGGCCGCGCATCGGCGAACCGGTCCGCTCCAGGTGAAGCACCTTGACGTTCGATCGCGCCGTGGCCACGGCGTCGAGGCGCTGCCGGGTCCCGTCGTCGGAGCCGTCGTCGGCGAAGATCACCTCGTAGTCCTCGGAGGCCATCGACTGTTCCAGCACCGACCGGATACAGGCGTCGGCGCCATCACCGGGGTTGTGCACCGGCACTACCACGCTGACCTTCACATCCATGCGGCCAAGGGTGCGATGCCCAGGGCCGGGAGGCGGTCAGACTTGCCGAGTTCTGGTCTCTCAGTACCAGCCTTTGGCCTGGGAATGGGCCCAGGCCCCGCAGGGCGTGCCGTAGCGGCCCTTGATGTAGGTGAGCCCCCACTCGATCTGGGTGGCCGGGTTGGTCTGCCAGTCGCTTCCCGAGCTGGCCATCTTGTGGCCGGGGAGGGACTGGGGGATGCCGTAGGCGCCGCTGGAGGTGTTCATGGCGCGCTCGTTCCAGCCGCTCTCCTTCATCCAGAGCTTCTCCAGGCAGCCCCACTGGTCGGCCCAGCCGCGGGACTCCAGCATCTGCTTGCCCAGTGCCCTGTTGCCGGTCGGGTTGGCGGTGCCGGGGGGAAGCCGCTGCGGGTTGAACCCGCCACCGCCCGGCGCCTCGTCAACGATCTTGACCGGGTTGAGCACCTTGCGGTTCTCCCGCTCGGCGGCGATCTTTTGGGCCTTGAGCGCCTGGGCGGCCTGGGCCTTCAGCATGTCGGACTCCAGGTCGGAGCCGAACGGGTCGGAGCCGAGCATCTGCGCCATCTCGTCCAGGCTGAGCGGCTGCGCCGGTGGCGCCGAGGCGTTCTGGATCGCGGTGTAGGCGGTGAAGGCTCCACCACCCACCACGACCACGAGCACGGTGCCCAGGATCAGGACACGCTTGGGAGTCAACCGGCCTGGCCCCTTCGTCCGGGCCGTTCTGCGGTTCGCACGGCGAGCGCGGGGCGCCGAGCGGTCCTTCAGTTGCTGTGATCCTGGACTCACGACCTATGAGCTTGCCGTGCGGAGGGGGGTGGTCCGCAACCGGAACGGGAGAGTTGGCCTGCGCCCCACGAGATCCGCCGAGCTTCTCCTAAGCTAACCGCCAGGCCACAGCCGCTTTCCCGGCAAGGAGAAGATGGGAGTGACTTTGCTCACATTTTACCCGGCGACACCACTTAGCCACTCTATGTGATCACGGAAGTGCCTGAATCGTGGCTTGACCACCTTATTCAGGTACTGTTTGCCTTATGTCAGGTTCGTGACCTGGCAGATCCATCCAAGCCTTGGGAGAATGATTACCCGGTGGCAGGCATCCTCCTCGTCGAAGACGACCCCTCGGTCAGGACCGGGCTGGAGCTCGCGCTCACCCGGCAGGGCCACTCCGTCACCGCATACGCCAGCGGTGAGGAGGCGCTTGAGCACATCAAGTCCCGCCGCCCCGAGATCGCCATCCTGGACGTCATGCTGCCCGGCATCGACGGCGTCGAGGTGTGCCGCCGCATCCGCAGGCTGGACCAACTGCCGGTGATCCTGCTCACCGCCAGGGGCGACGACCTCGACGTGGTCGTGGGGCTGGAGGCCGGGGCCGACGACTACGTGGTCAAGCCGGTCGAGCCCCGCGTGCTGGACGCCCGCATCCGCGCCGTCCTGCGCCGGATGGAGTCGGTCGCCTCCGACCGCATCACCTTCGGCGACCTGGTCATCGACAGGGGTGCGCTCAAGGTGTCGCTGGGCGGTCGTGAGGTCCACCTCACCCCCACCGAACTACGGCTCCTGCTCGAACTCGTCCGCCATCCCGGCCAGGTGCTCAACCGCAGGTACCTGCTGCGGGCCGTCTGGGACCACACACACGTCGCGGACTCCCGGCTGGTCGACGCCTGCGTGCAGCGGGTCCGCGCCAAGATCGAGGTGGTTCCCGCCGAGCCCGAGTTCATCCACACGGTACGGGGATTCGGCTACCGGTTCAGCCCACCGTGAAGCGGGCCTACAGCGGTCTGCGCGGCCGTCTGGTGATCACCTTCACTCTGATCGCCGTCGCCGCCTCCTCGTTGGTCGCGGGGATCGGCTACGAGCTCGTCAAGAGCCGCATGATCGGGCGCGCCGAGCAGGTGGCCGTGAACGGCGTACGCGACGTCCTGGAGGGCATCAGGGTGCCCATCGGCGCGCTCTGGCCCGGAGACAGCCCGCCGACCGACGACGAGATCAGCGCGCTACAGAAGAGCCTGCGCCCGCAGGGCGGCAGGGTGGTGGTCCGCTACGAGGACTTCTTCTACCCCGACGGCGAATTCGGCATCAGGAACGTCCCCGGCGACCTCTCCGCCAGGGCCACCCAGCGGATGGTCGCCAAGCGGCAGACCATCGACGGTGACATGTGGCTGCTCATCGGCACACCCGTCTGGCGGATCGAGCCCATCCACACCGCCCAGCCCACCGGGATGACCGTCTTCGTGTTCGCCCCTCTCGTCGAGGAGGAGCGCCTTCTCAGCGGCCTGCGGCAGCCGCTGGCCGTCGCGAGCGTCGCCATGCTAATCATCGCGCTGGCCCTGGGGCTGGTGTCGGCCCGGCGAGTCCTGCTGCCGGTCAGACGGCTCGGCTCCGCGGCCCGCGCGCTCGGCGCCGGTCACCTGGACACCCGCCTGCCCGTGCGCGGCCAGGACGAGCTCGCCGAACTCACCGCCACGTTCAACGACACCGCCGCCGCCCTGGAGCGGAGCGTCTCCGAGCTCCGCTCGCTGGAGGCGATGTCCCGCCGCTTCGTCGCCGACGTCTCCCACGAGCTCAGGACCCCGCTGACCGCGATGACCGCGGTCACCGACATGCTCTCCGAGGAGGCCGAGCGGCTGCCGCCCGAACCCGCGGCCGCCGTGCGGCTGGTGCTGCGGGAGATCGCGCGGCTGCGGACCCTGGTGGAGCAGCTCATCGAGGCGAGCCGGTTCGACTCGGGTACCGCCACACTGAACGTGGACACGGTGAACATCATCGACGTGATCTGGGACTGCCTGGAGATGCGAGGCTGGTCGGACCAGGTACGGGTGAACGTGCCCCAGGGACTGGTCTTCTCCGTCGACCCCAGGCGCTTCGACGTCATCGTGGCCAATCTGGTGGGCAACGCCCTGCGCCATGGGGAGCCCCCCGTACTGGTGACCGCCCGCAGTACCCCGAACGGTCTGGAGGTGAAGGTGCGCGACCACGGCAAGGGCATCCCCGCGAAGGATCTGCCGTTCGTGTTCAACCGCTTCTACAAGGCGGGCGCCCGGGGCGACGGCAGCGGGCTCGGTCTGTCCATCGCGCGGGCCAACGCCCAGTTGCACGGCGGCACGATCTCGGTCCGCGTGCAGCGGCCGGGAACCCTCTTCACGGTCTGGCTCCCCCCGGTATGAGGCGGCTCACCTGCCTGCTCGCCGCCCTCGCGGTGCTGTGCGGCTGCGGTATCTCTCCCACCGAGGTCCAGGACTACGGCCGCCCGCCGGTGATCAGCTACAGCCCGACCTGGGTGACCGTCTACCTGCTCCGTGACGGACGGCTGGAACCGGCCAGGATCCCGGTGGTCTCCGACTCGGCCAAGAACATCATCGACACCCTCTTCCGGGCGGGCAAGCAGCCGCCGAAACCGGGGCTGACCAGCGCGCTCAACAGCTTCAGCCACTACGACACCAAAACCACCCGATACTCCGACAGCACCGACCAGCGCAGCGAGCCGGACGACAGCCTGGGCTACCGGCTGAATGTGATCATCACGGGCGAGGGCAAGATCTCCAAGGAGGGCCTCGCCCAGATCACCTGCACCATCCGGCAGAACAAGCAGGAGAGCATCTGGAGCGTCGAGATCACCCGGCTCTTCCCCGGGGTCCCGGAGTCGATGGGCGAGCACACCTGCTTCGAGTACCGCAAGCTCGCGGCCCCCGGCGTGCGACTGCCGCCGTGAGCACCCCTTGACGCGCGGAGCGCGGCCGCGGATGTCGTACGACATCCGCGGCCGCGCTCCGCGATCGGTCCTGGACGCCCGTCACATCGTGATGTCCTCCAGCATCTCGGTGACCAGCGCCGCGATCGGCGAACGCTCCGAGCGGGTCAGCGTGACGTGCGCGAACAGCGGATGCCCCTTGAGCTTCTCCACCACCGCCACGACGCCGTCGTGCCGGCCCACCCGCAGGTTGTCGCGCTGGGCGATGTCATGGGTGAGGACGACCCGGGAGTTGGCGCCGATCCGGCTCAGCACGGTGAGCAGCACCCCGCGCTCAAGCGACTGCGCCTCGTCCACGATGACGAAGGCGTCGTGGAGGGAACGGCCGCGGATGTGGGTGAGCGGGAGCACCTCCAGCATGCCCCGGTCCATCACCTCCTCGATCACCTCGGGTGTGGTGACCGCGCTCAGGGTGTCGTAGACGGCCTGCCCCCACGGGCCCATCTTCTCGTTCTCGGAACCCGGCAGGTAGCCCAGCTCCTGGCCGCCCACGGCGTACAGCGGGCGGAAGACGATGACCTTGCGGTGCTGACGGCGCTCCAGCACCGCCTCCAGGCCCGCGCAGAGGGCGAGCGCGGACTTGCCGGTGCCCGCCCGGCCGCCCATCGAGACGATGCCGACCTCGGGGTCCATCAGCAGGTCGAGCGCGATCCGCTGCTCGGCGGAACGGCCGTGCAGGCCGAACACCTCGCGGTCGCCGCGCACCAGCCGCACCGACTTGTCGGGCAGCACCCTGCCCAGCGCCGACCCCCTGCTCGACAGCAGCCGCAGACCCGTGTGGGTGGGCAGGTCTCGGGCGTCCTCCAGGTCTGTGCTGCCGTGCTCGAAGAGCGCCTCGACGTCCTCGGAGGTCACCTGGAGCTCGGCCATGCCCGTCCAGCCGGACTCGACCACGAGTTCGGCGCGGTACTCGTCCGCCGCGAGCCCGATGGAGGCGGCCTTCACCCGCATCGGCAGGTCCTTGGAGACCAGCACCACGTCGTTCCCCTCGGCGGCGAGGGTGCGGGCCACGGTCAGGATGCGGGTGTCGTTGTCGCCGAGCCGGAACCCGACGGGCAGGATGGACGGGTCACTGTGATTCAGCTCGACCCGGATGGTGCCCTCGCCGATCGGCATGGGCTCGTCCAGCCGTCCGTGCGTCACCCTCAGGTCGTCGAGGTACCTCAGCGCCTTGCGCGCGAAGTATCCGAGCTCTGGATGATGGCGTTTGCCCTCCAACTCGGTGATGACGACGATCGGGATGACCACCTCATGCTCGGCGAAACGGCTCATCGCCGTTGGATCCGCCAGGAGCACCGAGGTGTCCAGGACGTACGTGCGCCGCTTGACTGCCGGCGACGTGGGTGAGGACGAAGGGTTTGCCACGCGTTCTCCCCCGGGCGCCAAGGACGGCGCCCTGCCATGAGCTGGGATGCGGACCGGCCTCGGACCCGCTCACGAGAACACCGAGCAGGGACCGGTGACCGGCCCTCCTCAGCGACTCGTGACGCAAAGGCGGGCCCTCTCCGGCGTAGGTGAGCTGCACTCTCCTACTTCTTAAGGTACGTCCTGAATGCCCTACTTCCAACTGCTTAAGACTGACCGAAAGGGGCTGTTCATATGGTGTTTCAGGAACCGTACCTACGGTGCCGCGCGGCGTAGGAGCGGAGGGCCCGCAAGAAGTCGACCCTGCGGAAGTCAGGCCAGTAGGCCTCGCAGAAGTAGAACTCGGAGTGGGCGCTCTGCCAGAGCAGGAAGCCGGAGAGCCGCTGCTCTCCCGATGTCCGGATGACCAGATCCGGGTCGGGCTGACCGCGCGTGTAGAGATGCTCCGCGATGTGCTCCACATCGAGGACCTCGACAAGGTCCTCGATGCTCGCGCCCTTGCTCGCGTGCTCCTGAAGAAGGGAGCGCACCGCATCAGCGATCTCACGCCTTCCTCCATACCCAACGGCAACGTTCACAATCAACCCGGGACGATGTGATGTCGCTTCTTTTGCATCTTTAAGCACACGAGCCGTGTGATCCGGCAAAAGATCTAGCGCACCCATGGGCTTGACGTGCCAGCCGTCGGCCACGAGTTCCTGGACCACGTCCTCGATGATCTTCACCAGAAGATCCAGTTCGTCCTTGGAGCGGTTGATGTTCTCACTGGAGAGCAGCCACACGGTGACGACCTCGACACCGGCCTCGCGGCACCAGCCGAGCAGCTCCGAGATCTTGTCCGCGCCCTTGCGATGCCCGCGGCTCACGTCGTCGATGCCCATCGAGCGCGCCCATCGCCGGTTGCCGTCGACGATCACGCCGACATGCCGGGGAGCCATCTCCCGCTGACGGGACAGTTTCGCTTCGAGCCGGCGCTCGTACAGTCGATAGACGAGATCGCGCACGCCCATTGGAGCCCCTCCCTCAGCACCCGCCATGAATGGGCGCTGACAGGCAATTATCGCTGTCCCGCGGACCCCTCCGCCCCCTCTACAGGGATCTGACCGACTTGCCAGACTTATATGGCCCTAGGCACTCTTCGGCCTCC
Organism: Streptosporangium sp. NBC_01810; assembly: GCF_035917355.1. Taxonomy (NCBI): domain Bacteria; kingdom Bacillati; phylum Actinomycetota; class Actinomycetes; order Streptosporangiales; family Streptosporangiaceae; genus Streptosporangium; species Streptosporangium sp. NBC_01810. The sequence continues at coordinate 7,819,334 of NZ_CP109070.1, read as the reverse complement.
GCGATGATTTCTTCCACGAAAACCCCCAGCTCAGCCGAGGTGAGCACGGCGCGCATGCCCACCCCGCCGCCACCCCACGCCTCCAGGAACGCCCTCCTGGTGAGCCGCCACGCCCCGGCCGGCCCTCGCCCCCCGGGCACCCAGATCGGGATGGTGCGCAGTTGGCAGCGGAGTTCGCCCCCGCCGACGACACCGTTCCTGGCCCGGTAACGAAAGGCGAACAGTTCCGCGTCGCCGGGAAAGCGGTCGTCGGGATCGGGCCACCGCGTCTCGTGGCCGACACGGGCCTCGGCGACCTCCCGCGCCAGGCGGGTGAGAATCCAGCCGCATCGCTCGCCCACCGTCCCGTACAGCGCGCCGTCGCGATGGAGTTCAAGCGTTATCTCGTACGGCGTGCCGACGCTGTCCCGGCACGCCACCGGCGTAACGGTCAGATAAGAACCATCAAGACAACGCAGTCCCCCCACCTCAGAGAGGGTATCCCCGGCTCAGACCATCAAAACATGATCAACGCCATCCATGTCCCCTCCAGCCGGGCGGCTGGTGCCATTCGCTCCATCCCCCCAGACGCCCGTCCTCGGCCTCGAACCGGCACAGGGCACGCGGGAAGTGGGCGATCTCCCCGTCCGGCGAGGTCATGGCGACCGGGGCGAAGACGAGCGGGCCGCGTGATCGACGAACTTCCCCACGGTCACTCCCGACACAGGCGCCCGATCATGTACCGGCTCAACCTGACCGACCGCCTACCCGCTCCCCGAGCCGCTCACGCTCTGACTCTGGCTCTGGATCTCCTCCTCCAGTCCCGGCTCGTTGAGCTCCCCCAGCCCGTACAGGGCGACGGGAATGCCGACGGCGAGGGCCAGGTCGGGCGCGACGGGGCGGGCGCCCCGAACGTAGGTCCTGCGGGCGGAGGCGAGCACGTCGCGGCCCGCGTGGCTCAGGACGTCGCGCAGTGCCCGCTTCTGCCGCAAGTGGACGGTGAAACCGGCGAACGCCGAGAGCAGGCCCACCAGCAACGCCAGAACGCCGGCTCCCGCGGCGGCCCCCGTGGCCAGGGTCACCCCCACGACGACCGTCTCGACGACCGAGGCGACCAGAAGCCTGTTCAGCAGCCCCTCCGCGTAGTCGAGCACGCTCTCGGGCACGAGGAGGCCCAGCCCCAGCAGCCGGTAGCGCAGGCCGTCGACGGCCTGTCCCCCCGCCACCGCGTGGCGGAGCTCGCCCACCGGGGCGGAGCCGCCGCGCCGGGCGAGCGCCTCCGTGACGCTGTGCTCGATCGGGTGTGAAGAGGGCACGGCCCCGGCGACCAGGCTGACCTGGCCGCCCCGCGAGACCCGGATCGCCCCGGCCCTGGTCAGCATGCCGAGCGCGGTGTTGATCACACGGCGCTGGCCTCCGGCGAGATAGGCGAGCTCGTACGGGGTCGGTGGCCCGCCATGGTAGCGGGCCACCGCCGAGCGGACACGTCGGTGCTCACGGCTGAGCGTGATGGCCGTGAAGGCGATGACCAGGCCGGTGACCAGGACGATGACGAACAGTGGAGACCCCATGTCCGCCTCCTCGGGGGAAAGGGGGCGCAGGCGTGACGTCCCGTGTTATCCAGATTGACGCGCACAGCCTGTCAGAAGTCTCCCCCGTCTTCGACTTCTCGCCGCCGTCAGCCCAGGCGGGCGACGAGTGCCTCGTACTCCTCCCAGAGCTCGGCGGGCAGGTGATCGCCGAAGGTCTGGAAGAAGGCGGGCATGAGCGACGCCTCCTGCCTCCAGATCTCCTCATCGACGCTGAGCAGCGTCCGCATGTCCTCGTCGGAGACCGCGAGGCCTTCGGTGTCGAGCTTGGCCGGGAGCATGCCGATGGGGGTGCGCACCGCCTCCGCCTGGCCGTTGAGGCGGTCGACGATCCACTTGAGCACGCGGGAGTTCTCCCCGAAACCGGGCCAGATGAACGTGCCCTCGTCGTTCTTGCGGAACCAGTTCACGTAGTAGACGCGCGGCAGCTCGGCGTTCTCCCGCTGGCCGATCTTGAGCCAGTGGGCGAAGTAGTCGCCCATGTTGTAGCCGCAGAAGGGCAGCATCGCGAACGGGTCGCGGCGCAGCTCGCCGACCTTGCCCTCGGCGGCGGCGGTCTTCTCCGAGGCGATGTTGGCCCCGATGAAGACGCCGTGCTGCCAGCTCAGTGCCTCCGTCACCAGCGGGACCGCGCTGGCGCGGCGCCCGCCGAACAGGATCGCGGAGATCGGCACGCCCGCGGGATCCTGCCACTCACGGGCGATCGTCGGGCACTGCTCGGCCGGGACCGTGAAGCGGGCGTTGGGGTGCGCGGCCGGCTCGCCGGACTCCGGCGTCCAGTCGCGGCCCTTCCAGTCGGTCAGGTGTGCCGGGGGCTGGTCGGTGAGTCCCTCCCACCAGACGTCGCCGTCGTCGGTGAGGGCGACGTTCGTGAAGATGCTGTTGCCCCAGAGCGTCTTGATCGCGTTGGCGTTGGTGGACTCGCCGGTGCCGGGAGCGACGCCGAAGAAGCCCGCCTCGGGGTTGATGGCCCGCAGCTTTCCGTCGTCGCCGAAGCGCATCCAGGCGATGTCGTCGCCGATCGTCTCGACCTTCCAGCCCGGGATGGTCGGCTGGAGCATGGCGAGGTTCGTCTTGCCGCACGCGCTCGGGAAGGCCGCCGCGACGTAGCGCGTCTCCCCGGAAGGCGGGGTGAGCTTGAGGATGAGCATGTGCTCGGCCAGCCAGCCCTCGTCTCGGGCCATCGTGCTGGCGATGCGCAGCGCGTAGCACTTCTTGCCGAGCAGGGCGTTGCCGCCGTACCCCGAGCCGTAGGACCAGATCTCGCGGGTCTCGGGGAAGTGGCTGATGTACTTGGTGGAGTTACACGGCCACGGCACGTCGGCCTGACCGGGTTCGAGCGGGGCGCCGACCGAGTGGACCGCCTTGACGTAGCCGCCGCGCTTCTCGATGAGCCGCAGCGCGTCCGCGCCCATCCGGGTCATGACGCGCATCGACACCACCACGTACGGCGAGTCGGTGATCTCCACGCCTAGCTGGGAGATCTCACCGCCCAGCGGCCCCATGCAGAACGGCACGACGTACATCGTCCGGCCGCGCATGCTGCCCTTGAAGATCTCGCCAAAGGTGCGGCGCATCTCGGCGGGGGCGACCCAGTTGTTGGTCGGCCCGGCGTCCTCCTCGCGCTCCGAGCAGATGTAGGTCCGGTCCTCGACCCGGGCGACGTCGCTGGGGTCGGAGGTGGCGTGGAAGCTGTTCTGCCGCTTGGCCAGGCGGGTGAAGGTGCCCTGCTTGACCAGCAGGTTCGTCAGGCGCGTCCATTCGGCATCGGAGCCGTCGCACCATTCGATCCGGTCCGGCCGGGTCAGCTCGGCGATCTCCCTGACCCATTCGGCCAGCTCGGCGTGGCTGGTCGGATTGGCGGTGTTCACGTCTATGGTAACGGACACTAGTCGGGCTCCTTTACGCTTCACGGGGCCAAAACATCATTGAGGAAAGAAGCGCACTTAATCCAATTGGCATAGACCAGTGAATTCGCGCGATCAGATGTCAAGGCACTTCCGGCCCGACGCCTCCGATGGCATATGGCCTGGCAGGAGCCGCAGGGCTCTGAAGCCCATACCCAGAAGAAGCGATCCTAAAAAAAGCCTTTCCGGCAGTGGTATAGGCCAATGAGACAGGTCTAAACCAATCGGGCCACAGGTTCAGACCAATTTATCGGTCATTTCCGCTGCCCAGCCTCAGGAATTCACGTCGGGGCCCGTGGCCCGGACACGGTCGACGTGCCGCAGCGCGTCCCGCAAATCCGCCAGCCAGGTGTCGGTGTGGTCGCCCACCAGACGTACGCACCAGGCGAGCGCGTCACTGCGACTGCGGGCCACCCCCGCGGCCACGAGGGTGTCGAGCACCTGGCGTTCCGACTGCCTGAGCCTGGTCATGACGGGCACCGACAGTGTGGTGAACATCACCGTCTCGTCGCCGACGGCGACCCCCCAGGAGACCTTCCTGCGGAATCGGTGCTCGGCCTCCAGTGCGATCTCCACCCGCCGCTCCCTGGTCTCCTCGCGGAAGCGCAGGATGCCGCCCTCCAGCGCGGCGGAACGTTCCACCTCCGAGACGTCGTCACCGAGCGCAGCAGGCCTGAGCCTGCCGACCACCGAGATCTCCTCACGGTCCAGCACGATCTCAGGCTCGCCTTCGAACCATTCCTGAGGCAGCCTTCCGGAGAACCAGCCGTGCAGCTTCTCCATCACTTCATCTTTTTCCATGTAATTTAGATTACAACGTTTTCAGTGGCTGTCCACGGGGGGACGGAGGTTCACACAGACGCGAGAATCGGCGGATGGGCCGCGAACCCCTCGGAGAACCTGCCCGACCTCCTCGACACCGCCCTCGTCCGGCTCGCCGCCGGCCTTCCGCTCACCGGCACGCCGTAGCGCCATTAACGGACGCGGGCGGCGACCCCCGGGCTGATGCGCACGGCCCCGGCGAAGTTGCGGGTGGTGACGGGGACGAGCTTGACCACGTCGCCGGTCCTGGGTGCGTGCAGCATCTTGCCGTCACCCCAGTAGATCGCCACGTGTGAGACGTAGCCGGGGTTGGTGGGGTCGTGCCGCCAGAACAGCAGGTCGCCCGGCTGGGCCTGGGCGAGCGGGATCTGCGGGCCCGAGACGAACTGCTGGTGCGTCACCCGGGGCACCTTGATCCCCGCCTGGGCGTACGCCCACTGGACCAGGCCCGAGCAGTCGAAGCTGTCCGGCCCTTCCGCGCCCCACACGTACGGGCGGCCGAGCTTGCCGATCGCGGCGGTGAGCGCGGTCCTGACCTGGGGAGTGGTCATGAAGGAGGCGTCCGGCCAGTTCGTGCTCCGGGGGACCGTCAGCACCGGGTTGATCACAGCGACCTGCCCCCCCTTGGGCAGTACGCCCAGGAGTGTGCGGCGCAGCTTCGCGGAGTCGGCCTTCGGGGCGCTCACCACGAGCGCGTTGTTCTCCGGGATGCCCAGTGCGCGGGCGGTCGGCCGGGAGACCACCGCGTCGATGGCACCCATGCCCATCGTGGCGTAGGCGCCGACTCGCAGATTCCGCCCGGCGGTGGTGAACGTCTTGCCCAGCGGCATGCCCCCGTCGTTGCCCAGGACGAAGGAGACGGCGACCTCCCCCGCCGAGACGTTCCGCCAGAGCCGGTCGGAGCGCGCTGTCGGCTTGGGAGTGTAGGCGCGGAACGTCGAGGGGTTCACCCCGAGCGTCTGAACCCGCTTACCGTCCAGGGTCACCTCCGCGGCGTCGGCGCGCTCCACCGCCCGCACCCCGGAAAGCTGGGCGATCTTGGCCACCACCGCCGAACTGAGCGGCCTGGGCGCGACGACGAACAGATTCGGCTTCCGCATCGAGGTGAGCGGCGCCACCGGAGCGGGCGCCTGCGCCATCTGGGTGGGCTTCGCCATCTGGGTCGGCACGGTGGCGACGGACCTGCGCATGGTGACCCTCTCCGGATCGGCCTCCGGCAGCTGCGTGACGATCATCAGACCGGTGGCCAGCACGCCGACGAGCAGCACGGCGAGGATCGGGACCGCCTGCCTCATCAGGCGGGCGGTGCGACGGCTGTGGCGGAGACGGGGGCGGTAGGCGAGATCCTTGCGGGCTTCCCGGATCAGGTCGGAGACGCGTGGCCGTCGATCGAACACGACATATCCCCCCCTCCCCGCCGGGCCGATCCTACGAGGGTGCCGTACACCGCCCAGTGATGCCCGCGAACTCATCGAAAAGCGTCTTATCTGCAATGCGGCCGCAAGATTGATGAAACCCTGCCAAATCCTCCAAGACATGGCAATCCGCCGGGACACCCGTCCCGGCGGATCAGCACATCAAACGGAGTATGGGAAGGTCAGTTGCCGATGTACGGCACGGCCTCAAGGATCTCGACGGTGTTGGAACGGCCGTTCGGCATCGTGTAGGTCGCCCTCTCACCGATCTTCTTGCCGTTGATCGCCGAGCCGAGCGGCGACCTGGGCGAGTAGACGTCGATCGGGGCGCCGCTCTCCTCGCGGGAGGCCAGCAGGAAGGCGACCTCCTCGTCGTCCCCCTCGAAGCGGACGGTGACCGTCATGCCTGGACCGACCACGCCTTCGGTGCGGGGCGCCTCACCGACCCTGGCGCTGTCCAGGATCTGACGGAGGTGGAAGATGCGGGCCTCCATCTTGCCCTGCTCGTCCTTGGCGGCGTGGTAGCCGCCGTTCTCCTTCAGGTCGCCCTCTTCGCGGGCCGCCTCGATCTTCTTGGCGATGTCGACGCGCCCGGGCCCCGAGAGATGCTCGAACTCAGCCTTCAGGCGGTCGTACGCCTCCTGAGTGAGCCAGGTGACGCTCTCGTTGTGGGAGTCGGCCACGGGTTCTCCTTGCTTCCTCTAGGGGGCTTCGTGCTTGGGGATTGCGGACGGTCGAATCTCGACAGGCTAACAAGTTAAGCCTACGTCTGCCTCCTCAAATGTCTCACTATACGAGATAGCAGTACTGGACATGAACGGAAGTGGCCTGAGCACTGGTCTCTAGCCGTTCGGTAAGCCGAACATACCCCTCACCAGCCGGGACATTGACCTCCTTGCTGCCGACCTCGACGTGGCCGACATCGGTGGCCCGCAGGCGGCAGAGCGCCGCGCGATCGGAAGGTTTGACGACCTCGAACACGATCTGCGCAGAATCGCCGCGGCCGGCATCGAACGCGATGACCTGGTCGATGACTTCCGTGTTGCCCTTGGACGCCCACATCACATAGCCCCAACCCCCCGCGCACACGGCGCAGAGGATCGCGATCACGACGTGCACGACGAAGCGCCCCCTGCGCTCCGGACGGTCGGGAAAGTCGTCCGGGGTGCCGAGGACCGGACCGTTCTGACGGCCCTTCTCGGCCTCGCTGGTGGCCATGACGGAATCTCCCTGCACTACCTCGGTGTTATCCGAGACAATTGTCCCCTGCGGGGGCCTCGCCCTCGCGACCGCCCAAGAGAAACTAACCTCTTTACAGAGTGACGTAAGCCGAGGGCGCGCGGGGCACCGCGTCGAGCGGAGCGGGGTATACGGCCAGGTTAGGCCCTCCGTGAGGCAACCGACGACGATCCGAAGCGTGACCGACACAGAGGAGACACCGAGCCCGTGAGTGCACCACTCAGGCTGATGGCCGTCCACGCGCATCCCGACGACGAGTCGAGCAAAGGCGCCGCCACCATGGCGCGCTACGTGGCCGAGGGCGTGGACGTGCTGGTCTGTACGCTCACCGGGGGCGAGCGCGGGTCGATCCTGAACCCCAAGATGGAGCGTCCGGAGATCCTGGAGAACATCGGCGAGGTGCGGCGCCTGGAGATGGAGCGCGCCCGCGAGATCCTCGGCGTGCGGCAGCGCTTCATGGGGTTCATCGACTCCGGCCTGCCCGATGACGAGAGCGAGCCGCTGCCCGAGGGCTGCTTCGCCCTGCAGCCCCTGGAAATCGCCTCGGCCGCACTGGTGGCGGCCGTCCGCGAGTTCAGGCCGCATGTCATCCTCACCTACGACGACGACGGCGGCTATCCGCACCCCGACCACATCATGACCAACCGGGTCTCGGTGGAGGCGTTCGATGCGGCGGGCGACCCCGACCGCTACCCCGGCACCGGCGAGCCCTGGCAGCCCCTGAAGCTCTACTACCACATGGGTTTCACCAAGGACCGGTTCGAGGCGCTGCACGAGGCGATGAACTCCCGCGGCATGGGCTCCCCCTACGCCGACTGGATCTCCCGCTGGGAGGACCGCCCGCAGAAGTGGCCGGTGACCACCCGTGTCCCCTGTGGCGACTACTTCGAGATCCGCGACGAGGCGCTGCTCGCGCACGCCACGCAGGTAGACCCGGACGGCTTCTGGTTCGTCTGCCCGCGCGACCTGCAGTGTGAGATCTGGCCTACCGAGGACTACCACCTGGCCCGCGCGCTCGTGGACGTCGAGCTTCCCGAGAACGACCTGTTCACGGGCATCCACGCGGACGCGGTCTCGCACGCCTGCCACTGACGCGACCATGGGGTGGCGGTGGCAGACTTGACGTGTGATTACACCTAACGTCCTCGATGAGTCCGTCGTCAATCCTGGCCTCGTGGGCTTCCTCGTCGTGGCGGCGATGGGGTTCGCCCTCTACATGCTCGTCAAGTCGATGAGGAAGCAGATCTCCCGGATCGAGGTCCCCTCCGAGGCCGAGCTGAGGAAGCAGAGGAAGCAGGAGACCACCACGACACCGACCGTCCCCTAGCCCGACTCCGCGCACGTCCCCGGCCGCCGGGGGCGATCAGGGAGCGAGCGGGGGCGACAACCCGCATCGCCGGATCCGTGACCCCGACCGGCGAGGGTATGACGCGCGCGAAAACCCGCCCGGCAGGGCCGACACTCCGAGGACGATCATGGCCGACGACATCGACGAGGACGCCTGACCTCGGGGACCGCACGGCGAACATCCGGTTCCCCGGACCTGGCCGACAACCGTCCCCGTGACCCCTCCGCGCGCCCCTGCCGTCAGCCGCCGAGGGCGCCCGCCGATGACCCGGCCACGCCGCCCTCAGTCTCCCAGGGCGTCCGTCGAGGACCAGGCTCGCTCCAGCGCCTTGGGCAGGCCCCATCGGCCCAGCGGAGTGAGCACCTCGGTCCTGTCGACGATCCCGAGACACGCCCAGAGCGGGGTGACCGAGCTGAAGAGCGTCTCGGCCGCTTCCAGGTCCTCCGGCTCGTCCATGTCGACGTCGATGTCCTCCGACTCCGCGATGAGCCGGGCGATCCGCTCGGGCGAGGCGAGCACCCCGGGGCCGCGCCTGGCCAGGGCCGCGACCACGGCCAGCCAGTCGGCGTGGTGGATCGCGCACAGGGCGGCCAGCACCGAGTCCTCGTGGCTGAGCTCCCCGTCCAGGTCGGAGAAGACCTCCAGCCGGTCCTCCTCCTCCGGCAGGTCGGAGATCGGCCCCGCGATACCCGCCGTGACGGTCAGCCAGAGTTCCTCGTCGTCGGCCGGCAGCGGCCCCCCCTCGTACCCGGCGCAGGCCCGAAGCACGTTTCCCGGATAGCCGGGCCGGCCAAGCACCTCGCGCAGCCGAGCGGCCGCGGCCCGCAGCTCCTTGACAGGCCGCTCGGGGGCGGGCAGCTCGGCCAGGATGCGGCGCAGCTCGCCCAGGGCGAACGCCTCCTCCTCGTCCCAGGCGGCGAACATCTCCTCGTCCTGCTCGTCGGAGACCGCGGTTCCCGGGACTCGCCCGTCGGGCAGCGGACCGGTGAGCCAGCGCTCCTGGAAGTCCGCGTAGACCTCCCTGGCCTGCTCGTCGCCCCGCGCGAGCGCGTCCGGGTCGATCTCCCCCGCGGCGACCCGCTCCTCCAGGTAGGCGACCAGCCTGTCGAACATCTCCTCGCCGACCGGTCCCCGCTCGTCCTCCTCAGGCCAGACGAAGAAACTGCGGGTGAGCAGGAGCGGCTCGGTGCCCGTGGACTCCATCCAGCGCTGCACGTCCCCCACGGTCGCGCCGCCGGACTCGATCGCGCTGAGGGTCGCCTTCGCGGAGTCCCAGAAGGGCACCGACAGCGGGTTGCCCGCCGCCAGCAGCGCCCGCCTCAGGTCGGGCAGCGCCACCAGAGCCACCCCGGACGGCACGGCGAGCAGCGCACGGGCAACATCACGCCGGGTCAGCTCGGAAGCCGCCCTTCCGGCGTGCACACAGACGAAGTCGAGATCCACGCCCAGTGAGCCTACGCCCGAAGCGCGGTGAACACACCTTCCCCTGCGGGTGGCCCTGTCCCGAGGTCTCTCACCACCGCCGGTCGGCCTTCCGGCGAGACACGGTGAACACACCTTCCCTTGCGGGTGGCCCTGTCCCGAGATCTCTCCCCGCCACGGCGAGATCCGCCGGACAGGGCCTAGTGTGAGAAAAACCGTGACGCGCCGAGTTCCGCGCACCTCGCGAGGAGAACGTACGCACCGGGTTCCGCGCACCTCGCGAGGAGAACGTACGCACCGGGTTCCGCGCACCTCGCGAGGAGAACGTACGCACCACATACGCAGAAAGGGTCTTTATGAACCGCTTGAAGGACGCGACGAGCCCCTATCTGTTGCAGCACGCGGACAACCCCGTCGACTGGTTCGCCTGGGGGGACGAGGCCTTTGCCGAGGCGGAGCGGCGGGACGTGCCGCTGCTGATCAGCATCGGCTACTCGGCGTGCCACTGGTGCCACGTGATGGCCCACGAGTCGTTCGAGGACCCCGGCACGGCCGCGCTGATGAACGAGCGCTTCGTCAACGTGAAGGTCGACCGCGAGGAGCGCCCGGATGTCGACGCGGTCTACATGACGGCCACCCAGGCCATGACAGGCCAGGGCGGGTGGCCGATGACCGTCTTCGCCACCCCGCAGGGCCACCCCTTCTACACCGGCACCTACTTCCCCAGGCAGCAGTTCCAGCGGCTGCTGGCCGGTGTGTCGAACGCCTGGACCGGCGACCGGGAGGCGGTGCTGGAGCAGAGCTCGAAGATCGTGGAGGCGCTGAACGAGCGGTCGGCGATGCCGGCCGGGCCACTGCCCACGCCGAGCACGCTCACGCGGGCCGTGCAGAGCCTGGCCGAATCCTTCGATTCGGCCCGCGGCGGCTTCGGCGGAGCGCCCAAGTTCCCACCGTCGATGGTCCTGGAGTTCCTGCTGAGGTACGGCGCGGCCGCGGGCGGGGAGGATGCGCGGACGACCGCGAACGCGGCGATGTCCATGGCCGACCGGACGCTGGAGGCCATGGCCCGGGGCGGCATCTACGACCGGCTCGGCGGCGGCTTCGCCCGCTACAGCGTGGACGCCGACTGGGTGGTGCCGCACTTCGAGAAGATGCTCTACGACAACGCCCTGCTCCTGCGGATCTACACGCACTGGTGGCGCTCAAGCGGCTCCGTCCTAGGCAGGAGGGTGGCACTGGAGACCGCCGACTGGCTGCTGGCCGAGATGCGCACCCCCGAGGGGGGCTTCGCCTCCGCCCTGGACGCCGACAGCGAGGGTGTGGAGGGCAAGTTCTACGTCTGGACCCCCGAAGAGCTCCGCGAGGTCCTCGGCGAGGAGGACGGCGCCTGGGCGATCGACCTGTTCGAGGTGACGGGGACGTTCGAGCACGGCGCCTCGGTGCTCCAGCTCCTCGCCGACCCTGACGATCCCGAGCGGTTCGCCCGGGTGCGCTCCGCGCTGCTGGCCGCGCGGGCCCGCCGGGTACGGCCCGGGCGCGACGACAAGGTGGTGGCCGCCTGGAACGGCCTGGCCATCGCCGCCCTCGCCGAGACCGGCGCCCTGTTCGACAGGCCGGATCTCGTCGAGGCGGCACGCGAGGCGGCCTCGCTGATCGACGGACTCCATCTTGACGGCGACCGGCTGCTGCGCACGTCCAGGGACGGCCGCGCGGGCACCAACGCGGGGGTCCTGGAGGACTACGCCGACCTCGCGGAGGGCCTGCTGACCCTTTTCGGGGTGACCGGGGAGGTCCGCTGGTTCCGGCGGGCCGAGTCGCTGCTGGAGGCCGTCCTGGAGCGCTTCCCCGACGGCTCCGGCGGGTTCTACGACACCGCCGACGACGCCGAGCGGCTCTTCCAGCGCCCGCAGGACCCGACGGACAACGCCACTCCCTCCGGCCAGTTCGCCGCTGCGGGGGCACTGCTGTCGTACGCGGCGCTGACCGGCTCGTCCCGGCACAGGGTCGCGGCCGAGGCGGCCCTGGGCACGGTCACCGTCCTGGCCGACAAGCACGCCCGGTTCGCCGGGTGGGGCCTGGCGGTGGCACAGGCCGCGGTGGCCGGCCCGATCGAGGTCGCGGTCGTGGGGCCGGCCGGCGATCCGGCGACGGCGGCCCTGCACAGGGCTGCTCTGATGTCGCCCCTGCCCGGCCTGGTCCTGGCGCTCGGAGAGCCCGATTCCGGCGAGGTTCCGCTCCTGGCCGGCCGGGGCCTGGTGGGGGGCGGGCCCGCGGCCTACGTGTGCCGCGGCTTCACCTGCCAGATGCCCGTCACCACCCCCATGGCCCTGCGAGCCGAGCTGGCGAGCGAGGCGTAGGGGGCGCAGGAGGCGGGGCGCAGGAGGCGGGGCGCAGGAGGCGGGGCGCAGGAGGCGTAGGGTCAGTCGCCCCGCGTGGGGGCCTCGATCCGGCGGCCCAGGCCGTCGAGGCCGAGCTCGTCGCCGCCTCCTCCGTCCCGCACCCCGGCCCCGTCGTCGGGGCCACCCTGCCCGTCGTCGCCGGGAGCCCAGGTCCGACCGGGACCCGGGGTCTCCTGCGGGGTCTCCTGCGCGGGGCCCGTGCTCTGGCCGGGGTCCTGGGTGCCCATCTCACCGGGGGTGGGGTTGGGGGTGAAGCCGCCCTGGTCACCGCCCTGGTCGTCGTACCGGCCGCCGGAGGTGTAGTCGTCGTACGGGTTGGAGTAGCCGTAGCTGGACGGCTCCTTGAACTCCTTGACCGGCTTGCCGTTCATCGCCTCGGTCATGAAGGCGCGCCAGATCTGGGCGGGATAGGACCCGCCGTACTGGGCGCTGCCGTCCACGGTCACCGGCTTGTTGTCGTCACGGAACATGTTGACCGCCGTCGCCAGCTGCGGGGTGAACCCGGCGAACCACACGGCCGCCGACTCGTCCGTGGTGCCGGTCTTGCCCGCCACCGGGCGGTCGTATAGGCGGGCGCCCGAGCCGGTGCCCGCCTCGACGACCTGGGTCAGCGCGTAGGTGGCGTCGATGGCCGCCTGCTCGCTGAAGGCGCGCTTGCCCTTGGTGGAGCTCTTCACGACCTTCCCGTCGGCGTCGGTGACCGAGCGGATCACATGGGCCTCGTGGTGGACGCCCTCGGCGGCGAAGGCGGCGAAGCCCGAGGCGTTCTGCACGGCGCTCACCGAGGCCACGCCGAGCGGGAGGGTGGCCGCGCCCCGGTGTGGGTCGAGCTGCTCGCCGGGGATTCCGGCGGCCTCGGCGACCTTGACCACCTTGTTCAGGCCGACCTTCTGGGCGAGGTCGACGAAGGCGGTGTTCACCGAGCTCTGGGTCGCCTTGACCAGGTTGACCTGACCGTAGGAGTAGCCGCCCGAGTTGGGGATGTCGGCGGAGGCGATCCGCAGCGGCGAGTTGCCGTCGACCCTGGTGTCGAGGCCGAAGCCGTTGTTCAGGGCCGCGGCCAGCGTGTACGCCTTGAAGGTCGATCCGGCCTGCACCTTGGCCGAGAACGAGTTGTCGAACTTGTTGGTCGCGTAGTTGCGACCGCCGTAGAAGGCGAGAACCTCACCGGTCGCGGGGTCGACGGCGGCCAGCCCGGTGCGGACCTTCTTGGGGGTGCTCTCCGGCAGGACCGAGGTGACGGCGCGCTCGGCGGCGGCCATCAGGTTCTTGTCGAAGGTCGATACGATCTTCAGCCCGCCCTGGTTGATGACCTCGTCGGTGTAGCCCCTGCTCTTGAGCTCGGCCGCCACCTGGTCGAGCATGTAACCCTCCTGCCCCTTGGGCGCGAAGATCGCCTTGGGCTTTCCGAGGGTGGGGAAGGTCACCTCGGCGGCCTCGGTGGAGGTGACGGCCCCGATGGCCACCATCCCGTCGATCACCGACCTCCAGCGGTCCCTGGCCGCGTAGAGGTCCGCGCCCTGCGGGTCTGCGAACCTGGAGGGCTGCTGGATCACCGCGGCGAGATAGGCGCCCTCGGCGAGGGTCAGCTTGCCCACGTCCTTGCGGAAGTAGGCGTCGGCCGCCGCCTGGACCCCGTCTGCGCCCCGGCCGAAGTAGATCGTGTTGAGATACTGCTCCAGCACCCAGTCCTTCGATTTCGACTGGTCCACCTTCAGGGAGATCATGATCTCCTTGAGCTTGCGGATTATGGAACGTTCCTGACTGAGGCCGCTGTAGTAGTTGCGGACCATCTGCTGGGTGATCGTGGAGCCGCCCTGGAGCTGCTGCCCGGTGACCGTGGACCACATGGCCCGGAAGGTGCCCTTGAGGGAGATGCCCTGGTCGTTGTAGAACGAGCGGTTCTCCGCGGCGATGACCGCGTTCCGCAGGCTCTGCGGAACCTTGTCGAGGGTCACGCTCTTGCGGTTGACACCCTGCTTGGCCAGCACGGTCTTGCCGTCGCGGTAGAAGATCACCGAGCCCTGCGCGGTGGCCCTGGGCTGCGTGCTGTCCGGGATGGGGGTCATCGCCCACACCACCCCGAGCAGGCCGATCACCGAGATGACACCGACGCCGAAGACGATGAGTGTGATCCGCAGGAGCTTCCTCCTGGGACTGCCCGTCCCGCCCTTTAGCACGCGTGACCCCCCGATCGGATCCGCCGCAGACCCCCGACGGTTGCGCGGACCGTTAAGGGTAAACGATGGATAACGGTGTCTGGCCCCTGCTTGGCATGGTACGGCTAGCTCCTCCCCTTGCGCGGGACATCGGCCACCAAAGGCAGAACACGGTATGGCACAGGGGTGTCCAAGGCGATCACCGACGAGGTCCTGACCACGCCCCGGACATCAACGATCAGGTCAATTACCCGCTGCAGATCGGCATTGCTGCGCGCCACCACGCGGCAGTGCATGTCGTCACCACCGGTGATCGTGTGCACCTCCAGCACCTCGGGAATGGCCGCGAGTTGCACCGCGACCGGGTCGTGCCCGCTGACCTGGCGGATCTGCAGGGTCACGAACGCGGTCACGTCGTAGCCGAGCGCCGCGGGGGCGATGTCCGGGCCGAACCCGGTGACCACCCCCCGGGCGACCAGCCGGTCGAGGCGTGCCTGCACGGTCCCCCTGGCCACACCGAGCCGCCGCGAGCACTCCAGTACCCCGAGTCTGGGCTCGGCCGCCAGCAGGGCGATGAGGCGGGCGTCGAGCTGATCGATCGTCATGATGTACAGGCGCTCCGCAATGATCGGCAGGTGATTGTACATATTGTGCACTGTTTCAAATGAGTGTTGCACAAACAGACCAGCGAATCAGACAGTATCCGCATGAGTGACATCTTTCCCGTGAACGGTATGGACGCCGTGGTTTTCGCGGTGGGCAACGCCAAGCAGGCCGCCTACTACTACTCCAGTGCTTTCGGCATGCGACTCGTGGCCTACCGGGGCCCGGAGAACGGCAGCCGCGACGAGGTGGCGTACGTCCTCACCTCGGGCGCCGCCAGGTTCGAGTTCCGCGGGGCCGTACGCCCGGGCGCCGGCGTCGCCCGCCATGTGGCCGAGCACGGCGACGGCGTGATCGACCTCGCCATCGAGGTCCCCGACGTGGACGCGGCCTACACCCACGCGCTCGCCCGGGGCGCGCGGGGGCTGTCGGAGCCGCAGGTGCTGGAGGACGAGCACGGCAAGGTCGTCCTCGCCGCGATCGCCACCTACGGCGAGACCCGGCACACCCTCGTCGACAGGTCCAACTACAGCGGCACCTACCTGCCCGGCTATGTCCCGGCGGAGCCCCTCCTCCCAGCCCCCGACGTGAAGAACGGCCGCCTGTTCCAGGCGGTCGACCACTGCGTGGGCAACGTGGAACTCGGCAAGATGGACGAGTGGGTGGAGTTCTACAAGCGGGTCATGGGCTTCACCAACATGGCGGAGTTCGTCGGCGACGACATCGCCACCGAATACTCGGCGCTGATGTCCAAGGTGGTCGCGGACGGCACCCGCAAGGTGAAGTTCCCGCTCAACGAGCCGGCGATCTCCAGGAAGAAGTCGCAGATCGACGAGTACCTGGAGTTCTACGGCGGCCCCGGCGTGCAGCACGTCGCGCTTGCCACCAACGACATCCTCGGCACCGTCGACCACATGCGCGAGGCCGGGGTCCGTTTCCTGGACACGCCCGCCTCCTACTACGACGACCCGGAACTGCGGAAGCGCATCGGCGAGGTCCGCGCGCCGATCGAGGAGCTGAAGAGGCGCGGGATCCTGGTCGACCGGGACGAGGACGGCTACCTGCTGCAGATCTTCACCAAGCCGGTGCAGGACCGTCCGACCGTGTTCTTCGAGCTGATCGAGCGGCACGGCTCGCTCGGCTTCGGCAAGGGCAACTTCAAGGCGCTTTTCGAGGCAATCGAGCGCGAGCAGGACCTCAGGGGAAATCTGTGATCGCGGCTCAGAGGCAACCCACAACCGCCTTTGGCTTTGCGATGGCACTCTTGCGGCAATCAACCATAAATGGGATCAGTACCGCCACCGCCGGATGACCAGGGATCGGACCCGTGGTCGGAGCCCGCTCCACCGGGACCGGGCCACCCGGGCCCCGGTCCCGGTCCCCACTACGGACCCGGCCCGGAACCCGGCCCCCGCCACGGGCCCGGTCCGGAACCCGGTCCCGGCTACGGCCCCGGTCCGGAACCCGGTCCCGGTCCGGAACCCGGTCCCGGCTACAGTCCCGGCCCCGGTTACGGCGGAGGGCCCTTCAGCGGGCTTCCCGGAGCCGGGAACATACGGCTGGGCGGGCGATGGCGCCGTCTGTTCGCGGGCATCCTCGACCTCGTCATCATCAGCCTCATCTCCGCGCCGTTCAGCTACCGGACCGTCAGCACCATCACCGGCTCCGAGGGCTTCGTCTCGATAACGCCCCACGCGGAGACCCTCCTGGTGGCGGTGATCGGCTTTCTGTACTACTGGCTGCTGACCGCCTTCTGGAACGGGCAGACGCCCGGCAAGCGCCTCTTCCATCTGCGCGTGGCCGACATGGGCGGACGGAGGGCCGACGCCGGGCAGACGGCGATTCGCGAGCTGGTCCGGTGGGTGATGTACGTCACCTGCTGCCTGGGGTGGATAGACCTGGCTTTCATCCTTTTTCAGTCGCGCAAGCAGGCCGTGCATGACATCGCGGCCGGGACCCTTGTCGTAGACGCCTGATCGGCGCAGGTCAGTCGCGTAGTGTGCCGTACACGGGCTCGGCCTCTCGGGCCGTGGAAGGGGAGTTGAGGGTATGGCGTCCAAACGGCTGGCCACCACGGCGACCGCCGCTCTGCTCAGCACACTCGCGACCGTCGGCACGGTCGCCTGTGCCGCGTCGAGCGGGGAGAGCGTCCCGGCGGTGAACTCGGCGTTGTCGGGCCCCTCCGCGTCCCCCCTGTCCGGCTCCACCGCTGACAGCGGGGCCAAGCCCGGCTCCCCCGGGATCGGCGACCCCGGCTTCCCCACAGACGGCAACGGCGGCTACGACGTCGACCACTACCTGCTCAAGCTGGGCTACAACCCGTCTTCGAAACACCTGGCCGGGGTGGCCAGGATCGACGCCCGGGCCACCCAGCACCTGGCGAGCTTCAACCTCGACCTCTCAGGCTTCACGGTCAGCCGGGTCACCGTGGACGGCAGGCCCGCGAGATTCGACCGGGCCGGAAGCGAGCTCACCGTCATCCCCGCCGCGTCCATCCCGAACGACGCGGCGTTCGCCGTCGAGGTCGCGTACGCCGGAGAGCCCAAACCGGTCCGGAACTCCTCCAATCTGGGCACGTACGGCTTCATTCCAACCAGGGATGGCGCGTTCGTCACGGGTCAGCCCAACGGCGCCAAGACCTGGTTCCCCGGCAACGACCATCCCGCCGACAAGGCACGCTACGACTTCGAGCTCACCGTGCCCACGGGGCTGACGGCGCTGGCCAACGGCGAGCTCGTCGGCGAGCCGAAGACCGCCGGGGGCAAGACGACCTTCCGGTGGCGGGAGAGCCACCCGATGGCCAGTTACCTGGCCACCATGACACTGGGCAGGTTCGAGGTGCTCCAGGGCAAGACCGCCGGGGGCCTGAAGAACCTGGCGGCCGTCGACCCGATCTTCCGCGGCTCGCTGCAGAGGTTGTACGACGTGTCGGGGAAGGTCACCGACTACTGGAGCACGATTTTTGGGCCCTACCCCTTCTCCTCCACCGGGGGCGTGGTCGACGACTTCCCCGCGGGCTACGCACTGGAGAACCAGACCAAGCCCATGTACGGCGGATTCGCCCCTGGCGACGACATCATCGCCCACGAACTGGCCCACCAGTGGTTCGGCGACAGCCTCAGCATCAAGCGGTGGAAGGACCTGTGGCTCAACGAGGGCTTCGCGACCTACGCCGAGTGGCTCTGGTCGGAGCACGAGGGCCGGTCCACCACCGAACAACTCTTCCGCAGGCACTACGCCGCCGGCGCCGACGACCCCATCTGGAGCTACGCCCCCGGCCGGGCCAAGCCGGAGGACCTGTTCAACAAGTCCGTCTACAACCGGGGCGGCATGACGCTCCACGCGCTCAGGCAGCGGATCGGCGACCCGGCGTTCTTCAAGCTGCTGAAGCAGTGGGTCGCCACACACAAGTACGGGAGTGTCACGACCCCGGAATTCATCGCGATGGCCGAGAAGATCTCCGGCAAGAACCTCTCCGCGCTCTTCGACGCCTGGTTGTTCACCGCGGAGAAGCCGTCCACCTGGTGACGCGGCTGCGGACCTCGCGGGCCGGGTCCGGCCCACCCTGAGAACCCGGGCGAGACATCCCCGCCCCCGTCCTGACCCGGCTGCGGACCTCGCGGGCCGGGTCCGCCCCCTCGCCCCCCTGATGACTCAGGTAAAGCTGATCTTGTATCCGTCCCCCCGCAAGGAGCCCAGCACCTCCTCGGAGTGCACCGGCCCCCTGGTCTCCAGTTGGAGCTGCACCTCGACCTCGCCGGGGTGCATGCCCAGCCGCTCGTGCACGATGTCGAGCACGTTGGCGCCGAGTTCGGCCAGCCTGACCAGCAGCGCCGCCAGCGCGCCCGGCTTGTCGGAGAGCGGCACCCGCAGGGTCAGATAGCGCCCCGCGGCGGCCAGACCGTGCCGGAGAACCTTGGCCAGGAGCAGCGGGTCGATGTTGCCTCCGGAGAGCACGGCCACCACGGGCGGCTCGAAGATCCGTGGGTGGGCCAGGATCGCGGCCACCCCGGCCACACCCGCCGGTTCGACGACCTGCTTGGCCCGTTCGAGGCAGAGCACCAGCGCCTGGGAGATCTGACTCTCGGTGACGGTGACGACGTTGTCGACCAGGTAGTGGATCAGTTCGAAGGGCAGCTCGCCCGGACGGCCCACGGCGATGCCGTCGGCCATCGTCGAGGCGGGCCGGACCTCGACCGGATGCCCGGCGGCCAGCGACACAGGGTAGGCGGCGGCCCTCTCGGCCTGGACCCCGACGATCCGCACGCCCGGCTTCAGCGACTTGACCGCGAGCGCGACCCCGGCGGCCAGCCCCCCGCCGCCCAGCGACATCACGATCGTGCCTACCTCGGGGAGCTGCTCCGCGATCTCCAGCCCGATCGTGCCCTGCCCGGCGATGACGTCGGGATGGTCGAAGGGATGGATGAAAACCGCCCCGGTCCGCTCGGCATGCTCCTTCGCCCGCTCCAGTGCGACGTCCACGGTCTCGCCCGCGAAGATCACCTCGGCGCCGTACGAGCGGGTGGCGGCCACCTTGGGCAGCGGTGCCCCTCGCGGCATGTAGACCGTCGAGGAGGCCCCGACCAGCCCGGAGGCGAGCGCCACGCCCTGCGCGTGGTTGCCCGCACTGGCCGCGACCACCCCTCGCCGCCGCTCGCTCTCGGTCAGCCCGGCGATCCTGACGTACGCCCCCCGGATCTTGAAAGAACCCGAGCGCTGCAGGTGCTCGCACTTGAGGTGGACGGGTCCGCCGACGATGCCCGACAGCACGTGCGAGTGGAGCAACGGGGTGCGCAGGGCGACATCGGCCAGCAACTCGCGCGCGGCGACCACATCCTCGTAGGTCACCCGGGACTCCGACATGCGGGCCATCGTACGACGTGCGCTCGCGCTCTCGCGCTCTCGCGCTCTCGCGCCGGATCAAGCGGGAGTCACGGCCAGGACGGGCTCGGCCACCGTCCAGGGGCGCCCCAGTCGCTTACAAGGGCCTTACAAGACGGTGCGAGCAGACTCGGGTGGAGACGGAATCGGTTCCTGGACAACACGGAGCGCAGATGTACGCGGTGACCGACACCGGAGGGCAGGGTTTCCTGACATGACGGAAGGGCGATTCACAGAGGAGGAGTACGTCGAATGGGCGAAGCGGCGGCTCGGCGACCGCCCGATCCCCGGCGAGCTGCTGCGGATGGTCGCCATCCAGGCCGCCCGGCCACCCGGTGCGGACCGGGACGCCGACCCGCTGCACGAGATGGAGATCACCGTGCTGGGGCCGGGGAGCACCCATCCGGTCTTCGACGACGACGCCAACCGAAAGATCGGCGGGTCGTGGTCGGAGCTGTTGAGCCACCTGTTCCCCGCCGTGGAGACGTTCAACTCGCCCTCGCTCGGCGACGGTGTGTACGGATACTGGCTGCACCCGGATGAGCGGGCGGCGAGGCCGCCGATCGTCGCGATCGACAGCGAGGGCACCTTCTTCGCCCCGAGGGGAAGCACCCTCCTGGAGGCGCTGATCAACGATTCCGGCATCGACGATGAGGCGTTCGCGTGTCTGGCGGACCGGTTCGCCGCCGTCGGCCTGCCCATCTCGCCGCGCAGCCGTGCCGAGATCCCCAAGTCCGCCATCGTCATGGACCCCGAGGTGCTGGAGAGGACGGTGGACGCCGAACACCGGGCGGCCCACGCCGCGGGCAAACTCTTCGCCTCGTTGTGACCCTCGTTGTGACCCTCGTTGTGACCCTCGTTGTGACCCTCGGCCCTTCTCGGCTGAACACCACCGGTGCCCGCCGACCTCACGGGTGGCCGGCGGGTGGGCGGGTGGAGAAGATCAGGACCGAGGCGGTGAAGCCGTGGACGTGGTTGTGGCCGCCCACGGGGCCCACCTCTCCCGCGGCGAAGAATCCGGCCACCCCGATGGGCCCCAGAGTGTCGCGGACGGCGACGGCGTCGTGGTCGGCGCTGCCGAACATGGCCGAGCCCCGGCCGTTGCAGGAGAACAGCAGAGCGCCGTCCACCCGGCCGAACTCCTCGCGGTGGGCGTCCAGCAGTTCGTACAGGTCCTCGTCGGCGGTGGCGGCGTCGCGGACCTGGAATCGGACGGTACGGCCGATCTCGACGACATCGCCGATGGCCACGGCCTCGCGTTCGGGGTCGATGCCGAGCACGCCCCGGATCAGGAAGTCGCCGCGCTCGTGCCGTTCGGCGTACTCGTCCATGGCGATGCCGATCTGCAGCCCCGAGGCGACCAGGTCGCGGTCGTCCTCGTCCAGGGCGCTGACGATCTCCTCCAGCCGAGCCAGGGCGGGCTGTCCCGCGAGTTCGAGCAGGAGGTTGTCCTCCACGGAGGTGACGGCCATCGTCGGGCCGATCGGGCGACAGCCCTGGCTGACCACGGTGCTGACGTTGAGGTCACCGCTGAGCAGCACCCCGACGGCCCCCTCTGTGTAGATCCTCCCGTCGGCGAACAGCCGCACCGCGCCGCGGCCCTGGGTCGCGTTGGCCAGGCCGCCGATCAGCGGAAGGTCTCCCATGACCTCCTCGGAGCGCTCGACGAAACCGTCGGTGGGGAAGGTGTAGGGGTCGGCGAGCAGGATGGCGGCGTGATCATCGGGGCCGCGATCGGGCAGGCCGACCACGACGAAGCGGTCGTCGGTCCGCAGCGTGTCGAGCGCGAAGGTCGTCAGCCTGGCCCCGCCCAGGGTGGCGGCCCAGGCACTGACCGCGGGAGTGACCTCGACCCCCTGCCCGTCACCGATGACCCCGGTGGCGCTACAGCCGAGGACGGCGGCGCCCGGCGCCATGCTCATCGCACGCAGTCCGGCGCGGGAGACCTCGTCGGGATCGTCTCCGCAGATGAAAAAGCAGAGCAGGTCGGCGGGTCCGGACAGGCCGAACAGAGCTTGACGCACCGCGGTCTCGGCTGCGGCGACCAGATCGGACCCCACTGCGAGGCCATCGGCGAAACGGCTTGTCATCAGCGCCACTCGTCTCGCCTCTCCCTCTCGTCTGACGGCTCGCCCGGGAGTGACCGCGGTCCCGCCCGATGCCTGCCGTGAAGTTGGTGAATGCCGGATCTGCCTGACGTCCCCTCCGAGGTCGTCATGACGCCTTGATCCTGGAATCACCCGGTGTCTTGTCTTGGAGCGATTCTCCCCACTGCCGACACAAGCACTCGCGTGAAGCCCCACACAATATTGACCTCCTCTCGGCTCGCAAAGGTCAAGATCCAAAAGATGGATGAGAGTGTCGGATCGGGCGTTGTGGACGTAGGCTCAGTCCCGTGCCTCAAATCCCAGAGCCACGTACTCTGCGCGAGCTGCGCGCGAGCGGCCATATTCACCGTACGGTAAAGGCCGAGATCCGTGAGAACCTCCTGGCCCGCCTGCGGGCAGGGGAGTCGCGGTTCCCCGGCATCGTGGGCTTCGACGACACCGTCCTGCCATACCTGGAGCGGGCGCTGCTCGCCGGACATGACCTGGTCCTGCTCGGTGAGCGAGGTCAGGGCAAGACCCGCCTGATCCGCACCGTGACCGGACTCCTCGACGAGTGGACCCCCGTCGTCGAGGGCTGCGAGATCAACGACCATCCCTATGATCCCGCGTGCGTCCGCTGTCGCCGCCTGACCGACGAGGCGGGCGAGGAGTTGCCGATCTCCTGGAAACACCGGGACGAGCGGTACGGCGAGAAACTCGCCACCCCCGACACCTCCGTCGGCGACCTGATCGGCGACATCGACCCAATCAAGATCGCTGAGGGGCGTACGCTCGGCGACCCGGAGACCGTCCACTACGGCCTGGTCCCCAGGAGCAACCGGGGCGTGTTCTCCGTCAACGAGCTGCCCGACCTGGCCGAGCGCATCCAGGTCTCGCTGCTCAACGTGCTGGAGGAGCGCGACATCCAGGTCAGGGGCTACAACCTGCGCCTGCCCCTGGACATCCTGCTGATCGCCAGTGCCAACCCCGAGGACTACACCAACCGCGGCCGGATCATCACCCCGCTGAAGGACCGTTTCGGCGCCGAGATCCGCACCCACTACCCGCTCTCGATCGAGACCGAGCTGGTCCTGATCCGCCAGGAGGCCGCGCTCGGCCAGGTGGGCGCCGACCTGCCCGACCACCTGATCGAGGTGATCGCCCGCTTTACCCGGCTGGTCCGTGAGTCCACCGCCGTGGACACGCGCTCGGGGGTCTCGGCCCGCTTCTCCATCGCCGCGGCCGAGACCGCGGCCGCCTCGGCCGTACGGCGTGCGGCGCTGACCGGCGAGGACCACGCGGTGGCCAGGGTCGCCGACCTGCCGGGGATCGTGCACACGCTCCGCGGCAAGGTGGAGTTCGAGGTCAGCGAGGAGGGCCGGGAGACCGAGGTGCTCTCACACCTGCTCCGCAGGGCGGTGTCCGAGACGTTCCGCGGCACGCTCGGCGGCACGGACCTGGCCCCGCTGCTGGAGATGTTCGCAGAGGGCGTCCAGGTCGAGTCGGGGGTGACGGTCCCGGCGGCCGAGCTGCTGCGCAGGATCGGCCCGGTGCAGGGCCTGGCGAAGATCATGTCCCAGCTCGGCATCGGCGACGAGTCCCCCGGCCACGCCGCCGCCGCGTTGGAGTTCGCCCTGGAGGGCCTGTACCTCCTGCGTCGGCTCTCCAAGGACGAGGTGGACGGCACGACGATCTACCGCACCTGAGGTGTCTGGCATGAGCTATCGCTATGGCGAATATCGGGACGGGCCTGACCCGCTCGCCCCTCCGTACGACGTCCGTTCGGCGCTGGACCGGATGGGCGACGCGATCCTGTCCGGTTCCAACCCCGCCCACGCCCTGCGCGACCTGCTCAAGGAGGGCCTGCCGGGCGCGCAGGATCGGCGTGGGCTTGACGATCTGCTCCGCGAGGTGCGGCGGCGGCGCCGGGAGCTACGCGAGCGCGGGCGCCTGGACGGCACGCTGGAGCGGGCCAGGGCGCTACTGGACAAGGCGATCGACCAGGAGCGGGCCGAGCTGTTCCCCGACCCCTCGGACGAGGCCAGGCTGCGTGAGGCGGAGCTGGCCGGTCTTCCTGACGACACGGCGAGCGCCATCCGGGAGCTGGGTGACTACCAATGGCGCTCGGCCGCCGCCGGGCAGACCTTCGAGGAGCTGCGTGACCTGCTGCGCGGGGAGGTGCTCGACAGCCGGTTCCGCGGCATGCGGCAGGCTCTGGCCGATCCCGACCCCGCCGCCATGGAGCGGGTCAGGGAGATGATGTCCGACCTGAACGACATGCTCGGCCGGGATGCCCGCGGTGAGCACACTCAGGCAGATTTCGACCAGTTCATGTCGAAATATGGGGACATGTTCCCGGAATCACCACGGAACCTGGAAGAGCTGGTCGACACCCTCGCCCGGCGGGCCGCGGCCACCCAGCGCCTGCTGGCCTCCCTGACCCCGGCCCAGCGCGAGGAGCTTGGCCGGCTGATCGAGCAGACACTCGCCCAGGCCGGGCTGGACGAGCAGATGCGCCGCCTGGGCGAATCCCTGTACGCCCGCCGCCCCGACCTCGCCTGGAACACCCCCGAGCGGCTGAGCGGCGACGAGCCGTTGGGGATGTCCGACGCGGTGAGCGCGCTGGACGAGCTCGCCGACCTGACCCAGCTGGAGGCCGCGCTCCGCCAGGACTACCCCGGTGCCCGGATGGACGACATCGACGAGGCCGCGATCCGGCGAGCCCTCGGCCGGGCGGCCGTCGACGACCTGCAGGCGCTCAGGCAGATCGAGCGCGAACTGGAGCAGCAGGGCTACCTGCTGCGCCGGCGCGGCAAGCTGGAGCTCACCCCGAAGGCCGTCAGGCGCCTGGGCGAGACCGCGCTGCGCCGCGTCTTCGCCTCCCTGGAGAGCGGGCGCCGCGGCGACCACGACCAGGTGGACGCGGGCTCGGCCGGTGAGCTCACCGGCTCCTCACGGCCCTGGCGGTTCGGCGACGAGCAGCCGATCGACGTGGTCCGCACGGTGATCAACGGCGTCCGGCGCGGCGGAAGCACCGGCGCGGTGACCCTGTCCGTCGACGACTTCGAGGTGGCCGAGACCGAGCGACGCACGGCGGCGGCGGTGTGCCTGCTGGTCGACCTGTCCTACTCGATGGCGCTGCGCGGCACCTGGGCAGCCGCCAAGCAGACGGCGATGGCGCTGCAGGCGCTGGTGGCCTCGAAGTTCCCCCAGGACTCGGTGCAGATCATCGGCTTCTCCAACTACGCCCGCGTGCTGCAGCCCGACGAACTGGCGGGCCTGGAGTGGGACATGGTCCAGGGGACGAACCTGCACCACGCCCTGCTGATCGCCGGACGTCACCTGGACCGCCACCCCGACTTCGAGCCGGTCGTGCTCGTGGTCACCGACGGTGAGCCCACCGCCCACCTGCGGCGCAACGGCTCGGCGGCCTTCGAGTGGCCGCCCACCCAGGAGACGCTGGAGCTGACGCTCGCCGAGGTCGACAAGATGACCCGGCGCAGGGCGACGCTCAATGTCTTCATGCTCGCCGATGACGAGCGTCTGAAGGATTTCGTGAACGAGGTCGGGCGGCGCAACGGCGGCCGGGTCTTCTCTCCCGGCGCCGACCGCCTGGGAGAGTACGTCGTCAGTGACTTCCTGCGGGTCCGCCGCACGCGCTGACGGGTCCCGCCCGGCATTCACCCACCGGGGGCCTCGGACGTCGGCCTAGCCGATGTAGCCGTCGAGTGCCAGGTCGAAGCCGTCGTGGTAGTGGCGGTAGGAGCGGTAGCAGGGGCGCCACGCCGTGCTGTTGCCGACGCCCGCGCGGGCGTCGGCAACAGCGGAGGGGAGCCGGCGGGGAGCGAGCAGGAGGCCGCCGCCGAGATAGCGATCGTCGGCGAGGACGGTGGGGGTGCCCGGGTCGCCGCTCGCATAGCGGCCACGGCGCCAGCCGCTCTCCTCGTCCCAGACCAGCGCGTCGCCCCCGGTCAGGCGGACGGTGACGGTGCGCGGGTCGCAGGGACCCTGCCACCAGCTCTCGACCTGGTCACCCAGTGCCTCGACGGCGAGGCTGACATAGTGGGCCGGCTGGTCCCGCCACTCCTCGGTGTACGGCTCAACGTGTTTGACAGCCACGGCGGGCACTCCTTCGTGCCGTCTATCTCTGTTCGGTGGAAGGCCCGCCCGGCACGACCACGACTTCGCCGCCGGTCTCACATCACATGGGAACGGGCTCTTCCTCGATCCTACTAATCCCTGGGTGTGCTCAGAGCAGGATGCGAAGATCGACCATCCCTCGACCGGCAACGTCCACCTCAACGCCCACCCCCCGAAACGTGACCCTTTCGTAACAACACCTTCGGGGCGGCCGCCGTCTACCTAGTAAAGAAAGTTCACCGATTCAAGGGGGAGGAATGAGTCCGATGCTCGCGGGAATTCTCGTGGCACTGATGCTCATCGTCTGCGTCTGCTTCGAGGTGTGCATGGTCCCGCACGGCCGCGACAGGCACGACGGCATCGAGGGCGATTGACCTCCACCCCCGGGTGTCCGACCGACCCGGCCCGAACGGCGCCCGCCGGAGACGAAGGGTCCGGGGCACGCCCGCCCGCTGTGCCGGAGCCTCCTTCAAAAGATCGCTCCAGGTCGGCGACGTGCGCGCGAGCCGTACTCAGAAAAGATCGGCGAAGACTAAGGTCTGGCGCATGACAGACCTGCTGCTCTGGCTGCACATCGGCTTTGCGATCTTCGCTCTGGGCCCGGTGACCGCCGCCACGATGTCCACTCCCAGATTCATCCGCGCCAAGAACGTCAGCGTCCTGCGCTACCTGCACAAGACCACCCGTATCTACGGCCTCGCCTCCCTGGGGATCTTCCTGTTCGGCCTGCTGCTGGGTGGCGGATCCCTCGGCAGGCCGTACCTGTCGGTGTCCATGACGCTCTTCATCGTCACCCTGGGACTGCTGGTCATGGTGGTCCGCGACCAGGGCACCGCCATCCGGGTCCTCTCCAGCGAGAGCCCGGAGGACGGCGCCCAGGTGCAGGTCGGCCGGATCGCCGCGCTCTCCGGCGTGATCGTGCTGATCTGGATGATCATCCTGGCGCTGATGGTCTGGTTCAACCCGGTCTGAGCGCGCCCGCGTTCCTACCCCAGTGCCTGGGTGAGGTCGGCGAGGAGGTCGTCGATCGACTCGATGCCGACCGACAGGCGGACCAGGTCGCCGGGGACCTCCAGTGGCGAGCCCACCACGGAGGCGTGGGTCATCCGGCCGGGGTGCTCGATCAGCGACTCCACACCACCGAGCGACTCGCCCAGGGTGAACAGCCTGGTCCGGTCACACACCTCGACCGCCTCGGCCTCCCCCCCGGCCGTCCGGAAGGAGACCATGCCGCCGAAGCGCCTCATCTGCTTGGCCGCCACCTCGTGACCGGGATGATCGGCCAGGCCCGGGTAGAGCACCGAGGTCACCCGCGGATGGGCGAGCAGCAGCTCCACCACCCGCTCGGCGTTCTCGCAGTGACGGTCCATCCGCACCCCGAGCGTCTTGAGGCCGCGCAGCGTCAGCCAGGCGTCGAACGGCCCGGCCACCGCGCCCATCGCGTTCTGGTGGTATGCGAGCTCCTCGCCCAGCCCGGCGTCGCGTGCGACGAGCGCGCCACCGACCACGTCGGAGTGACCGCCCACGTACTTGGTGGTGGAGTGCACGACGACGTCCGCCCCCAACGCCAGCGGCTGCTGCAGGTACGGGGAGGCGAAGGTGTTGTCCACCACCAGCAACGCACCGCACTCGCGTGCGAGCTGGGCCAGGGCCGCGATGTCCGCGATGCCGAGCAGCGGGTTGGTGGGCGTCTCCACCCAGATGATCCTGGTCTTCTGGGTCACCGCGGCCGCCACCGCCGCCAGGTCGCCCAGCGGCACCGGGTCGTAGTGCAGCCCCCAGCGCTCGTGAACCTTGGCGAACAGGCGGTAGGTGCCCCCGTAGGCGTCGTTCGGGATGATGACGTGGTCGCCCGGCTTGCAGATCGTGCGAAGCGCCGTGTCCTCGGCCGCCAGGCCCGAGGCGAAGGCCAGACCTCGGCTGCCGCCCTCGACCGCGGCCATGGCCTCTTCCAGCGCCGTCCTGGTCGGGTTGGCCGACCGGCTGTACTCATATCCGGCGCGCAACCCGCCCACGCCGTCCTGCTTGTAGGTGGAAACCGCGTAGATCGGCGGCACCACGGCCCCGGTGTAGGGGTCGGGTTCCTGACCTGCGTGGATGGCCAGCGTCTCGAATCCTTGGTTCATGAGGTCAACGCTACTCGCAACATCGACGCCCTCAGGGCACCTGCAACCGCCCCATCCCCCAGGCTCACTCCCTTCTCTTCCCACTTCGACGTCTCAAGCATCGGTGACGCCCACCTGGCACCGCCTCCGCTGAAGGTCCGGTTCGAACCGGGATGATTCGTCCGAACGGTCGATATGACATCTCCCCCTTCAGGCTTAGGCTCTGTGACCGTGGGGGAAACGAATCGGCTCGTCTACTGGGTCAAAAGGCTCAGCGAGATCGCGTTGATCGGCTGGCTCCTCCTGCTCCTGCTGATCGACCTCGTGGTGGTGACGAGCGAGCCCAACGGGGCGGCGTGGCCGAGTCTCGTGTGCGGCATGGTGGGCATCGCGGCGGTGCTGTGGCGCCGCAGCCGACGGGTCAACGGATTCGTCGCCCTGCTGGCGGTGTCGTTCCTGTCCAGCCTGGCCATCGGGATCGCCGAGGCCGACGGCAGTCCTGGGCTGGCCGAGATCGGGGCGCTGCTGGTCCTCACCGTCGGCGGGCTGCGCGCGATCGAGCCGGTGCGGCAGGCCGCGCTGTTCTCGCTGGCCGCGATGGTCGTACTGGAGACCTCCTGCGTGCGCCTGAACGAGACGACCGCCAGCGTGGTCTCCGGCTTCCTGCTCTTCGTGAGCTGGTCGTTCGCCGCGGGTATCGGCGCCTATTTCCGCTTCCAGCAGGAGCGCCGCAGGGAGGCCGTCGAGGCGGTGCGGCGGGCCGAGCGCCTGGAGTTGGCCAGGGAGCTGCACGATCTGGTCGCCCACCACATCACCGGGATCGTGGTACAGGCACAGGCCGCCAAGGTCGTCGCCGAGCAGAAGCCGGAGGCCGTGGTACCGGCCCTGGAGGCGATCGCCGGCGCCGGCGCCGACGCGCTGACCTCGATGCGCCGCCTGGTCGGTGTGCTCCGCGCGCAGGACGAGGCCGCCCGCTCACCGGGCAGCACGCTCATGGAGATGCGCACGATGGTCGAGCGCTTCTCCACCGCCGGCCCCCAGGTCGCCTTCGACATCGGTCAGGGCATCACCGACGGCACCGTGGCCCCCGAGGTGATGACCACCCTCCACCGGGTCCTCCAGGAGTCGCTGACCAACGTTCGCCGGCATGCCCCGGGCACCGGCTGGGTGGAGGCGGAGCTGAGGCTGACCGACGGCTCCGACCTGCGCGCCTGGGCCGGGAGCGGGCGTGCGAGGAACGGCCAGGAGCAGCGGAGCCGGCGTGCCGCCTCCGCCGCGGAGGCCTGGTCCGACGGGGACGCCGTGCGGCTGCGGGTGCGCAACTACGGCTCGGCGTCCGACATCAGGGTCTCCCGCCTCGGTGGCGGCTTCGGCCTGGTGGGCATGGCCGAGCGCGTCGAGGCGCTCGGCGGCAGGCTCATGGCCGGGCCCACCCACTCCGGTGCCTGGGAGGTGGTGGCCGAGTTTCCTCTCTGACCGCAAGGAGACGGCCCGAACCCCGACCGGGGTCTCCCGGCGGGCGTCCGGGCGGCACTCAGCGATTGGCGAGGAAGACCAGCAGGTCCTGGCGGGTGAGCAGCCCGACGGGCTTGCCGTTGTCGAGGACGACCGCGGCGTCGGCCTTCTCCAGCGCCTCGACGGCGATGGAGACCGGCTCCCCCGCGCCGATCGTCGGCAGCGGCTGCGACATGTGAGCCGCCAGCGGGTCGGTCGGCCGCACCCGGCCGTGGTAGAGGGCGTCCAGCAGGTCACGCTCCAGGATCGAGCCGACCACCTCGGCGGCCATGACCGGCGGCTCCTCCTTCATCACGGGAAGCTGCGACACTCCGTACTCGCGCATGATCGAGATGGCCGTGTCGACCGACTCGTGCGGGTGGGTGTGCACGAACTCCGGCATGCCTGAGCTCTTGCGGGTCAGCACGTCCTTGACCAGGCCCTCGTCGCTGTAGGTGGTCAGGAAGCCGTAGTCGGCCATCCACTCGTCGTTGAAGATCTTCGACAGGTAGCCGCGGCCGCCGTCGGGCAGCAGCACCACGACCACGTCGTCAGGTCCGGCCTGCCCGGCCACGCGCAGCGCCGCGACCGTCGCCATGCCGCAGGAGCCGCCTACCAGGAGCGCCTCCTCACGGGCCAGGCGGCGGGTCATGCCAAAGGAGTCCTTGTCGGAGACCGCGATGATCTCGTCACAGATCGTGGTGTCGTAGGTGGCCGGCCAGATGTCCTCGCCGACGCCCTCCACCAGGTACGGCCGCCCGGTGCCGCCGGAGTAGACCGAGCCCTCCGGGTCGGCACCAATGATCTTGACTCGGCCGCCGGAGACCTCCTTGAGGTAGCGGCCGGTGCCGCTGATCGTGCCACCGGTGCCGACGCCCGCCACGAAGTGGGTGATCCGACCCTCGGTCTGCTCCCAGATCTCCGGCCCCGTGGAGCGGTAGTGGCTCTCAGGGTTGTTCGGATTGGAGTACTGGTCCGGCTTCCAGGCATTCGGCGTCTCCTTGGCCAGCCGGTCGGAGACGGAGTAGTAGGAGTCGGGGTGGTCGGGAGAGACCGCCGTCGGGCAGACCACGACCTCCGCGCCGTAGGCACGCAGCACCGCGATCTTATCCTGGGCCACCTTGTCCGGCACCACGAACAGGCACCGGTATCCCCGTTGCTGTGCCACGATGGCCAGGCCGATCCCCGTGTTGCCCGAGGTGGGCTCCACGATCGTGCCCCCCGGCCGCAGCTCGCCCGACTTCTCGGCGGCGTCGATCATCGGCACCGCGATGCGGTCCTTCACCGAACCACCGGGATTGAAGTACTCCACCTTCGCCAGCACCTGGGCGGAGATGCCCTCCGTCACCTTCCACAGCCGGACGAGAGGGGTATTGCCCATCAGTTCGACGAGCGAGTCATGTACGCGCACCGGAATATCACCTCGAAATACCAAAGCTCTGTCAGCTTGTTGTGTCGATCGCCGTGATCCCATGGGGGTGGCGGGACCTCGATCGTGTTCCAAGGCAACGCTACCGCCCCGTACGGAGGGAGCAACGTCACGTGATCCGGACATTCGGGACGGCGCGAGCCGCCCGTCGTATCGCCGCGGCGGCCGCGCTGGGAGGAGGTATCACCGTGCTCGGCGCGGCGGCCTACGGCCTGCTGCTGGCCGAGGCCATGGTGGCCCGCCGTGCGGTCGGCCGCCCGCACGGCATGGAGGAACCGCCGTCCGGACGTCACCTCGCAGACCATGCCGGCCCAGGCCGTACGACACCTGCAGAAAGCGGTCCGGCGGCTGCGGGAGGCGGGGGCGGAGGTGGTCGTGGGCACCTGTCCCGACCTCGGCACCGTCAGGCCGATCGCGCAGCCGCTGCGCCGGGTGACCAGGCGATGGAGCCGCCAGCTGGCCGCCGCGCAGACCGTCGCCGTGGTCGAGGCGGGCGGGCGGACCGTGGCCTTCGCGGACCTGCTGGGGCCGGAGTTCGACATGAACCCGGCGGAGATGTTCGGCCTTGATCGTTATCACCCATCTAGCCAAGGCTATCTCCAGATAGCTTACGCAGTGCTACCTTCCGTATGCAGTGCGTTGGAACTGTGGCCCGAACCTCGTGCCCGGCGCGCTGAGTCGATCTACCTCGCGGCGGCCAAGGCCGCGGAGGAGCCCGGCGCCGAGGTCTCCGCGACCCGTGTCGCCGGTCGAGCGACCGGACCTCACGGACGGTGGGTGACCATGCTCGGCCGGAGGCCCGGAACGCGACCCGACGGCTCCTGAACACGGTCACCCTCCGCCGCGAAGCCGTAACGCCTCGCCCGCATTGGAGTGGAATACCCGTGATCCGGCCCCTCGCGAAACCGGCCCTGGTGCTCGCCGGAGTTCTGACCCTGGGCGGCTGCTCCGGCAGTGAAGCGGCCACCCCTGACCATCCCACCTGGCACAACACCGAGGTGAACGCGGTCAGCCGCACCACCGTCGCCAACGGCGTCGCCACGACGACCTCCATGAAGCCGGACGGCACGCTTGAGACGGTGGCCGTCGACCTCACCACCGGCAGGAAACTGTGGGCCCACCCCTCGACCATGGCGGGCCGCCTGCCGGGCATGGGTGTGCCCGCTCCCGCGATCGTCGAGACCGCCACCGGGCAGACCGTCGCGGTGACGATCGACCCCGCCAGGCGGGGTCGCTGGAAGGCCACTCTCGTCGGCCTCGACGCCAGAACCGGGGCGCGCAGATGGAGCCGCCCGGTGCACTCCACCTTCGGCCCCCAGCGGTGCGGGGCTTTCGTGTGCGTGGCCGAGCACACCGCGCTCGCGAGCGCCCGCGTCGTGGTGCTCGATCCGGTCACCGGCAGGATCGCGTGGAAGCTCCCCGGCATCGCCGAGGTCGAATGGTCCGACACCTCCCGTGTGGTCTTCCTCCGCCTCGCCCGCCATCCCGTCCTCGAATCACACGACCTGAAGACCGGCAAGGTCATCTGGCGGGTCCCCGTCGAGCAGGCCCTCGGCTCCGGGGTGGACCTGTCGGGCGGCTGGTCCTTCGGCGCGACGGCGGGAAACCTCGTCGGGTACGTCGCCCCCTACACCAACCCGAAGACGAGCAAGGTCTCCGCCTTCGGCCTGTTCTCCGTCAAGCTCGCCGACGGCACCGTCAACTGGATGCGCCCGTCGGTGGTCCGCGTCTACCCCAGCGGCAGCCCAGGCTTCGCACCGGTGGTCCGCCCCGTCGACCAGCAGGGCCGGTACGGCGGGTTCGCCCGGCTGGAGGCCGACAGCGGCCGGGTGCTCGGCCAGATCTCCGCCGAGCAGGTTCCCGAATCCGGCTGGTGGCTGGCCTTCCCACCCCGGATGGAGAAGGTCGGCTTCCTGCGACACGACAAGCCTGGCAACACCTTCGACCTTTCCACCGGCCGCAACGCCGACGTCAAGGACGAGCACGGCTGGTCCTTCTGCGCGACCGATCCCAAACCGCTCGCGCTCAAGGGCCAGAACTCCGGGTTCTACTCGGTGGCCTCGCTGTGCGAGTTCAGACTGGCCGACGGTAAGCGGGTGTCCGGCCCCGGCGTCCCGCCCGCCTGGTTCACCGGCAGCCAGAACGGCTGGCGGATGTGGCGCGACGAGAAGGGCGGCCTCCACGGAATCAAGGACGGCGACGGTACCTTGCCCGGCATGTACGGCTGACATCCGCGGCCGAGGTGTGCGGCCAACACGGGCAGCCGGCACAGGCGATCGGCACAGGCGGCCGATTCACGGTCGGCGTGCGCGGCCCCGTACGGCCCCGCAGCAGGCGTCCGCAGCCCGCAGGGGCGGTCGACTCGCGGCAGGGGCCCGTCCCCGGACGGGCCCCTGCACACCCCGTACAAAGTTCTGTTTTAACGCCCCCCTGGGCGCGGCTTTGGGCATACCGCGCGGTACGCTCCGCTGGAGGAGCAGCCACGAACCCAGGAGAGCCACATGCCCGAGGCAGTCATCGTCGCGACCGCGCGCTCGCCCATCGGACGCGCCTTCAAGGGGTCCCTCAAGGACATCCGCCCCGATGACCTGACAGTACAGATCATCCAGGCCGCGCTTGCCAAGGTCCCCCAACTCGACCCGACCACGATCGACGACCTCATGCTGGGCTGCGGCCTGCCGGGCGGCGAGCAGGGCTTCAACATCGGCCGGGTGGTCGCCACCCTGCTCGGCCTGGACACCGTGCCGGGCACCACCGTGACCCGCTACTGCTCGTCCTCCCTGCAGACCACCCGGATGGCGCTGCACGCGATCAGGGCGGGCGAGGGCGACGTGTTCGTCTCGGCGGGCGTGGAGTGCGTCTCCCGCTTCGCCAAGGGCAACTCCGACCTGCCCGGCACGGAGAACGAACTGTTCGACGACGCCCGCGCCCGTACGGCCAGGGCCGCCGAGGGTGGTGGCGGGATCTGGCACGACCCGCGCGAGGCCGGCCAGGTGCCCGACGTCTACGTGGCGATGGGCCAGACCGCGGAGAACCTCGCCGGACTGAAGGGCGTCTCCCGGCAGGAACAGGACGAGTTCGGCGTCCGGTCCCAGAACCTGGCGGAGAAGGCCATCGCCAACGGCTTCTGGCAGAAGGACATCACCCCGGTGACCCTGCCCGACGGGACCGTGGTGAGCAAGGACGACGGCCCCCGCGCCGGCACCACCTACGAGGCCGTCTCGACGCTCAAGCCGGTCTTCCGGCCCGACGGCACGGTCACCGCGGGCAACTGCTGCCCGCTGAACGACGGCGCCGCCGCGGTGATCGTGATGAGCGACACCAGGGCCGCCGAACTCGGCATCACCCCGCTCGCCCGGATCGTCTCCACCGGCGTGACCGGCCTGTCTCCCGAGATCATGGGCCTGGGCCCTGTCGAGGCCTCGAAGCAGGCCCTGGCCAGGGCGGGCATGTCCATCGGCGACGTGGATCTCGTCGAGATCAACGAGGCGTTCGCCGCCCAGGTCATCCCGTCGTACCAGGACCTCGGCATCGACCTCGACAGGCTCAACGTCAACGGCGGCGCCATCGCGGTGGGCCACCCCTTCGGGATGACCGGGGCCCGCATCACCTCCACCCTGATCAACAGCCTCGCCTTCCACGACAGGTCGATCGGGCTGGAGACCATGTGCGTCGGCGGCGGCCAGGGCATGGCCATGGTCCTGGAACGCCTCAGCTGAGGCCAGGGCCGGCCGGTGTTCCGGTCAGCCGTGGACATCGGGGCCGGCACGGGTGATCGTGATCTTCACGATCACCCGCCGGTCCCGCTCCATGACGGCCCGGTAGTCGTCCCAGTCGGGGTGCTCACCGGAGATGTCGCGGTAGTAGGAGACCAGGGTCTCCATCGCCTCGGGCAGCGGGACGATCTCCGCGGTGCCGTCGATCTGGATCCACTCGCCAAAGAAGGCGTCGGTGGTCACGCAGAGCGAGAGTCGCGGGTCCCTGCGCAGGTTGCGGACCTTGGCCGCGGTCTCCCGGGTACTGACGATCGGATTCCCTTCCGCGTCGAGCCCCACGACGACCGGAGAGAGCTGCGGGCGTCCGTCGGCATGCGAGGTCAGCATGATCGCGCGGTGGTTGGCGCGGATGAACCCGCGCGCCTTCTCATGATCCATGCCCTCATCATGGCGCACACGGCGAAGCCCGCACCACCAAGGTGGCGCGGGCTTGGCAGAGACGGTCGACTTAAAGGTGGCGGGTACGGCGGTGCCGCTCGTGCTCGTGCACTATGGCGGCGGCATAGCCGTGGGACAGCCCGTGCTCATTGGCGAGCCAGGTGGCGCGCTCATCACAGCGAAGGAACGACGGGCCGTTGTCGATTGCTCGGAACCACTCGGGGAGTGCGCGTCCCGTGATATCCGGAACCCTTGCGATCAGCTTGCTCTGCGTCTCCATTGAGTGGTTCAACGACATGGGCACCTCCACGGATAGGCTCCTTTGCTCGACAGTGCATCACGAAAGCGCAGATAGCAAGCCCCGCGATGCTCTCTCCCGTCGCGGTTCGTCTATCCCCCGTTGCCTTCCGTTCACTCGCGTACCCGATCAGAAAAACAGGAGGCCCCGCCGGATCGGGTCCGGCGGGGCCTCCTGACCTGGTTGTCAGTCGCTACTCGAGAAGTAGCTCAGCAGGCGCAGGATCTCCAGGTAGATCCAGACCAGGGTGACGGTCAGGCCGAAGGCCATCAGCCACGAGTACTTCTCCGGGGCGCCCGCCCGCACCCCGCGCTCGACCTCGTCGAAGTCCAGCAGCAGGAAGAAGCAGCCGATGAGGATCGCGGCGATGCTGAACACGTAGGCCAGCGGGCCACCGGAGCGGATGCCGATGCCGTCCTCGATGAAGAAGCCGGCGAGCAGGTTGACGAGCATGAGACCCATCAGGCCCAGCCCCGCGGCCACCACGAACTTGGTGAACTTCGGCGTCACCCGGATGATGCGCAACGCGTAGACCGTCAGCATGGCACCGAACGCCAGAGCCGTGCCGAGCACCGCCTGGAAGACGATGCCGCTGTACAGGTTGTTGTAAACGTGACTGATCACGCCGATCGCGACGCCGTACGACACCGAGTAGCCGAGGATCAACGCGGGGTTGGTGCTCTGCTTGAACGAGATGATCAGGGCCAGCACCAGACCGACGACGACGCCGACGATCGCCGCGACCATGCCTAGGTTGAGCACCCAGGCGACCGCCGCCGAGACAACGAGCGTGCCGAGCGTGATGAAGCCACGCACGACCACGTCGTCGATCGTCATCGTCCGCTGTGCGGGCGGCGCGTATGACGGCGTGTTGTACATTCCCTGAAGCTGATCAGGGGTGGGGGTCGGCACGCCCCAGCCCTGCTGAGGCCCCTTGGCCTGCCGACTGAATACGGGGTTCTTGCTCTCCATCGCTGCCTCCACGCTGCGACCTACGCGATCAGCGTATTAGATCGGTTGTCACACGGCCGTATCGTGCTGATATCCATGTTGTTCAAGTGACCGTACGGCTACCGCCGATGGTGTCAACGAACGGTTGGCACGTCTGGTTCCCGGACCTCACATCTCCTTCGCCGATCTCTCATCGAACAGGCGCTGCGACGCCTCGACCTCGTCGAGGTTGCGGCGCGCCCACTCGCAGAGACCGGTCACGGTGACCGAGAGGTCGCGGCCGATCCGGGTGAGCACGTATTCCACCTTGGGCGGCGAGGTCGGATAGACGTTGCGCTCGACGATGCCGTCGCGCTCCAGCGCACGCAGCGTCCGGGTCAGCATGCGCTGGTTGATCCCCTCGATCCGCACCTTGAGCCGGGAGAACCGCTGGGCCTCGTGCCCCAGGGCCGCGATCACCAGCAGGGACCACTTGTCCCCGATGTGATCGATCACCTGCCGGGCGATCCCATTGGCCCGAAGCATCGACTCCAGGTTCGCCTCGTTCCCCATGGTTACCATTTTATACCAGGGTCACATCGAATCCCAAGTAGTAAGAAAAATCGGCCCATGGCCACATTTGCACTGGTCACAGGCCGACTGTCGAATGGGAAATGCGGTACCCCCGGAGGGACTCGAACCCTCACTCGAACCCTTTTAAGGGGTTTGCCTCTGCCATTGGGCTACGGGGGCGCCTAATCATACGTAACAGACCACTCATGCGTAACTGCTCAAGCCAACCGTCGCATGACTCACCGCTCCAAATCTACGGACCCGCGCTGGATTCGGGAACCCGGTCAAGGAATAGCACACCGCCGGGAACGAGCAATCCGGGGGCGGACGCGAGTGTCCACCCCCGGAAGGGTTCAGGTCCTCGCCGCGGCGCGGAACTCCGTGCGTGGCTCCTCGATCTCTCCGAGGGAGACGGTTTCACGCTTGAAGAAGAGCGCCAGAGTCCAGTCGGCCGTAACGCGGACCTTGCGATTGAAAGTGGGCACCCGCGACAAATGGTAGGTACGGTGCATGAACCATGCGGCAAACCCGCGAAGCTTGATCCCATAGACATTGGCCACCCCCTTGTACAGCCCCAGCCCGGCTACGGAGCCGACATACCTGTGCCGGTAGTCGAGCTGCTCCTGCCCGTGGAGCCTGCGGGTGATGTTGTCCGCGAGGACCTTGGCCTGCCGTACGGCGTGCTGGGCGTTGGGCGCGCAGTACTGGCCCGGGTTGGTCACGTCGGGCACACCCGCCACGTCTCCGGCCGAGTAGGCGTCCTCGACGCCGACCACGGTCAGCCGGCTGCTCGTCTTGATCCGGCCACGCTCGTCGAGGGGCAGGTCTCCGGCGTTGACGACCGGGCTGGGCTTCACCCCGGCGGTCCACACGATGGTGGCGGACTCGAACTCGTCGCCGTCGGAGAGCTTGACCAGGCCGCCCTCGCAGGAGTCGAGGCGGGTGTTCATCTTGACCTCGATGCCGCGCTCACGCAACTGCTCGGCGGTCCACCTGCCCATCTCGGGGCCGACCTCGGGGAGGATGCGGTCGGTGGCCTCCACGAGGACCCAGCGCATGTCCTCGCGGGAGATGGTGCGGTAGTAGCGGGTGGCGTCGACCGCCATGTCCTCCAGCTCGGCGAGCGCCTCGACACCCGCGAAGCCACCGCCGACCACGACGAACGTCAGGGCCCGCCTGCGCAGGGCCTCGTCGTCGTCGCTCTCGGCCCGGTCGAGGAGCTCAAGCACCCGGTTGCGCAGCGCGATCGCCTCACCGACGGTCTTGAAACCGATCGCGGCGTCGGCCAGGCCGGGAATGGGGAGCGTACGGGAGACCGAGCCGGCGGCCATGACCACGATGTCGTAGCCGATCTCGTGCGACGTGCCGACGTTGGGCGCGAAGGTGACGCTCTTGGCAGCGTGGTTGACCTTGGTCACCTTGCCGTTGAGGATCATCGCCTTCGAGAGCACACGCCTGAGCGGGACGACCACGTGCCGGGGCGAGAGGTTTCCCGCGGCCGCCTCGGGCAGGAAGGGCTGGTAGGTCATGTGGGACTCGGGGGTGAGGACAGTGATTCGCACGCTTCCGTCGCGCAGTTCCTTACGGAGCGTGTGCTGCAGGCGCAGCACGGTATAAAGGCCGACATAGCCTCCACCGACGACCACGATGTGCTTGGAGTTGCGGTCCACTTCGACGCCATCCTTAAGTTTCGAGGCTTGTGAAACCTTTCACAAGAATACGTGCGTACTCCCGGTCGCGCCAGCCGCGATCCCGGCAATCTATACGGAATTTCCGATAACGACTAGAAACCTGCCCCCTTCTCGCGAAAATTTTCATTGATCTTCTGTTTGTGATTGAGTTCACAAGTTGCGGAGCGCGTTCACCCTGGCGAAGAGCTCGTCGAGCATCGGCGCGGTCACGCGGCCGGTGAAGGTGTTCTGCTGGCTGGGGTGGTAGCAACCGAGAAGACGTGCGGGCCTTCCCCCGGGGGAGGTGATCTCCACTTCGGCGCCGTGCCCGAAGGACGGCCTCGGCCGGGGCAAGGCGTATCCGGCGTCCTTCAGCGCGGGCCAGATCGCCTGCCAGGCGAATCCTCCCAGCGCGACGACCACCCGTACGTCCGCCGAGAGCAGGGCGACCTCCCGGGCCAGCCAGGGGAAACAGGCGGCCCGCTCGGCGGGCGTGGGCCTGTTCGCGGGCGGAGCGCACCGGACCGCCGCCACCATTCGCGTGCCGACGAGCCTCTGCCCGTCGCCCGCGTGGAGGCTGGTCTCCTGTACGGCCAGACCAGTCCGGTACAGCGAGGCGAACAGCCAGTCACCACTGCGGTCGCCGGTGAAGATCCTCCCGGTCCTGTTGCCGCCGTGCGCCGCCGGGGCCAGCCCGACAATGAGGACCTCGGGCCGCTCGTCGCCCCATCCGGCGATGGGCCGGCCCCAGTAGGTCTCCTCGGCGAATGCCCGCCTCTTGACCCTCGCCACCTCCTCGCGCCACTCCACCAGGCGCGGGCAGGCCCTGCAGACCGACTCCGCGGCCGTGAGCTCCGCGAGGGTGCCGCTCCCCTCCGCGAGCCTGCGCACCTCGGCGGGGTCGTGGGCGACGGGGGTGTCGGGTCGGGCGGGATCATCGGGCCAGCCGGATCCAGGAGGAACATAGGTCATGCGTTCGATGGTGCCCGACACCGGGAGCCGCGGTGCCCACACCGTGCGGCCCGCCTCCCGCCCGCCCTGTCCCGGGCGGGCGGGGCGATACAGGGCGGCGGTGCAGGGCAGGGCGGCGGAGTGGGGCAGG
Organism: Streptosporangium sp. NBC_01810; assembly: GCF_035917355.1. Lineage (NCBI taxonomy): Bacteria > Bacillati > Actinomycetota > Actinomycetes > Streptosporangiales > Streptosporangiaceae > Streptosporangium > Streptosporangium sp. NBC_01810. The sequence goes on along the minus strand of NZ_CP109070.1, from coordinate 7,779,589 downwards.
ACAGGACAGGACAGGGCGGCGGAGTGGGGCGGGGAGCGGGAAAAGGGCGGGGCGGGGCGGCGGAGCAGGGCGGGAAAGCGACAGGCGGCGCCCGCTGGATGCGGGCGCCGCCTGTCTCACTCCGGACGCGCCCGGCGGCAGCCGCCGGGCGCGCTGTCGCGACCTGTCAGGTCATCAGGCGCTGGGAGTGGAGGTGGAGGTGGGGGTGGGAGTAGGAGTCGGGGCGGGCGTGCAGGAGACCTTGCCCACCGCGATGCCACTCGTCGGGCCGTCGTAGATCTCGATCGCACGCTTGGCGTAGCCGGACGTCGAGGCGGTCCAGGTGTCGGTCACACTCTGGCTCTGCGGGCCGTGACCGCTGAAGTAGACGCTCTGCCAGTCGCCCGCGACACCGTCGCGGATCCAGCGGTACTTCACAGAGCCACGGACGTGCGAAGCGCTGATCGTGCCGGTGAACGTACGGGTCACCGGGCAGGTGCCGACGTAGTCGGTCGGGGCGCTGACGTAGGTCGAGATCTTCGGCGACGTGTCCTTGCACCAGATCTTGAAGTAGGCGCGGTTGGACGAGGTCTCGACCGGGCTGAGGATCTCCAGCGAGGCCCAGCCCCTGAAGTCGTCACGGGGCCTGATCACGTGGTAGACCTTGCGCGAGCCGTCGACGCGAACGGCGTCACGGTCGACGACGCGGCCGTTGACGACCCACTGGTAACGCACCCAGCGGCTGTCGGAGGTGGTGATCCGGCCGATCAGGGCAGCCTTGCAGTTGCCCTCGTCGACCCACACCTGCGCACCGACGCCGGGCCTGACGACCTCGTGGTCATCCTCGCCCGCGCCACAGGAGACCGAGAAGTAGCCCTTCGCGGAGGTGGCGGCACGCGGAGCCAGGAGCTGGATGGCCTGCCAGCCCTTGACGTCGCCCTTGAAGGTCGCCTTCTCCTTGACGGTGAAGCTCTTGACGCCCTTGCCGCGGAAGGTGAAGGTCTTGACCTTGCCCTTGGATCCGTCTCCGCGCAACCACCGGTAGGCGACGGTGGTCTTGGCCTTGACGGCCTTCACCTTGATCTTCGAGGAGAAGGTCACCTTGACCGGGCACTCACCCTCGTACTTCGAGGGAGACGCCTTGGGAGTGCCCGCCCACACCGCGGGCTTCGGCTTGGCGGCGGCCGAGACCGCCTGGCCCGACCCACTGGCCGCCGCTGCGGGCGTGGCCAGCATGCCTACTGCCATGGTTGCCAGCATGGCCGCGCCGGCTCCTGCTGCGGCTAGCTTCCTTGCTAGTCCGGACTTCATGAGGGGATGCTCCGTTCGTTGGGAAGCAAGATTCGCTCCGGAGACGGTTGCCGTCCCGGCAACAGCTGTGCCGGGCCCACGGCAAAGTCTCACTAAAGCTTCTTTACCTAACCATAAACGGGAAGCTTTTCTCAATACTCCCTAAACGGGTGAATTGTCTAGGTCTTGTTATGATTTGGCAGCAGACCACGCGATGCCGTCGAGGATGTCGCGCTCGCTGGCGACCACCTCGCCAAAACCGAACCGGGTCACTATCCGGTCGAGGATGAGCGCGCCCGCCCCGATCACGTCGACCCTGCCGGGGTGCATGACCGGAATCGCCGCCCGTCGCCCGACTGTCATTCCAAGCAGGCTGTCGGCGATGTCATGCACCTGACCTGCCGAAATTCGCGAGTGGTGAATTTTCTGCGAATCATATTCAGGCAGCCCAAGGGCTATTCCGGCGACCGTGGTAACGGAGCCGGCGAGCCCGACCAGCGTCAGTGCCCGTTCCACCGGCACCTCGGCCGCGACCCGGTCGAGCGCGTCGTCGATGTCGGCGGTCACCGCCTCGATCGCCTTCGCCGACGGCGGGTCACCCGCGCCGCGCAGGTGACGCTCGGTCAACCGGACACACCCGATGTCGACGGAGAACGCGGCCTCCACATGCGTCGAACCGAGCACGAACTCGGTCGAGCCGCCACCGATGTCGACCACGAGGTACGGGGGGCGGGTGCCGTCGGGCGCGGGCAGTCCCGTCTCGGGCGAGAACCGCACCAGCTCGCGGGTGGCCCCGACGAACGACAGCTCCGCCTCCTCGACGCCCGTGATCACCTCCGGCTCGACGCCGAAGATCTCGCGTACACCGTCCACGAAGTCCTGCCGGTTGGCGGCGTCCCTCGTCGCGCTGGTGGCGACCACGCGGACCGAGGTGGCCGCGTGCCGATCGATGAGCTCGGCATAGCCGCGCATGGCGGTGAACGTGCGCTCCAGGGCGTCCGTCGCCAGCCTGCCGGTCTCGTCGACCCCCTGCCCCAGCCGGACGATCTCCATTCGGCGCTCGACGTCGATCAGCCTGTCCCTGCCGACCTCGGCGATGAGCAGGCGGACGGAGTTGGTACCGCAGTCGATCGCGGCGACGCGGATCACTTGCTCTCCTCTATGTCTTCGACTTCCACACATGGCCCGGCGGCCCACCACTCGCCGAGCGCGTCGAGGGCCTCACGGCCGAAGGGATTGCTCCCCGGCACCGCGAGCTCGTGCCCGACCAGGGCGTGCAGGCATTTGACCCGGGTGGGCATGCCCCCGGTGCTCTGCATGTCGCGGGGCAACGGTTCCAGGCCGCCCGCGGCGGCCGCCTTGTCACGGCGCGCCACGTAGTCCTCGTGAGCGGCCCGGTACGCCTCGGCCAGCTCCGGATCATCGGTGAGTCTGGCCTGCATCTCCCGCATCATCCCCGAGGTCTCCAGCGTGCCGATGGCCGAGGCGGCCCTGGGACACGTGAGGTAGAACAGGGTCGGGAAGGGCGATCCGTCCGGCAGTCTCGGGGCGGTCTCGACGACATCGGGCAGCCCGCACGGGCAGCGGTGCGCCACCCCCCGCAGTCCTCGCGGCGCCCGGCCGAGCTGTCGCTCCACCGCCGCCACGTCGCGGTCATCAACCATTCGTGACACCCCCAAAAGATGACAACCAGGGTATCCGCGTCACCCGGCGGCCCTGGCCGCCTTCTGTCCCCCACCGCTGTCGGCGACCTTGACCGAGTCCCACAGCGTCTCGTACCACGGCGGCCTGGCGACGGCCTTCCGCCCACCGGTCGTGCCCCTACCCGGCGAGGGCTGCTCGCCCATGACGACGTAGCACTTCTGCCCGGGGTCGCAGTAGAAAAGCCGCTCCCTGCCCTGCCGCTTGATGAAACCGGGGTCCAGGAGCTGCTTGTGGCGGTCGTCCAGGGCTTTGATCGCGGCGATCTCCCTGGCCTTCTCCTGCTCCAGCTGGGCGATCTGGCGGCGCTGGGCGACGTACTCCCTGATGGGGTAGGCGAGGCTCATGGCGATCGCGCACACCACGATCGCGAGGACCGCGGCCCGTCCCGTCAACTGCGGCCGTGTCGCCATGCGCCCCTCCTCGTCCACACGTTCTCGCGGCGCCGTCCACCGTGCCCCGTACGGCGGCTCCGACACCGGCGGATGCCGATCTCCGCACATCGGGAACGCCGGACCGCAGCCGGCGTTCCCGATGTGCGCCCGCGCTCGGCACGGGTACGAGCCGCCAGAAGAAACTACCGCTGGAAGCGGGGGAAGGCCGCCCGACCCGCGTAACGGGCCGCGTCGTCCAGAAGCTCCTCGATGCGGAGCAACTGGTTGTACTTGGCCACCCGGTCGGAGCGGGCCGGGGCGCCGGTCTTGATCTGGCCGCAGTTGGTGGCCACGGCGAGGTCGGCGATCGTGGTGTCCTCGGTCTCGCCGGAGCGGTGGCTCATCATGCAGCGGTAACCGCTTCGGTGGGCCAGGTCCACCGCGTCGAGGGTCTCGGTCAGGGTGCCGATCTGGTTGACCTTGACCAGCAGCGCGTTGGCGGTTCCCTCGGCGATGCCGCGGGCCAGGCGCTCGGGGTTGGTCACGAACAGGTCGTCACCGACCAGCTGGACCTTGTCGCCGAGGGCGCGGGTGATGGCGTTCCAGCCCTCCCAGTCGCTCTCGTCCAGCGGGTCCTCGATGGAGACCAGCGGGTAGTTCGCGACCAGGTCCTCGTAGAAGGCGATCAGCTCGGTGGCGGACAGGCCCTTGCCGTCGATGGTGTAGACGCCGTCCGAGTGGAACTCGGAGGCGGCCACGTCGAGGGCCAGACCGATGTCCTCGCCGGGCACGTACCCGGCCCTCTCGATGGCGACCAGGATCAGGTCGAGCGCGTCGCGGTTGGAGGGCAGGTTCGGGGCGAAGCCGCCCTCGTCGCCGAGACCGGTGGCGTAGCCCTTCTCCTTCAGCACCGCCTTGAGGGCGTGGTAGACCTCGGTGCCCATCCGCACGGCCTCCCGGAACGTCTCCGCCCCGATCGGGGCGATCATGAATTCCTGGATGTCGACGTTGGTGTCGGCGTGCGCGCCGCCGTTCAGGATGTTCATCATCGGCACCGGCAGCACGTGCGCGTTCGGCCCGCCCAGGTAACGGAAGAGCGGCAGCTCGGCGCTGTCCGCGGCCGCCTTGGCCACGGCGAGCGAGACGCCCAGGATCGCGTTGGCGCCCAGGCGTGCCTTGTTGGGCGTGGCGTCCAGGTCGATCATGACCTGGTCGATGCTGCGCTGCTCGGCGGCGTCGAACCCGAGGATCTCGTCGGCGATCTCGTCGGTCACACCGAGAACCGCCTTCTCCACGCCCTTGCCGCCGTAGCGCTCATCGCCGTCACGGAGCTCGACAGCCTCGAACTGGCCGGTGGACGCGCCGCTGGGAACCGCGGCGCGCCCCTGGCTGCCGTCGTCCAGGAGGATGTCGACCTCGACCGTCGGGTTACCCCGGGAGTCAAGGATCTCTCGGGCGGTAACGCCCTCGATGGAAGCCACGAAGCGCTCCTAAAGTCGCAGGACAGTTTGCCTCGGAAGCCTATCGAGATCTATGTGCAGGTACGGTGACCGGGATACCGCCGAACAATGTTCGCGCAATTTCCATATGAGGACCCGAAGGCGCTCCGCCGCCGACATCAGGACCCGCCCGGCGCTCAGCTCCCACCGGAGACCGGACTGAGAAGACCATCCCAAGGAGCCCCCTGAGGACGCGCCCCGCGCTTCTCCCTTAGGGGGACTACCCGTGAGGCCGCGCCGGCGACTGGACTGAGGAGAGGGAAGGAGCCGGATAAGAGCGGCCTCCCTCGACAAGGGAAGGAGCCGGATAAGAGCGGCCTCACCGCGACGCGTTAGCGTCGCCATTGGCACGCACCTGGTCGCGGTAGGCGCGGGCGACGGCGCGCAACTCGGCCTCGGGGTCGAGACCGGCCGCCTGCCCCTGCCGTACGAGCTCGAAGAGCTTCGCTCCCAGGCCGTCGGCGGGCACCCCCTCGGGAAGGTCCGCGGAAGCTCCGGCGCGCTCGGCGCGGCGCAGGAGCTGCGCGACGAGGGAGAGCGCGGGCTGGCCCATCGGAACGCCGTCGACCACCGAGCCGGGATCACCGCCGCTCTTGGCCGCGCGCTCGGCCGCCTTGATGGTCTCCCAGTTGGCGCTGACCTCGCCCGCACCCTCCACCCGGGTGTCGGCGAAGACGTGCGGGTGACGGCGGACGAGCTTGGCGACGATCCCGTCGGCCACGTCGTCGACGTCGAACCCGTCCGGCCGCTCCCGGGCGACCCGCGCGTGGAAGGCCACCTGGAGGAGCAGGTCGCCCAACTCCTCGCGCAGCGCCGCGTGGTCGCCCTCCTCGATGGTCTCCAGCACCTCGTAGGCCTCCTCGATGAGGTACGGGGCCAGGGACTCGTGGGTCTGCCGGGCGTCCCACGGGCATTCGACCCGTAGCCGGTCCATCACCGAGACCAGGTCGAGCAGCCGCGCGCCCGGCAGGTCGTACGAGCCCGGCACGACCTCGATCACCGGCGGGTCCTCGAGCGCCACGGCGGCGTGGCCGATGGAGCGCATCAGCGCCTCGTCGGCCTCCAGCCACACGACCGTCGCCGCCACCGCCTCGCGGACCAGCGCGGCCGGGTCGCAGGCGACCACCTCGACGTCGATCCCGGCCTCCGCCAGGTAGGGCAGGTGCGGATGGTCCGCGGCCCCGGTGCGGACCGGACCCTCCGCGAGAACCTGCCAGGCGCGATGGCCGAGCAGCCCCGGGGCGACCCGGGGCGAGGTGGTGACAATGATCAGCGACATGCCCGGAGGCTACTGCTGCGGGGTCTCGGGCTGCTCGGCGGCAGGGGCGGCGGGTGCCGCCGGGGCACCGAAGCGACCGGCGTCGACGAAGACGCTCGGCTGCTCCTGGCTCCGCTGCTGGTTGAGCTGGCCGTAGCGCGGGTTCCAGGTGATCGGCATGGCCTGCAGGTCCTTGACCGCCTGCTGCTGGCCGCGCTGGATGGCCGCCTCGTCCGTGCCGCCGCCGTACTTGGCGACGAGCTTGCTGATCAGCACCTGCGACCTGATGAACTCGCGTGCGTGCGAGGGGGCCACCGCCTGCTGGAGCATCTGCTGCTCGAACTTCTCCTGACCACCCTGACCCGCGATCACCTGGTCGATCTCGCCGGCGGTGGCCGTGATGCCCTTGCTCTCGGCGACCTTCGCGTACTGCTTGGCATTGGCCAGCTGGAAGAGCACGAGCTGCGGGACGCTGTCCTGGAACTGCAGCTCCGAGGCGGAGACACCCGCCTTGGACAGCGCCGCCTCGTACTCACGGACATTCCTGTCCAGCTCGCTGGAGCTGATGCGCTCCCCACCCACGACGGCGGCGGCGCCGACCTGGTTCGGAGAGCAGGCGGTCAGCGCGACACCGGCGGCGGCGACCGCCAGGATGACGCGCACTCGGGTCGACTTCACATGCGTTCCCTTCACGACAAACGTGCTTACTCTACCCGCGCGGTTTCGAGGAACATCGCCTCGACGAGATCGCCGCACCACTTGAGCAGATCCAGATCGCGCAACGGCTGACCGCCGAGGGGCCTGGTCTTGGGCACGGGCACCAGCAACGTACCCGCCGCCTGCTTCAGCAGCGCCTTCGGGTACAGCCTCTGGAGCCTGACCTGCTGGGAGTCCTTCAGCTCCACCGGCGCGAACTTGATGTTCTGGCCCTGCAGGGTGACGTCGGTGAGCCCGGCACGGCGAGCTCGGATCCGGAAGCGGGCGACCTCCAGTAGATTCTCCACCTGCTGGGGCGGTCGTCCGTACCGGTCGACGAGCTCGTCGCGCACCGCGCCGATGTCGGAGTCGGAACCGATCGCGGCGATCCGCCTGTACGCCTCCAGGCGCAGTCGCTCGGAGGTGACGTAGTCATGCGGGATGTGGGCGTTGATCGGCAACTCGACCTTGACGTCGGGCCGCTCGTCCTCCTGGTAGGTGCCGGCCAGCTTGGCCTTCTGCTCCTGCACCGCCTCGGCCATCATCCGCACGTACAGGTCGAAGCCGACACCCGCGATGAAGCCCGACTGCTCCGCCCCCAGGATGTTGCCCGCGCCGCGGATCTCCAGGTCCTTCATCGCCACGTACATGCCCGCGCCCATCTCCGTGTGCTGGGAGATGGTGGCCAGACGCTCGTGGGCGGTCTCGGTGAGCGGCTTCTCCGGCGGGTACAGGAAGTAGGCGTAGCCGCGCTCGCGGCCCCGGCCGACCCGGCCGCGCAACTGGTGGAGCTGGGAGAGGCCGTAGTTGTCGGCCCGGTCGACGATCAGGGTGTTGGCGTTGGGCACGTCCAGGCCCGACTCGACGATCGTGGTGCAGACCAGCACGTCGAAGTCGCGCTCCCAGAAGCCCACCATGATCTTCTCCAGCTGGTGCTCCTGCATCTGGCCGTGCGCGACGGCGACCCTGGCCTCGGGCACGAGCTCGCGCAGCATGGCCGCGACCTTGTTGATGCTGGCCACCCGGTTGTGGACGAAGAAGATCTGGCCGTCACGCATCAGCTCGCGCCGGACCGCGGCACCGATCTGCTTCTCGTCGTACGGGCCGACGAAGGTGAGGATCGGGTGCCGCTCCTCGGGCGGGGTGAGGATCGTGGACATCTCCCTGATGCCGGTGAGTCCCATCTCCAGCGTGCGGGGGATCGGGGTCGCGGACATGGCCAGCACGTCGACCTGGGTGCGCATGTGCTTCATGGCCTCCTTGTGCTCGACACCGAACCGCTGCTCCTCGTCGATGATGATCAGGCCGAGCTGCTTGAACCCGACCTCGGACGAGAACAGCCGGTGCGTGCCGATCACCACGTCGACCGATCCCTCGCGCAGCCCCTCCAAGGTGGCGCTGACCTCGCCGTCGCTCTGGAACCGCGACATCGGCCTGACATTGAGCGGGAATCCGGAGAACCGCTCGGCGAAGGTCGACATGTGCTGCTGCACCAGCAGCGTGGTCGGCACCAGGACGGCCACCTGCTTGCCGTCCTGCACCGCCTTGAACGCCGCCCGCACCGCGATCTCGGTCTTGCCGTAGCCCACGTCGCCGCAGATCAGCCGGTCCATCGGGATCGGGCGCTCCATGTCGCGCTTGACCTCGTCGATGGCCTCAAGCTGGTCGCCGGTCTCGGCGTAGGGGAAGGCGTCCTCCATCTCGCGCTGCCACGGGCTGTCGGGCGCGAACGCGTGTCCCGGTGAGGCCATCCGGGCGGAGTACAGGCGGATCAGCTCTCCGGCGATCTCCTTGACCGCCTTCTTGGCCTTGGTCTTGGCCTTGGCCCAGTCTGCGCCGCCCATCCGGTTGAGCGTGGGCGACTCGCCCCCGACGTAGCGGGTGACCTCGTCGAGCTGGTCGGTCGGCACGTAGAGCCGGTCGCCCCTGGCGTACTCGATCACCAGGTATTCGCGGGTGGCGCCCTGCACGGTGCGCTGCACCATCTCGACGTAGCGGCCCACGCCGTGCTGCTCGTGCACGACGTTGTCGCCGACCTTGAGCTGGAGCGGGTCGACCATGTTGCGGCGCCGGGACGGCAACCGCCGCATGTCCTTGGTCGACGCCTTCTGGCCGACCAGGTCGAGGTGGGTCAGCACGGCCAGCGACGGGGTGACGAACCCGTGCTCGACCAGGCCGGTGGTGACGTGGACGACCTTGGGGTCGGGGATCCGCTCAAGGTCCGGCTCCAGGCGCGCGGGCAGGTCGACGCCCTTGAGCAGCTCGACCATGCGCTCGGCGGGGCCGTGGCCCTCGCTCAGCAGGACGACCACCCGCTCGGAGTCGAGCCAGCCCTTGATGTCCGACAGCGCCCGCTGGGTGTCGCCCCGGTATGCCTCGGCCTCGCGCGCCCCGAGCACCAGCCCGCCGTCCGGCCCCCCGCCCCGAGCGCCGCCGGTCTCGCTCTCCACGCCGAACGGCGCGAGCGACCACCATGGCTGGCCGAGCTGCCGCGCGTGGTCGCGGATCTCCTCCAGGGTGCGGAACGCCGCCTCGCCCAGGTCGATCGGCGCCTCGCCGCCTGACGCCGCGTTGATCCAGGACGCCTCCAGGAACTCCTGACTGGTCCGCACCAGCTCGTCCGCGCGCCCGCGGATGCGCTCCGGGTCGCACACGAAGATCGCCGCCTGTTCCCCCAGGTGGTCGACGAGCAGGTCCATCTCTCCGGCGAGCACCGGCGCGAACGCCTCCATGCCCTCCATCGGCACGCCCTCGGCCAGCTGCGCCAGGACCTCGGCCAGCGAGGGGTGCGCCTCGGCCAGCCGCCTCGCCCTCTCCCTGACCTCGGCGGTCAGCAGCAGCTCCCGGCAGGGGGCGGCGAACAGCCCGTCCTCGGCCACCTCCAGCGAGCGCTGGTCGGCGACCTTGAACCAGCGGATCTCCTCGACGGTGTCGCCCCAGAACTCCAGCCGGAGCGGGTGCTCCTGGGTCGGCGGGAAGACGTCGAGCAGCCCGCCCCTGACCGCGACCTCCCCGCGCTTCTCCACCATGTCGACCCGGTGGTAGCCGTTCTCCACCAGGCTGTGCACGACGCTGTCGAGGTCGGCGTCGTCCCCGGCGCGCAGCCGCACCGGTTGCAGGTCGCCCAGGCCGCGCACGATCGGCTGGAGCAGCGCCCTGATCGGCGCGACGACCACGTGCAGCGGGCCGGCCGAGAGATCGCCCTCGACCGGGTGGGCCAGCCTGCGCAGCACCGCCAGGCGCTGGCCCACGGTGTCGCTGCGCGGCGACAGGCGCTCGTGCGGAAGCGTCTCCCACGCGGGGAAGACCGCGACGGTGCTCTCGTTCAGGAGGCTGGTGAGGGCCGAGGCGAGATCCTCGGCCTCGCGACCGGTCGCGGTCACCGCGAGGACGGTCCTGGCCGCCCCCTTGGCCCCCTCCCTGGCCAGCGCGGCCACCGCGAAGGGACGGAGCGCCGGCGGCGCGACCAGCGACACGTCGGACGAGTCGCCCTCGCGCACATCCCGAAGAAGGGAAGCCAGCTCAGGCTCCCCGGCGACAAGGTCCAGAAGTCCGGAAAGACTCATCAGATTCGCCCACAGCCCCACGACGGCAACACGACAGCCCCGAGCCGTGCAGACACGGGGGGTACCAGGTCAAGGCTACTTGCCCTGGCGCACGACCTCGCAAGGAGTGGTAAATGCGCGATGAATCGTGCTGGGTTGACTACTCTCGGTTATATGTCAGAGGTGAGGTCGGTCGTCGATCGAGACGACCTGTTGAGTCAGCGGGTCAGGGAGCAGTGGACCAGCCAGCTCGGTCGGCGGCTCGATGTCCTGATCGCCGGGTGCGGATGGCCGGAGCCGCTCGATCTGGCGCAGACGGAGGCCAGGGTCATCGGGATCGACGAGGACCTGCCCGCGTTGCGCAAGAGCACGTCCGCCCGCAAGGATCTGGACTCGTGGGCGCTGGGCGACCTGCGCTCCGTACCGGTGCCGCCGCGGGCGTTCGACGTCGTCTACGTGCCGTTCCTGCTTGAGCGGATCGAGCACTCGGAACTGGTGCTCGACCGGCTGCTCACCGGTCTGCGCCCCGGCGGGCTGCTGCTGGTCAGGATGCGTGACCGAGCCTCGGCGTACGGGGCCTGCGACCGGCTGGCGCCGTCGAGACTGCGGCGGATGCTGTGGCGCAGGTTCGCCCCCTCGGGGACGGTGGGCCCGCTGCCCGCCGTCTACGAGCAGATCGCCTCGCGCGAGGGGATGCACTCCTTCTGCCTGGTGCGCGGGCTGATGGTGACGGAGGACATCTCCGCCAACAGCGGGCCCGCGCTCAACGGACCTCTCGGTAAGCTTGCCCGCGCCGCCTGCTCGGTGGTGGAGGTCCTCTCCAGAGGACGCCGGCCCGCGTCTCACGACGAGATAACCATGGTGATCCGCAAGCCCCAGAGCCATTTCGCCCGGCTGATCTGAGATTCGCCGGGGCGGTGGGGTCGGGGTTCACCGGCCGGAGCGCCCATCCTGAGCAGCCGGGACCGGAAAGTCCGACGATCGGGATTGTGGAGCGGGAGCAGATGACGGCGCCTTTCGAGTGGACCCCCGACGCCCGTGAGCTGGCCGACCTCGAACTGCTGCTCTCCGGCGCCTTCAGCCCGCTGACGGGCTTCATGAGCTCGGCTGACGCGCACTCCGTGGACGAGTCCGGCACGCTCGTCGACGGCACGCCATGGCCCGCGCCGGTCACCCTCACGCTGCCCGGCGACCACCCCGCCGCCCCCGGCGACCGGATCACCCTGCGCGACCCCGAGGGTGCGGCACTGGCCGTGCTGACCGTCACCGGGCGCGAGGACGGCTTCACCGCCGGAGGAGTCGAGGCCCTGGACTCCCCCGAGCACGGGCCGTTCGCCCGGCTCCGCCGCCCCCCGGCGCGGGTCCGCGAGGAGGTGGGCGAGCGGGAGGCGGTTCTGGCCGTCACCATGCGCGGGCCGCTGGGCGACCTCGGCGAGATCGTGGCGACCGCGCAGGAGCTGAAGGCGTCGATCCTGCTTCTCCCGCTGGCGTACGGCGAGGGTGGGCCCGCGGTGGTCCGCGCCGCGCTCAGGGCCCGTGACGGACTGCCCGAGGGCACGCTCGTGGCGGTGGTGCCGCTGGCGCCCAGGGAGCCCGCCATCGACCTGGAGCTGCGCGAGCGGGTGGCCGAGGCCTATGGCGCGACCGAGCACCTGGCCGGCCCGAACCCCGTGACGCTCCCCGGCCCCCCGCACCGGCGGGGGCTGGTGATCTTCTTCACCGGCCTGTCGGGCTCCGGCAAGTCGACCGTCGCCCGGGGGCTGCGCGACGCGCTGCTTGAGCGTGGCAGCCGCACGGTGACCTATCTCGACGGCGACGTGGTGCGCCACCTGCTGTCGGCGGGGCTGACCTTCTCCAAGAAGGACCGCGACCTCAACATCCGCCGCATCGGCTTCGTCGCCGCCGAGGTCGCCAGGCACGGCGGCCTGGCGATCTGCGCGCCCATAGCGCCCTACGCCGCCACCCGCGAGGAGGTACGCGCGATGGTCGAGGCCGTCGGCGCCGACTTCCTGCTGGTCCACGTCTCCACCCCGCTGGCGGAGTGCGAGCGCCGCGACCGCAAGGGGCTCTACGCCAAGGCCCGCGCGGGGCTCATTCCCGAGTTCACCGGCATCTCCGACCCGTACGAGGAGCCGGACGACGCCGACATGGAGATCGACACCACGGACATCAGCGTGGACCGGGCGGTGCACCAGGTGCTCGACCCGCTGATCCAGGGCGGCTGGATCCGCTGACGGATCCCGGCCCCGCGAGGGCGTCGCGGCACGGCCGGGTGGCGCCCGCGGGGAAGGCGGGGCCGGCCCGGGAGGGGACGAGCGGGGGACGGAGAGGTCAGCCTGCGGGGACTGCGGGGCCGGCCCGGGAGGTGCGGAGCCGGCCCGGCGGAGACTGCGGGGTCAGCCTGTGGGGACGGTGGTGCTGAGGTGCGGGTCGCGGGCGAGTTCGGCGAAGGTCCGCCGCCCGCCGGGTGTGGTGTCGAAGCGGGTGTCCCCCCGGGGGGCGCGTGGCGAGTCGAAGTAGACCAGGGCCTTGATCTGCGGGTAGTCGCGGATCTCCTCGCGTACCGAGGCGAAGAACCATTCCTTGAACCCGGGCCGGTCGTGGCGTTCGAAGACGCCCCACTCGGCGACCATGACGGGTTTTCCCGGGAAGCGCTCGCTCATCCAGCGGTAGAACCCCGGCCAGCGGGGGAAGTCGGGCCTGGTCTTGTTGACCAGGCCGTCGAAGCTGTGGACCCTGTGGTCGGCGTAGGGGTCCATCCCCACCCAGTCGACCACGTCGTCACCGGGGTAGAGCCTCTCGAACCAGGGCTCTGACGCCCAGTTGGGCGCACCCATGTAGGTCATCACGGTGACGGCGTTGGTCACGCCCCCGTGCCGCAGGCGTCGCACCACGTGCCGGAACATCGCCGCGTAGTCGGCCGCGGACATTCCCGCGCCGCGGGCCTCCCGCACGTCGTTCTCCGGCTCGTGGTGGATCGTGAGGAAGAACCTCTCCGGGAAGGTCCGCACGATGTGGGCGGCCAGCCGGTCGATCCGCTCGTCCAGCGCGCCGTGCGCGATCTGCTCCCAGGTGTGGTCGAGGGAGGGCTTCCAGTTGATCAGCAGGAGCCTGCGGCCGTCGGGGTCGCGGGCGATGGCGCGCTCCGCGGGGGTCGGGAAGAGCTCGTCTCCCCGGTGGTAGACGTGCATGATGTCGGCCGGGCGGCCCATCCGCCTCTCGGCTCCGGCCAGCGCCCGCTCGGGACGCCTCCCGGTGAAGATCTCCGGTGCGACACCCCACCAGGCACCGCAGGAGGGGACGAGTTTGCCGGTGACCTCGCAGGAGGCCCGTGGACGCTCGCCGGTCGGGCCCGCCGCGCGCGCGGGCGTCCGGGGTGTTCGCGACGCGCCGGGACTCCCCGCTCCCGGCTGGGTGCCCGGCGTGCCCGGCGCCTGCTGGGCGCTCGCGACGTCGGAGGTTTTCGAGGTCTGGCCACGCCCGCTCAGTCCAGCGATGCCCAGTCCGAGAGCGCCCAGTCCCAGCAGCAGGACGACACCCGAACCGGCGATTCTCACCATACGCGGAATTATGTCCATAGTGGCATTTGTCCGATGCACCGGTTCCTCACAGCTGTCGCGCGTACGCATTCGTCGACCATCACCGGGAAACACCTTCCCACCGCCTGGACGTGCCTCGTCCCCGACTTTACCGGTCCATGCCGGACCCCCGGTGCGGTCGACAGGAAATGTCGGATAAATAACCGTTATCTCACCGTGATTAGCAGGATCGGCGCGAAGAAAATCTTGTGTATCGGTTCGGGGAAATGGAAAGCCGACCTATAGTTCCTAGAGTTCCCAGCGCCTGTTCGCCGGAGAGGCACACGCGAAACATGAGCCCGTCACCGGACGTCCCCGCCCGCCGCGAAGGCGGAGACCTGGCGGACTACGCGTCGCTCCTCCGCCGCCGGTGGCTGATCATCTGCTCCCTGCTCCTCACCGGAGCCGGTGGCGGCGCCGCCCTGCTACGGCTCACCCCGCCCTCCTACACCGCCTCCGCTCAGGTCCTGGTGACCGCCACCGGCTCGCAGGAGCAGACCAACCAGGTCACCAACCGCCAGCGCGAACCGCTCAACCTCGACACCGAGGCCCAGATCGCCCGGTCCGCGGTGGTCTCGGCGAAGGCCCGCGAAATGCCCGGCGAGCTTGGCTGTCCCGCCGAGGTCTCCGTGCCGCCCAACACCTCGGTCCTGGAGATCTCCTGCACCGCCACCGACCCAAGGGCGGCCGCCTCGGGCGCGAGCGCCTACGCCCTCGCCTACCTGGCCCAGCGCCGCGAGTCGTCCACCCAGATGCTCACGGCCCAGCTCAAGGCCGTGATGGTCAAGCTCAGGCAGGTCAACGCGGGCCTCGCCAAGGTCGCCACCACGCTTCCCGGCCTGAGCAGCGGCACCACGGAGCGGGCCCTCGCCCTCCAGCGGAGGGATGTCCTCGGCCGCCAGGCCCACAGCCTCACCGCCAGGTACGACGCCCTCAGGACCGTCGCCGTCACTCCCGGGTCGGTGATCAGCCAGGCGGTGGCCCCCACCACCCCCAGCGCTCCCCGCCCGCCCCTCTACCTGGGCAGCGGCCTCATGGCAGGACTGCTCTGCGGGGTCGGGCTCGCCTGGCTCCGTGACCGCCTCGACACCGCTCTGCGGACCACCGCCGACGTCAGGCGCCTGACCGGCCTCGACGCCCTCGGCGACGAGGAGATGCGCCACCTGGCGGGCGCGGTGCTCGTGGTCGCCGTGCCCGGCACCTCCTCGCGCGACGTGAGAGGTGCGGTACGGACCCTGAACGACCGTGGAGTCCGCGTGGTCGGCGCCTTCGTCACCGGCGGCGACGACCTCTCGCCCGATCCCCCGGCCGGCGCCGCGCGGGCCCCGCACATCTCCTCCGCGGCACAGCCCGGCGCGGCGCGCTCCAGGAGAGCCGAACGGCCCCTCGCGGGCCTGGCCGGCGGTGACCGGCCCACACCGGAAACGCACGGCGCCCCGGACGCCATGGTCGCGCCCGGGACGTATGGGAACGTTCCGCCCGGGCGGCAGGCCGCGGCCGGGCGGAGGGGACGCCGGCTGTGAGGGGGCTGCGTCCGGCCGCCTGGCCGATCGCCGCGCTCCTGGTGGGATACCCGCTCTGGTGGGCGCTCGGTTTCGGCGGCCTGTCGGTGGTCGCGGTGGCCCCGGCGATGGCCCTGGTCCTCTGGCGGAGGCGGCCGATCAGGGCGCCGCGCGGGTTCGGGCTCTGGCTGCTGCTCCTGGCGGGCTACCTGATCAGCGCGCTGATGCTCGGCGAGATGCCACCGGACACCTACGGCGAGTTCGGCGCCGGGCGGCTCGTCGGCTACCTGATGCGACTCTGCCTCTACCTCTCAATGATGATCATGGTGCTCTACCTCGGCAACCTGACGGAGGAGGAGCTGCCCCAGCTCACCCTGGTGCGCATGCTCGGCGCGCTGTTCGTCACGACCGTCGCGGGCGGCCTGCTGGGCGTGCTCGCCCCACGCGCCGAGTTCACCTCACCGGTCGAGCTGATCCTCCCCGGCTGGATCAGCGACAACCCCTTCGTCCACAACCTGATCCATCCCACCGCCGCCCAGATGCAGAAGGTCCTCGGTCACGCCTCCCCCCGCCCGGAGGCGCCTTTCGAGTGGGCCAACGCCTGGGGCGGCAACATCTCGGTGCTGCTCGTCTGGTTCGTGGTCGGCTGGTGGGTGTACGGAGGCCCGCGCAGGCGCCTGGCCATGGTCCCGCTGGCCGCTCTGGCCGCGATCCCCGTCGTCTACTCGCTCAACCGCGGCCTGTGGATCGGGCTCGGCGTCGCCGCCGCGTACCTCCTGGTGCGCCTGGGCACCCGGGCCCGCGTCGCGGCCTGCTCGGCTCTGGCCGCGGGGACGCTGGTGTTCGCCCTCAGCCCGCTGCAGGCGATGGTGACCCAGCGGCTGGACCGCCCGCACAGCAACGACATCCGTGCCTTCACCGTGTCGGCGACCATCGCCGCCGCGGGCACCTCACCGCTCATCGGCTACGGCAACACCAGAAACGCCATGGGCAACCACCGGACGATCACCACCGGCAGGAGCGGCTGGTGTCCCACCTGCGGCCACCCGCCGCTGGGGAGCGACGGCCAGCTCTGGTACCTGATGATCACGCAGGGCTTCACCGGGGCCGCGCTCTACGTGGCGTTCTTCGCCGGGGCCGTCCGCCGCCACTGGCGCGACCGGAGCCCGATCGGCATGGCGGGGGTCCTCGTGATGATCCTCACCCTGCTCTACATGTTCGTCTACGACGGGCTGTTCACGCCGCTCAGCCTGTATCTGATCTCCTTCGCGCTGCTCTGGAGGAACTCGATGGCGAGCACCGCCGCATGAACGACGCGCGCGCCCGTCTGCGCTATCTCGACGAGACCATCGACCTGCTGTTCCCCGGTCCCGGCGCACCGAGGCCCTACACCCTGCTCCCCCACCGGCTGCTCCCCCGCAGGCTGGTCCCCCGCGCGTGGTGGCACCCCGGCGGGAGGCTCATCGTGCCGTCCGGCCGAAACGGCATCGAGAACCATCTGAGCGAGGTGTTCGGTGCTCCCGTCCGCGTCACGCTGCGCGTGCGCCCCGCCCTGCGCGCCAACCGCAAGCCGATCCTGGAGGCACGCGGCCCCGACGGGCCGATCGCCTTCGTGAAGGTCGGCGACACCGACCTGACCCGGGAGCTCGTCGCGCACGAGGCGCGGACGCTCGACCTGCTCGCCGACGTGCCGCTGAAGACGGTCGTCCCGCCCGCCGTGCTGCACCACGGATCCTGGCGCGGTCTGTCCGTGCTGGCGCTGACCCCGCTCCCCGTACGACGGGGGCGGATCCCCGGCGTCGTCCTCACCGACGCGATCGCCGAGATCGCCCACATCCCCTCGGACCCGGCCCCGGACCGCGCGCCCCCCGGAAACCCGATCCACGGGAACCCCACCCGGGTGACCCCGCACCCGGCAGCGCGTGCCTTCGAAGCCTCCGCTCAGGCCGCCGGGAAACCCGTACGGCCAGAGCCGCTCTCCGGACGGGGGTTCGCCTGGCACGGGGACCTGACGCCCTGGAACGTCTCGCGGGGCCCCGACGGGCGGCTGCTGGTCTGGGACTGGGAGCGGTTCGGCACCGGGGTACCGCTCGGCTTCGACGCGGTCCACCACTTCTTCCAGCGGACCCTGCGCCGCGACGATCCGGCCACCGCCGCCAGAGCCTGCGTGGCGCGGGCCCTGCGGGTCCTGGCCCCGTTCGGACTGTCGGCTTCCGAATCCCGGCTGACCGCCCTCCGCTACCTGATCACGCTCGCCGACCGGCACGCGGCCGACGGCCACACACCCCTCGGACCGCCCGAGCTCTGGCTCAACCCCGTCGTCGACTCCCAGGAGACCCTGCTTTGAAACCAGCGCTGAAGCGTTCGGTCCACGCGGCCGCGTGGACCACCCGGACCAACCCCGCCGCCGACCCCCGGGAGACCCCGCCGTGAAACCAGCGCTGAAGCGTTCGGTCCACGCGGCCGCGTGGACCTTGGGGCGCCTCACCTCGGGGAGCCGGGTGCTGCCCTCCTTCCTCATCGTCGGAGCGCAGCGCTGCGGCACCACCTCCCTGTACCGCGCCCTGTCCCAGCACCCGCTCGCCCTTAAACCCGTACTGCGCAAGGGCGTGCACTACTTCGACACGGCGTACGACCGGGGCCTGTCCTGGTACCGGGCGCACTTTCCGCTACAGGTGTCGGCCTCCGCGCTGACCCGCAGGTACGGTTGCCGGCCCCAGGCCTTCGAGTCGTCGCCCTACTACCTGTTCCATCCCCTGGCCGGCCCCCGTATCGCCCGCGACCTGCCGGGCGCCAGGCTGATCGTGCTGGTCCGCGACCCCGTCGAGCGGGCCTTCTCCGCACACGCCCACGAACTGGCCAGGGGCTTCGAGACGGAGCCGTCCTTCGCCAGGGCCGTGGAGCTGGAGGAGGAGCGGCTGGCCGGAGCGGCGCAAGCCCTGCGCGACTCGCCGCACTCGACGAACCCGGCCCACCGCCACCACGCCTACCTGGCCAGGGGCCGCTACGCCGAGCAGCTCGCCCGGCTGGAGCCGCTGGTCGGCAGGGAGCGTCTGCTCGTCCTCGACAGCGGCCGGTTCTTCGCCGAACCGGAGCTCGTCTACGACCGCGTGCTGGCGTTCCTCGGGCTGCCGCACCTCGGCGATCCGGTGTTCGAACAGCACAACTCCCGGAGCAGACCCGCCCCGATGCCTCGCAGGCTCCGCCGCGAGCTGTCGGACCGCTTCAAGGAGCAGGACACCCTGCTGACCTCATGGCTGGGCGGGGAGCCGTCGTGGCGCCGCTGACCCTCACCCGTCTGGCGGGTCTGACCGGGGTCACGCGAAGCGGGGTGGCGGGGCTGCTGGGAGCGTGCGCCGGGGCCGCCGCCCAGTTCCTGACCGTCGTGCTGGTCACCAGGGGGGTGGGTCAGGAGACGGCGGGTGTCTTCTTCCCGGCGACCGCCCTGTGCCTGGCGGTCGCCACGGTCCTGCGGCTGGACGCGGGGAACGGGCTCGTCTACTTCATCGCCAGGTCCCGGCCGTTCGAATACCGCTGCACCTCCGGCTACGTCCGCGCGGCGCTCGTCCCGGTCGCGTCACTCTCGCTGGCGGCCGCCTGCGCGGTCGTCCTCAGCACCTCCGACCCCGAGCTGCGGGTGCTGGCGGTGGCTCTGCCCGTGGTGACCTGCTCAGGCGTCGTGGTGAGCGCGACCCGAGGGTTCGGCTCGATGCGGCCGACCGTGCTACTGGACGGCGTGCTCCAGCCGGTGGCCCAGCTCGCCCTGGTCGCGGCGGTGGTGCTCGCGGGCCGCGATTCCGTGTCGCTGCTCGTCGCGGCCTGGGCACTGCCGTACCTGCCGGTGCTGTTGCTGGCCTCGGTCTGGTTGCGCCGGCGGCTGCCGCGGACGCCCTACCTGCCGGGCACCGCGCACGACCTGTGGCGCCACACCTGGCCCCGATCGCTGGCGGCCGGGATCCAGGCGGTGTTCCAGCGGCTGGACATTGTGATCGTGGCGTTGCTGGCCGGGCCGGCCGAGGCCGCCGTGTACACCGCCGCCACCCGTTTCAAGATCGTGGGTCAGCTGGCCGGCCAGGGCCTGTCGCAGGCCACCCAACCGAGGCTGGTGCGGGCCCTGGCCGAAGGCGACCTGCCACGTGCCCGGAAGCTGTACCAGTCGGCCACCGTCTGGCTGGTCCTGCTGACCTGGCCGGTCTGGCTCGGGTACGCGGCGCTCGCTCCGTGGCTGCTCGGAGCCGTCTTCGGGGACGGCTACGCCTCCGGCGCACCGGTGGCGATCGTGCTGGCCGCGACGATGACGCTCGCCACCGCGTGCGGGATGGCCGACGTGGTGCTGACCGCCGCCGGGCACACCGGCTCCAGCCTGGCCAACCTGACCGCCGCCATCGCGACGACCGCGGTACTGGACCTGCTGCTGATCCCCTCCCTGGGCTCGCTCGGCGCCGCCCTCGGCTGGGCGGGGGGCACGGTGGTCAAGAACCTGCTGCCGCTCTGGCACATCCACCGCCGGTACGACCTGCGGCCCTTCGGCGCGCACAGCCTGGCCGCCCTGAGCCCGTGGCGAGCAGCCTGATGAGCCCCCCGCCCCCCGTGCTGGTCACCGGGCTGCCCAGGACCGGGACCAGCTGGACGGGCAGGATGCTCGCGGCGAGCGGGGAGCTGGTCTATGTCAACGAACCGCTCAACCCCGAGCACCCGCCGGGCGGCTCCCCGGGTGTCCTCGACTCCGTGGTCGGCCACCGCTTCCAATACATCTGCCCGGACAACGAGCGTGCCTGGCTGCCCGCCTTCACCCGCACCGTCGCGCTGCGCTACGGGTTCCGGGCCGAGCTACGCCGCAACCGCTCGCCGTACGACCTGGCGCGGATGGTCCGGTACGGCACCGCGTTCACCCTGGGGCGGCTGGGCGGTCGCCGCGCGCTGCTCGACGACCCGTTCGCACTGTTCTCCGCCGGGTGGTTCGCCGACCGGCTCGGCTGCCGGGTTGTCATCCTGCTTCGCGACCCGGTGGCTTTCGTCGGTAGCTGGCAGCGGCTCGGCTGGACCGTCTACTTCCACGAACTACTCGAACAGCCGCTGCTGGTGCGCGACCAGCCCCACCTGGAGGCACTGCGCCCGCTGGTCGGCTCCCAGGACCGCATCGCCAAGGCCGTGGCCCTGTGGCGGGCGGCGGGGATCACCGCCGCCCGCCTGGCCGAGCGGCACCCCGAGATCACCCTGGCCCGCTACGAGGACCTGGCCCGCGACCCTCTGACGGGTTTTCGCCGCCTGTACGGGTGGGCGGACCTGACGTGGTCGGCTCGCGCCGAGGAGCGCGTCCGCCGCGCGTGCACCGCCACGTCCAGTGCGAGCACCGCCACGTCCGGCGCGAGCAGCGGCGGCTTCGCCTGGAGCGGCCTGTCCCGCACGGCCTACCGGCCGATGGACTCGCGCCGCGCCCTCGCCGAGGCCGACACCAGGCTGAGCCCACAGGAGGCCCTCCGGGTCAGGGAACTGGCCTCCTGACGGTCGGCGGTCTTTCAGGAGAAGAGGCCCCGAAGGAGAGAGAGCGCGA
Source organism: Streptosporangium sp. NBC_01810 (assembly GCF_035917355.1). Classification (NCBI taxonomy): domain Bacteria; kingdom Bacillati; phylum Actinomycetota; class Actinomycetes; order Streptosporangiales; family Streptosporangiaceae; genus Streptosporangium; species Streptosporangium sp. NBC_01810. The sequence goes on along the minus strand of NZ_CP109070.1, from coordinate 7,758,613 downwards.
GGAGCCTGAGGGCGTACGGCAGGTCGTCGACCAGATAACGGCGGGCGAGCCTGCCCGGCTCCCGCGTCAGCCGGAAGAGCCACTCCAGGCCACCTCTGCGCATCCACGCCGGAGCCCGCCGGACGGTGCCCGCGGCGAAGGCGATCGCCGCGCCGCAGCCGATGAACCAGGTGCCCGGCAGGTCCCGGCGGAGCGAGGCGATGAGCCGCTCCTGCTTGGGGAAGCCCAGCCCGACGAAGACCAACCGGGGTCCTGCGGCGATCACGGCGTCGCGCACCCGGGCGTAGCTCTCGGGGTCGTCCTCGAACCCGTACGGCGGGGCGTCGACTCCGGCGATCATCAGTTTCGGGTGGCGGCCCACCAGCTCGCGGGCCGCCTGCACGGCCGCGCCCTCGGGACCACCCAGCAGGTATACGGGGTGGTGGTAGAAGGCGGCGGCCTCCGACAGGGACCAGATCAGGTCGGCGCCGGCGACCCGGCCGGGGAGTGGGGTACCGAGCAGTCTCGCCGCCCACACCAGCGGCATGCCGTCCGCCAGCACGAGGTCGGCGCCCTCGACGAGCCCGCGGACCCGCTCATCGCGAGCGACGATCCGGCTGATGTCGACGTTCGGGGTGACGAGGTGGCCGCCTTCACCGCGTTTCAGCGCGGCGACCACGTGGTCGACCACCTCGCCCTCGGTCATCGGGTCGATCGCGACGCCCGCCACGTGCACGCGCCTGCGCAGGCGTCTGCGGGTGGCCTTGTCCGGCCGGGGCCGCCGGCGGGGAGCGACCTGCGCCGCCCCCCGCCTGGCGGCCGGCGTCCCGGCCCGCCCGGCGACGGCGGGCAGGCCGGGCAGGCCGGGCAGGCCGGGCAGGCCGGGCAGGCCGGGCAGGCCGGGCAGGCCGGGCAGGCCGGGCAGGCCGGGCAGGCCGGGCACCGGATCGTACCCGGTGGTCGCGGACCGGTGGTCGGTGCTGGGCGGGATCGGCATCACCGCATAACGAGCGGCCGCGACCGCGGCCTTCCCCGTCACGGACGAGGCGGACCGCGGGTCGTAGCGAGCGGTCACGCGCGCACGATCGACGGCCCGCCCCACCTCCGGCGGAACGACGGCCAGATCGTGGCGAGCGATCATTGACGGGCGCTCGACGGCCGGCCCCAGCGTGGGCGGAGCGACCTGCGAGCGGTGGCGCGCGAGCACCGGCAGGCGTTCGACGGCCTGACCCGCCAGAGGCGGGGCGACCTGCGGGCCGTAGCGGACTGTCACGCGCGGACGCTCGGCGATGGGCGCCATCAGATGCCGTGCCCTCGGTGGTGCAGGACGCTGAGCAGGGTCCGCGCGGGGACCAGACCGGCCGCCACCGCGAGCGCGATGGGTGCCCGGGGCTCGCCGTGGCGGGCGGTGAACGCCCGCCAGGCCCAGCGGCCCGCCTCCCGCCGCTGGCCGAGGGCCGCGTGGTGGAAGGCAAGCTGACCGTAGACCCGCGCCGCGCCGCGCGGATCCACGGCCAGATCAGGGTGCCGGGCGAGCATCCACTGCAGCCCGGCGATCCGGTCGGCCCAGCGGGCCACGTACGAGGAGCCACCCCAGCGCACCCGGACCAGGGGCCGGTCGACATGCACGATGGGGTGCTGGGCCGCGGCGCGCAGCGCCAGGTCCCAGTCCTCGTTCTGGCCCTTGGGGGCGCTCTCGTCCACCCATAGCCCGCCGCGCCGGAACACGAACGTCGAGGAGTGCACCATCACCATGCGCGAGCGCACCAGGTGACGGTAGGTGACGCGGCTGGTCCCCGCCAGGCGGGGGATGCGACGCGAACCGTACTCGACCTCGATGGCGCAGCTGGAGAAGCGGGCGTCCGGCTCCGCCTCCAGCGCGGCGACCTGGGCGGCGACCTTGCCGGGCAGCCACTGGTCGTCGTCGTCACAGAAGGCGACAAGATCGGTGCCAAGGGCCGCGATGCCGGTGTTGCGGGCACCGGGCAGGCCCGGGGTGAGCCGGTTGGCCATCACCCGCACCCCGCGGGAGGGTGCCCCGTGCCGACCGGGTGCCAGCGCCCGGCTGGCCAGGAGGTCGGCCACCTGGTCGGCGACCCAGGCCGGATCTCCGCCGTCCACGACGACGACCACCTCGACGGGGCCGGAGTGGTCCTGGCCGAGCACCGCGAGCGTGGCCGCGCGCAGCTGGTCGGGCCGGTGTCCCCGGGTGGGGATGACGACACCCACCGATGTGTTCACACGAGTCTCCTGTGATAGCGGTACTTGATCATGAGCGGCCAGGTCAGCGCGGTGACCAGGCGCAGCTGCCGGGACCCCGCGGCGGCGCGCCAGCTGTCGTCCCTGGTCAGCTCGGTGCGGCCGGTCGCGAAGCGCATGGGGTTGCCCGAGGCCGTGTGCGCGGTCGAGAGCTCCGCCCAGCTGCCCGAGAGGAAGTCGAGGCGGCAGGAGAGACCGATCCTGGCGACCAGGCGCCTGAGCGTGTCGGCGGGGGCGCCGAGCAGGTCCTCATAGCGGACCAGGGTGACCGGGACGCCCCTGCGGGCGAGGAGTCCGAGGCTGAGGTTCTCGCTCAGCCAGTGCAGCGAGGTCCGGGAGGGCGACCAGTGGGTCATCGGCCGCCCGTCCTCTGGACGCTCGACCCGCCTGCGCCAGGAGTGCGCGACCGCACGGGGGTCGCGGACCACGTGCACGACGTGGACGTCGACCCCGGCCGCCGCGAGGCAGAAGGCCAGCGAGGCGTGCTTGCTGGAGTCGATCACGACCGGGCAGTCGGCGACCTCCCCCGCCGCGGCGTACAGATCGCGGTGGACGGCGACGTACTCGTCCAGCTCGGCGGTGCCGGGCGTCGGCCGCCTGCCGTTGCCCGCCCGCTCCTCGGCCAGCAGCCTGGCCAGGGTCGGGATGCGCCGGGTGCGGTCGACACGAGACCTGAGCGCGATCACCCGGTGGGCCAGGTCCGCCGACCAGCCTCCGAACGCGCGCATCCCGACCTTGTCCCAGAAGGGGCAGGCCCCGAAGGGCTCGCCGCATCCGCAGGCCTCGTCCGCGAGCACGCTCCTGGCCCAGAGGTGGACGACCTCACCGAGCGGCACGATGCCGGGGACCTCCCCGAGCAGGCGCTCCAGCAGTGTGGTCCCGCTGCGGCCGAGGCCGCCCAGGAAAACCACCCGAGCAGGTGACGGACTATCAGACACAGGCACGAATCCTTACCCGATGGATACGGAACGTGCCGAGGCTAGCGCGGAGCGTAACGGAGAGGTCAGAGAACGGATAAAGGATCTACCCAGCGGGTTTGGCGCCGCCCGCCTCCTGAACGGAGTGCTCCCGAAGCCCCTGCCCCGGAGACGGCCCCTGGACGGCTCGGGGAACGGCGCCGGAGGCGATCCCGTGAACGGTCCCGTGGACAGCTCAGGGAACGGCGCCGTGAACGATCCCGGAGACGACGCCGGAGACGGTCCTGGAGACGGTCCCGTGGACGGCTCAGGGAACGGCGAACCGCCCGCGGCCGGTGAGCCTGCCCTCTCCCCGTCGTGCGGAGGAGAAGAGGTTACGGCGGCCGGGCGCGGGCGGCGGGGTGGGACTACTTGGCGTCGACGATCATCCCGGCGCCGACCGTGTTGTTGGTGGCCTCGTCCACGAGGATGAAGCCGCCGGTGAGGCGGTTGCGGGCGTAGTCGTCCACGAACAGGGGCTGGGTGATGCGGAGCGAGACGCGTCCGATCTCGTTGAGTCCAAGCGAGGATGCGGTCTCGTCCCGGTGCAGGGTGTTGACGTCCAGCCGGTAGTGCAGCTCCTTGACCAGGGCACGGGCCGTACGAGTGGTGTGCTTGATGGTCAGTTTGGCGCGCGGGGCCAGCCTGGCCACGTCCGCCATCCAGCAGACCATCGCCTCCAGCTCCTGGGAGACGTGCGGCTGGTTGTTCGGACGGCAGATCATGTCACCGCGCGAGATGTCGATGTCGTCCTCCAGCCGGAGGGTCACCGACATCGGCGGGAACGCCTCGTCGACCGGGCCGTCGAAGGTGTCGATCGACGCGATGCGCGTGGCCAGGCCCGAGGGCAGGTGCATGACCTCGTCCCCCGGCTTCAGCACACCTCCGGCGACCTGGCCGGCGTAGCCTCGGTAGTCGTGGAAGGCCGGGTCGGTGGCCCGTTGCGGGCGGATGACGTACTGCACGGGGAAGCGCACGTCGACCAGGTTGCGGTCGGAGGCGATGTGCACGTGCTCCAGGTGGTGGAGGAGCGAGGAGCCGTTGTACCAGGGGGTGTTCTCCGAGCGTGACACCACGTTGTCACCGTGCAGCGCCGAGATCGGGATGAACGTCAGGTCCGGCGCGTTCAGCTTGGAGGCGAACGCGGTGAACTCCTCGCGGATCTCCTCGAAGCGCTCCTGCGAGTAGTCGACCAGGTCCATCTTGTTGACGGCCAGGACCAGGTGCGGCACCCGCAGCAGCGTGGTGAGGAACGCGTGCCGCCGCGACTGCTCCAGCACGCCCTTGCGCGCGTCGATCAGGACGATCGCCAGGTCGGCGGTGGAGGCACCGGTGACCATGTTGCGGGTGTACTGGATGTGCCCGGGGGTGTCGGCGATGATGAACTTACGCCTGGGAGTGGCGAAGTAGCGGTAGGCCACGTCGATGGTGATGCCCTGCTCCCGCTCGGCCCGCAGGCCGTCGGTGAGAAGAGACAGGTCGGTGTATTCGGTGCCGCGGTCACGGGAGGTGCGCTCGACGGCCTCAAGCTGGTCCTCGAAGATCGCCTTGGAGTCGAAGAGCAGCCGCCCGATGAGCGTCGACTTTCCGTCGTCGACGCTTCCCGCCGTGGCAAAGCGAAGGATGTCCATCAGAGGTGCTCTCCAGAGGTCGTACGGCTTGCGGCGCGGGAGCGCGCGGGAAGTAGGGAGGAGGGAGGGCGGGTGAGCACTAGAAGTAGCCCTCCCTCTTGCGGTCCTCCATGGATGCCTCGGAGGCGCGGTCGTCGGCGCGGGTGGCGCCACGCTCGGTGATCCGGGTCACCGCGATCTCCTCGATGATCGCCTCGACCGTCGCGGCACCCGACTGGACCGCGCCGGTGCAGGTCACGTCGCCGACCGTGCGGTAGCGGACCGTCATCTCCTGGAGCGGCTCGTCCTCGTCGCGGATGATGAACTCGCTGTCGGCCAGCAGCATGCCGTCGCGCTCGAACACCTTGCGGGTGTGGGCGTAGTAGATCGAGGGAATCTCGATGTCCTCGCGCCGGATGTAGTCCCAGATGTCGAGCTCGGTCCAGTTGGACAGCGGGAACACCCGGATGTGCTCGCCCTTGCGGATCCTGGCGTTGTAGAGGTTCCACAGCTCGGGGCGCTGGTTCTTGGGGTCCCACTGGCCGAAGTCGTCGCGGAAGGAGAACACCCGCTCCTTGGCGCGTGCCTTCTCCTCGTCGCGACGGGCGCCGCCGAACACGGCGTCGTACTCGTTCTCCTCGATCGCGTCCAGCAGCGTCGTGGTCTGCAGCCGGTTGCGCGAGGCCCTGCGGCCGGTCTCCTCGACGACGCGCCCGGCGTCGATGGAGTCCTGGACGCTGGCGACGACCAGGCGCGCGCCCAGCTCCACGGCGCGGCGGTCACGGAAATCGATGACCTCTGCGAAGTTGTGACCGGTGTCGACGTGCATCAGTGGGAAGGGAATCGGCGCGGGCCAGAACGCCTTCTCCGCGATGCGGAGCATGACGATGGAGTCCTTACCACCGGAGAAGAGCAGACAGGGACGCTCGAACTCGGCCGCGACCTCACGCATGATGTGGATGGCCTCTGCCTCGAGGACGTCGAGCTGCGACGTGGTGTAGTCGCGCTGAAGCATCAAACTCTCCTAGCGGGGATTAGCGGTGCAGATCCCGGATTCCAGCGAGCAACGTCGGTGCCAGTCCCGGTAGGGATACAAGGATATCCGGCAATGAGGGGTCGGGCTGGTTGTAGACCAGCGGCGAGCCGTCGATGCGGCTGGCGTGGGCCCCCGCGGCGAGGGCCACCGCGACGGGCGCGGCGGAGTCCCACTCGTACTGGCCTCCGGCGTGCACGTAGGCCTCGACCGTTCCGGTGAGCACCGCGGAGATCTTGGCTCCCGCCGATCCGATCGGCACCAGGTCCGCGCCGACAAGACCGGCCAGATTCTGGACGAACTCCGGCGGCCGGGTCCTGCTGACCGCGATCCGCGGCCTGGCGCCCGCCTCGGGGGCGGACCGCACCGGAGGTTCGAGGGTGGAGAGCGTACGGCCCTGGGCCGGCAGCGCGACGGCTCCGGCCGTCAGCGTGCCGCGCTCCCAGAGCGCCACGTGGACCGCCCAGTCCTCGCGACCCTCCTCGGCGAACTCGCGGGTGCCGTCCAGCGGGTCGACGATCCAGACGCGCTCGGCACGGAGCCGGCGCGGGTCGAGACGCTCCTCGCTGGTCGCCTCCTCCGACAGCACGCTGTCGTCCGGGCGCAGCCGTGCCAGGGCCTCCGTCAGGAACAGGTGGGAGGCGACGTCGCCCTCCTTGCGCAGCTCGGAGGGGTTGCCGAAGCCCCGCTCCGCGCGCAGGGCCGCCAGCTTCTCGCCGGCCGTCGTCGCCAACTCCGCGGCGAGTGTGTGATCGTCGCGAACGGTCATCAGTATGCTCCAGCTCCTCGCGCGACAGCCGACCAGGTCTTCCACAGGATCTGCAGGTCCAGCATGAGGGACCAGCTCTCCACGTAACGCAGGTCCAACCGTACCGATTCCTCCCAAGACAGGTCAGACCGACCACTCACCTGCCACAGGCCGGTCATGCCCGGCTTGACCAGCAGCCGGCGGCGGACATCGTCACCGTACCCGGCCACCTCCTCCGGCAGTGGCGGCCGGGGGCCCACCAGGGACATGTGTCCCAGCAGCACGTTGATCAGCTGGGGCAGCTCGTCCAGCGAGTGTCGGCGCAGCCAGGCGCCCAGCGGGGTCACCCTCGGATCATTCTTGATCTTGAAGAGCGGACCCTGTCCGTCACTGGACAGGGTGATCTTCCGACGCTCGGCATCGGCGCGCATCGTCCGGAACTTGTAGATCGTGAACTCGGCTCCGTCGCGGCCCACCCTCGTCTGCCGGAAGAGCGCGGGCCCGGACCCGGAGGCCCGCACGGCCGCCGCCACCCCCACCAGCAGCGGGAGCAGCGCCGCCAGCAGCATCCCGGCGCCGACGCGGTCGAACAGATTCTTGACCACCTGGCGCAGGCCGGAGATCTCAGGATGGTCCACATGCAGCAGCGGCAGCCCAGCCGCCGGGCGGATGGTGATCCGCGGCCCGGCCACCTCCATCAGAGCGGGGGCCACGACCAGGTCCGTGTCGGTCTTCTCCAGCCGCCAGGCCAGCCTCCGCAGCGCCACCCCGTCCATTTCCGGACAGGCGAGCACGGCCACGGTGTCGGCGTGGACCTGCCCGACCGCAAGCGCGACGTCGGAGAAGTCACCGAGGACCGGAACGCCCTCCACGTCGCCTATCCCGTCGTGCGGGGCGCAGGCCCCGACGACCTCCATGCCGTGGTAGCGCTCCCGGCGGAACCGGCGGACCAACTCGGTGATCGCCACCCGGTGACCCACCGCCACCACCCGCCGCATGCATCTGCCCCGGGCCCGCCTGCGGTGCAGGGAGCGGCGCAGCCCATACCGCGCCAGGAGGGTGAGCAACGTCGTCAGCGGGAGGGCCAGGACCACGTAGCCGCGGGCCACATCGGTCTTGGTGAGGTAGGCGCCGACAGCGAGGGCGGCGGTGAGCATGAAGCCGCACTGGAGGATCCGCTGGAACTCCTCCGAGCCCAGGCCGATGAGCCGAGGCTCGTAGGCGCGGTTCAGCGCGACCACGCAGACCCAGACGGCGGGCAGTGCGGCGCTCGACACGACGTACGGGAAGACGTAGGCGGTAACCTCGCCGAATCGAACGAGCAGTGCGAGGGCTCCGGCCAGGGCGGCGCAGGCGGTGTCGGCGACGACGGCCATCGCGCGGTGCCCCCGCACCCAGTCAGGCATGCGCCGGCGCGAGGCCGACACGACTCCGGATGCGTCCTGGACCGCGGTCACGTCGCGCACACACTCCCCCTGCGTAACCGTTCGCGGACAGACAGTCACGTAATGGTAGCGGCGACAAGAGAGGCCCGAAGGTTGAAGACCGAAACGTACATCTCTGTGGATGTCGAGGCCGACGGCCCCATTCCGGGGCCGTATTCGATGGTCAGCTTTGGTATGACCGTGGCCGGGCGGATGACCGGAAAGGTCTTTGAACCGGTCGATCCGCAGACCTGTACGTTCTACGCGGAGCTGCGGCCGATCAGCGACGATCATGTGCCCGAGGCTCTCGCCGTGAGCGGGCTTGACCGGGAGACGCTGATCCGCGAGGGCCGCGACCCGGCCGAGGCGATGCGGGAGGCCGCCGCTTGGATCCGCGACGCGTGCGGGAACAGCACGCCGGTGCTGGCGGCCTACCCGCTCTCCTACGACTGGATGTGGATTTATTGGTATTTCATGCGATTCGCCGGCGCCTCACCGTTCGGGCACTCGCGCTGCATCGATATGAAGACGCTGTACGCGGCCAAGGCTGGAGTGCCGATCGGCTGGGCGACCAAGCGGCAGATGCCCAGGCACTTGCTCTCCCTGCGGCCGCACACGCACAACGCCCTGGACGACGCCATCGAGCAGGCCGAACTCCTGCAGAACCTGATGGCCTTCCCACCATCCCCCCATGAGGACACGCCTGTGCTCCCCCTTTAAGGGACTCCCGTGAGGCCGCGCCGGGGACTGGACTGAGGAGAGCGGGGTCGTGAGGAACGAGCGGCCCCGATCGACGAGGGAAGGAGCCGGATCCCAGCGGCCGAACCGCGACGCGTTAGCGTCGCCAACGACCCGTGAGGCCGCGCCGGGGACTGGACTGAGGAGAGCGGGGTCGTGAGGAACGAGCGGCCCCGATCGACGAGGGAAGGAGCCGGATCCCAGCGGCCGAACCGCGACGCGTTAGCGTCGCCAACGACCCGTGAGGCCGCGCCGGGGACTGGACTGAGGAGAGCGGGGTCGTGAGGAACGAGCGGCCCCGATCGACGAGGGAAGGAGCCGGATCCCAGCGGCCGAACCGCGACGCGTTAGCGTCGCCAACGACCCGTGAGGCCGCGCCGGGGACTGGACTGAGGAGAGCGGGGTCGTGAGGAACGAGCGGCCCCGATCGACGAGGGAAGGAGCCGGATCCCAGCGGCCGAACCGCGACGCGTTAGCGTCGCCAACGACCCGTGAGGCCGCGCCGGGGACTGGACTGAGGAGAGCGGGGTCGTGAGGAACGAGCGGCCCCGATCGACGAGGGAAGGAGCCGGATCCCAGCGGCCGAACCGCGACGCGCCAGCGTCGCCAACGACCCGTGAGGCCGCGCCGGGGACTGGACTGAGGAGAGCGGGGTCGTGAGGAACGAGCGGCCCCGATCGACGAGGGAAGGAGCCGGATCCCAGCGGCCGAACCGCGACGCGCCAGCGTCGCTAGCGAGGAGGTCCTGAGATGTTCAGGTCACCGGCGTGGAAGGCGTTCTGGGTCGGCTCCAGGCCGACCCTGATCAGTGACTCCACCACGTCGGCGGCACGGTCGAACAGGAACCCGAGATCCTTGCGCTCGGCGGTGGCGAAGTCACGCAGGACATAGGCCGCGGCGTCCATCCGGCCCGGTGGGCGGCCGATGCCGAACCGCACCCGCAGGTAGTCCCTGGTCGCCAGCGACTTGGTGATCGACTTCAGCCCGTTGTGACCGTTGTCGCCGCCCCCCAGCTTGGCCCTCAACGCGCCGTACGGGATGTCCAGCTCGTCGTGGACCACGATCACGCGGGCCGGGTCGACCTTGTAGAAGTCGGCCAGGGCCTTGACCGGCCCGCCGGACAGGTTCATGAAGGACAACGGCTTGGCCAGCACCGCGGGGACGCCCGCCAGGCGGCCCTCCAGCACCTCTGCGCGCGACCTGTGCGTCTTGAACCGCCCGCCGGCTCGCGCGGCGAGCTCGTCCAGAACCATGAACCCCGCGTTGTGCCGGTTTCCTGCGTACTCCGGCCCGGGGTTTCCCAGGCCCACGACCAACCAGCGGTCCACGATCGGCATCCCCTTCATACGCGCGTCAGGGCGGCCCGGTCCCGGGCCGCCCTGACAGATCTAGCAGAGAAAACTACTCGGCGCTCTCAGCGCCCTCACCCTCGGCCGGAGCGGCCACGGCGGCCTCGGCCGCGGGCTCGGCGGTCGGGGCCGCGGAGATGATCAGGACCAGCGCCTCCGGGTCGGCGGCGAGGGTCGTGCCCTTGGGGAGCTTCAGGTCGGCGGCGGTGATCTGGGTGCCGACCTCCAGGCCCTCGACGTCGACCTCGACGCCCTCGGGGATGTGGGTGGCCTCGGTCTCGACCGAGACGGAGACCAGCTGCTGGTCGAGGATGCCGTCGGCGACCTCACCGATCACGACGACGGGGATGTCGACGGTGACCTTCTCGCCGCGCCTGACGAGGAGGAGGTCGACGTGCTCCAGGAAGCCCTTGATCGCGTCGCGCTGGACACCCTTGGGCAGCGCGAGCTCGTCGACCGCGCCTTGGAGGCGGATCAGCACGTTCGGCGTACGCAGGGCGAGCAGCAGCTCGTGACCCGGCAGGGACAGGTGCTGCGGCTCGGAACCGTGCCCGTAGAGGACGACGGGCACCTTGTCCTCGCGGCGGATCTTGCGTGCGGCGCCCTTGCCGAACTTGTCACGCAGTTCGGTGGTGATTACCACTTCGGACATGGCTGATCTCCTAGGGATCTCGAGAATCGGAAAGGTGCGTTCCCCCTCACCCGCCCTAGCGGAAGGCGTTACGAACGCACGCAACCTGACAAGTCTACCGTGTTGTTGCCGACGCTAACGCGTCGCGGCTCGGCCGCAAGGAGCCTGGGGATTAGCTGTCGCCTTCGAAGAGGCTGGTTACCGAGCCGTCGCTGAAGACCTCGTTGATCGCGCGGGCGATCAACGGGGCGATCGACAGGACCGTGAGCTTGTCGAACCTCTTCTCCTCGGGGAGCGGCACCGTGTTGGTGACGATGACCTCGGAGATCCTGGAGTTCTTCAGCCGGTCGACCGCGGGGTCGGAGAAGACCGCGTGGGTGGCCGCCACGATCACGTTGGTGGCACCCTGCTCGTACAGCGCGTCGGCCGCCTTGCAGATCGTGCCCGCGGTGTCGATCATGTCGTCGATCAGCACACAGGTCCGGCCCCTCACCCGGCCGACGACCTCGCTCACCTTCACCTGGTTGGCCACGTCGAGGTCGCGGCGCTTGTGGATGAAGGCCAGCGGGGTGCCGAGCGTGTCGGCCCAGCGCTCCGAGAGCCGCACCCGACCGGTGTCGGGCGAGACGATCGTGGTCGTGCCCAGGTCGAGCTTGTCCTTGAGGTAGTTGACCAGGACGGGCATGGCGAACAGGTGGTCCACCGGGCCGTCGAAGAAGCCCTGGATCTGGGAGGTGTGCAGGTCGATCGACATCAGCCGGTCGGCGCCGGCCGTCTTGAACATGTCGGCCATCAGACGGGCGGTGATGGGCTCGCGGCCCCGGCCCTTCTTGTCCTGGCGGGCATAGCCGTAGAACGGCATGATCACGGTGATCCGCTTGGCGGAGGCGCGCTTGAGCGCGTCCACCATGATCAGCTGCTCCATGATCCACTGATTGATCGGCCAGGTGTGGCTCTGCATGACGAACGCGTCACAGCCACGGACCGACTCCTGGTAGCGGGCGTAGATCTCGCCGTTGGCGAAGTCGCGCAGCGTGGTCGGTGCCGCCGCGACCCCGAGGTGGCTCGCCACCTCGTCCGCCAGCTCCGGATGCGCCCGCCCGGAGAAGAACATCAGGTTCTTCTCGCCGGTCTTCTTGATGCTGCTCATGCCGTCCCCCTCGCCGGAGAGCACATCGATGCCCGCGCGACGCCGCCGCGCCCACCGGGCCGCTCGCTCCGCTCACTCACGTCTGGCTCCCCTGCTGTTTCCCCGACTCGGCGGCCTTCAGTGCCGCCCGAGCCGATCTGGTGCCCGTGCGCCTGCGCACGACCCACCCTTCGATATTGCGTTGCCGTCCGCGGGCCACCCCGATGCTCCCTGCCGGGACATCGCCGTCGATGACCGAGCCCGCGGCCGTATATGCGCCGTCGCCGATGTTGACCGGCGCGACGAGCATGGTGTCGCATCCGACGAAGGCGTGCTCGCCCACCGTCGTGTGATGCTTGTTGACCCCGTCATAGTTGACGAAGATCGCCGAGGCGCCGATGTTGGCGCCGGCGCCAATCGTCGCATCGCCCACGTAGCTCAGGTGCGGCACCTTCGCACCCTCTCCGACCTGGGCGTTCTTCATCTCGACGTACGTTCCGGCCTTGGCCTTGCGCGCCAGCACGGTGCCGGGACGCAGATAGGTGTACGGCCCGACCAGGGCCTCGGGGCCGATCACGGCCTCGGTGCAGACGGCGTTGCGTACCAGCGCACCCTCGCCGACGACGGTGTCGGTCAGCGTGCTGGCTGGACCGACCTCGGCGCCCTCGGCGACCGCCGTACGGCCGTACAGCTGGGTACCGGGGTGGATCACCACGTCCGGTTCGAGGGTGACGTCCACGTCGACCCAGGTGCTGGCGGGGTCGACCACGGTCACCCCGGCCCGCATGTGCGCCTCCAGCAGGCGCGCGTTGAGCACCCTTCTGGCGAAGGCGAGCTGTACGCGGTCGTTGACCCCCTCCACCTCCACGTAGTCGGCCGCGACATGCGCGCCGACCCGGTGACCGTCCTGGCGCAGGATCGCGAGGACGTCCGTGAGGTACTCCTCGCCCTGGGCGTTGGAGGTGGACACCCGCTTGACCGCGTCGGCCAGCAGGAGCCCGTCGAAGGCGTAGACGCCGGAGTTCATCTCCCTGATCGCCCGCTGCGCGGGGTCGGCGTCCTTCTCCTCGACGATCTCCAGGACCGCCCCCGAGGCGTCGCGGATGATCCGGCCATAGCCATACGGATCGGGAACCTCTGCCGTCAGCACGGTGACGGCGTTGCCGTCCTCGCCGTGCCGTTCGAGCAGGGCCGCGAGGGTCTCGGTGCGCAGCAGCGGCGTGTCGCCGTAGGTCACCAGAACGGTGCCACCGATGGTGCCCACCGCTTCCAGGACGGTACGGACGGCGTGACCGGTGCCCTTCTGCTCGGCCTGGACGACGGCCTGCGTATCGGGGCTGGTGCCGGCCAGATGCGCCTGGACCCGCTCCCGTTCGTGGCCGATGACGACGATGAGCCGCTCGGGTTCGAGACCCCTTGCGGCGGTGAGCACATGGTCGACCAGGGTACGGCCGCACAGCTCATGAAGGATCTTTGGTGTTCTCGACTTCATCCGGGTGCCCTCGCCTGCGGCAAGGACGATGACGGCGGCCGGGCGCGGCACACTCACGGACGAGGCTCCCTCGGCGTCGCGGCTGAGACATGACGAAACACGATGACGGACATCCACCCCCAGGGCATAGCACCGTCACCTGTTCGACAACGTGAGGATACCTTCCCGTTCGGGAACCCACCCAGCCGACTAGCCGAGCCAATAAAACAGACACAAGAGACAGCTCCGGCACCAGGACTCGAACCTGGACAACAAGGACCAAAACCTTGCGGGCTGCCAATTACCCAATGCCGGATCGGCCAAGCGGCAGGGACGACGCCCCGTACGCCTGGCACCCCTACGATACAGAGCCCACGGCGCCGAACGCGCGCCGTTTGAGAGCCGGCGTGCTCGCGAAGTCGAGCGGTCCGGGCGATGAACGCGAGGAACCCGTCGTTTGGCAGGTCAGACGCGGGTAGAACAGATTAGGGAGCCGCTACGGCGCCAGCCCCGGAGAGTCAGCTTTCACACACTTGGTGCTTAGGGATTCCTAACTTACGATGGCGTAGGTTACGGTGGCGTAGCCGCACGTGAATCCTTGCCTTTTCCGAGCCACCGCGAGGTAGCGCATGACCGTCATCGAAGAACGCTCTGCCCCTGGCCCCAAACCCGACATCGACCCCGAGTCGAAGACACTGCCCGAGATCATCACCTTCGGAGTGGTCGTCGGCGCCCCGCTGATCGCCCTGGCGGCGGCCATCCCGTTCGCCTGGGGCTGGGGACTCGGCTGGTCCGACATCGTGATCGCGTCGGTCTTCTACGTGGTCACCGGCCTGGGTGTCACCGTCGGCCTGCACCGCCACTTCACGCACGGCTCGTTCAAGGCCAAGCGCCCGCTGAAGATCGCGCTGGGCATCGCGGGCAGCCTCTCGATGGAGATGTCGGTCCTCGACTGGGTGGCCACCCACCGCAAGCACCACAAGTTCTCCGACAAGGAGGGCGACCCGCACTCGCCGTGGCGCTTCGGCACCGGCTTCGTGGCCGTGTCCAAGGGTCTGCTCTGGGCGCACATGGGCTGGCTGTTCGAGGCCGATCGGGCCAACCGCGAGAAGTACGCCCCCGACCTGGTCAAGGACCCGGACATCATCAAGCTGCACAAGTTCTTCCCGGTCCTGGCGATCACCACGATAGTCATGCCCGCCCTGCTCGGCGGCCTGCTGACCTGGTCGTGGTGGGGCATGGCGACCGGCTTCTTCTGGGGCACGCTGGTCAGGATCGGCCTGCTGCACCACGTGACCTGGTCGATCAACTCCATCTGCCATGTCTTCGGCGAGGAGGCCTTCGAGTCGCGTGACAAGTCCCGCAACGTGTGGTGGCTGGCCATCCCCTCCTTCGGCGAATCCTGGCACAACCTGCACCACTCCGACCCCACCTGCGCCCGGCACGGCGTGCTGAAGGGGCAGATCGACCTCAGTGCGGGTGTCATCCGCTGGTTCGAGAAGGCCGGCTGGGCACACGACGTCCGCTGGCCGACCCCCGAACGCCTGGCCGCCAAACGCATCGCCGCCTGACACCCTCACCTCTCCCCCCGGGTCTAGGCGGCCGAACCGCGACGCGTTGGCGTCGCGTTAGCGACGCAGTCGACCCGCGTCGCGATCAATACTCCGGAGCACCATTATTAGAACCGTGAGCGAGCCCCGACGGCGGATGTCAGGTAAGGAACGCCGGGAACAGCTGATCCAGATCAGCCGGACCCTGTTCGCGGAGAAAGGGTTCGACGGCACATCGGTCGAGGAGATCGCGGCAACCGCCAACGTCTCCAAACCGGTGGTCTACGAGCACTTCGGCGGTAAGGAGGGCGTGTACGCGGTCGTCATCGACCGGGAGATGCAGAAGCTGTTGATCATGGTGACCGAGGCGCTGTCCGCCTCGCACTCACTGATCAAGCTGGAGCGGGCGGCCCTGGCCCTGCTGGCCTACGTGGAGGAGAACAGCGAGGGTTTCCGCATCCTCGTTCGCGACTCGCACGCCGCCTCGGGAACCGGCACGTTCGCCAGCCTGATCAACGACATCGCCAGCCAGGTCGAGGACGTCATGGTCGACGAGTTCGTCGAACGTGGCTACGACCCCAAGCTGGCGCCCATGTACGCCCAGATGCTGGTCGGCATGGTGGCGCTGACCGGCCAGTGGTGGCTGGACGTGCGCAAGCCGTCGCGCGAGGAGGTCGCCGCGCACCTGGTCAACCTGGCCTGGAACGGTCTGACCGGGCTGGACCCGAGCCCCCGGCTGACCGCCTCCTCTCGTGGCCTGGGGCAGCGGCTGGCCCAGGCGCCGCAGCGCACGGCCGATGCCGGCCCCCATCCCCCGGGATCGCGGCGGCGCCCGCAGCCCCGCCCCGCCGAACCGTCACCGCCCCCGACGGAAAAGGAGCTCCGGGAGCTGGAGAAGGCACGTGCGCGGGAGCAGAAGGAACAGGAGAAGCTGCGCGAGCGCGAACAGCGCGAGGCCGAGAAGCTGGCCAGGGAGCTGGAGAAGGCACGGCTCCGCGAGCAGCGGGAGCTGGAGAAGGCGCGTGAGCGGGAGCAGAGGGAGCTGGAGAAGGCGATGCTCCGCGAGGCCAAGGCCGCCGAGCGCGAGGCTGTCAAGCGAGCGGAACTCGTGGCTGAAGAACAAGAAAAACTTGAGCCAAGTGGGTAAACAACAGCGCTCGTTGAGCCGAAATTAACGTTCCGTTCAACAAAAGCGGGCATTCTGGTCATATGTCCGCTGAACTCGCCGGAGCCACCCCCGCCGGACTCCCCCTCCCTCAGGAGCGCTTCCTCAACCGCGAGGAGAGCTGGCTCCAGTTCAACCAGCGTGTGCTGGAGATGGCGGAGGATCCGTCCCTGCCGCTGCTGGAGAGGGTGCGGTTCCTTGCCATCTTCGCCAGCAACCTGGACGAGTTCTTCCGGGTACGGGTGGCCGGGCTGAAACGGCGGATGGCCACCGGCCTCCTGCTCCGCACGAAGAGCGGGCTGAAGCCCCGCGAGGAGCTGCCCAGGATCGCGGGGATCGCCAACGATCTCGCGCTGCGGCAGTCGGCCTGCTTCCACGAGCGGATCCGCCCGCGGCTGAGCGCCGAGGGCATCGAGATCGTGCGCTGGGACGACCTCGGCCGCGACGAGCGCACCGAGATGCGCAAGTTCTTCAGGGAGCGGATCAGGCCGGTGCTGACGCCGCTGGCCGTCGACCCCGCCCACCCCTTCCCGTACATCTCGGGACTCTCACTGAACCTGGCCGTCACCGTCCGCAACCCCTCGACCGGCAACACGGTCTTCGCCCGGGTCAAGGTGCCCAGCCGGCTCCCCCGCTTCGTCACGGCGTCCGTGAACCGTTTCGTCCCGCTGGAAGATGTGATCGCCGCTCACCTGGGGCAGCTTTTCAAAGGCATGGAGATCGTCGAACACCACGCCTTCCGGGTGACCCGCAACGAGGACCTGGACGTCGACGAGGACGTCACCGAGAACCTCATGCAGGCACTGGAGCGCGAGCTTCTCAAGCGCCGCTTCGGCCCTCCGGTCCGGCTGGAGGTCGAGGACACCATCACACCCGAGGTGCTCGACCTGCTGGTGGACGAGCTGGGAGTGGCCGAGCACGAGATCTGCCGGCTGCCGGGGCCACTGGACCTGACCGGGCTGCACGCGATCGCCGACCTCGACCGGGGCGAGCTGACCTTCCGCCCGTTCGTACCCGCGGAGGTCGTGCACGTCGAGGACGACATCTTCGCGGTGCTGCGCGAGCGGGACGTGCTGCTGCACCACCCGTACGACTCGTTCTCCACGAGCGTGCAGCGGTTCATCGAGCAGGCCGCCGCCGACCCGAACGTGCTGGCCATCAAGCAGACGCTCTACCGCACCAGCGGCGACTCACCGATCGTGGACGCGCTGATCGACGCCGCCGAGGCGGGCAAGCAGGTGGTCGTGGTCGTGGAGATCAAGGCCAGGTTCGACGAGCACGCCAACATCACCTGGGCTCGCAAGCTGGAACGGGCCGGATGCCACGTGGTCTACGGTGTCGTGGGGCTGAAGACCCACTGCAAGCTGGCCCTGGTGGTGCGGCAGGAATCCTCGGGCGAACTGCGCAGCTACTGCCACATCGGCACGGGCAACTACAATCCCAAGACCGCCAGGTTGTACGAGGACCTGGGCCTGCTCACCGCCGACCGGCTGGTCGGCGAGGACGTCACGGACCTGTTCATCCACCTGACCGGCTACTCCAACCACTCGGCCTACCGGCGGCTGCTGGTCGCCCCGCACTCGCTGCGCGGCGGGCTGCTGGCCAGGATCGAGCGGGAGATCGCCCATCAGGAGGCGGGCCGTCCCGCCGGCATCAGGATGAAGACGAACTCCCTGGTGGACGAGCCCATCATCGACGCCCTCTACCGGGCGTCGCGGGCCGGCGTACCGGTGGATCTGTGGGTGCGGGGGGTCTGCACGCTCCGTCCCGGTGTACAGGAGCTGTCGGAGAACATCCGGGTCAGGAGTGTGCTGGGCCGTTTCCTCGAACACTCGCGGATCTACGAGTTCGGCCGCGGCCGACGCCCGGAGATCTGGATCGGCAGCGGTGACATGATGCGCCGCAACATCGAGCGCCGGGTGGAGGTACTGGTCAAGGTCGCCAGCCAGCAACAGCGGAACTACCTCAGCGGCCTGCTGGACCGGGCCATGTCCGACGACACCACGAGCTGGTGGCTCGACCCGGACGGGACCTGGCTCCGACATCCCGGCGATGACCTGCAGACCCATCTGATCGGCACCCGTAGGTGGAGGGCCATCGATGACTGAGCACACCACCCGCCCGGACGGCGTGATCCGCGCGGCCGGGGCGGTCGTCTGGCGCGGCTCACCGGGCGCGCCGCAGGTCGCCCTCGTCCACCGGCCCAAGTACGACGACTGGTCGTTCCCCAAGGGGAAGCTGAAGAACGGCGAGCACGCCATCGCCGGCGCGCTGCGCGAGGTGACCGAGGAGACGGGGATCACCGTGGAACTCGGCCGGTCGCTGCCGTCGAGCCACTACACGAAGGACGGCCGGCCCAAGCGCGTCGACTACTGGGTGGCCAGGATGCTCTCCGAGGAGCGCCGTACCGACAGCCGCGAGGTCGACGAGGTGGTCTGGCTGCCTGTGGAGGAGGCCGTACGGCGCCTGACCTACGACTGGGACGCCCACCTGCTCCGCGCGCTCGGCGCGGCATCGCCCGCGACCACCCCGCTCGTGCTGGTACGGCACGCCCTGGCGGGGAACCGGCAGGACTGGGAGGGCGACGACGACGACCGCCCGCTCGATGAGAGCGGCCTGAGACAGGCCGAGGTGCTCGCGAGCGTGCTGGGCGCCTTCCGCCCCGCGGAGCTGGTCAGCTCCCCCAGCAGGCGGTGCGTGCAGACCCTGGAGCCGTACGCCGAACGGGCCGGCCTGCCGGTCCGGCTCGAACCCGTCCTGTCGGAGACCCACCACGACTTCCAGGGCTCCCTCCTCCTGGTCGAGGAGGCACTGGCCTCGAACCGGCCCACGACGCTCTGCGGCCACGGCAAGACCCTGCCCGAGCTGATCTCCGAAGTCGGCGGCCGGTCCGGCGACACGTGGCTGGCCAAGGGCGCGTTCACGGTGCTGCACCACAACGGCGGCCGTGTCGTGGCCGTGGACCGCTACGTCGTCTGACGCCCGCTTCCGGCGGTTCGGTCCAGGGCCTCGCCAAACGATCCCGAGCGCTCAGCGGCCGGGGGAGCGTCGGAGAAGCTTCGCGACGGCGGCCGCGGTGTCGGCCCAGAGCCGGGGGAACTCCTCGTCGGCGCGCTCGGCCCCGGCCCGCTCCACGCCGGTCAGCACGCCGTAGGTGTAGGTGTCCTCCCCTGCCAGGCGTGCGTTCGCGGCCTCGGCGACCAGCCGTTCCTGCGCGACGACGCCGTCCATGTGGGTGCCCAGCGCCTCCTGTATCGCCTCCGCCCGCTTGGCCAGCTTCTTCATGCCGGGCACCTCCGCGGTGTAACGGGCCCGTTTGGCCGCCTTGCGTACGTCGTGCATGGCGAGTTCGCGCTCGGCGGGGTCCTCGATGGACCGCGCGGTGTCGTAGGCCCTGACGACCTGGCGCCAGCTGAAGGCCGCGACGGTCTTCAGGGTCTCGGCGGGCCTGTCGGCGGCCTTGGTGAGCACGGGGGTGGCGATCAGGTCGTCGAGGGCGTCGAGCAGGGCGAAGTAGCGCTCCCCGCGGAGGGCGTCCCTGACCCGGTCGAGGGCCTCGTGCTCGTCGTCCAGCAGGTCGGAGCTGAGGCGGGCCCTGACCGGGCCCACGATCAGCGCGTTGTCCAGGCTGTCGAGCCTGTTCTCGAACCGCTCGCGGATGACCTCCAGGTCGCGCGCCTCGCCGAGGACCGTGCCGAGCCACTTGAGCTCGTCCTGGACGCTCCCGGTCCCCTTGACGACCGTTTTGAACGACTTCAGCGCGCTGCGGAGCCGCCGGGCGGCGACGCGCATCTGGTGTACGGCGTCCTCCTCGGCCTTACGGACCCGAGGATCCTGCGCGAGCAACGCGCCGACCTGGGCGGTGAGATAGCCGACGGCGACCTCACCCGCGGAACCCGGGATCGGCCTGGTACGCGGCTGCGCTGAGACCGCCCCGGCCGCGTTGAGCAGGCGCGCGAGCTTGCTGGCCGATTCGGCGGGACTGGCGCCGACCTGGCGTAGCCGCTTTCCGACCTTCTTCAGCAGCCTCTCGTCGCCCTGGACGATCTCCGCCTCGACCTCGTGCCAGCGCTCGACATGGGGTTCGTCGCCGAACACCGTGCCCTTGACCCGGTCATCGGCGATCTCGATCAGCCTCACCCCGGCTCCGTTGACCAGCGTGGTGACGGCACGGCGGGTGTCCAGCTCGGCGATGGGCGCCAGCGGGGCGCCTCGGGTGTGGGCGAGCACCAGGTCGGCCAGCTCGGCAGGGACGATCTTGATGCTCCGGGTCAGCGGGTGGGTGATCTCCTGCCGTACGCCTTGGGCCTTGGGGAGCTTGAGGTGCCAGCCCGGATCCGTACCGCCCCTGCGCCTTCTCAGGGTGATTCCCCGCGCGGCGAGCCTCAGGTCGGGCGTGTCGAAATAGAGGGCGACCAGCCGATGGGTCTTGGGACCCACGACCTCCCCTACGCCTGGCAGTCCGGCGAGATCCGGCAGCTGGTAATCCACTGGTACGTCGAACTTGTCCTCGATCTCTATCGCCACAGGTCATCCCTAGATTTACCAAGATATCCACCATGTCTTCGCAGTATTTATTGATGCCCTGTTATCCGTCCAGGAACCCCAACCATCGCCGTGACCAGGACACCACCGACCGGGCGGCGGGTCACGAGGATGTACGAACCCGATCGACCGGAACCTCAGGGCCAGCGCGTTCACCAGCAGGAGTCCCCTGCCGTTCTCGGCCTCCAGGTCAGGTGTTCTCATGCACAACTGCTGGACGGCCCCTCCGTCCTGCACCTCGACGAACAGCAGGTGGCCACGGAGCCGGACCCACACCCGGACATGCCTTCCCACGGCGTGGCGGACCGAGTTGGTGACCAGCTCGGAGATCAGCACCTCGATCGTGAAGATCATTTCTTCACTTACAGCCCAGTCCGTCGCCGCGCGACGGGCGAACTCTCGCGCTCGCCTTACCATTTCGGGATGGCGCGGCAAGCCGAGGTATCGCGCATTCGCCTTGCCCCAGCCTGGCCATGGGCCAGGTGTGGACACGACCATCGCTCGCTCCACAGGCACGCGCGCCTCCTGCGCGGAACTCGGATCATTCATGACGGCACTCAACTCATTACCGCAGGCGGTGACGCCACCGGCAGAGACCTGAGTTCGTGACTATTCAGGTCATCGCGTGAGTGCGGGCATCCAGGGATTGCCGAGCAGCGCGTCGTGCAGCGCGTGAGCGGCGCGGAGACCGTTCTTTCGGACGGTGGAGATGTAGCCGCGGATGGCCAGGAAAGTCTGGGCGCCCTTGAGCGTGCGAAAACCACCGCTGACCTTGGTCTTCGTCTTGATCATACGGATGGCCTGCTCCGCGACGTTGTTGGAGTACGCCACAGTGAAGTCGGTGGCGAACCGCAGCACCTCACTCTTTCGGGTTCGCAGGCGTAGCGCCAGGTTACGTGCAGGGCTCTGCTTGCCCGTTCCGCGTGGGGAATGCGCGGTCAACGCTCGTTCCACCAGGTCGTCGAAGCGCTGGGACAGGTCCTTCAGCTTGAAGTCCGGCAGGCGGTCATGCCCTTTGTCTCGCCAGGCGGCCACCCACCGGTATCCGTCACCGAGTAACAGCACCAGCGCCTCAGCCCAGCCATCGGCCCGCGCGCGAAGGTCGTACTCGCCGATCCCGGCGGCCTCCCGGACGATGTGCGCATTGCACAAGGCGTGCGTGCAGCCCTCGAATGCCTGGTAGGAGCGGTAGGCGTCGTGGACGGCCACGCCGGTGAAGCGGGGAAGGATCCCGAACGCGGTGATCGACTCGGTGCCGCGCCCGTGGGCGTCGATGTGGTAGGCGGTCAGCACAGGTGTGGCGGCCACGTGCAGCCAGTGGTTCCTGCCGCCCACGCGGGTGACGCTCTCATCGAAGTGCGCGACGCTCGCAGCGGCGATCGCGTCACGGATCCGTGCGTTGACCGGCGCCAGGACCTGGGCCACCTTCGTGACCGTGTCGCTGATCCACCCGGTCGACACCTCGATCCCGGCCAGATCGGCGAGGACCTCGGCGACCCGCCCAACCGGGATGTGGTGCTGGGCGGACAGGTAGGCGGCCAGCGCGCTCACCCGTGGCCCGTACACCGCCGGGGCCGTGGCGAACGCCGGAGCCGCAGCACGGGTCACCGTCCCGCAACCGCCACAGGCCAGGGCGTGCAACTCATGCGCGGTGACCTCGGCCTTGACCTCGGGGATGTCGAAAACCTGCCGAATCACCGCAACGCCCGCCGGGGTTGCATCGGTCAGGTCCCCGCCACACCCGCCACACGCAGATGGAAGGTGCGGCACCGTCCATGTCGGGCAGTCCACCTGCATCAACGCCGTCCCCGACGTGCCGGGCTGCTTACCGGGGCGACGTCCGCTCCTACCCCGCATCGACTTGGGCGGTGGCTTGGCCAGGCCATCGGCCGACGGAGGTTGCGAGGAATTACGCGAGTTTCGCCCTACCTGCCGCCGCAGCTCGGCATTCTCAGCCCGCAACTCCGCGTTCTCCGCTTTGAGCTGGGCGTTTTCCGCCTCCAACTCGACGACCCGCGCTTCCAGCACATCCAGCCGGGCGGTCAGCGCCACGACCAAAGCGGCAAGCTCGCCGTATGACGGACGCTCGCCCTCAGCCGGAATCACCCGAAGATCATCCCATGAGTCCGATCATGCCCATGCCACGCCCAACCTCACGAGGAAAGGGCACCTGAACAGTCACCTGAGTTCTCTTCGTTTCTCCGAACCTTCTGAGAGATGAGCCTGATCGGAGACGATGGTCATGGAGCGTTACCTCCTGTGCATGATCGAGCAATCGGACGGCATCGAGGTTTCAGGACCGAAGTCGCACCGTTGAGGTGAAGACAAAGCCGTACCACCGTGAAGCGATAGCCGAGGTGACGTACGACAAAGTGTCCTACGACACTTGACGATAAACCCGAGACCGCCAGAGGTCAAGAGTGTCCCATGACACTTATTGGCGTACGACACTTAGCGGTAGGGTGTAAGCGTGTCGAACGAGCCGCGTATATCGCTACCTTCACGACAAATCGCCGACGACCTGCGAGCCGAGATCGACGCCGGGCGCTTACCTCCAGGCGCGAAACTGCCACCGCTGCGTGATCTTGCCGAGCGCTACGGTGTCACCCGGAACACGGCGAACAAGGCTCTCGGGCTGCTTCAAATGGAAGGGCTGGTCGTCACCCGGCACGGATCAGGGGCGTACGTTCGCGAACCGCATCCCATCAGACGTCTGGGACCCGACCGCTACGCGCGTCATCGGTGGCAGGTCACCACCGTCACGGCACACGCCGACGACCGTCCGAACAGCGAGACCACTCAACAACAGGGCTACCAGACGCAGGAGGTCTCCCTTATCGCCGCCGACGGTCACACCGCAGCGGCGCTCGGCGTGGACATCGGAGCGTCGGTGTACGAACGGGCACGTGTCATGACCCGCGACGGCATCCCCACCCACACGATGACCTCGTACTATCGACCGGCCGACGTCGAGGGCACACCGCTGGTCGACCAGTCACCCGGGATCGCCGGCAGAGGCGGCGGGTTCCAAGTGCTCACCGACCAGGGGCTGATCCCACACGAGATCAGCGAGGATCTGTCGGCGCGAATGCCCACCACGGAGGAGACCCTTCTCCTGGAACTGTCAGCGGGCGAGCCGGTGGTGGAGGTTCACCGTGTCACCCGGATGGCCGACGGCCGAGCGATCGAGTATGCCCGTGGCGTGCACGCAGCGAGCCGGTTCGTCTGGTCGTACACCTTCGACATCCCTGACTGAGGCAGCGAGGAGAGTGCTCCGCCGAATCCCCGGGAGGCTTACCCGGCCTCCCTCGATGCCACAGTCCCACGAAACCTCACGTCTTTACGGGCGGTCACTTCCCGGCGACCACGAAGATCCTACGGAAGGGGAAGATCGTGCCGTACGGCCCCCGAGGGTAGGCCTCGCGGAGCAGGGCGGCACAGTCGGCGAGAAAGGCGGCGGCCTCGGCGGGGTCCAGGCGGTCGAGCATGGGGCGCAGGGCGGTGCCGGTGATCCAGGAGAGCACGGCGTCGTCGCCGGGGAGCACGTGCAGGTAGGTGGTCTCCCAGGCGTCCACCCGGCAGCCCAGTCGAGCGAGCAGGCCAAGGTAGCCGGCCGGGTCGTCGACGGGAGAGTACGAGGCCAGGTCACCCAGCCGGTCGCGCCACTTCGTCCGGCACAGCTCGCGGACCAGGGCGTGGCTGGGGGCGTCGAAGTTACCCGGCACCTGGAAGGCGAGCCGGCCGCCGGGGGCGAGCGCCTCCACCCAGCGCGGTAGCAGCTCGCGATGCTCGGGCACCCACTGCAGTACCGCGTTGGACACGATCACGTCCACCGGTGACGCGGGGCTCCAGCGCCTGACGTCCTCGACGGAGAAGGAGAGCGAGCCACCGGCGGGGGCCTTCTCGATCATGGCGGGCGAGGAGTCGAAGCCATGGATGCGGGCGTCCGGCCAGCGCCTGGCGAGTTCCGCGGTGAGCTCGCCGGTGCCGCAGCCCGCGTCGACCACGTAGCCGGGGTCCGCTGCGGGTATCCTGGAAACAAGATCGAAAAAGGGTCGTGCGCGCTCGTCGGCGTAGCGACCGTAAACCGCGGGATCCCACATATCTCTTGACATCAAGATAATTGATATCCGGCGAGATATCTCGATGTCAAGACAGATAGACTCCCGGCATGACCCTGCACCACGCGGACCACGGCTCCAGGCGTTCGGCCGGCGCGAAGGACGAGGTCGACCTGCTGGTCACCGCCTGGAATCAGGAACGCCCGGACCTCGACGTGCAGCCGCTCCAGGTGCTCAGCCGGGTCTCCCGGCTGGCCCGCCATCTCGACCGCGCCCGCCGGGCCGCCTTCGCCGAACACGACCTGGAGATCTGGGAGTTCGACGTGCTCACCGCCCTGCGCCGGGCCGGGGAGCCGTACGAGATGAGCCCGGGAGCACTGCTCCGCGCGACGCTGGTGACGTCGGGGACGATGACCAACCGGATCGACCGGCTGACCGCGGCCGGACTGGTCAGGCGGCGCCCCGACCCCGAGGACCGGCGCGGCGTCCTGGTCTCCCTGACCGGCACCGGGCGGACGCGGGTGGACAGTGCCTTCGACGACCTGCTGCGCCGCGAGCGCGAGCTCCTCGCGAGCCTGCAGGAACGCGAACAGCAGGCCCTTGCGGACCTGCTGCGCACGCTACTCGTCCCTTTTGACGCAACCGACACCGGAGCGCCCTGACCTCCATGCCCGAGGACGGAGGGGCAGACCCGGCCCACCCCGAAAGCACGTTCTCAGCCCCCTCCGCGAACGGCTCCGGCGGCGACCGGCAGGGACTCTCCGAGACTCACTCACCCAGGCGGTCGGCCAGCTCCAGCCACTCACCCTCGATCGAGTCCTTCTCCGCGAGGATCTCCTTCAGCTGCGCGTCGAGCGAGGCCAACCGCTCGTAGTCGGCGGCGGCGTCGGCCATGGACGTGTGCAGCTTCACCTCGCGGCCGCTCAGCTTGTCGAGCTGGCGTTCCAGGCGGGAGAGCTCCTTACGGAGATCGCGCTCCTCGCGCGCCGACAGACCGGGGGCCGTCTCCTTCGCGACCGCGGCCGAGGTCGCGGAGGCCGTACCGGAGACCGCGCCGGACGCCGCCCGCGCGGACAGGGCCGCGCCCGCGGCACGCCGGGACAGGTATTCGTCCACTCCGCCGGGGAGCATCGACAGCCTGTGGTCACCGAGCAGGGCGACGGTCTTGTCGGTGACCCGCTCCAGGAAGTAGCGGTCGTGGCTGACCAGGATCAGCGTGCCCGGCCAGCCGTCGAGCAGGTCCTCCAGCTCGTTGAGCGTCTCGATGTCGAGGTCGTTGGTCGGCTCGTCGAGCAGCAGCACGTTGGGGTCGTCCATGAGGAGGCGGAGCAGTTGCAGGCGGCGCCGCTCGCCACCGGACAGGTCGCCGACGACCTTCCACTGCGCGTCGCCCTTGAAGCCGAGGCGCTCCAGCAGCTGGGAGGCGGTCCACTCCTTCTTGCCGACCTGAATGAACTTGCGGACCTCCTCGACGGTCTCCAGCACCCGGCGCGCCGGGTCGAGCTCGGCCAGCTCCTGCGACAGGTGCGCCAGGCGGACCGTCTTGCCGCGCACGAGCTTGCCCGAGTCGGGGTGCACGGTACCGGCGAGCAGGCGGAGCAGCGAGGACTTGCCCGAGCCGTTCACGCCGATCAGGCCGATCCGGTCACCCGGGCCGAACTGCCAGGTCGAGTGGTCGAGGACCAGCGGTCCCTGGCCGGGTCCTCCGGCGTGCAGCGTGACGTCCTCAAGGTCGTAGACCGTGCGTCCCAGCCGGGCGGCGGCGAACTTGACCAGCTCGACGCTCTCCCTGGCGGGAGGCTCGTCGGCGATCAACGCCTGGGCGGCGTCGATGCGGAACTTGGGCTTGGAGGTGCGCGCGGGCGGACCCCGGCGGAGCCAGGCGATCTCCTTGCGCATCAGGTTCTGGCGGCGGGCCTCTGAGGCGGCGGCCACCCGGGCGCGCTCGGCCTTGGCCAGCACGTACGCGGCGTACCCGCCCTCGTAGCGCTCGACCGCACCGTCCACGACCTCCCACGTCCTGGTGGAGACCGCGTCGAGGAACCAGCGATCGTGGGTGACGACCAGCAGCGCCGTCCTGCGACCGGCCAGGTGTCTGGCGAGCCAGTCGATGGCCTCGATGTCGAGGTGGTTGGTGGGCTCGTCCAGGATGATCAGGTCGTGCTCGTCGATGAGCAGCTTGGCGAGGGCCGTGCGGCGCCGCTCACCTCCCGACAGGCTCCCGGCGAGCGCGGTCAGATCGATGTCGCCGAGCAGGCTGGCGAGGATCTCGCGGATGCCCGCGTCACCCGCCCACTCGTGCTCGGACCTGTCGCCGAGGACGATGTCGCGCACCGGCCGCGCCGGGTCGAGGTCGTCGCCCTGCGACAGCGCCCCCACCTGGAGCCCCCGGTTATGGGTGACCCGCCCGGCGTTGGGCTTGAGATCACCCGCTATCACCGAGATGAGGGTGGTCTTGCCACCGCCGTTGCGGCCGACCACGCCGATGCGGTCGCCCGCCTCGATGCCGAGTGAGACGTCGTTGAGCAGGGGCTTGGGACCGTAGGAGTGGGAGACCGACTCAAGATTGACCAGATTCATCGCCAGACAAGCGTATCCGCTCCCGGCCCACGCGGCCCCCGCCGCGAGAACCGTCCCGGCCCTGACGGCGCCTTCGGGAACGGCAGCCCCGCGTGCCTCGACCGGCGAGAACGGCCGGTCGTGTACCCGTGGGGATGGTGCTACGGGGACAGGCTAAACGACCACCGGGCCGGGCACGGGACCGTGGGCGGTGATGACGTCGCGCGCCACGCCGACGTCCTTCAGGCAGGCTGCCAGCTCGCCCGCGTGGGCCGCCGACCGGGCGAGGAAGGCGCAGGTGGGCCCGGAGCCGGAGATCAGCGAGCCGAGGGCGCCCTGCTCCCGCCCCGCGTCCAGGGTGCGGGCCAGTGAGCCGCGCAGCGTCACGGCGGCGGGCTGCAGGTCGTTGCTCAGCTGGGCACCGAGGGTCTCCGCGTCTCCCTCGCGGAGCGCGGCCAGCAGTGCCTCGGTGACCTGGGGCCAGGCCACCTGCTCGCCGCTCACCTGGCGGAGGCGGTCGCACTCGGCGTAGACCGCGGCCGTGGACAGGCCGCCGTCGGCCAGTGCGAACACCCAGTGGAAGGTACCCGCGACATCCAGCGGGGTCAGCCGCTCTCCCCTGCCGGTGCCGACCGCCGTACCGCCGAGCAGGGCGAAGGGGACGTCGCTGCCGATGTCGGCGGCGATCTCCATCAGGTCCTCAAGCGGCAGGCCGAGCCCCCACAGCTCGTTGCAGGCGACCAGGGCCGCGGCGGCGTCGGCGCTGCCGCCCGCCATGCCGCCCGCCACCGGGATCGACTTGCGGATGAGCAGGTTCACCCCGTACGGGCGGCCCGCGTGCCCGGCCAGCGCGAGGGCCGCCCGGATCGCGAGGTTGTCGCCGTCCTCGGGCACCTGGTCCGCGGACTCGCCCTCCACCCGGACGCTCACCCCGGTCTCCGCGGTGGCCGTGACCTCGTCGAAGATCGAGACTGCGTGGAAGACGTTGACGAGGTCGTGGTAGCCGTCATCCCGCAGCGGTCCGACGGCAAGTTGCAGGTTGACCTTCGCGGGTACGCGGACGGTCACGGAGTTCATGCGTCCCCCATGGGGGCTCGCTCACTGGTCACGACGTCAGATCGTAACGGGATCCCTCCCCTCCGCACGCAAACGAACCGGCAAATCAGACTATGTACTGTTTTCAGGCGCACGGTGCTCGGCGATCCGCGCGAAATCCTCGACCGTAAGCTGCTCGCCGCGCCTGGCGGGGTCGATCCCGGCGGCCCGCAGCGCCCGCTCGGCGGCGGGGGCCGTACCGGCCCAGGAGGCGAGGGCCGCGCGCAGCGTCTTGCGGCGCTGGGCGAAGGCGGCGTCCACCACCGCGAAGACCTCCTCGCGGGTGGCCGCCGTGCTGGGCGGCTCCCGCCGGGCCATCGCGACCAGGCCTGAGTCGACGTTGGGAACCGGCCAGAAGACGGTGCGGCCGATGGGACCGGCCCGGCGGACGTCGGCGTACCAGGCGGCCTTGACCGAGGGGATGCCGTAGACCTTGGAACCGGGAGCGGCGGCCAGCCGGTCGGCCACCTCGGCCTGGACCATGATCAGGACCTTGCGCAGCGACGGCTGCGTCTCCAGCAGGTGAAGCACCACCGGGACCGACACGTTGTAGGGAAGGTTGGCGACCAGCGCGCTCGGCCGCTCCGCGGGCAGATCCGCGGGCAGGACACGCATGGCGTCGGCGAGCACCACGGTGAGCCGGTCGGCGAGCTCCGGGGCGTGCCTGTCGACCGTCAGCGGCAGCTGGGCGGCGAGAACGGGGTCGATCTCCACGGCGATCACGCCGCGGACCTCGGGAAGCAGCGCGAGCGTGAGCGATCCCAGCCCCGGGCCGACCTCGATGACGACGTCGTCGGGCTCAAGCCCGGCCACCCTCACGATCTTGCGGACCGTGCCCGCGTCGATCACGAAGTTCTGGCCGAGCTTCTTCGTGGGACGAATATTGAGCTTGTTCGCCAAAATACGTATTTCCGCTGGACCAAGAAGGCTCATGATAGGTCCTCACACAGCGGCTTGAACCTTGCATCCGCCGGACCGCTGTGGTCTCCGACTCGTCTGCCTCGATCACCCAAGGTTGCTCTCCCATGTCATCCGACAAGTTTCCCGCACCGAAGCCCATGCAAGGACGCGTGATGGAGCACGAAAGGTTCCGTTGTGGATAACGTTGCCATACGGGGGACCGACTGCGAGGAAGGGAACCTTCCCGGTGAAGAGGACGTGAACCGGCCCGGTGTCGAAGGGCTGCGATCCACCGACCCCGAGAGCATCGGGGCTTACCGCCTGCTCGGGCGCCTTGGCGAGGGCGGGATGGGGACCGTCTACCTGGCGCTGGCGCCGGCGGGGCGACCGGTCGCGCTCAAGGTGGTGAAGGCGGAGCTCACGGTCGAGGACGGCTTCGCGGCGAGATTCCACGCCGAGGTCGAGAACGCCCGGCGGGTGGCCTCGTTCTGCACGGCGCAGGTGCTGGACGACGGAACCGATGACGACGACCGGCTGTACATGGTCACCGAGTACATCGCCGGCACGCCGCTGTCTCGCCAGATCTCCGAGCACGGCGCGCTGGAGCCCGGAACGCTGCACGGCGTGGCCCTGGGAGTGGCGGCGGCGCTGGCCGCGATCCACGTCGCCGGCCTGGTGCACCGCGATCTCAAACCCGCCAACGTGATCCTGTCCATGTCCGGGCCCCGCGTGATCGACTTCGGCATCGCCAGAGCCCTCGACTCCACGCACAGCTTCACCCGCTCGGGCGAGGTGCTCGGCAGCCCCGGCTGGTGGGCTCCTGAGCAGATCCAGGGCCTGGACATCACTCCTGCCGCGGACATCTTCGCCTGGGGCTGCATGGTCGCGTACGCGGGCAACGGCCGCCACCCCTACGGGCGGGGCGACCTGATGACGATGGCCACCCGGCTGCTCAACAGCCCGCCTGACCTGGGCGCGCTCCCCGCCCCGCTGAACGACCTGGTCCGCCGCGCGACCGCGATGGACCCCTACCGGCGGCCCACCGCCCAGGACCTGCTGATCGCCCTGGTCGGCGGCGGGATCGCCGCCCCGCCCTCACCGGCTCCCGCCCGGACCGACCCGCCCACGTTGATAGCCAGTGATCTGCTCCACGAGTCGTGGCAGCCCCCCGCCAACGTGGAGCCCGACTCCACCCAGACCCTCAGCGCGCTGAATCTGGGGACGCGGTTCCCCGCCCCGCCCTCGGTCCAGGGCCCCGCGACACCGGCCACGGCATCCTCCACATCCGCACCCCCGCCGCCCGGCCCGTCCACGACACCGACGCCACTGGACTTCCCCCCGCCCTCAAGGGCCGAGTCCGCGACATCGCCGTCCCAGCCGTTGACGGGCCCCGTCCCGGCCCAGACAGCGGCCCGGACAGCGGCCCGGACACCGGCCCAGACAGCGGCCCGGACACCGGCCCAGACAGCGGCCCGGACACCGGCCCTGCCTCCGCCCGGCATCCGGCTCCCCCCGGAATCGGACGCGCCGGACACCGGGGGGACGGCGCCCCGGCGGCGCTGGCTGTTCGCCGGGCTGGCCGTACTCGCGGCACTGGCCGTCACGGTCGTCGTACTGCTGAACCTGCGCGGCCCGGACCCGGGCGACCAGGGGGAGACGCGGGCGGGCAGCACCGGTGTCACCCGCGGTGCCGCCGGTACCGGTGGCAACGGCGGCACCGGCGGTATCGCCGGCAACGGCGCCACCGACGTGGGCCGCAGGATCACCACAGGCTCGTTCCTCACGGACCCGCAGCTGATCATCCCGCGCACCCCGACATGCGGCCTCACCGCCTACGAGGGCGCCACCCCGGTACGCGGCAGGCTCTGCACGATCCCGTGGACGCTGGTCAACACCGGCGGGGAGGCGGCCCGGCTCAGCCGCACCCCGCTCACCCTGCTCGACGACGTCGGCACGGCGCACACCGCCGAGAGGGCGTCGACGGAACTGCCTGCCACCCTGCCCCCCGGGGCGAAGGTGGACGGCGTCCTGGTCTACGACCTGCCCACGTCCCGCAAGCCCGCGAAGCTGACCGGAACGGTGATCGAGGGCGGCGGGGAGATAGAAGTGAGGGTGTCATGAGGCTGCTGCTCTCTCTTGTGGCCGCGGTCGCGATCGCGTGGTCGTCCACCGGATCCGCCTGGTCCGATGCCGCTTCTGCCCCGGCCGCCGACTGCACCGGAACGGGCGCGAGCGACTTCGACGGCGACGGGGTGGACGACATCGCGGTCGGCGACCCGTTCGCCGGCCCCGGCGGATCGGCCGGCACGGGGGCCGTGCACGTGCTGTTCGGCCGGGGGGAGGGTGGGACGGCCGTGACCGTCGCCGAGACCGAGGCGGGTGACGGCTTCGGGTGGTCGGTGCGGCTGGTCAGGATCGACGGCGACGGCTGCGCCGACCTGATCATCGGCGCCCCGTACGCGGACGTGGCGGGCCACCGGGACGCGGGCGCGGTCTACGTGGTGCACGGCGGCCCCGACCCCAGGACGATCCGCCTGGTCTCTCCCTACCCCGAGGCCGACGCTCACTTCGGCTGGTCCCTGGCCTTCGGCGGGACGCTGGTGGCGGTCGGCGCTCCACACGAGAACGCCGACGGTGTCGCCGACTCCGGCGCGGTCTACCTGTTCGACACCGAGACGTCCGGCGAGGGCCGGCGGATCTCCCAGGAGACCAAGGGCGTCACGGGCAACAGCGAGGCCGGCGACATGTTCGGCTGGTCACCGGTGCTCGGCAAGCTGGGTGGCGCCCCGGGCGAACTGGATCTCGCGGTCGGATCGCCGTACGAGAACGACGACGGAACGGGGGCCCAGGCCGGCGGGGGCAAGCTGGACGCGGGGGCGCTCACAGTGATCTTCGACGTGGGGCGCGCCAAGGACGAGTACAAGAGCAGGAAGTGGGACCTCCGCGACATCGTCGACGCCGGTGCGGGCGACCTGTTCGGCTACGCGGTGGCCTACGGCGAGCAGGGCGACACCGGCTACCTCGCGGTGAGCGCACCGCTCGGCGACGGCGGAGGGGTGAAGGACTCCGGCCTCGTCCAGCTGTTCCTGGCCTCCAGCAGCCTGGAGATCACCGCGGCCGCCACCTTCCACCGGGGCTCCGAAGGTGCCCCGGACGAGGGGTACGGGACCTCGCTGGCGTTCAGCAGCGCCGACGACGTCAGGCTCGCCGTGGGCGTGCCCTTCGACGGCCCCGACCAGCGGGGCGGCGTGCGGCTGTTGACCATGGGCGAGGAGGGGGCGGGCCGGCTGATCGCCCAGAGCCAGGCAGGCGACCACTTCGGCTGGTCGGTCGGGTTCAGCGGCAACCGGCTGGTCGTCGGCGCGCCCGACCGGGAAGGCGCGGGCGAGGTCGTCCTGCTGGGCAGGAACGACGCCCAGGGCGTCCCGCTCTCGCCGGGCACCGGGAGGATTCCCGCCCTTGAGGGCGCGGCCTCCGCCGACTTCGGCTCCGCCGTGGGCTGAGCCCCTCACGACGCCCCCGCCGTGGGCTGAGCCCCCTCACGACGCCCCCGCCGTGGGCTGAGCCCCCTCACGACGCCCCGCAGAAGACGTCCCGGTGCCGGAGGCACCTCACCAGGAGCCGAAGACGGTCTCTCCGTTGGCGCTGACGGCGGCGGCGAGGTCGGTGAGGCCGACCTCCTTGACCTCCGCGAGGCAGCGCAGCGTGAGCGGGATGAGGTAGGGCGCGTTGGGTTTGCCCCGGTGCGGCGCGGGCGGGAGGTAGGGCGCGTCGGTCTCGACGAGGATCAGCTCCCTCGGCGCGACCCTCGCGGCCTCTCGGAGGTACCCGGCGTTCTTGTAGGTGACAGGCCCAGAAAATGACATGAAATATCCGGCATCGACGCACTGCTTGGCCATCTCGGCGTCACCGGAGAAGCTGTGAAAGACCACGACCTCCGGGGCGCCCTGCTCGGCCAGCACGCGTAGCACGTCGTCGTGGGCCTCGCGGTCATGGATCACCAGGGCCTTGCCCGTCCGCTTGGCGATCTCGATGTGCGCCCGGAAACTGGCATGCTGGTCGTCCTTCGACGCCCAGTCGCGGTAGTAGTCGAGCCCCGTCTCCCCCACCGCCCTGACATGCGGCAGGCGTGCCAGCAGCTCGATCTCGGCGAGGGTCTCCGGCGTCGAGGCGTGCGCCTCGTTGGGGTGGACGGCCACCCCGGCGTAGACGTCGGCGTGGAGCGCGGCCGTCTCGGCGTTCCAGCGCGAGGACGGCAGGTCGTAGCCGATCGTGACGAGCCGTGTCACACCGACGGCCCGGGCCTCGTCGAGGATGCCCTCGACGCTCGCCCGGGCCGCCTGCGCGGCCTGCGCGGCCTGCGCGACCGGATCGCCCGAGGACGCCTGGCGGTTGCCCACCATGATGTCCAGGTGGCAGTGGCTGTCGAACACCTCTGCCGGCAGGGGCTCGGGGGCGGCGGGAAGCTTCTGCGTGCTCACGCCGTCCAACCTACCGAGGAGCCGGCGTGGCCCGCGCCCGGTGCCGCGCGGACCGGCCCGCTCCCGGGCCGGGGGTCCTTCTCGGCTACTGGCCCAGGCGGGCCAGCTCCTCCTTGACGATCTTCGGGTCGAGCTTGACGAAGAGCGGGGTCGGCGGGGAGAGCGGGGAGCCCACCCGGATCGGGACGGACTCCCAGCGCGCGGCGCCGTCGTAGGAGCCGGTGATGACCGGGTAGCTCCGGCCGTCCTCGTCGGTGACCTCCTGGATCTCCGGCATGCCCGTCCAGACGCCGGTGCCGCCGAGCATCGCGTAGATCTTGTTGGAGGAGTTGGGCAGGACCGGGGTCAGCATGGTCTTGGCGTCGTCCACCACCTGCAGGGCGACGTGCAGGATGGTCTTCACCCGCTCGGGGTTGTCCTTGATCTTCCAGGGCTCCTGCTCGGCCAGGTACCTGTTGGCCTCGCGGATGACCTCGAACGCCTCGTTCGTCGCGTTCTTGAACCGGCAGTTCTCGAGCTCGGTCGCGACCTTCGGGAAGGCCGAGCGGCTGCGCTCCAGCATGGCGCGGTCGACATCGGTGAGGTCACCGGCCTCGGGGATGACCCCGAAGTTCTTGGCGGCCATCGAGATCGATCGGTTCACCAGGTTGCCCCAGGCCGCCACCAACTCGCCGTTGTTGCGGTTGAGGAACTCCGACCAGGTGAAGTCGGTGTCCTGGTTCTCCGGACCCGCCACCGCGATGTAGTAGCGCAGCGCGTCGGCGTCGTAGCGCTCCAGGAAGTCACGCACGTAGATGACGACCTGGCGGGAGGAGGAGAACTTTCGCCCCTCCATGGTCAGGAACTCGCTGGAGACGACCTCGGCGGGCAGGTTCAGCGCGCCGAGCGAGCCCGGCTTGCCGTCGCGGGCGCCCTGGCCGTTGTAGCCGAGCAGCATCGCCGGCCAGATCTCCGCGTGGAAGACGATGTTGTCCTTGCCCATGAAGTAGTAGCCGAGCGCCTCGGGGTCCTGCCACCAGCGGCGCCAGGCCTCCGGGTCGCCGGAACGGCGCGCCCACTCGATGGAGGCGCTGAGGTAGCCCACCACCGCGTCGAACCAGACGTAGAGCCGCTTGTTGGCCTGGTCGCTCCAGCCCTCCAGCGGGATCGGCACGCCCCAGTCGAGGTCGCGGCTGATCGCGCGGGGGTGGATGTCGCCGAGCATGTTGAGGGCGAACTTCAGCACGTTGGGCCGCCAGTCTCCCTCCTTGGAGCGCAGCCACGATGCCAGGACCTCGGCGAACGCGGGCAGGTCGAGCATGAAGTGCTCGGTCTCCACGAAGATCGGCGTCTCGCCGTTGACCTTGCTCACCGGGTTGATCAGCTGGACCGGATCGAGCTGGTTGCCGCAGTTGTCACACTGGTCGCCACGGGCGCCCTGGTAACCGCAGATGGGACAGGTGCCCTCGATGTAGCGGTCGGGCAGGGTGCGCCCGGTGGAGGGCGAGATGGCGCCCATCGTGGTCTGGGGGAAGATATAGCCGTTGGCGTGGAGTCCCTTGAAGATCTCCTGCGCCACCGCGTAGTGGTTCTCCGTCGTGGTCCGGGTGAACAGGTCGTAGGACAGGCCGAGTGCCTGGAGGTCCTCGACGATCACCCTGTTGTAGCGGTCTGCGAGCTCGCGGGCGCTCAGGCCCTCCTTGTCGGCCTGCACCTGGATCGGGGTGCCGTGCTCGTCGGTCCCGCTCACCATGAGAACCATGTTGCCCGCCATCCGCTGGTAGCGGCTGAAGACGTCGGACGGCACGCCGAATCCGGAGACGTGCCCGATGTGGCGAGGGCCGTTGGCGTAGGGCCAGGCGACCGCGGTCAGGATGTGCTGGGACATGGTGCCCAGCCTAAGGGACGCGGCCCTGGGTCTTGGTGCTCTCCCTGTCGCCAGCGGCACGCGCGGCCGCTTCCGCGACCTCGGCGGCGCGGCTGACGGCCTCGGCGGCCTCCTCCGCCGCGGAGGCGGCCACGTCGATGGGCGTCTCCTTGGTACGGCGGATGCCGAGGATGCTGATGAACAGCGCGGCGAAAATCGTCTGGAAGCTCACGATCAGCGCGGTGGCCGAGGGCACGACGAGGCGCAGCGACTCCGAGGGGATCAGCGGGCCGAAGCTACGCGTCTGCCAGTGGACCAGGGAGGCCACCAGGCCGCCCAGGCCGCCCAGGGCCAGCAGCCCGCCGACGACCAGCCCCTTCTCCAGGGAGACGATGTCGACGAGCTTGCGCACCCGCCTGTCCTCCGGCAGGAAGCCCTCCTCTGCCGCGTACACCTTGGTGAACAGCGCGAACAGCACCGCCTGGAAGCCGATCACCACCATGGCGGAGGCACCGACCAGGGTGTCGACGTCGAAGGCGAGCTTTCCGATGTAGACCGGGCCGAAGGTCAGGGCGGCGCCGGCGACCAGACCGAGGGTCATCAGCACCAGGCCGGGGATGAAGAACAGCCAGCGCGGGCTGTAGAGCATCAGGAAGCGCAGGTGGCGCCAGCCGTCGCGCCAGGAGCGCAGGTGCGGCGGGCGGGAGCGGCCGTCGGGCGAGAGCGTGGTGGGCACCTCGCGCACGTCCAGGCCCGACAGGGTCGAGCGGACCACCATCTCACTGGCGAACTCCATGCCGCCGGTCTGCAGGCCGAGCCTGAGGATGGAGTCGCGCCGGAAACCGCGCAGGCCGCAGTGGAAGTCACCGATGGCGCTGGGGAAGAAGAGCCGTCCGATGAAGGAGAGCACCGGATTGCCCAGATAGCGGTGGAGCGGGGGCATGGCGCCCGGCGCGATGCCGCCCTTGAACCGGTTGCCCATCACCAGGTCGGCACCGTCGCGGAGCTGCTCGACGAACGGCAGCAGCGCCGTGAAGTCGTAGGAGTCGTCCGCGTCGCCCATGATGACGTAGCTACCGCGCGCGGCTCGGATGCCGCCGATCAGGGCGTTGCCGTACCCCTTTGCGTCGATGTGCACGACCCGGGCCCCGGCCTCGCGCGCGAGTTGCTGTGAGCCGTCGGTGCTGCCGTTGTCGGCGATCAGCACTTCCCCGTCGATCCCGTGCTCCCGCATGCAGGCGAGTGCCTTGCGTACGCAGGTCTCCACGGTCTCCGCCTCGTTCAGACAAGGCATGACCACGGTCAGTTCCACGTCTCAACCCTTCACTCACGGCACAAGCCAATCCCACCATGATGCCCTCTGAACCCCCTTGCCCGGGTCAACTCCCTGAAACGACTGGCATCCTGTAATGCATGGTGACCGTCGCCGACCGCCCTCCCCTGGACGTGCCTCCGCCCGACCGGGTCACTCGCATGCGGGTCTTCCTGCACCGGCATCGCCTCTTCGTGGCCGCCCTCGCGCTGGCATTCCTGCTGCGTGTGGTCACCATGCTCGGCTACGGCCCGGCCCTGTGGTTCAACGACTCCTACGAGTACGTCTCCGGGGCGGTGAACCCCGAACGGCCCAGCGCGCTGCGCCCGAACGGCTACTCCTTCCTGCTCCTGGCTCTGCGGCCGCTGCACAGCTTCGGCCTGGTGGTCTTCGTACAGCACCTGATGGGCCTGGGCATCGCGGTGCTGATCTACACCCTGCTGCGCGGCAGGTTCGGCCTGCCCGGCTGGGGGGCCACGCTGGCCGCGGTGCCGGTGCTGTTCGACGCCTACCAGCTCCAGCTCGAACACCTGGTCATGTCCGACGCGATGTTCATGCTGCTGGTCGTGGGCGTGATCATGCTGGTGCTCTGGCACCGGCGGATGTCCTGGCGGATCGGCGCGGTGATCGGGCTGCTGCTGGCCCTCACCGCGCTCACCCGGTCGATCGGCCTGCCGATCCTCGCGCTGGTCGTGGTCTACCTGCTGGTCAAGCGCACCGCCTGGAAGACGATCGCGGCGATGGTGACCGCGTGCGCGCTCCCGGTGGTCGGCTACATGGCCTGGTTCGCGTCCGCGCACGGCAACTTCGCGATGACCAACAGCGACGGCGCGATCCTCTACATGCGGACGGCGCTCTTCGCCGACTGCAAGAAGATGCGGATCGACCCTCGTGAGGAGCTGGAGCTGGCGCTGCTGTGCATCAGCGCGCCGCCCGGCCAGCGCGGCTTCTCCGGGCAGAAGTACCTCTGGTGGGCGCAGAACGGCCAGCGCTTCCACGCCTTCGGGGTGGGCAGCACGTTCACCCCCGAGACGAACAAGACGGCCGGCGCGTTCGCCCAGCGGGCCATCCTGTCCCAGCCGCTCGACTATCTGAGCCTGGTGGCCGGCGACTTCTTCCGTGCCTTCCACTGGGACCGGCCGCGCTTTCCGGATTTCAACACCTACCGGCAGTACGAGTTCCTTCCGGAGAACAAGATCCTCCCGGCCTGGACGTCGTACCGGGGCAGTACCGACACCGACGCGCAGAAGTACGATCCGGGCCTGCGGACCGCGCCGATCCAGGGCAAGCTGCGCGTGATCGGTACCGACGTGCACGACCCGTGGGCCGGTTTCATGCAGGGCTACCAGCGGATCGTCCGGCTGCCCGGCCTCGTGATCGGCGTGCTGCTGCTGATCGGCCTGGCCGGGGTGGCGGTGCGCTTGCGCAAACTGGGCGGCCCCGTGCTCCTGCCGTGGCTGGCCGCCTTGGGCCTCATCCTGGCTCCGGCCGCGACCGCCGAGTTCGACTACCGCTACCTGCTGCCCGCGGTGCCGCTGGCGTGCCTGGCGGCCGCGATCTCGCTGCGCCACGGGCTCTCCCGGCCCGCCGCGCCTGTCGCACCTGTCACATCCGTCACGTCTGTCGCATCCGCCGCGCCTGTCACATCCGTCACGCCTGTCACACCCGTCACACCCAGCTCCGGAACAGCATCCGCGACCACCACTGGGAGTGTGGGATGACCTCGGCCACCAGCACCGGGTAGAGCCACCAGAGGTTGACCAGTGCCAGCAGGGTGAAGGCCCCGACGACCGCGGCCCCGAGCGCCCTGCGGTTGGGCGCGGCGTCCGCCCGCCCGATGATCAGCCCGGCGGCCATGGTCAGTGCGAGGATCATGAACGGGACCATCGTGATCGCGTAGAAGAGGTACATGGTCCGGTTGTCGGCGAGGGCGTAGTAGAACCAGGGGAGCCAGCCCGCGGCGTAGCCGAGGAGCACGGCTCCGGCGCGCCAGTCGCGGGTGGCGACGTACCAGGCGACCATGGCGATGAGGGCGGCCAGCCCCCCGTACCAGATGACCGGGGTGCCGACCCCGAGCACCGCCTCGGCGCAGCTGTCGGCACCGCATCCGGTCTTGTCGGACGGGTAGTGGAACGCCACCGGGCGCGAAAGGACGGGCCAGGTCCAGGGGGCGGACTGGTAGGTGTGCCCCTCACTCAGCCCGGTGTGGTAGCCGAGCACCTGGAAGTGGTAGCTCAGCCAGGAACGGAACGAGTCGAAGACGAAGAACCCGGGGCCCTGCGAGGTCGCCTGCGCCCAGTTGCGGCCCCAGCCGAGCGGCGAGGCGAACCAGCCGGCCCAGGAGGCGATGTAGGTGATCGCGGGCAGCAGGCCCAGCGCCAGCACGACGCCGGTCAGGTCCTGGCCGACCGCCCCCAGGTACGGCCTGCGCAGGCCGATCGCCCTGCGGGCTCCGGCGTCCCAGACCAGGGACATGACCGCGAAGGCGATGAGGAAGAAGATCCCCGACCACTTGACCGCGCAGGCCGCGCCCAGGCACAGCCCGGCCGCGATCCGCCACGGCCGCAGCCCCAGCCAGGGGCCGTGATCACTGAGCGGTGAGGTCTCGTACCAGTCGACGAGTTTCCCGCGCGCCCGGTCACGGTCGGCGACCAGGCAGGCGAACCCGGCCAGCACCCAGAACATCAGGAAGATGTCCAGCAGCGCGGTCCGCGACAGCACCAGGTGGAGCCCGTCCAGCGCGAGCAGCAGCCCGGCCAGGCAGCCCAGCAGGGTCGAGCGGGTCATCCGGCGGGCCACCCTGGCCAGGATCAGGATCGACAGCACGCCGACCACCGCCCCGGCGAACCTCCAGCCGTACGGGGTCATGCCGAAGATCTGCTCGCCCAGGCCGATCATCCACTTGCCCAGCGGCGGGTGGGCCACGTAGAGCGGGCAGGGATCGGCCTCCGGCGGGGTGCACTTGACCAGGAAGTCGGTGTTCCCCTGCATGATCATTCTGTCGGCGACGGGATCCTCCACGCTGCCGAGCGAGGCCCGCTCCACCCCGTGGTTGATCAGTGCCCAGGCGTCCTTGGCGTAGTACGTCTCGTCGAACACGACGGCACGCGGCCGTCCGAGGTCGACGAAGCGCAGGATCCCTCCGAAGGCCGCGACCAGCAACGGCCCCAGCCAACCCCAGGCGATATTTCCCGGCATGGGCGGCAAGAGACGATCCCGTGTTGATCCCATTCAGGGAATTATGGTGATAAATCAACCCCGATGGACAGCGTCATAAAGATCCCGTTTGGGGATTCCCGCAGCCTTCGCCACATCCACGATCGCCTGCTTCCTCGGCACCCCCGTCTCCTCGCGGCGCGCGACCTCGTCCACCAGGTCCCCGATCACCGGCGGCAGGGCCGGCCCGGCGTACCCGGCGACCACGACGGTGATCTCCCCCTTGACGCCCTCGGCCGCCCACTCGGCCAGCTCGCCGAGACCACCCCGCCGCACCTCCTCGTAGGTCTTGGTGAGCTCACGGCAGACCGCCGCCCGGCGGTCGGCGCCGAACGCCTCCGCCATCGCCGCCAGCGCGGCGCCGAGCCGGTGCGGCGCCTCGAAGAACACCATCGTGCGCTCCTCCTCGGCCAGGGCCGAGAGCCTGCGGGAGCGCTCCCCGGACTTGCGCGGCGGGAAGCCCTCGAAGCAGAACCGGTCGCTGGGCAGCCCCGAGACGGCCAGCGCCGTGGTCACCGCCGACGGTCCCGGCAGCGAGGTGACCGCGATCCCGGCCTCGACCGCCAGATGGGTCAACCGGTAGCCGGGGTCGGAGACGCCCGGCATGCCGGCGTCGGTGATGACCAGCACCGTCTTGCCTTCCTGGAGCGCCGCCAGGAGCTCGGCGGCCCGTCCGGCCTCGTTGGCGTCGTAGTAGGAGACGACCCGGCCGCCGATCTCCGCGCCCAGCTCACCGGCCAAGCGGCGTAGCCGCCGGGTGTCCTCCGCCGCGACCACGTCCGCGCTCTCCAGTGCCAGCCGCAGCCGGGGCGAGGCGTCGCCCACCTGCCCGATCGGAGCCCCTGCCAGCACAAGCCTGCCGTTGTCCGTCACCGTTCCATCCTCCCGCATCTCGGATGGCCCTCGGCGTGGGGAGAAGTTCGCCATTTAGTCCCGTAGTGAGGTGTTTCCTGGGCTGGGCGCGGTAAGGGGACCGTACGATGTCCGGGTGGCCGTGACCGACTTCACCAACCAGGCGCCAGAGCAGCCGGAGCCCCAGCCGGGCGACGGGCCCTCGGGTTCCGCTCGTGACCGTCTGGTGCCGCCGATGCCCGGCAACCCCCTGTGGGGCTGGCTGGGCCCGCTGCTGGTCACGGTGTTCGGGGCGATCCTGCGCTTCACGAACCTCGGTCACCCCCACGCGGTCATGTTCGACGAGACGTACTACGCCAAGGACGCCTGGGCGCTGATCAACTTCGGCGCCGAGCACAACGTCGTCAAGGACGCCGACAAGATCCTGATGCGGGGCGGCACCGAGATCTGGCAGCAGTGCGCGCCCGCGGAGATCGACAAGTGCGCCTCCTACGTGGTCCACCCGCCGCTGGGCAAGTGGATGATCGGCCTGGGCGAGCAGATCTTCGGCATGACCCCGTACGGCTGGAGGTTCGCCGGGGCGGTGGTCGGCGTGCTGTCGATCCTGATCCTGGCCAGGGTGGCCCGCCGGATGACCCGCTCGACCCTGCTGGGCTGCCTGGCCGGGCTGCTGCTGTCGGTCGAGGGCCTGCACTACGTGCTGTCGCGGACCGCGCTGCTGGACATCTTCCTGATGTTCTGGGTGCTGGCCGGGTTCGCCTGCCTGGTCGCCGACCGTGACCGGGCGCGCGGGAAACTCGTCGACTGGTACGAGACCTCGCCGCTCAGTGATCACGGCCCCTGGCTGGGGCTGCGGCCGTGGCGGATCGCGGCCGGGCTGTGCCTGGGCGCGGCCTGCGCGGTCAAGTGGTCGGGGATCTTCTTCCTCATCGCCTTCGCGGTCATGTCCCTGGTCTGGGACGCCGGAGCCCGCAGGGCGATCGGCCTGCGCAGGCCGTACGGAGGGGTCTTCGGCAAGGATCTGCCGAGCGCCCTGCCCGCGCTGGTCCTGCTGCCCGCGATCACTTACATCGCCTCCTGGGCCGGCTGGTTCGCCTCCGCCGACGGCTGGGGCCGCAACTGGGCGCAGGCGACCTCGCAGGGCCCGGTGTTCTTCGTCTTCGACTCGTTCCGCTCCTGGCTGAGCTACCACTTCCAGGTGCTGAGCTTCCACACCGGACTGGCGACCCCGCACAACTACCAGTCAGATCCCTGGTCCTGGCCGCTGCTGCTCCGCCCCGTGGCGTTCTTCTACGAGAGCCCCAAGGGCGCCTGCGGCACCGACAGCTGCTCGCAGGCGGTGCTGGGCGTCGGTACCCCGGTCATCTGGTACGGCGGCCTGGCCGCCCTCATCGCCATGGTCGCCTGGTACGTCGCCACCCGCGACTGGCGCGCCGGAGCCGTGCTCCTCGCCTACGCCGCGGGCTGGCTCCCCTGGTTCTACTGGGCGATCGCCGACAACCGGACCATGTTCCTGTTCTACGCGATCCCCATGGTCCCGTTCATGATCCTCGCGATCGTGCTCGCGGCCGGAATGATCATCGGTCCGTCCGGCGCCCTGCCCGGGCGGCGGATGGCCGGCGCCGCGATCGTGGGGGCCTTCGCCCTGCTGGCACTGGTCAACTTCTGGTGGCTGTACCCGGTGCTCACCGCCGAGATCATCCCCTACGCCGAGTGGAGTTCACGAATGCTTTTCAAGAAAGGCTGGATCTGACAGCTCGCATATGAGCCACTTAGAAGACATTTCCTAGGGTAGGCGCCGTGCAGGATCCATTACGTCACGTCCATCGTCAGAGGAGGCCCGCATACGGCAGACTTCGAGGCATGCCTGCACCGGACGTGGCCGCACTCCTGTCGGAGCTGGAGCGTTCCGAGCCCGCCTCCGCCGAGCACGCGCGCAGCGCGATCGACTGGCTGACCGGCGGCGAACCGCTGGAGACGATCACTGAGCTCAACGTGTGCGAGTTCCTCTGGTACACGCTGCCCTCCAAGGTCACCGGAGACCGCACCGTGATCGCCCACGCGCTGGGCCGGCTGCTGCTGCTGGGCGGTCTGGAGCGTTACGCCGCCCTCTGCTCCTCCCCCACGACCGCCCACATCCTGCGTACCTACGCCCGCCTGGGCGAGGACGCGGGAATGGCCGCCTACCAGAGCGCCCTGGACGCCACGGGCGTGCTCCCGCCCGACGTCCCCGAGCTGCGGTGGAGCTCGATCATGGGCCCCGAGGAGCTGGGCGCGCACGGCGCCTGCTCGGCCGCGCTGGAGCTGGCCATCGTCTCGGGAAAGCTCGCCCCCGACTCCGCCGAACGGCAGACGCTCACCAGCCACTGGCTCACCGCGCCCCGCCCGGAGCTGGGCGGCGACAACTGGCTCCACCGGGTCCAGGGCGAGCGGCTCAACCGCTGGGTCCTCGGCCGGGGCACCGCCTGGCGCGAGCTCGCCCAGCCCTTCGAGGTGCGCCTGCACGCCCCCATCCCGGCCCCGGACGAGGCCCACCTGGGAGCGCTTCGCTGGCTGCTGACCGTGGGACGCCGCCCAGGGGGCATCCCGCTGACCCAGCGGCACAACCTCGCCCGTTCGGTGCTCGCGGAGAGCACCTGGAGCGGCGCGGAGCTGGCGGCGGTCCGCGAGGTGGCCCAGGAATACATGGGCGCACTGCGCCAGAGTGGCAGGCGCCTGGTGACCACTCCGGCGGGTGAGCGCCTGCTCGGCGACGCCGACCTGCTCTGGGAGACCGCCGCCGCCGCACTGCTCGCCCCCGCCTCGGGGGAGAGCGGCTTCCGGGCCTCGGCCAGGGAGGTGGCGCTGATGCTGCTCGCCGACGGCGCCCCCGCCGACCGCGACCAGGTCACCGCGGTGATCGACTGCGCGGAGTGGCAGACCGTGGAGGTCGACGCCTCGCTCACCGAGCTGGGCAGGCGCCTGGACGCCTTCGGCCTGCGCGTCGACGGCCGCCTCACCCCTGCCGGCCGGGCGGCCGCCCTGGCCGCCCTGCGCAGCCATGCCCTCCGCCCCCGCCAGTACGTCAACATGGCCTGACTCCCCTCCGTGGCCCGGCTCCGTGATCCGGCTCCGCGGCCCGATTCCGTGATCCGGCTCCGCGGCCCGATTCCGTGATCCGGCTCCGTAGCCCGATTCCGCCGCGAAAATTTCTCACTTCTTCGCCATGAAGTCTCATCCGGCGGCTGGGAGAAATCGGTCGGAGAGCCGAAAAGCAGGATCAGCCGGTCGGCGTCGAGGTATGTGGTGATGCCGCTGATCAGCCCCTCGAACACCTGGAGGAGGATCAGCCCGAAGGGCGTGTGGACACCGTCGGGGCCAGGCCGCATCTGCCAGAACGCCGGCAAGCCGTTCGCCGCGGCCGGAACGAGGCGTGCGCCCGCACAGGACGCGTCCGGGTCCAGCAGCGCCTGCCTGATCTGCTCACGGCCGCGAAGCCACCAGAGGACGAACAGGTCGAGCAGGATGGCGAATCCGCAGGCGATGGGGGTGAGCACGATCTACTTCAATTTCTAGCGCCGCTAGATATTAGCGTGACGATAAAATAGTTTCGACAGCAGTGCTAGCGACACTAGGATCACGGCCATGTCGATTCAGGTGCGCCGGGCACGCGAGCGGGCAGAGCGGGAGCGGTTGATCGTCACGACCGCGCGAAAACTGGCCGAATCCGAAGGCTGGGACGCGGTGACCACGCGGCGGCTCGCCGAGGAGATCGAGTACAGCCAGCCGGTCCTCTACAGCCACTTCAAGGGCAAGGACGCCATCATGGCGGCGGTCGCGGTGGAGGGCTTCGCCGACCTCGCCGCCGAACTGTGCGCGGCCCGTACGTCGGCGACCGACCCCCGGCAGGCCCTCGCCGCCGTCGGCGCAGCGTACGCCGCGTTCGCCGAGCGGCGGCCCGCGCTGTACGACGCGATGTTCACCCACACCGTCGACCTGCCGTTCGCCACCCCCGAAGCACCGCCCGCCCTGCAGGCAGCCTTTGGCGGGCTGCGCGAGGCCGTGCGGCCTCTGGTACGAGAC
This sequence comes from Streptosporangium sp. NBC_01810, assembly GCF_035917355.1. Lineage (NCBI taxonomy): Bacteria > Bacillati > Actinomycetota > Actinomycetes > Streptosporangiales > Streptosporangiaceae > Streptosporangium > Streptosporangium sp. NBC_01810. Next base: position 7,713,642 of record NZ_CP109070.1, on the reverse strand, counting down.
GACGACCTGGAGACGCTCACCGAGACCATCTGGAGCGGGCTGCACGGGCTCCTCATGCTCATGCGCAGCGGCAGGCTCCGGCGTGAGGATCACGAGCGGAGGCTGGCACTGCTGCTCAGCCGCTTCTCTTGACATCCTCCACCCGCCTGCGGCAAAGGCCGGGTTCAACCGGTCAACCCGATCCGGCGACCCACCAAAGTGATCGCCTGGTGCAGCACGAACACCCAGCCGAAGGAGAGCGCCACCAGTGGCCATTCGGGCGCCGGCCAGAGCAGCAGCAGGGGTCAGAGCGTTACCAAGGCGTCCACCTGGTCCACGACATGCAGTAATGCTCTCCACCGTCGAGGGCCGGGTCGCCCCGGCGGCACATCCAGTTGACGCTTGACAAAGGAGTTGATCAACTCACCGGATGTCGCCCCCAGACTTAGCGTCGCCCCCAGTGGCAGGACGATGTCGGCGCGGTAGTCAATGAGCGCGATGTCACCGGCCCGGCCACCGACAGCGGCCTGTGCCGCCACTCCCACGACGCAGCCCACCAAGCCGCACAGCACCCCGAGCCAGGTCTTGTTCGCGCCGAAGAGGCGCCGCCCCCGTATGGTCAGACCCCCGTCGACCGGCCGCCGAAGCCACCGCACGGAATCGAACCGAAGCGCGACGCCGAGCACCACCATGCCGACGGCGAGCGGAGCGAACAGGTAGAGCGCCTGGGCGCTGTACAGGTAAAAACAGTGCAGGCCACAGCTGTTCACCGCAAAGCTGTCCAAGTGGCCCACCTTGGTCAAGTCCGGCCCTCGCTCCCGCGCTCATCGTGTTCCGGCCCACATCGCTCGTCGCCATCCTGTCGACCAGGAGGGTCTCGTCACGCCGAGTCCCGCTCTCCTCGCCACCGCGGCACCTCACCACCGCGGCACCTCGCCACCTCGCCACCGCGGCGTTCAGAACCAGTACAGCGCGGCGCCCACCTGAATGCCCGCGCCCGCCCCCAGCACCAGTCCCACGTCGCCGGGCCGGGCCAATCCCCGCTTCTGTGCCTCGTGGAAGCCGTACGGCAGTGAGGAGGTGCAGAGATCAAGGCCGCCGGCGCAGGTGTCCACAACCCGTTCCGGTGACACGCCCAGCGCGACTCCCAGCCGCCGAAGGAACTCGGGCGAGCGCTGTGGCGCCAGCACGACGCCGAGCCGACCCGAGTCGATGCCCTCGCGGGCGAGTACTTCCTCAGGCCCGCCCGATCACCCGAAGGACGGACCACGCCACGGCCGCGCCGGGGTCCGTCCCGCCACTCGTGCCAGGTGACGACAACTGGCCGGTCCAAGGCACCGACCGGTCGCACGACTTTGACGTCTGGACCCGTGCCAACGTCGGCGAGCTGTGGCCCGACCCGGTAAGCCCGCTGGTCGCCTCGGTGGCTCCCGAGATCATCACCAACGCGGTGCGCCACTCCTTCAGGTCGCTCCACGCGCCGTTCTTGGACGAGATCAGCTGGGCCCGGCGCATCTACGGGCGCATTTACTACAACGAGGGCGCGCTCGTGCACCTTCTGGAGCACGAACTCGGCCTGCCGCCCGCGCTCATGGATCGGGGCCGCGGCAACAGCGAGTTCACCGGGTCAAGGGACGGCCGGGTACGCCCATGGCGGCTGCTGCGCCACCTGCCGACGCTGGCCCGGCCGGCGACCCGGCAGCGCGGCACCGCTCGCGAGCTCCGCGCGCTGATTCCGCGCATCGACCGCTGGGCCGCCGAGTTCGATGTGCGCGACCACGACGGCCGGACCGACGCCGAACTCTAGTCGGCGGCCCAACTCTGGCTGACCCGGACCAGCGACGCGATGAAGCTGCAAAACGACATGAGCGGGGTGTCCCTCACCGCGATCGCCATGCTGGAGCGGCTGACGACCCGCTGGTTCGACCGCCCCGAGATGACGTACTGGCTGATCGGAGGGCTGTCCGGAATCAGGTCGGCCGAGCTCGGCGCCGCGCTGTCCCGGATCGCGCATGCGGTTCACGAAGCCCGGCTCGTCCAGGAGATACTCGGCACGGACGCCGTGACCGCGCTGTCCCGGCTGCGGGAGCTGCCCGCTCCGAGCCGGTCCTGCGGCTGCTCGACGAGTTCCTGGACGAACACGGCTACCGGTGCGCCAACGAGGCCGAATGGCTCTATCCGCGCTGGCGTGACGCGCCGGAACTCGTCATCGAGCTACTCGCCGGCTATCTGCCCCCGGGCGAGGACGACCTCGCCACGAGCACGGCGATCCAGCGCCGGCACCGGGTGGAGGCGGTCGCCTGGGCAAACGCTCACCTCGGCCCGATCCGCCGGCGGATGTTCCACTCCGTACTACTCCGGGCACACGATGCCATCCGGCTCCGTGACAACGGGAAGGACTCGGCGATCAAGGCGTCCTACCCTGCTCGCCAGATCGCCGTCCGCTTCGGCCAACGCTGGACCGGACACGGCTGGCTGGCAGCCGTGAACGACGTGTTCTTCCTCACCCTGGACGACATCATCCGGGTGATCCAGCATGGTTCACCCGCGGCGGCCGGCCTGAACCTCATCGACCTGGTTCGCCTGCGGCGCCAGACGTTCACCGCTTGGTTCGACGTCGAGGCTCCTGATGTCGTCAGCGCCGACGGGACCCCGCTCAGCCCTTCTCCCGCCGCGCCAGACGCTTCTCCGGGGGCCGTGCCAGGCGCTTCTCCCGCCACGCCAGGCGCTTCTCCGGGTGCCATGCCGGCACAAGGCCGCCCCCTCACCGGTATCGCCGGCAGCGTACGGGGCACCGCCCGCGTCGTCTTGGATCCACGGGCGGCGGCCCGGATACGGCGCGGTGAGATCCTGGTGACCCGATCCACCGACGTCGGCTGGACCGCCGTCTTCCCGCTACTGGGCGGCCTGATCACCGAGATCGGCGGACAGCTTTCGCACGCGGCCATCCTGGCCCGCGAGTACGGCCTGCCCGCCGTGGTCAACGTGTACGGCGCGACCAAGGTGATCAAGGACGGGCAGCAGGTGAGCATCGACGGACTGACCGGCCGGATACACCTTCTTGGAGACGTACCGGCCGCGAGCTACGACGCTCCGGACGTTCCAGGTTCGAAGGAAAGCCGTTGAGGGCGGCCGAAGTGATCACCTGGACCCGCTCCGCCGCCGCCCGGCTACTGCTCAATGCGGGTGTGTCGGCCAACGCGATGACGGTGCTCGGCCTGCTCGGCACGGTAGCCGGGGCGGTCGGCTTCGCCGCCCGCGGCCAGTTGCTCATCGCCACCGCCATCGTGACGGCCGGCTCGCTGTGCGACGCACTGGACGGGATGATGGCCCGCCTGAGCGGCGGCGGCACCCGATTCGGGGCACTACTCGACTCGGCGTCGGACCGGATCGGCGACGGTGTCATCTTTACCTCACTGGCCTTCTGGCCGGCCGGTAGCGGAAGGCCCCGTGCCGCCGCCGCCCTGTGCTGCCTGGTCGCCGCCTACCTCGTCTCATACGTCCGGGCCCGAGCCGAGGGTCTCGGCGTGTCGGGAGAAATCGGGATCGCACACCGGTACCTAAGACTCAAGATCGCAGGAGTAGGCGCCCTGCTCGGCGGTCTGGGGCTGATCTGGGCCCTGGAGGTCACCCTCTGGGTGCTCACCGCGCTCTCCACGATCACTGTGGCGCAGCGTTTCGTCCATGCCCAACGGCAGTTCCACACATCGCATTCGATGCACGAAGGATGATCAATAGCACCTCGACCCGCAAAAACGGGTTATCGTGCTCCGGCGGCGCGGAGGATGACGGCGATCTCACTCTGACCGCTGTCGAGTGCGTGCTGGAGCGGGGTCGTGCCCTCCTTGTCGGCCAGGTTCACGTCGGCCCCTCCCGCGATGAGCAGACCCACGATCTCCTGGTACGGCGCGGAGCCGTCGCCGAGAATGACCGCCTCCAGCAGTCCGGTCCAGCCCAGGTCGTTGACGTGGTTGACGTTGATACCCGTCTTGAGCACCTCGCGCACGTAGTCCACATGACCGCGCTCACATGCCGGGATCAGCGAGACCCCGCCGTACCGGTTCCTGATGGTCAGGTCCGGCTTGGCCGGGAGCAGCGCATGAAGCATGGCCACGCCGCCGGTCACCCCTGTCACCAGCCAGGGCGTGTCGTGCTGAAAATCCAGCGCGTTCGGATCCGCGCCCGCAGCCACCAGGACCCTGGCGACCTCCACATGGTCGGCCGCCGCGGCGAGCAGCAGGGCGGTACGGCGCTGCGGGTCCCGGGCCTCGATGTCGGCCCCGTTCGCGATCGCCTCGCGGACCTTGGCCACGTCGCCTTGGGCGGCGGCGGTCAGCAACTGTTCGTTGAGCACAGCAAATCCCTTCATGCCGGAGGGACCGCACCCGGTGAGGGCCACGGCGAGCCCGGCGAGCAGGAAACCACGGCGGTCCACGGTCACATCCTTCCAGCGCTGCCAAGGGTGTCAGCCGAACTGCCCGGCGACGGCCTTGAGGTCGGCTTCGGCGACGGCCTCGTCGATGTCGCGCCGCCCACGACGGCGAAACCGGCGAGGGCACCGGCGACGGTCCGGGCGCGTGTGGACAGGTGGCTCAGGTGGCCGGCGCCAGGGTCAGCCGAACAGGATCCGCGCCGCCAGGGCACGACCGGCACGACCGCGTAGCACGGTCACCGCCGCCTCTGCCGCAGTGGGGGATCGAATGCCGGCGAACACGCGGCGCAGCAACAGCCGGCCTCGGAACCGGGCCCGCAACACGTCCCCGTCGTACCGGCTCAGCATGCGCTGGTCGCCGGTACGCAGGTACCCGGCGGTGACCGCCGCGGCCAGTTCGGACATGCGTAAGCAGGGGTCCAGCCCACCGGCCGTCAGCGGCGACACCGCGCCCGCCGCGTCTCCGACGAGCAGTCCGGCGGGGCACGCCAACCGTCGCAGCAGACCGCCGACCGGGATCGGACCACCTCGGCGCTCGATCGGCCCGGCCGGCGCCACGCGGCCGGGCGCATCCGCGGCGAAGGCGTCCAGCAGGTGGCGGATGCCGGTGCGCATCGCGTCCGGATATCCCGCGACGCCGACATGCGCATGCCGGCCGTCGTCGATGACCCATCCCAGATACCCCGGAGCGACCCGGGGGTCCAGCACACAGTGGAACACCGGGTCGGTCGTGCCCGACGCGACCGGGTGGACGATCTCGGCACCGACGAGGAAGCGCCGGTTGACATCAAGACCGAGATCACGGGCCACCCGGGAGCGGGCGCCGTCCGCGCCGACGATGAACCGGGCCGTCACCGGTTCCGCACCCGCGAACCGCACAAAACCCATCGACGCGTCGACATACCGTACGCCCAGGAGGACCCGTGCTCCGGCCGACTCCGCCGCGCGGTGCGCGTGCTCGTAGACGGCCGCCATGTCGGCCACGCGGTACTCGTCCCGGTCGCTGGTGAGCCGGATCGGTGCCCGCCGCGACGGCGGATACAGCAGCACATCCCGGACACCTGGCCCGAGCAGGTGGTCCGGCAGGTCGAAGTCATCGAGGGTGCGGCGCACGAAGATCCCTGTCGTGCGGATGCCCGTCGACAGCGACCTACGACGGTCGACCACCATCACGTTCAGTTCCCGTCGCGCGAGCAGACGGGCTGTGCGCAGGCCGGCCAGGCCCGCACCCACGACCAGTACATCCACTGTCTGCATACCTTGCGACGGTAGGGGCGATGCCCCGTCCGTGCGACGGTTTGCACGCTACCTGCCCCATACCTCCACACCGTCGCCACACTCGAGACCGGCGAACCAGTTCGAGACACCGTTCGAGGCCCGAGGTCAAGAACAAGCTCAGGGCGAGGGTCACCTGTTCAGTCGAGGATCGCGGTGGCTTCGACCTCGACCAGATGGTCGGGGACGTCCAGTGCCGCAACGCCCAGCAGCGTGCCCGGCGGCACCGGGGTGATCCCCAGCTTCGTGGCCGCCCGAGTGACCCCCTCCAGGAACAGGGGCATCTTGTCGGGGGTCCAGTCGACGACGTAGACGGTCAGTTTCGCCACGTCGTCGAAGGAACCACCGACCTCGGCCAGGGCGGTGCCGATGTTGAGGTGGCACTGCTCGACCTGAGCGGCGAGATCGCCTTCGCCGACCGTGACCCCATCGGCATCCCAGGCGACCTGCCCGGCGATGAAGACCAGCTTCGACCCGGTCGCGATCGACACCTGCCGGTAGACATCGATTTCCGGCAATCCGCTGGGGTTCACCAGGGGTGCGGAATGAGATCGAGGGCATCAGCCACAAGATGCTCACCCAGAACCTGCGCATGCTGGAGCGCAACGGCCTGGCCGAGCGGAACGTGTACCCCACCGTGCCGCCGCGGGTCGAGTACACCCTCACCGAGCCGGGCCAAGCCCTACGAGAGACGGTCCACAGAATGTGCGACTGGACCCACCAGTACCTCGGTCACATCGAGGCCTCCCGCCGCCGCTTCGACGCCTGACGGGTGCCCGGAGGATACCAATCTCGTCTTGGGACAGATCAAGGCCGCGGACAGCCGCCGCGAGTTCGGGGAACAGAGTCGGATCGTCCCCGTGACAGCCGCCGCTAGTGCGTCCCGCGCCACTTGTCATGCAGCATAGGGATCTCCCGGTGCATGAACAGGTAGAAGTCGCGGAGCTCGGTCATGGTGTGCCCGGCGTGGGTCTGCGGTCCGCCGAGCGCCTCGATGCCCTCGTCGACCATGTCGGCGAGGGTCTTGTAGAGGCCGACCTTGGTCAGCGCGACCTCCCACCAGCTGTCGTGGAGCAGCCGGTAGACGTCGCGCCGGGATCCGGGCACCGGATCCCGGGCGACCATCCCCAGCTGGATGAGGTAGCGGACCGCGCCGGAGATGGCGGCCGGGCTGACGTCGAGGCGTTCGGCCAGGTCGGGGGCGCTCAGCGTGTCCTCTTCCGCGACCGACAACGTCACCAGGACCCGGCCCGCCATCGGCGGGAAGCCCCAGTCGGCCAGCATCCGGCTGAGCCGCTCGACGAACTGGCGCACCGCTTCCTCGTCCCTCATCCTGCCCCTCTCACCCCGCGTCAAGGATTCGTAGTTTAGTGTCTTCACATCTTTCACGAACCTGTGAAGACTATGTACATTCTAAAGCGTGAGTAACGTCATCTCCATGTCCGGCGTGACCAAACGGTTCGGCCGGACGACCGCACTGGACGGCCTCAACCTTGAGGTCAGGGCCGGCGAGGTGCATGGCTACCTGGGCCCGAACGGCGCGGGAAAGTCCACCACCATCCGCGTCCTTCTCGGGCTGTTGCGCGCCGACGCGGGCAGCTCTTCCATGCTCGGCGGCGACCCGTGGAAGGACGCCGTCGAGCTGCACCGCCGCCTGGCCTATGTGCCCGGCGACGTCACCCTCTGGCCGGGACTGTCCGGCGGCGAGGTCATCGACCTGCTCGGCCGGCTGCGCGGCGGCCTGGACCCCCGGCGCAGGGCCGAGCTGATCGAGCGCTTCGAGCTGGACCCGCGCAAGAAAGGCCGCGCCTACTCCAAGGGCAACCGGCAGAAGGTCGCCCTGGTGGCCGCGCTGGCCTCCGACGTCGAGCTGTTCCTGCTCGACGAGCCGACCTCCGGGCTCGACCCGCTCATGGAGGCGGTCTTCACCGAGTGCGTCGGCGAACTACGCGCGCAGGGCCGTACGATCCTGCTGTCCAGCCACATCCTGGCCGAGGTCGAGAAGTTGTGCGACCGGGTGAGCATCATCCGCGACGGCCGCATAGTCGAGACCGGCACCCTCGCCGAGCTGCGCCACCTGACCAGGACCACCATCACCGCGGAGCTGGCCGGGTCGCCCAACGGCCTGCACGGCGTGCACGACCTTCGTGTCGACGGCAACCGGGTGACCTTCCAGGTGACGACCGGTGAGCTCGACGCGGCGTTGCGCCAGCTGACCAGCGTGGGCGTGCGCACGCTGACCAGCCAGCCGCCGACGCTGGAAGAGCTGTTCATGCGCCACTACGCCCGGCTGGACGGCTGATGACGGGCACGCGAGCGCTGGTCCGGCTGATTCTGCGCCGCGACCGCGTGATCCTGCCGATCTGGGTGCTCCTTCTGGCGATCATGCCCGTCACCCAGATCTCCGCCATCGGCGGGCTCTATTCCACCGACGCCGAGTTGCAGTCGTTCGCCGCTTCCATGCGTGCCACTCCGGCCTTCTTCGCCCTGTACGGCCCGCTGCTGGACTGGCACGTGGCGGCACTGGGCGTGTGGCGTGCCGGATTCGTTCCGGTGATCCTCGGCCTGGCCGGCCTGCTCACGGTGATCAGGCACACCCGGGCAGAAGAGGAGAGCGGACGCCGCGAGCTGCTGGGCTCCACCGTGCTCGGCCGCCACGCCCCGCTGGCCGCCGCCCTCATCGTCGTCGCGTCGGCCAACGTGATCGCCGGGCTGATCGTGGCCGGCTCCCTCGCCGGGACGTATCCGGTGGCCGGCGCACTGGCGGCCGGGCTCGACTACGCCCTGGTCGGCATCGCCTTCGCCGCGATCGGCGCGGTGGCCGCCCAGCTCACCGAGAGCGCCTCCGGGGCTCGGGTGATCGGCATCTCCGCTCTCGGGCTGGCGTTCCTGCTGCGGATGGCCGGTGACACCACCGACGCCTCCTGGCTGTCGTGGTTGTCGCCGATCGCCTGGGGGCAGAAACTGCGCCCCTTCGCCGGCGAGGAGTGGTGGCCGCTGGCCCTGTTCGCCGCCTTCATCGCGGTGACCTGCTACGCCGCCTACACGCTGGCCGCCCGGCGCGACATCGCGGCCGGTCTGCTGCCGCCCCGGCTGGGTCCCGCGCAGGCCGCGCCCGGCCTGGCCGGTCCGCTCGCACTGGCCTGGCGCCTGCACCGGGGGCTGCTGCTGGCCTGGTGCGCGGGCTTCGCCGTCTTCGGCGCGGTGATCGGCAGCGCCGCCGACGCCGCCTCCTCCGCGTTGCGGCAAAACGCCCAGATCATGGAGATGCTCAACCGGCTCGGCGGCGGAACCGACCCGGCCGACCTGTTCATCGCCGCGCTGATCAGCATCTTCGGCATCGCCGTGTCCGGCTACGCCATCCAGGCCGCGCTGCGGCTGCGCACCGAGGAGAGCCTCGCCCGCGCCGAGCCGCTGCTGGCCACCGCGGTCAGCCGCGTCGGCTGGGCGGCCGGCCACATGCTGTTCGCCGTGCTCGGCCCGGCGGCGGTCCTCGCCGTGACCGGCCTGGCCGTCGGTCTGTCGTACGGCGCAGCCTCAGGAGACATAGCCGCCCACCTGCCTGCCACGCTGGGCGCGGCTCTCGCTCAGCTCCCCGCGGTATGGATCTTCTCCGGTCTGGCCCTCGCCCTGTTCGGCCTGCTGCCCCGCCTGGTCGCCGCGGCATGGGCGGTCCTGGCGCTGTTCCTGCTCTTCGGCCAGGTGGGCGCGTTACTGGAGCTGCCCCAGGTGCTGCTGGACCTGTCACCCTTCAGCCACCTGCCCACACTGCCGGGCGGCGAGGTCTCGGCGACCCCGCTGGCGGCCATGACCGCGATCGCCGCAGCGCTGGCCATCGCCGGCCTGTACGGCTTCCGCCGCCGCGACGTCGGCTAGGTGTTCTGACCTGAGAGGTCAGGTACAGCTGGCGGTACTCGTTGAGGCGCGGTCTCAGGCCGGCGATCACCAGGCCGACGCCGACCGCGACGCAGGCAGCGATCGACACCGAGGTGCTCCAGAGATTCCGGACAGACCACTCGCTAGGGTGGTAACAGTCCGAAGGAGTGAGGCGCCCCGGATCTTCCGGACAGGCCCGAACGGAAGCCCCGCCGCAGCGTAGGACACCCGCGTCAGCACTCCGGTGACATTTCGAGATCATGGCTGGGATCTGCACTCTCCGCCAAGGCCTGGCCCGCACCACGTCTACATCCGATGCGCCAGCGGTTCCATCCCCCTCTGTAAACTGGCTTCCGTTCGTGTTCGACCAGGAGCGGAGAAGCAGGGAGGTGGGGTCGATGACCGCGCTCAGGCCCGCCATGTGCAGCGTCCGGGTCTCCCTCGCGTCCCGGGCCGCGGCCTGATCTCATCCGGCCTGCCCTCCTTCGGGAGCGTGAGCCCGCGGGGTGTCCACACGAACATCACTCCGAAACGGATCCTCAGCGATCATGCGCAACACCTGGATCACGCGCGCCGAGACCGGCGCCGACATCCCCGCCGTCCGTGAGATCAACCTTGCCGCCTTTCCCACCGCGGAGGAGGCCGACCTCGTCGACGCACTGCGCGCCGACCCGGCCGCGTGGATCGAGGGACTGTCCCTCGTCACCGCGGACGAGAGCGGCGATCTCGTCGGCCACGCACTGCTGACCCGCTGTCACATCGGCGACACCCCGGCCCTGTGCCTGGCCCCGTGCGCCGTCCGGCCCGAGCGGCAAAACAGCGGCGCCGGTTCTGCGACCGTCCGTGCCGCCCTGAAGGCGGCCGCGGACATGGGCGAGCACTACGTCGTCGTCCTGGGGCACCCGGCCTACTACCCCCGGTTCGGCTTCACCCGTGCCTCCGCCCATGGCATCGGCCTGACCATCGACGTCCCGGACGAGGCCCTGATGGCCCTCGCTCTCGACACCGGCCGCTGCCGCCCACTGCCCGGCGGAATCGTCCGCTACGCCGCGCCGTTCGGCATCTGACGCGCCTTCACCGGACGGACAGGCCAGACGGTGAAGGCGCAGACGGGAAAGGCCGATTACGCTGACTCCAGCGTCGTTTTAAGCGCCATCTCTGCTTCGGCCGGTACGCCCGGATCGACCGGGACGGGCCTCACGGCCGATCTCAGGATCACCGAGGCCCACAGAGAGGGGTAACCCCCCATGGCGGGAAAGCCACGTCGCAAGGCGGCCGACTCCACGGAGGCGCACCTGCTCGTTGTCCGAGCGGTTCTCATCGTGGTGGATTGGGCGCTGCGCGTGATCGTGCCCAACTAGGCAGCCGGCCTAGCTGAACCCGCATCACATCCCAGAGGGGCCTCGATCTTGGTTTGGCGGCCTGGTCGGGGCCTCTCCCCATGCGCGGGCCCTTGCCTGGAAGGCAAGCTCCGCCCGTCCAGACTACGACGCGCGCTAAGTACATGTACACCAGAGTGTCAACTGGCAGAACGAAAACAAACTGGTCGAGCAGCCGCCGGAGTCAACAGTCAGTGTTTTGGAAACCCAGTTGAAAACCGGTCGCTGATCATGACTCCGACCAGCCCTCTAACGTGGCTGGCCCCAGGTGGTCCGACTCGCTGCGCGGGCACTGCCGGCGCCGGGTGAACGGTGACCTCCAGCACCTACCACACCACTTGGAACCGTCAGGTTGGGGGCGAGGGACCGGGTGTGGCCCCGGCGCTTGAGGTCTCGCTATCCGCAGTTGCCGAAGGTCTTGCGGCCGCCGGTCGCCTCGGCGTAGTCCAGCCGGGTGTCTCGGGTGCTGCCCCAGTACGAGACGCAATCGCCACGGGCCTTCAGCTTGACCGGCCCGGCGTAGTACTTGAACTTGCCCGCGTCGGTCTTCGACTTGCCGCCCTCCACCTTCAGGGTGGCGGTGGTGTAGGTGGCGGTCCGGTAGAAGGCGGTCTTGATACTGACCACGCAGTTGTAACCGGTGCTGCGGTTGTACATGAGGTAGACGTAGCCGAAGGTGTCACGTCCGGACTTGAGGGGGCGGATGCCGTCCTTCACCCGGGTGAACCCCGCCCCGCAGACTCCCTCGGGAGTGTAGGGGGCGGAGGCCGCGTACGCCGTGTATGCCGGGTTGACCGCGAGAACGCCGGCGGCTAAGGCCGTCACGGCGATGACCTTCGTAACAGACCTGATCACTTGTCTACCCTTCGACGGGGGGCTGCGGCCCCTACCACAGTGGATCAACCCGTCGATCTTTGCTTACTCCTCTGCTTTCCGACAATGGGGTCCCGGTGGTATCGGCGAAATTTTCAACGAATACGCAGGTCAGATCGGTCGCACACCACTCCACCGCCCTCGCCGCGCTTTTCCCCACGTACTACGCCACGCTTTTCCCCACGTACTACGCCACGCTTTTCAACGGCGATCAGCCAGGCGCGACGCAGGTACCGATCTCAAACACTCGTACACCACCTGCGCGGACGCGACCTCGCTTCTGCCGGGCAGCGAAGGCAGGCTCGCCGAAGTTGAGCGAGGCTGTCTCAACCTTGATCAGCGCCTGCGACGCTTCCGGTCGGGGTTCGTCGATCTCGTCGAAACGTACGCTTGGATGAGCCGCCCGTCCGGGTCTGTCAATAGACGGCCACCACGAGCGGGTCCCCGGCCCACTCCCCCTGCATGACCCAGAAGTCTGACTTCGTCACGGCCGGAACGCAGCCGGAACGCAGCCGGAACGCAGCCGGAACGCAAGATCTTCAGTGGTCTTCAAGATCTTCAGTGGTCTTTCAGCAAGGACCCCGGTCACCCACCGGTCACCCCAGCAACCCCCTGGCGATCAGCTGGGTCAGGGTTTCGATGGCCTCGTCGTCGTCGCCTCCCGGGTTCTCCGCGAGGCGGTGGTAGCAGAAGGACTCCAGCATGCAGGATATTGCGAGCGCCGCCAGCCGGGCGCTCTCCTCGCTCCTGGCCGCCGGGGTGTCGGTCTCGCGGATGTGCCGCGTCCAGTTCTCCACGTGGCGCTGGCGTAGTTCGTCGTGGATGTGGCGGAAGGTTCCGCTGGACATGGACGCCTGGAAGATACCGACGATCTCCGGCAGGTGTTCGCGGTAGGTGGCCCAGTACGCGCCGACGTGGCGGCGGATGTCGTCGGTCGTGGAGAGCGTGTGCTCGTGACCGAGGTGATCGACGACGTGGGAGCGCAGCGCCGTTTGGAAGTCCCCGGCCAGCGAGGCGAGCAGGGTGTCCTTGTCCTCGAAATAGCGGTAGAACGAGCCCACTGCCTTCCCCGCCTCCGCGGTGATATCGATGATCTTGATTTCGGCATAGCTCTTGCGGGTCAACAGCCGCCGCGCGGCGTCCTTGAGCTCTGCCTCGGTACGCTTGGACTTCACCAGATACCTCCCCATCACCGAGATTACTGCCCGTAGAACAGCCTCCCGGGCGCCTCAACGAGGATCTGGTGGCGATCTTCCGGGGTGGGCGCCCAATCGGCCAGCAGATTCAGCAACTCGCCGGTGTCGCGTTGGCCGTCGGGCAGGTGTGGCCAGTCCGAGCCCCACAGCAGCCGGTCGGGGTGGGTCTCGACCAGCGCGCGGGCCAGCGGCTCGACGGCCGACAGCGGCCCGTCTTTGGCCAGCCGGTACGGCCCCGACAATTTGAGATAGCAGTGCCCGCCCGCGAGCAGCGGCAGCAGCCCGTCGAGGTCCATCCCGTACCCCATGTGGTCGATGACGAAGGTGTGTTCGAGCTCGGCGAGGAAGGGCAGGAGATTCCGCACGACCGCGCCCGGCGTGTAGAACTGCAGGTGCCAGCCGCGCGGCCTGGCGCGCTGGGCCATCGCGCGGATGTAGGCGATGAGCTCGTCGGTGCGCCACGACGCGCGGGCGAACAGGTCGAGCCTGATCGCCCGCACCCCCGCCTCGTGGAAGCGGTCGAGCTCCGCGTCGCTCACGGAGTCCTCGATCCGGACCACGCCGCGGCAGCGCGGCCCCACCTTGCGCAGCACGTCGAGCAGCAGGCTGTTGTCGGTGCCGTAGAAGGTCGGCTGCACCAGCACCATCCGCTCGATGCCGAGCCAGCCGGCCAGGCGAAGGTACTGGTCGAGTGCGCCGTCGGGAAAGGTGTAGAGCGGGTCGGGAACATGTGCGTAGCCGGGCTCGAACACGTGGAAATGGGCGTCACAGCTCAGCGGTGGCATCGTGAAACCCGGCCGGGTGTTGCTCGTCGTGGCCCGCATGGGCGTGGTCTGAAGGGTCATGACGCATCCTTCGCGGCAGAGCCGATGGCTTGGAAGAGCAGGGCGGAGTCCATACCGGTGATTCGGAGTGGGCAGACACCGGCGAGACCGGCCGCGGGCATGCCGCCGACCGCCAGCAACTTCCCGTGCGTACGGCAGGCCGCGGCCGCAGTGGCGATCGCGTCGAGCACTCGCGGATCGTCGTAGGCGCCGGGCCTGCCGAGCTCCGCGGTGAGATCGTTGACACCGATCGCGAGCATGTCCACGCCGTCCACCTGCGCGATGTGGTCGGCGTTGGCGATCCCCGCCGGGGTCTCGATGAGGATCTGCACCACGGCCGCGGCGTCGAGCGCCGGGTTCAGCTCCCTGGCGGGCACCGGACGCATGCCGTACTGAGGCACCTGGGCGGTCTGCGAGCGTTGCCCGCGCGGCGGGAACCGGCAGGCGCGGGCGACCTGCCGTGCCTCGTCCGCCGTCTCGACCCGCGGGGCGACGATGCCGTGGGCGCCACCGTCCAGGAGCCGACCGATCATGCCGTATTCGCGCTCCGGCACTCGCACCAGCGGCGTCATTCCCAGACTGTCGGCGGCCGAGCAGAGCTGCGCGGCCACATCGGTGGACATGACGGAGTGTTCCAGGTCGACCAGGACGGCGTGGTGGCCGGTCGCGTGTGCCATCCGCACGACCTCGGAGGTACGGCTGCCGCGGATGCCGAGCATGAGCGTCGGCAGCCCTTGCCGCAGCCGCTCCAGGAAGGCGCTCACGGGGTGCCGCCCAGGAAGGCGCTCACGGGGTGCCGCCCAGGAAGAGCGCGCCCATCTCCGGGTCGTCGAGAATTGTCTGGGCGGAGTCCGCCATGAGCACGCGGCCGCTCTCCATGACGACACCGTGGCCGGCGATCCCGAGCCCGAAGCGCACGTTCTGTTCCACGATGAGCACGGTGATGCCGCTGTCGCGCATGGCGTTCACGGCATCTCCGACCAGACCGAGCGAGCGCGGGTCGAGCCCCAGAGACGGCTCGTCGAGCAGCACCATCGCCGGTTCCAGCATGAGCGCCCTGGCGAACTCGACGGTTCGCCGCTGCCCGCCGGACAGGTTCCCCGCCGGCTCGCCGCTCCGCTCAGCGATGATCGGGAAGCGCTCGGCGAGCCAGGCGAAGCGCCCCCGCAGATACGTCTTCTCGTGGCGGCGCAGGTAGCCGCCGAGAAGTACGTTCTCCGCGACGGTCATCGCGGGGAACAGGCCGTTCTTCTGCGGCACCTGCACGATCCCCGCCTTGATCAGCTCGGCGGGGTACCGTCCGGCGATGTCGCGGCCGTCGAAGCGGATCGCGCCGAGACGCGGTGCGAGCTGGCCGCTGATGGTCCGCAGCACGGTGGACTTGCCCGCGCCGTTGGGGCCGACGATGCAGGTCACCGAGCCGGGGAAGACCTCCAGGTCCAGCCCCTGCAGCACGTCGCCTCCGCCGTACCCGGCGAAGACACCGGTCATCGAGATCATTGGCTCGCTCCTGTCAAGTAGGCGTCCAGCACCAGCGGGTCGCTCCGCACCTCCTGCGGCGTGCCGGAGGCGATGCGGCGGCCACCTGCCAGGACGTGGACCGTGTCGCAGAGCCCGAGGACGAAGGGCATGTTGTGCTCGACGATCAGGAAGGTGGTCCCGGTCCGGTTGAGTTCGCGGATCAGGGCGCCCATCTGCTCGATCTGCGTCGGGTTGATGCCGCCCGCCGGTTCGTCGAGCAGCACCAGGCGGGGCTGGAGCAGGAGAATCTGGATCAGTTCGATGAGCTTCTGCTGGCCGTAGGAGAGCTCGCCGGCGGGCAGGTCACGATAGTCGCCGAGCCCGACGAGATCGAGGAGCTCAGCGCCCCTGGCGGCCTGGACACCGGTGATCGCCGGTGCCGCCCAGGACCCGTTGGATCCGGCGACGACGTTCCGCAGCACCGACAACCGGGGGAACAATCGGGTGATCTGGTGGGTACGGCCCAGCCCCGCCCGGCTGCGTGCCCATCGGCTCGAGGCGTCGATCCGCCGGCCGTCGAGCAGGATCGTGCCGCTGTCCGGCTTCATCGCGCCGTCGATAAGGTTGAACAGCGTGGTCTTGCCGGATCCGTTCGGCCCGATCAACCCGGTGATCGAGCCGGGCTCGACGGTGAGGTCCAGGCCGTCGAGGACGGTGAGCCCGCCGAAGCGTTTGCGAATGCCGTGCACCTCCAATCGCCCCCCGTCGCCGACCGCGAGCCAGGACGGGACGGCGGCGGGGGCCAGGCGTTTGCCCACGATGGCCGGTCGCTTTCTGGCCAGCGCCTGCCGTACCCCGGGAATGATGCCCTTGGGCAGGAAGAGCAGGATGGCCAGGAGCAGCCCACCGAAGACGACCAGCCGCCAGGCGCCCGCGGTCGGACCGGTGAACAGCTGGTTGGTCAGCTGGGAGAACGGCTCCAGCAGGAAGGCGCCCAGCACGGGGCCCCACAGCGTGCCCGAGCCACCGAGCAGGGCGGCGAGCACGATCATGATGCTGGTGACGATGCTGAACATGGCTCTGGAGTCGAGGAAGCTCAGGTAGTAGCCGTAGAAGCCGCCCGCCACGCCGATGGGCACGCTGCTGGCCACGAAGGCGGCGAGCTTGGCCGCCGAGGTGTTGACGCCGATGCCCGCGGCCTTCTCCTCGTCCTCGCGGATGGCCGTCAGCCCGAGGCCGAAGCGTGAGGAGGCGATCGCCTTCGACATCACCAGCGTCAGGATCAGCAGACCGAGCAGGGCGTAGTAGAAGGGCCAGAGGGCGTAGTCCCTACTCCAGGTCGGCGCGGGAAGGATCATGCCGTCGTTGCCGTTCGTGACCGACGTCCAGTTCAGCGCCACGATGCCGAGCAGGTAGAGCATCGCGAACGTGATCATGATGAACGCGTTGCCTCGCGCCCGGAAGGTCACCAGGCCGAGGACGGCGGCGAGCGCCCCCGCCGCGAGGCCGCCCAGGGGAGCGGCCAGGAATGGGGAGATCGACCACGTGTTGGCCGCGATGGCGGTCGTGTAGGCGCCGACGCCGAGGAAGGCGCTCTGCCCGAGGGAGATGTAGCCGGTGTAGCCGCCCATGATGTTCCAGGAACTGGCCATGATCGCCAGGAGGAAGATCAGGATGAGCATGTTCAGGTAGTAGGCGTCGCCCCACAGCACGGGCAGCGCGAGGAGGGCGCCGCCGGCCGCGATGATCAGGATCCTCATCCGGTGACCACATCCTGTCGAACTCGAACGCCGAAGATCCCCTGCGGGCGCAGCAGGAGGGTCAGCACGATGACGGCGAAGGGCATGGCAGTGGCCCACGAGGGCGACCCGTAGGTGGCCGTCAGTGTCTCGGCCACGCCGAGGACCAGGGCGCCGATCAGCGCGCCGCCGAGGCTGCCCATGCCGCCGAGCACCACGATGGCGAGCCCCAGGCCGATCCACTGCTCCCCGGAGTCCGGGGTGAAGGGAGACAGGACCGCGAGGATCGAGCCCGCCGCGCCGGTCAGCGCGACGCCGAGGGCGAAGGCGGCGACGTTGACCCGCTCCACCCGGATGCCGACGAGTTCGGCACCCTGCGGGTTGGCCGTGGCCGCGCGTACGGCTCTGCCCAGCCACGTGTGGTTGAGCACCATGTACAGCGCGGCCAGCAGGGCCAGCGCGCACGCGGAGCCGTACACCTGGGCCGTGGGGAAGACCAGGTCGCCCAGCCGGATGGACGTGCGGGCGTAGGAGGTGACGACGGTGTGCGGTTCATGGCCCCAGATGAGGATGGTGATTCCCTCCAGGATCATGGCGAGCGCGAGCGTGGAGAGGATGATCGTGCCCTCACCGCCGCGCTCGGCCCGCTGGATGACGAGCTTGTGGATGAGCCAGCCCAGGCCGAACAGCACGGTGCCGGTGACGGGGATCGTCGCGAAGGGGTCGAGGCCCGTCGCCGTGCAGATGCTGTAGGTGAGGAATGCCCCGGCGATGAGGATCGCGCCGTGGGTCAGGTTGACGATGTGCATGACGCCGAAGATCAGCGTCAGGCCGCTGCTGGCCAGGGCGTATACGCCGCCGACGAGTAGGCCGAAGAGCAACGCCTGCATCAGGTCGCCCAGCTTGGCTTGGCGGCGATCACGGAGGTGACGGTCGCGGCCGAGGCCGGGGCGACGACCTCCAGCTTGCCACGCTGCCACTGCATCAGCAGCAGGCTGCCGTCGGGAACGCCGCGCTTGTCCCACTTCAGCGGGCCGACGATGGTGTCGACCGTGTTGGCGTGCAGCCAGGCGGCGATCGCATCCTGGTCGAGCTTGCCGACGGCTTGGACGCCGGCTTGAAGCACTTGCGCCGCGGTGTAGGAGTTGGCGGCGTCCTCGCTCGGTTCCTGCTTGAACTGCTTGCGGTAATCCGCGACGAACTCGGCGTTGCCCGGATACTTCGAGGCCGGATGCCAGCTGCCGGCGGTGAAGACGGCCTCGGTGTTCGTGGCGCCGATGGCCTGCGGGTAGGTGTTGACACTGGAGGGCGCCCTGGTCTGGTAGAGGATCGACGGGGTGAAGCCGACCCGCTGCAGGGCCTGGACCACGGCCACGCCGTCGACCTCCAGCGCCCCGTGCACCAGCAGGGCGGGGTTGGTCTGCCGGATCGCGTTGGCGATCGCGTCGAAGTTCTTGGTGTCCGGCGGGTACTTCTGCCCGTAGACGGTCTCGATGCCGAGCCCTTCAAAGGTCTTCTGGAGGTTCTGGACGGGCACGTCGGTGCTGGGGTCGTCCTGGTACAGGTAGGCCGCGGTGGCGGGCCGCTCCTTCAGGCCCTCCACATAAGCGGCGAACGGCCGATGCGCGGTGTCGGTCGTGCCCGGCTGGCTGAAGAACAGCCTGGTGTGGCCGCGCGAGAAGATATCCGCCGCACCACCCGACGGCTCGATGTAGAGCATGCGGTTGCGGTCGGCGACGGTCGAAGCCGGCAGGTTCAGGAACGAGGAGAACGTGCCGATCAGCAGGTCCACCCGATCCTGGGTGATCAGCCGGTTGTAGTTGGAGACCACGGTGTTCTGGTCGAAGCCATCGTCCAGGATGACGAACTCCACCTTGCGGCCCAGGAGCCCGCCGCGCGTGTTGATCTGGCTCTGCCAGACCTGGTAGCCCTTGTAGCCGGGATCGGCGACGTCCGCGGCCGGGCCGGTGAGCGGCAGCGATGCGCCGATCTTGAGTGAGTTCGAGGAGGAGGAAGAAGAGGAGGAGGAGGAGCCTGACGAACCGCATGCGGTGGTCAGCGACAGCAGTGATGCGCCGAGGAGGAACGAGCGCCGGTCGATGGTCATGGTTCACTCTCAGAGGTCGGTCAGCCCAGGCACCACTACCTGGGTGGGATCGTTACCCACCGCCGCCAGGGAGGCGGCGGCGAAGTCGGTGACGCAGCTGGACAGCAGCTGCCTCGGGTCCTCCAGCACGATGCGGAGCCTGGTCACAAGCGCACGCATGTCGTCGGCCGAGTGGATGGCGGGCATCTCGCTCACCTCGGCGACGCCGAGGTCGGTGACGTCGGGGAGCGTGAGGCCGCCAGGGACGTAGCGCGGATAGCCGTCGAACATCACGTCGCCGAGTTCGACGGTGGCCCTGGTGCTGCACCAGAGGGTGCGCAGGTCCTCCTCCAGCGCGATCACCTGGGTGAGGTCGCCGCCGGCAGGGGAGGGGAAGGTGGGCGCGTGCGGGGCCACGTACACGCGATCCAACGGAAGGCGGCCGCGCGAGGCGGCGAGGATCATCGTGGCCACGCTGCTGGTGTTCCAGGTGACGCCCGCGGTCGGACGGCCCTGCCTGCCCGCGATCACCACCATGGCCCGCTCCCAGGCCAGGTCCTGCTCGGTGAACCAGCGCGTGATGCGGAAGCTGGTGTCGAGGCTGACCAGGAAGAACGTGGCCACCATCATTGAGTTGATGCCGTTGTCGAGGTAGTCGCGGCGGAGCGTCTCGGAAGTGAGATAGTCCTCGTCGTCCAGCGCGGCCGTGAGGTAGCGGGCGGTCATCGCGCACGCGTGGTCGACCATGTCGGCGATCTCACGTTCCCTGCCCCGGTAGGCCTCGACCGCGATCCGGTCCCGCCACAGTTCGATGCTGTTGGCGGCGCGGGTGGCCTTGACCTCGGCCAGCAGGCGCTCGGCGGCCTTCCGCCAGGACTCCTCGCCCAGGTCGCGGAGCCTGACCAGCGAAGCCACGGCGGGACCCAGGTGGGAGATCGCCGTCAGCTCCTTGAAGCCCCTGGTCGAGAGCCGGAACCCTTCGACCGTGGGCGGCCTGCCGTCTCCCGGGTAGAGCGCGATGTCGGTGGCCGTCGCGGCGATCAGCGGGTTGTTGCGCGCGCGATCGGTGACCGCGCGCCCCAGTCTCCTGCCGATGCTGTCCGGATCGGCTGTGTAGGTGGCGAACAGCCGGATGAACTCCTCGGTCACTGGTGCTCCTGCTCGATGAAGCGGTAGATGACGCTCTCGGTGGCGAACCGCACGTCGGCGCTGAGCCCGTTGGAGACCGCCACGAGTGGCCCCCGGTCGTCGGTGAAGACGGCAACGTCCGTGCCGCCGCTGGTGGGGAACTCCTCGACGACGCGCAGCCCACCGTCCTGCCAGTGGTAGAGCTGGGAACTCAGCGCGGTCGTCGGCGCGGCGGGGGTGCCGTGAATGAAGTTGACCCGCAGCACGTACAGGCCGCCCTTGCCCTGCAGGACCGCGAACTCGCGGGTGCCGAGCCCGTCCAGCACGGCGTGCTCCACGAACGACTCACCATCCCAGCGCAGTAGCCGCGACGGGCTGAGGATGCAGCCGACGAGTAGATACTCCTCGCCGTCGGCGCGGAAGGAGGCGAAAGCCCGGCCGTGCTGCTCGGCCAGCTTCTGGTGTACGGCGAAGCGCGCTCCGTCCCAGCGGTACAGGACGGACGGAGCGAGGTGGTCGGCGTGGGCGAGGAAGTCGTGCCCCGCCACCCGGAAGGCGTGCCAGTTGTAGCCCTGCTCGGAGGCGATCTCCTGGAACGGTTCGAAGGCCCGGCCGTCCCATCGGTAGATCCGCGACGGCTGGCTCCCAGCCAGCGGAAGCCCCTGTGCCAGGGCCAGGAAATGTTGATCGGCCAGCGTGAAGTGCCGCCACTGCTTGGCCGCGAAACCGGGCACGCTCTGGAAGGGGACGAAGCGCGCGCCGTCCCATTCGTACAGCTGGGAGTCCACGCCGAACGCATAGGGGTCTTGGCCGCGGCGGATGCTCGCAGTCGCCAGGAACGCCCGCCGGCCGATCCGGAAGAACTCCGCGTCCTCACCGCCCGGCACCTGAAGGCTCTGGAAGGGCTCGAAACCTTCGGCTGTAAGGCGGAGTACCCGCAGTTCGGTGTCACTGTCGCCGACGTTCATACCGGGTGGTTGCCCGGGCACGTCGACGGCCAGCTGCGGGATGGCCAGCAGTGAGAGGCCGTCAACCTGGAAGAGCTCCACCGCCCGGGCACCTGAGGTGCGAATGCGGCACGACTCCACGAGATACATGTGATCCCCCTCACAGTGAATGTGAATTCTGATTCATCATGCAGGCATCGGCTGGAGTTGACAACCCTTGCCCAAGGGGTGAATTTGAATTCATCTTCATCTTGAGGGGAGATCAGTGTGCACCTAGGCTTGAAAGCGCGTCTGGGCCGTCACGGCAGTGGCTGGTCCGCCGGAGACAAGAGCGAGCTGCAGCGGATCCCTGAGTGGACATCACTGCTCTCGCAGGGATTTGCCGTTGCCTCCGTCAACTACACCCTGAGCACGAGCGCCAAGTTCCCGCAGCAGATCCACGAGGTGAAGGCCTCGATCCGGTATCTGCGCGCCAACGGCTTCCGCTACGGCCTCAACGGCCGGATCGGCCTGTGGGGCGGATCTGCGGGTGGGCAGCTTGCGCCCTGGCGGGCACGAGTTGCGGGGTTCCCGCGCTGGAAGGCAAGGTGGGTGGACGCGGCCCCTCCAGCTGTGTTCAGGCGGTAGCGGCCACGGCGCGGGAGCGCATCGCGCGGCTCGGTCTCATCCTCGACTTCCGGGCGGGCAAGCTGTCGGGCGGTCAACGCGCCCAGTTCGCCCTCACCCTGGGCCTGGCCAAGCGATCCGGCTGGTGAGCGCCTTCGTCCATGGCAAGGTCACCGCCTACCTGTGCACAGTGGACGCCAAGTGCGAAGCCCTGCGGACCGACGACACCGTCGAACTGCTCAACCTGCCGCTGGTGGTGCTCACCGACCGCAGTTGCGCCTCGGCGTGTGAGCACTTCAGCTCCGCCGAGAGCCACGCCACGACCTTGTCCGACGGGCGGGTCGCCGACTGCATCGCGTGCGACAGCGACACCGATCCGGGCTTCGGCACGAGGGTGGTTCAGGGCCAGACGGCCGACGTCTCCTTCGTGCTCGACCGGTTACCAGCGAAGCGGGGCGGTTCCGACCTGATCGACCGCTCCAGAATCGCGATGGTCGGCCAGTCCGTCCGTGGCGCGCAGCGCGTACAGGTTGCCGTTGGAGCTGCCGACGTAGACGAGGCCGCCGGCCACGACCGGCCGGGTCTGGAAGCGGCCGCCGGTCTGGAAGCGCCAGCGGGGCGCGCCGGTGGCCGGGTCCAGCGCGTACAGCGTACCGTCCTCGTCCTGGACGAAGACGGTGTCCCCCTGGACCGACACCGTGGCGGTGAACGGCTTGCTCCACCGTTCCCGCCCGGTTTCGGGGTCGAGGGCGTGCAGGCTCCGGCCGGCGACGTAGACCTTTCCTCGTGACGCGGTGACGTTCCAGATGCCGCTGTCGCCCTCGGCGGCGAGCCTCCATCGTTCCTGGCCGGAGGCGGCGTTCAGCGCGTACGTGCGCCCGGCGAGATCGCCGAGGTAGACGGTACCGCCGATCACGACGGGGTCGTACCGGACGGCGGCGCTGACGCGGGCGCGCCACCGCGCCTTCCCGGTGGCGGGGTCGAGCGCGGACGCCTTCGCGCCGGTGATCACGAAGACGGCCTCCCCGGTCGCGGCCAGGTAACCGGCCGGGTTGATATTGCCGGTGCCCACGCGGGAACGCCGGCGAAGCGCACCCGTCCTGGCGTCGAGGGCGTAAAGCATGCCTTCCCGGCTGCTCACGTGGACGGTGCCGGCGGCCACGGCCACGCGGCCCAGGGTGCCGGGGACGCGGAAGCGCCACCGCTGCTCGCCGGTGGCGGCCTCCAGCGCGACGACGTGGGTGAGGCCGACGCCCGCGTACACGCCGCCGTCCTGGATGACGAGGTCCTTGATGCCGACGTACCGGGTGCCAAAGCGGCGATTCCACCGCATCCGGCCGGTGGCGGTGTCGATGGCCGCCACCCCGTCGCTCCTCGCGCCGAAGAGCACGCCGTCCACGAGCATGGGCGCGGCCGGCCAGGATTTCCACCGTGCCCGGCCGGTGACGGCGTCCAGGGCGTACAGCCCGTCGTCGGCGCCGGCGTACACGACACCGCCGCCCACCACCGGGTCGGTGTTGACGCTCCCGTCGGCGAGATGGGTCCACCCGCCCGTCCGCGCCGGAGGCAGGACGCGCTCCCCCGGCCGGTAGCGGGCCATCAGGTTGTCACGCACCCGGACTGCGGCCAGGCGCTGCACCAGCCGCGACGGCGACGTCAGCCGGACGATGACCGGACCCACATTGACGAGCATCGCGCCGAAGGTCCCCCCGGGGCCGTGGGCGGTGTAGGAGAAGATGCCGTCGCCCTCGATCGTGGGGTCGTAGTCGAAGCTCTCGTGACGCCTGGTCTGCTCGGCGGCGTCGGTGAAGAGGGCGCCGGCGTTCGGGGACACCCAGCTCACGGAGAGCGAGATGACCTCGCCGTCGTCCTCGGGCGGCACCCAGTCGCAGGTCACGGGCCTGGGCAGCGTGAGGTGGCCCAGGGACTTGTTTCCCGGGACGCGGCGGACGTCCTGGCCGAGGTCGCGCGAGGTGAGCAGGGAGCAGGCATCCGGCCACTCGCCCGGCGGGACGCCGCCGAGCGCGACGGGGCCGGTGGGACGTCCGTAGACGGGACGCAGGGCGGTGATCCGGGCGTCACCGTGGATGAAGGCCATATGGGAGGTCGCCCCCACGAGGACGGTGGTGTGGGTGAGCGGCCTGTCGAGGGGAAGCGCGACGGGAGGGCCGGTGTCCTGCTCTCGCGAGATGAGGTAACCGGGCAGCGGCCACGCGTTGTTCCAGTCGAACCCGGGGCGGTCCTCGGCGTCGGGATGCTGACCGACCTCCGGCGACGGGCTCCCGGCGGCGGCCCTGTCCAGGCGGGAGCGGGGCAGCGGTGTGCCGTCCTGCGTGAAGAGGAAATCGTCGCCGTCCACCGCCGCGATGACGAAGCCCTCCGACGCCCTCTTGAACCAGAGCCGGATACCGACGCCCGGCGGGACGTTCCAGGTGGTCACCGGACGTGTCCAGTTTCGCCGTAGCGTGCGCGGATCGAAGGAGTCGAGTCGCACGCGGCCTTGCCCGCAGCGGCTCAGCAGCAGCAGGGCCCGGGATGTGGAGCCGGTCTCTCCCTCGCAGCCCACCGCCTCGGCGGCCCGCGCCCGGACGCCGCCGGTTCGCACGTCCAGCGAGAGCAGCCCGGACTCCTGGTGGAAGACGACGACGCCGTACTCGGACACCAGGATCCGCGGGAGGTCGTCCGCCCGTGGCCCCGACGGGGGCAGCTCGTGCCGCCACAACGGGCCGCCGGAGGCCAGGTCGTAGCCGTACAGGGTCCGGTCCGACGATCCTTTCGGGCTCCCGGTCACGACGAGGGTGCCGACCGTGGCCCACGCGTCGCTGAGGGAAGTGACCGGGGTGCGAATGGTGAGCCGGATCGCGCCGGTGCCGGGATCGCGCACGGTCACTGTCCCCTCCGGCGTCGCCATGATCAGATTCTCGCCGGACAGGAAGGAGAACGAGGCCGTCTCATCGGCGGGGGCCGACCACGCCGCCTCCCATCTCATGAGCTCCAGCGGAGGCCGCGAGTCGTCGGCGACCGCGACCGCCGCGGCCAGCGAGAGCGCCGTCAGGGCCCGGAGGCAACGGGTGATCAGCACGTCCGGCGTCCCGCGCAGGAGACCGGCCGCCAGCCTCCCTGCGGCGCCTCCCGGTAGTAGGCCCGGTAGCGGTCGGCCTCCCCGCTCAACCGGAACGGCCCCCCATCCGGCCCTTTGATCACAACCTTTTCGGCACGGTCGTCCGCGAGCACCGTGACCAGCAGGTCGAACTCGTAGTACGCCTTCTTGCCGGTGAAGCTCAGGCTGAGCGTGACCCGCTCGTCCCGTTTCAGGTCGATCTGCTTCTTCCGGAAGTACTCGGTACCGCCGTCGGTCGTGAACCGGGGCGCGGGGCGGTCGAGGTCGGCGGCCATCTCGACGGTGCCCGTCTCGCCGCTGCCGGTGATGGCGATCAGGCGGGCGCCCTCCGACACCGGCATGCGGGCGAGGACCTGCGGCACGATGTTCACGATGCGCAGGCTGGTGCGGTTCCCGGTCAGCACGACGGTGACGTCCATGCTGTCGATCAGGGCCATCTGGTGGCGCGCCAGCACCCCGTCACGCTGCTTGCCCGCGTGAGCGGCCAGCATGACCGCCCGGCCCTCGGGGTCGGTCACCGGTTCGCGCAGGACGGTATCGCGCTCGGAGTAGTCGACGGCCACGTGGCCGACGGTGATCGGGGCCGCGCCGCGTACCTGCTCGACCGTGTCGGAGCCGTGCGCGTTGTACCACTCGGTGAACACGACGCCGAACACGGCCAGGATTACAGCGCTGGCGATCCCCGCCAGCCACGCCGGCGATCCTTTCGGCGGGGCGGGATCGGACGCTTCGACTTCCCCCTGCTGCCGGGCCGCGACGTCGCGGCTGGGGGACGTGCTCTTGTTCCGGCGCGCTCTGCCCATTGGGACACGTTCCTCCATGACCGATCGTCAAGGCCAGCGTAGGCTTGAGCCTGAGCGCGCCGGAGCGGTTTCCGGCTATTCACACCGTTGGCGAGCGTGTCCGATGTGTCCTGCAGATCCCTGGGCCACTCGGAGGCGCCGGTTGCCACGCTGGACATGACCTCGCGGCTCGTGGGCGACCTCAAGAAACGACTCGCGCATGGCCGCGTGGCCCAAACACTGCTGACCGCGCTCATGGTCTGCCTGGCCAACCAGCACATCCTGCTCAGCCGGCGGCAAGCCCACGACCGCCCCGAGGAGCCCACACCTCAGGACACGGCAACACCTGACGAGCACGACCCCGCCCCGCCCCGCCCAGGGCAGGTCGCCCGAGGTCAGGTTGATCAACATCGTGCCATTCAGCTTGATATCGCTCGCGCCGAGCAGCTCGTGCATGGCCTGGTAATCGGTGACGCAGATGATCGTCAGGGAACCCGCCTTGAGCGCGTCGCCAACCGTGGGCGCCAGCCGTGCACCCTCGGCCACCAGTTGGTCGGCCTTGGAGGTCGTGCGGTTCCACACGGTTGTGGGATGCCCGGCCCTCCGCCCCAGCCCTTGCCTCATCTATCGATGTTCGATAGATTCTCATCGCAACTCGATAGAAGGATGGGTCATGGGAAAGCTGATAGTGCGTGCGCTTCGCGCCGTGCTCGTGGTGGTGCTCGCCGGCACCGTGTTCGTACAGGCATTTATGGTGTGGGCGTTGGCCAGCGGGAGCGACCCGGAGGACGGGTCGCTCCCGCTGGCCCCGCTGCGCGTGATCACGATCCTGGGCATGGTGTCGGCCCAAGTCGCCCTGGTCAGCGTATGGCGGCTGGTGACGATGGTCCGACGCAAAACCGTGTTCTCTTCCGCCGCCTTCCGGTACGTGGACGCCGTGATCGGCGCGATCGTGGCGGCTGCCCTCCTGTGGTTCGCGGTCACGGCCCTCAACGCGCCGGACCAGCGGGCCGACCCGGGCGTCACCGTCATCATGGGCGGCGTCGGCCTGGCCATCTTGGGGGTCGCGCTCATCGTGCTCGTGCTGCGGATGCTGCTCGCCCAGGCCGTCGCGCGCGACGTCGAAGCGGCGCAGATGCAGGCCGAGCTGGACGAGACGATCTGATGCCGATCGTCGTCGACATCGACGTGATGCTGGCCAGGCGGAAGATGTCCGTGGGCGACCTCGCGGACCGCGTCGGGATCACACCCGCCAACCTGGCGGTACTCAAGAACGGCCGCGCCAAGGCGGTGCGCTTCACGACACTCGCCGCGCTCTGCGAGGCACTCAACTGCCAACCGGGCGACCTGCTGCGCTGGGAGGCCAAAGACGCCGCGAGCGGATGACATGCCCACAGCGGGCGTGAAAACGCCTGACACCACCGGCCTGACACGGCACGTCGACCGCATGGACGTGGATCGCCGCTCGCCCGCAGCACCGTCCCGACCCCGTTCGGAAACCTCTGAAACGACAAGATCCCGCCTGATCGTGATGATCAGACGGGATCCCGTCAACTTCAGTCCAGCCGTTTCAAGAACGGCCCTGCGGTGGAGATGAGGGGATTCGAACCCCTGACCCCTTCGATGCGAACGAAGTGCGCTACCGGACTGCGCTACATCCCCAAGACGTGGACTAGATTAGCAAACTTCCGGGGGCACTCGCGCCATCCAGAGCCTCGGTCAGTCGCCGACCGCGCGGCGGGGTGTCTCGGCGTACTGGTCGAAGAGTTCGTCGCGGAGCGCGGTCAGGTCGATGACCTCGGCCACCGGGCGCTGGGCCTCCAGCAGGGCGGCGCGGCGGCGGGCGCGTCTGACACGTTCCGCGCGGGCCTTGGCGGCGGCTCTCCGCTGCTCGGCGTCGATCTGGACGGTGACCCGGAGAATGGCCAGATAGGTCCCCAGAAGCACCACTGAGGGCGCCACGCCCCACCAGGGGATTACCTGGACGGTGGCCGTCACCACGGAGGCGAGCAGGAGCAGCACGCACCAGAAGGTCAGCCGCCTGCGCTTGGCCACCTGCCTCCCTCTGCGGCGGAGCTCGGCGCGACGGCGCTCGGCCGCGACCCTACGTGGGTTGGGCCGGCCGGCCGGGGGCTGTGCGGGCGAGGTCTCGGACTCGGTCTGGGCACCCGTCGAGGTCTCCCGGGCAACGGGCGGCGGCGCGTCGTCGCCCGGCGGGAACTCCGGCATGGTCTCGGTGGCGGAAAGGACTCCCGGGGAGGACTCGGCCGGGGACTCCGGGGAGGATGCGTGCGGTGGCTCGATCAGGGTCTCGGCGGAATCCTCGTCGTAGGCGTACGACTCGGGGTCCTTGGTCGTCTCGACGAGGGTGTTGCGGTCGCGGCGCAGCCACATGGGCACGAGCACGCACAGCCACATGATGACAATGGCCAAATACAGGACAACGCTGCTCACGGCCACCTCCGGGCAGCATGAAGACGCGGGTGGTCCCCCGGCGCCTTCGATGTGCTCATGTCACGCACAGTAAGACCGCGTGTCACTATTTGACGAGCATTCGATGCGGTGTGTCGTGAGATCTTCAAACCTCTTCGTGCGGAGTGCCGCCGTGGGCGGCCGCCTCACGGGCCCGCCGCCACCGCACAAGCAACCCTCTCGGCGCGTCTTCGACCGTGAGCGCGTAACAGATGTGGTCACGCCAGGCACCATCGATGTGCAAATGCCTACGTCTGATGCCCTCTTCCCTAAAACCAAGCTTTTCAACCACTCTGCGGCTTGCGTGATTTTCCGGCCGGATATTGGCCTCGATCCGGTGCAGCCCCGTGGTGAAGAAGCAGTGGTCGACCGCCATGGCGACCGCGGTGGGGGTGATCCCTCGACCGGCCAGCGCGCCGTCCACCCAGTAGCCGATCTGGGCCGACCTCGCGGAGCCCCAGACGATGGCGCCCACGGTGAGCTGCCCGGCGAAGGCACCCTCGTAGGTGATTACCCACGGTAGCGCCAGCCCCTGCCTGGCCTCCCTGCGGAGGGTTCCGGCCATCGAGATGTAGGGCCCGAGGCCGGTCTTGAAAAGGGGGGTCTCGGGATTGCTCGGCTCCCAGGGGCGGAGCCAGTTCGCGTTGCGCAGCCGCGACTCCCGCCAGACGCGTACGTCCCGCAGCCGCAGCGGTCGAAGTCCCACCGGACCTTCCGTCAGGGTCACCGGCCAGCCACGAAGTCGATCCACGCCCTCCATCATCCCCCCAACACGGCCCACCGTGCCATGGGAGCCGGGGCGGCTCCGACCCACAGCGTGCCGGAGCACACCCATGCCGTCGCGTTCTCACCTACCCGGCGAGCCCGTCTACCCGGGAGCCCGTCTACCCGGCAAGCCCGCACGAACCCACGCGAGCCCGTGTGAACCCACGCGAGCCCGCACGAACCCACCCGAGCGGAAACCGAGGAGGCATGAGTCAGCGCGGGTGGTCTCCGCCGCGGATCTGATCCACGGCATGCCGGAGCACGGGCGCCAGCACGCCCATGCCGTCGCGCACCCCTCCGGAGGAACCGGGCAGGTTGACGATCAACGTGCCACCCGCCTGCCCGGCGAGCCCGCGCGACAGGATCGAGGTGGGCACCTTCTCCCGGTTGACCTGACGGATCGCCTCGGCGATGCCGGGGACCTCCCTGTCGATCACCCGCCGGGTCATCTCCGGGGTGAGGTCGGCCGGGGTCAGCCCGGTGCCGCCGGTGGTGACGATCACGTCGTATCCCTCGGCCACCCCGGAACGCAGCGCCGCCTCGACCGGCTCGCCGTCGGGAACCACCCTCGGGCCCTCCACGTCGCACCCGGCCTCGGCGAGCAGCCCGGCCAGCAGTTTCCCCGACGTGTCCTCGTACGTCCCGGCGGCGGCCCGGTTGGACGCGGTGATCACCAGAGCCCTCACGAGACCCCCCGGGTCCAGACGCCCGTCTTGCCGCCGGTCTTCTCCTCGACGCGGACATCGGTGATCACGGCGGCCGGGTCGACCGCCTTGACCATGTCGATCAGGGCGAGCGCGGCGACCGAGACCGCGGTCAGCGCCTCCATCTCCACCCCGGTACGGTCGGCGGTCTTGACCCGTACCGTGATCTCCACTCCGTCGTCGACCACGGCCAACTCGACCTTGACCCCGTGCAGCGCGATGGGGTGACAGAGCGGGATCAGGTCGGGGGTGCGCTTGGCGCCCATGATCCCGGCGATCCGCGCGGTGCCGATCGCGTCGCCCTTGGGGACCTCCCCCGACCGCAGCAGCGCCACGGCCTCCGCCGAGAGCAGCACCCTGCCGGTGGCCGTCGCGGTACGGACGGAGACGTCCTTGGCCGAGACGTCCACCATGCGCGCCGCGCCGGTCTCGTCGATGTGTGTGAATCCAGTCATAGTGGGATGACCTCCACGCTCGCGCCCTCGGGAAGCTCGACGACGTCCTCGGGGATCACGATCAGGGCGTTGGCCGAGGCCAGGGCGGCGAGCTGGTGGGAACCCTGCCTGCGCACCGGGTCGACGGTGCCGTCGGGGCCGAGCACTCCGCGCAGGTAGGAGCGCTTGCCCTCGGGCGAGCGGAGCGGCCCGGTGGTGACCGCCCGCACGGTCGCCGTGGGTTCGGCGGCCCGGCCACCCATCTTCCGCAACGCGGGCCGGACGAACACCATGAACGACACGAACGACGACACCGGGTTGCCCGGCAACGCGAAGATCGGGATGTGGTCCTCACCGACCACGCCGAACCCCTGGGGCATGCCCGGCTGCATGGCGACCCGGTCGAAGCGGACCGTGCCGAGCGGCCCGAGGGCCTCCTTCACCGGCTCGTACGCCCCCATCGAGACACCGCCGCTGGTGATCACCAGGTCGGCCCGCAGGAGCTGTGCATCGAGCTGGTCGAGGAGCCGCGCGGCGTCGTCGACGACGATCCCCGCCCGGTAGCCCTCGCCACCCGCCTCACGGACCGCGGCGATCAGGGCGAAGCTGTTGGACTCCCAGATCTGGCCGTCCCCCAGGGGCAGGCCGGGCTCGACCAGCTCGGCCCCGGTGGATATCACCACCACCCTCGGACGAGGCCGCACCAGCACCCGGCGGCGGCCCACCCCCGCCAGCACTCCGAGCTGCGCGGGCCCGATCGGGGTGCCCACCGGCAGCACGACGTCACCGGCGCGCACGTCCTCCCCCGACCTGCGGATGGCGTTCCCCTTCGGCACGGAGCGGTTGATCACCACCTGCGCCGTGCCGCCGTCGGTCCACTCGACGGGAACCACCGCGTCGGCCCCGGCGGGCAGCGGGGCCCCCGTCATGATCCGCATGACCATACCGGGACCGATGGCCTGCATCCGGCCGTCGCCGGCCGCGATGTCGTCGATCACCGGAAGCGTCACCGGCGCGTCGGCGACGTCCTCGGCCCGCACGACGTAGCCGTCCATCGCGGAGTTGTCGAAGGGCGGCAGCGGAACCGGGGCCGTGATCTCCTCGGCCAGCGTGGTGCCCAGCGCCTGCTCCAGTTCCACCTCCAGCGGAGCGAGAACCCGGACCGTGCGCAGGATGTCGGAAAGGTGATCGTCGACCGATCTCATGGAGTTCATCGCGCGGCCAGGAACTCCTTGAGCCAGGGCAGGAACTCCGGCGCCAGGTCAGGGCGGTCGGCGGCGAACTGCACCACCGTCCGCAGGTAGTCGAGCTTGTTGCCGGTGTCGTAGCGGCGGCCTCGGAACAGCACTCCGTGCACCGGGCCGCCCTGGTCGCGGCCGCGCCCGGCGAGGGTACGCAGGGCGTCGGTGAGCTGGATCTCGTTGCCGCGCCCAGGCGGTGTGTTCTCCAGCACCTCGAAGACGGCCGGGTCGATCACGTACCGGCCGATGACCGCCCAGTTGGACGGGGCCTCGTCCGCGGGGGGCTTCTCCACCAGGTCGGTCACCCTGACCACGTCGTCCTCGTCGGTGGGCACGATGGCGGCGCAGCCGTACAGGGAGACCTGCTCCTTGGGGACCTCCATCAGCGCGACGACGCTGCCGCCGTGCACGCCGCGTACCTCGATCATGCGCTTGAGGAGCTCGTCGCGGTAGTCGATGAGGTCGTCACCGAGCAGGCACGCGAAGGGGTTGTCGCCCACGTGCTGCTTGGCGCAGAGAACCGCATGGCCGAGACCGCGCGGCTTGCCCTGCCGTACGTAGTGGAGGGTCGCCAGGTCGGCGGGCTCGCGTACCTGGGAGAGGCGCTCGTCGTCGCCCTTGGCCTCCAGGGCCTCCTCAAGCTCGATCGCCCGGTCGAAGTGGTCCTCGATGGAACGCTTGTTCTTCCCGGTGACCATGAGGACGTCGAGCAGTCCGGCGGAGACCGCCTCCTCGACGACATACTGGATCGCGGGCTTGTCGACGATCGGCAACATCTCCTTGGGGGTCGCCTTGGTCGCAGGTAGGAAGCGGGTGCCCAGACCCGCCGCGGGAACGACGGCTTTCGTCACAGCTTCTAAGTCGGCCATAACCGAAACCATAGTGGAGGGACCTGTGGACAAGCAGATGCTGCGTACCACTATCGAGGCGACGCGGGCCGCGATCCCCGATGAGCGGCGACACGCGGCCTCCGTCCAGATCAGGGAATCCCTGCTTGACCTGCCCTGGGTCCAGATGGCCGGGCTCGTCGCGTGCTACTGGTCGGTCGGGACGGAGCCCGCGACCCACGGACTGGTCTTCGCCCTGTGGAAGCACGGCGCGACCGTGATCCTACCCGTGCTCCGCGACGACGACGATCTCGACTGGGCCGTGTACGACGGC
Organism: Streptosporangium sp. NBC_01810; assembly: GCF_035917355.1. Taxonomy (NCBI): domain Bacteria; kingdom Bacillati; phylum Actinomycetota; class Actinomycetes; order Streptosporangiales; family Streptosporangiaceae; genus Streptosporangium; species Streptosporangium sp. NBC_01810. The sequence goes on along the minus strand of NZ_CP109070.1, from coordinate 7,681,161 downwards.
CCCGACACCCTCGCCCCCGGCCGCTTCGGGATCATGGAACCGGTCGACACCCGGCGCGGTGTCGACGCGATCAGGACCGCGGCCCTGGTGATCGTGCCCGCGCTGGCGGTGGACAGGTCCACCGGGGTACGGCTCGGGCGGGGCGGCGGCTCCTACGACCGGGCACTGGCGAGGGTCGGCCCGAACGTGCCGACCGTGGCGCTGCTGCACGAGGGCGAGTTGCTCGACGGCGTACCCGCCGAGCCGCACGACGTGGCGGTCCGCTACGCGGCGACGCCCGGGGGGGTCTTCAGGACGGGCGCCACGGACGCCTGAGCCGGCGCGCGGGCATGCGTATTAGGACGAACGCCTGAGTCGGCACGTGGACACCCCACCCGGGAAAACCCCCGATGCCAACGCCCCAGGCACCCGGCCGACCCGGTGATCTCCACAACCGGCACGCGGACGACCGAGTCGTCAAAACCGGTGCCGGAGGCACGTGCCCGACCACGGTGAGTCACCGGAACCGGCATCGTGAACGCATGACCGGCAGGTCGAATCACCACCCGTCCCGGGTCGGTGCGCACCCGGGCTGTGACCCGCTGTGCGCGTGGGACGTGTGTGACGCCCTTTTCGAATGCGACACAATGATCCCCACAGACAGAGAGGGGACCAGATGGGGCTGGACGTCTGGCTGCTTCTCAGTGCCGGAGTCGTCATCGCGGCCGTCGTCGCCGTACGTGTCGCCCACTGGAGCGGACTCCCCAGCCTTCTGATCTTCCTGGGCTTCGGGGTGCTCCTCGGCGAGTCCGGGCTCGGGCTGCAGTTCGAGAACCCGGAACTCGCCCAGCAGATAGGCCTGATCGCACTGGCGATCATCCTGGCCGAGGGTGGCCTGACCACCACCTGGAGCCACGTCAAGGGAGCCATTCCCACCGCCCTGGTGCTCGCCACCGTCGGCGTGGGGGTGAGCATCGCGGCCGTCGCGATCTCGGTTCACCTGATCCTCGACCTGGACTGGCGGACCGCGCTGCTGCTCGGTGCGATCCTCGCCTCCACCGACGCCGCCGCGGTCTTCTCCGTGCTGCGCCGCCTGCCCCTGCCGCCGCGCCTCGCGGGCATCCTGGAGGCCGAGTCGGGTTTCAACGACGCGCCCACAGTGATCGCGGTGATGCTGCTGAGCGCCGCCACCTCGCCCAGCCTCGGGGTCGCCCTGTTCAATGTGCTCTTCGAGCTGGTGGTGGGCACGGCCGTCGGCCTGGCGGTCGGTCCGCTCGGCATCTACGCGCTGCGCCGCATGGCGCTCCCCGTCTCCGGCCTGTATCCCATCGCGGTGCTGGCTCTCGCGTTCGTCGCCTACGCGGGAGCCGTGCTGCTGCACGGCAGCGGTTTCCTGGCGATCTATCTCGCGACGCTGGTCATGGGCAACTCCCGGATGCCGCACCGCGCGGCCTCGCGGGGCTTCGCCGAGGGCGTGGCCTGGCTGGCCCAGATCGGCCTGTTCGTCATGCTCGGGATACTGGTCAGCCCCTCGGAGATGCCGGCCGCGGTCGTACCCGGCCTGGTGGCCGGGCTGATCCTGGTCGCGGTGGCCCGCCCTCTGTCGATCATGGTTTCCGCCTTCCTGACCCGGCTGATGGGCATCGCCAGCCTCAACTGGCGAGAACAGGCCTTCCTGTCGTGGGCCGGGTTGCGCGGCGCGGTGCCCATCGTGCTCGCGACCATCCCCTGGGCCGCCACCTCCATCGAGAACAGCACGGCCAAGCTCGTGTTCAACGAGGTCTTCGTGATCGTCGTCGTCTACACGTTGTTGCAGGGGCCGACCCTGCCGTTCGTGGCGAAACTCCTCGGGCTGTCCACCCCCGACGAGGCCCGCGACCTGGAGGTCGAGTCGGCGCCGCTGGAGGAGCTCAACGCCGACCTGCTCCAGGTCAAGGTGCCGCCGACGTCCAAGCTGCAGGGCGTGGAGATCTTCGAGCTGCGACTGCCCCGCGACGCCCAGGTGACGCTGATCGTCAGGGACGGCCGGACGTTCGTCCCCACCGACTCCACCAGGATCAGGGTCGAGGACCAGCTCCTGGTCGTGACGACGGCCGCCTGCCGGGACATGGTCGAGCGCCGGATGCGCGCGATCAGCCGCAAGGGCAAGCTCGCGGGCTGGTTCGGCGAGCGCGGCGTCTGATCGAGATCTCCCTGTCGAGATCTCCCTGTCGAGATCTCCCTGTCGAGATCTCCCGTTGAGATCTCCCGATGGAATGCGAAGACTCCAACTCGCGTTTAAGCTTGTCGGCTGCGTACCATTAGCAGTCGCGCCACTAGAGTGCCAATCGGCGCGGACCACACGAGGAGGAGCGCGTGCCCACCTACCAGTACGCCTGCAGTGCCTGTACCCACCAGTTCGAAATCGTCCAGAAGTTCTCCGACGACGCTCTCACCGAGTGCCCGAGCTGCGCGGGTGACCTGCGCAAGGTGTTCTCCGCGGTCGGCATCGTCTTCAAAGGTTCGGGCTTCTACCGAACCGACAGCCGGTCGTCCTCGTCCAGCACGGTGAGTTCCTCGAACGGCTCGTCGAGCTCCTCGGACTCGTCCGGCTCGTCGAAGTCGTCCGACTCGTCGAGCTCCTCGGCCTCATCGGACTCGAAGTCCGACTCCAAGCCGGCGAAGGTGGCGAGCAGCCCGGCCCCCGCGGCCTCCTGAGCGCACCCCGCAGCCTCCTGAGCGCGCCCCGGGTTCTCCACCCCGATCCCCCGAACGCCGCTCTCCGGCAGGCGGTCCGCGGCGGGCGGTCCGCAGGCCGACCTCGCGCCCCGGCTTTCCAGCCCTCCACTCGCCGAGGCGGCGGCTGACGGACCGCCGAAAGTAACCGGCCGAACACTCGGTGAAGCGGTTATCCACAGGCCGCCACCGGGGCTCCACGGGAGGCGGCCGGTAGCGCTAATCTCGGCGCCATGGTCACTCGCGCGGACATCGGGGTCATCGGCGGCTCGGGCTTCTACTCATTGCTCGACGACGCCACAGAGGTCGAGATCACCACACCGTACGGGCCGCCGAGCGACGTCGTCACCGTCGGCCACATCGGGTCACGCTCGGTCGCGTTCCTGCCCCGCCACGGCCGCGACCACCGCTTCCCGCCGCACCTCATCCCCTACCGGGCGAACCTGTGGGCGCTGCGCTCTCTCGGCGTACGCCAGGTCCTCGCCCCCAGCGCGGTCGGCTCGCTGCGCCCCGATCTCGGCCCCGGCGCCCTGGTCGTCCCCGACCAGCTCGTCGACCGCACCTCCGGCCGCACGCAGACCTACTACGACGAGGGCGGCGTCGTCCATGTCGCCTTCGCCGACCCCTACTGCCCCTCGGGCCGCGAGGCGGCGGTCTCCAGCGCGCGTTCCTCCGACTGGGGGGTGTCCGACGGCGGCACCCTCGTGGTCATCCAGGGCCCTCGCTTCTCGACCCGCGCGGAGTCCCGCTGGTTCAGCGGCAACGGCTGGTCGATCGTCGGCATGACCGGCTTCCCCGAGGCCATCCTCGCCCGCGAGCTGGCCCTCTGCTACACCTCGATCTCCCTGGTCACCGACCACGACGCCGGGGTCGAGGCAGGTGAGGGGGTCACCCACGAGGAGGTCCTCGCCTTCTTCGCCACCAACGTCACCCGGATGCGTTCCCTGATCACCGACGTCGTCGCCGCCCTCCCCGAAGACCGCACCTGCCCCTGCCCCACCGCCCTGGACGGCCTGAAACTCCCCTTCGACCTCCCCAACTGAGCCCACGCCTTTCCGAGGAGACCACCACTCCTGTCATCCGCTGCCCGCACGCCCCGGACGGCCGAACTCCCTTTCGGCCTCCTCGGCCAAGCCCACGCTCTCCTGAGGGGCTCACCACCCGAAAATCACCCACTGGGCATGATTTCGCTCCCGTCAGCCGGTGGAAATCGTCCCGCCCACGTCATACATCAGGAATCATCGCGTCCCGCCGCCCGGCGGGGCGTTCCGTCACGGGCACCGCGCCGCCCGGCTCCCGCTTCTGGAGTCAGCCATGCGCGCCCTACGCCGCCTCCTCGGCCGCCGTCATCGCCTGCTCTCCGCCCTCGTCGCCGCCCTGGCGATGGGATGCGCCGTGCTGGCCCTGCGCCCGGACACCGCCTCGGTGATCGTCCTGACCGCCGCCAGGGATCTTCCCGGCGGCGTGCTGAAGGGGACCGATCTGACACCCGCGGCCCTGAGGCCCGGCACGGTCCCCGACGGCGCCCTGAGACCTGGCACACCGTTCGCCGGAAAGATCCTGGCCGGTCCCGCGCGGCGCGGGGAGCCGCTGACCGATGTCCGCCTGCTCGGCCCCGGCCTGCTGGCCGCCCACGCTCCGGGAACGGTCGCCACTCCGGTCCGCGTCGCCGACCCCGAGACCGCGCGCCTACTCTCGCCGGGTGACGTGGTGGACGTGCTCGCCGCCGCCACCTCGACGTGGGACGGCACCGCCCCCGCGATGACCGTGGCCGAGGACGTCACGGTCCTGGCCACTCCGGACGAGAAGTCGGAGCGAGGCGCCCTCGTCGTACTGGCCACCACCTCGGCCCAGGCAACCGAACTGGCCTCCGCCCAGGCAGGCGGACGGCTCTCCATCACGATCGGCGCTCGCGCGAGGTGATTCTCAGGAGCGTGCTCCCAGCGCCAGGGCTCGAACGGGTCGTGCTGTGGTGGCGTCTGTCCCGGGCTTGGTCACCTGGGTGCTCCTGCCTGGCGGGCGGGCGCGGGCGGGTGTGCTCATCCGCAGGCATGCATGCATGATGAGCACACCCGCCCGCGTCACGCACCGCACGGACGCCTTGTCGCGCCCGCGTGGTGCGTTGATGACGGCACGGCGGCCTGGACCGGGGAAGGGGCGTGGCTGCCGTGCCCGCTCAGAAGTGGCCGATGCCGGCCGAGGTGGAGGTGAGCGCCCAGCGGTGCAGGAGTGCGTTCATCTCGGCCTCGAAATCTGACCCGACGACGAGCACCGCACAGCTGGAAAACCGTCCAGTCGTGCGGCAACACCAGCCCTCGTCATGATCGCTAGCCACGCGACCACGAAGACTCCCTAACTCCTTCGACGCCCTCGCGCCAAGGAAGATCCCGACATACCGGGAGCAGCTCTTTGGTCAGTTGCCCGACCCCCGGTCACAAGCATCCGCGGAACGGTGACTGACCGCCTCCTCACAGCAGGGAGCCGAGCCTGGGGTCGTACTCCCAGTGCCAGGGCTCGAAGGGGCTGACGTAGGCCCACTGAGGGTGGATCCAGCCGAACTGCTTGCCGTTGGCCTCCACCCAGTTGAACTCGGCCGAGCGGAAGCGCTCAACGCCCCCGCACAGGTCGACCGCGAGCCCCAGGCCGTGGTTGCTCCGCCCGGGAACCGCGGCGAAGCCGGGGCGGCGGTAGTAGACCGACTGCTGCTCGGCCAGGTTCCGGTAGCTGTCGGTCACGCATATGGGCCTGCCGAACCGCCGCTTGTACGCCTCGTTGAGGCTGATGAACGCGAGCGCGGCGTCGCCTCGTAGCTGGTTGCCCGGCTGCTGGAGCGGGCAGAGGTACGCCTGCGGGATGAGCCCGTTGGGAAAATCGTCCATCGAGGTCGCCCGGGTCGGGTCACACCCGGCCGCCGGCTGCCCATTCTTGTTGATCTTGACGCCCAGCTTCACCAGCGCCTTGGTCAGGGATTGCACGATCTTCTGCGAGCGCGCCCTGAGCGTCTCGATCTCGGCACCCATCTGTGCCTCCGCGAGGAGGTTGGTCGCCCGGAGCTCCTGCGCCTCACCCGCCAGCCGTTCCCGCTCCAGCTGCAGTCGGCTGCTGTCCTTGAGGATCAGGTCTTGCTCGGCAACGAGCTGGGTGACACCGGCCATGGCCCGCAGAGTGTCCGTATTGGACTCGCCGGACAGGAAACCGGCCACCTCGCCGCTGATGGGCTGCTGGTAGAGGAGTCCGACCAGGTCCGAGAGCGGCTGCCGTACCTGCTCGAAAGCCATCTCGGCCACCTGCAGCTCCCTCAGCTTGGCCGTGAGCTGCTTCTCCGAGTCACGGATCTGGGTCCGCCGCTGCTCCAGCGCCTTGGTCGCGGCCTCAAGATCCTTCGTCGCCTTCTCCGCCTCGCGACGCAGCTCTGTGAGATTCACCGGCTCGGCGGCGACGACGGCCTGAACCTCCACCGGCGCCCGCTGCGCGGCAGCGGCTCCCGGCAGGAGGGAAAGCATCGTCGCGACGACGGCGATCAGACCCGCTGATCGACGAGGTGGCACGTTCGACCCCTCCGTTTGCGAACTCGTGACCTGGGTCAGGCACGCACGCTACTACAGCTGACCAACTGCACGGGCCAGACCTCCACAGCCGCTATGCGCCGAACACCCCTTTTTGTGACCGGACAAGTCAGACTTCTTGCCGCGCGTGCTTCTTGCAGACCTCCCAGAGCCACGTCCCCCGCCACTCCCCCGGACAGCCGTCCCACGGCTCCGGCGACGGCGCCTGCTCCTTCTTGGGCTCGGGCTCCACCTGCGGGCGCAACGCCACCCTCCGCGGCCCCCTGGGGCCTCTGGGGACTCTTACAGGTACGACCACATCCGGCTGACTCGGCTGGCTCAACCCGCCCGGTTCGCCCGCTCCGTTCATCCCGCCCGGTCGCCCCAGTTCACCCGCCCCGTTCATCCCGCCCGGATGCCCCAGTTGGCCCGTCCCGCCCGACTCTTTCTGCCCGCCGACCGAACGGCCCGCTTCCGATTTCGCGGCGACGGGCACCCACCCTCCGTACACCCGCTCCGGTCGCAGGGGCGGAGGCAGCAGCCTCGGCCCGAAGATCCCGCTTTGCACGGCCCCGACCGCGACCGGGACCACGGCTACCGCGTCGCCCCTTTCATCCAGCGCCCCTGTGCCACTTCCCGTCCGGAGCCCCACGCTCCCTGCTCCCATCTGGGACGCAGCTTGAGACCCGGCTTGGGGCCCACCTCGGTGCCCAGCTTGGGGCGCGACTTGAAACCCGGATTGGGGCCCAGCACCGCTCCCAGCCTCCGTCCGGGACTCAGCGCCATAGCCCGTCCCCGCCCATGGCCCTGCGCCATCACCGGCCTCAACCCGGGATGTCGCGCCGTCCCAGGCCCCTTCCCTCTCTTCAGGTCCCTGGCCTCCGCCCTCATATCCCTGGCGGCCCCTCTCCCGGAGACCTAGGCCCTTATGGGATTTTTCGCCGTCTCCGAGCCCGTCAGGCCCCGTACCGGCATCAGCCATCCGGATGGTCGCCTCGTAGCCCGTGAGCTTGGCCACCAGCAACCCTCCGGCCAGAAGCGCGGGCGCCAGCATCGCGCCACACAGCACCACCGGCCGCAGCGCCCTACGCCCACGAATGCGCTTCCGTCGCCTGTCAATCACGGAGCGTGACGCTAACCCCGCCCAACCTCGCACACCCGCCCACTTGCCGCCCTTTTACTCCAGCCGAGCGAACCGATAACCCACAGTCCGCCCCGACTCCCCCTCCGAGCGCGCAACCACTCGCTACTTTCGCTACTCTTACTAAGAGCCCCTGCCTCCGTAGCTCAGGGGATAGAGCACCGCTCTCCTAAAGCGGGTGTCGCATGTTCGAATCATGCCGGGGGCACCTAGTTGACCTTGTGGCTTGCCGTCTGACTTGGGAGTTCTCCCCCGAAGCGGCATGTTCCCCTATGCAGCCGTAGGCCACCGTGAGCGGCCTTGAGCCGCCGTTCACGGAATATACACGTGATGATCTTGGAAGCGTTTCGCCAGACCAGAGCTCAATTCACACCCCCTTCGCCCTCACCTCGTGACGCAGAAACTCAGCACGCGTCGAGCTTCTCCGTCAGAACGGCCTTCCGAGCAACGGCCGCCCGCAAGACCTACCGGACGTCACCTAAAGGCCTCAACCTTGTTCCCCCTCCTTGATTAATCTTCCAGGTTACTTATCTTGAAGGCATGACTAGTCCCAAGCTACCCAGACTTATCCCTACCGGCACGTGCTGGTGTGGCTGCGGCGAGGAGACCGGCATCGGCTCTTTCTTTGCCCGCGGACACGACAAGATCGCCGAGGCTGCACTGTTGGCCGCGGAGTACGGCGGCTCTGTACCGCGACTACTGCACAAGCATGGCTACGGACCAGGCCGACCCGTGACCAATGAAGCTGTCCAGAGCGGCGCCTGGATCAGGTGCGGATACGGAGGCTGTAACTACGCCGGAACTTCAGAGAGCATCCGCAATCACCAGGGAAGAGTTGGCCACCGGTAATCCAAGTAGCCCGCAGCCAGAAAACACGAGAGGCCTCGGGTTCGCCGGGGCCTCTCGTGTAGCGCTGTCTGTCAATCTTCGAGAGCTTTGGTGATCTGACCGTTGGCACGATCTCGCTGCCCTTCGAGGCATTTCGCGTAGACACGGAGGAGCGCGTCCACCCGTGGCCAGCACGCTGGGCTACCTCAGTCGGCGGGACAGCCACAGAGAGACCACCGCGTGCCTCAGGTCGTACGGCCGGGCCGCCAACGGCGGAGACGACCTGTTCGGGAGCGAGGGCGAGCCGTCGAGCCTCCTGCCAGACGGCGGAGTAGGCCGAGGAGGAGAACGGATGGCCCTTAGTTGATCACTGTTGTCTCTCCTCTCGGTCGCTGTCGGTGGTGCCGTGCGATACCGAGAGTGCGACAGAGAGTCAGGACGAGATCACTACAGGTTGGGACATGTTCCAGACATCCGGTCTACGATTGCCAGGTCCCTGAACGTCCCCTTCTACGGGCAGGTGAGATGGCGAACGAGCGGTTGCGGGTGGCCCTGCTCGAACACGGCACCACGGTCGACGCGCTGGCCGAGGCCGTCGGAGTCGACGCCAAGACCGTGGAGCGCTGGATCACCCAGGGCCGCATACCGTACCGAAAGCATCGATTCGCGGTCGCCAAACTCCTCGGCGTGCAGGAGGCGTACCTGTGGCCGGGCGCGCTGACCTCCCAGCAGACCGCGGCGGTGTCCGAGAGCGAGATCGCCACCGTCTACCCGCACCGCTGGGCCGTACCCAAGGACACCTGGGGACGTCTGTTCTCTGCGGCCGAGCGGGAGATCGGTGTGCTGGTCTACAGCGGCATCTTCATCGCCCAGGACACCGGCCTCATGCGCCTGTTCGCCGAGAAGGCGCAGGCAGGTGTACGGGTACGGATCCTGCTCGGAGATCCCTCCTGTACAGAGGTCGCGCGGCACGGCGCGGACGGTGGTCTTGAGGAGGGCATGGCCTCCCAGAGCAGGATGGCGCTGCTCCTCTACCAGTCGCTGGGGCAGTGCGACGGGGTGGAGATCCAGCTGCACGACACCGTCCTGTACAACTCCATCTACCGCGGCGACGACCAGCTTCTCGTCAACACCCACGTCTACGGCAGGTTCGCCGCGGACGCACCGGTCATGCACCTGCGCAAGGTCACCGGCGGAGACATGGTCTCGACCTACCTCGACAGTTTCGAAGCCGTCTGGAACCGGGCCACCCCGGTAGAGTCCTAAGCCATGGCCCGCCGGCTGGACTTCTACGACGACCCCTCAGCGCCCGCGCCCAACAGCCTGGTCCCCTCGGTGAACGTCGTGGTCGTCAACGACGCCGGGGACATCCTGATGATCCACCGTACCGACAACGACAACTGGGCCGTCCCCGGCGGCGCCATCGACCTCGGCGAGTCCCTGCCGGACGCGGCCATCCGGGAGACGCTGGAGGAGACCGGGATCACCTGCGAGATCACCGGCCTGGTCGGCACCTACACCGACCCCAGGCACGTCATCCTCTACACCTCCAACGGCGAGGCCCGCCAGGAGTTCTCCATCGTGCTGTGTGGCCGACCGATCAGCGGCGAGCCGACCACGAGCGACGAGTCCCGCGAAGTGCGGTGGGTACCCCGCGACCAGGTCGACTCACTGACCATGGATCGGTCGATGCGGCTGCGCATCGGCCACTTCCTGACCGGCAGGGCGCTGCCGCACATCGGGTAAGGCGCCCTGCCTGATGCGTCGTACGGGCGCGTCGGATCAGGCACCTACGGGTGAAGATCCGGCACCCGGCTGCGAACCGTGGTCACTGGAGAGACCGACCGAGCCTCACCGCGATCTCATCCATCTGATCGGCGGAAACGGCATCCTCGCCGGTATGCCCCAGTAGGTCGAACACCCCGCGCCCGCGCAGTTCTCGTGGCAGGTCGCTCATGCGCGGCACGACGTGGAAGTGCACGTGCTGAAAGCCCTCCAGCTCGGCGAACTGCACCACGTATGTCTTCATGCAGCCGGTTACCTCGTGCAGCGCCCGTGACAGGCGGACCTGCCAGGCACCGAGAGTGGCCGTCTCGGCATCGGTCAGGGCAGCGATCGCGGTGACGTGGCGACGAGGAACCAGCACCAGCCACCCCGGCAGCGCCGTGTTGATGGCATGGACCACGCGCCAGTGCTCGTCGAAGGCAACCCTCTCCCGTGGCGGCAGCACGTCGAACTGCGCTTCCTGCTCACACGAGTAGCAGCCCGTGGGGGGTGTCATGTCGTCTGATGTCCTCTCGTCAGGACTAGCTTCGCGCCGACGCGGCCTGTACGGCGCGCACGGCCGAGATGATGCACGGGGTCGCGTGCTGATCGAGCGACTGACCAGGTACTCGGGGCCGTACCGAGAGTGGACCTCCGTGAGACGGGCATCAACGTCCAGGACGAGGCCGTCCGGGCTGGTGGTCATGTCGCAGTAGGTCAGCGCCTCCACCAGCTCCGGACGTTCCCGATCGAACTCCTCGTTCAGTGCGTCGAGCAGGCCACGCTCGGTCGCCTCGCAGACCGCACACGAGTGGTGCGCGACCAGCCGGGCCAGCTGGCCATCGGCCTGGTGCACGTCGCGTAGGTAGCGGGCACCGTCCAGCGGATGGAAGCCGGTGTCGACCAGCTCGGGTGCATATCCGATGTCGTGCAGCCAGGCCGAGGCGGTCAGCAGGTCGGCTTCCTCCCCGAGGATCGGTGCCAGCGTCTCGGCACGCGCGGCCACTCCCTGGGTGTGTGCCCGCCGGCGCGGCAATGGCTTCTCCAGCAGTTGCCTGGCCAGGTCACGCGCCCACTCGGCTTGTCCCATGCGGCCCACGATAGACGCCGGTCCCCGGAATGAATCCAGAGCTCGAAACGAGACGTCCCAAGACGTCTCAATCCCGCACGGATTGGACGAAATGGCCCTTGCCGTGCCGGATCACGATCAATCCCTCGCATTTCAGCTCGTCGAGAGCCTGACGGACCGTGTTGCGCGATGCCCCGTGCTGTTCGCACAGTGCCAGCTTGGAGCCTGCCGCGAGCGTCTGGGGGCTACTGAGGCGATCATAAATATTGAGATTTTCCGGAGGTCCAGGTGGTCCGCCTGCCACTCCAGCAGGGCCGACGCGCCTTCCGATCTTCTCAAAAGTCCCAGAACTTATGATCGGCTCAGTACGAGGGTTCCGGACAGACAGCCCATTAGGGTTGAAACCATCCGGAACCCTCGTAGCCCCCCAATCCAGGTCCGGCACGGCGCCCGCAAAGCGAGAGCCGTGCCGTCGAACGGAAAAACGGCGGCAACAGGACTCCGCCGCGACGGGCTACGCGACCTTGCCGGCCGGGGCGGTCCAGGTGTTGCACGACTTGGGGTTGCCGGTGGAATGGCCCCGGTTGAACCAGTAGGCCAGGTTGACACCCTGGCCGAAGATGCCGACCTTGCCCTTGTCTGCCCCGGCCTTCGCCAGGCCCGCCAGGCGTTTGGCATCCTTGGCGGGGTAGCCAAGAGCGGGCCACAGACTCTTGGCGGTTACTCCGCTGATGCACTGCGCCTGCAGGTTGTAGCGGCGAAGCTGTTCGGACATCTCAGTGCCGTCGTCGGCGCGCAGGGCGTTGTAGGCCTCGGTGATGTCGACCATGTTCAGCACGTGCTCGCCGTACGCCGAGTTCAGCTGCGCAAAAATCTGAACGTCGTCGGACGCCTTGATCCAGTCAGAACGGATCTGCACGATGAAGTTGGCGCGTCTTCCGCAGTAGAAGACCGCTGATTTCTTCGGGCTCAGCGTCCGCCCTCGGCAGTCGGTCTTGTACTTGCTGCCCTTCATCTCCACCAGGGTCGGGACGAACTGCAGGTTGGCTTCCTTGAGGTAGGAACCCCAGGTGTTGTTCAGGCAGGAGATGACCGCGTTGACGTGTTTCGTGACCGAGGCCAGGGTCTTTCCCTTGGCGGGTTTCTTCGCACATGCCGCGGCGGGGAGCTTACCGGCGGCGTAAAGAGAATTGTTGGTCAGGTCCGAGGCATCGTTGACCGGATACGCGTAGGCACTGGTCGTACCAGAGAAGAGCAGGACGGACGCCCCGGCAGCCACCATGATCGCACGAGTCTTCATGGCGATGAACATTAGGGCATATGTCCGAGAGTGGCAGGTGTTTGACGTACGTCCCCTCCTTCCCTTATTTGCGGAAATAAGCAACTCAGCCTCGATCTTTCATGATCTTCGTGCGGTCGGCTGAGCGGTTCGGCTGAGGGTTGTTTTCGCTTTCTGGTCAGCGTGGTGGCCCGGCTGTCGCGCCGGATGGGCGGGGTTCCACGGGCCCGCCGGTCCCCCTTCTTGGTCGTCGGCGAGTTCCGGCAGCGCTTGTCAGCACGTGTCGCCGAGTTTCGACAGCACTCCGTGATCTTCCCGCGCGCGGAATGCCAGTCCGTGATCTTCCAGCGTGCGGAATACCGGCGAGGACGAGCAACTCCTGGGCCTTCGCCGCCGCGATGGTTGGACTACAGTGCGGCGCGTCGAGGTGCGACGAGGCGCTCTGCGGCGGCCGTGATGAACGCCGACACCGTGGCTTCGAACTCCACCTCACGGATCTTGAGCTCGGCCTGGTCTGCCGCGCCGCGCAGCGCGTCCATGTGTGCGAACGCGGCGTCGGCGAGCGGCTCGGGCCGGCCTGACACCAGCCGCAGCCGAAAGCGTGCAGTCTCGGCCAGGGCGCCCAGGCGGTCGGCCTCGGCGAGCGCATGGTTGAGTTCGGCAGGATCCGACCGCCGGAGCCACACGGCGACGACAGCGCGCTTGAGCTCGGTCACCGCGGCGGCGAACTCGCTGTAGGCGGCCAGACGTTCCTGGCGCAGCCGCTCCTCGCGCGCGACCGCCTCAGCCCGCATCGCGGTCCGCTGCTGGAACAGGTAGGTGCTGAAGGACCCCAGCAGGGTCCCGAGGACGGCGATCAGGCTCCCAAGGACAGCGCTCACCCGCAAGAGTTGACCATAACCGGCGCCCGAACCCAAGCCAGAGTGAGGCGCTCCAGAGATTCCGGACACTGACGCAGTGCCCGTTGAGGATCTCGGTGGCCGGCGCGATGCGTCCGGCCAGGCTGTCCGTGTCGGCTCGGCTGACGGTCCGGTCGACCTCCACCAGGCTGGAGATGGCCGGGTTCTCTGACAGCGTTTCTCTATGAATCCCGGCCCCGGCCTGTAGCGGCGTGGTGGTGCGTCTGGGAATGTTGACGTCAGGTGCGGAGGAGCTGGTCTCGGACCAAGGCGTCGAGTCGTTGCCATGCCGGTGATGAGGCGTTGACCGCTCCTTGGATCAGTGTCGGGATCTCAGAGCCGGTGTTCTGCCCAGGAAGATCGCCGGATCCGTATCGTCCTCGGGTCGCGCGGACGATGCGTCGGGCGAGGTCGTCAACGCGGGAGTCGTGCGGGTCGAGGTCGTGGGCGCGGTCGTAGTCGAGGTAGATCTGACGTAGCGCGGGATCGGTGAGGGCCTGGGCCTGGTCGTGAAACAACTCGATAGCGGTATCGGGGTGGGTGGCGAAGACCAGAATCCACAGGTCGGTCTCAAGGGCGACCCATCGCGGGCTGAACCCAAGTTCGGGCAACTGCTCGAGGTGGCCGCTGACTTCGGGGAGAAGTGTCTGGAGGCGGCCGGCCGCGAGCCGTCGCAGCCGCCGTTGGGTTTCTCGCAAGCCTCGGATTCGGGCGGTGAGGTCGGTGTCCACTTGGTGGAGAGCTTCTCGGAAGTCCTCATCGGAGGCTGCGCGAAGTTCCCGGATGCGGGCCAGGGGGACTCCGGCTTCGGCCAAGGTGCGGATCTTGATCAGGTCGATGGCGTGTTGGGCGGTGTAACGCCGGTAACCGGAGGAGTCACGGTCGGGCTCAGGCAGCAGCCCCTTGTCGTGGTAGACCCGAATCGTCTTGATCGAAACGCCGGCGTACCGGGCGAGCCGGCCGATGGTAATCACCTCTCCATGTTCTCCCACTTGACCTTGCCCCAAGGGCAGGGTTGCAGCATGTTGCCATGGCGAACATGAACCCTGACCGGGACACCCTCCGCGCGTTGGCCGACGAGGGCAACGAGACGGCCCTGGACCGCCTGGCCGACCTTGCCGACGCTCGTGGTGACCTCGAAGAGCTGAGCGACCTGCTGGACGAGGGCTGCATGCGGGCCGGGCACCTGCTCACGCGACGCGCGGTCACGGTGGGTGACCTGCGCGAGCTGCAGCGGCTGTGGGACGCCGGGTGCGACGAGGCCGGCCACGAGGTGGAACGGCTGCTCGCCGCGCCAACCGGCGTCGGTGAGGGCTGACGGCTTCGATGCCGCGCGACCGACGGTTGGTCAGCTCGCCGATCAGCCCGGCTGGCAGTGGATCGTCCCGTCTCGCCCTGCTTCACATCAAAAGGACTTGCATGTCCCATGTCTCACGAGAGTCTGACAGAGAGGGGCGCGGCGGCGGTCACGACCGCGCTGGCCGCCTCAGCCGCCGTAGCCCTGGTCGTGAACTCCTCCGGCGAGGCCGGTCTCACCACGCCGGCAGAGCGTTCCACGACCGCGGCCGCCCTGGCTCCCATGACGGCCCGGAACACACCACCGATCCCGCAAACCGACGCCCCCTCCTCGGAAGAGTCCCCTCCACCCAAGCCCAAGCCCAAGCCCAAGGCCAAGACGGTGCCCAAGACGGCGCCCAAGACGGCGCCCAGCACCCCGCCGATCACCGCCACTGAGCCCGCCAAGAAGGACGAGGTCACCGCCAGGCCGTTGCCGAAACCCACACGGCCGAAGACGGAGGTCACACCGGAAACCGAAGGACCGGCAGACACCCCCGCTTCCGAACAACCAGAACCCCAGTGGGGTGCAGGTCGTGGCTCTCCGCCGGAGATGGCACCGGCACGCAGATGTCACCCTGCATCGCCCTGGTCGGCGATGTCTTCCATCTCCTCGGCCGTATCCGGGGCGCCGCCGATGTGCGCTCGGACGTACATGTCCAGCTGTACAACACCGACGCCGATAGCAACGTGTCCCCCCCATGATCTGCACCGGTCTGTCACCGGCCGGCGACGGCGCGGTCGCCACCTGCGGCCCGTTCACCATCACCGCTCAGCGCGTGGGTGCGAAACTCGACGTCCGGCAACGCTGGCGCAGGAGCGGCACCTCCGCCTTCGGCGGGGGCAGCGAAAGCCCCTGGGTGTTCTGGTAGCTCTGGTTCTGGTAGCTCTGGTTCTGGCTGTCGCCCCTGAAAGGTCGTCGCTCGGGTACGTTGAGACCGATGAGTGATCAGCGCGCGGGGATTCACAGCCACCGACCGAGCGGGCGGGCGATGCCCGTACCGCCGACCGTGCGTACAGGCCGGTGGAGACCGATGGCCGCGGCGCTCGTCAGCCTGGCCGTGGCAACCTCCGGCTGCGCAGCCTCGTCGGGTGCCGCCTCATCGAACGCGCCGAGCCGGGCAGCTCCGAGCGCGACAGCTCCAGGTCAGACAGCTCCAGGTCAGACAGCGGCACAGTCGGCTCCGGAGCAGTCGGCTCCGAAGCAGTCGGCGGTGTCGCAACCCGCCCTGCCCGATCCGAAGGCGACGATCCCCAAGGACCCCGCGAAGCTGGCCCGTTCCCTGACCAGTACCGTCGCGGAGCTCCGACGCGCCACCGACGCCTGGATCCGCGACGGCGACCCCGGCAAGGGGCAGCCCCCCGAGCCGGTGGTGCTGCTGGCCCTGCAACAGCAGCGCATATACCGCCACCTGGCCCGCAACCCGGAGGTCGCGTCCCGCACCTACGCCAAGCTGTCGAAGTCCCTGGCCGCGCAGGCGAAGGACAACGTGACGGCCATCCGGAACCTGCTCTCCCTGGTCCGCCCCATCAGCGGGTCGGCGAAGTTCCGCGTCCAGCCGGCCAAGCCCGCCGACGTCCTGCTCGGCCACTTCAAGCACGCCGAGCGCCGGTTCGGCGTCGACTGGGAGATCCTGGCGGCGGTGATGTTCGTCGAGACCAAGTTCGGCCGGGTACGGTCACCGAGCCACACCGGCGCCAAAGGGCCCATGCAGTTCATGCCGGGCACCTGGGCCGCCTACGGGATGGGCGGCGACATCCAGGACACCCGCGACGCCCTGCTCGCCGCGGCCAACTACCTGCGTGCCTCGGGAGCGCCGCGCGACTACCGGCGTGCGCTCTACGCCTACAACCACTCCTGGGCGTACGTCGACGCGGTGCAGCTGCACGCCCGCCAGATCAAGCGGGACATCAGGAACTACTACGCGTACTACAACTGGCAGGTCTACGTGGTCACCACCAACGGCGACCGCCGCCTCACCGGCCCCTGACCCGGATCCCTACGCCGACCTGAAGGCCAGGGACAACCGAGAATCAGCCGTGCCGGGCCTCGCCGTCCCAGGTGGCCTGGGTGATCCCGTCCTGCCGCAGCCGAAACTTCTCGATCTTCTGCGTCGGCGTCTTCGGCAGCGTCGGCACCAGCTCGATGTAGCGGGGCACCATGTAGCCCGGTGCCGTGGCCCGGCAGAACGCGTGCAGTTCCCCGGGGGTCAGCGTCGCACCGGGTCTGGGCACGACGACGGCCTTGACGTCCTCCTCGGTGAGCTCACTGGGCACCCCGATGGCTGCCGCCTCCAGCACCGCCGGATGTCTGATCAGCACCTGTTCCACCTCGTGGGCGGAGATGTTCTCGCCCCGCCGCCGGATGGAGTCGCTGAGCCTGCCCTCGAAGGTCAGGTATCCGTCGTCGTCGAACCTGCCGAGGTCACCGGTGCGCAGCCGGCCGTTCCGGAAGACCTGTGCCGTGGCCTCGGGCATCGCGTGGTAGCCGTTCATCACCAACCCCGGCTCGCGACCGCGCACCATGATCTCACCGATCTCACCGATCTCTCCGCTGGGCAGCGGCGATCCGTGGCCGTCCTCGATCCGGACGTCGAACTCCGGGATCACCCGGCCGCACGCCCCCGGCTTCCGCGGCCCGTCGACGGGGTCGTAGACGGACACCCCACCGTCGGTCAGGCCGTAGACCTGCCTGAGCGGGATGCCGAAACGCTCCTCCCAGCCACGGTGCCACTCGGGCATGGGCACCCCCCACGCCAGCCGGACCCGGTGATCGCGGTCTCCGGCGTACGGCGGCTGTTTCCACAGGATCGTCAGCGTCGCGCCCATGAAGTTGAAGACGGACGCGTCAAACGCGCGTACCTCCGCCCAGAACCGGGAGGCGCTGAAGCGCCGGCTCAGCGCGGCCGTGCCTCGGCAGGCCAGAGCCGCCACGACGGTCAGCGTGGCCGCGTCGATGTGGAACAGCGGAAAAGGGCAGTACAGCACGTCGTCGGAGCGCAGTCCCAGGTACTTGGCGTGCAACTGCCCCTGCCTGGCCAGGTACCGGTGGGAGAGAACGCACGCCTTGGAAGCACCGGTGGTGCCGGAGGTGAACAGCATGGTCGCCGCGGCCAGCTCGTCGACCTCGGCGACGGGAGCCGGGGTTCCTTCACCTCGGTGGTCGGCCAGGTCCTCGAACCGCCCGTCACTCGAACCGCCGCGCACGATGACCCGGTCCAGCTCGGGAAGCCGGTCGAGCACGGGCGTGAGGACCGTCAGCAGCTCGGCGTCGGCGACCAGCACCGAGGCCCGCGTCACCCGCAGGGCGTAGCCGAGGCGTTCCCCGAACAGCGCGGTGTTGAGCGGGGCGTGGACGGCACCCAGACGGGCCAGGGCGAACCAGACGAGAACCTGGTCAAGACCGTTGTGCATCAGCAGCGCGACACAACCGCCCTCGCCTATCCCGGCCTGGGCGGCCCACCGGGTCATCGCTAGAAGTTCAGATGCCGCACTCCTTGCGGGCATTCTTGAGGGTCTTCGGTGGCTATAACCGACTGACGCGTCCGCGAGAGGCACGCTGCGATGGCTGCTCGCAACTGCTCCCGGAGCTTTTCCCTCATCTCATCATCGCCAGGAGCTCCGGATTCGCCATCCTCGGCCGCACTTCGGAGCACCAGAACTACATCCGCGTCTTCAAGAGACGAAACCTTCGTGCAGTGCGCGAAGGAACCCATGTTCCTGTAGATCTTTACCTGGAGGGCCAGGACATTGCTCCGCCCGTGGCCTTCGTTCACTCGCAGAAGCTGGTCCACACGCTGATGGGAGAGCCCCAGCAGCGTCGCGGTCTCCCGGAGGGAGTAGCCCTTTTCGGTAAGCGCCCGGGCAGCGATCGTGGATCGCTCCTGCCACAACTCCTGGGCGGCGTCCAACCATGCACGAGCGCCCTTCGCCTCACACAGCAACTCTCCAACATCGTTGGGCAGGTCGTACATCAACTCAATCTCGAACGCGTCCTGTTCGACATCGAGAATCGTTGCGATCAAGTCGCGGGCCATGTATTCGATCTTGGTCAGAGTTCGTGCTTGAGTGAGAGCGTTGAGCGGAGTGGAATCAGCACCGTCGCCGGCCGCCATGACACGGGCCAGCCACCAGCCGTCCTCCTGCCATGCCCTCACCTCATAGACCGGCTTCATTTGTCCATCCACCTCTTCCCAAGGTACGGCTCGAAGGTCGCCTCTATCTCCCGGGTCACAACCGGGGACAGATCGCCAGGATGCTGCGGGATCGTTGTCCAAGCAAGCACACTCCCGTCCTCGTCATACAGGCCGATCAGCTTGTGAGATCCCTTACCTCACCGCCGACCGTTCTTACCAGGAATTTCCTTGACAGTGAAGCCTTGTTCAGCACGACGAGCAGCAGCCCGCAGACATCTCTCCGCCTCGGCGGCAGTCCTCATTCCCCGCACCATGACTCCGGAGTCTAATCTACTAGACACATCCCCGTCTATGTAACTAGACAGAGTCTGCTTGTGGCCGACTTTCCCGAAATCCTGGCGCGTCGATCACATGATCCTGTAAGGGGTGCATGGCCCAGGCATGCTCACCCCCGACCGTTGGCGCGTCGTCAACAGAAACAGGCCGGACTTCACGCGGGAGGCCGACCACCAGATCTTCGAGTTCCACCACGACCGTGACGATCACGGCCCTGACCCGTTGCCGTCTCCCAGCGAACAGCTTCTGGCCGCCGTCGCGCTTGGCGCGGGCCGCCGCGAGGAGCCCCGCGGACCCGAAACATCGAGTAGGGGGACGGGTCGCCCGTCCCCCTCTCACACCACCGGACATGCGGGCCCGCATCCGGCGGTTCGTCAAGCCGTGGTTCTGAGCCTGCGCCAGGTGTTCTGAAGGCCCAGCAGACCAAGGTCATCCCAGTGAGCGTTGGGCAGAGCCCGTTGAAGGACCACTGACCCGGCGATGCGCCAGTACCCCTTGCTGCTGGCCGCCCATTCCCGCGCGGTGCGGTCAGGGATGCCAAGATGGCGAAGGTTCCGACGCCTGGCCGCCCAGCGCTTCCATTCCTTCCAGCGGATCTGCCGCATCCGGCGGTGCAGCCACTTATCCAACTCACGCAGCCGCCGTGACAGCCCGGCGAGCTGGAAGTAGGCCATCCACCCGGTGATGTAGGCATTGAGCCTGTCGATTCTGCAGATCATCGACACGCTCCACCTGCGACTGGTCAACTCCCGGATGCGATCCTTGAACCGGCTCATCGCCTTGGGATCGACCCGGATGCCGACGCCTGATCGGGAGAAGTAGAACCCGAACCCCAGCAACGTCGCCTCACGCGCGTGCCGGACCGAGGACTTCTCCCGGTTCACCTTGAGTTTTAACCGCTGCTCGACCACGGTTGTCACCGAGTCGAGCACCCTCGTGGCAGCTCGCCTGCTGCGCACGAAGACCCGAAGGTCGTCGGCGTAGCGCACGAACCGATGACCGCGCCGCCACAACTCCCGGTCCAGATCATCCAGCATGATGTTCGACAAGATCGGCGACAGCGGGGAACCCTGCGGGGTCCCCTCCCTGCTCGCCGAAACGATCCCGTCGATCATCACCCCGGCCTCCAGATACGCCCGGATGAGCCTCAACATCCTGCGGTCAGACACCTTGCGCGCCACCCGCGCCATCAGGATGTCGAAATCGACCCGATCGAAGAACCGGTCCAAATCGACATCCACGACCCACCGATGGCCATCCTCGACCGCCCGCCGCGCGACCCGCACCGCCTGATGAGCGGACTTGCCGGGACGGAACCCGAAACTGGCCCCGCTGAAATGCGGGTCGAAGATCGGCGTCAGGACCTGCGCGATCGCCTGCTGGATCAACCTGTCCAGCGCAGAGGGCACTCCCAGCAACCGCTCCCCTGATCCTCCGGGCTTGGGGATCACCACCCGGCGGACCGGCAACGGCCGGTAGCCACCCGCGTCCAAAGCCTCCCGCACGCCCGCCCAGTGCTCACGGATCCACGGCCGCAACTGCTCCGTGCCCATCCCGTCCACACCCGGCGCGCCCCGGTTGACCTCCACACGCCTCAACGCCCTGCCCAGGTTGCCCGGCGAGAGGAACTCCTCCCACACCGACACCTCCAGGCCAGGGATCACCGCCTCCGACAAGGGCACCGACCGGCCACTACGCTCCGCCATGGGCACTGACGGACTCACCGTCTCCTCCCACCACGGGCCCGCGTTCGCGGGGTGGCTGCGATCACCGCGACCGGCACGAGCACCTCACCTTCCACCGTGACACTCGACGTTCGGCCCTTCCCGGCTGATTGTCCGTTCCCCTCACCGGTACTACGGCCTCTGCTGACTTCTGCCCGGTCAGACCCCGGCCTCACGACCAGACCCGTCGGCGCGGCGACACCAACAGCACAACCGACACCCGAGCAGATCTCCCCAGGTAAGAACGACCACTTTCCCCCTACGCCCGCCGCGTTTACGTGCCGATCCTGTCGATGGTGACGGGCTTCGCCTTCGCGTGCAGGCTCACCCAGATCGACCCGCCTTCTACGCGGTTCGTATCCCTCGGTGCAGGGTTTCGCCTCGGGCTTCCTCCAGACCCCGCCTCACGACGACGCCCTTGCCTCCGGCTCGGAGTTAGCACCACCTCTTCCTCCAGGGGACTTACACCCCCAAGCGATCGCCCATGCTGGGCGCACACGCGAAAGGCCCCGGCCCGCGAGTGCGGGCCGGGGCCTGGGGCAGGTGGTCACGACCCCTTCAGACCGATGGGCGGTTCGGGCACGGCCAGCCCCAACGCGGCCGCCAGGTCGATTGTTCTGCGAGGGGGTCGAGCACCCCCCGATGCGGGAGTCGCCGCACCGGGAGGTCCTCATCTCATGGCGCCGCCACCGGGCCCGATGACCGCTACGGCAGGCCGTCCCTGTCCTCAAGCTTGGTGGTCACCTTGTTCGCGGGCGGGGGCTTGATGGAGACCCTGCTCCCCCAGCCGGTGAAGCGGGTCTCGGCGCTGATCGTCTTTCCTTCCCAGCCGGTGCTGTCGAAGATGCCGGTGACCGGGAAGGACGTGGTCAGGTGCTGCGGGAGCCGGTTACGGTCCACGGTGAGCTTGAACGTCACCACGGTCTTGTCGCTCGACCTGAGCGGCAGGGTGGCGCGGAACCAGGGTGAGACCTTGGCGAGCCGGCCGAACGTGGTGGTGCCGGTGTAGGTGTTACGGGTCTGCTTGGCATCCTTGAGCAGAGCGGCGAGGGTCGTCGGCTCGGCGACGTTCACGAGCTGGCTGAACCAGCCGGCCACGCCGCCGGTCATGCCGTTCGGGGTCTTGTACCAGCTCTTGCCACTCGGCATTTTGTCGCGGTAGGTGCCGCCCTGGGAGTAGCTCGTGGTGCCGATCCGGATCGTCCGCGCGGGGGCGAACATACCGTCGCCCTGCCCGTCCCTCGGGTCGACAGGCGCCGCGCCTTTCGAGCTGATGTCCGAGGCGACGATCCCGGCCCTGCCGAACTGGAACGAGCCCGTGCGCCGAACGTAGGGCTCGGTCTTGCCCTCCTCCTTCATGGTGCTGAGCTCGGTGAACTTCACGCCCTTGCCCACGACGAGCCGGCTCTTCAACGCCTTGACCGGGTCCGCGGGAGCGGGAGCGGCCTGGGCGGGGGTTGCGGCAACGAGCAGGGCCGCCGTGGCCGCCGTGACACTCGCGATCACTCGCTTCATCTGGATTCCTTGGTGGTCCGACAGGGAGGAGAAAAAGGAAAGCCTGCCGGATCTTGATCACGAGCGCGTCTCGAAATATGTGATTCCGCGTGAAAATCTGATTGGCTGGACTTTCTCGCCATATCTCACCTAACCCTCCGAGCAGGACCGACGCGGCTCCGTCGAACTCGATCGAGCCATGTCTCGGCGGATCCCTACCGGGCCGCAGCGATGGGTTGAAGGCTCAGGTACGGCATTTCCGTACACCAGGCCACCGACAAGAAAGCCATTTCAACGCGGTGCAACTGCACGCACGCCAGATCAAGCGGGATATCAGGAACTACTACCCGTAATACAACCGGCAGGTCTATGTGGTAACCACCAACGGCGACCGCCGCCTCACCGGTCTCTGACACAGAGGTACGTGCAAGCTCACCATCAAGCTATCGTTGTCGGGCCAAGTTGTAGATATCCGCAGGTCATGGACCTATCAGGGATCTTGTCATGCTGGGTTCCTGGGCCTGACTCCGCCCTGCACACACTGTGCGCACAGATGAAATGGAGAGAGCCCCCGTCACGGCGAGGGCTCTCGGGGCTGGCGGCTGGCCAGACAGGTCGGGGGGACGTCAGGCGTCGAACTCGCCACTCTTGACGCCGCTTAGGAATGCCGACCATTCGCCAGGGGTGAAGGTCAGCACCGAACCGGCCGGGTTCTTGCTGTCCCTGACTCCGATGATGCCGGGCAGGTTCGACGCGACCTCGACACAGTTGCCGCCGTTGTTGCTATAGCTGCTCTTGCGCCACAGAAAGAGAGACAGGTTGGTCTCCATCCCTGCACCGTCACCGTTCACGATCATCACGCTTCCTTTGCCGCCTGAGCGAGCAGGCTCCGGGTCTGGTCCGGATCGAGGGCCTTCGCTCGCAGGTGGTTGAACAACAGGTTATACCGATCAATCCCTGTCGGTTCCTCCAGATAAAGGCTACCTACCTGGTTCTCCAGGTAGACGACGTCAGGGTCTGGAGCCTGAGGGAATTCCAGGATGACGAATCCACCGTCCATCGCCGGATGTGGCCCTGCAGCGAACGGAAGAACTTGCAGAGTGACGTTGGGTCGTTCCGACGTCTCCACCAGGTGGCGAAGCTGGGCCCGCATGGTCGTCTGGCCACCGACAGGGCGACGGATAACGGCCTCGTTCATGATCGCCCATAGCTTCAGCGGATTGGCGCCGGTGATCCTCGCCTGCCTGGCCTGGCGAAAGTCGATTTTTCGGTCGATCTCTTCGGGGCTCGATGCCATGGGCGCGGTGCTGATGTAGCCCCGGTAGTAGTCGGGTGTCTGGAGCAAGCCGGGCACGAGTTCGGTGTCGTAGCTGCGCAGCTCGGCCGCTTCGGCCTCCAGGCCGACGAAAATCTGAAACCACTCAGGGATCACGTCTCCGTAGGAGTGCCACCAACCGCGTTGCCGGGCCTGACGGGCGAGAATCAGCAGCTCGTCCCGCGCGGTGCCATGCACGTTGTAGACGTCGAGAAGCGCGCGGAGATCGATCGCACGGATTCCGCGACGGCCTGTCTCGACGCGACTGACCCAAGACGGGTTGAGTTCCAGTCTCTCGGCGACCGCTTCGGCGGTAAGGCCGGCTTCTTTGCGGATACGGCGGAGTTCGCTGGCCAGCCGTCTGCGCCTCACCGTGGGACTGCTCCCGATGGTCAACGCGGTCACCTCTCCTTGGTTCGCGGAAGACGGTTCGGCCTTGAAAGTCCCTCATGGGACAGTCATGGGCAAACCGGAAACATGCTTTTGGCATCTTGCCAATAAAGGCGTGCTGCCTGCACCATGTTAGCGGCAAGGAGACATGACCGTCCGTAGTACACCCATGACGTTGGGTAGAGGGAGCAGAAGATGGCAGCGGGTACGCAAGAGGAACAACAGTTCATTCACCTGGTCCGGCTGGGCTGGGACCTGCGTGTCCTGGGAGTGACTACCTCGCTGGTCATTCCTGCCGCTGGTCCTCCGGTGCTAGAGATCTCGTCTACCGCCGGGGTAGAGATCCGTGTCCGGGTCATTCGTCGCGCGTGGGGCTGGGTCTTCACCTGGCGGCCATGGTGGTCAGTGCTGTGGCGGCGGAGCGAATGGGTTTGGGCCGAAGACGACTTCGCGGCCAATCTGATCATGGCGGCGGTGACCGTATGAGGGGCGAGCAGGAGACAAGCCGGAATGCCGCGCCATGCTTCATCGGTCAGCGGGACTTCCCCGGCACCCCACAATCGGCGGGGGCCGCCCGAAAGTGGGTGGTGGATCTACTGGCCGGTCAGGCTTCGACCGAGGTCATGGAGACGCTCGAACTGCTGGTCAGCGAGGTAGTCACCAACGCCATCGTGCACAGTGACTCGCGTAAGCCGGGTGGGCTGGTGACGGTCTGCGCGGGACTCGTTGAGAACATGATCCACATAGAGGTGATCGACGACGGTTCAGTCATCAGCGTGCCCGCGATGCGGCAAGCCGATGACGACAGCCCCGGCGGACGGGGGCTGGGCTGGGTGGATTTTCTCGCTACCGCGTGGGGCACCCATCACGACGAGGAGATGGGCCGGGTGGTCTGGTTTCAGCTCGCCTATGAGGTGCCGTCCCTCTGACGGTAGACGGTGCAACCTCCCCTGGGCTTGGCCAGCGAAGGGCTAGGGTGACTTCCGTGTTCGAGATGCGCCCTGCGACCGACGGTGACATCGGCCCTATCGCTGATCTGATTCGGGCGCGCGCTGACTGGATGCGGGAACGCGAGATCGAAGGCTGGGACGGCTGGCGCGAGAACGCTGACATGCTCGCCGGGCAGGCAGGCATCTCAGACATCCCAGTGTGGGTGCTGGTACACACAGCTGCCGCGACCATAGCCGGAGTGACGAGCGTGTTTGAGAACACGCCATCGCTTGGCTGGCCGGATGAAGCCGAACGCGCCGAGTCTGCGCTGTTCCTGGCCACGACCGTGACCGATCCTTCCTACGCCCGCCACAAGCCGGGCAGTTTGATCGCCTGGTGGGCGTTGCACCAAGCAGCGCTTCAAGGGCGATCTTGGGTGAGACGGGGCACTGGTCCGTTTCCCGGTCTCGTTGCCTACTACGAGACGCAAGGCTGGCAGGTGGTGCGGACCTTCCAGCAGAGCGGCGTAACCGGGTACGCGCTGGCTCGCCGCGCTGAGCCGCAACCCCATCTCCCGGCCCTGGGAATGCGCCTCAACTGAACGCGGCGGCGGCCTGCTCGACCATGAGTAGGTCGAATAGCTCGGCGTCTCGCTCGACGTAGCCGCCGGCCTCGATTCGATCGAGTGTGACGGTGAGCCCGTCTGGGTCGATGAATCCGCAGTCCAGCAGAACCCCGCCCTGGGCGAGCATCAACCGTAGCCACGGGGTCACATGGCGAGTGATGGCCGTACGCATGAGGTCGGCGAAGTTCTCCGATACCGCCGGGTGAACCACCTCGGGGGCGAATCCGGCGCGCTCCAACCGGGCGCGGGCGAGCCGCTTGCCGCGCCGCCACTGCACCGGTAGCCATTCCCCGAACCGGATCAGCGCCGGATCGGCCAACGGATGCATTGGCCAGCAGTTCGCCCGGAGCATCATCGGAGCCCGGTAGCCGAACGCGAGAAGGGTCATTTCGTTGACCACCGACACCGGCGGCAACCCTTCGTCAGCGGTTTCCAGTAGGGCAACGGTCTTGTTCGAAAGCCAGCCGTTCACGTCCCGGCCGTGGCCGATTGGCAGTCGTTCCCGCTCGCTGGAGGACAGGGCAAGCATCTCGTCACCGCCGATCCCCGACCACACCGTTGCCTGCCGTCCGGCGGCGGCAGCGTGCAGCATTGCCGTGGTGGCCTCGGTGTAGGGCTCCTCATAGGGGCTGACTGTCTGCCTGGTTGCGCGGATTCCCTCCGGGTGCATCGGCGGTAGCGCTGCGACTGTCACGTCCTGGGCGAATCGGCCGGTGATCAATGCATCGCGGCGGAATGCCTGCTGCTTGCCAATCAGGCCAGGAAGCAGCATTCCGGCGGCGGTTAACCGGCCTGGATGCCGGGCGGTCAGAGATAGGGCGACCTGGGCCGAATCCGCGCCGCCGGATACCTCGACCAACACCGCGTCCGGATCGTAGACGCGATGCTCGATCGCCTCACTGAGAAGCTGGTCGAATGCGGCGATCACGTCGGCGCCCGGCTGGACTTCACGTGGCGCGTAGTGAACTCCGTCATCCGGGAAGAGCAGGCGAAACCTGCCGTGCTCAATGGTGAGAGTCGCGCGCTCGGTCAGTCGGACGACGTCGTCCAGGAAAGTTGCGGGCGTGTAGCGCAGCCACAAGGCGAGCAGTCGCGCCACCTCCACCTCATTCAAACGATCAGACGGGGTACGACCCCGCAGGTCGTTCAGGTCCCATGAGGCGTGAATTACTCCGGTCCCGTCCACGGTCGTATACAGCGGGACGACGACCGACGCACTGGTCTGGATGGTCACACGCCCGGACGGGGTTGTAGAAACCATGATGATCGGGCCGTCCCATGCCTCTGGGGTGGTCACCGTAGGAGGGATATCGGTGCGGCGTTCACGGATGACGATCGTTGTTCTCTCTGGTCCGGTGTAATGGTGGTGCTCCAGTGCGGGGTGAGTGAACGGAGCCAGCCACGACGTTCCAGCGACGTAGCGGTCACCGTTCCAGTGCCATCCCTGGATGAGGTCAGCGGGGTTGATACACAAGGTCAACATGACAGGGCCTTCCCATGCGAAAGGCGGGGTCCCGGCGGACATGTCCTCTTGCGGACTCCTGCCGCCGAGACCCCGCCGGATCAGGTGATGATCTCGTCCTGGGTGTGGGCCGTGTCGCTGGAGCCCGCCTTCTTCTTGTAGTCGTGCCGCTCGACCAGGGACACTGTCCTGACCAGTGGCGCACCCTGGAATATGTGGTTCATCGTGCTCATCCGATTCACCTCCTTCATTCGTCCTTGATGTGGGCCGTGTCGCTCGTACCCGCGAACTTCTTGTGTTCGTACCGCTCGACCAACGGAACGGCCATGATGCGGGGCACACTGCGGAACACGTCGTTCATTGCACTCACCCGGCTTTCCTCCCTACTGGTGAGGCTCACCGGCTACCTGCTGCCAGAGCCCCCGCAGGCCGGGCAGGTCTTCAGACCCTGATTCGTGGAGACGGTTCCGGCCCCGCCGCAGGTGTTACAGAGGCCGCCTGCCTGAATCAGCCTCGGCGGGCTCTTCTGCCGCGCCGGTCTGGTCGATGCGGGTCCGGCCTGTTCCTGCGTTCGGGGCATCTGCCGCATCGTGGGGATCGTCACCGTTGCGCCTCCTTCGGCTGTGGTTTGCGGTGTTGAGGCGATCGTGGCGAGTGGGAATGTTGCGGCGGTATTGGTAGCCGGGTGGCCGTGGGTTGCGGGAAAGACGCAACTTCACGGGGCGCTTGTCCGCTGTTACGGTCGAGGCGTGGCCCCCCACCCGCGTGCGCAGATCGTTGATCGGCTCCGGAAGACAGCGGCCGATCAGCAGTGGCCGTCATGGCGACTGACCAGTGAAATCCAGCAGCAGGCGGACACTCCGACACTGCTTATGGCGTGGCGTCTGGCGATGGGGGTAACTCAAGAGCAGGTGTGTCAGGGCTTGCGCGGCTTGGCATCAGACGACGGGCAGCAGTGCGCCGTCTCTTGCCAGCAGCTTTCTCGATGGGAACACGGTAAAGAACGCCCCGGCTCGTTCTACCGGCGGCTCCTGACCCGCTGGTATCGCACCAATGTGGACCGTCTTGGTCTCGGCGACGACCCCATCAGCACCTATCCGGCGTACGCCGAGTCTGAGGAGGACCCTTTGAAGCGACGCACGTTCCTGGGCCTTGCGGCAGCAGTCCCAATGATCACCTTGGAGGATGTCCGCAAAGGGCTCGACAGTCACCTCGGCGTCACCATCAGCACCGCCGATGTGGATCACTGGCGTGATGTCGTTATTGGTCATGCCAGCACCTACGGCCACACTCCACCGGCTGAACTACTGACCGGCCTCACTCCGGACATGGCCGCGCTCGCCGAACTATGCCGGACCCATCCTCATCAGCGGGACCTGCATGTCACCGCGGCTCGCCTCGCGGGATTGATCGGGGCGGCGCATACCGACCTTGGCCATGACCGAGATGCCCGCGAATGGCTCCACACCGCTGCCCGTCTGGCTGACCTGTCAGGCGACAACGAGACTTCCGCCTGGATCGTCATGGCCCAAGCCATGACCGCGTTGTACTCACCGCAACTCGCTCATGTGATTGCAATCGCCGATCGGGCTGCCCCTGCCATCCGGGAGGCTGGCCCCGGTGCGGCGCAACTGGCTGGGCTCGTCGCTCGCGCCCATGCCCAACTCGGCCGCCATACCGAAGCGAGGCAAGCCCTACGGCAGGCGCAGACGCTTGCCGACAAGCTCACCCTGGCTCAGCAGCATGAGACGTTCTTTGGTTTTCCCGGCCGTGAGCTGGCTATGTACACCAGCCAAGTTCTCACCGCGACCGGTTCGGCTGATGCGTGGGATGCCCAGCAAATCGCCTTGAATGGCTATCCCGATGACGATCCGATGGACCGGCCGCTCATCCTCCTGGATCGGGCACGGTTCCTCATTGCTCGTGACGAGATCGACGCCGCCGCTGACACAGCAGCCGGAGCGATCACCAGCCTTGCAACACATCAGCGGGTTCCGTTGCTCCTGGCACAAGCCGCCGCTATCGGCGGCCTCCTCGCTCAAGCCGATGCGCGTATTGCCGCCGACTACATTGAACGAATCGCCGCGTGACTTGGTGACGGGTAGAGCCGCTCTGTGGGGAGAAGCGAGTACGGGAGCGGTGTGGCCGGCGGAATGACCGCAGGTCACCCGTAGGGCGACCGCGAGGGAGTTCGGTCGGCGACACCGCGGCGGAAAGCCGACCACGACCGGCCCCCGGGCCAGGCCCCGCTTCGACCGTCTGGGCGCACGAGCCCGCGGGCGTCTTCGGGATGTCGGGTGTTCTCACGGGTACGGCCGTTGAGGCGGAGACCAGGTCGAGTTGCCTGCGTGCGCGCCGCTCGACGGTTATCGGCTCTTGGGCCGCCACGATCAGCGGCGCGTCCTCCTGGACGTGCCCGCAGTGCGGGCAGGGCGCCGGGGTATCCTGTTCAGTCGCTCTTCGATGCGTTTCTGTTCGGCGGCCAGGCGGATGAGCTCCTCGGCGGTGTCGGCGCCCAGATGCCGGGTGAGTCCGGTGAGCATGCCCCGCTCGGTCAGCCTGCGCGCGAGGCCGCAGCCGGCGAAGAAAACCTCCCAGCAGCTCTGTTCGGTCTGCCACCCCTCGATCATCGGCCCAGGGCCCAGCGGTGGAAGCTAGCGGAGGCAGTGCCCGCGCGCTGGAAAGCCGCGGGGCGAACGGTTTGGGCATCGCGCCCTCTTCCGTTACTGAGGCGATCATAAATATTGAGATTTTCCGGAGGTCCAGGTGGTCCGCCTGCCACTCCAGCAGGGCCGACGCGCCTTCCGATCTTCTCAAAAGTCCCAGAACTTATGATCGGCTCAGTACCATCCCAACCCATGGGAATAGTTCAGTTTTCCAGACACGAATGGACACCTTCCCCACTTGGGCACGACCAAATCATTCGCCGCGACAGGCTGAACCTAGCAATCAGCTTGGCCCGCGTCGTACTCGTTAACGGGCTTGCCTCTATTGCCGGAAGCCGCCATGGCTCTTTTGACTCACTGAGACTTGAAGCTCAATTACTTGCAACCGCCCTGGCTAATACACGCATGAAGGGATCTTACGCACTACACAGAACAAGATCATTTGACTGCTCATCTCTACACATCAAGTCTTTCGTGATTACCGGCGCGGGCCTCGGCCTGTTGACGGCCAGCATCGAGAGTCTAATGATTCAGGGCAAACTTAAGTCATTCCAGATCAGGCAATTTGACCTAATGCCCGCCCTCACACCCCGGGGACCACGTGGCGGAAATTCCCGACCAGACCTGTTAATCAACCTTCCCGATGGTCGTCAGATGGTTGGAGAAGCAAAGGGTAGAAGAAAAGGCTCATCACACACTACCAAGGAGAAGCGAAAATTTCTCTCAAAGTTGCACGAATGGGCATCAAATAATAAGTATGAAGGTTTTCCGCTCGCCCTGAGCTGGGCATCGATTCTTGAAGATAAAACCATCGTAGATCTGTACCACACGGATCCCACGAAGGAAGTAGAGCCGCTTTCGCAGCACCTAGACCAAGATATCCAATCCTCTCCGGATCTGCGTGAAGAATTTTTAAATCAAGCGCTTCCTTCGACAGGTGTCGAAGACCTACAGCGCGAGTGGACAAGGATAGTCAGAAATCTTACCGAACCAACTCCCATACAGTTTTACGAAGATCCTCTCTTCTGGAGTGCCCCGAACCCGCCCAGGGAGAGCCAGCTTCTCGCTGGTCTTCCCATACGAGGATCATGGTCGCCCATCGGAGCAGACGGCCGCTCCCTTTTTGTAGGAATCTTCAAAGAAGAGCCGGAGGGGGACTCTCTGACAAAGATCCGGAGAACATATTTTGCCAGCCTTGAAGGCAACACGGTCGCTCCTCTCGATATCGCAGCCGAAGGACGTCTCATTTTCGCTATAGCTCAAAACGGAGAACTTGCCACCTGGAGAGCCCTGCAACGCATTATTAATTGATAGTTGACTATATCCGTACAATCGAATGGGCTTGCCCCGCTTGGTGGACACTTAATTTCTCAACAGGTCAGGTTGGTACTACAGGGATTTGAGCCGGTTCTTGATCAGGCCGTTGATCTCATCGATGCCGTGGTACAGGTTGGACCCACACGCCTTCGGGCGCCTTTGGGTACCGGGGGCGTAAGCAGCTCTTCAACATCGAGGGAATGTTCACCCTCAATGTTGAAGAGCCATCATCGGTGACGCGTTCGACCTTTACCACCGCGATTTCCGGTACGCCGACAATCGAAGTACTGTCGTTCACAGCTCGCGGCCCCCGTCATCACCAGCCAGTGTCACGGGGGCATGAGCTTTCGTGCGTTAGGCCACGCCGACGCCCCCTCAACATCAAAGAGCCGCCAAAGCCAGCCATGGCTTGCACAACCGCGAGGTCGGCGCATGCTGAAAGGCCCTCACTGTGTCGCTACTACCCGCCAGGCAGGCCGATCCTATTTACCGAATCCTCTAAGGAATTTCCAGGATCCCTGAGCGTCTTCAACGTCCTGTTCGCCAACGAGCAGATAGCTCCAGGCGGTGTCGACATCCGGCGAAGAGTTTGCCGTGTTAGCCCACCTCTTCGCGGCCTTGCGCTTAGCAATTGCTTCATCGGAGGTCAGGTCCTTGTCGGCCTTCGTCTCCACAAGCCAGCCGAGGCGCTTTCCGTTCTCCTCCTCGATAACAACGAAGTCGGGGTTGTACTGACGCCCCCCCGAGGTCCACGTGATCGGCACATCGTTGATGTGGAGGCGTGCCCAGACAATCACGGCATCGTCATCATCGATGGCGTTCGCTGCCTTGAATTCGAGAGAGGTGTCAAACCAGGCATGGCTGTAGAGGTTCTTACTCCAACCACCGAACGCGATCGCCTTATCGAACGAGCCGTCCGCGTGGCCGTTTATCTGAAGCTTGCGGGTCTCGCGGGTCTTGCTCAGGGCGATCAGCTGCACGTCGTCGGAGTAGGTGACCTGAGCCTGGCTAGCAGCATGAAGTACCTTGGAAACCTCGACGGCGAGACGCTGCCCGCAGCGGTCACCAAAAACCGAAAGGTGCTCTTCGGCTTTGTCGCCCATCGCCTCGATTAGGTGATCGACGATTCGCACGGCGGCACCGACTTCTAGCGGACGGTTCTGGACGCCCTTGACTTTGATAATTCGCCGGAGGAGTGCCTCGCGGGAAGCTGGCAAGGGAATGTCGAACGGCAGGGCAGAGGCGATCTTGTCAGTTGTCGCCTCGGTCGTCACAACTGCCTTTCGGCCGTCATGGGTAGCGACAATCTTGGTTCGTTTCAGCTCAGCCGAATAGTCCAAAGTGAGCGTGCGGCCAAGCTGCTCAAACGGCCGGTAGTCATCGATTTCGTTGAGGCTGACCGCGACATACTGCGGCTCTGAGGTTAGCTTTGGGATGATGATCGATTCCCGATCGGACAGCGGTTCGTAATTAACCAGAGTGGAGGTCTTTTTCGCGACCTCCGCTGCCTCACGGGTCCTTGTCTCCACGTCGACGATTGTTGTCCCGCCAGCGGCGGCGGCCAGCGCGGCGGATCCTAGGGGCGATACACGGCCATCGGCCACTCTGGAACCCTGGCTGGCGTCAGCAGCTTCCGCCGAAGCTACATTGGAAGAGGCGAACACATCCACGTCCGCCTCGACCGTCTTCTGGCGGACCACGGCACTACCATCGGGAAGCTGCCGAACCTCGGCGTAGGTCCCGTAGTCGATGAACGCCTCGTTGAGGACTTTTCGCTTCTCCAACAGCTCGCTGTACTTCTCGTGGGCGAGCACCTCGAGCGTGTCCAGGATCTCGATGTTCGTGTACTTGCCGAACGGCAGCCTCATGCCGCGTCCGAGGGTCTGCTCGGTCATGACCTCGGAGACCGACGCTCTCATGGATGCGATCACATAGACGTTCTTGACGTCCCAACCCTCTTTCAGCATCCCGACGCTGATGATGATGCGGACCGGTGAGTCCGGGTCTTCGACGGCGTTCAGGTCAGCGAGTGCCTTCTCCTTGTTCTCGCCGGTCAGCTTCGAGTGAACCAGCAGGGTCTTGCCGACCCATGCACCATTGTCGAAAGTGTTCGAGTCCAGCACCGCATGGAACTCTTCGGCCTCCTCGATGTTCCGAGCGATCACCAACATGACGGGCTTGACCGAGGGGCGGTCGCTCTCATTGCAATAGGCGTCAGCGGCCTGTGCCTTGTAGCGCAGAAGGTTGACCCCGTCGAGAAGCTTCGTCTCGATGTCTGAGCGGTCGTCGCGGCGACCGACCATGACCGGTGTCTTCACCAGCTTGTCTGCGATCGCGGCAGCCAGTGGATATCGGAAGGCGACCATGGATTCGTCGGCCTTCACAGGAGTGGCCGTCATGCCGACGACGAGTTGAGGCTTCAGATCCCGGATCGTGCGGGAGAAGGCCGGGCCGCGGTAGCAGTGGTGCTCGTCTGCGAGGATCACAAGGTCATCGAGTCGCGACAGGTACTCGAAGAACGACATCCCCAGATTTTCCTGAGGCTCGTGTGTCGCCCGGCCCTCTCCCGTGGACGATGTCAAGGCTTGGACGGTGAAGATGTACAGCTTCGTCACCGTGGGGTCGTCCATGGCGATGCGAGTCGCCTGCGTGTCGAAATTGTCCGCGGTGATCACGATGGGGTTCGAGCGGAGCAGATGGCGTAGGGAGTTCGGGTTACCCGCCGTGAAGTTCCGGACCGACTTGTCGCGGATCGTTCGCCCTGGTGCCAGCAGCAGGAAGTTCCGCACCGGGGCCTCGGCGCCGGCGAGGTACTCCATGAGCCCGGCCATCACGTAGGTCTTGCCAACACCGGTGGCCGAGTCCACGATGCACTCGTACGGCTCGGTCTTGCTTTGCACGTCGTAGTGGTCGGAGGTGCGGAGCACCACTGACTCGATGGCCTTGCGGTTCGGCTCCCGAAGGTCCATGCGATGGGCAACCTCGTCGAGCAGGTCGGGCTGGAACTGCAACTCGCCCATCGGGCATTCCTCTCTAGAAGTGCACTGAAGATCTTGGTTTGAGTGGATATCGGCGCGGAGCAGGCGCCCCGGCGGCTTATGCAGTGGCGGGGTTCAGTGCCCAGGCGCCGCCTGTGTGGGTGAGTCCGAGGTTGATGAGGCGGCGGAGGTTGAGTGCGGCAGCGCGGTTGTGGAGCCAGATGTTGTTCTTGAGGACGCCGCGGTAGGGAACGCGACGGTTGCCTTTGTCGACCAGCCAGGCGATGGCGCGTTCGACGGGTGGTCGCCAGCGGCGGTACTCCTGCTGCCATCGCTGACTGGTGGCGGCCTGCTGCCGGGCGGTTTTGAGGAGGTCATAGTGGGGGTGGACGTTGAAGGTGCGTCCGGTCTTGGACGTGGTGCAGCGTTCGCGCAGTGGGCAGGTGCGGCACAGGATCTTGAACTGGGCCTGGCGGTTACCACCTGCCAGCGGGCGGCCGAGGGTTTTGGTGTGGCCTGCCGGGCAGGTGACGCGGCCGGTTTGGGTGTCGACCTGGAAATCGTCGGTGGTGAAGCCGCCGGGGACGGCTTGGCGTAGCGGCGGCGGCTTGATCACCAGGGTGTGGCCGTCGGCTTGGAGGGTCTGTCGCAGGTCGCCGGTGCCGTAGGCGGTGTCGCCCAGTACCGTCAGGGCATCGTCGTCGCCGGCGAGGAGGCTTCGGGCGACGGCGGCCTCGTGGTTGTCCGCGCCGCTGCCCGCGGTGAGGGCGACCTCGGTGAACAGCCCCGCCTCGGGCTCGAACGCGGCATGTGCGCGAAAGCCGTCCTGGTGGCGGGTGCGGTTCTTGTGGATGTGGCGGGCCTCGGGGTCGACCGTGGACACGATGCGGTCGTGGGCGGTGCGCCGGGCGATCCGCCATCGGCCGTCGGAGCCGTCGGCGGGCTCGACGTCTTGTCCTGCGACCAGTGCCAGCAGTCCGAGGGCGCCTGCCGCCGTCTCGCCGAGCGGTTGGCCGGGCACGTGAGCGATGAGATTAAGGGCGTCGGTGACCAGGGCGTCGACCAGTGTGTCCCGCGCCTGCTGGTCGTTCCAGGCGATCTTCGGCTTGCCGGGGTCGGTGTAGTCGTGGGCGGTGCACCACTGGGCGGCGACCGGCTCGGCGCCGGGGACGTCGCGGATGACCCGGCGGATCGCGGCGATGAGCTGGGTGACGGTGTCCTGGGTGGCGACCGCGTCGTCCAGCACGGTGGAGTCCAACGCCCGGCGCTGCCTGCCTTTGAGGACGCCGGTGGCCGCGACGACTTCCCTGACCTTGGTGAACAGCCGGTTCGGATCGGCCGAGCGCTGCAGGCGCCGTCGGAAGTAGGTCAACAGCGACGGGTCGAACGCGGTGTCGTACAGACCCAGGCCGCAGGCGGCCTTCCACCTCAGGTCACAACGCAGTTCCTGAACCGTCTCGAAGTCCGACAGCCCGTGCAGGCTCTGCAGGACGATCACTGTGGCGAGCACCTGCGGCGGCATGCTCGGCCGCCCGTTCGCCGAGGGATACATGTCCGTGAACATGTCTGCTGGGAACAGCGTCTGCCGATGTTCGGCCAGGAACGCGAAAACGCTCCCGGCTGGGATCAGCTCCCGGCAGGTCTGCCACACATCCGGCCCTACCGGTTCTCCAGCCCATTCACCCTGCACGCAACGAGTCTGGCCCCGAATCATCCGAGGCGGGACCAGAACGCAAGATTTTCAGTGCACTTCTAGCTCACAGATTCCAGCACTTCTGCCTCGCCAACGGCGACTTTCACTGGCTGCAGGCTGGAGTGACCAGCACCGAATGGCGACTTACGAGCCGATTTGCGACGGTAGTTATCGAGTACCTTATCTGGGATTAACTCGAGCCGTGATCCCTTGCGTGCCGCCTTCAGCGCTTCTGCGGCGCCGTCCACTATCTGGGTCGCCCATACCTCGACCACCTCGTCTTCGGCTAGCCGATCAAGGATCGCGATGACGGTCCCCTCGCCTACCATGCCGTCGATGACGACGTATCGGGTGCGGCCCTGCTTGGCTGCGAAGATGCCGTCGGGCTTGTAGGGGACGGATAGCTGCGCGCACATCGCCTCGGCCAGTGCGCCTTGGGTGGCCCAGTCGGCTAAAAGGACAATCCCGGCCATCTCGACGAACATGGACTCGCCAACCTGAAGGTGTGTGAAGCTGCCTCCGCCGTGCCAGTTGACGGTCGTAACGTTCTTGGTCTTACTTGCTGCCCTGAGGGCCTTGACCGTAGTGTCATCGAGTTCTGGCCCGACGGCCTTGGCGACCTTGGCGAGCAGTCGGTTGAACTCCTGCGCCTCCTCCGGAGTCATTCCATCGGGAAGGCCGCGCTCGCCTTCCTCGTCGTCACCCATCGCAGAAACCCGCTCGGTGACGGCGGTAGCGCCCCCGGGGTCCTGGCCGTTGACGACCTTGGCGAGCCGAGGCAGCGTATATCGGGCCACGGTATCGGCCAGCAGTTCGCTGGTCACCCACCGGCGGCCCATCTTGTGAGCGACGGCTGCGGTGGTACCTGACCCGGCGAAACAATCGAGGACAATATCACCGGGATTCGATGCAATGTGGATGATGCGGGCCAGCAGGGCCTCTGGTTTCGGCGTCGCGAATGGATGCTCGTCGGGGAACAGGGCCTTGATCTCGAGCTTCCCGCGAAGGTTCCCTCCGACCTCGCTTCCCAGCCAGAGAGTTTCGGGGACGCGGCCGTTGTCCTCCAGGTGCTTCTTACGCTGGATCCGCTCCCGGAGGCCGAGCATGACAACATCCGGCCAGTGCCCGGCGTCGTAGCGGGCACGGGCGAGAGGGGCTGCCTCCTCCACAGGCACCGACAGCATGATTGCCGGGACACCCGCCCGGACCTTGTCCGGCGTTGTTCCACAGATAAGTGCGCGCTCCACCTCGTCGCCGATGTCACGCAACTCGTAAGGCGCGTATTCCGACATCTGCTCCAGCATCCACGTCTGGGCCTTCCCCCAGCAGCGGCCCGCAGTCGGATACATCAGGGTGCCGGTGACAGGGTGTTGGATCGCGTACACCATCGGGTGGTTCGTGGCTGCCTTGCCCGCAGTCGCGTCCCCATCGCGCCACGGCACAGGGTCCCCGTCACGTGACTGGTAGCGGCTCGTATTCGAGACGGCGAGCCTGGGCATTCTGTTCGGGGTCCAGGACTCGGTCTTCCGGTAGACCAGGATCGTGTCCTGAGATGTCGAAAGCAGTCTGGTGTCGTTCCGGGGCGAGTCCGCCTTCTGCCAGGCGATCTCAGCGACAAAGTTGCCCTCCCCCAGCTCCTCGTCGAGGACAACGCGGCACCTATGCGACTCCATGTGGTCAAGATGCACCCATACGGATCCGTCCTCAGCGAGCAACGGCCTGATCTGGCGGATCCGATCCCGCAGGAGGGTAAGCCAAATTGAGTGCTCGATGTTGTCTTCGTAGTGGGCGAACGCCTGCCCGGTGTTGAAGGGCGGATCAATGTAGACCAACTTGACCCGACCGAGGTACTTCTCGGCGTACGCCGGGATTTTGGCGAGCGCGTCCAGCACGTGCATCGCGTCACCGGTAATCAGCAGGTTGTCTCTGGTGGGCTCCGGCAAGCCTGCTGGTCGACTCGCAGGCATAGGGGCGTCAACGAGCCCCACCTCGTGGAGCAGCCGGACCTCGGAGACCCGGTAGTCCGACGGATCGACGAAGGTGTAATCGTACTTTCCGTCCCCAGTCGACAAGAGCGTCTTGTCCTTGTCGGTCCAGGTCAGTTCGAGGCGGCCCTGGTGCCGGGACGTCGAGTTCGAGGCCATGCAGCGTTCCCTTACGAGTTGAAGGCGGCACTGCCTATCTTGCCGGACCCCGCCGAGCGACGCACACGCTCGTAGTTGTTGCCGCGCGGAGACCCTGAGTTTCGGCCAAGCTCAGAGCACGAGACCTCGGCTGCACGTCTGGCTGGGCGCCAACCGTAACCTAGCCCGTATCCGCCAGCTTTGAGCTGGTGGAAGCCTTGAAGGGCTTTGCACCGCTGGTTCCTCACGTACCGGTGATCAAAGGCGGACTTCACCTAGAGGATTTCTATCTATGCAGGTCAGAGGCATGATCGTGTGTCACGTCGAGCTTTCAGGTTCAATACCACTCAGGACCAGTCGGCGGTTGTCGATCGGCGGGATTCGACCGAATCGGTGCCTGGATAAGGGGCGGTCAGAGCGGGAGCTGCTACCTCAAAAGCCCGGTGCGGCGGGTGCCCGCTGAGTGATCTTCAGGAACAGCGTGCCGCTGCAAGAATCGACGGCGTAGGCGGCCACGGGGACCTTCGCCCAGCCGAACGCACGAAAAGTGGATTCGAGAGCGGCAGGTCGAGCTGGAGCTCCAGCGCCTGCTCGACAAGAAGCTTCGCTCGCTGCTGTCACGTCGAGCCCCTACACCGCCTTGGGGGCGTAGAAGATCGTCGCGCCAAGGTCAACGTAGATCGCTCCCATCGCCTGGAGAACCTGGAGGCAGGTCCGTCCGCTGCCCTGGGCTCCAGGATCACCGCGATGAGCATTACTGACCATGAAATCTCGGCGTGACGGTGTGCCCGAGGCCGATTCCAGTGCGTTGTTCTCGCAGGTGTAGACCTGAAGGTATGAGATACGCGGACAGAAGCGGGGGCTTGTCCGCCCGGGCTCGATCGCAGCGCGAGGAGTTGCGGTTTCGGGCGGCGGACATGTTCGCCGGGGGAATCGGTGCACCGCGGGTGGCCCAGCTGCTGGGCATCACCCGCAAGTCGGCGTGTGAGTGGCGCCGGACCTGGCTGGAGGGCGGCAAAGCCGCTCTGGTCTCCAAAGGGCCCAGCAGCAGATGCCAGCTGAGCGATGAACAGCTGGAGCGGCTGCAAGAGGAGCTGAAACGCGGCGCGGCCGCGTACGGCTGGACCGATCAGCGCTGGACCCTGTCTCGGGTCAGACTCCTGATCAAGGAGCTGTTCGGGGTGTCCTACACGGTGCGCGGGGTGGGGTACCTGCTGGCGCGGCTGGAGTACTCCCCGCAGGTGCCGGCTCACCGCGCGCTGGAACGCGACGAGGAACAGATCACCCGCCGGCACGAGCGGGGGTGGGCGAATATAAAAGCGTCGCGGCGGCCTGGGGCGCCTGGATCGTCTTCGTCGACGAGTCCGGGCGGGGTCTGAGACCGCCCAAGGGCCGCACCTGGGCGCCTCGGGGCAGACCCCCGATCCTGCGGGTGTCGGGCAAGGGCTCAGGACGGGTGTCGATCGCCGGGCTGGTCTGCATCAAGCCGGGAAGACGCACGAGGCTGATGTACCGGACGATCACCTACCACCGCCGTAAGGGCGGGAAGAAGGGGTTCGGGCCGGGTGACAGAGGCAGTACGTCGTTGCCCCAGCCGGGGTCGACGCCGGAGACGAACAGCGAGCCGCCACCGTCCGCGATGGCGGCCAGCACCGGTTCGCGCAGCTCCGGCGGGGCGCCCCGCTGGTCGTAGAGCGCGTACAGCGAGGGGGTGGTGACCACGGCTCCGGCCCGGATCGCCCTGATGAAGTCGGCGAGGGCCTCGTCGGGACGGATGTCGCCGGACGCCGCGTACACCACGGCGTGCGGACCGCCTGCCAGCACCGCGTCGATGCCGTCGGTGGCGGCGATCCCCAGCTCGTGGCCGAGGTCGCCGAGGCCGCCCACGTCGCGGCCGACCTTGTCGGGGTTGTGGACGAGCACTGCCGCGAGTTTCAGCGCCGGATGGGCCTCGACGGCTCGGATGGCCGCGCAGCCGACGTTGCCGGTGCCCCAGACAATCGTGGAGAGCATGCGCGGAGGGCAGCAAGCGCTTGGTTAGATGTATGGTGCCGTCGCCATCCCGGCCGACAGGTTCCGGCCAGAGGCGGGCCGACCGGGGACCCGCTTCGACGGGTGGCCTGAGCGGTGACAACCGGGCGGGCACGGCCCCAACCTCGGGCGGCGAGGTCCTCTGCGATGGTGACGCGTTACAGGTTCGTTGAACGCGCAGGCCTGGGAGGTGAGCTCGGCTCCGGCGCTCTCCGGGAGCCTGCCGCGAAGGGTGGCCGCGGGTCGTACTCCATGAGGAACCGGATAAACCTCTTATCCGTCTCAGAAAAACGTCACCCCATAAGCCGGGAGATAATTTTCTATAAGCTTCCCGACCCTCCAGGCGGGCTGAGCGGGGAGGCGGTCGAAGAAGTGTCAGAGGCACTTGAGAAGATAAATCGCGATGCTCTCGTCAACATTCTGCGTGGTGTGCCAGCATCGTGGCCAGTCAGTGATGACGACCTGGAAGCGCTTGGCTGGTTTCTCGAACACAGAGCGCCTGCTGTCGCCAGACGCGTCCGAGCATTGATCGCGAGGGAGGGCCAGTCAAGATGAGTCGTTACGTCTACTCGATCATCAGATGTCTCCCCTATCCACGAACGGGCGAATTCGTCAACTATGGGGCGATCGCCGGCGATCCATCCACCGGGGACTGGGACATCCGTCATCTCAGTAAAACAACTGATCGCATCCGCAAGTTCGCCGGCATTTCCGCCTTGGAGACGGCCAACACCTTCATGCTTCGGCTGGGCAACGAGATCGACGCTCGTCGTGCACTGATGGAAGACGGCGGCCCCCCTCTCAACGAAGAATGGCTGCTGGAGATGCACAACGATCACCGTAGTGTCATTCAGCTCAGCCCACCGGCCCCCATTTTGGCGGACAACGCACGAGAAGCACTGGATCTGGTCTTCGAATACCTCATCAATGATCCGGTGACGCAACCCCGTCCAGCATCGGTCACAAAGTACGCACTCACCAGCAGGCTCCGAGACGTCTATCGACGTGTGGACATCGATCCGTCCCTCGTCCGTCAACGACCTCACATCTTCGTAGGCGAACATGTCAACTACACCCTGGACTTCGCGATCGCCAACGGCCATGCGGTTCAGTTGACACAGGCGTGGTCGTTCCGCCGCTCCGGCCTGGACGAGGTGTCAATGCAGGTAAAGGCCTGGGGGTACGCTCTGGAGCGCCTTCGCCACGGCGAGAGTGCCCGTGTGGTTGACAAAACAAACGACCACGTAAGCACGATCGACAGGAACGTTGATCTTCAAGTCGTCGTGGCTTCACCGGAGACCGCAGAACAGAAGCGCGTCTACGCGGAGGCACGAGAGGTGTTCGACAGCCTGTCGGCCGAAGTTCACCCGTTAGAGGACATCGAAGCCATTGCGACTCGCGCCGCCAAGCTCATCCGACACATGTAGATCAGCTCGGCGCAGTGCCCGCCGTCCAAAACTCATCTGAACGTCGGGGCTCTGGTCGCGGGTCTCCCGCCTGGCCTTGTTGACCTGCTCGGGCAGGAAACGGCCCCACTGATCAAACGGCCACTGCGAGCCGATCCCCAGCACGCGGCGTTCATAGGCGACGGAACCGGCCTCGGCCGACGCCATCCGCGTGCCCGCAGCCACCGCGACGAGCTCTCGGCCGGGAGAGGGACACGTGTTCACGGCCGCCCCGAGCCCTTTCACACCCCGGCGTCGGGCCGGTTCGGCACGCCGTTTTTCGCCGTTGACGCGGTCGTAGCACATATGCAACCTTTGGCCAACACTACGCAAGAATCTTGCAAAGAAAAGTTTATTTTCTCGCGACTCTTCGCAACTTCAGGAATGCGCTGCGCCCATGCACCTGCCCCCCATCTGTGTGCGGTGAAGGCGCATGCCTTCACGCCTCGGCCCTGTCGTGCTCGACGAGAGATGGAAGAACGCGAATGAGAAAACCGTACGGACCGTTACGGCTAGTGGCGGCCATGCTGGCGACCACGGTCGCCGCCGGTCTGCTCGTCATGGGATCGGTCGTGCCGGCCTCCGCCGCGGGCGGACCCAACCTGTCGCCGGGCAAGGCGACCCAGGCCGGCAGTTCCACCGCCGGGTACCCGGTGTCGGCCATCAACGACGGCGACCAGAACACCTACTGGGAGAGCGCGAACAACAGCTTCCCGCAGTGGGCACGGATCGACCTCGGCACTGCCACGAGCGTCGACCAGATCGTGCTGAAGGTGCCCGCCCCGGCCGCCTGGCAGACCCGCGCCCAGACCCTCTCGGTCCAGGGCAGTGCCGACGGCACCGGCTACAGCACCGTTGTGGCCTCGTCGAACTACACGTTCGACCCGGCGACCGGTAACAAGGTCACGATCGACTTCAGCGCCGCGACCCACCGGTACTGGCGCGTCAACGTCACCGCCAACACCGGCTGGCCCGCCGCGCAGATCTCCGAGTTCGAGATCTACGCCGCCGCCGGCAGCGGCGACCCCGGTTCGAACCTGGCCATCGGCAAGGAGATGGTCGAGTCCGGCCACGTGCACACGTTCGTCGCGGCCAACGCCAACGACAACAACACGGCCACCTACTGGGAGGGCAACGCCGGTTACCCGAACACGCTGACGGTCAGGCTCGGCGCCAACGCGAGCGTCAGCTCGGTCGTGCTGAAGCTGAACCCGGACGCCGTGTGGGGCACCCGTACCCAGAACATCCAGGTCCTGGGCCGGGAGCAGAACGCCACGGGCCACACCAACCTGGTGTCGGCGCAGAACTACACGTTCAACCCGGCCTCCGGCGGCAACACGGTGACGATCAACCTCAACGCCACCGTCGCCGACGTCCAGCTGAAGTTCGCGAGCAACACCGGCGCACCCGCCGGGCAGGTCGCCGAGTTCCAGGTCATCGGCGTCCCCGCGCCGAACCCCGACCTGACGGTCTCGGCTCTCACCTGGTCCCCGAACGCGCCGATCGAGACCAACGCGATCACGCTGACCGGCACGGTGAAGAACATCGGCACCGCCGCCTCCGGCGCGACCAATGTCAACTTCTATCTCGGCGGCACGCTGGCCGGCACCGCTCCGGTCGCCGCTCTCGCGGCCGGCGCCCAGGCCACGGTGACCGCGAACATCGGCACCCGCGGCGCGGCCGGCTACTCCGTCAGCGCCAAGGTGGACGAGTCGAACACGGTCTTCGAGCAGAACGAGGGCAACAACGCCTTCACCGCGGCGTCGCCGCTGGTGGTCACCGAGGCTCCCGGCCCCGACCTGCAGGTCCTCGGCATCAGCTCCAACCCGCCGAACCCGGCGGTCGGAGCGGCGGTCACGTTCACCGTGGCGGTGAAGAACCGCGGGAACACCGCGACGGGCGCGACCACGGTCACCCGGCTGACGGTGGGCGGCACCACGCTCAACACCGACACCCCGTCGATCGCCGCGGGCGCGACGGTCAACGTGGCCGTCAGCGGCAGCTGGACCGCCACCAGCGGCGGTGCCACCATCACCGCCACCGCCGACGCGACCAACGCCGTCGCCGAGACCAACGAGACCAACAACACGCTCTCCCAGGCGATCGTGGTCGGGCGCGGGGCGGCGGTTCCGTGGGTCGAGTACGAGGCCGAGGCCGCCAGGTACCAGGGCACCCTGCTGACGGCCGACCCGCTGCGCACCTTCGGGCACACCAACTTCGCCACCGAGTCCTCAGGCCGGCAGTCGGTGCGGCTTAACAGCACGGGGCAGTTCGTCGAGTTCACCTCGACCAACTCCGCCAACTCGATCGTGGTGCGCAAC
This sequence comes from Streptosporangium sp. NBC_01810, assembly GCF_035917355.1. Taxonomy (NCBI): domain Bacteria; kingdom Bacillati; phylum Actinomycetota; class Actinomycetes; order Streptosporangiales; family Streptosporangiaceae; genus Streptosporangium; species Streptosporangium sp. NBC_01810. The sequence goes on along the minus strand of NZ_CP109070.1, from coordinate 7,637,621 downwards.
TCCATCCCCGACGCGCCGAACGGCGGCGGCATCGAGGCCACCATCAGCCTGTACATCAACGACACCTTCGCCAGGAAGCTGACCCTCTCGTCGCGGCACAGCTGGCTGTACGGGAACAGCGACGGCCCGGAATCACTGACGAACACCCCGCAGGCCGACGCCCGGCGGTTGTTCGACGAGTCGCACGCGCTGCTGTCGTCGACCTACCCGGTGGGGACCAGGTTCCGGTTGCAGCGCGACGCGACCGACACGGCCTCGTTCTACATCATCGACCTGATCGACCTGGAGCAGGTGGCACCACCGGCGAGTCAGCCGGCCGGTTGCACCTCGATCACGGCGTACGGCGCGGTGCCCAACGACGGGCTCGACGACACGGCCGCCATCCAGCGGGCGGTGACGGACGACCAGAACGGGGTCATCGGCTGCGTGTGGATCCCGGCGGGACAGTGGCGGCAGGAGAGGAAGATCCTCACCGACGATCCGCTGAACCGGGGTCAGTTCAACCAGGTGGGCATCAGCGACGTCACGATCCGCGGGGCGGGGATGTGGCACTCCCAGCTGTACACCCTGACCGAGCCGCACCTGGCGACCGGCGGCATCAACCACCCGCATGAGGGCAACTTCGGCTTCGACATCGACGACAACGTCCAGATCTCCGACATCGCCATCTTCGGCTCGGGCCGCATTCGCGGCGGCGACGGCAACGCCGAGGGCGGGGTGGGGCTGAACGGGCGGTTCGGCAAGAACACCAAGATCTCCAACGTGTGGATCGAGCACGCCAATGTGGGCGTCTGGGTCGGCCGTGACCACGACAACATCCCGGATCTGTGGGGGCCCGCCGACGGGCTGGACTTCAGCGGCATGCGCATCCGCAACACCTACGCCGACGGCATCAACTTCAGCAACGGCACGCGGAACTCGCGGGTGTTCAACTCGTCGTTCCGCACCACCGGCGACGACTCCCTGGCGGTCTGGGCCAACCGGTACGTCAAGGACCCGGCGGTGGACATCGCGCACGACAACCACGGGGTCACGGGGGCACGAGGTCACGGGGGCACGAGGTCACGAGGTCACGGGGGCACGAGGTCACGAGGTCACGAGGTCACGAGGTCACGAGGTCACGAGGTCACGAGGTCACGAGGTCACGAGGTCACGAGGTCACGAGGTCACGAGGGCGCGGGGCCACGAGGGCGCGGGGCCACGAGGGCGCGGGGCCACAGGGCGCGGGGGCGCGGGGCCACAGGCCACGGGGGCGCGGGGCCACAGGCCACGGGGGCGCGGGGGCGCGGGGCCACAGGCCACGGGGGCGCGGGGGCGCGGGGTCGCCGGATCAGTGGGCCACGGCCGCGGCGCCGTGCTCGTCGATGAGGGCGCCGGTGGTGAACCGCTCCAGGGAGAACGGCGCGTTCAGCGGGTGCGGCTCCCCGGTCGCCATGGTGTGGGCCATGGTCCACCCGGCCGACGGGGTGGCCTTGAAACCGCCGGTCCCCCAGCCGCAGTTGACGTAGAGGTTCTCCACGGGCGTCCTGCCGATGATGGGCGAGGCGTCGGGCGAGACGTCGACGATGCCGCCCCAGGTACGGAGCACGTGTGCTCGGGCGAAGATCGGGAACAGTTCGATCGCCGCCGCCATCTGCTTCTCGATGACGTGGAAGGAACCGCGCCGGCCGTAGCCGTTGTAGGAGTCCACACCGGCCCCCATGACCAGCTCGCCCTTGTGCGCCTGCGAGACGTAGACGTGCACGTGGTTCGACATGACCACGGTGGGGTGGACCGGCTCGTACAGCTCGGAGACCAGTGCCTGCAGCGGTTGCGACCGCACCGGCAGCCGGAATCCGGCCTTCTCCGCCAGGACGCCGCTGTGGCCGGCACCGACCAGGCCGACCACTCCGGCGTTGACGACGCCCCGCGTGGTCCGTACGCCGACGACCCGGTCACCGTCCTTGACGAAGCCGGTGACCTCGCAGTTCTGGATGAGGTCCACGCCCAGCGCGTCCGCGGCGCGGGCGAAGGCCCAGGCCACGTGGTCGTGTTTGGCGATGCCTGCCCGGGGCTGGAACGTCGCGCCCAGCACCGGGTAGCGGACGTCCGGGGAGATGTCGATGATCGGGCACACCTCGGCCACCTCCTCGGCGTCGAGCCACTCCGCGTCGACGCCGTTGAGCCGGTTGGCGTTGACCCGGCGACGGGCCTCGCGAACGTCCTGGAGGGTGTGGGCGAGGTTGAGCACACCCCGCTGACTGAACAGGAAGTCGTAGTCCAGTTCCTCGGGCAGCCGCTCCCACTGCTTCAGCGCGAACTCGTAGATCCCGGCGCTCTCGTCCCACAGGTAGTTGGAGCGGACTGAGCGTGCACCGCGCCCTGTATGCCGCCACCCGAAACCCCTACCTTGAGGACACCCTGGTCCGCTACGGCAACCTGGCCACCCGGATCTGGTGCCTGTTCGTCGACCGGCTTCCCGGCATGGCGAGCCACGTCGAGGAACACGGCCCGCTGCTGCGCGCCGTCGTCGACGGCGAGCAGGAGCGGGCCGCCCGGCTCGCCGCCGAACACGTCGCGGGCTTCGAACGCGCGGTCCGCGCCCTTCTCTGAGCTCCCGGCCGCCGGGACCCGTCGATCATTTGACGATCTCCAGGACCGCCATCATGCCCGCGTCCTCGTGGTTGCCGCCGGGACCCGTCGATCATTTGACGATCTCCAGGACCGCCATCATGCCCGCGTCCTCGTGGTTGAGGATGTGGCAGTGCAGGACGGTCTTACCGGTGTAGTCGGTGAAGTGGGTCCGGATGACGACCTGCCCCCTGGGGGGAATGTTCACGGTGTCCTGCCGGCCATGACCGTGGTGAGGCCGCCCGTGGACGCCCCCGGCTGAAGCGGTCAGGGGTCGGGCACGGCGGGGGCGCCCCCGCCGTGCCCTCCTTGTCCGCCGCGCTTATCCTCCCTGTGCCCGGCGCCGGGACGCCGGTCGTCGGCCCCTCTCCCCTGCCATGAGCCGGACGATGTACGACTGGGCACCGGAGAGGCGGACCTGCTGGACGTGGACGGGGACCAGCCGCTGCCGGATGGCGGTGCCGAGGTCGTCGGTGTCGGGGATCAGCACCACCGCCATTCCGTCGGGAGCGAGGACCCGCCGCAGCTCCGTCCACCAGCGGGAGGGAGCCCCGTCGAGCAGGCCGTGCGCGGCGACCTGCGTACCCCAGGGTGGGTTGCACACGACGCGGTCGATGCTGCCGTCGGTCAACGGCAGGTCGCCGGCGTCGGCCGGGCGGATGGTGATGGCCGGGGAGTCCGCCGCGTTCGTACGCGCCGCCCGCAGCGCGTCCGGGTCCAGGTCGAAGCCGCAGAAGCGGGCGTCCGGCCGCAGCTGTCCGGCCTCGATGAGCAGGGTTCCGGCACCGCAGCAGGGGTCGAGCACCCGGTGATCGGCCCGGATGTCGGCCATCCGGGCCATCGCCGCGGCCAGCGGAGGATGCAGGGTGCCCGGGATCGTGCACCGCTTGTAGGTACGGCGGTGCAGCGGCCGGTCGGTGATCCTCAGCATGAGCGTCGCCCGGGTGCCGTCCAGGATCAGCCGCCACGCGCTGTGGGCCGGCGGCGGCGCGACGCCCCCGCGCCGCGAGTGGTATCCGGCTCCCAGCCTCCGCGCCAGGGCCCGGCCGACGGCGTCCTCGGCGTCGTACCGGTTGAAGTTCCGCCTGCCCAGGAAGGACGCCGACACCTCGACACCGGTGAGCTCGCCGGAGCCTCCGCAGCCCAGCCGGTGCCGGAGCAGCGTGTCCACATCGGTGACGGCCACGAGCTCGGCGAGCGCGTCGACCCCCGTTCTGGCCGCTCCGATGTCCGGCAGTTGGGCGGCGAGCAGGAACACGTCGTCCGCGGTGCGCAGCCGGACCACCCCGGGCTCCGGTCGAGGCGCACGGAAGTGCACCTCACGGTGGCCCAGATGGGTGATCGGACCGAGTCCGAGCTGGAGGATCTCGGAGGCCACGATGGGCTCCAGTCCTCGGACGCACCGCGCCACCAGGCGCGCCGCCGTCACGAGACGGCGAGAGCGCTGGGACGCGGGGCGGTGAGAAAACGCGCGCGAATGCGCATGATGATCGTTCTTCTCCCACGTCAAGGTTCGGGACGGCGCCACGCCGCCCCGCCTCGTCGACGACGGGGGTTCCTCGCCTCGCCGACGGCCCCTTAACGCAGGTGGAAGAAGAAGATCATGGAACGGATGGTAACAGTCCCAGTCCGTGATCAGCCAGCGCTGTATCGGCTCAGGAGCCTACGCGGATCACGCCTCCACGACACCGGTCCGCGAACCGACCCCGATGGCGGCGGCTCGCGCTGTTCGGCCCGCCCTCATATCGAGAGGACGGGCCGCTGTGCATCCCGGCCATCCCGGCCGCTCCGGTGGCCCCCGCGGCCGAGTAGGCGCGTTCCCGGCCGGGGCGCCGGGAGCCATACCCAGGCGCCCCGGCCCGCCTGCCGGACCCCTCACCGATCCCCGGTCCGGGCCGCCGTCTCCGGCGTCCCGGACCGGGCGTTCGGGGACTCGGGTCCGGTCATGACACCGTGACCGGCGGAAGATCCGGTCAGGGGCTCGGCGGGCGCCACATGGGGAACATCGGCGGGCCGTCGGGCATGAACATCGGGTCGCCGAGGTCCTGATAGCCGTGGCGCAGGTAGAGCCTGCGACTGCGGGTGCTGCTGGCCTCCAGGTACGCGGGTATGCCCGCCTCGTCGAGCCCGCGGTGGTACTCCTCGAGCAGCCGGGTCCCCGTCCTCCGTCCCTGGTGCCCGGGGAGCACGGCAAGGAACGCCAGGTAGTGGTGCGGGTCGTGGGGGTGGCGCTTGTCCATCTCCTCCCCCATCTGCCCGATGCGCTCCGCGTGGGGACCGGCGAACGCCTCCACCCGGGCGTCCCGGTCGGGGATCTCGGGAAGCGGCTCGGCGCCTTTGTGGAACCATACGGCCACGGCGGACATGTCGGCCGTCGCGTGGACCTCGCCGTGGATGAGGGCGCTCTCGGTGATCATGGAGAAGAAGGGGGGCATCACCCGGCGGCGGTCGTCGTCCGGCGGGATCATCCAGGCCGAGATCTCCTGCTCGTGGAAGGAGGTGGCGATGATCGCGCCGATGGTCTCGGCGGCTCCGGGAGCGTTCTGAACGCGAATGATCTCTGTCATTCGGTCCCTCCCACAGCCGCCTGGGCGCCCCGCCCGATGTTCGCGTATACCTTCGGCCGTTTGGCCCGCAGGGCGAGTCCCCACATGACGCCGAGCCCCACGGCGACGAAGTAGACGGCGGGCATGATCCAGCGCAGCGGGGAGTCGGGGGCCACGCCGAGCACGGTGTCGAAGTTGGCCATGACGAGCACGATGACCACGATCAGCAGGACCGAGGAGATACCCGGGGCGATCCTGGTCCGCCAGGCGTTCTCCTCGTTGGGGTTCTTGGCGAAGAAGACCAGCACGGAGATCGAGGTGGCCGCCAGCATCATGAGCAGTCCCAGGCCACCGAACGATCCGACGGTGAAGAACAGCTGGACGACCGGATCCAGGCCGAAGACCGCGTATATGACGATCGTGACCAGCCCGATGACACTCTGCGCCACCGAGCCGTTGACCGGGGCACCGGTCCGGGGGGAAGTACGACCGAAGGTCTCGGGCAGCACCCTCTCCCTGCCAAGGGCGAAGACGTAGCGGGAGATCGTGTTGTGAAAGGCGATCAGCGCGGCGAAGAGGCTCGTCACGAAGAGGAGAGAGCCGATGGTGGCGACGGTCGCCCCCAGGTGCTGCCCGGCCAGGTTGAACAGGAGGACCGAACTCTGCTCGCGCGAGGTCTCGACGATCTTGTCCGAGCCGATCGGCACGGTCATCGCCCAGGACGACACGGCGTAGAGCCCGGAGATGACGGCGAGTGCGACGTAGGTCGCGATCGGCACCGTGCGCCTCGGGTCCTTGGTCTCCTCGGAGAACACCACCGACGACTCGAAGCCCGCGAAGGACGCGATGCAGATCGCGACCACCGCACCGATCCCGGGGACGAAGAGGTTCGACGGGTCGAAGACGTCGAGGCTGTAGCCCGAGGCCGCCGGGTTGATCAGGTCCGCGATGTCGAACACGACGACGACGGCTATCTCCGTCAGCAGCAGGACCGACAGGACCTTCCCGTTCACGTCGACCCGCAGGAGGCCGAGCACCCCGGTCAGCACCCAGGCGACCAGCCCGATGACCCACCAGGGCGGAGAGCTTCCGAACCAGTCGGCGATCAGCGGCTGGGCGGCCGCACCGATCATGCCGTAGAGACCCACCTGGAGCGCGTTGTAGGCCAGCAACGCGACCCACGCGGTCGCCACACCCACCGGCCTGCCGAGCCCTTTCGCGGTGTACGCGTAGAACGCCCCGGCGTTGACGACGTAACGGGCCATCGTCACGTAGCCGACGGCGAACAGGCCCAGGATGGCTCCCAGCAGGACGAAGGCGAGCGGCACGCCGGTCACGCCGGTCGCGGCGTAGGCGGCGGTCACCGAGCCACCGATGACGGTCAACGGCGCCGCCGCCGAGATGACGAAGAACACCACCGACGGCACACCGAGGCGGTCCTGGGCAAGCGCGGCGGAAACGGCGCTGGCCCTTCGTTCTGTCACGGACATTGGGATCCTTGAAATGAGGGGGGTGGGTTCACCGGCGGCTGATGACGGAGTCACCTACGGCAGCCTCGGTCTGGGCGATCAGTTCCTGGAGCGGCGCCGGGAGGGCGGTGATCGAATCGGAGAGGTATCTCGGGTTCTGCTCCCACAGGACGAGCTGGTTGCCGCCGGTCGCGACGAGCAGCCCCAGCAGGACACTGTCCTGGACGCTGAGTGGCTCACGGCGTTGGATCGCCAGGTTGACGCGTCCGCCGGGCCACGCCGCGATGTTCACGTCGACCGGCATCTGCCTCCGCGACGGGCGTCTGCCGGGCGGGCGCAGCAGCCCGTCGGCGGTCATCCGGGCCGCCACGTCGGCGAGTGCCGCACGGGCGAGGAACTGCAACCAGGTACGGAAGCGGTGTGCGGGTTCGGCGACGATGTGGTCCAGGGCGGTCCTGGTGAGCGCGTCTTCGGGCGGCGCCGCGTTGAGAACGACGAGCCGCATCTGCCCCGCCGCCAATCCCACGGTTATCCGCCCGGCGAGCATCAGTTCTCCCAGGATGGCAGCGGCCAGCCCCAGACCGGTCAGGCGGGCATGAAGCCTCATCCGGCCGGTCGCGTTGTCATGCATGACAAAGAACAGGTCGTTGGCCAATCGGGTTCCTGAAAGATCAACTCCAACCACGAACGGCGATCGTATAGCCAAATTGTTAAATCTGTCATTACACGAATAAAATTCTGGTGCGTAGCGGATAGCTTGGAGCGGGAATCGGAGAAAAAGAAGTCGCCCGTCGGCGACCGAGGCGGAAATGGCCGGAACCTCCGGTCCGAAAGCTCCCGGGAGGGCGCGGACACCCCCTCCCGGAGATCGGCGATCACCTGGATGACCTGGTACGCAAAGGTGAAGGCCCGCTTCACGCCGGTGCGAAGCGGGCCTTCGAAGGTTTTCCTGGCCGGGAAAATCCAGCCGAGCGAGCCGCACGGAGCGGGAATCAGCGGGGCCCGGGGAATTAGTGTCGGTCTTTAATGCGGAAAGTTACGCCGACTGAGGACCGGAATAGCATGGTAACGACTTCCGTACACTCGGTGTCGAATCACGGCCACGGGTTCAGGCGGCGCGAACGGGCTGGCGGAGTACGGTCATCATCTTCTCCGGGTCGGTCTCCCCGGTATCGGACAGGTAGATCTCGTGGTGCAGGCCGTTCGGGACCAGCCCCTCGCTCCGCATCAGCGCGTCCATCCTGGCGAGGGTCTTCGGCTCCTCCGCGTACGGCCCGCGGTGCAGGACCTGCACGCACAGTCCCTCGGTGAAGGTGACGAACTGCACCCTGGCGGCGGCCGGGTGCCCCGCGGACTGGCGCGCCTCGTCGGCCCACGCCTCGTCCACCGGCTCCGGCAGCCGCAGGAACAGGTGCCACCACCACTCCTCGCGCGGCACGTCGAGCGGCGGCCGCTCGTCCTCGGCCCACCAGCGGCCTTCCAGGGGCGGCATCCCGAACGGCCGCACGGAGCGGGCCGCGATGCCGAGCAGCGCCCCGGCGACGGCGTACAGCGCTCCCACGCTCGTCGTGTAGGCGGGCCCGCCCGGCGCTCCCTGCCCGGTGACCGAGAGCCCGCGCGCGGGGCCGAACTCCACCACTTCGGGATCGTCCTCGGCCGAATACCAGTTCATTCTGAATCCTCCAGTTTGATCATCAGATGGGTCACCAGCCGGTCCTGCGGCGTGGTGATGGGATTGGAGACGTACACCTCGCGCAGCGGGCCTTCGGGCGTGTGCCCGCGCTCGCCCACCCAGGCGAGCAACGCGTGCGCGGTGAGCGGGATCTGGTGGTAAGAACCGACGTGCGTCACCGAGGCGTACAGACCGCCGGGCAGGACGTCCGGGGACGTCCCCGGCACGTCCTCGGACGTCTCCACGGCGACGGCCACGGCGAGCTCCGGCGCGAGGTCGAGCGGGAACAGCCCGATCATCAGTCCCCTCGGATCACCCACGGCGGCGAGCAGCCGGGCCACACACGCCGAGGTGACGGCGCCGATCTGGTCCAGTGTCGCGATGTCCCTGACGACGGCCACCCGCCGGGCGGGCTCGCGGACCACCGTCACCTCCGGCCGGTGCAGGCCCTCGGAGAGGATGCGTTCGAGCGCGGTGAAGTTGCGCTCGCGGCGCGCCAGATCGGCCTCCATCCGGTCGCGTACGTCACCGAGCGCACCCGTGTCGCCGGACAGCACCCGCCCGATCGAGGGCAGCGGTACGTCGATGGAGCGGAGCAGGCTGATCAGCATCGCGGCGCGTGCCTGGTCCGGCCGGTAGTAGCGGTAGCCGGTGTCCGGATCGACGTGGTCCGGGGTCAGCAGGCCCAGCTCGTCGTAGTGCCGCAGCTGCTTGACGCTGAGCCGGCAGAGCCTCGCGAACCGCCCGATCGGCAGGTATCCCTCGTTCACGCCATCAGCATGGAGGCTCCCACAGTGGGAGGGTCCAACCGGGCGAGAATCGATCGAGCCGGAAGGGCGGTCGGCTCAGCGAGGTTCGGCAGCTCGGGAACCGACCGAGCCGGAAGGCCGGAGATCGCATCCGGGGATCCTCGCCGCACATGGACCGGCGCGGCCGGGACCCGTGTCGTGGGTCCCGGCCGCGCCGGAGTCTTTCAGCGTCCGGGTAGGTGCCGACCGCCCTGTCCGGGCGGCCTCACCTCGCGGCGGTCAGCAGCCCCTGGCCGCGAAGGCCAGAAACTGGGTGACCTCCTGCTCGCTGAAGTTGTCGTCGGAGCCGACCACCAGCGTGCACTCACCGTTGCGCAGGCGCGGTCCCCAGGCGAGGCTCTCCAGGTTCTGCACCGGTGTCCGCACCGTGCCGAGGTCGGAGACCAGGCGCTTGGAAACCGGGCGGTACGGGCGACCGGTCGACAGGCTGTCCCTGTTCAGCACGTTCGTGGCACCGCGCAGGTCGATCTCGTACAGCTTGACCTTGTAGTTGACGCCCTCGATCCAGGAGCGTTCGAGGGCGAGGTAGCGGTAGTCGTCGATCGCCAGGATCTCCGAGACGCCGCTGTCGGACTGGCCGGTCGGCGGGATCGGCGCCGCCGGCAGCGGGTCGATCGGGTAGGCGTACTGCCCGCGCGGCCTGCCGTCGCGGCTCCACACGGTGATGCGGGCCGGGGCGCCCCGGGTGGCGGTCGGCGGCTCGCCGTCCTCGTACCTGGGGCCTTCCGTGACCGCCGTGATGGTGCGCGCCGTGGAGGTCAGGCCCTCGAAGCCGAAGTTGCGCCGGGGGCCGCTGTTGGTGGCGGTCATCTTCATGTTGCGGGGGGTCGTCAGCTCTCCGAGGTGGCGGCCTCGGGGGCTGGTCCAGCGGACGAACAGGTCGGAGACCGGAATCTCGGGATGTGTCGCGTCCGGCCGGTCGCCCTCGTCACCCCAGAGCAGCTGGTTGCTCCACCGGTCGAAGCGGATCGTCTCGGGATCGGCGGCCCCGGCCTGGCCATAGGCGGGGTAGGGGGTGCCGTCGGAGCGCCGCAGGGTGGTGACCCCGGTGAGGTTCACCCCGGTGAACGCTCCGGTGACCGGGTTGATGTCGAGGCGGCCGGTGTAGAAGCGGGCCGGGTTGTAACGCGCCCGGTCGTCGGAGACGAAGTACCAGGTGCCGGTGCGTGGGTCACGGTCGATGCCGGAGAAGCCACCGACCGTGGTTCCCCGGAACCGCATCTTGTTCGGCAGGCGCTGCTCGCCGAGGAAGCGGGTGATCCGGACCCCCCTCGTGGGCGCCGCGGCCTCCGACCGGGCGTCCGCCGTCGACCGTCGGGCGTCCGCCGTCGACGCCTGCGCGCCGACGGCCCCGAGGCTGACCGCCGTCGCGAACACGGCCGCGATCGCCGTGATTCTTCGCGAATTGGCCATATGACTCTCCTCATCCCAGAAAAGATCCCGAAGGACTGGCGGGAATATGAGATCGCGGATTGCTGAGAATATCCACGAGAATCAGCATCTGATTGCTCATTGGCCGCTCAATGACAAGGAAGAACCAGCCATTTTTCATGCATTTTCAGTTTTGAAGTCAAGGATTACGACAATGCGCTCGAAAGCATGTGAGCAGGGCATCCCACCACCGTCGACCAGATGACCGACCGCCCGTCGGATGCGGGTCCGGGGGCGCGTGTACGGCGGGAGTACGCTCGAAGGGACGCCGACAACCCCGCCGGGTCTCACCCACACTGGACGGCGAATCATGGCGGACATCGAACCCACGTGCGAGCTGCATCTACGGATCGCCGGGCAGCCCCATGACCTGATGCTGCGCCTGCACGGCCACGAACCCACCGAGGACGACGTGGCGAGCTGGATGCGGGCCGGTTCCGTGATCAGGCTCCAGGTCACGGAGACGGCCGGCCGGACCCCGCACACCATGCTGGTGAATTTCGGCAGCGTGGTTTTTGCCTGGATCTGTCCTTACCGGACCACCCGAGGGGTAAATCTGTGAAATCGGGTTGCCGCCCCAGGCCGAACGCGGGTTCAGGATAGACCCAACAATGGCCGATTATTTGCATATTTATCGTGACATAATGGATTTCTCAGCACCCACCTGTCATTTCTCAGCACCCACCCGTTCCACCCGGCGCGGGCTCGTGACCTTCGACTCCACCCTGGCCACCACCTCGCCGACGCGCCCGCGTGCCCCCGCTCGCCCTTCCCGGGGGCGACGCGCCCGGGAGGCGGGCGAACCTCCTCGCGCATCATTGACAAAATAGAATTTTATGTACAGGATCAATTTTGCGATGAGAGATGTCCTGTATCTGGAACAGATCGATCAGGCCGAGGCGCTGCTCAAGCCGCAGCGCATCGAGGTGCTGAGGAAGCTCGCCGAGCCGCGCTCGTGCACCGAGGTGGCGGCCCTGCTCGACCAGACCCCGCAGCGGGTCTACTACCACGTCAAACGCCTGGTGGAGGCGGGCCTGGTCACCCAGGTGTCCGAGCGCAGGGTGCGCGGCATCCACGAGGGCGTCTACCAGGCGAGCGCCCGCTCGTACTGGCTCTCGCCCCGTCTCGTCGGCCGGATCGGCCTGCGCAGAACCCGGGACGAGCTGGGCCTGGGCTACCTGCTGGACCTCATGGAGGAGGTCCAGGCCGACATCGGCGCGCTGGACAGAACCGCGCCCGAGCTGCCGTCCGTCGGCGTGTCCGGCGAGATCCGCGTGCCGCCGGAACGGCGTCAGGAGTTCCTGAACGACCTCCAGTCCACTCTGCAGGACCTTTTCACCCGCTACGGCGGCACCGAAGGTGACGCCTTCAAGCTCGCCGTGGCCTGCTACCCCAAGGGAGAACCCCGTGAGTGAGCCGATGAGCCTGAACGCACGCGTGGCCGCACCGCTCAAGGCGGTCCATCACGCCCTGACCGACCCGGGCGAGCTGAGGATCTGGCTGGCCGAGCACGCCGAGGTCGAACTGCCGCACCGGTATGAGTTCTGGGGGCGCCACACCCCCGAGGGGCATGCGCCCCACCAGCGCCCGCTGCACGTCGACGACCACACGCTGCGCCTGTCGTGGCTGCTCGACGGCGAGGAGACGACGGTCGAGATCCGTCTGGAGGAGGAGAGCGCGGAGTCGACCACCCTGTCGCTCTCCCAGACCCATTTCGACTTCCGGGAGGCGCTCTCCGGCAACGGCGGCGTCCGGGGGACGCTGCAGACGTTCTGGTGCCTGTCGATCGCGAACCTGGTCGACCACTTGGAGGGCCGCGAGCTCACCCCGAAGTGCGACTTCACCTCCCCGCGAATGCGGGAGCGATTCCTCATCGGCGCCTCGCCCGAGGAGGTGTACGACTCGCTCGTCGACTCTGGGAAGTTCAGCCGGTGGTTCGGCTACCGGATCGACATCGAGCCGTACGTCGGCGGCCGCTTCGCCATGGGCGGCTTCGAGGCGGACGAGGCACCGGGAAAGGTCGTCGAAGTGGAGCCGGGCCGCAGGTTCTCCCTGGAGTGGCCGGGCTTCGGCGTCTCCACCTGGGAACTGGAGGGCTCGGACGGCGCGACCCGGCTCACCTTCATGGAGAGCGGCTTCGATGAGGGCAACCCTCCTTACGCCGGGTGGATGGGCTGGCTCAGCGGCATCGCCGAGCTGCGCCGCTTCCACGAGCTGAGCGACTGGCAGCCGGTCTGGTTCGACTTCCAGGCCCCCGGCCTGCCCAAGGAGACCACCGCGAGCAGATGACCACGCGCCGCCTGCCCAAGGAGACCACCGCGAGCAGATGACCACGCGCCGCCTGCCCAAGGAGACCACCGCGAGCAGATGACCACGCGCCGCCTGCCCAAGGAGACCACCGCGAGCAGATGACCACGCGCCGCCTGCCCAAGGAGACCACCGCGAGCAGATGACCACGCGCCGCCTGCCCAAGGAGACCACCGCGAGCAGATGACCACGCGCCGCCTGCCCTCGGGGCCGCCCGGCGGCGGCCGTTCGGGACACCGGTGAGGCACGAGGGCCGGAATCTTTTTGGCTGCGGCCCGACACCTCACGAGGACCAGTGGTTCGGGACACCGGTGGGCACGAGGGCTGGAATCCCCGGTTCCACCTGTATCAAGGGCGGGCTCCGTGGCTCATACCGCTGTGAGAAACCCACGGTCTGCCTGGCCGTTCACGGCCAGGACTGAGGAGCTCGATCTCGTACGGCGGAGCCTGTCGGCCGGTCACCGGGGAATCGTCGTGACCGGCGCGGCGGGAAGCGGCAGGAGCCGCCTGGCCGCCGAGGCGGTGCCCGAGGCGATGTGCGAGCAGGTGTGCGTCGTGGACGACGCCCACCTGCTCGACGACGCCTCGGCCAACCTGGTCCACGACCTGGCACTCAGCGGACGTACCCGCCTGCTCGTCACGGTCAGGGAGGGCGAGCCCGTGCCGGAGGGCGTCTCCAGGCTCTGGGAGGAGAACCTTCTGCCGCGCCTGGTGCTGGCCCCCCTGACGGAGAGCGCCTGCGCCGAGCTCCTGAAGCGGGCGGTGGGCGGCTACGTGGACGCCCTCACCGTCCGGCGCCTGTACCGGGCGAGCTGCGGCGACCTGCGGCTCCTGCGCGAGCTGGTCGTCGCCGTCCACGCCGGTGGAGACCTGAGCCATGTGTCGGGCACGTGGACCTGGCGGGGCACGCCACCGATGACCGCGCGCGTCCGGGAGCTGGTGGAGGAGACGATCCGCGACGTCGACGAGGAGGAACGGTACGCGCTGGAGCTCGTCGCGTCCGGCGAGCCGCCGGGCGCGGGCGTGCCGGGCGCCCTCGTAGCCCCCGCCGTCCTCGAACACCTGCGGGTGAAGGGGCTCGTCACCGTGGACGACCGGCTCGCTGTCCGGCTCGCCCACCCGCTGCACGGCCCGGTGCTGCGGGCCGCCGCGGAGCGTCCCCTCGCGGGCGGGCCTTCCGGCGGGCGACGGCCCCCGAGGTCCTCGGTGCTGGCGGCCGAGTGCGAGGAACTGGCCGCACGCGCGTACGCGGGAAGGCTCGCGGAGATACCTCGGGGCGTCGGCGAGCGGATGGCCGAGGACGACACCGGCTGGGACGAGCCCGCGATGCCGGAGTTCTGCGCGCAGCGCGCCCGCGTCGCCCGGCTCCGCGGGGAGACCCGCGAGGCCATGGCCTGGAGCCGCGAGGGACTGCGCCGTTCTCCCCACCACCGCGCCTGCCTGGCCGAACTCGCCCACGCCGCCGCCTACGTCGGCGACCTGACCACGGCCTGGCAGGCCCTCTCGCACGGCCCGTCCCTCCCCGGGGAGGCGCGGACGCGTTCATGGCAGACGGTCCACAGGCGGCTTCCGGTACCCGCGCGAAACGCGCGGTCGCGGGCATCCGCCACAGGCGCCCAACGGACACCCGCCCAAGACGCCCGGTCGTGGGCGTTCGCCGCCGAGGGGGCGCTGACCTGGGCGCTGGCCGCCGAGGGAGACCTCGGCGGCGCCCTGCGGTCCGCACCCGGCATCGCCGGAGACGACCTGTTCGCCCTGCACGACCTGTTCGCCCTGCACGACGTGGTACGGCTCGGCGCCCCCGAGCTGGTCGCCGATCGGCTCGGGGAGCTGGCCGACCACGCGGAGGGGGATCTCGCTCCCCTGCTGGCGCGGCACGCCCGCGCGCTGACCCGGCGGGACGGGGACGCCCTGGACAAAGTGGCGCGGGGGCTCTTTGACCTCGGCCTGATGCTGCACGCCGCGGAGGCGTACGCGCACGCCTCCCTCGTCCATTCCGACCGGCACGCCTCGCAGACATCCAGGAACCGGGCCTCGGCGCTGGCGGGCGCCTGCCAGGGAGCGCGCAGCTCCGTGCTGGTCAACCTCGCGCTGCCGAGGCTGACCGCCCGCCAGCGGCAGATCGTCAGCCTCGCCGCGACGGGCCTGACCAACCGGCAGATCGCCGAGCAGCTCACGGTGTCGATCCGCACGGTCGCCAACCACCTGTGCGACGCCTACGCGCGGCTCGGCAGCAGCGACCGCGCCGGCCTGGAAAGGCTCTTCACCGTTGGCTAGCCCCGTTTTCCGCACGTGCCGCATCGTTGCAGGTCAGCAGCTACACCTGCTCCAGTGCAGCAGGTAACCACCCCAGGTCGATCGGGATCATGTGCAGAATGCAGGGCTAGCCGTACTGCCCGCACAAGTTGGGTACGGCAAGTGCGGCGACTCAGCGGAACGGACCCGGCAGGGCCTGTCAGGCCGCCCCGATGGCGGAGAAGGACCAGCCCGTCGCGCGGTGAAGCGCGTCGCCGGGCATCGACAGCCTGGCATCGCGCAGGGCCTCGGCCATGCTCAGACCGCGCCGCAGCCCCTCGTGCAGGGCGAGCATCAGCGGCACCACCGCCTCGTCGTCGACCGGCACCGGACTCGCCACGATCCCGGCCGTGCCCAGCGGCAGCAGCGCGGTGGCGAGGCCGAGCAGCTCGTTCGCGCCGACCGGTTGCAACCTGCCGGAGTCACAGCTGGACAGGACGATCCGGTACGGGGCGCTGCGGAGCCGTTCGAGATCGTGCACCGTGAGCGGGCCGTCGTCCATGCCCAGGGAGGAGAACATCGGGCTGTCGGAGCGGAAGGTGCCGTGCGCGGCGATGTGGGCGAGCCTGCTGCCGTCGAGCGCCGCGAGCACGGCCGAGGCGACCGCGGTGCCGTTCTCCAGCACCGTCGCCTCGCCGTACCACGCGGCCAGGGGCGGGATCTCGGCGCCGCCCGTCGCCAGTCCCGGGCCTCTGACCAGCACGACCCGCTCCCGCGACGGCGACGGCTCGATCCGCCTGGCGCGGAGCCAGGCGCTCGCCGACGGCGACACGCTCAGCACCCGCGTCCCCAGCGCGGGCAGCAGCGCCCAGGGCACGCCGTGCAGCCTGCCCGGCGGTACGACGACCACCGGTCCTTCCCCGAGGTGTCGCACCGCGGGGCCGAGCAGCGACTCCTGGAGGCGGCGCCCGCCGGCTTCGAGGATGGGCAGCCTGGCCGCGGAGCCCCCGTACGCGATCCTGCTGAGACCCGCGCGGGCGTGGTCGGCGTCGATCGCCGCGTCGGCCAGTCGTCCCGCGGCGAACCTGCGCACCCGCCCCCGGCCGCAGAGCAGGACGTGCAGGTCTCCGTCGACGGCGACGATCTCGATCAGCCACCCGTCGCCGAGTTCGCCGAGCAGGGCGCCCGCGTCGAAGTGGTGCCCGTCGGAGCCGCCCTCACCGCGCATCCGGAGCGTCCGGTCGCGGATCCCCTTCTCCAGCCGCCGCTGCTCGCGCTCCAGCACGGGGGCCGGGCTGCCTTTCTGCCGCGCCGCCTCGATCCGGCTGCTGATCTCGCGGAAGGCCGTCACGTCGCGGAGCAGCTCGGGATCGTCCGGTGGCCGGGTGGGCGGGACCGCCAGCACCGTGGCGCGCCAGCGCTCGCTCCAGCCGAGGAAGCGGCGGGGGCTCCCTCCGGCGAGGGCCGCCCGCTGCGCGAGCACGGCCAGCTCCGCCCCCTGCGCGGTGGCCCGCGCCCGCAGCTCCGAGGCGCCCAGCGTCATCCTGTACTCGTCCAGCAGGTCGAGCCCCCGGCGGCAGGCGTCCAGCGCGCCGCGGGTCCGCCCCGCCGCCGCCGCCCGCAGCGCCTGCGCCACCCAACCGTCCACCCGGGCGAGGGCGGGCCCGCGCGCCCTGCCCCTGGCCGCGGCGGCCAGGTACCGTTCGGCGTCCGCGCCGGCGCCGAGGGCGAGGGCGGTACGGCCTGCCAGCAGCGACGCCTGGACCGCCTCGGGGGAGTGCAGCTTCGCCAGCCGCAGGGCGACCGCGGCGGCGTCGCGTACCGAACGGGCGGAGATCTCGCCCGCCGCGAACCTGGCCTGGACCAGTACCAGCCGGGCGTGGGCCTGCCACCAGTCGCGGCGCTGGCTGGAGAACAGCCGGACGGCCGCGCTCGCGCGGACGGTCGCCGCGTGCGGCTCACCCGCCGCGATCGCGGCCCGCGCGGCGATCAGGAGGAGTTCGGCGCCGCGGGTCGTCTGCCCTCCCGTACGGTTCAGCAGCTCCGTGGCGGCGTCGGCCTCCTCCAGCGCCTCGCGTGCCAGCCCGGCCGCCAGGAGCACCTCGCACCGCCGGATGTGCAGTACGAACATGGGCGTGCCGAGGGCCTCGTACCGGCTCGCGGCCTCGTCGAAGTGGCGCAGCGCCGCGGGGAGGTCGCCGGACCTGAACGCCGCCAGCCCTCGGCTCTCCACCGCGTCGGCCTTGTCGTGCTCCTGGTCCGTGGTGTCCCACAGCCGCTCGGCGGCGACGAAGTCGGTCTCGGCCCGCTCCACGGACCCCATGGCCAGGTGGACCGTCGCCCTGAGCGTGAGCGCGCGGGCGGTCCAGATCGTGTCCTGTGCCCGGCGCAGGGCGGGAATGGCCCGGCGCAGGTCGTCGAGCGCCTCACGGTGCCCGCCGAGGACCCACCAGGCGTAGCCGCGCCGGAACAGCACGCGGGCGCCGGTGAGTCCGCCGCCCCTCTCGACCGCCGCCTCCAGCGCCGCCATCCCCTGCCTGGTACGGCCCGCGTGAATGAGGGCGGCCCCCAGGGTCGCCAGCACGTCCGCCTCACGGTCCGGGGAGCCGGACCTGACCGCCAGGGTGCGGGCCCGCCGCAGATGGCCGATCGCCACCGCGAGGTCGCCGAAGTCGCGCTGCCAGATGCCGATCACCTGGTGGGCGACGGAGGCGTCACGAAAGGACGGGGTGCCCGCCAGCACGGCCCGTGCTCCGGCCAGCGCGTCGGCGGGCCGGGCGAACACCAGGGGCAGCAGATCGAGCGGATTTCCCACGGAAGGCGGGGTCCGCGGGCTTCCCCCGGTCACGGATCGATGTTAGACGTGGTGTGTTCAGGGCGTCCATGCCGCGGAACCCCCAAGCGAGGAGGGCGCGTCCCCGTGCCGGCGGTCCCGCTCGGCTCCGGACCCGCCGTCCATGCCGTGAGGCTCGTACGACGGAGGTGTATCAACCGGGCGCCCGGTGACTCTTGCCCATGGCGACGTGCGGAATCTCCGAGACAGGAACGGTGAACATGGCACCAGACAGGTTCCAGGAACAGTTCGACCAGATCCAGGCCGCCGTGGGGGAGAAGACCGTGCTCGCGGCGGGCCCCGAGGGCTCGCCCAGCTTCCTCTACGAGAAGGGCTACGTCCTCGCCAGGCGGGACGAGACCCACGAGGTCACCCGGGCGATCCGGGAGGCGTTCCGCCGGGATCGCGGCAGCGACCAGGACGTGGAGCCGGAGGAGCTGGACGGTCCGGGCGGCCTGCTCAAGATCCGGGTCGGGAAACCGGACAAGAGGGCGCGCTGGAGCGACCGGGACGTGTCGGACGCGCTGCGGGCGGTCAAGCAACTGGAGCGTGCCAACCGCCGCCGGATGGTGTCCAGGAACCACATCGTGTCCATCGCGGCGGTGAACTGCTGCCCCGGTGACGAGCCGGTTCCGGTGGCCCGGTGCCAGCCGCCCAACCCCGCGGTGGCCGAGCAGGTGGCCGGCTCGGGAGGCGAGACGAGGGCCACGCCGGTGTCCGTTCTGGTGGTCGACACCGGGCTGGTGGAGAACCACAGGTCGCACCCGTGGCTGAGCCGCGTCAAGGGCAAGGGCAAGGAGATCGAGCTGGACGGGGAGGGGATCCTCAAGCAGTACGTCGGCCACGGCACCTTCATCGCCGGGCTGGTCAGCGCCGTCGCGCCCGGCGCCGACGTCACGGTGCACGGGACGCTGGTCGACGCGGGCGCCATCCCCGAGAAGGAGCTGGGGGACCTGCTGCTCGGCGGGATGCTGCCGGAGGGGAGGTGGCCGGACATCATCAACCTGTCCGCGGGAACCCCGACCACGGACGCGGAGCCCCTCCTCGGACTCGAGCGCTTCATGCGCAAGCTGGTGATCGACCACCCGGAGACGCTGCTCGTGGCGGCGGCGGGGAACAACGGCAGTGACGAGAGGTTCTATCCCGCGGCCTACGCCGACGACCCCGACTACGCCGACGCCGTCGTGTCGGTGGGCGCGCTGAGAAAGGACGGCCGGTCCCGCGCGTGCTTCAGCAACCACGGGCCGTGGGTGAAGGTGTACGCGCCCGGGGAGCGCCTGGTGAGCGCCTTCACCGCGGTGGACGACACCCCGGTGCCGTACGACTACCAGCACTCGACCTACGACCACTGCCGGTTCGGTTTCAGCTACGACTGCACCTGCCAGTTCCCCCCGCACCGGGGTGAGCTCACCGAGAGGATGGCGGCGTCGCCCGCCGCGATCCGCGAGCGCGTCGTGTTCGACGGGCTGGCCCAGTGGAGCGGCACCTCCTTCGCCACGCCCCTGGTCGTCGGCATGATCGTCAACCACATGGCGCGGAACAACGTGACCGGTTCCCGGCGGGCCGCCGCCGAGCTGCTGGCAGGCCCCCTGTCCCGCGGCGGGGCGCCGGACCCGGTCGCCCCCTCCCTCATCCCCTCCACCTGGACGCCGTCGAGCGTGCAAAATGTCCCGGTCGTGTGAAAACCGATACGGCCGGATCGGCCCTCCGTCGTACGATGACAGTCCCGAGGGCAAGGGGACGTCACCGTGGATCGAGACTCGACCGGCATCCTCTTCCGTGCCGCGGTGGACGGGGATACCGCGGCGTGGAAATCCCTGGTGGAGGGCCTCAGCCCACTCGTGTGGTCCATCGTGCGCGCCCACGGGCTGAGAGACGCGGACGCGCAGGAGGTCTACCAGACGACCTGGTTCCGGCTCGCGCAGAACCTCGCGCGGATCCGCGAGCCGGACAGGGTCGGGGCGTGGCTGGCCAGCACGGCGCGGCACGAGTGCGTCAAGGTGATCAGGACCGCCCGGCGGATCTCGCCGAGCGACGACCCCGAGGTGTTCGATCGCACCGTCGAGAGCCACACGCCTGAGCAGGCGGTGATCGACGCCGAGGAGGCATCGATGGAGCGGGAGCGGATGCGAGCCACCTGGCAGTCGTTCCAGGAGCTCGGCGAGAACTGCCGGCGGCTGCTGCGGCTGCTCATGGCCTCGCCCCCGGTCAGCTACCAGGAGGTGTCGGCGACGCTCGGCATCGCCGTCGGGAGCATCGGGCCGATCAGGCAGCGCTGCCTGCGGCGGCTGCGCGTCCTCCTCGCGGAACGGGGCTTCCGATGAGCGACGACGTGCTTGAGGCGGAGTTGCGCCGCGCCGTCGAGCTGTTCGATCCCGTTCCCTCCGACCTCCTGCAGCTCGCCGTCGAGGCCTACGCGCTGCGTATGCTCGACGCCGAGCTGGCCGAGCTCGCCTTCGACTCCCTGAGCGAGCCCTCACGGGTGCGGGGAGAGGGACAGCCTCGGCTGCTCACCTTCCAGGGCGCGGGGCTGACCGTCGACCTGGAGGTCACCGTGACCGCCGGCGGGGGGCGCGTGGTGGGCCAGCTGATGCCGCCGCGTCCCGCGGAGGTCGAGCTCCTCGGGCACCATCCGGTCGCGCTGGCCGTCGACGAGCTGGGCAGGTTCGTCCACGACGACGTCCCCGCCGGGCCTTTCAGTCTCCGCTGCCACCTCGCGGGCGCGACCGTCGTCACCGAGTGGATCACCCTCTGACCGCGGCCCACTCGCTTTCGCGCACCCGGCCGGGTCCCCTCGGGTCCCCTCGGGTCCCGATGCCCGGATGAGGGCTGCCCGCCCGCTGATTCCCGGTGTTCGTCTGATTCCCGGTGTTCGTCTGATTCCCGGTGTTCGTCTGATTCCCGGTGTTCGTCTGATTCCCGGTGTTCGTCTGATTCCCGGTGTTCGTCCGGGCGGGTCAACGAGCCGCCGTGCCCGCCTCCCGCAGTGACGAGACGCCCCGCCGCCAGTGGCTCATGACGTGCTCGGCGAAGAGCCGATCCAGGGTCAGCGCGCAGGCCGCCCCGTACAGGACGTCACCGGCCCGCGAGGGGTGCTGCCGCGCGAACCCGCCGCACATGTCGTGCGCGGCGATCTGCTCGGGTACGGCGTCGGCCCGCACGTGCTCGTCGTAGAAACGGCTCGCCGCCTCGTCTCCCCCCAGCCTCCGCAGCCCTCTGGAGTAGCGACGGTTGGGGACCGAGGAGGTCATCGCGGAGGCCGCCAGATGGCCGAGCAGCGCTCCGAGGTGACGCCGGTGGAGCCCGAACAGCGACATCGCGTTGGAGACGGCCAGCGTGATCGCCGGGACTCGGTCGAGATGGGCGCCGTAGGAGTCGTCCATGCCCAGTCGGCGCATGGTGGTCCGGAACAGCTCCGAGTGCATCCGCTCGGCGTGCCCGCCGCCGTACTCGCCCGCCTGGATCTCCACCAGTGCCGCCTTGGGACGGCCGCTCAGCCGGGGGATCGCCCAGGTGTACGGATCGGCCTCCTTCAGGTGGCGGATCGACCGGTGCGCGACGAACTCGCGGAACTGCGCGAGGTCGGCCTGCCGCTGGAGGAACCCCGGCAGGTCGGGGCCGTCGACGGCGGCGGCCACCAGCTCGGTCAGGGCCTGGCGCATGTGCTCGGGCCGCTGGGTGGGCGGGCACGGCACGGCCCGCGCCAACCCTTCCTCGAACCGTGCCTCCAGGATCTCCCGCACCTCCAGCAGCGAGGGGTTCCACTCCCACCGCTCGTCCACCCCCTCGAAGCCACGGTGGTGCAGCTCGTAGCAGACGAAGAGCGCCAGCTGCACGTCCTCGTCCGCGAGGACCGGCCCCGCGAAACGGGCGGGGAACGACAGGAGCGGAAGCGACAGCAGGCCGAAGCGGTGCGGCGGGTGCACCAGCCGTTCGAAGAGCAGGGTGCTGATCGGGCCCCGCGCGGCGGGCAGCGCCGGAGCCCTGCCCGAAACCGGCACCGGCACCGGCACCGGCAGATCCAGCGTGTCCGGGCGCTCGACGAGTTTCGAGCGCGCCGGGGACTTCGGAGGCCTCAGAGGCCTGCCCGCACCCCCGGGTGAATCGTTCACCGTGATGCCGCCGTCGTGAACGTCGGCGATGCGCCGCCCGTAGTGAGCGGACGCGTCGAACCCACGCGCCATGCGTCCCCCGTTCGATGCCCCCGATCGGTCCGATGCCCACCCCGGAGCCCTCGAAAACTCCCCCAAGATCACTCCTTCTTCCCGACGGCCAGCAGAAACCACGAAATATGCGGATATTCAGCCTGGGCCGCCTGCTGAGCGGACGAGTACCGGGGCCGGAAACGGGCAGGCGGCGGTACCGAGACAGCACGACGCCGGGGGTGATCCGGGGGAAAACGCGGTGCCCCGGCGCGGGGGAACGGGGAAACGCCGGTCTCCCCGTACGGGAAGGTACGGTCAGCTCATGTCCGAGCGCAGCATGCCGCACGACCTCGCCGCCTGGGCGTGCCCCCACGGGCAGGACGCTCGCCGGGGTTGCACGACCTGCTACGAGGAGTCGACCGACGGCGACCAGACCTACCCCTTCTGGGAGGTCGCCGCATGGTTCACCACCTCGCGGCCGATCCCGATAAGAACGCTCCAGGACGCACACCACCACGGCCGCCATTTCGCCCTCGACCAGCCGTCCACGCCGCTGGTCTATCTCCTGACCGGCCGCGCCCGCGCGGGTGACAGCGTGCAGGCGATCGCGGGCGTCGTCGGCTTCCTGCTGCACAACCGGCACGTGGTGGCCGACTTCACCGTGACCGAGACCCGCGCCACCCGCCGCTCGCCCGGTACCGCCGGCGCGCCCAACGCGACCCGCCAGACCGACAAGTGGCTCCAGGACCCGCGCCGCCCCGACGGGCGCCTGCGGTGAAGGCCCCACCGGCGCGGACCTCCGAGGTCCGCCACCCCGTGGATGACAGGTACGGCGAGAGTCCCTAAGCTCGACAACACCATTGTCGAAACAGCGAGGCGGGAGGCGATCGTGCCGGCCGACCCTCCGGGCTTCGAGCTCCCGCTCCGGCTCTTCCTCGGCTTTCGGATGCTCATTGACGAGCTCCACGCGGAGCTCGCCCGCCAGGGACACCCCGACATGCGCCCGATGCATGGGTTCGTCCTGCAGGCGATCGGCTCCGAGGGCACCACGGCCGTGGAGCTCGGCCGGCGATTGGGCGTCTCCAAGCAGGCGGCGGGCAAGACCGTGGACACCCTGGAGCACCTGGGCTACGTCGAGCGGTGCTCCGACCCCGGCGACGCCCGCCGCAAGATCGTGCGGCTCACCGAGCGGGGCTTCGACAGCCTCGCCCGGTCGGCACGCATCTTCGAGGACCTGCGCGCGGGCTGGGCAAGGACCCTCGGCGAGGACCGCCTGCGCGCCCTGGAGGCCGACCTGCGCGCCGTGACCCCGGCGGACGCCTTCCGGCTCGACGTCCCCGGCTGGTTCGGCGGCTACTGACCGCTAGGGGTCGCGGTCAGCCCCAGAGCCGGGACGGCCGGAGCGGGTTGTGCCCGACCTCCAGCAGCGCCCGCCGCCGGTCGTCGTCGTCATCGCCGACCTTCCCCTCGGCCGGCGTGTCCTCGACGCGGTCGACGGCCTGGCGCATCGTCTCGATGTCGTCCGAGGTCAGATCGGCCTTCCGCTTGCCGAGGACCCCGAGCACCTGGCGCCCGAGCGGTGGCATGACCGCCTCGGGGCTCCTGGCGGCGCCCCCGTCCACCGAGGCCGATGCCAGCAGGAAGTCCCGCAGCTCCTCCGACGTCATGTTCACGACCTCGTGGAACTCCTGCCACACCAGGTCGAGGATCAGATCCGATTGGTCGGCCATTGTGCTCTCCTCTCACGCCGGGCCTCTGCGGCCACGCCCCGGACCAGGAGCGGCCGCCGGCGGATCGGATCTCCCCCGGCGGGGACGCGCGGCGGCGGGCGCACGGCCCGCCCTGCCCCGGCTTCCACGCCGCTAACACGGGAACCGGGGTACGGGCGGAATTCAGCACGGCGCGACGTATGCCCCCTCAACCGGGATCATCCGGACCGACGTCCACCCCTCAACCGGGATCATCCGGACCGACGTCCACCCCTCAACCGGGATCATCCGAGCCGACGTCCACCCTTCAGGCGGGGTTGTCCACCGTGAAGCGCACGCCGGAGAAGCGGCTCCGCCATTCGGTGACCTCCGGCGCCACGGTGCCCGGGTCGACGTTCTCATCCAGGCCGCGGGCGATGAACGAGGCCAGCTCCGGCATGTCCGCCTCGGTCATCCCGAGCCTGACGATCTCCGGCGTACCGATGCGCAGGCCGTTCACGTCCCCCTCGACCGCCTCCACCGGCAGGCCGATGCCGCTGCTGAGCAGGTTCGCCTCGCGCAGTCGCCGGGCGGCCCGCTGCCCGCCGCCGTAGCGGTGGGCCGGCACGGAGAACTGGTGAGAGCGGGTGCACCCCCGGTCGGCGGCGAAGATCGGGACGCCGAGGGCGAGCAGTTCGTCCGCCAGCCGCCGCGCGGTCGCGATCATCTCTCGCGCGTAGGCGGGCCCTGCCACCTTCCAGTCGAGCATGGTCATGGCGAGCGCGGCGGTCTTGCCCGCGTCGAAGTTGGCGGTCAGTCCCGGATAGGCGATCGCGTCGAGCCGTTCGGCCAGCTCGGCGTCGTTGGTCACGATGAGCCCGCCCGCCGGTCCGCCCAGGCTCTTGTACGTGCTCATGGTGATCAGGTGGGCGCCCTCCTCCAGCGGTTGCGGCCACGCCTTCCCGGCGATCATGCCGCAGAGGTGGGCGGCGTCAAAGAGCACACGGGCGCCGACCGAGTCGGCGATCTCGCGGATGCTCGCCACGGGGTGGTGGAACAGGTTGAGGCTGCCACCGATGGTGATCAGCTTCGGCCGTACCCGCTCGGCGAGCTCGCGCAGGGCGTCGACGTCCACCGTGTAGCCGTCCGGCGTGACGGGGGCGGGAACGATGTTCAGCCCGTACAGGCCGGCCGCGCCGGGCTCGTGGTGTGTGACGTGGCCGCCGATGCTCGCCGGCGGGGCGATGATCGTGTCACCGGGTTCGCAGGTGGCCATGAACGTGTAGAGGTTCGCCAGCGCTCCCGAACCGACGCGTACCTCGGCGTAGCCGGCACCGAAGACCTCCGCGGCCAGCTCGGCGGCGATGATCTCGATCTGCTCGATCGCCTCCAGACCCATCTCGTACTTCTCGCCCGGGTACCCCAGTGACGGCCGCGATCCGAGGCCGGCCGAGAGCAGCGCCTCGGCCCGGGG
The DNA here is from genome assembly GCF_035917355.1 of Streptosporangium sp. NBC_01810. NCBI lineage: Bacteria > Bacillati > Actinomycetota > Actinomycetes > Streptosporangiales > Streptosporangiaceae > Streptosporangium > Streptosporangium sp. NBC_01810. The sequence continues at coordinate 7,612,402 of NZ_CP109070.1, read as the reverse complement.
GTTCATGATGTTCGTGGCCGGGTTCAGGTTGACCGACTCGATGTCGTGGATGCGGTGGTTGTCGGCCACCAGCCGTTCGATCTCGCTCTGGACCGAGAAGGTGGTCTGGTCCGTCACGGCCTTCAGTACGGACCGGACGCGGTCCTCGGTGACGGCGGGCACCCACGGACGGTGGGCGAGGGCACGGGGCATCAGGTGTTCTCCTGGTCGACAGGCAGACGACTGTCGTGGTGATGTCAGGTTGTCTGCCACACGACGTTAGATCGGGGATGATGCCCACCGCATCAGGTGAAAGATGGGGTTTTTCATGCTATTTTCCTACATTTGCCGGAAAAAGATTCCAGGCCACACCGGAAACGATCACTTCTTTCACAGGATCCCCACACGTACCTCCTGCCCCTCGGGGCACCGCCCGAAGACCACATGCCCGAAGACCACATTCCCGAAGACCGCATACGGTCGAACCGCAATAAATGGGTAAGCGGCTCATCCGCTTGCTTTGTAGGATGACCGGCGTGCCAGGGCTCCCCCATCCGGCAGGTGCTCACCGGCCTGATCGAGCCCCCACGACCGGCTGCGCCATGGCCGCCGACTGTCGCATGCGACCGCCGGGGATTCGTCGAGGGCGACCCGCTGCCGCTCTCGGAGATCGTTTTCATGCCGCCGGTCGGGGCCCGCATGTATCCCGGCCTCGGCCCGCTCACTTGACCTCAACCGAGGTTCAGGTCGCAGGCTGAGTCCGATACTCCCCGCTGGAGGAAATCCTCATGATCCCGGCTACCGGGGCGACGGGCGAGGCCGACCGACGACCGGTCCCCCGGCGCGACGCCCCTCTCCCGGCCAACCCACCTAAAGAGACCCCATGCTGACCCGTCTGCTCCGCACGTACCTGCGCCCCTACTCGGCGGCGCTGACCGCCGTGGTGGTGCTGCAACTGGTCGGCACCATCGCCTCGCTCTATCTGCCCAGCCTGAACGCCGACATCATCGACCAGGGCGTCGCCACCGGCGACACCGGCTACATCCTGTCCGCGGGGGGCTGGATGCTGGCCATCTCCCTCGTGCAGATCGCCTGCTCGATCGCGGCGGTCTACTACGGCTCCCACGCGGCCATGGGGTTCGGGCGCGACCTCCGCTCGGCGATCTTCCACCAGGTCGGCGACTTCTCCGCCAGGGAGGTCTCCCGCTTCGGAGCCCCCTCCCTGATCACCCGCGGGACCAATGACGTGCAGCAGGTCCAGATGCTCGTCGTGATGACCTGCACGATGCTGGTCACGGCCCCCATCATGGGCGTCGGCGGCATCATCATGGCGCTGCGCCAGGACCTCGGCCTGTCCTGGCTCATGCTCGTCTGCGTCCCCGCGCTGCTGGTGTCGATCGGCCTGATCACCGTCCGCATGGTCCCCCAGTTCCGCGCGATGCAGGAACGCATCGACCAGGTCAACCAGGTGCTGCGCGAGCAGCTCACCGGCATCCGCGTGGTGCGCGCCTTCGTCCGCGAGCGCGAGGAGACCCGCCGGTTCGCCGACGCCAACGACGCGCTGACCGGCACCGCGCTGCGCGTGGGACGGCTGAGCGCGCTCACCTTCCCCACCGTGATGCTGATCCTCAACGTCTCCAGCGGCGCCGTGCTCTGGTTCGGTGCCGGGCGGGTGGACAGCGGCGAGATGCAGATCGGCGCCCTGACCGCGTTCCTGATGTATCTGATGCAGATCCTCATGTCGGTGATGATGGCCGGCTTCATCTCGATGATGATCCCGCGCGCCGCGGTCTGCGCCGAGCGCATCACCGAGGTGCTCGACACCGAGTCGTCGGTGACGCCACCCCGCGACCCGGTACGGCAGGTGAGCGGCCGCGCCGAGCTGGAGATGCGCGACGTCGAGTTCCGCTACCCGGGTGCGGAGGCACCCGTGCTGTCCGGCATCTCCTTCCGCGTGGCGGCGGGACAGACCACCGCCGTGATCGGCAGCACCGGCTCCGGCAAGACGACGCTGGTCTCGCTGGTGCCCAGGCTGTTCGACGCCACCTCGGGCACGGTCTCCGTCAACGGCGTCGACGTCCGCGACCTCGATCCCCAGCTGCTCTGGTCGCGCATCGGCCTGGTGCCGCAGAAGCCGTACCTGTTCAGCGGCACCGTCGCCAGCAACCTGCGCTACGGCAACCCGGACGCGAGCGACGAGGAGCTGTGGGAGGCGCTGGAGATCGCCCAGGCCCGCGACTTCGTCGAGGCGATGCCCGAGGGCCTCGCCGCACCCATCACCCAGGGTGGCACGAACGTGTCCGGTGGGCAGCGACAGCGGCTGTCCATCGCCAGGGCGCTGGTCAGCAAGCCCGAGATCTACCTGTTCGACGACTCGTTCTCGGCCCTGGACCTGGCCACCGACGCGCGGCTGCGCGCCGCCCTGCGCCCGCACACCGCCGAGGCCGCCGTCATCATCGTCGGCCAGCGGGTCTCCACCGTCGCCGACTCCGACCAGATCATCGTCCTGGACGACGGTGTGGTCGTCGGTCTGGGGACCCATGACGAACTGCTGGATTCCTGCCCGACGTACATCGAGATCGTCGAGTCCCAACTAGCCGCGGAGACCGCAGCATGAGCGACCGTCCCACGACGACCACGCGACCACCCGCCGGAGGTGGCGGCGGCTTCGGCAGGGGCCCCATCGGGGGAGGAGCCGGGATGCCCGCGGAGAAGTCAATGAACTTCGGGTCCTCCGCGCGACGGCTGATGCGGCGGACGAACCCCGACCGCCCGAAGCTGCTGGCCGTGGCCGGCCTCGCCGTGACCAGCGTGGTGCTCTCCGTCATCGGGCCGAAGATCATCGGTCACGCGACGGACCTGATCTTCACCGGGGTGATCGGCAAGCAGCTGCCCGCCGGGAGGAGCCCGGAGCAGGCCATCGAGGCGGCCCGCGCGTCGGGCAACGACAACTTCGCCAACCTGCTCTCGGTGATGGACGTCGTACCGGGGCAGGGCATCGACTTCGGCGCGCTGGGCACGGTCCTGATGTGGGTCCTGGGGGTCTACGTCGCGTCGTCGCTCTTCGCCTGGTATCAGGGTTACCTGCTCAACGACGTGGTGCAGCGCACCGTCTACCGGCTGCGGGAGGAGGTCGAGGAGAAGCTGAACCGGCTTCCGCTGCGGTTCTTCGACGGCCAGCCGCGCGGCGAGCTGCTCAGCCGGGTCACCAACGACATCGACAACGTCTCGCAGACCCTGCAGCAGACGATGAGCCAGCTGCTGAACTCGCTGCTGCTGGTGATCGGCGTGCTCGCGATGATGTTCGTGATCTCGCCGCTGCTCGCGCTGATCGCCCTGGTGACCATCCCGCTGACGGTGATCGTCACCGGGATGATCGCGAAACGCTCGCAGGGGCACTTCGTCGCGCAGTGGAAGCACACCGGCAGCCTGAACGCCCACATCGAGGAGGCGTTCACCGGCCACGAGCTGGTGAAGGTGTTCGGACGCCGCCCCGAGGTCGAGGAGGTGTTCCGCCAGCGGAACGAGGAGCTGTTCAAGGCCGGCTTCGGCGCCCAGTTCGTCTCCGGGATCATCATGCCGATGATGATGTTCATCGGGAACCTCAACTACGTCGCCATCGCCGTCGTCGGGGGCCTGCGGGTCGCCACCGGGGCGATGAGCCTGGGCGACGTGCAGGCGTTCATCCAGTACTCACGGCAGTTCACCCAGCCGCTGACCCAGGTCGCCTCGATGGCCAACCTGTTGCAGTCGGGGGTGGCCTCGGCCGAGCGGGTCTTCGAGCTGCTCGACGCCGCGGAGCAGGACCCCGACCCCGCGGACCCGGTGGTGCCCACCGGCAGGCGGGGCCGCGTCGAGTTCGAGCACGTGTCCTTCAGCTACGACCCGGAGCAGCCCCTCATCGAGGACCTGTCCCTGGTGGCCGACCCCGGGAACACCGTCGCGATCGTCGGCCCGACCGGCGCGGGCAAGACCACCCTGGTCAACCTCGTCATGCGCTTCTACGAGCTGAACTCGGGCCGGATCACCCTCGACGGCGTCGACATCACCGCGATGCGCCGCGACGACCTGCGCTCGCACATCGGCATGGTGCTGCAGGACACCTGGCTGTTCGGTGGCACCATCCGAGAGAACATCGCCTACGGCAACCCTCGGGCCACCGAGGAGCAGCTCCTCGCCGCCGCGCGTGCCACCTTCGTCGACCGTTTCGTCCGCACCCTGCCGGACGGCTATGACACCGTGATCGACGAGGAGGGGAGCAACGTCAGCGCCGGGGAGAAGCAGCTGCTGACCATCGCCCGCGCCTTCCTCGCCGATCCGTCGCTGCTCATCCTCGACGAGGCCACCAGCTCGGTCGACACCCGCACCGAGGTCCTGGTGCAGCACGCCATGGCCGCGCTGCGCTCGGACCGCACCAGCTTCGTCATCGCCCACCGGCTGTCGACCATCCGCGACGCGGACCTCATCCTGGTCATGGAGGAGGGAAGCATCGTCGAACACGGCACCCACGACGAACTACTCGCCGCCGGGGGCGCCTACCACCGCCTGTACTCCGCGCAGTTCAGCGGTGCTCTCACAGACGAGGAGACGGTCACCGAGGGAGTGCCCACGACGGTCTCACCGTGACCGAGGGAGTGCCCACAACGGCCTCAGTGCCCGAGGGGGTGCCCACGCGGTCTCACCGTGCCCGATGCCCGGGCACCGGGCACCGGGCACCGGGCACCGGGCACCGGGCACCGGCAGGATCGGCGTCCCGTTCTCGCGGGAGTCAGAATCTGACGCGAACGGTGTCCGCCCCGCCTCCCCACCCCATAACCGTGATCTTTCGGACATCCGAGAACAGTACCGACCTCGTGCCCAGGTCGTAGGGAATCCTGAGAAGCCCGTTCCGGCGAGTCGGCCCTATTGACCTCAATCAAAGTTGAGGTCTCATGCTGATCACGACGTTCCCATCGGCAAAGGAGATCCTCATGATTCTGGTTACCGGGGCGACCGGCAAGGTCGGCGGACAGGCCGTGGCCCAGCTCCTCGAAGCGGGTGCCGCCGTGCGCGCGCTGACCCGAAACCCCTCCTCCGCCAGGCTCCCGGAAGGCGCCGAGATCGTACCCGGCGACCTGGCCGACCCCGGCAGCCTGGACACCGCACTGGACGGGGTCGACTCGGTGTTCCTCGTCTGGCCCACCCTCTCGGCCGACCACGCAAGGGAAGAGCACGCCCCGGAAAACGGGACGGCCCGGATCAACGGAAGACCCAAGGGCAGACCCGAGGACAGCCGGTACGCGTGGTGGGTCAGTATGGAGAGGTGAGCGAGGATACGAGCACGCTGGCGAGGTTGCTGGCCGCGGGCGGTGTCGTGGTGCTGAGCGGGGCCGGGATATCGACGGAGTCGGGGATTCCCGACTACCGGGGGCCGAGTGGGGCCCTGACCCGGCACACCCCGATGACCTACCAGACGTTCACCGGCGACCCGGCGGCCAGACGGCGCTACTGGGCCCGGAGCCACATCGGATGGCGGGCGATGACCCGGGCGGCGCCGAACAGCGGCCACCACGCGGTCGCGCAACTCCAGCGACGGGGCCTGGTGGCCGGAATCGTGACGCAGAACGTCGACGGCCTGCACCAGGCGGGCGGCGCCCAGGCGGTGGTCGAGCTGCACGGCAGCCTGCATCACGTGGTCTGCCTCGACTGCGGTGATTCGAGCCCGCGCGAGGAGCTGGACCGCCGCCTGACACGGGCGAATCCCCGGTTCGCCGTCCGGAGCGCCGCGATCAACCCGGACGGCGACGTCGAGCTGCGGGACGAGGAGATCGACGGGTTCCAGCTAGTCGGATGCCGAGCCTGCGACCGGGGGGTGCTCAAGCCCGACGTCGTCTTCTTCGGGGAGACCGTCCCACCGGAGCGAGTACGCGAGTGCTACTCCCTCGTGGAGGGAGCACGCCTTCTCCTGGTGCTCGGGTCGTCACTGACGGTGATGTCCGGCCGCCGGTTCGTGCTGCACGCCGCGAAGCTCGGTATCCCCGTGGCGATCGTCAACCAGGGCCCGACCCGCGGTGACGGCTACGCGACGCTCACCGTCGACGCTCCGCTGGGCACGGTCCTTCCGGAACTGGTCCACCGCTACGAGGCCACCGCCGGGATCACAAGCTCCAGATGAGTGCCCGTACGACGGCTGGTCCACCGCTACGAGGCCACCGCCGGGATCACAAGCTCCGAATGAGGGCCCGTACGACGGCTTCGGTGTCGGCGAGGTCTTCCAGCACCAGCTCCGCGCCGGCCTCCTTCAGTGCCCGGACGTCGCTGGAACCCGTGGCGACGGCCACCACCCTCGCCCCGCCCTGATGACCGGCAAGAACGTCGTTCGGTGTGTCCCCGACCAACACCGTGTTGTGCGCGGTGAAGGACTCCCCGTACTTCTGCGCCGCGCGCTTCTGCGCCAGGCCCACCAGCACGGCGCGGTCCTCGTGGTCCATCCCGTAGGCCCCCACCTCGAAGTCCACAAAACGCTCCAGCTCGAACGCCTTGAGCTTGCCGATCGCCAGCGGTTCCATGTTCCCGGTGAGCAGCGACTGGATCACGTCGGCCCGGCCCGCCAGCACGTCGAGCACCTCGCGCACCCCCGCCAGCACCCTGCCCCGCTGCGAGATCTCCGCCTGGTAGACGACGAACGCCTCGGCGAGGGCCGCGACGAAGGAGTTCAGCAACTTCTCCGACACCTCGACGTCGTGCATCCGGAGCGTCTCCGCCGTGATCGCCCAGTCGGTCCGCCCCGCCATGGCCGCAACCCGCCGCATCGGCTGCCCGGTCACCGCCTGGAACGCCTCGGCGTAGATGTCCCGGCCGACCCCGTCGATGCTGACCAGCGTGTGATCGATGTCCCACAGCACAAGCGTTCTAGAAGAGCCCATCATCCGAGCCTAGCGAAGCGGGTATCCCCCCCGCTGACGGCCTCTCCCACCGGAAAAGGGTGCCTGGTCGTGGACCTATCGCCCGACGACCTCTCCCACCGGAGCTCCGCGTCGAACCGGCCCCGGAAAAGGGTGCACGGTCGTGGACCTATCGTCGAAGTCCGCGCCTTTCGGCATTTCATTGCCATGGAACGGTATTGCAGCGATTGCACGCGTCGCGCCTTTGATCTTGCCTCAACCGCGAAGAGTTATCGTCCACTACGAGGCGTGATGGCATGCCTGCATGCTTGATCTCTTAGGTCAAGCGTCCGAGCTGCGCATCGCCTCTCACATCCGCTTGAACATTGGATCAGAAGATGCGTAAACCGTTTTTGGCGATCGCCGCAGCTGTCGGCCTCACCCTTGTCGCAGCGACCGCCCTGCCCGCCCTGGCCGTGGACACCACCGTCACGTTCTCGATCACGGCCACCGGTCTCACGATCAACGCGCCGGGGTCGGCGAACCTGGGCTCGGTGGCATCCGGCGCCGCCAGCATCTCGGGGCAGATCGGTCCCGTCACGGTGACCGACGAGCGCGCCACCCTGAACGGTTCCTGGACCGCGACCGTCACCGGCACCGACTTCACCACCGGCGGGGCCACGGGGCCCGAGACCATCTCGAACATCAACCTCAGCTATTCCCCCGGGGCCGCCACCGCCACGACGGGCGAGGGGACCTTCACACCCGGCCCCGGCGGCATCATCAACGTGCCGCGCACCGCGTTCACCGGTACCGAGCTCACCGGTAACAACACCGCCACCTGGAATCCGACGCTCACCGTGACGATTCCGGCCGCGACCGTCGCGGGAACATACACCGGCACCGTCACCCATTCGGTCGCCTGACCGCAGCCGGCGACAATCGTGCGTCTTCGTACCGTCGTCGCAGGGCTGCTGGTGGCCGGGGCTCTCGCCCCGGCCACCGGCGCGCTCGACAGGCCCGCGCCGGCGGCGGCCTCCTCGCCCGCGGGCGGCATCGGGATCCGCCTGCTCGAAGCACCGGTCGCTGCGCGAGCCGACGCGCGGGCCTGGACCTACATCATCGATCACCTCACCCCGGGTTCCGTCATTCACCGGCGGGTCGAGGTGTTCAACACGACCGGCTCGCCCAAACAGCTTTCGCTCTACACGGCCGCGGCACAGGTACGTGACCGGAAATTCCAGTTCGCCACCGATCGCACCGCCAATGAGCTGTCCACTTGGACCAGCACGGACCGGCATGAGGTGACCCTGGCCCCGCACGCCCGCTCGGCGGTCACCGCGACCATCACCGTGCCGGACGAGGCCGCCCCCGGAGAGCGCTACGCCGTGATCTGGGCCCAGGCGGCCAAGGCCGCGCCGCCCGGTGGAGGCATCGCCGAGGTCAACCGCGTCGGTATCCGGATCTACCTGTCCGTCGGTCGCGGCAACCCACCGGCATCGGACTTCACCATCGACTCTCTGACGGCCCAACGGTCACCCACCGGTCAGCAGATCGTCTTGGCGCAGGTGCACAACACCGGAGGCCGCGCACTCGACCTGAGCGGCGACCTGAAACTGACCAACGGCTCCGGAAGCCTGAGCGCGGGCCCGTTCAAGGTCCAAACGGGCACGACGCTCGCTCCCGGCGACGCCGGATCCGTCGCCTGCGCCCTCAACGAGCAGGTGCCCGACGGGCCGTGGCGCGCCCGTATCCGATTGGAAAGCGGGCTGACGAAACGTACCTCCGAAGCGACCATCCGGTTCCCCGCCGCAGGGACAGCACAAGCGGTCAAGGCGGAAACGGACCCGAGCCACTACCCCATGGTGGCGCTGGTCGGCGTCGTCCTCGCCGCACTCGCGGCGATCACGTTCCTGCTGATCCAGCGGAAACGCCGTTCGCGCCGGGAACCGAGCAACGCCTGAGATATCCGCGGATCAGCCGGGAACCGAGCAACACCCGAGATATCCCTGGATCAGCCGGGAACGTCGGCCACATCTCAACCGATGCCACGCCTGCATGGACCGCCCTCCGCTGCCGTCGCGACCGTGACCACCGCGACGGCAGCGACGGCAGCGACGGCAGCGACGCGGACTCCGGTCACCTGCTCCTCCGCGACATCGTGGTCAGCGAAGGAGCCTCAGCACCTCATTGCCGAGCGGGACGCCGAGCTCGCCGCGGCGCTCGCGGTAGCGCTCGACGTTCGCCAGCTTGACCCCCTCGTAGCCGCGTACCAGTTCCGCGGCCCCGGCGGCCTGCACCGCGCGGTCGTAGCCGGCCGCGTCGAGCGTCCGGGCCAGCTCGGCGACCATGTCCCGGTAGTCGGCCGCCAGTGCGCGCTCAAGCCGGCGGACGTGCGCGAACCCGAACGGGTCCAGCGGCGTCCCCCTCAGCACGCGCCCCTTGGCGAGCCCGCGCAGTACCGGCCGGAACCAGGGACCCAGCTTGAGTTTCCCACTGACCCCCATCGATCGCAGCATCGGCGGGTGCAGGTTGTAGGTGACCTTCGTGGCCCCCGGAACCTGCCCGGCGACGGGGTCGGCGGCAGGGGCGGTGAGCAGGCGGGCCACCTCGTACTCGTCCTTGTACGCCCAGAGCCGGTGCACGCCACGGGCCACCGCCTCGCTGAAGGCCGTCGCCTCACCCACGGCCCGCTCCGCGGTCCAGGCGGTCTCGACAAGGTCGACGTAGCGCCGGGCCAGGTCCGCGCCGGAGTGCGCCCGCAGCTCCACGGCCCGCAGGCCCGCCAGCCGGGCGGTCTCGCCCTCCATCGACCGGCCGGCCAGGAACTCCGAGCCGTCTGGGCCACCACCGGCAGCGGCCGGCCGTACCCCGTCACCCGAGATGGCCCTGGCGAACGCGGCCGGGTCGGCGACGCCGACCCGGCCCCAGCGGAAGGCGTCGGTGTTGAGGTCGGCCTTCACCCCGTTGAGCGCTATCGCCCGCTCGATGGCCCGCGCGGTCAGCGGCAGCGCACCGGCCTGGAACGCGGCCCCCACGACCAGCAGGTTCGCCACGTCCGTGGAGCCGAACAGCGCTTCGGCGGCACCGAGCGCGTCCAGCTCGTGCAGGCTGGAGGTCGTGTTCCGCAGGCGCGCGAGCATCGGCTCGGCATCCGGATAGGTGAGTCCGGCGTCGTACACCATCTCCCCCGTCGGCGTCCGGCTCGTCGAGGCGATCGCGACGGTGCGGTCCGGGGCGGCCAGGACCAGGTTCTTGGCGTCGGTGCCCACGAGCAGGTCGAACGCCAGCACTGTGTCGGCACCGGCGGTGCTGATCCGGTTGGCCGGTTCACCGCCGTCGACCGAGATCCGCAGATGTGACGTCACCGGTCCCGCCTTCTGCGACAGGCCGGTCTGGTCGAGGCCGACGCTGCGCAGGCCGTCGTGCAGGGCGGCGGTGGCCAGGACCGCGTTGACCGTCACGATGCCCGTGCCGCCGATCCCGGCCAGGAACACGTCATACGTCGGGCTCGCCACGGGAATGACCGGATCCGCCACCGAAGGGGGCTCGGGTCGCGACCCGGACACGGGCTTGCGGGAGGGGTCGACCCGTACGGTGACGAACGACGGGCAGTCTCCCTGCAGGCAGGTGTAGTCGGTGTTGCAGGAGGTCTGGTCGATCCGGGTCTTGCGGCCGAGCTCGGTCTCGACGGGCTGCACCGACAGGCAGTTGCTCTTCACCCCGCAGTCGCCGCATCCCTCGCAGACGCTCTCGTTGATGACGACCCGCTCCGTCCGCTCGGCGAGCCGGCCGCGCTTCCTCAGCCGCCTGGCCTCGGCCGCGCACTGCTGGTCGTAGACGAGCACGGTGACGCCCGGCACGTCGCGGAGCAGTCGCTGCGCCTCGTCGAGCCGGTCACGGTGCCAGACGAGAGTTCCCGGCGCGAACCGGGCTCGCCTGCCGTAGCCGCGGGGTGTCTCGGAGCAGACGATGATCCTGGCCACGCCCTCGGCGTGCAGCTTGCGCGTCAGTGCCGGAACGCTCAGGGCGCCCTGGGGGTCCTGAGCACCGGTCATCGCGACGACCTGGTTGTAGAGGATCTTGTAGGTGATGTTCACCCCGGCCGCCACGCACGCCTGCAGCGCCAGCTGGCCGGAGTGGAAGAACGTGCCGTCGCCGACGTTCTGGAAGATGTGCGGCACGTCGGTGAACTGCGACTGTCCCAGCCACTGCGTCCCCTCGCCGCCCATCTGCGTCAACGAGGTGACCCGCGCGCTCTCCCGGTCGGCGATCGTCACCATGGTGTGGCACCCGATGCCGCCCGCTCCCAGCGACCCTTCGGGAAGCACCGTCGACCGGTTGTGCGGGCAGCCGCTGCAGAAGTACGGAGTGCGGCTCGCCACCGGTGTCAGGCTGAGTGTCATCCGGGGTGCCCTCGGCGGCGGGGCGAGCTCGACCCGGCCGGCGAGCAGCCCGCGCAGCGGCCCGGTCAGCCGGTCGGCGTTCAGCAGTCCCCCGGCGGGTACCAGCGTCCTGCCGTCCGCGTCCCGCTTTCCCAGCACCGCCGGAGCGTCGGCCGAGCCGTACAGCAGGTCGCGCACCTGGCTCTCGACGAAGGAGGTCTTCTCCTCCACGACCAGGATCTGGCGGAGCCCGCGCGCGAACCGCCGCAGGGTGCCGGCCCCGAGCGGGTAGGGCATCCCGATCCGCATCAGCCGGATCCCGGCCCGCTCAAGATCCCGCTGGTCGAGGCCCAGGTCGAGCAGGGCCTGCCGTACCGCGTCGTACGTCGTGCCGGGCGCCGCGATCCCGAGCCAGGCGTCGGCGGGGTCGACCTCGACGACGTCCAGCGGGTTGGCGGCTCCGAACGCCTCGACCGTCGCCCATCGGGGACCGAACAGGTCGGCCTCGGCGAGCAGGCTGTCGGTCGGGGAGAGCATGGTGCGCTGCCGGTAGGTCCACGGCCGCCCCTCCCACTCGATCCGGGGAACCTCTATGTGCATGTCGGCGAAGTCGCGGTCGACCGTGAAAAGCCCGTCGGCCACCGTGGTGACGACCTTGACGCCGACCCAGCAGCCCGACGCCCTGGACAGGGCGATGCCGTACAGCCCGAGGGCGATCATTTCCTCGGCGTCGCGCGGGTAGAGCACGGGCAGCCCCATCGCGGCCAGGGCGCGCTCGCTGACACACGGCAGCGTGGACGAGGAGGAGCCGGGATCGTCACCCGCGAGGGCCAGCACCCCGCCGCGCGGGTCGACGCCGTACGTGGACGCGTGCCGGATCGCGTCGCCCGACCTGTCGACGCCGGGCCCCTTGCCGTACCAGAGACCCACGACACCGTCGTGGGTCCGCTGCCCGCCGGGCAGTGCGCTCTGGCTGCCCCAGACGGCCGTGGCTCCGAGCTCCTCGTTGAGACCGGGAAGCAGGCGCAGGTCATCGGACCTCAGACCGGCGAGCGTCTTGTCCAGCCCGGCCAGCGGGCTGCCCTGGTATCCCGACACGAACGTGGCGGTGCGCAGACCGGCCCGCTCGTCGCGCTCACGCTGCTCGACGATCAACCGGCCGACGGCCTGGACACCCGTCAGCAGCACCGGGCCGGAACCCGGCCGGTAGCGATCGGCGAGGTCGATGCGGGCACCCGCCCCGGCCACAGGATCGGCGGTCTGGGTCATGTGTGCCCCCTTCACCAGAACTGACGTATATGTCGGTAAATTTGGGGTTAGATTGGCTAGCACGTCAAGGTTCTGCAGGAATGTTGAGCGCGATGCTCAGCTAGTACCCACGACAAGCGATGACAGGTGAGCACAGTGACCAGCATTGACCGGCTCGACGCGGAGCTTCTGACCGCCCTGTCCGAAGACCCCCGGGCCGGGACCAGCGAGCTCGCGGCCCGGCTGGGGGTCGCACGGAACACGGTCCAGGCCCGGTACCAGCGGCTCGTCGAGTCGGGGGTGCTGACGGGCTTCAGCGCCCGCGTCGATCTGGAACGCCTCGGCCTGCCGGTGACCGCGTTCCTGCACCTGCAGCTCGCCCAGGGCACCCTGGGCGAGGTCACCGACGCGCTCGGGCGGCTGAGCCAGGTCCTTGAGGTCTGCATCACCACCGGCACCAGCGACCTCATGGTCCGGGTGGCCTGCCGCAGCCACGCCGAGCTGCAGTCGCTGATCCAGGAGGTCCTGACACTCCGCGGCGTCGTACGGTCGACCACCGAGATCGCCCTGACGACCCCGGTGGAGTACCGCCTCGGCCCGCTGCTCGCGACCCTGACCAGCGACCGGGGCCGCGGCCGCAGCGGCGAGCAGCGCCGCTGAATCGACCCCGACCCGTTCACCCTGGATTCAGCTCTGCCCGGCCTCCCCGCCCACCAGCGCGTAGGTCTCGTCCAGGACGTTCACCGACCAGCCGAACATCTCCTGGTAGAAGCGTCGCGCCGGACCTGCCTACGGTGCGACCTACCCCTCGGCGACCGGCCGGTAGGTGCACACGTGCACGCCCGCGTCGCTGATGACCGTGGAGGCCAGTTCGAGCGTGCGCAGCCCACCGTCGTCGGGGAAGATCGTCTTGCCGCCGCCGAGGATCACCGGCATGATCATGAGCCGGAGCTCGTCGACCAGGCCCTCGCGCAGCAGGGTGCGCACGAGCGTGGGGCTCCCCATGGCCACCAGGTCGCCGCCGTCGGTCTCGTGCAGCTTCCGGATGTGGGCGACGGCCTCGCCGCCGGAGATGCGCGTGGTGTTGTTCCACGTCAGCTCGTCGTCGCCCAGCGTCTCGGACACGACGTACTTCGGGATGGAGTTCATCTGGTCGGCGAACGGGTCGCCGGCCCGCTCGGGCCACGCCGCGGCCATCGTCTGCCAGGTGCGGCGCCCGAACAGCAGCGCCTCGGCCTTGGCCATCGCGTCGTCGAAGGCGCCACCCACCACTTCATCATCGAAGAACGGGTGCGACCAGCCGCCGTGGGCGAAGCCGCCGTCGGTGTCCTCGTCGGATCCGCCCGGCGCCTGCACGACGCCGTCCAAGCTCATGAACTCAGTGATCACGATACGCATGGGACTCGCTCCTTTGGTGGGTGTGTTATTGAGTTTTGGTGCCACTGATGCCGAAGCTCTCGGCCATCCATGCCTCCCACGAGGCCTGCTCGTCGCGGCCCGCGAAGTTCTGGTGGCCGAGCACGAGGATGTCGCCTCGGTCCGTACCGGAGTGGATGAACCGGTACAGGCCCTCGTCCGTCCGGACGCCCAGGTTGACGGGCAGGTTCGCGTAGTAGACGACCCCGGCGGAGCCGTCCGGGAGTCGGACGTCGTCGCCCTCGCCGACCTCCGGGGTGACGCCCAGCGCCTGGGTGACGGTCTTCCAGACGGCGTCCGGGCTGCCCGCTCCGGGCCGGAAGACCGTGGTGACCGCCGGGGTGCGGCCGGTGAAGTACGTGAGGTACGCCCTGAGGGTCTCCTGGTAGATGGGCCAGCCGGCCTTCATCGCCTCGAACTCGGTCTCCCAGTCATCGCCGAGCATGCCGCTCTGCACGACCCGCAGCACGGTCGTGCCGCCGCCGCGCCCCTCGATGAGGTACTCGAACGCCATGAACTGGCCGTCGGGGGCCTCCGCGCTGCGGGTCGCGAGGCGAGTGCCCGGCTCGTAAGCGGTGATCGTGGCCTGCTCGGTGTGGCCCAGCATGGTCAGGTTCGCCGGGCCGCCCTCGGCGGTGCCCAGCTCGGTGCGTCCCATGAACCAGGAGTCGACGCCCGGACCGGTCGCGATCGCGTCCCAGACCTGCTCGGGCGTGGCGCTGAGCTCGATCTCCTGGTTCAGCTCGAACGGGTGCGTCATCGGGTTTCCTTCATGCTCGGGTGGACGGCGACGACGATCCGGTGGTCGCGGCCGTGCTCGGCGGACTCGTCGTGGTACTTGGACACCAGGGCCGTGACGGCCCCGGTGAGCTCCTGGGTGAACGCGGCCCGGTCGGCGGCCGAGGCGAAGCGCACCTCGCCGTCGATCGCGAAGGTCGCGACGCGTTTGCGCACCTTGGCGGCGCCGGTGATGAGCGCTCCGACGTCGCGGACCAGCCGGGCCGCGACGGCCAGCAGCCAACTCGCCGACAGCTGGTCGGGGGAACGGGCCGGGTCGGGCTCGACCAACGCCAGCGCGGTCGGGGAGATCACGTAGGAGGCCGCGGTCGCGCGCATGATGCGCTCGTTGACGTTGCCCTTGCGGCGTTCCTCGATCATCTCGACGAGCCCGTGCGCCTCAAGCGTCTTCAGGTGGTAGTTGACCTTCTGTCGGGGCAGGCCGACCTTGGCGGCCAGCATGGTCGCGGAGCCGGGCTCGCTCAGCTCGGCCAGCAGCCGGGCCCGGATGGGGTCCAGCGAGACCTCGGCGGCGGCCGGATCCTCGATCACGGCGATTTCCTGCATGACCACAGGCTATGACCGACAAATTTTCTTGTCAAGACAGTCTTGTTTGCCGGTGCGCCGGTGTGCCGGCCTTCCCGGGTGCGCCGGCCTTCCCGGGTGCGCCGGCCTTCCCGGGTGCGCCGGTGTGCCCGGGTGTGCCGGTACGCCGGTGTTCCCGGGTGTGCCGGTGCGCCGGATGTGCCGGTACGCCGGTGTTCCCGGGTGTGCCGGTGCGCCGGATGTGCCGGTACGCCGGTGTTCCCGGGTGTGCCGGTGCGCCGGATGTGCCGGTACGCCGGTGTTCCCGGGTGTGCCGGTGCGCCGGATGTGCCGGTACGCCGGTGTTCCCGGATGTGCCGGTATGCCGGTCTCCCCTGGCTCGGGGCCGGGCGAGCCCGCAGGAGTCGGCGCCGACCGCTGACCGTCGGGGTGGGTGCGGGCGCGGATCGGGTCGTCCAGCGGCGCGATTCCTCTCGGCGACCCGAACACCTCAGAGCGCGCGGTGCATGATGTGCAACCCGACATAGCCCTTCGCCGGGTGCAGAAAACCCTCCGGCACCGTGCCCAGCACCTCGAAGCCGAGCGACCTGTACAGGTTCACCGCGTGCACGTTGGTCTCCACGACCGCGTTGAACTGCATCGCGCGAAAGCCCGCCGCTCGCGCCCACTCCACCGTGTACTCACACAGCGCCCGCCCCACGCCTCGCCCGGAACGCAGCGGATCGACCATGTAGCTGGCGCTCGCGACATGCGAGCCGTTGCCTGCCTGGTTGTTGTTCATCTTCGCCGTACCCAGGATCTTTCCCACGTCGTCGACGGCGACGACCGTACGGTTCGGCGGCGGCAGCAGCCACCAGTCGCGCCCGACGTCCCTGCCGAGGTCGGTCGGGTAGGTAAAGGTCTCGCCGGCGGCGACGATCTCATGGAAGAACGGCCAGATGGCGGGCCAGTCCTCCGTGGTCGCTTCTCTGATCAGCACCCGCACATGGTGCCAGCGGGGCCGCAGGCCCACCAGCGCTTTTCGCCACGTACGACGCCGCGATTGCTCGGCGCGTCCTCACCTTGCCTTGACGTTGTGAACCCCACCGCCACCGAACCGGACCGGCAACGCGATGAGCGGTCCGCCTTCGCCCAGCGCTTCGCCCTCCTCGACAGCAGTACGGCGCGGGCGCGCACATGACAGGGCGCCGTCGCCCAGGAGTCGTCGATGTGGGTGGTGTCGATCGGCGCGGAGGTGCGAGGGCGCGCCGCATCTGGAACCCCAACGGTACGGCGCGATGTCGACAGGCTTCGTGAGCTGGGATATTCGGTAAAGGCGGTTCAGTGTCGCGGGATGCCCAGGGTGACGAGCAGGTCTTCGTGAAGCTGGAACCACACGCTGTGGTAGGACGCGAGGCTGTCCGTCACGTAGTCCAGCTCACCGGACCTGGCACGGGTGAGTGCGTCGGTGAGCCGGACCCGATATCGCTGGAACCGGAGCATCGCCGCGTACAGCTGCGCGCAGACGACATCGGCGCGCCGGTCGAGGTGCGCGAGCCGGTCCAGGACCCGGGAGTCGTAGGCGGGGTCAGTGTGGTCGTTCGGTATCACGACGCCGTCGACGGATCGCAACTGCCAGGCCGTGCAGAGATCAAGCAGCTCCGGATTGAGCACGAGAAAGCCGTCGTACGCCTCGGCCACCGTGGCTCGGGTGCCCGCCGCGTCCAGCTCGGCGGAGATCCGCTCGGCATCCTCGACGCGGCCGGCCTTGGTAAGACCCCACCCACCGAAGTCACCCGGAACATAGGTGACCAGGCCGGCCACCGCGAGATCGATCAGTTCGGATTCGACATCGGGCTCGGGAAGCCCCGCCGCCTCGGACACGCGGGCGAGGCCGGCGGACCCGATGCAGCGAAGCGTGTGGAGCACCAACAGGTCAACGCTGGTCGAATAGGACAGGCTCGGCACGTCGATATGCTACAGCGACGGCCTGGATTCATCCGCTTTCGGCGGAGATCGAGGAACTCGAATGGGCCGACGAGGTCTCGGGCGGCGACTCGGATCGCGACTCGGGCCACGAGGCAGACCGCCTTATCGCGGCGCACACGGTGCTGAACACCCAGCCGAGGTGACGAAAATGGACCTAAGGGTCTTCAAGGACATCGCAAGGCATTTGTAAGGTTCCCGGCTTATCACTGAAGGACACCGACGCCGAGGAGTCCCCCGTGAGCAGCCTCCTGCACCCCTCCCGCAAACAACAGCGACTCGTGCCCGACAGCCCTGTGTCACGTCGCCGGCAGGCGGCTGTCGCCGTGACCGGCGCCCTCCTGCTGAGCCTGACCGGCGCCGTCTCGCTGGCACAGCCGGCAGCCGCCGCGTCCGCGCCGTTGAAAGGCGCCGGAACCTGCGCGAACATCGACCTCGTCTACCGGCCCCAGTCCGCGTTCCCCGACACCAGCCGGGGACGTTTCGACTTCAGGGCGCAGGCGACCACCATCGAGACAGCGGTTCGGTGTCTCGTCAACGCCGAACGAACCGGCCTGAAACCGCTGAAGAAATACCTCTCGCTGGGCAAGAAGGGGGCGCCCACACTCGGCACAGCCGCGGCCAGGCACGCCGCGGACGCCGTCAGACTGCGCTGGTGGGGAAAGGCGGAACCGGGTAAGAACTGCCGCCCCGTGCAGGGCAACCCCGGCCAGTGCGACCCACACGTCAACCCGCAGACCGGCTCGACCCCGCTGAGCCGTGCCCAGGCGGTGGGCTACGGTCGCCGCTGCACCTCGTTCTCCATCGGTGAGAACACCTACGCAGGGTGGGGGTCCTCTGCTGTCACGCCGCGGGCGGCCGTCACCTGGTGGATGAACAGCAAGCCACACCGCGACACCATCCTCAACCCGGCTTTCACCGAGCTGTACACCACGGCAGCCTGGGGAAGCGCGGATCCGGCTGCCGGGTCCATCACCCCGGCCGCGACCTACGTGCAGATGTTCGGGCGCTGCGGCTGACGCCGTTGTCCTTAGACCTCGCAAGCGACCCGACTGCCTGTACGCCGACCACGATCGGGTGTTTCGTTGATCTTCAGATGCTCGTGTTGATCTTCAGGTGCTCGTCCAGGGCCGCGATGAGCGGGACGGTCAGCTGGGGAGCGGCACCGGTGGTCCACCGCCGGGCAAGCTCAAGGAATCCGCTGAGCTGCTGTTGCGCCGAGGCGAGCAGACCGAGGAGCTCGTTGATACTGATCTCGACGGTCTGCCGACCTTCTTGGGTGAGTCGGATGAACCGGCCACCGTGTTCAAGGCGTGCTGCCGGGTCGTGTCCGAGCCGGAGTTCCTGACCGTCGATCACGTCCAGCCAGTCACGCCAGTTCTCCAGGCCGAAGCAGCAACCGGGCTCGACCTGGGCGTTCGTGGTGGTGTCACGGAAGCGCAGTCCACCTGGAGCGATCAGGGCCTCCGCGTCGGCGAGGTGCTGTTCCAGCCAAGTACCGGTCAGCTTGGTGACCGGTTCGACCGAGAGCCCGTTGTAGCTGAGGATGACGGCCATCGCAGTCCCGACTTCGGCCGGGGACATCCGGTCGGAGAGTACGAGAAACCAATCGCCGGTCGGCTCGGCGATCGGCCAGGCGGTGAAGCCGACCGCCTCGTGGGTCTCCAGGACGACTTCGACGATGACCATGTCCACAAGTGTCGCGGTACCGTCCCATGTGTGATTCAGAACGACGGGATTGAACGGGCGGCGACGATTGAGACGTTCCTCATCGACCGGCACCGCATCGAAAGCAGCATCGCGGGCAACGGCACGACCAAGAACCGGCTCTACTGGCAGAGGCGTGGTTTCGAAACCCGGTCTCCCTGCGCCTGCAACACCTTCACAGCTCCGGCCGTAAGGGTGACCTGACCTGTATAGCTGCCTCCTCACGCTGATCCCCGTGAGAAGGCGCCGGCCCTTGGCCCGCGGTGACGAATGACCGCTGCACACCGCGCGGAGTGGCCTGTTCATCCCCGAGACCGGCCTGACGTTCGAGCCGTGGTGACCCCAGCCTTTCATGGTCAGCGGCCAACGTCTGGACAGGGCCACAGCTCCCCGGCTGTAATGCAGGCGATACTTTCAGCGATGTCGTGGCAGGGACACACTAGAGACTCCATTCACAGGCCCCTCTAGCGAGAGCAGCCCAGGTCGCGTCCACGGATGTGGTGTACGAGCATCCGAGTCCGGTAAGCCGGTCACGGTGGAAAAGCGCGGTGTCGTCCGTGGGGAAAAGCGCGGCGAGGGTGGTGGAGTGGTTCAGGGCCGCTCGTTGGTGTCGCGTCGTGCGGGGTCGAAGGTCAAAAGCGCGGCGAGGGTGGTGGAGTGGCCCCAGACCGCTCATCGGTACGGGTCCGCCGCGGTGCGGCAGGATTCGGGGCCGCTCCTCGCCGCCGCCTCGCGCGGGGCTCTCGCCGTGCGGGGCTCTCGCCGTGCGGGGCTCTCGCCGTGCGAGGTACGAAGGTCCGCGGGGCGTCCGGTCAGAGGTCGCCCCCGGCCGGGTGCGGGGACGAATCGGGCCTTCCACCACGAAAGGCGGCCCACCCGAGGGGGTGGGAGTGGCGACTTCCTTGATCTGGGTGAATCCGCACGCCCCCAGCGTGCCAACTCACCCAGATCATGGAAAATCCCCGATCGTCACCGCCACGGCCCCGCCTCCACGCCCGCCATGACCCGCTTTGCCCCCTCCCGGAGCTCCACCGGCCCGCCCTCTGTCACCCACACCCGGCCGATGCCCGCCCCCACCCCGCACGACGCGACACCGGTGAGCGGCCCCACACCACTCCACCGCCCTCGCTGCGCTTTTGATCTTCGGCCCCGCACGACGCGACACCAACAAGCGGCTCTGAACCACTCCACCACCCTCGCCGCGCTTTTCCCCACGGACGACGCCGCGCTTTTCAGCGGCGATCAGCCAGGCGCGATGCGGGTACCGATCTCAAACACTCGTACACCACCTGCGCGGACGCGACCGCAGCCCATGCCGAGATCAAAGAAGAAGAGTGCTGCTCGCCCAAATATGCAACAAACCCGCCGGGACGCTCAAACCGTGGATGGCCAGAACACTTCGCCCGACGACCCTCTGCCGAAAAGCCTGGTTGAGAAATTACTTTCCGGCCCTCGTTTCATCCTGGCCACCACGCTGACTGTTGCAACGTGAAGGTGAGCACCGGCCTCCGCGTGGCCATACTTGCGCTTTCGGGACTGATCGCCTTTACCCTGTCGCAGTACCTGTTGCGCGAGACGACGCCGAAAATCGTGGAGAGCGGCCCGCGCGTCAACATACACTCGGAAGCCGAACTGTTCCGGCTGCTCCCCGGACCGGGGGACGTCACCGGACTGTCGGGAACGTCGACCGAAAATTGGATTGACGGTTTCGGCCGCGTGAACTTCTACTGAGCCGATCATAAGTTCTGGGACTTTTGAGAAGATCGGAAGGCGCGTCGGCCCTGCTGGAGTGGCAGGCGGACCACCTGGACCTCCGGAAAATCTCAATATTTATGATCGCCTCAGTACGACTGCCTGCCGAGTCTGGATACGAACGCCGTCGACATCGCCCCACCGCACTGAACCTGAAAGCTCGACGTGACACGCGATCATGCCTCTGACCTGCAGTGATAGGTGCATTCTGCGTAACGTCGACCTTTGATCATCAGTATATCGAGGCGAAGTTCACCATGGAGAATGACACCGTGGTGGTTGTCACATTTGGCCGTATCACGCCGTCCGACGTCCAGCAGGCTCAGGACTCGCTCCATGAGCCGAAAGAGTCCTGCACCGAACGGGGTACATTCCTCGGAGATTCCGAAACCGAGGGGAGCTGGACGTTCACCCGGTATTCTCACGCACCCTTGGGTAACGCTTCACTCTCATACACGTACAACTTCAAACCCGACTCAGGATTCGTCAACGGTGAGGGACGGGTGGTATACACGATCTCAAACGGCTGGGGCCTGACCGCCGTCACCGACGAGGCATCCGGTGAGGCATTGAATTTGTTTCTTTCTCAAATATTGGATCGCTTGGACAAGGCGGTTGACACAAAGTTCCGGTGAGGCATGGCGAGGAGTTCAAGCAAGGCGCGGTGAAGCCCGGTCACTCATTCGCCACCCGCACTACGGCGAAGTGCCTCGGGGCACCTTCCTGGACCCGACCGCCCTGGCCCTGCCGCTGAAAAAGCCTCGCGGTGACCGGGCTGTCGCCGCTACAGTCCCCCGCATGGGTATCGCAGTCACCAAGTACTGACGATCAAAGGTGGACGTTACACGAAGGCTATCTATCGCTGCAGGTCATCGGCATGATCGCGCGTCACGCCGAGCTTTCAGATTCAGTAGTTCCAGTGAGACCGGGTCCGGCAAGTCCATGACCGGTCTCGCGATCATGGGCATGCTGCCGGCCGGAGGCCGGGTGACCAGCGGATCGATCGACCTGGGCGGCGAGGAACTCGTCGGGCTTCCCGCAGCGCGGTACCGGGCCATTCGCGGCAACGACATCGCGATGGTGTTCCAGGACTCGATGACGGCGTTGAACCCGACTCGACGGATCGGTGAGCAGGTCGCCGAACCGGTGCGTCTGCACCATGGCGCGTCGAAGCGAGCCGCGCGCGGGCGCGCCGAGGAGATGCTCGCCCTGGTCGGGCTGCCGCGGCCGGCCGAGCGGCTGGACGACTATCCGCACCAGCTCTCGGGTGGCATGCGGCAACGCGTGATGATCGCGATGGCGCTGGTATGCGAGCCACGGGTCGTCGTCGCCGACGAGCCGACCACGGCGCTCGACGTCACGATCCAGGCGGAGATCCTCGACCTCCTCGATGACCTCAAGTCCCGGCTGGGCATGTCGATGATCCTCATCACGCACGACATGGGGGTGATCGCCCGGCATGCCGACCGCGTGGGGGTGATGTACGGCGAGCGCGTCGCCGGGACCGGGCCGACACCCGTGCTTTTCAGCCGGACGCGGCATCGCTACACGCACGCGCTGCTGTCCTCGATCCCTTCGCTCACCCATGACCGGCGCGAGGAGCTCTTCAGCATCCCGGGCGCGCCGCCGGACCTGACCGTGGCTCACGTCGGCTGCCCCTTCGCACCGCGCTGTGACGCCGCGACGGATCGGTGCCGCGAGAAGCAGTCGGCACCGTCGGTGGTGGTGGAGGAGGAGGAGGACGGCCATGCCCATGCGTGCCGGCATCCGGCCTCCGGTCCAACGGCCGGGGTCCGCGCGCGGTGCGCCACCCCGCCGGCGATCCTCCCCGAGCGAGGAGCGGCGCCACGGTTGCGCGTCGTCGACCTGAGGCGCGAGTACCCGGCGGGTGGTGCGGGTCTCTTCGGCGGGCGCCGTACCGTGAAGGCGGTTTCCGGCGTGAGTTTCGAGGTGGCGGCCGGCGAGACGTTCGGGCTCGTCGGAGAGTCGGGCTGCGGCAAGTCCTCCCTGGGCAGGATGCTCGTGGCCCTGGACCGGCCCACCTCCGATGAGGTGATCTTCGATGGCGAGCCGGTCACCCGGATGAGCGCACGCGCACCCGGGCCGCGCCGTACTCAGCTGCAGATGATGTTCCAGGACTCTAACGCCTCCCTCGACCCCCGGATGCGCATCGGCACGATCCTGCGTGAACCCCTGGCGATCCAGGGCGTCGGCAGGCGCGCCCAGCGGACCGCTCGTGCTCGCGAGTTGCTACAGGACGTGGGCTTGCCCGCCGACGTCATGGAGCGCTACCCCCACGAGCTCTCCGGGGGGGCACGGGCACCTGGCCTTCGGCCATGGCATCCACCAGTGCCTCGGCCAGCAGCTGGCCCGAGTCGAGATGCGGGTCGCGCTGCCCGCGCTGTTCTGCCGGTTCCCGACCCTCCGCCTGGCCGTCCCGGCCGAGGACGTTCCGTTGCGCCACAACATGAACATCTATGGCGTGCACCGGCTCGAGGTCACCTGGGACCAGGCACGGACACCGCGTGGTCGGTGAACCGCTCGTAGTACCGGCTGAGCAGAGCGGCGCGGGTGATCCCCCAGCCGGTCTCCCGCGTCGGCCCGGAGAACGCGAAGCCCGGCAGCGACGGGACGACGACGTGGAAGGCGTCCGCCGAGTTCCCCCGTGTGCCCGCGGGTCGGTCAACGGCCCGAGAATGTCCAGAAAAATTTTCAAAGAATCCCGGCGCCGGATGTAGGAGACCAGGCGTCGGCTCCGTCTCCCCGGTGACAGCGCGCCCGAGGCGCGAGAGATCTGTACGACAGGACACCATCATGGGCAAGCTCATCCACTTCGTGCACCAGTCCCTCGACGGCTTCATCGAGGGCCCGAACGGCGAGTTCGACTGGCCGCGGATGGGTCCGGAACTGTCCGCCTACGCGCAGGAGCTGAGCTCCGGCGACAAGGTGTTCCTCTACGGGCGCGTGGTCTGGGACATGATGTCGGGCTACTGGCCCAAGGCCGAGCAGCACTCCGAGCATGAGCACGACCTGGCCTTCGCCCCGATCTGGCGCGCGGCACCGAAGGTCGTGGTCTCCCGGACGCTGGAGAAGGCCGACTGGAACACCCGCGTGATCAGCGAGAACGTCGCCGGGGAACTGACCGCGCTCAAGGAGTCCGGCGCGACCCTGCTGCTGTTCGGCGGGTCGGTGCTGGCCTCGCACCTCACCCGGCACAGCGTGATCGACGAGTACCAGATCTTCGTCCACCCCGTGATCCTGGGCGGCGGCAAGCCGGTCTTCCAACAGGACCACCGGGCCGACCTCGAACTCACCGAAACGCGGACGTTCGACTCCGAGATCGTCCTGCTCCGCCACCGGCGCACCACCGCGCAGGGCTGAACCCCGGTGTTCCAAGTAGACCCGGCACATCGCCGCGACGAACACCGCGTGGTGCGGCGCCACGGCGTCGACCATGACCAGGCAGCCTCCGGACTCCTCCCGGTTCAGCTCGCGCAGCGGGCGGCGCGCTGGAGGAGGAAGCGCTGCTCAGGCCGGCTGCCGGCCAGACGTGCGGCCTCCCGGTACGCCAAGGCTGCGGCAGCAGCCTCCCCGGCCTGGTCGAGCAGGTGGGCGCGGACGGCCAGCAGTCGATGATGGCCGGCGAGCACCCCGGATTCCAGCTCGTCCAACAGCGCCAATCCGGCGCGCGGCCCGCGCACCATCGCCAGCGCGACCGCCCGGTTGAGGGTGGCGACGGGGTTGGGGTGCAGTCGCTCCAGGATCTCGTACAGCGCCAGGATCTGCCGCCAGTCGGTGGCCTCGGCCGATGGCGCCTCGTCGTGTACCGCCGCGATGGCGGCCTGAACCTGGTACGGGCCGAGCGTGCGGGTCGCCAACGTACGGGTGATGATGTCGGTTCCCTCCGCGATGGCCGCGGTGTCCCAGCGGGACCGGTCCTGCTCCGCCAGCGGCACGAGCACGCCGTCGGGGCCGGTACGCGCCGCGCCTCGGGCCTCGGTCAGCAGCATCAACGCCAGCAGGCCCGCGGTCTCCCCGGATTCGGGGAGCCGCGCATACAGCCGGCGCACCAGATGCAGGGCCTGTCCGGTGAGCAGGGGCCGGCGCAGATCCGAGCCGGTGCTGGCGCTGTAGCCCTCGTTGAACATCAGGTACAGCACGTGCAGCACGACCTGTAGCCGAGGTCCGTGCTCAGGGTCCGGGGGCAGCTCGAACCGCGCCCCGGCTTCCCGCAGGCGCTGCTTGGCCCGTGAGATGCGCTGTCCCATCGTCTTCTCGGGCACCAGGAAGGATGCCGCTATCTCGCCGGTGGTCAGTCCGGCGACCGCCCGCAGCGTGAGCGCCAGCTGCGACGAGGCGGTCAACGCCGGGTGACAGCACAGGAACAGCAGTTCCAGCAGGTCGTCACGGACCACCTCGGCATCCGGCGGTGGTGCGACCAGCGCGTCGCGCGGCATGGCGTCGAGAGCGGCCCGCTCCCGACGCTCCCGGGCACTGTCGGCCCGAACCCGATCGATGTACCGATTCACCGCGACCTTGTTGAGCCAGCCCAGCGGGTGGTCCGGGACACCGTCACGCGGCCAGGCGTCCGCCGCGGCGATCAGCGCCTCCTGCACCGCGTCCTCGCAACGGGCGAAGTCCCCGTACCGGCGCACGAGCGAACCAAGCACCCGGGACGCCAGCGACCTCAGCAGTTCCTCGACCGGCTCGTCAGACCTCGGCACTCGCCCAGCCACGCCCCATCAGCGGCCACACCTCCAGGCCACCGCCGCGCGGCAGCCCCGGATAGGCCCGTGCGATCTCCAGCGCCCGCTGCTCGTCGTCGACCTCGACCACGAAGTAGGAGCCGACGAACTCCTTCGCCTCGATATACGGGCCGTCGGTGACGACCGCGTCACCGGCGGTCCATTGAACCGATCGCGGCCGGGGCATCAGCCCCTCTGACTCAAGAAGCTCTCCCGACTCGCGCAACGCCTCGTTGAACCCATCGACCTCGGCGATCAGGCTCGCCATATCCTCCGGCGCCAGAGCGTTCCAGATGTCCTCGTTGCCGTAGATCAGCATCAGGTACTTCACCGTGCCGTCCTTCTCCTCGATATCGGGCCGCATCCCCCTGCATTCTGCCCGGGGTACGGAGGAGGCTGTTGCTCAGCATGGTCCGTGCCTGAACATCGCCGCAGTCAGGCAGGATCTCCGAAACACGACTGACTGCCAACACCGGGTGAGGCAGAGCCCTCGCCTCTCCCTGGCTGGAGGGGACGGGTTCACCTGACGGCGCAGCACGGCGACCTGACGGCGCAGCACGGCGACCTGACGGCGAAGCCCCACGATCTCGGCCATCTTGGCCCGATCACTTCGCGACCCAGTAGAACCAGGAGTTGAAAGGCACGCCCGAGGATGAGGTAGTGGGAGGACCACGACACCGTCAGCAGGATGCCCGAGACCTCATCATGCTCGAGCCACGAATCCCCCGGTCAACCCCGGCGGCTGAGTTTCCGCACCCTACAAGCCGATGAAACCTCTGTCAGGCCAACGGCTCGTCCACAGCAATTGGAGTGTCAGTTCGCAAATGGCGACCCAGCAGACCGATGGCCAGTTCGCCCTTGGTGGCGAAGGCCAGGTCCAGCGGTAATCCGGTGGTGATCGTCTTGACCGGGTCGGCGATCTGCTCGGCCGGGATCCACTGCCGCGCGCCGATCAGCGCGTGCCCGCTCCCACCCCGGATGTAGGCCAGATAGACGGTGTTGACGCCGTTGTCCACGCCGCCCGCGCAGCCCATGTGCTGACGCTTGACGCCCGAGGTGGCGGTGCCCTTTTTCTCCTGCCCGGACTCGTCCAGGGCACCGACGGTCAGGCTACCCGGCCGGGCTGCGGTGTCCAGATGGGCGACGGCGAAGCGGCGCACCACGCTCATCGCGTCGGCGGTGTCCCAGCGGGCCCGGTTCAGCAGTCGCCGAGTGGCGGCCGGAGAACGGTCCCCGGCCCACTCGGCGATCGTCCAGCCATTGCGTTTGGGCAGGTCGGACATGACGGCCCGGATGTACTTGGCGGCCTGCAGGCGCGGCTCGACCCGGGTGAACATCGGCGCCGGCGCGCTAAGCAGTTCGTCGGTGTTCCGCTGCGTGCGCCGGGCCTCTAGGATGAGCGCGGTAACCGCTTCTGATCTTGTTCTCGTCACACAGGCATGATCACGAGCGGCTGCTCTCGTTGCGCCTCCGTCCGATCACAAGATTGCATCGACCTGCCGCGCATCAGACCTGGTCAAACCCTGAATAGTGACTGCCGTACTAGCCTAAAAAAAGGCACGTTGAGCATCGGAGAATCCGTGGCAACTGTTTCCTCCGCCGAAGAGCCGTTGGCCATCGTAGGTGCGGGGTGCCGTCTACCTGGTGGGGTCGAAGACCTTGACGGACTGTGGGGTGCGCTGACGGCTTGCAGCGATCTGGTGACCGAGGTGCCCAACGACCGGTTCGACCCGTCGTGGTTCGTGCATCGGGGGGACCGGCGCTCCGGCCGGAGCTACACCGCCCACGGGGCTTTCCTCGATGACCTCGCCGGATTCGATCCTGGCTATTTCGGGATCTCACCCCGGGAGGCGGATCGGCTCGATCCGCAGCAGCGGCTGATGCTGGAGCTGGCGGTGGAGAGCCTCGATGATGCGGGCATCGATCCGGCACGGCTGGCAGGTTCGGATACCGCAGTGTTCATTGGGGTGTTCAACGGTGATTATGGGGTTCTTCAGGGGAGGAACCCTGCGAGTCTCAACGCCTATTCTGTCGCTGGTTGGACTTTCGGTAATACGGCCAATCGTGTGTCGTATTTCCTTGACCTCCACGGTCCGAGCATGGCGATCGACACGGCGTGCTCCTCGGCGCTCGTGGCCCTACACGAGGCCGCTCAGGCCATCCGTTCCGGGGAATGCAGGGTGGCCTTGGCGGGCGGCGTCAACGTGCTGCTCGATCCCGCTGTGTTCGTCGGGCTCTCCCAGGCCTCCATGCTGTCCAAGCGCGGCAGATGCCAGACCTTCTCCGCCAACGCCGACGGGTATGTCCGCGGCGAGGGCGCCGGAATGGTGGTCTTGAAGACTCTGGCGGACGCGCGGGCGGACGGCGACCGTGTTCACGCACTGCTCCTCAGGACGGGCACCAACACCGACGGCCGGACCGAGGGCCTGACCCACCCCGGCGTCGGCAGCCAGGCGGCATTGCTGCGGGACGTCTATGCGCGTGCCGCGGTCGACCTCGACGACCTCGTCTACTGGGAGGCGCACGGTACCGGCACTCCGGTAGGCGACCCGGTCGAGTGCGAGGCGATCGGCCAGGCGATCGGGATCAGGCGGTCTCCTGGGAATCCACTGCCAATCGGCTCGATCAAGTCGAATATGGGGCATTTGGAGTCCGCTGCCGGTATGGCCGGACTCCTGAAAGCCATCCTGGTGCTCCGCCACGGGGTGATCCCCCCGAACCTCCATGCGGACCCGCTCAACCCCGGGATCGATTGGGACCGCCTCGGGCTCTCACCGGTGACTCGGGAACGTGCCATCCGCTCGGTTTCCCGGCCGCTGGCCGGGGTGAGCTCGTTCGGGTTCGGCGGTGTGAACGCTCATGCGGTCCTTGCGGTGCCACCGCCCGTGGACGTGTCCGCCCGTACCCCGGCACCGCTGCTCCCCGTCGTGGTCTCCGGTCGCACAGCTGCCGCGGCGAAGGACATGGCGGCGCGGGTCGCTGACCGGCTGGACTCGACGGACAGTGGCGGCTTCTACGATGTGTGCCACACGCTGGCCCGGCGCCGAGGTGTCCGCGAGCACCGGATCTCGGTGTTGGCGGCGGGTGCGGCGGAAGCGGCGTCGCTGCTCAGAGAGGTCGTTGACGACGAGAACCCGGTCGGGACCGCGAGTGACTCGGCGAGGACCGACGGCCGGGTCGTCTTCGCGTTCGGCGGCGCGGGAACCCCGTGGCCCGGCATGGCGCGCGATCTCCTGGCCGGTGACGAAGCGTTCCGGTCCACGGTGGAACGGATAGACCGGCTCCTGTCCCGGCACGTCGGCTGGTCGGTCGTCACCGAGATGACCGCGCCCGCATCGCATTCGAGGCTGAACACCGCCGAGATCGGGCAGCCGGCGCTCTTCGCGGTGCAGATGGGGCTTGTCGCGGCGCTGCAAGCGCGAGGCATCCGGCCGGCGGCGGTCATCGGGCACAGCGTGGGAGAGATCGCCGCCGCCTGCGTCTCCGGTGCCCTGGATCTTGAGGACGCGGTGCTGCTGTGCGCCGCACGGGGACGCACGCAGCAGCTCACCATGGGTGAGGGTGCCATGGCCGCAGTCGGTCTGTCCCCGGCCCAGGCGGCCGAGGAACTTGAGCCGTTCGGCGCCGAGGTCGAACTGGCGGCGATCAACAGTGGCAGGGATGTCACCGTCGCCGGGTCGCGGGACGCGCTGAGGCACCTGGAATCCGTACTGGTGCGCAAGGGCGTCTTCTTCAGAAGGCTGGACGTCGAGTTCGCGTTCCACAGCCGGGCCATGGACAGGCTGGAAACCCCGCTCCTCAAGGCTCTTGAGGACCTACGGCCCGCGATACCGGGCATTTCCCTGGTGTCTACGGTGACCGGTCTGCCAGTCGAAGGCGCCGAGCTCGATTCGGCTTATTGGTGGCAGAACGTCCGGCAGGCCGTCCGGTTCGGCCCGGCTGTCGACCTGCTGGTGCGGGATGGCCACCAGATCTTCCTGGAGGTCGGCCCGCACCCGGTGCTGCAGACCTATCTGCGCCGCGCCGGAGAGGGCCGCGCCGGAGAGGAGGGCGCCCGGCTGACCGTCCTGCCCACGCTCCGAAGGGAACAGCCGGGAGAACCCGCGCTCCGCACAGCCGTGGCCGCGCTGCTGGCGGCCGGGGCCGACGCCGATTGGGAGGCGTTCCTCCCGCAACGCGGATCCGTGGCCGAGCTGCCGACCTATCCATGGCAGCGCGAACGGCACTGGAACGGTCAAGCGGACTGGTGGGCTCCCCGCCTTGAACATCCGCTGCTGGGTGCCCGGATCCCGGCACCCGATCCGTCCTGGAACGCACCAATTGACCCCGGTCGGGTGCCGTGGCTGACCGAGCACCGAGTCGCCGGTGCCGACCTGTTGCCGGCGACGGGATTCGTGGAGCTCGCCCTGGCCGCCGGACGCAGGATCCTCGACGGCCCGCTGGAACTGCTCGGGCTGGAGATCCTGCGTCCGCTGCCGGTGCCGTCCGCAGCCGAACCCGACCTGGACATCCAGGTCTGCGTGACTCAGGACGGCCAGGTTCGCGTCAGCACCCGAAGCGACGACGAGTGGCAGGTCCATGCCCGGTGCCGGGTACGTGCGGCGGTGGACGCGCCGCCCGTCCCCCTCGGCTCCAGGCCTCCGCTGGACGACGTGGTCGAAGTCGGCGCGGATGAGCACTTCGCCGTTGCGGCGCGGGCCGGTCTCGACTACGGACCGGTGTTCCGAAGTCTGAAGTCCGTCCTGATCACAGGGGAAACGGCGCACGCCGAATACAGATTCACCGAGCCGACCGGTGGCTATGAGGCGCATCCCGCCATCGTCGACGCGGCTCTGCAGACCGTGTTGACCGTTCTTGCCCAGCGTGGAAGCGGCGTCGAGATCACCGCTCACCTCCCGGTCTCCTTCGACCGCGTCCGCTTGTGGCGCCCGCCGACCGCTACGGGATCCATCCAGACCCGGCTGCGGCCGCAGGACAGCTCACGCGATGTGGTCGCGGACTTCACCCTGACCGACCCTGCGGGCAACATCGTCATGCAACTGAGCGGATGCCGATTCCGGCGAATGCCAGGTGAGGAGGGGCCGGCCCGCCATGTGACCGTACTGCGGGCTTCCGGCGGAGGCCCAACCGCCCAAGACACCACACCGGCGATAGCGGACCTCCTGGCAGTCGTCGAGCCGCATCGGCGTGAGCTTCGCGACCGTCTGAGCGCCCGCAGCGAGCGGCACTCGCGGTTCATGAAGGCGTACACGGCGGTCGCGGCGCACTTCACCATGGCGATGGTCCACGAACTGGTGCCTGCAGGCCAGTGGAGCATCGAGGATCTGACCGCCATCGGGGTACTACCGAAGTACACGCGCCTGGTCCGGCAGCTGTGTGTTCTGGCGGCGGGCGAAGGGCTCTGCGGGGATGCCGGGAGCGGGCGGTGGCGGACGACCGGGCGGGCCGAGCCGTACCGGCTGTTCACGGCGGCGTTGGGCGAGTTCCCCGAGTACTCGGCCGAACTCCAGCTCGCAGGCCGGTGCGGCAGGTACCTGACCGACGTGCT
The DNA here is from genome assembly GCF_035917355.1 of Streptosporangium sp. NBC_01810. Classification (NCBI taxonomy): domain Bacteria; kingdom Bacillati; phylum Actinomycetota; class Actinomycetes; order Streptosporangiales; family Streptosporangiaceae; genus Streptosporangium; species Streptosporangium sp. NBC_01810. Next base: position 7,581,471 of record NZ_CP109070.1, on the reverse strand, counting down.
GACCGGTCGCCGGGAGGCAACGGAGGTGCTGTTCCCGCAGGGCGGGCTCCAGACCGCCGAGCACTTCTATGACAGCGGACCGGTGCTCAGCCCGTGCAACCTGCTGGCCCGCACGATCATCAGCGATCTTGTGGGGCTCTGGCCCGCCGACCGGCCCCTGCGCGTCCTGGAGGTCGGTGCGGGTACGGGAGGCCTGACGGCCGCTGTGCTGCCCTTACTACCGCCCGAACGCACCAGCTATGTGTTCACCGATCTTTCGTCGGCGTTCCTCAAAGCGGCTGCGGCCCGCTTCAAGCCCTACGACTTCGTCGACTACAAGCTCCTGGACCTCGAGCGGAATCCCGCAGATCAGGGATTCGCGGAGGCGGGCTTCGACCTCGTGCTCGCCGCGAACGTCCTGCACGCCACGGCGGACCTGGGCAGGACACTCGACGCGGTCTCCGCGCTCCTGGACGACGGAGGGCTCCTCCTGATGGGCGAGACCCTCCACATCGGGCCCCTCGCGTTGGTCTTCGGTCTCCTGGACGGCTGGTGGTCGGCCACCGACACCGCACGACGTCCCGGCGGCCCTCTCCTGGGTGCGGACGCGTGGCTCGGCCTGCTCGCCGAGCGCGGTTTCACCGAGTCCGTGGAGTTGCGCGCCGAGGAGGAGCCGGTGGGCATCGACACCACGCTGTTCCTGGCAGCAAGGCAAAGACGGCCCCTGCGCGCGCACGAGAATCCGGCGCCTCCGAGTACCGCGGACTGGTGGGTCCTCGCCGAGTCGCCGAACGACCAGGAATTCGCCGAGGTGGTGGCGCGAGAGCTTGAACGTGCGGGCCAGACCGCGTCGGCTTGTGCCGGAGACCCGCCACATGGTGGCACCGATGTCGTCTTCCTGCTGGGCGGCGGCCATGGAACGGCCGATGATGATCCTGACGCATCGGCGCAGCGGGTCGCCGCGGCCACCGAGGCCCTGCGGTCGTGCGCCGCGATCGCACAGCGCTCCTCGGCAGGCCGCATGCCGATGGTGTGGCTCGTCACCCGCCCGTCCGGCGTGTTTCCCGCCCCGGAACGGCCGCTGTTCCCCGGCGACGCCGCCCTATGGGGCGCGGCGAGATGCCTGGCCAATGAGGAGCCGGACGTCGCCGTACGGAAGGTGTCCTTCGACCGAGGCGCCGACCAGGAACGGGACGCGAAGGTTCTGGTGTCAGAGTTGCTGGGCGACTCGCCGGAGGACGAAGTCGTCCTGACCCGGGGTGGGCGATTCGTCCCTCGGCTCAAACCCGCTTCCGACCCGCCCGTCCGTCCGGGAGAGCCACGTCGGCTCAGGATCCGCAACCACGGTCCGGCCTACCGGCTCGACTGGGAGCCGGCGCCAACGCGGGTGCCGGGGCCGAACGAGGTGACCGTCGAGGTGAGGGCCGCGGGCGTGAACTACCGGAACGTCCTTCGAGCTCTCGGCCGGCTGCCGGACGAAGCCGCCGGCGGTCCGAACCACGAGTCGCTCTACGGATTCGACTGCGCGGGCGTCGTGACCGAGGTCGGTGCGGACGTACGGGATCTGCGGCCGGGTGACCGGGTGTTCGCGGGAGTCCCGAACGCTCTGGCCTCCCTGGTCGTCGTCGATCGGCGCTGCGTCTCGCGGATCCCGGACGGGATGGATTACACAGCGGCCGCGACACTTCCGGTGGCCTTCCTCACCGTCCGGCTCGCGCTGGCGGACAGGACCATGCTCAGCCAGGGGGAGGTGGTATTGCTCCACGGTGCCACCGGAGGTGTGGGGCTGGCCGCCCTCCAGCACGCCCGGCTGGTGGGGGCCAAAGTGATCGCGACCGCAGGTACGGCGGACAAGCGCGACCTGCTGCGGGCGCTCGGGGTGGAGCACGTCCTCGATTCACGTGGGTTGGGGTTCGCGGGCGAGGTCATGGCCATCACCGGCGGGCGGGGCGTCGACGTCGTGCTGAACTCGCTCGCAGGCGAAGGGCTGGTCCGCGGGCTCGAGCTGCTGCGCCCGCGCGGTCGTTTCGTCGAGCTGGGCAAACAGGACTTCCACGCCGGTACCAGGCTGGCGATGAGCGCGTTGAGTGGCAACATCAATTTCCTCAGCGTGGACCTCATGCAGGTCCTCCAACAGCTCCCGGAGGTGACCCAGAGCAGTCTCAACGAGGTTGCGGAGCTCGTGGAAGCCGGGGCCTACCAACCGCTGCCCTACCGTGCCTTCCCCGCCGACCGGGTCGCGGAGTCCTTTGACCTGATGAAGCAATCCCGCCACATCGGCAAGATCGTTTTGACGTTCGAGCCTGCCGCACCCGCAGTCGGGGCGCGTCGGGCAGGACTCGACCCTGAGGCGGTCTATCTGGTCAGCGGCGGGCTAGGAGGCTTCGGTGCCCGGACCGCCCAGTGGCTCGCCGAGCAGGGCGCCGGCCGCCTCGCGCTGATCGGCCGCCGAGGTTTGGACGGCCCAGAGGCCCGAAAGACAGTGAGGTCGCTCGAGCAGCGCGGAGTCACGGTGACGGCCCACGCGGTGGACGTCTCCGACATGCAGGCGATGCGGACTCTTGTCGCGGAAATCGATGCCACCGGGCACCGGCTGGGCGGGGTGGTGCACTGCGCGATGGTGCTCGATGACGCACCGCTGACCGAACTCACCAGGCAGCGTCTTCGTGCCGTGCTCGCACCGAAGTTGAGCGGGGCGTTGGTGCTCGATCGGCTGACCCGGGAGAGGTCGCTGGATCTGTTCGTCGTCTACTCCTCGGTGACGGCTGCCGTCGGGAACATCGGGCAAGCCGGATACGCAGCGGGCAACCTCTTCGGCGAGGCCCTCGTCAGAGCCAGGCGGGCACGAGGCCAGGCCGGTCTCGCGGTGGCCTGGGGATCGGTCGGAGACGTCGGCTACCTGGCCCGCAACGCCGAAGCAGAGGCTGTCATGGCGCGCTGGACTCGCCCGGTAGAGCCTGGGAGAGGGCTTGACGTGATGGGCTCGCTTATGGAGCTGGACACCGACGTCGCCCTGGTCGGTGCCGTCGACTGGGAAGACGCCAGGGCGCTGCTGCCCACCCTGGACGCGCCGCGATTCTCCCCTGTGCGGTCCGCCGTCCTTGCCGGCAGACCGGAAGACCTGCGCGAGCAGATCATGAACGCCGCTTCGGCCGAAGCCGAGACGCTGGTCACCGATACCGTGACCCGGCTGCTCGCCGAGGTGCTGCAAGCCGCGCCTCAGGACGTCGCCGCGAGCCGCCCGCTCAACGAACTTGGAATCGACTCGCTGATGAGGGCGGAGCTGCAAGGAGCGATCTGGCGGAGCCTCGGCTGCGACATCCCCGTCATGGCCATCGGTCCCGCCGCCAGCGCCACCGACCTGGCCAAACAGGTACTGACCCGGCTGAGCAAGAGGCTGCCTACCGCCACGGGGAGCGTCATGTGACCGAGACGGTGCTGGTGACCGGCGCAACGGGCTTCCTGGGCGGACATCTGTGCCTCGAGCTGCTCCGCTCCACGTCGGCCACGATCCACTGCATTGTCCGAAGCCGCACCGACCACAGTGCGACCCGGCGGCTCCACGCGCATCTGACCAGGCTGAACGGACCCGAAACCGGCCTCGACCTAGACCGGGTCAAGGCCACACGCGGCAACATGACCGAACCGCGCATGGGCCTGCCGGTAGCGCAGTACACCCGCCTGGCCGACACCGTAGACGGCATATACCACTGCGCGGCCACCGTGGATCTCGCCGCCCCCTTCACAGATCTGATACCCGGCAACGTCACCGCGACCCAGGAAGCCATCCGGTTCGCCGGCCATCGCCGAACAAAAGCCCTGCATCACATCTCATCAGTCGTCGTCTTCGCGGCCGCCCGCGAGCTGTCCTGCCCCACCGTCGACGAGAACACCGAAGTGAGCCTCGCGATGGCAGGCACACTCGGCTATGGCCAATCGAAGTACCGAGCCGAGGAAGAAATACGCCGAGCCGCTGCCACCGGACTGCCCACCACGATCTACCGCGCCGGTGTGATCTTCGGAAGCAGCCGCCACTGGCAGTTCGCCGAAACCGACCTCTGGACACGGCTGGTCAGAGCCGCCATCGAAGTCGGAACCGCACCAGAGAGCCCAGGCACCATACCCGGCGCACCGGTCGACCGGATCGCCGCCGACATCGTGCAGCTCTCTCGGCGGCCCGACGCCCCCGGCCGGGTCTACCACCCGAACCAGGCAGCTCCGATACCCGTCGCCCAGGTCTTCGACCAGGCCCGCGCCTACGGCTACGACCTGCCGAAACGCGCCCCCGCACAATGGAAGGAAGACCTCCTCGGACACGCCGAACGGCCCGCGGCCCAACTCGTCCTCGCCTGCTGGGAAGGCATCTCCTACATGATCGTCCCAGAGCCGCGGTACCTGCCGCCCACGATCAATTCCGCACTCACAAGATCGGCACTCAACGGATCCATCGACACGGGCCCGGAGATGATCCTGGGCACCGAGTTCTTCACCCGGATGCTCGATGGAATAACCAACACATTCCCATCACATGATCACGAACGGTGTTAGCGTGAGGCGCTGTCTCATGCTCGGAGCGCATCACCAGGACATGAACCCCAATGGCGCTGACCTGCGGTTCTGTTGAGATCGACAGCGATCAACATCCCGGCGAGGCCGAACTCGAAGGGAGCGCCCAGCGCATCACCTACCGCCGAGCCCACAACAGCACCGACGGCACGCTGAGTACTGTTCATCGCGGCAGCCTACCGGGAGATATTTCCGACGCTCAGACTCGCCGAGACTCGAATCCGCTGATTCAGCGGGAGCGATGGCACACCCATGCTCGCCCGGCCTCGGCGGCCCGCGCTCGGAAATCGCGTCCTTCCGCAGGGCCGAACCATGCCTTGTACAGGCGGAACAGCGTCCACAGCGCGGCCAGGCCGGTGACCGTGTCCGCGGGTGCGGACCGCCAGGCCGGTACGCGGGCCGGCAGCGCCTCGGTCTGTTCCGGGGTGTGGGGTGAGCGCCTCGTTCAGGACGACCAGGGTGTCCAGCACGAGCGGCACATCCGGCGAGCCAGGTGACAGGTCGGCGTCCCGGCCGTCGACGTACTCGTGCAGCAGCACGATCCATTCCTCCACCTCGCCGCTCCATCGCAGGCGGGGCGTGGGCAGGCCGGGCGGCAGTACGGCGCCGGCTTGTCGTTCCCGCTCGTACAGGGTCGCGGCCGGACTGGCGGTAGAGACGGCCTTGAGGAAGACAGCCCCGCCGTCTTCGGTGTGCAGCCGGGCGGCGAGGCCGGGCATGAGTCCCTTGGTCACCGGTTCGGCCTTGAGCACCTGGCCGATCTGTTGCTCGACGGTGTGACGCACGTTGTTGGGGAGGTCGTCCCACTGTGGTCTCACGGTCAGCTCTCCCTCGGGTCGTCGGCGCAGCCCGCGTAGCACTGGCTGCATTCACTGGCGGGGATCCACAACTCGGGGACAACCGACAAGCCCGCGGCTCGCATGGCCTCGACGGTAGTCCCGATCGCGGCTAGAGGGTCGGAGATCGTGTCCTCGGGAGTATCGACGGGCGCGTGATGAATGAACCTGTCGGCGACCTTGGCGCAGAACTCCTGGTACTCGCGGGTGTACGCCAGGAAGGCGTGCCAGCCGATGTCCACCTGCTTGGAAGGGGACAGACGCGCGTCCGGGTTAAGCGCGCAGGCGACCAGGAACGCCAGGGCCTGCTCCATGACGCACGCGGCGTCCTCCGGAGGGATGCCTCCTCACGGGCGATGCGGTCGGTCAGAAACCCGAACAGCCTCTCGGGGATGAGGGTACGAGGATGTGTCAGCTCATCGTCGGTGAGCCGAACCGTTGTGGCAGAAGCCATTGCAGCCTCCATGCGGGGTATCCGAATGCTGTCGATCCGGAGTGAACCTGCTTCGACGCTAGGGACGGCATGCCATACGGCTCAACGGAATGTCTTCAGATTTCTTCAATCTCGTGCAGGGCACGGCCGATCAGCTCGTGCGCGCGCTCCCCATACACGGCGAGACGGTCCAAACCGGCGAAGTGCCGTTCGTACAGCGCGATCTCCCGAGGCTGGGTCACGTTCAGCCCGGCCGTGACGGTCTCCGTCATGACGATCCGCGAGTCGAAGATCCAGTATCCGGCGTGCGGGCCGAGCTCGATGTCGGCGTGCCGGGGGATGACGCCAACGTGCAGGCGCAGCGGAAGCGCCTCCATCTCGGCGCGGACGTGCGCGAGCTGGCCGCGCATCACCTCCGGACCGCCCACCCAGGTGTCGAGGGCCTGCTGCGCCATGATGATGTGGAAACGCCGATCCCCCATCCGCAGAACCGCCTGCCGACCGAGCCGGGCACCGACCGCGGCTTCCAGGTCCTCGTTCCTGATCGCGTTCTGGACGCGCCGCCGGCCACCGCGCATCTGACGTTTCCACTCGACGTACTGGGCGTCGATCGTACGGACGGTGGCGATCAGTTCGGGGATCTGGTCCTCGGCGCCGCAGACACGACACCAGGTACGGATGTCCGCCTCGGTGGCGTTCTGCCGGCCCAGCTCCAGTTTGGAGACCTTCGGGGGTCGCCAACCGGCCCGCTCCGCCAGATCACGGCCGGACAGCTCCGCGTCACGGCGGAGTTCCCGCAGGCGTGCGCCCAGGGCTTCGCGGGCCTGGTCGGTGGGAGGGAGCACGAGACGTGACAGAAATCAGACGTAGTCGGCGTGGGGAACACCACGTGACCAGGTGAGATCCCGGGCCGCGCGGTAGCGCTCGATCAGCTGTGGGTCGGTCTCGACGACAAAGGCGCCGGTACGGCCGTCGCCGGGGAAGACGCTGAGGACGAGCCGGTCGTCGTCGAACAGCCAGCAGTCCTCGGCGGGGAAGTCCACGTCGGTCGCGAGGTGGCGCGGCAGATACCGGATGTCCTCGCCCGCCTTCACGTTGTCACCGGCGATGGCCAGCAGCCACCGGGTGTAGTCCGTGTGCGGCACGGTGACGACGCGGAGCCGCTGAACCTCGCAGCCGGCCGACGTCACCTCTCGGATGAACCGCTGCCAAGGCAGCCGCCAGGCCAGGTCGTCGTACGCTCCGGCCAGCCACTTCCGCAGCGGCTCGTCCTCCTGGGCGACCTGGTAGGTGTCCTTCAGCTCCAGGTGCCACGCCCGCTTCGCATCGCGGAAGCAGGTCTGGAACTCCTCATACGTCATCAGGTCCACGAGCCTCCTTGGGCAGATGATCCATCAGCCTGCGGGGAACCCGCAAGACGAGCTCGTCGTCGGGGATGGCCCGATCACGGTCAGCGCGTCGGGGTCGGTCACCGTGAACCCCTGGATGACGTACGTTCTCCCGTCCCGGGCGACAGATCCGCGTCCCGGCGTCGACGTACTCGTGCAGTAGCACGATCCCCCCGTCCACTTCGCCGCTCCAGCGCAGGCAGGGCGCGAAAATCTCGGTCGGTTCCCTACCGTTTGTCGGTCTCCAGCTCACGCCATTCGGGCGCCAGGATGGAATGCACGATTGAGTCCCGCCACTGATCACCGACCCTGATGTGCCCGCGGATGCGGCCTTCCTCGATCATGCCGACCTTGGTCATCAGCCGGGCCGAGGCATCGTTGGCGGGACTACGTGCTCCCCACACACGGTAGAGGCCAAGCTCGCCGAAGCCGAGACGGAGCAAAAGTCGTACAACGTCCCCACCGAGGCCCTGGCCCCACTGGTCAGCGCGTAGAGCGAACCCGATCTGCCCGCTGCTCTGACCTGGGTGCTGGGTGTCGATGGCCAGCCGAGCGAAGGCGATCAGGTCTCCGCCTGGCCGTACTGCGGCGAGGGAGTACTCGGTTCGCGGTACGGCCAGGGCGGCTTCCGTCACGGTGGAGATCGTGGCCCGCACCTGCGTGTGGGTGCGCGGCTCGAAACTCATATGCTCAACGACCGCCGGATCGCCGTAGATGGCGGCAAGTCCATCCGTGTCGTCGGGGGTGAATTCGCGCAGGCCAACGCGCGCAGAGGTGAGCGTGACGGGGTGCATGCTGCCGAGACTAACGACCCCGGAGAAGCGCGGCGCCAGCCGATGTCTGCCCGTAGACCTCGATCTGCTGCTGCAGGTTCCGCGCCACAGCCGCACCTTGGTAGCTGGGGGCGCGCAGCGCGGCGTGCACACGCATCGTGCTGGCGACAACGCCGCCGATGCGCTGATCAACGGGCAGCTCCAGCACTGGTCTCAGTACCTCGGCGGCCCCTTCCAGGTCCCCCATGTTGACCCTGGCCAACGCCTGGTCAGCGCCGGCGCCCGCCTCGTCGCCGTAGGAGCGTTCCTCGGGAGCGGCGTTGCTGTAGGCGGTGACCGCCTCACCGGCGACGCGGTCGGCTGCCGACTCCTGTCCCGGTATCCACACACGGGCGTCGGCGGCGTAGTAGAGCTGGCGGGCGAGCGGGAACGTCATGATGCCGCCGAGGGAGTCCAGGTCGTCCGGCTCGACCTGTTCGCGGGCGTCGTTGGCGCATTCGATGGCGGCCACCGCCCGCTGGCCGTCGCCCAGCACGGCCCACACCCGGGCTTCCTGGGCGAGCAGCCACACCGAGCCCGTACCCCGGGTCCGGGCGGCGACCTCGGCGCCGACCTGGACGTAGCGGGCAGCTTCGTGCGGCCAACCGGCCCAGTAAGCGATCAGCGACTTCAGGCCGTATGTCCACACGCGCAGTCCATCGTGGCCGGCGTTGTCGGCGCACACGGAGGCGGTGCGGGCCTGGGTCATGGCCGAGTGAGGATCGCCAAGGTCATGGGAGGCTTTGGCGAGCATGCCGGAGATGACGCCGGCGAAGAGGTACATTTCGGTGGCTTCGGCGGGCCGCTGCCGGCCTTCGAGCAGCCGGAATGTGACGTCCTGCAGGCCGATTAGGTCACCCATCAGGGTCGTCAGGGGCTGTTGTTGGTAGGCCAGCGTGAGGCGGGTGACCTCCGCGCGTAGCTGGTCCAGCGTCTCGGGTCCGATGTTGCTGCCCTCCGCAGCGACAGTGAACCGCAGAGCTTTACGTGCGGCCATTTCCACCTCTCCTTGCAGACTGTCGGATGCCGGTGCTTGAACCAGCGACCGCACTCGTGCGGGCGTCGATGACGAGACTTCTCCGGCCGAGGTGGTCGAAGAGGTGAAACCGCTGTTGCATCGGATCAGGACGTCCCGCTCCAATGGGTCCAGCCGGTTGAGAGCCACCGGGTCCAGCAGCCGCAACGGGGTGGTCCCGTAAAGGCTGGCCAACGCGATGATCTGCGTGGCTTGCGGCGCCCGGGATCCGGCGGCGGGGAACATCTCCAGTCTCGACAGCAGCGGCTGGTCGATGATCGACGTTGGGGTTTGCTGCCGGTACCGGTCCACCACCTCGGGTTGGCTCAGGCCGAGCGCCATGCGAAATGCCGCCAAGCGCGAGCCTCCGCATACGAGGCGGATCTCCTCGGCGATCTCTTCCACCCCGCGGCCTTGGTGGCTCATCTCGGTGCGCAATCGGTTGATGTCCTTCTTGCTCCATGCACTCACCACGGGGCTCCCTGGAATGAGGCTCTGAGGGCAGGTTGCAGCCGGGGCCCAGATTGGGCAACTGCACAAATCAGACATGGATCTTGCTGGTGGCATGAATATGGGCCATCGAGTCTTGAAGCCGCAGGTCAGGCGAGCGTTCGCACGCATAGAAAGCATGTCGACACGATGGGTGACCGACTGACTACCGAGAGCGTTTACTGACTCCAGTTCTTAGCGTCAAGGATCAGGAGCACAGATGAACACGCAGACCATCGCGCGGAGTGCCGAACCGCGCCAGCCCGACACCGACGACGCCGACGACCCGTTCCAGCTCGACATCGCCTTCATCGAGAACACGCCGGCGACCGACACGGTGCTGATGTGCAGCACCGGCGACAACTGCGGAACCTCGTGCCCGAGCGCCTGTCCCACCTCATAGAGGCAGCCTGACCCGCAGGCCGGAGGGCTGGCTCTCCTCCGGCCCGCACCCCCCTTTTTTCTGCCGAGAACGGAGGTGTGACGATGACGCGCTTGCGGCGCAGCCTGTACCGAGATGCCGGCGGCACGATGCTGCGCGCCGCAGTGAACCTCGCCGGGCCGGGCATGCCGCCCTGGCCGGGGCCTGCGGCGCCGGTCGAACGCTGGCGTTCATGGCTGGAGTCGGTGTGGACCGACAATGTCTTCCAGGAGGCGGTATCCATCGCCAGCCCAGACCTTGCCCGTCAGATCCAGGCGGTCCTTGACGGGCGCTCGGTGAAGGCGCGTCGGGTACGCCGGGCAGCCCTGGCAACCGCCCGGTACGCGATCAGGTACACCCGCCGGTCCACCCCGTTCGGTCTGTTCGCTGGTGTAACGCTGGTCGAGCTGGGCTGCGGGACCGAGGTGCGCTTCGGAGACCAGCACCAGGCCATCACCCGCCCCAACCCCGTGGAGCTGGACGCGGCGATCACGGACTGGGAAGCGGACGGACAACTGATGGCCGACGTCGAGGTCTGCGTCAACAACCTGGCACGTCGGCAGGGTGGCCGACTCCACGTCCCGTCTGAGGGAGCTTCGGAGTTCTCCCTCGCGCTGACGCCCGCGATCATGCTGGTGCTCGACGCGGCTCGATCGCCGATCCGGTGCTCGGAGCTGGCCGACAAGCTCGCCGCCGAGTTCCCAGGCACCGACGAACACCACCGGGCCGGTCTGCTAGCCGAGTTGCTGCGGGTGCGGCTGCTGCGGTCGTCGCTGCGCGCTCCCGCCACCGTCGTCGATCCAGCCGACCCGCTGCCGGCCGCACTGCGGACGGCTACCCGCACCAACTCGGCGGCGGATCTGCGGCTGGACGCCACAGTGCGGCTGTCGGAAGCGGTGCTCACGGAGGCGGAGACAGCCGCCACAGTCTTGACCCGGCTCGCCATGCATCCGGCGGGAACGCCGGCATGGCGCCGCTACGCCGACCGGTTCACCGACCGCTACAGCGACGGCGCCGAGGTGCCGCTGCACCTCGTCATCGACCCCGACGAGGGTCTGGGCCTCCCTGAAGGATTCGGCCGACTAGCCGAGCCTCCCCGCCTGATGGTCCTGCGAGACCGGCTCCTGCTGGAGATAGCCGGCACCGCGGCTGTCGAGCGCAGCCGGTCCGTGGCTCTGTCCGAGGAGATGATCGAACGCCTGGAAGCTACGGGGCAGCCTGCCGTCACCCCGCCCCACCTCGAACTGTGCGTGCAACTCCAAGCGGCCTCAACTCGGGCTCTGGACCGCGGAGACTTCCGTCTCCGGGTGGTCACCGTCTCCCGGGCTGCCGGTGCGATGACGGGCCGGTTCTGGCACCTATTCCCCCGCACCGGCACCGCGTACGCCGGTCTGCCCACGGTCGAGCCTGGCGCCGAGCCGGCGCAGTTGTCCTTCCACGCCGGCCGCGTCCACGCCGACCTGCTCACCCGCGCCCCGCAAGTGCTGCCCCGGCTGGTCAGCGTCGGCGAGTTCCGGCACTCAGACAAGGGCGTGCTGGTCCCGTCTGACCTGGCTGTCGGAGTCCGCGACGGCCGTTTCTATCTGGCCGAGGCAGCCACCGGCGCGCATCTGGAGCTGCTCGCGCCGACCGCGCTCAACTTCGTGTGGAACAACTACACGCCGCCCCTGGCCCGGTTCCTGGCCGAGATCAGCCGCGCCCACACCGCCCAGGTGACATGGTTCGACTGGGGCGCCGCCTGGATCCTTCCGTTCCTCCCCACGCTGACCTACCGGCGGTCGATCCTGACCGCCGCACGCTGGAAGGTCAGAGCCCGGGACCTGCCCGGCCGCACCGCCACATTGGACGAGTGGGCCGACCGGCTGCACGCCTGGATGAGCCGGTTCAGGATGCCGGACCGTGTGCTCCTGGCCGAGGACGACCAGCACCTGCCGCTCGATCTATGCGAGGACATGCACCTGGATCTGCTGCGCGCCCACCTTGCCGCCAGCCGTACCGGTGTCGCGGTCCTGCACGACGCGCCTCCGCCGGACGCCGACGGCTGGATCGGCGGGCGGGCCCATAGCCTCGTCATCCCGCTGAGAGCACGCTCATGACGGCGACGGAAACTCCTCGGACCCAAGACCTGTCCGAGGGCGCCCTTGGGGTGGCGCTGCTGCACATTGAGCGCGGCGATCTCGCCTCCGCCCGGACCAGCCTGGCGCAGGCGGTCGCGGGTGGCGTCAGCGCCGGAGACAACGCGTCGCTGTTCCACGGTGCCCCGGCGCTGGAGTTCGTGCTCAGCCGTGCTGGCCGCGTCGGCCGCGATGTCCGGGACACCGTCGACCGGGTAGTGGCCGCCCGGCTGGCCGCGGCGCGGCGGCGGCAGGCTTCCGGGGCGCTGCCGCATCTGGCGGAGTTCGACCTTGTCCGGGGCTTGACCGGACTGGCCGCGCTGCTGCTGACCCGCGGCGATGCCTCGCCGCTGCTGGAGGAGGTGCTGGACTACCTCGTCTCCCTGTCCCGGCCGGTCGACGTTGCTGGCAGGGCTCTGCCCGGGTGGTGGTCGATGGACGGCCCCGGGCATGGGGAGATGCCCGGGGGCCACGGGAACAACGGTGTCGCGCACGGCATCGCCGGCCCTCTGGCGGTCCTGTCCCTCGCCACCTGCCGCGGTGTCCAGGTGCCGGGGCAGCGCGACGCGATCGAGATGTTCGCATGCTGGCTGGACAGGTACGGCTGCCGCTACTGGATCACCCTCGGCGAGCTGACCACGGCCGACCCTCCTGAGCCGCTGCCCGCACGACCGTCCTGGTGCTACGGCCGACTCGGCATCGCTCGCGTCCAGCAACTGGCCGCGCTCGCCCTCCACGACCCCGCCCGCCAACACGACGCGGAGAACACCGTCATGGGCACGCTGACCAACCCGGCATGTCTCGGCCGAATCACCGACGCCACGTTGTGCCACGGCTTGGCCGGTCTGCTGTCCGTCGTCCGCGCCGTAGCCGGCGACAGCCCCGCACCGGACCGGTTCGCACCGCTCATCGAAGAACTCGCCGGACACCTGGCCGCCGACCTGGACCGGCTGCCGAAGCCCGGATTCATGGAAGGCCGCGCCGGCGCGCATCTGGCGTTGGCCGGCACGAACACGACCGGCTGGGCCAGAGCCCTCCTGATCGCCTAAACGATAAGGAGCCCTACGTGGACGACGAGCACCTCCCGATCACCACCCACACGAGCTGGTGGCACGCCAACGTCTCATTCCCCGACGCCGGCATAACGCCGGACGCAGCCCGGGCGTTGTCGGAAGCGCTGTCCGGACACCGCTTCCACTTCCTCCGCAAGGACAGCGGCCTCCGCCTCCGCACCGAGCAGCCCATGGCGGACCTGCTCGACCAGCTCGCCGCCGACCACATCGTGGCCGACTGGGTCGGCGGAATCTACGAGCCCGAGGTTCACGCCTTCGGCGGCCCCGAGGGGATGGCGGTCGCCCATGACGTGTTCTGCGCCGACAGCCCCGCCGCTCTGGCCGAAACCGGCAGCCCGAACGCCCGGGAACGCTGCGTCCTACTGCTGTCGACGATGAACCGCACGGCAGGCATGGACCCGTTCGAGATCGGCGACGTCTGGGCGAAACTCGGCGACCTGCGGCCACCCGTCACCCCGCCCACCGGCCCGTCCCTCGACCGGGCGATCAGCGCGATGCGGCGTCTGATGAACGCCGACGCCGCCCAAAAGCCGGACGCCGAGCCAGACTGGACGGAACGCGTGACCGCGTTCGAGGAAGCCGGACTACGGCTCCGGCGGCTGACCACCGAAGGACGGCTGACGCGGGGCCTGCGCGCCGTACTCACCCACCACGCGATCTTTGCGTTCAATCGGGCCGGGATCCCTGTCGACCAACAAGCCGCGACCGCATGGCTTGGCAGTCAAGCCGCCTTCACCGAATGGGCATCCGTCGACGTGTCCACCCGTCGCTCCACCCCACCGAACCCTAACCTCACCCGAATGGAGACCGCCATGACCACCACCGACCCCGCCGATCTGCGAGAGGCGTACGTGACCCGCCTCATCGAAGGCGGCCACCTGCACACCCCTGACGTCATCACCGCGTTCCGGGCCGTTGAACGGCACCGTTTCCTCCCAGACGTCGCCCCGCAGGGGGCGTACGCCGAAGACGCCGTGCCCATTAAGCACGACGCAACCGGCGAAATGATCTCCTGCATTTCCGCGCCCTCCATCGTGGCCCTCCAGCTGGAGCAGCTGGACGCCAGGCCCGGCCACAAGGTCCTGGAAGCCGGAGCCGCCACCGGCTACAACGCCGCTCTCCTCTCCCGGCTCGTCGCCCCCCAGGGCCACGTATGGACTGTCGACGTTGACTCCGACCTCGTGGACCGCGCCCAGAAGAACCTCGCGAACGTCGGCGCCTCGAACGTCACCTGCATCCTTGGCGACGGCGCGGCCGGCCTTCCGGCGCACGCCCCGTTCGACCGCATCCAGTTCACCGTCGGCACCGGTGACATTCCCCTGCCGATCCTCGACCAGCTCGCCCCCGGCGGACGGCTGGTCCTCCCGATGAGGATCCGCGGCAGCATCTCCCGCAGCTTCGCCTTCGAACGCGACGGCGACACTTGGAGAACCGTCTCGTGTGAGATGGCGACGTTCGTCCCCCTCCGCAAGGGCGTCTGCGACGACATCTACACCCGCGTCCCCATGGCCGGCGAAGGGAACGTCCACCTGGAGACCTTCAGCGAACAGGACGTCGACCGCGACGCGATCCGCACCGTCCTCGACCAACCCTCCACCAAGATCTTCACTGGGGTGAACTTCCGACAGGGCAACCCCTTCGAGTGGGTGTACCTATACCTCGCCGCGGTCCTGCCAGGCGGCCTGTCCCGCATGCCCGGCTCCCGCCCCGGCTTCACCCCCCACTTCGCATGGGGATCGATGGCCGCGCTCGACGGCGACAGCCTGGCGTACTTGACCATCCGCGAAGGTAAGGACGAGCAGAGCAGGTTCTGGGAACTCGGCGTCATCGGCCATGGCCCACGCGGCGCCTCCCTCGCCGACCAGGTCGCCACCGGGATCATCGACTGGCATCAGGGCTGGGGCCACAACGGACCCCAGCCGAGCTTCCGCATGGCCGTCGGCGACGCCCGCGACCACCTGACGGCCTTCGACGACCCGCAGTTCATCATCGACAAGCCCAACAGCCGTCTCGTCATCGACTGGCCGCGCAGGAGCTGAGCCGATGATCCCCCCGATAGCCAGCCGTATCCCGCTGGTCCGCCGTCCCAAGGCGGCCGGGTTACCCCTAGCCGACCGCATCGCCCACCTCACCGAGTTGACCGTCGAGCCCACCGGTGCGAGCCAGCACGATCTGGTGGCCCGCGCCAGCGGGGTCCTCAACTACGCCGCGCTGATCGCCTCCGACGTCGGAATGCCCGACCTGGCTGCGCAGCTGTGCTGGAGGCAGCATCGGGCCTTCGCCAAAGCGGGAAGCCTCACAGGAGACATCGCCGTGATGGCACTCATGCCACTGGTGAACATCGCCCGGTTACTGATCCGCGAAGGCGATGGCGAAGGTGCCTACGACGTACTCAGGCGGCTGTACCGCGCTGCCCAGCAGCGCGGTACAGCCGAGATCCGCAGCCACAACGTCGACCTATCGGCCTTGCTTGGCACGGAGGCGGACCACCGGAAGGTGTGCGAGGAGCTGTGGGTCACCATGCTTATCGACGGCGCCAGAGCCCTGGCACGAATCGGCCGCTGGACCGAGGCCGCTGAAACCATGGCCGCGCACCGCGGTATCGGCAATCGCCTCCTCGATGGCCGCCAAATCATGATCATGTCACTGATGGAACGCGGCCTCAGCCAGCAGGCTCGCGCCGCAATCGAGTCCACCGCCCCCACAGAACCATGGGAGAACGCCATCGCGGCCCTCCTGCGCATCTACTGCCGTCCCGCGACGTCACCAACGCCACAGCCCGAGCTGGAGCTTGTTCTGCGGGAGGCACTCACGCTGATCACTCCGCCCGACCCCGCGACCGCGGCGTTCCAGGTCCGACTCGGACTGGTCACCCTTGACCTGACCCGCGACCGAACCGGCCCCTGCCCCGCCCTCTTGCAGGACGCCATCGTCGACGTGGCCATACTCGATGCCTACGCCGCCCGCGACGTCCTAAACCACCACCTGGCGCGTTCCCGCCTGACCAGTGAGCAACGACAGAAACTCAACGACGTGCTCACCGCGTCAGGGCTCGGTGCCGGAAAGCTCTCACCTACCCACATGCACGTTCTCACCACAGCCGTGGATGAGGCCGACGTGGCACTCCGCAGGCTTCTGTGACCCTCACCGACTATGGCGCCCGCATCACCGCACTCATCTGGACCCGGTACCGCGTGGGCCGCGACCACTGACCAACCGATCGACCCTGTGAACGGTGGTGAATGACCGTGACGGCTTTCATGTGGCCCCGTGAGTCTCAATCACGCCTCTGGCCGGAAGCCGCACCATTTAGATGATGATCTGACGCAGGACTTCGGCAAGTACCGCACCGACTCCTCCGATGACAAGCAGGACGCTTGCGCAGCCACTCTGCTTAGCCGCCGTCTTGTTTACTCGTTGGGCACGAGGAGAGGACTGCGGCTGCACGGATACGTGAACGACACGCTCACCCCTCGGCCTGTCCCACTCGGTATGGCGGTCGACGAACTCCTTCCTGTAATCGGCGGGGCTCAGCTCCCGTCGACGCCAAGCCTCATGCCATTCTGGACGTCCTGCTCGGGCCTGCTGCTCACGTTCGGCTGCCAACTGCTCCGACAGCACCTGTCCCTCGGAGTTGGCGAACAGCCCCCCACGCTTGGCACTGATCTCAGCCTGCAGAATCTCCAGCGCCTGTTCTGGAGTGACCACCCGGATTCCCTCGGCCAGCGCCTTCATCACACGCGGATCGTCAGCCGCATCGGCAGCGATCACCAAACGAACGGTCTTGGTCACGTTGACCGCGGCCGTGGCTCCGTTCGTGACCGCGAAGTCCATAACCTCGCCGGAGGCGTCCCCTACCGGCAGAAGGCGCCACCCCTTGAGGGGTCCGTTCTTCTTCGCCCGGTCGGCCCTGGCGATCTCCTCCAGGTCGCTGATCAAGTGAGAGGCTGCGAGTTCCTTCGCCGCGCGCTGGAGCTCCTTGAGTTCAACTGGGGTCACTATCCCGTCTGCCTCGGCTCGGGCGCGTACGGTGGCGAGGAAGTGTTCATGTACTTGACGCGCGGTTGTCTGGGTCAGGCCCGCCCGCGCCGCGAGCACCGCGAGCTGTCCGGCCTCCTCTCCCACGATGCGGCCGTCGGCGAGCGCGTGACCAAGCATGGCCTGATATTCCGCCACCCCCTGCGGGCGAGGCATGGGGGACTGCGCCATGAGGGGTAAACGAGCTGTCAGCGTGGCCAGCCAACCCTCCGCGCCCTTTCGCAGTCCTGCGGCGCGAGGGGCGATGAATCCGGTTCGGGGATACGGCGGCAGAAGAACCGGCGACCCACCAGCCCAGGCGAGACGCTGCGGTGCCTCAGAGATGAACTTCGACAGAGTCAATGCCAACGTTCGAGCGTCACCAAGCGCGGAGTGTGCGGCACGGGGCCACTCACCGGTGACCAGGTTGGCAATCTCGTCGAGGCGGTAACCGTATCGATCAAGATGCATTCGAGACATCACCAGCGTGCACAGGCCGGGGATCGTGGGAAGGTTGACCCCGAGGCGACCGAACTCGGCTGTGAGGAACTTGTCCTCGAATTCCAGGTTGTGGCCGACGACGATCGTTCCACTGATATAAGCAAGTACGTCGCCGACGACCTGCGCGAAAGTCGGGGCACCTTTGACGTCGGCGTTCGTGATGCCGTGATACTCGTCGTTGGTGATTCGCATCCCAGGATCGACGAGTGTGGAGTATTCATCAAGGACCACACCGTCCCCGCGCATCCGAACGATTCCCACCTCACAGATCCGCGAGCCTCGCGCGGGGTTAAGCCCTGTTGTCTCCAGATCGATCACGGCGTAGGTGAAACCACGGGGGTCGATTCCGTTTGCCCGGGTGAGCTGGCCGAAGGCAAAGATGTCGTTACCTCCCATGAAGACCATGCAATGAAAAACAGGCGATAGCCAAGCTCGCAAACATAGCAGATCACCTGAGATTATTCATACACAATGACGCGTTTATATCTGTCAGATTTTCAGGCAAGAGATACTGAATTCAGTCAAACCTACAGATATCGCCCTCAAGGTCACCAACTACATCATTTATCAAACTCCATTTGATTGCAGATCACTTGGTGTTCGACAACCAGGATGTTCGTGGCCGGCGGCTATCCCGCACGCGCAACCACATATGAGGCCGTACACCGACAGCGATACTGGGCCTGCTCGGGAGACCAACACGATGCCGGCCCGGGCGGAGCGTGCCCGCGAACTCGTCACCGACACCGGCGACCGAACTACTGAGCCGATCATAAGTTTTGGGACTATCGGCGTTATGCGCCGATGTAGGTCAGGTGCGGGTCGGTGAAGAAGGCCCGGACGATGTCGGGGCGTTTCTGTAGCCGGTGCATGCCGCTGTGCATGGCCGCGGCCAGTTCGTGTTCATCGGCGACCGCCTCACGAGCCACCCGGGCCTTGATGTTTTGGTTGACCCACTCATCAGGGTTGAGATCGGGGGCGTAGGCGGGCAGGAAGAACAAGCGCAACCGGCCGCCGGTACGTGCGATGAAATCACGCACCGCGGCGGCGGTGTGGATCGAGGAGCCGTCGACGACCAGGAAGATCGGCCCGATGACGGTGCGCAGCAGCTGCGCGCAGAACCCGAGAAACGCCCAGCGGTCCATCGAGCCGTGCCACAGCCGGTAGCGCAGCGTGCCGTCCGCGGCGACCGCCGAGAACATCTTCACCGACCGGCGCTGCGCCCCGGCGCACACCACCGGGGTCTGTCCGATCAGTCCCCAGGTGGTCCCGGCGCGGTGATCGACGCGCATGCTCATCTCATCGGCGAACAACACCAGCGCCCCCCGTGCCCGGGCCAGGCGACAGATCTGCGGCAACAGCACCGTCGTCCACCGGGTGACGGCCGCCGGATCACGCCGCCATGCCCGATAGGCCGGGCGTTGCGGCGACAGGCCCAGCCCGCGCAGCAACCTCCCGGCCGCCGCCACCGACAAACCGATCCCGAACCAGGCCGCGATCACCAACGCCACCAGCGCCCGCGTCCACAATGCCACCGCCGTCCCCAGTACCTGACGGGGGGTGACATCACGCACCACCGCCTTGACGCTCTGCTCCTGCCCAGGCGTCAGCCGCCGCGGCCGACCCGGCGCCTTCTTGATCCGCAGCGCCTCGTCACCACCTGCCCGGGCCTGGCGTTTCCACCGAAACACCGACTCACGGCCCACCCCCAGCGCCTCGGCCACCCGATCCGGTGACATGCCCTCCTCCAGCAACCGGAGGGCGAAAACCTTCTCCTCGAACGTCGCTCTGCGACCTTTTCTCGCCATACCCCCAGCATGCGCCTGCCGGAACTCGATCTCCCACCGCTACCCAACACGTACCAAAACTTACGATCGGCTCAGTAGACCGTCACCCCGGCTCCCGCCGAGTCCCTTCACCAAGCACCGTAGTGGTGCCTGCGAGAAAGATGGTGCCCTAGTGACCGAGCCTCCCCTGACCATCGCAATCCTCCATCCCGGCCGGATGGGCGCGGCACTCGCCACAGTGCTCACCGCACCGGAACGTCGGCTGCTGTGCTGTCTGGAGGGGCGCTCGGAGGCGACACGGCAGCGAGCCCACGACGGCGGGCTCATCTCAGTACCGATGCGCCAGCTGGCCAACGAAGCCGACATTGCCCTGTCCATCGTCGAGCCCGCCGTCGCCTACCCCGTGGCCATGGATCTGGTAACGGCTGGATTTCATGGGCTGCTGATCGAGGCCAACGCGATCCGACCCCAGGCGCTCCGCGCGATCGCCGACCGCGTCCATGCCGGTGGCGGACAGGTCGTCGATGCCAGCATCATGGGTCCGCCTCCAGCGCGAAACCTGCCTCAGCCCACCCGTCTCTACCTCTCTGGCCCCACCTCCGGCGTTGACGTCGCCACCACGCTGTTCACAGCGCAAGAGCTCCGCACCACCGTGCTGGGCGAAGACCTCGGACAGGCATCAGCACTGAAACTAGCCCACAGCACAGTCCACAAGGCCGGCCGGGCACTCGCCCTGCTTGGGCACGCGCTGGCCCAGGAACATGGGCTGTCCTCCGAACTGGCCGAGGAGATGAGCCGGTGGTCTCATCCGGCCTCCAATCCCGAGCAATTCCCCAGCGTGGCCAGCCGAAGCTGGCGATGGGGTGACGAACTACGCGAGGCCGCCGAAGAACTCCACGACAGCGGGCTTCCGTCCGAACTGGTGGTTCATGCCGCCGCGTTGTTCGACCTGCTGGCCGACTTTAAAGGCGCCTCCCCCACTTTGGAAGAAATCTTTAACGCGCTGAATCGCCGCCCCACCGCGTCATAGCTCTTCACGCACTTGTTGGCTCACGGCCGATTAAAGTGGCCATATTCTGACCACTGTCTACCGTGTCGCACCACGGTTTCGTTGACAAGTGAACTTGGTCCGGCATCGACCTCTATCTTACCGAAGAGCTGTGATCGCCCTTTGGATCTCATCGTCATCGGGTAGGTGCGCCTCCCCGAACTCGGAAGCCGGTGGGAGCGCAATCGCGTGGAAGGAAAACGGCGGATCCGCCTCTGCAAGAATCGATTCGGCGGGCTGCTTGCGCCCCACCTGCCCGTCCCGGTATCGGGAGTTACGAACGTAGATCGTGATTACGGTGCGTCCACACCAGGCATCCGCCCTGAAGAGGGCATCAGCCAACGGATGAACGCGAACATCCAGCCCGGCAGCGCGGAGGAGAACCACTGTATAGATTTCCCTCAAAAATGAATAGTAGAAGTTTCCGATTCTCCATGTAACTGCATCTTCAACTTGCTCCCGACTCCATCCTTCACGACAGACCTCCTGGATCTTCTCCAGCACAGGGTCCCACAACATGCTCCGAGCCGACTCGTCGGACTGCAGGAAAGCATATGCATCGTCCCAGGTGGGGAACGTTCCCTCCGACTCCAGGATGTAATGGAAGACGTGTGTGAAGGCGAACGCCGGGTTCCATCGCTCGATGCTTTCGATTTCTCTCGCCTGCGCGCCAACGGTGTGCCCAAGAGCATGTCCTTCCTGGTGGAGAAGAACCTCCATGTCTGCAGGGGAGAGGCGGTACACCACCTCGGTGCGGTGCGCCATCACATGCCTGGCCACATGGCGCCGTCTGGGGTTCGTGTTCCAACTGTTGAACTTACGGCGAGCGTCGGGAGCTGCCACGAAGAGCTTCGCGACTTCGAGAGCAGTGGTCACCAGAGACATATGGTCCTCCGATCACACGATCCAGATTTTCTAGATCATGTGGTGAACCATATGCTCTTGTAGCGATTTTTTCACTTATGGATGGCCTCGGCCGCATGCGGCCGGATCACCTCCTCGACTCGTCGCGCTGCTTGCACCGGGTTCTCGTGTTCCCAGACGCGAACTACGCGCCATCCCGCCTCGGCCAGCAAGCGGTCGGTCTCGGCGTCGCGTTCCTGCGTTCGCCGAACCTTCTCCGCCCAGAAGCCGGCGTTCGTAACCGCCACCGTGTGGTGCTGAGGACAGCCGTGCCAGAAACAGCCATCCATGAAGACCGCCACTTTTGCCCTCGTGAACACGAGATCCGCGGTTCGGCGAATCCTTTTGAGCGGGCGGTACGAGACTCGGTAGCGCAACCCCAGCGCGTGTACAGCGCGGCGTAAGGCCAGTTCGGGCTTGGTATCACGGCCCTTGTTGGACCTCATGCTCGCCCTCGTGGCCTCGCTCGATGCCCATGACTCCGTGGATCTGGTCACAGCGACAACCGTAAGGCCTCCATCGACGTCCGACTGTAGAGCGGTTTGTCAGATCCGGTGCGAACAGGCGCTCGATTTTTCCACCCTGGAGGTGTTCACTGTCTCTCGGGTCGTCTCCAGGATCGCCTGACACCTGAGAGACTTCGATCTCACGGGTGTCGAGAGGTACAGAGCGACCCTTACGGCCACGGGAGGCATTGAATGACCAGGGTGATCCGCACGATCGACCTGTTCGCAGGGGCGGGCGGGCTGGCCCAGGGGTTCAAACAGGCCAACCTCGGATTTGAGCCGGTGTACGCGGTTGAGATCGACGGGGCCGCAGCAAGAACCTTCAAGCAGAACTTTGGGTGCCCGGTCCACGACGGCCCCATCGAAGACGTGCCTCTTGATGACTATCCGATCGCCGACGTCCTCATCGGCGGTCCTCCGTGCCAAGGCTTCAGCCCTCTTGGACGTGATCGCAGCGACGAGAGCCGTGCCGAGATCAACGAGTTGTGGCAGCAGTACCTGATGGCGGTCCGCCAGGTGCGGCCTAAAGCATTCGTTATCGAGAACGTACCGGAGTTCCAGAAGTCTGCGCAGTTCGCTCGCCTTCTGGAACTCATGGTCACCGATGAGGACCTCAAGGCGTACAGATACAACTTCGGCGTGCTCAACGCCGCCGACTATGGAGTGCCGCAGACACGCAAGAGGGGGATCTTCGTCGCCATACGCGACATAGACGAGGTTCCCTGGCCTCCGGAACCAACTCATGGACCTGAGTCCAAAGAGGAAACTCCATATGTGACGCTGCGAGAAAAGATCTCGGAGTTACCCGAACACCCCGAGCATACTGAGATCACCTTCGACGACCAGGGCCGCCAAGATCTCCACATCAGGCGCAATCCTACGCAGATGTCCCTAGAGCGTTATCGTGCGATCCCCGAGGGGGGCAACCGCTTCGACCTCCGGCGCAACCGCCCGGACCTGGAACCTCGGTGCTGGGCGAACAAGCCCACCGGGACAACCGATGTGATGGGTCGACTCTGGTGGAACAGGCCCAGCGTCACGATCAGGACGGAGTTCTATAAGCCGGAGAAGGGCCGCTACCTACATCCGGAATATGATCGTCCGATCACTCATCGTGAGGCGGCGATAATCCAGAGCTTCCCGGATGATTTCGTCTTCGTAGGGTCCAAGACCGAGGTGGCCCGACAGATCGGCAACGCGGTTCCTCCCAAGCTTGGCGAGGCGCTCGCACGTTTCGTGTACGGACTCGCCTTCAAGAACGAGGCTCTCGCCCCTGAGGCATAATGGGCGGAAACGATTTGGTGCTCGGCCACATAGGACCTTTAAACTTCCTGGGTGGCCGACACACTTAACCTGCTCCAGGAATCCAGAACGACAGAGCCCGAAGAGTCGAGACGGTGTCGGGTCCCACGCTGGCCCATCCGGCTCGGCAGTACATCCCTGGATGCCTGTATCGTTCGCGGCCCCCTCTGCGGATATCATGACGGCAGCCGAACACCAGTGACGTGAACGATTTCTCCTGAACACGCGTGGTGAGGAGTCGAGGGTCAGGTTAGACGTCGCAGCTCATCGACCTCCCCGGGAATCCGGGTCACCTCACTGCCAGTTTCTCCCTCAAACGGCCGCTTCATACGAAGTTTGTCAGACGCATTGCCTAATCTGACCGCGAGAACTTGGAGTACACAGGAGAACGGAAAGCGTGCAGCAACACCCGAGGAGTAATCACATGAGCTCAACATCACGGGGGCATAGAGCACAGCTCGACGACCTGGAGAAGTCCCTAGAACAAGCACTCGAACTGGTCCGAGCCACGCCCAGAGATGGTCTGACCGCAGTCGATTGGCTGGAAACGGCAGCCAAACTTGGGGGTTTCTTCTCCGAAGCGCGAGACGCCTCAGCCGACGTGCGACAGAGCCTTCTGGGAGGAGCACGTAGCGCATTGCTCCTGTACCTCCGCGGCCACGTGGCCGAGACAGTGCCCCCTCATGCCCTGGAAGGCGTATCCGGCATCCGCGAGTGGGCACGGCGCATCCGTGAACTGAGGGCTATCGGCTGGGACATCGACTGCCTCGGTTCCGGTTCGAGCGCCCCCTACCGGCTCGACGACGCTCAACTCGCCAAGGAGGTGGCGCAGAGCCAACAGGTCATCGATTCGATCAAAGGTTCCAAGCCCAAGGAAAAGATCATCGAATACCTACTGCACCTCTGTCCTTGGCCCGCAGCCCCTAAGCAGCTTGAGCAGGTGGCGGGGGTTCCGACGTGGCGCCAGGAGATCCGCGACCTGGTGGACGAAGGATGGCTGATCCTTTCGCATGAGGACGACCCGATGCTGGCTCCAGGGTTCTATCGTCTCGCCAAGCTTGAGGATTAAGAGCCCAACTATGATGGAATCGATCTGATATTCTACAAGAAAATATTATTTCGAATATAGCATCGAATATTGAGCTCCCAGGAAAACCCCAAGCTGACAAAACTTCAATGCGATGATTCGGCAAGCGCAATCAGCGACCAATGAAAAGATTGAGTAGCCGACCGCTTCAGCCCCCTACCGGCATGTCGACGCTTCCCCCAAAGTATTCGTTCCAGTACAAGGAGTCAGATCAGTGACTGCCGCCCGCCCCTCACCCGCTGCCGACTCGAACAACGCACGGCCATGGGCAGGCGCAGAGAGCCTGGTGTCACAGATCGTCCTGCGTCAATCAGAGATGTGCCTACGCTCTTACGAGGCCAACCCGACGCTAATCGAAGAACATGCGAACATTGAGCGGTCGACCACTCAGGGCGGGTACGGTCGCCGCCAGCTGTACGAACTGGTTCAGAACGGTGCGGATGAACTTCAAAACGAACCAGGCGGAAGAATCCAGGTTGTCCTGACGGAGGAGGCTCTCTACTGCGCCAATCTCGGCACCCCGGTTAGCCCCGAGGGTGCCCAGACGATCCTGGCTTCCCACCTGTCGCGGAAGCGTGGCACCGAGATCGGCCGTTTCGGACTTGGCTTCAAGTCGGTGCTGAGCATCTCCAACCGTCCTCAGTTCTTCAGTAGGACCGGGTCGTTCGGCTGGGATGCCGTTCAGGCCCGTCGCAGCATCACCAGCAGGGTCGAGTACAGCGGTCCGACACCTGTCCTACGAATTGCACATCTCCTGGAACCCGCCGCCGAACGTCGCAGAGACTCCGTTCTCGACGAGCTCATGACGTGGGCCACCACGGCGGTAAAGCTTCCGCTCACCGGCGATCACGCCGCCCGACTCGCACGCGACCTCAAAGACTTCCCCGCCAAATTCGCGATCTTCTCCCCGCATGTCGGGAAAGTGATTCTCGAAGATCGTAAAGATCTTCGGAATATGATCCGCCGCGAGATCCACGTCCACGGCGAGGGTGCCCGGCGCACCCTGCTCACCAACGAAGACGGTGGCACGAACACCTCCGAATGGGTGGTCTTCGAGACCATCCACACACCAACGGCCAAGGCCCGACAGGACGCGGGCGAATATCACGATCGCACCCAGATTCCATTGGCATGGGCGGTCCCCACGTCCGGCCAACCAGGGCCGGGCCAGTTCTGGGCGTTCTTCCCGACAACGTACGAGACCACGCTCCGAGGCGTGCTCAATGCTCCGTGGAAGACCAACGAAGATCGCCAAAACCTGCTCCAGAACAACACATTCAACGAAGAGTTGATGGCGGCGGCAGCCGAACTCATCGTCGGGTCCCTCTCCGAGCTATCCACCCCTGAGGATCCGGCCCGCCACCTGACTCTGATCACGGCTCGCGGCAAGGAGGCCCGAAACTGGGCGGACGGCATGTTGACCAACCTTGTCTACGATTCCGCGGCCAAGCGCCCTTCGCTTCCCGACCAGACAGGACGCCTCAGGAAGCCCATTGAGATCAAGCTGCATCCGGAGAAGTTGAACAAGGAGTGGCTGACCCTCTGGGCCGCTTATCCCGGACGCCCTGTCGACTGGTGTCACGAGTCGATCGAAGAGACCACTCGGAGATCTCGAGCCGAGATCGTCTTGGAGCGTGCCGGCAGAAAGCCCAGCAGCGTCCGCGTATGGCTGGAGGCCCTCGTTTCAGACGGCAGTGTCGCCGCGTCGGCGGTGGCACTGTCGATCGTGGCCGACATGGCTCACCGAGAGTCCGCCTACGCCGAGCAGGCTCGACAGGCACGGATTCTACGGACGGAGTCGGGCGAGATGGTTGCGCCTGTCGCGGACACGGTCTTCAGGCGCACTTCACTGGATCTCTCCACGGATGACTTGATCTTTGTCGACCCGA
Source organism: Streptosporangium sp. NBC_01810 (assembly GCF_035917355.1). Classification (NCBI taxonomy): domain Bacteria; kingdom Bacillati; phylum Actinomycetota; class Actinomycetes; order Streptosporangiales; family Streptosporangiaceae; genus Streptosporangium; species Streptosporangium sp. NBC_01810. Next base: position 7,555,305 of record NZ_CP109070.1, on the reverse strand, counting down.
AGCTGGAAGAGGATTCAACGGCCTCATGGGCTTTGGGAGTACTGGGAATTCGGGAAGCAGACGCACTGGGACGGTTCGCCGCGGTCGTCAAGCAAGGGTTCAGAAACTATCAGGACACCGACTGGGAGAGGTTCTGGCATCTCGCCCGCCAGGCGGGAGCCGAGCGAGCCGTTGGGCACCTCCAAGAGCACGGAGTGGGTCCCCGTCAACTCAAGGTCCGGGTGCGGGCAAACCGTTTTCTATTCCTGCACAACTGCTTGCTGCCCGGCCGTGTAATTCCGGAGGGCTCGGAGTCCGATCACGATCTCGTCGTCGATACCGCATTCCACCATGCCGACATCGGGATGCTCCGTACGCTGGGCATGTTGGACGGCCCACACGTCTCCATGGACCCGTCGCAGGAGATCTGGTTCACGGCATATCGGGAACAGGTTCTCGATCTCTATTACAAGAAGCTTCCTTCAAATGTGGGAAGGCCGAACGAACAGAGCATCCTGTTGGAGGGCACCAACCCGTCCGGACCACTGGGTCTGCTCCCACGCCTGAGCAAGGAGGCCTGCGCCCGTTTCCTTACGGCCATACCTTCCGTAGGCTTGGTCACCCAGTGGCATGTCCGAGCAAGGACACGGCGAGGCGATGCCCCCCTGGCGGTCGTTTCGCCCTTGATCTGGATGGTGAAACGGCACGGCACCCTGCCGACCTCTCGCGGCCTCCTTCCGGTGCGACAGTGCCTCGGTCTCGGGCTCGAAGAACACTCCCACATTCTTCCCGTGGCCAAGATCGACGCGGCTCTCTCCGCAGCGCTCAAGCTCCCGGAACGCTTGGAACAGATTCCCGGAAGCCTCTGGTCCGTTCTCTTCGAGAAAATCGCAACGAGTGAAGACGCTGCAGAGGTGGGTGCGTTCTACGGACTGGCGGAAATCGTCCTGTCCGCTCCCGAAGAGGTCCGGTGCCGGCAGCGAGACGGATGGATCACGTCTCCCACTTCGGACGTCGCCGTCACCGCCGACGAGGCCCAGTACAAACGGCTGCTTTTCCACGATGTCCCCGCCGTTCTCGCCCCCGACTCCCAGACCTGCGCGAGGCTCGTCGAAGAGTGGGGAATGAAGTCGTTCGACGAGGCTCTCGTCACCGAGCTTCGGGTGACTCCTCTCGGCGAAGCGACCCCGTTGGAAGACGTCTTCCCCGCCCTACGGCTTGTCGCCGGCCGGCCCGCGCAGCGCCTGGCTCTGGTGCGGTGCAAGGAACTCGACGAACTGATCCGCACACCCTCCGGCCAGATCTCGCAACCTCTCGACATCGGCCGCCAGGATGACACCGTCTACTGGTGCGAAAGAGAGGACGACCTCGAACTCATACGCAGGCTCAGCGCGCTGCTCAATCTCGGCTTCACCGAGGAGCGCTGTCGGCAGGTGCTGCGCCAGCAGGAGGAGGCCCGGCGAAGCAAGCGGGTCGTCAAGGTCCGCAACGAGAAAAACGCCGCAGACAAACTCCTTGCCATGCTTCCTGCCAAGACCATCAAGGAGAAGATCCCTCAGATCGTCATCGACGCGGTCGAAGCCAAGGAGGGAAAGATCGACGACCGAACCGCGGCGGAGCTCGCGATCTCCGTCCACGGAACGGCGGTTCTCAGGGAGTATCGTCCTGAGCTGGAAAAAAGCGGCTTCACACTCCCCACACAGATGGCAGGTGGTCACGAGGCCAGGAAGTTCACCGAGGACCTGGGCTTCCCCGCAGAGTTCGCGGGATTCCGCCGTCCGTCGCTGGAGCCGTTCATCACGGTGGAGGGTCCGGTCGATTTTCCCCCCTTGCATGAGTACCAGGAACGCATGGTCCAACGGATGTGCGAGGTCCTGCAGAGTAGAGATCCACAACAACAACGCGGCATGCTCAGCCTGCCGACCGGCGCCGGCAAAACCCGTGTCGCGGTGGAAGCCATTACCCGCACACTGCGCACACTCCCAGACGAGCAGGCGTCCCGACCGGTGTTGTGGATTGCCCAGTCGGAAGAACTGTGTGAGCAGGCAGTGCAGACCTGGCACTTCGTCTGGAAGAACATCGGTCCCACCAAACCTCTCACCATCAGTCGCCTCTGGTCGGGTAACGAAGCCGATCCTGTAACCGAAGGGTTCCATCTGGTCGTCGCCACCGACGCCAAACTCGAGATTGTGATCGGAACCGAGGGGTACGAGTGGCTCCGCAACGCCCAGGCGGTGATCGTCGACGAGGCACACACCTCCATCAGCCCCCGGTACACGCGGATGCTGGAGGCACTCGGCCTGACACCGCACCGCACCCGATGCCCCCTGATCGGTCTCAGTGCGACCCCCTTCCGAGGGGTCAGTGTCGACGAGACCGAACGTCTGGCCCGCCGATATCTGAAGAACCGCCTCGACCACGATCGAGACGGTTCGGAAATCCTTGGTGAGAACCCCTATCTCACCCTTCAGAAACTGGGTGTCCTGGCTCGTGTTCAACACAAGGTCCTTAAAGGGGCCACGCTGGAACTCACCGTGGACGAACAGGAGAACCTGCAGCAGCTTCGCCGCCTGCCGGCCAGCGCCGAAGAGAGGCTCGGTTCCGACCAGGAGCGCAACAACATGCTCCTCGACGAGATCTGCGGCCTTCCCAAGGACTGGCAGATCCTCCTCTTCGCCACGTCGGTCAGCCACGCCCAGGCCATGGCCGCTCTTCTTGTTCGTAGGGGTGTAAAAGCCGCCGCGCTCTCCGGAAGCACCGACAACGGCGTACGACGCCACACCATCGAACAGTTCGGCCAAAAGAAGATCCGCGTGCTGACGAACTACGGCGTCCTCAGCCAAGGCTTCGATGCCCCGGCGACGCGGGCCGTGGTAGTGGCCCGCCCCACGTACAGTCCCAACGTGTATCAGCAGATGATCGGTCGTGGTCTTCGAGGGCCGAAAAACGGCGGCAAGGAGGAATGCCTTATCGTCAACGTCGCCGACAACATCGCCCAGTACGGTGAGCAACTCGCCTTCCGGCAGTTCGAGTATCTGTGGAACGGTGAGTGAGGTGATGGAACTCACCGACGAGCAACGTGACATCGCCGAGCAACCCGGCGACGCTCGACTACTCGTCACTGCAGGCGCCGGCACCGGAAAAACCTTCACGCTGATACGCAGGCTGAGCGCTTTGATCGAAGACGAAGGACTGGGCGCGGACGAGGTTCTTGTCCTCAGTTTCTCCCGTGCCGCGGTTCGGGAGGTCCGTGACCGGCTGGCTGTGTACGGCGAAAATGCTCAACATGTCGAAGTGCGCACCTTTGACTCGTACGCCACCCAACTGCTTTCTGAGATCACGCCTGAGGGCACCTGGCAGCACTCGTCCTACGATCAGCGGATCCGCGAGGCGACGAGCCTTCTCCGCGACGATGACCAGGCCGGTGACTTCGCAGCTGACATTCGTCATCTTGTTGTCGACGAGGTCCAGGACCTGGTCGGTGTCCGGGCCGAGCTGGTGAAGGTACTGCTGGAGAGGATCTCCGGGGGTTTCACGCTGCTGGGTGATCCCGCCCAAGGAATTTACGGCTTCCAACTCGACGACCCGAAGGATCGTATCCGCGGTGCCGCCGCCCTCTACTCCTGGGTTCGAGCCCGCTTTGGGAAGAATCTGATCGAGAAGGAGCTGACCGAGAACTTCCGTGCGCGACACGACGAAGCACGGGTGGCACTCGCCGTAGGTTCGGAGCTGGGGCAGGAGAACGCCGACTACGCGGGCATACAACGGAGGCTCCGCACCGGGCTGCTCGACAGCATGCCTCTCGGCGCGCTGGAGGACGCCGTCCCCCTGCTCACCGAACTGGCGACACCCACCGCGCTGCTGTGCCGTACGAACGGAGAGGCGCTTCTCGTCTCGCGCGAACTCCACAGGAGCGGAGTCGCACACAGGCTGCAGCGGTCCGCACAGGACAGGGTGATCCCCAAATGGATGGCCGAGCTTTTCCGGCGACTCGATTCGAGGGCCGGACAGAACGACGTCGCCGCTGTCCTCGCGGAGAACGGCGCCGAGGCCGACGAGATCTGGCCGCTCCTCAAGCGGATGGACACCAACCGACGCAGCAGAAGCCTGAACCTGTCGGATGTTCGAAACCATCTCGCCAGAGGTGACGTGCCCGACGAGCTGACACGCCAGCACCCGGCCACACTTGTCGTCTCCACCATTCACAGGGTCAAGGGACTGGAGTTCGATCAGGTAATCGTGGTCGACCCAGGTGAGGCCGGTGAAGACCCGGTGGAACAGGCGGAGAAGGCCCGAACACTCTATGTGGCCATGACCCGCCCCCGCGATCTCCTCCTTCACATTCGGCCGGTCAACACGCTCCAGCACGGCCGCCTGAGGAAGTTCTCATGCGGACGCTGGGGGGAAGCCGGCTTCGGCAAATACAGGAACGCCCGTTTTAGCATTGAGATGCAAGCAGAGGACATCCATGCGGAAAATCCGGCGGGAAGCATCGGTTTCACAGCCGACCCTCTGACTACGCAGCTCTACCTTGCGACCAAAGTCGCTTCCGGTGATCTCGTGTCATTGGTTCAAGCATCATCCTCAACCAACGACGGACCACCTTCATACATCGTGGAGCACGACGGCACCCCGGTCGGAGTGACCTCGGCCGCCTTCTCCCAGGTGCTCAAGCAAATCCTGCCCGGACGTGATCGGCATGAATGGCCACTGTCGATCAACGATTTGTACGTGGACTGCGTCGAAACCGTTGTCGGCAGCGACGCCGCAGGACAGAACAGCGGGTTGGGCTGGTCAGGTGTCTGGCTACGTCCGCGGATTGCGGGACTGGGAAGATTCGAATGGCCCCCCAGGGAGCGGAAGTGAAATTTGCCGAGCATTACCGGTTCAGGTCCGAGCTGGTCAGACAGACAGAGCTTGATCTCGTCGGACCGATGGACTCCGACAACAGCGAGGTAATCACCGACCGTCCCATCACCAAGTACGCGGCCGGGATCCTCTTCCCGCAGGATGAGAGCGAGTCCGCCGAAGCGGAGATGTCACTCGACGCGGAGGCGGAGGGCCGACACATCGATCCGGACTCCGTACCGGACCCTGCCGTCACCATGGCCAACGTCCGCTACCCCTCCTCCATGGGTCTGACCTTCGCCGTCGACACGAACGTCAGCAAGACGATTACCGTGCTGGTGGAAGCCGCACAGTATGTGTCGGAGAGCTCCGTGGAAAGGGTTCGCAAGCGGTCCACGGACAACATCGACGAGCGTTGGCAACGCCGTCCACTGTCCATCCCGCTTAAGTCGGTAGACGTAACCGCACCAGGTCAATGTCAAAACGAGGTTGCGGACGGCTTGGACCTCTTCACGCGTATCCGTCCGGCGAACGATCACGGTGTTGTCGCCGTCACGATAGCTCTCCTGAACACCGTCAAGGTCTCACATGGAGGAGATCGAGACGCGGTGTCGTTCTTCCAACCGCGAATCACTGTGACGGCACCCGACGAGGCGGCGGCATTCGTCGAACGCATGCCTCCCGGAAAGTCGGACGGTGATGAGGAGCTGAACTCCTACCGGCTGCTCTACCGGCACGCACCAACCTTCGCCACCGGCCACGGGTGCGCCGTCGAGTGGGAACATGCGCCAAATGAGATCAACGACGTAGCCTCGATCCGGGCCGCGCAACGGATCCGAACGACCTTCGTCCCCACCTACGACCTCCGACTGGCCGACTCAAACCCAAAAATCGACACACGATCCCTGGGTATGGCGTACTTGGCGAGCGCCACTGATTCGGAAATTGTCTCAGCCCTCAAGGGCCTCACCTCCGGATATCGCGGCTGGATCGGAGACCGCCGAGCCCAGGCCGAACAACTCGTCGACACCGACTTCAAGAAGATCGCGCTTGATCACCTCAAGACATGTGACGAGGCGTGCGATCGGATGGAAGTGGGCATCGGGCTCCTAACCGGTTCCGTCATGGAGGCGTTCCGGTTGGCCAACCGAGCCATGGCGATGCAACGTGCACGGACGGACTGGTTGAAGAAAGGGCGCCCAGCTGGCGGTCCCGACGAGTCAAAGGGCATCTGGCGCCCCTTCCAGATCGCCTTCGTCCTGCTCTCACTCGGCGGGGTGGTGGACAAAAAATCGCCAGACCGCAAAATTGCCGATGTCCTGTGGTTTCCCACCGGTGGCGGTAAAACCGAGGCATATCTCGGACTGATCGCCTTCACGGTTTTCCTCCGGCGCCTCCGTGACCCCGGCAACGGCGGAGGGGTCACCGTGCTCATGCGCTACACCTTGCGACTGTTGACGGTCCAGCAGTTCGAACGAGCCGCCCTGCTCATGTGCTGCATGGAGTCGATTCGCCGCAAACAGCCTTCGTCGCTCGGAAGTGCGGAGATCTCCATCGGCATGTGGGTCGGCCAGGGCTCGACCCCCAACAGCCTCGACGACGCGAAGACCGCCCTCAGAAAGCTTGGCCGGCGGGAAGAAGTGCAGGAAAAGAATCCTGTCCAGATCAGATCCTGCCCCTGGTGCGGCCATGCCCTGGACTATCGAAACTATGTGATCACGGTCGACCGGCTGACGATCGCCTGCGGAACCGACGGATGCGAATTCCAGGACGGCCTTCCTGTCCATGTCGTGGACGAGACCATCTACGCGGCGAGACCGACTCTGATCATCGCCACCGCGGACAAGTTCGCAAGCATCCCCTGGAGAGGGGATCAGGTCGCGAAGCTCTTCAACCTCACGACCAAAGAGCCCGCACCGGAGCTGATCATCCAGGACGAGCTACACCTTATCTCCGGCCCTCTGGGCACCCTCGCCGGCCTTTACGAGACAGCGGTGGATCTCGCCGCAGAACACCCGAAGGTCGTGGCATCCACGGCCACGATCCGCCGCGCCTCCCGGCAGGGGTTGGCACTGTTCAACCGTGAGGTCAACCAGTTCCCTCCCCCAGGATTGGATGCGCGAGATTCGTACTTCTCCGTGGAAACGCCCCCAACGGAAAAGGCGAGCCGGCTGTACGTGGGTCTGCTCGCCCCCGCCACCAGCCAGACGACCCTCCTGGTCAGAGCGTACGCCTCGTTTCTGCACCACTCCAAGGCGATCGAAGGCACGGATCAGGTTCGAGACGCTTACTGGACACTGCTCGGCTACTTCAACAGCCTACGTCTCCTCGCGGGCGCCAAGCTACAGGTCCAAGACGACGTGAGCGATCGGTTGGGATTGCTCGCCAAACAGCTTGAACAGGAGGAACGCGAGATCCTCTGGGATATCGAACTCACCAGCCGCGAACCCTCCAGTGCGATACCTCGGCATTTGCAGGACATGGCGAAGTCCCTCCCCGAGGAAGCCATCGATGTGATCCTCGCGACCAACATGATCTCCGTGGGAGTTGACGTCGATCGCCTTGGCCTGATGGTCGTCATGGGACAACCGCAGTCGACATCGGAGTACATCCAGGCGACCAGTCGAGTCGGCCGTACATGGCCCGGCCTGGTAACAACGCTGTTCAACTCGATGCGCTCACGTGACCGCTCCCACTACGAGAACTTCACCGCCTACCATTCGGCGCTGTACCGACAGGTGGAGGCAACCAGCGTCACACCGTTCTCAGCACGTGCCCGTGACCGTGCGATCCACGCCGTGGTCATCGGACTCGCGCGGCTTCTCATCCCGGAGGCGCGCCCCAAGCAGGCTGCGGCATCGATCGACGACTTCGAGAGCAAGCTGCGAGAGCTCTGCGACACCGTTCTGGATCGGGTGGAGACGGTTGCGGGCGAAGCCGAGCGAGCGGCCACCGCGAAGCAGATCGACGAGGTCATCGGCAAATGGCTTGAGCGTGCCGACAACGAACCGAATCTCGTTTACGACGACTTCAGGAATCCCGGCAACGGCCTTCTGATGGACGCCGGCCGATACGACCAATCCAACGACGAGATCTCGGATACCATGCCGACTTTGTGGAGTCTGCGTGATGTGGACGTGGAATCCATGCTCTATCTGGACAGGGGACTGCGATGAGCCGAAACTCCATCGGTGGTGTGCGACGAGCACAGCTCATCACCACGTACGGCGTCGGCTCGCTCATCGCAGTCGAAAGCAACTCGTACATGATCGCTGGAATTGACCGCTGGTCCGACTCGGGCGACGACGACGAACACTTCATCCACGAACCCAGACTCCAGAAACAGCTTCGGGTTCGCGGATTCCGTCTGCCCCCGGCATCGCAGTACGAAGGCAAAGGCGACGTGCCGGTGATCCGTTTCCCGATATGGCATTCCTGCCCCGAGTCCGGCACGCTCAAAGAGCACTGGAAGTGGGGAAATCATCGCGGCACCGCCAAATGCAAGGTGCACGATCGTGAACTCGTACCCTCTCGATTCGTGGTGTGCTGCGGAAACGGCCACATCGACGACTTCCCGTACTTTCGCTGGGTTCACGCCGGCTCTCCGGGCACGGGAACCGAACACGAGATGACCATTGAGGCCACGGGACGCAGCGCCGCCCTTCGTGACATTGTTATCGCCTGCAAGTGTGGTAAGCGGGTTTCGATGGAAGGCGCTCTTAGCAAGGGTGCTCTGAAAGGGATTGCCAGGTGCACAGGACAACGCCCCTGGCTTGGAAGCGATCAGGCTCAAGAATGCGACGAAATCCCGCGCGGTATGCAGCGAGGTGCCTCAGGAGTCTGGTTTTCAGCGGTTCGCTCCGCGCTCTCGATCCCACCTTGGTCGGAGGCGATTCACAAGCTGATCGAGAAGCATTGGAAAACGCTGGGTAAGACTCGCCACCTTCGTGACACCGTCGAAGACATGGAACTGGCCAAGGGAAAGCCCTTCGGCATCGACAACATCGTGGAGGCCGTCGAGCAACGGCGTCGTATTGAGGCTGGATTGGAAGACTACTCCGAGGCCGACCTCAAAGCCCAGGAATACCAAGCGCTTGCTAACACAACGCCGGAGACCTCCGGAGACCAGGACTTCGTGTGTGTCCCGCCGGACAACCTCGTACTCGACCCGGCCCTGGCCGTCGACCAGGTGATGCGGGTCAAACGTCTTCGTGAGGTGCGCGTCCTGGAGGCGTTCACGCGCATCGAGTCACCCACCCCGGGAGACAGGAAGCGTCTGGCGTCGCTACACCGAGACGACGACCGCCCTGACTGGCTGCCCGCCATCGAGGTCATCGGTGAAGGCGTCTTCCTCACCCTCGACCAGCAGCGCCTCACCGAATGGGAAAAGCGGCCAGAGGTAGTCGATCGCATCGCACCTCTCGGCGAAGGGTATCGGCAACGCTTCTTGAGCCGAGGAGCCGAACCGGACCGCTTGGTCACTCCGCGCCTGGTCCTGATCCACACGCTCGCCCACGCCGTCATCAACGAGTGGAGTCTCGACTCCGGCTATCCGGCGGCCTCGTTGCGCGAGCGGCTCTACGTTTCGGACACCATGGCCGGGCTGCTCATTTACACAGCAACGAGCGACTCTGCGGGAAGCCTCGGCGGCATCGTCGCACAGGTCGAATCCGGTGACCTCAGCACGTCAATCCACCGGGCTCTTGACCGAGTCTCCTGGTGCTCGGCCGACCCGCTGTGCATCGAGAGTCAGGTTTCCGGGGTTGACAACCTTAACCGAGCGGCTTGCCATGCGTGTGTCCTACTGCCGGAGACCAGCTGCGAAGAATACAACACCTTACTGGACCGAGGCACACTAATAGGAACGCACGAAGAACCGCGAATCGGCTTCTTTTCTTCGAACGCTGCAGGCCTCACAGCCAGCTAGACCTTAACACATTCAGCGGCAGTCACCACAGTGTAGTTCAAGCAGAAATTTCCTAACACGTAGAGTTATCGCTAACCACCCTCAGCAACAAGCTGAGGCGAAATGTCCAATTTGAGCAATTTATACCACATCGATAACTGGGGGAATTACTCTCAGCTGTTGTTTATTACTCTATGTAATGTTCGTCGCGTAAATAACAGACGATACACAAGCACCAACCCTTTTGGCAATCTACGCAGAGGGTGCATCATCCGTGCAGAAAGAGCGTTGTTATCACTGAAGGCGCATTATCCGTACAGAAAGAGTGTTGTCGCCACCTTGATGCATATAACCACTTGGTACTCGTTTGGCGCTCGCGACCCCGACCATCTCCTGTTAGAGTCAGGACGCACCTCCGAACCGACAAATCACTCGACAAACGATGGAGAAAAGCCGTGATGCCGACCGAGGGCGACCATGCCCCATGCGGCGGGCGATCACCGCCCCGAATGAATCTTCTTCTTGTCTCGAAGCCTTGAAATCCGAACCCTCGTTCCATTAAGCGGAAGTCAAGTTCGCCAACAGACGTATCAACGTTTTTCGCCGGTAGATGGGCGAAAAACGAGAGGGCTCGAAACCGTTCGCGCGGTCCCGAGCCCTGAAGCAATTTCATCACCGGACCGGCTAGCAGGTCAGATGCTGAACGCTTACCCACAAGCAGACTAACCAGTGCGCGACCCAGCTTGCAATCCAGGTCCGGTGAGTCAAGCCTGGCAACCCTGGAGAACGTATGGAACAGTCGGTTGTTCGTGCGCTACTGGCGGCAATCATCCTCATCTCGGCCGTGATCGTCGGCATCGTTGGCGTCTGGTTGGCGAAACTTGGAGGCATGAGCCTGCCTAACGCCATCCTGACAGGGGCGGGTGGGTTCGGGGTTACGGTCCCCATCCTCCTGGCGCTCGCCCATTTTCTGATGGGAACGTCGTCCTAGACGAACAGTCCAGCAGTCTCGGCGGGGGCATCCCCGCCGAGACTGTGCGCTACACGTGATTCACTTCCCCCGATCGGACGCTGAGTCACCAGGTCAGAGAATGTGCATGCGTACCTCAAGCCGACGGATCCGCTCCCGATAGTTATATCGCTCAAGATCCAGCAAGATCCGTACAGGCCTGCACTATCGGAAGGAGTGAGGTGCCTCCTCTCAGCCTCCCGCTTGCCGCACCACAACCGCCATGCCAGACGGCGCGACGATTTTCTCCCTACCCGCACATGCCTTAGCAGATGTCTCGAACATGCTGCAACTCCACGCAGAGAACATGGTGAATGTTGGCAGACTCCCGCAAGGTGTGATCCACTCCGGTGACGATGACAAGACGTGCGCCTGGACCCAACTGCTGGGCAAAAGCCCGAACCTGGTTCAGCGGGGTTACGTGATCCTCATCTCCGTGAACCAGGAGGAGCAGGCGCTGAATCGCGGCTTCGGGCTCGCCAGAGAGCTCAGCACGAAGCAGCTCCGCGTGATGAGCCTGGAACTTGGGTGCGGCCCTGCCCCAGCTCCCAGGGTCGACCACAGCTGACCTAGCGATCCCAGTCGCGAACACATCGGTGCTCGCCAAGGCCCGCAAAACGGTATATCCGCCGGCGCTGGCACCCCAGATCGCCATCCGTCCAGGATCCGCCCGACCGGCGGACACCAGATGACGAGCCGCGTCAGCACAGTCGGTGGCATCGACCACCCCCCACCGGCGACGGAGCTCCAGCCTGTACGCGCGGCCGTACCCGGTACTCCCCCGGTAATCGACATCAGCAACGGCGAAACCTCGGCTCGTGAAGTACTGCGCGTGGAGGTCCAGCCGCAGGGGCCAATTCGCCGTCGGCCCGGGATGAGCCCGTACGAGCAATGGCGGAGGCCGATCGCTCCCTCCCAAGGGCGGGTAGTAGAGGCCGTGCGCCTCACCTCCGTCGCGAGTACCGAAGGTGAAGGGCTCCGGCCGGACGAGCGATGCCAGGTCAAGGGTGACGTCGGCCGAGGTGAGCTCATGGACAGAACCGTCGGGCTCGGCCAGCACCACCGTGGGCAACCGCATGGGACTGGAGCCGATGAAGGCGATGTTCCGGCCTGCCGTGGCCAGGTAGGGCTTGATCGAGGTGTACGGCAGGGCCCGCCGTTCGAGGTCGCCGTCGAGGCGCCTTGTCACCAAGGAATGCGACGGCCCCTGCTGGATGATGGCCGTGATCTGGGAATCCTGGATCTCATAAGTGCGGTAGCCGAACTCCCAGGGAGCCGCCGCAACCTCGAATTCCCCCGTGATGACCGGCTCGATATGGTCATCACGCCAGGCGTACAGGTTCCACCAGCCGGAGCGGTCGGAGACGAAGTACAGCGTCCCGTCGCCGCTCCACCGCGGCTGGCACACCGATTCGTCATCCCCTCCCGCGACCAACCTCGTACCGGTGAGGGTGCCGTCAGGCCGGAAGTCGGCCAACCAGAGCCGGGCGCCGTCCCAGGGCATGCGCGGGGCGTTCCATGAGACCCAGGTCAGTTGCCTCCCGTCAGGGCTAGGCTCCGGGGACATGTAGAAGTCGTCACCGGACGCGATAACCGTCGGCTCGGCGGATCCATCACCAGGCAGGATGACCAGCTCGTTGTGGACAAGGGTTTCCTCGTGTCGTTCCCGGACGGAGACCAGATTGTTCGTACCCGGCAGGAGGCGGAGGTCGGCGTAGCGGAGGGCTCCCGGCGAGGCGGGAACGGGAGTCACCGGTATGGGGTGCCGATGGTCGCGTACGTGGTAGACCCGCTGGTCGTCGGCGTCGCAGAACCACACGTCCCGCTCGGTGGCCAGGTAAGCGCCTCCGCCGTACTCGTGCACGTGGGAGACGACGTGGAACCCCTCCGGCAGCACGTCCTGGCGACCGTCGGCGGCGGTCCAACGTACGAGCACGTCTCCGTCCGCCCGCCCCTCAATCCAGTAGACGGTCTCGCCGACCGCTTGGACGGCGTCATAGGAGACGGTGGCGCGAGCGACGAGTTCGGCGGGGACAGGGTTCACCCTTGCCATGATCGGACGAAGTCATCCAGATCGCGAGCGACCGCGGGCTGCTGGCCCGCCACCCGATCACGAAAGCGATGGACCCGCGACATCCCGGCGACCGATCCTCGTCGGGCGAATACAGCGATGGCCTCCTGGGCCAGCCGTACGGCCTCGGCGGGTTCGCCTTCTCCGAGCCGCGCCTGCGCCAGGTCCACGGTGAGCTCTGCCTTGCGGCGTACGCACGTGGTGGGAACGCCGCCGATGGCGTGCTCGAAGGAGCGGGCGGCCTGGGCGTAGCGACCGAGTTCAAGGAGGCAGTTCCCCTCGTAGCCGAGCAGCCGCTCGCGGTCGAAGTCGTACATCCATTCATCCCGCTCGTCGCCGGCCCGTTCCAAGGCTCTGTCCGCCTTGTTGAGTTCGGCCAGAGCCGCTCTACCGTCACCCGCGTGGACGCGTGCGGTGGCACTGATGGCATGCAGCCAGGCCCGCGTCACGTGGGTGACAGAGCGACCGGCTATGTCCAGAGCAGCTGAGGCATGCTGGACGGCCTCCTCGGGCCGCCCGGCCGCGTCTGCGGTGATGGTCCGGTAGGCGCTGACATAAGACCGGAGTCCCCTGTCACCTGCTTCCCCCAGGGCGTCCAGAGCCGTGGCATACCGGTGGCCCATCGCGAAGTGATCACCGAGATCGAACCAGATCCACGCCGCGAATCCGGCTGCCTCCCCCGCCGCGTAGGCGATCCGCCGCCGCAGCTTGTCAGGGGCGGGAGCCTCCAGAAGAGAGAGCAGGAGAGCGAGGTGGCCGTCGACCGGAACGAGCATCTCCGCCGACGTCAGTTCGTGGTAGAGGCGGCGCTGGTGCACGGTGATCATTTCGATGTCCTCCACCACGGCGGAGGTGATTGTCGAAGCGCGCTTGCCACATGTGCTGAGCCGTCCCCAGTCGACGCCGGAATCCGGTGTCTCCGGATTGGGTCTCCGCGCGGCTTCACTGCGATGGCGGAGATGTGCCTGCTCGCGAATGACGCCAGGGAGCATGCCGTTGAGCGTCCCGCCCGCGCCGAGCGCGGTGTCGCATGCGATGACCACGGACTCCGAGGGAGCGACCGAGGCCCGTTCCACGGCGCCGAGGTGTTGCCAGGAGTATCCGGTCAGCTCGCCGAGCTCCATCAGCGTGAGCGAGCGCGCCTTGCGGAGTTCGCGCATCCTGGATCCCAGCGTGGCGAGCAGTGACGAGCCGGGGTCGAGGGCCTTGGCCGGCCGTCCACGACCCCCTTTCCTTTCGGTAACCATTTGAACACTCCCTGCTGTTTTTGCTGTTCGTTGCGAGCAAATCAGGTCGTGCGGTCTGCTGTCAGCACCTTGAGCAAGCCGGATCGTGAGAGATGGACGCCATGAGCATCGCCTCGATACATGCCCCCGATCGGCCGGGGAAACGCGCCCCCGAGAACGCAGACGACGCCCATGGTGAATCACGCTGCGCTACGTCGAACTCCACCAGGCGCGTCCACTGCCCGAACTGGCGGCGGTCTGACGAGCGGAGCCACTCCACCTGAGAACGCGCGACCAGCGAGCTCAAGAACCCACAAAAAAACGGCTCTGCCAGGCGAGTAGCGTCACCTGACAGAGCCTTGATCGCACAGGAAGGTGCGACCCGTGGCCAACCCTAATAGACCTATCAGGATCGTCAGGATCCGCTGGCATGCCGAACAACCGCCCTCGCCCCTCGGCTGCCGCTGGTGCGGCCACCCCCCGTACGCGCACGACGCCGCCAGCCTGCCGCATCGGCCCGGTCACCTGTGGGAGCAGCCCACCCCGGCCCAGGTCCGTACCCGGATGATGACCCGGCGCCGCCTCGGGCTCTGTGGCCGACTGCCCGCGCCTCCCGTACCGGCCACCGTGGCTCCGCGCCCGCCGAGCCATCCCCTCGTGGGTTCTCCCATCAGCCGGGGACGCCACTCGCGACCGGCCATGACACCGTACGGGCGCGAATCGCCGCCGGGTATACGGCCCGGCAGGCGCGAGTCGTACCGGAAGGGGGTGACGGCATGAACCCGCCACCTCCCGGAGCACCCATCCCGCCCCGGTACGAGCCCGGTGAAGAAGGCACCATCCCTCAGGCGCTGCGCACGCTGACGCTCCGCTTTCCCGCTTGGTGCCTCTGGTACGGCAAGGCCACCGAACAGTGGTGGGCCCTCTCCCCCGCCCGGTGTCGGCAGCACATCGGCCTGATCGAGGCCGACACCCCCGCCGACCTGGCCGCACGGATGCGGCACATCGAGGACTTCCACCCCCACCCCGAACAGCACGACCAGCCACCACACCCCCTGGCCGACACCGACCACCGAACGGCCGTCAGGGACATCAGGGTCGCCGGAGGCAGCCAGAGCATCAAGATCACGAGCAAGGGAGGTGACCGGGATGGCCGCGCGACTCCTGTCCGTACTCGTCGGCGTGCTCGCTGACCGATTCCGGACGACAACCGGCGACGCCACCGGACCGGCTGCCACGATGTGGTCGCCGTACCTGGGCCGGATACCCGGCTGGTCGACGACGCCGAACCACACCCCCGTCATCTCCCAGCGGTTCACGGCCACCCCCGACCAGGTCAGGCCCGCGCGGAACTTCGTCGCCGAGATCCTCGGCGACGACCACCCGCTCCGCGACGACGCCATGCTGCTCACCAGCGAGCTGGCCACCAACGCCGTCGAACACTCCACCAGGCCAACCGACACCGAGCCGGTTGACGCCGAACCAACCGACGCCAGAGCGACCAACACCGGAACCTCAGGCGCCAGAACCTCAGACACCGGAACCGCGGACACCACACCTGGCGACCGGCCACGGGAGTTCGTCGTCACGGTGGCCTTCCTCCCGCACGGCGTCATCGTCACCGTCCAGGACCCCGGCTCCGCACAGATCCCCTGCACCAGAGCCCCCCGCCCCAACGCCACCGGCGGCCGTGGCCTCCTGCTCGTCAACGAACTCGCCACCCGCTGGGGCTTCCACCGCGACCCCACCGCAACCGTCATCTGGTTCGAACTCCGCTGAAAGACCGGCGTGGCGGCGCGAGCCCGAAGGGACCGCGCCGTCACACCTCACCACCCGGCCTCGATCGACCGACCATGGCCAGGCGACTGCCTCGGCCCGCGCGTCGCCGCGCCATGCCCGGTCTCGGATATGTCCGTGTTCGGACACTGGCCGCACCACCCCGCCCCAACCCCGGCGCCCGAGGGGGGGACGAAAGCGCTGGCGGCTAGGGTGTGTGCCGGAAGTCTCGTCGTTCGCACGGAGTGCGGGCCGCGCGGCGTCTGGTGCGGCCCGATGCGGACGCGCCGCGAGCACCCGAAGTATTCATTTGATCCTTCATCTTGCTGTTTGAGATATTTTGCGTCATGTCTCAGGCGATCTTGCGCACCAAACGGGTCCATCTGGTTCCGCTGTCCGATGAGCATCTTGAATATCAGGTCGAGCTCGATGCCGACCCTGATGTGATGCGCTATGTAGGCGGGGCTCTTACCCGTGAACAGCGGGTTCGAGGTCGAACTCGTCGCCCCCGAAACATCACCTCGAACCTGACACGACACACTCAACCGCCCCACGGCTCCGGCCAAGCACATGCGGCCGCCAGCAACGCACCGAACCCTTTACCCCGGCCGAAGCTCGCATCTTCCTAGATGCCGCCCAAGGCTTCCGCCTGCACGCCCTGTTCGACCTCGCGCTCCGCACCGGCATGCGGCGCGGCGAACTCCTCGGCCTGCGCTGGAGCGACTTGGACCTGACCGGCGGCATCCTGGCCATTCGCCAGACCCTGCAATATGTCCCCGGTACCGGCCTGGTCATCAGCCCGACCAAGACCCCCAGCTCCGAACGCCGGATCGCCCTACCCCGCGAGGCCATCGCCTCCCTGACCCGCCACCGCGACCAGCAGCGCCTGAAGCGGCTCCCATCCTCGGTCCGCTCGATCCACCCGAACCGACGAAAGCCCCTCCTACGTCACTGAGACTCCAGCCAATACCTTCGAGCTGCGTCAACGATCGAGTTGAACTCGACTTCATCGACACCTGCGACGAAAATTGGACTGGCATCCTGCCCTGCGACTTCCTGTGCCACGATGATAAACTGCCCAGCGCGCACATAACTGTACACCGTCCACCGATCCAGTGACTCTACGCTCGACATAATGGTCGAGTCGTGGAGAAATTCGTCGACGGCAAGCAGCTCCATGAATTCGGCAGGATCGGCATCCAGCAGATCGAGCCTTTTATCGTCTATATGCGGCCGATTTTTGAGCTGCGTCATCACCGACCCGAGGATGCACCCATCCCGATCGCCCACCAGTTGGCCGTCTACGACCAGCTGGAATCGGAACATACGGTGGCCAAGGACGGGGCTTACGAGCAACCCAACTCGACCACTATCGTCCAGGAACCTCAACCATTACCTCCGCCGGATCTGAATAGGGATATGGTTCAAGGGAATCTCTACAGGATTGCCCCGACTATCGACACCATTAGAGCTTCCACTCCAATGCCAATTCCCGTGTTCGTCATTTGAATATCGATAGTAGACAGCTTTCTTGCCGGAGCCGATTTTTGTCCAGCGCACCCCGTCCAGAAGCGTACTGTTTTGAAACTGCTCTGCCGCGTCAGTTGGCAAGACACCCTTGTTGGGATTATACGGATTCGGACCACCGCGCGGGTCATGGTGGCCAGGGTTTTCATAGCCGGGGATACAGTCATCATCCGAACCGGCATTGTGTACGAGTACCGGCGTGGCCCCTGCCAGCACGTAGTACGTGTGAATGTCAGAAACTGTTAGGTTGTGAACACGCTGGTGACCAGTAGTCCACTTCGCAATTTCCACGACTTGGAGCTCGTCACCGGCGCTGGTCCGCAACCATTTCCCCGGCTGGAGTTTTGTGGCCTGCACCCAGGCGCGCTGATCGCTGACCCAGAAGGGGTGCTCGTCGGTGGCGATAACGATACCGGTGGCGGTTCCCTTGTCGCCGTCGGTGTCGACGGTGATCTGTACCAGATTCTTGACACCCCGGCTGGTGATGAGCGCGATAACGGGCTTCGCTGTCGTGGTGCCAGTTTCGGGGTCGGTAGCGACGACCTTGTCGCCGACCTTGATCTGTTCGATGGGCTTTTCAGTGCCGTCGGCCATCGCCACCTTGGTACCGGGCACGAAACTGCTCGGCTTTCCGCATGCCGCGTAGGCTTTTTGAGCTACTTCCCTGGCCTTTTCGGTGATCTTCAGTTTGTCCTTGGCCGAGATCCAGCTCTTGAAGGCGTTGATGGCGTCGCCCGCGTGTTTCCAGAGCTTCTTGCCGAGCTCGTAGGCCTTCTTCCACTTCCAGGGCAGGGCATACTTGGTGGCGAGTTTGCCGGCGAGGCCGCCGGCGAGGGAGCCGAGGACGTTGAGCGCCGTTTCACCGCACGCGCCGAGGTTGCCGGTGGTGAAGCACTGGATGCCGGCGGTGATGCCGAGTTCATCGGCGGCGATCTTGGCCAGGGCCAGGACCGCGTCGAGCATCAGCTTGAACTGCCGGTCGACTTCGGCCTTCGCGGCGGCGGCGTTGGCCTCGGCCTGTTGCTTGCGCTGAAGCTTGCAGGCCCGGCTGCTGGGCTTGGAACAGGGGTCGGCCTTGCCGGTGGGCGCCTCAGGGCGCAGCCCGGTGGGGTCGGATGCTCCGATCGGGTTGTTGCCCCCGTAGCTGTAGGGGTTGAGCCACTGAGGTTTGTCGAGGCTGAGTAGCGGGTCGGTGGAGACGAACTTGGCGATGGAGGGGTCGTAGTAGCGGGCCGAGAGGTAGTTCAGGCCGGTGGAGTCGTCTTCGATCTTGCCGAGGAAGCCGCGGTCGGTGAAGGGCAGGTCGTCGGAGCCGCGGCGCTTGCCGTAGGGCAGGTAGCGTTCGCGGGCGACCTGGCCGGTGGCGTCGTCGACGGCCAGCTGGGTGGAGCCGTGCAGCCCGGAGGCCAGCCATTTGATGCCGGCGCTGGTGCGCAGTGCGACGGTGGAGCCGTCGGGGCCGGTGTAGTAGCGGGTGGCCTTGACCGTTCCGCCGGACAGCTCCAGTTCCATCGCGCCCAGGTAGAGGGTGGCGGTGCCGTCGGGTTCGCGGCGGATCAGCCGTTCGCCGTCGGCGTCGTAGACCATGGAGGTTTCCGCACCGTCGATGACGGCCTTGTCCAGTTGGCCGAGCGGGTTCCAGGTGAAGGTGCCCTGCTTGCCGTCGACGGTGCGGGCGGTCAGCTGCCCGGCGTTGTCGTAGCCGTAGGTGTCGGTGCCGACGGTGCCGCCGGCGCGGGCGATGGAGGTGACCGCGTTGGGCCGCGTCGCCGAGGCGCCTGGGGCGGGGTAGGTGTAGGTGGCGGTGGTCGCCCCGTCGGTCAGGCTGGTGAGGTTGCCGACGCCGTCGTAGGCGTAGCTGTGGTTGTAGGGGTCGACGCCCCCGCTGGCTGGGCCGGTGGCGCAGGAGGAGGCGGTGGTGGTGAATGCCGCGCTCAGCCGGGACAGGCCGTCGTAGGTGAAGCACTCGGACTGGCCCGGTGTGGTGCCGGGGACGGCGGAGGCGGCGTCCAGGATCCGGGTGATCTCACCGGCGGCGTTGTAGGTGACCTGATCATCTTGGGCTGTGACCGGGGTGGCGGTGTCGGCCTTGGCGGTGGTGGTCAACCGCGACAGCCAGCCGGTCGCCGTATCCCAGGTGAAGGTCCGCTTCACCTGGGCGTTCGCCCCGTAATGCCGCTCCGACAGCCTGGCGGTCTCCGAGTAGAGCGTGTCTTTGACGTAGGTGGTGGAGCCACCGTGGTTCGAGGTCAGCGTCTTGGGCAGGCCGAGGTCGGTGTAGGACAGGGCGAGCGTCTCGGCGGAAAGGCCACCGGCGGCGGGCATGCCCTGCCCTGTGGGATTGCCGGCCCGGTCGTAGGCGGCGGTGAAGGCGTAGTCACCGGCCAGAGCGCCCTCGGAGCCGGGGATGGTGAGCTTGGTGCCGGTCGGCCGATAGGAGTCGTCATAGCCGGTGACGGCATCGGTATAGGCGCTGGTGCCGACATAACGGGTTGCCGACGTCAACCGCCCCTTGGCGAGGGTGTCGTAAACCCATTCGGCGGCCTTGGTACCGGTCCCGGCCTCGCCGACCCATTGGGCGGTGCGCCGTCCGAGGTCGTCGTAGCTGTAGGAGATCTTCGTGCCGTTACCGTCGATGCCCCACAGGATCCGGCCCATCGCGTCGTAGCCGGTGGTGCCGCTGCCTGAGTCAGGGCCGGTGGAAGCGGTGCGCCGGCCAAGCCAGTCGTAGCCGAAGGTGCGGACGTTGCCATTGGCGTCGGTGACCTTGGCCAACTGGCCGGAGACGTTGTAGCCGTAGGTGGTGTCGTGGTGGACGGCCGCGTCCTTCCACTCCTCGGTCTTCACCGTCCGCCCGGCCGCGTCCGAGACGGTGGCGGTCTTGCCGCCGACCGGCGGGGTGACCTCGATGCGATCGGCACCGGGGTAGGCGGTGGTGGTACGGCGTAGCTCGGCGGCCAGACTGCGCTCGATCACCGCGGTCGGCCGCTGCAGGGTGTCATACAGCGTCTCGGTCCACTGCGGCAGGGCCGTGAGCACCGGGTTGAGCAGGCCGCTGCCCGGCGCGCCGGTGTTGTAGGCCGGCTGGGTGACGGCCCTGGTCAGGCCGCGGGCGTCGTAGGTGGTGGCCACCACGATCCGGCCGCCCGCCGGGGAGGCCGATTGGGCCTCGCGGGTCCGGCCGAGGCCGTCGTCGTAGGAGTAGGTGGTGAGGTATTTCGCGTTCGTTCCGGTGCCGGACAACAGCTTGCGCATCGTCGTCTTGGCCGGTGCGGTGGCCGAGACATCGTAGGCGACGGTCGCGGTCGGGGTGCCGCCGCCGCGCGGCTCGCCCGGACCCCACAGGGTGGTGGTCCGACCGAGTGCGTCGTAGTCGATTTCCAGCCGTTTGTTGTTGGCGTCGACCAGCGAGGACGGCAACCCACTCAGGTGCGAGGATGTGGTGGTGACGGTGTGACCGAGCGGGTTGGTGACGGTGGCGCCGACGCTCGGCCAGCCCACCGCCGGAGCGTACGTGGTGGTCGTGGTCTTGTTCAGTGCGTCGGTGGACGTCAGCGGCCGGCCGTAGTCATCGAAGGTCGCCTTCGTCGTGGAGACGCTGGTGGCGCCGGCGTAGCTGCGGGTCTCGGTGACGTTGCCGTCGCTGGGGGCGTTGGTCGCCGGATCGGTCCCACCGTCATACAGGCTGATGCTCTTACCGAGCACCGCGCCGGTGGCGCAGTCGTCGCCTGCACGCCGCTCGACGGTCGAGGGCAGGTTGGTGAACCACTGCCCGGCGGCGACGTTGCGGGCATACGTCGTGGTGGAGCACGTGTTGTCGGTCGCCGTAGCGGTGTCGCCGTAGTCGTTGACCTTGATCGGCAGGCCGTCGGCGTTATAGGCGGTCCGTGACTCGGTCCACCGCCACGTACCGCCACTCACCTGCTCCCGGGCGCGTTCCTTGGTACGCAGCACGAATGCCGGATCCTGCACCCCTGGGCCACTGCCGGTGGACTGGACCGTGTACTCATATCTGGTCGACTCGACCTCGGCGAAGGTGCGCGGGCTCAAAGAGGTCAGCTTCCAGCTCTGCTCTTGCAGCACCTGACCTTGCAGGGCTTTGACGTCGGTGACCGTGCCGCCCTCGAAGTCGGTGACGGAGGTGCCCATGCCGCGCAGGAAGGTATCGGAGGTGACGGTGAAGTCAGCCGGATCCGAACCCGATCCCCGGGTGGTGCGCACGGTGGCGTACCCGCGCCAGTCGGTCGACGGCGGCACCAGCCCCGGTTGGGCGTACTCCACCGGTGAAGCCCAGCCAGGGCCGCCCAGATACTCGTAGCCGTTGACCATGTCCGGGGAGGCCGCGACCATGTCGCGTTCGGTGACCTTGGTGACCAGCTGTTTGTAGTACAGCGTCCAGGCTTCGTTGCCGCCCTCGCTCATATCGATCTTGTAGCAGTCGCCGACATGGTCGGCGTGGTAGTTGGTGCCGTCGCGGCCCTTGCCGCCCGAGCACGAGTCGGCCTGGCCGTAGGCGACCTCGATCCGCCCGCCCATCCCGTTGGCGATCGCGCCGATTCGGGGCACCATCCGCCATGACAGCAGGTCGGTCCAGTCGGAGATGTCGTCGTAGACCATCTTCCCGGCCAGCATGGTCGCGTCGAAGTCGGTCGCAGGCAGCGTGATGCTCCCGCCGGCCAGGCCGGTCTGCTGGATCGTGTCCAGCCACAGCAGCGGATCGTACGGCGCGCCGAAGTCGGTGCGGGTGTAGACCCATGTGTAGGTCATGTTCAGCCGGGTCACCGGATCCCACGCGCTGGTGGCCGGGTTGAGCGACTCGGTCAGCACCGAATCCAGTTTGCGAGTGGAGTAGAAGGCGATCGCCCCGTTGGCGCACCCGACCTGAACGTCACATTTGAGGTCGGTCGGCACGTCCGTCGTGCCCCGGTCGGAGGCGGTGAAGGTGGTTCGGGTGGTCGGCACGCTGCCCGCCACCTGCGTGTTGTGGCCCCACTCGGCCTTGGCCAGGAACCCGCCCCGGTCATAGGGCAGCACCCGGTAGCTCTCATGAAGGCAACTGGGCAGACAGAACCAGTTGGTCTCCCGGTTATAGGTGTAGTCGATGACGTTCTCGTTGGCGTCGATCGACTGGTCCAGATTCCACCGCCACACCCCGGTACAGGTCGGCGGGATCGCATCGGCGATATACCGGTCGTAGCACGGCTCGCCGGACTCGTTACCGACGTAGGGAACCTGCCACTGGGCGTCCTTGCGATAGCCGAACCGCGAGACCTGCCCCTCGGCCGAGGTCACCTTCCAGTACGCCTGGCTGTCGGCGCCGCCGGTCAGCTGCTCGATCTTCCAGCCGAAGTCCGGCACCGTCTTCCACAGCCCCGAGATCCGGTCCTTGACGATCTGCGCCGAGCGGCCGCCGACGTTGAGCACCAGCTCGGATTGGGTCATGTCGGTGGTCGAGGCGTCGTTGTCGTTGGCGTCGGGCGACTCCCAGCACAACGCCTTGCCGAAGGTGCCGATCTCCTCGGCCGTCCAGATCAGGTCGGCTTGCTCGTTGTAGAAGTTGTCCACGACGCAGCGGCGGAACTTACGCTCGATGAAACCCGTGTTGAGTTCCCAGCCCGCCCCGACCGCACTTGACTGGTTGTTGGTCCAGTTACCCTGACCGTCCACCGACGAGGCGTCGTAGCCCAGCGACAGCTCAGGGCCGTTGCCGATCGGCGACGGTGCTTCGGGCAGTGGGTAGTCGTAACTGAACGACCCGCCCGAGGTGCCTGCCTGCCAGGTTCCGGACGGCTTGAGGTCGGTGGCGCCGAAGTTGCCGTCCGGGCCGGTCAGCCCGGCGGCCATCAGATACACCGAGCCTTCGGCGAGTTGCTTGGCCGCCGCCGCCTCGGCGGTGGCCTTCGCCGCCGCCTTCACATCACCCTTCGCCGGCGCGGGGACCTTGGCCGGTGTGGCCTGGCCGATCTCCACCTCCGCCACCAGCACACCGGATTTGAGGTCGTTGGAGGTCTTGACCACCTGCGGGCGGACCACGCACTCCCGCGCACGCGGCGTCTGGATCGCGCAGGCGGGCAGCCGCAGAATCTGCAGACGGCCGGCGAAGTTACCGCCGAACCCGTCGCGGAAGCTCGCGTAGGAGAACTCCGCCCGAACCTTCCCGGGTTGATCGCCGCCGTCGGCGCGCTCGATCCGGGCTGCCACCCCCACTCCGCCCAGCTTGCGCACCGCCTCGACCGGCAGCGTCTCCACCTTCACCGTGCCGACCTCGGCGCCGGAGTTCACCGCGCCCACCCGGACCGGCAACTCACCGGCCCGCACCAGAGTGGATTTCACCTCCACCTCGGCGCTGCCCGGCTTGGGCCACACCGGATCCTTTCGCTTCACTACGGGCGCGCTTTCCTCCGCACCCTTGCCGAGCTTGGGTTTCGGTACGGCACGTCCATCCACCGACGGCTCGGGATTCGATGCGGGAACGGCTGCGGCCGCTGGTTGAACCAGGCGTTCGGGAACTCCCACCCCGGAGATCAGGACCGCCATCACAACCCCGATCACCAGGGCAATCAGCCGAACTCGCACGCGCCGAACCCGCATCCCGAACCCTTCCGCAGGCACGCTGACGCAGACCCCGGGAGAGGGGCCTCATTCGTCAGAGAGCAGATAAAGAGCGAATAAAAGGACGATCACCGTGGAGGTTGATCGAGATGACAAGAATGGTCAACACACAGGAAAGTGTCTTACCAGTTACTCGGGGCAATGATCCGCCGCAATGCCACAACTCCGAGACCTTGTTAAGCCTGGTAAAGATCACATTCGTGAACGCGAACCGACCGGGCGAGAACCCGCAAATCCCTGAATGTGACTTACCTCACATGAAATACCGAAACCCCGCTATTTGGCGGCCCGGATCACATCGACGATCATCGGGCGGTAGTCAGGATGGGCCTGGGCCAGACGCTCCAGCGCATACGGGCCAGCCAGGCGAACGAGGGCTTAGGCGTGGCCGAGTTGCTCGGCGGCACGACCTCTAGCGGATCAAGGTCTGCGATACATCAGTACGCCACCCGCTGTACCTACTCCCCCCGACGACACGGCCAACGTCATCTCCGAAACCGGCGTCGTATCAGCGACGTGCCCGAGGGTGAGCGGGCGCTGCTCTGGCTGTACGGCATGGTCCGCCGCATGCTGGCCAACCAACGAAGAACTCGCCTCTCTTGAACCGGAAGCCGTTAAAAGACCGGTGTGACCGCGCGATCCTGGAGAGGTAGCGCCGCCCCACCCTGCAGGAAGCAATCGCGACAACTCCTGTCCCGGTTTTGGGGAGTGCCGAAACCCCAGGTCAGCTTTACTTTCCCGGCCATCGGGTGATCCTCTGCCCGAGTGGACCTTGACCAATTCTTTGCATTCGGACCCGAGGTGCCTTTCACCGCGAATCGGGTGTTCACCGATCGGGAGGAGTACATCCGGCGCAGTCGTTACCCAGAGGTCGTACGGCAGATCGAGAGAAGGTCGGCCGGGACGAGGCTGGAACGGATCGGCGCCGGTGACCTGATGGGCCACGTGTACCTGCACAACGCCCGGTTCCAGGAGGCGGCGGAGCTGTTCACCTAGGTCCTGGCCGAGGCGCGGCGGGCGGACGCGCCGCTCTGGGCGGCGCGGGCCGCGCGCCACCGGGCTCTTGCCTCCATGTGGTTCGATGCGGAGCTGACCCTTCGGACGGTTCCGGAGGCTCGTGAGCTCAACCAGTCGGTCGGGGAGGTCGTGGGGCTGGCCCAGTGCGACATGGCGGAGTCGATGGCCCGCGCCATGCGGGGAGAGTGGGCCGTCGCCACCCGCCTGCTCGGCGAGGCTCGCCGGACCTTCGAGGCCGTCGGCGCCTCCGCCGAACTGCTGCCCATCGACGTGGTCGAGGTCCTGCAACTCACCGCGCGAGGCCAGGACGGGCAGGCCCTGGCCATCACGGTCCGCCTCGCGGAGACGGCCGGAGCCGAGGAGGCTTTCCTGCCCGTGTGGGCGGCGGTCACCGCACTCTGGACCGGGCAGCCGGAACTGCACGACTTCACCCGGATAAGGTGGTTGGATCTTCCTGAAACGACACGGGAGCGGTGGATACAACCGCTTCATCGGCTGCGAGCGGGAGGCGGGTCATGAAGGTCTGCGGCCCGCTTGATGTCGGTGACAAACGGGGGCTCATCCCGACCGGCCGCGTACCGGAGGCCGAGATCGCCAAGGTGCGCGACGTGGCGCTCAAGAGTGCGGCGTTCGACGGTGTGGCCGGTCCGTACGATCCGGGGGCCACGGTGGTCTACGGTCGCCGGACGGCCGTCAAGGTCCAGCACCGCCTGCACGAACGCCTTGGCACCGCGCTGCGGATGGAGTCGATGCGTAAGGCCGCGGGGCTCAAGTTTCCGGCCCTGCTGGACGCGGGCACCGTGCGGACCCCGTCCGGACCTCGATGGTGGCTCGTCCTGGAAAGGATCGGCGGCTCACCCGGCGAACGTCCGACCCCCGCTCAGCAACGCGGCCTGGGCGAGCAGCTTCGCCGCTGGCACGGTGCCGCGGACCAGGGCGGGCTGCGCCTGGACGAGCCTGGCGCTCTCGGGGTGCTGCTCGGCTCCGCGCGCAACCTCGCGGCCCGCGACTATCCGGCCATCTCCCGGCTGTTCGACCAGGCATGCGCGGGACAGCCGATGGTGGCCATTCACGGGGATGTCGCGGTGGGACACAACGCCCTCTTCGAGGGGGACGATCTGCTGGCCGTCCTGAATCCCGGCGCGGTGGAGGTGGGGCCGCCCATGCTCGATCTCGCCTGGTGCCTGGCCGTCGACCTGCCGCGCGGCGCTCAGCCGCGCCGGCTGCTGGAGGGGTACGGCACCGACGCGGTCGACCAGGAGGCCCTCGATGCCGTACTGCCGCTGATGATCCTGCGCAGGTTGATCGACACCCAGGTGGAGGGCAGCGTCGAGGACTCCCAGTGGCTCGCGGCCTGGCTGTCCGCGAACGCCCCCGGCCTGCTGCCTCTGGCCTCGGCGCCGTGATCAGATGTTCAGCCCCGCGCGCTGGGCACATGCCCACGGGATCCACCGATCCCACACATTCGCCGGTACCGACAGGCGGGCGAGCAGCTCGGGTTCGTCGTCTCGCGCGTAGAAGCGGTTCAGCCCGTCGAACAGCGCGAGCGCGTATCCGGCCGCCAGCAGTTCCGGCTCCCAGTCCTGGTGGCTCGGCTCGGGTGAGCCCGGCACGGTCGCCTCGGCCACCACCACCCGGGGACGCCAGAAGCCCAGGTCGGCCGAGGCCAGCACCGCCGCCTCCCGCCCTTCCACATCCACCTTCAGCAGATCGAACCCCGGTGACGCGTACGCGACCAGGATCGACTCCAGGGTCACCACGGTGACCTCCAGCTCCGCCACGTCGGCGCCGCCTCGAACATGTTCTGCGGCGATCGCCGACTCCAAGGTGCTCAACCCGAGCATGTCCTCGGGGCTGCCCTCGGGCAGGATCCGGTAGAAGGTCGCCGTACCCGGCTCGGTGTCCACAGCGACCCGCAGGTTCACATCCTCCGGCCGCTGCCGCCGCAGCCGCTCGAACCGCTCGGGCAGCGGCTCGACGTTCACGCCCCGCCAGCCCAGCCGATCGACCAGGTTCTTCGTCAGTGACCCGCGAACCGGATCCCCCGCTCCGACATCCACAAAGAACCCCGCCCGACGATCGGCGAACGCCCGCACCAACACCACGTCCTCGGCATTCTGCCCGTACGCCACCAGCCGGAACCGCTCGTCGCCATGGCCCATCCCCCGATGTAAACCCCCGGTCGGCCTGCCGTACAGCCACCATCGACGACCACAGATCTGACCAGCCTTTATCGGTCGTGACAGGCAGGAACCCCGTCCTCCAGGACGCCGACCGCAAACAGGATCAGTCGGCGCCGCGGTCCAGCGCGTAGCGCAGGTAGAAGTCAGGCTTAGCCAGGTAGCGGCGCCAGTGGTCGACCTTCACGTGCTGCGTGGCGTCACTGACGCGGCCGGAGTGCCTGGCCACGTCCTCAGCGCGCTGATCGCTCCGGCGGCTACGGTGGCTGCAACGATGGGCCAGCTCGCAAAGAAAGACCCGATGCGCCGCCGCACCCTGCTGTCCGCCGCCGGACTCGCTGTCCCCGCTCATCTGCTGTCCAGACTCGATGACGCGCTGGCCGTGCTGCCGGCAACCTCCAGCCCTCCGCTACCCGCGCAGATCACCTCTCGCCTGGCACGGGCCCGCGCCGGCTTCGACACCGGCGATCTGGCCCGGCTTGTCGCCGAGCTGCCCGACATCCTCGCCCTGGCCCACGAAGCGGCGGAAGCACCAGAGGCGACGGCCGAGCGCGACCGCCCCGAGCACGCAGCAGGAGAGGCAGAAGAGCGCCAGCAGCGGCAGCAGCCAGGCGGTGACGATCCAGTACTGGAAGCTGAACGCCCCCCAGATCAGCGTCGGCAGCACCGCGCCCAGCACCGTCACCAGGGCAAGGGGCACGAGCCGCAGAACCAGCCTCGGCCGGCGCGCCGCGCGGCGTCGCGAGGCCCAGCGGCGCGCTCGGACAACCGCGGTGACCAGCAGTGCGACCATCCCCACCGTGAGCCCGAGCAGGACCGCGTTCACGACGGTGAGCGGGTTGCTCATCGGCGTTGCCGGTGCCCCGATCCGTTCGGCGAGAAGGTTGGTCGAGAGCAGGCTGGGATCGCCGCCGCTGTTGGTGAGGACGAGGGCGGCCACACCGGTCTTGGGCGAGAAGACCATGTCCCCGGTCCACGTCGCCAGTGTTCCGCCGTGGCCGATCACCGACGGCGGGGCGTCTGCTGCGACGGGGCGGGACTGCCAGCCGAGGGCGTAGTCGCCGGCCTTCGGCTGGACGGTGTGCGACTCGGCCAGGGAGCCGGCACTCAGCAGGTCCGCACCGAGGCTTCCCTGGTTGAACCTCAGCCACCGCACCATGTCGTCCAGAGTCGAGATCACCCCGCCGTTGCCGACGCAGAACCCCGGCATCTCCGGTGCCGCGACGGCGACCCCGAGAACGACCTCGTACCCGGACGGCAGGCCCTCGGCACGATCGGAACACCCCAGCGTCGAGCTGGTGCCGGTCATGCCCAGCGGCGTGAACAGCTCGGTGTGGAGGAAGGCGTCGAAGGACTTCCCCGACACCACCTCGACGATCCTCGCCGCGATCGAGTAGTTGGTGTTGTGGTACTCCGAGCGGGTGCCCGGATCGGCGGCCAGGGTCTTGTCGGCCAGCCCGGCCACGATTTCCTGCGCGCTGCGCGAAGGCGGGAACACGTACTCGTTGTTCGTGCTGTTCGACAGCCCCGAGGTGTGGCTGAGGATCTGGCGCACGGTGATCCCGGTGAAGCGCGGATCGGCCATCCTGAAGTCGGGCAGGATCTTGACGACCGGGTCGTCCAGGGAGACGCGGTCACGGTCGACCAGCAGCATGATCGCCGCCGCCGTCATCGACTTGCTCATCGACGCGATCCGGAACCGTGTCCGAGCCGTCACCGCGTTGCCGTCCCCGTCCCGGCCGCGGACGATCGTCTCGACCGACGACCCGTCGATCACGGCCGCCGCGACACCCGGCGTGCCGTAGACGGAGCGGTAGTCGTCGACCAGCCGTTCGCCGGTGGCATGGGCCGGTGCCGTCCAGCCGAGCAGCACGGCGACGAGCACACCGCCGAGGACGAGGAGGGAGGTCACCCGAGGAAAGCGCAGACGTAGGAAATGCACGACGTCGAACCTAGGCCGGGCGTCACCGGCCGACATCACCCCAAGGGGTGAGACGGCACCACCCGGCAGGATGGAATCTCAGTCAGGCAGATCGTTGCGACCCACAAGCCCGTTCTCGTACGCGTGGATCACCGCGTGCACGCGGTCGCGCAGGTTCAGTTTCTGCAGGACGGCCCGGACGTGCGACTTCACCGTGTTCTCGCTCAGCACCAGTTCCGCGCAGATCTCGCTGTTGGACCTGCCGCGGGCGAGCAGGCCGAAGATCTCGACCTCGCGTGGGGTGAGGCCGTCCAGGGCTGCCGTCCTCCGCATCGGCACCTGCCGTACGAGATCGAGGATCGTCGCGGCCACCCCCGGGGCCAGCGCCGACGTCCCGGAGGCGACGTCACACACGGCCTGGGCCAGGGCGGCGGGCCGGACGTCCTTGGTCAGGTAGCCGCTCGCGCCGGCCCGGATGGCGGCCACGACCAGTTCGTCATCATCGAAGGTCGTCAGCATGAGCACCCGGGCCGCCGGTGCGATCCTGACGATCTCCGCCGTGGCGGCGACCCCGTCCATGCGCGGCATGCGGATGTCCATCAGTACCACGTCCAGGCGGTGCCGCCGGACGACCTCGATCGCGTCGCTGCCGTTCGCGACGTCGTGGGTGACCTCGATGCGCTCGTCGGCCGACAGCACCGTACGGAGCGAGGCCCGCAACAGCTCCTGATCGTCGACGAGCATGACACGGATCCCGGTCACGAGACCTCCTTCGTCGGCCTCATGACCAAGGTGCTGTGCTTGCTGATTCCCTCACTTCGTTCGGTCATTCCCCTCCTTCGTGGGGAGCCGCGTCTGCAGCACCCACCCGTCGTCCCCGTCGTCGATCGACAGGGTGCCGCCGGCGGTACGCACACGTTCCTCGATCCCCATCAAGCCGGTCCCCGGGCTGCCGACGTCGCGAAGCGCCTTGCCGCCGTCGTCGCGCACCTCCACCACCACCTCGGCCGGGGTCCAGCGCAGGCGAACGGTCACCTCGACCGGTGGTTCGAGGTGGCGCAGCGCGTTGGTGATGCCCTCCTGCACGG
This sequence comes from Streptosporangium sp. NBC_01810, assembly GCF_035917355.1. Classification (NCBI taxonomy): domain Bacteria; kingdom Bacillati; phylum Actinomycetota; class Actinomycetes; order Streptosporangiales; family Streptosporangiaceae; genus Streptosporangium; species Streptosporangium sp. NBC_01810. Next base: position 7,525,145 of record NZ_CP109070.1, on the reverse strand, counting down.
TACGAACCGCCGCGACCTCGGCACTCAGGCTCAGTGGCCGTCGCTCACCCACCTCCGCGAACGTCACCGCATGGAGCGGGCTCGCCGCCGAGGCCACGAGGTCAGGGAGGGCATCGAGCGAGATCGGGACCTGTCTGGGCCGGGAGTCGGCGCGCGGCGCCACGGTGGCCGGGCCCAAGGTGGCCAGCATCGCTCGCAGACCTTGGTGGGCGTCCCGGCCGGCCTCGGCGATGTCGCCGAGTTCGCGGCGGGTCGCCGGATCCGCCGTCGTCACCGCCGCGGCATCGATCCGCGCGACCATGACGGTGACCGTGTGGGCGATCACGTCGTGCAGGTCGCGGCGGATGCCGGCCCGTGCGTCCGCGACCGCCGCGGCCAGTCGTTCGCTCTCGGCTCGTCGGCCGGCCTCGTGCCTGCGGCGTACCAGCAGGGCCGCAAGCCACACACCGCCGACCACGAGCATCAGCAGCCCGCCCTCGACCAGGCGGGTCCACCCAGGGATGTCAGGGGGCAGCCGGGCCCACGCCACCAGCTCGGTGAGGACGATCCCGAGTGCGGCGACGGCCAACGCAACCACCGAGGACCTGACCGAGACCCGGCTGGTCAGCCGCCACAACGTCAGGGGGAAGCACGCAGCCGAGGGCAGCATGGTCGGTGACCAACCCAGGGAGGGCGTCGTCACCAGGACGAGCATTGCCAGCGCGCCGATCGCGTACCCCACCCACGGCCGTCGATGGGCCACCACCGCTCCCACATGGAGCAGGACGGCAGCACCCGCCGCGGCGAAGATCTGCCACAGGTCCGCGCCGAGGTGCCGGACGCCCACCAGGATGATCGCCGTCAGGAGAGCCAGGACCACGTGCGCCACCACCGTCGTCGCCGGCCATGTGCTCCGGCGCTGGGAGGCTGTCACGGTCGTCGCCTTCCGGTGGGCTCGTGGTGGGGAGCCGTGCCTGGCTCGACGTGCCACAGGATAGCCAGCAGCGGTGCCAGGCGGTACGCGCGGCGGCGAGAATGCGACCGTACGTGGCGAAACAGATGACCGGATCGGTCAGGAATCGATCAGGAATCGAGAAGCGCAGGTCACGGAGCCGCACCTAGCCTGGTCGTCATGGACATCACCATTCACACGAGCTTCCTCCCGCATGACGACCCGGACGCGTCCCTTGCCTTCTACCGCGACGTCCTCGGCTTCGAGGTCCGCAACGATGTCGGACAGGGCAAGATGCGCTGGATCACGGTCGGCCCCGTCGGCCAGCCCAGCACGTCCATTCTCCTGGCGCCGCCGACCGCCGACCCCGGGCTCACCGAGGACGAGCGCCGCACCATCGCCGAGATGATGGCCAAGGGCACCTACGGCTGGATCCTGCTGGCCACCCGGGACCTCGACGGCACTTTCGGGAAGGTGCAGACCGGCGGCGCCGAGGTCGTCCAGGAGCCGACCGAGCAGCCGTACGGCATCCGCGACTGCGCCTTCCGCGATCCCGCGGGCAACATGGTCCGCATCCAGGAGCTTCGCTGAGCCGTCCGGTCATCGGACACCTCGCCGCCTACCTCGGCATGCGACCTGGGTGCTCGCGGACATCGACGAAAAGGAGTTCTCTCATGTGTCACCCCTCGTGGGGGCGCGCACGCGCCGAGGCGCAGCGCCTGGGCGACCTCGCGCGACTGCGCCGTGTCCGCGACCGGATCGACCGGGAGTACGCGCAGCCGCTGAACGTCGAGGCGCTCGCCCGCGGCGTGAACATGTCCGCCGGGCACCTCAGCCGCCAGTTCCGGCTGGCCTACGGCGAGTCGCCGTACGCGTACCTGATGACGCGTCGCATCGAGCGCGCGGCGGCGCTGCTGCGTCATGGCGACCTCAGCGTCACCGAGGTCTGCTTCGCGGTCGGCTGCTCATCGCTGGGCACCTTCAGCACCCGCTTCACCGAGCTGGTCGGCATGCCGCCCAGCGTCTACCGGCGCCGCGCGGCGGGCGTTGCGGCGGGGATGCCGCCGTGTGTGGCGAAACAGGTGACAAGACCGGTCAGGAATCAGGAAGCGCCGGTCATCGAGCCGCAACCAGCGTGACGGCCATGGCATCCATCGAATCCGTCACCCTCGACGTGGCCGACCCCGTGCAGGCGCCGTGCCCTTGCCAAGGACGTCGGCGTCTCTCCCGACGGCACCGGATCGCACCGGCTCATGATCGGTGGCGATGCCGGGCCTTTCACCGACCCGGACGGGTTCGCCGTCCACCACGGTGAGCATCGGCTTGCCAGGTTCGCACGGCACCGTGACGGTGAGCATCGGCTTGCCAGGTTCGCACGGCACCGTGACGGTGAGACGGAGCGGGACCTCCCGGCCGCGATCCGGCACAGAGGGACGCGCTACCTCCCGGTCGTGGTCCGGCCCGGCCAGTCACCGTACCGGGTCCCGCCGAGAATCGCGTCGCCGTCCGGCACCAGGGTCCCCTCGTCCAGCCCGGCTCCGAAGTAGCGCGCGTGCGGGTCGGTGACCACCTCACGCGGATCCTCCCAGGCGGCCAGGGCCTCGGTGAAGAACTCGTCCATCCGGAACCGCTCGGGCCCGGCGACCTCGACCCTCCCGTTCAACGGCGACCCCACCGAGACCCTGCCGACCACCTGGGCGACCTCGTCACCCGCGATGGGCTGGAAGAGCACGGGTGCCATCCGAACCGTGCCGCCGTCGGTGGCCGCGTCGGCGATGCTCCGGGCGAACTCGAAGAACTGCGTCGCGTGCACGATCGAGTACGGGATCGAGGAGTCCTCGATCAGCTTCTCCTGCGCGATCTTCGCCCGGAAGTAGCCGCTCTCGGGCAGCCGCTCAGTCCCCACCACCGACAGCGCGACGTGGTGGCCGACGCCTGCCGACGCCTCCGCGGCGAGCAGGTTGCGGGTGGAGGTCTCGAAGAACTCCAGTACCGCGGCGTCCTCGAAGGACGGGGAGTTCGACACGTCGATCACCACCTGCGCCCCGGCCAGCGCCTCGGCGAGTCCTTCGCCGGTGAGGGTGTTGACGCCGGTGCGCGGTGATGCCGCCACCGCCTCGTGGCCGTGCTCGCCGAGTTTCGTCACGAGCTTCGACCCGATCAGGCCGGTGCCGCCGATTACCACGATCTTCATGACAAGCCTTCCTGTCCTCTGGGGCATCCGTTGCCACCCGGTCGCCGGCTGGGACGGGGCGGCCCTCTGGCCTGTGACAGCTCCGGCGAGATTCCTCGGATTGCGGATCCCCGGCGCCGAGGTGTCACAAACCGCGACGCTGTCCCGCCTTTCGGTAAGGCGGATCCATGACGCGAGCCGGGAGGGGCAGCACCACCACCCCCTCAACCGGGCGAAACCGCCGTACCCCTGTGAAGCGCTCCGGCGTGGAAAACCCGCGGCACCCATGGATTCCTCGGGCGCGGGCACGATCCGGGGCATGGAAGTCCTCAGCAGCCGGATTCTCCTCCGCCCCGCCGACCCCGACCGCAGCCGCCGGTTCTACCGCGACGTGCTGGGCCTCGCGGTCTACCGCGAGTTCGGGCCGCCCGACGATCCGGGGGTGGTGTTCTTCCTCGGCCAGGGATTCCTGGAGGTCTCCGGGCGCTCCGAGGGCGCGTCCGGCCAGGCGGTCGGAATATGGCTCCAGGTCCGCGATGTCCGGGCCGAGCACGAACGGCTGGCCGCCCTGGGAGTCCAGGTGACCCGGGAGCCGCGGCAGGAGCCGTGGGGGCTCGTCGAGATGTGGGTCGAGGACCCCGACGGGACATCCGTCGTCCTCGTCGAGGTCCCCGATGACCACCCGCTCAGGCGCGACCAGCGGCCGTCCTGAGCACGACCGCCCCGGCCCCGGTGGCGACCGTCCTCTCCCCTGTTGCCACATAGTAGGTGTGGAAGTCGCTGACCGTAAGATTGTGGACACGCTGGTGGCCAGTGGTCCACTTCGCGACCTCCACGGCCTGGAGTTGGGTTCCAGCACTGGTCCGAACCCAGGCCTCAGGCTTGAGCTGAGTAGCCTGTACCCAGTCTCGTTGCTCGCTGACCCAGAAGGGGTGCTGGTCGGTCGTGATGACCATGCCGGTGGCGGTGCCCTTGTCGCCGTCGGTGTCGACGGTGATCTGCACGAGGTTCTTGGCGCCCTGGCTGGTGATGAGTGCGATGACGGGTTTCGCCGTTGTGGCGCCGGTCTCGGGGTCGGTGGCGATGACCTTGTCGCCGACCTTGATCTGTTCGATGGGTTTTTCGGTGGGCGCAGCCCGTGGGATCGGCGAGGGTGGCGTAGTCGCCCTGGGCCGCCCGGTCGAGGATGTGCGCGGCGGCCGAAAGCTGGGCCAGCCGGCCGGCGGGGCTCTCGTCGCGGCCTCGGTGCTGGATACACCGAGGCCGAAGGAGGGCGGACACCTCGCGTCGACTTCGTACGGCGGCCGGCTCGACGAGCACGCGATGCCTCCGCGCTGACCTCGGCGTGATCGACACGTGTTCGCGTGCAGTACGCGCAAGGCCACACCGTTGAGGTCCGGCGGGACTCAACGGTGTGGCCTTGTGTGTAGGGTCACGGTCTGTGTGTGGGGAGGGCGGCGGGTCACTACGCCGCGCTGTCGTTGCCGAGGACGCTTGCGGTGCCCGGGGGGCCGGTCGATGCCGGTCGATGCCGGCCGGTTGTGGGCACCGCTCCAGCGGGGCAAGATCATCGTTGATGATGCCCGTTGTCGGTCACCACTGGGCTTGCGGGCTCTAGAGGGCCAGGCGACGGCGTTCCAGGACCGCGGCCACGGCGTAGCCGCCGCCGCCCGCGATGGCCAGCACCGCATAAAGGCCGGGCGCGTCGAGGAAGAGGGAGGCGGCCGCGATCAGGGCGAGCCAGGTGCCCAGGCCGTAGTGCAGCATGTTGCGGTGCACGGCGCCCTCGGCGAGGTAGATCAGGCCGACCACGAGGACGGAGCCGGCGGCCAGAGCACGCTTTGCAGTTCGGGTGTGTCGTAGGCGGTGGTCAGGCCGGTGATGGCCAGGAACAGGGCGACGAAGCCGGTGACCCAGGAGAGGCCGGCCAGCTGGCCGGCGAGCGCTTCGGACTTGCCGGCGCCGCGCTGGGCGCGGATGCTCGCGCTCATGCTCTGGATCACGCCGGTCACGATGCCGGCGCCGAGCAGTGTGATGGGCAGCCAGCCGGGCAGGGAGAGCAGCGGGTCGGCGCCCTTGGAGAGCGCGGCCCCACCGTGTCCGAGCAGGTAGGCCAGCGTGAAGCTGAGGTAGGCGGAGCGGTTGTCGACCTCGCCCGTGGTGGGGGTCGCGGTGGCGGGGGTCGTGGTGGCGGGAGCCGGCGTGATGCGGGTGGTGGCGTTCATGGTGGAGACCTCCGAGGGATCTAGGATCTACTGGGGTGGGCGGTTCGGGGTGAGGTGTGCCAGCGAGGCCACGACATGCGGCACGAGCTGGGCTGTCCAGGAGAAGGTGCGGGTCACGGTGTGCTGGTGGGCCAGGCCGTGCAGGCCCAGCCACAGCGCGATCGTGTCGGCACCGGGGTCGGTGCTGGTCGAGTGCCCGGCGGCGGCGCAGTCGGTGAGGAGGTCGGCCAAAAGCCGCAGGATGAGCGCGTCGAGGTCGATCGGAGGGCGGGTCGAGCCGAACATGGCGCGGTAGCGGCGGGGGTGGGCGGCGGCGAAGTCGAGGTAGGCGTGGCCGGCGGCGTACAGGCGCTGTGGGGCGTCATCGTCTGTGATGGCCGCCTCAAGGCGGCGGGCCAGGTCAGCGAAGGCCGCAGCGACCACGGCGAGCAGGAGGGCCGGCTGGTCGGGGAAGTGCGGGTAGATCGAGGAGGTGGCGATCCCGGCCTCGCGGGCCACGGCCCGCAGGGTCACGGCGCGCTCGCCACCCCGGTCGAGCAGGCCGGTGGCCGCGGTCAGGATGTCGGCCCGCAGGCGGGCGCCTTGGCCCCGGCGGTTGCGTGCGCGCTCTGCCCGGCGGGCCGGTGGGGCGGCGACGGCGCGGCGCGCGGTCTCACGGTCCGGGGACGATGACGACCTTGCCCAGGACGGTCCGGGACTCGGCGAGCGCCAGGGCGGCGGCTGCGTCGGCGAGCGGGAGGCGTGCGGCGATCTGCGGGGTCACGGCGCCGGTGGCCACCAGGTGCAGTACCTGGGTGAGGTCGCTGCTCAGCCGGCGGCGGAAGGCGGCCAGGCGGCGCCGGCCGGCCCAGAAGTTGTAGAAGTGTGCGCTTTTGCCGTTGGGCAGGTAGTTCCATACCAGCAGTCGTGCGAACAGTTTGAGTACCGGCAGGGCGGCGTTGCCCTTGTCGTTCTTGCTGGAGGCCGTGCCGTAGTTGACCAGTGTGCCGCCTTTGCACAGCAGCTGCCATGACTGCACCAGCCCGGGTCCGCCGACGTGGTCGAAGACCGCGTCCACGCCTTCGGGGGCGAGGTTGCGGATCTGTTCGTACATGTTCGGGTGGCGGTAGTCGACGGGGGTGGCGCCCAGTTCGCGCACGCTCTGGTGGTGGCGTGCCGCGGCCGTGCCGATCACCGTGATCCCGGCGTGGCGGGCCAGTTGGACGAGGATGGAGCCGACACCGCCGTTGGCCCCCAGTACCACGATGGTCCCGCCGGAGCGGACCTTGGCCGTGCGGTGCAGCATCTGCCAGGCGGTGACGCCGTTGACGGCCACGGTCTCCGCGGCTGCCGCGTCCACCTCGTCTGGTACCGGTACCAGGTCTGCGGCTTCGACGAGCAGGTGGCTGGCCCATCCGCCGGTCTTGATGACGGCGGCGAAGCGGTGGCCTGTCAGCGTGGGGTCCACGCCGGGGCCGGTGGCGGTGACCGTGCCCACCACGTCGTAGCCCGGTACGAACGGGAAGGGCGGCTGGTCGTAGTACTTGCCCAGGCGCATCTGCTGCTCGGCGAAGGAGACGCCGGTGGCGTCCATGCGCAGGAGGACCTGTCCTTTGGTGGGGGGCGGAAGGTCGCGGGTCCGGGTTTGCAGGCCGTCTGGGTCGACTATGCCGGGCAGGACGATTTCCGTGGTGTGGGTGGCGACGGTGCTGTTCATGGCGTTTCCCTTTGAGGCTTCGCTTGTTTGCTTACGGTCGTAACGTAACAGCCGTAAGTCTAGCGGTGCAAGAGACGCCACCCATAAACTTCGCGATGTATGGTTACAGGGTGAAGAACATCGAACCGGCGCAGTCGGCCACCCCGGGACCCACCCGAAGGCGCAACCGCCGCGGCGAGGGGAGCAAGCTCCGCGACGAGATCATCGCCGCCACGGTGGAACTGCTCGACGAGGAAGGCGACGAACGCGCCATCACACTGCGCTCGGTCGCCCGCCGGATCGGGATCGCCGCCCCCTCGATCTACCCGCACTTCCCCGACCAGCCGGCCATCATGCTGGCCGTCGTGCGCCAGGAGTACGACCAGCTCGCCACAGCCCTGCGCGCGGCCGCGACGGGCGGTGGCCCAGACCCCCGGCAACGGCTGCTCGCCGCCTGCCGCGCCTACCTCGACCTGGCCCAGACCCATCCCGGGCGCTACCGCATCATGTTCGGCGGCCTGTGGTTGCCGAACCTGAGCGAAGGCTCGGTCACCGAAGAGGACATGATCGGGCTGGGTATGGAGGCCCTGCAGGTCTTCATCGACGCCCTCGACGACTGCGTCAGCGCGGGTCAGGCCACCAGCACCGATCTCTTCAGCGACGCGGTCGCGCTGTGGCTGGGCCTGCACGGCCTGGCCCACCAACGCGCCGTGCTGCGCTCCTTCCCATGGCCGGAGAACATCGCCGAACGCATCATCGGCGCGCTGGCACACCTCAAGGACACCTGAACCACCTCGCGGCGTGCAGGCGCAGGGACAGCACCCCGGCGGCGACCCGGGCCGCCGACCGGGTGCTCGCCACCGTCGGCGTCACGGCCGTGCTGCCCACCGTGCTGCCGACCGCGATGAACACCGCCGACCGCGACCGAACAGCCGGATGCTCTCGCCTCCGTGGCCGATGCCGATGCCGATGCCGCCATTCGACGGTGGTCTCACCGTCGATCGGCAGGTGCACGTCCACGATCCGCACAATCGCAAGATCTTCGTCTCGGACATCGTGACCGTGCTCCGTACGGTGCTGCTGCGAGTACGCGCCGCGCTGGGGCGCCTGGAGGGAAGGTGTGTGATCAGCGTTGGTGTCGCGGAGGCCATAAGCCGCCGGTCGCGCTCGCCGGCGGAGCAAGGGCAGCGGCTCCGTTCAGCCAGGCGGCGAGTTGCTCTCGGTCGATCAGCAGCAGGTCCGTTCCCACCGCACACTGTTTGGCCGGAGCGGTGAAGCGCGTCGTGGCGACGAGAACACCTCGGTGCCCGGGATAGGCATGGAGGGCACCGAGGAGGTTTCGGACCTCGGGCGAGCCGACAGATTTGGCCCAGCGCTTGCACTGAACGACGAAGAGGTCGCCGGTGGGAGCGGTCCCGATGACGTCGACACCGCCGTCACCGCTGCCGCCGACCCTGCGGACCTTGTGGAACCCGTCCCGCCGAAGCAGTGCCTCGACGAGTGACTCGAACTGAACGCCGGTCATCTGGTCGACGCGTTCGAGGTGGGCGTTGTCTCTCAGCCATTCCCGCTGCCGGGCGTCGATCGTTCGCTGCCGGAGCACGAGCAGGCCGACCAGCCCCGCCACCAGCACGACCGTAAGGCCGATGATCAGTGGCCAGTTGGCGACGACCAGGTCGATGAGCCAGCCTGCGACCGCCAGGAGGAAGACGACGGCGACCAGCCAGAGCAGCCAGTCCGCGTTGTCCTTGCGGCGGCGGGGTCTTCGTCTGGCCGGTGTACGTCGTCGGGTCATCGGCGGCCTCCGGGGGTGAGGTTGGGAGTATCCGTCGATGGTGACGACCAGGACCGACAGTTTTCGAGAACACCCCGAGGTTCGGCCCTTTTGGCGGAAGCGGCGAAAGCCGGTGGAAGCGACCACGGGCCCGGATAGCGGCCCATCCGGTCGGGGTCGGCGAACACCCGTCCGTCCCGGTTGGCGGCGCTCTGGTTGGCGATGAGCGTCGTGCCCGCCGGCAACCGTGCGTGCCGCCTTCCGTGCGGGAGCGAGGCCGCTCTACGGACGCTGAGGCCGGCTGCCGAGCTGCCAGACCTCCCATCCGGCGGCGAGCCACGGACCCGACTCGACGGCGTTGCGCACGTCCACCAGCACCCGGCGGCGTACCAGGTCGGCGGTGTCCGCGGGGAGCTTGGGGTCGGCGGTGAACTCCGGCCACTCGGTGGCGAGCACGACGAGATCGGCGTCCGCGATGGCCTGCTCGGCGGTGTCGGCGTAGCCGAGTTCGGGGTGCAGTTCGCGGGCGGCGGCGATGGCCTCGGGGTCGTAGACGACCGGTGTCGCGCCGCGTTCGGCCAGTTTCCCGGCCAGGCGCAGGGCGGGCGAGTCGCGTACGTCGCTGGTGCCGGCCTTGAACGCCGCTCCGAGGAACGCGATGGTACAGCCGTCGATCGGGCCGCCGTGCGCCTTCTCGATCAGCCTGATCGCCGCCGGGATCCGGTCGGCGTTGATCGATTCGACGGCCATCAGGAGCCCGTACGCGTTCCGCGCGCCCAGCTCGCCGACCCGGTGCGTGAAGGCCGCCACGTCCTTGGGCAGGCAACCGCCGCCGTAACCGATGCCCGGCCGCATCCCTTCGTGCCCGATCCGCCTGTCGGCGCCGATCGCATGGGCGACCGTGTTCACATCCGCCCCGACGAACTCGCACACCTCGGCTATCGCGTTGATGAACGAGATCTTGGTGGTCAGGAACGCGTTCGCGGCCGACTTGATCACCTCTGCCGTGGGCGGGTCCGTGAGGATCACCGCCACTCCATGGTCGAGGATCGGCGCGTACACCTCCTCGACCGCCTTGCGGGCCTGCGGGGAGGTCAGGCCGACCACGATCCGGTCGGGGAACAGTGAGTCCTGCACGGCATGGCCCTCGCGCAGGAACTCCGGGTTCCAGACCAACTCCACGCTCGAGATCCGCGCATCAGTGTCGATGATCTTCTGGAGCCGTTCGACGGTGCCGACCGTCACCGTGCTCTTGCCGACGATCGTGGCCGGCCTGCTCAGCAGCGGGACCAGCGACCGCATCGCGTCGATCACCTGGGCCATGTCGTAGCCGTGGCCGTCTTCGCGCAGCGGGGTGCCGACCGTGATGAAGTGCAGGTCGGCGAAGTCCACGGCCTCCCGCAGGTCGGCGGTGAAGCGGAGTCGGCCGGAGGAGGTGTGCCGGATCAGAAGGTCCTCGAAGCCCTCCTCGAAAAAGGGGGCGATGCCGTTGCCCAGGGCCTCGCACTTGTCCGGGTCCAACTCGACACCGATCACCTCATGGCCGATCTCGGCCATCGCGGTGGCGTGTGGAGCGCCAAGATGGCCGCACCCGATCACGGAAACTCGCATCACGCTCCTGTTCGTTGGACTTCCCGGGGTGCGCATGGGGTGCGCCCCAAGAAGTTATCGCGTATCGGGGTGCTGATTCAGCAGGCTTGTGAGATCAAGTCATGTCTAAAGGTTCATACGACTCCCTCCCCCAGTCACCCAGCGGGATCTGCGGACGCTCAGCGGCGTGCTGACCCGGGGCTGCGGCCACATGCGCGCCGCACCGCCACGCTCAGCGGCTCCGCGCACCCGCGGCAAGGGTGACTCCAGCCGGTAACGCCCGCCCACCTCGGCACGAAGACACTTTCACGCGACCAAGCAGGCATAACGCCATATATCTACCCATGCAGGGCGACGGCGACGTACCGCGAAACACGAACCGGTAACGACTCGTGCCCATGCGGTCACCGCCGCTTGACAGGAGGTCCCACTTGCCGTTTTATGCACTAAACCGACTTGTTAAGTAGGAATTAGGGAGTAATCAATGATGGTTCGCAGGCTCCGGGGGATGGCAGCGGCACTGGCCGCGGTCGCGGTGACAGCCCTCGCGGCGGCCTGCGGAGGAGGTGGGGGGTCCTCCGGCGGCGACACGGCGAAGACCGAGGTCCGCCTCGGTTTCTTCCCCAACATCACGCACTCCACGGCTCTGGTCGGGGTACAGAAGGGCTTCTTCGCCAAGGCGCTCGGCAGCGACGTGACGCTGAAGACCTCGACCTTCAACGCCGGACCGGCCGCGACCGAGGCGATCTTCTCCGACGCCATCGACGCGACCTACATCGGACCGAACCCGGCCATCAACGCCTGGTCGAAGTCCAAGGGCGAGGCCATCAAGATCGTCGCAGGCGCGGCGTCCGGTGGCGTGTTCCTCGTGGTCAAGCCCGGGATCAACGGCATCGAGGACCTCAAGGGCAAGAAGATCGCCACGCCTCAGCTCGGCAACACCCAGGACGTCGCGCTGCGCTACTGGCTCAAGGAGAAGGGGATCGAGACCGACACCAAGGGCGGCGGCGAGGTCTCGATCCTCCCCCAGGAGAACGCCCAGACCCTGCAGACCTTCGCCACCGGCGACATCGACGGCGCCTGGGTTCCCGAGCCCTTCGCGAGCCGCCTGGTCCAGGAGAGCAAGGGCAAGATCCTGCTCACCGAGGCCGACCTCTGGCCGAACAAGCAGTTCGTGATCACGCACCTGATCGTGCGGCAGCAGTTCCTCAAGGAGCACCCCGACCTGGTGAAGAAGCTGATCGAGGCGCACGTCGAGTCCAACGCCTACATCCAGTCGGACCCGGCGGGCGCCAAGGAGTCGGTCAACGCGGAGCTGAAGGAACTGAGCGGCAAACCGATCGCGCAGGCGGTCCTGGACAGCGCCTTCGGCAACATCACCTTCACCAACGACCCGATCGCGTCCTCCCTCGTCGGCAGCGCCGACCACGCCCAGAAGGTCGGCCTGCTCGACCCGGTGGACCTGAACGGCATCTACGACCTCACGATCCTCAACGAGGTCCTGGCGGCCAAGAGCCAGCCGGCGGTGAGCGACAAGTGATCGACCCCAGCGAGCCGGACGAGCCAAGCGGGCCAAGCGACCCGGGCGGGCCAAGCGACTCGGACGGGCCAAGCAGACCGAGCAGACCGAGCAACTCGGACGAGCCAAGCGGGCCAAGCGAGCCGGACGAGCCGGGCGATCTCGGCGCGGCGAGCAGGCAGCACAGGACGGAAGAGCCAAGGCGGCCCTCTCGGTCACGAGCCGGCGAGCCGCTGGTCAGGGAGGCGAAGTGACGGCTCCGATACAGGAGCTGCGCCCCGGCCGGACCGACGGGCACGAGCCCGCGGTCCGGCTGGGCGCGGTTTCCAAGGTGTACGGCAGGGAGCTCCTGGCCCTTGACCAGGTCACGCTTTCGGTGGACAGAGGCGAGTTCGTCTGCCTGCTGGGAGCGTCCGGCTGCGGCAAGAGCACGCTGCTCAACCTCGTCGCCGGCCTGGACCGCCCCACGGCCGGAGAGATCGACACCAGGGACGCCCGCATCGCGATGATGTTCCAGGAGCCCGCTCTGTTCCCCTGGCTCACGGTCTCGGGGAACATCGAGCTGGCGCTCCGGGTGACGAGCTCGGGCAGGAACACCACGAAGAAGGAGCGCCGCGCGCGGGCGGCGGAGCTCCTGGAGATCGTTCACCTCGCCGACTTCGGCGGCAAGCGCCCGCACGAGCTGTCCGGCGGCATGCGCCAACGGGTCGCGCTCGCCAGGGCCCTCGCCCAGGACACCGACGTGCTCCTCATGGACGAGCCCTTCGGCGCCCTCGACGCGATGACCCGTGACCTGCTCCACGACGAGCTGGAGCGGATCTGGCGGGAGCGGGAGCTGTCCGTCCTGTTCGTCACCCACAATGTGCGCGAGGCCGTACGGCTCGGCGACCGGGTCGTCCTGCTGAGCAGCAGGCCCGGCAAGGTGATCGAGGACTTCCCGGTGACGCTGCCGCGGCCACGCCGTACCGACTCCGCCGAAGTGGCCGAACCGGCCTCCACCATCACCGACAGGCTGCGCCAGGAGGTGCTGCGCCACGCCAAGCCGGCGGCGCGGCCGCCCGTCGGCGCCGGGATCGAGAAGTAGCGGGTGCCCAATGACTGCTGATCTTTCCCAGCACATCGCCGGTCTGGACGCGCTGGAGCTGTCCAACCGGGAGCGGCAGAGTCTGGCTTCGAGGCTCTGGGCCAGGAGCTGGCCGATGATCTCGGCGATCGTCCTCGTCCTCGCCGTCTGGGAGCTGGTCGTGCTCAGCGGGTGGCGCCCGGAGTACGTCCTCCCCGGCCCGGTGACCGTCCTGGCGGATCTGTGGAACCGCCTCGGTGAGGCCGAGTTCTACCAGGCCCTGGGCGTGACGATGCGCCGCGCGATCACCGGGTTCGCGATCGCGGTGCTGGTCGGGCTCGTGGTCGGCGCGGCCGTGTCGCGGGTCCGGCCCCTGCGGGCGGCGCTCGGCTCCCTGATCACGGGCCTGCAGACCATGCCCTCCATCGCGTGGTTCCCGCTGGCGATCCTGTTCTTCAAACTCAGCGAGAGCGCGATCCTGTTCGTGGTCGTCCTGGGGGCCGCGCCGTCGATCGCCAACGGGCTGATCGCCGGCGTGGACTACACCCCTCCGCTCCTGCTCCGTGCCGGGCACATCCTCGGCCTGCGGCGCCTGGCGCTCTATCGGCACGTCATCCTGCCCGCGTCGTTGCCGTCGTTCCTGTCGGGGCTCAAGCAGGGCTGGGCGTTCGCGTGGCGGTCCCTGATGGCGGGCGAGCTCCTCGTGATCATCGCTCACCAGACGTCGATCGGCGAACAGCTCGACAACGCCCGGGAACTCTCCGACGCGCCCGGCCTCCTCGCGACGATGATCGTGATTTTGGTCATCGGCATCGTCGTGGACATGTGTTTCGGCGCGGCCGACAACGCCCTCCGGCGTCGCTGGGGGCTCGACCAGCGCGTCGGCTGATCCGAACCTGGAACGCGCCGCCGCGCCGCGGGCCCCGTGCCCCGTGCCCGCGGAGCCGCTCGCACCGAAGGCCGGGCGCGCCGGTGGTTGAGCAGCTCGCTCAGGCCGTAGAGCCGCGCCGCGCGGAGGACTCGCCGTACACCCCGGGAGTACGGCGAGTCCTCCGGGGGTCAGGAGGCGGGTTTCTCGTCGGTCCAGCCGGCTTCGAGGATGGTCTGGGAGTGCCACACGGTGCCCGGCGCGAATCCGGCCTGCAGGCCGCCCGGCCGTACGACGACGCTGTCCCTGGCCAGTGCCCGCCCGGTCGCCTCGTCGAAGATCAGGCGGTTCCGCAGGATCCCCTCGCCGCCCTTGGCGTCCGCCTTCGCCCTGACCCGTTCCTCGATGGCGACGGCACTGCCGGTACGGCCCTCCGCGTCGACGACGTCACGGACGACCTCGATGGTCTCCAGATCGGCGAGCATCCGGAAGGCGGCACCGCGCACCTGCGGGGTGACCGGCATGTCGGTGATCAGCCCGACCGTGACGGCTCGTCCCCGGTCGTCCCGACGGTGCCGGAGATCCTGGAGCGGCTGCGCGACGTTCCCGGCGGCGCGGGACTGACCCGGGACGCGCTGACCCGGGCCGCGCTGGGCCGAGACCTCGGGTTGGGGGCCAGGCAGTCGCCGACCCAGGGGCGCCAGGCCTCGGGCGACGTCCCTGCGGGTCGCCTGGTAGCCCACCGGCGTCCGAGACGCTCCCGGGGCGGCGGGGTCCCAGGCCGCCGCCCCGGGAGCGGGTGCGGCTCAGGCCACGTCCGAGCTCAGATCGCCGTCGAAGACCTTGTCCAGGAAGCCCTCCAGGTTGACGACGGCTCGCATGATCCGTTCCTCGTTGCCGAGCGTCTCGAACCGCACGCCGAGCTCGGTCTTCTTCTTGTCCCGCACGTAGAGGGAGCAGGCCAGGTCGGCGCACATGTAGGTGCCGACCGTGTTGCCCTGGCGGCCCGCGGCGCCGACCCTGGGTGCGACGAACAGGGAGATCCCGGTGCCGGCGTGGGGTGTCACGCAGATCGAGCAGACCGTGCTCTTGGCGTAGCTCCTGCGCACATCCCGGGTGAGGCGCAGGGTGACGCCGACGAGCTCGCCGCGTCGCTCGGTGACCAGGTAGCCGCGGTCGGGCGCGCCGGGGTCGAGCCAGCCCAGGAAGTCAAGGTCGGCCCAGGGGATCTCCGACAGGCCCCTGGGCAGGTTGATCCTGCGCGCCTCCCCCTTGGAGCAGTTGACGAAGGATCCGCGTATCTCCTTCTCACCGACCGGAATCATGACTCACCTACTGTTGATCGACGCGTCTACTGGGCCCTGCCTGCGCGACCTGTGCCTCCGTCGGGGAGGGACAGGGCTCGGGCGACGCCGGCGAGCAAGCGTCCGGCCCCTGCCGGATCACCGTCTTTCCGGGCATCCAGCGCCGACCACTATCTCAGTGCGACATCAGTGACGTCGAATGCTTTTTCCCTAGATGCCGGTAGATCTACCAGGAGTTTCAGGACGGCGAGGACGCGGACCTGCCCGCGCCGCCACCACCATGCTCCTGGTCGGCGGGCACGCCCTGCTGCCCCTGGGCGTCGACCTGCCGTTCCGGGTGGGGTCCACCCCGGGCCTCCGGTCCGATCCTCTCCGAAGGCCCCTGTTCGCCGTACGGGCACTGCGGGGCGACGGGCGGGGACTTGTCAGCTTTTATCCGCACAGAGCACTACGCTCGGCATATGTCTGACCAGCCGGTATGCCACTGCCTGCTCTGCGTCGAGCAGGAGGTGGAGCTCGACGAGGCCGATCTCGCGATGCTGCGAAGCGTCCGGAACCGGGGGTGGGCGGTTGTCATGATCCCGGAGGACGAGGACGGTCCCGGCTGGGCGTTCACCGTCGGGCTGTGGCACACGCTCCGCTCCCCCGAGGTGGTCATGCTCGGCCTCCGGGTGGACGTGATGGGCAACTGCCTCAACACCCTGGCCGACCAGATCGCCGCCGGACACCACCTGGTCGAGGGCCGGGAGCGGGACGACGTGATCAGGAACTATCCGGTCGTCGCGAAGACCGTGGACACCAGCTGGTACCGGTCGCTGTTCGGCACCGCGCTGCACTTCTACCAGCGGCCCCCGCTGCCCTTCATGGAGATCGTCTGGCCCGACGCCGCGGGCCGCTTCCCCTGGAACGACGGCTGCGCCCCGCGACTCCGGGAGCTCCAGCCCGCGCTCTGGATCCCCAAGGACGACCACGCCCCGGGCCCCTGGACCAAACTTCCCTGACGGAACCGCGGAGACGCCCCGAGGCCCCTGGCCCACCGTCGCCCTCCAGGGGACGCGCCGGAAATCGTACGACCACGGACCAGGCCGGGCCCTCACCCGCATGGGAACCCGGGTGGACGCGCCGGAAATCGTACGACCGCGAACCAGGCCGAGTCGCCCGCGTGGAACCCGGATGGACGCGCCAGAAGCCGTACGGCCGCGGACCAGGCCGGGCACCTGGCCTCACCCGCGCGGGAAACGCGGGTGAATGCGCTGGAAGTCGTACGGCCGAGGACGGAGATCGCGACTCCTGGAGTACAACGGGTACCTCCCGGTGAGGGACGCGCGGGCGGTGATCGCGCCGGAAGCATGAGCGACATGGAGACGCTCGATCTCGCCCGCCTGCAGTTCGCCGTGACCTCGGGGGCACACTTCCTGTTCGTGGCCCTCACCCTCGGCCTGGCCACGCTGCTGGCGATCACGCAGACCCGGGCGACGCTGACGCGCTCCGAGGTGCACCTGCGGATGACCCGGTTCTGGGGACGGCTGTATGTGATCAACTACGCGATGGGCATCCTCACCGGGCTGGTGATGGAGTTCCAGCTCGGGATGGCCTGGAGCGGGCTGACGCACTTCGCGGGGAACGTGTTCGGCGCCTCCCTGGCGATGGAGACCCTCGTCGCCTTCTTCATCGAGTCGACGTTCCTGGGCCTGTGGATCTTCGGCTGGGACCGGCTGAACCGCTGGGCGCACCTGGCCGTGATCTGGGTGGTCACGCTCACCGCCTACGCCTCGGCGTACTGGGTCCTCGTCGCCAACGGCTTTCTGCAGAACCCGGTCGGCGCCGAGGTCGTGGACGGGGCGCTGCGGCTCACCGACGCGGCGGCGGTGCTCACCAACCCCGAGGCGCTCCTCGCGTTCGCCCACATCCTCTCCGGTGCCCTGGTGACCGCCGGGTTCTTCCTCGCCGGGGTGAGCGCCTACCACCTGCGCCGCGGGACGGCCGAGCAGGAGTTCTTCCGCAGGTCCCTGCGGATCGGCGTGTTCACCACGCTGCCCGCGCTGCTGGCCAACGCCGCGTTCGGCGGCGTGCAGTTCCCTGCCCTCCAGCCGATGAAGAGAGCCGTCTTCGGCGGGCGGGAGGCGGAGATCGATCGGTTGCAGGCCGAGATGGTCACCGCCTACGGTCCGGGGGACTACATCCCGCCCGTCGCGGCGACACGGGTCGGCGCCATCGTCATGCTGGCTGTCTTCACGGTGCTGCTGCTCGTGTCGATGCTGAGCGTCCTGCTCGCCTCGTTCCGCCGGATGATCCTGGGGTCGCGGGCCTGGCACGTGCTGCTGATCGCGATGATCCCGCTGCCGTTCGTCTCCATGATCGCCGGCTGGGTGTTCAGGGAGGTGGGCCGCCAGCCCTGGATGGTGAACGGCCTGCTGAAAACCGAGGACGCGCTGAGCGACCTGTCCCCGGGCACGATCTGGTTCTCGCTGGTCGCCTTCATCGCGCTCTCCGTCCTGCTGATGGCCGTCAACACCTGGATCCTGGCGCGCAGCGCCCGCCAGGGCCCCGAGGCGCCCGCCACCGGCACCGCCCCGGCTGAACCGCTCCCGGTCCTGGCCTTCTGACAGATCTCGGTCCTGGCCTTCTAACAGCCCGTTCTCTGGCCCCTCCCGGCCTTCGCAAAGGGACATCGATGTGACTCCTCCGCTCCCTGAAGGGAGCGGCTTCTCGCTAAGCCGCTCGCGCAGCCTCACGAAGGGCAAGCCCTGCCCTGAGAATATTGATCGCCGCGTTCACATCGGCGTGCGCGCTGTGCCCGCATGCCGTACAGGCGAACTCGGCCTGGGTACGGCGGTTCTCCTTCGTGCAATGCCCGCACCGCGAGCAGGTGCGGGAGGTGTGGGCGGGATTCACCGCGATCAGCTCTCGACCGGCGCTTTCAGCCTTGTACGACAGGATCGTCAGGAACACCCCCCACCCCGCGTCCAGGATGCTGCGGTTCAGACCCGACTTCGCCGCACCGCCGTTGGGCAGATACCCACCCTCGCCATCGGGCCTCGGGGCGGCGCGCCTGGTCATGTTCGTGACACGCAGGTCCTCGTGGGCGATCACGTCATAGCCGCCGACCAAGGTCAGTGCGGCTTTGTGCGCCCCGTCCAGACGCCTGCGGCGCACCTGGGCGTGCAGTGCGGCGACGCGGGCCACCTGCTTGCGGCGTCGCGTCGAGCCGCGCTTCTTACGTGCCAGGTCCCGCTGTGCCCTGGCGAGCCGGTCGGCGGAGACGGCCAGGTGCCGCGGGTTGTCCAAAGGGTCGCCGTCGCTGGTGGTGACCAGCGACGCCACCCCCAGGTCGATGCCCACCGCCTTCCCGGTCGCGGGCAACGGCTCGGCGGGCACGTCGTCACACGACAGGATCACATACCAGCGCGAGCCCTCCCGCTTGACACTGATCGTCTTCACTGTGCCGCGTACTGGCCGGTGCCGGTGCACCCGGACGTGGCCGACACCTTGCAGGCGGACGTAGGTGGCGCTGGGGTGTTCGGGCTGGGAGTCCCAGCCGCAGCCGTCGCCGTCCCTGGGCCACTCGACGGTGTCGAACCATCCCTTGCCCTTGAAGCGGGGGAAGCCCGCCTTCCCGCCCGTCTTGAGACGCCGGAAGAAAGCTTGAAACGCCTTGTCCAGGCGGCGCAGGGTGGCCTGCTGAGAGGAGAACGACCACCGGCCCTGCCCACCGGTGTCCTCTGCGCGGATGTCCTTCAACTCCGCCGACTGGTCGCCGTACCTCACACTCACCCCCGCCTTGGCGTAGGCGGTGCGGCGGTGCTCCAGCGCGGCGTTGTACAGGGCGCGGTGGTCGTCCAAACAGGCGGTCAACGCGATCACATGCCCTGCGGTGGGGCGCAACAGGAACTTGTAGGACCTGCGCATCACACCACCACCCTCACTGGAACTCCTGTTCCCACCGTATCGAATGTCGAAAAGAGGCGACGCGGAATGCGCAGACCTGACAGGTCACCACACGCTCGGGCCTGGGCGGCCCTCCCGCTCCCGATTCCCCCGTCGCCTGAAAGCAACGATCCCCTCGGGAGAGTCTGATGGAAATCGCCCTGCTCGCGTTCTTCGCGGTCGGCTACTTCGTCCTCGCGGGCGCGGATCTCGGGGTCGGCATGCTCCTGCCGTATCTCGGCCGCACCCCCGAGGAGCGCGGCCGGGTGCTCGCCTCCATCACCCCGTTCTTCCTGACGAACGAGGTCTGGCTGGTCACGGCGGTGGGCGTAATGGTCGGCGCGTTCCCCGTGCTGGAGGGGGAGATGCTCAGCGGGCTGTACCTGCCGTTCGCCGCGCTGCTGCTCGGCTGGGTCGCCCGTGACGCGGGGATCTGGCTGCGCGGGCAGGTGGATCGGGTCGCCTGGCGGGCCTGGTGTGAGGGCGCAGTGGTCGTGGGCAGCTGGGTGGCGGTGCTGAGCTGGGGGTTCATCCTCGTCGGGATGGGCGACGGGTTCACCGTCGGTCTCGGTGCGCTGGTCGCCGCTCCGCTGGGTGCCGTCCTGTTCGCCGCCCACGGGCTGGCGCTGGCCGGGCTCCGGCTCGAAGGCGCCCCTCGGCAGAGGGCACGGCGGTTCGCCGGACCCTCTGGTGGGCGTACGGTCTACGCTCTGACGTCGGTCGGGATGGCTCTGGCCTGTCTGCTGGCCGGAGCCCGCCTGCCACTGGCGGAGAACCTGGCGGATCCGGCGACGCTCGCCCTGCTCACTCCCTCGATGCTGCTGCTCACTCCCCTGCTGGTGGCGTCACAGGTGTGGCTGTGGTGGCTCTTCGGCCGCGTCCAGGTCAGGCAGTGATCATGAAAGCCAGCCCGAGCAGCACTACTACGGGGATGACCCAGACCACGGCCTCGATTGCGAACTCCTTGTACACGGCGAGCTTCTCCCTTTGATGCATGAAAGCGGTGATGCGCAGCATATGCGCACCTGGAGGCATCCACACACCCGGGTTGGCGGCCTGCCTCAGGCGGGCGAGGAGGCCAGGTAGTGGAAGCTCGGTTTCGGATGCATCAGGAAGTCATGGTGAGAGATGTTCCAGGCGTAGGCGCCCGCCATGGTGAACTCCACCCGGTCACCGGGCCTCAGTGCGACCGGGCGTGGGCGTCGAGCTCGGCCAGGTCGTAGACATAGGCGGGCAGCCGCCCGGCGAGGACCGGCACCGAGGGCCGCGTCGCGGCTGTGGCCGTGGCTGTCACTGCGGCTGCGGCTGCGGCTGCGGCTGCGGCTGCGGCTGCGGCTGTCACTGCGGCCGTGGCTGTGGCTGTCACTGCGGCTGCGATTGTCACTGCGTTCTCTCCGATCTCGACGTGAGCGTGACGGTTGTGACCGGCCCGAGCCCGAGGGCGGGTCGCTTAGAACTCGTCGTACCCGGAGACCTGGCCGATCGAGAAGACGTGCCTGTTCGCGGCGCAGATCGTCTCCAGGACGTGGACGGGCGTGTCCTCGCTGGAGTAACCGGCTCGAAGGACCTGCACGACCCACTCCCCCGGTTCGAGTTCCAGGGTCTCGTACTCGAAGGATGTCGGCGGGCGAGCCGTCAGATCCTCCTCCGCATGACCGAAGGCGTGACCGAGGGCGACCAGTGCCGACTGGAGCGACGGCTTGACGAACTCGGGTTCGGCGATGCGCGTCCTCCCGAACAGGTCCACCCGGAAGTAGCTGGTGGCGATCCGCACCGGAACCTCGTTGGCCGTCATCATCTTCCGGCGGGCGATCACCTCGGCGCCGGGTTCGACGCGCAGGCAGGCCGCCACGTGATCACTCGCCGGCTCCGGGCCGACATAGAGCATTCTGCGGTCCGGCCTGATCCCCTGCCGCTCCGCCTCGACGAGAAAGAGGGACGCGGAGGCGCGCACGGCGGGGTCGGTCGGCAGCGCCCGCCGCACCAGAACCTTTGGCGCGCGGGCCGCCGCCCCCTCGGGGGTGCGGGCCGTCGGCCCCTTCCTCATCTGGGATATACGACCGGGAGAGACGCCCAGACGTGCCCCGATCTCCTCCAGGCCCATGCCGGAATCACGAGCCTCGGCGATCGCCTGGCGACGCATCTTTGCCGCTTCCTCGACAAGCTCCTGCTCCTCGGTCATGAGACGACCCAGAAGCCGTGCACGCTCAATGGGGTCACTCAGCCCGGAAACATCACGCAGCGTCTTCAGATCCATCGGGGACCGCCTCCTCGCGCTCGACACCGAGTGGAATTTTAGCCCCCCTACAGCAAGAGGATCCGCAGTCGAACCTCTCGCCGGGGCGGGCCGGATTCCAGCGCCCGGCAGCACGGGCGGGAATTCGGGTCGACCTCCCCCAAAATGGCGATGATAACCGAATGTAATATTGCGACTACATCCAAAGGAGGCTGTTGACGATGACAGATGCGAGTGGCGAGGAGCAAGATGTCGTCGCCGAGCGGCTCAGGTTCGGGACGGGCCTCGCCGAGAGCGAGCGTCAGGAGATCATCGAGCGATTGGCCGGGCTGGGGAAGCGACTGCTCTCCTATCCCGGTGACGCGGTGGAACTGCGGCTGAGCGTCAAGGACCGCGACACGCCCCAGCAGCGGGTGACGCTCGAATGCGTGCTCCCGGGGACGGAGCCGCTGGTGGCCGGCTCCGACGAGCAGGATCTGTCCACCGCGCTCGCGGAGGTCCGCGACGAGCTGATCCGCCAGTTGGGCAGGCTCAAGACCAGACGGGACCCGCGCCGCGATCATCCGCACCGGCCCTGAGCCGTGGGTGAGTCGCATGCGCCCGCATTACCCTCTCTTGAAGCATTTATGGGGTAATGCTGACCCGGAGTCGGCTTCCGGGGATCGCAAAGGCTCCGAAGGGCTACGGTGGACAGCGATGACGGCCAGGAGGAGATCATGCGACAGCTGAGGCGCGGCGCGCCCTTCGGCTGGCTGCTGACCCTGCTGCTGCCGCTGCTGGTCTCCGGGGGACTGGGCGGGAGCACCTCCGCCCTCGTACGGCACACCGCGGTCGTCCAGGCCGTCGGCGAGCATCAGCCGCTGTCGCGCCCGCTCCTCGACAGCGTGCAGCGGCATTCCCTCGCCTCCGGCTTCGCCGGCACCGGGACCGGTCTGGGCGGCGGGGGCGGCCACCCGCTCGCGACCCCGCCCGCCGACCTCCGGCACCTGTTCCTCGCCACCGGCCCGCTCACCCGCCCGGCGGGTGACGAGGACACCCACCCGCTCGCGGCCCTGCTCGTCAGGCCGGGGCGCGCACCACCCGCCTCCACAGCCGACTGAAACACCCCGGAACCGCTCCGGGTCTCTTCGCCGTACGCGAAAACGTCTCCGCCACGAGCGGAAGACATCTTTCCCATGAGCGGAAAACGCCTTCGCCACAGCCGAAAGGCGTTTTCGCCGTACGCGAAGCGTGCCGCCGTACCTGAACGCTCCTTCGGCCTGACCGAGGACAACTCCCCCAGCCTGTGGAGGCTTCCATGTCGCGTGCCTCGCTGGTACGCGCGATAGCGGCGTTCGCCGTCATCGCCACCTCGCTGTACATAGCCCTGACAATGTCGCCGCGCCTCGGTCTCGACCTGCGCGGCGGCACCCAACTCGTCCTGGAGACCCAGGACTCACCGACGGTCAAGGCCGACGCCGCGGCCACCGACCGCACCCTTGAGGTGCTCCGCCGCCGGGCCGACAGCCTGGGCGTGGCGGACGCGCCGCTGGCCCGCTCCGGCGAGCGGCGCATCATCGTGGAACTGCCGGGTGTGCAGGACCCGACCAAGGCCGCCGAGGTCATCGGCAAGACCGCGCAGCTCACCTTCCACCCCGTTCTAGGCGCCCCCGACCCGGGAGCGAAGACCAAGCCTGGCAAGGGAGAGCAGATCCTGCCCGACGATCGCGGCGCCCCGCTGCACATCGGACCGGCCGCCCTCACCGGCGACGGCGTCGGCGGTGCCGAGGCCGGGATCGACGCCCAGCAGGGCGGTGGCTGGTTCGTCACCGTCGACTTCCGCGATCAGGGACGTGCGGCGTGGGCCAAGCTGACCGGCGAGGCGGCCTGTAACCAGCCGGGCGACCCCAAGCGCAGGATCGCCATCGTGCTCGACTCCAAGGTGATCGTCTCGCCCCAGGTGAACGAGGACGTGGGCTGCAAGGTCGGCCTGCCGGGTAACACCACCCAGATCACCGGTGCCTTCACCTCCGAGGAGGCCTCGGACCTGGCCCTGCTGATCAAGGGCGGCTCGCTGCCGGTGCCCGTCGAGATCGTCGAGCAGCGGACCGTCGGCCCGACGCTCGGCGCCGCCGCGATCAAGGCCAGCGCCTGGGCCGCGGTCATCGGCATCGCGCTCACCGCGCTTTTCATCATCGTGATCTACCGGCTGGTGGGCCTTCTCGCCGCCATCGCGCTGGCCTGCTACGCCCTCATCGCGTACGCGGCGCTGGTGGGGCTCGGTGCCACGCTCACCCTGCCGGGTCTGGCGGGCTTCGTGCTGGCCATCGGCATGGCCGTCGACGCCAACGTGCTGGTCTTCGAACGGGCACGTGAGGAGTACGCCGAGACGCCCAACCTCGGCGGCTCGCTGGAGAAGGGCTTCCGTAACGCGTGGAGCGCGGTGGCCGACTCCAACGTCACCACCCTGCTCGCCGCCGGGCTGCTGTTCTTCCTGGCGTCCGGTCCCGTGCGCGGCTTCGGCGTCACGCTGAGCATCGGCGTGATCGCCTCGCTGATCACCGCGATGGTCATCACGCGCGTCCTGGCCCAGTGGGCGGTGAGGTTCAAGGTGGTGTCCGCACGGCCGAAGATGACCGGCCTGGCCGACATCGGGCGCGTCCGCAGCTGGCTGAACACCCGCAAGCCGGACCTGATGAGCCGTCGCGGGCTGTACTTCGCGATCACCGGCCTGCTGGTGGCCGTGTCCATGGCCGGGGTGGCGGTGCGGGGGCTCGACTTCGGCGTGGAGTTCACCGGGGGCAGGCTCGTGGAGTACTCCACGACCACCCCGATGAGCGCCGACACCGCCCGCGAGCTCGTCAGCAAGGCCGGGTACCCCAACGCGGTGGTGCAGGCCTCTGATGACGACATCTCCGTACGGACGGGTCAGATCACTCCCGCCGAGGTGGTGAAGATCGAGAAGGCGCTGGAGAGTGAGGGCGGCCAGGTCACCAAGGAGCGCGACGAGCTCATCGGGCCGAGCCTCGGGGACGAGTTGCGCCGCAACGCGCTGATCGCGCTGGGCGTCGCGCTCGCCGCGCAGCTCGCCTACCTCGCCTTCCGGTTCCGCTGGACGTTCGGCCTGGCGACGGTGGTGGCCCTGGTCGCCGACGCGACGATCGTGATCGGCGCGTTCGCGTGGCTGGGCAAGCCGGTGGACGGGGTGTTCCTGGCCTCGATGCTCACCGTGATCGGCTACTCGGTCAACGACAAGGTCGTGGTCTTCGACCGGGTCCGCGAGATATGGGGTGCGCGGCCGAAGAGCTCGTTCGCCGAGGTGGTCAACACCTCGATCCTGCAGACCGTGCCCCGTACCGTCAACACCGGCCTGGGTGCGCTGTTCATCCTGGCCGCGCTGGCGGTGCTCGGCGGCGACTCGCTGACCGACTTCGCGGTGGCGCTGCTGATCGGGATCATCGTCGGCACGCTCTCCTCCGCGCTGGTCGCGGGGCCGGCGGCGATCGAGCTGGAGAAGCGCAAGCCCGGCGCGCCGCCGCGGCCCAAGCGGAAGGGCCCGGCTCCCGCCCGCCAGGGTTCGGGCGCCGTACTCTGACCCTCACGCTCTGGCCAGGCGGGCACGGCCGGTCTGCTCTGGTCTGAGCGGCAGGGGCAGGGGCAGGGGCAGGGGCAGGGGCGCGTATCGCGTTCCGGCCCGGGTCCGATGGGCGGCTCCTCGCGGGATCCCGCGAGGAGCCGCCCATTTCCGTGGCTTCCCCACTAACCCTACAGAAGATAGGCGCATTTATGCATAAAACTATTTCGATGGGCGATTAAAACCGTAAATTCCCGGAAGGCCGAAGCACCCGGCAGGGCACAACCACTGATGCGAGAGCTTCGAACGTTGAAGCGGAACGGTCACGAACACGGGGAGCAAGTATGAGCCATGCGGTGAAGATGAACCCTCAGGTACAGAAGAGCATCGACATGTGCCTGGAGAGCCACAGCCGTTGCGAGCAGACCATGACCTACTGCCTCACACAGGGGGGTCGGTACGCCGACATGGCACTGATAGGCCCGCTCATGGACTGTGCCGACATGACCCGCCTCTGCGCGGACATGATGATGCGCCAGTCACCGATGGCGAAGGACATGGCCACGATGTGCGCGAAGGCGGCGAACAAATGCGCCGACGCGTGCATGTCCATGGAGAGTGACCCGATGATGAAGGAGTGCGCCGACGCGTGCCGGGCATGGGCCAAGGCGTGCCAGACGATGGCGAACGCGCGAGCCTGAGCCGTCGGCCGGTCCCGAACAACCCTCGCAGAACCACAGGGTCCTCCGAGGGTAGCGACAAAACAAACGAAAGGGGCGTCGCCGATCGCATCGGCGGCGCCCCTGCCCGTGTAGCACCCCCGAGCAGGCTGCCCGTACAACGCCCTGGGCAGGCTGTCCATGCAGTCCCAAGCAGGCTGCCCGTACAGCACCCCGGGCAGGCACGATCCTCCCGGCTCAGCCGACACCTGGAACAGGCGCAATCCCCCGGACTCAGCCGGGAAGGGCGCCCCGAATGCCGCTAGTGTGCTTGCCGTCTGATTTCCCTGCTGCCAAAGGCGGATGCGATCGTGGCGGACGACTACGCGACAACTTTCAAGATCGTCGATGTTGACGGTGACGGCCTCATCTCGGTCTCCGAGCTGACAAGGCTCATGGAGGTGCTCGGTCAGCCGATCACCCCCGAGGGGGCCGCGGCGGCCGTCGCCGGCATCGACGAGGATGGCGACGGCCTCATCTCCCTGGACGAGTTCGCCGGCTATCTCGCCCAGACCCGGGGCTGACCGACCTGACCCGATCGGGGTGCCCGTCCAGGGCCTGAACGAGGCACCCCGATCAGATCCGGCCCCACCACCGCCGACGCCCACCCGCAGACGCCCGACCGGCGCCAGATCTCACCAACGGCCGACCCCGACGGCCGATCCCGGTCGCCGGCCCTGGCCGGACCATCCGTCACCGACGACTTCACCCGGCGGAGTTCAGCGGGCGGAGTTCAGCGGGCTCCCGGGGAATCCGCCCTCCGGAGTAGCGGACGCGCGCCGATGATCTACCCCTGACGGGGCGGCCGCCTTCTCGACGCCCATCGTCGGCCCCGCGGCGTGTTGACTCGCCGTTGACCAGACAATAACTTTGAGTAGTTATTCCAATATCTAGCGTGACGGATATTCGAGGTCGCGCGTGAACCCCGACATTTCGGAACGGACGTCGGACGCGGATCCCCCTCCCGAGTGCGACCTCCGATCTCACGCGCGAAGTCGTCCGGCGTGCCGTCGCATCCCCGCGAAGGGTGACCCGCGGCTCTCGGCTGACCGTCTCGGGGGAAGCGCGGGAAGCGCGCTCACACAGGAAGAGGCAGCGCATTGAGTAGCGCATCCAGCGGACATGCGGGGAGCGCACCGCACGACTCGCGCGGGGCCCGGCATCCGGCGACCGTCATGGCCGAGCAGATGGCCGACGTCTTTCTCGACCTTGGCTACCGCGTCGTCGAGGGGCCCGAGGTCGAGGCCGAGTGGCTCACCCTTGACGCGCTCAACATGGACGACGGCCACCCCGACCGCGCCTTTCACATCGAAGACCCCGCGGAGCCCGGCGAAAGGTCGGGCCTCGTGCTGCGCACGCGCACCTCACCGGCGCAGGTACGGGCGACGCTCGGCACGGCACCTCCGTTCCGCCTGGTCTGCGCGGGCCGCGCCTTCCGTCCCGGCCCGGCCGACGCCATCCACAGCCCGGTGTTCAACCAGGTCGAGGGCCTCGCCGTCGACCTGGGGCTCACCATGGTCGACCTGAAGAAGACCCTCGACCACTTCGCCGCCTCCGTGTTCGGCAGGGGCACGGTGACCCGGCTCCGCACCCACCGGTCCGCCTACACCGACCCGTCGGCGAAGGTGTACGTGGAGTGCGCGGTCTGCCGAGGCGTCCGCCCAGACGTCTCCGGAGATGCCTCCGCGAGCCCGTGCGGGACGTGCGGGACGTGCGGCGGCGAAGGATGGGTCAAGTGGGGCTGGTGCGGCACGGTCCGCCCACGGGTGTTGACCACCTGCGGCGTCGACCCGCACAGGTACGGCGCGTTCGCCTTCGGCATGGGCGTCGAGCGCACCCTGATGCTCCGGCACGGTCTGAAGGACATCCGCGACATCATCGACGGCGACATCCGCTTCCCCCTCGGGATGGACGAGTTCGCCCCCGGCGGCAGGCCCCGGCCCAGTCCACGCCCCCGGAGCACGCCCCCCACGCGGGCCGTACCGGCCGCGCGGGCCGTACCCGATCTGGAGACCATCCCGCTGACGCGAGGCGGTCACGGCAGGAGAGGATCACCGGGACGGGAGGCCGGCGGGGGGCTCAGCCGGTCGCAGAGCCTGCGACGGCGGATCGGGCACGCGCTGGCAGGGGCGGGATACGTCGAGACACCGCGTTTCCCCTTCGTCTGCGCCGCCGCGTGGGACGCCTTCGGCCTGGCGCCCGGCGACCCGCGCCGCACCACGCTGACGCTCACGAACCCGATCAGCCCGCGCGAGCCGTCGCTGCGCACCACGCTCCTCCCCGGGCTGCTGGCCGCGCTGGGCCTCAACCTCGCCCTGGGAAATCACCACCCGGCGCTCTTCGAGCAGGGAGTGGTCTTCGCACCCCTCACGGGCGCCGGCCCCGCGCCCTTCCCCCCGTCGGATCGCCGCCCCGCCGAAGGCCGGCTCGACGCGCTGAACGCCGCTGTCCCCGCCCAGCCCAACCATCTCGCCGCCGCCCTGACCGGCGAGTCGTCGTGGGCCCGTGCCGTCGACGCCGCGCGAACGGCCGCGCACGTCATGGGGGCCGGTCTGGTCACGCGCCCCACCGAGTACGCGCCCTGGCTGCCGGGACGCTGCCTGGAGCTGCTCGTCGGCGAGTCGGTGCTCGGCCACGCGGGTGAGCTGCGCACCGCTACGGTTCAGGCCCTGGGACTGCCACCGGGGACGAGCGTCATGGAGATCGACCTCACCGCGATGGAACACCTCACCGATCACGAAGGCAGGTGACGTCCTCCCCGCCGGGTCGGGCGGCGATCGGCCCGAGAAGGATCAGGAGGCGGGGATTCCACCGCTCACCCCGCCGGCCAGGTCTGCCGGTTCACGGGCCTGGAGCCTGGGGACGACACCCCCTCATCTCATGACAGGGTCCCGGCGAAGCCGGCCGGAGCCGTTTCACCGGGACATCTCGGGAGTGCGTCAGGCTGTCGTGAGATAGATCTGGCCGAAGGCCTCGGAGAGCTTCTTGAGGTCGGCGGCCACGTCCACCTCGGGGTTGGCCGGGTCGTAGACGGCGGCCAGGCGGCGCTGGATCGGGGTGAGCTTCTTCAGCTGGTCCCAGGCGGTCAGCCGATTCTCGGCACCCTGGGCGTTCTGGACGCGGGTCCAGACGTTCACCTGCTGGGCGGCTCCGTCCTTGACGGGCACCGACAGCCGGGAGGCGATCTGCTCGTCGGTCACCTGGCCGACGAGACCGGTCTCCTCCGCGGCGATCTGGGTCAGGACGTCCCACGATCGGGCGCGGACCTGGATCCACTGGTTGCGGTGGGCCTGCTCGGCGTCGATCTTCCAGGTGTCGTAGCCGCCGTACAGCAGGCCGGTGTCCAGGGAGAGCTGGTCGACGCGGCCCGCGATCAGCGGAGACTCGATCTTCTCGGGGGCGAGCAGCGGGTACCGCTTGCGCATCTCCGCCTTGCAGGTGTCGTCCGCGCCGCAGGCGAGCTCGGGAACCACCGTGTGGACACCCAGCCGCTTGCCGGGCGCGACCTGGCGGAGGGCGTCGGAGGCCGCGGTGACGAACGCGGTGATCTCCGCATCCGTCTTGAACGTGGTGTTGTAGCCCAGCTGGGAGGTGAAGCGGATGCCCGCGACCTCCGGGCGCGCGGCCAGCGCGCCGATGCGCTTGACCGCGGCGGTGAAGGTCTCGCTGCCCGCCTTCCAGTCGTCGGCCAGCTCGGTGTCGACCCAGACCCTCAGCTGCAGGGCCTTCGCCGCGGTGATCGCCTGACCTGCCGGAGTCTGCGCGGCCGCCGCGACGGCGGCATCCTGGGTACTCGTGGCGGTCGGCTTGGCGGCACCGGTCAGTTCGGGTCCGGGGACGGTGCCGTCGCCACCCTCGCCGTGCCCGTTGATCGAGCACTGCCGGCCCGCCTCACACTCGGGCGTGCCGTCCTCTCCCGCGCCCTCGGGGAGGGGGGAGTTCTCGCCGCCCTCGGCGCCGCCGTCGAGCGGCTCCGGGCAGAAGGATCCGGCGGCCGAGCAGTCGATGAACTTGCCGTTGGACGGGGTGGCCTCTCTGAGGTTGGCGGCGTCGTCGCTGCCCCAGAAGAGCGCGACGCCGAGGGCCTCCTCCGGCTTGGCCAGCCAGTGACACACGATGTAGGCCGGGGCGTCGGCCCCCAGCAGATCGTTGCAGCTGCGGGGATCGTCCTGCGAGTACGCGGCCCCGGGCGTCATGATCCCGACGAGCGCGAGCGCGGCGCCGACGGCGAGGGTCCGGCGCAGAGTAAGTCGCATGTCCTGAACTCCCCGGATAAAGCCAGCCAAAACGATCGACCCACACTTTACCCAGATCGCAATGGGCTCAACAGACCCGGTCAAGGACCCACAGGACTTCGATGCCTTCCGGCTGATCCGGCGTCCCACGCGGGCAGGAGCCCGGGGCATTGCAGGTAGCCGGAATGCCGAGCTCCTACTGGTGTGAAGCGGCAAACGGATGCTGCCAGCGCAGACGGCGGGCGACAAAGACAACATCATGGTGGTGCGGGCAACCGCCCGGGGCAGCGGAGAACCTCGGCCGCGGCGTCAAGCCGATGATGAGACTCCGCTCCCCTCCTTGAAAGCACGCCGATTGGTGCAGACCGAAACAGGACCTTCATGTCATCGTACGCCAACGATCTGAGCAGCCGGTTCCACGGGCTTCCAGGGTCGGATCAGATCATTTGTCTCGTCCTGGCGACCGGCGACCTGCTGAAGCGGATGGAGAGCGCCAGGAACCGGATCGACCGGTCGCTGGTCCAGCAGCGGCGATTCGTGTCGGACGCCTCGCACGAGCTGTTCACCCCGCTCGCCGGGCTCAGGGCTCTCCTGGAAGAGGCCCGGCTGCACCCCGAGGAGACGGACCTGAGCGAGCTGCTGGGAAACGCGCTGAGAGACGTCGACCGGCTTCAGAAGATCGTTAGCGACCTGCTGATGCTGGCGAAGGTCGGTACGAACCCACCGGACGCGTTCGTCAGCACGGACCTGGGTGAGCTGGCCCGCGCCACGGTCTCGCGGCGCGGGGACGACATCCCCGTACGACTTCGGCTCGCCCCCGCTGTCAGGGCGAACGTCGTCGACGCGGAGATCGACCGGCTCCTCTCCAACCTCCTGGACAACGCGCAGCGCCATGCCAGGCGCACGGTGCTGGTCGAGGTGCGCAGGGACGGTGAGTACGGCGAGCTGGTCGTCACCGACGACGGGGACGGCATCGCCGACGCCGACAGGGAACGGGTCTTCGAGCGGTTCACCCGGCTGGACACGGCCCGCTGCCGCAACCGGGGAGGCATCGGGCTCGGCCTCACGATCGCCCGCGACATCGCCGAAGCCCACCTGGGGACCATCGAGGTGGACGGCTCCCCCCTGGGCGGCGCACGGTTCGTCCTCCGCCTTCCGCTCGCCACCGCCGCACGGTTGGACGACCATGGAGAGACCGCTTCCTGCGGGCCCCCCACCCCCTGACCCCCACCCCCTGACCCCTGACCGGACGGCCGCCCGTCCAAGCTCCCCCGGACCGGCGACCGAGTTCCCTCTCCGGCCCGCTCGCCCGGGGCCTCCCGGGCGAGCCTGCCCCATCGGCCGCCGACCGGTGGGGCAGGTCCCCCGCTCACCCCGGCGAGCCGGCCGCGGCCGTCAGTTCTCGATCGGCACCATCACCAGAAGCGACGTGCCCTCCTCCGCGGAACTCGTGATCGTCAGCCTTCCGCCGAGCGTCTCGACGCGGTCCCTGAGCCCGATGAGCCCCGACCCCCCGCCGTACTCGGCTCCCCCGGTCCCGTCGTCGCTGACCGAGAGCCGGGCCGTCGCCCCGGTCACGCCGAAGGTGACGCACACCACGGAGGCGTGCGCGTGTTTCACCACGTTGGTCAACGCCTCCGCCGCCGTGTAGTAGAGAGCCACCTCGACGCGTTCCGGCAGGCGCGGGACGGAGCCCAGCTGGAGTTCGACCGGAACGGCGGAGCGGCGTGCGAGCGTCTTCAGCGCGGGTGCGAGACCGCCCTTCGAGAGAATCGCCGGGTGGATGCCCCTGGAGAGCTCCTGCAGATCCTCCACGACCCCGGTCAGGCCCTGGACCGTGTGAGACAGCTGCTCCCTGAGCTCGGTCATCCCCGGCGGCACTCCGGCCTCCACCGCGCGCAGTTCGAGCCCGAGCGAGACCAGTCGCTGCTGGGCACCGTCGTGCAGGTCACGCTCGATGCGCCGGCGGATCTCGTCGGACGCCGCGACGAGGCGCGTCCGGGAGGCGGCGAGATCGGCACGGGCCTGCGCGTTCGAGATGGCGGTCGCGATCAGCTCGGTGAAGTCCGTCATCCGCTCCTCGGCGCCTTCAAGCCTCGGCTCCCAGCGGCTGTAGAAGGCGAGCACCACACCCCACAATGAGCCGTCGACGATCACGGGAGAGCCGAGCGCGGAGGTGACGCCCATGTCACGGGCCAACTTCATGATCATTCCCGAGGTCTCCGCATAGTTCGTTATCCGGGCCGGCCTTCCCGTCCTCAGCACCATGCCGGAGATGACCGTCTCGTTGATCGGCCACTGCGAGCCGAGAGGCATCACCTCGTTTATGTCCTCCCGGAGGCTCCACGAGCCCACCACCGTCGTGTGGCCGGGATCGTAGCGGCTGACCGACACGTGGTCCGCCTGCATGAGGGAGCCCATTTCGCAGGCGACCGCGTTGAACAGCTCCGTCGAGGAGATGCCCCGCGCCACGAGGGTCGCGACACGCCGCAACGTCGCCTGCTCCTGCGCGATCCTGCGGAGCTCGTCACGACTGGACGCCAGCACGGCCCCGACGCTCTCGCGATCGCGGGCCGCCCGCAACAGTGCTTCCAAAGAGGGCAGCATCCGGTCGCGCAGGCGTATCCGCACGTCTTCCGGCACACCGGCGGGAAGGACGAGCGTGCCGATCCGGCCGCCGTTCTCCATGAGCGGCAGAACCTCGCCGTGCTCGCCGGCGGGGACCTCCTCAAGCCGGATCTCCAGGCCCGGCACCTCCAGAGCCCACGCCAGAAGGTGCGAGGCCGGCGGCAGCGCCGCGCTCAGGTTCTCCGTACGCAGCAGGATGTGGGCCAGTTGCACGGTGAGGTCCGCCTCGCAGCGACGTTGGCTCGTCTGGACGCCCAGTGAGCGCACCCGTGCCGCGATCAAACAGGTCGCCAGCCCGACGAGAAAGAAGATCGAAATCGGGGTCCAGAGCCAGTCCTCCTTGGGGATGAAGCTCCCCACTGGGGGAAGGGTGAAGTAGTTGAAGGCGGCGGCACTGGCCAGCAGGGTCACCAGCCCCGGCCACAGGCCCCAGACGACCGAGACCAGCAGAACGCCGAGCAGGTAGATCTCCCCCGAGGAACCGCCCGGTGTCAAGCGGCCCAGAAAAAGGGACAGCAAAACTTCCACCGCGATGCACACGGCGCCGCCTATGATCCCCAGCACGAAGGATTGACGCTTTGTGTGCGTCAATGACGACAGCAGCCGCTCGCGCATGGATACTAAGATACTCGCATGTAAACGAGATATTTCACACTTCATTCCGGACCGTACCCCGCTCGTGGACTTACGGCCCACTGTCCAGAGTATTGAGAATTCCTTAACCCTGAAGTGGCCATTCTTTTAATGATGGGTCCGGCGGGAAAAACACCGCGAAAGGGCGATGATCGTGCACGAGAACCGGATACGGGTAGCAGTGGCGGACGACGACGTGCTTTTCCGCGAGGGGGTGTCGAGCCTGCTGGCACGATCGGGCTTCGAAGTCGTCGGCCAGGCCGGAGACGCGGTGGAGATCCTCTCCCTGGTCCGTGAGTACCGGCCGGATCTCGTCATCCTCGACATCCGGATGCCCCCGACCCACACGAACGAGGGCCTTGACGCGGCACAGGTGATCCGCGAGGAGTTTCCGGAGATGGGGATCCTCCTGCTGTCGGCGCACATCGAGGTGGAGGAGGCGATGGAGCTGCTCGCCACCGGGCACCGGGTCGGCTACCTGCTCAAGAGCCGGGTGACCGGGGTCAGCGACTTCATGGAGACGCTTGAGCGCGTCGCCCAGGGCGGCTCGGTCGTCGATCCGAGCCTGGTGCGGGAGCTCATCAAGACCCGCCACAGGGACGATCCGCTGGGGCTTCTCACCACGCGCGAGCAGGAGGTCCTCGCCCTGATGGCCGAGGGACGCTCAAATGCCGGCATAGCGAGCAAACTCTGGATCACCGAGGGCACGGTCGAGAAGCACGTGCACAGCATCCTGTCCAGGATGCGGATACCGGGATCGGGAGACGACCACCGCCGTGTCCTCGCCGTACTGGCCTTCCTCGAAGCCCGCTGACCCGGATCGCCGGCGTGGCCTGAAGGACCGATCGGGAAATCCACGGAACACGCCCCGGATCAGCTGGAGCCCAGATCCCCTTCGTCGCAGGTTTCCCGGAGAATGTCGCGGATCGCCGCCCCGGAAAGGGCTGACTTCGCCAGGAACGCGATGGCGGGACTGGCCCTGATCATGTCCACGAAGTCCTTCTCGGCGTGGGTCGAGATCATGATGACGTGCGGACGGCCCTCGGGTGGCACCCGCGCGAGCCGCTGCGCGACGTCGAAACCGTTCTCCTCACCGAGATCGATGTCGACGAGCGCGACGTCCGGCCGGGAATCGCCGATCTGCCGAAGGGCCTCGTCGCCCGCGGAGGCCATGCCGACCACGACGATCCCCTCCCGCTCGAGCAGCGCACGGGCGGCACGACGGAAGTGATCGCTGTCATCGACGATGAGACATCGTACGGCCACATATCGAGGATCTCAGGGAAGCGGCGTCGGCACATTGCAGCTAGCGGGAAAATCGGTCGGAGTCCGAGCGCCTCACACGCGCGTCCACCTCGGCGAGCGGTTCCACTGCCCGGGCGGCGCGATAATCGGGGACATGGTTCCAGCCCAGTGGGTGTCCTAGATGCCGGCCGAATCCTCGCAGACCCTGGAGCGCGGCCTGCGGCTGCTCCGCCTGCTCGCCGACGGGCGCCGGGGCCGCACGCCCACGGAGCTGGCGGCCGAGCTGGAGCTGAGCCGCCCGGCGGTGTACCGCCTGCTCACCACCCTGCAGAGCGAGGGTTTCGTCCGCCGGGACGGCGGCGGGCGGGTCCATCTGGGCTTCGGGGTTCTCGTCCTGGCCCGTGCCGTGCAGCCGCTGCTCCGGGAGGGCGCCCTGCCCACCCTGCGCGGGCTGGCCGAGGAGGTGGGCGCGACCGCGCACCTGACGGTGGCCGAGGGCGATGAGGGCCTGGCGGTGGCTGTGGTCGAACCCTCCTGGACGAACATGCACGTCGCCTACCGCGAGGGGTCCCGCCACCCGCTGACCCGGGGTGCCGCCGGGCTGGCCATCCTCGCCCTGCGCGAGGGCCGCACCGGCTACCAGGTCTCCGAGGGCCAGCTCCAGGAGGGTGCCAGGGGCATCGCCGCCCCCGTACCCGGCCTGCCCTGGCTGGAGGCGTCGGTGGGCGTGGTCGCCTTCACCCCCCTCGACCAGGACTCCGTCGGCCCCCGGGTGGCCGCCGCCGCCGCCGAACTGTCCGGCTCGCTCACTTGAGCATGACCCCTCCCCCGCACCCCGAGCTCCATCGCTCCCCGGGTGGCCGGCCCCATCCGCCGGACGGTTCCGCATATTAAATACGGTGATAAACGACAAGCAGCGACGAGAACGGCACAGGACTGGCAAGATGGCAAAGTAGAGATCTTCCCTCTCACGCACCAGAGAAAGAGCCCCCGTGCCTGACGAGACCCTCCCTCACACCTCCGGCCGGCAGTCGGTGAACCCGATCGACTCCAGCGTGGCCCACTCCGCCCGGATCTGGAACTACTGGCTCGGCGGCAAGGACAACTACGCCATCGACCGCGAGATCGGCGACCAGTTCGTCGGGATATTTCCCGAGATTGTGGATATTGCCCGTTCCTCCAGGGCCTTCCTCTCCCGCGCCGTCGAGTACATGGCCGACGAGGGCGGGATCCGCCAGTTCCTCGACATCGGCACCGGGCTGCCCACCGTCGACAACACCCACCAGGTCGCCCAGCGGGTGGCCCCGGACGCGCGCATCGTCTACGTCGACAACGACCCCATGGTGCTGACGCACGCCCGCGCCCTGCTGACCGGCACCGCCGAGGGCACGACCGAGTACATCGACTCCAACGTGCGCGACCCCGACAGGATCCTGGAGGCCGCCCAGGCCACCCTGGACTTCGACAGGCCCATCGGGCTCATGCTGATGAACATCCTGGGTCACATCACCGACATCGATGAGGGGCGGTCGATCGCACGTCGCCTGCTGGAGGCCCTGCCCTCCGGCAGCTACCTGGCGGTCGCCGACGGCACCAACGTCATCAAGGGCGGGAAGTTCGAGAAGGCCATCGCCATCTGGAACGAGGCAGGCTCGGTTCCGTACACCCTGCGCAGCCCCGAGCAGATCGCGAGCTACTTCGAGGGCCTGGAACTGGTGGAGCCCGGCGTGGTCTCGTGCCCGCTCTGGCGTCCCGGCCCTTCGATCGTCGGCGGCCTCCGCGAGGTGGACGAGTTCTGCGCCGTCGGCCGCAAGCCCTGATGCACTAAGCACTTTCTGTCACGGAGCAGCCGGGCCCGCCTCCCCAGCGGGCCCTTGGCACCCGGATCAACCTCACCCGGGTGAAACGAGCAACCGGGCCCGCCTCCCCAGCGGGCCCTTCTTTCATTCAGGGGCGGCTCTCCGCCTTCTTCTTGAGGTTGTCTCTCCGCCTTCTTCTTGAGGTTGTCTCTCCGCCTTCTTCTTGAGGTTGTGGAGCCAGTCGGCCAGCGAGGCGTCCAGTGCCGCCTGCAGCGCGGGGACGTTCGCCGACACCGGCGCAGCGACCGACCCGCACGACACCGGCGCAGCGACCAACCCACACGACACCGGCGGCCGCGACCGACCCGACCGAGTCCCCGGAGGGATCCGCGAGAACGGGCCGGCCGACAGCCGGGCGGGTGCCGCTTGACATCCCTCCCACCCTGGCGGATGGTTGTTCATATAAAGGACATATGCGTCCGATAAGCGGACAAGGTGGGGGAAGTGGATGCCGTACTACCGGGTCGTGGGGGAGATACCTCGCAAGCGGCATGTGCAGTTCCGGCGGCCCGACGGCGGGCTGTACGCCGAGGAGCTGATGGGTGAGGAGGGGTTCTCCAGCGACTCGTCGCTGCTCTACCACCGCCATCTCCCCACGGCGATCATCAAGGCCGAGGCCGTCGAACCCACCGAGGCCGGCCGGCTCGCCCCCAACCTGCCCCTCTCCCCCCGCCACCTGCGCACCCAGGACCTACCGGTCGGGGGCGACCTGGTCACCGGGCGCGGGCTGCTCGCCGGCAATGCCGACGTCCGCATGTCGTACACCGCGAGCGAGGCGCCCAGCGAGCTCTACCGCAACTCCATGGGCGACGAGTGCGTCTACATCGCGAGCGGGCGGGTCAGGTTCGAGTCGACGTACGGGGTGATCGAGGCAGGTGAGGGCGACTACGTCGTCATCCCCACCGGAACAATCCACCGCTGGGTGCCGCAGGGCCGCGTCACGGCGTTCACCATCGAGGCCGCGGGACACATCCGGCCCCCCAAGCGCTACCTGTCCACCCACGGCCAGTTCCTGGAGCACGCCCCCTACTGCGAGCGCGACCTGCGCTCTCCTGACGAGCCGCTCATCGTCGAGGGCGAGGAGGTGCCGGTGCTGGTCCGCACGCGCGGCGGGCTGACCCGGCTGGTCTACCGCAACCACCCGTTCGACGTGGTCGGCTGGGACGGCTGCCTCTACCCGTACGCGTTCAACATCAACGACTTCGAGCCCGTCGTGAAGCGCACCCACGCCCCGCCGCCGGTGCACCAGACCTTCGAGGGCCCGAACTTCGTGATCTGCTCGTTCTGCCCCCGACCGCTCGACTTCCACCCCGACGCGGTCCCGATCCCGTACAACCACCACAACGTCGACTCCGACGAGCTGATGTTCTACGCGGGCGGCGACTACACGGCCCGCAGGGGCTCGGGCATCGACGTCGGCTCGGTCTCGCTGCACCCGGCCGGGTTCACGCACGGCCCGCAGCCCGGCGCCGTCGAGGCGGTCATCGAGGCGGTCCGGCAGGGCCACACCCAGACGAGCGAGCTGGCCGTGATGGTCGACACCTTCCGCCCCCTCGACCTCGGCCCCGCCGGCCTGTCGGTGGAGGACCCCGGCTACGCGTGGACGTGGGCCCGTTGACGGGCGGGTGCCCGGCGGCGGGTTCGGCTCCCACGGCCGGCCCAAGCACAGACCCCGCTTCCTCGGCCACCCCGAGTACAGGTGCGGGGCGGACCCGGTCACGGGATCGCCACTGGGTATGGGCAGGGCCATGGGTACAGACATGAACACGAACCTGGGAATGGGAACGGCGACGCTCTTCCGGGGGCTCGTCGACGACGCCGGGCTCTTCCCGCCGACCGGGCTGCCGATGGCCGAAGCCCTGGAACGGCACAGGAACGACCTGGCAGGCAACGACCCGGTGCTCACCCACCGGTTCCTCTGCACGGCCGGCCGCCTGGCGGAGCTCCGCGACCACCTGACCTTCCCGATCCGGCTCGGCCTGATCCTGGACACCCCCGACCTCCCGCCACTCGATGACCTCACCGTCGAGTTGGTCGAGGTGCGGCAGGCACCGGACGAGACACCTCAGGCCGTGTCGGAGCGGCTGGCCGACC
This sequence comes from Streptosporangium sp. NBC_01810, assembly GCF_035917355.1. Classification (NCBI taxonomy): domain Bacteria; kingdom Bacillati; phylum Actinomycetota; class Actinomycetes; order Streptosporangiales; family Streptosporangiaceae; genus Streptosporangium; species Streptosporangium sp. NBC_01810. The sequence goes on along the minus strand of NZ_CP109070.1, from coordinate 7,486,894 downwards.
GGCTGCCCGCCGGGGCCGGGCTGTTCGTCGAGGTGCCTCTCGACGACCGTGGGTCCCTGCCGCACGGCGGCTCGGGACCCGGACTGAAGTTCCGCTGCGGCGGGCTGACCGCCGATGCCTTTCCCAGCGCCGTCGACCTGGGCGCCGTCATCGCGCACTGCGCGGAGCACGGTGTGCCGTTCAAGGCGACCGCGGGCCTGCACAACGCGGTCCGCCACTTCGACTCCGCGCTGGGGGTGGACCGGCATGGCTTCCTCAACCTGGTCCTCGCGGTCTGCGCGGCCACGGAGGGCCGCGATCCGGTACCGGCACTGAAGCTGACGGACGTCGGCGAGCTGGTACGGCTCGCGCGGGCCGTACCCCAGGAAATCGCGACGCGGGCCAGGGAGCTGCTGGTGTCGTACGGATCATGCAGCACGAGCACCCCGATCGAGGACCTCACGGCCCTGGGTCTCATCGCCCGGCGCCCGGCCGCGGCCGTACACACAACGAAGGAGAGCAAGTGATGGCTTGGGGCCTGGAGAACCTGCCCTACGGGGTCTTCTCACGCCGCGAGGGGGAGATCCCCCGCGTCGGCGTCCGGTACGGCGATCATGTCGTCGACCTCGCCGGAGCCCTGCACGACGAGGTGTTCGCCACCGGCTCGCTCAACGCCTTCTTGGCCAGGGGTCCGGTCGCGTGGCGGGACACCCGCACCCTGATCCAGAACAAGCTGAGCACCGACCTGTCGGTGGTCGAGCCGCACCTCGTCCCGCTGGAGCGGGTGACGCTGCACCTGCCGATCGAGGTGGCCGACTACGTCGACTTCTACTGCTCGCTGGAGCACGCCTCCAACCTGGGCCGGATGTTCCGCCCCGACGAGGAGCCGCTCAAGCCGAACTGGCGGCACCTGCCGGTCGGCTACCACGGCAGGGCCGGGACCGTCGTCGCCTCCGGCACCCCGATCACCCGGCCGTCCGGGCAGCGCGGCGCGGGGGTCTTCGGCCCGTCCGTCAAGCTGGACATCGAGGCGGAGCTGGGGTTCGTCGTCGGCGCGCCGACGGCCCTCGGTGACCGGGCCGGACGGTTCGCAGACCACGTGTTCGGCGTGACCCTGGTGAACGACTGGAGCGCCCGCGACATCCAGGCCTGGGAGTACGTCCCGCTTGGCCCGTTCCTCGGCAAGTCCTTCGCCACCTCGATCTCGCCGTGGGTCACCCCGCTCGCCGCCCTGTCCGAGGCGCGCGTCGAGGGCAGGGCACAGGATCCCGAGCCGCTCGGCTACCTGCGCCGTTCGGAACCGTGGGGGCTCGACCTGCGGCTGGAGGTCGCGGTGAACGGCGAGGTCGTCTCCCGCCCCCCGTACCGGGACATGTACTGGACACCCGACCAGATGCTCGCCCACATGACCGTCAACGGCGCCGCACTGCGCACCGGCGATCTCTACGCCAGCGGCACGATCTCCGGCACCGGGCCGGGCGAGCGCGGCTCGCTGATCGAGCTGACCTGGAACGGGACCGAGCCGCTCAAGCTGCCCGACGGCTCGGTCAGGGCCTTTCTGGAGGACGGGGACACCGTCACGATCACCGCGACGGCCCCGGGACCCGGCGGAACCGTGATCACCCTGGGCGAGGTGTCGGGAAAGATCGAGCCCGCGAGGTAGGCGGGGCACGAGCGCTCCTGACAGGCGTCCGGCGGAAGACATACGGTAGGGAAAGGAACCTCCAGGACGCCTGATCCGTTGACTAAGGAGGAGGGCCGGAGCATGGATTACTGGGTCATTTGGCTGATTCTGGCGCTCGTGCTGGGAATCGCCGAGATCTTCACCCTGACCACTGCTCTCGGCCTGCTCGGGGGTGCCGCCCTCGTCGCCTCCGTCGTCGCCGGCCTCGGGCTGCCGATTCCGCTCCAGCTTCTGGCCTTCGTCGCCTCCCTGGGCGCGGGGGTGGTCGTGGTCCGGCCCATCGCCAAGCGCCACCTCAGCGCGCTGCAACCCCGGAGCCAGCGGTTCGGGATCCAGGCGATCGTCGGCAAATCCGCGTACGTGCTGCGCGAGGTGACCGGCCAGGACGGCCGGGTGCGGATCGGCGGCGAGGAGTGGTCCGCCAGAGCCTACGACGAGACCCTGGTGATACCCGCCGGGGCGACCGTCGACGTCATCGAGATCGAGGGCGCGACCGCTCTCGTGTATCCCCGGGATTGAACGATGAAGGACTTCCTCCCCGCCCTGAAGGACAGGGCATCCGCTCTAGATATCAGGTTGGTGACTTCATGGACGCTGTGCTCATAGCCGGGCTTCTCATCGTCCTGCTGGCGGTGTTCACCGTGGTTCGCTCGGTGCGCATCGTCCCGCAGGCGCGGGCCCGCAACGTGGAGCGGCTCGGCCGCTACCACAGCACGCTCAAGCCCGGCCTCAACTTCGTGATCCCGTACATCGACCGGGTCTATCCGATGATCGACCTGCGCGAGCAGGTCGTCTCCTTCCAGCCCCAGCCGGTGATCACCGAAGACAACCTCGTTGTCGAAATCGACACGGTTTTGTACTTCCAGGTCACCGACCCCCGGGCGGCGGCGTACGAGATCGCCAACTACATCCAGGCCGTCGAGCAGCTCACGGTCACCACGCTGCGCAACGTCGTCGGCTCGCTGGACCTGGAGATGACGCTGACCTCGCGCGACACGATCAACAGCCAGCTCCGTGGCGTGCTCGACGAGGCGACCGGCAAGTGGGGCATCCGGGTCAACCGGGTGGAGATCAAGGCCATCGACCCGCCGAAGAGCATCAAGGAGGCGATGGAGAAGCAGATGCGCGCCGAGCGGGACAAGCGCGCGGCGATCCTCAACGCCGAGGGTCAGCGGCAGTCGCAGATCCTCACCGCCGAGGGTGACAAGCAGAGCGCGATCCTGCGGGCCGAGGGTGACCGGAGCGCCGCGATCCTCAAGGCCGAGGGCCAGTCGCAGGCCATCGACGAGGTCTTCCAGGCCGTGCACCGCAACGACCCCGACCCCAAGCTGCTGGCGTACCAGTATCTCCAGGTGCTGCCCGAGCTGGCCAAGGGCCCGAACAACACGTTCTGGGTGATCCCCAGCGAGGTCACCTCGGCCATCCAGGGTGTCTCCAGGGCGTTCACCGAGGCGCTGCCGCAGTCGGCGGCCACCCGCGAGGCCCCCAGGGTCAACGAGGCCGCCGAACAGGAGCGCAAGCAGGCCGAGCAGGCCGCCGCCGAGGCGGTCGCCGAGGCCGCCGAGGCCGATCTGGGCCCCCGCCAGCTCAACGCGGCCCCGGCCCCCCTGCCCGCCGACGGCCTCTCGGTCCCGCAGGAGGAGCACCACCGCACCACCCCCTGACCCCGCACGCTCCCTGCTCCGAGGCCCCTGTCACGACGATCATCGTCGCGACAGGGGCCGTCCCCGTTGGGGCCGGTTCCGCTGGGACAGCCGGTTCCGTCGAGGGGATCGATCTCGGTGAGAAGACTGGTCCCGTTACGGGAACCGCCCATCTGGCCGATTTGCGATCAAATGTCCGGGTATGCCGCTAGAAGCGAGGACCGGGCGTGAAGCAACGCTGTGGGCAGGGTTAAGAAAACCGCGATGGACACCCCCGAAGGCGGCCGGGCACAGTGCATAGGGTTCGGAGTTGAGGGGGGATCCGTGATGAAAGCGCTGGTCAAGGAGAGGGCCGAACCCGGCCTGTGGCTGACCGACGTACCGGAACCGTCGGTCGGCGCCGGGGAGGTGCTGATCAAGGTTCTGCGGACCGGGATCTGCGGGACGGACCTGCACATCCGGAGTTTCGACGCGTGGGCCCGGCAGACCCTGCGGATCCCGCTCGTCATCGGGCACGAGTTCTGCGGCGAGGTCGTCGAGGTGGCGCCGGGCGTGGAGGACATCGCGATCGGCGACCTGGTCAGCGGCGAGGGGCACCTGGTCTGCGGCAAGTGCCGCAACTGCATGGCCGGACGACGGCACCTGTGCCGCAGCACGATCGGGCTGGGGGTCAACCGGGACGGCGCCTTCGCCGAGTACCTGACGCTCCCGGCCTCCAACGTCTGGGTGCACCGGGTGCCGGTGGACCTGGACGTGGCGGCGATCTTCGACCCGTTCGGCAACGCGGTGCACACCGCGCTGACGTTCCCGATGGTCGGCGAGGACGTGCTGATCACCGGGGCCGGGCCGATCGGGCTGATGGCCGCCGCGGTGGCCACCCACGTGGGCGCCCGCAACGTGGTCATCACCGACGTCAGCCACGAACGGCTGGCCATCGCGAACAAGCTGGGCGTCACCCTGGCGCTGAACGTCGCCGAGAAGTCCGTCACCGACGGCCTGCGCGAACTCGGCATGCGGGAGGGCTTCGACGTGGGACTGGAGATGTCCGGGAACCCGCAGGCGCTCCGCGACATGATCGCCAACATGTCGCACGGCGGGAAGATCGCCATGCTCGGGCTGCCCGCCGAGGAGTTCGCCGTCGACTTCGCGACCGTGGTGACCTCGATGATCACCATCAAGGGCATCTACGGCCGGGAGATGTACGAGACGTGGTACGCCATGTCCGTGCTCCTAGAGAAGGGCCTCGACCTGTCCCCCGTGATCACCGACCGCTTCTCCTACCGCGACTTCGACGCGGCCTTCGACACCGCCGCCGGCGGCAGGACCGGCAAGGTCATCCTGGACTGGACGGCCTGATGTCCGGCGTCCGGCGCGACTTCGACACCGCCGCCGGCGGCAAAACCGGCAAGGTCATCCTGGACTGGACCGCCTGATGTCCGGCGTCCGGCGCGACTTCGACACCGCCGCCGGCGGCAAAACCGGCAAGATCACCTTGGATTGGACCGCCTGATGTTCGACAACGTCCGCGACGACTTCCGTACCACCCTGAACGAGATCGCATCCGCCGGGCTGCTCAAGCCGGAGCGGGTCATCACCACCCCTCAGCGCGCCGACATCGCCGTGACCGGCGGCGGTGAGGTGCTGAACTTCTGCGCCAACAACTACCTGGGCCTGGCCGACCACCCCGAGGTGATCGCCGCCGCCAAGGAGGCCCTCGACCGCTGGGGTTTCGGCATGGCCTCGGTCCGTTTCATCTGCGGCACCCAGGAGGTGCACAAGGAGCTGGAGACGCGGCTGTCCGCCTTCCTCGGCCAGGAGGACACCGTCCTCTACAGCTCGTGCTTCGACGCCAACGGCGGCATCTTCGAGACCCTGCTCGACGACCGGGACGCGGTGATCTCCGACGCGCTCAACCACGCGAGCGTCATCGACGGCATCCGCCTGTCCAAGGCCCGGCGCCTGCGCTACGCCAACCGCGACCTGGCCGAGCTGGAGGCACGGCTCAAGGAGTCCGCCGACGCCCGGCGCAGGCTGATCGTCACCGACGGCGTCTTCTCCATGGACGGCTACCTCGCGCCGCTGGCGGAGATCTGCGACCTGGCGGAGCGGTACGGGGCCATGGTGATGGTCGACGACTCGCACGCCGTCGGCTTCGTCGGCGAGCACGGCGGGGGCACCCCCGAGCTGCACGGTGTGCGGGACCGGGTCGACATCCTCACCGGCACGCTCGGCAAGGCGCTCGGCGGGGCCAGCGGCGGCTACGTCGCGGCCCGCGAGGAGATCTGCGAACTGCTCCGCCAGCGCTCGCGCCCCTACCTGTTCTCCAACTCCCTGGCCCCGGTGATCGCCGCCGCGTCGCTGCGCGTCCTCGACCTGATCAGCGGCTCGGACGAGGCCCGCCGGCGGCTGCGCGCCAACACCGAGCGGTTCCGCGCCGGGATGATCGCAGCCGGGTTCGACATCCTGCCCGGCGACCACCCCATCGTCCCGGTGATGATCGGCGACGCCGCCAAGGCCGCCGCGATGGCCGAACGCCTGCTGGAGCTGGGCGTCTACGTGATCGGCTTCTCCTATCCCGTCGTCCCGCACGGCCAGGCCCGGATCCGGGTCCAGCTCTCCGCGGCCCACTCCACCGAGGACGTCGACCGAGCCCTGGAGGCGTTCGCCACGGCCCGCGGCTGATCGTCCGCCACGACGCGCGGGACTGACCGCGCGCAGTTCACCCCCGGTCAGCTCTCCGCGCTCGGAGCGAACAGGTCGACGCCGTTGCCGTCCGGGTCGTGGATCACCGCGTACCGCTGCCCCCAGAACGCGTCCCACGGCTCCTTGTCCCCTTCGTATCCGAGAAGGACCAGTTGCCGGTACGCCTCGTCCACCTCGGCCGGGGTGTCGAACCGGAACGCCAGCGAGATCCCCTGCCCGTTCCCGGGCCGCCAGTCGGGGTGGAACGAGCGGATCGTCTCGACCGTGTCCCAGGCGAGGCGCAGACCGCCGGGCAGGACCGCCTCGACGTGCGGCTGCCCGTTGGCCTCCGGCGGCACCTCCAGGCCGAGCAGCCGGTAGAAGGCCAGCGAGCGGCCCATGTCCTCGACGACCATGCCGATGACGTCCAGTTGGGCTTTCATATCGAATGTCTCCGATCGTGGGTTCGCGGTGGGATGTAGATCGCGGGCCGCCCTCGGCCCGCCGAGACCCGCGTAACCGGCCGGAACACCGGACCGTGGATCCCCCTGGTACGGCTCAACCTAACCCCGCCTCCCCGCTGCGGTCTTGTAGGAAACGGACGCGGTCAGCAGGACGGCGAGTCCATGGGACGGCGGGTCCGCGGGAAGCTCGCATCAGACGGTTCGGCCGGGGTCATGCCAATGGGAGCGGTGTCCCCAAAGGCATTCACCGGCCCGCCGCTGAGCGTACGAGCGACCTCGGCGACAATACGGAGGTGATAGAGACACGGCGGCTCAGGACCCTGCGCGCGGTGGCCGACCACCGCACGGTCACCGCGGCCGCCGCCGCGCTGCACCTGACCCCCTCGGCGGTCTCCCAGCAGCTCGCCGCCCTGGAGCACGAGGTGGGCCACCGGCTGCTCGACCGCGACGGCCGGGGCGTACGGCTGACCGCCGTCGGCCGCATCCTCCTCGGCCACACCAACGAGATCCTCGCCCAGCTGGAGCGTGCCGAGGCCGACATCGCCGCCTACACCGCCGGTACGGCGGGCGAGGTGAAGGTGGCCTCCTTCGCCACCGCGATCGGGCTCCTGCTGGCCCCGGCGATCGGCGTCCTCCACGACAAGGAACCCGGCATCCGGGTGCGGGTCCTGGACGCCGAGGGCGACCAGAGCCTCACCATGGTCCTGGACGGCGCGGTGGACGCGGCCGTGGCCGTGGAGTATCGCGGAGCCCCCGCCGAGGACGACCGGCGCCTGTCGCGCATCCCGCTCTACTCCGAACCGTTCGACGTGGTGCTCCCCCGGGACCATGCCCTCTCAGAGCGCGAGGTGACGGTCGCGGACCTGGCCGGGGAGACCTGGATCGGCCCCTACCCGGGCAACCCCTGCCACGACGTGATCGCGCTGGCCTGCGAGCACGCGGGCTTCACCCCCGAGTTCGCGCACTCCTCGGACGACTTCAGCGCGGTGGTCGCGCTGGCCGCCGCCGGGGCCGGGGTGGCGATGGTGCCACGCCTGGCCCTGCGCGGCACCGACCTGTCCGGGGTGGTGATCCGCCGGGTCGCGGGCCCGGAACGCCGGGTCTTCACCGCCGTACGCCGGGGTGCGGAACGGCACCCCCTGCTCATCCCCCTGCTGGGCGCCCTACGGCACACCGCGACGGCCCTGGACCGGACCCCGTCACCTTGACGCGCTCCCCGGCCTGAGTCCGGGGATTCAGCCCGTGGGGGCGGCCGACGCGCACCCGGCGGCATCCCGGGGCCGCCTTCCGGCATTGAAACCCCGGGTCCTCGGGCTCAAGGAGATCGGACCGAGCGCCTTCGACGGCATCGGAGCCGGGCCCTTCCCAGCCGAGACCGACGGCGTCGCCGACAATGCCAGTAACGGCCACCGACCGTCGCCACCAGGGCGACCGCGGCGGCTATCCCTATGATCACCGCGTGAAGCACAAGATCCATACCTGCCACCTGCCCGAAAAGTCCCATTTGGCGACTTCTTCGACAAGCGAAGGGCCGCCGGACGCGTGAGCGGGCGTTTTGCCGAGAAAGCTTTACCCAACCGGCTCCGGCCACTGAAGCGGGAAGCCTCGACGATCTCCCCTACGGCGAGACATCCGTTTGGAGGCGTAGAGCTCCGAGAGACCCACACCGGTCGGCCACATCGGGTTCCGTCCGAGCCCGCTCTCCACGGGGAGGCCTGCCCAGCCCACCCGGAGAACGACACGACCCCGGCCCCGTCCTCGCTGGATTGGCATTCGGTATAACCGAAGATACATTCGGTCTATGCGAAGCGTTGCGGCGCCCATCGTTCCCATCTTCAAAACCCGAACGCAGGCGGAGATCCTGGCCGCCGTCTATCTGCGGCCTCGGCAGAACTGGACCCTTGCCTCTCTCGCCCGAGAGTTGGGCATGGCACCTTCCACCCTGCATGCCGAGGTACATCGCCTCATCGACGCACAGCTGATCACTACGGTCGAGATCGGACGCTCCCAGGTCCTGCATGCCAATCCCGACCATCCGCTGTTCCGACCCGTGACCGAGATCCTGAACTACATGTACGGCCCTCACACGATCATCAGCGAGGAGTTCGCCGGCGTCCCCGGCACCGAGCGCCTGCTCATCTTCGGCTCGTGGGCCGCCCGTCATGCCGGAAATCCAGGACCTGTTCCCCACGACATTGACATACTCGTCGTCGGTGAGGTCGATCGGACCGCCCTCTATGCCGCCGCCGACCGTGCTCAGGAACGCATCGGCATGCCGGTCAATCCCGTCCTCGCCTCCACCCACCGCTGGAACGCGGAGGCCGACGCCCTCATCAGACAGATCAAGTCAGCCCCCGTGATCGACCTGACCGCCGAAATCCACGCCTGATCGGAGAAACCCGCCCCATGACACGGTGGACACGTGGCGAGGCCGACGTCGAGCGGATGTTGACCTCCGGCGAACTCCAGCGCGTCCGAGGCGAGGCCGCCGACGGCAGTGGATGGCTGGAGAAGGCAACCACCACCCTCGCCAGCGCCGAAGGGCTCAGAACAACCGATCCTAACTCCGCCTACACACTCGCCTACGACGCGGCGCGCTTCGCCTGTGCCGGTCTACTGGCGCAACAAGGGTTACGAGCCACAACCTCCGGCGGCCACTATGCCGTCCAGCAAACCGTGATCCGGCAGTTCGGCCCCACGTTCGAGCCGTACGGCACCATGCGCCGCAGGCGCAACGAGCTCGAATATCCGGAGTTCCCCGACGAGGTAGTGGAAACAACGGAAGCAGATCGCGCGATAGCGGCCGCACGCGCACTGCTCGACGCCACCGGCAAGCTCCTCGACCACCTTGGCCTGTTCTGAAAGCGCCAAGACCCGAAGGCATCAGCAGTCAAATGAAGTCGGCAACGGTGACTTCCATGATCTGGGTGACTTCACATCTTCGTGACGCGGATCCGCTGGCTAGTATCGCGACGTGACGGATGACGCCCTTCATGATCACGCCATTGACGCCTTCATCGCGGCGACCAATGCCGATGATCCGGCGCGGCGGGCCACGCTGCTGAGCCGCGCCCTTACCGGCGACGTCGTCTTCTGGGGTCCGCTGGGCCGAGGGATCGGGCGCAAGGCGGTCGAGGACTTCATCACCGAGGTGGTGCGGGGGCACCCGTCGGGTCCCTGCCGGATGGTCCGTACGACCCGGGTGGACGCACCGGGAGAGTGGGCCCGTTTCGGGTGGCGCTACGAGGACGCCTCAGGCCGGAGCCTGCTGACCGGGATGGACGTGGTGCACGTCACCGTCGAGGGCGACATCGACGAGATAGTCATCTTCGCCGACTCTCAGGAGTGATTTCCGATTCACCCGAGTGCTGGACGCGCTCCGGCACACCGCGATGACGCCGCGCCGGCCCCGTCTCCGCAGGGTTGATATTCGGTATGACCGAAGATGTATTCGGCCTACGCGAAGCGTCGTGGCGCCCATCGCTCCCACGTGGCGGCGCCCGTGAGCCAGGTTCCGGCACTGGGATGAGCCCCCCGGCGGGGTGCTCCAACGGGGGAAGCGGAGCTGGAACGGCACATGCCGCAGGTCCTTCGTGGGGGACGACCCGCATGCCGCTCTACCCGCCTGGGGTGGTTCGGGGCTCCCAGCGGGTGCCGGGAGCGGCGCGTCACCTCGGCTGAGCGGGTCTGCCGATCCAGGAGTATGCGCAGGTCACCAGAGATCACCACTTTCCGCCAGCCTACGGGTTTCGGACGGGTTGCCGAGGCGCGACCGGTGACACATGAAGTTTCATGCGAACCATTGACGGCGGATGAACGCCGCACCTACATTGAACCATCGGATCGCTGAGTGATCCGATGGTTCACCGCAAGCGATGAACGCCTGCACCGTGACATGTCTCTCCCCACGACCCGGAGAGTGAACCGGCATGACGGCCATGAAGAGCCCCCCCATAGCATCCATCACCCCGGACCCCCCTCCAAAGCGGGAGGCCGCGATCACGGACACAGCCACAGCGGCCTTGAGATCCCGACTCACAAGCGGGGTGGTCGGCCTTGCCGTTGTGGCCTTCCTGGCCGCGCTCTGGGAGGGCTACAAGGCGCTGGGCCAGGCGACAGGCGATCGACTGCTCGGAATACCATTCCCAGTCGCGACCGACGATCTGTCCATGCCACACGTCGGCACGATCCTAGGCGCGCTGGTGGAACCCGCCCGGCGCGGGAACCCGACCAGCCTGGGCGTGTACCTGCTCGGGGAAGCCTCCGTGACGCTGCGTGAAGCCGCCTACGGCCTGGTGGCCGGATCGCTCCTCGGGCTGGCGCTCGCCATCGTCTTCCTCCACATCCCGCCGGTCTCGCGTGGCCTCATGCCGTGGCTGATCGCCTCGCAGACCATTCCGCTGGTCGCCATCGCCCCGATGATCGTCATCTGGGGCGGCAAGGCGGGACTGCCACCGTGGGTCGCGGTCACCGGCATCGCGGCGTACCTGGCGTTCTTTCCCGTGACGATCAACGCGTTGCGAGGACTCAAGTCACCGCCGAAGGTGCAGACGGAGTTCATGCGCAGCGTGGGCGCCGGGAGGCTCCAGTTCCTGTTCTGGCTCCGCCTGCCCGCGGCGCTGCCGTACGTCTTCGCGGGGCTACGACTCGCCGCCACGGCCAGTGTCGTCGGCGCCATCGTGGGCGAGTTGTCGGCCGGCACGGGACGAGGAATCGGCCGAGCCATCCTCACCTTCGCCTACTACTACTCGAACGGCCCCGAGAAGCTGTACGCCGCCGTCCTTGTCGCGGCCGTCGCGGGGATCGTGTTCGTCCAGTTCCTCAGCTGGATCGAGCGATTCGCCCTCCGCAACCGGCACACCCGATGACCGCCATCTCTCTTCCGATCCCTGGAGAGCCCACGATGCCTGAATCCGCAATCATCAGTGTCAGCGGCGTCACGAAGCAGTTCAACAGCGGGACAGACCGTTCTGTAACGGCGCTGACGGACATTGACCTGTCCATCGCCGAAGGCGAGTTCGTGTCACTGCTGGGTCCGAGCGGCTGCGGGAAGAGCACGCTCCTGCGGATCTTGGCGGACCTCACCCAACCCACCAGCGGTTCCGTGAGTTTGAACGGCAAAACACCCGACACCGCACGGCGAGACCGTGACTACGGGATGGTCTTCCAGCAGGCCGGCCTGTTCGACTGGCGAAACGTCCAGCGCAACGTGGAGTTGCCGCTTCAGGTCGCCGGCGTGGCCAAGCGGACTCGGCGGGCCAAGGCCACGTCCATGCTCGAACTCGTCCGCCTGTCCGAGTTCGCTCACCACTTCCCGTGGCAGCTTTCCGGCGGCATGCAGCAGCGAGTGGCGATCGCCCGGGCACTGTCCGCGGATCCGAAGATCCTTTTCATGGACGAACCACTTGGCGCACTTGACGAGATGAACCGGGAACGCCTTCAGGGGGAGCTCCTCCGGATCTGGTCCGACACGAGGACGACCGTCGTCTTCGTGACGCACAGCATCTCAGAGGCCGTGTTCCTGTCGTCGCGGATCATGGTGATGTCCCCTCGTCCTGGGCGGATCGCCGCCAGCATCGACGTCGATCTGCCGTACCCGCGTTCCGCCGCCACACGCACGACACCCGAGTACTTCAAAAAGATCACTGAGGTCAGGTCCGCTCTGCATGGCATGTCAGTCGCCCAGGACGCGCCATGAGCGTCCGTACGGGAAGCAGGCGTTCGATGCCGATCACCGCTGGGCGGGCCGGGGCGACCATCAGGCGAGGACTGCCGGTCCTGGTCACCGCGGTCGTCATCCTGGGCGCCTGGCAGCTTGTGGTGCGGCTGTTCCAGGTCCCGTCGTTCATCCTGCCCGCGCCGAGTGAAATCGCCTCAGCGCTGTCATCGCAGCTCCCGACGATCCTCTCGGCCTCGAATATCACCGTTAAGGCGGTCCTACTCGGCCTCGTTCTCGGGTCCGTCGCCGGCGTCCTCGTCGCGCTGGTGGTCAGCCGCTTTCACAAGGTGTCGGGCCCGGTTCTGGCGATGGCCGTGATCGTCAACTGCGCTCCCATCGTCGCGCTGGCGCCGATCTTCAACAACTGGTTCGGCGTGACCAATATCGCCTCCAAGGCCGGCGTCGCATCGGTCATGGTGTTCTTTCCCGTCCTGGTCAACACGGCCAGGGGTCTGCTCCAGGTCTCACCGCTGCACCTGGAGCTCATGGAGTCGCTGGCGGCACAACCGCGGCAGATCTCCCTGATGTTGCGACTCCCCAACGCGTTGCCCTATCTCTTCAACGCGCTCAAGCTCGGGTCCACCCTGGCCGTCATCGGCGTCATCGTGACCGAGTACTTCGGGGGGCCAAGCAATGCGCTCGGGGTGTACATCGCCTATCAGGCGGCCTTGCCGCGCTTCGCCGAAGCATGGGCAGGGATCTTCGTAGCCAGCCTGCTCGGGCTCGCGATGTTCGGACTGATGTCGCTGCTCGAACGTCTTTTGATGCCCTGGCACGAGTCGATTCACAGCGACGAGGCGTGATCTCCCGTCGTTCCCCCCACGATTTACCTTCTTGAAGGAGTCACAATGCCCCGCTCCCTTCGGCGCCTCGCGCGCCCACGAGTCAATCGCCGCGTCGTCGGCGCCTTGGTGGTCGCCGCCACGCTCTCCCTGTCCGCCTGTGGCATGTCGGAGGAGGCCCCGGTGTCCGGATCCGGCGCGGAGAACACCGCGTCGTGCCAGACGCGAACCCCGGTCAGGCTCGTCCTCCAGTGGGTGGCGCAGTCGCAGTTCGCCGGCTACTACGCCGCCAAGGACAAGGGCTACTACGCCGACGAGTGTCTCGATGTGACCATCCAGGAGGGTGGCGTCAACATCGTGCCGCAGCAGGTGTTGTCGGCGGGCAACGCGGAGTTCGCGGTCAGCCACGTCACCAAGACGATGGTCACCCGGGAGCAGGGAGCCGACCTCGTCAACGTCGGCCAGGTGTTCCAGCGCGGTGCTTACCTGCAGGTCGCCTGGGCGGACTCGGGCATCAAGCAGCTCGCGGACCTCAAGGGCAAGAAGGTGGGCAGCTGGGGGTTCGGCAACGAGCTGGTGTTGTTCGCGGCGATGAGGGGCTCCGGCGTCGACCCGGCCAAGGACGTCACCGTCGTGCAGCAGCCGTTCGACATGTCGCTGCTGCTGAAGCGGGAGGTCGACGCGGCCCAGGCCAAGATCTACAACGAGTACGCCCAGCTTCTGGAGACCATCAACCCCAAGACCGGTGCGCTGTACAAGCCGGAGGACTTCTCGGCCATCAGCCTTCAGGACGCGGGATACACGAGCCTTGAGGACGGTATCTACGCGCGTGGCGACTGGCTGGCCCAGGATGCCAACAAGGACATCGCCGTGAAGTTCCTCAAGGCGACGTACAAGGGCTGGGGCTTCTGCCGGGACGACCTGGCCGGCTGTGTCGAGGTCGTCCTCAACAACGGCAGCGCGCTCGGCAAGGGCCACCAGACGTGGATGCTGAACGAGGTCAACAAGCTCGTGTGGCCTTCACCTGCCGGTATCGGGACCATCGACCAGAAGGCATGGGACCAGACCATCAAGATCGCAGTCGACGCCAAGGTGCTCAAGGCCGACCCCGGTGAGGGCGCCTTCCGCGGGGACCTCACCGAGAAGGCGGACCAGGAACTGAAGGCGGAGGGATTCGACGTCACCGGCGATGGCTACAAGCCGGAGACCGTAGAGCTAACCGCCGGAGGCAAGTAGCAGACGATATCCGTGCGTTACGCGGCATAAGTCCGCGTAAGGCACGGACAACAGCCAGCGAGCCTGCCACGATGATGGCCGCAACCGTCGATCACATCACCTCAACGGAGGAGACAATGGCACCAAGTGAAGCGGGACTTGTCCGCCGGACTATCTGGCTGCTTCGTGCCGTGGCCGCCCACCCGGAGGGCGTCGGGCTCAGCGAGGTCGCCAGGGAGGCCGGCATCCCCAAGGCGACGTGCTACCGCGTGCTCACCGTCCTCGAACGGGAGAGCTGGCTGACACTTGATCCGGACACTCGGCGTTATCGGGTCTCACTCGGCCTTCTCTCGATCGTCGGGGGACTGCTGGACAGCGACGGCGCCTACGGTCACATGCGCGGCGTCCTGCGGCAGCTCGCCGAGGAGACCAAGGAGACCTCCGGGTTCGACGTGCTCCTGGCGCCCAACGTCATGGTCGTCGCACAGGTTTCGGGGCCCTCGCTGATCGGGCAGACGCTCAAGCCCGTCCCGCGGACCCAGCCTGTGTGGGCGACCTCGACCGGCAAGGTTCTGCTCGCCGCCCTCGATCCGGAGGCGGTGCGGACGGATTTCGCAGCCGAGTTCTCGGAGAAGGCGCCCGAGGAGCTGGGAGGTCTGGACGCGTTCATCGAGTCGCTGGGCTCGGTGCGCCGCAACGGCTACGCCCTCGCCTACGACGAGCTCGAAGTCGGCGCGGCATCCGTGGCCGCGCCAGTACGGGTCCGGGACTCGACGCCCTACGCGGTGTGGATCGGCGGCCCCACCTATCGCATCACGCGTGACCGTATCGATTCGGTGGCGGAGTCAGTGATCAAGGCCGCTCGAGGGCTGAGTGAACTGCTGAGCGTCACAGACATCATCCTGCCGAGTGCCCTGACCGGGCGCTAGGCCACCAGCTGATCGGCGCCAAGGGGCGCGACAAAGGAGTTCGCCCATGACATCTCTTACCGACACGATCGCCGCGGCCGAAAGCATTGCCGACAGTGTGCCGAAAGGCGTGTTCGTCGGCGGCGAGTGGCGTGGGTCCGACTCCGGCGCCGTGCTTGCCGTCGACGACCCCGGCACCGGCCGGACGATCGCCGAGGTCGCCGACGCCGGGGTCGAGGACGGTCTGGCGGCTCTCTCGGCCGCTGCCGACGCGCAGGCGTCCTGGGCCGCCACGCCACCTCGTGAACGAGGGGAGATCCTGCGACGGGCGTTCGAGCAGATCCTCGTCCGCGGGGACGATCTCGCGCGGCTCATGACGCTGGAGATGGGTAAGCCGCTGGCCGAATCGCAAGCCGAGGTCGCGTACGCGGCCGAGTTCTTCCGGTGGTTCTCGGAGGAGGCCGTCCGCATCGACGGCGGCTACCTGGTCGCCCCCGGCGGCGGGTCGCGCGTGGTCGTGACCCGGCAGCCGGTCGGCCCCAGCCTGCTGGTGACCCCGTGGAACTTTCCCATGGCGATGGGCACTCGCAAGATCGGGCCCGCGCTCGCGGCCGGTTGCACGGTGGTGGTCAAGCCGGCACGACAGACACCGCTGTCGATGCTCGCGCTGGTGGGGATCCTCCAGGATGCCGGCCTGCCGTCCGGGGTGGTCAACGTCTTCACCACATCGAGGTCGGGAGAGGTGACGTCGGCGCTGCTGCGCGATTCGCGACTGCGCAAGCTTTCGTTCACCGGTTCAACGGAGGTCGGCCGCACTCTGCTCGCGCAGTGCTCGGACAAGGTGCTGCGCACGTCAATGGAGCTCGGTGGGAACGCGCCGTTCATCGTCTTCGACGACGCCGACCTCGATCTGGCGGTCGAGGGCGCGGTTCAGGCCAAGATGCGCAACATCGGTGAGGCATGCACGGCCGCGAACAGGTTCTACGTCCAGAGGGGAGTCGCCCGGGACTTCAGCGAGGCGCTCGCCAAACGGCTGGGCTCGTTGACCGTGGGCCATGGTCTCGACCCGTCGACGCAGGTGGGCCCCCTGATCGACCGGGGCGCCCTCGCCGGCGTGGCCGGGCTGGTCGACGAGGCACGAGCCGCCGGAGCCGAAGTGCTGACCGGCGGTGAGGCGCTGGCCGGCGACGGCAACTTCTACCGGCCGACCGTCCTCGCCGGGGTGCCCCACGGCGTCCGGACCGTTCGCGAGGAGATCTTCGGCCCGGTCGCGCCGATCATCACCTTCGACGAGGAGGACGACGCGGTCGCCATGGCCAACGACACGGAGTACGGCCTCGCGGCGTACGTCTTCACGGAACGCCTCGACCGGGGGCTGCGCGTCTGCGAGCGCCTTGAGAGCGGCATGGTCGGCCTCAACCAGGGCGTGATCTCCAACCCGGCGGCTCCCTTCGGCGGGGTCAAGCAATCCGGTCTGGGGCGTGAGGGCGGCCGGGTCGGGATAGACGAGTACCTCGAGGTCAAGTACATGTCCATCAGGGCGCCGTGGTGACCGAGTTCATCCTCGCGGGCGTGCAGTTGCGCCCGCGCTTCGGTGACGTCGCCGGCAACATCGAGCGATCGTCGGAGTGGATCACCAAAGCAGCCGAGGCCGGTGCGCGGCTCGTCGTCCTTCCCGAGGCGTCCTCCGCCGGGTACGTCTTCGCGGACCGTGCCGAGGCCCTTCGGTACGCCGAGGACGTACCCGGCGGACCGGCCTGCTCAGCCTGGGCCGCACTCGCCCGGAGGCACCATCTCTGGATCGTCGCCGGTGTCACCGAACGGGAAGGCGGCCGGCCGTACAACTCGGCCGTGCTGATAGGCCCGGACGGGCACGTCGGGACGTTCCGCAAGGCCCATCTCTGGAACGACGAGAAGGTCGTCTACGGCCGCAACGAGGCGGGGTTTCCGGTTTTCGACACGCCGCTGGGACGGATCGGGGTGGGGATCTGCTACGACGCGTGGTTCCCCGAGACCTTCCGCAGCGCGGCTCTCCAAGGCGCCGACCTGATCGTTCTTCCCTCGAACTGGGTCCCCGTGCCGGGCCAGCCGGCCGATGTGCCGGCCATGGCCACCCTCATGTGCATGACCGGTGCGCACAGCAACCAGTCCTATGTCGCGGGCGTGAGCCGGGTGGGTGTCGAGCGTGGCCAGGAGTTCGTCGGGAGATCGGTGATCGTCGGCCCTGACGGCTGGATCCTCGCGGGTCCCGCGAGCAACGACGGCGAAGAGATGTTGCTCGCCGAGATCGACCTCATCGGGTCGCGAGAAGCCCGGCACGGCAACCCGTTCAACCAGCCGCTGGCGGACCGCCGCCCTGATCTCTACGTGACCCGCGACGCGCGGTGTGCCCAGGACGGTCGACGGGACTGATCCCGCCACCGCGGGATTGCTTTCCATCCTCGAAGTCCCTTGACACAATCCCCGCCCGTCATCAAAATTTGAACCAATGGTTCATCAGATGAACCATCCGAGGAGGCAAAGTGAGCATCCAGGTCCGCAAGATCATCAAGCATCTCGAAGAGACCATGCTCGAGAACGGGCGCCCGGTCGAGCGCCCGCATCGGGTCGCATTCGTCGGTGCGGTGATCGCCAACCCATACCCGAGCGAGTACGTCGAGGACCTGGTGACGCTCGCTGACGAGCTGGGCGAGGAGATCGGGCAACTTGTCGGCCCGGCCTGCGTGGACCTGCTCGGTGACGAGGTGGAGGCGTTCGGCAAGGCGGCGCTCGTCGGCATCGACGGTGAGGTCGAGCACGGCTCGGCCCTGATCCACAACCTCCGGTTCGGCAACGTCTTCCGCAAGGCGGCCGGCGGCACCGAACTTCTGCCCGCCGCCGAGAAGGTCGGTCTCCCAGGCAGCCCCATCGACATCCCGCTCAAGCACAAGCTCGACTCGAAGACCCGATCGCACCATCAGACGGTGACCTTCCAGGTGTCCGACGTCCCTCGCCCCCGCGAGATCCTCGTGATCTGCGCGGCCGCCAACGCCGGTCGCCCCCTGGCCCGCCTGGCCGTGTTCGGCGCCGAGACGAAGACCCAGTGACACCTACGGGATGAGAGAAGGCGATCCGATGACCGTCATCGACACGCAGACGTGGACCGGCCGGCGCGTGAAGGAGGCCGACAAGGAGTACGTCATTCACTCCTGGTCGGTCCAGGGCGCGCTCGACCCCATTCCGGTTGCCGGAGGCTCGGGCTCCTGGTTCTGGGACTACGAAGGCCGCAAGTACCTCGACTTCCAATCGCAGCTGGTCAATCTCAACCTCGGACACCAGCACCCGAGGCTGGTCGAGGCCATTCGCAGCCAGGCTGAACAGCTGTGCTACATCGGCCCCGGTTTCGCCGAGCGGTCCCGGGCGGAGCTGGCCGAGATGCTGGCCGGGCTGACGCCCGGTGACCTGAAGATGAGCTTCTTCACCACCGGTGGTGCGGCAGCCAACGAGAACGCCGTGCGCCTCGCCCGGCACGTGACCGGCCGCCAGAAGATCGTGGCTCGCTACCGCTCCTATCACGGGGCGACCGCGGGGGCCATCGCGCTGACCGGGGACCCGCGTCGCTGGGCGGCGGAGCCGGGCATGACCGGCGTGGTGCGGATGCTCGATCCGTACACGTACCGCTGTCCCGCGGGCCACCCCGACCCGTGCCCTGTCTGCTCGGGGGGACCGCACCTGGAGGAGATCCTCCAGTACGAGAACCCCAACACCGTGGCCGCCGTGATCGTCGAGCCGGTGACCGGAACGAACGGACTTCTGTACCCGCCTGACGGATACCTCCGCTCCCTTCGGGAGGTCTGCGACCGGTACGGCATCCTGCTCATCTTCGACGAGGTCATGTCGGGATTCGGCCGGACGGGCGAATGGTTCGCCTGCGACCACTGGGCCGTCGCCCCGGACATCCTCACCACCGCGAAGGGGCTCAACTCCGGTTACATCCCGCTGGGTGCGATGACCGTGTCAGAGAAGATCTCCGACTGGTTGCGTGACAACATGTTCTGGGGCGGTCTCACCTACGCGGGACACCCGCTCGCCTGTGCCTCCGGTGTCGCCTCTCTGCGCATCATGCAGGACGAGGGTGTCGTCGAGAACGCCCGGCTCATGGGCCGGCGGCTTGGCGAAGGGCTGGCGTCCCTGGCGGACAGGCATCCGAGCATCGGTGACATTCGTGGCCGTGGCCTCTTCTACGGAGTCGAGCTCGTCAAGGACCGGGCGACGCGCGAACCGCTCGTGCCGTTCAACGCCAAGGGCCCCGCGGCCGCACCGGTGAGTCGCATGCTCAAGGCGGCGATGGAGCGTGGCCTGTACCTCACGGCGAACTTCAACGTGCTGCGCCTGACCCCGCCCCTGATCATCCGCGAGTCGGAGATCGACCTGGCTCTCGACGTGCTGGACGAGGTGCTCACGCTGGCCGACGAGCACTACACCGGCTGATCAGACTGACCACCTAGCTGGTGTGACCGGCCGTTCAAGAAGGAGAACGATGGGATCGACGCTCATCAAAGGCGGTACCGTCGTCAACGCCGACGCCGCCGTCCGGGCCGATGTTCTGGTGCGCGACGGTCTCGTTGTCGCGCTCGGGTTCGGCGACGGCTGGTCGGCCGACGAGGTCATCGACGCGACCGGGAAACTCATCCTCCCCGGCGGGATCGATGTGCACACGCATCTGGAATACCCGATCGACGGCTTCACGACCCGAACGGCGGACGACTTCCACAGCGGCACGATCGCGGCCGCACACGGCGGGACGACGACGGTCATCGATTTCGTGAAGAAGGAGCCCGACAAGTCCCTCCTCGACTCATATATGCGTCGCCGGGACGTGGCCGCTGAGAAGGCCGTCGTCGACTTCGGGTTGCACGCCATAGTGCCGCCACGTGACCAGCAGGAGAACGTGCTGGACGACTTGCGCCGCCTGGCAGGAGAGGGCGCGTCGAGCTGGAAGTTCTTCATGGCCTACCCCGGCACGCAGATGGTCGACGACGGCCAACTGCTCGAAGGCTTCGAACTCGCGGTCGAGTACGGCGTGCTGCCGATGGTGCATGCCGAGAACGGCCACATGGTGGCCCGAGAGACCCGCCTGCTGATCGAGAGCGGACGTACCGCGGAGAATTACCACGCCACGGCGCACGGCCACGACTCCGAAGCCGAAGCGGTGCATCGGGCGATCGTCCTGGCGGACTCCGTCGGCAGTCCCCTCTACGTGGTGCATGTCTCCAGCGCGACGGCCGCGGCGGAGATCGGCCAGGCGAGGGGGCGGGGCTCACTGGTGTGGGGGGAGACGTGCCCGCAGTATCTCGCGGTCGCGTACGAGGACTACGCCGAGCTTGGCGAGAAAGCCGCCGCTTACCTCTGCTCGCCGCCGATCCGGGAGCGCGGCAACCAGGAGGGCCTGTGGCAGGCGCTCACCGTGGGGGCGCTGTCGACGGTGGCCACCGACCACGCGGGTTTCTGCCTGGAGCAACCCGACGATCTCCCCCCGCAGAAACTGCGAAGCCCCGGGTACTTCCCGAAGGTTCCCAACGGGGTTCCGGGAGTCGAGGACCGGCTCATGGTTCTCTGGGAGACAGGAGTCAAGACGGGCCGGATTGACATGTGCAGGTTCGTCGACCTTGTGGCGACGCGTCCGGCCAAGTTGTTCGGACTCTTCCCACACAAGGGTCTGGTAGCCGTGGGTGCGGACGCCGACCTCCTCGTGTGGGATCCCGCGGCGGACCACGTCATCACCACGGCGGGTTCGCACATGCGCACGGACTACAACCTCTATGACGGCATGCGGGTGACCGGACGACCGGTCCACGTGTTCTCCCGCGGCCATCACCTCGTCAACGACGGAGCCTTCGACGGGAAGCCCGGTCGCGGATCCTTCCTTACCCGGGGCAAGCCCCACCTCTTCTGACCCCCGACTGATCGGAGTTCTCCGGCTATGAAACTTCCCCTCGGCATCCACGTTGGCGAGAGGCTGAGCCTCGAGCAGACCTACTGGCAGGCAGAGTTCGCGGATCGGAACGGATTCGAGTCGGTCTGGGTGGCCGAGGGTCGCTTGGCCAGGGACGGAATCGTGCCCGCGGCCATCATCGCGAGCAAGACCTCCAACCTGAAGATCGGCACGGGCGTCGTCAACAACAAGAGCCGCAACGCGGCACTGATGGCGGTGACCTTCAAGACCCTGGACGAGGTGGCTCCGGGTCGCGCGATCCTCGGCATCGGCGCCTGGTGGGAGCCGCTCGCCACGAAGGTCGGTCAGCCGCTCGTGAAGCCGATCGCCTCGATGCGCGAGTACATCACCGTCTGCCAAGCGTTCTTCCGCAATGAACTCGTCTCCTTCGAAGGGGAGTTCGTGCAGATGCGCGACGTGCGATTCGACAGCATGTACCGCGAGAACAAGCCGGTCGACATCCCGATCTACATAGGGGCGGTCGGGCCGAAGATGCTTGAGCTCGCCGGAGAGATCAGCGATGGCGTCCACATGGACTTCCTCCTGCCGCCGTCCTATCTGACCGGCGCCAAAGAGGCGATCGGCCGGGGCGTTGCCAAGCGCACCGACGGTCGCACTGGGATCGACCTGACCCAGATCGTGGCATGCAGCGTCAACGACGACGACCCGCAGGAGGCCATCGACGCGTGCAAGGCGTTCCTGACCCTCTACCTCATGCAGCAGCCGCACATCGCCGAGCACTGTGGCGTGGAGCGCGAACTGGTCGACCGGCTGCAGGAGGTGGCGGGATGGCCCGCGACTCCCGAGGACATCAAGCGTGCGATGCCTCTCGTTCCGAACTCGCTGGTGCAGAACGTCACCGCGTGCGGGTCCACATCACAGGCCTTCGACAAGCTCATGGCCTACCACGAGGCCGGTGTCAGATGCCCGATCATCTCCACGCTCGGTGACAAGGAGCAGACGCTCACCCGCCTTGCCCTGGCCGGGAAGGACTGAACGATGGATCACCACTTTCCCCGAACGACCATCGCCATCGTGCGTCCGCGGTCTGGCGTCGCGCTGACCGGAATGCCGCAGCCTACTCCCGAAAAGGTGATCGCATGAAGCTCGCCGCAGTTCAGCTCCGTGCCACGGACGACCGGACCGAAACCATCGGCAGGGCCGGCGATCTCGTGGATGCCGCCGCCGGCCAGGGCGCCGGCATCGTTCTTCTTCCTGAGCTGTTCGCTGTCCCGTTCGTGCAGCCCGACCCGGATCCGGATTACTTCGAGCTGGCGGAGCGTCTCGACGGCCCGTCGAACACGATGGCGGCTGACCGATCCCGTCGGCACGGGATCACGGTGGTCTCTTCGGTATTCGAAGCCGGTGACGTGCCCGGCGTGTATTTCAACACCGCCTGCACGTACGTCGCGGGCGAGCTGAAGTCGGTCTATCGAAAGTCCCACCTGCCGTTCTCCAATGGATTCCCGGAGAAGTTCTATTTCCGGCCGGGGGGCACCGAGCCTGAAGTCGTGCACACGGGTGAGACCGGGGTTGGCACGATCATCTGTTACGAGAGGCACTTCCCGGAGTTGAGCAGGATCGTCGCTCTTCGGGGCGGTTCGGTGCTATGCGTGCCGGTCGCGTCCGCGAGCGCGCCCATGCGTGAGGTCTTCCAGCTCGAACTGAAGGCACACGCCGTGTTCAACGGGCTCTTCGTGATCTGTGCTAACCGGGTGGGCAGGGAAGGCGTCAAGGACTACTTCGGGATGAGCGCCGTCTACGGCCCCAACGGCGACGTCCTCGCTCAGGCGAATGACAACACCGACGACGTCGCGGTTGCCGAAGTCGACCTCAACCTGATCGCGACCTCGCGCCGGCGCCGCCCGTTCCTCCGTGACCGGCGCCCGGAACTGTACGACCGGTTGACGGCGATGTGACAGCGACGACGGGCTCGATCCGACTCAGGCAAGTACAGACCCGAGCGCAGTGGTGCCCATCGCTCCCACGTGGCGGCGCCCGTGAGCCAGGTTCCGGCATTGGGATGAGGCCCCCGGCGGGGTGCTCCAACGGGGGAAGCGGAGCTGGAACGGCACATGACGCAGGTTCTTCATGGGGGACGACCCGCGTGCCGCTACCCGCCGGGGGTGGTTCGGAGCTCCCAACGGGTGCCGGGAGCGGCGCGTCACCTCGGCTGAACGAAGGCCGGCGTTCCGGGGAGGAGATCATCCGGAGGCGGCGGGGCTGACGTCTCGGTGAGACCCTCGTCAGCGGACGGCTCTGCGGGAAGCTCGCACCAGACGGTCCGGCCGGGGTTTCGGCCGTGGGAGCGGTAACCCCAGTTTCCGCCGTGGGAGCGGTAACCCCAGTTTCCGCCGGAGAGCATGCCGACGATGGCCAGTCCTCGGCCGTTCTCTATCAGGAGGCATGCCGGGTCCGCCCGAGCGTGCGGTTCCTCGGTGCTCAGGCCCGTGTCCGCGACCTCGACGCGCAACAACCCGCCATACGACATCAGCCGCAGGACCAGCGGATCGTTGTCGGCGGCCCCGCTGTTGGCGGCTCTGACATTGGAAGCTCTGACATTGGAAGCCCCGGCACCGGAGATCTCGGCCTGCCCGGCGATCCCGTGCCGGGCATGCTGGACCGCGTTGGTCACCAACTCGGACACGGCCAGCCGCGCGTTCTCGTACGCCGGATGGCTCTCACCCAGCCATTTACGAACCTCCTCCCGCGCGATTGAAGCGGCTTCGGCATTACTGGGCAGAAGTATTTCACTAAAGGTCTCCGGTTCCATGGAATTGCCCCTTCCGACCGAATTGAACCGACCTGCTTTCATCGGAGCCATTGACTGACATCCCGTGACAGCTATAGCTCGACAGGCACACGGTCCCAAACACCGAGGCACAGCGGAAGCCGAACCGCGATTACCAGGGGTTCACAGTTCGCGAAGTAAGTTCACAACACTGTGAACCCATGAAAACTTCGTATCCATTCCCTCGGCAATGAAAATGAAGGAGAATCCCAAAGAGACAGCGAGAGGAGACCAAAATGCGCATCATCCCGGAGCCGGATCCAGAGCCGGAGACAGATCCAGGGCCGGAGACAGATCCAGGGCCGGAGACAGGGCCGGAGACAGAGTCAGAGCCGGAGTTCGATACGGATTCACATGAATCCACGCGCGTTCAATTCGGCAGAGAGCTACGGAAATACCGGATTTTGTCCGGATTTACCCAGAGACGGCTCTGCATCGCGGTCCCCCTCGCCGTGAGCCATCTGAGCATGCTGGAGAACGGTCACCGGGCGCCCACCAGGAAACTGGCCCACCAGTTGGACGAGGCACTCGACCTGGGCACAACGCTCGTCGACCTGCTGGACCGCCTGGACCGCATGGCCACACAGGTCCCCCGCTGGTTCCGCCCTTGGCTGGAATTCGAACGCGAGGCGGAGTCCATGCGCATGTGGGAGCCCCTAATGGTGCCCGGCCTCCTCCAAACCGAGGACTACGCGCGAGCCGTACTAAGCCGTGAGCCCGGTATCACCGACGAGAAGATCGAAGAACACGTCGCCGCACGGATGAACCGGCAGGGCATCCTCAAGAGACCGAAACCTCCAATGCTCTGGATCGTCCTGGACGCTGGTGTCCTTCATCGACCCGTCGCCGCCCCAGAAGTAATGAAGGGCCAGTTCCAGCACCTTCTTCAGGCTACGGAAAGCCCCTGGATCTTTCTTCAGGTACTCCCGTACGCTGCACACAGTGTGATTGGCCTACTGGGCGGCTTCGTGATAGCGGACATGCCAAAAAACGCACCTCCGGTGGCCTACATCGATTCCCAGAGCATCGGGGATCGGGTGAGCGAGCGACTCGAAGAGGTGAAAAGGCTAGAATTCAGGCATAACCTAATACGAGCGGACGCTCTACCCCGGAGCGACTCACGCGACACGATCAAGGAGGCGATCCAAAGATGGACCATCTGAATCAGGAGCTACACAGCGCCAATTGGCGTAAATCAAGCCTATCTGGAAGCGACGGAAGCAACTGCGTCGAAATCGCCAACCTCTCCACCAACCACCGAGCCATCCGCGACAGCAAAAACCCCACCGCCCCCGCCCTCATCCTCACCCCCCACCAGTGGACCACCTTCATCACTACCATCAAGAACGGCGACTGCGACTGATTTCACATGCACCTTCACCAAGAAACCCCCCGGTCACATCCTCGGGGGGTTTCTCTGTGTAGCGGAAGAACTCAGTCACTATGACCGATTGGATCGTCGGCGCCCGTCACAGTCAGCTCCAGTTCTCGGGCGGACCGTCCTGTAGGTCTTCGACGCTCACTCCCGGCAGGTCGTTGAGCAACCGCCCCCATACCTGCTTTCCTGCGAGCGTCAGCACAGTGCGGTCAGTCCGGTTGCCCCAGTAGGCGGCCTCTGCCACGTCGATCGGCACCGTATCGACCCCAAGGTCCGCCCAGGTGCCGGAGATCCCTCGCTGGGCATCCCCGTCAAGATCGATTTTAACAGGGTCGTATCCAACGCCGAGTTTCACGACAACCTCATCGAGGGCCGGTCGGGGATTACGCGCCAGGAGTTCCGCGTCCAGATATTCTCGCTGGTCCACGGTGAGGTGTGCTCGTGCGGTGATCACCGATATGGCAGGCAGGAGAAGGCCGTCAGGGACACGACGTTTGATCCCATGGACCACGCCGACTGCCTGGTCGTGCCCTTGGGCGTAAGCGGTGATGAGCGAGGTGTCGAGGATGAACTTGGCACTCACGCCGTGGCCCGGCCGGCGTACTTGGCGATCAGTTCCTCGGCTCGACGCTCACCGGCGGCGAACCCCTCGGGGTTGGAGGTACGGATCGCCTCGATGCGACGCGCCTCTCGCTCCTTGGCAGCCCGGTAATCCCGCTGCATCTGCCGGTGAACAGCCTGAGCGATGTACTCGGCAGGCGTGATGTCCTGACCGGTCTCGGCAATCCACTGCCTGGCCTCGGCGAGCAGATCAGCGGGAAGTTCGTTGCTCATGTCCCGAGCGTAGTGCAGGCGCCTTGCACAGGCAGGGAATCAATTGAGAGCTTCACAGTACAGAACATCGGCAACACCCTTCGTATTCGGAGAAGCCGATCGACACGATCAAGAAGGCGATCCAGCGATGGACGACCTGACCCGGGAACTCCAAGGAACTGCAGCGCCCCCGCGAAGGCACAGCTCGCCTCCAGGCTCCACGCGTAGAGCCGGAGCACGACCTCCAGATCCCCGCCTGAAGCGGCGAGATAAGGCGCCAGGCGCGCCGGGGAAACCAGGTCCGCGATCCGCTTGGTCTCATCACGATTAATCGTGTACCTCCCGCTGTGACCGGGAGTGAGTTACGCTGGCTCACGTACGCCCCGGGTATCGCCACTGCTCTGCATGCGACCCGGGGCAAGCTTTTTTCCAGCGAGGGCTCGCGTACCACCCCGCTCCCGGTCTCGCGGGTAGTTCTCGACCGCTGACGAGGGTGTCAGTGGCCTCGGTCCAGTTGTCGAACACGATCCACTTCACCGGCCCGCTGTAGGGCGAGGTTGTCAGCGAGCCGGTATACCGAGCTCATCATCGCGCAGGGCCGGCGGCCGGTCCGGCGCGGTGATGTCACTCCACCGGCACGTTCCCGGCCGCGATGCCGCGCCGGCTGAGTTCAGAGCCGGGCAAACCAGTCAAGCGGGAACGGCGGCCGGGCCAGGGGCGCCACCGCGATCCGCATGAGAGCGAGCGGGTTGTCGTCACCCGCGATGCGGTTGGTGTCGAGTACTCCGCAGCCCGCGCAGTGGTGGACGAGGGCCCACTCGCCCTGGTGGCGGACGTGGACGGCTATCGGGGCCATCGACGACCCGCAGTCCGCCGCCCTGTCACCTGGAGTGTTGTCCAGGTGCCTGCTCCACAGGCAGGTCGGGCAGTGGTTACGGTGCGCCGTACCAGGTGCGTCAGCGGGGACATCGAGGCCGCAGTGGACGCAGCGGAAGGAACGGATGCGAGCGCGGTCACGGCAGCGGTCACGGCAGCGGTCACGGTCGCGGGATGAGTTGCGGGACAAGGAGACTTCCTCAGGGATGATGATGGGCACAGGTCACCGGCGCCCTTGTCACGCCACATCGTGGGCGTGCGACGGCTGCTTCGGTGCCCGCAGGCATCAAAATCCCCCCTTCAACAACTTGTCTCGATGATGCGAGTGAATCGGAAGATGGGGGAGATATCAACAGGTTTTCCACCTACCGCGAATCGCCCCGAAGCCGCGTTCTGCCCCGAAACCACGCTCGCTAGGAGTGCCTCCCTCCCGTTCCGGCCGCGGCCGTCCTGGCCCCGTTGACTCGGAACAGGCGGGGCCGCCTCCAGGGCGGGCACTCCTCGGACGGACAGTTCAGCCGCCTCGGATGTCCCGAACCTAGCGCGGACGGGGAATGGGGCGGGGCCGCCTCAACGCAGGCATCAGCCGAACCCCTCACAGCGGTGGCATGGTCAGGCCACGGCGAGGCCGACATAATCGCGAGGTGGACGAATCCTTCACCATCGGCGGCCTGACCCTGCGGACCGATGCGCGCCCCGCCGACTGGGCGGTGGAAGCGGCGCGAAACTTCAACGACAACGTCGTGGGATGCCTGGTCCCACCGGTCTTCGCGGCCTACGCGCGGGTGTTCCATCCGGCGCGCCGGGAGAACGGCGAGCAGGCCAAGGAGGTGTCGTGGGCGGAGGTGGCCGAGGCCAACGGGCGCCTGGCACATCCGGCGATGCAGTGGCCCTCCATCACCGGCTCATGGCGGTTCGTCTCCTCCGATGACCAGCCGGGACTCTGGGACAATCCTCCACAGGAGGGATCTCTCCCGGTACGGCAGGCGGCACGACTGGCCCGGATCCTCACCGCGTACACCGCTACCCCCGAGCAGTGCTGGTTCGCCGTCTGGGAGGGCTTCGGTGGCCTCGGCCTTCCCGTGGAGGATGAGGAGATCCCGAGGGTGGAGATGCCCGCCCGGCCGATGCTGCTGCTGTCGGGACCGCTGTCCGCCGCGACCACCTCGTTCAGCGCGACATCGTGGCTCGACCAGCGGGCCGGCCTGTGGTGGCCGCAGGACCGCACGTGGTGTGTCGCCACCGACGTCGATCTGATGACCACCTATGTCGGCGGCACCGACGAGTGCGTCGCAACACTGGTCGCCGACGAGGAACTGGAGGCCATGAAGGTCGGCGCCGACCACCGGCTCGCCTGGGACGGCGACTCCCTCAACCCGCCTCCTGCCGACCAGAGACAGTAGGAGGCACCGCGCCGGCATTCATCCCCGCACGCTCCGAGTTCACCAGGGGGAAAGCAGCGGACATGCCTGCCAGGTCGTGAAGTAGATCAAGGCCAGAAGTGCAGTGCTGGGTCGGCGAGCGCGGTTACGACATCCGGGCCTCTCAAAACGTGCTCGGCGCCGGGAAGGTCGCGATAGCGGAGCATGGCGTAGAGGACGTCGGCGAAGGGCTGGTCGAGGAGTGACAGGGCGACTTCGGTGGCCTCTGCCTCGGCGTCGTCGAATCGCCGCAGACAGGCGTGGTCTCGGAGCATTGATACCGTCCGGATGAAAGCGGCGGCCCTGCCACGCTCCAGATCGCCCCGGTTCAGACCGAAGACCTTGATCGTGGCGTCCCCTCGGGCGGTCAGCGCCTCATAGGTTCCCGTACTCAGAACGAGTTCGAGATGCTCGTAAGGATCCTCCGCCGACGGATCGACAAGCAGGGGCCTGCCGTCCCCGTCCCGTGGAAAGAGCTCCCGTTTCTGGTGGCTGTTGCAGTACGAGCAAGCCAGGAGGTGATTCGGCCAGTCGAAGGCGCGCAGCGGCGCCTCCGCCAGAGGTTCGAAGTGGTCGATATCGGTGCCGAGGCCGTCTCCGCAGTACATGCAACGGCGGATTCCGGTGGCCATCGTGGTCAGTTGCTCGGTCAGCCGCGTTCGGGTGGTGGCTGCGGACTTCCACGCGGCACGGGCCGCCGGGCAATCGGCCTGGCTCTCACGCAGCTTGCCGGCTCGATCGCGGAGTTGGTCGGCCAGGTGGGAGGGGAGCACCACACGGTGAATACGGATCATGGAGTCAGGCGATCCTCGCGGAGACCTCGTCCACACGGGCTGTCAGGGAGCTGGTGAGCGTCTCCCGAAGCTGCTCGTACTCGCGCGTTTCCTCGGGAGTCGCCTTCCCACGAAGAACCGCACGCTCCAGCACGGTGAGCCTGCGCCGCAGGTCTTCGGCGTGGCTGGAGTAAGGGGAGTCCATCCCGAAGAGGTCGGTAAGGAGGGCGTCGTCGCCGCTACCGTAGACGATGCGCTCGTACAGCTCCTCGTCGACAACACGTGGTGGAACGTCCTCGTCGACGCCGGGGAGCCGGATCAACCCTCCTGGATCGGCGCTCTGACAGATGTACGGGCTGTGTGAGGTCACGATGAACTGGGTGGCGGGGAAGTGGCGCTTTAGCCACTCACCGATCTTCTTCTGCCAGCTCACATGGAGATGAACGTCGATCTCGTCGATCAGCACGACACCCGGAAAGCGGAGAACAGGCGGCCCGGGCGGGAGCGGTGGTAGGCCGGGAAGATCTGCCAGCCGACCGGTGAGGTACCCCTCCATGTAACCAGGAAGCGCCTGGTTCATCTGACGGACGAGATCGAGGACCAGCGCGGTGACGGTCCGATATCCGTCGCTCATCTCCCGGAGCGAGATGAGTTCGCCGTCCCGCCTTGCCCACAGGCCGTCGCTGTTGACCCGTTCGATACGAAACCCGTCAGGCAGAAGACCGTCGTTGAGCAGTTCGGTGACGAACGCCAGCAGGTCTGCGGCTCCATATCGTCCTTCCAGGCTCCGAAGGTGCAGGTCGATCAGCCAGCTGACGCTTTCGGCCAGTGAGGCATCCTCATGGAACAAACTTGCCAGGCGCGCCACAGGCCCTGTGCTCTGCATGAGCTGCCGTGTGTCAGCTGAGCCACCCGTCAGCCGCCGGAAGGGACCGTAGCCGGCGAAGAACCAGCCCTGTGGGTTGTCCGCCCACGGCCCGCGTGGAGCAGTCGTTCCATGGCCCTGCATGTTCGGCTGCGGGCCGTACCGGCCGGAGTCACCGATGAGCGCACGGGACCAGGTCAAACGGGCGGGAAACGGGTGCCGAGGGCGCCGCCCACGGCCGAACCCGTCCAGGAGGTCATCGAACACGATCTTCGCCTCGACCGTCGCGTCGAGGAGGTCGTTGGAGATCCAGCCGTCGAAGGTGGGAACGAGACTGCGCGCCGCGGAAGGCCCCGCCATGGCCAGCGCGAGCGCGCGCAACAAGGTCGTCTTGCCCGAGCCGTTCCGTCCCGCCAGAACCGTCCACCCGGCGTGACTGCCATCTGGACGGGTCAGCCGAAGATCCGCGCTCCGGGAGCCGGAGAAGCCGCGGACACCAGAGACTTTGAGATCGGCGATATACATGCCGTCGCACCTCCCCGACCGTGATCGTACCGTCATCTTCTCTGAACGATGGCTGCACTCATTCGCGATGGAGTCGCGGATCAACAGGGAGTTTCCGACAGTGCCCGGCGAACGCCATCCACGCGGACGGGCAGCGGGGCCGGCCGGGCTGTTGCAGGTGCTGGAGGCGAGCGGCACGCTGCTGGTCGCCATGGTGCGTACATGTGCCGCGGATCAGGACCGGGGCGCCGCGGTGAGCCTCGCGACATCGGAGGCGTAGACGGTCATCCAGTGCGGATGCAGTCGGTAGTAGACCACGTCGTTGTCCCAGTCGAAGGAGTCGTCGCCGTAGAAGTCCTTGAAGTACGCGAGCAGGTCCGGCCAGTCCGCGGCCGACTCGCCGTCCTGGGGGTTGAGGATCTCCACCGTGCCGTGCGTGAACACGCCCAGCTCCTCACCGCGCATGTGCGCGGCGCTGGCGGTGGGGCGTGCGGCGAGGTGGCGGGCCTTGGCGGCGTTGCGTGCCGTGCCGAAGTGCCACTTTCCGTGCAGGAAGTGCCCGTCCACACCGCTGATCCGCGGCTCGCCCTTCGCCGTCACGGTGGACAGGGCGAGGGTGCACATGCCGGTGAGAACCTGGGTGAGCTGCTCTGCGGTCAGAGTGCGCTCGCTGTTGATGATCGAGCGGAGGTGCGAGGTGGAGCGGGAGAGGGAGGCATCGAGGAGGGCCTGGAGCTCGTTGAGCTCTTCCGGCGTTTCGCGCATTGGAATCCTTGTCTATCCGTAGGGCCCGGTCCACGCCCACCATCGACGCCGACCGGCGAAACCATGCTCGACCCAAAACCCGACACCTTGTGTCGTATTTTTTCACCCGCCTCGCGGACCACGGCGGGCCGCCTGGCCGGACGCCACACCCTGCGACGACAAGCGCGCCGGGAGGACGGCGAGCGGACCGAGCACGCTCCGAGCCGGCGATATCGTTCCCGTCATGCACCGATCAACCGAAGCCGGATCCTCCCCCGTGACAGCGGACGACCTTGACCTGGCCGTTCAACGTGCCGTCGGCGTCCTTCGGGAGGCGCCTCCGGTGGCCTGGGACGGCAAGGCCGGCTCACTGGAGTGGGACTGCTGGGAGACCGTCGAGCACCTCAGCGACGACCTCTTCTCGTACGCCTCCCGACTGGGCCTCAGGACACCACCTGTGGAGAGCAGAGTGCCCTTCGTGCGGGAGCGCAGAAGGCCCCAAGGCCCTTCGAACACCATCCACGCGGACCGCGCGGCGGGACCGGCCGGGCTGTTGCAGGTGCTGGAGGCGAGCGGCGCGCTGCTGGTCGCCATGGTGCGTACGGCATCGCCGGAGGTCCGCGCCTACCACGTGCACGGGACGTCGGACCCGGAGGGCTTCGCCGCGATGGGAATCGTGGAGACCCTGGTGCACACCCACGATCTGGCCGAGGGGCTGGGGCTCGCCTGGACCCCACCCGCCGACCTGTGCTCGCGGGTGCTCGCCCGGCTCTTCCCGGACGCCCCGACGAGCACGGCCCCCTGGCCCACCCTGCTGTGGGCCACCGGCCGCGCCGAACTACCCGGGCGCCCGCGTCTGACCACCTGGCGCTGGTACGGGGCACCCCGAGTGTAGATCTCCGAGGGCCCGCCGAAGGTGACGGCCTCGGCAGGGCCTTCGACACCGATGGCGTGCGCGGCGGCGAGGCCTCCCCTGCCCGGCGCCCCACTCGCTCTCTCATCCCTGTCCCATCCCTGAGAGCCGATGATGAGTTGACTTATAATAAACATCCTCCTCATTGATAGAGATGATCATGGACAAGCCCGTAGAGATGTTCGACCGTGACTACGAGTGGTCGGAGCTGTCGCGATTCGTCCGCTACCCGGGGCCGGAGGCGACGCTGGGCGTGGTGTCCGGGCGGCGTCGTCAAGGTAAGACCTTCCTGTTAGACGCGGTCTGCCGGGCGACGGGAGGGTTCTACTTCGCCGCGACCGAAGCGACCGAGGCCGAGTCTCTCCAGCAGTTCGGCACGGCACTCGCCCGCCATCTCGGTGAACCGGTCCCTCGCAGGTTCACGCACTGGGATGAAGCCGTCGAGTTCCTCATGACCATCGCCGCCACCGGGCCGACCCCGGTGGTCATTGACGAGTTTCCCTATCTGGTCAGAGCCTCTCCGCAGCTTCCCTCCCTGATCCAACGGGCTCTCGGCCCTCAGGGACAGCGTCAGGGCAGTGCGGTACGGCTCCTGCTCTGCGGGTCGGTGCTCTCCTTCATGGGATCACTGCTCGCGGGAACCGCGCCGCTCCGCGGCCGGGCGAGTCTGGAGCTGGTGGTCTCCACCCTTGACTACCGGCTGGCCCGGGATTTCTGGGACATCGTCGACCCCGCCCTCGCGTTGCTCGTCAACGCGGTCGTCGGCGGTACTCCCGCCTACCGGCGCGAGTTCACCCTTGGCGACGTCCCCAGCGGAATCGAGGACTTCGGACCGTGGGTTGTTCGCAACGTGCTCAACCCGGGCCGGCCCCTGTTCCGTGAAGCCAGGTTCCTCCTCGCCGAAGAGCCGGAGCTACGGGACGTCGCCCTGTACCACGGTGTTCTGTCGGCGATCGCGAACGGCAACCACACCCGCGGCGGCATTGCCGGATACCTCGGTCGCAAATCCACTGATCTGAGCCATTCCCTGACGCTCCTGGAAGACGTCGGGATGATCGCCCGGGATCCGGATGCCTTCCATGGCAAGCGTTCCACCTACCGCATCACCGAACCCATCCTCAGCTTCTACCACGCGATCATGCGGCCGGAGTGGACCGACCTGGAGCGTCCCGGTTATGCCGAGCAGGTCTGGGACCGTTCACAGACGGCGTTCCGCAGCAAGGTCCTCGGTCCGCACTTCGAACACCTCGCCCGCACCTGGACACGCTGGTATGCCCACTCCGAAACTCTCGGCGGTCTGCGCACCCGTGTCGCCTCCGGGATCCTGCCCGACCCTGCGGCCAGGAGCAGCCACGAAATCGACGTGGTGGTCTTCGGACGTGACAGCGAGGGTAAAGAGGTCATCCTCGCGATCGGTGAGGCGAAGTACGGCGACGTCATCGGCCGCGCTCACCTTGAACGCCTTGAGCGCCTCCGTGAACTGCTCATCCGTCGCGACGACCGCGCCACCCCCGGCACCCGGCTTCTGCTGTTCAGCGCCGCCGGCTTCATGCCCCAACTGCGGGAAACCGCGCAGAGCCGCACGGACGTACAACTCATTGATCTGACTCGTCTCTACGAGGGTGCCTGAGTTTCTCGATGCTCTGTCCTTCACTTCCGTATTGAAGGACAGGTTCACCGAGAGGCGCTTCTGGGTTCAACGCGGTGGCTCCACGCCTCCCCCGGTTTCAATCACCCGATCTGGCCCAGGCGGAACAACCTCAGGTTCGTCGTCCGGAGCGTGAGCGCGCCTCGCGGAATGACTCCGTCTGTCTTTGCCCCGTACAGACTCGCAAAACCACCAAAAAAGATCACCGCAGGTAACGATTGGCTGCGGCAATGCCGGGCCACCTCGTCCCTGACCAGCCCACGTGCGATTATCGCACTATGAGAGAGGTCGGAGAGTGGGCAGACGTGGGCGATCGCGTCCGCGAATGCCGCGTTGCGGCTGACATGTCCCAGGAGCAGCTCGCATCGGCCATGAACCTGGACCGTACGATGGTCGCCAAGATCGAAGCGGGTACCCGACGGGTGGACGCCCTTGAACTGGCAAGGCTGTCGTCGGTTCTCGGCGTTCCTCTGACGCATTTCCTGCGCCGGCCTCCGGCAGTCGTATCGCGTCGTACCGAACTCATCGACGACCCGGCAACGGACGCCGCCCGCCAGTCTTACCAGCTTGAAGCAGCTCTGGCGACGTGGCTTGACGATGTCCGGCAACTTGTCGAGCTACAAGAGTTTGCTCCTCCTACGCCCGAGAAATTCCACGGTGCCGTGGAGAACGTCGAGATCGCCCGCCAAGCGGCCAGGTGGGCCAGGCAGAAACTTGGCCTTGGAGTTGATCCGATCAGTTCGCTGATGAGCGTCTG
Organism: Streptosporangium sp. NBC_01810; assembly: GCF_035917355.1. Classification (NCBI taxonomy): domain Bacteria; kingdom Bacillati; phylum Actinomycetota; class Actinomycetes; order Streptosporangiales; family Streptosporangiaceae; genus Streptosporangium; species Streptosporangium sp. NBC_01810. The sequence goes on along the minus strand of NZ_CP109070.1, from coordinate 7,452,361 downwards.
CGAAGGGCTCGGCCAACTGGTGGCGGTGGTCGACACGCCGGGAGACGGAGCCTCTCTGATCGAGGACGGAATCGCCGTGGCGGTCGTCAGCAGCCAGGGGGATCCCGGAAGACGTCGAGCGACCACCGCTCACGAACTGGGTCACATGATCATCGGCGATGAGTACTCGGCGGATCTGGGCGTCCACACCTCTCGCGCCGAAAGAGAACTGGTGATCGACGCTTTCGCCGCAGAACTTCTTCTTCCCATCGAATCTGTGCTGAACGGCTATTCGGGAAACGAGGGTTCCTTACGAGATCCCCTCGTAGTCCTCGCCGCCAAATACCGAATATCCTGGTCATTGGCCATCCGCCAAGCGGTCGCAGCCGGAGTCCTGGGCAGGGACGCCAGGGATCTGCGACGGAAGAATCCAACGCGCGCCGAACTCATGGAGGCCGTGGGCTGGACGCCACAGCCTGATCTCCAAGCGGTGCGCGTGCCGCCGGGGTACGCTCACGCCGTGCTGCAGGCATGGAAGAAGAGCCGGATAACCACATCCCGTGCCGTGGAACTCATGCGTGGCCAGATCGTGGAGTCAGACCTCCCCACCCGCGAGGAACCGGACCTCGAACCTTGATCCCTCCCGAACCGGATCTCGCCCTGGTGTTCGACGCGATGTGCCTCAACCACTTCGCACGCGCCGAACGCCTGGACGTTCTACGTGATCTCCTCATCGGTAGAAACTGCCTGACAACCCATGTCGTACGGGAGGAGTTGCGTGCGGGGGTTACCGAACATCCTGCCCTGCTGAACGTGCTGGATTCGGACTGGCTTGGTGTCGCACGCCTGGACTCACTGCAGGAGATCAGATGTTTCGCGAAATGGTCGCAGCGGATTGGCTCCTCAGAACGGAACCTCGGCGAAGCCAGCGTGTTCTCGGCGGCCGAACTCTGCGGTGGAATCGCGATCACCGACGATCGAGAGGCTGTGGCGGTGGGCAGGAACTTCGGCCTGAAGGTTCACGGAACCGTGTGGCTGCTCGCAATCGCCTGCCGGGACGGCAAGCTCAGCGAGGTGGGAGCGGGCAACATCGTCGATACGCTCAAGGCAACGGGCATGCGGCTACCATGCTCAGGTGCGACGTTCGGCCCTTACGCCCGCCGTCATGGGCTCTATTGATCTTTGGCGAGCAAAGCAGCACTTTCACGCCTTGACGACCGATGCCCACCACGTGCACGGGACGTCGGACCCGGAGGGCTTCGCCGCGATGGGGATCGTGGAGACCCTGGTGCACACCCACGATCTGGCCGAGGGGCTGGGGCTCACCTGGACCCCGCCCGCCGACCTGTGCTCGCGGGTGCTCGCCCGGCTCTTCCCGGACGCCCCGACGAGCACGGACCCCTGGCCGACTCTGCTGTGGGCCACCAGCCGCGCCGAACTTCCCGGGCGCCCGCGCCTCACCACCTGGCGCTGGTACGGCGCGCCCCGGTCATAGCGGGCACATCAGACGGAGAAGCCGCGGAGGTCGCATCCGTCCCGGTCCAGAGCCTCGGCGCAGCGGGCCGCCACCACCTTCCGTGCGTCCGAGGACTCATCGTCCAGTTCCAGGACCGGGATGTCGTAGGCATGCCCGCTCCGGCCCGCTCCGAGATCCGCCGTCTTGTCGAGCCCGGTCCAGCGGCGCACCCACCGTGGAATTGAAAACTATTCTTTACACGACCTTGACTGTGACTGTATGTTGTCGCTAGATCACCCTACGCACTCAAACGAATGTAGGTGAGCAACCATGCCGGACAACGGCACCGAACATCCCCCGGACCCCCGGGTGGCGTTCGCGGACGCCACGGCGGCCAGCACGGGAGAGTCGAACGAGCGGCCGGGAGCGGCCGACCGCGTCGCGGTCGTCGCGAAGAGCGACGACCACCTTCCCCCGGTGGCCGGCGAGGCGCTTGACGACAGGCCCCTCGCCCTGCGATTCACGGAAGCGGAGGAGTAGACATGCAGCTGCGTTTCCGTAACCGCTACACCTCCAAGGTGTGGGTCGCGATCATGTTCTACAGCCCCGACGGCTGCCGCGACTACGGCCAGTGGGGCACCCGGGGCTGGTGGGCCATCGATCCGGGCGGTGAGGCGTTCGTCCTCAACACCAACAACCGCTACGCCGCCTACTACGCCGAGGCCGCCAACGGGGCCGTCTGGACCGGCCCCTACGGCCCGATGTACGTCTATCAGAACGCCTTCGACTCCTGCATCAACATCGGCAGCACCGCTGCCAGGCGCGTCGGCACCCGTCTGATCGACATGAACGGCTACTCCACGTACTACGTCAACCTCGTCGCCTGATCCGTCCCCTCACCTGACGTCCCGACCGGCACCGACCGGTCCGGCCTCGCGGTGAGGACCCAACTGAGCGCCTCCTGCGTGACGGACACCGATCCCCTTCTCCGGGTCCGTCCCCTTCTACCGGGAGGCGCTCGCCCCCAGAACATCCACCGGGAAACGCACGCCGCCGGACCGCTCCCTGCCCCCACGCATCGAGACCCATGCCGGGCAGGCGAAGGGTGTCGCCCCCTCCGGCCTCGGACGAGAGCCGTTTCCTCCCCACCGTGAACGACGGGGCCTCCACGCTGCGACGGTGCCGGGTGTGCTCATCGGCTGCCCGATCCAGCACCGGCTGGATCATCCCCCCGCGATCGAGTCACGCATGACGGGCCTGTTCCAGAGCCGCACAGGCGGCGCAGTGGCCGGGTGCGATGCCTGACGACCGGCGATCGGCGGAGTGCGGAAGCAGTAACGCACGGGGCGCCCTGACCGTTCCACAGGCGTAACACCTCGCTCCTACGTTCGGTCTCACGCCTTTGGATCCAAGTTCGGATCCAGGAGATCGAGGAGCACGCATGGACGCATCGACAGCGCCCGGCATCCACATCGAGAAACTCACCAAATCCTTCACAACGCGCCCCCGGGAGGTGGTGGCGCTCGACGGGGTCGACATCCGCTCCGGAGAGGGGGAGTTCGTCTCCCTGCTGGGGCCGTCCGGGTGCGGGAAGAGCACGATCCTGCGGATTCTGGCGGGGCTGGAGGAGCCGACCTCCGGTGGGGTGCTGGTGCACGGTGAGACCCCGGCCGAGATGCGCGGTCGCCACCACCTGGGCATCGCCTTCCAGGACAGCGCGCTGCTGCCATGGCGGTCGGTGCGGACGAACATCCGCCTGCCGCTGGAGATCGGCAGAGGCACGGCGGAGGAGGGTTTCGTTCAGGAGCTCATCGACCTGGTCGGTCTGTCGGGATTCGAGAACGCCCGGCCCCACCAGCTCTCCGGCGGCATGCGCCAGCGGGTGGCGATCGCCCGCGCCCTGGTCGTCAAGCCGCGGGTGCTGCTGCTGGACGAACCGTTCGGCGCGCTGGACGACATGACCAGGCAGAACCTGAACGGCGAGCTGCTGCGCATCTGGACGGAGCGGCCGGCGACGACGCTCATGGTGACGCACAGCATCGCCGAGGCGGTGTTCCTCTCGGACAGGATCGTGGTGATGAGCGCCAGGCCGGGCCGGGTCAGGGAGGTCGTGCCCATCGATCTGCCCAGGCCACGTCCGCCGGAGCTGTCGCGCACGCCGGAGTTCCACGCCTACGTGGACCGCCTGTCGGCGATCCTGTTCGGCCAGGCGGTCTACGCGGGAGACCCGGGATGATCGTGCGTTTCACCGGGGCCGCGATCATCGTGGTCGCCTGGCAGGTGCTGGGCGGGCTAGGGCTGCTCGGCCCGGGAATCGCGCCGCCCACCGAGATCGTCGCCGGGGTGATCGCCGACGGCGTCGCCTTCTACACCTTGCACGTGCCGGCCACGCTCGGCTCGGCCCTGCTCGGCTACCTGTGGGGCAACCTGGCCGCCATCGGATGCGCCGCCCTGGTGATCGTGCTGCCCTGGCTGGAGAAGCTCATCCTGCAGATCGGGATCGCCTCCGCCTGCATCCCGCTGGTGGCGATCGCGCCGATCCTGGCCGCGGTCTTCAACGGCCCGACGGCGTGCGTGGTCATGGCGGGGGTGTCGGTCTTCTTCACCACCTTGGTCAGTACGGTGAACGGGCTGCGCCTGTCCGACCGAACCAGCGAAGACCTGGTGCGCGCCTACGGCGGCGGGCGGTTCGCCGTACTGCGCAAGGTGCAGTTGCTGTCGGCGCTGCCGAGTGTGCTCACCGCGTTGAAGATCGCGGTGCCGGCCGCCGTGCTCGGCACGATCATCGGCGAGTTCATGGGCCAGGAACGCGGTCTGGGCGCCGCCCTGATGGTCGCCCAGCAGGCCGCGGACGTCGTCCGCACCTGGGGGATCACGCTGGTCTCGAGCCTGCTGACCATCATGGCCTTCCTCGCCCTCGCCGCCGTCGAGCGCCTGGCCACCCCGTGGACGGAGGCGTCCCGATGAGCCCTGTGGTGAAGAGAGCGGCGGGTGGGCTGCTCGTCCTGGCAGGCACCGTCATCGCAGTCGTCGTGGTGTGGACCGCGTTCCTCGCCGTGGTGGACGTCAGCCCGTTCGTGGCCAAGACGCCGCTGGACGTGTGGACGTATCTGACGAGCGCGGCCAACCGGGCTGCGATGTGGCCGCTGCTCGGGCGCACGCTGGCAGACGCCGCCTTGGGGTTCGCCGCCGGGCTCGGCCTGTCCACGGCGATCGCGTTGCTGTTCTACTTCTCCGGCGTCGCAGAGAGGATGTTCCTGCCGGCCCTGGCCTCACTGCGGGCCATTCCGATGGTGACGGTCGCCCCGATCATTGTGCTGGTCTTCGGGCGGGAGGAAGCAGGCACCGCGGTCATCGGCGCCGCGATCGTCCTCGTCCCCGCGCTGCTGACCATGCTGCACGGTATCCGTTCCGCACCGGTGGCCGGACTCGACCTGTGCCGCGCGTACGGCGGCACGGCCTGGACCGCGTTCACCAAGGTCGCACTGCCGCACGCCGTGCCAACCTGGTTCACCGCCGCGCGCATCTCCGTCACCACCGCGATCGTCGGCGCGCTGCTCGCCCAGTGGCTGGCCTCAGGCGCCGGGCTGGGCGGGCAGATGATGCGCGACGCCAACGAGTTCCAGTTCGACCGCCTGTGGGCGTCCGTCGTCGTGCTCACCGTGGTCTGCATCGCCGTCTACCAACTGCTCGCCCTTGTCGAGACCCTGGTCCAATCCCGTCTTAGGAGTTCGTCATGACCCTTGCCCGGCGCCGGTTCCTCATGGCCACCGCCGCGTCCCCACTACTGCTGGCGGGCTGCGGAAGCGGGCGGGAGCCCGCCGCCGGCGCGGCCAGGTACGGGATCGCGACCCAGCGGCTCGCCTGGATCAAGAACACCCAGTTCGCCGGCAGCTACGTGGCCGACAAGAAGGGTTACTACCGGGCGGAGGGGTTCGGCGGCAGCGAACTGGTCGCGGGCGGGCCCACGGCGCCGCCGATCGAGTCCGACGTGCTCAGCCGTACCTTCGCCGGGGTCTCTCAGGTGCCGATCGTCGGCGCGGCGGTCGCCAAGGGCGCGCCCTTGAAGATCATCGGTGCGGTCTACACCCGCTACGCCGGTTGCGTGATGTCGATGACCGACAACCCGATCAAGACCCCAGAGGACCTGTACGGCAAGACCATCGGCTGCGCCTCCTCCAGCGAGCCGGTGTGGCGGACGTTCCTGGCGGCGCGGGGGCTCGACCAGTCCCGCATCAAGACCGTGCCGGTCCAGGGCAACCCCATCGGCATAACGAAGGGGGAGATCGATGGGTACCTCGGGTTCATCAACAGCCAGGTCATCGACCTGAGACACCTGGGGCACGACATCACCACGATGCTCCTGGCCGACGTGGGCTTCCCACTGGTGGGCCAGACGTACGTCACCACGCAGGAGAACCTCGACAGCAACAGGGACAAGGTCAAGGCGTTCCTGCGCGCCGAGATCAAGGGCTGGCGTGAGGTGCTCGCCGATCCGCAGTACGCGACCGACCTGACCGTCAACGAGTACGGCAAGGACCTCAAACTCAACCCCGCGGCCACCCTGGACTGCTGCAAGGCGGGCAACGACCTCATCCGCAGCGGGGAGCCCGCCCAGCAGCTCATCTCGCTCACCGACGAGCAGGCGGAGAGCAACGTCGAAGCGATCAACGCCGGTGGCTTGAAGCTCACCGTGGACCGGCTGTTCGACCTCGGCCCTATCCGCGAGATCTACCAAGCCGACCCCGCCCTGGCCGCGACCGTCAAGAACTGAGAGGCAAGCAGAACATGGATTTCGTCATCACCGGCGGGACCGTCGTCTCCCACGACGGCCGCCACCACCACGACGTCGCGGTCGCAGGTGGACAGATCGTCGCGGTCGGCGAGCGGCTGGCGGCTTCCGGCGTGCCCGCCGTCGACGCCACCGGCCTGCTGGTCCTGCCTGGCCTGGTGGACGTGCACGTCCACTTCCGCGAGCCGGGCATGACCGAGAAGGAGGACTTCGCCAGCGGCACCAGGGCCGCCGCCGCGGGCGGCGTCACCACTGTCGTGGACATGCCCAACACCGTGCCGCCCGTGGCGACCGCGGCCGGCTTCCAGGAGAAGCTGGACCTGGTCTCCGGCAAGGCATACGTGGACTTCGGCCTGTACGGCATGCTCGGCCAGGACAACGCGGCGGAGATGACCAAGATGGCCGAGCTCGGCGCCATGGGCTTCAAGCTGTTCATGGGCCAGACCACCGGCGACAACCGCTGCCCCGACGACGCCTCCATCTTCAAAGGGCTCGAGGCCGCCGCGGCGGCGGGCCTGGTGGTGGGCGCGCACGCCGAGAACGACCACCTGCTGCGCCTGTTCATCGAGCGGCTGAAGGCCGCCGGCCGTACCGACCCGCGCGCCCATCTGGAGAGCCGGCCGGAGTTCGTCGAGGTCGAGGCGGTCACCCGGTTCGTCACGCTGGCGAGCGCGGCCGGCGCCAAGGCGCACATCCACCACCTGTCGACCGGGGCGGGCCTGCAGCGGGTCCGCGACCTGCGCGCCCAGGGGCACCGGGTCAGCGTCGAAGTGCTGGTCGCCCACCTGCATTTCGACGATTCGGCCTATGACACGCATCGCAACCTCATCAAGCTCAACCCGCCGATCCGGCCGGCCGCGGACGTGGCCGCGCTGTGGGACGGGGTGGCCAAGGGAGACGTGGACGTCATCGCCACCGACCACGCCCCTCACACCGCCGCCGAGCAGGCGGAGCCGGACGTGTGGAAGGCGCACGGAGGATTCGTCGGAGTGGAGACCATGCTGCCGCTGCTGCTGACCGCCGCCGCCGAGGGCAGGATGAGCGTCGAGGACGTCGTCCGGGTCACCTCCTACGCACCGGCCCGGCGCTGGTCGATGCCGGGGAAGGGCAAGGTGGCCCCCGGATACGACGCCGACCTGGTGCTGGTCGACCCCCACGCGGAAACCGTGATCACGGGTGCTGAGCTGAAGTCCGCGCACGGAGTCACGCCGTACGAAGGCAGGAAGGTCACCGGTGCCGTCGTCGGCACGTACGTGCGCGGCCACCGTGTCTTCGACCGCGGCGAGATCGTCGGCGGCCCGGTGGGACGGCAGGTGCGGCCCCGTGCGTGACAACCTGAGCCGCGCCGTCGACCGCTGTCTCACGGAGTCCGGCCTGACCCACGGCGCCCCCGGCCCGCTGGCCGCCTCGCTCGCCGGCATCGGCACGACCGCCCCACACGCCGTGTCCGGCGGCCTGCTGCACGACGCCATGGAGCGGCTGGAGATCAAGGTCACCTCCGCCCTGGCGTACCCCTCGCCGGACGATCTGGTCGCCGCCGGCGACTGGGACCTCGCCCTCGTGCTGAGCCCCTGGAAGAAGGCGGTGTCCGAGCTGGTCACCGAGATCACCCCCACCGCATCGGCCACCGGTGTCATCGACACGATCGTCAGGAACGGCGGCTACCTGACCGGCGTCAACACCAACGGCTGGGCCGCCTGGGCCGCGATGGACACCCTGCTCGCCGGTCACGACCCGGCCGGCGTGCTGGTGCTCGGCTCGGGCGGCTCGGCGGGATCCGTCGCGCACGCCGTACGGCGGGCTTGGCCGCGGGCGCGACTGGTGGGCAGCGCGCGCGACGCCGCCGCCCTGGCGGCCTGGGCGGAGAGGTACGGGGCCGAGGCCGTCGCCCCCGCGGACCTGGACCGGCCGGCCGACCTGATCGTCAACACCACGACCTGGGGAGAGACCGAGGACTCCGAGCGGAACCCGTTCGCCTTCCCGTTCGAGGCGATCGCCGCGCCGGGCGGGCGCCTGTTCGACCTGAACAACCGCACCTCCGCACTTCAGGGCATGGCCCTGCGCGCCGGGATGAGTGTCATGTCCGGCACGTACATGCAGCGGGTGACCAACGCCTGCCGCGCGGCCCTGGTCAAAGCACGGGCGGAGGCACAGGCACGGTGACCGCACGCGAACGGGTCTACCGCTACCTGCGCCAGCGCATCACCACCGGTGAGTACACCGGCGGCACCCGCCTGGTCGAGGAACAGATCGCCGAGGAACTGGGTGTCAGCCGCACCCCCATCCGCGAGGCGTTGCAGCGGCTCGCCAGCGACGGTCTCGTCCAGCGGGTGCGCCGCGGCCACCTCACCGTGGTCGAGTTGGACGCCGCGGCCAGAGGAGAGATGCACCTGCTGCGCGTGGCGTTCGACCAGGTGGCCGCCGGCCTCCTGGCGGAGAAGGCGGACCTGGTGGACTGGGCGCCGCTGTACGCCCTGCTCGATCCGCTGGGGCAGGCGCTGGAGGAGCACGGCATCGCCGGCCCGCAATTCTCCATGGCCCATCTCGACCTGCACATGGCGATCAACCGGGCGGCCTTCTCCACGATCACCTCGGGCTTCCTGGAACGTCAGGCGTTCCTGTACCCCTCCGACGACTACGTCCAGCAGTCGGGGCACGAGCCGGTGTCCCAGCACCGGGCCCTGCTCGACGACCTGTCCAGCGGCAACGCCGAACGCGCCGTCACCGCCGTACGCGTACACGCGCTGCGCGGGCACGGCAACTCCACGCTATAGGAGCGTCCTTCATGGACCAGCACGTCACCATGTTCGTCAACGGCCAGGCGATGAGCGGCGGAGAGCTGAACGACGCCCTGGCCATGGCCCGCTTCAGCGGGAAGGTGCGCACTGCACCTCGCTACCGGTTCTTCTCCTTCCACGACACCTTCCCCGGCCTGCTGCCGGCCGGCCCCGGCGGCTGGGGGGTGCCCGGGGAGATCTACGAGATCTCCTACGCCGACCTGCGCGAACGGCTCCTGCCGAGGGAACCCGCCGAGCTGGAGCTCACCGTCATCGAACTGGAGGACGGCCGGAGCTCGCTCAGCATGGTCTGCCGGTCGGACCCGGCGGGCCTACCAGGCGTCACCGAGATCACCGAGCCGGGCGGCTGGCGGGAGTACCTGGCCAAGCGGGCCGAGCGATGAGGCACCACCTGGGCTGCGCACCCGGCACAGTCTCCTGGGGCGCGCTTCCCACCGAGCGGACCCCGCCGGTCCTGGAAGTCGACAGCGGCGACGTGGTCGTCTTCGACACGGTGTCGCAGGAGGGGCTGATGCCCGACCAGGGGCGCGACCCGGTCTCCTATTTCGGCGCGTTCGGCGTGCCCGCCGACGGAGTGCTGGCCGAAGCGGCCGAGATCGCCGCCTCCGGGCTCGGCCCGACACTGGGCCCGCATCTCGTGCTGGGCCCGGTGCGCGTACGGCAGGCGCGGCCAGGGGACTGGCTACGGGTGGAGTTCCTGGACTTCGATCCCCGCGTGCCGTACGGGGTGATCTCCAGCCGGCACGGCCGCGGCGCCCTACCCGGTGAGCTGCCGAGCAAGCCGCTGGTCAGCCGGTTCTGCGCGCTGACACCCGACGGACGCTACGCGGTCTTCCCGCACAGGGGCGGGGAGGCGCTGATCGAGGTCCGGCCGTTTCTCGGCCTGTGCGGCGTCACCCCGGCCGGCCCGGAGGCGCTCGGCACCATCCCGCCCGGGCCGTACGGCGGGAACCTCGACCTGCGCGAGCTGACTGCGGGCAGCACGCTCCACCTGCCCGTGCAGACCGAGGGAGCCGGGTTCTACGTGGGCGATCCGCACTTCGCCCAAGGCAACGGCGAGGTCGCGCTCACCGCTCTGGAAGGCTCGCTGCGCGCCACCGTACGCCTGTCGGTCGCGGACGCAGGCCCAGGGGCCACGACGTGGCCGCTCGCGGAGACGCCGGACGCGTGGATCACGGTCGGCCTGGACGAGGATCTCGGCGAGGCCATGCGCCAGTGCGTACGCCAGGCCGTTCATCTGCTGCGCGAGGTGACCGGGATGAGCGCGGACGAGGCTTACCTCTATCTCAGCGGGGCAGGCGACTTCGCCCTCACACAGGTCGTCGACATCACCCAGGGCGTCCACTGCCGCATCTCCAAGGCGCTGATCGCTGATCCCTGCGTCGGCAGGTTTCCAGAAAGGGCTCCTGTTTATGATCACTGAGACTGACCTGCGGCATCTGCGCCGTTGCGTGGACCTTGCGGCCGAGGCGCTCGATGCCGGAGACGAGCCGTTCGGTTCGGTGCTCGCCGACCCCACGGGTGAGGTGCTGCTCGAGGAGCGCAACCGGGTGAACGCCGTCGACCGCACCCGCCACCCGGAGCTCGCGATCGTCCGGTGGGCGGCGGCGAACCTGTCCCCCGAGGAGCGCGCCGCGGTGACGGTGTACACCTCGGGCGAGCACTGCCCGATGTGCGCGGCCGCGCATGCGCTGGTCGGCCTCGGCCGCATCGTCTACGCCACCTCCAGAAAGCAGCTCAGCCAGTGGCGAACGGAATGCGGCGCCCCACCCAGCCCGGTCAGTCCGCTTCCCATCCAGGCGGTGGCGCCCGGCGTTCGGGCGGAGGGACCGGTGGAGCAGTACGTCGACGAGGTACGTGCCCTCCACCGACGCCTGATGACCCACGGCTGACCCCGCCGGTAACGCCCCGACCGGCCCGCCTTCCCCAATCCACAAGACGAAAAGGACATCAACTCGCGCAACGCCCTCTGGGAGTCACCTCACCTGCGAGTGCCGTTCCTGGCCAGCGTGACCGCCTCGGTGAAGCGGTGGTATCGGGACAGCTCCTCCTCCACCGGGTCGAGCACCAGCTCGCGGGCGACCCGGTCGACGCTTTCCCGCAGTGCCCTCGCCGCCCTGCGGGCGCGGCGCCGGCCGCCGGCCCAGGAGGCCACCCGGGAGAGCAGCGCGATCAGCAGGCCGAGCAGGACACCCCCGATCAGCAGCGTGGTGGGCCAGGGCAGCTCTCCCGCCGTCGGCAGGTAGAGCTGCGGAAGTCGTAGGTAGTCGATGGCGACCAGGGCGAGCAGCCAGGCCCCTCCGGCGAGCACCGTCGCCAGCGCCGGCCACTGCGCCAGCCCGGCCAGCCGCCACCACAGGGGCCGCCGGGCGGCGCCGAGAGAGGTGGTGGCGACCGCTCGGTCCAGGCCGTCCTCCAGTTCGTCCCCGTGTGACCTCGCCGCCTGCCGCACGGCCGCCGTCCACGGCGCGGGCAGCCCGGCCGAGGCGCTTCTCGCGGCCTCTCTGATCGCGTTGTCCATCCGGGAGCGCTGGACGACCGTCGCGACGGGGATCGAGGTCCTCCCGACGATGTTCCCCTCAATGTTTCCCTGCTCCCCCGACTCCCCCGAGGCACGGCTGGTGGCGTCCAGGCGGAGGCGGCGGAGCGGGTCGGGCCGCAGGCGGCGGATCCACCGGGTGGGCGGCCATCCGGTGGCGGCGATCGAGCGGTGCCGGTAGGACCTGGCCACGGCCTCGACGACGGCCGGCACCCCGGCGGCCTCCGACAGCGCGTCCCTCAGCGGCTTCACCAGATTGTCCATCGAGAGGTTCTCTCCTGGAGTGGTGGCGCTGGACGCCTCTCCAAGCGCGTCGGCGGCCATACCGGTGTCGGCGGCGAGGCGTGCGGCCCAGGACCGCCGGTTGGCGACCCGGGAGGCGAGCAGGGAGCGCAACTCGGGGATGCCCGCGCCGGTGCGGGCGGAGACCCCGATCACCGGCACCCCGGCCGGCCCGTCGGTGTCGAGGAGCCGCCGGAGGTCCTTCAGGCACCGCTCGGCGGCGGCCGGGGAGAGCCGGTCGATCTGGTTGAGGACGACGACCGTGACCTCCCGGTGCCGGGCCAGCGGCCTGAGGTAGCGGTCGTGGACCGCCGCGTCGGCGTACTTCTGCGGATCGAGCACCCAGACCAGCAGGTCGACCAGCTCGACGAGCCGGTCGACCTCCAGCCGGTGCGAGGGCTCGATCGAGTCGTGGTCGGGCAGGTCGAGCAGGATCAGCCCCGCGGCCTCCCCGTCCATCCCGGACGGCTGACCGACGGGCACCGGAGCATCGGGGACGGGACCGGCGGAACGGATCTCGCGACCACCCTCGGAGACGCCGGAGCCGGGAACGTCGAGAAGCTCGTGCTCCCCGGAGGCGAACTCCTCCTGGGCGACGTCAGCGGAGCGGATCTCGCGATCCCTCTCGGGGGTGACACCGGCCGAGCCTGAGGTGTCCAGGAGCTCGTGACGGCGGGGGACACCCAGCCAGTCGAGTAGCGGTCCTGCCCCGCCGCCCTCCCAAAGGGCGGCCTGGGCGGTCGAGGTGGTCGGCCGGGTGACCCCGACCGTGGCGAGCGAGGTGCCGGACAGCAGGTTGAACAACGAGGACTTACCACTGCCGGTGGCTCCGGCCAGCGCGACCGCGGTGTGGTCGACCGACAGGCTTGCCCGTACCCCGGCGCGGGAGACCACCGAACGCGCCACGGCGACCGCCTCGGCGTCCAGCCGCCCGTCGGCCAGGTCGGCGGCCCGTGCCAGCGCCGCCAGCCGGTCGTCCAGCGAGACCGCCTTCTCCCTTCGCAGCAGCTTCACGCCTCGCCCACCTCTCCGGCGCCGGTGGCGCGCGGCCCCCCGTCATCGGTCCCGCCACTCACACGTGGAACGTCGTCGGACCCGTCGGGCGGATGCGGACCGTGCCCACCGGGCGGGCGCTGGACGCCACCGGGCGGGCGCTGGACGCCACCGGGCGGGCGCTGGACGCCACCGGGCGGGCGCTGGACACCACCGGGCGGGCGCTGGACACCGGACCGCTGCCGGGAATCAGGTACGACCGCGGCGGAACCCGCGCCTTCGGGGGCGGAGCCCGGCGAAAGAGCGGCCCGGCGGTCCACGACGGGCAGTTCGCGCAGGTGCTCGCGTACCGCGTCCGCGGTGGTACGGAGGGCGGGGGCGGTGCCCTCGGGGGGCTGGACGGCGTCCAGGAGGGTGATGAAGCGGTCGGCGTCCTCACCGAGGAGGATCGCCACCCGGGCGCGCAGGTCGGAACGGGCCTTGACGGTGAGGGTACGGACGGCCTGGTCGCCGAAGACTGCCTCCAGGACCTTCTGGCTGAGCACGCTGGTGCCTCCGGCGATGCCGACCTCGATGCCGGTCAGGCCGCCGGTCGAGGCGAACACCGCGAGCATCAGCAGCAGCCCGGCGCCGTTGAGTCCGAACGAGGTGATGCGGGCGGTGGTCCGCTTGTCCGCCCCCTCCTTTCTGACCAGGTCGAGCACGTACGACTGCCAGCCCCTGACCGCCTCCTGCGCCCTGGCGGGCAGGTCGGCGGAGGCCCGGCCGAGACGCCCCGCGGTGGCGACCCCTTCACGCTCCAGCAGGGCGCGTCCCGCCGGGTGCGATGACCACGACTCCATCAGGCGCTCGGCGGCACCGTCGGCCGAGGCCCTGATCAGTGCCTCCACCCCGCTCTCCAGCGCGACCCGCAGCTCGCTCTCCGGCGCGGGCCGCCCGGTGACGAACGCCACGAGGCGGTCCCTGACCCGGCCGACCCGGCTTTCCAGGGAGCGCATCAGGTCGCCGGTCCCGATGAAGTCCTGCCATCGGGCCAGGACCTCCCCCCGTAGCAGCGACCCGTCCCGCATGCCCTCGTCGAAGGAGGCGAGGCCCACGGCGTAGGCGGCATCAGCCATCGAGCGCAGTTCGGCGGCCCCGGCGTGCTGGCGCTCGACCGCTCCGGCGAGCGCGGGAACGCGGGTGGAGAGGCTCTCCAGCGCGCCGGACAGGGTGTGGCGCACCACGTCGGCGCGAGAACGGGAGTCGGCGGCGATGGTGGTGAGCCAGTCGGCGATCGGCTGGACCGCCTGGCGCGGCAGCCGGGCGTTCTCCTCGGGCAACACCAGCTCGGGCACCTCGAAAAGCCGAGTCCCGCCCAGGCCATTGGCCTCCAGCAGCCGGGCCAGGTCCTTGCGCACCACACTCAGTGCCTCCGGCGGCACCCGGGAGAGGATGACGGCCAGGGCCGTGCTCCGCTCCCTGGCCGAGCGCAGGAAGCTCCAGGGGACCTCGTCGGCGTACCGGGCGGCGGTGGTGGTGAACAGCCACAGGTCGGCGGCGGCGAGCAGCTGGGCGGCCAGCTCGCGGTTGGCGGTGACGACCGAGTCGATGTCGGGGGCGTCCAGCAGGGCCAGTCCCGGCGGGAGTGCCCCGGCGGTGACGACCCGGAGCGTGCCGGGCTCTCCTCTGCCGTTACCGGTGACGCGGGGCAGGCCGGGCAGGATGTTCTGGGCGGTGAACCAGTCACGGTCGGCGGGACTGGTGACCAAGGTGGGGGCCATCGTCGTGGGCCGCAGCACGCCTGGCTCGGAGACGTCCGCACCGACCAGGGAGTTCACCAGCGTGGACTTGCCTGCCCCGGTGGAGCCGCCGACGACGGCGAGCAGCGGGGCGTCGATGGCGCTCAGCCGGGGGATGAGATAGTCGTCGAGCTGGCCGGTCAGCTCGCGCAGTGCCCGGCGATCGGCCGCCACGTCACCGATCGTGAGGGGGAACAGGTCACGGTCGAGATGTCGCCGCAACTCTCGCAGCGTCTCCAGCAGACCGTCGTTGTCGCCCATACGGTCGATCCTGCCCGATGGGATGTCCTCTAGACGCGTATCGCCCCGCCGCTCTGCGCGGTTCCGGAGGTGAGGTCACGACCAAGGCGTCTGCCGCAGGACCGCGGCCCCTGCCCTACGGGACCCCTCAAAACGAAATTGGCCCCACCGCCTGACCGGGTTACGGGGGCGAACTCGGTAAAGCGGTGGGGCGCAGCCCTCGGATCTCAGCCGTGGACCGTGCCGGACTCGTCTCCCCCGCAGCTGGAGGCGAGCCCGAGTCCATCGGATGGTTCCGAGGCGATCGGGGGTCATGCAGGGTCTATTGGAACACACAAAACTCAGAATCAGGTCAGGTAGAGCTGAATATCGGCTGAAAATTCAATCATTGCGCGGGGGGCGCAGAACGTATCCCACCCCGCGGAGGGTGTGGATGAGCCGTGGCTCGGCCGTGTCGACCTTCCGGCGCAGGTAGGAGACGTAGGACTCGACCACCCCGGCGTCGCCGCCGAAGTCGTAGTTCCAGACGTGGTCGAGGATCTGCGCCTTGGACAGCACCCTGCCGCTGTTGACCATGAAGTAGTGCAGAAGCTTGAACTCGGTGGGCGACAACCGCACCGGGACGCCGGACCGCCAGACCTGGTGCGCCTCCTCGTCCAACTCCAGGTCGCCGACCTGCAGGCGGACGGGCAGGTCGAGGTCTCCCCTGGTACGCCGGAGCACGGCCCGGATTCGGGCGAGGACCTCCTCCAGGCTGAACGGCTTGGTCACGTAGTCGTCGGCCACGCGCAGCCCGGCGACCTTGTCGTCGGTGCCGTCCCGCGCGGTGAGGAAGAGCACGGGCATCTGCTCGCTCATCTCCCGCAGCCGCCCGGCCACGGCGAAGCCATCCATGTCGGGCAGCATCACGTCCAGCACGACAAGGTCGGGACGGATGCGCTCGGCGAACTGCATGGCCTCCCGTCCGTCCGCCGCGGTCACCACCTCGAATCCGGAGAGTCGCAGGCTGGCCGAGAGTAACTCCCTGATATTCGGTTCGTCGTCCACGACCAGCAATCGGGCTTCCACACTGTCCAGCACCCCCCGAGGCTCGCTCACCTCTCTGGAACGAAGCTCAGCCGAGGCTGAACGTTTCCTGGGAACCTGCTCACCGTCGGCCGCCCCCCTCGTTGATCGCGGTCGCGGCGACCGAGCCGTCCTCGGCCCTGGCTCCCTGTACGACCACGGTGCCGCCGGGCTTGAGGTCTGCGACCCTGCCCTCCTTCGTGAGGCGTACGGACGTCTCGCCTGTGGTGTTCACGGTCACCACGGATCCGTCGGCTGTCTGGAGGTAGACCTTCCCGCCGTCCACCCGCTGCACGGTGCCCACGGTCATGCCGCCCCGGCCACCGCCGCCCGGACCGTTCCCACCCTGACCCGCGCCCTGACCACCCTGACCCGCGCCCTGACCGCTCTGCTGACCGCCGCCGAAGCCACCGGGCCCTGCAACCTGTCCGCCCTGGCCCGCGCCCTGCCCGCCCTGCTGACCGCCGCCGGGCCCCGTGCCCTGCCGCATCGCGGCTCCCGGGGCGCCGGCCGGACCGGACGGACCGGATGTACCGCCCACCGCCTTCTGCACCTGGATACCCACGATCACCCCTGCCACGAGCATCACCCCGGCGCCCAGCACGAGGGTGAGCGTGGCCAGGCGGCGTGGCGGCCGGGCCGCCAGCTCGCTGTCCAGGTCTCCCGGGAACGGGGAGCTCTCCAGAGGTCTCCCCGCCGGGACCGTCTCGTCGGCGTTGCCGCCCATGTCTCTCTCCTTGCCTAAGCCGTACGGGTCACTCGTGGCGCAGGGCCTCGATGGGCCGGAGCCTGGCCGCCCGGTTGGCCGGGTAGCCGCCGAAGAACAGCCCGATGCCCACGGAGACGCCGAGGGCCAGCGCGATCGAGGACGGTACGAGCACCGGCGAGATCCCGGCGATCGTGAAGCGGGTACCGGCGAACGCGATCGCGACACCCGACAGGCCGCCGACCAGGCTCAGCACCGTCGCCTCCAGCAGAAACTGACCGAGGATGGCGCTCCTGGGCGCGCCGATGGCCTTCCTGATGCCGATCTCCCTGGTCCGCTCGGTGACGGTGACCAGCATGATGTTGGTGATGCCGATGCCGCCGACCAGCAGGGAGATGGCGGCGACCGCGCCGAGCAGGGCGGTGAAGATCCCGATGGTCGAGCTGACCGTCTCCTGCAGGGTGGCCTGGTTCAGGATCCGGTAGTCCGCGGTGCCCGTCGGGGTGATGCCGTGCCGCTGGTTGAGTACGGCGGTCACCTCGGCCTGCGCCGAGTCGGTGGTGTCCGCGCCGGTCGCCTGCACGACGATGGAGCCGAGCGCGCCGAACCCGGTCAGGCTCTGCTGCACGGCGGGCAGCGGCACGACTGCCACGTCGTCCGCGTCCTGCATGCCCGTGGAGCCCGACTCCTTGAGCACCCCGATCACGGTGAACGGCACCCCGGAGACGCTGACCGGCCTGCCGACCGGATCGGCGGTGCCGAACAACCCCTCGGCCACGGTCCGCCCGATCACCATGACCTTCCTGGCGGCCAGCACGTCGTCGTTGACGAAATAGGTGCCGCTCTCGACGGGCTTGTTCGTCGCCTCGAAGTAGCTGGGGTAGGTGCCCACGAGCTGCGCGATCGTATGACCGGCGCCCTCGTGGACCGCGGCGGCCGAGTTCATGGTCACCACCGGCGACACGCTCCGTACCGAGGGCACCTGCTCGCGGTCGGTCAGTGCCCTGGCGTCCTCCAGGGTGAGCGGCCTGGCCTGGGTACGCGGGCCGCTGTTCTGGCCCCCTCCCGCCAGGCCCGCTCCGGCCCCGCCGAAACCGCCACCACCACCCCCGGCGAAGGACGCCGAGATGGTGAGGGTGTTGGCACCGAGCCGCTGGATGGACTGCTGGATGCTCTGCGAGGCTCCCTCGCCGAAGGCGACCAGCAGGATCACGGCCGCCACCCCGATCAGGATGCCGAGCGTGGTCAGGAAGCTGCGCAGCTTGTTCGCGGCCAGCCCGCGCAGCGCGAACCGCAGGATCTCCAGCCGGCTCACCTGGTGACCTCCGACATTCGGGGCGGGAGACCGTCGGCGGAGGCCTGGCGGCGATCCTCGATGATCCGGCCGTCCACCAGGCGGATGACCCGCTTGGCGTGGGCGGCCACATCGTCCTCATGGGTGATGATCATGATCGTCCTGCCCGAGACGCTGAGCCCGTCGAGGATGCCCAGCACGTCCTCGGTGGAGGCGGTGTCGAGGTTGCCGGTCGGCTCGTCGGCGAGGAGGAGTGCGGGCGCGGTGACCAGCGCCCTGGCCACGGCCACCCGCTGCTGCTGGCCACCGGAGAGCTCGTTCGGCTCGTGGCGGACCCGGTCGGACAGGCCGACCTGCTCCAGTGCCGCCAGGGCGCGGGCCCGCCGATCCGCGGCGCCGACCCCGCCGTACGCCATGGGCAGCTCGACGTTGGCGAGCGCGCTCATCCGGGGGATGAGGTTGAACGACTGGAAGACGAACCCGATCTTCCGGTTGCGGAGCACGGCGAGCCGGCGCTCGTCCAGTGAGCCGACGTCGGTGCCGTCGATGTGGTAGTCGCCGGAGGTGGGCACGTCCAGGCAGCCCAGGATGTTCATGAGCGTGGACTTGCCTGATCCGGAGGCGCCCATGATGGCGACGTAGTCGCCCCGCTCGACGCTGAGCGAGACGCCCCGCAGCGCCCGGACCTCGGCGTCTCCTCGGCCGTACACCTTGGTGATGTCCTTCAGGGAGAGGACGGGGACGGTCATCTGCCCGCTCCTCCCCCGCCGCCGAGACCGCCGCCGCCGCCGCGACCACCCCCGCCGCCGAGGCCGGGGAAACCTCCGCCCTGCTGGGTGGTGGTCCCCGTGGCAGCCGGGCGGACCACCTGGTCGCCCTCGTTCAGCCCGGATTTGATCTCGGTGAGCATGTCGCCCTTGACCCCGAGCTCCACCTGGACGGGCACCTGCCGCCCGTCCCGCAGGACTGTCACGGTACTGCGGGAGCCCGTCGTGGAGATCACCGTGGAGGAGACCGCGAGAACGTCCTCCACACTCTCGACGACGACCCCGACCGTGGCCGTCTGGCCAAGCCTGACCTCGTCCGGCACCTCGGTGAAGGAGATCGTCACCGGGTATTGGACCACGTTGTTGCTGGTGGTGGCAGTCGGCTGGATCTGGATGACCTTCCCGGCCGCGGTGACGCCGCTGAGCGCGTCGAACCCGATGGACGCCGCCTGGCCGACCTTGAGCCGGGTGACGTCGGACTCGGTGAAGGTGCCGACGAGCTGGAGTTCGCCGGTGTCGGCGATGTCTATGAAACCGCCCGTGCCATCCGAGCCGCTCGACGTACCGCCGGAGGCACCGGAGCCGCCCGAGTTGCCCGCACTGCCCGTGCTGCCCTCGTTACCGGTGGCCTTGGCGGACGCACCCGAGGAGCCCCCGACCGTGCCGTTGACCGCGGTGACGGTAGCGGAGAACGGCGCCTTGATGACCGTGCCCTCCACCGCGCGCCGCGCGGCCCGGTAGGTGTTCCTGGCCGTGACGTACTGGGCGTAGGCCGCGGCGGTCGAGGTGTCGTCGTCCGCGGTGTCGAGGGCGGCGGCGGCCGCGTCCAGGCTTTCCTGCGCCGAGTCGTCGTCCAGCCTGGCGAGGATCTGGCCCTTGGTGACCTTGTCCCCCGCCTTGACGTAGATCTTCTCGACGGTGCCGCTCGATGCGAAATCGAGCGCCCGTGCGCGGGCGCTGGCCACGGCCCCCGAGGCGGAGACGGAGGCGGTGACCGTGGCCCGGGTCACCTGCACGGTCCGCACCGCGGCGTCGGCGGATGATGCCTCGCCGCCGAGGGAGGAGTAGGCGATCACCGCTCCGCCCAGCAACAGGACCCCGAGGGCCCCGTTCACGATCAGCGCTCCGCGCTTGGTCGACAGCTTCACAGCGCTCGACCCTGGCGTACCAGGCTTGGGCCTACCCCGGCGAAGGCTGAAGATTTCCTGTAGACCGCGTCGTACCGTTCAGGATGCACAGCAAACCTTCAGGGGCCTGTGAGCATGCTGTGAATCAGACAGTCCAGGATTGTCCGCCATGAGACCGACCCATCTCCCGAAGAACCTGCGCACGGGAGGACTCGCCCTGGCCGCCCTCGTCCTGGTGGGCGCGGGCGCGATCGTCGCACTCGACGGCGGCTCCGACCAGGCCCCCCGGGGGGAGCCGGCCTTCGCCAGACGCGGGACGGTGACCGCCGCGGTGTCGGCCGCGGGCAACACCGTGGACGACGGCACCCGCGACCTGGCCTTCGGTGGATCGGGAACGGTCACGAAGGTCTACGTCAAGGCCGGGGACAAGGTCGGCAGGGGAGATGTGCTCGCCAGGATCGGCTCCGCGCCCGCACGCGAGCGCTACACCGCCGCGAAAGCGCAACTCGCGGCGGCCGAGGAGGCGCTGGAGGAGGCCGGAAGCACGGCGGAAAGCACATCGGGGAATACGACAGGCGGAGTTCCCCAGCAGACCCGGCAGGGGACACAGCAGCAGGGGACACAGGGCCAGACGGGAGCCGACCGGTCCGATCCCGCCGGGCAGACCGGATGTGAGCCCACCGCGACGCGGCCACCGGGGGCGGGCGCCACCCCTGCCCCGACCGGGACGGACGCTCCTGCCCCGGTGCCCGAGCCGACCGGAGCCGAGCGAGAGATACGGGTCGTCCCGGCCGGCGGGATCGTACCCGCCGGATACCGCCTCACGACGCCACCGGTCACGCCCACCCCCGTACGCGACTCGGCCCCCGCGTCCGCGACGGCGCGCTCCTTCGCTCCGGCCGCCGCGCTCGCGCGGACCTCGCCCGCGACGCCCGCGGCCACCCCGACACCGACACCGACAGCGGCGGGAGGGCCGGGGGACGACTCTCCCCAGCCGGCGCCGACGGTCACCGTCACCGTCACCGTAACGGCCGCTCCGACGGTGACGGTGACGGCCACCGCGACGGTCACCGTGACCGCGAGACCGGACGGTGGCGGGCCACCCGCGACCTCGGAACCGGCGCCTACGACCCGGCCCTCAGGACCGGCGACCAACCCGGGTGGTCCCTCAGGACCGGCGACCCACCCCGGGCCGACTGCCGCCCCCACGACCGCCAAGCCGACGGCAACCGCCAGGCCCACCACCGGCAGGACGCCGGCTCCCGGGTCCACCGGATGCTCCACCCCGAAACCGGGCGCGAACACCGGCACGGGCACGGGTGCGAACGCGGGCGCCGGTGCGGGCGCCGGTGCGAACGCGGGCGCGGGCGCCGGTGCGGGTGCGAACGCGGGCCAGAACTCCGGGCAGGCCGCAAAGCAGGACACCGCCCCGAAAACCGGGCAGGGTGGCGGCGCTGACGCCTCCACCGGCGGGGCCGGGCAGGGAACGCTCAGCGTGGAGCAGGCCGAGGCCCGCGTGAAGCAGGCTCAGGCGGAGCTGACCGACGCCACGGAGGAACTGGCGGGCGTGCGGATCGTCGCTCCCGCCGACGGCACCGTCATGTCCGTGGCCGGCGCGGTCGGCGACAGCACGGGTACCGGGACGTTCCTCACCCTGGGAGACCTGGACGAGCTCCAGGTGGAGGCGCTGTTCACCGAGTCGGACATCGGCAGCCTGGAGCTGGGCCAACAGGCGACGATCACCCTGGCCACACGGCAGGGGGAGCGGTACACGGGCACCGTGACCGGCATCGCCCCCACCGCGACCACCACGGACCGCCTGGTGAGGTACGGCGTCACGATCGCGTTCGACAAGCCCCCGGCGGACCTCATGGTGGGTCAGACCGCCTCGGTCACCGTGACCGTCGCCAAGTCCGCGGAGACGCTCTATGTCCCGGCTCAGGCGGTGAAAACCAGCGAGGGGATCTCCCGGGTCACCGTGCAGGGCGGCACCGAGCGGGTCGTGGAGACGGGCGTCCGTGGCGACCAGTACGTCGAGATCACCTCAGGACTGGCCGAGAACGACCGGGTGGTGATGCCCGGCGGCGCGGCCGACGGGGAGTTCCCCGACAGCAGTTGGCCGGAGACCGGCGCCGGCGCCCCCTGAGCCCCGGACGACCGTCCCTGACGCCAGAGCCGGAACCGGGCCGGGGTTGTGGGCCGCCACACCCCGCCCCCACCCCGCACGACCGGCCAGGAAGACGACCTCGAACAGACGATCACTCGCCACACGAGAACCAGAGCCGGAACACCGACCACCACACCTCGCACGACCAGCCCGGGACACGACCCCGAACAGACGGCTCCGTCGAGTCGGACGGAGATCAGCCGGATTCGGAGGCGAGGGGGAGGAGCACCCGGAACGTCGCCCCCTTGCCGGACTCCGAGTCCACGGCGACGCCGCCGCCGTGAGCCTCGACCATCACGGCCACGATGGCCAGGCCGAGTCCGCTCCCGCCGTCCTCGGGGGCGCGACGGCCCCGGGCGGAGTCGACGCGGTAGAACCGCTCGAAGACGCGTTCGCGCTGCTCGGAGGTGAGGCCAGGACCCTCGTCCACGACCTCGATGACGGCCATGCCGTCATCGCCGGAGAGCACCACCCGCACCGGGGTGCGCTCGGGAGTGTGGGTGAGCGCGTTGGTCATGAGGTTTCCCACGACCTGGCGGAGCCGTACCTCGTCGCCGGAGACGATGAGCGCGGAGCCGTCCACCGAGAGCGTGACCTCACGCTCGGGAGCGAGGATGCGGGCGTCGTGGACGGCGTCGGCGGCGATGGCGAGCAGGTCGACCGGGCGCATGACCAGCGGCCGTTGCTGGTCCATCCGGGCGAGCATCAGCAGGTCGTCGACGAGCAGGCCCATCCTGACCGCCTCGGACTCGACCCGGCGCATCAGCGGTGCGGCGTCGATTCCCGGCCCCTGCCGATAGAACTCGGCGAACCCCCGGATCGAGGTCAGCGGCGTGCGGAGCTCGTGCGAGGCGTCCGCCACGAACCTTCGCATGCGCTCCTCCGACCTGCGGGCCGAGGACTCCGACTCCGAACGGGCCTGAAAGGCGGTCTCGATCTGGGCGAGCATGCCGTTGAGCGAACGGCCGAGGCGGCCCACCTCGGTGCGCGGGTCGGCATCGGGGATGCGGCGGCTCAGGTCTCCGGCGGCGATGGCCTGGGCGGTACGCTCGATCTCCTCCAGCGGTCGCAGGCTCCTGCGGATGATCAATACCCCTGCCCCGGCGAGCATCAGCATCAGGCCGCCACCGCCGAGCAGTTCCACCAGCGCGAGCTGGCCGACGATCTGCCGGACCTCGGCCATGTCAACGGCCACGACGAGATTTCCACCGCCGTTCAGGGGTGTCGTGCGGACCCTCCAGCCGCCGCTGTCGAACGGCCGGATGTCCTGGCCCGGGGGCACCTGCGGCCCCGGCTTGCCCTCCACATCGGTACCGCTGTAGACGTCGAAGGTCCTGCCGCTGGAGTCGCGGAGCTCCAACCTCGCGTCGGGCGACAGCGGCCTGCCGATGGGTATGACCCCCCGGTTCATCCGGCGCAGCGCGGTGTCGACCGTTATGTTGATCTGGGTGTCGACGCGGTCGATCAGGTAGCCGCGCATGATCGAGACACTGCCGATCCCGATGAGGGTGAGCGCGATCGTCAGGAGGGCCAGGATGACGGCGATCAGCTTCACCCGTAGCGGGGTCCCTTTGAACATCACGGCGCCGGCGGCAGGCGCAACACGTATCCGACGCCGCGCAGCGTGTGGATCAGTCGTGGGTCCATGTTGTCGATCTTGCGACGGAGCACGGAGACGTAGGACTCGACGATCCCGACATCACCCCGGAAGTCGTAGTCCCACACGTGGTCGAGAATCTGGGCCTTGGACAGCACCCGCCCCGCGTTCGCCATGAAGTAGCGGAGCAGTTTGAACTCCGTTGGTGACAGTGCCACCGCCTTGCCCTTGCGCCACACCTCGTGGCTCTCCTCGTCGAGCTCGATGTCGGCGAAGCTGAGCCGCGGCAGGCGGGGGACGAGGTCACCGGAGCCGGTTCGGCGCAGCACCGCCCGGATCCGGGCCACGACCTCCTCCAGGCTGAACGGCTTGGTCACGTAGTCGTCCCCGCCTATGGTCAGCCCCCGGATCTTGTCCTCGGTGGCGTCGCGCGCGGTGAGGAAGACCACGGGGGTGTCGCTGCCGCCGCCGCGCAGGCGCCGTACGACATCGAAGCCGTCCATGTCCGGGAGCATCACGTCGAGCACGATGAGATCGGGCCGGTGCCGCTGGACGGCGGCGACGGCGTCCGTGCCGTTTTTCGCCGTGTTGACGCCGAAGCCGGCGAACCTCAGGCTCGCGGCCAGGAGCTCAAGGATGTTCGGCTCGTCCTCGACGATCAGCAGGCGTGCCTCAGGTGAGTCGGTCACTGGTCTATTTTCACCGGCCCACATGAGAAAGCAGTTAACTGGTCAACACAGAGGCTAACCCCACAATATGCCTGGCAATGGCCAGGCTGGAGGTCGCCGCCGGGGAGGGGGCGTTGCGCACGAGGGCGACGCGGCCGTGCACGTCGATCGCGAAGTCGTCCAGCATACCGCCGGAGGCGTCCACCGCCTGTGCGCGCACGCCTCCGGTGGTCCTGACGAGGTCTGCGGCGGTCAGGGCGGGGACGTAGCGGCGCGCGGCGCTCAGAAACGACCTCCTGCCCATCGAACCGGTCACCTCCCTGATCCCGGTCCGCCAGTGCCTGGCGGCCAGCCGCCGGGTGCCACGCCAGGCCAGGATCCGGCCCAGCTCCGCCAGGTCGACGTCCCGCCATGAGTAGCCCTCCAGCGCCAGCGCCATGACCGCGTTGGGGCCGACCAGTACCTCACCGTCGATCCTGCGGGTCAGATGCACGCCGAGGAACGGGTAGCGGGGGTCGGGAACCGGGTAGACGAGCCCTCGGACCAGGTCCTTCGCCGTGCCGGTCAGCGCGTAGTACTCACCGCGGAAAGGGACGATCCGCACGTCTCCGGTGGCCTTGACCATCCGCGCGACGGTGTCGGTACCGAGCCCGGCACAGACGATCAGCCGGTCGAAGCTCAGCGTCCGCTCCCCTGCCAGGACCTTCACCCCGCTCGCGGTCTCCCGTACCGCGCGTACCGGATGTGAGAGCAGCACCGATCCGCCGCTCTCCTCCACGTCCGCGGCCAGACGCCTGGCGACGGCGGGGAAATCGGCGATCGCGGTACGCGGGGAGTGCACGGCACCCGTGCCGACGGTGTGCGGCTCGATCTCCCGCAGGGCCCGCGCGTCCAGTTCGGCGATGCCGGGAACCCCGTTCGCGCGGGCCCGTTCGGCGATCCGCCGCAGTTCGGGCCGTTCGGCCGGGGTGGAGGCGACGACGAGCTTGCCGACCTCGTCGTAGGGGATGCGGTGCTCGGCGCAGTACTGCCGCAGCAGTGCCGCGCCCTCCCTGCAGAGTGTGGCCTTGAGCGAGCCAGGCCGGTAGTAGATTCCGGCGTGAACGACGCCGCTGTTGTGCCCGGTCTGGTGGGCTCCGACGTGATCCTCCTTCTCCAGGACCGTCACCCTGGCGCCGCGGGTCAGTGCCGCCTCCCTCGCGACGGCCAACCCGACGATCCCCGCACCGACCACCCCGACCTTCATCGCCGACTCCTGACTGTGAGGTGGGCACCGCCGCCGCCCCTGCCATGCGGTAGGGATCGCGTTACCGCGTGACACTACCCGCCAGCCTGCCGACCTTGTCGGCGGCGAGGTGCCCTTCCTGTGCCAGCCAGCGCAGCGAGTCGGCGACGGTCTCCTGGACCGGTCGCAACCCCACGCCGAGCGCCTCCAGGGTCGGGGTGTCGTACGCGCGGACCATCGTGACCATCATCTCGACGGCGTCCCTGGTCAGCGGGTAGTCGATCTCCTTGATCAGTTTCATCGCGTCGACCACGGCCGCCGCGCCACGCAGCACCGAGCGGTGGACCCTGAACCTCCGGCAGCGGTTCCCGGTCACCTCGTCGCAGACGTCGGCGAGCTGCGCCCAGGTGAGATAGTGCCCGCCCAGCATGAACCGGCGAGGCCCTCTGCCCGGTTCGAGGCAGCGGGCGAGCACGAGGGCCAGATCCCTTACGTCGACGACGCCGACGCCGCCGGCGGTGATCGGCCACCCCTGTTCCAGTCCTGCGCGCAGCCCGTCCATCAGCGCGTCCAGCGAGGGCTGGCAGGGTCCGGCGACCGCCGCCGGGTAGACGATCGTGACCGGCATCCCCTGCTCCTGGAGCCGCCTGGCGTAGTACTCGGCGGAGATCTTGCTCCTGCCGTACTCGTTCCTCGGGGCGGAGAGCGGACTCTCGGTCGTGATCACCGGGCCGGCCGGGGGCACGAAGACGCCGATGCTGGAGATGTGCACGATCGGGTCGAGACCAAGCTCGACGGCCTGCCCGAGGACGTTCTTCGCCCCACTCACATTCGTGCCGGCCGGGTCGCCGGCACGGCCGATGACCCCGATTTCCGCGGCGGCGTGAATGACCGCGTCACACTGTTCGAGCCCGTCCCGCACGGCCGCCGCGTCGCGGATATCGGTCCGGTGCAGGGGAATCGGCTCCGTCACCCCGACCCCGGCCAGCACTTCGCGCGTTTTCTCTGGATTGCGTATGAGAAGAAGCGGCTCGTGCCCGTCGGCGAGGAGCGCGGCGACCGCATGCGAGCCGACGAAACCTGATGCCCCGGTTACCAGAACGCGCATCTTCGAAAGTTAGCGGCAATCCTCACCGGAAGAGAAGGGATAACCCCTCTGGTTCTTAATCATCACTGCCTATTGCCGGAAATCCGTCCGGGACGGTTGAGGAATACCCGAATATGTCGGGGCAATAAATCTGTATGCGGTCATTCATTTTTCGGCATGAGATCACGTTCCCGGCCGGCCGGCGGCACGGGAGACGGCCGTTGCCCCTCGTAGCCGTTACGCACCTGTCTCCCGCCCGCCGCCCACCCCGATGGCACGGCGGGGTATACCTTGATCAGGCCGGACGACAGCCGGAACCGGCGGCTTCACCGGGTGGAAATGCGAGGCGATGAGCAGAGAACTCTCCATCGGCGTCGATCACCACGAGCGTGCCGGCTGCACCGTGATCATCGTCGCGGGTGACATCGACCGTAACTCCAGCGAACTGCTCAGGGGGACCATCGAGCGGCTGGTCTCCGACTACCGTTCGCGGATCGTCATCGATGCCCGGGACATCACCTTCTGCGACTCCACCGGGCTGCGGGCGCTTCTCAGCGGCGCGCGCATGACCTCGGAGGCGGGCGGGTGGTTACGCCTGGCCGAGGTGTCGGACGTCCTCAAACGCCTCCTGCAGATGACCGGCCTGTACGCCTGGTTCCTCATCGATGCCGACGTGGCGGCCTCCCTGGCCCACACCACCCACCGCGACCCGCGACTTCCCGACTGAACCGGCCGGGGCTGCCGGACTGAACCGGCCGGGCCGCCCCGATCGTCCCTCAGCGGGCGTCGATCGTCCCTCAGCGGGTGTGGCGGGCGATCAGGGTGATGGTGCCCGTGGCGCCGGCGGCGACCGCCAGCCAGAGAAGCACGGCCGAGGTCGGCACCCCCGCGTCCGCGCCGGTGTCGTCCTGTTCGGTCTTCGCCCCGGCGACCGGCGTGCGGGCTGGGGCAGGAGGCGTGGGAGGTGTGGGAGCCGCCCGCCGCAGGGCGGACGTGGGTTCCGGAGCCGCCTCACGGAGAACCTCCTCGGGCAGTGGCACCTGGTAGACCGGGCTGCGCTTCCCCTCGCTACCGGTCAGCAGGTGCCTGCCGTCCCGCGTGTAGGCGATCGACTCGGCCTGCTCCAGCTGCGGCATCGTCACCCGGGCGATCTGCTCGCCGGGAGCACGGTAGACCGTGGCGGAGAAGTAGGTTCGGATCACGAAGCTCGACCCGTCGGGGGCGTAGGCGGCGTCGGTGGCCATGATGGGCGCGGAGCCGACCTTGCGGAGCACGTTGACCCTGTCGGTGCGCAGCCGTTTCGGTGCCTGGTAGACGGCGCCGGCGAACTGCTTGGTCACGATGTAGAGGCGCCCGGTGCGAGGGTTCACCATGATGCCTTCGGCGTTGTGTCCGCCGTCCTCGTAGCGGAAGCGGTAACGCACCGCGGGGACGACGGCGTCACTCAGCACCGTGGGCTCCGCAACCCTGTATACCGAAATATCAGGCCAGGCCCCGTCGAAGTTATCGCCGATGTCCGCGAACCAGAGCACCCCCTGGCCTGTCTTCTGATCGACGGAGGCGGCCATGCCCTCCCAGTCGCGGGCCTCCGCTTCTCGCAGGGTGAAGCTCGCGCGGGTCTGACCGTTGGGGCCGACCGCGTAGAAGACCGGTCCGGCGCTGCTGTCGTTGTGCGTGTAGTAGACGCCCTCGCGGGTCGGCGAGACCGCCAGCCCGCTCGACTCGGCGATCCGGCTGTCCTTGAAACGAAAGAGGATCCGCTCCTCGTCGTCCGCCCTCGCCTCCTGCCCCGCGTCGGCCCTCGGCCCCTGCCCAGCCTCCTGCCCCGCGTCGGCCCATGCCGCCCGCCCGCCGCTCACCGATGCGCTCTGCCCCGCGAAGACCGCGGCCGCGGTCAGGCCGGCCACCGCGAACGCGCGAACCAAGACTTCCCCCGGCTTACTCAGCATCCAGTCATCATGCCCCGGCGACACCGGCGGGCGTCACAGACGCGACGGGTCCGGCCGACATGGATTTCCCCCGCGAAGCCTCTCGCCTGGAGTGCACTCCAGGTATTTAGGGTGGGCGTATGGATTACACGCAGCTTGGCCGTACCGGCCTGAAGGTCAGCCGCCTCTGCCTGGGCACGATGAACTTCGGCCCCGTGACCTCGGAGGAAGACTCCTTTGAGATCATGGACCACGCCCACGAGCTGGGAATCAACTTCTTCGACACGGCCAACGTGTACGGCTGGAAGAAAGGCGAGGGCATCACCGAGAAGATCATCGGTCGATGGTTCGCCAAGGGAGGCGAGCGCCGCGAGAAGACGGTGATCGCCACGAAGCTCTACGGTGACATGGGCGACTGGCCCAACGAGGGCCGTCTGTCCGCGCTCAACATCCGGCGCGCCGCCGACGCGTCGCTGAAGCGGATGCAGACCGACTACATCGATCTCTACCAGGCACACCACATCGACCGGAGCACCCCGTTCGAGGAGTTCTGGGAGGCCATGGACATCCTCAAGCAGCAGGGCAAGATCCTGTACGTGGGGTCGTCCAACTTCGCGGGCTGGCACATCGCCAAGGCCCAGGAGAGCGCGCGGCGCCGCAACACCCTCGGCCTGGTCTCCGAGCAGTCCCACTACAACCTGATCGTCCGCGCCCCCGAGCTTGAGGTCATCCCGGCGGCCGAGGACTACGGCCTGGGTCTGATCCCGTGGAGCCCGCTCGCGGGCGGCCTGCTCGGCGGCATCCTCAAGAAGATCGACAAGGGGCGGTCGGCCTCGGAGCAGATCACCGCCGAGCTGGAGAAGCACCGCGACAAGATCGAGCGCTACGAGGCGTTCGCGGACGAGCTCGGTGTGGCCCCGGCCAACCTCGCGCTGGCCTGGCTGCTCCACCAGAAGGTCGTCACCGCACCGATCATCGGGCCGCGCACGCTCGACCAGCTCGACGGCACCACCAAGGCGCTGGAGATCACTCTGGACGAGAAGGCCCTGACCCGCCTGGACGAGATCTTCCCCGGGTTCAGGACGGCACCGGAGGAGTACGCCTGGTAGCCGGTGCTCAGGTGGCGCCCCCGCGAGGTCGTCGGGAAAGCCGCCGATGGGCGTCCAGGTCCCGTCCCAAGGATCCTGCCATGCCGTCCGGGCGGCCGCGGTGGGGGAAAGAGTCGGGGAACGGAACCTAGGACACCAGTGCGCCGATCACCACGAGGAGCACGAGAAGCACGAGCACCGTGGGCAGCAGCCAGCGACGGGGACGATCCACGCCCTGGAGCCTAGCTCTGCTCACGGGATGCCCGCGCCGTCAGGCCCCATTTCTCAACCGTTTCATAGCGGACCTTGGCCCCGAGGTCGCTCCGTATCAGGTGCACCGTCCCCAGCTCCCACTCGGCGCCGGAGAACGGCCCGAACGCCTCGACCAGAGGACCTATGTCCGTCTCGGGGCGGCACCTGGCCAGGCTCAGATGCGGCCTGAACCTCCGGTGTTCCGCCTGCCCGGCTCCGGCTCGGCGCGCCCCGGCCGCCGCGGAATCGGCCAGGCGGCCCAGCCGGAGGTGGTCACCGCGCAGCCCGGTCCAGAAGACCCGCGCCCTGCCCGCCGAGGGAAACGCGCCGGCACCGGTGAAGGACAGTGTCATCGGGGCGTGCCGCGCGGCCGCCCTGGCGAGTCGCGTCCGCAGCTCGGGCAACACCCGGTCGGGCACCTCCCCCAGGAACGACAGCGTCACGTGCCAGTTCTCCGCGTCCAGCCAGCGGAGCCCCGGCCATCGTGCCCGGTGGGGTTCTAGGGCGCGGTCCAGCTCATCGCGCGCCGACGGCGGCGGCAGCAGTCCCACGAACAGCCGCATGCGACCTCCTGCTGATTACCTTTGTCAGCATTCTCGCCGCACCGACGCCGATCAGGGTGAGCACCCCGCCCACCACGACCCCCGTACGGGGACCGCCCAGATCGGAGATCCAGCCGAGCAGCAGCGCGCCGAGGGGGGCTCCCCCGGTGAACACGAGCACGTAGATCCCCATTACCCGGCCGCGCATCTCCGGCGAGGTGGCCAGCTGCACGCTCGCGTTGGCCGCGGTGTTTATCGAGATCAGGGCGAGGCCGGTGGGCACGAGCAGGGTCAGATAGAGGGGGTACCAGGGCGCCAGGCCGCTGGCGATCTGGAACAGGCCGAACGCGACAGCACCGCCGAGCAGTAGTCGCCTGCTCGGCTTCACCCGCCGCGCCGCCATGAGGGCGCCCGCCAGCGCGCCGACCGCGAACATGCTGGAGGCGAGCCCGAACGAGGAGGCTCCGGCCCCGAAGACCTGGCGCGCCATCAGCGCTATCGACATCGAGAACGACTGGGTGAACATCGAGACGAAGGCGACCAGCAGTATCGGCATGAGCAGTTCTGGCCGCGCCATCACGTAGTGCAGGCCCTCGCGGAGCTGCCCCTTTGCCTTCGGTAGCGGTTCGGGGGTGGTCAGCTGGGAGGTGCGCATCAGCAGCAGCCCGCTGAGCACCGCGGCGAACGACACCGCGTTGATCAGAAAGATCGGGCCGGTGCCGCCGAGCGCGTAGATCAGGACACCGGCGAGGGCCGGGCCGACCACGCGGGCCAGGTTGAAGATCGACGCGTTCAGCGCGATCGCGTTGGACAGGTCCTGGTGGCCGACCATCTCGACGACGAACGACTGCCGAGTCGGCACCTCGACGCAGGCGATGAGGCCGAGCGTGAAGGCCATCACGTACACGTGCCAGACCTGAACCGAGCCGGTCACGGTGAGCACGCCCATGGTGAGCGCGAGCAGGCCCATGAGCGACTGGGCGCCGATCAGCAGCAACCGCTTGGGATAGCGGTCGGCGAGCATGCCGCCCCAGAGGCCGAACAGCAGCAACGGCAGGAACTGCAGCGCGACGGTCAGGCCCAGCGCGGTGGCGCTACCCTTCGTCAGGTCGAGCACCAGCAGGTCCTGCGCGGTGCGCTGCATCCACGTGCCGACGTTGGAGACCACGCCGCCGGCCGCGAACAGCCGGTAGTTGTAGATACGCAGCGACCGGAACATCCCGCCCCGCGTCTCGGGGACGGCCTGGGCCGATCCACTCTCGACGGCCTGGAGCTCGTTGACGGTGGCGGCCCTCGCGGCCCGCCGCCGCACCCGCGCCCTCAGCCCGAGCCTTCTCCTGGACTTTCCGCCTGATGTGGCGGACGCCCCGGCGTCATACGAGATCGCCGGGGCCCCGGGTTCCTCGGGGTCGGCTAGATCCGGCTGAGCTTCTCCAGTATCGGGGCCGCCTGCCTGAGCGTCGCCTTCTCCTCGGGTGTCAGCTCCTTCAGTTGCCGCGTCAGCCACGCCTCCTTGAGACGGCGCTCCTCCTTCAGCAGCGCCGACCCCTGATCGGTCACGCTCACGGTCACCTGGCGCCGGTCGGTCGGGTGCGGTGTACGCGACACCAGCCCCCGCTCGACCAGCACGGCGATCACGCGAGTCATCGAGGGCGGTTGCACCTTCTCTAGATCGGCCAATTCTCCGGGGGTTATCCCGGAATGCCGTTCCACCGCGACAAGCGTCGCGAGCTGGGTGGGCGTCAGCGAGTGCACCGCGGCCTGCCTGCGCAGGCGCCTGTTCAGTCGTGCCAGTGACACGCGTAGAGCCGAAGCCAGACCGGCGTCGCCTCGCAGGATCGCGACGTGGTCCTTCCTGGGGTGATTCGTTAGCATAAGTCATTACCTTTGCTAACTATATACGACTGCACGCGATTCCCTCCAGGGGGTTTACTCCTCGACGCGGGCCGTACGGTGCGCCAGACGGTGCGCCAGACGGTGCGCCAGACAACCAGGGCTCGCCAATCTTGGCGTGAAGCAGTCGCCCTTGACACGCGAAAGCCGCCATGATGCCCGACGAGAATCAAGCACCGTGACGGCTTCCGCACCACTTCTCAGCCCAGGTTGAGCAGGGTCTTGATCGGGCCGAGGGCGAAGTAGACGGGGAGGATCTCCTTGGTCCTGGGCAGGGTGCCGTCCTCCTTGACCAAGCCGGCCTGTCCGCCGACGCCCACGATCGTGCCCATGGTGTCGAAGAAGTCGGTGATCAGCAGGGTGAAGATGAGCAGCAGGGCCACGATGACCGAGACCGAGCCGAAGGCGCCGATCGGGTCGAACTCCGCGAACAGCACCAGCGGGTTGTGGAACCCGAAGATCTCCTTGGGCATTTCCGGAACGACGAGCTGCCAGCCCGTCGGGTTGGGGTCCTGGCCCGGCACCGTCGCGGCGCCGACCTTGGTGACGGCCTGGACGATGATCGCGATGATCGTCGTGGCGACGATGCCGATCAGGATGGCGCCCTTCGTCTTACGCGCCACCAGCACCACCATCAGCAGCAGGCCGACCACGAAGACGAAGATCGGCCAGCTGGCCAGCGAGCCCGCGATGCCGAGCTCCAGGGGCGGTCCCGCGGCCACCCGGCGGACGAAGCCTGCGTCCACGAAGCCGATCAGGGCGATGAACAGGCCGATGCCGACGCTGATCGCGGTCTTGAGCTGGGCTGGAATGGCGTTGAACACGGCGGTGCGGAACCCGGTCAGCACCAGGAGCGCGATGATCACGCCCTCCAGGAACACCAGGCCCATCGCCGACTCCCAGGACATCTGCGAGGCGATGCCGAAGGTGACGAAGGCGTTCAGGCCGAGGCCCGCGGCCATCGCGAAGGGGACCTTGCCGATGACCCCCATCAGGATTTCGAGATGGATTCGCGCCTTCACGTAATCCGTTTTGCGAATAGTGAGACACCGTCGCCTAGTCTGGAGCACGTGAACCAGCCACGCCGTCCGGATCTGAAGCCGTTGCAGACCAACGACACGCTCACGATCCTCACGGGTACGGGTCTGTGGGCCGTCGCCCTGGTCGTCCTCCTGGTCGTGCAGCCGGACTCCGAGCACCGCTGGTGGATCTGGATGTGCGTGTCGGGCATCTGCGGCGGCCTTTTCGGCCTCTGGTATGTACGCCGCCGTGACCGCCGCCCCCCGCCCCCGTCCGAGGAGCAGGTCGAGCCGACCACGGCGATCTTCTGACCGGCCGGCGCGCAGGTCGGCAGGAGTGAGAGGCAGGCGTATCACCCGGCTGACTCCCACTCGGCGTACGAGGAGACGCTCACCCGAGCCGATCTTCTAGTGGGGCGTCTCCGAACCTTGACCGGGCTTTTCCGGGCCGGAACGTCTGTTCCCCGCTGCGGGTTTCCCGGTCAACGTTCGGTGTGGGGCCACTAGGTCGAAGCGGTCCAGCTGTCCAGGTCGGCCTCGGCGAGCAGCAACGGCACCGCCGCGGGATCGCGCAGCAGCGCCGCCACCGCGAGCCGGTCGCCCCACTGGCCGGACGCCCAGGCGAGCCCACGCGCCAGCCCCTCCATGTCCGAGGCGTGCACCGTGCCCTCGGAGAACCGCCAGGCCGCGGGGACACCGTCCACCAGCAGCCGCTCATGCGCCAGGTAGCTCGCGGGCGCGGTCGGCAGCAGCGATCGTACGGCCGGCGGAACGTCGCGGACCTCGCCCGAGGACGTCACCTCCCCGGCCGCCTCCTCCCCGGCCAGCGGCAGGTCGAGCAGCTCCGACAGCGCCTCCGCCAGGTCGAACGGGGCCAGGACCAACGGCCGTCCCGCGACGAGCGGCAGCAGGTCGGGGGCCTCGACCACGACCGGCTCGCCCGCGCCCTCGTTCCCAGAACCGGCGTCGGCGGACACCGGTCGGCCGTCAGCGGCGTCGACGACGACGATCTCGTCACCCAGAACCGCGCGGACGGCGCGCGGGGGCGCGACGCGGGCGGGGTCGACGGCGGCGAGGGCCACCCACAGGGAGCGGAGCTGCGCCCGGTCGACCTCCATGGAGGGGTCGCCCAGCAGATCGAGCAGCTCGTCCGGGCCTCCGTGCGAGGCGAGCAGGTCGGCCAGCGTGCTCCGGACGCCGATCATCGCCAGCGCGGCCTCGTCGACACCGGCCGGGGCGTCCCCGTACAGGCCGAACAGCAGCGGGTCACCCGCCGGGAGCCGCAGCTGCGTGGGGCGCCTGCCGCCGAGCACCGGATGCGTGGAGAGCCACCACGCGGTGTAGGACAGCACCTCGACGACCTCTCCCGCCACCAGGACCCGCAGCGGATGCAGTACCGAGCGGAGCGGCGGGCGTGACAGCAGGGCGAGGGCGGCGGGCCAGTCGGCGACGTACTCCAGGTCCCGGACCGCGGAGAACTCCCGGGCGACCGGCGGCACGTTCATCTCGGGCAGCAGGTCGAGGACCGTCTCCAGCCACTCGTCCTCGCGGTCGAGGTCGTGGTCGCACTCGTCCGGGTCGATCATGACATCGTGGTCGTTGACCACGGCGAAGCCGTCGAGCACCCCGACCGCGGCGAGTACCCGGGGGCCGTACCGCTCGACCAGTTCGGGTGCGGCGGTACCGAAGTGCGTCTCCGTGTCGAGCAGCCCGGCCAGCGCCCCGTCGGCGAGGAGCAGCTCGCCCGCCGAGTACAGCTCACCGTCTGCGCCGCGCAACGCCAGCTCGGCCAGCCAGGGTGCGTCGCCCGCGGTCAGCCCCGCGGCGTCGACCAGCGCGAGCACCGCCTGGGCCACCGGTTCGGAGTCGGGGCTGTCCAGCGACTCCGAGACGGCCGAGCGGGTCAGCGGATCCTCCAGGACCGTGCGGGGCGTCGCCTCGCCCGCGCCGAGCCTGAGCAGGAGCGGGTGGGCCGCGTCCGGGTGCACCACGCGCAGCCCGAGCGGGGCGAGGACCGCCGGATCCAGTGCGGAGCCGTCGGTCAGCAGCAACGTGCCGCGCGGCCCCCTGACCAGGCGGCCGTCCGCGAGCGGCACCGGCAGCGCGCCGAGGGCCTCCGGGTCGTCGGCGGGCAGCACCTCGTACAGCGACCGCCACCAGGCCGGGTCCCTGTCCTTGACGGCGTCGCCGGAGAGCATGTCCACGATGTCGGAGAGCTGCACCCGCCTGACGCCGAGCGCGGTGATCGCCGGGTGCCGTGACGGCCATCCCGCGGGCAGCAGCCCACCGATCATGGGAGCGACCATCTCCAGCAGCGCGGCCGTGGCCGCGACCACGGACGCCTGCCGCCCCGAGACGACCAGTTCCGCACCGACCGCGGGCGGGGTCCAGGCCGTGCCGGAACCTTCCGGGAGATCGTCGGATAGCAGGAGCGATGCTCCGGCCTCGCCCGGCCCGGCCTTGGAGTCCGGACCGGCGGACAGATCGGCGGACAGATCGGCGGACAGATCGGCGGGCAGATCGGCGGACAGATCTGCGGGCAGATCGGCGGGCAGGGAGAGCGCGGGGAGCAGCGGGGCGTCGGGGAGCCTGCGCAGGATCGCCCGGCGGATGCTCGCGTCGAGCTCACCCTTGCCCATCATGCCGGGGACGAGGTCGAGGAGCCGGGGCGTTCGCGGCAGGCCGGTGAGCAGTTCCAGGTAGGTGTCCGCGGCACGCTCGACCAGGAAGTCGGCCAGCGGACCCGGCGCGACGTGCCGCCGGTCGGTGGCCAGCGGGAACGAGGCGATCAGCAGCACGGGCAGGTCAAGCGGCTCGTCGCTCGGCGTGGGCGCGTGCACCACGGGCGGCACCAGCGCGGGCAGCGGCCGGGGCTCCCCGGTGGCCTCGCTCACGGGTACGGCCCAGCGGACCCGCCAGTGCGGCCGGGAACGCTCCTCGGTCGGGCGGTCGGCGAAGAGCTCGGCCACCTGCTCGGGGGTGAACCTCCCCGAGGCCGAGACGACCTTCCAGCCCTCCGAGGTGACGATCCTCGTCTCTCCGTCCAGGTCGACCTCGATCGACTCCAGAGCGGGCAGGCCCAGCAGCAGGGCCGGGCTGGTCTCCCTCAACATCGCTCTGACGGCGTCCTCGACCGCCCCGTCACGGAGCGGCAGCCGCACGAGCGTGTCGAACCCGGCGGGGATCTCGACCGGGCCCGCGGGGAAGGGCAGGCGCAGCAGCGGGACGTGTCCTCCGCGCTCGGCGAGCTCCTTGGCCAGCTCGGGCTCGGCGGCCACCAGGGCGGCGGTCTGGTCGCGGGACCAGCGGACGACCCCTGAGCCGAGTGAGCCGATCACCGGTTCATCGCAGA
The DNA here is from genome assembly GCF_035917355.1 of Streptosporangium sp. NBC_01810. Lineage (NCBI taxonomy): Bacteria > Bacillati > Actinomycetota > Actinomycetes > Streptosporangiales > Streptosporangiaceae > Streptosporangium > Streptosporangium sp. NBC_01810. The sequence continues at coordinate 7,415,724 of NZ_CP109070.1, read as the reverse complement.
CCGACACCACGGCCGCGAACCCGACGCCGAACCGGCCGGCCGCGTGGGCGTCGGCGCGCTTGGCGGAGACGCGCAGCGTGGACAGGCCCTCGACCCCGCCGGCGTCGATGGGAGCGCCGATGTTGGCCGCCGAGAGCACGCCCTCACGCAGCGAGAGGCGGAGCCTTCCTGGCACCCCGGCGCGGAGCGCGGCGTCCGCGGCGTTCTGCGCGAGCTCGACGATCAGCCGGTCGCGGTAGCCGCCGAGCGCGAAGTCCTCCTCCGCGTTGGCGTCCTCGCGGAAACGCGCGGGCGATGCCGTCCAGGCGGCCAGGACGGCGGAGCGCAGTCGTTCGGTGCCGAAGATGTCAGTCAAGGCGATCTTCCAAAGGTCGGGGCCCCGCGCGGCCGGCCGTCCTGGCCGAGACACCACGGGAGCGGCGCCCGGCCGGCGACGGCCGGGCGAGCCGCTGGGAGGGCGGCGGGGACGGCTGCGGGGCGGAACGGGCCCGGCGGCGCCGGGTCAGGAGTGACCGAGCGGCTCGGAGGCCGTATCGTCCACCGATCCGGTCAGGTCGGGTTCCGAGATGTGCTCGGCGGTGTCGTACGAGAGGTCGTCAAGGATCGGCGAGGTCGGCTCGACCTGGTGCGGCAGCACCGCGGCCTCGGAGTGCGCGCCACAGCCGTGGTCGGCGGCGACCACCCGCCCGTCGTCGGGGGCGTACTCGTTCGCGCAGACGCCGAAGCCGGTGCGCAGCGCGCCCGCGAGCGGCCAGTAGAAACCGCAGGTGGAGCACTGGGCGGGAGCGGCATGCGCGAGCGGGGTGTGCGGCCCCGACTCGCCGGAGTGCCAGCGCCGCACGGCTCGGTCGCGGCCGATCGGGGAGAGCACCCGGGCCCGGCCGAGGCCGTACTCGAAGATCATCTGATGGTCGGAGTCGTCATCGGTCTCGGTGAAGCCCGGCGCGAGCCGGTCATCGTCCTCCGAGGTGGGCAGCAGGTCGCCCACTCCGAGGTCACCCGGGCGGAGCCGATCGCTCCAGGGCACCCACTGCGGCGGCATCAGCGCACCCGTCCCAGGCAGGAGCACGACCTCGCTGACCGTCACGTTGCGCGCCCGCGAGGCGCGGGCGACGGTGACGGCCCAGCGCCAGCCGCGGTAGGCGCGGTCGAGGCAGGCGAAGTAGTGGGTGACGACACGGTCGCCCTCGCCCTCGACCCCGAGGTGATCGCCCACGTCGCCCGGCCTGATGTTCTCCTCGACAGCGGCGCGGGCCAGGTCGACGGCCGCGACGCACGCCTGGTCAAGGACCACGGCGCGGGATCGAGTCCGACTCATGAGTCGTCTCCCGTCAGCCTCGCAGCACGTCGGCCGCTGTCCCTACTGGCTAGCTCGCTCACTGCGCTCACAGTTCATTCTCACCCATGACCGGAGCGAACGGCACCGTGGACTCCCGTTCACCCGGGGAGTGACCTGGCGCACCGGACAACTCACCCGCCCTTCGGGTATGACTGATACGTGGCAGCTAGGTGGGAGCGGGTTCGACAGACGGTGCGTGACGCCTCGCGGCAGGTCGGCAGGTCGGCCGCCGCCGCGGGCCGGGTCGGCGCGCGCGCCGGCCGGGCAGGCGCGCGCGCGGGCCGGGGCACGGGCCGGGCGACGACGCGGGCGGCCCTGGGCGCGGTCAGCGGCACCCAGCGGGTGGGCAGGGCCGCGCGGCGGCTGACCCATGCCCAGGGCGCGGGCCGCACCGGGCTGGGCCAGCTGATCGAACTGACCGCCGCGCACAGCGCGGGTGATGCCCTGGTCACCGCGGCCCTGGCCGGGACGCTCTTCAAGCTCCCGGTGAACGAGGCCCGCGGCCAGGTCGCCCTCTACCTGCTGATCACGATGATCCCGTTCGTGGTGGTCGCGCCGTTCGTCGGCCCGGTCCTCGACCGGTTCCGCTCGGGACGGCGCTTCGTGATGGCCGGCACCCTCTTCGGCCGCGGGCTGCTCTGCTTCGCGATGGCGGCGGCGATCGTCCCCTCCGACGTGTTCACCATCTTCCCGGCGGCGCTGGCCGTGCTGGTGCTGTCGAAGGCCTACAGCGTCTCCCGTGCGGCGATCATGCCGAGCGTGCTGCCCGCGGACATCGCGCTGGTCACGGCCAACGCGAGGGTCGCCCTGTTCGCGCTGGTCACGGCAGGCATCGCGGTGCCGGTCGGCGCGGGCGTCAGCGCCTGGCTCGGCGCCGAATGGGTGCTGCGCGGGGCGACCGTGCTCTTCCTGCTCCAGGGCGTGCTGGCCATACGGCTTCCGCGCCACGTCGACTCCCCCGATCTGGAGGAACTGGCCGAGGGCGACGAGGAGCGGCCGCACCGCTGGCGCACGATGCTGAACGTGGGCCCGGTGGTGGCCGAGGCGATGTGGGCCAACGTGGCCATCCGCCTCTACTCCGGGTTCCTCCTGTTCTACCTGCTCTTCCTCGTGCAGGACAGGAACCTGCCGGGCCTTCCGCCGGCGGTCGCCATCGGCGTGCTGGCCGTGGCCGCCGGTGTCGGCGGGCTGGCGGGCACGGCCGTGGCCTCCTGGGTGCGTAACCACTCCCCACAGGTCATCGTGCTGGCCACGCTCGCGGTGACGAGCACGGTCACGGTGCTGGCCGCCGTCGTCTTCCAGCTGTGGAGCGCGGTGGCGGTCGCGCTGGTGGCCGCGTTCGCCCAGGGCCTGGGCAAGCTCGCGCTGGACGCGATCGTGCAGCGCGAGATCGGCGAGGAGGTGCGCTCGTCCACGTTCGGGGTGGTGGAGGCCTTCCTGCAGATCTCGTGGGTGCTGGGCGGCCTGGTCGGACTGCTGCTGTCGCTGTTCGCCGGCGGATCGGCCGGGCTGGCCCTGATGACCGTGGTGCTGGCGGGCTCGCTCGGCTGGCTGCTGGTCCGTCGCCGCAGGCGGGTCAGGGAGGTGGACGCCAGGGTCGAGGCCGCAAGAGGCCCGGCCTCCTCCCCCTCGGGGCCCCGCCCCGCCGGAGGCGGGGAGCGGTTCTCCCGGGACGGGGTCTCCGCGGAGTGGGTCAGGCCACGGTCCGCGGGGACGGCCACAACGGTCGTGCGGCATGAGGACGCCCCCACGGAGAAGCGGACCAGACCGCTGACCTCCCCCCACGGCTGAGCCGCGAAGCGGGCAGGCGGTCGGCGGGCTGTCAGTCGTCCAGGTCGTCGGCCACCGCCCGGAGCACGGCGGCGATCTTCTTCGCGTGCGTGGCCTCGGGGTGCTTGCCCTTCTGGTACGACGTGGAGACCGTGTCCAGCAGCTTGATCAGGTCTTCCACGATGACGACCATCTCGTCGGGCTTCTTACGCTTGCCCTTGGGCTTGGCGGTCTTGGCGAGCGTGGGGGGCTGGTCGATCACTCGAACCGAGAGCGCCTGCTGGCCGCGGCGCCCCTCGGCCACACCGAACTCGACCTTCTGGCCCGGCTTGAGGGATTCCACGCCGGAGGGCAGCGCGGAAGAATGCACGAAGACCTCACCGCCGTCGTCGCGGGTGAGGAAACCGAAACCCTTGTCGGCGTCGTACCACTTGACCTTGCCACTCGGCACAGGGGTGACCTCGTTCAGACTGTCGTGAAAAGGAATGGATGTAGGTTATGCCCAGCGGACGCCGAGAGCGACCGTGTATTGGGGCCCGAATTACACAAGAGCCGTGGGAGTTCGCCAGCTGTCGAACCATTCGGTGAACTCGGTCAGATCACCCAGGATCACATCCGCTCCGTGATCACGCAGTTCCCCCGCCGGGTAGACGCCCGTTGCCACCGCCACGCTGACGGCTCCTCCCGCTCGCGCCGCCTCGATGTCCGCGACGTGATCTCCAACATAGGCGGCGGCGCCGAAAGTCGCGAGCGCGGGCCCCTTCGCCGCCCCGAAGACCGATCCGACGAGCTCGTCCACCTCCAGGCCGAGGAACTCGACGGTGTGCGCCGCGTCACGGGCGTTCTTCCCCGTCACCACGGTGACCCTGCCCCCGGCCCGCCGTACGGCGTCGACCGCCTCGCGCGCGCCGGGCATGAGAGTGGTGACGGGAACCGCAATCGACGGGTACAGCCGCCGGTAGACGTCGGCTGCCGCGGGGACCTCGGCGGCGGGCATCCAATTGGCCAGTTCCCATTCCAGCGGTGGCCCCAGCCTGGCCAGCACGGCGACGCTGTCGATGAAGAAGCCGGTACGCAGCGCCACCTCGTCGTAAACGGCGGCGATGCCCGCACGCGTGTCGGCAAGCGTCAGATCGAGGTCAAATCCCACCGAGTTCATCGGGTCACTCACCGCTCCTTGTCGGCTACTCGAAGAGGATTCTCCGAGAAGCCCTCAAAGAATGCCAAATCCCCCTAAATATGGCCAATCCCAGGTGTTGTACATGACGCCGCCCACTGTAGAACCCTTCACCGGAAGGATTTACTTATCCGCCGACAAACGGTCCCTCCCCGGACGGTTCCGCTGAGCGCCCGACGGCCTGCACACCCCCCTCGGCGAGCCGGTCGGCGTGCCCTCGCAACGAGCCTGGACCGGTGCGGTGCGACCCGGCGTGGTCGGCACTGGATAGGGTCATGATGGAGGTATCGGCAGAGAAATGACCAGATCAACGCGCGAACGGATCATCGACGAATCCCTGCGGCTGTTCGCCGAACGAGGCTACTCGGCAACCTCGGTGGCCGAGATCGAGGCCGCCTCCGGGCTGTCACCGGGCGCCGGGGGTCTCTACCGGCACTTCAAGTCCAAGTACGAGGTGCTGGCCGCGGCGGTGAACGAGCACGCGGCCAGAACACGGGCGCAGATCGCCGAGACCCTGGCCGAACTCAGCGTCGTCGACACCTCGGCCGAGGTCGAGGAGCGGCTGGCCCACCTGTGCAGGGCCGGGCTGGCCAAGGTCCGCGAGGAGAGAGACCTCACCCGCGTCTTCTTCCGCGACCTGAGCCAGTTCCCCGAGCTGGTCGCGACCGTACGCGAAGGCCTCCTACAGCCCATGTTCGACGCGATCACCACCTGGTTCCGCGCCCAGCCCGAATACGCCGGGGCCGATGTCGACTGGCCCGCCATCGGTGCCGTGCTCGGCGGGGCGGTGATCCATTACCGGCTGTTCGAGGAGACCGTGGGCGAACCCCCCGGCCGCGCGGAGCGCGACCGTTTCGTCGCCTCCTGGGTGCGCCTCGCGCTCGGCCTGCTGCCCCGCTCGGCGATCCAGGCCATCGGCTGAGAGACCCGGCATCCAGGCCATCGGCTGAGAGACCCGGCGCGGGCCGCGGAACGCGGTCTTCCCTCGTAGCCCGGCCGAGAGGGGTCACCTGCCTCCCCTCCCCGTGGTGACCTCGGGATCGAGCAGGCGGTAGGCCAGCCAGAAGACACCCCATGCCGCGCCCAGCAGGAACATGAACCCGCTGATGGCGAAGAACTCCTCCACCACGGTGCCGAGGTCGTTCCTGGCCCGGACGAGGGCGACCAGGCCACCACCGAGGGTGTAGCTCACGATCGGAGCGGCCATCGCGAGAGCCTTGTCAGAGGTGTGCCAGCTCTGACAGGTGGTCACCACGAGCACCGCGACGGCCCAGACCAGCACCGGGATCCGGAAGATCGCGATCGGGGCGAGCGGGAGGAGGATCAGCAGCCCGGCCAGGGCGAGCAGGCCCAGGCCGACCGTCTCGCGCCGGTGGCTCAGCAGGATCGTCCGGGGGTCCCGCGCGGCGAGGGTGACCTCCTCTCCCGACCGACCCGGGCTCCACCGCCCCTCTCCCGACCGACCCGGGCTCCACCGCCCCTCTCCCGACCGACCCGGGCTCCACCGCCCCTCTCCCGACCGACCCAGGCTCCGCCGACCCGGCCAACCCCGCTGACCACGTAACCGCCGCCTGGCCAGCCGCTCCTCTGCCTTCCGTATGCCCCTGGCCACGCCGGGCGGCAACCCGGGCCGTGCCACCGCGCCCTCCGGCCCTTCACCCGGTGCTTCCGACGACGACGTCTCTTCCGCCGACTCCGGTCGAGCCGCTCCCGATGCCTCGGGTGCCGCCGGTGCGGCCTCCTGACGCCCCCGCCCCTCTGCTTCCGGCGGCGAGGGATCCCGTATGAGCGGTATCTCCTCGGTCGGCGGATCGCTCTCCACCTCGTCCTCCCACTCGTCTGAACCGTCGCCGGGCACTGCCGGCCCGTCCTCGTCGTCTCCGGTGGTGGCCGAGGACGACGGTGAGAGGCCGTGATCCTCCTGCCCCGCCTCGCGAGGGGGCGGGGCGGCATCCGGGGAACCCCCCGTCGAGGCGTACGGATGCCCCCGCACGGCTCTGCGAGGAGCGGGGACGCCGAGATCGCCAGGCGCGCGCCCGGCGGGACCCGCCGGATCGGAATCGGGGGCGGAATCGTCCGGTGTGGGCGCGGCGAGGGGCACGACGGGAGTGACGACGCCCCCGGCCCGGAAGGGCGGCTGGACGCCCAGGCGGCGCAGCTCGCGGCGGACCAGCACGGCGGGGTCACCGAACCGGGCCAGCACCCTCTCCACGACGACCGGGTCGTCCGTCCCCGCCCGCTCGGCGTCGATCCGCCTGCGCAGCACCGCGACGAAGTTGATCCGCTGTCTCGGCTGCAGCACGCCGTGGGCGGCGTCGGCCGCCTTGCTGACGTAGTCCAGGACGAGCTGGTCGGCACGCTCGATCACGCTGGCCATCCTCTCTCGACATCGCCTCGCTCGTGAGCTTCTTCCCCCATTCACCCCCCATCACATGATCGATTCAGGCCCTTCGTGTGATCACGGAATTCACTCAGGCGGCACGATGTCGGTCAAGCCTCTTACCATTGACGGAATGAGCACGGAGTTCACCGAGTGGCTGCGCAGCCAGAGCGACGATCGGTTGCGGGCTCTCGTCTCCGTACGCCCCGAGCTCATCACCCCCGTGCCCGCGCATCTGGAGGGGCTGGCCGGGCGGGCCGGCAGCCCGTCGGCGGTGGGCAGGGCGCTCGACCGGCTCGATCGGTTCACGCTCGCGGTCATGGAGACGCTGGTCGTGCTTCCCGGCCCTGTCCCCTACAGGTCGCTACGCACCCAGATGGCCCGCGCCCTGCCGGGGACGGCCGGGCAGGCGTTTCAGAGCGCGCTCAAGGAGGCCGTCGAGCGGCTGCGCACCATGGCGCTGGTCTACGGACCCGACCGGGCTCTGACCCCGGCCCCCGGTGTGCGGGAGGTGCTGGACGGTCCCGCCGGGCTCGGCCCGCCCGCCGAGGAGGCGTTCCGGCACCATTCCGCCGAGCGGCTGGCCGAGCTGGTCCAGGACGCCGGGGGCGAGGACGGCGACACCAGGGAGGCCCTCGCCGCACTGCTCGGCGATCCGGAGATCGTCGGACGGCTGGTCGAGGAGGTCTCGCCGCAGGCCCGGTCGGCGCTCAACGAGCTGGCCTGGGGTCCGGCCAGTGGCCGGGTGCCCAACGCCCGCCGCGAGGTTCGGGCCGCCACCGCGAAGTCGCCGATCGAGCAGCTCCTCTCCCGCGCGCTGCTGGCCGCCACCGGCGAGGAGACCGTGGTGCTGCCCCGCGAGGTCGCGCTGTTCCTGCGCGACGGCCGGATCCACCGGGACCTGTCCCCCCTCCCGCCCGCGACCGGGGGCACCGAGCCCGACCAGAGGCTCGCCGACCGCACGGCGGCCGGGCAGGCCTTCACCTTCACCCGCACGGTGGAGGAGCTGTGCGAACGCTGGAGCATCGACCCGCCCGGCGTGCTCCGTAGCGGCGGCCTGGCCGTGCGCGATCTCAAACGGGTCGCGACCCTGCTCGACCAGCCCGAATGGGTGGCGGGGCTGATCATCGAGGTGTGCTACGCGGCGGGGCTGGTCGCGGCGAGCGGCGCGGTCGACGGGGAGTGGATGCCCACCCCCGGCTACGACGGCTGGCGGGTGAAGGCCACCGAGGACCGCTGGGCCGTACTGGCCACCGCCTGGCTCACCATGGACCGGGTGCCGGGGGTCATCGGCGAGCGTGACGAGCGTGACCGGCTGCTCAACGCCCTCCATCCCGACCTACGCCGCGCCGCCGCCGCCGAGGTGCGCGCCACCACCCTGGCCATGCTCGCCTCGACGCCGGGGGTGGCCCCCACTCTCGACGCGGTACGGATGCGTCTGGCCTGGGAACAGCCCCGCCGTCGCGGCGGCCAGCGCGACCAGTTGGTGGAGTTCACGCTGCGCGAGGCCGAGCAGATCGGCGTCACCGGCCTCGGACTGCTCTCCGGCCACGGTCGAGCCCTGCTTCCCGAGGCCCTCGACGGCCCCGACGTCTCCGGTGACCCCGGCATCCCCGGCGGGGGCCGTGCCGCCTCGGCCGCCCGCCTGCTGCTCCCGCTGCTGCCCGAGCCGCTTGATCACGTGCTCCTGCAGGCCGACCTGACCGCCGTCGCCCCCGGTCCGCTCACCGGTGACCTGAGACGGTGGCTGGCGCTGGCGGCCGAGGTGGAGTCGACCGGCGGTGCGACGGTCTACCGCTTCGACGAGCGGTCGATCCGGCGGGCGCTGGACTCCGGGCAGGGCGCCGAGGAGATGCTGGCCATGCTGGAGCGCCACTCGACCACGCCGGTGCCGCAACCGCTCAGCTACCTGGTCACCGATGTGGCCCGGCGCCACGGCCGGATGCGCGTCGGCACGGCGAGCGCGTACGTGCGATGCGACGACTCCTCGCTGCTGGACGAGGTGATGGCCGACAGGCGGGCGATCCCGCTACGGCTGCGGCGGCTCGCCCCCACGGTGATCGCTTCCAAGTCTTCCCGGCCGACGCTGGTCGACTCGCTGCGCGCGATGGGTTACGCCCCGGCCGCGGAGTCCCTCGACGGCGACGTGATCATCACCCAGCTCGACGTCCGCAGGACCGAGAGCACCCTGGCGGTCCGCGCCCCGGTCACGTTCGGCGGCCCCGAGGCCGACATGGTGGCGGCCGCCGTCCGCGCCGTACGCGCGGGTGACGCCGCCCACCAGGCCCGCAGGGCCCCGGTGGCCGCCCCCGGCGGCCAGGTGCCGCGCTCCCCCGCCACCTCCACGATCGTCGCCCTGCGCGAGGCCATCCGGCAGGGGTCGCAGGTCTGGATCGGTTACCTCGACTCCCAGGGCAACGCCACCAGCCGGATCCTCGAACCGGCCCGGATGGAGGGCGGCTATCTCACCGCCTACGACGAGACGCGGGCGGCGGTGCACCGCTTCGCCCTGCACCGCATCACCGGCATCGCCGACATCGCCTGAGATGTCCTTGGCGGGTCCGGCCGGGATCGGGAACGGCCCCGGTGTGCCGGGGAAGGCCACGGGGTATTCTCGATCTCGGGATGGGACCGCCGCGAGATCGGTCATCTGTCCGGCGGGGCCGCGTCGCTCGCCGGGGCGCGAGGGCCCCTGCAGTCTCATCCTGGCCCTAGCTGCCGGAATGCGACCGAGTCCAGTCGCCAATGGCGCACGGCTCACGACCCATATCGTGATATCTGTTGATGTTCCGAGCTCCACAGAAGCGAGAGATCCACAGTGAGCAGCGGTCACTCCGAAGGCCCCAGCACCAACCCGGACGACTGGAAGAGCCCTTACAGCACGGGCCCCGGTCAGGCCCCCGGCTATGGACAGCAACCTCACGGCCACGAGCAGCCGCAGCAGGGGCACCGGCCCGACCACTCCCAGCCGTCCGGCTACGGCCAGGTGCCCGGCTACCAGGCTCCCGGCTACGGGCAACCAGGCTACGGCGAACCCGGCTACGGGCAACCAGGCTACGTCGAGCAGCCCTACGGGCAGGGTTACGGCGAGCCCGGCTACGGTCAGGGCTACGGACAGCCCGGCTACGGTCAGGGCTACGGCGCACCCCCGTATCGCAACACCGAGGGTGTCAGGACCCACGCGATCGTCGCCCTGGTCATCAGCATCGTGCTCGCGCTGAGCTGCTACGTGAGCCTCGGCGGCCTGGCCGGCGCCATCCTGTCGGGCATCGCCCTGGGTAAGGTCGACACCGACCCCCGAGGCGCCAGGAACCTGCTCAAGTGGACCTGGATCAGCATCGGCATCAACGTCGGGCTGATCATCCTGGGCGTGGCCGCCTTCATCATCGCCGGCATCAACGGCGCCTTCGACTGAACGCTCCCGGGATCGCCGCCACCGTGCCGGCGGGACCGGGTCACGGCTTGTGATCACGGCTTGTGATCACGGCTTGCGATCGCGCACGGGTATCGTGGCCGACCGGGCGGGCGAAGAAGGGTGACCTCGGGCGGCCGTACGCGCGACGGCCGGGCGGTGAGATCGATCACGCCGGACGGGGCGCGGGACTGCCTGGGCGTTTCCGCCCGTTGACACAGGAGACGTGGAGCGGGGCGCACCCGCGAGTGCGACCATGACCTGATCCGCCGTAACCCACAGTGACCATAGGGAGAAGTCTGTGACTGACGGACCACTGATCGTCCAATCGGACAAGACCCTGCTCCTTGAGGTCGATCACGAGAAGGCCGGGGAGTGCCGCAAGGCGATCGCCCCGTTCGCGGAACTGGAGCGCGCGCCCGAGCACGTGCACACCTACCGCGTCACCCCCCTGGCACTGTGGAACGCGCGGGCCGCCGGGCACGACGCCGAGCAGGTGATCGACGCGCTGATCGCCTACAGCCGCTACCCCGTGCCGCACGCGCTGCTGGTCGACGTCGCCGAGACGATGTCGCGGTACGGCAGGCTCCGCCTGGAGAAGCACCCCGTCCACGGGCTGATCCTGACCAGCACCGACAGGGCGGTGCTGGAGGAGGTACTGCGCTCCAAGAAGATCCAGCCACTGCTGGGCGAGCGGCTGACCGGCGACGGCGTGGCGGTGCACCCGAGCGAGCGCGGCAACATCAAGCAGCACCTGCTCAAGCTGGGCTGGCCCGCCGAGGACATGGCCGGGTACGTCGACGGTGAGCACCACCCGATCGCGCTCACCGAGGACGGCTGGGAGCTGCGCACCTACCAGCGGGAGGCCGCCGAGGCGTTCTGGCACGGCGGCTCCGGCGTGGTCGTGCTCCCCTGCGGCGCGGGCAAGACGATCGTGGGTGCGGCGGCGATGGCACAGGCCAAGGCGACGACGCTGATCCTGGTGACCAACACGGTCTCGGCGCACCAGTGGAAGCAGGAGCTGCTCAAGCGGACCTCGCTGACCGAGGACGAGATCGGCGAGTACACCGGCACGAAGAAGGAGATCCGGCCCGTCACCATCGCCACGTACCAGGTGATGACGACCCGCAGGCAGGGTGTCTACCGGCACCTGGAGCTGTTCGACGCCCGCGACTGGGGCCTGGTCGTCTACGACGAGGTGCACCTGCTGCCCGCGCCGATCTTCCGGATGACCGCCGACCTGCAGGCCAGGCGGCGGGTGGGCCTGACCGCGACGCTCGTGCGCGAGGACGGCCGCGAAGGCGACGTGTTCTCCCTGATCGGCCCCAAACGGTACGACGCGCCGTGGAGGGAGATGGAGAACCAGGGCTGGATCGCCCCGGCCGACTGCGTCGAGGTGCGGGTGACCCTGACCGACGGCGAGCGGCTGGCCTACGCGATGGCCGAGTCCGAGGAGCGCTACCGGTTCTGCGCGACCACACCGTCCAAGACGCGGGTGACCGAGGCGCTGGTCCGGCAGCACCCGGGCGAGCAGGTGCTGGTCATCGGGCAGTACATCGACCAGCTCGACGAGCTGGGCGAGCACCTGAACGCGCCGGTGATCAAGGGGGAGACGAGGATCAAGGAGCGGGAGCGGCTCTTCCAGGCGTTCCGCGACAGGGAGATCCAGGTCCTGGTCGTCTCCAAGGTCGCCAATTTCTCGATCGACCTGCCGGAGGCGGCGGTGGCCATCCAGGTCTCGGGCACCTTCGGGTCGCGGCAGGAGGAGGCGCAGCGGCTCGGCCGGGTGCTCCGGCCGAAGGCCGACGGAGGCGGGGCCCGGTTCTACTCGGTGGTCAGCCGGGACACGGTCGATCAGGATTTCGCCGCCCACCGGCAGCGGTTCCTGGCCGAGCAGGGGTACGCATATCAGATCATCGACGCAGACGACGTGCTCGCCGGAGAATAGCCTCACATGGCGAACACGTCGTCAATTGGTGTCAGGTCCACGAAATCCCGCGGGCCTTCGACAAACAAACCACCCCCTCGCTAGGCCTTGCGGCCACTGGCGACATACCCCCATGATCTTCGGGAGTCACCATGTTCGCCTGGCTTTTTCGCCATTTCACAGGAGAATGACGGAGGGTGTTAGGGTGATTACCGAACGATCAGCCCGCCGGCAAAGAAAACGCTTTCCGCGATCACCCATGTGATCACCGCGGTGGTCATCAGAGCGGTAAAACGATTTTCGTCGCCGCGAATCCGGAGTACCAGCCAGGCACCCGCCGTACAGCAGGCCGCGATCACCGCGAACAGGGCCGATGCCCTGGCCACCCCATCCAGCCGGGCCGCGCATCCCGGGTCCGAGCAGAATGCCTCCGGCCCCCAGCCCGCGAACACCGAAAACCCCCAGAGCACGGCCAGTAGAAGATTGGCGACCGTCGGTATGACCGGGGAGATCCGCACGACCGTCGGGATACCCGCGACCGCCGCGCGCCAGTCCGGTGTTAATCCTTTTGAGACACACGAGGGGCGCCGCTAAGCTGGTCCATTCGCTGCCCGACGACCACCACCTCCGTTTATCGAATGGGAGGCGCTTCAGCGTGCCCACACATCAATTGGCCCCTGACATAGCCGACGATCCCCCCCGGATCCTCGCCGCCGAGCGTGAGCACCTGGCCACCTCCAGAACGGCGCTGCGCGCGATGCGCGAGCACGCCCGGTCCCTCTCCTCCGACGCCGCCGGAGACTGGGTCTCCCAGCAGATCCTGCAGGCGCTGCTGGATCAGCGGGTCGCGGCGCTCGCCGACCACTCGGGCACGCCCCTGTTCTTCGGCCGTCTCGACCGCCAGGCGGGCGACGATCTTCCCGGCACGGTCTACGTCGGGCGCAGGCACGTCCACGACGACCGCAGCCGCCCCCTGGTGATCGACTGGCGCGCCCCTGTCTCACGGGCCTTCTACCAGGCCAGCCCGTCCGATCCGATGCGTGTCGTGCTGCGCCGCCGGTTCGGCTACCAGCGCGGCGATCTGACCGCCTACGAGGACGAGCGCCTCGACCAGGGCGGCACCGCCCTGGCCCAGAGCAGGATCCTCACCGAGGAGATCGAGCGCCCCCGCTCGGGACCGATGCGCGACATCGTCGCGACGATCCAGCCCGACCAGGACGAGATCGTCCGCTCCGAACTGGGCCGGACGGTGTGCGTCCAAGGCGCCCCCGGCACCGGGAAGACCGCCGTCGGCCTGCACCGGGCCGCCTACCTGCTCTTCACGCACCGCGAGCGGCTCGCCAGGTCGGGCGTGATGATCGTCGGCCCGAACCGGGCGTTCCTCTCCTACATCTCCTCGGTCCTCCCCGCACTGGGCGAGGTCAAGGTCGACCAGACCACGGTCGCCGGGCTCCTCGGCGACCACTCCGCGCCCGAGGACCCCGCGGTCGGCGCGCTCAAGGGCGACGCGCGGATCGTCGGCGTACTGCGGCGTGCCCTGTGGGCGCATGTCGTCAAGCCCACCGAGGGCGTGCTGTTCACCAAGGGGATCAACCGCTACCGGGTGGCGGACCACGAGGTTCGCGAGATCGTCGCCTCGCTCCGCGGCACCACCCGCTACGGTCCGGGGCGCGCGACGCTCGCCCAGCGTCTCGCCCACCTGGTGCTCGTCCGAATGGAGCAGCGCGGCGAGTCTCCCGACGACCGGGTGCAGGACGCGGTCGCCAGGTCCAAGCCGGTCCGGCAGCTCGTGGACGCGGTCTGGCCCAAGCTGACCCCGCAGCAGGTGCTCCACCGGCTGTTCAGCGACCCCGACTTCCTCGCCGCCGCCGCCAAGGACGACCTCACGGCCGCCGAGCGGTCTCTGCTGCTCTGGCCCAAGCCTGCCAAATCCTTCCGCTCGGCGAAGTGGTCGGCGGCCGACGGCGCGCTGATGGACGAGCTGGGCGACATGATCGAGCGGACCGTCCCGCTTGGCCACCTGGTCGTGGACGAGGCCCAGGACCTGTCGGCGATGCAGCTGCGGGCCCTCGGGCGGCGCTGCCGCACCGGCTCCGCCACGGTCTTGGGCGACCTCGCCCAGGGCACCACTCCCTGGTCCGCCCGGTCCTGGACGGACGTCCTGCGACATCTGGGCTTCGAGGACGGCGCCGTCACCGAGCTGACCCTCGGCTTCCGGGTGCCCCGCGAGGTCCTCGACTACGCGGCCAGGCTGCTGCCCTCCATCGCCCCGGATCTGGCCGCCCCCCGTTCACTGCGCCCCGGCGCGGGCTCCCTGTCGGTGCGGCCGACGCCCGACCTGGCCGCGTCGCTGGCCCATGCCGCGCGGGAGGCGCTCGCCCGCGAGGGGTCGATCGGCGTCATCGTCCCGGACGCCTCGGTGGGTGCCGCGTCCGAGGCCCTGTCCCACCTGGATCATCGGGTGCTGAGCCCCGACACGGTCGAGGACCACCGTCTCCTGGTCATCCCGGCGACTTTGGCCAAGGGCCTGGAGTACGACCACGTGATCGTGGCCGAGCCCGCCGACATCGTCGACGCCGAACCCCGCGGCCTGGCCCGCCTGTATGTGGTCCTGACCCGGGCCGTCACCTCACTGACCGTCCTGCACGCCCGGGAGCTTCCCGCCCAGCTCGCTGGATGACCGTCTGATCGGCGAAAGCCCGCGACTCCGCGCGGCGGCTGCCTGATCGAATGCCGCAGCTCACGGTCTCTCCGGCGACGGCCGTCAGAACACCCCCTGCGGGGACATGCGACGACAAGCGACGGACGACGTCTCGGGAAAACACATAAAAGAGGCGACCCCGAGAGCTCGGGGTCGCCTCTTTTATGTGAAAGCGGTTGGACTTAGAAGTCCATGTCGCCGCCGCCGGGCATGGCGGGGGCGGCTCCGGCCTTCTCGGGCTTCTCGGCGATGACGGCCTCGGTGGTGAGGAACAGCGCCGCGATGGACGCCGCGTTCTGCAGGGCGGAACGCGTCACCTTGGCCGGGTCGATGATGCCCGTCTCGAACAGGTTGACGTACTCGCCGGTGGCGGCGTTGAGGCCCTCACCCGGGGGAAGGTTACGCACCTTCTCCACGACGACGCCGCCCTCAAGGCCGGCGTTGACGGCGATCTGCTTCAGCGGCTCCTCAAGGGCCTTCCTGACGATCGCGGCGCCGGTGGCCTCGTCACCGAAGAGCTCCAGCTTGTCGAACGCCTTGGCGCCGGCCTGCAGCAGAGCCACGCCACCGCCGGGAACGATGCCCTCCTCGACGGCCGCCTTCGCGTTGCGAACGGCGTCCTCGATGCGGTGCTTGCGCTCCTTGAGCTCGACCTCGGTCGCCGCGCCGGCCTTGATGACGGCCACGCCGCCGGCCAGCTTGGCGAGACGCTCCTGGAGCTTCTCGCGGTCGTAGTCGGAGTCGGTGTTGTCGATCTCGGCGCGGATCTGGTTGACCCGGCCGGCGATCTGCTCGGCGTCGCCGGCACCGTCGACGATGGTGGTCTCGTCCTTGGTGACGATGACCTGACGGGCACGGCCGAGCTGGTCCAGGGTGGTGGACTCCAGCTTGAGGCCGAGGTCCTCGCTGATGACCTGGGCACCGGTGAGGATGCCGATGTCGCCCAGCATGGCCTTGCGACGGTCACCGAAGCCGGGCGCCTTGACGGCGACCGAGCGGAACAGACCGCGGATCTTGTTGACGACCAGGGTGGCCAGGGCCTCGCCCTCGACATCCTCGGCGATGATCAGCAGCGGCTTGCCGGCCTGCACGACCTTGTCGAGAACCGGGAGCAGGTCCTTGTTGGCGGACACCTTGGAGTTGACGACCAGGATGTACGGGTCGTCAAGGACGGCCTCCATACGCTCCGGGTCGGTCACGAAGTACATCGAGGTGAGGCCCTTGTCGAAGCGCATGCCCTCGGTGAGCTCAAGCTCAAGGCCGAAGGTGTTGCTCTCCTCGACGGTGATGACGCCTTCCTTGCCGACCTTGTCCATCGCCTCGGCGATCATCTCGCCGATCTGCGGGTCGCCCGCGGAGATGGATGCGGTGGAGGCGATCTGCGCCTTCGTCTCCACGTCCTTGGCCAGCTTGGACAGCTCCTCCGACACGCGCTCGACGGCGGCCTCGATGCCCTTCTTCAGGGACATCGGGTTGGCGCCGGCGGCGACGTTGCGGAGACCCTCGCGTACGAGAGCCTGAGCGAGCACGGTGGCGGTGGTGGTGCCGTCACCCGCGACGTCATCGGTCTTCTTGGCGACCTCCTTGACGAGCTCGGCCCCGATCTTCTCCCACGGGTCTTCGAGCTCGATCTCCTTCGCAATGGAGACACCATCGTTGGTGATGGTGGGGGCGCCCCACTTCTTCTCCAGAACGACATTTCGGCCCTTGGGGCCGAGGGTCACCTTGACGGCGTCCGCGAGCTGGTTCATGCCACGCTCGAGACCGCGCCTGGCGTCCTCGTTAAACGCGATCATCTTGGCTGCCATACGGCTAGACCTCCCAGAGACAGGGTGGCTTGCACCGGACCGAGCCGACGCCCGCGACGGCATGTGGGCCCACGACTCCGTTCGGTGGGCCCCATCGCCTCGATCCAGGGTTGGCACTCTCTATGTGCGAGTGCCAACAATGTGTTTAGCACTCTACCCTGTCGAGTGCAAGCCACGATCCCTTGACCTGCGCCGCGCCCGAAGCGGACATCCGCTCCGGGCCACGTCAGCGCATGCTCCGCGTCATGTCGGTGTGCGTTCCGCGCAAAGCGAAGGCCCGGCCCGCCGATCGGGGAGGCGAGCCGGACCTAGGGGGTGAGGATCCAGCGGACCGCACTGTCGCGGGATCCACCGGCTCCTCCCGGCGAGTTCACGGGACGGCCGCGTCAGACCGCCCGGACGGACTCCGCCTGGGGGCCCTTCTGCCCTTGGGTGATCTCGAACTCGACCCGCTGGCCCTGCTCGAGTGCACGGTAGCCATCCATCATGATCGCGGAGTAATGGACGAACACATCCTTACCACCGTCTACCGCGATGAAGCCGTAGCCCTTGTCCGCGTTGAACCATTTGACGGTGCCCTGCGCCACTTGCGACTCCTCTTACTGGACTTAAGGACGACGCCCATTCCTCTCGCGAAGTCCTCAATCTCCGGGGCGGACTTCGCCACATCGATCGCCCTCGACCATACCTGTGGGAACCGGTAGGGCAACAGAGTCAAGCACCAAACTAGTTCTTTACAAGAGCATTTAGCGCGAGAACATAGTTTGACTATCACTATTAGTTAGTTAAAGATTACATTATCTTTCCCCCTGGCGAATACCGGCCCGCGCCACAAAGCACGACACCCGCACGCGGCCGGAGCCGGGCGGGTGTCGTGGAGAGGCGTCGCGGGCGCCCCGGGAGGGAAGCCGGGTGCGACCGGGGCGAGTCGGGCAGCGGGCTCAGCCCCCGGCGACCGCCGGGATGATGGAGACCTGGACACCGGAGGGCGTTGCCGTGTCGAGGTTGTCGACGAAACGGACGTCCTCATCTCCCACATAGACGTTGACAAAACGGCGGATCTTACCCGTTTCATCAAAAATTCGGGCGCCGATCCCCGGGAAGTCCGCGTCAAGCTTCTGAAGGACGTCGCGCAGGGTCTCACCTTCTCCGCTCACCTCGGCAGCACCGCCAGTGTAAGTCCGGAGAATCGTCGGAATCCGCACAGAAACGCTCATAATTCAGTACCTTTCACGATTTCTAGGCGATTGCCGCACGAAATGCGTCAAGAGAGGGGCGAATCACAGCGGTGGGGCGCGCCTCGGCGGCCACCGCGTCGAGGGTCTTGAGACCGTCTCCGGTGTTGAGAACCACGGTCTCCGCTTCCGGGTCGAGCCTTCCCTCCGCGACCAGCTTGCGGAGCACCCCGACGGTGACGCCTCCGGCGGTCTCGGCGAAGATGCCCTCGGTCCTGGCCAGCAGCCGGATCGCGTCGACGATCTCGGGGTCGGTGACGTCCTCGACCGCGCCGCCGGTGCGGCGGGCGATGTCCAGCACGTACGGGCCGTCGGCAGGGTTGCCGATCGCCAGCGACTTGGCGATCGTGTCCGGCTTCACCGGGCGGATCACGTCGTGGCCCGCCTTGTAGGCGGCGGAGACCGGGGAGCACCCCTCGGCCTGGGCCGCGAAGATCTTGTACGGCCTGTCCTCGACGAGGCCGAGCTCGATCAGCTCCTTGAAACCCTTATCGATCTTCGTGAGCTGTGAGCCCGATGCGACCGGCACGACGATCTGGTCGGGAACGCGCCAGCCGAGCTGCTCGGCGATCTCGTACGCCAAGGTCTTGGAGCCCTCCGCGTAGTACGGCCGGAGGTTGACGTTGACGAAGCCCCACTTCTCGCCCAGCTCATCGCCGATGAGCTCCGAGCAGAAGCGGTTCACATCATCGTAGGTGCCCTCGATACCGATGAGCCTGCCCCCGTACACGGAGGCCATGACGACCTTGGCGTGCTCCAGGTCGGCGGGGATGAACACGCAGGCGTCCAGCCCGGCCCGCGCGGCGGCGGCGGCGGCGGCGCCGGCCAGGTTGCCGGTGGAGGAGCAGGAGAGCGTGTGGAAGCCGAAGTTGCGGGCCGCCTCGACGGCGATGGCCACCACACGGTCCTTGAAAGAGTGCGTGGGGTTGCCGGAGTCGTCCTTCACGTGCAGCGAGCGCATGCCCAGCTCGCGAGCGAGGTTGCCCGCGTTGACGAGCCTGGTCCAGCCGGGCTCCATGTTGGGCTTGGAGGCCACGTCGGCGGGGACGGGCAGCAGCGAGCGGTAACGCCAGATGTTGGCCGGCCCCTCGGCGATCTGCTCCCGGGTCACCCGCCCGAAGTCGTAGGCGATCTCAAGGGGTCCGAAACACTCGGCACAGGCGAAGCTCGGGCCGAGGTCGTAGCGGGCACCGCACTCGCGACAGGACAGTGCCACGGCGGGACCGAAGCGCTGGTTTTGCGCGTCTTCGGCATGACCGGGCGAGACGGTGGGATTCTCAGTGCTTGCGAGCGCCATGAAGCGAGGCCTTTCCCTCATCTTCGTCTGCGGACCACCCTGGTCACAGACCGGAATTGGCACCTGTCCCGGTTGACCTCGTTCAGATCACGAGTCTTGACCGGGATGGTTGCCGGGGCTTCGCAGGGCCGATCCCTCCACCCCTCTGGATGAGCAAATATTCAGTTGGAAACCTGACATGCAGGCCTTAAGCACTCTACCCCGACGTGGCGCGACCCCGACCACTTGTCTCACTGTACGAGACATGGCGTGTTACCTGCCGGACATACCGCCCTGGACCACAGGACGCGTCCCCTCGTTGCCGGAAGACACCGCTCACGGCGGACGTCCCGTGGAACCTCCCGCGCCCTGCCCGGACCGCGAAAGGACCAGGAAAGGACCGCGAAAGGAGCGCGCGCGGACCGTGAAGGACCGCGAGAGGCGGGTCAGGGGGACTTCGCTTTCAGCGTGTAGGGGCCGGAGCCGCTCGCGGAGACCAGGCGGTAGCGGTAGAAGCCGGGCAGGCCGATGTAGCTGATCTGCTCGTCGGGACCCGCGCCCTCGGAGGTGGCGACGGTGACCCAGACCGACCGTTGCCACCTTTGGAGGTAGAGGTCGAAGTCGACGCCTTCACCACCGTCCAGGCAGGCGGAGTGCGTGCCGGTGACGGCGGCCCGGTAGTAGCGGCTCGGCTGCGAGACGGACTGACCGTCGTTCAGCGTGCCGGTGTAGGTCTTCGGATAGCCGGCGCAGGTCTTCGGATCAGGCGCGACGACACCTGGTGGGTGGGCCATGTCGTTGGTCAGCAGGGTCAGGTCGTAGGCGGCGAGGATCTCGTTGACCGGCTGGAAGTAGGTGATACCGCTGGTGGTGCAGTTGCCGGAGCCACCGGAGGTGACCCCCTGGGCCTGGTCCACCGAGATGAACGAGCCACCCGAGTCGCCCGGCTCGGCGCAGACACTGGTACGGGTCAGCCCGTGGATGGTGCCCTGGGGGTAGGTGACGCTGGCATTGAGTTGCCGGATGAGGCCGCAGTGCCAGTCGGTGGTGGAGCCGGACCGGCAGACCGAGGCACCCTCCAGAGCCGCCCTGGAACCGGTGACGGGCACGGCGCCGCCACTGCCGTTGCTCACCACCGGCTTGGGCGTCCAACCGGCGTTCACCTCGACCCAGGCGTAGTCACGGCCGGGAAAGGCCGACGCCTTGAAGACACCCTGGGGTATCCGGTTGAAACCGGTGGTGGCATCACCCGCCTTACCGCAGTGGCCGGCACTGACGAAACCCGCCTGGGTCCCACGCATCACCGAGAAACCGACGGAGCAGCGATTCGAACTGCCGATGTAGTAGGCGTCACCGCCCTGCACGTCACTGAGGAGCCGAGGCCGCTCGGTGGACGGCACCACCTTCACCACACTCGAGTCTGCCCCCACGGCCTCCACGCGGTCCTCGGTTGCCAGTGGGCTCTTCGAGAGGATGACGATCCTGTTGTTCCTGGTGTCGACGTAGCGCACGTCTCCCCCCTCACCACGTCCCGGCAGGTCCACGTTAAGGTCGCTGATGAGCCCGGCGAGTTCCGTCAGTGACCGTTTGACGAGTTCGGCTCTGGCACCCGCCGCGACGATCGTAGGGATGTCGGCCTCGTCGGTGGTGGCCACCACGAGGGTCTGCGCGATGGTTCCCATCAGCCACGAGCCGCCGAAACGATTGCCGAGCGCCTCGCGGAGGTCTGCCTCGATCCTCGACACACGGGTCTCGTTGGCCAGACGTTCCTGCACCTGTTCCCTGGTCAGTTCCAGGTCGCGCTGGAGCGCCTCCAGCATGCCCGACGGCGGCTTCCAGGCGGGCACGGTGACCGGAACACCCTTTGCCCGCGGTCCGGCGGCAGCCGGCACGCCCGTCAGGGTGAGCCCGGTGACCGCCAGGACGCAGCCCATGGCGACGACATGTCTGCGGGACATCGATCCCTCCTCGACCTCGGCTTTCACAGCAGGAGGGGGAGAGCACCCCGCAGCACAGACCGATCATGCGATACGGGCAACGCCACCCTAATCCAGCCGTTGCCCCCAACCCCCAAAACGCCACACGCCACGCGGCAGACGATTTGAACCGGGCCGCTCGGCGGCATGTCGGCCTGGACCGCGAAGGACCGCGAGAGGACCGCGAGAGGAGCGCGAAAGGAGCGCGCGAGGACCGCGAAAGGGCCGCGCGAGGCGGGTCAGGGGGACTTCGTTTTCAGTGTGTAGGGGCCGGAGCCGCTCGCGGAGACCAGGCGGTAGCGGTAGAAGCCGGGCAGGCCGATGTAGCTGATCTGCTCGTCGGGACCCGCGCCCTCGGAGGTGGCGACGGTGACCCAGACCGACCGTTGCCACCTTTGGAGGTAGAGGTCGAAGTCGACGCCTTCACCACCGTCCAGGCAGGCGGAGTGCGTGCCGGTGACGGCGGCCCGGTAGTAGCGGCTCGGCTGCGAGACGGACTGACCGTCGTTCAGCGTGCCGGTGTAGGTCTTCGGATAGCCGGCGCAGTCCTGCTTGCCCGATGGGATGGTGCCCGGGGAAACGTCACCCGATGAGGGGGCGGTGCTGGCGGTCAGCAGGGTCAGGCCGTAGGCGGCAAGGATCTCGTTGACCGGCTGGAAGTAGGTGACACCGCTGGTGGTGCAGTCGCCGGAGCCACCGGAGGTGACCCCCTGGGCCTGGTCCACCGAGATGAACGAGCCACCCGAGTCGCCCGGCTCGGCGCAGACACTGGTACGGCCCAGCCCGTGGATGGTGCCCTGGGGATAGGTGACGCTGGCATTGAGTTGCCGGATGATCCCGCAGTGCCAGTCGGTGGTGGAGCCGGACCGGCAGACCGAGGCACCCTCCAGAGCCGCCCTGGAACCGGCGACGGGCACGGCGCCGCCACTGCCGTTGCTCACCACCGGCTTGGGCGTCCAACCGGCGTTCACCTCGACCCAGGCGTAGTCACGGCCGGGAAAGGCCGACGCCTTGAAGACACCCTGGGGTATCCGGTTGAAACCGGTGGTGGCATCACCCGCCTTACCGCAGTGGCCGGCACTGACGAAACCCACCTGGGCTTCGTGGGTCACCGAGAAACCGACGGAGCAGCGACTCGCGACACCGACGTAGTAGGCGTCACCGCCCTGCACGTCACTGAGAAGCCGGGGCCGCTCGGTGGACGGCACCACCTTCACCACACTCGTGTCGACACCGGCGGACTCGATGAGGTCCTCCGCGGCCAGCGGCTCCGAGGACAGGACGACGACCCTGTTGTTCCTGGCGTCGACGTAGCGGACACTCCCCTCGTTCTTGGGGCCGGGGACTGTCTGGTCGAGACTGTCTATGTGTTTGTCGAGTTCCGCCAGCGACCGTTTGACGACCTCGGCCCTGGCACCCGCCGCGATGATATGAGGGATGTCGGCCTCGTCGGTGGTGGCCACCACGAGGGTCTGCGCGATGGTTCCCATCAGCCACGAGCCGCCGAAACGGTTGCCGAGTCTGGTACGGAGCTCCGCCGCCACTCCTGTCAGACGGGCCTCGTTGAGCAGGCGTGCCTGGGCCTGTTCCCTGGTCAGTTCCAGGTCGCGCTGGAGCGCCTCCAGCATGCCCGACGGCGGCTTCCAGGCGGGCACGGTGACCGGAACACCCTTTGCCCGCGGTCCGGCGGCAGCCGGCACGCCCGTCAGGGTGAGCCCGGTGACCGCCAGGACGCAGCCCATGGCGACGACATGTCTGCGGGACATCGATCCCTCCTCGACCTCGGCTTTCACAGCAGGAGGGGGAGAGCACCCCGCAGCACAGACCGATCATGCGATACGGGCAACGCCACCCTAATCCAGCCGTTGCCCCCAACCCCCAAAACGCCACACGCCACGCGGCAGACGATTTCGATCGGGTCTCGCCTCGCCGGCGCGCCGCCATTCTCGTGAGGGGCGAAACCCCGGACCGGCTCGGCCGCTCCGAAGTTCCCTACGGATCCGTCGAGGTCAGAAGCCGTAGGCATCGCCCAGAGCGCCCTGGACGTACTTGCGCGCCTGGTGAATGCGGGACTTGGCGGTGCCCAGCGGGATGCGAAGTTGCTCGGCCACCTCGCTGTAGTCGAGCTGGCAGATGTCGCGCAGCACCAGTGCCTGGGCAAGGTCGGGCTTCTCCGCCTCCAGGGCCTCCATCACGTCGAGCAGGTCCAGCCGGGACCCGGCGATCACGCTCACCCTGGCGACGTCAGGCTTCTGTAGCGGCAACTCGTCCGAGCTCTGCTCCGCGGCGCGGCGCTTCAGCGAACGGTAGGTGGTCCTGGCGCAGTTGGCGGTCACGATGTGCAGCCAGGTGCTGAACTTGGCGCGCCCCTCGAAGCGACCGATGTTGCGGGCCACCGCCAGCAGGGTGTCCTGGCAGGCCTCTTCCGCGTCCTGCCGGAAGGGAAGGATGCGGCCGCAGTGCCGGAGCACCGCGGGCTCGATACGTTTCAGCAGCTCACCGAGCGCGCGGTGGTCACCTTGGGCTGCTGCCTGGGCCAGCTCCTCGGTCGTCTCGTCCAACGCCATCACGAGCCCCTATCAGCGGTCACGGTCGCTGGACATCCTACGGTCGGAGATCCCTATTTCCGACCTCCGGCCTCGCCACAAAAGGCATGAACCCGAAATATGCTGATTTTTGGCCTATCCGCGCTCCCCTGAGCGGTCTGCTGGGAGCGCGGACGATGGGGACCGGTCGTCAAGGTGTCGTGAACCCCAGCGTGTAGGGGCTGGAGCCGCTCACGGAGACCACGCGGTAGCGGTAGAAGCCGGGTGTGCCGATGTAGCTGATCTGCTCGTCGGGTCCCGGGCTGTCGGAGGCGGCGACGGTGCCCCAACTGGTCCCCCTCCACTTCTCGAGGTAGAGGTCGAGGTCGACGCCGTCGTCCGCGTCCAGGCAGCCATGGTGCTGGCCGGCGACGGTCGTCCGGTAGTAGCTGCTGCCCGGCCGGTAGACGACCTTACCGTTTTCCAGATTACCGACGTAGATCTTCGGATAGCCGGTGCAGGTGCCCGTGCTCGGCGAGGTGATCGCGTTGGTCACCAGGGCCAGGTCGTAGGCGGCGAGGATCTCGTTGACCGGCTGGAAGTAGGTGACCCCACCCGAGGTGCAGTCGCCGGAGCCACCGGAGGCGACCCCCTGGGCCTGGTCCACCGAGATGAACGAACCACCCGAGTCGCCCGGCTCGGCGCAGGCGTTCGTGCGGGTCAGCCCGGAGACCACGCCCTGGGGGTAGGTGATGCTGGTGTCGCGCTGCAGGATGATCCCGCACTGCCAGTCGGTGGTGGAGCCGGACCGGCAGACCGAGGCACCCTCGACGGCCACCTTGGAGCCGACGACGGGAACGGCGCCGCCGGCACCGTTGTTGACCGCCGGCCTGGCCGTCCAGTTGCGGTTCACCGCGACCCAGGCGTAGTCATCGCCGGGAAAGTTCGACGCCTTGAAGACACCCTGGGGTATCCGGTTGAAACCGGTGGTGGCATCACCCGCCTTGCCGCAGTGGCCGGCACTGACGAAACCCGCCTGGGTTTCGTGGGTCACCGAGAAACCGACGGAGCAGCGATTCGAACTGCCGATGTAGTAGGCGTCACCGCCCTGCACGTCATGGAGGGGCTGGGGTTGCTCGGTGGACGGCGCCACGCTCACCGCACCCGCGTCCACGCCGATGTTCTTGATGAGGTCCTCGGTCACCGGGGGTTGTGCGGACAGGATGACCACTCTGTTGTTCTCCGCATCGATGTAGCGCACGCCCGCCACGCGCGGCTTGGCGGGCAGTACCTCGTCCACCTTCTCCTTGATCAGGAGAAGCTCCGCCATCGACCGGCCGACGACATCGGCCCGGGCACCCGCCGTGAGGATACGGGGGATGTCGGCCTCGTCGGTGGTGGCCACCACGAGGGTCTGCGAAATGGCTCCCGTCAGCCACGAGCCACCAAAACGGTCACCAAGCCTCCTACGGAGCTGCGCCTCGATCGGAATCATGCGGGCCTCGTTGAGCAGGCGTGCCTGGGCCTGTTCCCTGGTCAGTCCCAGGTCGCGCTGGAGCGCCTCCAGCATGCCCGACGGCGGCTTCCAGGCTGGCGCGGTGACCGGAACACCCTTTGCCCGCGGTCCGGCGGCAGCCGGCACGCCCGTCAGGGTGAGCCCGGTGACCGCCAGGACGCAGCCCATGGCGACGAAATGTCTGCGGGACATCGATCCCTCCTCGACCTCGGCTTTCACAGCAGGAGGGGGAGAGCACCCCGCAGCACAGACCGATCATGCGATACGGGCAACGCCACCCTAATCCAGCCGTTGCCCCCAAACCCCAAAACGCGACACGCCACGCGGACACCCCCCGGAACGCCCAGACCGGGTTCCCCGTCAGCCCGTTCAGCGCCACCGGAACTCTCCGGAGACGGAGGTCACGGTCGCCGATCTTCCGCTCCGTCGCTGGAAAGTCATGAAACCGGGACGCACCAACCGAGCTGCTGACAAGAGCTGACACACTTAAAGGAACGCCATTCTTCCTTGGCCCGAAGAGCAGGGCGTCCCGGCCGGACGCCGGTTAATCTTCTGGACAAGCGTGTCCCTAGCCGGTCAACGACCCCCTCCTGAAGGAGGGGACTTGAGGCGCGGTAACGCGCTTTGAGCCCCGCGTGAAGGGATCTGAATGAACGCGATCCTGGTGGCCTCCAACCGCGGCCCCGTCTCCTTCACTCTCTCCGAGGACGGCTCGCTGTCCATGCGCAGGGGAGGCGGCGGCCTGGTGTCCGGCCTGTCGGAGGTCGCGAAGGACCTTGGTGTCCTCTGGGTCTGCGCGGCACTGTCCGACGGCGATCGCGGAGCCGTGCGGCTGGCGCCCGGCGGCCGTCTCGATCAGGCGGGCTACGACACCGGGGCACTGCGCATGCTCGACATTCCCCCCGCGACCTTCCACCGCGCGTACAACGCGATCGCCAACTCCACGCTCTGGTTCATCCACCATCTGCTGTACGACACCCCCAACAGACCGCACTTCGACGCCAGGTTCCGCAGGGAGTGGGAGTCGTACCAGGCATACAACGAGGCGTTCGCGATGGCACTGGCCGAGGAGGCCCCGCACGGGGCTCGGGTGATGGTGCAGGACTACCACCTGAGCCTGGTCCCGGCCATGCTCAGGGGGGAGCGGCCCGACCTGCGGGTGGCCCACTTCTCGCACACGCCGTGGGCCCCGCCCGAATACTTCAGCCTGCTCCCCGACGACGTCGCGGCCGAGGTCCTGGAGGGCATTCTGGGCGCCGACCACGCGGGTTTCCTGACCGCCCGCTGGGGTGGGGCGTTCATGGACTGCTGCGAGACGGTGCTCGGCACCCGGGTCGAACGCGCCAGCCGCACGGTCACGCACGAGGGCAGGACCACCCGGGTCGGCACGCACAGCCTGGGCGTGGACGGCAAGGCACTCTGGGCGCGGGCGTCCGAGCCCGACGTGGAGTCGCACCTGGCCGCGCTCCGCGCCCAGGTGGGCGATCGCAGACTGATCGTGCGGATCGACAGGACGGAGCTGTCGAAGAACATCGTCAGAGGCCTGGTCGCCTACCGGGAGTTCCTCTCGGCCCACCCGGAGTGGCACGGCCGGGTCACCCACCTCGCCTTCGCCTACCCGTCCCGGCACGACCTGCCCGAATACCGCGAGTACACCGCGGCGGTGCAACGCTGTGCCAAGGAGATCGAGGACGAGTACGCCACCGAGGACTGGGATCCGCTGATCCTCAACGTCGACGACGACTACCCACGCTCGCTCGCCGCCTACCGGCTGGCCGACGTGCTGCTGGTCAACCCGATCCGCGACGGCATGAACCTGGTGGCCAAGGAGGGGCCGATCCTGTCGCCGGGCAGCGCGCTGGTGCTGTCGCGAGAGGCGGGCGCCGCCGCCGAACTGGGCGAGCACGCGGTGACGGTCAACCCCTACGACGTCTCAGCCACGGCCGCCGCGCTGCACGAGGGTCTGACGATGCCCGAGGCCGAGCGGACCAGGAGGGGCGCCCTGCTGGCCGCGGCGGCGACCAGGCTCCCGCCGCACCGGTGGTTCGCCGAGCAGCTGGACGCCCTCGGGTGAGGACAGGAAGTTTTAGCCCCTCATGAGATGGTTTTCGCGGCTATTTCACTTTCTTACGGACGGGGAGTCTGAATTGACCGCGATCGCCCCCGTCAGACTGAAAGAATCGCCCGCTCGGCGAGGCACCTCGCGCTGATCCGGGCCTCGGTCCCGGGGCGCGATCATCCGCTCACCGGGACGACTCTCCCTCGATGGCGTCGGCGATCGAACTGAGGAGCCCCAGGACCCCCGGGGGCCCGTCCACCACGATGTCGGCCTCCACCTCGATCTCGGGCGACCCGCTGAACACCGTCACCCCCGGCAGCCCGGAGGCTCGCACCGCCGCGAACGCCGCGAGATCTCCCAGGTCGTCCCCGGCGAACAGCACGGATCTGGCGGACCGCTCGCGCAGGAAGGCGCTCAGCGCCATCCCCTTGTCCATCCCGGGCGGGCGTAACTCCAGCACGAACTTGCCCGGCTCCACCACCAGCCCGGCCTCGGCGGCCAGCGTGGCCACCGGCTCGCGCAATGCCTCAAGCATCGCCCACGGGTCGGCGGCCTGCCGGGTGTGCACGGCCATCGCCCGCTCCTTGTCCTCCACCCTGACCCCGCCCCGCCCCGCGACCAGCGGGGGGAGTCCTGCCCTGACCAGGTCGAGGCCCGGGTGGATGGGGGGCGCGGCCAGCGTGCCCGCCTCCCAGCGTTCGAGGCCGTAGTGTCCGAGCACCACCAGGCCTGGCACCCCGGCCAGTGAGCCGTACTCGACGGCCGTGGCGGCCGGGCGGCCGGTCACGATCACCACGGCGCCGACCAGGCCGCCGAGTCTGGTCAGTACCTCGGGTCCGCCGGGGTGGATCCTGGCCTGCGCGGGGTCGGAGACGATCGGGGACAGCGTGCCGTCGAAGTCGAGCCCGATCACCGCTCCCCCGGGGTCGGCGACGATCGCCTTCAGCCCGTCGGGCGGGTTCGCCGTCATGCCCAGCCCCGCCATCGTGCCTGGCCCCGCCATCGTGCCTGGCCTCTCCGCGTCTCCGTCATACCCGCCCGGCCCCTCTCCGTCTCCGCCGTCTCGCCCTCGCGATCGGCTGCCCGACCGGTCGTACCCCAACATCAGGGGCGTAAGCCCATCTTCCGGGTGGCGCGATCGCTCCGGCGCGTCTCACGGAGCCGGCGCAGGCGCTTGACCAGCATCGGATCGTGGGCAAGTGCCGCCGGTAGATCGATGAGCTCGCTGAGCAACTGGTAGTAACGCGTCGCGGAGATGTCGAAGGCCTCGCGGACCGCCTGTTCCTTGGCGCCCGCGTGGCGCCACCACCGGCGCTCGAAGGCGAGCAACTCCCGCTCCCTGTCGGTGAGAGCAGGCGACGCGGGCTCTCGGGCAGCCCCGCCGCCGGCACTGTCACCGGAGATCGGCTCGGTGTCCATGGCTTCCTCCTCGGTCGGGGCACATGGCGATGACACCGCGCACACGCGGCCCGAAGTCAGAATAGTCCGGAATTTCGCGCTGTTCATGACGGATGCGGAGCCGTACAGTCACCAAGTGTGACCTCTGTCATCAGCCTTCTCACCGACTACGGACTGGAAGACGGCTATATCGCCGCCTGTCACGGCGTGATCGTCAGGATCTCTCCGGAGTCGCGGATCATTGACGTTTGCCATCTGGTGCCCCTGGGAGACGTGCGGCGCGGTGCGGCGATCCTGGCCCAGACGATCACCTACCTGCCTCCCGGCGTGCACATCGCCGCGGTGGATCCCAGCGGCTCGCGCAGGGCCGTGGCGGTCGAGGCCGGCGACCACGTGTTCCTGGGCCCGGACAACGGACTGCTGTCGTGGGCGATCCACGCCAGCGGAGGCGCGCGGGCCGCCTACGAACTGTCCAACGAGGAGTTCTTCCTGCCTCCTCTCTCGCCGACCTTCCACGGGCGCGACCTCTTCGCACCCGTCGCGGCGCATCTGGCGATCGGGCGGCATCCGGCCGAACTGGGGCCGGAGATCCCGATAAACCGATTGATCTCGCTGCCCGCGCCCACCTCGACGATCCGGGACGACTATGCCGAGGGGGAGGTGCTGTCGGTCAACCGGCACGGCAACGTCCAACTGTCGATCGGCGCCGCCGACCTGATGACGATGGGTGTCTCACCGGGAGACACACTGGTGGTCTGGCTGGGCGGGTGGCGGCTCGCGGTGCCGTTCAGGGAGTCCTTCACCGCGGTCCCTCCCGGGGAGGTCGTGGCCTTCATCGACTCGGTCGGACTGGTCACGCTGGCGATCAACTCCAGCGACGCCTCCCAACGACTGGGCCTGCCGCCGGGAGCCCGCGTGCGCCTCTCACCCGCGCCATGACATGTGGGTCGGCGGCCGGCCCGCGGATTTCCGCCGGGCCCGCTCCCCGCAGGAGGGATGTCACCTAGCAAGCGCTTGTGTCATATCGGCCCAGGCCATCGCCCAGGTCTGCGAGCCGACCTGACAGTTGAGAGGCATGGCGGGAGTGCGGCAGGTGGAAGGCGCCCGGATCGGGCCGGCGATCAACCAAGGCCTGTTCGGCCGCGGCTCTTCGATCATTGCCACAAGCTGACCATTCTTGACCCTCCCCAAAGCATGTCGCTGGATAGTCTCACTCCCGTTACTTTGAGTAGCCGCGCGCAGACGGTCCGTTCCAGAGGCCCCAGACACTGCCGCGATTTCCTTCCAGGGGGAACCACACATGATTCGTCGTCTTCTCATCACTTCCGCGTGCGTCGGCATCGCCGTCCTCGCACCGGCCGTGGCCGCTTCCGCGTCCACGTCCTCCACCACCTCCACCACCAAGGCCGTGGCCAAGGCCAAGGCCGTCAAGTCCGCCAAGGCCGACTGCTGCGGCGTCGGCGTCGTCAGCGCGCCGCTCGCCGTCGCCTGCCCGACCGTGGTCGCGGCTCCCACCGTGGTCGCGGCTCCCGTGTACGGGGGCGGCATCTACGGCGGCGGCGTCTACGGGGCCGGCTGCGGCGGCGTCTACGGCGGCGGGATCTACGGCGGCGGCGTCTACGGTGGCGGTGTCTACGGCGGGGGCGTCTACGGCGGGGGCGTCTACGGCGGCGGCGTCTACGGCGGCGGCATCGGCGGCGGCATCCTCGGCGGCGGCATCGGCCGGGGCAACAACATCGTCGGCGGCGGCAACGTGATCAGCAGCGGTAGCGGAGTCGGCCACGGCGTCGGCATCGGCGGCCTCGTCGGCATCGGCGGCGTCGGCGTCGACATCCTCTAGTAGGGCTGACTCCAGTAGGGCTGACAACCCGCGGTAAGACAGAAAGGGCGCGACCTCCACATCTCCATGTGGGGGTCGCGCCCTCCGCTTTCCCTGCCCGCCTTCCGGATCACCGCCTCCAGACCTCCGGTGGCCTGTGCTCCGCGCCTCCCCGCGCGTATGTCACGTCGTGGATCTCGGCGAAGTGGCAGGCGCTCGCGTGCCCGGTACCCGGCCGGATCCGCAGCGGCGGCTCCTCGACGGCGCAGATCTCCGCCGCCTTCCAGCACCGCGTACGGAACCGGCAGCCCGACGGCGGGTTGGCCGGGGACGGCGGGTCACCCTGGAGGACGATCCGCTCTCGCCGCTCCCGTCCCTCCGGGTCGGGCACCGGAACGGCCGACAGCAGCGCCTGGGTGTAGGGGTGGACGGGCCGGTCGTAGATCTCGGTGTCCTTGCCGAGCTCGACCATCCTGCCCAGGTACATCACTCCGACCCGGTCGGAGATGTGCCGGACCACCGACAGGTCGTGATCGCGATCATGATGCGCTGGCGCATCCCCCCGGAGAACTGGTGCGGGTAGTCGTGCACCCGCTGCCTGGCCCCGGGGATGCGGACCCGGTCCATCAGCTCGATCGCCCTCTTCTCGGCGTCGCGCCTGGAGACGCCCCGGTGCACCCGGAACATCTCGCCGATCTGGAAACCGACGGTGAACACCGGGTTCAGCGCGGAGAGCGCGTCCTGGAAGATCATCGCGATCCGCCGGCCACGGATCTGGGAGCGGGCCCGCTCGGGCAGCCCGAGCAGGTCAGTGCCCCGGAAGCGGATCGCGCCCCTGGAAACACGGGCCGGCGGCGTGTCGAGGATGCCCATGACGGCCTGCGCGGTCACCGACTTGCCCGAGCCCGACTCGCCGAGCACGGCGAGCGTCTCCCCGGGATTCAGCGAGTAGCTGACCCCGTTGACCGCCCTGACCACACCCTGCCTGGTCACGAACTCCACGTGCAGGTCGTCGACGGCGAGCAGCGGCTCACCGCCGGGAGCCTCCCCGGACGGCACCACCGGCGTCGAGGTCTTCTTCACAGGTCCCCCTACCGCAGCTTCGGGTCGAGGGCGTCGCGGACGGCGTCGCCCAGCATGATGAAGGCCAGCACCGTCAGGCTCAGGAACAGCGCCGGGAACAGCAGCGGCCACGGGGCCTCCAGGAAACGCTCCCTGGCGTCGGAGATCATGAGCCCCCACGAGATGTCGGGTGAGCGCAGGCCCACCCCGAGGAACGACAGGCCTGCCTCGGCGGCGATGAAAGTGCCCAGGTTGATCGTGGCGACCACGATCACCGAGGCGACCGCGTTCGGCAGGATGTGCCGGAACATGATCCTCGGTTCGGAGGCGCCGAGCGCCCGCGCCGCGAGCACGTAGTCCTGCCCCTTGGCGGTGATCACCGCCGCCCGCATGATCCGGTACGTCATCGGCCAGGCCAGCACCGCCAGCGCGAGCATGACCGTCCACACGTTGCCGGTACGGAAGATCGCCAGGATGAGCAGGGCGCCGAGGATCGACGGGATCGCGAAGAAGATCTCCGTGATCCGGGAGAGCAGCGTGTCCAGCGCACCGCCCCTGAACCCGGCGAGGAGGCCGAGCAGACCGCCCACCAGCGCGGTGACGACCGTGGTGCTCAGGCCGACCACCATCGAGTTGCGGGCACCGTAGACGGCTCGGGAGTAGACGTCGCAGCCGAGGTTGTCGGTGCCGAACCAGTGAACGGCGCTCATGCCCTGCCTGGCCTGGGCCAGATCGCAGGTCGCGGCGTCGAACGGGTTCACCGAGGTGAACAGCGAGGGGAAGACGGCCATGGCGACCAGGACGCCGATGAGGATCGCCGAACCGATGAAGAGCGGCCGGCGTCGCAGGTCGTACCAGGCATCGGTCCACAGGCTCGCGCCCTTGGGCGGCCTGGACGCTCTCGCGCCCCGTTCCGCTCCACCGTCCCTGGGCCTGTCCGCCGGGGCAAGGGTGTCACTCATAGCGGATCCTCGGGTCGAGCACGGCGTAGAGCAGGTCGACGACCAGGTTGGCCAGGATGTAGATCAGCACCAGCACCGTCACGATGCCGACGACCACCGGCTGCTCGCGCAGGTAGACCGAGCTGAACAGCTGCTGGCCGATTCCCGGCAGGTTGAAGATCGTCTCAGTGATCACCGCACCGCCCATCAACGCGCCGAGGTCGGCGCCGAGGTAGGTGATCAGCGGGATCAGCGCGTTGCGCAGCGCGTGCCGGCCGACGACCCGGCTTCTGGGCAGGCCCTTGGCCACCGCGGTGCGAATGTAGTCGGCGCGCAGGATCTCCACCAGGCTGTTCCTGGTGAGCCGGGTGAGATAGGCGATCGACGTCCCGGCGAGCACGAAGCCGGGCAGCAGGTAGCCGCGCCAGCCCTCGGACACGCCCGCGACGGGGAAGAGATCGATCCCGGCCTGCTTGAGCTTCACGCCCAGCAGCAACTGGAGCACGAAGCCGGTGACCAGGACGGGCACCGAGATCAGCACCAGCGTGGCAGCGAGGATCAGCGAGTCACCGGCCCTGCCGTGGCGCAGCGCCGCGTACAGGCCGAGGCCCACGCCGATGACCGCCTCCATC
Source organism: Streptosporangium sp. NBC_01810 (assembly GCF_035917355.1). Taxonomy (NCBI): domain Bacteria; kingdom Bacillati; phylum Actinomycetota; class Actinomycetes; order Streptosporangiales; family Streptosporangiaceae; genus Streptosporangium; species Streptosporangium sp. NBC_01810. Next base: position 7,382,771 of record NZ_CP109070.1, on the reverse strand, counting down.
ACCAGGGCGGTCACCGCCAGGTTGATGGTCACCTGGAACTTTCCCGCCATGATGTCGCCGACCCCGACACCGGCGAAGGTGGTGCCGAAGTCGCCGCCCAGCAGGCCGACGATGTAGTACCAGTACTGCACCAGGAACGGATCGTTCAGGTGGTACTGCTCGCGCAGGACGTCGACGATGTTGGGGTCCATCCGCTTCTCGCCCGCCGACGCCGCGATGGGGTCACCGGGCAGCGCGAAGACGATGGCGTAGATGAGCAGGGTGGCGCCCAGCAGGACTGGTATCGCCTGGATCAGGCGTCTGAGAATGTAACGGTTCATAAGCTCTGGCGAGAGGACTGCCGGGTTCACCCGGCAGGGGAATCGCTTCCTTTGCGGTGAGATCGTTCCCGGGTCGCCGGTGGGGCCGGGCTCCCGCCCGACCCTCAGCCGGTCGTCAGCCGGTCGTCAGCCGGTCGTCAGCCGGCCTTCTCGACCTCGGTCCACTTGATCTGGTTGAGCAGGTCGATCTTGACGCCCTTGACGTTCTGGGAGAACGCGGCGTTGGTCCGGTAGAAGTACACCGGGATGTAGGGCATTTCCCTGATCAGGATGTCGTCGGCCTGCTGGTAGAACTTCAGGCCCTCCTCCCGCGTCGCGGCGGAGTCGCCCTTGGCGAGGAGCTCGTCGAACTCCTTGTTCGACCAGCCGGCGTAGTTGGAACCGGTCTTGATCTCGACGGTGGAGAAGAGCGGGGTCAGGTAGTTCTCCGCCGAGGGGTAGTCGATCGCCCAGCCCATGCGGAACATGCCACCGTAGGTCTTCTGGTCGAGCTCGTCGAGAATCGCGGCGAACTTCTCGAACGGCTTGACCGTCACCTCGACGTCCAGGTTGGCGCGGAGGCTGTTGGCGACGGCCTCGATCCACTCCTTGTGCGGACCGTCGGAGTTGTAACCCAGCTCCAGGGTCTTGGGGCCGTTGCCCGCGGTGTACTGCTCCTGGGCCTTGGCCGGGTCGTAGACGCAGACCGCGCAGGCGCCGGGGCGGTATCCGTCGAGCAGCGGGTTGATGAAGTCGTCCGCCGGGGCACGCGTGCCGGAGAAGACCTTGTCGGCGATGGTCTCGCGGTCGATGGCCATGGAGATGGCCTCGCGGACCTTCACGTTCGCGTACGTCTTGTTGTACTGCATGGGGAAGCCGATGTAGGCGACACCGGCGTCCGCCTCGTCCAGGTAGCGCTCGCCGAACTCCGACTTGGCCCTGGCGATCGCGGACGGGGGCAGCGAGTCGTGGATGTCGAGGTTGCCCGCGGCCAGGTCGTTGAACGCGGTCTCCGAGCTCGTGTAGAGCTTGAACCGGAGCTTGGTGAACTTCGGCTTCGTCCCGGGGAACTTGTCGTATCGGGTGAGGTCGATCGACTGGTCGGTGCCCTTGTTGAACGGCTTGTCGAACTGGAAGTAGCCCTGGCCGATCGGCTTCTTGGCGTACGCCTCGGTGATCTTTCCGTCGCCGCCGAAGGCCACCGTGGGCAGCGGGTAGAACGCCGTGTAGCCCAGCATCGTCTTGAACTGCGAGAACGGCTTGGCGAGGGTGACGGTGAAGGTGCTCTCGTCGACGACCTTCAGGCCCTTCATCTCCTTCGTGGAGACGGTCCGGCCCTCACCCGGGTTCAGGTCGGCCCAGCCGTCGATCCGGCTGAAGAAGCCGTTGGCGCCCTGCGCGTTGTCCTGGTCGGCGGCGTAGTTCCACGCGTCGACGTAGTTCTGCGCGATCAGCTTCTCACCGTTGTGCCAGGTGTAGCCGGGCTTGAGCTTGATCGTCCATACCCTGTTGTCCTTCGACTCGATCGACTCGGCGACCTCGTCCACGACCTGCTTGTTCTCGTCGTAGCCGACCAGCGGCGCGAAGACCGCGGCCATGACCTCAGCGCCCTCGGACTCGACGGTGTCACCGGGGTAGAAGAGCTTCTGCGGCTCGCCGAGTTCCATCCGCACCGGCAGGTCGGCCGAGGCCGTCCCGCTGCCCGAGGACGTCGAACCGCCGCACGCGGCCGGCGCGAGGGCGAGTAGCGCGGTGCCGGCGGCGAGCCGCGCACCCTTGGTAACGCGCATTGAGGTGGATCCTCCTTCTTCAGGCCCGCGTCGACACTGAGATCCGTAACCCGAGCAGCACGAAGGAGGATCTTGTGGTTCCCGCCTCCCGCCACTCCGGTCCGGGTGCTGACGCCACACCGATCGGTCGCGGCTGCTCCTTACCGCTCCACATCGATTCACATCGGTGATGTTGCAGTTCGGTCACGCATGAACCGGTTCGGCGTTATACGTCTACCAACTCGACGAGGCCAAGATCCCGAATGCTCCTAAAGGTGACATGTAGGGATATGTGGGACATGAACGGTCACGTCAAACTACCCCCACGCCGGGAGTGCTCGCATCCATTGCCTTTTCACGCCCCTGAGCTGGGCCCACTCTGGCCGGGGCGCGAAAGAGCAGGTCGCTCACCGGCAAAACACACAATTGCCCTGGAACCTCTTTCCCGGAGATCCCGTCCAATGTGTGCGGCGGGACACCGCCGCAGGCGCTTCATCCACCCACATCCAATAGAGTCCTTGCCATGAGCCAGCCGGAATCCGCGATCGCGGACGCCCAGGCGGGCGGCCCGAGTAACGGCACCCCAGAGCCGCTGGCCAAGCTCGCCGCGCGTTACGGACTTCGGCGTGCCATCGCACGCCCGAGTCTGCCCGTCTACCTACGCCAGCTGTGGGAACGACGGCATTTCGTCATGACGTACGCGACCTCGCGCAACGTCTCGAAGTACAGCAACTCAGCCCTGGGCCAGCTCTGGCAGGTCCTCACCCCACTGCTGAACGCCGCGATCTACTTCCTGATGTTCGGCGTGATCCTGGGCGCGAGCAAGGACATCGAGAACTACCCGGCCTTCCTCATCACCGGGATGTTCGTCTTCACCTACACGCAGCGCTCGGTGAGCGGCGGCGCCAAAGCGATCTCCGGCAACCTGTCACTGATCCGGGCCCTGCACTTCCCGCGCGCCGCGCTCCCGCTGGCCTACACGATCCAGGAGTTCCAGCAGCTCCTGATCTCCATGGGCGTGCTGCTCGGCCTGGTGCTGCTCACCCAGGAGCCCGTCACCCTCCTGTGGCTGCTGATCCCGGTCGCCCTGGCGCTGCAGACCATGTTCAACATCGGCGCCAGCCTGGTGCTGGCCCGGTTCGGCTCCACCGCCCGCGACCTGAACCAGCTGCTGCCCTTCATCATGCGCACCTGGCTCTACGCCTCCGGCGTCTTCTTCTCCATCGAGGACAGGGTGGTGGGCCCCGACGGCGCCGGTCTCCCCCAGTGGGTCGCCGACATCATGTACTTCAACCCGGCCGCCGCGTACATCGAGCTCATGCGGGACCTGCTCATGCAGACCCACCCGGCCCGGCCCTACATCTGGGCGGTCTGCGTATTCTGGGCAGTGTTCGCTCTGCTCGGCGGCTTCTGGTACTTCTGGCGAGCCGAGGAGAAGTACGGCCGTGGCTGAGTTGACCGAGGAGCTGTCCGGAGTGAAGGCCGAGGAGCCCGCCGTGCCCGGCACGGACGTCAGGGTGCATCCCAACCCCGAACCCGTCAAGGACGCCCGGGAGGGCACCCCCACGGTCATCGTGGACGACCTGCACATCATCTACCGGGTCTACGGCGCGGCCAGCGACGTGGAGAAGGGCAACGCCGTCAACGCCCTGATGCGCCTCGTCAAGCGCCAGGGACGGCCGCAGATGAAAGAGGTCCACGCCGTGCGCGGCGTGTCCTTCGTGGCCCGTCACGGCGACGCCATCGGCATCGTCGGCCGCAACGGCTCCGGCAAGTCCACCATGCTGCGCGCCATCGCCGGGCTCCTGCCCCCGCATTCCGGCGCCGTCTACACCAACGGCCAGCCCTCCCTGCTCGGTGTCAACGCCGCGCTGATGCGCGAGCTCACCGGCGAGCGCAACATCGTGCTCGGCTGCTACGCGATGGGCATGAACCCCGCGCAGGTCAAGGAGAAGTACGACGACATCGTCGACTTCTCCGGCATCGGGGAGTTCGTGCAGTTCCCCATGTCCACCTACTCCTCGGGCATGGGCGCCAGGCTCCGCTTCGCCATCGCCTCGGCCAGGTCCCACGACGTGCTGCTCATCGACGAGGCACTGGCCACCGGCGACCGCGAGTTCCGGCGCAAGAGTCAGGACCGGATCAAGAAGATGCGCGACGAGGCCGGCACCGTCTTCCTGGTCGCCCACAACCTCGACGTGATCGAGGAGACCTGCAACCGGGTCATCTGGCTGCACAAGGGCAAAATCAAGATGGACGGCGACCCGCAGACGGTCCTCGCCGCATACAACAAGGGCTGATCGCCGGGCAAGATGAGGAGCGACCGACAAGACGCTCCCATCGGAGGTGAATCGTGTCCACCCGGCCACCGATTCCGTACGACTTCCTGCCCCAGGTTCCCACTCTGACCGTCGAAAGCGACGACGTGCGCGACGGCGAGCGCCTGGCCAAGGCCCAGGTGTTCAACGACTGGGGATTCAACGGCCAGAACGTCTCGCCTCACCTGCGCTGGTCCGGCGCGCCTGAGGGCACCCTCGGCTACGCCGTGACGTGCTTCGACCCCGATGCGCCCACCGGCAGCGGGTTCTGGCACTGGCTGCTGTTCGACATCCCCGCGGACGTGACCGAGCTGCCCGCCGGCGCGGGGGCCGGTGACGGCGGCGTGGGCGTGCACGGCCGAAACGACTACGGCATCAACGCCTACGGCGGCGCCGCACCGCCCCCCGGGTACCCGCACCGCTACATCTTCGCGGTGCACGCCCTCGACGTGGAGAAACTCGGCCTCGACGCCGGCACCTCGGCTGCCGTGCTGGGTTTCAACATCACCGTCCACACCTTGGCCCGCGGATACATCATCCCCGAGTACGAGAACTAGCCAAGGAGGCGTGACACAGGAGGCAATGGACTGACAGCGTGTTCGGTGTTCCGGTATGATTCGAACGTTGTTTCGATCCAAGGAAGCCGTCATGGAGTGGGGGCGCGCGATGCGAGAGCTGTCCACCGCGATCGACCACCTGTCCGTCGAGGACCCATCAGAGATTCCGCGTCTCCAGCTCACCGAGCAGCTCATCGAGCTGCACTGGCAGATGGCCAGACTCCAAGCTGAGATCGCCCGCCGCACCTCCGTGCGACGCCCGGGCCGCTGAGACGGCGGGGAGACCAGCCGGTTTCCCCGCCGCCACAGGCAATGGACGAGTCTCGCGATATATCTTGAGTAGTCGTACACTCGCGTCATGACGTCTCATGACCCCGTCCTGCGCGCCTCCGACGCCGACCGCGACCACGTGGCCGCGGTGCTGGGTGAGGCGCTCGCCACCGGCCGCCTGACCAGCGTCGAGCACGCCGACCGTCGGGGCGGCGAGGGCTCTCCCGTCATCCGGGTCGTCGGCCGGGCCACCTTCGGAAAGATCATCGTTTCCCGGGAGAGCACCGACTGGAATCTCCCCGGAACTCCCTGAACACCCCAACGGAACATGCCGGTCCCAGGCCCGCCTACGATGCGGACAAACCATCCCGCACGAGGTGACCGCTTGCCTGAGACCGACGCTCCCGGCGCCATGCCTATCGCCCTTGACGCGATGGGCGGCGACCACGCCCCCGACGAGATCGTGGCGGGAGCCGTACGGGCGGTGCGAGAGCACGGGATCTCCATCGTGCTCGTCGGCGCCCCCCGCCCCCTGTATGAGGCGCTCTCCCGGCATGACGCGACCACCGAGATCCCGATCGTCAGGGCCGAGGAGGCTCTGGCCATGGACGAGGGTGCCCTCGCCAGCCTGCGCCGCCCGCGCTCCAGCATCGCCGTCGCCTGCCACCTCGTCCGGCGGGGTGACGCCTGCGCCGTGGTCTCCGCCGGTTCCACCGCCGGGATCGTGGCCACCGGAAAACTCCGGCTCCGCGGCCAGCCCGGCGTGCTCAGGCCCGCCATCGCCGTCGCCCTGCCGACCAGACCCACCCCGACCGTCCTGCTGGACGCCGGGGCGAACGCCGAGGTCAAAGCCGAGATGCTGGTGCAGTTCGCACACCTCGGCGCCGCCTACGCCGAGACGGCCATGGGCATCGAGAATCCCCGGATCGGCCTGCTGACCATCGGCAGCGAGCCGGAGAAGGGCAACAAGCTCGTCAAACGTGCCCACGAACTACTGTCGGCCGCCCCCGGCCTCGACTTCTCGGGCAACGTCGAGGGCCACGACCTGCTCACCCGTACCGTGGATGTCATCGTCACCGACGGATTCACCGGCAACGTGGCACTCAAGACCATGGAGGGCAGCGTCCGCTACGCCTTCGCCGAACTCCGTGAGACGATCAAGGAGAGCCGGACGGCCAGGGTGGGCGGCCTGCTGCAGAAGAGGCGCATCAGGGAGCTCTACCGGCGGCTCGACCCCGAGGTCCACGGCGGGGCCGTGCTGCTCGGGCTGAACGGCACCGTGGTCATCGCGCACGGCGCCTCACACGCCAAAGGGGTGAGCGCCGCCTGCGTGCTCGCGGCCAAGCTGGCCCATGAGGGCGTGGTGCACCGTATCGGCGAGCGCCTCGCCACCATCCCCCGCCCACACCGCCTCTGGTGACGTGTCGCGAAACCGGCGAGCGCCTCACCACCCCCGCCCACACCACCTCCGGCGACATGCCGCGAACGTGCCGCCGGTGGAGTCGCGACCGGGCTCGGCGGCGCCGCGGGGGCCGTGCTGACCGGCGTCTTCGCGGTTATGCGATCCCGCCGTACGGGATCGGCCAGGGTGATGTCCAATCGGTTCAGGATTGGTCAACCGCTACCCTTGGAACATGACCGACCCGCAATTCGCACTCACCGAGCGCGTCCAGCAGGCGCTGGCCGACGCCTTTGGTGCCGAATACTCCGACGCAGACCCGCTGATCCGCCCCTCGCAGTTCGCCGACTACCAGGCGAACGTGGCGATGAGTCTGAGCAAGCGACTGCGACGGGCCCCGCGGGAGGTCGCCCAGGAGATCGCCGAGCACCTCACCGGGCGGGCCGACGCCCCGTTCCCCGGCACCGTCGAGGTCAGCGGCCCCGGTTTCCTCAACCTGACCCTCTCCGACGCCTGGATCTCGGCACAGGTCTCGGAGATCCTCGCCGACCCGCGCGCCGGAGCCGGTGTGTCCGCCTCCCCGCAGACCATCGTGATCGACTACTCCGCGCCCAACGCGGCCAAGGAGATGCACGTCGGCCATCTGCGCACGACGATCGTGGGTGACGCGCTCGCCCGGGTCCACGAACACCTGGGCAACAGGGTCATCCGCCAGAACCACCTGGGCGACTGGGGCACGCCGTTCGGCATGCTCATCGAGCACCTGCTGGATATCGGCGAAGAGGCCGCCGTCGCCCAGCTGGAGGCCGGCGAGGGCAACGCCTACTACCAGGCGGCCCGGGTGAAGTTCGACACCGACCCCGAGTTCAACGCCCGCGCCCGCGCCCGGGTCGTCACCCTGCAGGCCGAGGAGCCCGAGACGATGCGCCTGTGGCACATCTTCATGGACGCCACGCTCCGCTACTTCAACAAGGTCTACGTCACGCTCGGCGTGACGCTGACCAACGATGACATCGCCGGTGAGAGCATGTACAACCATGTCCTCGCCCAGGTCTGCGACGAGCTGCAGGAGCGCGGCATCGCCGTTCTCAGCGACGGCGCGCTCTGCGTCTTCCCTCCGGGCTACACCGGCCGCGAGGGACAGCCGCTCCCCTTCATGATCCGTAAGAGCGACGGCGGATACGGCTACGCCACCACAGACATGGCCACGATCCGCTACCGGGTCGACGACCTCAAGGCCGACCGGATCATCTACGTGATCGGCGCGACCCAGTCGCTGCACATGTCGATGCTGTTCGACTCGGCCAGGCTGGCGGGCTGGCTGCCCGACCACGTCAGGGCCGAACACGTCCAGATCGGCAGCGTGCTGGGCTCCGACGGCAAGATGTTCAAGACCAGGAGCGGGAAGTCGGTCAAGCTCCTGGAACTGCTCGACGAGGCCGAGACCAGGGCCGCCGGGGTGATCCAGGACCGCGAGTACGACGAGGCGGAGCGCAGGGAGATCGCACACGCCGTCGGCATGGGCGCGGTCAAGTACGCCGACCTGTCGGTCAGCCACGACAGCGAGTACGTCTTCGACTTCGACCGGATGCTCGCCCTGACCGGCAACACCGGCCCCTACCTGCAGTACGCCCAGGCCCGCATCCGCTCCATCTTCCGCAGGGGCGGGGTGACCCCGGCCGAGACAGGCGGCCCCATCGTGCTGGGTCACCCGGCCGAGCGCGCACTGGCGCTCCAGCTCCTCGGGTTCGGCTCGGTGGTCGAGGAGACGGCGGAGAACTCGACACCGCACAAGCTGGCCTCCTACCTCTTCGACACCGCGAGCGCCTTCACCACGTTCTTCGAGAACTGCCCGGTGCTGAAGGACGACGTCGACGCCGCCACCCGCGCCTCGCGGCTCGCCCTGTGCGCGCTCACCCTGAAGATCATGGAGACCGGCCTGGGCCTTCTCGGCGTCCCCGTGCCCGAGCGCATGTAACCTGTCCACCAGATGATCGTCTTTATTGGGAAAATCAAGGCGATCGTCTGGCAAAGTCATGTTCGGCGCGCCTCCCCGTGGGGATGTCCGAAGCGCAATACGCTGGCGCGGTCATCGGTCACAACTTCGGGGAGTTCTCTGCCTTGAGCACGGACCTGACCGCGAATCCGCAGGCCGGGACAGAGTTGCACCGCTGTGCCGATGCGCTCCTCACCGACCTGGCCATCGGCACCGTCCCCGCCGGGATGCCGGCCGGTTTCGCGGACACGTCCGACCACTGGCTGGCTCCGGCCATCGAGGCCCTCGTGCTGCTCATGCGCGGTGAAGAGGCACTCGAACCCCTGGCCCGCGCCGCCCAGCGCGACGAGCGACGGACCGCGCTCTTCCTCTGCCTCGCCCTGGCCGTCGCCGGCCAGGGCGACCGCATCCACGCCTCCTGGCTCGGCAGCGCCTTTGGGGACCTGTCCCTGGACCGCCCGGTGAGCCACGGCCAGCGGGCTCTCTGGCTCGCCGCCGCCCGCGGTGCGTACGGCCCGGCAGGAAAGATCTTTGTTCTCCGCAGGCTCGACGCGGTGGCCGCGTCCCCGGCATCCGAGCCCAACCTGTGGTTGCGTGCTCTGATCCCCGACGAGCCGTCGACCGTCGTGTCGCCGGCTCTGGCCGGTTTCGCGGAGCTCGCCGAGATCCCGGAACTCGCCGTCCCCGTACAGGCCGCCGCCAGGCTGGCCCACCTGCGCGACCGCTGCGCCGAGATCACCTCGGTCCGCGAGAGCACGCCCGGCGCGAGCGGCGAGGCTGGGACCGACCTGGGTGACCTCTCGTTCCTCGACGCCGCGCGGGCGGACCGTTCCGGCGAGACGACGGTCGTGTGGAGCGAGGACGAGCCCCTGACCGTGCTCCGCCAGCTGATGGGCTCCGGCACCCCGGAGCGACCGGTGAGACCGCTCACCGACCACCTTCTCAGCGATCTGCGCCCGGGCTCCCATCCCCACCTGGCCGCGATCGCGCTGCATGTCGCCGCCCCCATCGTGCGGGCCGCGGCCGAGAACCTCGCCGAGGCCACCAGGGCCGAGGCCCCTGAGTCGGTCACCATGCCGATCCTCGGCCACCGCGTGACACTCCGCCCCGAGGGCCCGGATCCCGAATCGCTCGGCGCCGCCGAGGAGCGCATCATCGCCGAGGGAACGCCGGTCCGCGGCCGCCCCTGGGCCGCCTACCTGCTGCTCGCCCTCGCACCGGTGATCCTGGGGGTCGCGCTCGTCCTTCCCGTTCTCCCGCTCGCGCTGCTCGCCCTGCTACCGGCCGCGGGGGGAGGCTACCTGCTGTGGCGCAGGCGCAGGCGTGAGCGGGCGGACGCCGAATACGTCGTCACGCAGCTCTCCGAGCTCAGAGAGCTCGCCCAGGGCGCGGTGTGGGCCCTGCATGACCACGCTCGCGAGTCGGAAGGCCGGATCAAGACAGCGGCCTCCGACCTGGCCGAACTCACCCGTCTGCTCCGCCGGGGTCCCCGGGCGGGCTGACCGGGTCCGTTCCCCAGGCGTTTTCACCGAACCCAGGGCCGACTGAACGCTCCTGGCATGCGCACCGCGCCTCCTCAAGCCTGTGACGGAGCCGATCTCTCCGGCCCCGCATGGCCAGGCCACTGCGGAATCACCCGTTGGTGATCTCCACCTCGGCAGGAGCCAGCAGGAAGACCTTCTCCGCGATCCGCTCGATACGCCCCTCGCAGCCGTACGCCAACCCGGCGACGAAGTCGACCATCCTCGTGGCCTCGGCGGTGCTCATCCCGCTGACGTCCATGATGACCGTCTGACCGTCGCGGAAGTGCTGTCCGATGACCGGTGCGTCGTTGTACTTCATCGGCGTCAGCATCACGATTCGTGAGGGCTCGTTCATCGCGTGCCAGCGCTTGGCCGCGCGCTCCGAGGCAGACTGCCAGTCCTCGCCCTCGACCTCATCCTCGTAGTCGTAGGACTCGTCATAATGCTCGGCCCCGCTCAGACCAAGGTAGCTTGCCACCTTGCGCACTGCCCCCATCGGCTCGTCCTTTCGCCAGGACCACGCCGTACCCGGCCTGTCCCTACATCTTGGACGGTAACCGACGACCTGAAGTTCGCCATGCGACACGCCCAGCGCTTATTTCCACTTTGTACGGCTACCGCACTGGTTTGCCCGATCCCTGACTTTGCCCGATCCCCTGACTCGACTTCAACCGATATCTCCGGCACCGCTAGCATCGCATCATGCTCGTCTACACGGTCGATTCGTTTACCAGTGAATTTTTCAAGGGTAACCCTGCCGGGGTCTGCGTACTCGGCAATCCCGTCCCTGACACCTGGATGCAGTCCGTAGCGGCGGAGATGAGGCACTCCGAGACAGCCTTCCTGCTCGGAGCGGAGGACGGCGGTCCGTACTCGCTCCGTTGGTTCACGCCGGTGACCGAAGTGGCCCTCTGCGGGCATGCGACCCTGGCCACGGCGCATGTGCTGTATTCCACGGGCACGGCCCCAGAAACCCTCGAATTCTCAACGAAGAGTGGAATCCTGTCCGTGACCAGGGATAAATCAGGTTTAATCAGCATGGATTTCCCGGCAAAAGTACTCCAAGAGACGATCCTTCCCAGCGGGCTGATCGATGCGCTCGGAGTTAAACCTGTTTGGGGAGGAAAAAATGTTTGGGATTATCTCGTGGAGGTCGAGTCCGAGGAGGCCGTGCTCGCCGCGGCCCCTGACTTCCGCGCCCTGGAGGCCGTCGAGGCGCGGGGAGTCATCGTGACGGCTCGGGCATCCAGACAGGGCGCCGACTACGTCTCCCGCTTCTTCGCCCCCCGAGTCGGAGTCCCCGAAGACCCGGTGACGGGCTCCGCCCACTGCGCGCTCGCTCCCTACTGGTCCGCCAGGCTCGGCTCCGACAGCCTGGTGGGCGCCCAGCTGTCGCAGCGCGGGGGCGTGGTCCGCACGACCGTGCGGGGCGACCGGGTCGAACTGGCGGGGCACGCGGTGACCGTGCTATCCGGCGAGCTCCATACAGAGCCCGGGGTTCCGTGGCCTCCGGCCGGCCCGTGACTCCCGGTCCGCGAAGTCCTCAAAACAGAAAGGCTCCCACCGACTGGCGGGAGCCCCGGTAAGCCCCGTTTCGGGACTCCCCTGGAAAACATGAGAATCCCACCAACCCGCGGTGCAGATTCCAGGCAGAAAACACGAAGGCCCCCACCACGAATGGTGAGGGCCCTCACATGAAAGATTGTCCGGCGGCGACCTACTCTCCCACACCGTCCCCGGTGCAGTACCATCGGCGCTGAAGAGCTTAACTTCCGGGTTCGGAATGTAACCGGGTGTTTCCCCTTCGCCATAACCGCCGTAACACTATGAAACACACAAACCACTGTTTGCTGTCTCAGAATTGCCTAGTGGACGCGAGCAAGAATTGCTTTGTGGTCAAGTCCTCGGCCTATTAGTACTGGTCAGCTCCACACATTACTGCGCTTCCACTTCCAGCCTATCAACCCGGTCGTCTACCGGGAGCCTTACCCCCTCACAGGGTGGGAGACCTCATCTCAAGGCGAGCTTCCCGCTTAGATGCTTTCAGCGGTTATCCCTTCCGAACGTAGCCAACCAGCCGTGCTCCTGGCGGAACAACTGGCACACCAGAGGTTCGTCCGTCCCGGTCCTCTCGTACTAGGGACAGCTCCTTTCAAGTCTCCTGCGCGCGCAGCGGATAGGGACCGAACTGTCTCGCGACGTTCTAAACCCAGCTCGCGTGCCGCTTTAATGGGCGAACAGCCCAACCCTTGGGACCTACTCCAGCCCCAGGATGCGACGAGCCGACATCGAGGTGCCAAACCATCCCGTCGATATGGACTCTTGGGGAAGATCAGCCTGTTATCCCCGGGGTACCTTTTAGCCGTTGAGCGACGGCGCTTCCACATGCCACCGCCGGATCACTAGTCCCAGCTTTCGCTCCTGCTCGACCCGTCGGTCTCACAGTCAAGCTCCCTTGTGCACTTACACTCGACACCTGATTGCCAACCAGGCTGAGGGAACCTTTGGGCGCCTCCGTTACTCTTTAGGAGGCAACCGCCCCAGTTAAACTACCCACCAGACACTGTCCCTGATCCGGATCACGGACCGAAGTTAGACGTTCAAAACGACCAGAGTGGTATTTCACCAATGACTCCACCACCACTAGCGTGATAGCTTCACCGTCTCCCACCTATCCTACACAAGACGTTCCAAACGCCAATGTCAAGCTATAGTGAAGGTCCCGGGGTCTTTCCGTCCTGCTGCGCGTAACGAGCATCTTTACTCGTAGTGCAATTTCGCCGGGTCTGCGGTTGAGACAGCGGGGAAGTCGTTACGCCATTCGTGCAGGTCGGAACTTACCCGACAAGGAATTTCGCTACCTTAGGATGGTTATAGTTACCACCGCCGTTTACTGGCGCTTAAGTTCTCAGCTTCGCCACACACGTGCGACTAACCGGTCCCCTTAACGTTCCAGCACCGGGCAGGCGTCAGTCCGTATACATCGTCTTACGACTTCGCACGGACCTGTGTTTTTAGTAAACAGTCGCTTCCCCCTGGCCTCTGCGACCCCCACCAGCTCAGAGTGCAAAACTCATCACCAGCGAAGGCCCCCCTTCTCCCGAAGTTACGGGGGCAATTTGCCGAGTTCCTTAACCACAGTTCACCCGATCGCCTTAGTATTCTCTACCTGACCACCTGAGTCGGTTTAGGGTACGGGCCGCCACGACACTCACTAGAGGCTTTTCTCGGCAGCATAGGATCACCCACTTCGCCACAATCGGCTCGGCATCACATCTCAGACTTAATGTGCTGCGGATTTGCCTACAACACGTCCTACATGCTTACCCCAGGACTACCATCGCCTGGGCTGGGCTACCTTCCTGCGTCACCCCATCGCTTACCTACTACCAATTCAGGCCAGGCGTTCACCCTCACCCCAAACCCGAAGGCTCGGAGGGGTTAAGGACCCTTAGTATCACTGGATTCAGTATTGGCGCATCGTAGCGGGTACGGGAATATCAACCCGTTGTCCATCGACTACGCCTGTCGGCCTCGCCTTAGGTCCCGACTTACCCTGGGCGGATTAGCCTGCCCCAGGAACCCTTGGTCATCCGGCGCAGAAGTTTCTCACTTCTGATTCGCTACTCATGCCTGCATTCTCACTCGCACAGCCTCCACAGCTGGATCACTCCGCTGCTTCACCGGCCGCACGACGCTCCCCTACCCATCCACACACCTAAACCACAAAGGCTCAGTATACGTGTGAATGCCACGACTTCGGCGGTGTACTTGAGCCCCGCTACATTGTCGGCGCAGAATCACTTGACCAGTGAGCTATTACGCACTCTTTCAAGGATGGCTGCTTCTAAGCCAACCTCCTGGTTGTCACTGCGACTCCACATCCTTTCCCACTTAGCACACGCTTAGGGGCCTTAGTCGGTGGTCTGGGCTGTTTCCCTCTCGACTACGGAGCTTATCCCCCGCAGTCTCACTGCTGCGCTCTCACTTACCGGCATTCGGAGTTTGGCTGACGTCAGTAACCTTGTCGGGCCCATTAGCCATCCAGTGCTCTACCTCCGGCAAGAAACACGCAACGCTGCACCTAAATGCATTTCGGGGAGAACCAGCTATCACGGAGTTTGATTGGCCTTTCACCCCTAAACACAGGTCATCCCCCAGGTTTTCAACCCTGGTGGGTTCGGTCCTCCACGCGGTCTTACCCGCGCTTCAACCTGCCCATGCCTAGATCACTCCGCTTCGGGTCTACAGCATGCGACTCAAACGCCCTATTCAGACTCGCTTTCGCTACGGCTCCCCCACACGGGTTAACCTCGCCACACACCATAACTCGCAGGCTCATTCTTCAAAAGGCACGCAGTCACATCACAAACACTCCGAAGAATGTTTACGCTCCTACGGCTTGTAGGCACACGGTTTCAGGTACTATTTCACGACCCCTCACCGGGGCGCTTTTCACCTTTCCCTCACGGTACTTGTTCACTATCGGTCATCAGGGAGTATTTAGGCTTACCAGGTGGTCCTGGCAGATTCACACAGGATTTCTCGGGCCCCGTGCTACTTGGGATCCCCTCCAACAGTCCAACCGATTTCGCCTACCCGACTCTCACGGTCTACGGCGCCACTTCCCAGAAGCTTCGGCTATCGAAAGGATTTCTTACTGTCCGGAGGAACGGCAGCCCCTCCCAGAGGGTCCCACAACCCCGTAAACGCAACGCCTGCCGGCTATCACACGCCTACGGTTTAGCCTGATCCGCTTTCGCTCACCACTACTCACGGAATCACTATTTGTTTTCTCTTCCTACGGGTACTGAGATGTTTCACTTCCCCGCGTTACCACCAACCGCCCTATACATTCAGGCGGAGGCAACACCACATGACTGGTGCTAGGTTTCCCCATTCGGACATCCCCGGATCAAAGTCTGGTTGGCGACTCCCCGGGGCTTAACGCAGCCTCCCACGTCCTTCATCGGCTCCTGATGCCAAGGCATCCACCGTGTGCCCTAAAAAACTTGGCCACAAAGATGCTCGCGTCCACTATGCAAATCTCAAACAACAAACAGCGACCAGACCAGACCCGCCACCAACACCCACCCGGGTCGCACCCACGGTGCGCCACGAACGAGCCGGTATGACAGATGATCGGTCCCGCATGAGGCCCAAACAGACAGCAAGCCCGCCGCAAGCGGGCCCACCTCAAAGTCCGTTTCCTCAGGACCCAACAGTGTGTTCACCCCAGCGAAACCCCGCAACCGCCGTTCCCACTCCCCGGCTCCGAAGAACCAAGGCGGTACTAACCGATCAGCGATCCCGCCGAACCGAATAGCCAGCGCTCCACTAATGAGCGCGCCGTGTGCAGAACATACGCCTGCAGACACGACCTGAACCACGACCACCCGAAGACGACCGCAGCCGATGCTCCTTAGAAAGGAGGTGATCCAGCCGCACCTTCCGGTACGGCTACCTTGTTACGACTTCGTCCCAATCGCCAGCCCCACCTTCGACCGCTCCCCCCAGACAAGCTGGTTGGGCCACGGGCTTCGGGTGTTGCCGACTTTCGTGACGTGACGGGCGGTGTGTACAAGGCCCGGGAACGTATTCACCGCAGCGTTGCTGATCTGCGATTACTAGCGACTCCGACTTCATGGGGTCGAGTTGCAGACCCCAATCCGAACTGAGACCGGCTTTTAGGGATTCGCTCCACCTCACGGTATCGCAACCCTCTGTACCGGCCATTGTAGCATGTTTGCAGCCCAAGACATAAGGGGCATGATGACTTGACGTCATCCCCACCTTCCTCCGAGTTGACCCCGGCAGTCTCCAATGAGTCCCCACCACCCCCGAAGGAGCGTGCTGGCAACATTGAACAAGGGTTGCGCTCGTTGCGGGACTTAACCCAACATCTCACGACACGAGCTGACGACAGCCATGCACCACCTGTCACCCAGTCCGAAGAGGCACCCATCTCTGAGTGTTTCCGGGCGATGTCAAGCCTTGGTAAGGTTCTTCGCGTTGCGTCGAATTAAGCAACATGCTCCGCCGCTTGTGCGGGCCCCCGTCAATTCCTTTGAGTTTTAGCCTTGCGGCCGTACTCCCCAGGCGGGGCGCTTAATGCGTTAGCTACGGCGCGGAAACCGTGGAAGGTCCCCACACCTAGCGCCCAACGTTTACAGCGTGGACTACCAGGGTATCTAATCCTGTTCGCTCCCCACGCTTTCGCTCCTCAGCGTCAGGTAAGGCCCAGAGAACCGCCTTCGCCACCGGTGTTCCTCCTGATATCTGCGCATTTCACCGCTACACCAGGAATTCCGTTCTCCCCTACCTACCTCTAGCCAGCCCGTATCGAATGCAGACCTGGAGTTAAGCCCCAAGCTTTCACACCCGACGTGACAAGCCACCTACGAGCTCTTTACGCCCAATAATTCCGGACAACGCTTGCGCCCTACGTATTACCGCGGCTGCTGGCACGTAGTTAGCCGGCGCTTCTTCTGCAGGTACACGTCAACTTCGTCCCTGCTGAAAGAGGTTTACAACCCGAAGGCCGTCATCCCCCACGCGGCGTCGCTGCGTCAGGCTTTCGCCCATTGCGCAATATTCCCCACTGCTGCCTCCCGTAGGAGTCTGGGCCGTGTCTCAGTCCCAGTGTGGCCGGTCGCCCTCTCAGGCCGGCTACCCGTCGTCGCCTTGGTAGGCCGTTACCCCACCAACAAGCTGATAGGCCGCGAGTCCATCCCCAACCGAAAAACTTTCCACACCCACCCGATGCCGGGAGGTGTCGTATCCGGTATTAGACCCAGTTTCCCGGGCTTATCCCAGAGTCAGGGGCAGGTTACTCACGTGTTACTCACCCGTTCGCCGCTCGAGTACCCCGAAGGGCCTTTCCGCTCGACTTGCATGTGTTAAGCACGCCGCCAGCGTTCGTCCTGAGCCAGGATCAAACTCTCCAAACAATGTCTGAACAGTTGCTCCCGGCTGAAAGCACCCATCTCACATGATGGATGTTCAACCAAAGGAATCCGTCCTCCCACCCCAAAGGGCAGGTCGGACAGGGTTGTGCTTCATGCACTGGCTTTTAACACACTGTTGAGTTCTCAAGAAACGGACGCGTACACCGTCGTCCCGACCGGACTCGATCGGAGAACCAGGGGCGGTTCGTTTTATTCTGTTCTTTCGTTGTGCCGTTATTCTTTCAGGCCCGCTTTTCCGTGTCAAACCGGCTCGTTTTGAAGCGATTGACTTGATCTTGCAGGTCTTGCTGGAATTCGACGACCCCGTTTCCGGGGCAACCCCTCAAACTTACCAGCACCTGAGCGGCTCTGCGAACCGGACTCTGGAACCGTTGGGTTTCAAAGGGATTGTCGGCGGACACGACACAAGCCATACGGAAGTCACCGGAGTGATTAGAGTGGTTTGCGCCGGACCCTGCCGACTTCAAAAGATTAGCAGTCTTCCAAGACCGCTCGGAACGTAACGGTGAACCCCGTACAGGGAACCCTCGGGCCGGCCGGAGGAGACGAGTCCGGCTCGCGAGCAGCCCGAGGCAAGCCGCAGCAGGCAGAGGTGGATCGAGACCACTCGCCCGACCGGGCGAGCGATCCGAACGGGGACCGGCGGAAACATAGACTCGACTGGGTGAGCAGCCAGACGCCGCCGACGGCGAAGAAGGTTCCCAGCGAGCGCGTGCACCACGGGGACACCGTGGTCGATGACTACGCGTGGCTGACGGTCAAGGACGACCCGGAGGTAGTCGCCTACCTGGAGGCGGAGAACGCCTACACGCAGGAGGCGACCGCCCACCTCAAGCCCCTGCAGGAGACGCTCTTCCAGGAGATCAAGGGGCGCACCCTTGAGACCGACCTCTCGGTCCCCACCCGCAAGGGCGGCTGGTGGTACTACTCGCGGACCGAGGAGGGCAAGCAGTACGGCATCCAGTGCCGGGTGGCGGCGGACGGCGAGACCCCGCCCGAGTTGAAAGCCGGCGAGTCGCTTCCCGGTGAGGAGGTCCTGCTCGACGGCAACGAGCTCGCCGGAGACTCCGGCTTCTTCTCGATCGGTACCAGCTCGGTCAGTTCCGACGGCACCCTGCTGGCCTACTCCACCAACTTCACCGGCGACGAGCGCTTCACCCTGAAGGTGAAGAACCTCGCCACCGGCGAGACCCTCCCCGACGAGATCCCCGGCATCTTCTACGGCGGCGCCTGGTCGGCCGACGGCACGACGTTCTTCTACACGACCGTCGACGAGGCCTGGCGGCCCAACCAGGTGCACCGGCACACGATCGGCAGCCCCGCCAAGGACGACACGCTCGTCCATGAGGAGGCCGACGAGCGGTTCTGGGTCGGCATCGGGCTCAGCCGCAGTGAGCGCTACCTGGTCCTCTCCGCCGGAAGCAAGATCACCAGCGAGGTGCGCGTCCTTGAGGCCGACGACCCCACCGGCGAGTTCCGCGTCGTCCGGCCCCGGGAGACCGGCGTCGAGTACGGGGTCGACCACGCGGGCGACCACTTCCTGGTTCTGCACAACCGGAACGCGGAGAACTTCGAGCTGGCCATCGCGCCACTCGACGCCCCCGGCGACTGGACGCCGCTGATCGAGCACCGCGCCGACACCCGGCTGCTCGACGTCGACGCCTTCGAGGGCCACACCGTCGTGCACTTCCGCCGAGACGGGCTCACCGGCATCCGCATCCTGCCCCGTGCCGGGGAGGCGTACGAGATCTCCTTCCCCGAGCCGATCTACGACGTGGCCCCGTCGGGCAACCCGGAGTTCGTCACGGGGCGGCTGCGGCTCGGCTACACCAGCATGGTCACCCCGCCTTCGGTCTACGACTACGACCTGGCGGCGCGCGAGCTGGTCCTGCTGAAGCAGAAGGTCGTGCTCGGCGGCTACGACCCCGCCGACTACGAGCAGTTCCGCGAGTGGGCGACCGCCTCCGACGGCACCCGCGTCCCGATCTCGATCGTGATGAGAAAGGGCACGGAGCGGCCGGCCCCCGCGGTGCTGTACGGCTACGGCAGCTACGAGATCTCGATCGACCCCTCGTTCTCCATCGCGAGGCTCAGCCTGCTCGACCGGGGCTTCGTCTTCGCCATGGCGCACGTCAGAGGCGGCGGTGAGATGGGCCGCCACTGGTACGAGGACGGCAAGTTCCAGAAGAAGAAGAACACCTTCACCGACTTCGTCGCCGCCGCAGAGCACCTCTCGGCCGCCGGCTGGTCGAGCGCGATCGTCGCCAGGGGCGGATCGGCGGGCGGGCTGCTGATGGGCGCGGTCGCCAACCTCGCGCCCGGGACCTTCGCGGGCGTGGTGGCGGAGGTGCCGTTCGTGGACGCGCTGAACACGATCCTCGATCCCTCGCTGCCGCTGACCGTGATCGAGTGGGACGAGTGGGGCGACCCGCTGCACAACCCCGAGGTGTACGCGTACATGAAGTCGTACACGCCGTACGAGAACGTGGACGGCCGGGTCTACCCGCCGATTCTGGCGATCACCAGCCTCAACGACACCCGGGTCTTCTACCACGAGCCCGCCAAGTGGGTCGCGAAGCTCCGCGACGTCGCGGACGGCGGGCCGTTCCTGCTCAAGACGGAGATGGGTGCCGGACACGGCGGCCGCAGCGGCCGGTACGACTCCTGGCGTGAGGAGGCCTTCACCCTCTCCTGGATTCTCGACACAGCCAAGGTGACACAGTGACATACATCGCGGCAGATGACAGATACCACGGACGCCGGCCGTACAACAGGGTCGGTAAGAGCGGGCTCAAGCTGCCCGCCGTCTCGCTGGGGCTCTGGCACAACTTCGGTGACGACAAGCCCTTCGAGACCCAGCGGGCCATCCTGCGCAGGGCCTTCGACCTGGGGATGACCCACTTCGACCTGGCCAACAACTACGGTCCGCCGCCCGGGTCCGCGGAGACCAACTTCGGCCGGCACTTCCGCGAGGACTTCACACCGTACCGGGACGAGCTGGTCATCTCCACCAAGGCGGGCTACGACATGTGGCCCGGCCCCTACGGCGAGTGGGGATCGCGCAAATACCTGCTGTCCAGCCTGGACAGGTCGCTGGAGCGGATGGGGCTCGACTACGTCGACATCTTCTACAGCCACCGCTTCGACCCGGACACTCCGCTGGAGGAGACGATGGGCGCGCTGGACCACGCGGTCCGGTCGGGCAGGGCGCTGTACGCGGGCATCTCGTCCTACTCGCCCGAGCGCACCGCGGAGGCCGCGCGGCTCCTGCGGGAGATGGGCACGCCGCTGCTGATCCATCAGCCCTCGTACTCGATGCTGAACCGGTGGATCGAGGGTGGGCTGCTCGACGTCCTGGAGGAGGAGGGCGTGGGCTGTATCGCGTTCTCCCCGCTGGCGCAGGGCATGCTGACCAACCGCTACCTGAACGGGATCCCCGAGGGGTCGCGGGCCTCGCTGGGACGCTTCCTCACCCCGGGGATGCTCACCGAGGAGACGATGCGGCACATCCGCACCCTGAACGAGATCGCGGGCAGGCGTGGCCAGTCGCTGGCGCAGATGGCACTGGCATGGGCGCTGCGCGACAGGCGCGTCACGTCGGTGCTGATCGGCGCGAGCAGTGTGGAGCAGTTGGAGGACAGTCTCGCGGCCGTGGAGAACACGTCGTTCGACGCCGCGGAGCTTGAGGCGATCGACAGGGACGCGGTCGACGCGGGCATCAACCTCTGGGCCAGGTCGAGCGAGGCCTGACCCCCGTCCCTCCGGGGACCGCCGGTGTCGGCGGTCCCCGGACGAGAGCACCTCACGGGACAGGGCCTAGAGCGCTTGGTGCCGCTGAAGGTACGCGAACGAGGCCCAGCCGGGCAGGACCGGCAGCCAGAAGGTCAGCAGCCGGAACAGCAGCACGGCTGAGGTCGCCACCTCACCGGGCAGGCCGGAGAGGGTCAGGCCGACCGACAGGGACAGTTCGACGGCGCCGAGGCCGCCGGGGGTGGGGGCTGCCGAGCCGATGGCGTTGCCCGCGAGAAAGACGATGGCGACGGTGGCGAAGTTGAGGGAGCCGCCGAAGGCGCGGACGCAGGCGTCCAGGCAGAGCACGAAGAACAGGGTGAGCATCAGGGTGCCGCTGAAGCCCTCAATGATCTTCCGGGGCGACTGGAGGACGTCGAGCAGGCGCGGGATGACGCCGGAGAACAGCGAGCGGAGCCTCGTGGTGATCATGCGACGCAGGCGCGGCACGCCCACGATGACCAGCACCACCACGGCCACGGCCAGCAGCGTCAGCACGAGCGTGCGCGACGGGGTGAACGACGAGGCGGTGCCGGAACCGGTGATGTAGGCGAACAGCAGGAGCAGCGCGATGTGGAATGCCAGCCCGATGAGCTGGGAGGCACCAACGCTGGCCACCGCCTGCCCCAGAGGGATGCCGCGTTTCTGCAGGTAGCGGGTGTTGATCGCGACCCCGCTCACCGCGGCGGGCGCGACGAGCTTGACGAACGACCCGGCGAACTGGACGAGCACGGTACGGCGGAGAGGCAGTTTCTCCGGCACGAAGCCCATCAGCATGAGGGCTGCGGCGACGTAGCTCATCATCGCGGCGACCAGTGCCACGCCGGTCCAGCTCCACTTGGCCGATGTGATCATGTTGAGGTTGATCTGGGTCAGGTAGTAGACCAGGAAGTACGCGGCGAACGCGGTGCCGATGATGGTGATCAGGGTCCTGGGGCGGAAGCGCTCCAGGCGCACCTCCTCGGCCTCGGCCCTGGGCGTGAGCTCGACGATCCGCTCGCGGATCTCGGTGAGCAGTCCCTTGTTCTTGTTGAGTGCGGCCCTGGTCTCGCGGATCAGCGCGATCCGCTGAAGCAGTGGGAGCGCGTCGGCGAGCAGGCCCGGACCGGCCCCGGCAGCGGCGGCGTTGACCGCCCGCTGGGCGCCGACGCGCAGGCTGAGGTAGGTGAGCAGCTGGGCGATGTCCAGGCGGAGCAGCAGGTCACCGGCGGCGATCTCACCGCTCCGGGCGTCTGTGAGGACGACCCGGCCATCGCGGTCGACATGGATGCTGTCGCCGGTCAGCCGCCGGTGGGCGAGCCGCTGGACCTGCAGGAGCAGGACCTGCTCCCAGATCTGGGCGAGCAGGTTGTCGTCGATCTCCTCGTCGGGGATGTCGTCGAGCGCGCGGGTGGGGATGTGCTCGTAGGCGAGCAGCGCGGCCTCCGTGCCGATCTCGCCGGTGCCGACGAGCCGGGGGGTGCTCACTCCCGCCGCCTGCGCGGCGTACGCCATGAGGGCTTCGCGTTCCAGTTCGGCGCGGAGCGAGCGGATGGCCTTGCGTCGGGTCTCGGAGTTGAGGAGGATGCGCCGCCAGAGGCGGTAGAGCACCCCGGCGACCTGTCGGTCCCGGTCGAGGACCGTGACGTCGAGGCGGTTGCCGTTCTTGAGTTCCACGGCGTAGCGGCGACTGCTCTGGTGGTCGTCGTCAAGCCTGCGGGCCCTGACGGGGACGAAGCCCAGCTTGCGGAGCACGCTGACGACCGCACTGCCCGGGGGGCGCGTGTTGGGGCTGCCCACGCCGTACAGGGTGGCGTAGCCGACGGCCAGCCCGACCAGGATGGAGACGACGATGCCGAGGATGGTGGCGGCGAGCCCGGCGAACAGGGCGACGGCGTTGAGCGCGACCGCGCTCCACAGTGCCGCCCGCCAGGTGGGGCGGCGGGATATGCGCACCGCGGTGACGTAGGCGATGATCGGGGTGAGCAGCGTGTTGACCGGCTCGACCCCGGCTCTGCCACCGGTCAGCAGGAGCCTCAGGTCCTCGGGTCCCGCGTTGACGATCCACTCGCCGAGTACGAAGGAGAGCACCATCGCGGCGATGGCCGCGAAGAGCCCCTCGGCTACCCGGAGGCCGTCGCGGTGCAGCACCCGTTCGATGGCGAAGGCGATGGGCACGCCGAGCATGGCCGAGGCGCTCAACACCCCGGCCACGCCGCTGAGCAGGAACGGCGCCCGGCTGGTGCCGTCGGCGACATCGCCCTCCAGGCCGTTCAGGGTCTTCTTGGCGACGAGGGCGAGCAGGATCACGGCCACGAGCCCGAGCAGGGTCGCCAGGAACCGCAGCAGGTCCGAGGGGCGGCGGATCCGCTGGGGAAGCAGCGGCTCGATGACGCGCACGGCTAGATCGCCGTCCGTCGCCGGTCGTGTGCCGTCGTCGGACGCCGTTCCGTCCAGCTCCTTGATTTCCGTCACCGCCAGTGATTCTGCATGTTCCGCATTACAGCTGCGTCACCAACCTTCTCCCCGGTATCCGCGATCAGAGCCATGCGCGTCTCGGCAGCCTCCAACAGTCTTGACACTCTGACTTACATCTTGGCGCCTGAAATCAGAAAACCGGGCCACATGGTGACATCGCATGCGCCCTGATCGGCGAACGGGCGGATCAGGCGATCGCGGACCGCTGGACCGCGTCGATCGCCGCGAACAAGGTTCCCGGTGTCCGGGCGGGCGGGGCGGGCGGGGCGGGCGGGGCGGGCGGGGCGGGCGGGGCGGGCGGGGCGGGCGGGGCGGGCGGGGCGGGCGGGGCGGGCGGGGCGGGCGGGGCGGGCGGGGCGGGGCAACATACCGACGATCGGCCTCCGCCCTGCCGCTCGAAGAGATCACAGACTCCTGGTGCACACCTATCCCGGTCTCAACAAGAGGGACAGAGCGAACACAGCGTACCTGTCCGAGATGGAGAATTGACCCTCCTACCTGCGGGAATACTGGATTCAGCGGGTGCCGGACTGGAAGGCTGGCCGTCATGTTCCCGCTCCCCGCCCGCAGCCCGCAGGACCGCGGGCGGGGAGCGAGAACGCCCCGTCGCGGTCACCTCTCACCGCCTTCATGGGAGGGCGGCCATTCCACTGTTTTCAAGTAACGCCGTCCCCGATGTCAGAGGAGCCTGACTTGAGTGCACGTGCCTTCGGGAGAGTGCTGGCCGCCGTCACCATCGCCTCGGTCACGATCCCGCCCGTCGTCAACACGGCCTGGGCCACGACCCCGCCCGGAACGGTGCGGCCCGCCACCTCCGCACCGGAACCGGTGGACGCCGGTATCCACGGCCCGTCCGGCCTGCCCTCGGAACCGCCTCCGGAGAGCCCCCTGCCGCCGGGCGCGGAGGCGTTCGGGCGGTCGATCAAGCTCGCGTCCGTCAAGCGACACCTGGAAAGGTTCCAGGAGATCGCCACGGCCAACGGCGGCAACCGGGCCGCGGCCACCCCTGGCCACGAGGCCTCGGTCTCCTACGTCGCGGACAGACTTCGCGCCGCCGGGTACCAGGTCACCCTGCAGGAGTTCGGGATCCCCTTCTTCCACGAGCGGGCGGTTCCCGTGCTGGCGCGAGTGTCACCCGCGGCCAGGGCGTACGCGCCCGGCACCGACTTCCAGACGATGACGTACTCCGGCTCGGGGAAGGTCACGGCTCCGGTGCAGGGAGTGGACCTGGTGCTGCCGCCGGCCCCGAACGCGACCTCCTCCTCCGGATGCGAGGCGAG
Source organism: Streptosporangium sp. NBC_01810 (assembly GCF_035917355.1). Lineage (NCBI taxonomy): Bacteria > Bacillati > Actinomycetota > Actinomycetes > Streptosporangiales > Streptosporangiaceae > Streptosporangium > Streptosporangium sp. NBC_01810. The sequence continues at coordinate 7,358,146 of NZ_CP109070.1, read as the reverse complement.
TGACTTCAACGGGTTCGTCCGGGGGAACATCGCCCTGATCCAGCGTGGCTCCTGCAGCTTCCAGGTCAAGGCGGAGCGGGCCCAGGCGGCCGGCGCGTCCGGGGTGGTCGTCTTCAATGAGGGGCAGCCGGGTGAGGCTCTCGCCGACCGCAGGATTCTACTGAGAGGCTCGGTCAACACCTCCGGCATCAAGATTCCGATCGTCGGAGCCACCTTCGCGGCAGGCAAGGAGCTGTCGGCGCCGGGAACGACCGCGACGCTCACGGTGGACGCCGAGAGCGACCCCGGCCGCAGGACTCGCAACGTCATCGCCGAGAGCCGCCAGGGCGACCCGGACCGGGTGGTCATGCTCGGCGCCCACCTGGACAGTGTCATGGCGGGACCCGGCATCAACGACAACGGCTCCGGGACCGCGGGCGTCCTGGAGACGGCGCTGGCGGCGAAGGACCTGCGGACGAGGAACAGGCTGCGCTTCGCCTTCTGGGGTGCGGAGGAGCTGGGCCTGCTCGGTTCCACCCACTACGTGGCCCATCTCTCGGCGGCGGAGAGGGCGAAGATCAAGCTGTACCTGAACTTCGACATGATCGCCTCGCCGAACTACGTCCTGGGGATCTACGACGGCGACAACTCCGACACGGGCCTGGACACACGTCCACCTGCCGGTTCCGACCGGATCGAGAAGCTCTTCCAGTCGTACTTCGACGCCGTGGGCAAGCCGCACCAGGAGGCCGACTTCACCGGCCGCTCCGACTACGGCCCCTTCATCAAGGTGGGCATCGCCGCGGGCGGGCTGTTCACCGGCGCCGAGGGCCTCAAGAGCGCCGAGGAGGCCGAGAAGTTCGGCGGCAAAGCCTGGGCCCCCTACGACAGGTGCTACCACCAGGCGTGCGACACCCTCGCCAACATCGACGACGGGGCGCTGGAGGTGAACGCCTCCGCGATCGCCGCGGCGGCGTACGTCTACGCGTACGCTCGCGATCTCCCCGGTGATCCCGTCGCCCCCGGCTCCACAGGAGGACCGGAGGTCGGAGGACCCGGAACCGGTGGGGGCGGGCTGGGACACGACCACCACCACGAGCCCCCCGGGCTTCTCCGGTGACCCCCGCGCTCTCCGGGCGCGGCTACAGTCGAGGGCATGTCGTCAGGCGAACTTCGAGTGCTGGGGGCGTGCCCGCTTGACTGCCCCGACACGTGCTCCTGGGTGGTGACCGTCCAGGACGGCGAGGCCGTCAAGATGCGCGGCAACCCTGACCATCCCTACACCCGTGGCGCACTCTGCGTGAAGGTCAACCGCTACCTGGAGCACACCCGGGCGGCCGACCGCATCCTGCACCCGATGCGGCGGACCGGCCCCAAGGGGTCCGGCAGATTCGAGCGGATCAGCTGGGAAGAGGCCCTGGAGGAGATCTCCGTACGGCTGCGCGGCATCGTCGACGAGCACGGCGGCGAGGCGATCTGGCCCTATATGGGCACCGGCACGCTGGGGTACGTCCAGGGGGCCGAGGGGGTGGCGGGGCGGCGGTTCTGGAACGTCCTCGGCGCGTCGAGGCACTTTCCGAACATCTGCTCGTCGGCCGGCAACTCCGGGCTGCGGCAGGTCTACGGCACGCCGGGCGGGATGGATCCGGAGACGTTCGCCCTGTCCCGGCTCATCCTGCTGTGGGGCACGAACACGCTGACCAGCGGGCACCACCTGTGGAAGTTCATCCAGGACGCCCGCGCGGCGGGGGCGCACGTGGTGGCGATCGACCCGATCCGGACCCGCACCGCCGAGCAGGCCGACGAGCACCTGCCGATCAGGCCGGGCACCGACGCGGCCCTCGCCCTGGGGCTGATGAACGTCGTGCTCGCCGAGGGCGCCGAGGACCGCGACTACCTGGAGAACCACACGAGCGGCTGGGAGAACCTCCGCGAGGAGATCCTGCGCCACCCCCCGGCACGCGTGGCGGAGATCACCGGGCTGCCCGAGAGCGACATCCGGGCCCTGGGGGCGCGGCTGGCGCACACCCGGCCCACCGGTATCCGGGCCACCATGGGCGTGCAGCGGCACGCAGGCGGCGGCACCGCGATGCGCACGATCGCCGCCATCCCCGGCGTGACCGGCGACTGGCGCCACCCCGGCGGCGGGATCGCGTACTCCACCAGCGGGCACATCCACCTGAACATCGACACCCGTGACGACCTGCTCGCCCGGCCGGTCCGCACGCTCACCATGACCCGGCTGGCCGACCAGCTGGACGAGTCGGTGAAATGCCTGTGGGTGTACGCGGCCAACCCGATGAGCTCCACCTCCGACCAGAACCGAATCCGCGAGAAACTGACGCGCGATGACCTGTTCACCGTCGTGATGGAGCAGTTCCCGACCGACACCGTCGACTACGCCGACATCGTGCTCCCCGCCACCATGCAGATCGAGCACGCCGACCTGCACGCGGGCTACGGGCACATGTACCTGATGTGGAACTCACCCGCGGTCGAGCCGCCGGGCGAGTGCCTGTCCACCACCGAGACGTTCCGCCGCCTGGCTCGGCACATGGGGCTCACCGAGCCGTCCCTGTACGACTCCGACCTGGAGCTGGCCGAGCAACTGCTCTCCTCGGGCCATCCGTCGCTGGAGGGCGTCACGCTCGACCGGCTGCGCGAGGAGGGCTGGGTCCGCCTCAACGTACCGCGGCCGTTCGTGCCGTTCACCGAGGGCTTCCCGACGCCCTCGGGCCGGATGGAGTTCGGCGCGGGACCTGCCTACGTCCCGCCGCGCACCGCCTCGGCCGCGCCGGGACCGTACCCGCTGGCGCTCATCACCCCCGCCTCCCACACCTTCCTCAACACCATCTTCGGCAACAACCCCGAGTTGCTGCGGCGCTCGAAGGGCCCGCGGGTCCTGGTCAACCCCGCCGACGCCGTACCGAGGGAGCTGAGCGACGGGCAGCGGGCCCGGGTGTTCAACGCCGGCGGCGAGTTCGAGGCCGTGGTCGAGATCAGCGAGAGGGTCCGGCCGGGCGTGATCGCGTCCACCAAGGGGCACTGGCGCAAGCTGAGCTCGGGGGGTGCGACCGTGAACGCCGTGGTGGAGGCCCGCGACGCCGACATGGGCCGCGGCGCCGTCTATCACGACAACCTGGTCGAGATCGGCCCGTGCGCCGCCGGGTGACCAACCGGCGGGGCGGGAGCCCATGAGGTGCCCGGAGCGGCCCCGCCCGTATCCCCGGCACCCCGCGTGCCCCTCGCGGAGACCTCCCAAGGGAGCCTCCGCCTGTCACCGGAGGGAGCTGACGGGTAGGGGAGGAATCAGGGTTGCTCCCCGATGTGAGCAAGGGGGCTGGGGAGGCAGGCTGACGGCATGAACGACGAACTGACTCGACGTGACGAGATGTCCCTCGCCGGAGCGGCGCTGCACGGCGCTCCCTGGAAGGCCGCCGCGGTGACCGGCGGCGCGGTGGCCGCCACCGGCTTCGGGCTGGGCGCACTCACCGGTGGCGGGGATCTGACCTGGGCGATGGTGCTCGGCATCAGCCTGTTCTCGCTTATCGCGGCCATCGGCTCGATCAGCAAGCCCAACAGCGGGGACCGGGTGACCCGGCAGGCCCGGCTCTGGGCGCTGCGCCACCCCTGGAGGTTCGCCCTCTACCCCTCGCTCGGCGCCGCGATGCTCATGTATCCGGTGCAGCTCATCGTCGATGGCGAGGGCGTGTTCAGCGCGGCGCTGGACGCCCTGCAGGGTGGGGTGGTGGTCTATCTGATCACGGCTGTCCTGGCGCTGACCCTCAAGGGTCGCGGCCAGGCCTCGCTTCCCGGCGGTCGCTGAACCCTCGGGTGATCGCCGATCTTCCGGTGATCACCCGTCCTCGTGGGGATCGCCGAGTCCCGCGGGCGGCCGGTTCTCGTGTCGGCAGCCGCCGGTCGCCTTCGGTCGCCGAGGCTCGCGACCCGGCCGGGCCTTTCTGGAGTGACCGGGCCCCAGGCCGCTCAGGGCCGCTGGACGCGCTCGTATTCGGCGCGGCAGACGCAGAACTCGTTGCCCTCGGGGTCGAGCATCGTCACCCAGCCGGTGCCGTCGGGGTTGCGCCTGTCCTCGAAGACCGTGGCACCGAGCCCGAGCAGGCGCTCGACCTCCTCGTCGCGGGTGGTCCCCGCCGAGCCGGTGAGGTCCAGGTGAAGGCGGTTCTTGACGGTCTTGCCCTCGGGAACCTTGATGAACAGCAGATCCACCCCGCCCCCCTGGAGGAGGATCTCGTCGTCCTCCTTCTCCGTCTCCGGGTGGAGCTCCCCGCCGGTGGCGTCACGCCAGAAGGTCGCCAGTTCGTACGGCTGGGCGCAGTCGAAGGTCACGCAGTGAACAACAATCATGCGCCCAGCCAACCCGACACCAGCAAAACCGTCAAGCCGGTTTCAGGCGACTCCCTTCGGAGCCGGGCCACCCGTATCCGCCCCTCCCGAGCACGTCGTACGGCATGCTCAAGAACGCGTACGGTCAGTGGCCGCCGCCGGCGATGTTGAGTCCGACGACGCCCGCGACGATGAGCAGGATCGAGGCGATCTTGAGGGCCGACGCGTTCTCACCGAGGGCGACGATGCCCAGCACGGCGGTGCCGACGGCTCCGACGCCCGTCCAGACGGCGTAGGCCGTACCGACCTCCAGGGTCTTCAGACCCAACGCGAGCAGGCCGAAGCTGATCGCGCCGAAGACGAGGAAACCGATGCTCGGCAGCAGCACGGAGAATCCGTTGCTCAGCTTGAGCGAGTACGCCATCGCGACCTCGAACAGACCGGCGATGAGAATGACAACCCAGACCATGACGGCTCCCCTTCAATGCAGGAGCGTCGTCTTTGCCTACCGGGTACGGCGCGTCTCGTCCGGGAACGCTCCTTTTGAGGGTTCGGTTGATGGAACGCGGCAGGATCTCACTTTGATTCCCACCAGAGCGTGAACCACCGGTCCCGGGGGACCGGCCACATGTCCAGCTCGACCACGGCCGCGATGACCTCGTCGGCCCGCTCCCGACCGAGGCAGAGCCTCCGGCAGGCGCTCTCGGCGAGGTCTTCGAGCCGGGTGAAGCGGGGCAGCGGGGCCACGCGCCACTCGTGGTGCACCTCGTAGCCGAGCCCTTCGGCGATGGCGATCACGTCGTGGGCCGTGGGCCTGCGCGGGCGGGTGATGCCGTGGAAGTGCTGCCAGAGGGGATTGAGCCAGCTCATCGGGTGTTGCCCGGTGAGCTCCAGGACGACCCGGCCTCGGGCATGGCCGGTGAGCTCGGTGAGGAAAGCGGCCAGTCGCGGCACGTTGTAGACGACGTGGGCGGCGACCGCGACGTCCGCGATCGGCGTTTCGGCCGCGATGTCGGGCCAGCGGCCCCGCAGAATCCGGGCGGGGACGCCCAGGGCGTGAGCCCGGGAGGCCAGCTCGGCGAGCATGGCGTCGGAGACGTCGACCGCGATCAGCTCTCTCAGGCCGGCAGCGAGCGGCAGTGAGGCCGCCCCCGTTCCCGCACCGACGTCCAGCAGGCTCCCGCCCGGCGGGAGCGCCTCGGCCGTCCGCGCCGACGTCGGGCCCCCGGGGGTCGCGAGTGCGAGGTCGGTGCGCTCGGCGAACCGCGCCGGCGAGTGCCCCCAGGGGTCGGCCGGCGCCCTGGCCGTGATCTCCTCGGGGATGGCCCACAGCCCGAGGTCGGCCCGCCACTGTTCGTCCATGTGGCGAGCCTAGAAGAGCTTCGGGGGCCGGTCGATCGGCCCGCGTGCGGGGCATCTCCGAGTGTCGTGACGAACGTCCCAGTCGATGCGGTTTTCTGGGGGTTACTGGTGGGTAGCATTGCCGGTAAGGTTACTGGCGAGTATGGAAAGTTCCGGTTCCCCCGGTTTCAAGGAGCAGACCCCATGGGCCACTACAAGAGCAATGTCCGTGACCTGGAGTTCAACCTCTTCGAGGTGTTCGGGCGCCGGGACATCCTGGGCACCGGCCGCTACGCCGAACTGGACGAGGACGTGGTGCGGAGCCTCCTCGACGAGGTCAACCGCCTGGCCACCGGCGTGCTCGCCGACTCCTTCGAGGAGGGCGACCGCAAGCCGCCGCTCTTCGACCCCGCCACCGGCTCGGTGACGATGCCGGAGGGTTTCAAGAAGTCCTTCGCCGCCTACCGCGACGCCGGCTGGACCAACCTCAGCCTCCCCGCCGAGCTGGGTGGCCCCGGCCTGCCCAGCAGCGTGAGCTGGGCGCTGGCCGAGATGGTCCTCGGCTCGAACCCGGCCATCTGGATGTACTCCAGCGGCCCGGCCTTCGCCCACGTGCTCCACGTGATCGGCACCGAGGCCCAGAAGCGCTACGCCGAGCTGGCCATCGAGAACCAGTGGGGCGCCACCATGGTGCTCACCGAGCCGGACGCCGGCTCCGACGTGGGCGCGGGCCGCACAAAGGCCGTACGGCAGGACGACGGCACCTGGCACATCGAGGGCGTCAAGCGCTTCATCACCAGCGCCGAGCACGACCTGAGCGACAACATCTTCCACCTGGTGCTGGCCCGCCCCGAGGGGCACGGCCCCGGCACCAAGGGCCTGTCGATGTTCCTGGTCTCGAAGTACCACGTGGATCTGGAGACCGGCGAGCTCGGCGAGCGCAACGGCGTCTACGTCACCAACGTCGAGAAGAAGATGGGCCTGAAGGTCTCCACGACCTGCGAGCTCACCTTCGGCGCCAAGCACCCGGCCGTGGGCACGCTGATCGGCGAGGTCCACGAGGGCATCAAGCAGATGTTCATGATCATCGAGCACGCCCGGATGATGGTCGGCACCAAGGCGATCGCCACGCTCTCCACCGGCTACCTGAACGCCCTGGAGTACGCCAAGGCCCGGGTACAGGGCGCCGACCTGACCCGGATGGCCGACAAGTCGGCCCCGCGGGTGACCATCACCCACCACCCGGACGTGCGCCGGGAGCTGATGCTCCAGAAGTCGTACGCCGAGGGCATGCGGGCGCTGGTCCTGCTCACCGCCACCTACCAGGACGACGTGCTGATCGCCGAGCACGAGGGCCGCAGGGACAGCCACGCCGAGGCGATGAACGACCTGCTGCTCCCGCTGGTCAAGGGCGTCGGCTCGGAGCGTTCCTACGAGCTGCTCGCCCGCTCCCTGCAGACCCTGGGCGGCTCGGGCTACCTGCAGGAATACCCGATCGAGCAGTACATCAGGGATGCCAAGATCGATTCCCTCTACGAGGGCACCACCGCGATCCAGGGGCAGGACCTGTTCTTCCGCAAGGTCCTGCGCAACCAGGGCGCGGCCCTCGGCTCGCTCTACGGCGACCTGAAGGCCTTCGCCGCCTCCGAAGCCGGCAACGGGCGCCTGAAGGAGGAGCGCAAGCTTCTCGCCGAGGCCGCCGACGATGTCAAGTCCATGGCCGACACCATGGCCGGCTGGGCCATCAACTCGATGGAGACGCCGAAGGAGGTCTACAAGGTCGGCCTCAACACCACCCGGTTCCTGCTCGCCCTGGGCGACGTGGTGATCGGCTGGCTGCTGCTGCGCCAGGCCGAGGTGGCTCTGGCCGCGCTGGGCTCCGCCGAGACCGGGCAGGGCGACCAGGCCTTCTACACCGGCAAGGTCGCCGCGGCCTCGTTCTTCGCCCAGACCGTCCTGCCCCGCCTCGCCGCCGAGCGCCGCACGCTGGAGGCCACCGGCCAGGACCTGATGGAGCTGCCCGAAGAGGCCTTCTGAGCAAGCCCCCTGCTCCCGCGGCAGGCATGAAGGGCGGTCCCGCCGAAACGGGACCGCCCTTCGCGTTTCCCGGGACCCGTCCCCGGCGGCACGCCGCGCCGCCGGGGACGTGACGTCTGCGAGCGGGTTGACACCGGCCTTTGTTATTCTCATACTGAGACTGTCTCAACATGAGAAGGACATGTGATGGATGAATCCGAGTTTCTGGCGGGTTACGACCCACGGGTGTACCCGGCGGTGGCGGTGACCGTCGACGTGGTGGCGCTCACCATTCGCGGGGGCGGGTTGCGCGTTCTGCTCATCAGGCGGGGCGAGCAACCCCATGCGGGGCGGTGGGCGCTGCCGGGGGGGTTCATCCGGCCAGACGAGGATCTTCCACAGGCCGCGGCGCGGGAGCTGGCGGAGGAGACGGGGCTCTCGGGCCTCGGGGACCGAGTCCACATCGAGCAGCTCGCCAGCTACGGGACGCCCGACCGTGATCCGCGGATGAGGGTCGTGTCGATCTCCTACCTGGCGTTCGCCCCCGACCTGCCCGACCCTCGGGCGGGCACGGACGCGGCGGACGCCGCCTGGCAGCCGGTCGACAAGCTGCCGGAGCTCGCGTTCGACCACGATCGCATCCTGGCGCACGGGCTGGAGCGGGCACGCGGCAAGTTGGAGTACACCCCGCTGGCCACCGCGTTCGCCGGCGAGAAGTTCACGATCTCCGAGCTGCGCGGTGTCTACGAGACGGTCTGGGGCGTGCCGCTGCACGCGGGCAACTTCCACCGCAAGATCCTGTCGGTGCCCGGTTTCGTGGAGAGCACCGGCGAGACCACCGAGAGCGGCGGGGCCAGGGGCGGTCCCCGGGCCAAGCTCTACCGGGCCGGCGACGCCCGGCTCCTGCACCCCGCCCTGCTACGGCCCGCCGGGGAGGAGCAGATCAGATGACCACCACGGCCGAGGCGATCGCGCTGGTGACCGCCGCCCGCACTCCCGACGACCTGTTCGGCGGGGACCTTCCGCACCGGGCGTACCGGAGGCTGGCGAGGCTGCTCCACCCCGACCTCTCGCCGGGAGCCGAGGCCGCCGAGGCGTTCGCCAGGCTGGCCGAGCTCTGGGCGGCCCGCGGCGCGGCCTCGGGGCGGGCCACGGGGCGGGCCACGGAGACGGTGATCACCACCGGGCGGGGGACCTACCGGATCGGGAGCGTCTTCCGGCGAGGCGCCTCGGCCGTGCTCTACGAGAGTGGCCCGGACACGCTGCTCAAGCTCCCGCGCAGCCACGCGGACAACGACCTCATGCGCCGCGAGGCGGACGCCCTGGAGACGATCGCGCGAGACGGCGACCCGCTGCTCCTGCCGTACGTGCCGCGTCTGGTGGATTCGTTCCGCCACCGCTGCGCCGGGGTCGAGCGGCGGGCCAACGTGATCAGCCGGGCGCCCGGCGGGTTCGTCAGCCTGGACGAGGTCAGGCGGCGGCGGCCGGTGCTCGACGCGAGAGACGTGGCGTGGATCTGGCGGCGGCTGCTGGTGGCCGTCGGCGCGGCCCACAGGGCAGGGGTCGTGCACGGCGCGGTGTTCGGGCACCACGTTCTCGTCCACCCGGTCGACCACGGCCTGGTGCTCGTCGACTGGAGCCAGTCGGTACCGCTCGGCACCCCGATCACCGCCCTGGTGACCAGGCACCGCGACGACTATCCGCCGGAGGTACCGGCCAGGAAACCCGCCACCCCCGCCACCGACATCCACCTCGCCACCCGCTCCGTGGCCGCCCTCATGGGCGGCCACGCCCCCACTCCGATCAGACGCTTCGTCCGGGGAAGCCTGATGAGCCCGCCGGGCGACGCGTGGCGGCTCCTGGGGGAACTCGACGACCTGCTCGACGACCTGTACGGGCCGAGGAAGTACCGGCCGCTGCACCTTTGAGAACGTTCCACCCCTTATCTGAGGAGATCCCCCGTGGGAAGCGGAATCTGGTCCACCGACGTCTACTCCGCCGCCGCGAGCTACCGTGCGGCCAAGGGCTCAAGCGCCTTCGCCTACAGCGACGGCGGCGCCCGCTCCGCGCACCCCGATCTCGACCCGCGCGGGGTGACGCTCCGCGAGAGCCGCGACTCCGCCGAACACCCCGACTCCCTCGCCGTGGCCGTCCTGTTCGACGTGACCGGCTCGATGGGCGGGGTGCCCCGCACCCTCCAGGCCAAGCTGCCCGATCTGCTCGGGCTGATGCTCCGCAAGGGGTACGCCGCCGACCCGCAGATCCTCTTCGGCGCGATCGGCGACGCCACCTGCGACCGGGCCCCGCTGCAGGTCGGCCAGTTCGAATCCGACAACCGGATGGACGAGCACCTGGGCAAGGTCCTGCTGGAAGGCGGGGGCGGCGGCCAGATGAGCGAGTCGTACGAGCTGGCGATGTACTTCATGGCCAGGCACACCTCGATCGACTGCTTCGAGAAGCGGGGCCGCAGGGGCTACCTGTTCATCATCGGCGACGAGCTGCCCTACCCGCAGGTCAAACGGCGCGAGGTCGAGAAGGTCGTCGGCGATCGGCTCCGGCGGGACATCCCGACCAGGGAGATCGTCGCCGAGCTGACCAGGGTCTACGACGTCTACTACATCCTTCCGGCCGGAGCGAGCTACGCCGGGGACGGCCGGGTGCTGGCCGCCTGGCGCGAGCTGCTCGGTCAGAACGTGCTGGAGCTGGACGACCTCGACGCCGTCTGCGAGACCATCGCGCTCACCGTCGGCCTCGGCGAGGACGCCATCGACCTGCGGGAAGGGCTGGACGACCTCGACGAGCTCGGTTCGACCGCCGGGACCGCCGTGGGCAGGGCCCTCGCCAAACTCGACCGCGGCACGCTCGTGGTCGCCGACGGTCTCGACCTGGGCGGCGACAGCGGCGTGACACGGCTCTGAAGACCTCCCCGCCGTGCGGCGGCCACCGCGAAAGCGGCGGGGAGTGCCACCACGAAGGGAGACGGCCCCTGCCCGGCGATAGGAACACGCCGGGCAGGCGGCCACGACGAACAGGAAACCACATGCGCGAACACATGATCGTGACAGACCTCGGCTACGGCGACGCGGGCAAAGGCACGATCATCGACTGGCTCTGCGCCCGCGAGCCCATCGGGGCGGTGGTCAGATTCAACGGAGGCGGACAGGCGGCCCACAACGTCGTGCTGCCCGATGGACGGCACCACACGTTCGCGCAGTTCGGGTCGGGCACGCTGAGAGGCGTGCCCACCCACCTGTCCAGGTTCATGGTCACAGATCCGCTCTCGCTGGCCCGGGAGGCCGCCCACCTGAGCGAGCTGGGCGTTCCCGACCCGTTCCGCCTGCTCACCGTGGATCGGGACGCCCTGCTCGCCACGCCGTACCACGTGGCGGCGGGGCAGGCCAGGGAACTGGCACGCGGCGATGACCGGCACGGGTCGTGCGGGATGGGCGTCGGCGAGACCATGGCCTACGCCCTGGAGCACCCGGAGCTCGCGCCGACCGTGGGCGACTGCGAGGAACCGGCCCGGCTCACCCGCAAGCTGTACGCGCTCCGAGAGGCACTGGGGGTGACCGGGCCGCCCGTGGAGGACTGCGTCGCCGCCTACCGGGCGTTCGCCGAACGGGTGATCCTGGTCGGCTCCTCCTTCACGACCGCGCTGCTGCGCAGGCGGCCCGTGATCTTCGAGGGGGCGCAGGGCGTACTGCTCGACGAGTGGCACGGCTTTCACCCGTACACCACCTGGAGCACGACGACCTTCGCCAACGCGCTGGAGTTGCTCGACGGGGTGCCGGCCGTACGGCTGGGCGTGCTGCGGACCTATACCCCCAGGCACGGCCCGGGACCGCTGGTCACCGAGGACGCGGCGCTGACGCTGCCCGAGGCTCACAACGGGAACGGTCCCTGGCAGGGGCCCTTCCGCGCCGGTCACTTCGACGCGGTGGCCCACCGCTACGCGCTGGCGGTCACGGGCGGGGCCGACGCCCTCGCGCTCACCCACCTGGACGCGCCGGTCTCGCGGATGTGCGTGTCGTACGACATCGGCGAGCTGCCGGTGGGCGCGGCAGGCGACCTCGAAGGGCAGGCCAGGCTTACCGGGCGGCTGTCGGCTGCCCGGCCGCGTTACGCCGACGGGATCGACGACTGGCCCGCGGCGGTGGCCGAGGCCCTGGGGGTCCCGGTGTGGCTGGGGTCCCACGGGCCCACCGCCACCGACAAGGTCCTTCTCCGTGGTGTGACCGCACCCGAAAGGGTATGACCCTTCTCGTACTCTCCCTTTACCTGGTGGACAGCCTTACCCGGAGGAACTCATGGGTGTCGGGGTCAGCATCTTCTTTCTCACGCTTGGCGCCATCCTCCGCTTCGCCATCGACCCCACCGTCCTCGGCGAGGCCGTGCACATCGACGTGATCGGCCTGATCTTCATGATCGTCGGTGCCGTCGGAGTCGTGCTGAGCATTGTGCTGGCCCCCAGGCGCGGGAACACGTCCGAGGACCGCCTGATGCACCGCGAGAACCACCCGCCGGAGAGCTAGGCGCCACCTTGCGGATCTTGCCGTGGCGAGGATCGGTCAGCCGGTGCCGCCGCGGCACGCCACTGTGACCGGCGACAGCGCGGCGAGGCACCCCCTGGCCGCGGTGGGCGGAGGATTCAGCGGGCACAGGGCCTAGAAGTGCACTGAAGATCTTGGTTTGAGTGGATATCGGCGCGGAGCAGGCGCCCCGGCGGCTTATGCAGTGGCGGGGTTCAGTGCCCAGGCGCCGCCTGTGTGGGTGAGTCCGAGGTTGATGAGGCGGCGGAGGTTGAGTGCGGCAGCGCGGTTGTGGAGCCAGATGTTGTTCTTGAGGACGCCGCGGTAGGGAACGCGACGGTTGCCTTTGGCGACCAGCCAGGCGATGGCGCGTTCGACGGGTGGTCGCCAGCGGCGGTACTCCTGCTGCCATCGCTGACTGGTGGCGGCCTGCTGCCGGGCGGTTTTGAGGAGGTCATAGTGGGGGTGGACGTTGAAGGTGCGTCCGGTCTTGGACGTGGTGCAGCGTTCGCGCAGTGGGCAGGTGCGGCACAGGATCTTGAACTGGGCCTGGCGGTTACCACCTGCCAGCGGGCGGCCGAGGGTTTTGGTGTGGCCTGCCGGGCAGGTGACGCGGCCGGTTTGGGTGTCGACCTGGAAATCGTCGGTGGTGAAGCCGCCGGGGACGGCTTGGCGTAGCGGCGGCGGCTTGATCACCAGGGTGTGGCCGTCGGCTTGGAGGGTCTGTCGCAGGTCGCCGGTGCCGTAGGCGGTGTCGCCCAGTACCGTCAGGGCATCGTCGTCGCCGGCGAGGAGGCTTCGGGCGACGGCGGCCTCGTGGTTGTCCGCGCCGCTGCCCGCGGTGAGGGCGACCTCGGTGAACAGCCCCGCCTCGGGCTCGAACGCGGCATGTGCGCGAAAGCCGTCCTGGTGGCGGGTGCGGTTCTTGTGGATGTGGCGGGCCTCGGGGTCGACCGTGGACACGATGCGGTCGTGGGCGGTGCGCCGGGCGATCCGCCATCGGCCGTCGGAGCCGTCGGCGGGCTCGACGTCTTGTCCTGCGACCAGTGCCAGCAGTCCGAGGGCGCCTGCCGCCGTCTCGCCGAGCGGTTGGCCGGGCACGTGAGCGATGAGATTAAGGGCGTCGGTGACCAGGGCGTCGACCAGTGTGTCCCGCGCCTGCTGGTCGTTCCAGGCGATCTTCGGCTTGCCGGGGTCGGTGTAGTCGTGGGCGGTGCACCACTGGGCGGCGACCGGCTCGGCGCCGGGGACGTCGCGGATGACCCGGCGGATCGCGGCGATGAGCTGGGTGACGGTGTCCTGGGTGGCGACCGCGTCGTCCAGCACGGTGGAGTCCAACGCCCGGCGCTGCCTGCCTTTGAGGACGCCGGTGGCCGCGACGACTTCCCTGACCTTGGTGAACAGCCGGTTCGGATCGGCCGAGCGCTGCAGGCGCCGTCGGAAGTAGGTCAACAGCGACGGGTCGAACGCGGTGTCGTACAGACCCAGGCCGCAGGCGGCCTTCCACCTCAGGTCACAACGCAGTTCCTGAACCGTCTCGAAGTCCGACAGCCCGTGCAGGCTCTGCAGGACGATCACTGTGGCGAGCACCTGCGGCGGCATGCTCGGCCGCCCGTTCGCCGAGGGATACATGTCCGTGAACATGTCTGCTGGGAACAGCGTCTGCCGATGTTCGGCCAGGAACGCGAAAACGCTCCCGGCTGGGATCAGCTCCCGGCAGGTCTGCCACACATCCGGCCCTACCGGTTCTCCAGCCCATTCACCCTGCACGCAACGAGTCTGGCCCCGAATCATCCGAGGCGGGACCAGAACGCAAGATTTTCAGTGCACTTCTAGACCTCGAACTGGATCGCCGCCCGCGAGGCCACGATCGGCTTGATGTGCTCGGTGATCACGGCCTGGTGCAGCGGGTGGTCACGATAGACCAGGTAGTCGTCGACGCTGTCGAAGTCCGCGACGACCGCGAAGTGGTGGTTGCCGGCGTTCACGCCCGCGTCCGCGCCAAGAGTGTAGGAGCGGATCTCCGTGATGGCTCCGGGCAGCTTGCCGAGCTCCGTCGCGACCCTGGCCCTCTGCTCGTCGGTGGCCTCTTGTGCCCAGGTGAACAGCACGACATGCCGGAACATGATCTTCCCTTCGTTTGGGTTCCCGGCCAGCGTACGGCCAGGCGCCACAGGAACCGGCAACGACCCCGCGGACGGGGCGGAGACGGGTGACGGCGAGCCCGGGCGGGTGTCGCGGCCCGTCCGGGGCGTGATCGCCGTCAAGGAGTGATCCGCTCTCACACCGGGCGCGGTACGGAGCGGCGGCACCCGGCGAATTTGATCCTTATCTGGCCGGAGCGCCGCGGCACGGCTTCGATCACGATCTTCTGGGCCGCCTCGGGGATGAAACGGAGGTCGTGGGTGATCAGGATGGTCGTGCGGCCGGCCATGAGCCGCTTGAGCGGTTCCATGATCCGTTCCGCGGTGAGCGTGTCAAGCCCCGTCATCGGCTCGTCGAGGACGAGCACCGGGGCGTCGCGCAGGATGGCCCTGGCGATGGCGATCCGCTGGCGTTGCCCGCCCGACATCAGCCGCCCACGCTGCCCGATCGGCGTGTCGTACCGGTGGGGAAGCGTGTTGACGAAGTCGTGGACGTCCGCCATGACGGCGGCTCGGATGATGTCGTCCAGGTCCGCACCGGGGCGACCGTAGGCGATGTTGTCGCGCACGGTCCCGGAGAAGAGCAGGTTCTCCTGCTGCAGGATGGTGATGTTGTCACGGAGCGACTCGCGCGACAGGTCCCGGATGTCGGTTCCGTCGAGCAGGATGCGCCCGGTGGTGGGGTCGTAGAAGCGGAGCAGGAGCTTCGCGAGCGTGGACTTGCCCACGCCGCTCGGTCCGGTGCACACGACCAGCTCCCCCGGCTCGACGACGAAGGACAGGTCCCGCAACGTCGGCCTCCTCCTGTTCGGATAGGTGAAGCCGACCTCCTGGAACTCGATGCGGCCATGGCCGCGTCCCAGGTGGACGGGGGCGTCGCGGTCGGTGACGGTCGGCCGGGCCCGCAGGATCTCGATGACCCGATCGGAGCCCGCCGCCGCCTCGGAGACGGTGAGGGCGATCTGCCCCAGACTCTGCACCGCCGGGTAGAGGTAGGCGAGGTAGGCGGCGAAGGCGAGCAGTCCGCCGATGGTGAGACGTCCTGAGGAGATCTCCCAGGCGCCGAATCCGAGGATGGCGATCAGGCAGATGGTCTCGATCACCTGCACGACGGGCCCGTACAGGGAGGAGAGCCACGCCTGAGCCACATTGGCCCGCAGCCAGGTGCTCCCCTCCGTGTGCAGTCGCTCCGCCTCGGTGCCCTGGCGGTTGTAGGACTGGACGAGCGACTGGTTGGACAGGCTCTCCTCGATGACGCTGTTCATGATCCCGTTGCTGAGCCGCTCACGCGCCGACACGGTCCTGAACCTGCCCGCGAAGACCTTGGAGACCAGCAGGAACGCCGGGGCCAGCAGGAACGTCAGCAACGCCAGGTCCCACCGGATGTAGAGGGCGGCACCGGCGAAGAAGACGACGCTGGCGAGTGTGGTGAAGAGCTTGACCAGGCCCGAACCGACGAGTTCCTCGATGGCCTCGATGTCGTCGGTGAGCCTGGCCATCAGGTCACCCAGCCGGCGGTTGTCGAAGAAGTCGGGCGTGAGCGTCTGGATGTGGTCGAACACCCTGTCTCGCAACCGCAGCAGGAAGCGCTCACCGCCCAGGGCCGTGAGGTAGGACCCCGCGAAGGAGACCAGCCCCGCGACGGCCGCGAGACCAAGCCAGGCGGCCGCGGGAAGCCAGAAGGCCCCCAGGTTCTGCTTGCTGAGCACCTCGTCCGTGATGAAGCCGAACAGGCCGATCGCGGCGACCTCGCAGACGGCCGCGACGATGGCGAGCACGCCACCGGCCACGAGCAGCCTGCGAATACCGCGGGTGTACGGCCAGAACTCCCGGAAGGTCCTGCGGATGGAGACCGTCGGCGCCGGGGGAGGGCGACGCACCGCGGCTCTCGCCCCGTTGGGCGAGAGCGACTCTGAGAATGAGAGCCGGCGGGTCACCCGCCGGCTCTCATTTGTTTTCGCTAGCACCGGATCTGGCTACCACCACCACCCGCCGCCGCCACCACACCCGCATCCGCAGCGGCGGCGGCGCCGACAGCAGCATCCACCCCAGGTCACGTACCGGCTAGACGGGAAGAGCTGCTTGAAAGTCATGGCTTCCCCCTTCGTGCTGAGCTTGTCGCACTTACCAACCGCGACACTAGCACTTATACCCAGACAAACCGCCCATATCGATGCACATTAAAGATGTTTTAACAAGCCATTCAGAAAAGCCATAAAACGTATCGAGAGTAAAGCCTGACAAAAGTTCCACGCGGCGCCCCGCCCTCCCGCCCGAGCTGGGGATACGCACCATAAACCCTGGTCCACAAGGGACAAAAAGAGGTTTCCGATTATCGCCGGGATGGCGGCCCGGCACGGCGTCCCGGCGGCCGGGAGGAAGCCCCCGGACCCCTCGCCCTTTTCCCGTCCACACCAATTGACCGGCTCGGCCGTCATGTTTGGTGAGGGGACTGCCGGGTTTGCCCGGCAGGTGAATCGCCTCCCCGTTGGGGGCCTGTATTCGAACGGTCCGGGCTTGGCCGTCGCCTGTCTCCGCCTCCCGGGGAAAGTCCCCTCGGGAGGCGGAGGAATCACCGGGTCACCCCCAGGCGAGCATGCGGAGAGGGTCCTCAAGCATGGCGCCGACGTCACGCAGGAACAGCGAGCCGACCTCCCCGTCCACGACCCGGTGGTCGAACGAGATCGCGAGCGTGCAGACCTTACGCGGCACGACCTGCCCGTCCACCACCCACGGCATATCCCTGACCTGGCCGAAGGCCAGGATCGCCGACTCGCCGGGGTTGAGGATCGGGGTGCCCGCGTCCACCCCGAAGACACCCACGTTGGTGATCGTGATCGTGCCCCCGGCCATGTCCGCGGGCTGGGTGCGGCCCGCTCTGGCGGTCTCGGCGAGGGCACCGAGGGCGCCGGCCAGGCCGGGTAGCGGCAGGAGGTGTGCGTCCTTGACGTTGGGCACGAGCAGGCCGCGCGGGGTGGCCGCGGCGATGCCCAGATTGACGCGGTGCTTGACCACGATCTCCTGACGGGCCTCGTCCCAGGCAGAATTGATCATCGGATGACGGCGGGCGGCGACGAGCACGGCCTTGGCGACCAGGAGCAGCGGCGAGACCTTGACCTCGGCGAAGTCGGGCAGGTCCCGGAGGCGCCGGACCGCGTCCATGGTCGCCGTCATGTCCACCTGGAGGAACTCCGTCACGTGCGGCGCCGTGAACGCGGAGGCCACCATGGCCTGCGCGGTCGCCTTGCGCACCCCCCTGACCGGGATCCGCTCCTCGTCCTCCCCCTCCCGCGTCACGGCCGGCGCCTGCGCCCCGGCCGGCGCGGCACCGAGTGCGGTCTGGACGTCGTCCCTGGTGATCGAGCCGTGCGGGCCGGTCCCGGTGAGGGCGGTCAGGTCGACGCCCAGGTCCCTGGCGAGCTTCCGCACCGGAGGCTTCGCCAGGACCGCGACACTCTCCGGTGGTGAGACCGGGCCGGTGCCGGCCCCCTTCAGGCCGGACGGCACCACCTCGGGCGACCGCGCCCCGGCAGGCGTACCGGTGAAGGAAGCGCCCGCGGGAAGCGTACCGGAGGAGCCGCCGACGGGAGAGGCGCCGGACGACGACGGCTTGCGGGGGCGGCGCTTGGCCGCGCCCGGCTTGACGCCGTAGCCCACCAGCACCGGCTGTCGCGTCTCGGCCGGTGGTGCGGGCACCATGTCGTCGGCCGGTACCTCGGCCCGTTCCACGACGGGAACGGGGGCCTCGGGAGCCCCGGGACCGGTGCCGTCGTCCACCGAGATGATCGGCCTGCCGACGTCCACGGTCTCGCCCTCGTCCGCCATCAGGGCCGCCACGACGCCCTCGAACGGGCAGGGCAACTCGACGACCGCCTTGGCGGTCTCGATCTCCACGATGGTCTGATTGACCTTGACCGGGTCTCCGACCTTCACGTGCCAGCGGACGATCTCCGCCTCGGTCAGTCCCTCTCCCACGTCGGGGAGTCTGAACTCTTTCATACCCAGCCCCTCCTCTAGAACGCGAACGCGCGGTCGACGGCGTGCAGGACCCTGTCCAGGTCGGGCAGGTAGTGGTCCTCAAGCCGCGAGGGCGGGTAAGGGGTGGAGGGCCCTCCGACCCTCAGGACCGGGGACTGCAGGTTGTAGAAGCACTCCTCGGTGACGCGGGCGGCGATCTCCGCGCCGAAACCGTTGTAGACGGGCGCCTCGTGCACCACAATGCAGCGCCCGGTCCTGCGCACCGACTCCGTGATCTTCGAAACGTCGAGCGGATTGAGCGAGCGCAGGTCCACGACCTCCAGGGACCGGCCGTCGTCCTCGGCCGCCTTCGCGGCCTCCAGGCAGGTCTTCACCATCGGCCCGTACGCGAGCAGGGTGACGTCCGTGCCCTGCCGCACCACCTTGGCCTCGTCGAAGGGGATCCAGCCGGAGGAGTCGACATCCACCTCGGCCTTCTCCCAGTAGCGCCGCTTGGGCTCGAAGAAGATGACGGGGTCCTCGCAGCGGATCGCCTGCTGGATCATGGTGTAGGCGTCGGCCGGGTTGGAGCAGGCCACGACGCGCAGGCCCGCGGTGTGTGTGAAGTACGCCTCGGGCGACTCACTGTGGTGCTCCACCGCGCCGATGCCGCCGCCGCAGGGAATCCGGACGACCACCGGCAGTCTCAGCTTGCCCAGCGAGCGCAGCGGCATCTTGGCGAGCTGCGTGATGATCTGGTCGGCCGCGGGAAAGACGAACCCGTCGAACTGGATCTCGCAGACCGGGCGATAGCCCCGGAGCGCGAGACCGATGGCCGTCCCGATGATGCCCGACTCGGCCAGCGGGGTGTCGATGACCCGCTGCTCGCCGAAGTCCTTCTGCAGGCCGTCTGTCACCCGGAACACCCCGCCGAGCTTGCCCACGTCCTCACCCATGACGAGGACCTTGGAATCGTCCTCCATGGCCTTACGCATACCCTCGTTGAGCGCCTTGGCCAGCGTGAGAATGGTCATGCCTCGAAGCCCTCCAGATAGGTGGCGAACTCTGCGCGCTCGGCGTCCATCAGGGAGTGCTGTTCTGCGTAGACATGGTCGAAGATGGCCAGCGGTTCGGGATCGGGCAACTCCAGGCAGCGCTTGCGGACGTCCCGTCCCAGCTCGTCGGCCTCCGCGTCGATCGCGTCGAAGAACTCCTGGTCGGCGATCTGGTTCTTGAACATGTAGGCCCTGACCCGCTCGATCGGGTCCTTGAGCTTCCACGCCTCCAGCTCGGCGGCCACCCGGTAGCGGGTCGGGTCGTCGGAGGTGGTGTGGGCACCCATCCGGTAGGTGAACGCCTCGATCAGCATGGGTCCCTGCCCCGACCTGGCCTCGGCCAGCGCCTTGCGGGTGACGGCCAGGCAGGCGAAGACGTCGTTGCCGTCGACCCGGACACCGGGGAACCCGAACCCGCTGGCCCTGCGGTACAGGGGGATGCGCGTCTGCTTCTCCAGCGGCTCGGAGATGGCCCACTGGTTGTTCTGGCAGAAGAACACCACCGGCGCGTTGAACACGGACGCCCAGATGAACGCCTCGTTCACATCGCCCTGGGAGGTGGCGCCGTCACCGAAGTAAACGATCGAGGCGGCCTCGGCGCCGTCGCGCTGGATGCCCATGGCGTAGCCGACCGCGTGCAGGGTCTGGCTGCCGATCACGATGGTGTAGAGGTGGAAGTTGTGCTCAGCGGGGTCCCAGCCACCGTGGTTGACGCCGCGGAACAGGCCGAGCAGATTGATCGGGTCAACGCCCCTGCACCAGGCCACCCCGTGCTCGCGGTAGGTCGGGAATGCCATGTCGGCCTCGGTCAGCGCCCGGCCGGAGCCGATCTGCGCGGCCTCCTGCCCGAGTAGCGATGCCCACAGGCCCAGTTCGCCCTGGCGTTGCAGGGCCACGGCCTCCAGGTCGACGCGGCGGACCAGGGTCAGGTCCCGGTAGAGGCCGCGGACCTCCTCCGGGGTCAGGTCGATGTCATAGTCGGGGTGCTCGACCCGTTCTCCTTCCGGGGTCAGCAGTTGAATGAGCTCCGGGGGTGCTTCCGCACCACGAGAGGCGTCGGCTGTCACGTGCCACTCCTGTGTGCTAGGGGCCGTCTGGGATGGGTTCGCCACCGCTGTCCGGCCGATTCGCGACGCGTTCGACCCGTCTGATGGTGGTTCGTACGCGCTTGTGGCCATCGTGGCAGAGGTCATATACGTGTGCGCAAGACCTGCCTCGGCGTCCATATGCTCCCCGTTCCCCGCGCGTTCCCTTTCACCCGCCCATTTCGTCCGCGTGGCGCGGGTCCGGCCCCCGCGCCTGAGCGCGGCCGGAGCCCGTTACTCTTGAGGCGCCGAACCGTCCCCGTCGCAACCAGGAGGAACGCCGTGGCGCGCGTCATCGTCGACGTCATGCTGAAGCCCGAGATTCTCGACGCGCAGGGGCAGGCGATCGCCCGCGCGCTGCCTCGGCTCGGCCTCGTAGGTGTCTCAGCGGTACGGCAGGGCAAGCGGTTCGAGGTGGAGATCGAAGGGCCCGCCGATGAGGCGGCACTTTCGGACGTCCGGAAAATGGCCGAAACCCTGCTCGCCAACACGGTGATCGAGGAGTACACCGTCACCGTCGAGTCCTAGGCCGTCACTCCCCGCAGATCAACCCCCCAGATCCGCCTATATCCGGCCATATGGGTGGAGCAATCCCACGGCTTGACCACTAGTCAATAACATTACGGTTATTTTGCGGTTAGCCCGGATTCTGCAGGGAAGCCTTCACGAGGTGACGTCTGAC
This sequence comes from Streptosporangium sp. NBC_01810, assembly GCF_035917355.1. Lineage (NCBI taxonomy): Bacteria > Bacillati > Actinomycetota > Actinomycetes > Streptosporangiales > Streptosporangiaceae > Streptosporangium > Streptosporangium sp. NBC_01810. The sequence goes on along the minus strand of NZ_CP109070.1, from coordinate 7,337,011 downwards.
CCCGGGAGGAAACCGGTGGACATGGAGTTCTCGCTGGCTCTGCCACGACAGGCCATCGGCATCCCGATGGTCCGCAGGGCACTCGGTGACTCCCTGCGCTCACTCGGCGTCACCGAGGACTGCGTCTCCGACATCCTGCTCGCGGTGACCGAGGCGTGCGCCAATGCCGTGCGGCACGGAGGTCCGGCCAACCGCTACGAGGTCGAGGCCGCCATCGGCCACGGGCGTTGCGACGTTCGCATCATCGACCGGGGCCAGGGCCTCGTCAGAGTGCCGGAGCACTACCCGTCGGCCGACGTCGAGAACGGCAGGGGCCTGCTCATCATGCAGGCGGTGGTGGACGAGATCTCCTTCGACATCGCGCCCGGCAGGGGCACCGTCGTGCACCTGCGCAAGCATCTGGACTGGGACGACGCCGCCGCCTTCTCCCGCGACCGGGTGCTCGCCGCCGTATAGCCCCGGTTCCCGGCGAGAATCCGGCTCCACCGGCCGTACGGACGACAGGAAGGTCCCTCCCGTCCGCCCGGTTGTGTGATCGGGCACTCCGCGCATGACCGCTCGCCCGGAGCGGATAGCCTGGAAGCACCGCCGCAGACCGACGTCCGATGTGAGAGACGCCGGCGCGGCGCCCGTTTGTGGAGGGGAACGCTGCCATGAGTGCTGCCCGCGTGGGCGTCGTCACTTTTCCCGGAACGCTTGACGATCAGGACGCGGCCCGCGCCGTAAGCCAGGCGGGTGGCGAAGCCGTGCCGCTCTGGCACGCGGATCCCGATCTCAGGGGGGTGGACGCGGTCTTCCTGCCAGGCGGGTTCTCCTACGGGGACTACCTGCGCTGCGGGGCCATCTCCAGGTTCGCGCCGCTGATGGAGGAGCTGATCCCCGCCGCCAGGGCCGGGCTCCCCGTGCTGGGCACCTGCAACGGCTTCCAGATCCTCTGCGAGGCCCATCTGCTGCCCGGAGCGCTGATGCGCAACGCCGGACTGCACTACATCTGCCGCGACCAGGGCATCCGGGTCGAGAGCACCTCCACCCCCTGGACCTCCGACTTCACCGAGGGCCAGGAGATCGTGCTGCCGATCAAGCACGGGGAGGGCCGCTACGTCGCCGACGAGGCGACCCTGGGCGCGCTGGAGGCGGGTGGCCAGGTGGTCTTCCGCTACACGGGCGGCAACCCCAACGGCTCCCTGAACGACATCGCGGGCATCCGCAACGAGGCCGGCAACATCGTCGGCCTCATGCCGCACCCCGAGCACGCCGTCGAGGACCTCACCGGCGCGCCCAGCACCGACGGGCGCGCCTTCTTCTCCTCGATCCTGAAGAAGCTGGTGAACGCGTGAATCTTGACACCGTCAAGCGTGCCGGGGAAACCCCCGACGAGCGCCAGCCGTACGCCGAGCTGGGCATGAAGCTCGAGGAGTACGAGCGGGTCCGCGAGATCCTCGGCCGCCGTCCCACCGGCTCCGAGCTGGCCATCTACAGCGTCATGTGGAGCGAGCACTGCTCCTACAAGTCGTCCAAGGTGCACCTGCGCCAGTTCGCCACCAAGGCTCCCTCCTCGGCTGCTCTGCTCGTCGGCATGGGGGAGAACGCCGGGGTCGTGGACATCGGTGACGGCTGGGCCGCCACCTTCAAGATCGAGTCGCACAACCACCCGTCCTACGTCGAACCCCACCAGGGCGCGGCGACCGGCGTCGGCGGCATCGTCCGCGACATCATGTCGATGGGCGCCCGGCCGGTCGCGGTGATGGACGCGCTCCGCTTCGGCGGCGCCGACGCCCACGACACCCGGCGGGTGCTGCCCGGTGTGGTCGAGGGCATCAGCCACTACGGCAACTGCCTGGGCCTGCCCAACATCGGCGGCGAGGTCGTCTTCGACCCCTGCTACATCGGCAACCCGCTGGTCAACGCCCTCTGCGTGGGCCTGCTGCGCAAGGACCAGATCAAGCTCGCGGTGGCCCCCGGACCGGGCAACAAGGTGGTCCTGTTCGGCGCGCTGACCGGCCCCGACGGCATCGGTGGCGCGTCCGTGCTGGCCTCGGCCACGTTCGAGGACAAGTCGCATGCCAAGCGTCCCAGCGTCCAGGTCGGCGACCCCTTCATGGAGAAGCTGCTGATCGAGTGCTGCCTGGAGCTCTACCAGGCGGACGTGGTCGTCGGCATCCAGGACCTCGGTGCCGCGGGCGTCTCCTGCGCGACCACCGAGCTCGCGGCCAAGGGCACCGGCGGCATGAACGTCAGGCTCGACCTGGTGCCGCTGCGCGATCCTTCGCTGCGGCCCGAGGAGATCCTGATGAGCGAGTCGCAGGAGCGCATGATGGCGGTCGTCACCCCCGACGACATCGACGCCTTCATGGCGATCTGCGCGAAATGGGACATTCCCGCGACCGTAATCGGCGAGGTCACCGATGGCGGCCGCCTCGTGATGACCTGGCACGGCGAGACCATCGTCGACATCCCGCCGGGCACCGCGGCCGACGAGGGCCCGGTCTACGAGCGGCCGTTCCAGGAGCCGGCCGGCCAGATCGCGCTGAACAGCGACACCCCCAAGCGCCTCGCCCGCCCCACCGACCTGCGCGCGGCGCTGCTGGAGCTCCTCGGCTCGCCGAACCTGGCGTCCAAGGAGTGGGTCACCTCCCAGTACGACCGCTACGTCCGCGGCAACACCGTGCTGGCCCAGCCCGCCGACGCGGGCGTGCTGCGCATCAGCGAGGCCATGCCCGGCGCCGAGGAGACCAAGCGGGGAATCGCGCTGGCCACCGACGGCAACGGCCGCTATGCCCGCCTCGACCCGTACGCGGGAGCCCAGCTCGCCCTCGCCGAGGCGTACCGGAACGTGGCCACCACCGGCGCGACGCCGCTGGCGGTGACCAACTGCCTCAACTTCGGCTCGCCGGAGGACCCCGAGGTCATGTGGCAGTTCGCCGAGGCCGTGCGTGGCCTGGCCGACGCCTGCAAGACCCTCGGCGTCCCGGTGACCGGCGGCAACGTCTCCTTCTACAACCAGACGGGATCCGTGCCGATTCACCCGACGCCGGTCGTCGGCGTGCTCGGCGTCATCGACGACGTGTCCACCCGCGTGCGGTCCGGTTTCACCGGCGACGGCGACAGGGTGGTGCTGCTCGGCGAGACCGAGGCGGAGTTCGGCGGCTCGGAGTGGGCGCACGTGGCCCACGGTCACCTGGGCGGCCTGCCGCCCAAGGTGCGGCTGGCCTCGGAGCGCGACCTGGCCCTCGTCCTGACCAAGGCCGCCTCGCAGGGGCTGCTGACCGGCTCCCACGACCTGTCCGACGGCGGGCTGGCCATCGCCCTCGCCGAGGCCTGCCTCGCCCAGGGCATCGGCTGCGCGGTCTCCCTGACGGGCGACGACGCGTTCGTCGAGCTGTTCAGCGAGTCGTCGGCACGCGCGCTGGTGACCGTCAGGCCCGATTCGTTCGACGCCTTCGCCGAGCTGTGCGCGGCCCACGAGGTGCCCTGCTACGGCCTGGGCGCCACCGGCGGTGACTCCCTGAGCGTCAAGGGTGTCCTGGACATCCCGGTCACCGAGCTCCGCCAGACCCACATCTCCACCCTGCCGGGCATCTTCGGCTGATCGTCTCCCGTACGAGGTGCGCTTACGGGTCAGGCCCCGCACCGTCACATGACGGTGCGGGGCCTGACCGATCTATATGGATCACACGGTCGGTGCCGGGGGGCGACGCGGTGAGGACGACGGGTCCCCACCGCGTCACCCGCCCGTCGCGTTCCCGCGAACGGGTCGGGTGATCAGGCGGCCGCGCAGATCACGTACACGGTGCCCTGGATCTTGCCGCTCCCTCCGTGGCCGCTGGTGGTGCCCCCGGAGGTCTTACCGTCTTCCCTGCCGTCCCTGTCGTCGTCGTCGGAGCCGGAGTTCGCCTCGACGGAGACGGACCAGCCGCTCGGCTTGCCACCGGAGAAAGTGGGCGCGGAGGCTCTCCTGGCCCCACCTGATCCGGATCTCGGTGGGCCTGCACTTGGCCGTCGCGTTGACGATGCGGGTGTAGCGCGTCTGCTTGTGGACACACGCGTGGATCTCCGCGGCCGCCGACGAGGCTACGGCACTGCCGCTCGCGGTGAACAACGTTCCAGCGAGTACACCAACGGTCATGACGGCGAGCGTGCGTCCGCCCGGCAACTTGATAGCCACTGGGCTTCCTTCTGCGACACCAGAGTCTGGCGTGATGGGAGAGGTACGAGTGGTACACGATTCAACCGCTCCAATGGTTTACCGGTGAAACATCACATTTCAATCTCGGAAGCCCAGATGTCCGAATGTCCAGATGTCTGCCGTCAACGGCCGCGTGCGGAATAATCGGACCGTTCGGGGGAACCTGCCCGCTGGGCGTGGACGAACAACACAGGGAACCAACGGGTTCTCCAGACGCGGAGGCCACCGTGCCGACCATCAACCCGACGGACACGGTCACCCGAGACCGTTCCGGCCGGGAACCGTACCTGCCGCCTGCGACCCAGCCGGTCCGCACCCTGGTGTGGGTGTTGCACCTGGCACTGCCAATGCTCGGACTCTGGCTGCTACTGGCCCAACCCGACCTGAACATCGTTCTACAGGACAATCCCAGTCATTTCTGGTTGATCATCACCGTCGCCGGGATCAACCTGGCCCTGGGCCTCATGATCAGCGAGGCATCGGCCAGACGGGCGGACGCACGCCTGCTCCTGGTCTCGCTGGTCTTCCTGAGCAGCGCCGGATCCTTCCTGGTGCACGGGCTGTCCACGCCGGGGATCATCCTGGGCACCCCCAGCTACGGGTTCGACCTGTCCCACCCGGTGGGTCTCCTCATCGCCTCGGTGTTCGCGTTCACATCGGCGCTGCCCCTGAGGGACCGAGCGGCCGAGACCGTCCTCAGGCACCAGATGTGGCTGCGCGGCGGTCTGGCCACCCTGATCACCGGGTGGGGGATCGCCTGCCTGGTGCCGGGCCTGACCCCGCTGAGCGACTCGCCTCCCGGGGGCACCGGCCTGGGCGGCCTGGAGTGGATCGGGGTGGCCCTGTACGTGGTGGCGGCCGCGATGATGTTCCAGCTGCACCGCAGCCGTCCCGCGGTCGTGCTGATCAGCCTGGTCACCGCGTACGCGCTGCTCGCCGAGTCCCTGGTCGCGGGGTTGTCCCACCGCAACTGGCACCTGTCGTGGTGGCTCTGGCACGTGCTGCTGACCACGGCGTTCCTCTTCGTCGCCTACAGCGCCTACCTGCAGTTCCGGCGGGAGGGCACGAGTGCCGGACTGTTCGACTCGGTGGCACTGTCGGCGACGGTCCGCAGGATCAGAGCCGACTACGAGGCCGCTCTGGAGGAGCTCGTCGGCCACCTGCGGCGCAGGGAGGAGAGCAGGGTTCCGATCGCGAACAGGCTGGCGGGCAAGTTCGGGCTCACCGAGTCCCAGGTGGCGGTGCTCGACCGGGCGGGTGAGGCGCTGGCCAACGAGCGGGAGCTGACCGACAGGCTCGCCGCGCTGGTCGACACGGGCCGGCAGGCCCGGGTGGGCCTGCCGGAGCGTGAACTGCTGGCGCAGAGCCTCGGTCGCGTGCGGCAGGCGTATGGAGACGTCCGGATCAAGCTGGTCGACAACGGCCGGGTCACCGTGAACTCCAGGGAGTACGGTCCGCGGGACTTCCCCGACGACCAGCCGATCCGGCTGGAGGGGAGGGTCGTCCACCCCTTGACCGTGCAGGGCAGGCTCGCCGGGGCACTGGAGGTGCCGATCGGCAGGACCCCGCAGGACGAGGCGCTCGCCACCATGCTGGCCGGTCAGCTGTCCATCTCCCTGGAGAACGTCCGTCTCTACCGCGAGCTGGAGACCCTCTTCCGGCAGTACATGTCGCCGGACGTGGCCCAGTCGCTGCTGGCCGACCCGCAGACCGCGGCTCTCGGCGGCGAACTGGTGGAGCTGACCGCGCTCTTCGCCGACCTGAAGGGATTCACGAGCTTCTCCGAGCGGGTGGCGCCCGGCGAGATCGTCGAGATGCTGAACCGTTACCACACCGCGGCCGTGCCCATCGTGCTCGGCAACGGCGGCACGATCGTGCAGTTCGTGGGTGACGCGCTGCTCGCGCTGTTCAATGCCCCCGCCCGGCAGTCCGACCACGCCCTCGCCGCGGTGCGGGCGGGCCTGGCGATGCAGGAGGCGGCCGAGGAGATCGCGACGGGGATGCCCGGCTATCCTCGCTTCAGGATCGGGATCAATACCGGTGAGGCGCTTGTCGGAAACATCGGCAGCCCCGAGCTACGCGGTTTCAACGCGATGGGCGACTGTGTCAACGTGGCCGCAAGACTTGAGGGGATCGCCGATCCCGGCAGCGTCGTGATCGGCCAGAGCACCCTCGACCTGATCGGCCCCCGGGCCCAGAGCCGTTCCCTGGGCCTGCTCAACCTCAAGGGCAGGGAACAACCCGTCCATGCCCACGTGCTGTCCGGGCTCTCGTAGAAGCACCTCCCGCCTCGGGAGCCGTACGGACACGATCGAGATCGCCACGAGGTGGTTATGACTTCCTCCCCCGAACCGGGTGAGTTCATCACGTTGCTCACAAGCGATGAGGTAGCGGCCCTGTACGCCGCCGGGCACTCCCGGCGCTGGGACAGGGGCGCGACGATGTGCACCGAGGGTGATGTGAGCGACTGGGTGCTCGTCCTGACATCCGGTCGTGTCAAGGTGTCCTCGCACACCGCGAGTGGCAGCGAGGTGGTCCTCGCGATACGAGGCCCCGGGGCGTTGCTCGGCGAGTTCGCGGCGATCGACGGGCTGCCCAGGTCCGCCACGATCACCGCCCTCGAACCCGTCGAAGGAGTCACGGTCCACGACTTTCCCGGTTACCTGCGGGACCACGGGAGAGTCGCGGTGCTGCTCGTGCGGATGGTGGTCGGCAAGATGCGCGACTCCGACCGTAAGCGCATCGAGTACGGCGCGTTCGACACCACGGGCCGCGTGGCCACCCGGCTGGTCGAGCTGGCCGAGCGGTACGGCGAGCCCGCCAACGGCGGGGTCCGGGTGATGTTGCCGCTCTCCCAGGACGAGCTGGCCGGCTGGACCGGAGCCTCCCGCGAGGCGGTCAGCAAGGCGTTGCGCTCCCTGCGCGACCGTGGGCTGATCGAGACGGGCCGCCGCCGCGTGATCATCCACGATATGGAGGGCCTGCGTAGACGGGCGCGCTGAGAGCGCGCCGGCGGCACACCGGACGACCGGCGCGAGGGCGCGCCTGCCCACGAGCGGGAAGGCACGCCCTCGCCGCGCGGGGCAAGGTGACAGGCACGGTCCCCGGCGACGGCAACGAGCACGACGATCTCCTCCGGCGGAGCCGATCCGCCACCCAGCCGTCGCCCACGCCGGGGGCTTGACCCGAGGCGCCGACGGGGCAGACGTGCTCTAAAGCGGATCTGGATCAAGATCGACGTACAACGTACGTCAGACTGTGACTCATGGTCGCAATCCCCCAAGACCTGCCTGGATCCCCTGAATACCTATCCAAACTCCGCTATGCGTGGCGAGTCTGCTCGGTCACCAGCCTGGGTATGGTCATGATCGGCATCTCCGGCAGCACACTGAACGTCGCACTTCCCACCGTGGTCAGGCACTTCCATGCGGACGCGTTCGCGGCCGGCTGGGTCCTGCTGGCCTTCCTCCTTGTCAACACCGCGACGCTGGTGTTCTTCGGCCGGGTGGCCGATCTGCTCGGCCGACGGGAGATCTATCTGGCGGGGTTCGTCCTGTTCACCGTCGGATCACTGCTGGCCGGGCTCTCACCCGACATCTGGTTCCTGATCGCGATGCGCGCCGTGCAGGCGATCGGGGCCGCGATGGTCCTTGCCAACGGAACCGTGATCATCACCGACGCCTTCCCTCCGGACAGGCTCAGCCAGGGCATGGGCGTCTACATCGGCACCCTCTCGGTCGCCCAGCTCGCCGGCCCCACCCTGGGCGGCCTCATCGCCGAGGCCGCCGGCTGGCAGTGGATCTTCTGGATCAACGTGCCGGCCGGGCTGGCCGCCCTTGTCTGGGGAGCGTTCACGCTACGCCGGGTTCCACGGGGGGCCCGCCGGCCGGTGGACGCGCTCGGCAACCTGATCGTGTTCGCCGCCCTCTCCGCGGCTCTGATCGCGCTGTCCGAGGTAGGGTCGCAGGGTCTGTCCGGCCCCGTGGTGATCGTCGGTGCGGCGATCGCGGTGGTGCTGGTCCCGGTGCTGGTCGTGGTGGAGCGCCGGGCGTCGTATCCCGTGCTCAACCTGCGCCTGTTCGGCGAGCGCATGCTGGCCTTCGCCAACCTCGCCTCCTTCTGCAACGCGCTGGCGCGCTCGGCGCTGATCCTGCTGGTCGCCCTCTACTTCCAGGCCGCCAGGGGCATCGACGCCGTCACCGCGGCCCTGGGCGTGCTCCCCGTCCCGATCGGCATGGCTCTGGCCTCCCCGGCCGCGGGTGCCCTCGGCCGCCGGATCAAGCCGTACGCGCTCTCGGTGGGGGGCACCCTGATGAGCGCGGCCGGGCTGGGCATCCTGCTCCTGAACACCGCCCCCGCCACGCCGTACTGGATCATCGGGGTGGGCCTGTTCCTGTGCGGCTGCGGCAGCGGCACCTTCATAACCGGCAACACGACCCAGGTCATGGCCGCCCTGCCCGCGGAGAGTCTGGGAGTGGTGAACGGCTTCCGGCTCATGATCATGAATGTCGGGATCGTGCTGGGCGTCGCCCTCACACTCAGCGTCCTGACCGGCTCGGTCAGTGCCGAGCTTCGCGGGCAGGTGTACGCGGGCACGCTGTCGCGCCTCTCCCCCGTCGCCGTGGAGCACCTGGTGACCGGCTTCCAGCGGACCTACGCCGTCCTGTTCGCCGTTACCCTGGCGGGCGCCCTGACGGCCTCCCTGGCCCGTCCCCGCCGCCGGGCCTGAGGGTCAGCGCTCGCCGCGGGGCGGGCGGACAGCGGGATCGCGCCCCGGAGCAGGAGCCGGGAGATCATGCGGGCTCTCCTCGCAGGAGAGAACCCACCGCGCGTGGCCGGGCCGGGTCCCGCACCCGCACCCGCACCCACCCCCGGCACCACAACCACGCCCAGCGCCACAGCCACCCCCAACGCCAGCACCACGCCCAGCACTACGCCCACCCTCAGCGCCACATCCACGTCCGGTGCCACGACCAGCGTCACCACCAAAACCAACCAGACAGTGTCAATTCCCACTATAGGGGGCAGAAACACCATCCCCAAGGCGTTGAAGAACGTCCCGTCGCTCCGCGTCCTGCCCCCGTGGCCCCGGCAGGCCAGTCACGTCCGGATATTCGTGCACTGCCCTCCCTCGTCGAACCACGCGATCATCGGCTCCACCGCGTTCAACCTGAAGGGGTCGAACCGTCTCTACCGGGAGATCGGGGTAGGACTCTCCGACAGGGGATTGGCACACCGCGGCGCGTCCATCTCCTACTTCGCCTTGCCCGGACCCCACGGGGCCTGCCTGAAGTGCGTGAAGGTCACGATGAACAAACAGACCCGTATCAGGCGGATCCGGGTGACCGGCCGGGCCTTCGCCCCACTCTTCGTACGAAGGTTCAGCATCTGGCAGTTCTTCGACTGAACGCCCCACCGGCGACCCGGTATCGCCGGCTTCCCGGGGGACCGGTTCCCCGGGCAATGCCGGGTCCTGTCCCGGTGGCTCTCACCGGAGCCGCCGGGACAGGACCCCGTGCCTCCCCCCGGAAGCACAGACGGCGGTCAGGAGCCGATCTTGCCGCCCCTCGCGTGCCAGGCGACCACCACGGACGGGCGGGGCTGGGAGGTGCCGCCGTCCGGCCAGTGGCTGCTGGGAGCCTCGGGGGTGGCACCGTTGGTCTCGCCGGGGTGCTGCACGGCCACGAATACGCTGCGCTGGTCCGCGCTGACCAGCGGGCCGCAGGTCTCCGCGCCGACCGGCATGCTCAGGAACTGCTTCAGGTAGCCGCGTTCGGGACCGCGGACCGGCATGACGAACAGGCCGTCGTGGGCACCGAGCTGGTTGCCGTCCGTGGAGATCCAGAGATTGCCGTCGGCGTCGAAGGCGACGTTGTCCGGGCAGGAGATCGGCGAGACCATGGTCTTGTCGAACCCGGCGAAGTAGGTCGCGGGGTCGTTCGGGTCACCGCAGACCAGCGGCAGGGACCAGGCGAAGGTGGTGGCCCCGGCGTCGTCGCGCCGCTCGACGATCTCCAGGACGTGACCGTGCTTGTTGGCCGGGCGCGGGTTGGTCTCGTCCACCTGGGCAGGAGTCCGGTTGGTGTTGTTGGTCAGCGCCACGTAGACGCCACCGGTGACGGGGTTGCGCTCCACGTCCTCGGGGCGGTCCATCTTGGTCGCCCCCACCTTGTCGGCCGCCACCCGCGTGTAGACGAGCACCTCCGCGGCCGTCATCCCCGGTACGTGCGAGACGTCACCGGTGACCAGCGGGATCCACTCGCCCGAGCCGTCGAACCGCCCGTCGGCCGGGAGCTTGCCGGTGCCGTCGATCTCCGTGGCGGGGCTGTTCCCGGTGAATCTGGCCACGTACAGCGTGCCGTCGTCCAGCAGGTCCCGGTTGTTCCGGTCGAAGCCGGGAATGTAGCGCTTCCTGGAGACGAACTTGTAGACGTACTCGAACCGGGAGTCGTCCCCCATGTAGGCCACCACCCGGCCGTCGGCGGCCAGGGAGGTGGTGGCGCCCTCGTGGGCCATCCTGCCCAGGGCGGTGCGCTTGATCGGGGTGGAGTCCGGATCGAACGGGTCGATCTCCACGATCCACCCGGTACGGTTGATCTCGTTCGGGTGTTTCGCCAGGTCGAAACGGTCCTCGACCCGGTCGAACCTGCGGTTTCCATTCGGGATGCCCGTCGTGGCGCTCACCCCGTACCGGGTGAGGTAGGGCTTCTGCGCCTCGGGCACACCGTTGCCGTTGACGAAGTACTGGTTGAAGTTCTCCTCGCCACTGAGCACCGTGCCCCACGGCGTGGTGCCGCCCGCGCAGTTGTTCAGCATGCCGACCGGCGTGGTGCCCCTCGGGTCGGCCGCGGTCTTCAGCAGGTCGCTGCCGGCCGCCGGGCCGGTGAACCTCATACGGGTGTGCACCGTGATGCGACGGTTGTAGCGGCGGGGGCCCCGGGTGACCAGCTTCCACTGGCCGGACGCGCCCACCCGCTCGACCTCGACCACCGAGCCGCCGTGCGCGGCCATCGCGATCCTGATCTGCTCCTCCGTCGCGGAGGTGCCGTCCGTGTAACCGCGGAACATCAGGTTCTCGTCGGTGTACTCGTGGTTGACCCAGAGCAGGCCGCGCCGCTGTCCCAGCGGGAAGAGCGTCACGTAGTCGCAGTTGTAGCCGAACTGCCTGGCCTGCGCGGCGGCCGTCTGCCTCTCGAAGTCGAACGCCGGGGCGCCCGGCAGCACCGGGTCACCCCAGCGCACCACGACCGCCGACAGGTAGCCCGCGGGGACCGTCACCCTGTCGTCGGTGTTCGGCGCGACGGCGGCGAAGCGCAGGCCACCCTGCTGACCGTTCCCATGGCCGTGGCCCCCGCCGGATCCGAAGGTCTTCGCCTCCGGCTCCGGGGCGGCGACGGCCGGGAGCACCGTACCGATCCCCACCCCGGCGACGATGGCGCCCAGGGCACCCGCGCGCAGCATCCCGCGCCGGGTCATCGCCTCGGCGACCACGTCGCCGAAGTAGGTGTTGTCACTGGTGTTCATCACATCGTGGGCGCACTGGTCACCGCAACGAAACCGGCAGGTGAGCGCGCTGCGGCCCCCCTTGTGAGGGCTCATGAGCAGGGGCAGCGGGCGGCGCGGCGACATGTTCGCCACAGGATCCTCCAAAAAAGGGGGCGGGATCGTACGGCCCGGACGCTACGTGCGCCAGCCAAACCGGAGGTGAACGGCATTTGCCCAGGCAATGAACCGTTGCCCGGTGTCACCGGGATCGAGCAGCTCAGAGGCGTCCTGTCGTCGGGACGGGCCGCTCCGGCGGGCATCATGGAGGGCGTGCCACCTTACAAGCCCGACGCCGCCAAGGTTCACGCCGCCCTCGACACCCAGCTGAGCGCCCTCGACGAGCCGCTCTACGACGGTCCTACCGGAGTCACGGCGCTGCTGGACGCCTGCGTGAGCGTGGTGCTGCGAGCCTTCGAGCGCGAGATCCGCCCGGAACGGGAGATCACCCGCTTCGCCGTACGGCACCTGCTGGACGCGCTGGCGACGGCCGCTCCCGGCCGGACCGTCGAGGTCCGGGTCCCGCCCTACGCGGCGGTGCAGTGCGTGGAGGGTCCCCGTCACACCCGTGGCACCCCGCCCAACGTGGTGGAGACCGACGCGCGCACCTGGCTGGATCTGGCTACCGGCCGGCTGACCTGGCCTGCGGCGATGGCCACCGGCAAGGTCGCCGCGAGCGGAGCCCGCGCCGACCTGTCGGACCATCTGCCGCTGCGATAGCTCCCGCCGTTCCCAGGCGCGTGGCGGGATCGTCAAGGGGCGGGCCGGAGCCGGACGCCGAACCTGTCCTCGATGCAGCGCTGCTGGAGCTCCGGTGGCAGGTTGGCGCAGTCGCCGACCTTGCTGTAAAGCCAGCTCAGGAAGACCGCGGCGATGATCAGAGTGAGGACGCTCAGCGCTATGCCCGCCCAGGCCCGGCCCGGGCCGGACTTCTTGGCGAGTGCGATGATGCCGACGACCAGACCGACGATCGCCACCAGCACGCCGAGGCCGCAGGCGATGAGCGACACGATGGCCACGATCCCGAGCACGAGCGCGGCGGTACCGAGCCCGTCACCCTGCCTGCGCCCCTCACCCGGAGACGCCGGGTAGGGCGCGGCGCCTGGATAGGCGGGCGCGCCAGGCGGCGGGTAGGGGCCTGCCGCGCCCTGAGCCGGCTGGTAAGGGCCCGCCGCGCCCTGAGCCGGCTGGTAAGGGCCCGCCGCGGACGGCGTCTGCGGGCCGGGACCTCCGTAGGGCTGCCCGGCCTGCTGGGCCTCCCCGTATCTCGGTTGTTCCCCGTAGCCGTGCCGGCCCGAATAGCCCTGCTGGGGAGTTCCGGGAGCGGGCGGCCGATCCGCCTGGAAACCACCGGCGGCGGGCTCGGTGGGCCGAGGCTGGGCCGCGGGTTCCTCGGAGGGCTCAGGCGGTTCGTAGCGCGAGGGCTGGGCGGGGCCGGGGTGGTCAGGACCGCCCGGAGCCTCCGAGGCGCCCTCCCAGCCGGGATACGCGGCGGGCGTGGCACCGGGCACGGGGTGGGGCGGCCGTTCCTCCGGCGAGGGAACTCCCCCCTCCCGCCCACCGGACTCCGGTTTCTCGGGTGTCTCGTCCCCCCTCGGGGCGTCCGGATCACCGGCCTGGTCGGGCTGAGGGACCTCTGGCGCGACCGGCGTGTCCGGATGCGGCGGCACCCTCGGTTCCCCGGGAACGGGGGACGGCGGCCAGGTCGGCGCCTCACTGGGATCGGGTACGGGCGACTCGGGATCCGGCTCCTGCCGCGGGTCGGGCTGGTTCGGGTCCACAGGTGTTGTCACGTCTACTCTCCCGACGCTTGGGCATGCCGGATATCTCACACTCCCCTGTCACCCGCCGACGAAACAGGCCGACACGGCAAAATACCGATGATTGTTCGGTCAGGGTGCGACATGCCACGGAACGGACCCTAGGTGCGAGCAGGGAAGAAGCCGACCTAGAATGAAGCATGTGTTGAAGGGCGACGGCCATCTGAGCCATGACCTTGACCCCCACGACCGGCCTCCGAAGGACGCATGTGGCGTCTTCGGGGTCTGGGCTCCTGGGGAGGAAGTCTCCAAACTCACCTACTACGGGCTGTACGCGCTGCAGCACCGCGGTCAGGAGTCCGCGGGCATCGCGGTCAGCGAGGGCAGCAGGATCCTCGTCTACAAGGACATGGGGCTGGTGTCCCAGGTCTTCGACGAGTCCGTGCTCGGAACCCTCCGCGGCCACCTGGCGATCGGTCACTGCCGCTACTCGACGACCGGATCGAGCGTCTGGGAGAACGCGCAGCCGACGCTGAGCTCGACCGAGGGCGGCGGGCTGGCCCTCGCCCACAACGGAAACCTGATCAACACCCCGGTGCTGGCCAGGCGTCTGGCCCCGGGTTCCACCCGGGCGACCACCGACACCGAGGTGCTGACGTCGCTGCTGGCCCAGGACCGCAGCCAGCCCATCGACGACGCGGCCGCCGAGCTTCTTCCGCAGGTCAGGGGCGCCTACTCGCTCGTCTTCATGGACGAGAGGACCCTTTACGCGGCCCGTGACCCCCAGGGCGTCCGCCCGCTGGTCCTGGGGCGCCTGGAGCGCGGCTGGGTGGTCGCCTCCGAGACCGCGGCACTGGACATCGTGGGCGCCACGTTCGTCCGCGAGATCGAGCCGGGCGAGCTGATCACCATCGACGAGCGCGGCGTGCGCTCGCGAAAGTTCGCGCTCGCCGAACCCAAGGGCTGCCTGTTCGAGTACGTCTACCTGGCCCGCCCCGACACCACGATCGCCGGGCGCGGCGTGCAGACCACGCGCGTCGAGATCGGCCGCATGCTGGCCCGTGAGCACCCGGTCGAGGCCGACCTGGTCATCCCCACGCCCGAGTCGGGCACCCCCGCCGCCGTCGGCTACGCCGAGGCGAGCGGGATCCCGTACGGCCAGGGCCTGGTCAAGAACTCCTATGTGGGCCGGACCTTCATCCAGCCGTCCCAGACGATCCGTCAGCTGGGCATCCGCCTGAAGCTCAACCCGCTGAAGGAGGTCGTCGCGGGCAAGCGCCTGGTCGTCGTGGACGACTCGATCGTCCGGGGCAACACCCAGCGGGCGATCGTCAAGATGCTGCGCGAGGCGGGTGCCAGGGAGGTGCACGTCCGGATCTCCTCCCCGCCGGTCAGCTGGCCGTGCTTCTACGGCATCGACTTCGCCACCCGGGCCGAGCTGATCGCCGGTTCGCTCAGCGTGGAGGAGATCCGCGCCTCGCTCGGCGCCGACTCGCTCGGATACATCTCGCTGGAGGGCCTGACCAAGGCCACCACGATCCCCGCCGACCGGCTCTGCCGCGCCTGCTTCGACGGTAACTACCCGATTCCGATCGACCAGGACAATGTGGGCAAATACGTGCTGGAGGCCAAGCATTGAGCAGGTCAGGCGGCCAGACCGCCCGGCCGACGAGAGAGGCCCCATGACCAGCTACGCGGCCGCAGGAGTGGACATCGACGCGGGTGAGCGCGCCGTCGAGCTGATGAGGTCGAAGGTCGCGCGGGCACGGCGGCCCGAGGTCGTGGACGACGCCAGCGGCTTCGCCGGCCTCTTCGACGCCTCGGCCCTGCTGTCGTACCGGCGGCCGCTGCTCACCACGTCGACCGACGGCGTCGGCACCAAGGTCATGCTGGCCCAGCGGCTGGGCAAGCACGACACGATCGGCCTCGACCTGGTCGGCATGGTCGTGGACGACCTGGTGGTCTGCGGTGCCGAACCGCTGTTCATGACCGACTACATCGCCTGCGGCAAGGTCGTTCCCGAGCGGATCGCCGAGATCGTGGGTGGCGTCGCCGAGGGCTGCCGCCTGGCGGGCTGCGCCCTCATCGGCGGGGAGACCGCCGAGCACCCCGGGGCCATGGGCGCCGACGAGTACGACCTCGCGGGCGCCGCCACCGGCGTGGTGGAGGCCGACCGGATGCTCGGCCGGGACAGGGTGCGCGAGGGCGACGTGGTCCTCGCGCTGGCCTCCTCGGGCGTGCACTCCAACGGCTACTCGCTGGTCCGGCACATCATCGACCGGGCCGGGCTGTCGCTGGAGGCCGAGCTGCCCGAGCTGGGCCGGACGCTGGGCGAGGAGTTGCTGGAGCCGACCAGGATCTACTCGCTCGACTGCCTGGAGCTGGCCCGCAAGGTCGACGTCCACGCGTACGCGCACATCACGGGTGGCGGCCTGGCGAGCAACCTGTCCCGATCGCTGCCCGACGGGCTGGACGCGCTGCTCGACCGCTCGTCATGGACCCCGCCCGCCGTCTTCGAGGTGCTCGCCGGACACGGCGGGGTGGCCCAGGCCGACATGGACCGCACGTTCAACCTGGGCGTGGGCATGGCCGCGGTCGTCGCCGCGGAGGCCGTGCAGCCCGCCCTGGCGCTGCTCGCTGAGCGGAACCTTCCGGCCTGGGTGCTGGGCGAGATCGTCGAGGGCTCTGGGCAGGCACGTTTCCGATGACCCTCGGGCCCTTCCCCGCCCCCGCCCGGGGCAGGGAAGGGCCGGTGTGAGTCGAGTACGACGAAAAGCGCCCCGGACCACCGGAGCGCCGCATATTGTCGACTCCCAGCGAGAAGAACACCCGGTGGCTCTGTGCTCACCACCGGGTGCCCCGCTCACCGTCAAACCGAAACCCGCCTAGCGGCGCCCGGATGTCCCGTCGTCGCGGTCATCCTTGGAGCCGAAGTCATCGGCGTAATCGGCGTACCGATCCGCCAGCTCGTCGTAGGCGTCGTTGGAGTCGTCGTTGTGGTTGGAGTCATCTCTGACTCCGAGCTCGTCGCGAAGACGCTCAAGATCAGTGCCACCGCTGTTGTACTTCAGCTGGCGAGCAACCTTGACCTGCTTGGCCTTTGCTCGGCCGCGCCCCATTGGCTCGACCCCCTCGTGTGGGGTCGTGCCCGACCCCTCGTCGCTAACGCACCACGCACTGACGCCACCTGACTTGAGGCGCCAGCTCTCGTTCGCCTACAACCGTACCCGTTTTACGCCCGGCTCGGTACGTCGTATGGGCGTGTAGGGCTAGTGGCCCAGCCAAATGCCCCTAATTCGCCCGACTTCCGACATTCTTCGCTCGGCCAGCCTATCGGCTGCGACGGCCGGAGGGACGCCGTCCTCCGCCGCGCTGGAGAAGATCTTAAGAGTCGTGTCGTAGATCTGGGTGGCCTTTGCCCGCGCCCGGTCCATGTTGAACCCGCGGATCTCGTCCGCGACCTGGATGACACCGCCGGAGTTGACCACGTAGTCGGGCGCGTAGAGGATTCCCCGGTCGGCGAGCTGCTTCTCCACCCCGGGATGGGCCAGCTGGTTGTTCGCCCCGCCGCAGACGATCGTGGCGCGCAGGCGGGCCACCGTCTCGTCGGCCAGCGCCCCGCCGAGGGAGCACGGCGCGTAGACGTCGATGTCGGATCCGGTGAGCTCCAGCCGGTCGGCGACGACCTCCACCCTCGGGTAGCGCCGCAGCAGCCGCTCCACGGCCTGCTCGCTCACGTCGCAGACCACGACCTCGGCGCCGTCCTCGACCAGGTGGCCGACCAGGCGGTGGCCGACCTTGCCCACGCCCTCGACGCCGACACGCCTGCCGCGCAGCGTCGGCGTGCCGTAGGTGTGCTCGGCGGCGGCGCGCATGCCCTGGAAGACGCCGTGGGCGGTCAGGATCGACGAGTCCCCGGCTCCGCCGTTGGCCGGCGTGCGGCCGGTCACGTAGGAGCTCTCGCGGGCCACGATGTCCATGTCCTCGCTGTTGGTGCCGACGTCACACGCGGTGTAGTAGCGGCCTCCGAGTGACTGGACGAACCGGCCGTAGGCGCGCAGCAGCGCCTCGCTCCTGTCCTTCGCCGGGTCGCCGATGATGACGGCCTTGCCGCCACCGAGGTCGAGTCCCGCCAGGGCGTTCTTGTAGGACATCGCCCGGGAGAGATTGAGCACATCCGCCAGCGCGGCCTGCTCGCTCTCGTAGGGGTAGAACCTGGTGCCGCCCAGGCCCGGGCCCAGGGCCGTGTTGTGGATGGCGATGATGGCGCGCAGGCCACTGCGCTCGTCGGAGCAGAAAACGACCTGCTCGTGCCGGGTCTGTCCGATTACCGGGCCGGTGTCCTTGTGGGACGGCCCGAAGACGTCGGTCACTGTGGTGACTCCCAGTCGTCCGTTCCCGCCGCTCCGTCGCGGCGGAGATCGCCTTCAGCGTAACCACAGACCCGCGAAGGGACGACTCACGCGAAGGCCCCATCATGGTCGACGAGTGGGCTGCCGGGCCTGCCTCGCAGGTCTGTCGCCCGCCGTCACGGTTCCCGCGACGATCAGGGATCGGCCGTCGCCCGCCTCGGCCGAGGAAGGCGAGAGGCCCCGGGGGCGGAGGAGTCGCCTCGGTCGCCGAGACGGAGGCCACGAAAGCCGGTCCCGTACGGACAGCGGCCGGTCCTTCGTGACACGATGCGGAACGTGCTGCCCTACGCCGCGTACCTCCGCGTCTACGAGCCACTGGTCGCGTTCACCCCTGCGGAGCGCGCCTCGTGGGCCGCCTACGCCGAGGCTGCCGACCGACCGCGCCGAGCCGGCGCCCTGCACGCCGAACACGGCGAGGCGGTGCGACGCCTCCTGGGGATCCCACCGGCCCCGGCACCCGTCCAGGAGAGCCCCAACGCCTATCTGAGGCGCGTGGAGGAGGTCCTGTACGTCTGCCCATGGCAGAGCAGGCTGAGGTCGTGGCTGGCCTTCTCGCGCTTTCGCGGGGCGACCCCGCCCAAGCTGATGGAGCGGTTCGTCCCACCCGCCGTCGCGGAGCAGACCGTCGACGACTTCGACCGGTTCAAGCGTCGCAGCGACTCGGCCGCGCTGCGCACCCACATCCGTGGCTCCACCTGGCACGTTCCGACCTCGTGGTTCGTCCCCTTCGACGGCAACGAGCGCTGGCTGGTGATCGACGGCAACGGGGGCCAGGGGGGCACGACCACCACGCGCAACCTGATCTACGTCACCTCCATGGCCCATGCCAGGCGCCGCAGTGCCCGCGCCCTGCAGATCATCAGAAGGCAGGTCGGCGAGGTCTCGGTCACCGCCGAGGTCGAGGACGTGGCGCGCTGGCTGGAGGAGTTCCACCCGCATTCGCTGGTCGAGCTCGACTACGGCGGCATCGTCAACCTCATGGACGACGAGAGGCTCCAGGCCGACGAGTCCGTGGCGGAGCTCGCGGCGGCACTGACAGGTCTGGAAAAAGGCGAGGAAGAACTGGCGTTCGCCATGTACCAGCGCGTCATCCTCCGCTGGCGATCAATACAACTTCTCGAATCAGCAAACTGACTCGCAAATCATCCCTTCGACCTGCGTAAGTAGGTCCGTCGATGACCGGGGATGCACCTACGAACTGAGTAGTTTGCCGTTTTCACTGCGATACCACGAAACGTGTCGCTAGAATCACCGAGCGTGACAACAACACGTGCACAAGAGAGATGAGTCACTCAAAGACTCGCCAATCGCTCTACGTGGCTGTATGGTCACATCGGGTGATGCCGTATATGGCCCAAACTGCCGCACGCAATGGCCATAGGCGGACATCCGTGACAAGCGTCAAGTCGCAGGATCGCTGTCGCCGGTCCACATGGAGGAGAGGCCGCACAAATGTCAGCTCGTACACCCGAGGCAGAGCCGCTGCTCACCCCGGCGGAGGTCGCAACCATGTTCCGCGTCGATCCCAAGACCGTGACCCGGTGGGCGAAGGCGGGCAAGTTGACGTCCATCCGCACCCTGGGTGGACACCGCCGGTACCGGGAGACCGAGGTTCGCGCGCTGCTCGCGGGGATTCCGCAGCAGCGCTCAGAGTAAGACGGGGGCCGTCACTGACCTAGGGGGATTGGTGCGCGCTCACCCTGTGAGCGCGTAGGCCACACAGGTTTATGGGGAGCGGCGTCGCCCGCCCGGCGCCGCCCCAGCACATGCCCGGCAGCTCCTTTGGACCTCGGGTCAGCCCGACCGGTCCCGGACCAGATCGTCCAGCAACTCGCCGACCTGCGAGTCGTGCTTGGCCGCCACGCCGAACAGCGCCACCATGTGGTCGACCAGCATGCGCTCCAGAGCCGGCCGCTCGATGTCGCGGTGCTCCAGCCAGTCGAGGCCCGCGGTCTCGACGGAGGCGATCCACGAACGCAGCGTGATGCGGAGTACGGGGCCGGGCTCCTCGACCCGCATCTGCCTCATGATCAGCCTGAACAGCCGGTTCCTGACCGAGTCGACGATCTCCCCGATGTCGCCGCTGCGGTTGGCGGGACCGCCCCTGAGCAGTGCGGCGAAACCCGCCGCGTGCTCCTCGACGAAGTCGAAGTACCGGGTGAGCCCTCCCGCCAGCTCGTCCAGCGGGCGGCCGCCCCCATGGGGCTTGAGCCTTGCCTCCAGCTGCGCGGCGGCGCTTTTCAGCGCGGCGACATAAAGCTCCTGCTTGCCACCGAAGTAGTGGTAGACCAGGGCCCGCGACGCGCCGGCCGCGGAGGCCACGTCATCGATCGACACGTCCTCCGCGTCTCGCCTGCTGAACAACTCCAGGGCCGCGGCCATGAGCTCCTCACGGCGCCGGTCCACGCTGAGCCTGCGACGCGCCGGTCGCGCGTCACCCGCCGCAGGTTTCACCTGTTCGGCGGCTCCGGATGTCGAGCCCACACCGTGAAGACTATCGGAGTCGATACGCACGGCGGCGAGGTCAAGATCGGAGTTCCCTACCCCGGAGGCCGTACCCCATTCGGAACTCGATCGTTTTGAGTGACAGGTGCCCATCCACCATTGCGGGGGAGAGCCATGTCAGGACCGCCGGTCAACACCACATTCACCCGAGCCCGCGGGTTCGCCGAGCCCGTCTTATCCGACGGGTGCGGACCACGCCCGAGACCCACGATCCGCAATGTCGCCGAACGGGCCGGTGTCTCCAAATCACTGGTCTCGCTCGTCCTGCGCGGATCGCCACACGTCAGCGAGCATCGCAGGCAGGCCGTGCTCCAGGCGGCCAGAGACCTCGGCTACCGGCCCAACGCGGTCGCGCGCAGCCTCGTCGAGGGCCGTACCCACCTGGTCGGGGCGCTCGTCGCCGACCTGCACAACCCGTTCTACGCCGAGTTCCTGGACGGCCTGCAGGAGAGCCTGCACGGCGACGGGCTGAGGCTCCTCATCGGCAACAGCCAGTGGGACCCCGCCTTCGAGGACGAGGCGGTCGAGGCGTTCCTCGAACTGCGCGTCGACGGGCTCGTCCTGCTCGGCATCGCGCCCACCAGCGGGACGCTCATCGAGGCCACCGGCTACACGTCCACGGTCGTGGTGGGCGAGCGCGACATCGATCTCGGCGGCGTGGACATCGTCGTCGACGACGACCAACTCGGCGCCCGTCTGGCCGTCGACCACCTCGTGGAGCTCGGCCACCGCCGAATCGCCCACATAGAGGCCTCGGGCATCTCCTCCGGGCGCTTCCGCTGCGAGGGCTACCTGGTCGCGATGCGCAGGCACTCCCTGGCGCCGTACATCATGGTCGAGGAGGGCGCCTCCGGTGAGGAGGGCGGCGCGCGGGCCGCACACAGCCTGCTCACCCGCGACCCCCGGCCCACAGCGATCTTCGCCGCCAACGACCTGGTGGCCATGGGCGTGCTCTCCGCGGCCGCCGAACTGGGACTGCGGGTTCCCGAGGACCTGTCGGTGGTCGGGTACGACAACATCCACCGCGCCGGGACCCAGCCGATCTCGCTGACCACCGTGGACCAGCCCCGCCGTGCCATGGGCCGTTCCGCCGCCGCGCTGCTGCACGACCGGATCGGCGACCCCGGCAAGGCCTCGCGCCTGCGCCAGGTCGCGCCGCAGCTGGTCGTACGGCACAGCACGAGCCCCATCGAGCGCTAAAGAGCCTGCCTGGAGCGTTACAGCACGCCCAGGCAGGCTCCATGAACTCCCCAAAAGCAGGTCAACATCGCGAACGACGGCGCGCCGCCGGTGTTGACTCTGGCCGAGACGAGGGGGGTAACAATGCGTGATCCGGAACTGGTGTCATGCGCCCAGCGAGCCGCCGCCGAGCTTGAGCGGGCGTGGGCGCACTGGCGGGCCGCCCGGGGCCGCAGCGGGGATGCCGGAGCCGAGTCCGTGGCCAGTTACGTGGCTCATTCGATCGACCACCCGTGGGGGCGGCCGCGCGTGGTCCTCGGGCTGGACGCCGAGGACGCCAGGGAACTCGCCTCGCTCCTGCAGAAGCAGGAGGTCGGCGAGCACGCCTGGTGACAGGCTCTCACTCCCGGTAACAGGCGGGCACATATCGCGACAATGACCAAGTCATGTCGTCGCGCGGCGTAAGTTGGGTGGTTGACGACTCACTAGGGGGCGATGAGCGTGACCGGCAGAGCACTCGCGACGGCCCTTGTCCTGTGCGGCCTGGGCGCCGCCGCCTGTGGCGGCACCACGGCGGACCTCGCGCGAGATCGCGTGGGGGTCCCTCCGGTGGCCGCCACGGCCGCCCACCCCGTGACCGGCGGCACGGCCGCCACCCCGGCCGGCTCCGCGACCGGTGCGGCGAGCGCTTCCGCGGCGAGTCCCACGCCGGTTGGAAAACCGCTGAGCGGCAAGGTCGTGGTCATCGACCCCGGCCACAACGGGCAGAACTACCGCCACCCCGCGGAGATCAACAAGCAGGTCGACGTGCTGACCAAGCGGAAGGCCTGCGACACCACGGGCACCGCCACCGCGAACGGCTACAGCGAGGCCGCCTTCACCTGGGACGTCTCCCAGCGCCTGGACAAGATCCTCAAGAACCGGGGCGCGAAGGTGGTGCTGACCCGCCAGGACAACACCGGCGTCGGCCCCTGCATCACCCAGCGGGCCGCGATCGGCAACAAGGCCAGGGCGAACGTGGCGATCTCGATTCACGCCGACGGGGCGGGCCCCGCCAACCACGGCTTCCACGTGATCATCCCGAAGAGGATCGGCGGTCCGGTCGACCCGGTGGTCAAGGCCTCCGAGAGGCTCGGCTTCGACGTACGCGACGCCATGAGGAGCGGCACCGGCCTGCCGTACTCCACCTACATCGGCAAGGACGCCCTCGACTACCGCAACGACATCGGCGGACTGAACCTCTCCACGGTCCCCAAGGTCCTCGTCGAGTGCGGCAACATGAAGAACCCGACCGAGGCGGCCAGGTTCCAGCAGCCGGCGTTCCGGCAGAAGATCGCGCTCTCCCTGGCCAACGGGCTGCAGCAGTACCTGACCCACTGACGGCCCGCTCAGCCTCTCGCCGGACCGGCCAGGCCCAGGGACCTGAGGTTGTCCTCGGCCGGGTGGCGGCGCGCGGCCGGGCCGGCCGCGAAGGCCCGCAGGATGTTCCCGGTGACCCTGCGGACGAAGGAGGCGGCCCGTTCCGTGACGCCGTGGCCGCAGCGGGCTCCCCGCATCGCGCACACCCAGCGCATCGTGCCCGAGGAGAACACGGCGGCGCCGCTCGGCACCGTGTAGTAGGCGCTGTGCGCGACCGTGGGGCGTCCGCCGCAGTCGACCGGGGAGACGGACAGGACCTCCATCGGGCGGGGCACGCCGGTACCGACCCGGTCGGTCTCCACCCCCACCATGCCGGGGAAGGTGGTGCCGCGCCGCACCCCGGTCCCCTTGAAGATCCAGTTGTCGGGACTCCGGACCACGTAGGCGGACTCGGAGGGGAAGCAGTCGTACATCGGCCCGGTCAGCGAACTCTCCGGCCTGCCGCTCGCGCGCCACAGGACCGTGTGGGCGTCCTCGGCGGCGTCCTTGTGGCAGACGACCAGGCGGCGGTGGCCCAGCGGCGTCGCGGCGAAGCGGATCCGCCAGTAGACGGCGTTGGCGCCGAGGAAGGCGAGGTTGGTGCCGTGGTCACGGGCCGCCTCGACGGTGCGGCGCATGCGCGCCGACCAGTACTCGTCGTGGCCCAGGGAGACCAGGCCCCTTGCCCCGTCGAGGAGGTGGGGGTCGCGGTCGAGGTCCGCGCTCGTGACGTAGGCGAGCGGGACACCGCTGTGCTCGGCGACCTCGACGGCGTCGCGTTCCATGTCCAGGAAGAGCCGGGCTCCCGATGTGTCGTAGGGACGGTCGAAGCTGACCGCGCGGGACCTGTCCTCGAAACCGCCGGGCCCCCGGTAGAGGCTGCGGCCACCCCAGTCGTTGTACGCCTGCCAGGTGGTGACCGCGTTGACGACGACCAGGCGTCCCCTGGTGGAGGTGGACCTGACGGTGAGGGGCACGTAGCGGCCGCCTCCGGTGGCGGCGTCCAGCCTGATCAGGTAGGAGCCCTCGGGCCAGCCGGAGGTGTCCACCTCGGGGCCGGGCTTCCAGTGGGCGGCGGTCACCGTGCGGGTGGCGGCGATCGTCCTGGCCGGGACCTGTCTCATGCCGGGCAGCCCGCTCGCCCGCCAGACCTGCCTGGCTCCGGCTCCGCCGTACCAGCCCATGCGGAAGACCCTGACGGTGTAGCGGTCGGCGGTGGTCGAGACGTACAGCCGGAAGCCTTCTCCCGGCGGCACGCTCGCCCGGTCGGCGAAGCCCTCGATCTCGTGCTCGGCACCGCGGTGACGCACTCGCCAGTCGGGGTCGCCGGTCTTGGCGTTCTCGGCCGCGGTGGCGCCCGCCGCCTTGGCGCTCCGCACCGCGGACGCCGACACCGAGGGGGTGGGCGAGGGCGGCTCCGCGGGGAGTTCGGCGGTGGCGCCGCATCCGGCGACCAGCAGTGTCGCCATCAGGGTCGTCAGCGGCGTGCGGACCGCGTGCCAGGACGTTTGGAACATGAGCAGCAGCATGTCCACCTGGAAGATCTCCCCCGGCTCTCCCTCGCTGGACTTGGGCGGTTCTTGGCCTCATGCTCCGGGTCGGCAGAGTAAAGGCCTATCGGCCGATGAGCTTGGCATGATTCAGACCATGACTGACCTCCTGCCGCTTCCTGCCGCGTACACACCCGTGGACGGCTTCCTTGGGCTCTCCCCCGGGGTCGGCGTCTTCGGCCCCGCCGATCTGGTCGACGCGGTACGGCTCGCACTCGCCGTGCTCGACCCGCGCCCCGGCGAGGCAGGTGTGATCAAGGTGGAACCCGACGCGTCGCTCGGTGCCGAGTCGTACACCCTGGACGTGACGGCCCAGGGCGTGCGGATCGCGGCAGGAGATCGCGCCGGGGCCTTCTACGCGGGCCAGACGCTCCGGCAGCTGCTCCCCGCCGCGGCGTTCCGCACGGTGGCGGGGACGGGCTGAGCGTCCCCCTCGGCCGGATACGGGACACGCCCTGGTTCTCCTGGCGCGGGGTGCACCTGGACGTGGCACGGCACTTCATGCCCAAGCGCGAGGTGCTCAGGATGGTCGATCTCATGGCGGCGCACAAGCTGAACCGCCTCCACCTGCACCTGGTGGACGATCAGGGCTGGCGGGTCGAGAGCCGCAGGCACCCGCGGCTGCACGAGGTGGGCTCGCACCGCCCGCGCACGGCCACCGGCTACTACCGGGAGGACCTCGCCTTCGACGACGTGCCGCACGGCGGCTACTACACGCTGGACGACCTCGCCGAGATCGGCGCCTACGCACGGGCCCGCGCCGTGACCGTCGTGCCCGAGATCGACGTGCCGGGACACGCCTCGGCGATCCTCGCCGCCTACCCCGAGCTGGACGCCCGTGCCACCGGTGGCCGGCGGCCCGAGCCCTTCCGGGTGCTGGAGCGCTGGGGCATCTCCCCCGCGATCCTGTCCCCGCTGCCCGGCACCGTCGACTTCCTGACCGACGTGTTCGACGAGATCCTGGCGGCGCTGGGCGACACCCCGTACGTCCATGTCGGCGGGGACGAATGCGTGCTCGACGACTGGGCCGCCTCCCCCGAGATCGTCGCCTTCCAGACGGAGCTGGGCCTGGGGAGCCTCGCCGACCTGCACGCCTGGTTCCTGCGCCGGCTGGCGGACGTGCTGGCGACGCGCGGCAGCCGGGCCGTGGTGTGGGACGAGGCGTTCGTCAGCGGCATGCTCAGGCCCGACACGATCGTGATGCCCTGGCGCGGCCCCGGAGTGGCCAGGCGCGCCGCCGCGGCCGGGCACGACGTGGTGCAGACCTCGGTCTTCCCGCTGTACTTCGACTACGCCGAGGCCGCGTCCGAGCTGGAGCCCCTGGCGATCGGCGACACGATCACCGTGTCGGACGTCGCGGCCTTCGAACCGGCGCCACAGGCCCGGCGGTCAGGGGCTCCCCCGCCGACGGTCCGGGGCGGGAGGCCCTGACCGCCCCGGACCGCCGGAGAGGGGCGATCAGGGCCTCAGCCGGCCACCTCGTAGCCGGCTTCCTTGATGGCGGCGCGTACGGCCGCGTCGTCGAGGGGGTCACCGGAGACGTCGACCCTGCCCGTCTCGAGGTCGACGTCGACACCGGTGACGCCGGAGACCTCGCCGACCTCCTCCTTGACCGAGCTCACGCAGTGGCCACAGGTCATGCCGGTGACGGTGTATGTGATCACGCTCATCGTGCCTCCAATGTCCAAGATTACCCACCCAGGGTATACCGCAGCCCGTCCCGCGCGCCGCCGGGACGACGGGCCGGGTCGCGCCGGAACCGGATCAGGCCGCGGTTCGGCCGATTATCTGGCGGAGGTCCACCACGCCGTGGCGGCGTAGCCGGCGGGCGAGCTCGCGGTTGATGCGATGCGCCCAGAAGGGCCCCTCGTAGATCAGCGCACTGTAGCCCTGGACGAGCGTGGCCCCGGCGAGCAGGCGCTCCCAGACGTCGTCCACGTCCTCCACTCCGCCGGCGGAGACGAGCACCAGGCGGTCGCCCACCCTCGCGCGCAGCCTGCGCAGCACCTCCAGGGACCTCGCCTTCAGCGGCCGGCCGGACAGGCCGCCGCTCTCCTGGCCCCGGTCACGTTCGGCGCCGGTCAGCGCCTGCCGGCTGATCGTGGTGTTGGTGGCGATGATGCCGTCGAGCCCGAGCTCCAGGGCCAGGTCGGCCACCGCGTCCACATCGGCGTCCGCCAGGTCGGGAGCTATCTTGACCAGCAGCGGGGTGCGCTTGGGCGTGGCGTCGGCGACCTCCTTCACCGCCCGCAGCAGCGGGCTCAGCAGCTCCACGGCCTGGAGGTCGCGCAGCCCGGGGGTGTTGGGCGAGCTGACGTTGACGACCAGGTAGTCGGCCAGCGGGGCGAGCTTTCTGGCGCTGGTCACGTAGTCGTCGACGGCTCCCGACTCGGGCACGACCTTGGTCTTGCCGATGTTGACGCCGACGATCGCCGGAACACCTCTGGGCCTGCTCAGCCGCCGGGCCGCCGCGGAGGCACCGGCGTTGTTGAAGCCCATCCGGTTGATGATCGCCCTGTTTCCCACGAGGCGGAACAGCCGGGGCCTGGCGTTGCCCGGCTGCGCGTGGGCGGTGATCGTGCCGACCTCGACGTGGCTGAAGCCGAGCGCGGACAGGGCCTCCACGCAGCCGGCGTCCTTGTCGAAACCGGCCGCCAGCCCGAACGGCCCGGGGAAGTGCACGCCGAAGGCCTGTACGCGCAGTGCGGGATCGCGCGGCGCGAGGCCGCGGTGGAGCAGCCCCCTGACCACGGGCGTGACCGAGAGGACACGGAGCGCGCGCACCGTCAGATGGTGCGCGTCCTCCGCGTCGAGGCGGCTGAGGACCTGCGAGAAGACGAGTCTGTACATCACCGATCAGGTTAGTGCCCCTACGGGGTAAGGCTCGCGCCGACCATGCCTCCGGAGTTCCCGATCAGCGGGCATCCGCCGGATTCAAGGCCGCATATCGCCGTCAACACATCGTTAAGCGTTCGGCAAACAGAGATCGGCAGGGTGGACACATGAACGCCCTGTCACGTTCGGCCGTCGCCCGGCGGCGGCGCACCCTGGCGCACATCGTGCTCCGCGACCTCGCGGACACCGGTGCCGTCACAGTCCCCCTCTGGTGGGAGGAGGAGATCCAGCGCGAGTTCGACGGGCTCGGCGGGTTCCTGGCCGAGCTGAGCCGGCAGTGGTGGACCGCCTACGCCGCACACCTGGACGCGCTGATCGAGCTCGGCCTCGATGACCCGCCCCAGGCGTGGGACGACGTCGCGGCGCAGATGCCGCAGCTACGGGCCGTCCTCGACGCCTACACGGACGACGCGGCACTCGCCGAGGCCGAGCGGCGGCACTGCGACGTCCTGCGCTGGACCATCCGGCGCGAATCCCGGCCCGCTGCCTGATGCTTTACCTGGAATGGAACAATATTCACCGGGAATCGGGTAGCCATGAACGATGGTCAGATTTGTCCAAGGCGAGTCTCCACCTCACGAGAATCCCGATGATCACTCTGCTGACCTGCGCCTGGGCGTACGCCTGACGCTGGCGGTGGTGGCAGTGGCGATCTTCACGATGCCGTTCGTGATCCTGCTCGTGCTCGTGAAGACCTCCTCCTCGCCGCTCAGGAGCTTCGACGAGGGCATCGCCGTCCAGTTGCACGCCCAGGCACTGGAGAACCCCGACTACACGGCCTTCCTCAACGTGGCGACCGAGGTCTTCGGCCCCTGGACATGGCGTGGGCTGGTGCTGCTGACCGCCGCCTGGCTCTGGTACCGGGGGGCGTCGCGCCTGGCCGTCTGGGCGGTCGCCACGATCGCCTTCGGCGGCCTGCTGAACCTCGCGGTCAAGGGGATCGTCGCCCGCGCCCGGCCCGACCTGCCCGATCCGGTGGCCTCGGCGCCCGGTGCCGCCTTCCCTTCCGGCCACGCGATGGGCGCCGCGCTGGGCGCGTGCATCCTCGTGCTCATCCTGCTGCCCTTCCTGCGGAGTCCGGCCTCCCGGATCGTCGCCTGGATCGTCGCGGCGGTCGTCGTGGTGTTCGTCGCCTACAGCCGGGTGGCACTCGGCGTCCACTGGACCAGTGACGTCATCGCCGGGGTCGCGCTGGGCGTGGTGGTCGTGGCAGGGACGTCCGTGGGCTTCGAGGCCTGGCGCCGGGGAGAGGGCCGCAAACCCGTCGAGCCGCCCATGGAAGACATCGAACCCGAGGCGTTCCGGTGAAGCCGTTCGGGGTAGCCGACGCGTCATAAGGACGTGGCGAGTCGCCCGGTCACGCCAAGAATCGACCGAGATGTGAGAGGGACATTCCCCACCCGCCGGATCGCTTCACATGAGACCGTTGTGAAGCAGCGTCACCAAGCCGCACATCTGTCACTTGGGGTCGCTCAATGATCGCCCTGCGCTACGAAGTACGATAGAAACCCCAATTGGGAGATTCACCTCTCTCCGGCGGGGCACGAGCAGCCAGCCGGCCGGACAGAGAGACGTTCGACGGCTACCCTCAAGGAAGGAAGCCGGCCCATGGATCATCAGTCCGTCGTCTGCGACAAATGTACGGGCGTTCTCCTCGCCACCGACTCCCGCACCTACACGGCGCAGCGGGGTCGCCTGATCGTGACCAACGGCTATTGCACCTGCCCCGCCGCGCAGGCCCCCGCCGAGCAGGTCACCGATCAGCAGCAGCCCCAGCCCGCCGCGGAGCAGTCCGCCACGCAGCGGCAGCCCGCCCACCCCCCTCAGCAGAACGCGCAGCCCACGGGCCAGAACTCGATGGTGGTCGCCTAGCGACATCCTCGCAGAGAGCGGTCGCTGCGTCGGGGGGCGCACGCGACGGCTCGGTCCCTTGATGGCCCCATGGACTCAGCCGCCGAGTCCCCAGGCCAGCACCACCGACAGACCGCTCGTCGCGAGCAGGCCGACGAGCACCACTATCGCAATCACCCGACGATTCATACCCGAAAGCCTAGTCAGGCCACCCGGGTGCTCTCGTATGTCCGCATGCGGTCATAACCGCTCCGATGTCGGCCATGCGGTCGGGGTGAACCGCTCTCTCTCCGCGCGGATGATGTGGATCACCGCGTTGATGAGCGCCAGATGGGTGAACGCCTGGGGGAAGTTACCGAGGTGGCGCCCGGTCACCGGGTCGATCTCCTCGGCGTAGAGTCCGAGAGCGCTGGCGAAGGAGAGGACCCTCTCGCACAGCCTGCGGGCCCGGGTGTACTCCCCGATCTCCGTCAGCGCCGAGACGAGCCAGAACGAGCAGATCGTGAAGGTGCCCTCCTCGCTCGACAGACCGTCGTCCGTGTGCTCCGTCTTGTAGCGCAGGACCAGGTCGTCGGCCGTCAGTTCGTCGGCGATGGCCAGAACGGTGGCACGGACCCGGGGGTCGGTGGACGGCAGGAAGTGCACCAGCGGGATGAGCAGGAGCGACGCGTCGAGGGCGTCGGTGTCGTAGTGCTGTCTGAAGACACCTCGCTCGCTGACGCCGTTGGCGCACACATCGGCGTGAATCTCGTCGGCGATCGCCTGCCAGCGCGTGGCCAGCTCGAACTCCTCCCTGAGCCAGGCGAGCCGGGTGCCCCTGTCGACCGCCACCCAGCACATGACCTTCGAGGAGGTGAAGTGCTGCGGCTCTCCGCGAACCTCCCAGATGCCCCGGTCGGGCTCCTGCCAGTGTCTGACCGCCGACTCGACCTGTCGCGTCAGGATGGGCCAGATCCGCTCGTCCAGGCGATCCCGCGATCGGGTGTGGATGTAGAAGGAGCCGAGGACGGCGCCCCAGACGTCGTTCTGGCGGTGCCGGTAGGCGTCGTTGCCGACCCGGACGGGCCTGGCGCCCTCGTACCCGTGAAGGTGGTCGAGAATGTACTCGTTCAGCTCGCGCTCGCCGTCGATGCCGTACATGACCTGGAGCTCCTCGTCCCGCTCCGCGACGTCGGCGATGAACCAGAAGAAGTCGTCGGCCTCCCAGTCGAAGCCCAGCGTGTAAAGGCCCCAGAGGGCGAGGGTCGAGTCCCTGATCCAGGCGTAGCGGTAGTCCCAGTTGCGGTTGCCGCCGGGGGTCTCGGGCAGGGAGGTGGTCGCCGCCGCGATGAGCGCGCCCGTCGGGGCGAAGGTCAGGCCCTTGAGGGTGAGGGCGCTGCGCTCCAGGTAACTCCGCCAGTGGTGGTCGGGGAAGTTTCCCCTGGCGAGCCAGTGCTGCCAGTGGTGGGCGGTCCACACGAGCCGCTCGTAGGCCTCCTGGAAGGTGTACGGCGGCTCGTGCACGGTCCACGACAGCGCGCAGAAGCGCGTGTCCCCCTCCTTGAGGAGGGTGCGCGCCGTCGCGCGCCCGGCCTCGAAGCCCAGCCGCATGTCCGTGGTGAGCTTGAGCTCCAAGCTCTGCCCCGCCGCCCTCGCGACGCCCTGGTGGTAACCCCTGTCGGTGTACGACCAGCGGGCGGGGATGCGGCCGTAGTCGAAGATCGGCTCGCAGCCGAGGGTGATCTGCGCCTCCCCGCTGACGCAGCGCACCGTGCGCAGGAGCACGTGGGAGGAGTCGTAGTCGGTCGGCGCCCTCCTGTGCGTGTGGGAGAGCTCCTCGTGGTGGTGCCAGGGCCCGATGAGCAGCAGGTCGCGCACGATGATCCAGCCGGTGGGCGTGCCCCAGCTCGTCTCCAGGATCATGGTGCCGGGCAGGTAGCGGCGTGCCGCGGGCACCCTCAGGTCCGCGGGGCCGATCCGGAAACCCCCCGCGCCCCGGTCGAGGATGGCGGCGAAGACGCTGGGGGAGTCCATCCTGGGCAGGCAGAGCCATTCGACGTTCCCGCTCGGCGCGACCAGTGCGGTGACCTCGCAGTCGGAAAGGAACGCGTAGTCGGCGATGGGCGGGAAGGAGGAGGCGGGCAGCGCGCCCACCGATGGATCCGCTGTCATGAGCCCTCTCCTCCTCTCCGGCTGCCCTGCTCAGGAACACCTGCCACCTGCCGGGCGGCATATCCGCTCTTTCGGATACGTCCGCTCATTCAGGTATGCCCGCCGGCATGGAAACACCCACCGGTTCCGGGATTTCCGGCCCGCGGCGGGGAACCAGGCTGTCCGCTTTCGCCAGGCTCCCCGCCCGCCGGCCCCCCGGGTCAGGTGGTGATCTCCACCATCTCCTGGAACTCCCCGGGAAGCTGTGCCAGAACGTGATCGAAGACCTTGTCGTCGATCACCTCGTGCGGTGTGGTCAGCACGGCCCGCACCCCGGCGGTGGTCTCCCTCACGGTCAGGCCGGTGCGCCCAATGAAGTCCTTGTATTCCATGTCGTTCCCCTCGACCGGCTAGCGTTCCCGGTCGGTACGAGAATGAACGCCCAGGTCGCGACCTGTATTGAGGACTTCCTGCCCGGGGACCCGGCTACCTCACCCCGGCTACCTCACCCCGGCTACCTCACCCCGGCACGGTGCTCCTGCGGGCTGACCCCGCGTACGCGCTTGAAGGCGGCGCTGAGAGCGAACGAGCTGCCGTACCCGACCTGAGCGGCCACCGCGCCGTCTGCTTCGGCGGCGCGCCGGTGCTGACCGTCCTGGCCGCGGCGCTCCACCTCCAGCGGGAGGGGCGACCCGTGCTGCCCTGGATCGTGGCGGCGCTCGTCCTGTACATGACGGTGCTCGTCATCACCATGGGGGTCAACGTGCCGCTCAACAACGCGCTCGACGCGGCCGGGGAGCCCGACGGTGTCGCGGACCTCGCGGCGTTGCGCGAGCGGTTCGAGGCGGTGTGGGTTCGCTGGAATCTCGCCCGCACCGTGGCGTGCGTCGCCGCCTTCGGCTGCCTCACCTGGGCCCTCGTGCTGTACGGGCGCATCGGGCCGGCGGGCGGCTCGTGACGACGACAACGCCGCGGGGCGCCGTCTGGGCAGTACACCTAGCGTGATCCGCCGCGCAGCAGCCCGCCGATCGCGGCGTCAGAACGGGTAGACGTGGGTCTCGGTGGCCTTGACCGATGCCCAGATCCGCTGCCCGGGGGTGAGGTCGAGGTCGGCGACGGCGGCGGGGGTGACGTCGGCCGCGGCGGCGATCAGTCCGTCCAGGTGGATGCGGACGCTGTCGCCGTGCCGTTCGACGCCCTCGATCGTGGCCTGCCAGAGGTTGCGCGGGCTGCCGTCGGGGCGGGTCCGATACAGCGCGACCGCGCTGGGCGGGAAGGCGACGAACGCGGGGCCGTCCAGATGCTCGGCGACGCTGAAGAGCACCTCTCCGACGGCGACCTGCTGTCCGGCGGCGGTGCCCCGGTAGAGGTTGAGGCCGACCAGGCGGGCGACATAGTCGGTGCGCGGGCGCCGGGCGACCTCGGCGGGGGTGCCGTGCTGCACGACGACGCCGTTCTCGATGACGACCAGGCGGTCGGCGAGCACCATGGCGTCCAGCGGATCGTGGGTGACCAGGACCGTCGCGCCGCCGAAGTCGGCCAGGTGGCGGCGGAGCTGGGAGCGGATCTCCAGGCGGGTGTGGGCGTCCAGGGCCGCCAGCGGCTCGTCCATCAGCAGCAGCCGCGGCTCCACGGCGAGGGCTCGGGCCAGGGCGACGCGCTGGGCCTGACCGCCGGAGAGCTGCCGGGGTTTCATCGCGGCGTGCTCGGCCAGGCCGACGCGCTCCAGCCAGACCGCGGCGTCGCGCCGCGCCTCCGCTCTGGAGGTGCCGCGGCAGCGGGGCCCGAAGGCGACGTTCTCCAGTGCCGACAGGTGCGGGAAGAGCAGGTAGTCCTGGAAGACCACGCCGATCGGGCGTCTTTCCGCCGCCAGGGTGTGCAGCGCCTCGCCGTCCAGGCTGATCCGCCCGCCGGACAGCGCGGTGAGCCCGGCCAGCGCACGCAGCGCCGTGGTCTTGCCCGCGCCGTTGGGGCCGAGCAGGGCGACGACCTCACCCGCGGCGACCTCCAGCTCGATGTCCAGGTGGAAGCGGGGCCGGGTGACGACGAGGCGGGCGCTCAGGGTCACGGGGCACTCACCCACCGGTCGCGCAGGCCGGCCAGGATGATCACCGAGACGGCGAGCAGGACGAGGCTGAGCACGATCGCGGCCTCGGGTTCGGTCTCCAGGGCGAGGTAGACGGCCAGCGGCATGGTCTGGGTCCGGCCGGGGAAGTTGCCGGCGAAGGTGATGGTGGCACCGAACTCACCGAGCGCGCGGGCCCAGCACAGCACGGCTCCGGCGACGATGCCCGGGGCGATCAGGGGCAGTGTGACACGGCGGAAGATGATCCAGCGAGAGGCTCCCAGCGTCGCGGCGGCCTCCTCGAAGCGCAGGTCGGCCGCGCGCAGCGCGCCCTCGACGCTGATGACCAGGAACGGCATGGCGACGAACGTCTCGGCGACGACGACTCCCGCCGTGGTGAACGGCAGGGTGATGCCGAAGGTGGTGTCCAGCCACTGGCCGATCAGGCCGCGCCGCCCCAGCACGAGCAGCAGGGCGACCCCGCCGACCACCGGGGGCAGCACGAGGGGGACTGTGATCAGTGCCCGCACCAGGCGGCGGCCGGGGAAGTCGACGCGGGCCAGCAGCCAGGCCAGCGGCACGCCGAGCAGCAGGCATACCAGCGTGGCCAGGGTCGCGGTCACCAGCGACAGGCGCAGCGCCTCCAGCACATGGGGCTCGCTCAGTCTCTCGATCAGCGTGGACCAGGGGGCGCGCACCAGCAGCCCGGCCAGCGGCAGTGTCAGGAAGACCATTCCGACCACTGCGGGCAGTACCAGCACCCAGGGCAGGCGGCCTGCCACCCCACCGGACGGGTCGCCCACTACGCCACCCCACCGGACGGGTCGCCCACTACGCCACCCGATCGGCCGTTCGTCCGCTCACCAGAGGAACCACCTGCCGTCCGCTCACCGGAGGAACCGCCCGCCGTACCGCTCACCGGGCTGTCAGCCCGCCGTACGGGCGTGGTCGGGGATCTCCACGACCACGTTGGTGGACTTGATCACGGCGACCGCCATCACCCCCACCTCCAGGCCCAGCTCGTCGGCGGCCTGACGGCTCATCAACGACACCACCCGGTAAGGACCAGCGGCGAGCTCCACCTGGGCCATCACCGCGTCCTTGATCACCTCGGTCACGATCCCGCGGAAACGGTTCCGCGCCGAGGAGAGCCCCGAGCCGTTCTCGGACTCGATCTGGGCGCGCGCGAAC
This sequence comes from Streptosporangium sp. NBC_01810, assembly GCF_035917355.1. Classification (NCBI taxonomy): domain Bacteria; kingdom Bacillati; phylum Actinomycetota; class Actinomycetes; order Streptosporangiales; family Streptosporangiaceae; genus Streptosporangium; species Streptosporangium sp. NBC_01810. Next base: position 7,302,347 of record NZ_CP109070.1, on the reverse strand, counting down.
GCCGCCAGATCCGCGCCCGCCACCATCCGGTGACCGTGCTCGTCCCGCCGGGCCGCGAGCCGCCCGGCATCCACCCAGCGGCGGACGGTGTCGGGGCTTACCCCCAGCAGCGCGGCGGCCTCACTGATCCGAAACGTCGTCACAACAATCACCATACCTTTGCATATGCAGGTCTTTATCCCCATATCTCATGGCAGGCGCACACCTCAGGGCGGCCATGCCATGATCTGGCACCTCATCCTCGCCCTCCGGGGAAGCCGGACGCCCCGGTTGAGCCCTCCCGCTCGCCCGTCGTCATGTTCGGCGATTCCCCGGCCGGGCTCACCCGGCCGGGGAATCGCCCTCCCGTCATGGTTCCGGTGTTCGAAACGGTCAGGGCCTGGCCGACGCCTGCCCCGGCCGACGGTCAGGGCCTGGCCGTCGCCTGCCCTGGCCGGGGAACCCCCGGGGAGCGGAGGAGTCACTTCTGAGGTCCTCGTCGGTCACCGATCAGAACGGTTCCGAGGCTCAGCGCGAGCCGGCGGGCGAGCCCGGTGTTGCGGCGGTGGCCGAGCCGATGGACGGCCGTTTCCAGAGCCTTGCGCTCGCCGACGACGATCACCCAGGACCGCGCCCGGGTGACCAGGGTGTAGAGCAGCTTGCGGCGGAGCATGACGCCCCCGGACTCGGTGACCAGCGGCGCGACCACGAAGGGATACTCGCTGCCCTGGGAGCGGTGGATGCTGATGGCGTACGTGTGGGTCAGCTCGTCGAGCTCGCCGAAGCCGTACTTCACGATCTGCCCGTCGTCGGTGCGGATCTCGACGAGCCTCTCCTCCGAGGTGATGGCGGTGACCGTGCCGGTGTCCCCGTTGAAGACACCCTTGTCGTAGTTGTTGCGGATCGGCATGACCCGGTCGCCGACCCGGAAGACCGAGGCGCCCGACCAGTGCTCCGCGACTCCCTCGCGAGCCGGGTTGAGCCGCTCCTGGATCATCCGGCCGATCTCGGCGGTCCCGGTCAGGCCCCTGCGCATCGGGCACAGCACCTGGACCTGGTCCGGGTTCACCCCCTGCTTGCTCGGGATCGCCACCGTCGCCAGGTGCGTCACCCGCTCGGCGACCTGGTCGGGGTCGTCGACCTCCTCGAACCAGAAGCCTCCCCCGCCGGGGATCGGGGGCACCTCTCCGAGGCGGATCCGGTGGGCGGCCCGGATGATCCCGCTGCCCTCGGCCTGGCGGAAGACGCGGGTCAGGTGGATCCGCGCGATCTCCTCGACGCGCAGCAGGTCGGCCAGCACGCTGCCGGGGGCGATGCTGGGGAGCTGGTCGCTGTCGCCCACGATCAGCAGGTGGCTGCCCGCCGGTATGACCGCGGTGAGCCGGGTGGCCAGGTGCAGGTCCAGCATGGAGGCCTCGTCGACCACGATCAGGTCGGCCTGCGCGGGTGTCTGCTCGAACAGCGCACCGCTGTCGGGATCCGGTTGGTGGGCCAGCAGCCGGTGCACGGTCATCGCGGGCATTCCGGTGAGCTCCGACAGGCGCTTGGCCGCCTTGCCGGTCGGCGCCGTGAGGGTCACCGTACCGCCCATCGCCTTCGCGGTCGCCGCCACGGTCCTGACGGTATGGCTCTTTCCGCAGCCCGGACCACCGGTGATGATGGACACTGTGCTGGTCAGCGCCATGTTCACCGCCGCCCGCTGATCCTCGTCCAGCCCGGGATCCTCCTGGAAGGCGCGCATGGGCAGTGTCGAAGCGGCCTGGCAGAGCCTGGTCAGCTGGGCGGTCAGAGTGAGTTCGCGGCTGTGGGTCTCCTTCAGGTACACCACGGCCTGCCCCTGGTCCTCCGGCGAGACCTCGACGACCACCCTGCGGTCGGCGACGAGGGCGTCGAGCATCCGGCGGACGAGGTCGTGGTCCTGCTCGACCAGTTCCGCGGACTGGGCGACCAGGGCGATCAGCCGTACGTAGCAGTGCCCGTCGCGGCTGGCCGCCGTCTCCAGCCTGTCCAGGATCGCCGCCTTGATCCGCTGCGGGCTGCTCTCGGAGACCCCGGAGCGCAGGGCGATCCGGTCGGCCGTGGTGAACGCGATGCCCCTGACCTTGCCGATGAGCCGGTACGGATCGGAGGTGAGGATGTCGCCCGACTCCACCCCGAACACCTGGTAGATCTTGGCCGCGAGCAGCGGGCTGATCCCGAACCCCTGCAGGGTCACCATCAGCTCGGCGATCGCCTTCTGCTCCTGCCACGCGTCGGCGATCTGGGCCTGCCGCGCGGGGCCGATGTTGACGACCTCGGTGAGCCGTCCCGGTTCGGTGTCGATGACGGTCAGCGTCGTCTCACCGAAGTGACTGACGATGGCGTGGGCGAGCCTCGGCCCGATACCCCGGATCAGGCCGGAGCCCAGATAGATCCGGATGGCCCTGACCGTGGCCGGGACCAGCCGCTCGCACGCCGTGACCTCGAAACGCCTGCCATGCCGCGGATGCTCGCCCCACGCGCCGATGAGCCGGAGCGTCTCCCCCGGCTGGACCCCGCCCAGAGCTCGGCCGGAGGCGACGAAGCCGGGCATGCCCTCGGCGCTCATCCGCGCGATCGTGTACTCGTCCTCCCGGACGTACACCAACTGCTCGACAGACGCCTCCACAGCAGAAAGCCAACCCTCCCCGTACCGGCTTCACCTCACCCTTCGCACATCAGAGCAGGTGAACCGCCATCCCACAAGGCATCACGCCCGGCGGTCACTCACGACTCCCCGAGCACTATTACAACACCGAGGAGGAAACGGACCTGGGCGCCACCGTCGCGCCCTGAGGTGAACGATGGATTTCATACCGGGCATCCGGGACGCCGGTGCTCCCGCGAACCCAGGATCCGATCGGACGTGATCGACCGGGATTCCGGCGGCCGCGACCGAGGTGCGGGGACCCGTTCTCTCCACCGGTTCGGTTTCCGGGGGCCTTGCCCACGCGCCTCCCCGATCATCGGGGGTGCAACCGCCGGCCCTGCGAGGAATTGCGGTCCCGACATGCTTAAGGGGAGGCGAGACAGTCTCCCCTCCCCGCTCTACCCACTTCTCCTACTCTTCAGACGATATCGCAGACGAACCTATACAGATAAAATTAGTAGGTCATGAACATATTAAAGATTAGCGTCAAAAAAAGGGAATGCAGAACCAATTTGACTTGCTTCCTTTGTTAACGAACAATCGCCGCACACCCTTCACCCGAGCCCTGAGGATCGAGGAGCGGCTGCGGCGAGCCTAGCTAGATCATAGCCGTGTCGGGAAATTTGACGAATCTTCATCGTTCCCATCTCGGATACGACCGCCATATGCCTCATAAATCACCATAATGGGTGACATAATGATTATGTGACTGGTTTCAGCACACTATAACCCTCAAGTGGTGTCTGACTGAAATGCTACGAATGGGCAACGTCCTCCTGCCCGGCAAGAACGTCCTCCTGCCCGGCAAGCCGGATCCGGACGGCTTCGGCCTCAGCGGCTCCAAGGGCCTCATACAGGTCGAGCGCACGCCGCCAGTGCTCCTCCGCCCGCGTCTTCTCACCGATGCGAGCAAGCGTGGTGCCCATGTCGTCAAGTGTGCGGGCCTCCTGGGAGACGTCCTCGATCGCACGCGTCAGGTCGAGGACCCTCTCGTAGTGAGAGAGGGCGGCCTCATGACGATTCGCACGACGATGAACACCGCCGATACCGTGCAGGGCCTGGCTTTCCTGGTAGCGTTCCGATATCTCGACCGATATGCGCAGGGCATTCTGATGATGGATAAGCGCCTCTCCATCCCTGCCCATTCGCGCATGGCAACTGCCGATGTTGTTCAGGACATCTGCTTCGCACCGCCGGTCACCGATATCACGATATCCCCTCAATGCTTTTCTGTAGTATTCGAGTGCTTCGGCATGTCGACCCAGGCCCTGATATGCGGTGGCGACATTGTTCAGCCATATGGCTTCTTTCTGAGGACCCATATGCGGATGAAGGGAAGCGGCTTCCTCATAATGACTCAATGCCGTGGCGTAATTACCGAGACGAATTTCAGTCTCGCCGATGTTGTTCAGCGTCATCTGCTGTCCACGCCGGTCGCCGTCCTCTTGGTACAGCGCCAACGCCTCCCGTTGGCGAGCAGCGGCCTCGGCGTAATCCCCGCGGTGCCAGTGAATGAACGCGATGTAGTTGAGAGTTCCGCCTTGGCCGTGGCGGTCCGCGATCACCCGTCGCAGGTGCAGCGCCCGCTCCAAACAGCCTAGGGCGGCGCTGAAATCGGAGCGGTGCCAGTACACCAAGCCGCTGTGGTCGAGCAGATCGGCGACGGCCCGCTGGTCGTTGAGGGCGCCCTGAATCACAAGCGCCTCATCCGCCAGCCGAAGCGCTTCGTCGTGATGGCCCGTCCGCCAGCGCGCCATGCTGAGATCGGCCAGTGCGCGCGCCGTCCACGCACGGTCACCCGTCTCCCGCCACACCGTCACGGCACGCGCGTGAAGCTCGGCCCCCTCCGGCCAGCGTCCCCACGTGTCGAGATGACGGCCGATCACGTGTGCGAGCAGCGCCGCGTACCTCGTCCACCCGTTGTCAGCGGCATAGCGCGCGACGATGAGGAGATTGTCCAGTTCTGCGGTCATCCAGGCACGGGCCTGGTCCTCGGTACCGGCGCCAGATCGGAGATTCAGTGGGCGGGACACCTCAATGGGGCCGCGCGCCAGGTACGGGTAGAGCAGCCGGTCCGCCGCGTCCGCCGCGAAGAGGTAGTAGTCGAGGAGCCGCTGGAGCACCTCGGCACGCCGGCGTTCCGGCTCCCGGCCGGACAGCAGGCGGGCGTACTCGCCGATGAGATCGTGGAACCGGTACCGGCCTCGCCGGGGTTCGGCGATCAGGTGGTGATCGAGAAGATCGTCGAGAAACTTCTCAGCGTCGACCTGGCTGAAGTCCAGCAGTGCCGCCGCGGACTCGGCGGTGATGTCCGCCCCGGGGTGCAGCCCGAGCCGCCAGAACGCCTGCTGCTGCCCCTCGTCGAGGCAGTGGAAGGACAGCTCGAACGCTGTGATGATCTTCCGGTTCCCCGCGCGGATCTCGGCCAGCCGCCGGTCGGGTTCCTCCAGCAGCCCCACGAGGTCGGCCACGCTCCACGCGGGCCGGTGCCGGAACCGGCTACCGGCCAGATGGATCGCGAGAGGGAGATATCCGCAGAGCCGTACGACCGAGGCGACGTCGTCCGCCTGGAGCATGCGCCGCGAGCCCACGGCGCGGCTGAAGAGCGTGGCCCCGTCCTCAGGAGGCAGCACCTCCAGAGAGAGTGACCGGACGTCGTCCAGCCCGGCCAGCCCCCGCCTGCTGGTGATCATGACGAGGCACCCGGGCGTCCCGGGAAGGAGGTGGCTGATCTGGTCGTGGCTCGTGGCATCGTCGAGAACGATGAGCACTCTGCGGCGGGCCAGCTCGGCCCGCCACATCGTCGCGCGCTCGTCCAGGCCGCTCGGGATGAGGGAGGCGAGGATGCCGAGCATTCTGAGTAACTGCCCCAGCGCCCCGGTGGCGTCCATGGGGGCATGCTGGGCGTCGTGACCGTGAAGGTGGAGATAGAGCAGGCCGTCCGGATAGTGGTCGGCGAGCCGGTGGGCCAGGTGCACGGCCAGCACTGTCTTGCCGACGCCCGCCATGCCGTCGATCGCGAGCACGGTGGCCGCGTCCCGCCTGACCAGCTCCCCGGTCAGCCGGTCGAGCTCGGGGACCCTGCCGGTGAAGGTGGTGAGGTCACGGGGAAGGTTGTTCGGAGGAGGATCTCCCCTGGCGCTCACCGGGGACTCGGGCAGCAGCGCCGGATCGCCCTGGAGGATGCGCTGGTGCAGTGTCCGCAGCCCGGGGCCAGGTTCGGTGCCGAGATCCCGGAAGATACGCGTGCGCGCCTGGCGGTAGGTGACGAGGGCCTCCGCCTGCCGGCCGCCGCGATAGAGCACCTGCATGAGCAACTCAACAAGCTTCTCGTCGAACGGAAACCGATTGGTCAGATCGTGTAGTTCCGCCACGAGGTCGGTGTGGCGACCGTGCAGGAGTTCGAGTTCGATACGTTCTACGGTGCCGCCCAGCAATTCGCTTTCGAGCTTCTGGCGGTTCTGGATCGCCCAGGAACCGGAGAGACCCGCCAGCGGTTCTCCTCGCCACAGCCGGCTCGCGTCACGATACAGCCGAAAAGCATGGTTTATATCTCCACTTTCGGTTATCGAACGGGCTTGCGAACGGAGCGTACGGAAGCGGTGGTAGTCGATGTTCTCGGGGTCTGTTTCGAGAAAATACGCCCCGGAACCGTACCTCAGGCGCACGTCCTCTCCGGTGTCGTGAAGGCGTGCCCGCAGCCGGGCGATGTGACTGTACAGGCGGTCCCGGGCTTTCGGGGGCGGATTCTCATCCCACACCTTGCGGATGAACGACTCCGCGGACACCGGCTTGCCCGGTGTCATGAGCAGGATGGCCAAAATATGACGTTCCCTGGCCCAGCCCAGGTCACAGCGCTTCTTCCGAGACCAAAACTCGACTGGACCGAGAACACGGAATTCCATTCGAGTCCCTTCCCGAGCGAACTACCTTCCCATATGACGATTTTATCTAGAGAGGGTCAATCGAGCAGTAAGTGGCCTGACTAGCTCTACGACCTATTTATCCCCAACCGTCCTTGGCTGGCAACAGGATCACCGCAAGGGTTTCCGCAAGTTCCGGCAGTGACTCTCAGGAGAGGGCGACACATCTCGCCCGCACCTCGGAAGGAGGGATAGCCCGCAAATGTCTGGCCACGAATGGAGCAGGGTTCCGATCGGACTTGACGCCCGCCGATGGGTGACACGCAGGGACTGTAAATCGGTTCTGGTGGTCGTCCACACCGTGACCTCAGGACAGCGTCTGCTGGACACCGTCCGTCTCGTGGAGTCCGACCTGAGAATCCAGGTCGTGTTCACCATGGCTCCGGATGTATTCAGCAATGGAGTGGCACAGTTCATCAGCGGCCTGGGCGCGGTGTCGCTGCCCTGGCCGCAAGCGACACAGCAGAGATTCGACCTCGCCCTCACGGCCGGCCTGGGCTCGATCCGCGAGATCCACGCGCCCTTGATCGTCATGCCGCACGGTGCCGGCTTCAACAAGTTCGCCACCGTGCGGGAGGGGGCCCGTGCCGTGGGCGACCGCGTGGCGTACGGGCTCGACCCCCAGCGACTGCTGCACGACGGCGCCGTGCTTCCTGCGGGGATCGTCCTCTCCCACGAGTCCGAACTGGGGAGGCTGGGCCGGGCCTGTCCGGAGGCACTGCCCGTGGCCTCCGTCATCGGCGACCCGTCGTACGACAGGCTGGTCGCCGGCCTGCCGCACCGCGACTCGTATCGCCGGGCGCTGGCGGTCGAGCCGGCCCAGAAACTCGTCGTGGTCAGCTCGACCTGGGGCCCGCAGTCGCTCTTCGGCCGGTGGCCCAATCTGCTGCCCCGTCTGATCGCCGAATTACCCCGGCGGGAGTACCGCATCGTGGTGCTCCTGCATCCCAACGTCTGGTTCGGGCACGGTATCTGGCAGGTGAGAACCTGGCTCGCCGACTGCCTGCGGCACGGGTTGAGCCTGGTGCCACCGGAAGCGGACTGGCGTGCGGTCCTCGCCGCGGCCGACTGGGTCATCGGGGACCACGGATCGGCGCCCCTGTACGGGACGGCCACCGGAGTCCCGGTCGTGCTGGCCGGCTTCCCCCGCTCCGGCATCGATCCGGCGTCCGCGCTCGCGCGGCTCGCCGCCATCGCGCCCCGGATCTCCAGGCTCGGTTCGCTCCGCGACCAGCTGGCCAGGATCGCCACCGAGGTGCGGCCCGACCACTACCGAACCGTCACCGAGGGCATCACCTCCGCACCGGGTCGTTTCGACCGCAACATGCGCCACCTCATCTACCGGCTACTGGATCTGCGGCAGCCCGCGACCATCCCGGTGACCGCACCGGCCTCGGTGCCCTTCCTCGTCACATAGACCAGCCAGATCGGAGGGCCGACATGCTCGGCAAGCTCGTCTCAGTCCACCTGTTCCGGCTGGAGCGCGCACTCAGGTTGCGCCGCGTCCCGCCTGGAGCCCTCGCCTCGCGGTACGACGCGCCGGCGATCCTGGTGATCCCCCGCGAGGGCTCGCTCCGCGCACCCCACTTCATGATCCTGTCCTGCGTACAACACCGTCGCGACCTACCACCCGGCCCCCAGATCTTCGACGGCGCGCACACCGTCGCCGGCATCGACGACCTCGCGGACCGGCAATGGCGTGAGGTCGCCGACGTACTCGTGGGGGCCAGGAGGGCGTGGAACGTACCAAAACGCGAGGTGGCACGTCTCCTCGACCGGTATCCCGGCTGCGAGATCGCGACCGTCGGACGTGGGCACGACTGCCTGGCCGGGCTGCGCGACGGGCGGCTCGCCACGATCACCACGGCGGGAGGGTCATCCGGCGGCGGCTCGTGGCCGGCGGTCTACGGGTCGTTCCTGTACGGCTGGCGGGTCGCCGGGATGCCGTTCGAGTGCCTGGCCACCGCCTCGGTGATCGTGGGTCGTTACACCGGTTCGTCCGCGGGCCGGCTCGGATCACTCGAAGTCGCAGGAAGGGCACAGATCAGACTGGCCAGGCGCCGGATGTGGAACGCCGGAGGGATGTCCGCATGAGCCGGAAGATCGTCGTCGCCGGCGCCGTCAGTTTCTATCTCTCGGTCGGGATAGGGGAGTTTCCGGTGCGATACGTCCCCACCTCATCGCCGCGCTGGCTCGCCGGCGGCGTCTCGGGGGCGGCGGGCCACATCGCGCGAACCCTGAGGACGCTCGGCGACAACGTACACCTGTGCACCGTCGTCGGCCGCGACCCCATCGGTGCCGGCATAGCCGCCGAGTTGGGCCGCGCGGGGCTGCTCGGCCCCGGAGTCATCGAGGGCGCGGAATCGTCGGCGGGCCTGGTACTCGTCGCCCCCGACGGTCGCCGCATGGGATTCCCGCATCTGGCGCCCGTGAACCAGGTCGCGTATCCGCCGGAACTGCTCCGCGCGAGGGCCGACGGCGCCGACCTTCTGGTCCTGACCAACGCGAAGTTCGTCCGGGACCTGGTGGGGCCCGCGGCCCGGCTCGGTATTCCCATCGCCGTGGACGTCCACCTGATAGCCGATCTCGCCGATGAGTACAACCGGCCATGGCTGGAGGCCGCGCAGATCGTTTTCTGCAGCCACGAGCACCTTCCCGATCCACCCGAAATCTGGGTGGCGAAGATGTTCGGCCGCTACCCGGCCTGCCGGGTGGTGGGGATCGGGCTCGGCGGGCAGGGGGCGGTTCTCGGCACGAGGGACGGGCTGCTCATCAGGGTGGAGGCCGTGACCCCCCGGGAGGTCGTCAACACCTCGGGTGCGGGCGACGCACTGTTCGCCACCTTCCTCCACGTCTGGCGGAACACCGGCGATCCGGTGCGGGCACTCCGGGCGGCGGTGGTGCACGCGGGCTGGAAGATCGGCTGCCGGACACCGGCGACGGCATCACTGACCTGCGCGGAGCTGTCCCTCCTGAAGACCTCGCACTCGCCTCGCACCCTCGTCGGGCGCTGGGACGACCGGCCGTCACGAGCCGTCCAGGCGTGACAACCGATCGTCCAGCTGCCTGCTCCGCGCGCCACTTCGCGCGAGGATCCGGCGCGCCTCCTCGTAGAGACGGCGCGCGTCATCCTGCCCGCGGTTCTCCAGGGCGAGATCTCCCATCGCCTGGAGAGCCTGGACCTCGCCGGTGTCCGAACCGATCCGCCGCATCTCCTCCAGCCCCTCCTCCAGAAGATCGGCCGCTGCCGCGGGCCCATCGGCCCGTACCCTGCCGAGCAGGATGAGCACCCGTGCCCGGTTGTACCGATCGGGCTCCGTCGCGAGAAGCCGTCGCGCCTCCAGCAGACGCGCGACGGCCTCCTTCGCCCGCCCCCGCTCGGCGAGCGCGTTGCCGAGATCGCACAGTACGAGAGCGACCTTGCGCGCTCCGCCCACCGCGCGATACCCGTCGAGAGCCTCCTCGAAGAGGACGATGGCCTCGTCGACTCGCCCCCGGTCCATCTCCACCAGTCCCAACCGGCGCAGGCTCCCCGCCATCCGGGGCCGGTTTCCCGTACGGCTCCAGATCTCCAGGGCGCCGCGGAAGTCCTGGGCGGCCTCGTCCAGCCGGCCGAGGGCGCGCAGTGCCAGCCCGGTCCGGTTCAGCATCTTGGCCTCGGCCATGGAGTCCGAACAGGCCCGTGCCGCCGCCAGCCCCAGCATGTCGACCTCCAGCCGTTCCGCGTGATGGCCGCGGTGCAGGAACAGGGGCCAGACGGCATCGACCAGCTGCCACGTCGTGGGGAACAGTTCCCGCTCGAAGGCCACCCGACCGGCCGACCTGAGGTTGTCGAACTCGCACTCCAGCCAGTCGAGCGCCTCCGCCGGATCGGCGAAGGCGAGGGGCTCGGCGGGCTCGTGAACCACCACCTGGCGAGGAACCCGCCGGTACGGCATCGCCGTCCGGCTCGCGGTCCAGGCGGTGTACAGGAACCAGTCCAGCGCTCCGCGTACGGTCTCGTCACGGGTCTTCGCGGATTCCTCCCGCTCGGCCAGCTCCCGGGCGTGCAACCTGGTCAGGTCGTGGAAGCGGTACCCTCCCCCCGGTACGTCGTCAAGCAAATTGGCATTTGTCAGGACTTCCATCAGCTGCCGCACCTGGACGCGGGGAAGCATCACCGTGGCGGCGGCAGCCCGGCTGTCGAAGGTGGTGCCGGGGAAAAGCCCGAGCAATCTGTAGACCCGTGCCGCCTGTGGTGGGAGCCCGTGGTAGGAGAGCGTGAGGGCGGCCTGGATCGTCATGTCGTCCTCCACCGACAGCTCGGAGAGGCGTTGGCGCTCATGGGTGAGTGCCTCCACCATTTCGGACAGGAGCCAGTGTGGTCTGGTGGCCAGCCGGGCGGCCACCACGCACAGGGCGAGGGGCAACCGCGCGCACAACTCCACCAGCTCACCGGCCGCGTCCGGCTCTCTCCGGACTCGCTCCTCGCCCACGGCCCGTCGCAGTAACGTCAGGGCCGCGTCCGTACTGAGCTGGTCGAGCTGCACGCCTCGCGCGCCGCGCACCAGCAGTCCCGCCAGGCGCAACCAGCTCGTGACGATCGCGACGCTGTCCGCCGAGGCCGGCAGGAGCGGGCTCACCTGGGCCGCCGAGAGCGCGTCGTCCAGCACGATGACCAGACGGCGCCCGCTCACCAGCGACTGGTAAAGCGCCGCGCGCTCCGCCAGGCCGCCGGGTATGCGCTCGGGCGCGATCCCGAACGCGCGGATGAACCGCCCCAGGACCTCGGCCGGCTGCACGGGGGCGTCCGCGGCATGTCCCCGCAGATCGGCGAAGAGCTGGCCGTCGGGGAACTCCCCCCGCTCGCGATGCGACCAGTGCAACGCCACCGCGGTCTTGCCGATCCCCGCCGGACCGCTGACCACCGCCACGTTGGGCACGCCCATCCCGCCGTGACCGGAACCTATGTCGTCCAGCAGGGCGAGCGCCTCACCTCGATTGACCAGGACGCTGCCGGCCGGCAGCTGGGTCGGTCTCGGCAGGGGGGTGACGGCCTGGTGCAGATGAATCCCGCCGTGGATGTCGCGAGCCTGAACGACCGGTCCCAGCACGGTCCCGTCCAGCTCGTTGACGTGGCCTTCGGATCCCTGGTCTCTGTCGCTGGAGTCGGTGCTCATCACCCTGCTCGTGTCGGAGGCGAGAAATCACACCCACGAGGCCATCGTTAACCGGATCAGTGATTTTCGCGCCGGAGAAACCGAACGGTTGCTTCCATGAATAACGGTCTCCGAAGTCCCCGTCAAGGGTAAATCCGCTCCACGAGTAATTCCATCCGGCGAAAAACGAGGGAAGAGGCACATTGAGCTGGTTGAATACCCTTTCATACCACCTAGCGGACATGTCATTTAAACGATAATAGTAGTGACTCTAAATCACATGGGCGGGCCCGGGGATGTTCATATCGCGCTTATCGAGATGATGGACCACGGAGAAACGGTCGTCTCGGGTCAGGTCATGCTTCGTCGCAGATTGGTGCGGTAGGAGTTCTGTATGTGGCGGGCGGCCCGAAGGGCTGAGCCCGCGCCGCTCCCGGACCCGCTCGCGAGCCCGGAGGCGGCGCCGGAGCCGCCGGGTGGCCCCTTCGGCGGCTCCCGCCGGGAAGTGACCGCTCAGAGTGGTTTGCCGGCGACCAGCAGCGTGGTGATCTCGTTGAGCGCGACCGGTTCCTCGACCGTGAATCCGGCCTCCGTCAGCCATCCGACGCCCTGGGAGACGGTGTACTCCGACGAGCCACTGATCATGGCCATGTTGAGGCTCATCAACAGGTTGAAGATCCCTTCGCGGCGCTCGTCGTCGATCATGCTGTCGTAGACGAGGAGCGTGCCGCCCGGGGGCAGCTGCTCGAAGGCCCGCCGCACCAGCTCGCGGCGGCGCTCGTCGACCCAGTCGTGCAGGACGTGGCCGAATATGTAGACCTGGGTGTCGGGCAGCACGTCGGTGAAGAAGCTGCCCGCCTGGTAGGTGACCCGGTCGCGGAGATCGGTCTCGCCGCCCACCGCGTCGACCAGCTCGTCGAAGAACGGCTCCAGCGGGGGCAGGTCGAAGGTCACCCCGCGCAGGTGAGGATGGGCGGCGGCGATCCTCGTGGTCAGCAGCCCGCGACACCCTCCCAGGTCGGCGAAGGACTTCACCTCGTGCCAGCGGTACTTCTCGGCGAGCGGGCGGGCCAGCAGCACCGCGTAGCCGTCCATCGCCTCCGTGAAGGCGCGGGCCCGCCGGGGGTCGGCATACAGCTCGGACGTGAAGTCGCCTTCGGCGGAGAACTTCTGCGCCAGGTTCTCGCCCGATCGCAGAAACGTGCCGAGAGTGCCCCACGCCGGATAGAGCCGGCGCTGGTTGAAGGCGAGGAACCCGCCGATGTACTCGGGCTTGGCCGGATCGAGGTAGGCCGCGGCGAGGGGGGTCACCCCGTACCGGGAACCGTTCCGTGACAGCAGGTCCATCGCGACCAGCGAGTCCAGATAGTCGCCGGTCAGAGAGGGGTGCAGATCGAATTCCCGCTGGATCTCCGAGGCGTCGGCGGGTTCGCGAGACAGGCGGGCGAAGATTCCCAGCTCGATCCCGACGAACAGCGCCTGCGCCTGAAAGAATCCGGTCGCCGTCCTGACAATGGGTAGTGCGCTCTCCGGAAGGGACATCCGGCTTCCTTTCTGGTGGGTGTGGAACGGAAGGGTCGGTCGAGGGCGGATCAGCGCGCGAGCCGTACCGGGAGCGCGTGCAGGGATCGCGAGAAGAAGTCGCGGTGCCAGGCCACGTCCTCGGGAGCACAGTCGAGCCTCAGATCGGGGAACCTCTTCAGCACCCCGTTGATGGCCACCTGCGCCTCCAGCCGCGCCAGGGGGGCGCCCAGGCAGTGGTGCAGGCCGTGGCTGAAGGCCAGGTGCGGGTTGGGGTTGCGGGTGATGTCCAGACGCTCCGGGTCGGGGAAGGCCGCCGGGTCGTGGTTGACCGAGTGCACGGACACGATGATCAGCGAGCCGGCCGGAATCGTGGTCTCCCCGACCTTGATGTCCTCCGTCGCGTGCCCCTCGATCAGCCCCAGCGAGCTCTCGTAACGGAGGAACTCCTCGATGGCGGAGTTGATGAGCTCGGGCCACGCGGCGAGCAGGTCGAACTGGTCGCGATTGACGAGCAGCGCGTGGAGCCCGTTGGTGATCAGGTTAACCGTGGTCAGGAAGCCCGCGAAGATGAGGAGCATCACGGTCGCGACGAGCTCCTTCTCCGAGAGCCTGTTCTCGCCGTCGCGCGCCTCGATCAGCCCGTGGACGAGGTCGTCGCCGGTGGTCGCCCTCTTGTGCTCGATCAGCTTTCTGACGTACTCCCCGATGCCGGCCTGCTTCTCCCGGAAGCGTTGCACGGGGTTGCCCTCGTAACTCTCCTCAAGGAAGAAGAAGACCGTCTTCTCGCGCAGGCCCGCGAGGTCCTCGTCGGGCAGCCCGAGAAGCTCCCCGATGACCATCATCGGCAGCGGGAAGGCGAAATCCTCCATGAGGTCCGCCTTGCCCTCCTTCTCCAGCTTGTCGAGCAACTGGTCGGTGAACTCCTGCACGCGGGGGCGGAGGAGCTCGGTACGGCGGTGGGTGAACGCCTTCTGCACCAGTTTGCGCAACCGGGTGTGCTCCGGTGGATCGGTGCTCACCATGTTGTTGGCGAACGAGCTCTCGCGCTTCCGGTCGCCGGCCGCGGACCCGTCGGAGTGGTGCACGGCCTTGCTGAAACGGGGATCGACGAGCAACGTGCGGGCGTCCTCGTAGTGTGTGACGAACCAGGCTTCCAGTCCGATCGGCGTCTGCATGCGATGCACTCGTCCCGCCGCGCGCAGCCGCCGGTAAAAGGGATAGGGATCGATCAGGGCCGAGTCGGGAATGTCGCTTGGCGGCGGGATCGTCTCTGACATGTGCGCTCCTCGGAAATCGTGCCGTCGGTCGAGGTCCGTTCTGGGGCCGGTCAGGTCGGGTGAGCAGGTTGGCGCCGTTCGGAGCGGGTGAGCCGTTCAGTGCCGTTCGAGTCAGGCAAGCCAGCGGCCGTCCTTCATCACCGTCCGGCCGGGAATCTCACCGCGGTGCCGCCAGGCGAGAACGCGCCGCGGGGTGAGAAAGAGGTAGACGCAGCCGGGCACCCGGGAGGGGTTCACCGGCAGCTCGGCGAGAATGGCGGGAGCGTCCGCGGGCAGCTCCGGATAGGGCACGATCTCCACCGGGCCGTCGATGAGCACCACGTCGGCGGGACTGCCGAGCGCGGCCCGCGAGAAACCGTGCTCGCGCAGGTTGCGGACGGTCCGGTGCCGCTCCTGGGTGGCCATCACCAGGTGGGTCCCGTCCCACACGCACCCGAGCGGAACCAGGTGCGCGGTGGAGGCGCCGCCGGTCGCGAGCCAGGCGTGCCTGTCGGTCGTCAGTTTCTCCACCACGTCGGCCTTGCGCTGGGCGAGATCGCGGGCGGGCGGGAGCACGACGCCCCGCGCGGTGCCGGTCACGGCCATCCTCCTTCCTTTCTTGTTCGATCGCTCAGATGGCCGAAACGGCTGCCGCGGCGTTTCCCACCAGAGCGAGAACGGCGAATGTCGTCCGTATCAGGTTCCATTTCCCCCAGGCTCCTCTCGGGTCTTCCCAGTTCGCCGGAATCGCATCGGGATCGAGTGACTTCACTCGCCGGTTGATGGGGACGTTACGGGTTTGCGAGACCAGTCCCACGCAGGCCAGGCAGACGGCCGAGGCTATGAAAAGAGTTCTGGCCGTGTCGTTTCCGGAAAGAATGGAGAGGCTGACGTCCAGAACCAGCGACGTGCCGACGATGATAGGCATCATCGGGTCATAGGCGCGGCCCAGGAGTTTGTGCGCCGCCACGTAGCGATCGGGCGCCATCGCCTGCATCGCCGGCCAGACGCCGACCGCGTGGGTGAACAGCACACCGGCGGCGATCCCGCTACTGACCAGCACGGCGGCGGTGAGAATTTGGGCGATCACGTATGTCGCTCCTCCTCTCGGTCACCGAACGAAGTATCGCGTCCTCGACTTGA
Source organism: Streptosporangium sp. NBC_01810 (assembly GCF_035917355.1). Taxonomy (NCBI): domain Bacteria; kingdom Bacillati; phylum Actinomycetota; class Actinomycetes; order Streptosporangiales; family Streptosporangiaceae; genus Streptosporangium; species Streptosporangium sp. NBC_01810. Next base: position 7,286,716 of record NZ_CP109070.1, on the reverse strand, counting down.
GGCGGCCTCGAATATTGCTGGGGAACGTCGCGTGTCATCCATTGAGCCTGGCTTTGAGCGTGATTCGAGGATGCTTCGAGCAGGTGCGGCGATGATGATGGCGCCCAGCGGAGACATACGCCTGGAGAGGGGACCTTGAATGGCGATATCCCGATCTAAAATAAGTGTCGACGAGATTGCCGCGAATCGTCGGCGTGGGGGTGACATTCGCGTTCTGCTCGGCCCCGCCACGGTGGGATCGACTTCGGGATTCATGGGGGTGTTGACCCTGGAGCCCGGCGAGTTCGTGTCCGAGCACTACCACCCGTACTCCGAGGAGTTCCTCTATCTCGTACGCGGTGAGCTGACCGTGCGGGTGGACGGGACGCCGGTCACGCTGAGTGCGGGTGAGGCGCTCATGATTCCCGTCAACGTCCGGCATCGGGTCGAGAACGACGGAAGCGAGCAGGCCCTCGCGGTGTTCCAGCTCGGCCCGCTGGCGCCGCGGCCGGAGCTCGGCCACGTCGACACCGAGCCGCTGCCCAACGCCTCGGAGCCCTCCCTCGGCGTGGGGGAATGCAGATGAGACGCCGGCAGGTGGCCGTCACCGGCATCGGGGTCGTGGCGCCGGGCGGGACGGGCCGTAAGGCCTTCTGGGAGTTGCTGACCGCGGGCCGTACCGCGACCAGGACCGTCTCGCTGTTCGACGCCGAGGGGTTCAGGTCGCGCATCGCGGCCGAGTGCGACTTCGACCCGGTCGCGGAGGGACTCACCGCGCGCGAGGTGCGGCGGATGGACCGGGCCGCGCAGTTCGCCGTCGTCTCCGCGCGGGAGGCGATCGAGGACAGCGGTCTCGACCTGGCCGGGCTGGAACCGTCCCGCGTCGGTGTGACGCTGGGCAGCGCGGTCGGATGCACGATGAGCCTCGAAGAGGAGTACGTCATCGTGAGCGACGCCGGCCGGCAGTGGCAGGTCGATCCGTCCTACGGGGTACCGCACCTGTACGGACATCTGGTGCCGAGCTCGCTGGCCGCCGAGGTCGCGTGGACATGCGGCGCCGAGGGCCAGGTCACGCTCATCTCGACGGGATGCACCTCCGGACTCGACGCCGTCGGGTACGGCGCGCGGTTGATCGCGGAGGGAACGGCCGACGTCGTGCTGGCCGGCGCCACGGATGCCCCGATCTCGCCGATCACGGTGGCCTGCTTCGACGCGATCAAGGCGACCTCCCCCAGAAACGACGATCCGGCACACGCCTCGCGCCCCTTCGACCGGGACCGCAACGGCTTCGTGCTGGGCGAGGGCTCGGCCGTGTTCGTCCTGGAGAGCCTGGAGCACGCCCGGCGGCGCGAGGCCCATGTCTACTGCGAGGTGGCGGGCTACGCCACCCGCGGCAACGCCTACCACATGACCGGGTTGAAGCCGGACGGGCGCGAGATGGCCGAGTCCATCCGGGTGGCCCTGGACAGTGCCCGGGTGGACCCGGACGACGTGGACTACATCAACGCGCACGGCTCCGGGACGAAGCAGAACGACCGCCACGAAACAGCCGCTTTCAAGCGCAGCCTGGGCGACCACGCCTACCGGACGCCGGTCAGCTCCATCAAGTCCATGATCGGGCACTCGCTCGGTGCCATCGGAGCCATCGAGGTGGCGGCCTGCGCGCTGGCGATCGAGCACGGGGTGGTGCCTCCCACGGCCAACCTCAACGCCCCCGACCCGGAGTGCGACCTCGACTACGTCCCGCACACCGCGCGGGAGCGGCCGATCGACGTGGTGCTCAGCGTAGGCAGCGGTTTCGGCGGATTCCAGACGGCGACCGTACTCACCGCCCCCGGAAGGCAGGTGGCATGAGAGGCGCCGCCCCGGTGGTGACGGGGATCGGTGTCGTGGCCCCCACCGGTCTCGGCGTGGAGGAGCACTGGTCCACCACGCTCCGGGGAAGGAGGAGGGTCGGCAGGATCACCAAATTCGACGCCTCCTCCTACCCGGTGAGTCTTGCCGGCGAGATCGAGGACTTCACCGCGGCGGGGAACGTCCCCGGCCGCCTGATCCCGCAGACCGACCACTGGACGCACATGGCGCTGGTGGCGACCGACATGGCCCTGTCCGACGCCGGCGTGAACCCCGCGGACCTGCCCGAGTACGAGATGGGCGTGGTCACGGCGAGTTCCTCCGGCGGGGTGGAGTTCGGCCAGCGCGAGATCCAGGAACTGTGGCACAAGGGCCCCCGCCACGTCGGCGCCTACCAGTCGATCGCCTGGTTCTACGCTGCGACCACCGGTCAGATCTCCATCCGGCACGGCATGCGTGGTCCCTGCGGGGTCGTGGTCGCGGAGCAGGCCGGCGCCCTGGAGTCGCTCGCCCAGGCCCGCCGGGTCCTGCGGGACGGCGCCCGCCTGGTCGTGAGCGGCGGCACCGACGCTCCGTTCAGCCCGTACGGGCTGACCTGCCAGATCGCCGGCGGGCGGCTCAGCACGCGGACCGATCCGCGACGGGCCTACCTGCCCTTCGATACCGACGCCAACGGCTACGTGCCTGGAGAGGGGGGTGCGATCATCCTGCTGGAGGACGCGGAGAGCGCCCGGGAACGCGGTGCGGAGAAGGTGTACGGCGTGATCGCCGGACACGCCGCCACGTTCGACCCGGCCCCCGGGAGCGAGCGCCCGCCGACCCTGCGCCGGGCCATCGAGAACGCGCTCATCGACGCGGACCTGGAGCCGCGCGACGTGGACGTGGTCTTCGCCGACGCGGCCGGCGTCCCCGAGCTCGACCGGGCCGAGGCGGAGGCGATCGCGGCCGTGTTCGGAGATCGGGCGGTACCGGTCACGGCGCCCAAGACGATAACCGGGCGGCTGTACGCCGGAGGGCCCGCCCTCGACACCGTCACCGCCCTGCTCTCCATCCGCGACTCGATCATCCCGATGACGGTCGGCGTCGCGAATCCGGTGCCGGACTACGCGATCGACCTGGTCACGAACGAGCCTCGGGTCGTCGAGATACGCACCGCGATGGTCCTCGCCCGTGGCTACGGAGGGTTCAACGCCGCACTCGTGCTGCGGGCGCCCTCGTGAGCGACCAACCGGGCGCCCTCGTGAGCGACCAACCGTACGGACAACGACAGGAGCAGCGATGAAGGACTTCGACCTCGACGATCTGCGGGAGCTCATGCGGCTCAGCGCGGGGGTGGACGAGGACATCGACATCGAGGGCGACATCGTCGATACCACGTTCACGAACATGAACTACGACTCGCTGGCCGTGCTGGAGCTGGCCAGTCGTATCGAGCGGGACTGGGGTGTGACCGTCCCCGACGAAGTGGCCGCGGGCCTGAAGACCCCCCGCGAGGTGCTCGACCACGTCAACCGGAAGGCCGGGGTGAACTGATCATGGCAGGACACACCGAACGAGCGATCGTGATCTCCGCTCCATCGGATCTGGTGTGGAAGATGACCAACGACGTCGCGTCGTGGCCGAACCTCTTCAGCGAGTACGCCAGAGCCGAGATCATCCATCGCGAGGGCGACACGGTCCGCTTCCGTTTGACGATGCATCCCGACGAGGACGGCAACGCCTGGTCCTGGGTGTCGGAGCGGACGGCGGATCCGGTGACGCGCACCGTGCGGGCGTACCGGGTCGAGACCGGCTGGTTCGAGTACATGAACATCCGCTGGGAGTACCGGGAGGTGCCCGACGGCGTGGAGATGCGCTGGATCCAGGACTTCCGCATGAAGCCGGAGTCGCCGGTGAGCCTGGAGCAGATGACCAGGCGGATCGACACCAACACGCCGGTGCAGATGGAGCTGATCAAGGAGCGGGTCGAGCAGGCGGCGCGGCGAGCCGAGGCGGTATGACGGACCTGCTGCTGCCGCTGGCACTCCTGGCCAACGGCCTCGCGGCCGGCGTGCTGGTGGGCACGGTGCTGGGGGTCGTCCCGTTCTACATGACACTCGCCGCCGACAGCTACGTCAGGGCGCACGCCTTCGCCGTCGGCAGGTACGACCCCTTCCAGCCGGCCTGCCTGCTGATCACCTTCGCGGCCGACACCGCGAAGGCGATCACGGCGCCCACCACGACGGTGCGCGTGCTGTGCGCGGCGGCCGGCCTGGCGGCCATCTCGGTGGTGGCCATCTCGCTGACCCGCACCGTCCCGATGAACCGCTGGATCAAGGCGCAGGACCCGGGGTCGCTGCCCGCCGGCTGGGACCTGGACGCCTTCCGGAACCGATGGGCGCGGTGGAACGGCACGCGCACCGCGGTGGCGGTGCTCGCCCTCGTCCTGAACACGGCGGCGGCCGCCACCCTGCCGTGAACGGCCGCCGATCGCGCGACAGCGAAATCGCGTGACAACAGAGGAGAGAGAGTTCATGAGTTTCCGACTGTCTGGAAAGAACGTCCTGGTCACCGGCGGAAGCAGGGGAATCGGGCGATCGGTGGTGCTCGGTCTCGCCGAGGAGGGATGCAACGTCGTCACCTGCTACCGCGCCGACAAGGAGGCGGCCGAGCGACTGGAGCACGACCTGGCGTCCACCCCGGGCAAGCACAGTGTCGTACAGGCCGACGTGAGCCGGCAGGAGGAGGTGAACGGTCTGATCGGCGAGTGCCGTACCAGGCTGGGCTCGCTGGACGTCGTCGTGCACAACGCGGGCGCCATCAGCCACGTGCCCTTCGCCGAGCTCGAACTCGACGAGTGGCACCGGATACTCGACACCAACCTCACCGGCATGTACCTCGTGGTGCGCGGGGCGCTGCCCCTGATGTCCGAGGGCGGATCGGTGATCGCGATCGGCTCCAAGGCGGCGATGGTCGGCGTGCCGCTGCGCACCCACTACACCGCGTCGAAGGCGGGCGAACTCGGCCTCGCGCGATCCCTGTCCAAGGAACTCGGCCCGCGCGGCATCCGGATCAACGTGGTCGCGCCCGGAATCATCAACACCCACGCCGTGGACGACCTCAGCCCCGAGCACGCGCGGCGCTACCGCACCATGACCGCCCTCGGCCGGCTCGGTGAGCCCGAGGAGGTCGCCGACGTGGTGCTGTTCCTGTCCAGCGACCGCTCCCGGTACATGACCGGCGAGACCGTTCACGTCGACGGAGGGATCTGACATGGCGGAGACGACGGTCTTCCGGGTGATGCTGCGCATGCAGATCTTCCCCGGCATGGAGCGGGACTTCGAGAAGGTCTGGTACTCCGTCGCGGACGTGGTCGGCGACAACCCCGCGAACGTCGGGCAGTGGCTGCTGCGGAGCGCCGAGGAGGAGGGCGTCTACCACATCATGAGCGACTGGGTGGACGAGGTCAGGTTCCGCGAGTTCGAGGGCAGCGACGCGCACGTCGAGCACCGCAAGAAGCTGCACCCGTACCGCTCGCACGGCACCATGACGACCCTGAACATGGTGTTCGACCTCGGCCGCGAGCGGATGGAGAGTGGCGGATGAGCGGCCAGGTCCGGGTCGTCGTCTACTACTCCACCCCGGCCGAGGAGGCCGGCTCCGTGGTCGAGGCCTACCGCGAGGTCAACGGGACGATGCGCGGCACCCCCGGTCTGCGGAGCAGCCAGCTGCTCCGCTCGGCGCTCGAACCGGGCGAGTTCGCCGTGCTCAGCGAGTGGGCGAGCCTCGCGGAGTTTCGTGTCTGGGAGGAGGGGACGCGGCACAAGGGGCAGACGTCCTCGCTCCGGCCCTATCGAGACGAGGGACGAGGGAGAGGTTACGGAGTCTATGAAGTCGTGGACGAGCTCTGATCCGAGGGCAGAGCCCCGGACATCCGCGTGGCGGGTCGCGAACGCGGTAGGACGGCACCTGTGGACCGGGTTGCAGAGCGTCGCGAGGACGGGTTTCGCCGACGTGTGGTTGACCGGTGTGAAGGATGGCAGGGAGGACCCGCGATGACCGTGACTTCTCCAGCGGCGGTAAGGGGCATCGAGTGGGTTCGCTGCTCACGGTGCACCGAGATCGTGTACGGCAAGCGGTTCGCGCGCGAGCTCGGCGTGTGTCCCGGCTGCGGGCTGCACACCCGGCTCAGCGCGTGGCAGCGGATCGAACAGCTCTTCGACGAGGGCTGCGCGGAGCCGATCGAGGCGTCGCCGGTCGTGGAGGACCCCCTCGGGTTCGCGGACAGCAGGCCATACACCGACCGGCTGCGCGAGGCACGCCTGAAAACGGAACTGGACGAGGCCGTCGTCTGCGTCCGCGGCACGATCGAGGGACACCCGGCCATCGCGGCCGTCATGGACTTCCGCTTCATGGGCGGCAGCCTCGGGTCCGGGGTGGGAGAGCGCATCGTCACCGCGGCCGAGACCGCACTGGCCGAACGCATGCCGTTCCTGCTGGTGACGGCATCGGGAGGCGCCCGGATGCAGGAGGGCGCGCTGTCGCTCATGCAGATGGCCAAGACCGGCCAGGCCCTGGCCGAGCTGGACGAGGCCGGGATCCTGACGGTGGCCGTGGTCACCGACCCGACCTACGGCGGGGTGGCCGCGTCCTTCGCGACCCTGCCCGATGTCATCCTCGCCGAACCCGGCGCCCACATCGGGTTCGCCGGCCCCCGCGTGATCAAGCAGACCATCGGCCAGGAGCTCCCCGAAGGGTTCCAGACCGCGGAGTTCCTGCGCGCGAAGGGGCTCATCGACGTCGTCCAGCCCCGGAGCGCGCTGCGCTCGACACTCGCCAGACTCTGTGCCTTCCGGAACCCCGGATCGACCCTCACCCCCGTGAACCGGCCGGAGCCGCCGTCCGAGCTGATCTTCCAGCCGGAACGGCTGCCGGTACGGGACGGCTGGACAGCGGTCCGGCTCGCCCGGCACACGGACCGTCCCACCACTCTCGACTACGCCGGCTACCTGCTGGAGGAGTTCGTCGAGCTGCACGGGGACCGTGTCGGCGGTGACTGCCCGGCCATCGTCGGCGGGATCGGACGGCTTGACAGCAGGCCCATCGTCCTCGTCGGTCACCAGAAGGGGCACGACACCCGCGAGCGAATCGAGCGCAACTTCGGCATGCCGACCCCCGCCGGCTACCGCAAGGCGGCCCGGCTGATGCGGCTCGCCGCCAAGCTCGGCTACCCCGTGCTGACACTCATCGACACGCCTGGCGCCTACCCGGGCATCGAGGCGGAGGAAAACGGCCAGGCATGGGTGATCGCGGAGAACCTCCGCCTGATGTCGGCGCTGCCCGTTCCGGTCGTCGCCGTCGTCACCGGCGAGGGCGGCAGCGGGGGGGCGCTGGCACTCGGCGTCGCCAACCGCGTGCTGGCCCTGTCCAACGCGGTGTACTCGGTGATCAGCCCCGAGGGCTGCGCGTCCATCCTGTGGAAGAGCCGGGCCGAGGCTCCCCGGGCGGCCGACGCGCTGCGGCTGGACGCCAGGGAGCTGCTCAGGCACGGGATCGTCGACGGGGTGATCCCCGAACCCGGCGAGGGTGCTCACACGGACCCGGTGAGGAGCGCGCGACTGCTCGGCGCGGTGGTCACCGAGGCGTTTCAGGAGCTGGCCATTCACGATCCGAGGAAGCTGGTCGCGCAGCGACGCCAGCGATTCCGCCAGTTCGGCTCGGCACCGCGATAGATGAGGGGAGCGCTGATGAGTGAAGGAAGCGCCGTGGAAGAGACGACCGAGGCAACCTCACACGCGCTGATCGGCGAGCTCTGCCGGTGTGCCGTCGAGCTCATCGGCGCCGGCCGGGCCGGCGGGTCCGGGCTCCGGCGGGTCCGCCTGCAGCTGGGCGATTCCAGCGTCGAGCTGGAGTGGCCGGAGAGCGTCGCCGCCACCGGGGGCGCACCGTCCGCGGCCCTTTCGCACGGGGTGCCGTCGGCGGAGGTCGTGCCCGAGGCCGATGACTCGCACCACGTCTGCGCGCCGACGGTGGGGACGTTCTACCGGGCCCCCGAGCCGGGGGCGCCGCCCTTCGTCGGGGTGGGCGACACGGTGGAGAAGGGGCGGCAGATCGGGATCGTGGAGGCCATGAAGCTGATGAATCCCATCGAGGCCGACCGGCCCGGCCGCGTCGTCGAGATCCTGGCGTCCGACGGCGTGCCGGTCGAGTACGGCCAGCCGCTGTTCGCCATCGCCCCCCTCGACGCGCCATGAGCGTGCCTGAGCGCTCATCCGAAGGCTCCGTGATCTCGTCGCTTCTCATCGCCAACCGGGGCGAGATCGCGCTGCGGATCGCCCGCGCCTGCCGTGAGCTGGGCATCCGAACGGTCATGGTCTACTCGACGGCCGATCGCGACTCGCCGGCGCTGCGGCTGGCCGACCAGCTGGTGCGGATCGGACCGGCCGCGGCGAAGCGGAGCTACCTCTACCCACCGGCGATCCTTGAGGCCGCGCTGGGCGCCGGGGTGGAAGCAGTCCACCCGGGTTACGGCTTCCTCTCCGAGGACGCGGACTTCGCGGAGATGTGCGAGGCGGAGGGGCTGACCTTCGTCGGACCGCCGCCGCCGGTCATCGCCTCCCTGGGGGACAAGACGCGGGCGCGAAAGCTCGCCACCGGGGCCGGGCTGCCCGTCCTCCCCGGGAGCGCCGGCACGCTCTCCATCGCGCAGGCGGCCAAGGACGTCGCCGACGAGATCGGCTACCCCGTCATCATCAAGGCCGCGGCGGGCGGCGGCGGACGCGGTATGGCGGTGGTCCGCGATCCGCTGGACTTCTTGCGAGCCTTCACCGAGACCCGGGCGAGTGCCCAGGCGGTGTTCGGCGACGGGCGGGTCTACGTCGAGAAGTACGTCGACACCGCACGGCACGTCGAGGTCCAGATCCTGGCCGATCTCCACGGCAACATCGTGAGCCTCGGGGAACGTGACTGCTCCATCCAGCGGCGCAGGCAGAAGCTGATCGAGGAATCACCGGCGCCCGGGCTCCCCGCGGAGCTCACCGCGCGGATCGGAGAGGCCGCCGTCGCCTGTGCCCGCGCCGCGGGCTACGTGGGTGCCGGCACGTTCGAGTTCCTCGTGGACGCCGGGGGCGGTTTCTTCTTCATCGAGGCCAACTGCCGGATCCAGGTGGAGCATCCGGTGACCGAGATGGTCACCGGCATCGACCTGGTCAGGGAGCAGCTCCTGATCGCCTCCGGCAGGCCTCTCTCCTTTGGCCAGGGGGACATCGCCCCGCGCGGGGTGTCCATCGAGTGCCGGGTGAACACCGAGGATCCCACTCGTGGATTCCTGCCGACGCCGGGACGCATCGAGGAGTTCGTACCGCCCGGCGGGCCGTTCACCCGGGTCGACACCCACGGAGCCAACGGCGTCTCGGTGAGCGCCGACTACGACTCCCTGCTGGCGAAGGTCATCGTCTGGGCACCCGACCGTGATCAGGCGATCGTCCGGATGGAACGCGCGCTGAGCGAGTTCCGCATCACCGGGCGGGGGGTGTGCACCACGATCGGGTTCCTGCGGGAGATACTGGCCGACACGCTGTTCCTCGAGGCGAGGCACCACACGTCGCGGGTGGACGACATGGTCTCTCTCCGGTCGTGAGGGCCCCGTTCCCCGCGGTGACCCCCCGCGGCCGGCTTAAGGCCGGCCGGCCGCGCAGGCGACGCTGTGCCTCGGCCGCCCGCTCCTCGGGTGGTTGGCGGCCAGTACGTCCTGCTGGAGCTCCTGCATCTCGAAGCCGGGTTCCAGCCCGAGCTCCTCCCGGAGGAGATACCGCAGGCGGTGGTAGACCTCCAGTGCCTCATGGCGGCGGCCGGCGCGCGAGAGCGCCTCCATGAGCTGGAGGTGGAACCACTCGTCGAGCGGGTAGACGCTGGCGAGCTCCTTGAGCTCGCCGATCAGCTCATGGTGCTGTCCCATCCTCATCTGTGTTTCGATCTTTAGTTTGACGGCGTGGACGTGAAGCTCCTCCAGCCGGGTCCGGTAGATGTCCAGGCGTGGCCCGGTGACCACATCGGCGAGCGCCTGTCCATGCCAGAGATCGAGCGCCCGGCGGGCCGCCGACGACGCACGTTCGACGTCATCCGCCTTGAGGCTCTCACCGGCGACGTCGACGAAACCCTCGAACTCCACGGCGTCGAGGCCCCCATCCCCGACGGTGAGCAGATAGCCGCCGTGCTTGGTGACGAGCCGCGGAGAATCCGCCGTGACGGCACCGCGGGAGAGCAGTTTTCGCAGTTGGTAGACGTAGGTCTGCAGGGTCGTCTGCGCGCTCGTCGGCGGGCGCCCCTCCCAGAGCTCCTCCATCAGCACTTCCGTCGGAGTGACCTCGTTGGCGGAGGAGAGCAGCAGTGCGAGCACGCTCCGTTGTTTCGGCGCGCTTGGCGCGATCCGCTGTGGACCGTCCTGTATCTCCAGAGTTCCCAGCACCTGAAAGCGCATGTCCACCCGTGTCCCTTCGGTGATGACTACGGACTTTCCTGTTGGATGTGCTCCTTGAGTCAATGACCGACCCCATGTTTTCTCTTTCTAGTGGATGCCTCTGACGTGGCGCTGTCGCCTCTCTTTCGCCCTGTTCTGATAGTGAATGGGATGACTTCTCAACGACATCAGCCACTGGGGAGGGACGGTGCCGACTCCGGTACGGACGGCGCCATGGCCTCGGCCAGTCGCCGGCGGGCGAGCGCGAACCCCGCGGCGGTGACCAGGGCGAGCAGGGAGAGACCGAGGTAGTAGACGGGCCGCGGTTCCCCTCCGGCCAGACGCCCCAGCAGGCTGCCGAGCCCTCCACCGACTCCCGCGAACATCCAGTAGAGGGCCATCGTCCGGCCGGTGAACGCCGCGGGGGCGAGGTCCACGGCCGCGCTGAGTGTCGTCGGGCCGAGGATCACCTCGCCGCAGGCCAGGGTGAACAGGACGAACAGCAGCCACAGCGGGGATACCTGGCCCCCCTCCGCCGCGACCACCGTCGACAGGCTCATCACGACGAAGCCGGCGCCCACGATCCCGTGCCCAAGGCTGATCTTGACAGCCACCCCGGTACGGCCGCCGCCGCGCAGCCACAACCACGCGAAGACCGGAGCGGTGACGAGGATGAAAAGGGGGATCGCCGACTGGAACCAGCTCGCCGGAATCAGGAAGTCACCCACCGTGCGCGAGGTGCGCTGCTGGGCGAACAGGCTGAGCGTCGAACCCGCCTGGATGACGAACATCCAGAACAGCGCCGCGGCGAGCAGCACCCAGCGGAAGGCGGACAGCCGCCGGCGCTCGGCGTGGCCGAGCCGGGTCCGCCGGGTCAACGTCGAGAAGTACACGAACGGCGAGACCAGGGTCACGAGGCCCAAGGCCGCGATCACGTGAATGATCGTGAAGGTGCCCGCCAGGATGTCGGCGGCGAGGAGCACGGCGAGGACCGCCGCGGCGACGGCGATCCTCCTCGTCACGGTGCGCAGTTCGCCGGTGCTCACCGGGTGCGCGGGCCGGCGGCCGGTGTCTCCGAACTTCCTGACGCCCACGGCGTACTGGATGACCCCGAACGTCATACCGAGACCGGCGGCGCCGAAACCGATGTGCCAGTCCACCCGTTCACCGAGGAATCCGGTGACCAGTGGCGCCAGGAGCGCGCTGATCTGGATGCCGATGTAGAAGACGGCGAGGGCTGCCTCGCGCTTGCCTCTCTCGTCGGGACCGTAGAAGCGGCCGAGCAACGCGAGCATGTTCGGCTTCAGCATCCCGGTGCCGGCCGCGATCATCACGAGCCCGAGATAGGCGGTGACCCGGGCTGGAAGGAGCATCATGTAGTGGCCGAGCGCGATGACGATCCCCCCGTAGAGCGTCGCCCGCTGCTCGCCGAGAACCCGGTCGCCGAGCCAGCCTCCCGGCATGGACAGCACGAAGAGAAGCCCGACGTAGGCCCCGTACAGCGCGACCGCGGTGGGCTGCGGCAGGCCCAGCCCGCCCTGACTCTCGGGAGCCACGGCGAACAGGATCAGGATGGCCTGCATGCCGAAGAAGCTGAACCGCTCCCACATGTCGGTCAGGAACAGGGTGGTGAACCAGCGAGGCTGGGTCCGTGTCTTCGAGGCATCGAAAGTCGCGGTCATGGGTTCTCCAGAGGTGATCGACTCTCAGAATGCTCCGATGCGGGGCTAGAGCCCGGGTCGAAGACCGGTTGAGCCGGCGGGCACGGTCGCGGGTCCCGGTGAATCCCCGATTGGTCGCCCACCACCGGCGGGAGCGATCCACGTCATCCCTGTTCGGCCTCGCCGGAGCGCACCGCGCGGGATACCACCAAGCGATCCACGTCATCCCTGTTCGGCCTCGCCGGAGCGCACCGCGCGGGATACCACCACTTGAACCGGCCTCTAGTCGCCTACGAGCGGGGGCGCGCAAACTACAGCAGAGATCATCCTCGATGCGCCGATCGTTACCCGAAGGAGAGCCCGAATGGAACGAATCCTGGTCGTCGCACGAATGCGGCCGTCCGCGGAGACGGAGGTCGCCCACCTGTTCGCCGAATCGGACCACACCGAACTGCCCGAGCTCGGTGGCGCCGTCAGTCGCAGCCTGTTCTCATTCCACGGCCTGTACTTCCAGCTCATGGAGGTGCGGGAGAACGCGCAGCACACGATGGGTCAGATACGTCAGCACCCCGAGTTCCTGCGTCTCAGCGAGAGCCTGACGCGGTTCGTCGAACCGTACGACCCCCAGACCTGGCGCTCGCCGCGTGACGCGATGGCCAGGGAGTTCTACCGGTGGGAGGCCGGGGTGGGAGTGATCCCCAGGCCGGCTCTGTGACGGTAGCCCGGCCACGCACGCAAACCAGCGAGACCACTGTCACCGTTTCGGCGGGGAGGGGCATCAACCATGAACAAGAAAACGATCAGCCGCGAATCGCTACTCGGCATGATGCAGGCGTACAAGACGACGAGCCTCCTGCGGACGGGCGTGTCGATGGGCGTGTTCGACTGCCTGGCGGAGGGACCGGTGGACGCCGAGACGGCTGCGGGCCGTCTGGGCAGTCACCCACGCGGCATGCGGATCCTGCTGAACGCCCTCGCCGCGGTGGGCCTCGTGGAGGAGAGGGCGGGCCGGTTCGAGCTGCCTGCCGGAGCGGAGGAGTTCCTGGTGAACAAGAGCCCCGGCTACCTCGGGGACATGGTCCGGATCATGGCCAGTGACTGGGAGTGGGACTCGCTCAAGAGGCTGGACGAGGCCGTGCGGCACGGCGGGACGGTCATGGAGGTGCACGCCGAGACTCCCGGATACGGGTACTGGGAGGACTTCGCGGCCTACGCGACGGTGGTGGCCCGCCCCACGGCCGAGGTCGCGGCGGAGGCACTGGCGCCGTGGGCCAAGGATCGGGAAAAGCTGGACGTACTGGACGTGGCGTGCGGCCACGGGATGTACGGGCTGACCCTGGCGCAACACAATCCGCAGGCGCGGGTCTGGGCGCTCGACTGGCCCAACGTTCTCCCGCTGACCGAGCAGCACGCGGAGCGGATGGGGGTCCTAGACCGGCTGCACCGGCTGCCCGGCGACATGTTCGAGGTGCCCCTCGGCGGTCCCTACGATGTCGTCCTCGTCACCAACGTCCTCCATCACTTCTCCGAGGAACGAGCCGGCGAACTGCTCAGCAGGCTGGCCCCCGTGGTCAAGCCGGACGGCAAGATCGTGCTGGTGGGCTTCACCCTGGGAGATGAGAGCCCCGCCGAGGATCCGGCGCCGCACCTGTTCTCGATCCTCATGCTGTCCTGGACGTTCGAGGGTGAGGTGCACTCGATCCCCGCCTACGACCGCATGCTGGCCGCAGCGGGCTTCACCGGCGGCCGGCGATACGACGTTCCCGGCCTGGCGTTCCGGGTCCTGATCGCCGACAAGCTCCCCTGACCTCCGGGCCCGTACTCCGCCGAGCCCGTGCCACGCTGAGCCCGTGCTCCACGGCACCGGCCGGTCACCCCGCCCGCTCTCCAGCGAGCCGCCGTCGGCTCGCCTGGGCCAGGGAGGCGTAGATCTCCTCGAACCTGGCGAGCGAGCGGAGATGGTCATGAGTGACCGCGATGGCGCGGCAGACGCCGCCCATCGTGGCTCTCCGGCAGGGATCGGTCAGGACACACGTCAGATGACGCGCGAGGGCGGCCACGTCCCCCGGCCTGTACAGGTAACCGGTGCTGCCCGATCGCACGAGGTGGGCGAGCGCGTCCGCGACGGCGGCGACGACGGGAAGACCACTGGCCATCGCCTCAAGGGTGGCGACGCTCTGCAGCCCGGCCACGCCCGGGACGGCGAAGACGTCGGCCGAGGCATAGGTGAGATGGAGGTCCCTCTCCGTCACCGGGCTCAGAAAGCACAGGCGATCGGCCACCCCGACCTCGTCGGCCAGCCGTTCCAGCCGTGGCCGCTGGAGTCCGGCACCGGCCAGCACGACCTGCGCGTCGGTCCGACGGCAGACGTACGGCAGGGCGCGGACCAGGTCCTCCAGCCTCCTGTCCGCACCGAGCCGGCCGACGTACAGCGCGGTGGCGCGCTCGGGGAGGCCGAGCTCCCTGCGGACCGATGCCTTGGCCCGCTCACGGGGGCGGAAGCGACTGGGATCCACGCCGTGGACCACCGGCTCGACCGGGCGGGTGAGACCCCTGCCCCTGAACAGGTCGGCGGCGATCGCAGTGGGCACCGTGACGTGGTCGGCGCCGTTGAACACCCGGGCGAGATCGTGCCACGCGAGGTCCGCGGCCACGGCCCGCACCCGCGCGGGCACCCCGCGTCGGCGGAACAGGCGATCCGGTGCGACGTGCCCGGTGGCGACCACCGGGATGCCGCTCCGGAGTGCGGCCCCGAGCACCGTACGCCCGACGATGAGGTGCCCCTGGACGTGGACCACGTCGGGGGCGATCCGCCCGATCACCCTCTCGACGGTTCCCCGCGACCAGACCGGTGCCGTGACCCGCGCCATGGGTCTCCCGAACACCGGCACCGACCGGAGCCGATGGATCCGCACACCGTCCACGCTCTCCACCCGGGGCGGCCCGTGGTCGGACTGGCACACGACATGGACCTCGTGACCGCGCATGACCAGTTCGGAGGCGAGCCGCTGTACGGAACGCGCCGTGCCGTTCATGTCGGGAGGATAGGTGTCGGTGCCCAGGAGTATCCGCAACGAGCGGCGCTCGTCCACCATGTGCGGAAAGAGGGGGTCGTGAGAGCGTGTTCCGGCGGGGAGGTCCGGCCAGCCCATGTCGTTGCTCCTCTGTGGTGGGGATCGTTCGGGACCGCGCCCGATCGGCATCCCGGGGGTCCGTCCGAGTACGCCGCCGGCACGCTCAGGTGCGGATTACCGGGGTCGAGGCCCCAACGGCCGAATGCCACGTTTCCTCCGCGATACGGACAAGTACTCATGCGGGAAACAGACGACATTCTCCGAGGCCTCCCTTCCAAATTCGCGGAACCGAGAGGATCACACCATCGGGGTTCTCCCCCGAGTTCTTCTCGGGGGATCCCTGAGTCACCCCTGACAAATAACCGGTCAGGGATTTGACCATCCGGAATCAACCCACAATGAAGAACGTGACACCTGTCGGAAGGAGGTTGTCATCGAGATTCTCGAATTCCTGGACGGACTTCACCCGCTACTGCTCGCCGCGGCGGTCGCCCTGTTCATGTGCGCGGAGACCTCGCTCCTCATCGGGCTCTTCGTGCCGGGTGACGCGGTGGTCCTGCCGGCCGGGTCGGCTCTCGCGGACGGGTGGATCCTCGCGAAGAACCGGGCGCACGGATACTCCAGACATACCGGAACCGTGATCAGGCAGCGCCGCTGTGGCCGTCGACCTGGCCGGAGACATGACACCACGCCTGGTGGTCGCCGAGTGCGGCGTGCGCCCTGGCGAGGACGCGCGCCCCGTTCTCCTGCTCCCGGTAGGCGCCCAGCTCATCGAGCCGGCTCAGGCTCGGCACGAGCAGGGCGATGGCGTCGCGGGGGCGTCCGGCCGCGAGATGGATCCTCGCTTCCAGGCAGGCGAGTTCGGCCTCTCCCCGAGCGTCCCCGAGACGGGCGAAGACACGCCGGCTGTTCTCGGCGAACCGCATCGCCTCCCCGTGGCGCTCCCGTGCCAGCTCGGCCGCGCTGATCAACTCCAGGGGACGCGCCCTGCCGTACCGGTCGCCGACCTCGGCGAGCGCCTGCGCCTCCTCGGTCAGGAGGATCGCCGCCGGTAGATCACCCTCCTGGAGGTGGCAACGGCCGAGCGCGTTCAACGTCACCGCCTCGAAGCGGGTCTCGCGGAGTTCGCGAGCGCGCGCCAGCATCCTGTCAAGGATGCTCCTCGCCTCCTCCTCGCGCTCCGTGGCGAGCATGATGTCGGCGATGACCCCGGACGTGAGGATCTCGGCGTGCGCGGCGGGGGATGACCGGGCGAGCTCATGGGCCTGTTCGGCGAGCTTCAGCGCCTCGTCGGCCGCCTGCTGCAGCGCGCAGGTGTGGGCCAGCATGGCCAGGCTGAAGGGAAGTTCCCGCAGGGCTTCAAGCCGTTCGAAGGCGCTCACGCACTGGGTGAGCAGCCTCCGCGCCTCCCCCACCCTGCCCTGCCTGAACAGGAGCATGGCGCGGCCGTGTTCGGCCCGCCAGCCGGTCCGCTGGTCGCCGTTGGCCCAGCTGACGTTGCGCACCATGATGGACACCTGGATCAGCTTCGCCAGATCGTCACGGTGTTTCGCGAGCGGGATGACGATCTCGGCCAGCCGTGCCGCCCGATCGTGCCAACGGTACCGGCAACAATGCGTGATCGCGGAGAGAAGCCGGTCTCGCTCAGTGACGAGCCACTTCCACGGCTGGGCCTCCACGCGGCCGGCGTCGTGCGGGAGAAGCCAGCCTCCGGAGAGGGGTTCCAGCGGCAGCTGGCCGACGGCGTGGGGTAGCTGCCGCGAGGCCCGTGCGGCCAGCTCCAGCAGTGTGTCGATGTAGCGGCGCAGGGCCACCGTGACGGAAGAGGGGTCCTGCTCGGCGAGTTCTGTCGCGTAGAGGGCCGAGAGAGGGTGCAGGCGGTAGGTCGGATCGTCCATCGCGTTGAGCCCGACCGGCTCCAGAAGGTTGGCCTCGATGAGCTGGTCCGTCAGCCGCTCGTCGCCGCCGGTGAGCGCCGCCATCGCCCAGGGCGCGACCTCGGCATCCGGCACCAGACCGAGCTGGCGGAACGCGGCACGAGCGGGCGGGTCGAGCACGATGTAGCTCTGCCGCAGACTACGGCGCATGTCGAGGCCGCCGACCTTCAGCTCGTCCAGACGGCGGTTCCGGTCCCGCAGCCGGTCCGCGAACGATGTGAGGCTCACCAACGGCTGCATGCTCAGCTTCGCCCCCACGATCCGCAGCGCCAGCGGCAGGTGACCGCAGGCGGTGGTGATTCGCGCCGCCGCCTTTCCCTCCTGCCGGATCCGTCTCTCCCCGACCAGGCGCTCGAGCATCTCGACCGATTCCGGCTCGGTGAGGTTGCCCAGGTGTGTCGAGACGGCCCCGGCAAGCGCGGACAGCATGTACCGGCTGGTGATGATCACGGCGCAGCCCGGCATGCCGGGAAGGAGGGGCTGTACCTGCTCGACGTCGGTCACGTCGTCAAGGAGCAGCAGGACGCGCCGGTCGGCCAGTCTGGAACGGAACATGGCCGCGCGCTGTTCCTGGCCCGCCGGGATGACGGGGCGGCTCACCCCCGTAGCCTCCAGCAGTTCGGCCAGGACCTCCGAGGGGTCGCGCCGCTCGCCGCCCCTGCCCAGCCGCGCGAACAACTGACCGCCGGGGAAGCGGTCCCGCACCCGGTGCGCGAGCTGGACGGCCATCGCGCTCTTGCCCACGCCGGGCGGTCCCGTCACGGTGACGATCGTCATCCCGTCGGGCTGCTCCTCTCTGAGAGAGGTGTCGATCCGCTCCAGGATATCGGCCCGTCCCACGAAGTCGGCGACCCCGACCGGCAGCTGGCGGGGCGTTGCCCAGGGCCGATGCCCCTCGGGCATCTTGTTGATGTCCTTGCGCCGGCTGGACTCGGCCTCCAGGGCCGAATCCCCGGTCAGCACCGCGCGGTGCAGGCGGGTCAGTTCGTCCCCGACATCAAGCCCGTACTCGTTCCGCAGGAGGGTGGCGACCGAGGCGTACGCCTTCAGTGCCTCGACCTGTCGGCCACAGCGGAACAGCGCGATCATGAGCTGGCCGCACAACCGCTCGCGCATCGGATGCCTGAGCATGAGCCTGTGCAGGTCCGCGACGATCTCGGCGTGGTTGCCCAGCATGAGTTCGACGTCGAAACGCCGATGGAGAGTCTTGAACCACTCCTCGGTGAGCTGCGGCACCTCCTCACGGAGGAGAGAGTCCGAGGCGATGTCGGCCAGGGCGGGCCCCCGCCACAGTGCCAGCGCCTCATGCAGCAGCCGGGCCTCCTCCTCCGGCTCACCGGCGGACTCGGCCCGGGATGCCCGGTCGAGCAGGCTTCGGTAGCGCAGAAGGTCGAGGTGTTCGGTGTCGACCTTGATGAGATAGCCGCCGGGACTGGTGTGGATCATCCTCGTGTCTTCGTGACCGTCGCCCAGCGTACGGCGCAGCCGTGCGAGGTGGGTCTGCAATGACGCGCGCGCGTCGCGTGGAAACCGGTCCTGCCAGAGCCGTTCCATGAGCTCGTCCGCCAGAACGATCCGGTTCGCGGACAGGAGAAGCGTGGCGAGAATGACCCTCTGCTTTTTTGCGTTAACGGTGAGTGACTGATTGCCGCGCCGCACGTCCAGCGGTCCCAGGATCCCGAACTGTAGCGCTTGTCCCATGCTGAAGAACCCCCGCATTCATCAGGAGTACTGATTCACGAACAACCATCAGGCTTCTTCCGACGGTTATCGGCCATGGATTATCTAGCGAATGCGCACCTGCCGTATCTTAGGGCATCTTCCCCGACGCATATGATCAACAATTCGCCGACCGGCACCTGGAAGAGATGAAACAAATTACATACCTTCGCAATCAGGATTATTGCCGGATTTTTCTGTCATGGCAACCTTCCTATCACGATCATGCAGGCAGAGGTATGCGCGGCGCCCTTTTATGGCGTAACAGAGGAGGCCCGCTCGTCTCCGAGTACACGGGTGCGCCGAGGCAGGAATGGGACCAGCAGGATCGCCACAAAGAACACGCCGGCGTTGTAGAACAGGGACTGCCAGGACGCCTCGATCCAGACCGCCCGGTCGGGTGGGCCGGTACCCGCCACCCCGAAGAACAGCGCCCCGATGATCGCGACCCCGATGGCCCCACCCAGTTGGATCGTCGCGTTCGCCACACCGGACCCGGCACCCGCGTCACGCGCCGGGACACCGGCGAGAATGAGGTCCACCAGGATGGGCACCATCAGTCCGGTGCCCAGACCGGCCACGAACAGGCACCCGAACACCTGCCAGGTCGTGGTGGCGGAGCCGTACTGCCTGATGACGAGGATCAGCAGGGACATCCCCGTGCCCATGAGGGCGAGGCCGGTCCCGATGAGCCTGCGGCCGATGCGCGACCCGAACCTGACCGCCAGGTTCGCGGTAACGCCGAGGCCGACCGTCCAGCCCAGACCGACCAGCGCCATGCGCAACGGACTCCAGCCATGCATGATCTGGAAGCCCCACACGAGTACGAGAACGTAGGACATGATGCCGGAGAAGACCATCGTCAGCAGGATGGATCCGGCGACGAAGGACCGGTTGCGAAACAGCGCCGGGGGCACGAGCGGGGAGTCGTTCTCGTGCCGTCGCTGATGGAGTCCGAAGAGGAGGAACATCGGCACCGAGGCGGCCATCGACACGAAGGCCCAGGTGGGCCAGCCCATCTCGCGCCCCTGTACCAGGGGGTACATGAGCATGATCGATGCGACCCCGAGCAGGAGCACACCGGGGATGTCCAACCGGAGCGGGCGGTCGGACCTGCTCTCGGGCAACACTCGCAGGGTTCCCACGAAGGCGAGCAGGCCGATCGGGATGTTCACCCAGAAAATCCACCGCCAGCCGGGCCCCGCCGTGAGCACGGCACCGACGAAGGGACCGACGAGGGCGGCGGCCGGGATGGCGACCCCCAGCAGCCCCATCGCCTTGATGCGCTCACGCGGCGGGAACATCGCCTGAATCACCGACAGCACCTGGGGCACCATGAGCGCGGCGAAAACCCCCTGGAGCAGGCGTGCGCCGACCATCACCTCGCCGCTCCACGACAGGCCCGCCAGCATCGACGCGACGGTGAATCCGGCGATACCGATAAGGAAGGTTTTTCTGCGCCCCGCGATGTCCCCGAGCCGTCCCCCCGTGACCAGGAAAAGCGCGTAGGTGAGGGCATAGCCGGCGAGGATCCACTGCCCGATCGAATAGTCCGCGTTCAGCTCCCGCTGCATGTAGGGCAGCGCGACGTTGACAATCGTCACGTCGAGCTGATCCATGAAAACGGCCGTGAGGACAATGAGAAGCGCGAGCCACCTACGAGGATCCGATTCGGATGTGGATGCGGTCGATGCCTCCGTCGCCATCTGCACCTCTTCTGATTTCGTGTTACGTTCGCGGGCCTGTCACTACTTTCGTGTTACGTTCGCGGGCCTGTCACTACTTTCGTGTTACGTTCGCGGGCCTGTCACTACTTTCGTGTTACGTTCGCGGGCCTGTCACTACTTTCGTGTTACGTTCGCGGGCCTGTCACTACATCGCCGCCTCGCACGAAAACTCGGCGAAGAAGCGGTTCCACCTCGTGCACGGCA
Organism: Streptosporangium sp. NBC_01810; assembly: GCF_035917355.1. Classification (NCBI taxonomy): domain Bacteria; kingdom Bacillati; phylum Actinomycetota; class Actinomycetes; order Streptosporangiales; family Streptosporangiaceae; genus Streptosporangium; species Streptosporangium sp. NBC_01810. Next base: position 7,266,124 of record NZ_CP109070.1, on the reverse strand, counting down.
TGCCGTTCGGCACCGTTCCGGTTCCGGCCGAAACGGTGAACGGTATGGCGCTCTCGGAACGGCGTACGGAATCCGGCCGCAACTCCCCGGCACATCGTGACGCAACCGGCTAGAGCCGGACTCAAGCGCCACTGGTGCCGTCCGGCCAAGCCGCTTCGCCCCCGTGCCATTCCCAGCGGAACCGGTCACCCGCCACCGCCGGCGACCGCGCGTGGACTACCGGAGCATGCGCCAGGAGGAACCCGAGTCGTCAGGATCCCGATGCTGAGCGCCGCGTCGGCGCGCCCTCGACCGGCACCTGAGCACCGCACGACACCCCCGCCCGATCCGAGTCGAGGCTCATCCGCCCGGCGGCACCCCGCCCGCTCCGGCCATGTTTCGAAGACACCCCCCACCCCCGACATCCCACACATGTGCGGAAATACCGCCGACACAACCGGTTGACAATCATACATTCATGACCAAGACTGACTGAAAGTTTGCAATCAACGGTCGATCGTTGGGCATCCAAAGCGCTCCCGAAAGAACGGCACGGGAAGAAGCGCGCGTTTCTGATGCCAATTCGTCCGTGGCTAGAAAGGTTCTTTCAGCATGTCTTCAAGAGACTCGCAGTCCCCCACGGCCTGGAGCGCCAAGAAACGCGTTTTGACGCTTGCGTTGAGCGTCGGACTTCTGGGAAGTCTCAGCATTCCGGCGGCCACCACCACCTTCGCCGAGTCCACCGACATCAGAGCAGCCGCCCAGGTGCTGGCAGCGCAGTCAGCGACGCTGCCCAGCGGCCGGACCACCTACCGGACGATCACCGACTACAACAACGAGATGCTCGCGCTGAGCAAGCAGCACCCCAACCTCGTCAAGCACATCACGCTGCCGCACAAAACCCGCCAGGGCCGCGAGGTGTACGGCATCGAGGTGACCCGCGACGTCAACGCCTCCGACGGCAAGCCCGTCCTGTTCATGACGGGAATGCACCACGGGAACGAGTGGCCCTCGGGTGAGCACACCCTGGAGTTCGCCTACGACCTGGTGAACAACGCCGGGAAGGACCCGAAGGTCAAGCGCCTGCTCGACCAGGCGCGGGTCATCTTCGTCCCGGTCGTCAACGTGGACGGGTTCCTCATCAACCGGCGCACCAGCTGCGGCATCTCGCCGACGTGCGCCGGCAGCGGCGGAGTCGACATCAACCGCAACTACCCCCTCGGCTGGGGTAGCAACGCGGGTTCCAACGTGACGAACCGCGGCCCGGCGCCGGCCTCCGAGCCCGAGGTGCGGAACATCATGGACCTGACCACGACCAACCAGGTCACCGTCCTGATCACGAACCACACCTCCGGTCACACCCTCCTCCGTCCGCCGCTGGAGAAGCGCGCGGGCGACACCCCGGACGAGGCCGTCTACTCCGCCCTGACCGACGCGATAACCGCCAAGAACGGCTACGTGGGCATGAAGTCGGGCTTCGACTACGAGACGACCGGCGAGACCCCGGACTGGTCGTACTACGCCACCCGCGGCCTCGGGTTCACGTACGAGATCATGAAGACCCAGTCGACCAACAACACCTACCCCGAGGTGATCGAGGACTACCTCGGCACCGGTCGCTACGAGGGCAAGTCGAACCGCGAGGCGTTCATGGTGGCCCTGGAGTACGCGGCGGACCCGGCGGGGCACTCCGTGATCACGGGCAAGGCGCCGAAGGGCGCGGTTCTGACGATCACGAAGGACTTCGACCTGTGGACCGCGCCGATCCGGCAGACGAGCACTGTCCTCGACCCGCCCCAGGCGGTCCCCACCCACCTGGAGTCCAGCCTGATCGCCCCGACCAACGGCAAGTTCACCTGGCACGTCAACCCGTCGGTGCGGCCGGTCCCGGCCTACACCGAGAACGGTGTCGTCGCCACCGGTCCGGGCAACTTCCTCCAGGAGAGCTGGACGCTCACCTGCGCCCGTCCGAACGGTGAGGTCCTGGAGACGGTGAAGGTCACCGTCGACAGGGGCGAGCAGGTCGATGTTCGGCTGCAGGAGTGCAAGACCCGCTTCAACGGCAACGGCCCGAAGCACTGAGCGCACCCCAATAAGCCGGGCGGTCCCCTGTGGGGGGCCGCCCGGCACCGCTTTCGCCCCACACTCTTGAAGTCATGCGGCCAAAACCCGATCGCCCTGCCCGCCGGGCGGTGAGAATCATCGCTGGGTCCGTCATCACTCCGTGGGGAAGGGAAGTTCAAGGATGGGGCATGCCAGGGAGACCGGCCAGCCGCTCGCCGTGCCGGACGCGTCGCGAATCGCCGCGAACCTGCGCGGGCTCTTCGACGACCACCGGCTCTCCCCCTCACAACGCCGGATCGCGCGCTACCTGCTTGAGCACGCGCAGGAGGCCGTCTTCTTCACCAGTGCCGACATCGCCGAGCGCGTCGGCGTCAGCCAGCCGTCGGTCACCCGCTTCGCCGCCGCGCTCGGGTTCAGGGGGTTCCCTGAGTTCCGGGACGCGCTCCGCTCATCGGTGTTCGGCGGCTCGCAGCGAGAGCTGCCCGCCGAGGACCTCAACGAGATCCAGGAACTGGTCAACTCCGAGATCCGCGACCTTGAGCGACTGCGGGACAGCCTCCGGGATCTGAGTCAGCTCCGCGAGGTGGCGGGTCAACTGGCCAGGTCGCGTCCTCTCCTCGTGATGGGACTGCGGATCTCCGCACCGCTGGCGCACCTGTTCGGCCACCTCGCGGAGAAGGTGCTCCCCGACGTACGGGTACTTGACATCGCGGGCTCGACCGCGGAGGACCGGCTGAGCCGGGCGGCGGAATCCGGAGCCGAATGGGTGCTCGCCATCGGGTTGCCGCGCTACCCGCGCGAGCTGGAACAGGGGCTCACCTGGGCGCGCCGAGTCGGGCTGAAGATCGCCCTCATCACCGACCAGCCGGTGGGACGGCTCACCGAGCTCGCGGACGAGGTCCTGCTCGCACCGGTGAGCTCTGACTTCGCCTTCGACTCCCACGCCGGTCCCACGGTTCTGTGCACCGCGCTGCTCCACACCATGCTGGACACCCTCTCCACCGAAGGACAGGCCCGGCTGGAGGCGTTCGACGACAGCGCGACGGAGCGTCAGATCTTCCTGCCCTACTAGAGAGACAGCCCGCCGTCTTTCAGGCGGCGCCGCTTTTCAGGCGGCGCCGGACCGCCCGCTGCTCTGCCGCCTCCACGTCAAGTCGGCCATCAGGATCCTCACCCCTGGCAAGCACCGCACCTCTGACCAGCGCCAGGTAGAACAGGGACGGCGCGCACGGCGTCCATTCATCGGCGGGCTGACCCAGGATGAAGTCAAGGACGTCATCGGGCGTGGCCGGGACGAAGGCATACGCTTCGTGCTCCCACTTGTCCTCAACGCCCTTGGACCACCGCCCCCGCAACTGCTCCTCGGTGAGGTCGGTCAGAACCGCCCGAAAGTACGCGGCCCACTGGTGATTCTTGAGGTCCAGGGCGAAGGCCAGCAACTCAAGAGACACGTCGTCACCCGCTTGGACGGCCATCTCCTCCTTCAGCGCCCGGCGGGCGACCGCATGCAGGCTGATCGGCGATCCGTCCTCGGGAATATCGTGGATGCGGGCGAGCCCTTCGTTGGCTGAGGAGTTCCACCGGCGGGTGTTGACGCCGGCCACCTTGCCACTCCTTCGGGCGAAGATCATCTTTTGGTCCGGCCCGGTCTCCACAGCGATGTTCACCCCGAAACTGCACGACATGAAGCCGGGTGCATCGGTGGGATCGCCGGACTCCAGGTGCAGAGAACGCAACGTGACGCCAGACGCATCGAGTGGCAAATCGAGATTGGTGGTCACCGCGAGGAAGTCATAATAGTCCGCATTGGAAAAGTGGAGCTGTACCACAGGCTCTTCAGCCTCCGAGGTACGTCCCACAATGATGCGTTCCAGTGCGAACCGGGGGTTGTTCCATCGGTATTGATGGCCGGCTGCCCGCAGCCCCGCCTCCTCGGCCTCAATCTCCGCACGCCAACGCGCCACTTCAGAAGGCAACTGGACCATCTGCTCCGGGTCGTACATGATCTGAATGTTTTCTTCTTTAATCGGGCGGGTGCCGTCCCCCTCGAAGACATGTGAGTCGGTAATCAGATCACCAACAGTGAACCTGTCGCGATAGGACACTACTGCCTCCGGCATCGCACTGTGTGATTCCATACTCTGACTTGGCAAGCGTATCGAATCGTGGTCGAATGCACCTCGCTCAACGCCTGACAGAACCGCGTTCAGAGCCTTGCCAGGAGGTGCACCGTGGTGGAACTTGACGACGGCCCTATCGGAGTTGTCGCCACCGTGGTGGTCGATTCCTATCCCGGCGCTCCCAAGGGCCAGGAGCGTCGCGAGCTCGTCCAGCAGAGCGCGGACGATTTCGTCGAGCTGGCCGCCGCACTGGGGTTTCGCGCCTCTTACCTGGACCTCGCCGGTTCAGAGAAGGCCCGCGGCACCAAACAGGCGATCATCGAGGGGTTCGAGATCCTGGCCCGGCACCCCGCCACTCGCAAGATCGTCTATTGGACCGGGCACGGTAAAGTGCTCGGGAAGGGCAAGAAAGAGTACTTTCTACTGCCCAGCGACTGCTACCGCAACAGTTCGGCGCAGCCGGAACTCGCGTTCGACGTCACGGACATCGCACACATGACCTCCAAACTTCCCGGAGAGGTCCTCCTGATCCTGGACGCCTGCTTCAGCACCGCCGCCCTCGACACGGTGACCCAGATCATCAGGAGTATGGGCCGTGAGGTCGACGAACGCGGCAGATCTGCGGGTTTCGCAGTCGTCGCCACGGCCGAAGAGCAGGCGGCCTCGGGTGCATGGGTCAGAAATCTCAAGCACGTGGTGGGCAACCCCCGCCTGTTCGTGGAAGAGAAGCCCTTGTTCCCCCGTACCGAAAGATATGTCAGCCTGCCGGACCTGCTGAAGGCGCTGTCGGAAAACATGGGCTGGACCCGGGGCGAGCAGGTCCAGAACTGGCAGGAGATTCCCCCCCTTTCCCGCATATTTCTCCGAAATCCCTACTTTTCGGAATCTGTACGGCGTGCCGTACGACCGGAAGAGGACGAAAGCTGGATCGGTGACGATCTTCGCAAGGACGTGATGCGGCCGTTCTCCGAGACCCCCGACCTGTGGGGCATCCGGCACTTCACCGGGAGGACGGCGAGCGTACGGCGAATCGTGACCTGGCTGGGCACCCGATCCCGCGGCATGCTCGTGGTGACCGGCCCCTCCGGGAGCGGCAAGTCGGCGCTCCTCAGCTACGTGGCGCACCTCACCATTCCCGAGTTCTACGAGCGGCTGTCCGGCAAGCCGCCCCTCCACCTCCAGCCTGATCTCCGCTCCATCCACGCGGCTGTGCACTGCCGGGGGAAGAGCATCTCGGGCCTCATCTCCGAACTGGCACTGCGCCTTCACCCGCTCGGCCTCGAAGCCCGCTCGTTCGACACCGCCGAAGAGTTCACCGCGGCGGTGGCCCGGGTGGCCGAGCTGAAAGGCGCGCTCACCCTGCTCGTCGACGGCTTGGACGAGGCCGCGACAGGACAGTCCTTCGAGATCGCACGAGACCTGCTGAACCGGCTCGCAGCGCGTCCCGCGATCAAGGTGATCGTCGGCACCCGCTATCTTCCGCGACAGCTGCCCGCCGACTACGTGGTCACCGCGACGCTTCCAGAGGTGTTACAGGGGAATGAAGATCCCCTGGCGATCGACGAGGACCCTGCCACGGACGCCGACATCGGTCGGTACGTCGAACACGTGCTGAACTCCGAAGGATCGCCGTACCGGACCAGGGCCGACGAACGGGCCTACGTCTGCTCGTCGCTGTCAACCCGCAGTCGCGGACTCTTCATCGTCGCCTCGATGTGGGCGCACCACCTCGCGAGACAGAAGGAGGTGCTCCCCCGCCACCGTCTGGACAGCGGCATCGGCTCGGGCCTGGCCGAGCTGAGCGCGCTCATGGCTGAAGAGATACGGATGCTGGACCCCACCGATCCCGAGCGCACGCAGGACCTCCTGAGGCCACTCGCCCTGGCGCAAGCGGGCCTCCCGTGTCCGTCGGTATGGCTTGAGATCGCCAACGCGCTGCGGCTGAGAAAAGGCCGGCCGTACACCCACGACGAGCTCCTGCGTGTGGTCCGTGGCACCCTGAAGACGCTCGTCTCCGTGGAGCGCGAGGAGGGCAGAGACCTCTACCGACTGCATCACCTAAGTTTTGGCGCTCATCTTCTCCCCCTCGGCCACGACGCCCAGCCCGGCCTTCTCCATCGCCGCGTCGTCGACGCCCTCGATCGCCTGCGCTATAAGGACGGCGACGGCTCATGGGAAAAGACCGACCCCTACATCAAGACCCATATCGCGGCCCACGCGGCGGCCGCGGGCGACGACATGCTCGAACGGCTTACGAGCGACCTCGACTTCCTCGTGAACGCCGACCCGGCAGGGGTGCTACCACTGGTCGGCACCACCTCCCATGTCTCAGAGCCGCTCAGGCTCTATATGCGCGTGGTCACGGAATTCCCACGGCTCGACGTTCCGGAGCGGTGGGCCCTGCTGCGAGCCACCGCCCTGCGCAGCCACCCCGACCTTCTCAGCGAGGCGGGACACGAGACCTCGCGGCTGCTCTGGAACGACGTCTGGACGGATGCAAGCCCCGAACCTGTGCATCGGGCGTGGAGCGGGCCGTTCGGGGGAGCACACGCGGTCTCCTGGACGGGTGCGGGCGGGGACCTCGTGCTGGCCTCGGGAAGCAGCGAGGTCCGCGCCTGGCACGCATCGAGCGGGCACGTCGCGTGGACGTTCGAGAGAGAGGCGGACCCCCTCGGAGGAGAAGGGCCGCTGTCCACCGTCGGCGTCGTCGGCTCCGACGTCCCCGTCATCGTGGCCGCCGACGCCAAGGCGCTGCTTCTGTGGACGACCGCCTCCCCCCGCCACCCTCAGCGCATGTACTGGGGCGGCGACCTGAAGTCGGTGACGGTGACCTCGCTCGGCGCGGACGCGTACGCGGCAGCCCTCGACGGCGACATGCTGTGGGTATGGAGCTGGCCGGTGAAGGCCCCGCCTCGGCCGAGCCGGATCCATCAAACCCGGCTAGACGAACACTCCCGCCCGGTCCGGTTGGTTCCCCTTTCCGGGGCTCTCGTCGCCGTGATCGGCTGCGGGAGGCGGATCGAGCTGCGGGAGATCACAAGGGGCACCCGGAAGCCTGCCCCGACCGGCTTCCTTGAGACAGGTACGGCACGCGTCGACGACGTAGCGGTCCTCGCCGAAGCCGACGGCACCGCATGGGTCGCCACGGTGGGGTGGCAACGGCTCCGAGTTTGGCACCTCCGTGAAATCCCTCGCGAGGAGAATCGCGACGCCCCGGTCCTCGACATCGCCACGCACGGCAGAGGCGTCACTCTCGGGCGCGGGCGGGACGGCGTGCTGGCCGCCGTCAAGGATGGGGCCGAGATCCGTACGTGGAACGTGGACGGCAGAGCGCACATTCCACTCACGCGGCATGACACGATGCTCAGCTCTCTGGTCTTCGACCCCGCGGGAAGCGGGCGGCTGGCCGTCGCCGACGGCGGCACCGTGCGCATCTGGGAGCCGGCGGACATCGCGCCGCGCGACGTCACGGCCGGATCGGCACTCCACCTGCTGCGGCTCTTTCCCGGCATTCGTGATCGGCACCTGCTCTGCCGAGCAGATGGTTCCCGGGTGAGGATCACCGAGCACACCGCGGCCGGGCGGTCCCACCGGTGGTCCCCCGAGGAGCTCGTCCTCGACCACGCGCCCGACAAGGCCACCGAGATTTCAGCCGTTCCGCTCGCCGACGACACCTGGCTGGTCGCGACGGTGTTCCGGCGAACGGTATGGCTGTGGACCATCGTGAACGGCACCGTCGCTCACCGGCACGAACTCCAATTGGACGGTCCAAGGGACGACGGAATACGCGCGGTGGCCCTGCACGCCGACCGCGACGCCGTCCGGCTGTTTGTTCCGGCCGGCCAGCGGCTGCACGTGTACCGGCGAGATGCCGCGGATCTGGGCTGGCACCCGGGAGAGACCAGCGCCTCCGTGACAGCTGCCGCCATGATCGAGCAGATAGCCGTGATCGCACGCCCGGATGATGAACCGTACGTTGTGGCCAGGGCAGGGGCATCCGCCTATCTCTGGCAGACCGGACCGCATCCCATCTCGCGGATCGACGTGCCCATGGGTCCGATGAGCGCCTTGAGCTGTGGCGTCTACAGCTCTCGGGCTCCGCTCATCGCCGTGTCCGCCGGATCGAAGATCTTCGTCTCGGAGTTCACGGAGAAGCGCCGGCAGGCGGATCTCCTCACCACGTCGGCCACCGCGGTGCGCTCCATGGCTCTCACCGGATCACCCGAACGCCCTCTGCTCATCGCCAGGAACGGAGCGGCGACGGTACGGCTCTGGGACCTGGTAGGGCGTCGGCCGTTGCTCGACATCCCCGATCGCGGCTACCTGGTGGAACACGTGGCAGCGGTAGCCGATCGTCGAGCCATCATGCTGTTCCTCGCCGGCAAGGAGCGCTGCGATCAGCTACAGCTGCCCATGACCCGGCTCAACCCTCTCCTCTACGACGAGAACGGAGCACGACATGCGCCATGACCTCGTGGTGTTCATCCCGGGAATCATGGGAAGCCGGCTGACGCAGTCGGGCCACGACGTGTGGAACCTCTCCATGTCCGCCATCGCGAGATCATCGGTGACCTTGAAATCGCTGCCGCTACCCGAAGGTCTCGGTGACGGCGAGCCGGAGGGCTCTCACGCGTTCGAAGCCCCGGGGGCGTTGTGTGAGCCACGAGTGTGGCCGGGCTTACCGCATCTCGGCTACCGCGACTGCCTCAACCACCTCAAAAACGATCTCCATGATCGGCTCGTCGTCTTCCCCTACGACTGGCGGTTGTCGAACCGGCTGTCCGCACTACGGCTCAAGGTTTTCGTCGAGGACCGGCTCGCACAGTGGCGCGAGCGCGTGGCGGCGACGTCACCGGGAACGGAGGAGCCTCGGGTGATCTTTATCTGCCATTCCATGGGCGGGCTCGTCGCCCGGTACTACCTTGAGCGCATGGGCGGGCGCGAGATCGCCTCCGCACTGGTGACCGTCGGCACCCCCTATCACGGCGCCGTCAAGGCGGTCCGGCTGCTCACCGGTAGCCTCCCCTGGCGGGTGCCGAAGTACGTGGCCGACCGGCTCACCCCGGTGGTCCGCACCTTCCCCTCCGTCGCGCAGCTCCTTCCCGTCTACACTGCGGTCCATGCCCCCGAGGGCGCGCTCACCCGCCTGGACAGTGTGGACGTTCCCGACCTGCCGACCTCGATGGTGCGTGATGCGTTCTCCTTCCATGCCGAGCTCCGAGAGGCGCAGGAGGCCAACGACGTCGCCGATCGTATGAAGGGGCAGCCGAGTCCCTACGATCTGATCGCAATCGCGGGCGGCGGCAGTCACCCCACCGACCACGGTCTCTCGGTGTCCGCGGGCGACCTCAAGTTCCACGCCACATTGGACGACCTGCGTGAATGGTCGGGGGATGGCACGGTCACCGGCCTCTCGGCCACCCCGCATGAGTTCGAGCACACGGGGCGAACCGTCCTGCACTCCTACAGACATACGGCACTGCCGAACGAGAAGCCCGTGCTCCGGCAGCTCAGCAATGTCTACAACGCCATCCCGCTGTCGGAGTACCTGGCCGAAGATGACATGTTCGGCGTGGAAGTGCCCGACTTCGCCGTAGCGGGCGAGCCGTTGACCGTCACGGTGACGGCAGCCGATCCGCGCCTCCGCTTCACCGCGCGGCTGTGCTCGGCCGGCGGTGACCCCGTGGCGAAGACGCGCCTGTTCCCGGACGGCACGGGGGCATGGCAGGGAACCCTGGACACGGTGCCCGGCGTCTGGACCATCGAGGTGGCATCCGACCGGCTGGAAACCGTGCACCGTGACGCTGTGATGATCCTCGATCGGTAACTTCTCATGCCGGCTGATGGTCGACCTCACCAACGACCTCATCGACGACCTCACCGCTGCTTCGGTGCCCTCCGGACATCAGTAACTGAAGGTGGTCGCGCCCTCGTCGCCGATCCACTGCCACATGGGGACGGTGCCGCCCAGCTCCGCGCCCTCGATGAGTCGCCCCCTGTCGAGCGCGCGGGCCTCGAAGCAGATCGGGCAGACCAAGTAGCGTCCACCTGCCTTGGCGTACCTGGCCACGAGGTCGGTCAGCGGAGGGCATCCGTCACACGCGACGGCGGTGGCGACTCCGTCCAGCGCCAGCCGGGCCGCTTCCTTGGTGAGGAACATGAGCGTGGGACGGCCCTGCTCGACCGCGCCGACCGCGACCAGGAACGCCACTGTGACCCGCTCAGGGTCCTCGAGCCCGGTGGTCAAGCTGACGACGGCTTTTCCGGCCATGGATTTCTCCTTGTCTTTCGCCGATGGAACACGTGGACTTCCCGAACGACGCGGCACCGGCGGGTGAGGGAGCCTGTGACGGATCATCCGCCGGCCGTGACACCGGTTACGGCGACGCCTCCGCACGGAACGGTAGGACCTCTGCAACGGACCGCGATTGGGGAGATCTCCCTAATTTGCGGGATCCCGGATCAGGTTCAGCCGGTGCGCCGCAGCGGCCGCCTGACCCCGGCTGGCCACACCGAGTTTGCCCAGCACCGCGGAGATGTGGTGGTCGACGGTCTTGACCGACAACGACAGGCGGCCGGCTATCTCGGCGTTGGACAGCCCTTCGGCCAGCAGCGCGAGCACCTCCGCCTGGCGCGGCGTCAGACCGGCGGCGTTGGCGGCCGTCGCCCGGCGGGGGCCGCGCGGCACCCGGGTGAATCCGCGCCTTCTCAGCTCGGCCCGTAACCTCTCCGCCGCCCGCGTGGCCCCCAGCTCGTCCAGGACCCGCAATGCCTCGGCCGCCGCGTCCTGGTCACCGCCCGCCAGCGCCTCGACGCGCGCGTATCCGGCGCCGTGCCGTGCCCACTCCGCGGCCGCGCCCGCCCAGTCGCCGTCGATCATCATCTGGTACGGCCGCGCCGACGCACCCGGGATGCCGGTCCCACCGGCCCGCCACAGCCGGTAGGCCAGCTCCCCGATGTACACCGGGTGGCCCACCGTCATGGCCAGGTCCAGGCCTCGCCGAGCCTCCTCGGCGGCACGCTCGGCATCGCCGCACCACAGGAAGTACTCCGAACGGGCCGCCGCCACCGGGCAGACCCGCTGCACCTCACCGGTGCGTTCGGCCTGGCGGGCGGCCTCGTCCAGCGTGGCCGGCGCCTCGGGCTCGCCACGAGCCGCCTGGATCCGGCCCCGCGCCACCAGTGCGGGAACCACCGCGACCCCGGCCCGGACCGGCCGGTCCAGCGCCGCGTCCGCGTCGGCCAGCGCGCCGGTCCAGTCACAGCGGACCAGCCGCACCCCCGCCCGCACCCCGAGCAGGTACTGGACGTAGCCGTCGAGGTCCTGCTCGGTGGCGTAGGCCAGCGCCCGCTCGACCGCCGGGACGGCGGCTTCGTACTCGGCCGACTGGACCAGCAAAGTGGCCAGGTTGACCAGCGCCCGGGCGGCGTGATCGGTCAGGCCCAGGGAGGAGGCCAGCTCGTGCGCCTCCCGCAGCGCCGCGGCCGCGGCGTCGTCACCGTCCATCAGCCGGGCGCTGCTCACGTTGATCACGGCGTGAACGGAGGTCTCCACATCCCCCAGCCGGTCGGCCAGGGTCCGCGCCCGCTCCCCCCACGTGACCGCCGTCTCCCCCTCCCCCGCCAGCATGTGCAGCTGCGACCGGTTGCTGTAGGCCATGGCCAGCTGTCGGCCCGGCGGCCCGGCCTCGAGGACCGTCACCGCCCGGGCTGCCGCCTCGCGGGCCTTCCCCGCGTCCCCCGCCCACCACGCCAGCCGGGAGATCCAGCGCAGGTTCTCCCCGACCTGCTCGGGTTGCCGCAGATCCTCCCGTACGGCCAGCGCCGCCTGCCGGGCCCGCAGTCCCTCCTCGGCCAGCCCGGCCAGGTACGCCTGGAAGACGTACGCCTCCAGCAGCTCGGCCCGCTGCGGAGCCGGCAGCCGGTCGGCGTGCACGGCCGCGGCCCGGTAATGCGCCGTCGCCTCCCGATGCGCGCCCTGCCGGGCCGCGCCGGCCCCCGCCACCTGCCCGTACCGCAGGACTGCGGCCTCGTCCCCCGCGTGCAGCGCGTGGTGGACCAGGCGGCCGGGGTCGACCCCGGCCACTCCCGTCAGCACGCCCAGCACCCGCCGGTGCAGGGCGGCGCGGCGCGCGGGCGACATCGCGTCCTCCACCGCGCTGCGCAGCAGCTCGTGACGGAACGACACGCCGTCGCCGGACGGCACGAGCACCCCGGCGTCGACACACATGTCGACCAGGTCCGACGCTCCCGCCACGACGGCGGCGTCGGCGCGAGTCGGGATCACCGCCACGAGTTGGGCCAGCTCCCGGGCGGGCCGCGGCAGTGCCCGCAGCCGGTCCAGGATGAGATCCTGCACGGTGGCCGGCACCGCCCGGCCCTCGGCCTTGAACAGCTCGGTCACCAGTAACGGATTGCCGCCGGTCAATCGGTAGACCGGCTCCGGATCCCGCCCGGCCCGGTGCGCCTGCTCCGTCACGCACGCCGGTGACAGCGGCGACAGCGACACGCGTCGCACGATGGCGCTGGGCAGGGCCGCCAGGGCACCCCGCAGCGGGTGCTCGGCGCCCACCTCGTCGTCACGGTAGGTCACCACGAACAGGGCCGACATCCGGCCGATCCGCCGGCCCGACCAGACCAGCCAGTCGAGTGTGGCCTCATCGGCCCAGTGCGCGTCCTCCAGCACGACGACCGGGCGCGGCCGCTGCGGCGGCCCGGAAAGCTCGTCCAGGAAAGCCGCGAAGATCTCCTCTCGCGCGGCGCCGGCGCTCAGCCGATCGGCCAGAACGCCTCTGGTCTGGCGGCCGATGTCGTGCAGGGGGCCCAGCGCCCGCGGGGTGATCAACCGGTCGCAGCCGCCCCAGAGCACCCATGCTGCCGGCCCGCATCGCCGGGCGAACTCGGCTACGAGCACGGACTTGCCGATGCCCGCCTCGCCGGCCACCACCGCCACTCGGCCGCCGCGGGCGCTCTCGCGCAGAAGATCGCCGAGGAGATCCAGCGTCGCGGAACGCTCCCACAGCTCCATCCACTTGATGCTAAACCCCCGCCTCGCACCCGGCGGTGTCGTCAGGTGTCGTCAGGTGTCGGCCGGACCTGCCGTCGCGACCGCGCTCAGCCTGCGCCGCAGGTGAGCACGTTCGGGGGCGGTGCCGGCCAGGTCAAGTGCCTCCCGGTAGGCCGCGGCGGCCTCGGGGAACCGGCCGAGCCGGCACAACAGGTCCGCCCGGGCTGCCGGGTAGGGGTGGTAGCCGCGTAGTCGCGGCTCGCCGGCCAAATCGTCGAGCAGCGCCAGGCCCGTCTCCGGCCCGTCGCGCATCGCCACCGCCGCGGCCCGGTTCAGCGCGACGACCGGGGACGGCGCGAGAGCGAGCAGCACGTCGTAGAGCGCCACGATCTGCGGCCAGTCGGTGGTCGCGACGTCCGCGGCCTCGTCGTGCAGAGCGGCGATCGCGGCCTGAACCCCGTACAGGCCGGGTGGACCACCGGTCAGCGCGACGAGCACCAGGCCGCGGCCCTCCTCGATCATCACGCGGTCCCAGCGGCCGCGGTCCTGGTCATCGAGCAGCACGAGCTCGCCGCCCGGACCGCTCCGGGCGTCGCGGCGCGCGTGGACCAGCAGCATCAGCCCGAGCAGTCCGGCGACCTCCCGCTCGACGGGCAGCAACCGGCGCAGGATCCGCGCCAGCCGGATGGCCTCCTCGGCGAGGTCGAGCCGCTGCAGGTCCGGGCCCGAGCTGGCCGCGTACCCCTCAGTGAAGATCGAGTAGATGACCTGGAGCACCCCGGGCAGGCGCTCCGGCAGTTCGTCGGCGCCGGGTACGCGGAACGGGATACGGGCCTCGCGGATCTTCTTCTTCGCCCGTACGATCCGCTGGGCCATCGTCACGGCCGGGACCAGAAAGGCCCGAGCGACCTCGGCCGTCGTCAGGTCGGCCAGGCAGCGCAGGGTCAGTGCCACGCGGTCCTCGGCGGAAAGAGCCGGGTGGGCACAGGTGAAGAACAGCTGCAACCGCTCGTCAGGGAGATCGCTGTTCGCGTCCGCGGGCGGGGCGGGGTCGGCCCGGTCCGCCTCCACCTGCAGGATGGCGAGCCGGGCGGCGTAGGCCTGGTCCCGCCGCAGCCGGTCGACGGCGCGGCGCCGCGCCGTCGTCAGCAGCCAGGCCCCGGGCCTGGCCGGAACCCCCTCGACCGGCCAGTGCACCAGCGCCGCCTCGACGGCCTCGGAGGCGACCTCCTCGGCGAGGTCGAGGTCGCCGAAGCGGCGGACCAGGGAGGCGAGTAACCGGCCACGTTCCTCGCGGAACATCGACTCCACGGACGATCTGGCACCGGCGACCCGCTCGTCCACCGGTGTCAGGCCTCGAACTCGGCGACCGGCCGCACCACGACCGACCCGCCGTCGCGCGATCCGGGGCAGCGGGCGGCCCAGTCGAGCGCGACGTCGAGGTTCGGCACGTCGATGATGTCGTAGCCGCCGAGGATCTCGCGGGTCTCGGCGAACGGTCCGTCCGTGGTGACGTTCCGGTCACCGGCTGGGCCGACCCGGACCGTCGTGGCGGTGGTCAGGTCCTTCAGCGCGTGGCCGCCGACCCAGATCCCCGCCTCTTTCATTGCCTTGTCATAGGCCACCCAGTCCTCGAAGTCGCACTGGTCGGCCCCGTCGGTGGTCGCGGCACTGTAGATCAGCAACATGTACTTCATGGCCTGACTCTCCTCATGTCCTCGCACGGCGGGTTGCCGTACACCATGACGACGAACGGGACCCGCTCAGATCGACACGTCCCCAAGGATTCCGGCAACCCTCGCCCTGGACAGCGTCCACGCTCTCCGAGGAGCGCCGGGTGAGGTACCCCTGAAGCGCGGCAATATTGACCAATAATACGTTTAGCGATACATGTCAGGTATGGCGCTACGTGAGCAGAGCTATCTGATCCTGCTGGCCCTGTCCCAAGGCCCGCTGCACGGATACGGCGTGATCAAAACAGTACGGGAACTGTCCGAAGACCGCGTCCGGCTCGGTGCCGGAACCCTCTACGGCGCCCTGGACCGGCTGGCCGGCGATGGGCTGGTCATCGTGGTCAAGGAGGAGGTCGTCGACGGCCGCCACCGCCGCTACTACGACCTCACCGGCCATGGCCAACAGGTGCTCACCGAGGAGACCGTCCGGCTGAGCCGCCTGGCTGCCACGGCCCAGCGACGGCTCAACCTTCAGCCAGGCATGGGGACCTGATGGACCCCTATGAGTGTCGGTGCCGTCTGCTGATGCGCGCCTACCCCCCGCGCTTTCACGAATCCCGTAACGAAGAACTCCTGTCCAGGTCGCGTCCGCGCAGGTGATGTACGAGTGTTTGAGATCGATACCTGCGTCGCGCCTGGCTGATCGCCGTTGAAAAGCGCGGCGTAGTACGTGGGGAAAAGCGCAGCGAGGGCGGTGGAGTGGTTGGGGGCCGTTCACCGGTAGCGCATCGTGCGGGGTGGAAGATCAAAAGCGCAGCGAGGGCGGCGGAGTGGTTGGGGGCCGTTCACCGGTAGCGCATCGTGCGGGGTGGAAGATCAAAAGCGCAGCGAGGGCGGCGGAGTGGTTGGGGGCCGCTCACCGGTAACGCATCGTGCGGGGTGGTGGCGGGCGTTGGTCGGGTGTGGGTGGCAGAGGGCGGGCCGGTGGAGCTCCGGGAGGGGGCAAAGCGGGTCATGGCGGGTGTGGAGGCGGGGCCGTGGTGGTGACGATCGGGGATTTTCCATGATCTGGGTGAGTTGGCACGCTGGGGGCGTGCGGATTCACCCAGATCATGGAAAGCGCCACTCCCGCCCCCTCGGGTGGGCCGCCTTTCGTGGCGGAAGGCCCGATTCGTCCCCGCACCCGGCCGAGGGCGACCCCTGACCGGACACCCCGCGGACCTTCCGACCCCGCACGGCGAGAGCCCCGCACGAGGCGGCGGCGAGGAGCGGCCCCGAACCCTTCCACACCGCGGCGGACCCGTACCGATGGGCGGTCTGGGACCACTCCACGGTCCTCGGCGCGCTTTTGACCTTCGACCCCGCACGACGCGACACCAACGAGTGGCCCTGAACCACTCCACCACCCTCGCCACGCTTTCCCCACGGACGACGCCGCGCTTTTCAAGCGTGACCGGCTTACCGGATTCGGACGCTCGTACACCACATCCGTGGACGCGCCCCCTGTCCACCCTCCTCGACCTGCGAGAGCCCGGCCAGGCACGGCCAAGCCTGCGCGAATCCCTCGACGTCATCCGCGGCGGCCTCGCCCGGCAGTCGCGACATGGAGCGGACCGGAACCACCCTGACCAGGAGGGATACGGCTGGAACAGCGTGGGTAGCAGATCGTCGATACCGGTGAGGAGATGATGATGTCCGATGAGCGACCGATTCTGGTGACCGGCGCCGCGGGGAGCGTCGGAGCGGTCGGCCGGGCCGTGGTCGGGATTCTGCGGCAACGTGACCTACCCGTTCGTGCGCTTGTCCATCGCGAGGACGACCGGGCGGAGGCGCTACGCGCCACGGGCGCCGAGGTAGTGGCCGGCGATCTCACCCGCGGCGCGGACGTCGTCCGTGCGATGGCCGGCTGCCGCCGCGTGTATTTCAGCATGAGCGTGTCCACCTCGTACCTGGAGGCGGCGGCCACCGCGGCGGCCGCCGCTCGCGAGCAGGGGGACCTGGAGGTGTTCATCAACATGTCGCAGATGACCGTCTCCCAGATGAGCCTCACGAGTACCACGGAATCACGTCAACAGCGGCTGCACTGGCTCGCCGAGCAGGTCCTCGACTGGTCCGGCCTGCCCGGGGTGCAGGTACGGCCGACCGTTTTCATGGAGAACCCGCTCTTCACGACCTTCGCCGTTTCCTCGATCGCCAAGGACGGCACCATACGGCTGCCCTTCGGCTCCGGCCGTACCTCACCGGTCGCGTCCCGTGACGTCGCCGAAGTGATCGCGACGATCCTCGTGGCCCCCTCCCCGCATATCGGGAAGGTCTACGAACTCACCGGGCCGCGATCCCAGGACCTGACCGGCATGGCGGCGGAGTACTCCGAGGCGCTGGGCCGATCCGTCACTTACGTCGATGTGCCCTATCGACAATGGGTCGACCAGGAACTGAGCACTCTCGGGCTGCCCCAGCACGTCTTCGAGCACCTCGCCGGCATGGCGCGCCTCCACTCGGAAGGACGCTACGACCGCGTGACGCATGACATCGAGAAGATCATAGGAAGGCCGGCATCGAGCGTGCGGGATTTCGTCACGGCTCATCCCGCACTCTTCCAGGGGTGAGGCGTTGCCGTCACCAGAGATCAAAAAAGCCCCGGCCATACTCCTTCCCTTCTGGCGGGCCCATCTCTTTCACGGCACCGTTACCGTCGCCGCGATCCGGTTCCGGCTCCGCTCGTAACCCGTGGGACAGTCCTCAGGCACTCGGCTGGGTGAAGCGGATGTGGTTGCCGAAGGGGTCGCGGAGGGCGCAGTCGATTCCGTACGGGCGATCGGTGGGTTCCTCGGTGAACTCGACACCCCGGCCCAGCAGCGTCTCGTACGTCTTGCGGCAGTCGTCCGTGCTGAAGATGAGCTGGCCACCCATCGCGCCCTTGGTCACCAGCTCGCGGACCTGCTGCGCCGTCTCCTTGGACATCATCGGACCGCCCGGCTCCTCCAGCAGGATCTGGCGCTCAGGGCTGCTGGGGATACCGACGGTCAGCCAGCGCATGGAGCCCATGTCGACGTCGGCGCAGACCTCCAGGCCAAGCTTGCCGACGTAGAAGTCGAGGGCCTCACCCTGGTCGAGGACGTATATCTGCGAGTGCGTGATGGCGTTGAACATGTGCATCACGCTACCGGGCAAGCCGGACGAAAACTTATCCAAAACTGCTCAGTCGACGGACGGTACGGGTAGTGCGGACGGTCAGGCGCTCGGCCGCATCCACGCCATCGTGAAGCACGTCGGTACGTTCGTGGCCGCCGTTTCCTTGCGGTACGTCCTCGGCGACCGGCCGACGATGTCGCGGAACGTGCGGCTGAAGGTTCCCGGGCTGCCGAAGCCGACTTCGAAGCAGATGTCCGTCACACTGCGGTCGGTCTCCCGTAGCAGGTACATCGCACGCTCGACCCGGCGGCGCTGCAGGTAGCGGTGCGGCGTCTCGCCGAACGTGGCCCGGAAGGTACGCGTGAAGTGCGCCTCCGACACATGGGCGATCCGGGCCAGGGCCGGAACGTCCAGCGGCTGCGCGTAGGCGCGGTCCATCGCATCCCGTGCCCGGAGCATGCGGCGGTTGGTCTCTTCTACGGCGCGGCTCACAGCGCCATCACACCACGGTTCTCCGCCGTCCGTGGCAGGTCCGGTGACCGATCCGCTCCGCCCTCTCCCAGCGCAAGGTGGTGCACCACCTCCGTGGACGCAACCCGCATGCGATGAACAGAGCGAGAGCGGACGGTCGACGTTGCCGTCAGGGTTGCCGTCAGTGCTCAGCGGGGAACGACTTGTGCCCGCACACCGGGTAGATCGTCAAACGCGGCAGACGAGTCCATCGTGATCACGGTTCTCGCGGTGGCCGCGGCCGTCGCGGCGATCAGCAGATCGTATGCGCCCCGCGTCTTTCCCTCTCGTCGCGCATGTGCCATCAGACGAGCGTGGACCCTGGCGACGTCCGTGGTGTACTCCTCGACCGGGATCAACGCGAGGGCCTCATCCACAAAGGCCTGCCGGCCGGGGCGGCGTGCCGCGTCCGCCATTTCCACACCGACGAGCAGCTCGGCCACGGTGATCGCGGCAATCGCCACATCGTCGGCGTCTCCGATCACCGTGTCCACCGAGGCCCTACCTCGCACCGCGGCGATCAGCACGCCGGTGTCCAGGATCAGGCGTCGGGCCACGTCTCCCTCATCTCGTCGTCGACCGCATCCCGGGCTGCCGCGACGTCGGCCTCGAAATCGGCGTCCAGCGTTCTCGCGCTTCTGGTCAGGAAGGCCTTGACCATACGCCCTGGCGCCGTGGGCGCGGGGCCGATAACCGCGATTCGCCTACCCCCACGAGTGACCATGATTGTCTCCCCTCGCTCGGCCTCGTCCAGAACGGCCGCGAAGCTCCGAGACGCCTCGGTGGCAGTCATCACCTTCATGAAATCAGATTATCTGATTCCGCTTGCTCTTGGAGTAACCGATTCCTGACGGGAATCCGCAACGGAGAAATCTGACCAGACGCCGGGTGCCACGAGACCGGTACCGGCTGGAAAACCGCCCGGTCACGCGAGAGCACAAGCCCTCGCTACGACCGCGAGTGGCTGCCCCCGCCGAGGCGAACGACCACAACGTCGGTACTTGCGCCGTGAGTCAGCCGGAAGCCTGCGCCTGTCAGCATCACGTTGGCCACCCCCGGCAACCGACGGCTCCCGTCCTCATGGCAAAACCTGATCCTCGTCTTCGCGCGTTCAGGTTGCGAACAGCGTCTCTGGATCAACACCGCTGATATACTAATCTTAATTCGTATATACAGGCGGGGGCATCATGACCAAGACCCTGATCGACCTCGATGACGAGGCCCTGGCCGAGGCCGCGAAGTTGCTCGGCACCTCGTCCAAGAAAGACACGGTCAACGCCGCCCTGCGAGAGATCGTTGATCGACGCAGGCGGGCAGCGGCCGTGGCTCGCATGCGGGAGATGGTGGCTGAGGGTGAGATCGACTTCTCAGCCATCGATAAGGGTGACAGCACACACCAGGTCGTGGCGTGACAGAGCTCTATCTCATAGATACCAGCGCCTTGGTCCGCTTCTACCGTGGCCAGGTCGGGACAGAATGGGACCAGACGGTCTCTGCCGGGCTCGTCGGCATCTGTGAGCCTGTTAGGCAGGAGTATCTCCGAGCTGTCGGCGGCCGACCAGCCTTCTACGAAGCCGGCAATCTGCTCCAGGAGACCTTCCCGTACTACGTCATCCCCGAATCGGCCTGGGACGAGACGAGCGAGTTGCAACGCGATCTCGCTGACAAGGGGTGGCACCAGAGCGCCTCCCCGGTCGATCTCCTCATGGCGGTAACGGCTCGGCATCACAAGCTCACCGTGCTGCATGCCGACGCTGACTTCGACACCATCTCCCGCCTGACCGGACAGCCGTCGCGCTGGATCAGTTGACAATCTTCAGGGGATCTCGGGTACGTCCCGTTCCGGCCGAGGCGGACCGGCCCGGAAAGAGCGCACGCTTTATATGACGTCACCTACCGCGCGGGCGCCTTTCTTGGCGCCCGCGCGGTAGGTCGTCAACGGCACGGCGGTCCTGGACCGGGGAAGGGATGGGGCCGCCGTGCCTGCTCAGAAGCGGCCGGTCCCGGCGAGCGCCCAGCGTTGGATGATCGCGGTCATCTCGGCCTCGCGCATCTGGACCTTCAGGCCATCGATGGTGCGGTCACAGATGATCAGTGGCTCTGGGGTGGACCAGGTGGCGATGGCATGGAAGAGCCGACTGCCGGTGCCGTACAGCACGGCCCAGCCCGGCCAGGTGATCTCCAGCATGGCGGCCTGCTCCTGCGCCTCCCCGGCCGCAGTCTCCGTGACGACAACCGCCTGGGCGTTGGCCTCCTTGGCGATGGCCTCCTGTCGGTCGGTCTCGGCCCGGAGGGCCTCCAGGCTGTCGGCGTCGACGGTGCGCTCGGCCCCGGCGTGGAAGGCGGCCGGGGAGGGGACTGTACCGTTCTCAGTGTGGTTCTGCGGCGGTCTCGTGAAGACGCATGGTTGTTTTCTTCGGTGACAGACCCGTGTGTTTTCCGGCGAAGGCCAGGATGTCCACGGTCAGGGCGCGTTCTTTGCTCGCGGGAGAGGCGGCGTGGGCGGTGTCGGGTTCTCGGCGCATAAGGATCGGCCGGTCACTGCTGGTGGCGTGTTGAAGGGCCGCGCACATTTTGGTGACGTGGGCCTCTCCGGTCTGCAGATCGGTTACCGCGCCGGTGAGGAGGAATGCGGGATAGCGGGCTCCGGGCGTGATGTTGTGGTAAGGGGAGTATGTGAGGAGCCATTGGAGTTGTTCGGGTTGGGAGGCGGTACCGAATTCGTCGGTCCATGTGCATCCCAGGCCGAAGTGTTCGTAGCGCACCATGTCACATAGCGGGCCTTCGGCGATGACCGCGGCATACAGGTCTGGTCGCTGTGTGGCGGCGGCGGTGACCAGTAGCCCGCCGGCGGATTGGCCAAAGATCGCCAGTTGGTCGCGGGTGGTTCGACCGGTGTCGATGAGCCAGGTCGCGGCGTCGTTGAAGTCGCTGATCGCGCGGTGTTTGTGTGGTCCGCGGCCGGCGTCGTGCCAGCGTTGGCCTTCTTCGCCGCCTCCGCGTACACAGGCGACCGCGTAGGTGCCGCCGGCGCCGACCCATGCGGCTGCCATGGGGAAGAACCATGAGCGCATCGGCATGCCGAAGCTGCCGTAGCCGTAGAGGAGGGTGGGGCGGGGGCCCTGATGTTCTTCAGCCGGGGTGAACAGGAGCAGCGTGATCTCGGTGCCGTCGCCGGCGTGATAACGCACGCTGCGGCTGCGGATTTCTGGAGTATGTCCGGCTATTGTGGCGCCGGTTTCTTGTTCCGTCTTCCCGCTGGTGGCGTCGTGGCGATAGATGGTGGGGGGTGTGGTCGCGTCGCAGTAGCTGAACCATGCGTGATGCCCGTGTGGGATGTTCGTGCGCAGGGATGACACGACGCCCGCGCCGGGAAGGGGCAGACCGGTGAGCGGCCGGCCACTGGCCAGGTCGTGCAGTGTCAGGGTGGAGGTGCCGTGGCGGGCGCGTGCCACCAACAGGAGGGGCCGCGGAAGTGCAGGACCGTCCAGGACCAGACACTCGTCCAAGGGGGCTTGGGGATCTTCGGCTAACAGCGCGCGCCATGCTGCTGGGTCGGTATCGTGCCGGTGCGCCGTACAGATGCGGCCACACGGGGCCTGGTAGTCGGTGACCAGCAGCAGATCGTTGTCCGCGAGGAAGCGCGGGAGAACACGGGCGCGTATGGTGCGCCCGTCCACGATCTTGACGAAATGCGGGGCTTCCGGATCGGTGAGCTCGGCCACGTACACATCGTTGTATGAGGCGGGCCCGGCCATCGCAGTGATCGCCAGACAACGGCCGTCGGCGCTGACCGTGAGCCCGTAATAGTGGTCTGGGGCATCATCGCCGCCGAACACCACCGCGTCGGTCCGCCAGGGCGAACCGATCCGATGCAACCTCACCCGCCGCTGCAAACGCATGTCGCCGGGGGCCAGTTCCTCATCGGGAACACGGCTGACGTAGTAGAACGCATCCCCTCCCGGCAGCCAGGCAAGCGAGGTGTTACGGGCGCGTGGCAACGGCCCGTCCACCACCTCTCCGGTACGCACGTCCAGCACCATGATGTCGCTGCCGGGCTGCTCGGCGACCTCCATTTGGACGGCCACACGTTCGCCCTCACGCGATGGCCACCAGGCATACAGCCCGGTACGACCGGACGGATCGATCGCTACCGGATCGACCAGCACCCGCCTGTTCCCCGCAGGGTCAACGACGAGCAGGCGCCGTTGCTCGTCCCCACGGAGCTGCTCGGCAAGGAACATGACCGAACCACGCACCATCGGAGGTTCCGACACGCCAAAGGATGACACCTGATCCAGCAAAGACGCCCACGACTGCTTCTCACGCCATCCGGCGCGATACGCGCGGAAGAGATGATCCTGGGCCGCGGCCCAGTCCCGCACGCGCGCATCATTGCCGTCTTCCAACCACCGGTAGGGGTCGGAAACCGGGGTTCCGAACAGATCCTCCACCGCATCGCTACGCCAAACGGCAGGGTAAAACAATCGCGTCACAAACGCCCCCCGATGCATTGCCCCGCCTGCAATTAGGTCGAGGCACTGCGGCCTTACGCACCGCAGCACCTCGGCTCATTCAGCTACGACTCGCCGCGAAGAATGTCCGCCTGCCAGCCGCGTACGCCTCCAAGGCGGGTAGTCGGAGTGGAATCACGATACGGTAGGTATCCATTCATGTCAGCCTCCCGAATTCGTCGATTCGCCCGGAATGAGCGATTACGGCGACAAGTATCCCCGCGCCTGGGATCAATAAACACAGGCGCCGCCCTCGACGGTGAGCGCCAATCCTCCTGGATCCTCGATACATGCGGACCGGAGAGCCGGCCAGCCATATCGGCTATCCTCCTGCTAAAATTTCGTGCAAGAGAAGAAGGCATACTGGAACGCCACGCTAGATCGATCTAGCACAACAGTAATTCGGAGCCTTTCGAGATAGATCCCAGGGCTTACGGAATTCTCAAGACGGCGTTGACCTTCGGCCACCTCGATCCCGCGGCGCCGGCGATGGAGGCTCGAAGCGGTCCGAGACTCCGCGGCGTCAACACCAACCCCTGCCGCCGGTCATGGAAGAGGTCACGTCTACGTCGTAGTCGTCGCTGTACTCCTCGCCTTCCTCCTTCACGACCCACACAGAGAAGCCAACATCTCTACCACCAACGGACTTGACAAAGCAGCTCACCCCTTCGCCATCCTCCCCCGGAGGGGGTTTCCAGCCCTCCATGATCGCGGCGTCTCGATAGAAGGACAGCACATCGGCTACCGGGCCTGAAGAGCGATAGGACTGCACGACGTTCACTAGCCGGCCGTCACTGTGGCAACCGGAGCTGCGTCCCCCCTGGGGCGTCGCGGTCACCGGATGAGCATCGAGAATGCTGAGCGTGGCCAAGGAAGCGGCGAGCCGGTCATCCTCAGCGGTACACCCATCGGGAAGCATCAGGAAAGCGACAAGAGCAACCAAAGCAGCACCGCCCCCTACACAGACGACAAGCACCGCAATCGTCGAGCGCTTCATAGTCGGGAGCCTAAGTCCCTGCTTACTCACTGAGCCAGAGGAATGATCGATCAAGGGCTGTCCCCATGGTCAGCCGGGGTCGATACCGACCGGCCGCAGGCTAAAGATCAAGTTAGTCCTCGGGGTTCTGGCCGCGTGTTCCTGCTGTCGGGTTGTTGTTCCGTTGGTCGTCGGCGTTCCAGCTGGCCAGGAGGCGGATCGCGTCGGCTTCGGGGGTGCCGGGCTGGGGGGTGTAGACACTGATGATCTGGCTGGAGACGGCGTCGATGCGGAGGGTCTCGTAGGGCAGTGTGATCTCGCCGATGAGCGGGTGCCGGAAGGTCTTGGTTCCGGCTCGGGGGGTTCGTACGTCGTTGGTCGCCCAGCGCGTCCGGAATTCTGTGCTGCGGGTGGCGAGTTGTCCGATCAGTTCGGTCAGGTCGGGGTCGTCGGGGTGGAGACCGGCCTCGATGCGCAGCGTCGCCACGGTGTCGGCTGTGATCCGGTCCCACTCGGGGAACAGGTCCCGGGCCCTGGGCTCGTCGAGGAACAGGAAGCGGGCGCTGTTCGGCCGTCCGGGCAGGTCGTACACGGGGGCGAGGAGCGCGCGCCCGAGTGCGTTGGCCGCGAGGATGTCGAACCGGCCGTTGAAGACCACTGCGGGTAGGTGGTCCATCGAGTCCAGAAGCACCCGGATTCCGGGGTTGACCAGGTCCTTCGCCGCGCCGCGGCGCCGCTTGCGGGCCGCGGGGGTCAGAGCGGCGAGCAGCCGGTCGAGGTGGGCGCGTTCGTCGTCGTCCAGACGCAGGACGTCGGCGACGGCATCGACGACTCCGGCGGAGGGCCCGGTTGCCTGGCCGCGTTCGAGCCGCACGTAGTACTCCGGGCTGACCCCGGCGAGCAGCGCGACCTCTTCCCTGCGCAGGCCTTTCACCCTTCGGCGGGTGCCCTGCGCAGGAAGGCCGGCGTCGGTGGGGGTGACCCGGGCGCGGCGGGTGGTGAGGAACTCGCGGACCGCCGCCCGCGCGGCCTCCTTCTCGTCCATGAGATCAAGGATAGGCCCGGCCCACGTCCCGTAAGGGGTCCCTGTGAGTACCCCTTTTCGCAGTGCCTGTCGAGATGTGGTGAACCGATGTTGGCTGGGTGTCGGCGAGATCGAGATCGCCGCCCCGGGTGCCGCGGACGCGGGCCCTGGCCGCTTTCTTCTGATGCGCCTTCCTTCGACGTTCCCGATGAGAAACGAGTTCTCTGATGCAGCACGCCATGCTGGGGAGCCTGCGGGTTTCCCGGATCGGCCTGGGTGCCATGTCCATGGCCGGCACCCTCCTTTCCGGCGGCGGCCTGGACGACGCTGAATCCATCCGCGCGATCCATCGCGCGCTCGACCTCGGCGTCACCCATCATCCGTGAGTTCGCCAAGGCGCCGACCGTTGTCGCATCGGTGATACCGAGCGGCAAAGCTCTCGCCCGGCAGATGACAGCACCGGTTCCGTCCATGGGACAACCGGTCGTCGTGGAACTCGGCTCCGGCACCGGTGCGTTCAGCCGGACGATTCAAGACCGACTCGACGGGCGTGGGCGGCATATCGCCCTCGACGTCAACGAGCGTTTCACCGCCCTGCTGACCGAACGCTTCCCCGGCCTCGACGCGGTCACGGCGGATGCCCGTGACGTCTCCGCCATCCTCGCCGAGCGCGGCCTCGGTCAGGCCGATGCCATCGTCAGCGGCCTGCCGTGGGCGTCGTTTCGGCACGAACGACAGCGTGAACTGCTCGACGCCGTCGTGGACGCCTTGTCGCCACAGGGTGCCTTCACGACCTTCGCCTATGTCCACGCCCGCCGGTTCATCCCGGCTCGCCGGCTCCGCCGGTCATTGGCGGATCGGTTCGAGGAAGTCGTCCTCGGGCGGACCGTGTGGGCGAATCTGCCGCCGGCCCTGGTGTATCACTGCCGTCGTCCCCGGCCACGACAGCGAGACCACCAGGCGGCCGGCGTACCAGGCCACGTCATGCCGGCAGATCGATCCGGTGCCGGAGATGCCAGCCCCGCGATCAGCACTGCTGGTGACGGTGTGTAGTACCTCCGGGAAGCCGGTCAGGCGTCCACACCAGCCGGTGTCGAGGATCTTCCATTTGACCAGGTGCGCGAGGTTGCGTTCCACGGCCGCTCGGAGCCGGTTTTCGGATCTTGGTCGATTGCTGTTTCCCGCCCTTGTTGTCGTCGCCGCTTACCCACCAACGAACCGATTTTCCGAACCGGGCGGAGTAAACGCCCTGCTTAGGCGCCCGCTGGCATCACTTGACCTCAAGTTAAGTCTAGGTTGCATGATTCATATCAGGGCGTCGGCCCTCATCTCACATCGCCGCATGAGGGAGAACGCATTGTGAGCGCGGAGACCGGTTTCTACTCGATCATCGACTACACCGTTGACGGCGCCGGTACCCAGCGTGAGCTCGTGGACGCCTTCGCTGAGATCCAGGAGCGATGGGTGCGTTTCTACCCCGGTTACCGGTCGGCCCGCTTCCACGTGAGCACCGACGGCACCCGGGTTTACAACGTCGTGCACTGGGCGAGCGAGGCGGACTACCGCAACTTCGTGGAGACGTCTGACACCGAGGGCCGGATGGTCGCCATCCAAAAGGCTCTGGAGGGACTTTCCGGCGAGGCCGAGGCCCGCATGAGCGGAGTGCCCACCTACACCGTCGTCCGCGAGGTCGGTCCGGGGCCGCAGACAACCGGTTCCTGATCCGACTGACCCGGTCCTCCCTCTGTCCGGGCGCGAACGCCTCGCTATCGATGGACCGGCTCCGTGTCCCCGGCCACGTCCAGCGGCCGGTCCGTCATATGCCGAAAAGGAAGTCATGAAGGTTGAAATCTACGCTGACGTGCTGTGCCCGTGGTGCTTCATCGGGAAGAGACGTATTGCAACCGCTCTGGCACAGGTCGCCGACCGCGATCGGCTGGAGATCGTCTGGCGCAGTTACGAACTCGCCCCGGAGGAAGGCCGACTCCCCGGCCCGACGGCCGCCGAGGCGATGAAGGGGTGGTGGGGCGACCAGGCGCCCGCCAGGATCGCCCGCATCCAGGCGATTGGTGCCGCGGAAGGCCTGGAACTCAACCTGCACGCCGCCCGGCCGGTGAACACCTTCGACGCCCATCGGCTGTGCCACCTGGCCGTCGAGCACGGTCTGGCCGACGAGGTGATGGAGCGTCTGCTTCGCGCCTACCACACCGAGGGACTCAACATCGCCGACCCGCAGACACTGGAGCGCCTGGGGGTCGAGGCCGGGTTGGACACCACCGAGGTGCGCACCACCCTGGCCGGTGACGCCTACGCCCAGGACGTCAGGGCCGATGAACACCGCGCCGCCGAGCAGGGCGTCATCGGTGTCCCTTCGATAGTGATCGACGGAAGCCCCCCCGTCTCGGGTGTCCAGTCGCCTGCCGAGCTCCGGCGGCTACTGGAGGACGCCTTAGCCGCGTCACATGCCGTACCAAGGCACGCGTAGCCCAGATCAACCGGGAAGTGCCCCTAATGGGGTGAATCGAACCCCGGCCTCCTTCATTACGAGTTAGAAGCACGACCGTCCAGGACCGTCCACGATCGTCTTCCGGGCCTGCTCGGGCGGGCTTCACGAGGTCCCTCAGTCCACGATCGTCCATGGACGTTCATGAACGTCCAGCGCTGTTGTTAGTCCTCGATATCCCTGGCGGGATGCCCGTTCCGGGGTGAAAATCGGGGTGGTTGCTCGCCGACGTCGTAGGTGCTTGGTCTGGTTAAGGCCGTTTGTTAGTCGGACGCCGGGAGCCGCGCCGTGGGCCCTTCACCGTGCTTTGAGCACGCGGATTAGATTCGCTTCGTCCTTGCGGCTCTTGCGGGCAGCTCGTGCAGGGTGCTCGCAAGCGGTGACGACGGCAGGAGAGGCGGCATGCTGGAGGAAGCCAGGGACCACGAGGAGATCATCGAGCGGGTCGCGGCGCTGGACATCGGGAAGGCCTTCCTGGTCTGCTGCGCGCGGGTGCCGGACGAGGACCGGCCGGGGCGGCGCCTGCAGGAGGTGCAGACGTATGCGACGATGACCGGCGCGCTGCTGCAGATGGCCGATCACCTGCACGCCCTGGGCGTGACCCGGGTCGTGATGGAGGCCACCAGCGATTATTGGAAGCCGATCTTCTACCTGCTGGAGGCGGCCGGGTTCGAGACCTGGCTGGTCAATGCCCGTGACGTCAAGTCAAGCACCTGCCCGGTCGTCCCAAGACCGACCGGCTGGATGCGGTCTGGCTGGCCAAGGTCGCCGAACGGCAGATGCTACGCGCCAGCCTCGTCCCCCCGCCGCAGATCCGCCGGCTTCGGGACCTGACCCGGTATCGGATCGACCTGATCGGTGCACGGACCGCCGAAAAACAGCGGGCGGAAAAGCTGCTGGAGGACGCGCAGATCAAGCTGTCGGTGGTGGCCTCGGACATCTTCGGGGCCTCCGGGCGGGCGATGATGGCCGCCCTGATCGCCGGAGAACGCAATCCGGCGGTGCTGGCGCAGCTGGCCCGCACCAGCCTGCGCAAGAAGATTCCCCTGCTGCAGGAGGCGTTCACCGGCCACTTCACCGATCACCACGCCTTTTTACTGGGCAAGATGCTGGGCCGAGTCGATGCGATCAGCACCGACATCGCCGAGGTCGACGCCAAGATCACCGAACTCCTCGCCCCCTTCGCCTCGGCGGCGGCGCGATTGGATGAGATTCCCGGTATCGGCCCCACCGCGGCCGCGGTGATCCTCGCCGAGATCGGCACCGATATGAGCCGCTTTCCCACCCCAGGGCATCTGGCCTCCTGGGCGCGGTTCGCCCCTGGGGTCAAGGAGTCGGCCGGACGCAAGAAGGGCCACGCCGGGACCGGCCACGGCAACCCCTACCTGGCCCGCATCCTGGGCGAGGCAGCGGTGATCGCGGGCAGGACCAGCACCTTCCCCGGCGAACGCTACCGGCGCATCGCCCGCCGACGCGGCAAGAAACGCGCGATCGTCGTGGTCGGCCGCTCCCTGCTCACCATCATCTGGCACCTGCTGTCCGACCCCGACGCCCACTTCATCGACCTGGGCGCCGACTACTACACCAACCGCATCGGCCCGGAACGCAAAAAGCGCAACCACATCCACCAGCTCGAAGCCCTCGGCTACCGGGTCATCCTCCAACCCGCCGCCTGACCGCCCGGGCCGACCACCAACCCCACGCGCCACCGTACGCCGGGGTTCGCTGCCGCCTGCCCGGTTACTGTCCGATTTTCGGATTAGCATCCGCGTTAGCAAGATCGACGTTTGCGTCTCCCCCGCTTCCGAATTGGTCACCGAACCGCGTGCAGGATATCCATCGCCTGCAGCGCATCCGTGACGACATAGTGGTTCTTCGATCTTGAGGGGGATGTTCACCCTCAAGATCGAAGAGCCCCATAGCTACCCACCTCATGAGGAGCGTCTGAGCCTGAGGCGCCCGCTCCGGGAGAGCACAGTCGGCAAAAAACCACATGGTTTACGTATTGCAAACAAAGGAATATTTCCTCTTATTTCCGCTTATGAACTAAGCGATCTACCTTATTGTGCGAGCAAGTTGACGAAAGCAAGATGCATTACATTGCATTCATACGTTAAATTGCGGATACATCCGACTCTGAGACCATTTCCCGAGATCGCGTCGGCGGAGAGGGTCACGACCGGGAAAAACCATTTCGGATTCGCTCGAAGGGCGCGCGCTATGGCGGTATATGTCTATCGGTGCCCGTGCTGCTCTGAAATTGAGATCACCTTTCCGATCGGCACCGCACCCGCTTCGGTGCCGTGCCCAGACTGCGGCGCGGCCTCGGTTCGGGCGTTCTCAGCGCCGATGCTCGCGCGTACTCCGGCCGCCATGTCCACCCGGTTGCAGCGCGCGGAGCGCAGCGCCTTCGAGCCCGAAGTCGTCACGTCCCTGCCGCGGCGCCGTACCGGAGGCGCGGCGGTCGCCCATCCCGCTACCAGCCGCCTGCCGCGGCCGTGACCGTCTCGCAGCGCCGAAAGGAATCCAGCCGTGCCAGAGTTGATTTTCCCGCTCGACTCGAAGAGGAAGTTCACCGACCAGGTCAAGATCGGTCACAACCGTTGGCACCCCGCGATCCCGCCTGTGGCATGGGTCAAACCCGGCGACAGCTTCCGGGTCCACTGCCGGGAGTGGTTCGACGGTGCGATCCACAACGACGACTCCGCCGAGGACATCCGTGACGCCCCGTTGACGACGGTGCACGCGCTCAGCGGCCCGTTCGCGGTCGAGGGGGCCGAGCCGGGCGACCTGCTGGTCGTGGACATCCTCGACCTGGGGCCCATCCTCCAGGAGGACAGCGGCCCGCTGGCCGGTCAGGGCTGGGGTTACACCGGGATCTTCCCCACCAAGAACGGCGGGGGGTTCCTCACCGAGCAGTTCCCCGACGCCTACAAGGCGATCTGGGACTTCTCCGGCCAGACTGCCACATCACGTCATATCCCAGCGGTGTCGTTCACCGGCATCACCCACCCCGGGCTCATGGGCACCGCGCCGTCGGCGGCGCTGCTGTCGAAATGGAACGCGCGGGAATCGGCGCTGATAGCCACGGCCCCGCAGAGAGTGCCGCCGCTGGCCCTGCCTCCCGAGCCCCGGGACGCCGTCCTCGGCTCTGTCTCCCCATCCGAGTTCGACCGGATCGCGGCCGAGGCGGCCCGCACCGCGCCGCCGCGAGAGAACGGCGGCAACCAGGACATCAAGAACCTCACCCGGGGCTCCCGCGTGTTCTACCCGGTGTACGTACCCGGCGCGAACCTGTCGGTCGGCGACCTGCACTTCTCGCAGGGCGACGGCGAGATCACCTTTTGCGGTGCCATCGAGATGGGCGGCTTCATCGACCTGCGGGTCGAGGTCATCAAGGATGGTATGCAAACGTACCGCGTCGGCGAGAACGCCATCTTCATGCCGGGCCGCACCGGCCCTCAGTACAGCGAGTGGCTCGCCTTCTCCGGGGTGTCCGTCACCCTGGACGGCGAGCAGCGCTATCTTGACTCGCAGCTGGCCTACCAGCGTGCCTGCCTGCACGCGATCGACTACCTGACGGCGTTCGGCTACAGCCCCGAGCAGGCATATCTGCTGCTCGGCGCCGCGCCGATCGAGGGCCGGCTGTCGGGGGTGGTGGACATCCCCAACTCCTGCGCCACCGTCTACCTGCCAACCGCGATCTTCGACTTCGATGTCCGTCCCGGCGCGTCCGGTCCGCTCCGCGTGCCACAGGGCACCAGCGCACCGCACGCCGGCTTCGACTGAGAACCGCTGCCCGCCCTGTTGGCCCTCAGGACGTAGGAGCAGGCATTCATACAGCTCAACGGCTCAGGTAACCGCGGACGCGTGGGAGCCGCGGGAACACCGGGAGTGCGGCCATCTCCGCAACGGTTTCTTCCGATCCCCACGCCCTGGAGAGCGCGTCGTGGGAGCTGCTGTTCTGGGCAAAACTCCTGTTACCGGTCGTCCTGGCCGGCCTCGTCCTGCGCATGTCGCGCTGGGCCACGCTCACGGCCGTCTCAGCGGTTGGCGCCGTACTCGCGCTCGGGCTGTTCAGGGCGATTTTCCTGCCCGGCACCCACCCGTGCTGCCCTGGTCCCTGATCGTCTGCTACCCGGTGGCCACGGTGTCACTGGCCCTGGCGGCCCGGTCACCGCTGTCACGGACGGAGCATGGAGGCGATCTCTGGACACTCGCCGTCGCCGCCGCGGCGTGGACGGCGATGACCTGGCGCCTGCCGGCTGTGACCGATGACGTTCTGGCCCCCGGCCTCCGCAGGGAACCATGCTCTGGGTGGCGGCCACCGTAGCGGCCTCGTGGACGGTCGGTCGACTCGCTCTCCCAGGTGGTGAGTTCACCTCCTTCGGCTGGTTCGCCTATACACCGCCTGTGGAACTGCTGTGGAAACAACCCGGGGCCTGGGCCTGCAAGGCCGATGTGGACGGCGTGCTGATCGTGCTCATCGCCTTGACCGCGGCGGCCGGCGGCGTCATCGCGAGCCGGGCGCGGCGCCGTATCGCCCTGGGGACCGGTGCGCTCCTCGTCCTCGCCACCTTCGAGGGGTTCGTGGCGGCTCTCATCGTCGTGGGCGGCGAACACTTCTCGGACGCGACCATGATGATCCGATGGCACCTACTGGCCGCGGCGGCGCTCGTCATCGCGACCACTTTCCGAGATCGAACACCATCGACCGCCCCTGAACCGCCTCACCCGCTATAGAGAGAGAACGGCGAAGACTCCTTAATTACAGGTCGGCAGGCTCGCACACTGAGTGGGCGGTAGATGCGTCGTGTAAAGCAGTGTTGCTGAACGTCATTCAGCGTGACTGGTCGACGGCAGCGGCTCGTATGCTGATCTTTCGTCGTAGGCGGAGACAATGGACACAGACACAGATGATCGGCTGCACATTCTGGTGCGCGCTCTCACAGCGCGCGCAGATCTTGATCCCCGCCTGCCCGTCGCCGTCGGGGACCTGCATGTGACGGCGACGATCGACGTCAGGTGGGCCTGGCCTCGCCCAGCCGCGACACTCGTGGTCGACAGAACTACAGCCGAACAGTGGCCCCAGGATGCGCTGGCCGGTCTGGTCGCCCACCAACTCGGGTACATCGCGCTGGGATACATCCGTTTCGACGTGTACGTCTTATATGCCGCCCGGCACATTCTGCCGGTAGTGGCCGCAGTGATAGGCGTGTGGGGAATCATCGAGTTTGCGATGCTGCCGATGATGCTCATCGTCGGGGCCGGCCTGCTGTTGGCCAAGCAGGCCGTGCTATGGATCTTGCGTCACCGGGTGTACGCGGCCGATCGGTTCGCGGTTGATCTGATTGGCGCCGCCCCGGTGCGGGCCATGCTGTGTCTGCAAAATGAGGGCAGGGGAGCACGAAATGCCATCCGCCAGCATTGGGCACCGCGGACTCATCCCACGATTGAGCAGCGTCTGCGCGCCCGGGCGGTCCGCTCATAATGGCAATCCCCTGAAACCGTGGAAACTTTCTATTCGGCCGGCATGTCCGGCGCCCAAGCCGACGACGCGGGCCTGGCCTCAAGGGTGTTCAACACCACCCAGCAGACCGGCATGGCCGTCGGCGTCGCAGTGCTGTCCACTCTGGCCGCCTCAAAGCACGTCACATACGCAACAACCCCCGCCTCGCCCTGCTCGTGAACGGGCCGGACATCTGGTCGTTCGCCGTCGCCGAGGGCGATGCGGAGGTGTCAGAGGTGACGACTGAGCCCGGAGACGCGATCGGCCAGGAACTGCTGGCCCTCACCCCGGGCTTCGAGGACCCGGCACAGGAGGCGGCGTTCCTCAGGCAGGCGGTGCGGGAACGACGCCTGGTGATCAGGCTGCGGGTGTCACGTCTGTACGGCACCGCCCTGGACATCCCCACCGAGAACTGACTGGCCACTCAGCGCCGTGTGAGCTTCCCCCCGTCGCCTCTTTCACCCACAAGACCACCGAGCGCTTGAGCACATCACGCTCCATCTGCGCGTTCCTTGACCCACTCGGCCCGCTGGCGACGCAGCTGCGCCAGTTCCTCGCGCTCGGACCCACTCAGATCCCCGGTCGCGCTTTGCTCGCGAGCCAGCCGGTCCATCTGTATCCAGTTGGCCAGCGTGCCCGCGTTGATCCCCAGGTCCTTGGCGACCGCGGCGATCGATTTTCCGGTCTCGCGCACGATACGCACCGCACCCGCCCGAAACTCCGGATCGAAACTACGTCTGGTCTCTCCCATGACCCGACCCCCCTTAGGTCAGACCTCCACGGTACGAGGGGAGAGCCATAGCCCATCTCAAACACGCTTTTAGGATTTGCCCAAAACGGAATAAAGGTCTTAACTTTAGGGCGGTGGGGGTATGGGCTTCCGCGCCGCGTAATAGTCCGGCACCATGGTCGATGAGTCCGATTTCTCGGACCGTCGAAGATACGGACACGGAGGCTACCGTGGATGCCGACTCCGCCAGTTCCCTTGCCCAACAGGGGAGTCTCGTTGACGAACTGCGCGAGCATAGTCCCGACCACCCGGTCTTGGCGCGCGTTCATCGCCGACTAATCGACACCGAGGATCAGCAGATCACCAGCTATGACCGGATGCACCACCGGCACAACCGATCTTAGAAGATAGGTCGATGACGCCACTGTGGATGGTCCATTGATACAGAACACGTTGGTAGCGCAGACCAATCCGATTCAGTTCACGACTTTCCTGCTCAAGGTCGCGTCCCGGTGCAACATCAAGTGCGACTACTGTTACATGTACGAGCACCGCGATCAGAGTTGGCGGGAGCAACCGCACCTGATGAGCGCGGCCACGCGCCAACGGGTGGCCGATCGGCTCGCCGAGTACGCCGCTGCGACCGTCATGCAACGCATGCTGGTGATCTTTCATGGGGGCGAACCGCTGCTCGCGGGCGCCTCCACTCTCGCGGCGTTCGCCGACGACATCCGGTCACGGCTGCCAACCGCGACGAAGGTCGACTTCTCGTTGCAGACCAATGGTGTCCTGCTTGACGACGAAGCCTTAGATGCCCTTGCAAGGGCGGGCATCGGGGTGTCCCTGTCGTTGGATGGTCCGCGGCCGGCCAACGACCGCCATCGTCTCACCGCTGCTGGCGGTAGCACGTTTCCCGCGGCCTCCGACGCGCTCCGCCGTCTGGAGCGACGGCCCGACATTTTCACGGGCGTTATCGCCGTCATCGATCCCGCGGTGGCGCCCGAGGATGTGTTCGAGTTCTTCGCCTCGCGGGCCTTGCCGACACTTGATCTGCTGCTGCCGGACGCGAACCACCTGACGCCACCGCAGGGCCGTGACACCGAAACCAACCTCTACCGCGACTGGATCATCCGCGCGTTCGATCTGTGGTATGACCGGTACCCGCACCTGCCCCTCCGAACGTTTGACGGGCTCCTTGCGAAGCTGGCGGGCTTACCGGGAGGGACGGATGCCTTCGGCTTCGGTGACGTGAGTCTGCTGGCTATCGAGACCGATGGCGGCTATCACGACCTCGACGTCCTCAAGATCACAGAGGAGGGGCAGACCTCACTCGGCGCGGGCGTCACCGCCATGTCGATCGGCGAGGTGGCCGGTTCACCGAAACTGGCCGTTCACCGGCGACTGCTCACCGTGGATGGCCTGTGCGACACATGCCGGGCCTGTCCGGTCGTTGACATGTGCGGCGGCGGCTCGGTGCCGCACCGCTACTCCAGCAACGGCTTCGCAAACCCGACGGTGTACTGCCGGGAAATGCTCGCATTGATCGAACACGCTGAACACCGCATGCGCTCGACCATGGTCGAGGAACGCCATCGGCGGTTTGCCCGTGGCGCCGCTGACCACGTCGACCTGGACGCGTTCGAACAGGCGTCCACAGCTCGTGCAGTCGTGGACATGCTGGTCCAGGACTGGCGCCGAGCAGCCTTGACCGATCTGCGGGCGGTAGCCGCGCACATTCTTGCAAGCGGCGACGTCAGCCAGGCAGTGCTGCGTGCCGTTCAGGCCCTGGACGCGGCGTCGGATGACCTGCTGGGCCAGATCGTGATCCGCCCCAGTGTCGTGCTGTGGACCCGGCTTGGCGCCGACGAGCGGTTCGGCGCGTCGCTGCGTCGCCAAGACGGCACACCAGTGCGTTTCGACCCGACCTACGCCATCACAGTGGCGCAGATGCTGTATGAGCCGATGGATGCACCCGTACGGGTGCACCGCGACGACCCGTGGCTACGGCTGCCGTTTAGCGCACCGATCGAGTTCGCCGACGAGGCCGACGCGTCTCTCGGCCGGGAGCTCGTCGCCCAGGCTCTAACGCTGATCAGCCAGTTCGACACGGCGTTGGCTGCCGAGATCCGGCTGCTCAGCCCAGAAATCCAGTTTGTACGCGATACGTCCGCCCACCCAGACAAGGTCGTCTCGTTCAGCGACGATGTTGTGCCCGGGGCGCTCTACCTCGGCCTGGGCAGTCGCGCAGGCGCCGTCGACGTCTACGACTTGGCCGACAGCCTTATCCACGAACACCGCCACCAGAAGCTGTACCTGCTCGGCCGGCAGGCCGAACTGGTCGCCGTGGACCGACCGCTAGTCGCCTCGCCCTGGCGCGAGGAACCGCGCCCGCCCAGCGGCCTACTGCACGCGGCATGGGTGTTCGTGGAACTGCTGCGGTTCTGGCGCTACATCGACCAAAACGTCGGGCAGGAGGTCCGCGCACGCGCGACCGCTCAGATCGCCACGACCGAGCAGAGGCTGGCCCAGGCTTGGCAAACGCTCGCGACGGTTCAGCTCACCCCGGCCGGGCAGCACCTCGCCGCGCTGCTGCGGGAGCGGACCCGAGCGTGAACCCGCTGGCATGGTCCATCCCGGCTGGCCTACTCCCGGAGGAACCCGCGCTTCGCGACCACGTATTGACCCAGTACTTCGCCGAACGGGTCCCCAGCTCTGTTCTCGACAGCAATAGCGACGGCGGTTGGCGCGTCAGCCTCGGCGTCCCGCCTACCGCCGACTTCTACATTGATCCACGGCTTGCCCAGGGGCTGACGTGGTGGGGTTGTTCGGTCACGGACATCCCGTTCGCGCACCGGATGATGCAGGGCGTCTTCGTCAGTCTCTCCGATGCTTGGACGCTGCTGTCGGCCAGTCGATGGCTGGCTGGCCAAGCGTCCTTACCCAGTCACCTCACGATCATCCACCTCGACGACCACGACGACTTGATGTGCCCTCGGCTCGCCGCGTACAACAACCGGCTCGCTGACCTTCTCACCGGCCATCCGGTGGACCTACGCGACCCGTCCTCGGTCGAAGCCGCGATCAACAGCGGCGCCATAGGGATGGGCAGCTTCCTCGTCCCCCTACTACACACCCTGCCATTCATTGACATACGTCACCTATGCGACACGGACTATGCGCGGGAGCGGACCGACCGGTATTGGCTCGTTCGCGCCCACGAGCCAGACACCATCCTTGATCCCCGGGCGCGTCGGCCGTCAGTTCGCCTTGACCCGATCGTCGACCCGCTGGCCATTCCCGACCAGGCTGCTGGCACATACCAGGTACGACATGACGAAACAGCGCTGCTGGCCGATCTGGGCGAAGGGCCGATCCTGCTCCATGTCGATCTCGACTTCTTCAACAACCGGTTCGACGGGGATTCCGACTGGCTGGGCAATGTCCATCGCCATGATCCCAACAGAGATCAGGTAATGCGGCGAGTTGATCGGGTCGTGGACGCGCTGGCACCGCTTCGCCATAGAATCGTGGACGTGGCCATCGGAATCTCACCTGGGTTCTTCCCCGCTGAACTGTGGCAGCTGGTCTGCGGCACTCTCGTTGATCGACTTGCTAGCTCCGATCGACTTGAGCCGTAGACGCTCATGGCACCCGGTAAGCCAACCTCCGGCCGACAACCGCGCCGCGCGACAACTACCCGCAGGCGCAGCACCCCACCACCGCCGACCAGTGTGCGCAGCGGTAGCCGACCGCCAGCCGATCCGGACGAGGTACGGCTGGAGAAAGGCACTGGAAGCGCGGGTCGGGGAAACGGACCCGGCGGCGGGTTCTGGCACATCTATCTCGGCACCACCCGCGCTGGCGCCGTCTACATCAACGTCATCGACGAACTGCCTTTGGGAACCCACGCCAGCATCCAAATCAAGGTAAACCAGAACTGCCAGGGGCGAGGAATAGGACGCATAGCCTACCGGCTGGCCAGCGTAGCCAGCGAACACAACACCGTCTACGCCCACATGCGCAAGTCCAACCTCGCCTCCCGCAAGGCCGCCGAGTACGCCGGATACGTCGTCGATGAAGACGTATCCACCCCGCAGCTCATCATGGTCTGGAAACGGCCAGGCAAACACCGCTGATGGAGTGGATCGATCTACCCTGGCCCGACCTGTCGCCCAGCGTCCGCGTCGACATTCTCGGTATCTACGCGTACCGAAAGCCCGCCTTACGCATCGCCGTGGGTGATACCGCAATCGCCGCTTGCACCGCCGCCGCTTTCGCCGAGGTCGGCTGGGCGTCCGCCCACGACGGGGAGTATCTTGTTGCGGCGCCGACCGGCCAGATGGCCCGACACATCCTCGACGTTGATCGCAGGCCGCAACCGCACGCCCTCGAACTGGGCCTGCTCCTCGGCTACCCGGAATGCTGCGCCCGTACAACGGCAGCCATTGGCGAGGAACGCATCGACGACCATGCGACGCGTCTCGGGGACCACTGTGACCGTGAACAGGCACACCATCTCGACCCGCGCGGCTACCAAGCGGGTGTCGCCCTGGTCTCATACGTAGCCTGCTCGCCACACTGCTCCCGTGCAATGCGCCACGCAAACGCTGCCTGCGCCTACATCGCCCAGACCACAGCCAGCACCGCCGTCGACCAGGAACCCTGGATTACCTGGCGTCGAACGCTCAACTCGGTGCTTGTCAACGGTCATGGGGCCGGCGGCTAGCTATCAGTTGTCGATGTCCGTTGAATCCTCGGATAGTCCGTAGATCATCTCTTTTGTGTCAAGAAACTTTCGGCGCCTGCAGCCAGCCGGTCGCCGGATCGGGACCGGCCCGAAGAGGCCGCACGCCCGATCCGGACGGTCCGGATGGCCCGGCCGCGTAGCGGACGGCTTGACGACTTAGCCTCATCGGAGGTCTCATCCGGAGTAGGCGAACCCCGATGATCTTGAATGCATAGCAGCTGTCACGATGCCCTCACCTGGCACTTCACAGGTTGCTGCTAAGCGGGCCGCCATGGTCGCGGGTCAAACCGACGAACACCAGGGCTACTTCGATCTCGCCGATACGCCGTGGACCCAGGCCCCAGATCTGATCGAGTCGACGTGTGCACAACAGCGTGATCACGTCTGCGACCGTATCGGGCCGGTCGAACGAAGCTCCGCAGGCTTGGGCGAGTGGGTTGTAAGCCCTGGCGGACAGCACGGGTTTGAGGCACTCGATCGGGCATGCCGGTGTAATCGCGTGAGTGGTGCTGGTCATCGCCGCGGTTGAGGTCTGGTCATGGGGCGGCGTGACTGGAAGCGCTCGACGCGGGCCGCGAGTTCCTCGGCGGTGTCGGCGGTGAGCATGGTCGTACGGCCCTGGAGGGCGAACCACCGATACGCGAACGGGTTGTAGAGGAACGCCCAGGCGGGAAACCGCTCACGGAGAGCGCGTAGCCCTGGGGGCGCGGTGCTCATGGAGCAGGCGGGGGTAGCTCGACCCAGACCGTTCGGCCGGCGGCGTCACCTTTGAATCCCCATGCGGTGGCGAGAGCCGTCACGAGGTAGAGCCCTCGGCCGCCTTCGCGGTTGGGAGTGGGAAGGCCGAATACGACAGGGCCGCCCTGGTCTGCGATCTCTATGTAGGCAGTGCCGTCGGGGTTGCGCTTGACGGTGGTGGTGAAGACTCCGCCCGGTTGTCCCGTGCGCGTGTGCTCGACGGCGTTGGTTGCGAGTTCGCTGACGATGAGCTCGGCGTCCAGATGCTCGGAAAGGTGGGCCTTCACGAAACTGCGGGCCGCGCGTACCTGCTCCTTTTTTCCAGGGAAGGTTCGGTGCCATCTTCTGGTGCCCTCACAGCTGCCTGAGGGTGAGATCATCGTCGGCTCACCTCACGATCAAGCAGGTCAGGACCACTCACACCTATGACTGATACTTAAAGTACGTGTGTAGCACTTCTCATGCAAGCTACTTGAAGTACTTGTGCCGTACAATAAGTACTGATCTTCTAGAGGCTGCGACGAAGGAGGACACCCATGTTCGGTCTGATGGTCCGCTTCACCTGTAAGGACGAGGCAAGCGCCACAGCGTTCGATCAGCTGGTCGGTGAGAGCATCGAGAAGATCTGCGAAGGTGAGCCGGGAACGCTGGTGTACGCATCACACCGAGTCGACGGTCAGCCGCTCCAGCGGATCTTCTACGAGCTCTACCAGGATCGGCCGGCCTTCGACACCCACGAGAAGCAGGAGCACACCCGGCGGTTCCTGACTGCTCGGGAAGAACTGCTGGCCTCGGTCGAGGTCGACTGGCTGACCCTCCAGACCGGTAAGGGAACGGCGGGGTGAGCACCGAGTACCAAAGAGCCCTGGGGCGGCGCATCGCCCAGGAACGCAAGCGGCGCGGCCTGTCACAGCCGGAGCTGGCGCGGCTGGTCGATCGGTCGGTGGCCTGGATCTCCCAGGTGGAGCGCGGGGTTCGCAAGGTCGATCGCATGTCGGTCCTGGAGAAGGTCGCCGAGGCTCTCGACATACCGCTGTCGGAGCTGGCCGCGGAGGCACCGGTGGTCGCCGCCTCCGCTGAGGAGATACCGGGAACGGCCGGTCTGCGCCTAGTGCTGTCGGGGGCTCATTCCCTGCGGGCCATGCTGCACTCGGCACCCGTTCTGGCCACGTCGGAGATCAAGCCGCAGGTCGACCGGGCCTGGGCGCTGACGCACGAGAGCCGGTATGTGGAACTGGCCGACCTGCTGCGGGGCCTGGTGCCCGCACTGGAGACCGCCGCCCGATCGGCCCCCGAGGAGCGGCGGGCGGAGCTGTTCGAACTGCTCGCGGTGACCTACCAGGCGTGCTCGGCGGCGCTCGCCAAGCTCGGTGAGCCCGAGGCCGCGTGGATCGCCGCCGACCGGGCGATCGTCGCCGCAGAGCGGGCGGGTAACCCGTTGATGATGGCGGCCGGTGCTTTCCGGCTCGGCTTCGTCTTCCTGGGCGCACGCCACTTCGACCAGGTGGAGGAGACAGCTCGGACGGCCGCCGAGGCGTTGTGGTTCCTGGTCGACGAGGGCAATCCCGAGGCCATGTCGCTGTGGGGTGGTCTTACCTTGCAGCGAGCCGTGGCTTCTTCCCGGCTGAACGAGGCAGATGCCGCGTACCAGCACCTGGCGCGGGCTCGCGAGGTCGCGAGGCAGCTGGAAGAAGGACGCAACGACTACAACACCGAGTTCGGGCCGGCCAATGTCGCGCTTCACGAGGTGGCCGTGGCGGTCGAGTTGGGAGACGCCGGTCACGCACTCCGGGTCGGGACAGCGGTGGACACCTCGACGCTCTCGAACGAACGGTGTGCCCGGCTCCAGGTGGACCTTGCCCGCGCGCATGCCCAACGCCGCCAGATCGACCAAGCCGTATCCGCGCTGCTGGCGGCCGAAGCCATCACCCCGGAGCAGATACAGAACCACCGCACCACTCACCAACTGGTGTCCGACCTGCTGGCCATGCAGGATCCACCCTCACCCGAGCTACGAGGACTTGCCGATCGGGTGGGGGCGTAACCAGCCCGTCTACGCCGACTGTTGGTATTGCTCGGCTGATCGCTAAGGTGGCGCCGTGATCACCAAGCCGCCCGGATGGCCGTTGCTCACGGCGTTCTCGTTCACGGCTTTCGTGTGCCTATGGTGGGCCAGCGCGCCGTACCCGTACGTCGAACTATCCCTTTGGGTGTTCTTCGCGGGGGGCGCGCTCTTCCTACTGTGGATCATCCGGGCCATCCCGGCGCTTTTGACCGACATCAACGCGATGGAGGCGAACATGCTCCGTTGGTTGATGCCATGGATCATTGCCAGCTGCACCGCTTTGGCGATCACCGCCGACATCCCCTTCCAGGTACGGTTCGCGTTGTCAAAGTCCGCCCTGGCCGACCATGCCCAGGCCGTGGCCCGGAGCGGTACCTCCTCCCACGAGTGCCGACTGGTGGGTCTCTATCCGATCTGCTGGTCAGTGGCCACACCCGATGGCGGAGCCCAGTTCAGCATCGACGACTGGCAGATAAGCACGTCGGCAGGTTTCGCATGGAACCCGACGGGCCAGATGTCCGAGGACGGCCTGGAGCGGCTCGATCCGATCTCCGGCCCCTGGTACGCGTGGTCGGGCTGGGACTAGTGGTGATCGCCCAGCCTCGTCTACGGGACCAGGCGTGCGTGGTTCTCCCCTCTATCTGTGCGGAAGCGCTTCGGGCACACCGCAAGCAGCAGTTCACCGAACGCTCCGACCGCTGGGACGACTGGGACGACTGGGAGGAACACGGCCTTGTCTTCACATCCCGGCGCGGAATGCCGATGGAGCCGGACAACCTCCGGCGAGGCTGGGGAGCGATCCGCAAGGCCGCGGGCCTCGGCGACATGCGCTTTCACGGTCTCCGCCACACCTGCGTGACCCTGCTGCTCAACCTCGGCGTACCGCCCCAGGTCGTCCGCGACATCGTCGGCCATAGCGACATCAAAGTGACCATGACCATCTACGCCCACGTCTCCCACAACGACAAGCGCAACGCCCTCGGCAAACTCGGTGACGCTCTCGGCTAAGCCAACAGCTCATATCTTCGTAGGCCATCGTCCCGACTTGGCGGACGATGGCCTGACGTATTTCTGTGGCTGTACACCCAGGGCATCTGCTTCTCTGACCTGGTGACTCAAGTGCTTGATTTGGTTGTGCGGTTCGCTGACAGCGGTCGGCTCGGCCCGTTGCGCTGCGGGATGACACTGCAGAATGTCGAAGAACTGATCGGGCCTTTCCACGACCGAATGCACGATTCAAAACCTCGTCGTTGGCGACCTCGGCTGCACTTCTGGCACGACATGGAAGTCCTGATCTGCCACGGACTCGTGGTGGAGGTGGGCCTCCCCCTTTGGCGCGAGTCGGTCATGCTACCTGATGCCCTCTGCGGAGGGGACATACCCGCGCCTTCCCGCCTCACCGTCTCAGAGGTGCTCAACGCCCTTGACGCGACAGGATGCGCCTGGAAAGAGGCCCCGGAACTGGTATTCGGCGACGAAGCGCGCGGAGTACGTACCATCGCTCATGATGTGCACCTGGTTTTCGGTCCGGAGTGTTGCGATACAAGTGCTCTACGACTCCACAAGATTTACAGGTCGGATCCCAGCGTGGATCAGGAGGACCACTCACCTCGGCAGGGAAGGACTGCTTCCTGAGTATGCGAGTTCGTTACTCTCACCGGAGATCAAAAAAAGCCCCGAACGATGTTCGCTCGGGGCGTTTGTGCTGCTCAGCTGCTGTGGTCAGGGGCGGGGTCGAACCGCCGACCTTCCGCTTTTCAGGCGGACGCTCGTACCGACTGAGCTACCTGACCTTGGTGGTGGATCGAACACCTACCTAAGCGGTCCTGACGGGACTTGAACCCGCGACCTCCACCTTGACAGGGTGGCGAGCACTCCAAACTGCTCTACAGGACCTTGCTTGGCTGGGGCTTTTGTCCCCCGCCTTTCTGGCTTTGCCAGCCTACCAGTTCTTCGGAGGTCTTCGACCTTCCGTTTCCCTGGCGAGCCTGGGCTCTGCCGGTGCCCCCAACGGGATTCGAACCCGTGTCGCCGCCTTGAAAGGGCGGTGTCCTAGGCCACTAGACGATGGGGGCTCAGGACTTGCGTCCCGTTCCGTCGCCGTGCTCCGCTGGAGACCTCTGAAGCATAGGGGACTTTTGCCCCGTTGCCAAAGCGGCTTTCCGGCCTACGGCGTCGGTGTGACGGCGATGGACCCCGTTGGAGACGGGGCGATCGTCGGCACAGGAGAAATTGTACGGCCAGGCTCGGTCTCAACGTGACGCTGGATCTGGACCGACTGCTCACCGAGCCCTCCCAGGGTGATGTCGTCCCAGGCCCGCAGGCGGTGCGTGTCGGCGTCGAAGTACAGGACCGAGGCCGCGACGGGGGTGGGCTCGTCGTGTTCGAGGGCTCGCAGACCGGCGCCGCCGGTGGATCCCTGGACCAGGAGGCGGCTGCCCGAGGGCAGCAGTTCGGTGGACCGCTCGTGCGAGTGGCCGGTAAGGATCATCGGGGCCGCACCGGAGAATCCCTTGGCGATCGTCGGGTCGTGGACGGCGATCAGGTCGACCTGCTTGGGGAGCCGGGCCAGTTCGGCGGCGTGGGAGCGGCCCAGCGCGTCCAGGGACTCGAGGTTGGAGTCGACGGAGACGGACTTGTCGGGGGTGAACCGGGGGTCGCCCAGGCCGTAGACGCGCAGCCCGGCCACGGTCTTTGCCGAGTCGTCGAGGACGACCGCGCCCTTCTGCTTCGCCACGGCCCGCTGGGTGGTCATGGAGTCGTGGTTGCCCCTGACGAAGACGTACGGGACGCCGAAGGTGCCGATCTCCTCGACGAACTTGTCCTCGGGACCGGTGCCGTGGTCGGTCAGGTCGCCGGTGTCGATGATCGCATCGATCTTGAACTGGGTGGTGATCGAGCGGATGAGGTTCCAGGCGATGGGGCTGAGGTGGATGTCGGAGACGTGCAGTATCCGGATCGAGGTGGGGTCGGCGTCGTAGACCGGCAGCGCGGAGACGACGTCGTAGAGCTGGGAGACGTTGTTGACGAGCTTGGCGAGCTGGACCCGGTAGGACTCGAACCTGGTCACGATCGACTCGGCGTCGCCGACCAGCGTCGGGGCGCCTGCCAGCAGGCCGGTGTACTTGGGTTCCACCACGGAGTCCGGCCGGAAGGTCAGGGCGATGGCGGCGCCCGTGCCGGCGATCGCGACGGCGACGCCCAGCATGCCCGCGAGGGCGGGTCCGGGGCGGCGGAAGACGATCAGGGACGTGACCAGGGCACCCGCCAGGCCGCAGAAGGCGGCGCGCACGATCAGCGTCCTGACGCCGTTGCCCAGCTCCTCCTCCAGGAGTGCGGGGAGCCGGTCCGCCGAAAGCCTCGGGTCGTCCAGGAATCCGCGCGCCCGCTCGGGGTTGATGTTCTCCAGGGTCACCCGGAGGCCGATCGGGGCGTTGTGGGTGTCAAACAGAAGTGTGCCGAAAGGGTGAGCGTCCACGACGGTCTCCCCGGTCCACGAGGGCTCCGCCGACATGCCGAGCTCCACCGGACCGACATTGGACCGTACCGCCCCGCCGAGCATGATTCCGAGCCACGCACCCGCCAGTGCGACGGCGGCGACGGCCATGCCGCGTGCGATCCGACCGGTGGCCAGACCGCCTGCGAGTCGACGGCTCCCCTGGGTCCAATCAGCGAATTTCATTTG
This sequence comes from Streptosporangium sp. NBC_01810, assembly GCF_035917355.1. NCBI lineage: Bacteria > Bacillati > Actinomycetota > Actinomycetes > Streptosporangiales > Streptosporangiaceae > Streptosporangium > Streptosporangium sp. NBC_01810. The sequence continues at coordinate 7,221,145 of NZ_CP109070.1, read as the reverse complement.
CCTCCACCTCTACCCGGAAGCACCGGGGCAGAATGACGGGTGTGATCGAGATCTCGCGGGAGAAGTTTGAGGAGCTTGTTGCCGAGGCCCTGGACACCATCCCCCCCGAGCTGACGAAAGTGATGGACAACGTGGTGCTCGTCGTCGTCGACGACCCGCCCGAACCAGATCTTCTAGGTCTTTACACCGGCATTCCCCTCACCGAACGGGGCGACTGGTACGCAGGAGTGCTACCCGACCGGATCGAGATCTACCGCAGGCCGATCTGCTCGATCTGCGAGACCGAGGACCAGGTCATCGAAGAGGTGCAGATAACCGTCGTCCACGAAATCGCCCACCATTTCGGCATCGACGACGACCGGTTGCACGAGCTGGGCTGGTAACTAGCCCCGTACAACACATCAAAACCACCGTTCCCGAAATACCACGGCTTATCATTACAGTTTGCATGTGCTTGATTGCTTTCGGTTGCGCGTCGGCCTTATAGCGGGCACCGTAGGTTACACAGTGAACACCCACAGTCAGTGTGCCTGCGAGCTCAGCGGAGTCCTATGGCGGCGACCAAGTCCGGCCGACTACCCGGGCGGCACCGCCGTCCGGCGGAACGCCAAGCGACCTACGGCGAGGTCATCGCCATCGGAGAGTTCCGCGCGCTCTGGATCGGCCAGGGGCTCTCCCTGCTCGGCGACCAGCTCTCCCGGGTGGCGTTGTCCGTCCTGGTCTTCGAGCGGACGGACTCGCCCCTGGCCACGGCGTCGGTCTATGCCCTGACCTACCTGCCACCGATCATCGGCGGGCCGCTTCTCGCCGGACTCGCCGACCGCCACTCCCGCCGGCGCATCATGCTCGTCTGTGACGTGCTCAGGGCCTTCCTGGTCGCGCTCATGGCGATCCCCGGCACCTCGTTCGCCATGCTGTGCGTGCTGGTCTTCTGCGTGGTGCTGCTCAGCGCGCCGTTCTCCGCGGCACGGGCGGCGCTCCTGCCGGAGCTGCTCACGGGCGACCGCTACGTCGCGGGCTCCGCTCTGCAGAACATGACCAACCAGGGCGCGCAGATGCTCGGCTTCGCCCTCGGCGGTGTCCTGATCATGGGAATGGGGCCGTACCGCGCGCTGGCCCTGGACGCGGCGACCTTCCTGGCCTCCGCGCTCATCATCGTCTCGGGCGTACGGCGGCGTCCCGCCCCCGTCTCCGCCGATGAGAACCGGCCCTCGATGTGGACGATGACCCGCGCCGGTGCCAGGCTGGTCTTCGGCGACCCCCGGCTACGGACGCTGGTGCTCTTTGCCTGGCTCTGCGGCTTCTACGTGCTCCCCGAGGGGATCGCGGCTCCGTACGCCGGTGAGCTGACCAGGAATCCCCAGCAGCTCTCCCTGGTCACCGGTCTACTGATGGGCGCCATGCCCACCGGTACCGTCGTCGGCGCGTTTCTGTTCAGCCGCTACGTCAGCCCGTCGAACCGGCTGCGGGCGATGGGCTGGATGGCGATGCTGACCTGCGCGCCGCTGATCCTGTGCGCGGCGCGGCCGCCGCTGCCCGTGGTGCTGCTGCTCTGGTTCGCCTCGGGGCTGGGCGGGGCCTACCAGCTCGCGGCCAACGCCGCGTTCGTGCAGTGCGTCCCCGCCGAACGGCGGGGACAGGCATTCGGTCTGGTCCAGTCGGGGCTGCTGGCCTCCCAGGGGGTCGGCATCCTCCTCGGCGGGGCCGCGGCCGACCACCTCGGCCCCGAGATCGTGGTGGCACTGGCCGGCGCGACCGGACTCGCCGTGGCGGCCGCGCTGGCCATGCTCTGGAGGGGATCCCGCAGGGAGATCATCGAGAGGGTTCGCGCGGAGGCGAACTCCTGACTCACCCCTGGGGGCGGGGGTCGTCACCGCGCGGCGGCACCGTGCCGTACGGGGTCTGAGGGGCCTGAGGAGCCTGAGGAGCCTGAGGAGCCTGAGGAGCCTGGTAGGGAGGGTACTGCGGGACCTGCTGGTGCGGCGCGTGGTGCCGGCTGGTGGCCTTGGCCCAGCCCTGCTCGGCCTTGTTCTTGGCATCCACCCAGATCGGGTTGTCCTTGTTCTTGTCGATCAGGTTCTGGAGGACCGACCTGTCCTTGTTCTCCTCGGGCAGGAGCGCCCAGCCGATCGCGTAGATCGCCACCCCAAGGCCACCGAAGAAGGTGACGATGGCGAGGGCCGCGCGGATGATGTTGGGGTCCACCCCGATGTAGCGTCCGAGGCCGGAGGCCACACCGGCGACGATGCGCCCGTCCCTGGTCCTGCGGAGCTGTTTGACGCCGGAAAAGTCGTTTTCGTTCATGTGTTAAGACTGCCCGGTGGCGGGTCCTCATCACATCGGGATTCCCCCTGGCCCAACCCTGACCCGCCCCCTCCTCGCACCGGCAATACCCTGACAGGGCCGAATAGAGAGGAAAACCCATGGACGATCTCCTGCGTATCGACGACACGCTCGTAGAGGAGCAGCGCCTCATCCGCGACACCGTACGGGCCTTCGTCGCGGACCGGGTGCTCCCCCACATCGGCGACTGGTTCGAGGAGGCCGCCTTCCCCGCCCGCGAGCTCGCCCCGGCGCTCGGCTCGCTCGGCGTGCTGGGCATGCACCTTCAGGGGTACGGCTGCGCGGGCCTCGACGCCGTCTCGTACGGCGTGGCCTGCCGTGAGCTGGAGGCGGGAGACTCCGGGCTGCGGTCGTTCGTCTCCGTGCAGGGCTCGCTCGCGATGTTCCCGATCTGGAAGTACGGCTCCGCCGAGCAGAAGGACGAGTGGCTCCCCCGGATGGCCGCGGGCGAGGCGATCGGCTGCTTCGGCCTGACCGAGCCCGACCACGGCTCCGACCCCGCCGGCATGCGCACCCACGCCAAGCGGGACCCCTCGGGCGACTGGATACTCAACGGCGCCAAGATGTGGATCACCAACGGCTCCGTCGCCGATGTCGCCGTGGTCTGGGCGCAGACCGAGGACGGCATCCGCGGCTTCGTGGTGCCCACCGACACCCCTGGCTTCACCGCCCCGGAGATCCACAAGAAGATGTCGCTGCGGGCCTCGGTGACCTCGTCGCTCTACTTCGACGACGTCCGCCTCCCCGCCTCCGCCGTACTGCCCGGGGTGCGCGGCCTGAAGGACCCGCTGTCCTGCCTGTCCGAGGCGCGCTTCGGCATCCTGTGGGGCGTGGTGGGCGCCGCCCGCGCCTGCCTGGAGTCGGCGGTCGACTACTCCACCTCCCGCGTCCAGTTCGGCAGGCCCATCGGCGGCTTCCAGCTGACCCAGGAGAAGCTCGCCTGGATGTACGTCGGTCTGGGGCAGTCACAGCTCACCGCGCTCCACCTGGGCCGCCTCAAGGACGCGGGGACCCTCACCCCCCGCCAGGTCAGCTTCGGCAAGCTCGCCAACGTCCGCGCCGCCCTGGACATCGCCCGCCAGGCACGCTCCATCCTGGGCGGCAACGGCATCACGCTGGAGTATCCGGTGATCCGGCACATGAACAACCTGGAGAGCGTGCTGACGTACGAGGGCACCCAGGAGATCCACACGCTCGTGCTCGGCGAGGCGCTGACCGGTATCCCCGCCTACCGCTGACGCCTCCGCGTACCTTTGAAGGTCCCGCAGGGCCCTGGCGTACGCTCTGCCCGTGTCCGGCGTGCTCGGGCTACCTTCGGCGGGGGTGGCGCTGGGGCATCCCGCAGGGACGCCACTCGGGGGCCTGGGCCGCTTGCTCGAGCTTCTCCGCCCAGGAGACTCCCGTACGCAGGTAGAACCGGAGCAGTTCGGCGGTGGCGCGGGCGTCGGCCAGCGCGGCGTGGGCGCCGAGGAGCGGGATCCCCGCGCGCTCGCAGCACGCGGCGAGCGTCCACCTGCCGTCGGGGATGAAGCCCGGCGCCAGCCGCTGGGTGCACAGGGTCTCGGTCACCCACTCGCTGCCGGGAAGGCGCTGTAGGAAGCGCAGGTCGAAGGGGGCGTTGTGGGCCACCAGGACCCGGCCGGCGATCCGCTGCCAGACCTCGTCCAGCAACTCTTCGATCATCGGCGCGCCCGCGACCATCGCACCGGTGATGCCGTGAACGTGCACGGCCCCTGTGCCGCGCCTCGGGTTGACCAGTGAGTGCCACTCGTCGACGGTCTCGCCCTGGGCGTTCAGCGAGATGAGCGCTATCTCACAGATCCGGTCACCCCTGGACGGCGAGAAACCCGTGGTCTCCACGTCGACCACGACATACCCTTGCCTCGTGGAGACATGTGCGTTGCGGGCGGGCTCAAGCCCCGAGCTCGTCATGCCCGCCACTCTAGGAGCCGGTCCCGCGTTCCACCTGCCGTTCCGCAAACAGGTGACCGCGAATGGGCCTGGCGACGGACGTTAGTGGACACTATCCTCGGTACGCTGTCACCTGCGGGGCGTTAGCTCAATGGTTAGAGCTGCGGACTTTTAATCCGTAGGTTCTGGGTTCGAGTCCCAGGCGCCCTACCCCAATGAGCTGGGCAGACTTCCCATTTCCAACTCGGGAAGTCTGCCCAGGGTTGCAATGGTCGCCGTCAGGTTGCGGTCAGCCGTCCCACAGCGCCCGTCCCATCCGACCCGCCGCCTCGATCGCGAGCGTCTCCGTGATGTGGGTGGCTTGGTCGTGGTGAGCTGGGAATGACCGCCTCCCGTTCGAGCCTCTGGGACTCCTTGTGGAGCTTGAGAAGGACGATCAAGGCGGCGGCGCGGCGCGCCGCCGCACGGCCCGATGGAGGTACGGGGAGAGGGAGCGTGCCCGATCGGTGAACCGAGGACTGCGGCGCGCCGCTCCATCACCCGGTCCTGCGGTTCTTGTTGTATTCCTGGACCAGCTTGAAGAACCCGGATTCGGAGTCGGCGAACTTCGTGACGCCCTTCTCCGGATCGGTCGTCACGAAGTGCAGCCAGGGCCCAGCGGCCGGCTTCAGGGCAGCCTCGATGGCGTCGGCGCCCGGGTTACAGATGGGACCGGGCGGCAGGCCGAGGCGCGCATAGGTGTTGTACCGCGACCGGCTCTTGAGATCCTCCTTCGAGACCCTGACGCCGAACATCGATCCCGTTCGGTTCGAAGACCAGCACGGTGCCCTCGGAGCTCCGGCAGTCCACGGCGGCGTACATGCCGCATCCCCAGTCCAGGATCGGCAGGACATCCGCCGGCCAATGCACTTCACCGCCAGACTCCGACATCGAGCGTTCCTCGCGGTAGACGTTCACTGCGGTACGCCCTTCTCCCGCGAGCGGAAAGAGCTGGTAGTCAGGGCCGAAGCCTCCGTTGGCCACCTCGCAGTAGAGCCGTGCGAGTACGGGAGGGAGTCCGAAACCCAAGATGATCTCCGCCTGTGCCACCTCTTCCGCCGTCGCAGGGGGAGGCAACGGTTCTCCGGGAGTCCCCGCCTTCACTGACACCCGCCGGAAAAGATCATCAATGTCTGTCATGGCGATGATCCTGCCATCCACCCACGACAGATCCGTCGGCGACCGAGGACCGTCGCAGGTTGCATCTCCGGCTGCACTACAGGGACGTTCAGCACCGTTCAGGATGGACCAGGCAGGCCCGCCAACCGTGAACCGCGCGTCGTTGTCCCGGTCACGAAGCAAGAAGCGCAGACCGCGCATAACGGAGGCGGGACCTCACGTGCTCACCCGGATGGGGAGGGACTCCCAGGTCTGCAGTGTGTTGTTGAGGCCTCTGCGGGGCGGAGCGGCCGGCTCGATCTGCTTGATGCGGCGCGCGAGGACGGTGAGCAGGACTTCGGCCTCAAGTCGGGCGACATGCTGGCCGACACACTGGTGGATGCCCATGCCGAAACCCAGGTGGCCTGACGGATCGCGGGTGAGATCGAAGGCGTCGGGATTGTGCCACCGGCGAGGATCGCGGTTGGCCGCACCGAGCAGCATGAGGATCTTTTTGTGCTTGGGGATGGTCGCGTCGGCGAACGCCGTCTCCGTGGCGGTGGTGTGGAACACCATCTGCAGGGGGGAGGCCCAGCGTACGGCCTCGTCGAAGGCGACGCGCGCGAGCTGCGGCTGCTCACGTAGCCGTTGCCATTGCTCCGGATGCGTGGCGAAAGCGTGCAGGATCGCGGCGATCCCGTGCACGGTGGTGTCGACCCCGGCCGACAGCAGTGAGCGCACCACGAGCGGCGCCTGTTGCTGAGTGAGGTCGCCTCGATCGGCGGCGGCCCAGATCTCGGCGCCGAAACCGCCCTCGGCGAGAACCTCCCGGGCGCACAGGGTGGTGACCCATGCGGAGAGTTCGGCCAGCCGGTTCGCGCTGCGGGTGAAAAGGTCGTTTTTAGGGCCGAAGGCGTTGAAGACCAGGTCACCGTAGGCCAGGAGGTCCTCCCGGCCCTCCTTGGGCAGGCCGACCGCGTCGGGGAAGACCTTGAGCGGGAAGGCGGCGGCCAAGGCGGGCATGGCGTCGAATTCGCCGCCCGCGGCGACGAGGCGTTCGACGAGTTCCTCGGCGTCCGCGGTCCACTGCTCGCGCACCCGCCGCAGCACTCGCGGGCTGAGGATCTTGCTGAGTACGCGGCGAGGGGCGTCGTGCAGGGGAGGGTCCGACTCCGTCGGCATGGCAGGGAGACGCCAGGGCTTCTCGGTATGGAAGTTGGCCAGGCCGACACCGGCACCGACCTGGAAGTGCTGCCAGTCGACCATGGCTGCGCCGACCTCGTCATAGCGGCCCAGCGCGTAGACGTCGTAGCGGTTCAGGTACACCACCGGGCCCGCCTCGCGCAGGGCGATCTGCATGGGGGTTCGGTCGCGTAGGTTCTCGTGGTCGAACGGGTCGATGTCACTGGTGGGGAGGGCGGCGGCATCCTGGCGGATGGAGGTCATGGTTGGGCTCCGGTAGGCGTGATGGACGCTCGGTCACAGGTCCAGGACGAGGCGGTCGGTCACAGGTCCAGGACGAGGCGGTCGGTGCGGGAGCGGGAAACGCAGATGAGCATGCAGTCGCCTGCCGCGCGTTCCGCCTCGTCCAGGACGCAGTCACGGTGGTCGGGAATACCGTCGAGCACCGTGGTCTCACAGGTGCCGCAGGTGCCCTGCCTGCAGGAGGAGAGCATGTCGATGCCCACGCCGCGTACCGCGTCGAGGATGGAGACGTCCGGATCGACGGTGACGGTCTTGCCTGAGCGGCGCAGTTCGACGTCGAACGGCCCCTTGCGTGCCGGCGCGTCCAGTTCCGGCGGGGTGAACCGCTCGGTACGCAGCGTGTACTCCGGCCACGGGGAGCAGGCCGACTCGGCCGCGGCAAGAAGGGGGGCGGGGCCGCAGCAGTAGACCTTCGTCCCTTCTCGTGGCTCGCCGAGCCAGGTGGCCAGGTCCAGCAGGCCGTACTCGTCCTGCGGTACGAGACGCACTCGGTCGCCGTAGCGCTCGAGTTCGTCGCGGAAGGCCATCGACGTGCGCCGCCGCCCGCCGTACAGCAGCTTCCACTCGGCCCCCATCATGTCGGCCTGCCGGATCATCGGCAGCAGCGGGGTGATCCCGATGCCTCCGGCAATGAACAGATATTCGTCCGAGGGCACCATCGGGAAGTGGTTGCGGGGCCCGCCGAGCCCGAGCAGGTCGCCGGGCCGCAGGGTGTCGTGCACCCAGGCGGAGCCACGGCGGCCAGTGGGTTCGCGGAGAACGGCCACCCGGTAGGTGAACGGGTCCCACCGGTCACCGCACAGGGAGTACTGGCGGGTCAGGCCGTTGGGCAACACCAGGTCCACATGTGAGCCCGGGGTCCAGGCCGGCAGCCGGTCGCCCTGGGGGTGTTCCAGAGTCAGCGCGACGACGTCGTCGGCGACCTGGGTTCTGGCGGTGACGCGCACGGTGGCCTGGTCCGTCCCGGCGGGAACGGACCCGGCGGGAACGGACCCGGCGGGGACGGAGAACTCGTCGTCGGTCACCTGGCCGTCTCCTGTTCGGGGTGGTGGCCGAGCAGCTCGTAGGCCGCGAGGTCGGGTGCGCGGGTGATGTCGTAGTACTCCTGCAGCGAGAACGGCCAGACCTGGGAGGCCCGCCCGAACCGGTTCTGGTACCAGGTGCTGACCTGAACGGCACCCCAGGCCTTGAGCTTGTTGCCGGCGTCGACCCGGTCGCAGAACTCCTTCAGGGCGGTCTCCTGGCAGTCGAGGGACCGGTACCCGGATCGCAGCAGCTCCCCGATGCACGCGACGGTGTATTCGGCCGCGCACTCGGCCATGAAGATCGCGCTGCCGTTGACCACCACGCCGGTGTTGGGCCCCATCAGCATGAACAGGTTGGGGAACCTGGGCACGGTGACCCCGAGGTAGGCACGGGCGTCTCCGCCCCAGTACTCGTGGAGGTCGGCGTCGTCTCGTCCGCGGATCGTCATCGGTTCCAGGTAGTCCGAGGCATGGAAGCCGGTGGCGTAGACGATGAGGTCGACATCGTGCACGGTCCCGTCCGCCGTCCGCACCCCCTTCTCGGTGATGGCCTCGATGGGGTCGACGACGAGGTCGACGTGCGGCCGCTTCAGCGCGGCCGCCCACACGCCGTTGTCCCGGGTCATCCGTTTGGCCCCGGGCGGGTAGGTGGGGGTCATCTTGGCCAGCAGGTCCGGGCGGTCGGCGAGCTGGATCTTCAGGCGCTCCAGCAGCTGGCTGCGCAGTGCGGCGTTCGCGGCGGACGTCGAGTGCGGATCGGTCCAGTCCGGATCGACCTGGACGAACGGCAGCCGGCCCTCGGCGGCCAGCCAGAAATGCCAGAACCGGTACCAGCGGCCGTAGTACGGCACGTGACGCAGCAGCCAGAACATGCCGGGACGGATGTCATCGTGGTAGGTCGGTGTGGGCAGCATCCACGGCGCGTTGCGCTGGAACACCGTGAGGTGCTCGACCTGGTCGGCGATCGCGGGCACGATCTGGTACGCGCTGGCGCCGGTGCCGATCACTGCCACCCGCAGGCCGGTGAGGTCGAGTTCCCGGTCCCATTGCGCGGAATGGAACGAGCGGCCCGCGAAGGTGTCCCGGCCGGGGATGTCGGGGATGTTGGGGCGGTTGAGCTGCCCGACCGCGGTGATGATCGCCTGGAAGTGGTGGGTGCGGGTGTTGCCGTCGGAGTCCCGGACGGTCACATCCCATCCCTGCTTCGTCTCGTCGAAGCAGGCCTCGACGACCTCGGTGCCGAAACGAATGTGCGGGCGCAGCCCGAACCGGGTCGCCACGTCCTGGAGATACGCCTCGATCTCCACCTGCTCGGAGAACTGCTGCGGCCAGTCCGGCTTCTGCGCGAACGAGTAGCTGTAGGCATAGTTCGGGGTGTCGAGCCGGCACCCGGGATAGACGTTCTCCCACCAGGTGCCGCCCACCTCCGGGTTCTTCTCGAACATCACGAACGGCACACCGGCCTGGCGCAGGCGGTGCGCGGCGGCCATGCCGGAGATGCCGGCCCCTATGACGGCGACGGTGAAGTCCGCCTCCGGGGCGATGTCCTGCTTCGACCAGCCCGGTGTCCCGTAGTCGCGGGGAAGACCCAGCTCGTGGCGGAGCAGCGGGATGTATTCGGGTCCGGCGTCCTTGGTGAGGAACCGCATGATGCGGTTGAGGGCGGCCGCGCTCGGCTCCGCGCTCGGCTCCGCGGCGCGGACCGACCCCCGGTCCCGAAGACGGATGAGCGCCTGGAGCGCCACCGCGCGTGCGCGCTCCTGGCTCGCCGCGCTCATCCCCCCCTGCGGAGCGATCACGGAGTCCATGGGAGGCAGTGGCGGCTTGAGATCGTCGCCGAGCAGTTCGGGCTCGTCGTCGACCAGTGCCAGCGCGGCCAGCAGGGCGGGCAGCTCCGCATCCGCCAACGCCCGGGCGATGAAGTCGTCGTCCTCGGTGATCGGCAGAACGTCGTCGTAGTCGGGTTCGGTGAAAGCGATGAAATCGCTGGGCCCCGATTGCGCCGGCATCGGTTTCACACCGCCTTCTTCTGGAGGAACTCGGCGATCATGCGGCTCGTCTCCTCCGGCGCCTCGATGTTCGGCTCGTGGCTGTAGTCGACTTCCACGCTGGTCGCCCCGGGTGCGAGATCGGTCAGTTTCTTGGACCATCCGGTTTCCAGAAGCGTGTCGTACCGTCCCTCGACGAGCAGCAACGGCGTCTCCAGCTCGCGCATCCGATCAAGGAAGGTGTCCGGAGGAAGCTGCCGCTGCACGGCGGGGTTGCTCAGCCGCGGTGCCATCAGCGACTCCCAGTGGCCGGGGATGAGGCTGTTCTCATGCCGCCGGCGGATGTGGTCGTCCAGTCCTTCGGTGCTGCGGACGATCAACCGGGTCATCTTCTCGGCCGCCTCAAGACTGGGCTCGTAGTCCGCGAGCGCGGCGATGCCCTCGGGGACTCGGAACGGTCCACCGGTGCCGGAGATGCTGACGGCGCGGTCGACCGGCCAGGGACGGCCGGGTTCCACCAGTGCCCGCAGCAGCAGGGAGCCGCCGAAGGAGGCACCGACGAAGTGTGCCCGGTCGATGCCCAGTGCCTGGCAGAAGGCGGCGACGTGCACGATGCGCGCCGCGTAGGGGGACCGGTCGAGGAAGACGGCCTTGTCGGTGCCGCCCCAGCCGAGGAGTTCCGGCGCGACCACGTGGAAGTCCGCGGACAGGGCGTCGATCACCGGTCCCCAGCAGAGTTCCGCGGTGGTGCCGAAACCGCCGTCATGAATGAGTACGACCGTGTCGCGCTGGGGGTCACCGGCCTCGACATAGGCGGTGCGGAAACCTCCGGCCATGACTGTCTGCACGGGGCGACTGGGCTTGGTCACGCTTATGCCCTTCCTCTTTAGTCCTGTGATGTTTCTGGGTTGTTTGTCGGTGAGGGCGTGCTCAGTGCTTTACTGAGCCGCCGTCGACGCAGAGCGTCTGGCCGGTGACGAAGGCGGCGCCCGGGGAGAGCAGAAATCTGACCGGCCCGACGATGTCCTCCGGGTAGGCGCGGCGCTTCAGCGAGCGAGTGCTGATGTTCTGCTCCTCGGTATGCGCCATCGACGCGATCATCGGCGTCGCGGTGATGCCCGGGCTGATCACGTTCACCGTGATCTCGTCGTCGCCGAGTTCATCGGCCAGACAGCGCGCGAACCCGATGACCCCCGCCTTCGAGGCGACGTAGGCGAAGAGGTTGCGCGGCCCCTTGAACACCGTGCCAGAGGCGAACAGCACGATACGGCCGCCCCTGACCATCATCGGGACGATCGCCTGGGTGAGCGCGATGGTCCCCTCCAGGTTGGTGCGCAGTACGCGCTCCCACACCTCACGCCCGGTGTCACGGAACGATGACCAGTGGGTGGCCGCCGCGCAGTGCACGAGGTGATCGACCTGGGTCACGCCGCCCGCGGCGAGCCCGTCGCACATCGCCGTTATGCCGTCGGCGGTGCTCAGGTCGGCCACGACATACTGTGCGCCGTCGACTCGCTCCTCGGGAACGCGCAGGTCGACGACGACGACCGGCAGCCCGTCCGCGCACAGGGATCGTGTGATGGCCGCACCGATCCCGCTCGCGCCTCCGGTGACGACTGTGACCGTCATAGAGCCGGTTCCTTCCTCATGTGTCGCTCGCCGCCGATCGCGGCGAAGAACGTCGTCAGCGCTTCGGTGAACGCCTCCGGGTTTTCGATATTGGACAAATGTCCGGCGCGGGGGATTACCCGAAGGGTAGCCCCGTGGATCCCCTGCTCCAGTTCCCGCAACAACGGCAGCGGGGTCTTGTTGTCGTCCGCTCCCGCGAGCACGAGCGTGGGGACATCGATGCCGGTGAGACGGCTGGTGTTGTCCACCCGGAAGGTGGCCTCGGCGGAGGCGAGGTACGCCTCGGGTGAGACGGAGGCGATGGCGTCGTACAGCATGGCGCGGTCGGCGGACGCGAGCGGCCGGGTGAGGGTCTCTTTCAGGTAGGTCTCGGCGTAGCCGGCCATGCCCTGCTCGGGCAGGGCCCGCGAGATGGCCTCCATACGGCGGTCGGCGATCTCGGGCGCGAGCCCGGCGAAGGTGTTGGCGAGCACCAGGCTGCACACGCGATCGGGATGCCGCTCGGCGTACGCCACCGCCTGGACACCCCCCATGGAAAGACCCACCAGGTGCACCTTGCGGGAGACGGGGGCGAGTTCCGCGTGCAGATCGGTGACCCAGTCCGACAGGCGCAGCGGCCCCCGCCACGCCGTGTCTCCATGACCCCGGCTGTCGGGAGTGATCACCCGGTATCGGCCGGAGAGGGCCGTGGCCTGGGGGTGCCACAGGCGCCGGTCCGTCCCGAGGCTGTGGAGGAGCACGACGACCTCGCGGTTGTCCGGACCCGTGGTCATCGCCGATGCCTCACTCATTGTCGAAGTACTTGATGACGGCGGTGGCGCCGCCGTCGACGGTCAGGGCGACGCCGTTCACTCCGGCCGCGGCGTCCTGGCACAGGAACTCCACGGCGGCGGCGACCTCGTCCACGGTGACGATCCTCCCGATCGGGCTACGCCGTGCCATCTCCGGGATCAGCGCCGTATTGAACATGGGCGTGTCCATCGCGCCCGGGCAGACGGCGTTGACGGTGATGCCGGTTCCCCAGAAGTCGGTGAGGAGGGACCGGGTCAGGTTGACCAGTCCCGCCTTGGACGCGGCATAGCTGGGGAACGGGTATCCGGTCGTGCCCGCCACCGAGGCGACGTTGACGATCCGGCCGCTCCCGCGATCCAGCAGGTCCCTGGCGAACGCCCGGATAACCGCGTAGGGACCGCCGAGGTTGACGTCGACGGCGCGCAGGAACGCGTCGTGATCAAGGTCGAGCAGCAGCCGCCGGTCGATCGTGCCGGCGACGTTGACGATGATCGACGCCGCGCCCAGACGCGTGGTGATCTCGTCTCGCCAGCCCTGCACGGCTGCCTCGTCGGTGACGTCGACCTGCCACGACATCGCGGTCCCTCCGTCGGAGACGATGCCGTGCGCCGTCTCCCGCGCGGCCTGCCCGTCGAGGTCGCCACACGCCACGCGAGCGCCCGAACGCGACAGCGCGCGCGCCACCGCCCGGCCGAGGCCACCTCCTGCGCCGGTGACGACGGCGGTTCGATCGCTCAGTGGGTGGGACATGGTCGTGGCGTCCTTTCGGTGTTGGGGCATCGTGCGTTCAGTGGGCGTTCAGCGGGCGTTCCGTGCGGCGAGGCTGGTGCCTCCCACCGCCCAGTTCTCCGGCTGCACCCGCTCCACGAGCACGTGCACTGCCGCCGGGTCGGAGCCGGTCGCCGTGACGTAGGCGTCTGTGACCGTGTGGAGCAGGTTCTCGATGACCTCCGGGCTCAGCGGTGCGGCGTGGTTGATGCGGATCAGGGGCATGACACTTCTCCGAGTGCGTCGGTGGAAAGGTAGCGGTCGCTTGGTGGGTCAGTTCCGTGCCGCCGGGTCCGCCACGCCCGTCGGGCGATCGGAGCCATCACCGGAGGTCGCCTCGCCGAGGCCCAGGTGGCGGGTTTCGCCGGCGACGAACACCCCCAGCAGGAACAGTACGGCGAAGGCGGCGATGCCGATCGCCAGGCGGGAGGGGATGTCGCTGACCTCCGGGCTGAAGAAGGTGACGATCGCCGGCATCACACCGCCGATCGCGAAGCCGAGGTTCCAGCTCAGCCCCGTGCCGGTGGCGCGGATCTCGGTGGGGAAGCGCTCGTTGAGGAAAATGAGCATCGGTGCCCCCGCCGCCATCACCACGAAGGCCATGACGGTCGCGACCACCGTGATCACAACGGCTTCGCCGGGCTGCCGGTCCGCCAGCCACAGGTACAGGAAGGGAACCGCGACGAGGGTGGCGGTCCCGAACCCGAGGAACACTGGACGGCGGCCGTACCGGTCGCTGAGGTGGCCACCGATGATCCCTCCCGCGATGATGCCCAGGTTGGCGATGATCAAGATAATCGCCGCGGTGGTCTTGCCGATGCCGATGTTCGCACCGAAGAAGGTCGGGAAGAAGCCCACCGTGAGGTAGTAGAACGCGGCGCCACCGGCGGTGACGGCGGTGTTGACCAGCATCACGGTGCGGTACTGACGTGCGAAGACCTGTCGCAGGGGCGACTTCCGCGGGGTGGGACGGTCCTGACGCGCGGCCCACAGCGGGGATTCCTCGGTCCGGCGGTAGACGTAGAAGCTGAAAACGGCCGTGACGATGCCCGTGAAGAACATGACCCGCCAGCCCATCGTGGCGAACGCCTCTCCCGGGAACAGCGTGGAGATCACGAAGTAGGCGATCGACGCCAGGACGGCTCCGGCACCCGCGCCGCCACCCGCGACCAGGCCCGACATCAGACCGCGATGCCCGGGCTGTACGGTCTCGGTTCCGAGCGTGTGCGTCGACGCCACAACCCCGCCCACGAAGATGCCCTGGATCATTCGCAGGATGAGGAACAGCGACGGCGCGAGGTAGCCCGCCGCCTCGTAGGTGGGTACGGCGCCCATCAGGGCGGTCGAGATGCCGACACCGCTGATGGACACGAGCATGGCGAGTTTGCGTCCGTTGCGGTCCGCGTAGGCACCGAAGAGCGCCGAGCCGAGCGGCCTCATCAGCAGAGTGACCGCGAACGAGGCGTACACGAACGTCAGCTGCAGGGTCGCGTTCCCCGCGGGGAACAGCAGCGGGCCGATGGTCGAGGCCACGAACAGGATGACGGTGAGGTCATACAGGTCCATCGCCCATCCGGTGATGGATGCGATGCCAGCCGATCGCACCTGGCGTTTGCGCACGCCGTTGACATCGTCCACGTGGTTCTCCTATGGCTGGGGCCCCAGCGGTTGTGGGGGGTGGTGTGCACCATATGCAGGACGTTTCTCAGTACGCAATATGTTGTTCACCATAGCGGAACACTTCTTCCGGGGATCGGTCCGCTATGGTGAACAACATGGCTGACACCAAGGCGCTGTCATCGGTGAACCGGGCGCTGACGATGATCGAGCTCCTGGCCGAAAGCAGCGGCCTCACCGTCACCCAGCTCGCGGACCGACTCGGCACCGGAAAGGCGACCGCCTTCCGGCTCGCCAAGACACTCGTCGATCGCGGCTGGCTGGTGAAGGACGCGGACCTGCACTACCGGCTCGGCCCCGGAATCCTCGGCCTCTCGCCCGCCACGCAGGCGAAGCACGACCTCAAGGCCACGTTGCGGCCGATCCTGGAAGAACTCCACGATGCCACCAAGGAGACCGTCCATCTCACCGAGCTCCACGGCCGGCACATCATCTATCTGGATCAGCTGGTCTCACCGAAACCGGTCCGCTCCGTCAGCACCCTCGGCAGCCGCTCCCCCGCCCACTGCGTGTCACCGGGACTCGCGCTCATGGCCGCCCTGCCCGCCGAAACACTCAACTGGATCCTGGCCGTCCCGCTGCAGCGCTATACCGAGCGGTCGATGACGGACCAGGCCGAGATCCGCGAGGAGTTGTCGCGAGTGCGCACCCGTGGATACGCGATCAACCGCGGCTCCTACCGTCCCGAGGTCGGAGGCGTCGGAGTCGCGATCGTCGACGCCCGCCGAAGGCCGATCGCCGGTATCTCCGTGTGCATGCCCACCTATCGGATGCAGACCTCGGACCTCGCCGAGATCGGCAGGCGTCTCATCGACGCCGCCGCGGACGCCCAACGCAGGATCACGCTCGCTCGCATCACCTAAGAGACCGTGAGGTAGCCGGCCGGTCGCCGTGTGCTGTCACACGTCGATCACGGTCGGCGTGGTCGGAGGACGCCTTTACCGGACCGGGTTTGGGTGTTGCCGTCTCCTGACATGGCGCATTCCTCTCACCTCGAAAGTATGTAAGATGTTGCTTAAACACTTACATACTCTCCAGACAGTGCGCAAACAAAGGCGGTGGGCCATGGACGACGCCCTGCGGGCGGTGGCGGACCCGACCCGCCGCGCCATCCTCGTCCTGGTGCGGGACCGCGAGGTGTCGGCAGGCGAGATCGCCGAGCGCTTTCCTGAGATCAGTCGCCCGGCGGTCTCCCAGCATCTGCGGACGCTGACAGCAGCCCGCCTCGTCGACGTCCGCCGCGCAGGCAACCGCCGCTTCTACCGACTACGTCCCGAGGGCCTGGCCGAGGCGGTGACGTTCTTGGAGACGATGTGGTCCACCTCGCTCAGCCGCCTCCAGCGCGAGGCCGAACGAGAAGAACACGCGCACACCGGCGACCAGGATGCGAAGGGATCATTGTGAGCAGGACGATCGAGCAGACGTTGCACATCCGCGCGCGTCCCGAGACGGTGTGGCGGTTCTTCACGGACCCGGCACGCCTGGCGCGATGGTGGGGAACGTCCGAGCTGGACGCCCGCCCTGGCGGCACCCTGCAGGTCGCGATGCACGAGGGCCCACGCCCGGTGATGCTCGGGCGGTTCGTGGAGCTCGTGCCGTATGAACGGATCGTCTTCACCTTCGGCTGGGAGGCCACGCCGGGAGCGCCCGACATCCCACCCGAGGCCTCCCGGGTCGAAGTCACCCTGACCCGGGACGGTGACGGCACCAAGCTCACCCTCCACCACAGCGGTTTGCCGGCCCTACTCGAAGAGGAGACCGGCGACGGCTGGGCGCACATGCTCCGTCGTCTCGGTGAAACGGCGGCCACGAGCCACACTCGTACCGGCGAGAAACCTGGCGACCCTGAACAGCCGCGACACCATGTCCGGGTGGAGCCGATCACGTCGTTCACAGCCGGCCAACACGATCGCTGACCGGGGCCAGACGACCTGTTCCTCAGGGGCCAAGATGGTTGTTCAAGGCCAGGCAAGTCCTCGGTGGTGATGGTGGCAGTCCGGCGACTGAGCGACCGATGCGGTGGCCGCGGCGCTCAGCTCGAAATAGATGATGGCCGCTTTTCGCGAAAATCTCGACTTCCAAACCTAGAGTGATCAGAGTCGCGATACCGGGAAGCACTCGCCTGGTCGACCGCTCAGGGAGAGGACGTCATGACTTGGCTCGTCACAGGGGCGACAGGCATGCTCGGGCACGAGGTGGTCGCGCTGGCGCGCGGACGAGGGTACGGCGTCGCCGCGCGGGGCCGCCGGGACCTGGACGTCTGTGATCGGGCCCAGATCGAGTCGGCCTTTCAGGCGCTCGCCCCGCGGGTCGTGGTCAACTGCGCTGCCTGGACGGCGGTGGACGACGCCGAGGAACGGGAGCGAGAGGCGTACCGGGTCAACGCCGACGGTCCGCGGCTGCTCGCCGAGGCCTGTGCGCGGCACGGCGCCCGGCTGGTTCACGTCTCCACCGACTACGTCTTCTCCGGTGACGCCACCATCCCGTACGGCGAGGACCATCCGGCCGAGCCCCGGAGCGCGTACGGGCGGACCAAGCTGGCCGGAGAGCAGGCGGTCCTCGATGCGCTGCCTTCCGCGGCCGTGGTCCGGACGGCTTGGCTGTACGGCGCCCACGGGCCGAACTTCGCGCGCACCATGCTCCGTCTCATGGCGGAGCGGGAGACCGTCGAGGTGGTCGACGACCAGTTCGGGCAGCCCACCTGGGCCGCGGACCTCGCGGACCGGCTGATCACGCTCGGCGAGCTCGGCTCGGCGGCGGGGATGTTCCACGCCACCAACTCCGGAAAGGCCAGCTGGTTCGAGTTCGCCCAGGAGATCTTCCGGCTGTCCGGCACCGATCCCGACCGGGTGCGCCGGACGACCTCCGAGGGCTTCGTCCGCCCGGCGAGGCGACCGGCTTTCAGCGTCCTGGGGCACGAGCGGTGGCGAGAGCTCGGCCTGGAGCCGCTCCGCCCCTGGCGGGACGCCCTGCGTAAGGCCCATCCCGAGCTGGCGAAGCCCTTCCGCTGAGAAGGTACGCGCCCGCCGAGGGGGCACGAGCGGTGGCGAGAGCTCGGCCTGGAGTCGCTCCGCCCCTGGCGGGACGCCCTGCGTAAGGCCCATCCCGAGCCGGCGAAGCCGCTCCGCTGAGAAGGTACGCGCCCGCCCGTCGACGGTGGGCCGCGGAGACCCGGTGACGGTTCGCGGCCGGCGCGCCGACGCGATGGCCGAAAACCGTCGCGACGGGCCGGTGAGGTCCTAAGGGCGGGCGTGCGAGGCGTAGAAGGCCAGGCACTCCTCGTAGGAGGGCAGGAGGCCGCCCGCGCGCGCCTCGGCGAGGGTGGGCGCCGCGGCGTCCTTGGGTGACAGGAGCGGTTCGACGTCCGCCGGCCAGGTGATGCCCAGTTCGGGATCCAGCGGGTGGATACCGTGCTCCCTGGTCGGGTTGTAGCCCTCCGAACACAGGTAGATCACGGTCGCGTCGTCCGTCAGTGCGAGCAGGCCGTGCCCCAGCCCTTCGGACAGGAACACTCCCCGGTGGTCCTCGTCGTCCAGGCGCACCATCTCCCACTGGCCGAACATCGGTGAGCCGACCCGGATGTCCACGATCACATCCAGCATCGCCCCTCGCACGCACTTGACGTACTTCGCCTGGCCCGGTGGCACGTCGGCGACGTGAATCCCGCGCAGGGTGCCCCGGCGCGAAACGGAGCAGTTGGCCTGGGAGAGCCGCAGCCGCCGTCCGGTGACCGCGTGGAACTCCTCCTCGCGGAACCATTCGTGGAGAGCTCCCCGATCGTCGATGTGGATTTTCGGGTCGTCAATCCATGCGCCTTTGATTTTCAGTGGCTGCATCTCGGCTGCTCCTGATCCCGGCCGTTTACCGGACCGTGTAGAACGTGCTGTGGCCTTTCCCGCCACGATCCAATGCTGACCGCAGACGGTCAGCTTTGGGGATCCCGCCGACGGTCGTGATACCAAAGTCGATGCGGCCCATACTTTAGTCGGAAAGCAGGTTCCGTATCGGCGACTTCGGTTGAGACGGGAGATGCCGACGACCGATTCCCGCCGCCACGACCGGCCTTAATGTTGAATCGTGCGTAAATCCTTACAGCTCATCGGGTTCATCATGATCCTCGAAGGCGTAAGCGGGGCCATCGACCAGATCGCCGTTCAGCCCGTCCTCGGCGCAGTGCTCAACTTCTTTAACCGCGTCATCGTCAACAACGTGGCCTTCCTCGAAGGTTACGAGATCTACGCGAACCTGATCCTGGCGATCCTCGGGATTGTTGTGATCATCGCCGCGGAAAGAGCTCCGGCGTCTTAGCGTCCCGCGCTCTCCACCCCACCTATCCAATGTCGGGATGTCAGCAGAGGCCATGAACGAATTGTCACGACCATTACCCACCTGTCCGAGGAGCCGGAAATGAAGAACTCGACGGCGGTGCTGGCGGAGGAGACGGGTGAGCCCGTTGCCGCCCGCGCGGAGAACATCTCCAAGCGGTACAGCACCGGAGACACGGCGGTGGCGGCCCTCGACGGCGTGTCGCTGAACATCCCGCGTGGCCGGTTCGCCGGCATCATGGGACCGTCCGGTTCCGGCAAGTCCACCCTCATGCACTGCATGGCGGGGCTGGACAGTGTGGACTCCGGGCGGGTGTTCGTCGGCGACCAGGACGTGACGGACCTGAACGAGAAGCAGCTCACCCGGCTGCGCCGGGACCGGATCGGCTTCATCTTCCAGTCCTTCAACCTGCTGCCCACCCTGACCGCGCTGGAGAACATCGTCCTGCCGATCCGGCTGGCCGGCCGCACGCCCGATCAGGAATGGCTGGACTCCGTGATCGAGACCACCGGCCTGCGCGAGCGGCTGGACCACCGTCCGAACCAGCTCTCCGGCGGCCAGCAGCAGCGGGTGGCGTGCGCGCGGGCGCTCGCCGGCAAGCCGGACGTCATCTTCGCGGACGAGCCCACCGGTAACCTCGACTCCCGGTCCGGTGCCGAGGTGCTGGGCTTCCTGCAGAAGTCGGTACGGCAGACCGGCCAGACCATCGTCATGGTCACCCACGACCCGACGGCCGCCGCGTACACCGATCACGTGATCTTCCTGTCCGACGGCCGCGTCGTCGACCGGATGCCGGAACCCACCGCGGAGAAGGTCCTGGAGCGGCTGAAGAGGTTCGAACCCGCGGGGGCGAGCAGCACGACCCCTGGCAAGCGGGGGCGGATCTGATGCTCGCAAAGCTCACACTGCGCAATCTCATGGCGAATCGGGTCCGGCTGCTGCTCTCCGTGCTCGCGGTGACGCTCGGGGTCTCCTTCGTCGCGGGCACGATGATCTTCCGGGACACCGCCACCCAGAGCTTCGACCCGATCTTCGCGGGGCGGACCGAGACCACGACCGTGGTCGTCCGGCCCAAACCGGCCGAGGGGGAGAACGCGACGCCGGCCACGATACCGGCCTCTCTGGTCAGCACGCTGCAGCAGAGCGTGCCCGGCGCCGGAGAGCTCAAGGGGCAGCACGACGGGTACGCGGCGATCGTCCGCCAGGACGGGAGGATCGTCGGTGAGGACCGCGCGGCGCACCTGGGCGCGGCGTACCTGGAGCGCCCGGGCGCGGGCCTTCAGATACTCTCCGGCCGGGAGCCTTCGGCGGCCGACGATGTCGTCGTCGAGGAGCGCACCGCGGCCGAGGGGCAGCTCAAGGTCGGCGACTCGGTCAGCGTGGTGACCGCGCGGGCGACGAGGTCCATGCGCGTCGCCGGCGTCTTCAGGGCGGTCAACGACCAGGTCGGCCGTGCCGCCACCTACGTGATGTTCGCCCCCGAGACCGCGCAGGCCCTGCTGACCGGCCCCGGGCAGTACTCGGCGATCTTCGTACGGCCACGCGAGGGCGTCTCGCAGCAGCAGCTTCTCCAGCAGGTCGGCGCGGCACTCCCGGCGCAGTACGAGGCCAAGACCGGCGCGGACGAGGTGGAGGAGGTCAAGTCCCAGCTGAGCTCGCTCTTCGAGCTGATCAGCCGGTTCCTGCTGGTGTTCGCCGGTGTGGCGGTCTTCATCGGATCGTTCATCATCCTCAACACGTTCACGATGCTGGTCGTGCAGCGGATCCGGGAGCTCGCGCTGCTCCGGGCCATGGGCGCGAGCCGCGCCCAGGTGACCCGGGCGGTTCTCGGCGAGGCGCTCGGGATCGGTTTCCTCGGCTCGACCCTGGGCCTGCTCACCGGCGTGGGACTGTCCTACGGGCTGAGGCTGCTGTTCGAGCGGTTCACCGGCGGCACCCAGGTTCCGCTGCGCACGCCGGTGGTCGAGCTCTCGACCGTGATCTGGGCGTACGCGGTCGGCATGCTCGTCACGCTGCTGGCCGCCTACCTGCCGACGCGCCGCGCGGCGAAGATCCCGCCGGTCGCGGCGATGCGCGACGACGTGGCGCTCACCCGCCGTTCGATGACCCTCCGCCTCGTCGCCGGCGTCGTCATGGCGCTGCTGGGCGCGGGAGCGCCGGCCGCGGGCCTGGCGACCGGGAAGGCGGGGGGCACGGCCCTGGTGATCGGCGGCGGTCTGCTGGCGTTGCTCGCCCTGACGATGCTCAGCCCGTTCCTGAGCCGGCCGGTCATCGCGCTGCTCGGCTGGCCGATCTCCCGGCTCGGCGGCACGGTCGGGCGGCTGAGCCGGGAGAACGCCCGGCGGGATCCCCGCCGTACCGCGGCCACGGCGTCGGCGCTGATGGTCGGGCTCGCGCTCGTCTCGGTGGCGACGGTGGTGGCCGGCTCGATGAGCACGTCCGCCGACCAGAGGATCGCGCGTCAGTTCGGCGCCGACCTCTCCCTGGACCCGCGCGGTCTCACCGGTTTCAGCCAGGAGACGGTGGACCGGGTGGCCGCCGTCCCGGGCGTGCGCGGCGTCACCGCGGTCCGGCACGGGACGATGAGGATCGCCGACGGACAGGTGCCCGTCCTGGTCGCCGACCCGGTCGCGCTGGCGGGTCCGGCCAACCTGAGGATCGAGGACGGCACCGGCACCCTGGCCGCCGACGGGCTGCTCGTGCAGAGCGCACTCGCCGCGGAGCGTGGCTGGAAGGTGGGCAGCACCATCACCGGCCGGTACCCGGACCGGTCCACCGCGACCCTGCGGGTGAGCGGACTCTTCGCCGCCAACGAGGTGCTGGGCATGTCCTTCATCGTGAGCCCGGCCGGTTACCAGGCGCACGCTCCGGCCGGTCTGATCCAGAAGGCGTTCGTCGACCTCGACGACGGCGGCGGGGAGCGGGCCCTGCAGGACGTGCGGTCGGCGCTTCAGGCCTACCCGAACGTCGAGCCGAAGGATCGCGAGGCGGTACGGGCCGACGCCCGCCAGGAGATCGATCAGGTGCTGAACCTGATCGTGGTCCTGCTGGTGCTCTCGATCGCCATCGCCGCGCTGGGCATCGTGAACACGTTGAGCCTGTCGGTGATGGAGCGGACCCGCGAGATCGGGCTGCTCCGAGCCGTCGGGATGAGCCGCAGCCAGACCCGATCCATGATCAGCTACGAGTCGGTGATGGTCTCGCTGTTCGGTGCCGTGGCCGGTCTGGCTCTCGGGACCGCGCTCGGCTGGGCGTTGCAGCGGGTGATGGCGGCCGACGGCGTCGAGGTACTCGACATCCCGTACGGCCGGCTCGGGCTCTACCTGCTCAGTGCCGTCCTGATCGGTGTCGTGGCGGCGATCTGGCCGGCCCGGCGGGCCTCGCGGATGAACGTCCTGCGGGCCATCCAGCACCAGTGAGCCGTCGACAGGTGACACGACCGACGTCTGCCGGGGGCGTACTGCGACGCTCCCGGATGTCCTAGGGTGACGACATGGCCGAGATCTCCATTCCGGACGGATCATGGACGTTCGACAGTGAAATCCTCAGGATCGTGCCAGGCGGGGACAGCGACGTCCACGAACTACGCAAGACGCTCGGCGAACTGGAGATCCCCCTCACAGCGATCTCCGGAGTGTCGTTCGAGCCCTCGCGCAAGGGGGGCAACCTGCAGCTTCGCCTGCGGCCGGGAGCCGATCCGCTGACCGACGTGGTCACCGGGCGGTTGTCGGGATCCGCCGATCCGTACCGGCTGACCGTCCCCAAGGGGCGCACCGGGGCCGCCGAGTACTTCGCCGACGAGGTGCGCACCCACCTGATGCTGGAGCAGGTGCCGAGCGGTCCCTGTGAGTCCTTCCTGCTGCCCGGCCCCGCCGTACCGGTGTCGGCCTCGGCGGGCGACGGCACGGTGAACTTCGACGGTGAGCGGATTCGCCTGGAGTGGAGCGTGTTCGCCAAGTCGGTCAAGGAGGAGGCAGGTCCGCAGACGTTCCCGCTGCGAGATGTGGAGGGCGTGGAGTGGGCCCCGCAGACCGGCATCGGCTATGGCCGCCTCCGCTTCCGCCTCAGGGGCGCCGCCCCCGCCGTGTCGCCGGAGAAGGACCTGCACTGCCTGTCCTGGGGCGTGCAGCGGTACGGCGGCTCGACCGTCCTGGTCGCCGCCGCCGTGCTGGCCCGGCTGTCGCGCCGTGCCGAGGAGCCGGCCGCGCTGCCGCCCGCGCTGCCGCCGAGCCGGCCGGACGATCGGCGGCAGCGCCTGGCCGAGTTGGAGGAGCACGACGCCCTGGTGCGCCGCCTGACCGAGCTCGGCGATCTACACCGCTCCGGTGTGCTCACCGACGAGGAGTTCAGCTCGGCCAAGCGGTCGCTGCTGCGCCGGATGGAGCTCTAGCCACGGACCCGGCACCCTCCTGCGTGACCTCCCGCGCGAACTTCTCCAGCGCCAGAACCATCCAGTTGACCAGGTCGCAGTTGTGCTTGCGCGCGGCGAACTCCCAGCGTTCGAGCTGTTCCTGGCTCGGGCTCAGCTGCAGCTTCACGGCGAGCCCGGAGCCGCCTGAGGTCTCGGTGTCAACCCCGTCACCGCCCACCGGCGGGCTCGGCGCCTCGGCCGGCTCGCCCTCCCCGTTTCTCAGGGCGGCCGCCTGCCTGAGCTCCTTGCGCAGGCGGTTCCTGGACCAGGCGTGCTGCTCGGCGCGCTGTAGCCACAGATCCTGTTCGGGCACGCTCAGCGCCGCCACCTCCGCGTGGTGGGCGAAGCTCAGCTTGTCCCGGCGCCGGGGCAGGCCGAAGCGGCGGGCCACCCAGGCGTAGTTGCGCAACGTCTGGTAGTCCAGCGACGTCCGCTCGATGGCCGTCCGGTAGCGGTCGGCGTACTGCTTCTCCCCGTAGACCAGCCAGTCGCCCAGCCACCACGCGGAGGAGTCGGCGATGAGGGAGAGCTGGCGACCGATGCTCTCCCAGTTGGCGAACGGGATCTGGGCCGGAAACTGCAGACCGGTTCTTCTCGGTATCACCGTCCGGTCGAGCCCGAGACGGTGGTTGATCCCGTTCTCCTGAGACAGGACCGGTGTCACGCGGCTCTCGCCGCCTTTCTTTCCCCGAACGAGAGGCTTGCTCATCGTTTTCCTTCCTTCGCCATATCGCTGCTCCTCGCATCAGTACGGCGTGAACGGCCGAATCGTGATCGCTCCGAGTGCGCGGAGCCAGACCACGAAGGTGCGCAGCTCGAATAGGTGCCGCGGCGCCGGCCCTCTTCTGGCCGGCCGCCAGATGGTCAGCGGCGTGCGTCGGTATCGGTCAGGCCGAGGCCGGCCTCGGCAACACTCGCGTCCCTGGGCTGACGGGCGATGCGTGCCATCGCCTGCCGGGCAGAGCCGGTAAGGACGCGCAGTCGGTGTGGAAGAAGCATCGGAAGAGTCACGTCCCCGAACGCGAACGGCCGGTCCAGAGGTCTCAGGTATATGACGAGGCAGGCGAACATCGCCAGAGCGAAGCTTCCCAGCCCCATGAGCAGCCCGATGAGGGTGTGCAGGGTGAGACCGGCCACCAGCAGGTACGGCCGGACGGCCCGCCGGGACACCAGCCCCATGACCAGGGCGAACTCGATCGCCACCGGCCCCCAGGTGAGCAGCGTGACGCCGACCGATGAGACGCGCAGAGGTTCGAGAACCCCCGCCGCCCAGCCGGGACCACCGAACAGCGGATCGCTGAGCCAGTAGTACAGGGCGGTGCCGTCGGCCCATTCCTCCCGGCCCAGCTTCGCCACCGAGGACTGCAGGTAGATGCCCGCGACCTGGACACGGATGACAAGCAGGGCCGACCATGCGACCAGCGAGGTGACCGGATCACCGACGGCCTGGGGGTGTCCCCAGTGCCAGGCGCGTCCGTCGGTCAGCGCGATCGGCAGGAGCAGGAGGGTGAGCACCGCGGCGACCTGGTCCCCGCCGTCGGGGATCGTCGCGGACGCCTGGAAGCTCACGGCCACCCACCAGTGCGGCAGCGCGGTGAACCGCGGCCGCCACCCGGAGGCGGCGACAGCGAGGACCGCGATGGCCACCGGATGCGCCTGGTCGGCGTCGAGGACGCAGAACAGGCCGTAGGCGGCGGCGCCGTCACAGTACGGGTAGTCGGGAACGCCCTGCGCGGGCCTGAAGAGCGAGGAGGTCTCGCTGGCGAGCAGCGTGGTCAGGGTGCAGAGGGCGAGCAGGGTCCTGGCCAGCCCGTACACGTTCGTCCACGGACTCGTCTCGGCGATTCCCCGTGCCTTCGCGCCGAGTCCACTCAGCATGCGACCTCCAATCGCACCACCGAGACCGGCATCTGGGTGTGCGCCGCGGCGTCCGCCCAGGCCCACGGCAGTGGCTTCTGCCGTGTCACCTCAAGCGTTCCGCAGAGAATCGGATCGGGAGAGGGGTTGCGCACCGGCACCGCCGCGCCGGGTAGTCCGAGGCATCCGGTCACCTCGCGTCGGCAGTCGCGCCACCGGTCGGCGGGTACGGCCGCGAGCAGGATGCCGCGTTCGACTCCCTCGGCGCGGGAGCGTCGGTCAAACCCCCACAGGTTGCGCGGCTCGGCGTGTGGCCCGAGCGCGACGGACTGCCACGCTCCGGTGGCGGACGCGCGCCACACGGTCTCCCTCGGTTCGCGGGCGGACTTGGTGAAGAACGCCCACCCCTGGGGAGCGACCAGCCGCGCCGCCTCGCTCACCGTTCGCTGCGCGGGCAGCCGGAGGGCGGCGCTGGGCAGCTGGCCGATGACGACATAGAGGATCAGGGCGGTCCACCCGAGGCCGAGTGCGGCGGCGGACATGCCCAGCCTGGCGTCGGCGTTCACCGGGCAAGAGTCTTCGCCACGTCGTCGACCCAGCGTTCCTGGGCCAGAACGGTGCCACCCTCGGGGATGACGCTCCAGAACCGGTTGGTGTTCCAGATGGTGTTGGTCTGCTTGAGCAGCGTGGAATCGACCACGATGAAGGAGTAGGCGACGTCGGGAGCGGACGCGAGACCGCTGTCGCCGACCGGCGTCTTCGCGGCCAGCTCGCCAGCGGTGGACGCGGCCTGCTCGATGCGGATCCGGTCGCCGCTGGTGATCGCGGTCTCGAAGGCGGGGAAGAAGTCCGGCTCGGCGCGCTTTATCCCGGCGACCAGCTGCTCCGCCTTGGCTGCGGGCCAGGCTCCGGTCGAGGATGGGGCGCGCAGGTCCGGATACGTTTCCGCCACCTGGCCCTGTCCCAGGAAAAGCCCTCGGAACAGGGCTTCCCCGTCATAACGTCTGACCTCTGTGGCCCCCAGCGCACTGGAGGCACCTAAGAGGCTTATAGCGCACAATAGTCCTATAGATACCTGTCTATGCTGCATTGGCACCCCGTAACAACCCGTATCGGGCAAGACGGAAGTTATCCTATAATTTCTATAACAATCAGTAAAGGGGCCAATGGCCTGGCCAGACGCCATACCACCTTTTTGCCTACGGCGGAGGCGCCCAATCTTGAGACCTTATGAAGCTGAACATCGACCCTAACTCCACAGTCCCGCTTTTTGACCAGATCGCCCGGGGCCTGCGGCGCGAGCTGATCACGGGAACGTTGCGACCCGGTGACCACCTGCCTCCCGCCAAGACACTGGCGGCGAGCCTTCAGGTGAACCTGCACACGGTGCTGCGCGCCTACGCGCTGCTCCGCGACGAGGGCATGGTCGAGGTACGCCGCGGCAGGGGAACCGTGGTCATCGCCCCCGGGACACGAAGTGGAGACCGGCGCCTGGACAGAGCGCTCGTGAGCCTCGTCGTCGAAGCGCGACGGGCCGGCATCACGGAGAGTGCTCTGATGAATCTTGTGTCACACGCTTTCCGAAGCAACACAGGTTATGACACCATCTCGGACTGATCAATACAGCGTCATCTATCCGCTTTTAGATAAATGTTATAATAGTGGAGGAATATGCGATTCCAGGAGGAGGATAGGCGAGCGGCAATACGTTTCTTACTCATTGTGGTGCTCGCTCCTCTCAGCGTGTTCGTCTTGGCCCTGGCGGTGCCCTTCCTCCTCAGCGAGCGTCTGCCCGACCCGGTGGCCGCCCACTTTACCGACGGACGCCCCGATGAGTCAGCCCCACTGCAACCACTGATCCGGGACATCCTGATAGTCGGCGCGAGCGCGTGGTCGATCCTGGCCCTGCTCGCCTACCTGCGGCCCCCGGGCTCGCTCGGGCGCAGGGCCGCCGCGGGCGGCGCCGTGGCCCTGCCCACCACGCTGGGGCTCGCCGTGCTACTGGGCACGGTGGGCGCCAACCTGGACGCCCCGACCTGGCGAGAGGCCACCACGTCACCGGCCTCGGAGGTCATCACGATTGCCGGTGGAGCGCTGGCCCTCGTGTTCGGCGCGATCGCCGTGCATCCGCTGCGGCGGGGCCCGCGTGAGACCACCGACCTGCCGACCGAGCCGATCATCGGCCAGGCACGCTCCCGGCGGGGGCGTATGGTGTGGATCGGTCAGTCCCGCAATCCCGACCTGGTGTGGAAGACGTTCACGGTCACCTGCATCATGGTCGTGCTCACGATCGCCGGTACGTACTGGATGGCCGTACCGGCTCTCCTGTCGCTGACCACGCTGCATCTGTGGGGCGGAATCGTCGCCTCCTTCGACGGAACGGCGCTCTCGGTCCGGGGCCGCATCCCGTTCGGTCTCATCCGGCGCATCCCGCTCAGCCGGATCGAGACCGCGGAGAAGATCGAGATCGATCCGCGGGAGTGGGGCTGGGGTTGGCGGCTGCGCGGCATCAGACGGCACGCCATCGTGATCCGTAAGGGCGAGGGGCTCCTGGTGGCGCTACGCGGGGGCGGCGAATTCGTGGTGACCGTCGACGACGCCGCCGGCGGCGCCGAGGAGATCAGGCGTGCCCTGCGCGGGCGACCCCCCACCTGCCCGGCCACCGTCCCGGGGATCACGACCCGCTACCTCGCCGGCGGGACCGGTGGGGCCGGCGAACTCCAGGAGAAGCGGAGGCCCCAGCGGCTGTGGCCCTCAGCGGGGCTCGGCGTGACGGCTCACGACCTGTCGTGCGGCGGTTGAGCCATCCGGTGAGCGCGGTGGTGACGACGGTGGCCGGGCGGAGCAGGCTCCTTTCTTCGAGGTCGTGCCATCGGGCGGGTCAGGAGGGCGGGTCAGGAGGCCGGCACCGGCCGCGACCTCCCACCCGAGAACGCCCCCATGCCGTACAGCAGCGGGTTTCCAGGACCGGCCTCCACGTTCACGACCCGGCCGAAGAGCACCGCGTGGTCGCCCACGACCAACGTCTCGGCCACCTGGCACTCGGCCACCGCGAAGGCGTCCTCGACCAGCCAGGGCAGCCCGGTGAGCGCCGTCCTCCGCCAGGCGACCTGATCGAAGCGATCGGATTCCGGCGAGGCGAAGAGTTCCGCCGTGCTCTGGGCGCCGTCGTCGAGCAGGTTCACCGTGAACTCTCCCCGGCTGCCGACCGCGGCCAGCGTCCCGCTCCGGATGTCCAGGCAGACCAGTAGCGTCGGCGGGTCGAGCGTCACACTGGTGAGCGAGTTGCAGGTCAGCCCGTGCGGCCGCTCGTCGCCGTCGATGGACGTGATGATCGTGACACCGGTGAAGTAGGAGCTCATGAAGCCGCGGAAGGCGTCCGGCGTCACGAGGTGATGCCGGTCAGCCATTGATACCGGCCAGGTACTCGTAACAGCTGGGCAGCGCGGCGACCATCTCCTCGGCCTCCGACCTGATCCGGGCGAACTCGGCCAGGGCGTTGCCGGGGTCGAGGTGTTTCAACGCCGGCGGCGCCGTACGGGGAGGGTTGCCGAGACCGAGGTTCATCGCGTTCCACGAGTAGCTCTCGAAGCCGTGGAAGTAGGGGTAGATGGTCTCCTCGTCCAGCAGGCGTGACTGGGCGAGGTCGAGTTTCTCCCGCAGCCCGGCGGGCATCGCGCGGGTCTTCGCCTCCTTCCAGTACGGCGTGTCGTCGCGCTGCGCGGACTTGTAGTGCAGGACGAGGAACTCCTTCACCCCGTCCACGGCGTGCGCGACCCGGGTGTTGTACGCCGCGATCTGGTCGCTGTCCCACCGCTCGTCGGGGAAGTGCTTGACGAGCTGCTCGATGCCGTGCTGGATGAAGAAGATGCCGGTGGACTCCAGCGGCTCGACGAACGCGCTGGAGAGGCCGATCGCCACGCAGTTCTTGACCCACGACTCCCGGTTGCGGCCGATGCGCATCCGGATGTGGTTGGCCTGGAGGTCCTCCTGGCCGGGCGCGGCGGCCTGACGCAGCTCCCGCTCGGCCTCCTCCGGGCCGATGAACTGGTCGGAGTAGACGTAGCCGGTGCCGTTACGGCGGAACAGCGGGATGGTCCACATCCAGCCCGCGCTCATCGCGGTCGCCGTGGTGTACGGGCTCATGTCCGTGGCCTCTTCACGCGGCACCCGGAGCGCGACCGCGCGGTTGTTGGGCAGCACGTCCTCGAACGACTGGAACTCGGTGCCGAGCGTCTGATTGATCAGCATGCCGCGGAAACCCGTGCAGTCGATGAAGAGGTCACCGGCGATCTCACCGTGGGCCGCGGTGTGCACGTGGCTGATCCAGCCGCGCTCGTCCTGCGCGACGTGCTGCACGTTGTCCAGGATGTGCCGGACACCGCGCTTGACGGAGAAGTCGGCCAGATATCTGGCGACCTCGTCGGCGTCGAAGTGATAGGCGTACGGGAACTGGGCCCGCTGCTCGGCCAGGGTGGACCGGCCCAGCGGGCCGTCCAGCTCGGAGGCGAAGAGCGACCCGTCCCGCATCCGCGGCGAGCGCTTGGCCTCGCAGAGCGCCGTGGTGATGAAGCAGGAGCGGTCGAACGGCCTGCTGCGGTCGCCCAGTTCGAGCCACCAGTCGGCGATGGAGAATCCGTCCACCACGCGCAGCCGCTCGAACGGGTGGTAGAAGTACTCGCCCGTTCCGCTCCAGTTCTCGAAGCGGATGCCGAGCTTGTAGCCCCCGGCGCATTTCGGCAGCCAGTCGGCCTCGTCAAGACCGAGGTAGTCGAAGAAGTGCCGCACGGTGCTGAAGGTGGCCTCGCCGACGCCGATCCGCTTCACCTGGGGCGATTCCACCAGGGTCACGTCGATCCGGTCGCCGAACGCCGCCATCAGATAGCCGGCCGTCATCCATCCGGCCGTACCACCGCCCACGATAACCACGGATCGGATCATTAAAGCTCCTCAACATTCGTTGGAAAGGCCGGATCTCGGCCCGGTCAGGCCAGCTCGTAGACGACGGAGTCGGCGGGGACCCGCACGACGCGAGCGTTCAGGAACTTCCAGCCGCTCTCCTCGAACACGCCCTCCCACTCGGCGAGCGTGGGCAGGTAGACGCCCATCAGGTCGTGGGCCGTCTCGAACGCCAGCGTGAACACGGGCTTGTCCCGGTCGGGGATGCCGGTGGTCCGCGCCGTGTCGCCGAGCAGGAACCTCCGGACGTTGGGGAACGCCTCGCGCAGCCGGCGCAGCGAGGCCACGCACCGCTCTCGCGGCCAGAAGTCGTGGCCCATCATGAAGCAGGTGAGCACCTCCACCTTCTCCAGGCGGGGGTCCTGGCCCAGGTCGCGCACGTCCGCCTCGATGAAGTCGAAGCGCCCGCCGAAGCCCTCGGCGGCCACGTTCTCCGCGGCGTCGCGGAGGGCGTCGGGCGCGATGTCGATCCCGATGCCCTGGACGTTGGGGTAGCGGCTCGCGATCTGCGCCAGGCGCCCGCCGCTGCCGCACCCGAGGTCCGCGACGGTGCCGAAGTCGAAGTCGAGCGCCTCCATCGCCTCCCAGAAGACCGGATCGAACGAATGCCGGTTGATGTCCTTGCAGGCGTAACCGATGGCCACGGCGTTGCGCCGATAGAAACCACCGACCCTGTTCTCGTTGCGGACGATGCCCGGCATGTTCGCGAACAGCTCGGCGCAGCCGATGGTCAGCCAGTGGAAGAACGCCTTGTCCCGGTAGACCTCGGCGAACGCCGACCCGGCACGCACCGTGTCCGCACCGTCGTCCGCACTGTCGCGGACCACCACACCGGCCGAGCCGAGCGCGGCGAACATGCTCCGCATGGACG
This sequence comes from Streptosporangium sp. NBC_01810, assembly GCF_035917355.1. Lineage (NCBI taxonomy): Bacteria > Bacillati > Actinomycetota > Actinomycetes > Streptosporangiales > Streptosporangiaceae > Streptosporangium > Streptosporangium sp. NBC_01810. Next base: position 7,189,966 of record NZ_CP109070.1, on the reverse strand, counting down.
GCAGATGCAGGTTGTGCTTCGCACAGAACGCGGGGACGTCGATCACGCCGCGGTCGTTCAGGACGTCGAACGCGCCCACCTCCCACGCGGCGGCGATCGCGAACCCGGCCACGGTGGAGTTGAAGATGTTGGCGGACAGCCCCGTGCCGTCGGAGGACGGGCCGAATCCGGTCGCGTGTGCGGTCATCAAGCTCTCCTTCAAGCGGGCATCGGCGAAGGCGACACGACCGTCGCGTTCAGCGAGCCGGTACAGGCGGGAAAGGTCCCGGCTCGCGGGCCGGGGAGGGGTCACACGATCCGCACGTCCGGGACGTACAGGATCCACTTGCCGCCCGCGTCCCGGAACTCCTGCTCCTTCGCCATGATCTCCTCGGCGTGGTTCCAGGCGAACAGCAGGGCGTAGTCGGGGTAGGGCCGCGAGAAGTCCGCAGGCGTCCGCACCGGGATGTGCGTACCCGGGGTGAGCCGCCCCTGCTTGGTGGGGGTGCTGTCGCAGACGAAGGAGACCAGGTCGGGCCCGATGCCGCAGAGGTTCGTCACGGTCGCGCTCTTCGCCGTGGCACCGTACCCGACCACCGACCTCCCCTCGTCGCGAAGGCGGCGCAGCAGTGACGTGAGGCCCTCGCGGATCTTCAGCACGTTCTCGCCGAACCGGCGCAGCGTGGCCATCTCGCCGAGCCCGCGCGCGTCCTCCTCCGCCAGCAGCCCGGCCACCGCGGCGGACGGCTGCCGCGCCCCGGCGGGAGCCAGCGTGTAGCGGACCTCCCCGCCGTGCACCGGGAGCCGCTCCACGTCCACCAGCTCCAGCCCGTGCGCGGCGGCCATCGCACGAACCGACCGCACGGTGAAGAAGAAGAAGTGCTCGTCGTAGATCTGGTCGAACGAGGTCCGTTCGACGATGTCGGAGAGGTAGGGGTCCTCGAAGACGAACACTCCGGTCGGCGCCAGCAGCGCGGCGACGCCGGACAGGACCGACCCGATGTAGGGGATGTGGCAGAGCGTGTTGGCCGCGTAGACGACGTCGGCGTGCCCCTCCGCGGCGAGGATCTCCTTCGCGGTCGACTCCTCGAAGAACGACTTTCTGACCCTGATCCCCTTCTCGGCGGCGAGGTCGGCCACGCCTCCGGAAGGCTCCACGCCGAGGTGCCGGACGCCGGCCTCCGCGAGCGCCCTGAGCATCACGCCGTCGTTGCATCCCACCTCGACGATGAACGGGTTCTCGCCGGTGAGCTCGGTCGTGAGCAGACGCTTGGCCAGCCCCTCGAAGTGGTCGCGCATGTACGCCGACCCGGAGGAGTAGTACGGGTACTCCTCGTGGAACATGCGGTCCCGCGGCACCTCCTCCATGAGCTGCACCATCGTGCACGCCTCGCAGAGGCCGGTGGCGAGGCGGAAGAAGAACTCCTGGCCGAGGTCGGAGCCGGGGGCGAGGAAGGCGTCGGACAGCGGCTGGCGCCCGAAGTCGAAAAACTCATGAACAGTGCCACCGCACACGCGGCATTGGGATGTGTTCGGCATATGAGCTCCTGACTGACCAAAACCGACGGCGAGTTGAGTGGGCCGAGCGTCAATGGGCGGACTCATCCGCGGTGTCCTCGACCAAGGAACGGGAATCGCTCCGTACAAGTTTCCGCAAGCAATGCTCTTTCGGCAAACACTTCGTTCCCAGAGCACCCTACGGCGATGGTGTTTCGCCTTTCTTGAGCTGGCCGGGAACTGATTTAATTTCCGGGAGCCGGGCCGGTTCGCTGTCCCGCCAGCGGGACGAAGAGGCGGTTCGCCTCGGGGTTTATCTGGTACGGCGGGAGCACCCTGCGGCGCCACCCGGCCGACGGCCGCCTAGCATTTTGCGTTGTTAATTCGCTATCAATGGCGGGCACGGCGCAACCGCGCGACGAATGCGGAGGAGACCGATGATTACTGCCGGGCTCAAGCTGACCAAGAGCGGCGGCCTCGCCCTGATCCGGGATGGCAGGCTCGAGTTCAATATCGAGATCCAGCAGCTGGACAACAACCCACGTTATAGCGGCGTCCAGGACCTGGAAACCCTGCCGAAATTGCTGGCCGACCGGGGATACGACGTGGACGACGTCGACGAATGGGTGGTCGACGGCTGGACGGGCACGAAAAGCGGTCGGGTGCTGGATGTCGAGGTGGCGTCGTACCTGGAGACGGGGTCGGCGCCCGACCCCGCCCTGCCCGGCCACCGGGGCACCGTCCTACTGGGCGGGAAGTCCAGACCATATACCAGCTATCCGCATGTGACGAGCCATATCGCGGCGGCCTACTGCACGAGCCCGTTCGCCCGGCGCGGCGAGCCCGCCATGGTCCTGGTGTGGGACGGCGACGGCTTCCCACGGCTCTACCATGTCGACGAGAGCGGGCGGATCGAGGCCGACGGCGCGCTGTTCCCGCTCATCGGCGACGTGTACGCCATGGCCACCCGGCATTTCGGACCGTTTCCCCGGGAGAGCGGGGAGGGCGAACCCGACCCCCGCGCGGCGGGGAACCTCATGGCGTACATCGCGATGGGCACCGTCAAGGACGAGATCCAGGTGGTGCTCCGCACGCTGTTCCACGAGCACTTCGAGGCGGACACACCTCGGGCGCGGGAGTACCGGCAGGCGGTCGTCGGCTGCGGCGGCACCGCCGAGCCGTCCCACCGATACGTACACGCCTACCTGGGCGAGCTCCGCGAGCGGATGGACCGGCTGGGCGGCGGCGACGCCGACGTACTGGCCGGCCTGCACGACTTCGTGGAGAGGCTCCTCATCGAGCGACTGGTGCCGCGGATGCGGGCGTGGCGGGGAGACGGGCCGTTCAACCTGTGCTTCGCGGGCGGCTGCGCGCTCAACGTCAAGTGGAACTCCGCGCTCCGTGCGGAGCCGGCGATCCGCGAGATGTGGGTGCCGCCCTTCCCCGACGACTCGGGATCGGCGATCGGCGCCGCGGCGGCCCATCTGGGCCGTGTGGACGGCCTGCGCCCACTCGAGTGGGACCTGCGGGCCGGCCCCGTGCCGGTCCGCCACCCGCATCTGCCCGCGGGCTGGTCGGTGTCGCCGTGCCGGCCGGAGGAACTGGCCCGCCTGCTGCACCTCACCGGCAAGCCGGCGATTGTGCTCAGCGGGCGGGCCAAGCTCGGCCCACAGGCGCTGGGGTCGCGCAGCATCCTGGCCCCCGCCGTCGACGCGGGCATGCGCCGGCTGCTGAACGAGGTGAAGCAGCGCGACGGGCACCGGCCGGTCACCCCGATATGCCTGGCCGACCACGCGCGGGACGTGTTCGATCCGGGGACGCCGGACCCGTACATGCTGTTCGAGCACCGCCTCCGCCCTGAGTGGGTGGATCGGATCCCCGCCGTCCAGCACCTGGACGGCACGACCCGGTTGCAGACGGTCGGCGCGGACGACGATCCGACGCTGACCACCATCCTGCGCGAGTACCGCAAGTGGAGCGGGATTCCGGTGCTGTGCGGCACGAGTGCCGGTCTGAGCGGGAGCGGGTTCTTCCCCGACGTCGTCTCCGCGATGCGCTGGGGCCGGATCGACATCATCTGGAGCGACGGCGTCCTGTACCGCCGCGTCCGCAACGGCAGCGAGTGAAGGAGCCGCACACATGACCCGAGAACCGCGCGCGATGGTGATCTCGCTCCAGAAGAGCGGGACCCACCTGATGCAGGAACTCATGCTGGAGCTGGGTTTCAAGATGGTCGGTGTGCCCCGGCCCGCGCCGCACACCGTGCCCGTGTTCGACGAGGAGCAGAGCATGGCCATCGCGGCGCAGGTTCTCTCCAAGCTCGACTACGACGAGTTCGTCGAGCTGCGGGGCACCGAGGCGTTCGCCGAGCGCGCCCAGGAGCTCTGGGGGACGATGGTCTGGCACTGGCAGCGCCAGCTCGGCCAGCGGGTGGTCAACCGGTACGGGCGCACCAGGTACGAGTACGCCGAAGGGCTCGCCACCAACCCGCACCTGTCCTACAGCCGGTTCGCCGACACCCCGCCCGGCCTGTGCTGGATCTTCCACGAGCTGGACATCGAGCGGGTGGACGGCACCTTCCTGAGCGAGTGGGTGGAGACCGCGAGCCCGCCGCTCATCTTCAACTACCGTGACCCGCGTGACGCCGTCGTCTCCATGATCAACTTTCTGGAGGGGCGGACCAGGGAGGGGTACGGCAACTTCTTCGAGGCCGACATCTTCAGCGCGATCCTGGCCGGCAAGCCCACCTGGGAAGAGAAGATCGACTACGCGTTGCGGGACCGGTCGTTCCTCGGCCGGGACCAGTTCGAGAAGGCGCTCTGGCTGCTCAATCACCCGAAGGTCTGCAAGGTGCGGTACGAGGACCTGGTCGGGCCGCAGGGGGGCGGCTCCCGCGAGCGGCAGCTCGACGCGGTGAACCGGGTGCTGCGCCATCTCGGCTCCGACCGGGACGCGGAGGAGGTCGCGGGCCGGGTCTACAACCCCGACTCGTGGAGCTTCTACAAGGGCCGCAGCGGCGGCTGGCAGGAGCGGTTCACCGCGCGCAACCTGGCCAGGTTCAACGAGCAGTTCGGTGACCTGCTGGAGCAGTACGGCTACGAATGAGGCGAAATGCCCCGGCCAGCGGCGGTGCCGGAAGCCGCACCGCCGCCAGGCCCCCGTGCCGCGTCCTAGACTTACCCGGGATGGATGAATTCGCCGTGCCGCCCGCGTCCCGGCGCAGCGTACGCGACTGGCTCGTGGACATCGGCCTGTTCCTCTTCGCGGCGGCCTTCGGAATCGTGGCGGCCGCCGAGCGTCTTCAGATGCCCACCCCGGACGTGTTGCCCTGGGTGTTCCAGCTCGACCAGGTGATCGGCGTGCTGGGCTGTGCCGCGCTGTGGCTGCGGCGGCGCCATCCGGTCGAGCTGGCCCTGACCCTCGTCGTCCTGTCGGCCTTCTCCGAGCTGGTCGCGGGCGCGATGCTGGTGGCACTGTTCACGGTGGCGGTGCACCGGGCGGCGCGGACCACGATCGCCGTCTTCGCGTTGAGCCTGCTCGCCGCGCTGGTCTACGCCGTGATCAGGCAGGAGGTCGGCACGTCGCGCGAGCTGCTGTTCCTGCTGGGGGTCGCGACCCAGGGCTCCGCCACCGGCTGGGGCCTTTTCGTGCACCACCGGCGCCGGCTCCTGCTGTCGCTGCGGGAGAGCGCCGCCAGGGCCGAGGCCGAGGCCCAGCAGCGTGCCCGCGAGGCGATCGCCAGGGAGATCCACGACGTCCTCGGGCACCGGCTGTCCCTGCTGAGCGTGCACGCGGGCGCGCTGGAGTTCCGGCCGGACGCCCCCTCGGAGGACATCGCCCGCGCGGCCAAGGTGATCAGGCAGAGCGCCCATCAGGCGCTGCAGGACCTGCGGGAGGCCATCGGCGTGCTGCGGGCCCCGGTCGGCGAGCTGTCGCAGCCGTCCCTGGCCGACGTCGAGGAGCTCGCCGCCGAGTCCCGGCGGGCCGGGATGCGGGTGAACCTCACCCAGGAGGTTCCCGGGACCGTTCCCGGCCGGAGCGCCGGCACCGCCTACCGGATCGTGCAGGAGGCCCTCACCAACGCCCGCAAGCACGCTCCCGGAGCGGAGGTGTGGGTGCACACCACGGGGACACCCGGCCAGTGGCTCTCGATCGAGGTGCGCAACTCCGCGCCCGTCACCCCTCCCTCGGCCGCCCCCGCTCCCTCCCCCGCGCCCGGCGAGGGCTCAGGGCAGGGGCTGGTCGGGCTGGCCGAACGTGTCGCCCTGATCGGCGGGCGGCTGGAGCACGGGCCCACCGCCGAAGGTGGCTGGCGCCTGTCGTCCTGGCTACCCTGGCCGGTATGACCTCCCAGCAGCCACGGCAGGTCGGCGTGCTCATCGTCGACGACGACCCCCTGGTACGCGCCGGGCTGGTGATGATGCTGGGCGGCGCGCCCGACCTCAACATCGTCGCGGAGGCGGGCGACGGGAGTGAGGCGCTCTCGCTGGCCGCCCGGCATCGCCCCGACGTCGTCCTGATGGACATCCGGATGCCCGTCATGGACGGGCTGACCGCGACCAGGGAGCTCCGCGCCCGCCCCGGCGCCCCGGAGGTCATCGTGATGACCACCTTCGACGCCGACGACCATGTCCTGCGCGCGCTGCGCGCGGGAGCGGCCGGCTACCTGCTCAAGGACACCCCGCCCGCGGAGATCGTGGCCGCGGTGCGCCAGGTCACCCTGGGCAACCCGGTGCTCTCCCCCGCCGTGACGCGGCGCCTCATCGCCCGGGTCGCCGACGACGGCGAGAACGAGCGCCGCACCCGGGCGCGGGAGCGGCTGGCCCGGCTGGCCGGCCGGGAACGCGAGGTGGCGATCGCGGTCGGACAGGGCAGGTCCAACGCCGAGATCGGCGCCATGCTCCACCTCAGCCTGGCCACGGTGAAGACGCACGTGTCCAGCGTCCTCACCAAGTTCGACCTCAACAACCGGGTCCAGATCGCGCTGCTCGTCCACGACGCGGGCCTGCTCGACGACCCGCGGTGACTCAGCCTGCGGCGCGCTTGGACTTCCACCAGGAGGGGTTGTCGGCGTACCAGCGGACGGTCTCCGCCAGGCCGTCCTCGAACGCGGTCAGCGGCCGGTAGCCGAGAGCGCGCAGCTTCGCGTCGTCGAGCGAGTAGCGGCGGTCGTGACCCTTGCGGTCGGTCACCCGCTCGACCATGGTCCAGTCGGCCTCCAGCGCGTCCAGCAGCCGCTGGGTGAGTTCCAGGTTGGTCAGCTCGGCGGTGCCCGCGATGTGGTAGACCTCGCCGGGCTCGCCCTGTTCGGCGACCAGGCGGATGCCCCGGCAGTGGTCGTCGACGTGGATCCAGTCTCGGATGTTGCCGCCGTCGCCGTACAGCGGAACCTTCCCGCCCTCCAGCAGGTTGGTGACGAAGAGCGGGATGACCTTCTCCGGGAACTGGTACGGCCCGTAGTTGTTGCCGCACCGGGTGATCGACACCGGCAGCCCGTGCGTGATCGCGTAGGCGCGGGCGATCATGTCGCCGCCCGCCTTGGCCGCCGCGTACGGCGAGCGTGGGCGGAGCGGGGCGTCCTCGTCCCAGGAGCCCGTCTCGATCGACCCGTACACCTCGTCCGTCGAGACCTGGACGACCCTCGGCGTACCGGCGTCCAGGCAGGCCTGCATCAGCGTCTGGGTGCCGAGCACGTTGGTGCGGACGAACTCGCCGGCCCCCTCGATCGACCGGTCGACGTGCGACTCGGCCGCGAAGTTGATCACGACGTCATGGCCGGGGACCACCCGGCCGAGCAGCTCGGCGTCGCAGATGTCGCCCTGGACGAAGTCGTGCGGCACCCCTTCCAGGTTGGTGGGGTCCGCGGCGTACGTGAGCCGGTCGAGCACGGTGATCCGGGCATCCCGGGTGGTGCGCACGAAATGGGACCCGATGAACCCGGCACCGCCGGTGACGAGGATTCTCATGAGTGAGACACACCTTTCTGTCTGGGTAGAGCGCAGGCGACACGCGCTACCGGGCCAGGCACCATTCCAGCACTGCCATGGCGCTGTGGAGCTTGTTACGCGCCTGTTCGAAGGCGATGCTCGACGGGCCGTCCAGCACCTCGGCGGTCACCTCCTCGCCGCGATGCGCCGGCAGGTCGTGCATGAAGCAGGCGTCCGGGTAACGGGACATGAGGGATACGTCCACCTGAAACGGTGCGAATATCTGCCGCCATCGCAGGTCGGGTTTGCTGGTCCCGGTGGTCTGCCAGCGGGTGGTGTAGACGACGTCGACCTGGGCGGGCAGCGACAGCATGTCGTGGCTCTCGCGGACACTGCCGCCGGATCGCGCGGCCAGCGCGGCCGCCTCCGCGAGCACGTCCGGCGTGAGGCCGTACCCGCGGGGAGTGCGGAACTCCAGCTCGACGCTGGGGAACCTGGAGAGCGCGAAGGCGAGCGCGACCGCGGTGTTGTTGCCCTCACCGACGTAGAGCACGCGCAGACCCTTGAGACGGCCGAACCTGGCCGACATCGTGGTGAGGTCGGCCAGGGCCTGCGTGGGGTGCTCCTCGGCGCTCATCGCGTTGACGACGGCGGGGCAGTGCTCGGCGAACGTCCGCATCTCCCGCTGCGGCCCGGCGGTACGGATGACCAGGCCGTCCAGCATGCCGCCGAGCACCCTCGCGGTGTCCTCCAGCGTCTCACCGGTGTTGAGCTGCAGGTCGCCGGGCCCGTAGGTGATCACCTGCGCGCCGAGTCGCAGCGCGCCGGTGGTGAAGGAGGTCCGGGTACGGGTGGAGGTCTTGCTGAAGTAGACGCCGACGATCCGGCCGCGCAGCGGGGCGTCGTGCGCCTCCGGGGCCGCGGCGAGGTCGACACCGCGCCGGACGATCGACTCGATGTCGTCGTCCTTGAGGTCGCGCAGCGAGATCACATCACGGGAACCGACCATGACTCACTCCTCGGGGTTGTCGATGACCGCGGTCAGAGCGGCCGCCAGGATGGACACCTGCGGTGGGAAGAGTGCCGTCCGGTGGTCGCCGGGGACGCGGTGGACACGCACCCCCGCGGCCTGCCGCCGCCACTGGTCCAGGTAGTCGTCGAACGACCGGCCGAGAATGGTCTGGTAGCCGCCCGCGGCGAGCTCCTCGCAAACGATCAGGTCGACCGTGCCCGGATAGGCGGCGAAACGGTAGCGGGAGCGGGCCTCCAGCATCTCCCGCCAGGAGCGCAGCCAGTGCGTCCAGCCCTCGCCGAGGTCGAGGTCCGCACCGTCGACCAGCAGGTCGCCGTCGTCGATCACCTCGCGCAGCACGCCCATGATCTCGGCGCGCGCCTCCTCGCCGCCCGCACCGTCCCGAAGGTCCGCGAGAAGCCCCTCGGCCCGGCGCAGCACCTCCAGGTTGGCCAGGAGCGGGTTGACCCCGGCCGAGGCGTATTCGAACGGGTCGATCAGGATCAGCCGGGGCCGTTCACCGATCTCGTGGAGCCGGCGGGCCATCTCCCAGGCGATACCGCTGGAGGCGCACCAGCCGAGGATGTGGTACGGGCCCTGTGGCCGTGCCGCCCGCAGTTCCGCCAGGTAGGTGGCCGCGATCTCCGGCACGCTCGTGGCGTGACCGTGGTCGCCGTGCAATCCGGGCCACTCGAAGGCCGCCAGGGGTCGTTCCGGCGCGTACACGTCGGCGAGATGCCGGTACCAGTGGGCGCTCCCGCCACCGGGGTGGACGCAGAACAGCGGCGTGCCCTCGCCCCGGTCGTTGAGCCAGAGCAGCACCGACGGCCTCTCCCGCTCCGTCGCGGCGGCGGCCGCCAGACCGCGTACCGTGCGGTGTTCCAGGAAGTCGCGGAAGGTCACCTCGACGCGGTGCTCCCTGGCCAGCCGGGCGACGATCCGGAGCATGAGGAGCGAGTGGCCGCCCAGCTTGAAGTAGTCGTCGTCGCGGCCCACCCGCTCGACGCCCAGCGCGTCGGCCCACACCTCGGCGATCGCCGTCTCGACCGGGCCGTCCGGCGGCTCGTACCGCGTGGTCACCTTCGGCCGGTCGGAACCGGGCACGGGCAGCGCGGCCCGGTCGACCTTGCCGTTGGCCAGGCGGGGGAAGGACCCCAGGACCACGAAGTGGGTCGGCACCATGTACCCGGGCAGCACCCGGTCGGCGTGGCGGCGCACCTCCTCGACGGCGGCGCCGTCGCGGAGGATCAGGTAGGCGGCGAGCCGCCGATCGCCCTGCGGCCCGGGGACCGGGTGCACCACCACGGCCCGGACGTCCGGGTGGCCGGCGAGGATGTTCTCCACCTCGCCGGGCTCGACCCGGAACCCGCGGATCTTGAGCTGGTGGTCGCGCCGGCCGAGGATCTCGATCCGGCCGCCGCGGTCGCGCCTGCCGATGTCGCCGGTGGCGTACATCCTGCCGCCCGGCTCGGCGGCGAACGGGTCGGGCAGGAACACGTCCGCGGTGGTGGCGGGCCTGCCGAGATAACCTCGGGCCAGCCCGTCGCCACCGACGAAGATCTCTCCGGCCACCCCGTCGAGCACCGGTTCCAGGTCCCGGTCGAGCAGGTACACGGTGGTGTCGGCGGCCGGCACCCAGACGGGCTCGTCATCGGTCATCCGGGTACCGAAGGCGAAGACGGTCGCCTCGCTCGGGCCGTACATGTCCCAGACCTGGGCATCGGTGGCGCGCAGCCGGGTCATCAGGTCGGCGCTCATCGCCTCGCCCCCGGACAGCAGCCGGAATCCGGCGTGCGGGGACCAGCCCGACTCGGTCAGCATCCGCCAGGTGGTGGGCGAGGCCTGCAGGAACCTGGCGCCGCTGCCGCGCAGCAGCCCGGCGAGCGAGACCGGGTCCCGGCCGAGGTCCTCACCGGCCAGAACCAGGTGGCCGCCGTTGGCGAGGGTGGTGAAGACGGCGAGCTGGCACACGTCGGTCACCATCGGCACGACCGCGGCCGCCACGTCGTGGACGGCCAGGCCGAGGTTCCGCCACATCGACCAGACCCGGTCGGCGAGCGCGCCGTGCCGGACCATCACCCCCTTGGGGCGGCCGGTCGACCCGGAGGTGTACACGACGTAGACCAGCTCCTCCGGATCAGGCCGGTGCGGCTCGGCGACCGGCTCGGCGTGATCGATCCGGCCGGGAGTGACCACGACGGCCCCGGCGATCTCGGTGCCGCTCACCACGACCCGCGGCCCGGCGTCGCGCACCAGCGCGGCGATCCGGTCGGCCGGGTGCCCGGGGTCGACGGGGACGTACGCCGCGCCCACGGCGAGGACACCGAGCACGGCCGCCACCAGGTCGGGTTCCCTGGGCAGGCACACCCCGACCAGGTCCCCGGCGCGCACGCCCGCCTCCCGCAGGCCGGCCGCCCAGCGCCAGGCACGGTCGCGCAGTTCCCGGTAGGTCAGCGTGGCACCCGCCGCCTCGACCGCCACCGCGTCGGGGATCCGCGCGGCCTGCTCGGCGAAGAGCTCGTGGACACCCCGGCGCGGCCGGGGCGCCCGGGTCCGGTCCACCCCGCCGGTCAGCAGCCGTTCCCGCTCGCGCGCCGGGAGCAGTGACACACCGGCGTCGCCGTCGAGGTCGGCGATCATCAGGGTCAGCGCCCGCCGGTACATCCGGGCGAGCAGCTCGGCGTACGGGCGCCCGACCCACGACGACTTGGTGGCGATCACCAGCCCCTGGGCGCCCCTCATGACCGCCAGCGGGAACTCGTTCGGGCTGACGTCCGTGCTGCCGGAGGTGTCGACCGTCTCCCGGTCCAGTACGTGGAAGTCGAGGTAGTTGAAAGCCACGTCGAGCACGCGCTGCCCGTCGCCGAACTCGCGCTGCATCTCGGGCAGCGGGAAGCGGCGGTGCGGCCACAGCTCGACCTCCTCGGCGAACACCGCCTCGACCAGCTCACGCCAGGTGGCCGCCCCGGTCGGGGCGACGAAGGGCACCGGGTTGAGGAACATGCCGCGGACCCGGTCCCCGCCCTCGACCTCGGTACGGCCGTTGCACACCAGGCCGCAGTAGAACGGTCCCGGACCGGCGACCGCCCGCCACACGGCGACGTGCGCGGCGAGCAGCACGCTCTTCAGCGACGTCCCCGCCGACGTGGCCACCCGCCGCAGCGCGGCCTCGATGTCGTGGAACGGCACGACCGTCGAGTACGCCCCCGGGCCGTCCGGGTCGGCCCAGGCGGCGGGGATGGTCAGCCGGTTCGCGCCGCCCAGCCGGTCCCGCCAGAACACCCGGTCGGCCTGGCCGGTCAGGCTGCGCCGCTCCTGCGCGATGAAGTCGGCGTACCTGACGGCGCTCGACTCCTCGGCAGGCGTGGGCCGGCCGTCGCGGATCGCCCGGTAGAGGTCGAGCACCTCCGTGATGATCGAGTTGTGGCTCCAGCCGTCCAGGATCGCGTGGCACTCGGTGAGCGAGAGGTACCACCGGTCGTCACCGGCCTGGTGCGCGTGGACGCGCAGCAGCGGTGCCGCGCCGAGGTCGAAGAGCCGTGCGCGCTCCGCCGCCCGGAACGCCGTCATGCTCGCCTCCCGCTCGTCCGGCGACTCCCCGCGCAGGTCCGCGTACCCGACCTCGACCTCCACCCGGTCGTGCACGAGCTGCAACGGCTCGGAGAAGGCCGCCAGGTCGAACGAGGTACGCAGGATGTCGTGCCGGGCCACGACCTCTTCGGTCGCGGCGGCGAACGCCGCGGCGTCGAAGACGCCGTGATCACGGATCAGGTAACTGGTGATGTTGTGATACGGGTTGCCGTCCGGATCGGCCAGCAGCTCGTAGACCATGCCGGCCTGGACCCGCGCCATCGGATAGGCGTCCACCACTCCGGCCGGCACCTTCGCCCGGTCCGCCGCGCCGATCAGCGCGAACGGCGGCGTGCCGGCCCGCTCGACGCGGGTCACGTCGCCGTCGCCCCCCAGGATCAGGTCGGCGATGCTCTGATGCCGGAACAGGCTCTGCACGGAGTAGTCGAGGCCGCCGGCGCGCAGCGCCCCGACGAGGCGGACCGCGCGGATCGAGTCGCCACCGAGCTCGAAGAAGTTGTCGTCCACGCCGACCCGCTCGATGCCGAGCACCTCGGCCCAGATCCCGGCCATCGCCGTCTCCGCCTCGGTCCGCGGCGGGACGTAGCCGTTGCCCTGCTCCTGCCGCGAGCCGTCGGGGGCGGGCAGCGCCCGCAGGTCGACCTTGCCGTTGGCGGTCAGCGGCAGCTTCGGGACGATCACGAAGGCGGCCGGGACCATGTGGCCGGGCAGCCGCTCCACCGCGTACGCGCGCAGCTCCGCCGCGCCGATCCGCGCACTGTCCCTGGGTACGGCGTAGCCGATCAGCCTCCGCTCGCCGGGCACGCTCTCGTCCACGGTGACGACGGCGTCGTCCAGGTCCGGATGGCCGGACAGGCACGCCTCGACCTCACCGAGTTCGATCCGGAACCCGCGGATCTTCACCTGGTCGTCGAGGCGGCCGAGGAAGCCGATGTCGCCGTCCGGCCGCCACCTCGCCCGGTCTCCCGAGCGGTAGAGCCGGGAGCCCGGCGGCCCGAAGGGATCGGGCACGAAGCGGTCCGCGGTGAGCGCGGGACGGCCGAGGTAGCCGCGGGCGACGCCGGCGCCGCCCACGTGGAGCTCGCCCGGCACGCCGACCGGCACCGGACGCATCCGCCCGTCGAGCACGTGCAGGGTGAGGTCGCCGAGGGGCCGCCCGATCGGGCTGCGCTCCCCCGCCAGATCGGGCGGGCCGAGGGGCCGGTAGGTGACGTGCACGGTCGTCTCGGTGATGCCGTACATGTTGACGAGCCTCGGCCGGTCGGCGCCGTACCTGTCCCACCAGGGTTCCAGCATGCCGACGTCGAGCGCCTCCCCGCCGAAGATCACCAGGCGGAGCCGGAGCCGGTCGAGGGCGGCCTCACCGCGCCTGGCCAGATCGACCAGCGAGCGGAACGCCGACGGCGTCTGGTTGAGCACGGTCACGCCCTCGTCGGCGAGGAGCACGGCCAGGTCCCAGGGCGAGCGCGACACCTCGTAGGGGACGACGACGAGGCGTCCGCCGTACAGGAACGCGCCCCACATCTCCCAGACCGAGAAGTCGAAGGCGTAGGAGTGGAACAGCGCCCAGACGTCGTCCGGGCCGAAGCCGTAGTCGTCCTCGGTCACGGTGAACAGGCGGACCGCGTTGGCATGGGTCACCTGGACACCCTTGGGGCGGCCCGCGGACCCGGAGGTGTAGATGACGTAGGCGAGATCGTCGGGGTGCGTCCGGAGCGCGGGCGCCTCGGCGGGCAGCGCCGCGATGCGGTCGATCTCATCGGCGTCGTCCAGATACAGGCTGCGCCCGGACACCCGTTCCGCCAGCGCGGTCTCGGTGACCACCACGGAGGCGGCGGCGTCACGGACCAGGAAGTCGATCCGCTCGGCCGGGTGATCCGGATCGAGCGGCAGGTAGGCCGCCCCGGCCTTGACCACCGCGAGGACGGTGACCAGCATGTCGACGCCGCGCGGCAGGCAGATCCCCACGAGGTCCTCGCGGCCCACGCCGAGTTCCGCCAGCCGGTGCGCCAGCCGGTTGGCCCTGGCCTCCAGGTCGGCGTAGCTCAGGTGCCGGCCGTCGAAGGTCACCGCGATCGCGCCGGGCCGCTCCCGTACCCGGGCGGCGAAGCGCTCATGCAGGCAGGGCTCGCCGGTCGTCTCTGAGCTCGGCGGGACGACCGGCCCGCGGACCAGCCGATCGAGCTCCGCGGCACCCATCAGCGGCAGCTCGCTCACCCGCGTCCCGGGGTCGGCGACGGCCGCGCCGAGCAGGCGGACGTAGTGCCCGGCCATCCGCCGCGCCGTGTCCGGGTCGAGCAGCGCGCGCGCGACGGTGGCCTCGCCCGCGACCGAACCGTCCGGCCGCTCCTCCAGCGTCCAGCTCAGGTCGAACTTGGCCTGTCGCGCCAGGACCGGGACCAGCTCGCCGGAGACCGCTCCGGCCTCGAAGCTCAGCGGTTCGTTGTTCTGCAGGGTCAGGTTGACGCTGACCAGCGGGTGGGTGGACAGGTCCCGGCCGGCCGCCAGCGCGTTGACGACGCGCTCGAACGGGACGTCCTGGCGGGCGAAGGCGTCAAGGGCCGTACCGCGGGCACGATCGAGCAGCTCGGCGAACGTCGGGTCGCCGGACAGGTCGGCTCGCAGCACGAGCAGGTTGGCGAACAGGCCGATCAGGTCGTGCGTCTGCGCGCGGGTCCGGCCGGCCACCGGGCTGCCGACGGCGAAGTCGGCCTGGCCGGTGTACCGGTGCAGCAGCGACCAGAACGCCGCCAGGTAGACCATGAAGGGCGTGGCCTGGTGCTCCCTGGCCAGCACCCGGACCTGATGCCCGATCTCGGCGGGGAGGTCGAACCGGACGGTCTCCCCCGCCGGGTCCCACACCACCGGGCGCGGCCGGTCCGTCGGCAGTTCCAGCGCCGGCAGGTCACGGAGGGTCTCCGCCCAGTGGCCGAGGTCGCGTTCCAGCCGTTCACCGGAGAGCTGGTCGCGCTGCCAGGCCGCGAAGTCGGCGTACCGCAACCCGGGCGCGGGCGGTTCCTCGCCGGTGGCCAGCGCGGCCAGCTCGCGTACCAGCAGGCCGCCCGACCAGCCGTCGACGGCGATGTGGTGCAGCATGAGGACCAGTACGTGTTCCTCGGGTGCCAGCCGTACCAGCCTGGCGCGCAGCATCGGACCCGCGGCGAGGTCGAACGGCGTGCCGGTCTCGGCTTCCAGGAGGGCGTCGAACTCGGCCGGGGTGAGGTCGTCGAAGGCCAGATCCACCTTGCCCGGCGGGTCGATCGTCTGGATCGGTTCGGCGTCGGGCCCTTCGGTGGTGTAGCGGGTGCGCAGGATCTCGTGGCGACGTACCAGTTCGTCGAGGGCCGCGCCCAGATCGACGCCGGAGAGGTCACCGCGCAGCCGGATCACCAGCGGCACCAGGTAGTCGGTGCCGCCCGGGCGGAGCCGGTCCAGCACCCAGAGCTGCCGCTGCGCGAAGGAGAGCGGCGGCGGAACGTCGGAGGGCATGACCGGGATGGCGCCCTCCCGCCCCGCCGCACGCCGGGAACGCAGGCGATCCCTCAGCAGCCCGGCGCCCGCGCTCGTCTCCGGCTTGGTCACGTCAGTGCTCATCGTCTCTTCCCTCGTACGATGTGGGGGCGGCGGCCTCGGCCAGTCTTTCCAGCGCGGTGGCCTGCGCGCGGACGGTGGTGGCCTCGAACAGGACGCGTAGCGGGATCTCCAGTCCGAACAGGTCCCGCAGCAGGGCCATCAGGCGGGTGGCGAGCAGCGAGTGGCCACCGAGTTCGAAGAAGTCGTGTGCCACGCCGACAGCGGGCAGGCCGAGCACCTCGGCCCAGGCGGCGGCGATGGCCTCCTCCACCTCGTTGGCAGGCGGGACCGTCTCCTCCGGCGCGAGGGCGGTGCCCGGGTCGGGCACCGGCAGCGCGCGGCGGTCCACCTTCTGGCCCGCGGTCGCGGGTAGCCCGTCCAGCGTCACGAACAGCGCGGGCACCATGTACTCCGGCACCCGGTCGCGCAGGTGGGCACGGAGCTCCGGCGACGACGGCGTGGCGCCGGAGCCGGAGCTGGACCCGGACCTGGAACTGGACCCGGAACTGGACCCGGAACTGGAGCTGGACGTCGGCACGATGTACCCCACCAGCCGGCGGTCGCCCGGCGCGAGTTCCCAGACCGCCGCGGCGGCGGCCTGGACGCCGGGGTGCGCGGCCAGCGCGGTCTCGATCTCGCCGAGCTCGATCCGGAACCCGCGCAGTTTCACCTGGGCGTCGATCCGGCCGATGAACTCGATCACCCCGTCGGGACGGTACCTGACCTGGTCCCCTGTCCGGTACAACCGTTCCCCGGGCTCCGCGCCGAACGGGTCGGGGACGAAACGATCAGCGGTCGGCCCCGGCTGCCGCAGGTACCCCCGGCTGACCCGCGGGCCGCCCAGGCAGAGCTCGCCGACCACGCCGACGGGCACCGGGTTGAACGCCGCGTCCACCACGTAGGCCCGGGTGCCCGGCAGCGGGCGGCCGATCGGCAGGCCCGCGTCCGGGGCGGCGGCGGCCACCTCGGCCGGGGTCACGGAATGGCACAGGCTGCCGATGGTGGCCTCGGTCGGGCCGTACACGCAGAGGAACCTGGCGGGCAGACCTGTGGCCAGCCAGAGCCGGGCGTCCTGGTAGCCGACCGCCTCGCCGCCGACGGCCAGCACGCGCAGCGCGGCCGGCCTCGGGTCGCCGGGCCGGATGCCGGTCATCACGTCGCGGTAGTAGGTGGCCGCGAGCGCGACGTGGGTCACCCCGGTCTCGGCCAGCAGGTCCGGCAGGTCGGCGGGGGCGACGACGCCGGTGTCGCCGATCACCACGGTGGCGCCCGCCAGCAGGGTGGCGCCCATCTGCGCCATGGCCGGGTCGAAGATGAGCGGCGCGTGCAGCAGCACCCTGTCCCCGGGGCGGATGTCGTGCGCGTCCGCGTGGACGCGGCAGTGGTGGGTGTACGCGCCGTGCGGGACGACGACCGCCTTCGGCCGGCCGGTCGAGCCCGAGGTGTAGATCATGTACGCGGCGTGCCCGGGGTCCCCGGGTGGGAGGTCGACGAGTGGGAGGTCACCGGGTGGCGCGTCTTCCGCCTCACCGACCACGAGGATCGGGACCGAGCCGGAGAGAGGGCCGGAGAGAGGGCCGGAGAGGGGGCCGGGGAGGGAACTCGGCCGATGGTCGGTGAGCACCACCGCGGGCCGCAGGTCGCCGAGCATCGCCGCCAGGCGTTCGGCGGGTTGCGCGGTGTCCAGCGGCACGTACACCCCGCCCGCCCGCAGCACGGCCAGCAGCGCGGTCACCGCCGCCGGTGACCGGTCCAGGTAGACGGCCACCGGGTCCTCGGGGCGCACCCCCGCGGCGTGCAGCCGCCTGGCCAGCGCGGCGGCCCGGCCGTCCAGCTCGGCGTAGCTCAGGCGCTCGCCGGCGTACTCGACCGCGGGCGCGTCCGGGGTGCGGGCGGCCTGGGCGGCGAACGCCTCGTGCAGGGATTCGTGCGTGATCGGCGTGGCCCGCGGGTTCCAGTCCCGCAGCAGCCGCCCGCGCTCGGCGGGGTCCAGCATGTCGAGGCGGCTGACGGGCCGGTCCGGTGCCAGCGCCGCCGACTCCACCAGGGTCCGGAAATGTCCGGCGAGACGGCGGATCGTCGCCTCGGCGAACAGGTCCGTCGCGTACTCCAGCTCGGCCAGATAGCCGCCATCGGTGCCGGCGACGAGGCCGAAGGTGAGATCGAACTTGGCCGTGGCCCGCTCGACGGCGACCGGCCGCACGTCGAGCCCCGTCAGGCGCGGCGGCTCAGGCGCCTGCTCGCGCAGCCCGAACGTGACGTCGCACAGCGGGGAACGGGACAGGTCCCGCTGCGGGGCCAGCCCCTCCACCAACCGGTCGAAGGGCAACTCGTCGTGGCTGAAGGCGTCCAGCGCGCTCTCCCTGACCCGGCCGATCAGGGTCGTCACCGTCGGATCGCCGGCCAGGTCCACCCGCACCACGACGGTGTTGACGAAGAACCCGACGACATCGTCCAGTTCCGCCTGGCCACGACCGGCGACGACCGTGCCGATCGCCACGTCGGTGGCACCGGTGTAGCGGCCGAGCATCGCGGCGAACACGCTCAGGAAGGTCATGAACGCGGTCGCGCCATGCCGCCGGCCGAGCGCCAGCAGCGGCTGCGCGACCTCGGCGGGGATGTCGCAGGTGACGGTCGCGCCGCGGCCCCGGCGTACCGGCGGCCGGGGCCGGTCGGCGGGCAGTTCCAGCGGCTGCAGTCCGGCCAGCCGATCGCGCCAGTGAGCCAGCTCACGGTCCAGCACGTCGCCGGTCAGCTGGGAGCGCTGCCAGGACGCGTAGTCGGCGTACTGCAGCGGGGGTGGCCCGAGCACCGTCGGCCGGCCCTGCACCCGGGCCTCGTAGAGCTCGGAGAGCTCGCGCGCCATGATCTGCTCGGACCAGGCGTCGGCGACGATGTGGTGCATGACCAGCAGGAACACATGCTCCCGGGCGCCGAGCCTGATCAGGTAGGGCAGCGCGGGCACCTGCCCGGCCAGGTCGAAGGGCCGCTCGGCGAGCGAGCGGACGAGCGCGGTCACCCGTTCTGAGTCCGCTCCGGACAGGTCGATGACCGGCAGCGGAACGGGCGCGGCCGGATCCACGATCTGGGCCGCGCCGCCGTCCTGCCCGGTCACGTAACGGGTGCGCAGGGCGCCGTGCCGGGCGAACAGTCCGGTCAGCGCGCCGGCCAGGGCGTCGTCGTCCAGCTGCCCGGACAGCCGGAACGCCCAGGTCACGTGATACTGGCCGCCCTGGTCGAGGAGATCGAGGAACCACAGTCGCTGCTGGGCGAAGGAGAGCGGGACCGGTCCGGCCCGCCGTTCCGCGTCCAGCGGGACGATCTCCCCGGCGGCCTGGACGCCGAGGCCGTCGACCCTGGCCGCCAGCGCGGCGGCGGTGCGGTCCTCGAACACGGCGCGGACCGGCAGGGCGACGCCGAACGCGGCCCGCAGCCGGGCCGCGATCCGGATCGCCAGCAGGGAGTGGCCGCCCAGGTCGAAGAAGTCGTCGCCCGTCCCGACCACGTCGAGCCCGAGCACCTCGGCCATCACATCCGTCACGATCTTCTCGGCCGGGGTGCGCGGCGCTGCGGGGACGGCCCGGCCGGCCTGCCGGACGCCGTCCGGGTCGGGCAGCGCGGCTCGGTCGATCTTGCCGCTGGAGGTCCGCGGCAGGCGGTCCACGGTGCGGAGCACCGAGGGCACGTACGGCTCGGGCAGCCGCGCGAGCAGGAACTCGCGAATCTCCCGCTGCTCCGGCGCGTCTCCCCGCGCCACCAGGTAGCCGACCAGCCGGGGCAGGCCGTCGGGTCCCCGCCTGGCCTCGACCACGGCCGCGGCGAGCGCGGGATGCCGGGACAGCACGACCTCGACCTCGTCCAGCTCGATCCGGACACCGCGGATCTTGACCTGGCGGTCGGCCCGGCCGAGGAACTCCAGCGCGCCGTCCGTCCTGCGGCGCACCACGTCGCCGGTGCGGTAGGCGCGGGCACCCGGCGGCCCGTACGGGTCGGGTACGAACCGGTCGGCGGTCAGTCCCGGCCTGCCGAGGTAGCCGCGGGCCAGCCCGTCCCCCGCGGCGTGCAGCTCGCCCGGCGTGCCGACCGGGGCGAGCCTGCCGTCCGGCGTGTAGACGACCGTGCGGGTGTTGTCCAGCGGCCTGCCGATCGGCACGATGCCGGGCCCGTCACCGGATCCGTCATCCGGCTCGTACTGCCACGCGGTCACGTCGATCGAGCATTCGGTCGGGCCGTAGGTGTTGACCAGCGCCGTCCCCAGCCGGGTGGACAGGCGGGCGGCGAGCTCGCCGGGCAGCGGCTCGCCGGCCGAGAAGAGCAGGCGGAGCGTGCCGCAGCGTTCCAGGCCCGGCTCGTCGGCGAGCGTCCGCAGGAAGGAGGGGACGCCCTGAAGCACGGTGATCCGGTCCCGGACCAGCGCCTCGACCATGCTCGCCGGGTCGCGCTCGGTCCCGTCCGGCGGGAGCACCACGGTGCCACCGGACACCAGCGGCCCGAGGAACTCCCAGACGGAGGCGTCGAACGTGACCGACGTCTTCTGCAGGAGCCGGTCCGAGGCGCCGAGCCCGTGCTCGTGGACCGTCCACAGCACCCGGTTGCGGATGCCGCGGTGCGGTACGGCCACCCCCTTGGGCCGGCCGGTGGAGCCGGAGGTGTACATGACGTACGCCAACCCGTCCAGGTCGGTGCCGACCGGTGCGGATTCGCCGGGGCTGCCGTCGATGCCGGCCCGCTCGGCGGCCAGGCTCAGCACCGGCGTGCCGTGGCCGCTCGCCGGAGACGGCTCGGCGTCGACGACGACCAGCCGCACCCGGCTGTCCTGGAGCATCCAGGACAGCCGGTCGGCCGGGTGGGCGGGGTCGAGCGGGAGGTAGGCCGCTCCGGCGCGCAGCACCCCGAGCAGCGCCACGACCAGCTCCGGTCGCCGGGGCAGGCAGACGCCCACGACGTCGTCACGGCGGATGCCGGCGGCCCGCAGGTGGTGGGCGAGCCGGTTGGCGGCGGAGTCCAGGTCACCGTAGGTGAGCGCGGCTCCGTCGCACTCCACCGCGACCCGGCCGGGGGCCAGGGCCGCCTGGCGGGCGACCAGTTCGGGCAGGCCGAGGTCGGGCCTGCTCCGGACGGGGCCACCGGCGCCGGCGGTGAGCGCGTGCCGCTCCGCGTCGTCGAGCGGCTCCAGCTCCCCGAGCGCGCCGTCCGGCCGGGCCGCCGCCGACTCCAGCAGGGTCAGGTAGTGGCGGGCGAGCCGGTCGGCGGTGGCCCGGTCGAAGAGCGCGGTCGCGTACTCGATCTCGCCGGTCAGGCCGCCGTCGGCACGCCGGGTCAGCTCCACGGTGAGGTCGAACTTCGCGGTACGCCACGGCACCGGCTCGGGCGAGACGTCCAGCCCCGGCAGCCGGAACCGCTCCTCTCCCTCCTCCCGGAACGCGAAGAGCAGCTGGAACAGCGGGTGCCGGGACAGGTCGCGGCTCGGTGCCAGCTCCTCCACCAGCCGCTCGAACGGCAGCTCGTCATGCTGGTACGCCTCGGCGACGACGTCCTGGACGCGGCCGAGCAGCGTGCCGAACGACGGGTCTCCGGTGAGGTCGGCGCGCATCACGACAGTGTTGACGAAGAAGCCGATCAGCCCCTCGACCTCGGCGGAGTCGCGGCCGGACAACGGCACGCCGACCGCCAGGTCCCTCCGCCCGGTGTGGCGGGCGAGCAGCGCGTAGAACCCCGCCAGGTAGGTCGTGAACGGGGTGGCTCCGGCCCGCCTGCCGAGCTCCTCCAGCGCCCCGGCCAGCGTGGGCGGCACGTCGAAGCGGAGGACCGCCCCGCGATGGTCGCCGACCGGGGGACGGGGCCGGTCGGTGGGCAGTTCGGTCGGCTCCAGACCGGCGAGCCTGCCGCGCCAGTGCGCCAGTGCGCCGTCCAGCGCCTGCCCGGCGAACCGCTCGCGCTGCCAGGCGGCGAAGTCGGCGTACTGCAGAGCCGGCTCCGGCAGGTCCCGGCCCAGGTAGGCGTCCGCCAGCTCGGTCGCGAGGATGCCGCTCGACCAGCCGTCGGTGGCGATGTGGTGGGTCACCAGGACCAGGACGTGCTCG
Organism: Streptosporangium sp. NBC_01810; assembly: GCF_035917355.1. Lineage (NCBI taxonomy): Bacteria > Bacillati > Actinomycetota > Actinomycetes > Streptosporangiales > Streptosporangiaceae > Streptosporangium > Streptosporangium sp. NBC_01810. The sequence goes on along the minus strand of NZ_CP109070.1, from coordinate 7,168,304 downwards.
TCCGTACCGGCTCGCACCAGCCGGACGCGCAGGACGGGACCGCGCGCCAGGTCGATCGGCGTGGCCAGTTCCGCTTCGAGGACCGTGGCCGGGTCCGCGTTCTCGGCGACCGGGCGGAGCCGCGGCGGCGGGTCGACGACCTGCACGGGCTCGCCGTCGGAGCCCGCGACGTAGCGGGTGCGGAGGATCTCGTGCCGCTCGGCCACCCTGGTCAGTGCCCGCCCGAGCCCGTCCACGTCGAGCTCTCCGCGCAGCCGCAGCGCGGTCACCACGAGGTACTCCGTCCCGCCCGGACGCAACTGGTCCAGGACCCACAGGCCGCGCTGCGCGAAGGAGAGCGGCAGCGGGCCGGACCTGTCCGCGGGGGTGACAGGTGAGGAGGGGGTGGTCGCCTGCGGCGTCTCCGGCTGCCGCGCCCCGGCGGACGCCCCGAACATCTCCTCCGTCTGGGCGCGCACCCGGGCGGCGACGAGGTCCGCGAGGGTGGCCACGGTCGGCGCGGCGAACACGTCCCGCACCGAGACCGGCACCGGGAACCGCTCGCGCAGCCGGGCCGCCACCCGGGTGGCGAGCAGCGACTGCCCGCCGAGGTCGAAGAAGCGGTCGTGCCGGCCGACCCGGCCGGCTCCGAGCACCTCGGCCCACACCTCGGCGATCGCCCGCTCCGCCGGAGTGGCGGGCGCGGTGTAGGTCTCCGCGCCGCCCAGCGGGGCCAGGCCGGGCAGCGCCCGGCGGTCGAGCTTGCCGTTGCCGAGCAGCGGCAGCTCGGCGAGGGTCCCCCACAGGGTGGGCACCAGGTGACCGGGGAGCCGCTCGGCCAGGTAGGTCCGCAGCTCGGAGAGCGGCACGCCGGGGCCCGCCGGGAGGATGTGGGCGGCCAGCCTCGGGTTGCCCGGGTCGGACCGGTCGGCGACCACCGCGGCGGCGCGGACGGCCGGATGCTCGGCCAGGACGCCCTCGATCTCACCGGGCTCGACCCGGAAACCGCGAATCTTGATCTGCTGGTCCGCGCGGCCCAGGAAGACCAGGGTGCCGTCGGGTCGCTGCCGGGCGAGGTCGCCGGTCCGGTAGAGGCGCGCTCCGGGCTCGGTCGCGTGCGGATCCGGTACGAAGCGGTCCGCGGTGAGGCGCGGGCTGCCGAGGTAGCCCTGGCCGACACCGCGCCCGCCGACGTAGATCTCGCCGGCCACGCCGGGCGGCACCGCGCGCATGACGTCGTCGAGCAGACAGACGGTGGCGCCGGGGATCGGCCGGCCGATCGGGACCGGACCCGGCACCGTCTCACCCGCGGGCACGACGTGCACGCAGCAGGCGACGGCGGTCTCGCTCGGACCGTAGCTGTTGACGATCCGGGTCGCCGGGGCATGCGCGGACCACACGGCGAGCTGCTCGCCGCGCAGTTCCTCGCCGCCGACCACCAGGCACCTGGCCGTGCCGGCCAGCACGTCGGCGGGGAGCGTCCCGGCCAGCAGGTCCAGGTGGGTCGGGGTCAGCTTGACGACGCCGTAGGGGCCGTCGGCCGGCGCCCGCGCCAGCTGCTCGACGCCGGCCGGGTCCTCGTCCACCAGCCGCACCGGGGCTCCGGCGGCCAGCGTCGGGTAGAGCGAGGTGAGGGCCAGGTCGTAGGCGATGGAGGTGTGCAGCGGCGATCCCACACCGTCACCCGGCCGCAGTTCCGCACAGGCCCAGCGGGTGTAGCCGGCCAGGCCGCCGTGGGTGACCATGGCCCCCTTGGGGCGACCGGTGGATCCCGAGGTGTAGACCACGTACGCCAGGTCGTCCGGGTGCGGCCGGACGTCCGGCGCGGTCGGCGGGCAGGCCCGTATCCCGGCCCGCTCGGCCGGGTCGTCCAGCGCCACCAGCCGGACTCCCGCGGGGAGCGGCGGAGCGGCGTCGGCGGTCGCGATCAACAGCGGCGCGGCGGAGTCCGCCAGCGCCTGTGCCAGGCGCTCGGCCGGATGGGCGGGGTCGAGCGGGATGTAGGCCGCCCCGGATTTGAGCACGGCCAGCAGCGCGACGACGAGGTCGGCGGTTCTCGGCAACCGGACCGCGACGAGCGTGCCGCGGCGGGCGCCGAGCGCGCGGAGGTGGCCGGCCAGCCGGTTGGCCTCGCGGTTCAGTTCGGGGTAGGTGAGGGTGGTTCCGCCGCCGGTGACGGCGACCCCCTCGGTGACGGCCGCGCGGGCCGCGATCAGCTCCGGCACGGTGCCGGAGTCGTCCGGCACCGGCTCGCCCACCAGGACGGGCGCCGCGGCCTCCGCGCCGGTGAGCAGCGGCAGCCGCCGCACGGGTGTGTCCGGCGCCGCGACGGCCGCCCGCAGCAGCCGCACGTAGTGGCCGGCGAAGCCCGCCACCGACGAGGCGTCGAAGAGCGCGGACGCGTACTCGATCCGGCCGTCCAGGCCGCCGTCCGGCCGCCGCGTCAGATGGCAGCCCAGATCGAACTTGGCGCCCGGCAGGTCGGGGGGTTCCACGCCGGGCGGGCGGGCCGCCGCCTCGTGCGTCGCGAACATGATCGAGAACAGCGGGTTGCGGGACAGGTCGCGCTGCGGCGCGAGCTCCTCGACGACCAGCTCGAACGGCACCTCTGCGTGCGCGTATCCGGCCGTGGCGCTCTCCCGGACCTCCGCCAGCAGGTCGGTGAAGGTGGCCCGGTCGGCGAGAGTCGCCCGTACCACGACGGTGTTGACGAAGAGGCCGACGAGATCGTCCAGCTCGGGCCGGTTCCGCGCGGAGACCGGCACGCCGACGGCCAGGTCGGTCTGGCCGGTGTAGCGGGCCAGGATCGCGAGGAAGCCGGCCAGCAGCGTGATGGACGGCGTCGCCCCGTGGCCGCCGCCGAGCTCGTCGAGGCGGGCCGCCGTCTCCGGCGGTACGGCGAACCTGACCGTACCGGCCCTCGGGTCGCGGACCGCGGCGCGCGGCCGGTCGGCCGGCAGCTCGGTCGGCTCCATCCCGGCCAGCCGCTCCCGCCAGAACCCCAGCTCCCGCTCGACGAGCTCGGCGGACCCCGCCATGCGGTCGCGCTGCCAGATCGCGTAGTCGGCGTACTGGACCGGGAGCGGCGGCAGCGGCCTGCCCTCCAGTGCCGCGACCAGCTCGCCGGCGAGCACCTCGTGCGACCGGTCGTCGGTCGCGATGTGGTGCAGCGTGAACAGCACGGTGTGCTCGCCGCCGGGCCCGCGGACCACGCGGACCCGGACCGGCGGGGCCGCGGACAGGTCGAAGGGGCGGGTCATCTCCTCGGCGAGCACCTGCCGGGGGTCGCCGTCCTCGATCCGCGCCAGGACCGGCCCGGCCGGCTCGACGACCTGCGCCGGCTCGCCGTCGCCCTCGGCCGGGTAGCGGGTGCGCAGGATCTCGTGACGTTCGAAGAGCCCGGTCAGCGCGGCGCGCAGCCGGTCGGGGTTCAGCGGGCCCGGCACCCTTACCGCGAGGGGCTCCAGGTAGGAGGTGCCCTCCGGGTCGAGCTGGTGCAGGAACCACATCCGCCGCTGCGCGAACGAGAGCGGTGAGGGACCGGTCCGCGACGCGACCGGCACCGGTGGGAGGGCGCGGCCGGCGGTCTCCAGCCGCGCGGCGAGACGCTCGACGGTACGGGCCTCGAACAGCGCGGAGACCGGCAGCTCGACCCCCCGTTCGGCGCGCAGGCGGCCGAGCACGAGATTGGCCGAGAGCGAGTGCCCGCCCAGGGCGAAGAAGTCCGCCTCGGCGTCGGCCACCGGACGCTCCAGCACCTCCGCGAACGCCGCCGCCACCGCGCGTTCCGCGGGCGTCCCCGGCTCGCGTTCCGCGGGCGTCCCCGGCTCGCGTCCCGCGGGCGTCCCCGGCTCGCGTCCCGCGGTGACCGCGGGGGCGGGCATCGCCCGCAGGGCCACTCGGTCGATCTTTCCGTTGGGCGTCGTGGGGAACTCCGCCACCGCGAGGAAGTCCGCCGGGATCAGGTACGGCGGGAGCAGCCGCGCGCAGTGCAGGTGCAGTTCCCGCGCGGAGGGCGGCGCGGCCGGGTCGACCGGCTGAACGTGGGCGACGAGGCGCGGTCCGGTACCGGCCTCGATCGCCTGGACCACCGCGAACCGCACCCCCTCGTGCGCCGCCAGCACGCCCTCGACCTCGCCCGGCTCGACCCGGTGTCCGCGAATCTTGATCTGGTCGTCGGTGCGGCCGAGGATCTCGATCCTGCCGTCCGGGTGCCGCCGGGCGACATCGCCGGTGCGGTACAGCCGTCCACCCGGCACCGTGCCGTAGGGGTCGGGGACGAACCTGTCGGCGGTCAGCGCCGGCCTGCGGTGGTAGCCGACCGCGACGCCGTCGCCGCCGATGCACAGCTCTCCGCTCGCCCCGGTGGGCACCGGGTTCAGTCCGTCGTCCAGGACGTGCAGCGTCGTGTTGGCCACCGGGGCGAAGTCGCGCACCTCGCCGTCCTTCAGGAACGCGACCGACGACCACACGGTCGTCTCGGTCGGCCCGTACAGGTCCCACAGCCGCGCGCCGGCCGCGCACAGGCGGCGCGCGAGCTCGGCGGGCAGCCGCTCGCCGCCGCAGAGCGCGGTGAACCCGGCGGGCGGGCTCCAGCCGCCGTCGAGCAGCAGCCGCCAGGTCGTCGGGGTCGCCTGCATCACGGTCGCGCCGATCCTCACCAGCAGGGCGGCGAGCCGCTCCGGGTCGCGGGCGTCCTCGGGCTCGGCGACCACCACGCGCCCTCCGACGACGAGCGGCAGGAACAACTCCAGCGCCGCGATGTCGAACGACACGGTGGTCACGGCCGGGAAGACGGTGCCGGGGGCCAGCCCAGGACGCTCGCGCATGGACCACAGGAAGTTGGTGAGCGCCCGGTGCGAGACCAGCACGCCTTTGGGCCGTCCGGTCGACCCCGAGGTGTAGATGAGATAGGCCGGGTCGTCCGGCGCCACCGCCCGCGGCGCGGGTTCCGGGGACCGCGCGGACCCCAGAGACCCCAGAGACCCCAGAGACCCCAGGGACCCCGGCGACACAGCAGGCTCCGCGAGGTCGTCGATCCGCACCACGGTGGCCGCGTCCACCCCGCCGGCGCCTGAGGTGACCAGCACCCTCGCCCCGGCGTCGTCGAGCACGTAGCGGAGCCGGTCCGCCGGATGGGTGGGATCGAGCGGCAGGTAGGCCGCCCCGGCCAGGTGCACACCGACCAGCGCCGCGACGAGTTCGACGCCGCGCGGCACGGCCACGCCGACCGGTTCACCGGAACGCACGCCGAGCCGCCGCAGGCGGCCGGCGAGGGCACCGGCCAATGCCATGAGCTCCGCGTAGCCGAGCCGCCGGTCGCGGCACTCGACCGCCACCGCGTCCGGCGTCCTGGCCGCCTGTGCCGCGATCAGCTCATGCACCGGAAGCGCGGGGTACGGCTCCGGTGGCATCACCGCCGCGGCCTCCCGGCCCCTCTCCGGAGGGTGGTCCGCTGGCGGCGCGTGCCGTCGCGAAGGGGTGGGATCCACACCGGTCTGGTCAGGCATGCTCATCGTCCCCTCGGGATGGCTCGGCGGATCGTCAGCGAGCCTCGTCGGCCATGCGCAGCCGCAGGCTGAGCGGGCGCATGTCGGTCCAGACCCGCTCGATGTGGTCCAGGCACTCCTGCCGGGTCCCGGAGGCGCCCTCGGCCCGCCAACCGGCGGGCAGCGCACGGTCGGCGAACCAGACCGAGTACTGCTCCTCGTGGTTGACCACGACCAGGTACTTCTCGTCCGCGGACATCTCTCTCCTCAACGGTCGCGTTGTTCCACTTCTCCCGGATCCGCCTCCGGGTCCGTGGAGAAGTCGGGAAGGTGGATCCCGAGCCCCCGCGCCGCGGCCTCGTCCATGACATGGGCGGCGAGGGCGGCGTCGAGGGCGCCGAGCCCGAAAGGCGAGAACACCGTCACGGATCCGGCGTCATAGGGCAGCGCGGTGCCCGGGGCCAGCAGATCGCCGATCTCGGCGGTGACGAATCCCCGGTTCCCGGCCAGCCGCGCGGCCAGGTCGAGCGAGGTCGCCTCGCGGCAGACGTGGTCGGTGTCGTCGACCACGTTCCTGGCCGCCAGGATCGACTCCGGGGTCAGGTCGCGCAGCGACACGTGCAGCACGACGGTGCCCGGCAGGCAGGAGTCCGTGCTCAGGTGCGGCTCGCCGGCGGTGGTGGCGAGGGAGACGATCCGGTGCGCGGCCAGCGCCTCCTCGACGTCGCCGGCGATCTCGACCTTCAGGTCGGGCACCCGGGACGCGAACGCCCGGGCGCGCTCGGTGTCGAGGTCGAACACGGTGACCGTCGCCAGCTCGGGGAGCTGTGACCGCAGGAAGCGGAGGATCTCGAAGTTGATGACCCCGCAGCCGATCAGCGCGACCCCGCTCCGGACGTCGGCGGGAGCGTCGGCGGTGAGCGTGGCCGCGGCCACGGCCGCGCCGGCCGCGGTGCGCCTGGCCGAGACGACCGCTCCCTCCAGCAGCGCCACCGGCCGTCCGTCCGTGACGGAGTTGAGCAGGATCGCGGCCGACGCCCGCTCCAGCCCGAGGGCCAGGTTTCCGGGGAACGACGCCACCCACTTGACTGCCGCGACCGGGCGCTCGCCTCCGACGTAGGCGGGCAGCGCGATGATCCGGTCACGCGTGTTGCCGGGGAAACGCAGGAAGACCGAGTGCGGCACCGAGGTCTCCCGCCGCGAATGGGCCAGGTAGGCGTCCCTGACGGTCCGGCAGACGGCGTCCTCGGCGTCGTCCAGCACCGCCAGCACGTCGCTCCTGCGGAGGATCAGCATGACGTTTGCTCCTTCCAGAGGTGGGCGATGTCGCCGAACCTCTCCTCCACCCAGACGTCGGAGTAGATGGTGTCCAGGTACCGCTCGCCCCGGTCGGGCAGCAGCAGGACGCAGTTGGCGCCGGCCGGGATCTCCGCGAGCCGCTGCGCGACCGCGCTCACCACCGCGCCGGAGGAACCACCGCCCAGGATCGCCTCGACGCCGACCAGCCGCCGGCAGCCGACCACGCAGTCCTGGTCGGTCATCCGGGCCACGGAGTGGGCGATGCCGTCGTAGTACAGCTCCGAACGAATCGCCGCGCCGTGTCCCGGGATGAGCCGTCGGCAGGACGGCTCGCCGAAGATGGCGCTGCCCTCCGCGTCGACGGCGACGATGTGCGTGCCCAGCCCGTGGTCCGCGACGAACCTGGCGCACCCGTGAATGGTGCCGCAGGTCCCGGTGGCCACGAAGAGGTAGTCGACGTCCCCGTCGAGCTGCCGGACGACCTCCTGCATGATCGTTTCCTGGGCGCGGGCGTTGAGCGGGTTGGCGTACTGGTTGGGCCAGAACGCGTGGGGAATGTCGTGGACGAGTTCGCGGACGCGCCGGATCCTGGCGGACAGGAAGTCGCCCATCTCGTTGTCGGGCTCGCGCACGATGTCCAGCTCCGCCCCGTACGCGGCCAGGATCGCCAGGTTCTGGGCGGTCATCTTCGGATCCGCCACGCAGATGAACCGGAGGCCGAACCAGCGACACACCTGCGCGAGCCCGATGCCGAGGTTGCCCGAGCTCGACTCGACGATCGTCGACCGGTTCGGGATGAGCTCGCCGCGTTCGATCGCGCCCAGCACCATGCCCATGGCGGACCGGTCCTTCATGCTGCCGCCCGGGTTCAACGACTCCAGCTTGGCGTGGAACCGGACCGGGGAGTCCCCGAAGAGGCGGGTCAGCCGCACCAGGGGGGTCGCACCGACCGCTGAGAGGACGCCGTCACCGACCCGCGCGTTCACCGCCGGAGTCGTCCGGCCGGGGGGCGCACAGTCGACGGCCTCATATCCTGCGCTCACCGTTCCGCTCCGTCAGGAAATTCAGAAGATATGCTCCGCGAGACATTGACACCTTTCCTGATGGCTTCATTCTTCTGGGTTTCCGGCGGCACCCGCCGGAACCCGCCGGAACCCGCCGAACATATTTACCGGGCCACCTCGAATGGCTGTCCACAGCAGCGGGCCCCAAAACGTGGCCCGACCATAACCAGGGCGCCTCGACAGGGTCAATAGCGCAGGCCGCGGAAATGGTCGTTGCCGCAAAAACTCCAGCCGTGCATGATAAGTCTCGACACCGCCGAATTATCGCACCGTATTCACCGAATGAACGGGCCACCCGGCGCATTAATGTCGCTATTAGACGATGGATGGGAGCTGTCCCGCCGGCGGGACAGCCGGGCGACGCGGGCTGCCGGGGAGCGTGCCATGGCCGCTCCGCCCCCCGCACGCGAAGGAGAATGCCGAGATGACCACCATTTTGCCCGCTCCGGCGGGCCCGCTGAATAATGTTCGGCCGATGACCGGTGCGGAATATCTGGAGTCGTTGCGCGACGGCCGCGAGGTATATATCGGGGGCGAGCGCGTGCCGGACGTTACCACTCACCCGGCCTTCCGTAACAGCGCGCGTTCCATCGCCCGGCTGTACGACGCGCTACACGAACCGGAGGCCGCGGATGTATTGCGGGTGCCGACCGACACGGGAAACGGTGGATTCACCCATCCGTACTTCAAAACGGCCCGTTCCGCGGCCGATCTGGTCGCCTCCCGGGACGCGATCGTCGCCTGGCAACGGCTCGTCTACGGCTGGATGGGCCGCACCCCGGACTACAAGGCCGGCTTCTTCGGCACCCTGGAGGCCAACGCGGACTTCTACCACCCGTTCCAGGACAACGCGCTGCGCTGGTACAAGGAGGCGCAGGAGCGGCTGCTCTACTTCAACCACGCGATCGCGCATCCTCCCGTCGACCGGGACCGGCCGGCCGACCGGACCGCGGACGTGTGCGTCCACGTCGAGGAGGAGACCGACTCCGGCCTGATCGTGTCCGGCGCGAAGGTCGTCGCGACCGGGTCCGCGATCACCAACGCGAATTTCATCGCCCACTTCGGCCTCCCGCTCAGGGACAAGAGGTTCGGCCTGGTCTTCACGGTGCCGACGAACTCTCCCGGCCTGAAGTTCATCTGCCGCACCTCCTACGAGCAGGCGGCGGCGGCGCAGGGCAGCCCCTTCGACTACCCGCTGTCCAGCCGGATGGACGAGAACGACAGCATCATGGTGTTCGACCGGGTGCACGTGCCCTGGGAGAACGTCTTCATGTACGACGCCGGCGCGGCCAACTCCTTCTCCGCCGGATCCGGTGTCCTGGAGCGCTTCACCTTCCACGGCTGCGCGCGGCTGGCCGTCAAGCTGGACTTCATCGCGGGCTGCGCGATGAAGGGCGTGGAGGCGACCGGCGTCTCGACGTTCCGCGGCGTGCAGGCCCAGATCGGCGAGATCCTCAACTGGCGTGACCTGTTCTGGGGGCTGTCCGACGCGATGGCCAAGTCGCCGACCTCGTGGAACGGCGGCGCCGTGCAGCCGAACCTCAACTACGCCATGGCGTACCGCACGTTCATGGGCGTCGGCTATCCCCGCATCAAGGAGATCCTCCAGCAGACCCTCGGCAGCGGCCTGATCTACCTGAACTCGCACGCCGCCGACTGGAAGAACCCCGACGTACGCCCCTACCTGGACCGCTACCTGCGCGGCTCGCGGGGCATCCAGGCCATCGACCGGGTCAAGCTGCTCAAGCTGCTCTGGGACTGCGTCGGCACCGAGTTCGCCGGACGCCACGAACTCTACGAGCGCAGCTACGCCGGTGACCACGAGGGCATCCGGGTGCAGACGCTGCAGTCCTACGCGGCGAGCGGGCAGGCCCAGGCGCTGAAGGGCTTCGCCGAGCAGTGCATGGCCGAGTACGACCTCGACGGGTGGACCCGTCCCGACCTGATCGGCCCCGAGGGCCTGCCCGGCCACGCGCGTTGACGCCGCCCCACGGAGACATCGCCCACAACGGAGGAACCATCATTGGCCATCATCGCGCTTGAGCCGTCGGCCCGGCCCCGCTGGGAGTACCACCCGCTCGCCTGGAAACCGCTGGCGCTGCTCGTCGCGGCCGTCGTCGTGCCGGTGGTGCTGCTCATCGACGGCTACGGCTACAACATCGACGAGCTCTACTTCATCGCGGCCGGCCGGCAGCCGGCCTGGGGATACGCCGACCAGCCGCCGCTCGTGCCGCTACTGGCCGCGCTGACCGACGCCCTGTTCCCCGGTTCGCTGCTCGCGCTCCGGCTGCTGGACCTGCTCGTGGTCGCGGCCGGTGTCGTGGTCACCGCGCAGATCGCACGGGAGATGGGCGGCCGGGGGCGGGCGCAGGTCATGGCGGCCGCCGCCTACGCGATCGCGTTCCTCGGCCAGGCGGGCAGGCTCGACACCGAGACGTTCGACGTCGTGCTGTGGATGACGGCCGGCCTGCTGGTGGTCCGCTGGGTCCGGTTACGCGGCGAGGGACGCACCGGCCGGAGCGCCGACCTGCCGCTGCTGTGGGCCGGCGTCGTCACGGCCGTGGCGTTGCAGGTCAAGTTCCTCATCCCGGTCTTCTGGGTGGCTCTGGCGGTGAGCGTGCTCGCGGTCGGCCCGCGCGACCTGCTGCGGCGACCGGCGCTGTGGGCGGGGGCCGCGATCGCGGTGGTCGCCACGGTGCCCGGGTTGGTCTGGCAGACCGTTCACGGATGGCCGCAGCTCCAGGTGGCCGCCGCGCTGACCGGAGAGAACGAGATGCTCTGGGGCGGCCGGCCGATGTTCCTGCCGCTGCTGCTGGTGGTCACCGGCATCCCGGTCGGGACGGTGCTGTTCTGTTACGGCCTGTGGGCGCTGTTGCGCGCCCCCGACCTGCGCGACCACCGCTTTCTCGGCTGGACCGTGCTCGGCGTGATCGCCGTCCTGCTCGCGGCCGGCGGCCGCTTCACCTACGTCGGCGGGGTGTTCCCCCTCGTCTTCGCGGCGGCGACTGTACGGATGGAGCGGCACCGGCCGGCCCGCTGGTGGCGCTGGACCGTCAGCCGGCCGGTCTTCGTGCTGGCGGCGCTGCTGCCGCTGGTGCAGCTGCCGATCACCCCGGTCGCGGAGCTCAGGCAGCCGACCACCCCGCAGGAACGGTCGGACATGCTGGAGGCCTTCCTCCAGCTCGGCTGGCCGGAGTTCGCGAACTCGGTGACCCGGGCCTATCAGGCGCTGCCACCGGCCACCCGGGACCGGACCACGGTCCTCACCCGATACTTCTGGCAGGCGGGCGCCCTGGAGGTGCTGGGCACCAGGCAGGGGCTGCCGCACCCGTACAGCGGGCACCGCGGATACGGCTACCTGGCGACCCCGCCGGAGGAGCCGGGCCCCGTCCTCTACGTCGGCAGGATGGACGATGAGCTGCGGTCGATGTTCTCCGGCGTCCGGCAGGTGGGCACCGTCGAGGGCAGGATCGGCCTCGGAATCGGCACTCCGATCTGGTTCTGCGAGGGCCGTACCGCGGCCTGGTCCCGGATCTGGCCGCTGCTGAAGCGGGAGGACGCCGCCCGGCGGGCCAGACCGGGCTCCTGAAGGACCACATGCGTGAGGGCGGGCCACCGGCCCGCCCTCACGCATACCCGTCAGGCCTCGAAGTGCAGCGCCACCTGCCGGATCCGCTCGATCAGGGCCGCCTGCTGCAGGCTTCCCTCCTGCTGCGGCCGGACGTCGCCACCGTGCAGCACCGAGCGCACGAAGGCGCCGATCACGTTCGCGAACTGGTGGTCGGCCGGCAGGACCAGTTCCTCACGGTGGTCCTGGCGCTCGACCCGCAGCACCGGAAGGTGCGTCTCCGGCGGGGTGAACACCCGGTCCAGCAGGATCCGGCCGGTGCTGCCCGAGAGCTGGTAGTCGTTCCGGTAGGAGTGCTCCATACCGAAGGTGAGCTGCGCGGGGACGCCCTGCGGCGTGCAGAGCAGGACGCTCCCGGACATCACCACGTCCTGCTTCTGGTCGTGCCGAAAGACGGCGCCGATGATCTGAAGATCCCCGCCGAGGAAGTGCACCGCCGCGCGGACCGGGTAGCCGCCGAAATCCAGGAAGGCGCCGCCGCCGACATCACGCTGGTAGCGGATGTCACCCTCTGGTTTGGGCGGGATGGTGAAGGCGGCGGCGAAGCCGCGCAGCTCGCCGATCGCGCCGTCGGCGACCAGCTTGCGTACCGCGGCGTGCTGGGAGTGGTGCAGGAACATGTAGTTCTCCAGCAGCACCAGCCCTCGCGAGCGGGCCAGCGCGAGGAGCCTGCTCGTCTCCGCCTGGCTGTCGGTCATCGGCTTCTCGACCAGGACGTGCTTGCCGGATTCGAGCGTCCGCTCGATCCACTCCGCGTGCAACAGCGCCGGCAGCGGGATGTAGACGGCGTCGACGTCCGGACGGTCCAGCATCGACTCGTACCCCTTGAGCGGGACGCCGCCGAACCGGTCGGTGAACGCGGTCGCCTTCCGCAGGTCACGGCTGGCGACTGCGGTGACCTGCACGTCCGCGTCGGCCACCATCGCGGGAAGGGTCCGCCGCCAGGCGATGTCCGCGCATCCCATGACTCCCATGCGGAGCCGGTCGGTGCTGACACTGATCATTGGTGCGACTCCACTCGGCATAGGACGGACAGAAGGCGATCGCGCGAACCCACCGCGGCATCCCGGTTCAGCGCTGCGGACCGGCCTTCAGCGCCGCGTAGTGCGCCAGGCAATCCTCGTAGGTGGGGAGCAGCCCCTTGGCCGCCGCCTCAGCCAGGGTGGGCGCGCCCGCGTCCTTGTCCGACATGATCGGCGGCTCGGTGAGACCCCACGGGATACCGATCTCAGGGTCCCGTGGATCGATCTCGAGCATCGTGCCCGGTTCGTACGCCTCCGAGCACAGGTAGTTCATGCAGGCGTCGTCGGTCAGCGCCAGGAAGGCGTGCCCGAGACCGTCGGCGAGATAGACCGCGATGCCGGACTTCTCGTCCTGCAGCGTCGTCTCGTACTTCCCGTACGTCGGCGAGCCCACCCTCAGGTCCACCACGACGTCCAGCACCGCGCCGCGCACGCAGGTGACCAGTTTGGCCTGACCCGGCGGGAGCGCGGTGCCGTGGATGCCGCGCAGCGTGTTGCGGCGGCTCGACGAGTAGTTGGCCTGGCCGACGGTGAAGGGGTAGCCGATCGCATCGGAGATCACCTCGGAGCGGAACGCCTCGTAGAAGTATCCGCGCCGGTCGTCGTGCTTGGTCGGCGTCAACCGGTAGGCGTCCGGCACCGACAGCTCGGTCACCATCATCGAGTCGAACATCCGGCACCACACTCCTGAATGAGAACGTCACGGCCGGCGATCGGCTCGCCGGCCTTCCGATGGCTACGCGGCCCGGCCCGCACGGGAGCCCGCGATCAGTACAGGCTGTGCATGCAGGCGAGCAGGCTGCGGGCCTCGATGTTGAGGTAGTGGCCGTGCCGCAGCAGGTCCGTGAGCTGGCGGACGGTCATCCAGCGGAAGTTCGCCGGCACATCGAGGGAGAAGTCCTCGCCGACCTCGGCGATCTGGTAGCGGGTCAGGGCCTGGTAGAAGCGCCCGCCCTCCTCGGAGAGCACCGCGTCGTAGCGCATGGTCGCGTCGGCCAGGACGTCACGCAGCAGAAGGTCCTCGATCTCCGTGACCCCCGCCCCCGGCAGCAGCTGCACGGTCGGCGCCATCTCCACCATGTCCATCAGGCCGAACTCCGGCCTGGCCTGGACCAGCAGGTGCAGCACCCCGCCGATGGGTCGCGCGACGAACAACGCGCGCCCCTCCCCGCGGGGGAACAGCAGCGGCTGGGTCCACCGCTTGACCTCCCTGGTCCCGGCCTCCACCTCGGCCGCGATGATCCGGAAGTGCCGGCCCTCACCGTCGGTGATCTCGTCGTCGGTCCGCTCCCAGCCGCCGACCTTCGCCAGCGGCACCAGGCGGGCCGTCCAGTCGCACCGGGTCTTCGCCTCGGTGAACCAGCTCAGCACCTCGCCGGCGCCGACGTCGTCCGGCCGGTACCGGTAGGAGCGGATGAGCGCGTCCCTGAACGGGTCTCCGGTCGACGCGTCCTCATCCTCCGGCAGCTCGACCGGCAGGCAGGACAGGACCGTGCGGGCGTCCATGTTGACCAGGTTGTCGACCTGGGTGAGCTCGCGGATCTGGGCCAGGGTGAGCCAGCGGTAGTCCTCGTGCACCGGCACGTCGCCGGTCATGAGCACCACCATGTTGCGGTTGCGCTTGCGCCAGAACCAGGCCCCCTGCTCCGACTGCAGGACGTCCACCAGCACCTGACCTCGGGCCGGTCCGACGAAGCACTCCAGGTACCTGGTGCCCGCGCCGCGGTGCACCTGGGTGTAGTTGCTCCGGGTCGCCTGGACGGTCGGCGACAGTTGCAGCGTGTTGATGTTGCCCGGTTCCATCTTCGCCTGCATCAGGCAGTGCAGGACGCCGTCGAACTCCTTCACCACGATGCCGAGAATCCCGATCTCCGGCTGGTTGATGATCGGCTGTGACCACGTCTCCCGGCCGCCGTCGCGGACCTGCAGGCCCTCGATGGTGAAGAAGCGCCCGCTGGCGTGCGCCAGGTTGCCGGTGTCCGGCTCGAAGTTCCAGTCGTCCAGCCGGGAGAAGGGGATCCGCTCCACCATGAAGCGACCGCTGCGGTGCCGGTCGGCCCACCAGTCGTGGAACTCCTCGGTGGACATGAGCGCCCCGTCGTCGGCCGCCGAGATCCGGCGCGTCGGCGCACCGGCCGCCTCCCCGGTCTGCGCGCGCGAAGCCGCGAGTCGCGTCATGATGGGTCCCTTCCCGTCCTCGGTGCGATTTCCTTCAGACCTTCGCCAGGACGTCGCGGAGCGTGTCGATGACCCGTTCCTGGTCGATGTCGGAGAGCGAGGCGTACATGGGCAGGGAGAAGATCTCGTCGGCCACCGTCTCGGTGACCGGCAGGGAACCCTTCCGGTAGCCGAGGTGCGCGAAGCCCGACTGGGTGTGCACCGGCCACGGGTAGCTGATGTTCAACACGATGCCGTGCGCTTTGAGCGCCTCAAGGATCCTGTCCCGCTTCGGGTGACGCACCACGTGGACGTAGTACACGTGGTCGTTGCCCGGGGCGGTCTTCGGGGTCACCAGGTCGGTGCCGGCGAAGGCCTCCGCGTAGCGGGCCGCGATCACCCGCCGCCTGGCGATGTAGTCGTCGAGCCGGGTCAGCTTGCGGCGCAGGATCTCGGCCTGCACCTCGTCCAGCCGGCTGTTGTATCCGGGCGTGGAGACGACGTAGTACTGGCTCTCCATCCCGTAGTAGCGCAGGCGGCGCAGGTTCGCGTCCACCTCCGCGTCCCGGGTCATGGTGGCGCCGCCGTCGCCGTAGGCGCCCAGCACCTTGGTGGGGTAGAAGGAGAACGCCGCGACCTGCCCCATCGAGCCGGCGATCCGGCCGTGGTGGCGGGCGCCGTGCGCCTGCGCGCAGTCCTCCAGGATCGGCAGGTCGTGCTCGGCGGCGAGCGCCTCCAGCGGCGCCATGTCGACGCACTGCCCGTACAGGTGGACCGCCACGATGCATCGCGTGCGGTCGGTGACGAGGGCGGCCACCTGCTCGACGTTCATCAGGTAGGTGTCCGGATCGATGTCGGCGAACACCGGCGTCGCGCCGACCGCGTCGATCGCGACGACCGTCGGGGCGGCCGTGTTCGAGACGGTGATCACCTCGTCACCGGCTCCGACGCCGAGGGCGCGCAGGCCGAGCACGATCGCGTTGGTGCCGTTGTCGACGCCCACACAGTGCGGGACGCCGTGGTAGGCGGCGAACTCCTCCTCGAACGCCTGTACGCTCGGCCCAAGCACCAGTCGGCCCGAACGGAACACCGTGTCGACCGCGTCGAGGATGTCGTCGCGTTCCTTCTCGTACTCCGGCAAATAACCCCACACGAAAAGGGTCATCGGGGCACGTCACCTCCAATGCGCGAGGGCCCGTCCAGCAGCTGGCCGCGGGCTCGGACGACGGGTTTCAGACGATGTGCTTGAGCAGGTCAACTCCATGCACGTCCCAGGCTTCGCGGTAGATCGCGAAGACGTGGACGTCCAGCACCTGGCCGTGGAAGTACGTGTGCCTGGGCAGGACCGCCTCCGCCTCGACCATCAGCGCGTACGGCTCGGCGAACCCCAGGCTCTCGACGCCGGGATCGGTGGCGTGGAAGTAGACCTTGCGAGTGCGCCACATCGCGAAGGCGAAGTTGACCGTGAGCGCGGCCGCGTCCGTCCGGATCCCGTCCGGCTGGCCGGCCAGGTGGACGTCGGCCTTGAGATGGCCCGCCGGGGCGAGTTCGGACAGCGTGCTGAACCCGACGACCTCCCCGGTGTCCTTGCGGTGCACCAGGAAACAGGCGGACAACCCCTGGCCGAAGGTGTCGACGAACCTGTCGATCACCGGCAGACCGCTGTGCCCCAGTCGGAACAGGATGTCGTAGACCTTGGCGGCGTCCTTGCCGCCCGCGGGCCGCAACTCGATCTGCCTGGACTCGGTGTACGGAAACAACATTTCTTGGTCATCCTCGTTTCGGAGCCGAGCTCCGGCGACATGAAATGGAATTCACGCGCCAATGGCACAGATTTTCGGGAAACGCGCATGGACCATCGCCTGTCCCGCCGGCGGGACAGGTGGACGCACACCGAATCAGTACGTCGGCCGGAAATCCTTCGGGTGTTCACCAGATCTATCACATCGGCACGGTCACCGGCACCCCGCCGGTTATTTCGGGTAGCCGGATAAGAACGGCGAACGGGGCCAACGCTATTGCCCCCGGCATGAGGCCGTGACTACTGTCGTCGGCGTTTAGGCGTACGCCGACAAAGCCCCGTTTAGGAGCGGGCCCGCGAAAGCACTTCCAAGCTTTGTCGATTCGGACCTCGCGTGGGCATCACCGCGACCGCACGAAAGGACGAAAGATATGTCAGACAATGACCTGGCCACCGATGTCGACCTCACCCTGGTCGACGATGTGGAGCGCATGGTCCGGGGTACCGCCGAAATGATCTGCGCCGAGCAGCCCGATGTGCCGCAGCCGGAGTCGCTGCACGACCTCGACTCGTTCTCGATGGTCCAGATCCTGCTGGAGCTGGAGAACACCACGCAGCTCAAGCTGCTGGAGCGGTTCGAGGGCTTCCAGGGCGAGACGTTCCGCGACCTCGCGGAGTTCATCGTCAAGTTGACCGTGGAGGACGATCAGGAGAAGCAGCAGGGAGCCGCGGAAGCACCCCGGGAGCAGGCGTCGCCGGTTTAGCCGCCGACCCGTGCGCTGTCCCGCCAGCGAGACAGCGCAGTGGCGGCAGAACCGGAATCCCGGGTGTCCGCCGGCCAAACAATGCGCCTGGGAGAACGGCCGCGGAATAATCCATGGAATGCCACTGGGGCCACTTTTATCGGCAGGCTGTTCATTGCGCCCGGAGTACCATTGACCCAGGATGACGATATGCCTGACACATCGCACGCGATCTCTCCCGAACCGGCCCGGGAACCACTCAGGTTGCACCCCCCGAGGCATCGGATCGAGCAGCGGTCGATCCTTATGTGGACGCTCAACGCGCTGATCTGGGGAATATTCGTCGTCGGCGCTCTCAGCGTGCTGTACGTGCTGGTTCCGGATACCCGGCCGTGGCTGGGCCCGGTGATCTGGATTTTCTCGGCGATTTACGCGGTGAACGTGGCGGTCATGCCGACCTGGCGTTATCTGGTGCACCGCTGGGAGATCAACGACCAGGCCGTCTACGCGCTCAACGGCTGGATCACCCGTGAGTGGCGGATCACCCCCATCTCGCGCATCCAATCCGTGGAGACCAGAAGGGGTCCGCTGCAGAGCGTGCTGGGCCTGGCCACGCTCAAGGTGACCACCGCCTCCAGGGAGGGCGGGATCACCATCGACGGGCTGGACGCGGGGGTGGCCAAGGAGTGCTCGCGCCGGCTCACCGAGATCACCCAGGCCACTCCGGGAGATGCCACGTGAGCACCACCCGGTCGGCGGACGAACCGCTCCGGACGGACCCGCCGCCACCACCCGCCGACCCGCCGCCGCCGACCGCCGACCCACCACCCGCCGACCCGCCGCCGACCGCGAAGGCGGCGGCCGAGGCCGTCGAGGTGGTCGACGAGGTGATCGACGAGGTGATCGACGACGGGGTGGGCTGGCAACGGCTGAGCGGCCGGGTGGCGTGGGTCGACGGGCTGAGATTCGTGCTCAGCCTGATCCCCAGCTTTCTCACCATGTTCGTCTTCGACCGGGGTTTCGACGCCTGGCCGGTCCTCATCATCACCGTGGTCGGCACCACGGTCAGCATCCTGAACCTGCGGCGCTGGCTGACCACCAGGTACCGGCTGACCACCGACCGGGTCGAGATCCGCCGAGGGGTGCTGGTCCGCAAGTACCGCTCCGTCCCCAGGGACCGGATCCGCACGGTGGACACCACCGCGAAGTTCCGGCACCGGATCGCCGGGCTCCGCGTGCTGCACATCGCCTCCGGCGAGGCGCGCACCTCTTTCAAACTCGACGCCATCCCCAAGAAGGCGGCCGAGGAGCTCCGCGACGAGCTGCTGCGCGATCGGGGGAGCGCGGATCCCCGCGAGGACGTGATTCCCGAGAACGACCGCCCGGCGCCCCAGGAGACCGTCATCGCGCGGCTCAGCTGGTCCTGGATCCCGTACAACGTGATCAGTATCTGGTCCTTCCTGGCCGCGGGGCTGTTCCTGTTGAGTACCAGCCTGACGCTGCAGATGTTCGACGTCGACCTTTGGGAGATCATCGGTAACGCGGTCGGCTGGGAGGACCTCGGCCTGGGCTGGTCGATCGCCGTCGGGGCCATCGGCTGCTTCGTCGTGGGCACCATCGGCCTGACGATCACCTTCTTCAAGGAGAAGTGGAACTTCGAGCTGGTCCGCACCACGACCGACGACGGCGGCACGGCGCTGCTCACCCGGCAGGGGCTGTTCGGCACCCGCGAGGTGTACCGCGACGACAGGCGCCTGCGCGGGGTCCACATCAGCGAACCGCTGCTCTCCCGATGGATGGGACTGGCCGAGACGGAGGTCATCTCGACCGGGCTGCGGTGGATCCCCGGGAGCGACGCGTCCAGCAGCATCCTGCCGCGCGCGCCCATCGGCGAGGCGCGCCGGGTGGCGGTCCTGGTCCTCGGAGACGAGCACCGGCCGCTGGAGGCGAAGCTCCGCGCCCACCCGCGCACCGCGCTGTACCGCCGGCTGATCTGGGCCGTCTACGTGCCGGGGGTCGTCGCCGGCCTGCTGGCCTGGCTGGGGGCGACCGGTGCCGTCCCCGGCCGGATCTGGCTGGTCCCCGTCGCGCTGATGCCGGTGACCTGCCTTCTGGCGTTCGTGGCGTACCGGTCACTGGGGCACACGCTGGCCGGGCCGTACCTGGTGATGCGGTCCGGGGTGGTGCGGCGCAACACGGTCGTGCTGCAGTGCCGGGGAGTGATCGGCTGGACGTTGAGCCAGTCGCTCCTGCAGCGCGCGCTGGGGCTGATGACCATCCGGGTGTCTACCGCGGCCGGGGCTCGCTCGTACGAGATACCGGACGTCGCCGCGGACCAGGCCGTGACGTTCGCGCACGGCGGGACCCCGGAACTGGTGTCCGAATTCCTGGTCAACGACAACCCGTCCAGCTGACCCCGCTCACCTACCTGGTGGACAGGAGGTAGAAATGCGCCAGACCAACCTCACGGACGACTTTTCCGTGAGCGCGATCGGCCTCGGCTGTAGCTCGATGTCACACGGCTACGGGCCGGCCGACCGGGACGACGAGGAGTCCGTCCGGGTCATCCACCGGGCCATCGACTACGGCATCGACATCTTCGACACCGCGGACGTCTACGGGCCGTACACCAACGAGCAACTGCTCGGGCGCGCGCTCGGATCACACCGGAACGACGTGACGATCGCCACCAAGTGCGGCCTGGTGGTCGGGCCGGACGGCAGGTTCCGTCGCAACGGCCGTCCCGAGTACCTGCGGACCGCCTGTGAGGGCTCGCTCCGCCGGCTCGGGACCGACTCCATCGGGCTGTACCAGCTGCACCGGGTCGACCCGGCCGTCCCGCTCGTCGAGACCTGGGGAGCACTGGGCGAGCTGGTCACCGAGGGCAAGGTCCGGGCGCTCGGCATCTCCCATGCCACCTGCGAGGAGCTGGAGCTGGTCCACTCGGTGTTCCCGATCACCGCGGTCCAGTACGAGCTGTCGGTATGGTCCACGGGCACCCTCGACGACGTCCTGCCGTGGAGTCAGAAGAACGGCGTGGGGTTCCTCGCCTTTGCTCCGCTGGGCCGCGGGTACCTGTCCGGCCACGTCGACCACACCGCCCTGGGCGCGGACGACTCCCGCAACCGGGACCCGCGCTTCAGCCCCGACGCGATGAGCGTCAACCAGGCGATCGTCGAGGGCCTGCGCGCGATAGGCGCCCGGCACGGCGTCACCTCGGCGCAGGTGGCGATCGCCTGGACGATGGCTCAGGGCGGCAACGTCGTCCCCATCCCGGGAACGAGGCGACGGCACTGGCTCAGGGACAACGCGGCCGCGGTCGACCTGCTCCTCACCCCCGAGGATCTACGCGACATCCACCACCTCCCATCGGCGATGGGCGAGATGAGCTGGGACCAGCTCCGTTCCACCGGCTCGCCGACCCACCGGAGCTGACCCAGATGACAGGACCCAAGAAGTTGATCTTTCCGCATACGGCGTCACGCCGTGTCGTGCTCCACCCCGCGAGCGGTACCGACCAGGCCGGCTTCGCCCAGATCTTCGTACGTACGGGGGTGGAGAGCGTCCGCCCGGCGGTACGGCCGGGCCGGGGAACGATGCGCGCCCACGCCGCCTTCCACATCTCCACGACCGCCACCAACGAGCGTCTGGGCTTCGCCGGCCTGCACGCGCTCGACCCGGCCGGGCATGTCAGATGCGCCGTCTACCTGGATCCCCAGCGGGCCCGGCTGGGCGTGGGCTCCGAGGCCATCCTGCTGATGATCAACTATGCCTTCGCCACACTGAACGTCGACCGGGTGATCGGGCAGACCACCGAGGCCAGCTTCGCCTCCTTCGGGATCACCGGGGGCGACAAGGAGATCGGCGCCCTGCGCGATCACATGTACTTCCGCGGGCGCCTGTGGGACCTGCACAACTTCGAGATCGAGCGCCCGAAGTGGGAGGAGTACATCGACCGGAACGCCACCGGCGTGCTTCCCCCGCCGCTGAGCTGGCGGGCCGCGCCGCCCCGGCCTCTTGAGGTGTCCTGACGGCCCGCTGGACATCGCCCCGTCCCCGCGTCGCGATCCGCTCCGGCAACGTGAAGGAGAACACATGGCCACCACGGCCGCGAAACCGCTGATCACCGTACTCGGTGCCTCGGGCCTGCTGGGCACGGCCGTCGCCCGCGAGCTGGCGGTCAGGCCGGTCCGGCTCCGGCTGGTCGGGCGCCGCCCCACTTCCGTCCCGTCCGGATCGCGCGCCGACGTCGAGGTGCGCATCGCCGACCTGACCCACGGCGACGCCCTCGCCGCCGCGGTCGACGGCGCCGACGCGGTGATTCACCTGGTCGCGCACAGGGGAAACGCGAGCACGTGGCGGGCCGCCGCGGTCGACCCCGCCGCGGAGCGGGTCAACCTGGGCCTGGTGCACGACCTCGTCGACGCGGTCCGGGCGCAACGGCCGGACCGGCCCCCGACGGTGGTGTTCGCCGGCTCGGTCTCGCAGGCGGGGCGCTCGTTGTCGGCGCGGATCGACGGCAGCCAGCCGGACGAGCCGCTGACGGCGTACGACCGGCAGAAACTGGCCGCCGAACGCGCGATCGAGGCCGCCTGCGCCGAAGGGCTGATCCGGGGCAGCACGCTGCGGCTGGCGACCCTCTACAGCCGGGGCACCGATCCCACCGCCCTGGACCGGGGCGTGGTCGCGGCCATGATGCGCCGGGCGTTCGCCGACCAACCGCTCACCATGTGGCACGACGGCTCCGTCAAGCGGGACCTGCTCTGCGTCGACGACGCGGCCACCGCGTTCGTCACCGCGCTGGACCAGGCCGAAGTGGTCTCCGGCCGGCACTGGCTGGTCGGGACGGGGCAGGCGACCAGCGTCGCCGACCTGTTCGCGATGATCTCCAAGACCGTCGCCACCCGCTCGGGACGACCGCCGGTCCCGGTCGTCTCGGTCCCGCCCGCGGACCACTCCATGCCGACGGACGTGCTGGATTTCGTACTCGACCCGGCCGCGTTCCAGGACGCCACCGGCTGGGCTCCGAGGGTGCCGTTGTTCGAGGGCCTGGACGGCGTCGCCGCCGCCATCGCCAGAGAATTCTGAGAGGAGAGCCATGCGCGTCCTGTTCGCCGTGAATCCGGAGAAGAGCATCTTCCAGTACCACGTGCCGCTGGCGTGGGCGCTGCGCACCGCGGGCCACGAGGTCCGCGTCGCCAGCCAGCCCGCGTTCGCCAAGGTGATCACCCAGGCCGGGCTCACCGCGGTTCCGCTGGGCAACGACCGCAGCTCGTGGCGGATCACGGAGAATCGGCAGGAGGCGCTCGACGCGCTGCGCGTGGGCATCATGGCGCCGTACGACGTCTTCGACGATCCGGCGAAAGCCACCTGGGAGTACCTCAAACCCGGGCTGGTCAAGGCCGTGCAGGGCTGGCACCGGGTGAGCAACTTCCCGATCATCACGGATCTGGTGGAGTTCGCCCGGCATTGGGAGCCCGACCTGGTCATCTGGGAACCGCTGACCTTCGCCGCGCCGATCGCAGCCAAGGCCTGCGGCGCCGCGCACGCCCGCCTGCTCAACGGCATCGACGTCTACGGCGGCGTCCGCCAGATCTACCGGCGGCTCAACGCCGCCCAACCCCCCGAGGAGCGGGCCGACCCGCTCGCCGACTGGCTGGGCGGCTACGCCCGCAAGTACGGCTTCGACTTCGGCGAGGACATGCTCACCGGCCACTTCACCATCGACCAGTTCCCCGCCAGCCTCCAGGTCGAGGCCCCGGACCTGGACTACCTGCGCATGCGCTACGTCCCCTACGGCGGCCCGGCGATCGTGCCCAAATGGCTGTGGGCACCACCGGAGAAGCCCCGCGTCGCCCTCACCATGGGCCTGAGCGCGACCGAGCTCTACAACGGCTACACCGTCAACGTCCAGGACATCCTCGACCACCTCGCCGACCTCGACATCGAACTCGTCGCCACCGTCGCCGAATCCGAGCAGAGGAAACTGGCCCGCGTCCCCGACAACGCCCGCCTGGTCCCCTACGTGCCCATGCACGCCCTGACCCCCACCTGCTCGGCCGTCATCCACCACGCCGGCGCCGCCACCCTGGCCACCGCCGCCCTCCACCCCATCCCGCACCTGTCCCTGCACTACCACTACGACCAGCCCATCCTGGCCCGCAAACTCGCCGACCACGGCGCCGGACTCGAACTGCACACCAGCCAGGCCACCGGCCCCGCCGTCCGCGAAAACCTGCTCCGGCTACTGACCGAACCCTCCTTCCGCCACCGCGCCCACGACCTGCGCGACGAGATCCACGCCCTGCCCTCCCCCAACCAGCTCGTCCCCCAGCTGGAAGAGCTCACCGCGAAACACCGCTGAGGAGACACGATGCGCATCCTGCTCACCACCTATCCGGACAAGACCATCTTCCACGCGATGGTTCCGCTGGCCTGGGCGCTGCGGACCGCGGGTCACGAGGTACGCGTCGCGGTCCAGCCCGAGTTCGCCGGCACCGTCACCCAGGCCGGTCTGACCGCCGTCCCGGTCGGCCGTAATCCGGTGACCTGGCGGATGGCGGAACGCAACCCCGAGCAGGTCGAGGCGGAGCGGGCCGGGCTGCCCGCGCCGTACGACGCGGCGGTGCTGGACCCGGCGGACCTCGACTTCGAGACGATGCGGGCCGGTTACGAGAACCTGCTGGAGCAGTGGCATCGGCTGGACAACTTCCCGCTGATCGCCGGTCTGACCGAGTTCGCCCGCAGCTGGCAGCCCGACCTGGTCATCTGGGAGCCGAACACCTACGCCGGGGCGATCGCCGCCGAGGCCTGCGGCGCCGCGCACGCCCGCCTGGTGTGGAGCGTCGACGTCTTCGGCGTCGCCCGCGAGCACTACCTGCGCCTGAAGGCCGAACGGCCCGCCGAGGAGCGCGCCGACCCGATGGCCGACTGGCTGGGCTCCTACGGCGGCAAGTACGGGTTCGACTACACCGAGAACCTCTTCACCGGCCAGTTCACCATTCACCACCTGCCGGCCTCGTTGAGCATGCACGCCAACCTGGACTACCTGCCGATGCGCTACGTCCCCTACGGCGGCGCCGCCGTCGTCCCGAAATGGCTGTGGACCCCCAGGGAACGCCGCCGCGTCGCCCTCACCCTGGGTACCACCGCGACCGACCGTTTCGCCGGGTACGCCGCCAACGTGCCGGACATCCTCGACGCACTGGCCGACCTGGACATGGAGGTCGTCGCCACCATCGCCGAGTCCGAGCAGAAGAAACTGACCCGTGTCCCCGGCAACACCCGGGTGGTGTCCTACGTGCCGCTGCACGCGCTGGCCCCCACCTGCGACGCGATCATCAGCCACGCCGGACCCGGCACCTTCCTGACCAGCGCCCTGCACGCGGTCCCCCAGCTCGCCGTGCCGTGGGACTTCGACGAGCCCGAACTGGCCCGCCGCGCCGCCGCACAGGGCGGATCACTGGCGATCCTCGCCGACCAGGCCACCGGGGAGAGCGTCCGAGCCGCCGTACTGCGCCTGCTCGACGAGCCCGCGTTCGGTGAACGCGCCATGGGCCTGCGCGACGAGATCCTCGCGCTGCCCTCCCCCAACCAGCTCGTCCCCCGGCTCGAAGAACTCACAGCCAAGCATCGTTCCGCCACCCGTTGACAGACGAGAGAGGAGCCGACATGCGTGTTCTGTTCGTACTGACCCCCGAGAAAACCGTCTTCCTGTACATGGCTCCGCTGGCGTGGGCGCTGCGCACCGCGGGCCACGAGGTCCGCGTCGCCAGCCAGCCCGCCTTCGCCGACGTCATCACCCAGGCCGGCCTGACCGCCGTCCCCGTCGGACACGATCGCGACCTGCGGATGACGCGGGAGCAGGAGGAGCTCGAAGCGGAACGACCGGGCATCCCGGCCCCGTACGACGCCTTCGACGATCCGGCGAAGGCCACCTGGGAGTACCTCAAACCCGGGCTGGCCGAGGCGACGGGCTTCTGGCACCGCTACGGGAACTTTCCGATGATCGCGGATCTGGTGAGGTTCGCCCGGCATTGGGAGCCCGACCTGGTCATCTGGGAACCGCTCGCCCTGGCGGCGCCGATCGCGGCCAAGGCCTGCGGCGCCGCGCACGCCCGCCTGCTGTACGGCGTCGACGTCTACGGCGGCGTCCGCCAGATCTACCGGCGGCTCAACGCCGCCCAACCCCCCGAGGAGCGGGCCGACCCGCTCGCCGACTGGCTGGGCGGCTACGCCCGCAAGTACGGCTTCGACTTCGGCGAGGACATGCTCACCGGCCACTTCACCATCGACCAGTTCCCCGCCAGCCTCCAGGTCGAGGCCCCGGACCTGGACTACCTGCGCATGCGCTACGTCCCCTACGGCGGCCCGGCGATCGTGCCCAAATGGCTGTGGGCACCACCGGAGAAGCCCCGCGTCGCCCTCACCATGGGCCTGAGCGCGACCGAGGTCTACAACGGCTACACCGTCAACGTCCAGGACATCCTCGACCACCTCGCCGACCTCGACATCGAACTCGTCGCCACCGTCGCCGAATCCGAACAGAAAAAACTGGCCCGCGTCCCCGACAACGCCCGCCTGGTCCCCTACGTGCCCATGCACGCCCTGACCCCCACCTGCTCGGCCGTCATCCACCACGCCGGCGCCGCCACCCTGGCCACCGCCGCCCTCCACCCCATCCCGCACCTGTCCCTGCACTACCACTACGACCAGCCCATCCTGGCCCGCAAACTCGCCGACCACGGCGCCGGACTCGAACTGCACACCAGCCAGGCCACCGGCCCCGCCGTCCGCGAAAACCTGCTCCGGCTACTGACCGAACCCTCCTTCCGCCACCGCGCCCACGACCTGCGCGACGAGATCCACGCCCTGCCCTCCCCCAACCAGCTCGTCCCCCAGCTGGAAGAGCTCACCGCGAAACACCGCTGAGGAGACACGATGCGCATCCTGTTCACGACGTATCCCGAGCGGACACACTTCCTGCTGCTGGCTCCACTGGCCTGGGCGCTGCGCACCGCGGGTCACGAGGTACGCGTCGCGGTCCAGCCCAAGTTCGCCCACGTGGTCACCCAGGCCGGGCTGACGGCGGTGCCCATCGGCACCGACCGCGACCTGTGGCAGTACCTCGGCCGCCTCAAGGAGATGGCCGACGCGAAGAAGGAGTGGACCGGCAGCAAGGAGGTGGGCTGGCCCACGCCGTACGCCGCGGCGGAGTGGCCGGCCGAGGATGTCACCTGGGACTACCTGCACGACGGGTACAAGCTGCAGATCCACCAGTGGCACAAGCAGAGCAACACCCCGATGATCAACAGTCTGGTGGAGTTCGCCCAGAGCTGGCAGCCCGACCTGGTGATCTGGGAACCCACCACCTACGCCGGCGCGATCGCGGCCAAGGCCTGCGGCGCCGCGCACGCCCGCCTGCTGATCGGCGCGGACGTCTACGGCATCACCAGGGACCACTTCCTGCGCCTGCGGGCCGAGCGCCCCGTCGAGGACCGCGCCGACCCGATGGCCGACTGGCTGGGCGGCTACGCCCGCAAGTACGGCTTCGAGTTCGACGAGGACATGATCACCGGCCAGTTCACCATCGACATGCTGCCGCCCTCGCTGCGGATGCGGGCCGACCTGAAGTACGCCCCGCTCCGGTACACCCAGTACGGCGGCGCCGCCGTCGTCCCGAAATGGCTGTGGACTCAGCCCGAGCGCACCCGCGTCGCCATCACCATGGGGCTCACCGTCACCGACCGCGACGTCGGTTACCCCGTCGACGTGCAGGACCTCTTCGACGCCCTGGGCGACCTCGACATCGAGGTCATCGCCACGATCGTGGAGGAGGAACAGGCCAAGCTCGACCGGGTTCCCGACAACATCAAGATGGTGCCCTACGTACCGCTTCAGGCGTTGCTGCCCACCTGCTCGGCCATCATCCATCACGCCGGAGTGGGCACCCTCGCCTCCACCGCCCTGCAGGGGCTGCCCCAGCTCGCGTTGCCGTGGGACGTCGACCAGCCGGCCCTGGCCGAGCGGCTGGCCGCGCGGGGCGCCGGGCTGGCCGTGCACGCCACCAAGGCGACCGGCCCGGTGGTCCGTGAGAACCTGCTGCGGCTGCTGAACGAGCCGGCCTTCCGCCAGGGCGCCGACCGGTTGCGCGAGGAGTTCCTCGCCATGCCCACCCCGAACGAGTTCGTCCCGCGACTCCTCGAACTCGTCGCCGAGCACAGCGGGACCCGGTGACGCCGATGCGCGTCCTGTTCGTCACCTACCCGGAGAAGACACACTTCCTGAGCATGGCGCCGCTGGCGTGGGCGCTGCGCACCGCGGGCCACGAGGTCCGCGTCGCCAGCCAGCCCGTCTTCACCGACATCATCACCCAGGCCGGGCTCACCGCCGTCCCCGTCGGCCGCGACGCCGACCTGTGGCAGCTCATGGGCCGGAACCTCACCTGGATCGGGTCGGGGGTCAGCGGGCTGCCCATCCCGTACGACGCGGCCGAGTGGCATCCGCGGGAGATCACCTGGAGCTATCTCAAGGACGGCTACGACATCCAGGTCGGCCGCTGGCACAAGATGAGCAACGTCCCGTTGATCGCTGATCTGGTGAGGTTCGCCCAGAGCTGGCAGCCCGACCTGGTGATCTGGGAACCCACCACCTACGCCGGCGCGATCGCCGCCGAGACCTGCGGCGCCGCGCACGCCCGCCTGCTGTTCAGCGTGGACACTCTCGGGGTGACCCGCGAACACTATCTGCGGCTCAAGGAGCAGCAGCCGCCCGGGGAGCGGGCCGACGCGCTCGCCGACTGGCTGTCCCCCTATGCCCGCAAGCACGGCTTCGAGTTCGGCGAGGACCTCGTCACCGGCCAGTTCACGATCACCCTGCTGCCGCGTTCCCTGCGGATGGACGCCGACCTGGACTACCTGCCGATGCGTTACGTGCCCTACAGCGGCGCGGCGGTCATGCCGTCGTGGCTGTGGAAGCGGCCCGAACGTCCCAGGGTCGCGCTGACGATGGGGCTCAGCGGCGCCGACCGCGGAGCGGGTTACTGGTTCGACCTGCAGGACATCCTGGACTCGCTGGCCGATCTGGACATCGAGCTCGTCGCCACCGTCCCGGAGGCGGAGCAGCGGAAACTCGCCTCGATCCCGGAGAACGCCCGGCTCGTTCCGTTCGTACCGCTGGCAGACCTCGTCCCCACCTGCGATGCCGTGATACACCACGCCGGATTCGGCACCCTGGCCACCACCGCGCTGAACGCGGTCCCGCAGCTGATCATCCCGTGGGACAACGACGGCCCCACCCTGGCCAGGCGGATCGCCGCCCAGGGCGCCGGTCTCGCCGTCCACAGCAACCAGGCCATCGGCGTGCTCCTCCGGGAACGACTGCTGCGGCTGCTGAACGAATCCCGGTTCCGCCGGAGCGCGGACCTGTTGCGCGAGGAGATGTTGGCGATGCCGACCCCGAACGAGATGGCGGTCCAGCTCGAAGAGCGGGTGGCGTCGCACCGGCGACCCGCCATGCTCGGCGGGAGATGACGTCATGCGCGTACTGTTCGCCGCCAACCCGGAGAAGGCGCACCTGCTGGCCATGGTCCCGCTGGCGTGGGCGCTGCGCACCGCGGGCCACGAGGTCCGCGTCGCCGGCCAGCCCTCCTTCGCCGACATCATCACCCAGGCCGGGCTCACCGCCGTCCCCGTCGGCCGCGACGCCGACCTGTGGCAACTGCTCGCCCGCGACCACCGCATCCCGGACTGGTCCTGGGAGCCCGCCTACGGCCTTCCCACGCCATACGATGTCGCCGAGTTTCCGGCGAAGGCCACTCGGGAGTATCTGACCACGGGGTACGCCGGGGTGCAGCAGTCGTGGCACCGGCCGGCCTGTCTGCCGATCATCGCCGGGCTGGTGGACTTCGCGCGGCACTGGCGGCCCGACCTCGTCATCTGGGAGCCGCTCACCTTCGCCGGGCCCATCGCCGCCAAGGCCTGCGGCGCCGCCCACGCCCGGCTGCCGTGGAGTCTGGACATCTTCGGCCTCACCCGGGACCGTTTCCTGCGGCTCGGCGACGAGCGGGCCGACCCGCTCCGCGACTGGCTGGAAGGCTACGGCCGCAAGCACGGTTTCGCGTTCGACGAGGAGATGATCACCGGCCACTTCACCGTCGACCAGTTGCCCGCCTCGCTGAGCATGCGAGCCGACCTCGACTACGTCCCCATGCGGTACGTCCCCTACGGCGGACCTGCCGTCGTGCCGAAATGGCTGTGGACCGCCCCCGAACGCCCGCGGGTCGCCCTGACGATGGGCCTGAGCCTCACCGATCACCAGGCGGGCTACTCGGTCAGCGTGCAGGAGATCCTCGACGCGCTGGCCGATCTGGACATCGAGGTCGTCGCCACCATCGCCGCGACCGAGCAGGACAAACTCGACCGCGTCCCCGCCAACGCCCGCCTCGTCTCCTATGTGCCGCTGCACGCGCTGGCGCCGACCTGCTCGGTGGTCATCAGCCACGGCGGCTTCGGCACCGTGCTCACCACCGCCAGGAACGCGGTCCCCCAGCTCGCCATGCCGTGGGACTTCGACGGACCGCTGTTCGCCCGGCAGGTCGCCGACCAGGGCGCGGCGCTGGTCGTCGTGGCCGATCGGGCGAGCGGCGCGGTCGTCAGGGAGAACGTGCTGCGATTGCTCGGCGAACCCGGCTTCCGCGAGCGCGCCGCCGAACTCCGTGACGAGATCCACGCGATGCCGAGCCCCAACGAGCTCGTCCCCCGGCTCGAAGAGCTCACCGCGAAACACCGCTGAGGAGACACGATGCGCATCCTGTTCGCCACCGTCCCGGAAAAGACGATCTTCCTGCCCATGGTGCCGCTGGCCTGGGCGCTGCGCACCGCCGGGCACGAGGTCCGCGTCGCCGGCCAGCCCTCCTTCGCCGACGTCATCACCCAGGCCGGGCTGACCGCCGTCCCCGTCGGCCGCGACGTCGACACCGTGCGGCTCTTCCAGTGGTACGGCATGACGAGCGACCAGTTCGAGGAGGTCCGGATCGGGCTGCCCGCGCCGTACGACGTGGCCGAGGACCCCGATCGCTACACCTGGGAGACCATGCTGCAGGCATGCCGGGACATGGCCGAGGGGGATCGGGCGGAGAGCTTCTCGATGGTCGCGGGCATGGCCGACTTCGCCCGGCAGTGGAAGCCCGACCTCATCGTCTGGTCGTCGTTCTGTTACGCCGCGCCGATCGCCGCCAAGGCCTGCGGTGCCGCGCACGCCCGCATGCTGTTCGGCGCCGACGTCTTCGGGGTGGCCAGGGAGCGGTTCCTGGAGTTCAAGGGGGACGAGGACCCGGTGGCGGACTGGATGGGCGCCTACGGCCGCAAGTACGGCTTCGAGTTCACCGAGGACATGGTCACCGGCGACTTCACCGTCGACCTGCTACCCGACTCGCTGAGCATCCGGGCCGACCTGGACTACCTGCCGATACGCCACGTCCCCTACGGCGGCGCCGCCACGGTGCCGAAGTGGCTTCAGGTTCCCCGGGAACGGCCCCGCGTCGCCCTCAGCTTCGGACTCACCGCCACCGGCA
The DNA here is from genome assembly GCF_035917355.1 of Streptosporangium sp. NBC_01810. Lineage (NCBI taxonomy): Bacteria > Bacillati > Actinomycetota > Actinomycetes > Streptosporangiales > Streptosporangiaceae > Streptosporangium > Streptosporangium sp. NBC_01810. The sequence goes on along the minus strand of NZ_CP109070.1, from coordinate 7,137,609 downwards.
TGTTCGCCGGATACACCGCCGACGTGCGCGGCATCCTCGACTCACTGGCCGACCTCGACATCGAGGTGGTGGCCACCATCGCCGACTCGGCGCGGGAGAAGCTGGGCGCCGTCCCCGACAACGCCCGGCTGGTGTCGTACGTGCCGCTGCACGCGCTGATGCCGACCTGCTCGGCGATCGTCAACCACGGCGGTGTCGGCACCGTGCTCAACAGTGCCCTGTACGCGGTCCCCCAGCTCACCATGGGCTACCACTTCGACGAGCCGATCATCGCGCGCGGGCTCGCGGCCCAGGGCTGCGCGCTGCAGGTGGGTCCCGACGTGACCGTCCGCGACGGGGTGCTCCGGCTGCTGGACGAACCCGCCTTCGCTGGGCGCGCCGCCGACCTGCGCGACGAGATCCACGCGATGCCGAGCCCCAACGACCTCGTCCCCCGGCTCGAAGAGCTCACCGCGAAACACCGCTGAGGAGACACGATGCGTGTCCTGTTTGTCACTATTCCCGAGAAAACGATCTTCCTGCCATCGGTGCCGCTGGCCTGGGCGCTGCGCACCGCCGGGCACGAGGTCCGCGTCGCCAGCCAGCCCTCCTTCGCCGATGTCATCACCCAGGCCGGGCTGACCGCCGTCCCCGTCGGCCGCGACGCCGACTTCTGGTGGGACGTGAAACTGGACCCGGCGCTGCTCGAACAGGCACGCGGCGGACTGCCCATGCCCTGGGCGGTCGCCGAGGATCCGACGGGCGCCACCGGAGAGTCCATGACGGAGGCCTATCGCGGCACGGTTCAGTACGAGCAGAAGCCGCACAACTTCCCGCTGATCGCCGGCCTGGTGAACTTCGCCCGCGAGTGGCGGCCCGACCTGATCATCTGGGAGCCCTTCACCTCCGCCGGGAGCATCGCCGCCAAGGCCTGTGGCGCCGCGCACGCCCGCCTGCTGTGGAGCGCGGACGTCTTCGGCGCCACGCGGGAGCACTTCCTCCGGCTCCAGGAGACGCCGATCGACCCGCTCGGCGAGTGGCTCGCCGGCTACAGCCGCAAGTACGGCTTCGAGTTCACCGAGGACATGGTCACCGGCCAGTTCACCATCCACCAGCTCCCCCCGCCGATCGGCGTGACGGCCGCCGGCCTGCACAACGTGCACATGCGCTACGTCGCCTACGGCGGCCCCGCCGCCGTCCCGAAGTGGCTGTGGGCACCGCCCGAGAAGCCGCGCGTCGCCCTCACCCTCGGCACGACCGCCACCGACGTGTTCTCCGGCTACGCCGCCAACGTGCAGGACATCCTGGACTCGCTGGCCGACCTGGACATCGAGGTCGTCGCCACCATCGCCGAGGCCGAGCAGAAGAAGCTCGCCCGCGTCCCCGCCAACGCCCGCCTGGTGTCGTACGTGCCGCTGCACGCGCTCGTGCCCACCTGCTCGGCGGTCATCCACCACGGCGGGGCGGGCACGCTGAGCACGGTCGCGCTGCACGGGGTGCAGCAGCTCGCCCTGCCGTACCACTTCGAGGGGCCACTGCTGGGCAGGACGCTGACCGAACACGGCGCCGGGCTGGCCATCCCCTCCGCCCTCGGGACCGGGCAGGCCGTCCGGGAGGCCCTGCTCCGGCTGCTGGACGAACCGGCGTTCCGGAAGCGTGCCGAGGACCTCCGGGACGAGATGCACGATCTGCCCACGCCCAACGAGCTCGTCCCGCAGCTGGAAGAGCTCGTCGCCAAGTACCGCCCATAGGGAAAGGACCCCGGGGAAGTGGTGCCCCGGGGTCCTTCCCTGCCGTCACGGCCGGTGCGCGACCACGATCAGCATCCCGTCGGGCTGCGGCCCGTTCTCCACCTCCACCCAGTCCACGCCCTCGCCGTGGTCGTGGATGCGGACCATGTCGGGGGGCAGCTCACCGTACGCGTCCATCTCCGCGTAGATCTTCCGGTACGTGTACTTCGTGTGCTCGGTGATGTCGGTGATCTCGTCGATGACCAGACCGGCGCCGCGCCCGAACCGCCAGTAGTCGCTGGCGCGCACCGGCGACGCCTGCCGCCAGGCGTCCAGCACCTCGGTCAGGATGGCCACCGCCATCTCGTCCTCCTCCTCGTTCCCCCGCTTGATGGCGTCGGTGAGGACCAGCCGGCCGCCGGGCCGCAGGACTCGGGCGACCTGCTTCAGCACGTGCGTCCGGTCGAGGATGTGCAGGATGGAGCCCAGGGCGAGCACGGCGTCGAAGGAACCGGCCTCGAACGGGAGGTCCATCGCGTCGGCGACCCGGAAGTCGACCAGGTCGGCCACCCCCTCCGCCTGGGCCAGCGCGGTGGCCTGCGCGACGTCCTCCGTACTGACCGAGATGCCGACCACCCGCGCGCCGGTCGTCTTGGCGAGCCGCACCGCGGGCTTGCCGGTTCCGCAGCCGAGATCCAGTACCGTGTCGCCCGCTTCGACCCGGAGCTTGATGATCATGATTTCGGTCAGCCGCTCGGTGGCCGCCTTCAGATCGCTGTCGTCGTCCGGGCCCAGCCAGTACCCGAGGTGCATGCTGCCCGCGAAGATGTCGGTGAGCACCCGGCCGTTCCGGTCGTAGAACTCCCCGACCTCCTTGGCGGACGGCGCCTGTACCGTCTTGACGCTCCCCGCGCTCGGGTGGAAGTCGCGCGTGGTCAACGACTCGGGAGCGGCGGTGAAGTCGCGCGCGCTGGCCCGCAACCGATCAAGACTCATGCACCGCTCCCGGCCAGCTCCGCGGCGGCGTGCCGGTCGAGCAGGTCGCGGGCGTCCCGCACCTCCCGGGCCATCGGCCGGTCGGCGTCCAGCGGCGGGGAGATCTCGGCCAGCTCCGCCCAGATCTCGTCGGCCTGGGGCTCCTCGCCGACCATCACCGCGAGCTGGGCCACCCCCAGGGCCAGCGAGCCGATGGTCAGCCAGCCCAGCTCCAGGCCGTCCGACACCGAGTTCGCCCCGTTGAGCGCCATCGGGACGTGGTCCTGGTTCCAGCCGTTGGTCGGCAGCGTGGTCAGCGAGGCCGGGTAGACGACCTGCCTGATCCGGGAGACGAACGACGTCGCACTGATGTGCACGCCCGCCAGCCCGCAGCCCCGACCGGCCCTCGGCGTGAGCATGGGCGGCAGGTCTCCGTTGGTGGCCGGGCTGAGCAGCAGGCCGAGCTGCCGCTCGGCCAGGTAGGCGGCCATGTGCAGGGAGAGCCCGATCTGGTCGGAGGCGAGGCCGACCGGCATGGCGTGGAAGTTGCCGCCGTGCAGGATCTGGCCCTCGTAGGCGATCGGGTTGTCCTGGCAACCGCTCGCCTCCCTGGCCAGCACGTCACCCGCCGAGGTGAGCTGGTCGAGCACCGCGCCGAGCACCTGCGGCGCGCACCGCAGGCTGTACGGCTCCTGCAGCGGCCGCCGCTCGTCCCGGACCAGGCCCGCGGGCAGTTCCCGCCTGATCCACCTGGCCGCGGTGAGCTGCCCGAGCTGGCCGCGGGCGAACGCGTGGCCGTCGGCGTAGTGCTCGCTGTTGGCCCGCAGCAGGGTGGCCAGCCGGCCGGTCAGCATCGCCGCCGCCCGGACCAGCCGCAGCGCCGACTGGTGGTTGAGGATGGACACCGCCAGGCTCGCACCGGTGCCGTTGACGAAGGCGAGCGCCTCCCTGACCGGCCACTCGAACGGCTCGGCGCCCAGCGCCGCGAGCGCCTCCCTGGCGGGCCTCGTCTCCCAGTCGCCGTCGGCGCCACGCATCCACGCCTCGCCGAATCCGGTGAACGTCAGTGCCGCGTGTGCCAGCGGCTGCAGGTCCCCGCTCGCGCTGACCGTGCCGTCCCGGGGGATCACCGGGGTGAAACCGGCGTTCCACAGGTCGGCCAGGGTCTGCCAGAACTCCGGCGAGACCGCCGAGAACCCCCGGCGCATGCTGTTGAGGCGCAGCCAGAAGATGAGCCTGGACACCTCCGGGCTCAGCGGCCTGCCCTGGCCGGTGCCCAGGTGCGAGATCAGCGAGCTGCCCTGCTCCATCTCCGACTCCGCGGCGTACGTGACGAGCGGGCCGAATCCCTGGGTAAGGCCGTAGATGGGCTGGTCGGCGGCCAGATGCTTCGCGACGGTCGCCGCGCTGGCCTCCATCCTGGCGATGTCGGCGTCGTCGCACGGATCGACCCGGCCCTCCCAGGAGGCGCTCCTGGCGATCTCCGCCAGGTACGCCGCACCGGTCGTCTCGCTGCTCGTCATCTCGGCGGTCAGTGTCACGTTGCTACCTCTGCTTCGGTTGCCTCAGTGGTGGGTGATGTCTGAAGGTGCCGTACCTTGCCCAGCGCGGACCGCTCGATCCTGGGCACCGCGTGCACGCGTTTCGGGCGGACCCCGATCCGGTCGAACGCGGTGGACAGGTCGAGGTCGGCCAGCTCCGTGCCCGGCTTCAGCACGACCAGCAGGTCGACGTGCTCGCCGATCATCCGGTCGGCGACGGGGACGACCGCGAGGTCCTCGCAGTCCAGCACGGCGCGCAGCGCGTGCTCGACCTCGTCGAGGTTGATCCGGCGGCCGTTCACCTTGACCAGCCGGGTGCGGCGACCGGCGAACCGGAACGTCCGCTCGTCCAGCGGCTGGACGTGGTCGTCCGCCTCCCAGAGCGGCGGTGGCCGCTCGTCCGGCCGGAACGCCAGCCGGGGACTGCGGATCACGAGCGCTATCTCCCCGTCGTCCTCCGGCCCGGCGGACTCCGGCCCGGCGGGCTCGGCGAAGGACACGTCGCGGAAGAGGGTCCAGGGGGGAGGTTCGCCCTCCCGCCAGCGCCGGGTCGCGATGCCGCCCGCCTCGGTGGAGCCCAGCACCTCCACGATGAGCGCCCGGTCCGGACCCGCCGCGGCGAGGAACTCCCCGGCCGTCGCGGGGAGCATCGCGCCGCCGTACAGCACGGTGATGTGCTCCATCTCGCGGACCCACTTCATGTGCTGCAACAGCAACGTGAAGATCCACGGTGTCGCCACCACCACGACCCGCCGCTGCTCGATCGGCGGCATGACACCGTAGAACGTCGGTTTGTACCAGACCGGCAGCCGGAGATGAGCGGGTATCAGCACACTCGCCAGCGCCCCGTACAGGTGGGTCGGGGGCACGCAGGAGATGACCGCCTCCGGCTTCTCCGGTTCGATCAGCTCGGCGAGCATGCCCGCCTCCAGCCAGACGTTCTCCCGCAACCGCCGCCAACACCGGCTCGGACCCGTACTCCCCGAGGTGTGAAAATCAATGGTCGGCGGCAGGATGCCGAGCACCAGTTCCCCCGGATCGCGGTCGGCGAGATCCCAGCGCACCTGCCAGGCCCTGTCGGTCATCGCCGGCGCGCTGAATTCAAGGGAAAGCAATTCGGCCGGGCTCAGCTCGGCATAATCCATGGCCACTCCTTTACCCCGGGCATGCGGAAAGAGAGACGAAAGAATCGGATTTGCTGTCCCGCTGGCGGGACAGTACTGCTCAGCCGAGCGACTGGGCGATTTCCATGAGGTACTGGCCGTATTCCGAATTCTTCATCTCGGCGCCGAGCCGATGGCAGGCGTCCGCGTCGATGTATCCCATGCGCACCGCGATCTCCTCCAGGCAGGCCACCCGGACGCCCTGGCGTTTCTCGATGACCTGCACGTACTGGCTCGCGGCCAGAATCGAGTCGTGCGTGCCGGCGTCGAGCCAGGTGAAACCCCGCCCGAGCCGGACCAGGTGTGCCCGCCCCTGCTTCAGGTACGTCTGGTTGACGTCCGTGATCTCCAACTCGCCGCGCGGCGAGGGCACCAGATCCCGGGCGATCTCCACGACGTCGTTGTCGTAGAAGTAAAGCCCGGTGATCGCGTCGTTCGAGCGCGGGCGGAGCGGTTTCTCCTCGATCGACACCAGCGCACCGCTGCCGTCGACCTCGCCGATGCCATACCGCTCCGGGTCCGACACCGGGTATCCGAACATCGTGCAACCGTTCAACCTGGTGCGACAGGCCCGCAGGATCCGCGGGAAGCCCGCGCCGTGGAAGACGTTGTCCCCCAGGATGAGCGCCGTCTGGTCGTTGCCGATGTAGTCCGCGCCGATGATGAACGCCTCGGCGATTCCTCGCGGCTCCGCCTGCTCGGCGTAGGAGATGTCCAGCCCCAGATGCGACCCGTCGCCCAGCAGGTTGTGCAGCGCGGGGAGACTCGAAGGCGTTGAGATCACCAGGATGTCCCGCATGCCGGCCAGCATGAGCACGGAAAGCGGGTAATAAACCATTGGCTTGTCGTAGATGGCCAGCAGCTGCTTGGACGTAGCCAATGTCAGGGGGTACATACGCGTACCGCTACCGCCGGCGAGAACGATTCCCTTCATCACCCTTCCTCTCCTCGATTTCGGGATGAATGGCAGCGCCAGAGTAATCAGAGTTTCGCCCGCCGGCCAAGCGTCCGGCCCAGTCGCGTCCCTTCACGAGGAATGGCGATGCCATTTATCGTGTTGACGGGTTCGCTGTCAACCACATCGTTCCGGAAAGCCGCGGACCGGCGGTGACAGTTGTATCCGATTCACACAAGGGATTTCCCGCAAGAGATAAGAAGATGTCACGAATCCGCTCCGCGCGCTCGTCCGAACGGATCACCGGGGCCGACCGCCGTCCGGCACGGACCCGACGTGCTCGTGCCCGGTCATATCCGCCCATGTGGTGTACGAGAAGCATCGTCGCCCACCCGGTAGATGCCAAACCGAGCCTATGCCCTCTAATAGACCTGCGCCGTTTCAAGAAGATCGACGATGGACAGCCCGGTCTCGCCTCCCACAAGTTTTAAAGCGACCTCCGCACGAGCTGCGAGATCCAGGGGGGCGAGTTGCTCCGCCTGGTCCGCGTGCACGATCCGGTCCAAGCCAGCACCGATCAAGGGAGCAGCGGTACGTAGAGAAGCGTGCAGAGCTACTCCCTGCATCGCACCGCCATGCAGCACGATGTTACGGGTGCGATACAGGCGGCGCAGTGTAATGCGGTACGTGCCCATGACCTCGCCTAGTACTCGGCGGGGATCCGCCAGCAGGGCGACCATCCGCTCTGCAGCTGGGCTGTCACTGTGCTTGGTCCGAGCACCCGTAAAATCCAGTGCTGCGGTACCGGACATGTGCAGGGCCTCGGCGATGCACCGAGCCCTTTCCTGGTTCGTCGCACAGCCAGAGATTCGTCGAGCGAGGCCATCAGCCTGTCGCGGCTTGTGGTGATGGGCCAGAGCAGTGAGTTCGGCTCTCGGCCAGGAACAAGCAATGATCGCCGCAAGACGGTCAGCAGCGACGGCCTTGCCAGACCGCTCCGCCTCCTGAGGGTCGTCGGGGTGCGAAAGCAGCGCTTCAACGGCAGCCCAGGCACCGGCCACAGCCGGGCCAAGCGGGCCTTGGTTAATGGGCGCTGCCAACTCCAGAGCATCGTCAATGCGGCTGCGGGAACCGTCTACCCGGTACAGATGTCCCTCATTGACAAGGGTCAAAACATCGGCACCCCGTGCCGGCGGTGTGAAGGGAATCGGTTTCGGATGCCCAGCCACCCAGATGAACGGTAGTGGGTCGATCCCTCCCCTATTGCGACGGAGAAACGACGAGCGGGCAACCATTCGCTCGACCATCTGCCTGGCCTGCTCGGCCGCCCCGTAAGCGTCAAGTGCGGTGAAACGGTACGAGAAGCCTCCACCTGGTCGCACAGCTGCCGTGTCGTGCCCGTGTTCCTGCAACCACGAGATCACTTTCCCCTTGGACAGCCAGTTCTCCAACGACTCGGCGAGTTCACGCTGCGGCAGTCCCGACAGAGCGACCAGCACATCAAACGAAATCGGTTTGGCTTGCGCGAGACCGGCGGCGCTTTCGGCGATAGTGCCGGTATTCACACGCTTCGAGTAAAGCTCTTTGGCCCATGCCAGCAAATAACTCGCACTGTATCCCAGGTCCAGTAAATGTGCGGCGATGCTACGGGAGAACCGCTCTGGCCCAGGTCGATCCGACAAGGCGACGGCAGTGGCCCAACGCTCCAGGTACCCCGAGCGGGCATGATCTATGATCTCGCGCAGCCGCCGACGCGCCGGGCTCGGGTCGGGCAGCGGACCACTGAGCAGGCCGGTGATTTCCTTACGTAGCTCGCGCTCGCCCAACCCTCGGTCCGGACCGATGAGTATCCGCAGCTCAGCACGTTGCCAGTCACAAGCAGCAGAGGAAAGAACTCCCTGCGCTTGCCAGATCCCTGCTTCCCACAGTTCTTCCAATGCCAGCAGGGACCCGATGTCCCAGAGCCTGCGTGCCCACGGAGTGCCCTCATCCGTAAAGTAATCGATCATACGTGCGAGAACATGGCGTGCGTACGACTCGCCAGACACCTCAAGTGACGACTGATGCACATGGAGTACCGTAGCGGATCGCTACTGAGCGTGTTAGTGTCGCTAGCAGACTTGGAGGGGCACTCGCCATTCGTGGCCACTGCCCCTTTCTTTTTGCCTCAACTCCCCTGCAGGGCAGGGTCGGCACGCCCGTATCGCTGCGCCAGGCCGCCAAGGAATGACGCGGTCGGGCCGGGTGGGCGGCCCGCCCGCGTCACGCACCGCGTTTCACCCTCACGCGGTACGTCTTCGACGGCACGACGGCCCCGGACCGGGGAAGGGATGGGGCCGCCGTGCCCGCTCATCAGAAGTGGCCGATACTGGCCGAGCCGGAGGTGAGCGCCCAGCGGTGCAGGAGCGCGGTCATCTCGGCCTCGCGCATCTGGGCCTTCAGGCCCTCGATGGTCCGGTCACAGATGATCAGCGGTTCCGGGGTGGGCCAGGTGGCAATGGCGCGAGCGCCACGCGAGTCTTGTGCGATCTTGGATTCGTCAACCTCGTTGTCAGCCCTGGAACCTTTGCATTGCCGCCTGAGCTCACCCGGCAAAGTGACCCCGGAGACACACAGACCGCAAAGCTGCGATAGAGCCTCTGCGATCACAATCGAGTCAATCCGCAAGGCAGAGCGGTGATCCAGTGTCATCATGTTCTCACTCACAGTAGTGGAGCTGTTGAGCCATCATGCGCTTGTACTGTGCACCGCGGCAAGAGTTCTCAGATATTTTTTCGTCCCTCCCACCTCACTGGACGCCATGACCATGAGAAGCCCTACGGTCCGTCACCGCCGCCTAGGCCGTGAGCTGCGACGACTCCGTGAAGCAGCAGGTCTCATACCGGAAGCGGCTGCGACACAACTCGGCTGGAGCAGACCGAAGGTCAACCGAATCGAAAATGCTCGCATCGCAACAAGCCCGACAGATGTCGCAGATGCTTGTGATCTCTACGGTGCGGACTCCGCGACGAAAGCGAGTCTGATCCAACTCTGCAAGGACGCCAGCCAACGTGGCTGGTGGACCGCATACAGCGATGTTTTCACCGGCAGCTACGTCGGCATGGAGACAGAGTCATCATGCATCCGTACGTGGCAGCCGCTGTTGGTGCCCGGCCTGCTCCAGACCGAGGCGTACACACGCGAGCTGTTCCGGCACGGGCTTCCCGACCTGAGTGAATCAGAGCTGGACCGTCGCGTATCCGCGAGGATGGCCCGAAAGCTCGCGCTGATGAACGACTCGGCCCCGACGCTCCATACAGTGATCGACGAGGCCGTACTACGAAGGTCCTCCGCCCCCGGTGTCATGGTCCAGCAGATAGACGCGATCTTGGATCTTACCGGCCAGGACAACATCGTGATCCAGGTCCTTCCGTACCTCACAGGACTCCACCGGGGCCTGGAAGGAGCTTTCTCCATCCTGGAATTCACTGAGCCAACTGATCCTGATGTTGGGTATGTGGAAGGACCGGCGGGTGATGTGTATGTAGAAGCGGCCGATCAGGTACGGCGACTTATTCTGACGTTCGAGCGCCTCGCTGGCGCGTCCCTGTCCCCCAAGGAATCCGCGGCCTTCCTCGTCGCGGTGAGGAGTGAGCATGATCTCCCCTAACCTGTCCGACGCCGAGTTCCGCAAGAGCAGCTACTCGGGTACTGGCAACGACTGCGTCGAGGTAGCCACCAACCTGCCGGGCATCATCGCCGTACGCGACAGCAAGGACCCAGCCGGCCCCGCGCTGGCCTTCTCCCCCACAGCCTGGAACAACTTCCTGACAGGCATCCGCAGCGAAGAGATCTGACCCGGCCACAAGTGCCGCACGACCAGAACCGCCCGGAAGGCCGTCTGGCCGTGCGGCCGCACAAGCCCTCCTCGTGATCGCGAGCCAGGGAACAACGCAGCAGCCAGGACCTTCGTCCCGCAACTCGCAGCTATGGACGAAGTGCCTCTTGGCCTCGCGGAGAGCGTTCCCAGGCTTCGGAGGCATCGCGTTCCCAGGCAAAAGGCCGCACGACCGGCTTCATTTTAGGCTTGCATTAAAAGGCATTATTAGAGCTGCCATTAAGAGAATCTGGCCGGACGTTCTGAGTTGCTAGACTGGGGTCCTTGCCTGGCCGTCTGAAGGTGACCCAACCTTCTGTTCCTTGGGTCACCTTCAGACGGCCAGGCAGGGCGTCTTCCTTGAAGGCGTTGGGTGAGCGTTTCTTATCTGTCTGGTCCGCCTGAAGACGGCCTGAGAGTCGGGGCTCTCGGTCCATCCTCAGACGGTCCAGACGGACCGCCTCCGGCTAGTAAACGTCTCGGTGTTGACCGAGCGTGAGCTTTTCAAGCGGACTGCGCCTGCTGCTCTGGTTTTGTGAGCCCACACAAAGAACAGACAGCAGAGACGTTAAAAGCGACGTCACCCTTGCCCCTAGATAGGCTCAACCAACGAAAGGGCAGGTGTCGGTGAAAATCGCGAGCCTGAACAAGGTTAGCTAGAAGCCATGGGGACACTGGCCAACATATTGGTCAGCAGTCCCTTTCTTGGAGCCCTTTTCTTAGGCCTAATCATCGTGCTCTCGTTTATGGGTATCCGAGGACTAATGTCCAAGGGGAACGAGTGCAATGTTGAGAAAGTCGCAGTCAAGAGTCCAATCTTTGGCATCGAGCTGACCTTCCGCAACTCCGAAGATACCTCTGAAACCGATGACAGTGCGGGAGAGGAGCGGTTGATTATCCCTCCCCCGCGTCGGCAGAAGAATCGTCCATCATGAAACCATAAGTGATGCACGACCGCTTGGCACAGAGTGCTCCTGGGACGCCAGGAGCACTCTGTTTTTTATTGCCATGAGACCCCGAGCACATCCAGGTTACGCGAGGGCAGGAGCGAGGCTACGCCTACGTTGTGCTGGTTCGCGGGTGAGTGACCACTCCAAAATACCCAGGGGTGGGAGATGGTCCACGATCTTCATCGTTTCCAGGCTGACCGTCACGATTCGCTTGAGAAGGTCGATGACGTAGCGCGGGTCGTCGGACCAGTCGTTGGGGTCGTTGATGATGCCGGAGTCCTTGTCGACCTTTATCTGGTACCGGTCGATGATCCACTCAATCGCGGAGCGGGCACCGAGCTGGTAGCGGTACGCCTCTTCCGGGATGTTGGTAAGGGTCATCCGGTTGTTGTAGACGATGGTCGAGCGGTCCGCCTTCCCCTTTGTCTTGGGGATCTTCATCTTCTCGACGTGGTACAGCTCGTGAGGCGAGGTGGCCGCATTGCCGGAGACCTTCTCCACGATGCCCTTGTATGGCTCGGCCTGCTCATAGTGGATGTGCAGGTCGGCAAGCTTCCGTCCGGCCTCGGCGTAGCCACGGAAGTTGCGCACCTTGGGGATTCGAGGGAGGACTGCCAAGCCGCTCCCGGCCAGCGACTGAGCCGGCCGGACCCGAGGAAAGGGGATCCGCATGGGATCGACGGACGGCGCCGTCCTCCTCGTCCGTGTCGCGGTTGGAGTGATCTTCATCGTGCACGGTCTCAACCACGCCTTCGGCGGCGGGAAGCTCTCCGGAACGGCCCGCTGGTTCGCGGGCCTGGGCATGCGCCATCCCAGGCTGCAGGCCGTCATGTCGGTCGCGGTGGAGGTCGTGGCGGGCGCGGCGCTCACGCTGGGACTGCTGACACCGGTGGCGGCCGGCGTGCTGGTCGGTGTCGCGGTCGTCGCCGGGCTCACCGCCCACGCCCGCAACGGCTTCTTCGTGTTCAAGGACGGCTACGAGTACGTGCTGCTGCTCGCGGTGCCCTGCCTCGCAATCGCCCTCGCCGGTCCGGGCGGAGTCTCGCTCGACGCGGTGCTGGGAATCGACGCCCTCGCCGACGGATGGGCCGGGCTGGCGGTCGCCCTTCTCGTCGGCGTGGGTGGCGCGGCCGTCCTGCTCCTCGCCACGTGGCGGCCGGTACGGGAACGGGCCTGAGCCCTCGACCGCCCCGCCTCGCCCCGCCTCGCCCCGCCTCGCCCCGCCTCGTCCCGCTTCGACCGCCCCGCCCCGCCTCGCCTCGACCGCCCCGTCCCGCCTCGACCGTCCCGCCTCGTCGCGACGGCTCATCCCGCTCGCGCTTCTCGATCGATCCCGGCTCGCGCCCGAAAACTCGTCCCCGAAAAGAGGGTCCGGACCGCATCCCCTCATCCGTCCTGCCAGGCAGGACCAGCCAACGGAGGTTGAAATGAACAAGGACGATCTGATCCTGATCAGTGTCGACGACCACATCGCCGAACCCGCGGACATGTTCCACGCCCATGTCCCGGAGCGGTACAAGGACCAGGCTCTTCGGGTGATCATCGAGGAGAACGGGGTCCAGCAGTGGTACTACGGTGACCTGCGCGGCCGGAACATGGGCCTCAACGCGGTGGCCGGCAAGCCGCGCGAGATGTACAACATCGACGCCAGCAGCTACGACGAGATGCGGCCCGGCTGCTTCAACGTCGACGAGCGGGTCCGGGACATGAACGCGGGCGGCCAGCTCGCCGGGCTGCACGCCGCGTTCGCCTCGATCGCCGCCTTCGAGGTACGCGACGCCACAGGGGTAGGCATGCAGGTCGAGTCGACGATGGTCGAGGCCGCGCTCAACGTCGCGGCCGAGGCACTCCTGGAGGCGAGCGTCAACGGCCGGGAGCTGCGGCGCGACGGCAACCGCGGCCCGGGCGCCGGCCCGCAGGGGGTCTACCGCTGCGCCGGGGACGACGAGTGGGTGGCCCTGGCCCTGCTCGACGACGACGCCTGGCCCGCGCTCGCGCGGCTGCTGGGCCGGGAGGATCTGGCCGGCCGCGCCGACCTCGCCCACGAACCGGGCCGGCGGGCGTCGGCCGACGAACTGGACGAGGCGATCGACTCGTGGATCGCACACGTCGAGGTGGGTGACGCGGTGGACCGGCTCCGGGCGGCCGGGGTCGCCACCGCGCGGGTGAGTCCCGCGGCCGACCTGCTGACCGACGCGCAACTCACCGCCCGCGGGTTCTGGGAGCCGTCGGCACATCCGACGACCGGGGAGTTCCTGACCGCCGGGCTGCCGTTCCGCCTCGCCAGTGTCACCGAGCCGTGGTTCCGCACCCCGGCGCCCCTGCTGGGCCAGCACAACGAGGAGATCCTCACCGGCATCCTCGGGATGAGCGAGGACGAGATCCGGGTCCTGGCCGAGGAGAAGGTGATCGGTACCCGGCCGGCGGGCCTGTGAGCGGGACGGCCGACGTGACAGCCGTGCCGCACGGGCGTCGGCCCTCGGTACGCACGCTGCGGATGCACTCCTTCACCGGCGATTTCAAAGGGGCGGCGGAACTCGCCGCGCTCATCCCCGGAGCCCGCTGGGAACGGATTCCCGACCCCGAGACCTCCCGGCCCGTCCACGTCCGGTTCAGCGTACTCCCGCTGGGCGGCGAGATCTCCCCGCGCAGCCGGCTGCTCGGGGAGATCGAGCGTGACGGCGAGCGGCTCGGTGTCTACGGGACGTACCTGGGGGTGGTCTCGGAGGAGAACTGACCGTCCGCCCCTCGCGGGAACGCACCGCCGCACCGGGCCACCGACCGTCTCGGCGAGGTCGGTGGCTTCCGGCGTGCCCGCCGTCTCCGCCACGTCACTGGTCGGGCAGGTCCTCCGGCGGCGCGTCGTGCTGGCGCAGGCGGCGCCGGAGCAGGCCCTTCGGGCGGGTGACCTTCAGCTCCGGATGGTCGGGGTCGTAGTCGGCGATGCGATCGCGCAGCTGGCGCACGTTGCCGTACTCGAAGTGGGCGGCGCGCAGCAGGTAGTCACCGAGCGCGGTCCCGTACTGGACACGCTCCTCCTCGTCGAGGCCGAGCTCCTGGCTGCGCCTCCTGCCCCAGACGAGGTCCTTGATCTGCTCCTCCAACTCCTCCAGCCGGTCGTCGAGGATCTTGACGAGCTCGTAGGGCTCGGTGAACCTGCCGAGGTAGACCCGGAGCAGCGCGGGGTTCTTCAGCATCACCGGCTCGTCGACCGGCGGGCTTGAGACCCACTGCCGGAGCACCTCCTCACCGCGCTCCGTGGTCTGGTACAGGGTGCTCCGCCTGACCCTGCCGATTGTCACCTCGCGCTCGGTCACCAGCCCCAGGTCCCCCAGTCTCCGCAGCTCCCGGCGAATGTGGCTGATGGCGGGGGACCAGTAGAACCAGCGCAGCGTGTGGTCGCACCGGACCTTGATCTCAGCGGCGGACAGCTCCTCGTCGAGGACCGACAGAACGCCCAGAACCATGTAGGCGGTGGCGGGGAGCGGTGCACCGATCTCTACCTCGGGCTCGTCGTCCACGGGCTCAAGTCTAGTGGCGGGCGCGGCACCGACGGCACGTCCGGCCCATCCGCCGATCGACGTACACCGGCCCCGACTTTCGGCAGGTCGTCCGAGGAGAAACACGTTTCCGAGCCCGCCGCGAAGTACGATCGATCAATGACCGAAATGACCGAAACCACGCCCGGCTGGCTCTCTCCCGACGAGCTGGAGTCTACCCGCGCACGAATGCCGATCCTCTACGTCGACGCCGTGCCGGTGCGAGTCGACGAGGCCGGAGTGGTCACGCATGTCGGCCTGCTGCTGCGCATCGGAGCGGACGGGACGGTCAGCCGCGCCCTCGTCTCCGGCCGGGTGCTTCACCATGAGCGGGTCCGTGACGCGCTCATCCGCCATCTGGAGAAGGACCTCGGCCCGACGGCGCTGCCCAACGTCCCCGCCTCTCCGCAGCCGTTCACCATCGCCGAGTACTTCCCGACGCAGGGCGTCACGCCCTATCACGACCCCCGGCAGCACGCGGTCTCCCTCGCCTACGTCGTCCCGGTCGCGGGTGACTGCCGCCCCCGGCAGGACGCCCTCGACCTTGTCTGGTTCACTCCAGAGGAGGCCGCGTCACCGCTGGTACAGCAGGAGATGCTCGGCGGTCAGGGCACTCTGCTGAAGCAGGCCCTCGCCTACGTCGGCTGCCTCCCCTGACCTCCCACGGGCACGTCGATCCGACCGAAGGTAATTCCTCTCAGATGCCCGCCCTGCTGACGACCTCCTCCGCCGTAAGAGGAGCCCTGGGATGGTGGGTCAGGCAGAGCGGCACCCGGGTCTTGGTGAAAGCGGTCCCCTCGGCGGCCAGGTAGAACTGACCGGCCGTCAACCGGGAGACGTCGTCGACCCGGCCGCCCTTGACCCGGGCCACCTCCTTGGCCGCCTCGATCTGGGCGGGAGCGTTGAGCAGGCCGAAGAACTGGGTCGCCGCGTTTCCCGGGATCATGTTGTGCAGCCCCTTGGGAGCCTGGGTGGCGAACACCAGGCCGAGGCCGTACTTGCGCGCCTGGGCGGCCAGCATCAGCGTGCTCTGCGTGCAGGCGGTCATCGCACCGGACGGCGCGAAGGTCTGCGCCTCGTCCATCACGAACAGGCCGCCCAGCGGGCGGTCACCGGCGGGATGCCTCCTGATCCAGGCGAACAGCGCCATCTGCAACTGGTTGACGAAGCTCTGGCGCTGCTCATCCGAGGGCAGGCCGACGAAGCTGATCACCGAGACCCGTGCCCGTTTGCCCGGTGACGGGGTGAGCAGGACACCGGGGTCCGCGGGAGTTCCGGTACCGGCGAACAGGGGGTCGTTGACCATCGCCGCCTTCAGGGTCTGCGCCAGGTCGGCGGCGATCTGCTCGGCCTTGTCGAGCCCGCTCACCCCGTCCGGCAGGGCGGCCAGCAGCCCGATGAGACCCGGCACTCCCTGTCCGCCCGCGCGCCCGTAGTACGCGACGGCCTCCCTGAGCACGGCCTGCCCGCGCTGGGCCTTGACCATCTTGGAATCGAGTTTGGCACGCGGCACGAGCGAGGCGACGGCGGTGTCCACCGCCGCGCCGAACTCATCGGGGTCCGCGGCGAGGCCCGTGAAGTCGGGCAGTGGCTGGAAACTGAGCGGTCGTCCGGCTACACGGCGGGGTGTCCAGATGACGACATCGGTGGCTGCCAGGTAGTCGGCGGCCTTCTCCTGATCACCGGGGCCCCACTCCGAGGGCTGCTCCGGCCAGCCGTCCCCGAGCCGTGCCAGGTCGTTGTTCGGGTCGAGCACGATCGCCGAGACTCCTTGGAGCGCGCACTCCTCGACCAGGCGGCGGATGAGGACCGTCTTCCCCGACCCGGTACCAGCGAAGATCACGGCGTGCTTTCTCAGCGCCTCCAATTCGATTCCGATGGGTTGCCCGCCGGGAACGGTGTCGCCAAGGGGGATGTACGGCGTGCCGCTCGTCACCTCGACGGCCACGGGGTCGGTGAGCACGGGCTCGGTGGCCGAGTGCCCGACTTGTGCGGTGTCGATGTCGGTGAGCACGGGCTCGGTGGCCAAGGGCTCGGCTTGTGCGGTGCCGGTGTCGGTGAGTACGGGCTCGGTGGCCGAGTGCCCGACTTGTGCGGTGTCGATGTCAGTGAGGGCCTCGCGCAGCAGCGTGACCTCGCCCACCGGTCGCCGCGCGGCGATCCAGGCCCGCAGGTTCGGCGGGTTCTCCGCGTACAGCTCCCGCAGCTCGGCCAGGACGCTGAGATCCTCCTCACTCACCGCGAGCACCCTGCCGCCCGCCCGCTCGAACTCGGCGACGGCCTCGATCGTTCGGGGTCCCTTCGACCAGGGCTCCGTACGGAGTACGAACAGCCTCCGCCTGGGGACCCTGGAGTCCAGTCCGGCCGCCACCGAGGCGGTCCGCAGGCGACTCAACGCGGCGATCGCATTCGTGGCGGCGATGGCGCGGAACGCCCAGTGCGCCTCGTCCTCGGTCTCCTCGTCCAGGGTGTGCCGCAGGCGGGCGTGCAGCGGAGGCTTCTTGCCGGGTGGCGGGTCGACGCTGAACTCGCGTCCGGCGTCACCGAGCCCGTCGATCCAGGCCGACAACCCCGCCGCCAGCAGGGCGGGCATCACGGCGTCCTCGACGGTGGCGTCCAGGGCGTCGGTCACCTGCGCCTTCTGCCGGAGTTCGGCGAAGCGGGAGTCGATGGCGCGGAAGCGTAGGTCATCGAGGGCAGGCTTAGGACTCGGATCGGCAATCTGGCCGAGGCGCTTCAGTTCCCGTACTTCTCCGTCGTTCAGGCATGCCTCGATGTGCGCGTCGATCCTCATCAGGAGCTGTCGCGGGGTGAACTCGTCGGCATCGCCGAACACGGCCTCCCGTACCGGCCAGGTCGGGTAGGGCGGCTCGAAGCCGAGTTCGGCGAACCGGGTGGCGAACCGCTTCTCGATCAGAGCGCGAGCGGCCCCGGCGTTGGGGAGCGGTTGGAGGTCGGGCATCGACCGGAACCGGTCGCGCGCGGTGTCGGTGGCGAACTTCTCGATGAGGGTCCAGGTGTGCTGTAGACAGGAGACGACCGTCAGGGTCCTGCGGGTGATCTCACGCAGCGCCATCAGGCCACCGGCCACCTGGTCGACCACGATCAGGTCACGCCAGTCGTGCACGGCTGTGCCCTCATCGGGGACCGGAGACTGCGCCACGAGTACGTCTATCTGGTCGACGGCGATGACGGACGGCCCGGTCAGCGCAAGGAGGCGGGAGATGTCCTTGACGATCTCCTGCGGCGTCTTCGGGAACTGCCGGATCCCCCAGGCCGCGCGCTCGCCCGGGTCCTCTTCGCGGAGCGCGGAGAGGAACCCGTCGCCGACGTCCTGCATGCCGTGGTCGGCGCTGGCATAGAGCACGAGCGCGCGCAGGGTGTCCCTGGCGTCCTTGCCGACCTGGGGGTTGAACTCGCGCAGACCGGCGGCGAAGGCATCGAGCCCCTCAGGCGTTACCAGACGGTTCCCGATCACTTCGCGCTGCGCCCAGCGCGGCACGTTGGCCAGTTCCGCCAGCCGCCGCAGCAGGATCTTGAGCTGGCTCTCCCCCTCGCTGCCGTCCCGCAGCAGGCCGTCGAGTATGGAGATCAGCGTGCTCTCCCAGAAGGTCCGCGCGTCCAGCAGGCTGACCAGGAAGAAGTAGCCGCTCTCCCACTGGATCCTTTCCCTGGTCCAGCCGAGCAGGTGGGTCTTGCCCGAACCTCGCTGCCCGCGCAGGACCAGGCCGATCGGGCTGGTGGCGCCCCCGGCGACCACGTCGGCGAGCCCGCTGAGAATGCCGCGTTCCACGTGCGGGTTCAGGCCCTCCACGTGGAAGGGCGAGGGGCTCCACACGTCTTCCGGCCCCTCGGCCCAGTTGAACCTGAGCGCCTGAAGGGCTTTCAGTTCGTTGTTCATGGCACCTCGATCGAGATCAGGTGCTTGTCCTGGTCGCCGATGGTCACCGCCGCCGCCCTGGCCTCAGCGCTGAGAAGTTTCTGGTTGTTCGCGGGCACGATGCTCACCCCCGGCAGATGGATCATCCCCTTGAGCGCACCGTCCACCTCTGCTCTCGCGAACTCGCCGAGCAGCGGTCGCAGCCGCGCCAGGCTGACCAAGGCACCGGGCTCGGCGGCCAGCTCGGCGTATGCGGCGCGGATACGCGCGGTGACATCACCGGCCTCGACCGGGATACGCGCGGTGACATCACCGGCCTCGACCGGGATACGCGCGGTGACATCACCGGCCTCGACCGGGATACGCGCGGTGACATCACCGGCCTCGACCGGATCGCTCTTGAGGGAGAAGATGTCGGCCAGGCTCTGACCGGTCTGCATCAGAAACCCACGCAGCCAGAACAGCAGGGCACGATTCATCGCACCGGCCGCACCACTGGGCACGGGAATGCCGGACTGGATCTCCTCGGCCATTCTGGCCCAGCCGTCTTCGGTCAGGAGATGGACGAACGCCCGGCCTACCTTTCGGCTCTCGACGAGCTTGAGCTCGTTCAGTTTCAGGCGTGATTTCCCGTCAAGGGTCAGGCCATGGCGCGCCTTGAGCTCGGGGTTGGAGATCTCATCCACCTCGACCATCAACACCACCAGCACCGCTGTCTCGGAGAGCGTGAGTTCTGTTCCCGGCATATCCCTGTCCTTCGCGCGTGCGGTGGGTTTGAAGAAATCGCTTCAGCTCGCGGAGCACGGCCGGCATGTCGGCCATGACGCGCTCATTGGTGAAGCGCAGGACCGCGTAACCGTCTTTTCCCAGCCGCGTGTCCCGCACCAGGTCGTCGGCGAGCCTGCCCGGGTGACGATGCTCCGGACCGTCGAGCTCGACGACACAGCGCTCATCCGGCCAGAGCAGATCCACCCGGATGGGGTTGGCCAGCGGGTGCGGTTGGTAGGTCTGGTTCCAGGCCCGCCCCGCGGCCCACCCATGAGAGCTGAGTGCCCGCTCCAGCGCGGACTCCACGGGGCTGAACGGATGCGGAAGCCCCGCCGTGGCCGAGGAACCGGAGACGCGCCGTAGCGGCGCGGGCCCTACCTGCGACTCGGGCCCTACCTGCGGCGCGGGCCCTACCTGCGGCTCAGGCCGTACGGCCACCGTCTGGATCCGGTCGACGGCGACCGGCGCGGCGCCGGTGAGCCAGACACCGAGCCCACCGCGCTGGACAAGCCACTCACCGGCCGCCACCAGCGTCTCCTCCTCGGCGGGGGAGAGACCCTCCGGCATCTGGACGAGAATCGACGTACGAGGGCGGCCGAGACTCGTGGCGAATGCCAGGGCCAGCCCGGCGGCGCGCACCTCGGTCGCGCCCAGGTGGCCACGGGACACCTCACCGGTCAGGGACCGCGCGGCGAGATCCGCCATGAAAGGGGCAAGGTGCCGATGACCGGACGCCGCCCGCCTCGCGAGTTCGCGTACGGCGGCCACGGCGCCGCCCCCCGGACCGTCGATACCCTCCGCACCGGGGAGCCAGGCCGGGAAAAGATCAACGACGGTTCTTTCCAGCTCGTGAAGCACATCGGCGACCGTTTCCGCCACAGTCCGTCCCCTGACCGCGAGGTAGCCGAATATCGCGGGGAAGCCTTCGGGTAATGCGTCGGTTCGCGACGTGACGGCTGCGGAATTCACTCCGCGCACCCACACAACACGGCACGTCGGCAACTCGGCCCACGACTGTGCCATGCCGTTTTCCTTTGAGGTGCGGATGGTACGACCTAGCAGAGGCTAGGGGAGCACGCGAGACGGCGTATGCGTTTTCAGCAAGATATCGCCGGTACACGGTGAAAAGCGCGCCGCCGGAAACGGTGGCTTCCTTAGTCTGGGAGAGGAGAGGAAGGCGATCGTCATGCCGTGCGACTCACGTGCCGGCGCTCCGCCCGGACTGCTGCCCGCTGCCCCGGCTGCGGTCTTCGGAGCGATCGCCGACGTCCGCACCATCGGCGGCTACTTCGAGATCGAGACAGGCGAGGCCGAGGCCGGATGGCGGCCGTTCCCCGATCTGTGGACGGATCCGGGCGTCCTGGAGGCAAGAATCCACGACATGGCCGGACGGCTGGGCACCACCGAGCACCGGGTGGCCGCCTCGATCCTGTTCCAGGGCCTGGCCGCCCGCCTGTGGTCACCGTCCATCGGCGCCGTGGTCGCGCACGACCTGCTCATCGACCTGGCCCCCGGGCACCTGTACTGGCGGCCGGCCCCCGACCCGCTGCCGCTGCGAGCCACCCGGCTGTCCGGCTGGGACATCCGCGACCCCACGCGGATCGCCGGACCGGTCTACCGCGACATCATGACCGAGATGCTGGAACCGCTCGCGGAGGCGGTCCGGCGGATCGTGAAGATCGCGCCAGGGCTGTTGTGGGGCAATGCGGCCTCCGCACTGGTCGGAACCATCGGCGCCTTCACCCACCGGCGGCCTGACCTCACCGCGAAGGCCGTGAGGCTGGGCCGCGAACTGCTGAACCGGGATCTCCTGCGCGACACGGGCGAACTGACCGAGCCCGCACCCGGCCGTCTCTTCTTCGTCCGTCGCAGCTGCTGCCTGTACTACCGCCTGCCCGGCGGCGGCATGTGCGGTGACTGCGCCCTGCTGCCGGCCCGCCGACCACAAACCCGCCGCCCTGGCTGACGCTCTTCATTATTCGGCGGGCCTGCCGGAGGCTACCCGTGCTCGATCGTCCCGGAGTTGCTCTCGCTGCTCCGGTAGCTCTGGTGGCCGGGCTCCCAGGTCCAGGTCTCCGTACGGCCACCGTCCGTGAGGGTCAGCGTGCCGGCGGGATCGTAGTACGGCGACTCGGGGGACCAGGGCGGAACGGGGTCGGCGTACGCGACCGGTGTGGCGAGCGCTACCGCCGAAGCGGCCAGAGCGGCGGTGACGAGACAGCGGGAAATAGACATTTGCTCCCCCAAAAGACATAAACGGTACAGCGGGGATATTGCCTGATATAAGGCAAAGAGAACCACGCCGATGATCAAGAATCTGGCCGATTCGCATTCGGCACGCCCGCTCCGGTGCGAGGCCGTTCATCCCGGCGAGAAAGGCCGGGAGCCACGGCCGTCAGCCGGCCGTCGCCTCGGGGGAGCCGATCGAGCGGATGATGGCGTCGGGGATGACGAGGTCGGCGCGGGAGCGGGTGGTGGCGACGAGGTCGGCGTTGCGCTGGTCGATGCCCAGCACCCAGGCGACGGCGTCGTCGCGGTCCTTGCCGAAGTGCTCGTGGCGGGAGACGAGACGGCGCACCCGCTCGTCGGGGCCGAGGTCGCAGTACCAGACCTCGTGGAGATGCGGCCGCACGCTCGACCAGTCCCCCTGGCCGAGCAGCAGGTAGTTCCCCTCGGTGACGACGAGCCTGGCGGCGCGCGGGACCGGAATGCTGCCGGCGACCGGCTGCTCCAGGTCGCGCTCGAAGGCGGGCGCGTAGACCACGTCGTCCTCGTCCTCACGCAGGCGGCGGAGGAGCGCCGCGTAGCCGGCGGCGTCGAAGGTGTCGGGGGCCCCCTTGCGGTCGCGGCGCCCGAGCCTGTCGAGCTCGACGTCGGCGAGGTGGAAGCCGTCCATCGGCACGTACGCCACCCACTCCCGCGCCGGCAGCCCCTCGGGAGGCGCCGGGCGCAGCATCGCGACCAGGTGTTCGGCGAGGGTGGTCTTGCCGGCCCCCGGACCGCCGGTGATGCCCAGCAGCGCGCGGCGCCCCTCCCGTACGAGAGAGCGGGCCCGAGCGGCGAGTTCGTCGAGGGGGGTCATCTCCCCGAACCTAGCCGAGCCGCCCCCCGTCCTCCAGTACGGGTCGTACGCCTGCCGGAACGCGATTCACCATTTCCCCCTTCTCTGTAGGCACCCCTGAATTGGTACCTGACATTCATGTTTGCTACGGTCCTATCGTGCGGTTGACGAAGTTCACGGATCTGGCACTCCGGGTGACCATGCGGCTGGCGGTCACCGAACCCGGGACGATCCTCACCACCCGGGAGGTGGCCGACGCCATGGCCATCCCCTACACCCACACGGCCAAGGCCATCGCACGCCTGCAGCATCTGGGGGTGGTGGACGCCCGCCGGGGGCGCGGCGGCGGCTTGGAACTGACCGGCTTCGGCCGCAAGGCCTCGCTGGGATGGTTGGTCCGCGAGCTGGAGGGAGAGGAGGAGGTGGTCGCCTGCGAGGGCGAAACACCGTGTCCTTTGCGGGCGGCCTGCCGTCTGCGCGGTGCGCTGCGCGACGCCCAGCGGGCTTTCTACGCGGCGCTCGACCCGCTCACCGTGGACGATCTGGTCACCTCGCCGACCGGCCCCGTGCTGATCGCCCTCTCGTCCACCCGGCCCTGATCGTCCTTTCCCGAACCCCTCCCGTCATCGCACACTTTAATATGAAGATCATTTACCAATTTGGAGAAGGCATGCTCTCTCATGAATCGGCGGCGACCGTCCGGGCCACCCTGCCCGTCGTCCAGCAAGCCCTGGAGGAGATCACCGGACGGTTCTACGCGACGATGTTCGCCGACAACCCGGACCTGCTGGGGAACCTCTTCAACCGGGGCAACCAGGCCAGCGGGACGCAGCGCCAGGCACTGGCCGGGTCGATCGCCGCCTTCGCCACCCTCCTGCTCGACCGGCCGGACGAGCGGCCCGACGCGATGCTCTCCCGCATCGCGCACAAGCACGCCTCGCTCGGGGTCACCCCCGACCAGTACCAGATCGTGCACAAATACCTCCTCGCCGCCATCGCCGACGTGCTCGGCGACGCCGTCACCCCCGAGGTCGCGGCGGCCTGGGACGAGGTCTACTGGCTGATGGCCAACGCGCTGATCGCGCTGGAGGCGCGGCTGCTGCGCGAGCCCGGCGACCCCTGGCTGCGCGCCACGGTCCTGGAGCGGCGACGCCAGACACCGGACACCGTCTCCTTCACCCTCGCCCCGTCGGCCCCGCTCGCCTTCACCCCCGGGCAGTACGTCAGCGTCGGGGTCACCCTGCCCGACGGGGCACGGCAGATCCGGCAGTACAGCCTGTCGAGCGCCCCCGAGCGCGGCGACTGGCGGATCACCGTCAGGTGGGCCCGCGGCTCGGGGCCCGACGGCGAGGTCTCCGGGTGGCTGCACGCCAACGTCCAGGCCGGGGACGAGCTCACCATCTCGGCACCGTACGGCGACCTGACCCTGGCTCCGGGTGACGCCCCGCTGCTGCTCGCCTCCGCCGGGATCGGGGTCACCCCCATGCTGTCGATGCTCGACCACCTCGTGGCCACCGGCTCCACCCGCCAGGTGGTCGTCGTCCACGCCGACCGGAGCCCCGCCGACCACGCCCACCGCGAGGAGCTCGTCCGGCTGGTCGCCGAGCTGCCCGGCGCGACCCTGCACCGCTGGTACGAGGAGGCGGGCACCTGCTCCTGCGACCCCGCGCCCCGCATCGGGTACGCCGACCTCGGCGCGATCGACCTGCCGGCGGGCCTCGTCGCCTACCTGTGCGGCCCGGTGCCGTTCATGCGCGGCGTGCGCGCGGACCTGCTCCGCCACGGGGTGCCCGCCCGCGACGTCCACTACGAGGTCTTCGGCCCCGACCTCTGGCTCGGCCAGGACTGAAAACGTTCCCGACCTCTGGCTCGGCCAGGACTGAAAACGTTCCCGACCTCTGGCTCGGCCAGGACTGAAAGCACTCCGGCCTCGCCCGTGGGGGCCGTCAGGAGACGGGCGGGAAGGCGGCGCGGAGGCCGTTCAGCGCGAATTCGGCGGCCTCGCGACCGGCCTCCAGCATCTCCTCGGGGGAGGCGCCGCGGTTCATGCTGACGAAGGCGGCGAGTTTCGCGGCGCCGATCACCGAGCCGACGGCCGCCGACGCCTCGGTCAGGTTCAGCTCGTCGGAGCATGCCCGGTGCAGGGCCTCGGCGAGCTCCTGCTGGCTGTCGAAGAGGAGCAGCAGGCCGCGCGCCCTGAGCGAGGGGACGGTCATGATGAGGTGGTTGACGGGGGCTATCTCGCGGGCGAGCCGGTCGTCGACGGCGAGCGCGGCGAAGCCAGAGGTGATGGCGCGGCTCAGCAGGTCGACCGCCCGGTCCCCCGGGCCACGCTCGGCGATCACCCGCAGGGCGCGGTCGGTGCCTTCGCGGGAGTTGTGGAAGACCACATCCTCCTTGCTCGCGAAGTAGCTGAAGAAGGTGCGCGTCGAGACGTCGGCCGCCGTGGCGATCTCCGAAACGGTCGTCTGCTCGTAGCCCTTCTCGACGAAGAGCTCAAGCGCCGCGGCGATGAGAGCGTGCCGGGTGCGCAGCTTCTTCCGCTCACGCAGTCCCAGAACCTCACTCATGCGGGCATCTTAATGCACAGCACCATACTCTGCATCTATTGTAATTTTGCATTTGATGTAGTTTTCTGGGCGGAGACGGAGCGCATCTCTGCATGGGAGCAAAAGATGACAGAGCCCTACCCCGAGGTGATCACCTTCCCCTTCGGACGCCCCGACCCCTTCACCCCGCCCGAGCGCCTGGCCTCGCTGCGCGAGGAGCGGCCCGTCACCCGGATGACCTACCCCGACGGCCGGGTGGGCTGGCTCGTGACCTCCTACCCCGCCGTCCGTTCGATCCTGGCGGACCCCCGGTTCAGCTCCCGGCGCGAGCTGCTGAACGTCCCGGTGCCCTTCCCGCTGATGCAGGAGATGCGCCGCCCGGCCGACCCCGGCATGTTCATCCGGATGGACCCGCCCGACCACACCCGCTACCGGAAGCTGCTCACCGCGCAGTTCACCGTGCGGCGGATGAACCAGCTGGAGCCCAGGATCCACGAGATCACCGAGGAGCGGCTGGACGCGATGGAGAAGGCCGGGCCTCCTCAGGACCTGGTCAGGGAGTTCGCGCTGCCCATCCCCTCCCTGGTGATCTGCGAGCTGCTCGGCGTCCCGTACTCCGACCGCGAGGAGTTCCAGCAGACCACCTCGGTGTTGCTGAACCTGGAGTCCGCCGTCGGGGACATCCACGCCGCGATCGCCCGCGCCGCCGCGTTCTTCGCCCGGCTCATCGCGTTCAAGCGGACCGAGCCGGCCGACGATCTGCTCAGCGGGCTCGTCACCGGCGGTGAGCTGACCGACGAGGAGCTGGGCAACATCGGGTTCCTGCTGCTCGTCGCCGGGCATGAGACGACCGCCAACATGCTCGGGCTCGGCACGTTCGCCCTGCTCCAGCACCCCGACCAGCTCGCCGCGCTACGTGCGGACCCCTCGCTGATCGACAATGCGGTCGAGGAGTTGCTCCGCTACCTCAGCATCATTCACATCGGCCCGATCCGCGCCGCCCTGGAGGACGTCGAGGTGGACGGGGAGCTCATCAGGGCGGGCGAGGTGGTGACCCTCTCGGTCCAGGCCGCCAACCGCGACCCCTCGCGCTTCACCGACCCCGACCATCTGGACATCACCCACCCCGCGAGCGGGCATCTGACGTTCGGGCACGGGCTGCACCAGTGCCTCGGACAGCAACTCGCCCGCGTGGAGATGCGCACCGCGTTTCCCATGCTGTTCGATCGGTTCCCCGATCTACGACTCGCCATACCGGCGCAGGAGGTCCGCATGCGCGACACCATGTCCATCTACGGCGTACGGGAGCTGCCGGTCAGATGGTAGAGAACACGTTGAAGGTGACCACGGACACGTCGCGGTGCATCGGAGCGGGCATGTGCGTGCTCACCGTGCCGGAGGTGTTCGACCAGAGCGAGGAGGACGGCACCGTCGTGCTCCTCGACGAGACACCGCCACCCGAGCTGCACGCCGCCGTCCGCCGGGCCGAGCGGCTCTGCCCCTCGGGCGCCATCTCGGTACGGGACCCGGACGAGCGGGATCCCGACACCTCCTGACACAGCCGGGGATCCCGTGTTCTGACGTAGCCGGGGATCCCGTGTTCCCGTACGTAGCCGGGGATCCCGTGTTCCCGCATGTCAGAGGACTCGGGATCCCAGACCCCGATGTACGAGATCCGAACGGTCCGTGGTGAGCACGCGCGGGGTGAGGTGGCCGAGGCTCCGGCCCGGACCGGTCACCGGAACGAGCGGGCGACGGCCAGCACGGCGGTGAGGATGGCCTGCGCGTTGGCCGGTACCGGGATGTTCTGGACAAGGACCGTCGGTGTGGCACCCACCCTACGCTCGATGGCCGTCTCCGTCACATGGTCGGCCCAGTCGAGGTAGACACCCTCGCGCACGCACCCACCGAACCCCGGATCGGTGATCCCCACGACGCGGCCGACCTCGACCAGCTCGTCGTCGGTGAGCCCCGGGCCCCCCTCGGCGGGCTGGTTGGCGAAGAGCGCCTGGGCGTACTCGACGAACATCCCCCGGTCCGAGGCGCAGCCCGACGAGGCGGACGCGCGGGAGGAGTAGCGGTTGGTGGACAGCTCGTCCAGGAAGCCCATGGGATGGTAGACGAGACTGACCGCCCCGTCCGTCACCAGCCGCCCTAGCGCCGGCCCCGCCGCCTCCTCGAACATCCTGCAGAACGGGCAGAGGAAGTCGATGTAGGCGTCCACGATGACCGGGCCCGAGCCCACGGCGATACCGTCTCCCGCCGTGGAGGCGCCGGCGGGCACCCGGGTCGGCCGCGTGGGCCGATGCGGTCGAGCGGTCATTTTTTCCTCCCCGCGATGCAGAAGAGGGTCGCGGACCCCCGCGGAGTCCACCCCCGTCGCGGACCCCCGCGGGGTCCAACCCTTTCGTGCTCTACCCCGTGGCGGAGCAGCGGAGCCTACGAACCACCAAAATTCAGACAAATCACACCCCGTATGACACCGTCTCGGGTACGTGGGCCCGGGGCTCGGCGGGGGGAGAAGGGGGTCTTTCGCGGTCGGGGCCATGACTCCCCGATCGCCCCCGACCCCGCGATCAGCCCCGAAAGGTTCGCATTTACCTTGGGGTCCTCATCGCCCCCACGAGGGGTCGTGCTTCAAGGTGCAGGGGTCGCGTCCGCGCAGGTGGTGTACGAGTGTTTGAGATCGGTACCTGCGTCGCGCCTGGCTGATCGCCGTTGAAAAGCGCGGCGTCGTCCGTGGGGAAAAGCGCGGCGAGGGGCGGCGGAGTGGTTCAGGGCCGCTCACCGGCAACGCATCGCACAGGGCCGAAGATCAAAAGCGCAGCGAGGGCGGCGGAGTGGTTCAGGGCCGCTCACCGGCAACGCATCGTACGGGGGGGGTGGCGGGCGTTGGCCGGGTGTGGGTGACCGGGGGCGGGCCGGTGGAGCTCCTGGAGGGGGCAAAGCGGGTCATGGCGGGCGTGGAGGCGGGGCCGTGGCGGTGACGATCGGGGATTTTCCATGATCTGGATGAGTTGGCACGCTGGGGGCGTGCGGATTCACCCAGATCAAGGAAGGCGCCACTCCCCGCCCCTCGGGTGGGCCGCTTTTCGTGGTGGAAGGCCCGATTCGTCCCCGCACCCGGCCGAGGGCGACCCGTGACCGGACGCCCCGCGGACCTTCGTACCCCGCACGGCGAGAGCCCCGCGCAAGGCGGCGGCGAGCAGCGGCGAGGAGCGGCCCCGAATCCTTCCACACCGCGGCGGACCCGTACCGATGAGCGGTCTGGGGCCACTCCACCACCCTCGCCGCGCTTTTGACCTTCCACCCCGCACGACGCGACACCAACGAGCGGCCCTGAACCACTCCACCCCCCTCGCCGCGCTTTTCCCCCACGGACGACGCCACGCTTTTCCACCGTGACCGGCTCACCGGACTCGGATGCTCGTACACCACGTCCGTGGACGCGACCTGCAGGTGTTCGGAGTCCCGGAAGACGGGACTGTCGGCTCAGGTTCGGGGGCCTGGGGCACGGCGGAAGGAGAAGGGTTGGCTTTCCCTGCCGGGGATCACAAACCAGCATTCGCCGGTGCCGTCGCTGTCGAGCAGCTGGACGAACGTCTCGACGACCGCCGAGACGTCCAGAATCGGGAAGCCGAGCTGCTGAAGCATCGCCCTGCCCTCGCCGAGGATCGCGGTGTCCGCGAACGAGGGGCAGAGCCCCTGCACCCTGATCCCCCGCGGCTGAAGATCCTGGCCGAGCGAGCGGACCAGCCCGACGACGGCGTGCTTGTTGGCCGCGTAGATGGGATCCGAGGGGATGCCGACAATGCCGGCCATGCTCGCGGTCGCCACGATCGTGCCGCCGCCCGCCGCCAGCAGCGCCGGGATCGCGGCGTGCGCCCCGAAGACGACGCCGTCGAGGTTGACCCCCATCGCCAGGCGGTAGCGCCGGATGTCGAAGTCCTCAGCCAGCCCGCACCCCGAGGAGACACCCGCGTTGAGGAAGGCGAGGTCGAGCCTGCCGTACCGTTCGACCGCGGTCGCCACCGCCGCCTCGTTGTCCTCCAGGCTGGAGACGTCGCAGTGCACGAACGTCGCGCCCAGCTCGTCGGCGAACTTCTCGCCCGCGGCGTCGTCGACGTCGGCGAGCACGAGGCGAGCCCCGCCCTCGGCCAGCCGCCGGGCCACTCCCGCGCCGATGCCGTTGCCGCCGCCGGTGACGAGGGCGACCTTGCCCTCCAGGTGATCGCTGCGGACCACGTTGAACGCCTCGGCCGGGCTCTCGGTCGCCAACCCGCTGAGCAGCCCGCCTCCGCCGCCGGCGAACCCGGCACCGGCCGTGCCCATCGCGACACCGGCCGCCGACCCCGGCTCCGCCCCCGTGCCAGGCACGGTGTCAGGGACCGTCCCAGCCTGTTCCGTGCTCGAAGCTTTCGAAGCTTTCGTGCTCGAAGTTTCCGTGCTCGAAGCTTTCGTGCTCAAAGCGGCAGCCCTCCGGTGGCGGCGTTGGTCGAGCCCGTGCTCTGGTACGCCGCGATCGTATGCTCGGCGATGCGCATCTGGTGAATCTCGTCGGCCCCGTCCGCGAAGCGGGCCCAGCGGGCGTGCTGGAGCATCTTGGCCAGCGGGGTGTCCGTCGAGTAGCCGAGCGCGCCGTGCACCTGGATCGCCCGGTCGACGATCCGGTTGAGGCTGTTGGCCACGAAGTGCTTGGACATCGAGACCTCGGTCCGGAAGTCCTCACCCTTGTCGATCTTCGAGGCGGCGTGCAGGACCATCAGCTTGCACTGGTAGAGCTCCATGGCCGAGTCTGCGATCAGCCACTGGATCCCCTGCTTCTCGGCCAGCAGCGATCCGTGGCTGTAGCGGTTGAGCGCGCGGTCGAGCGCGGTATCGGCCTGGGAGATCCAGCGCATACAGTGCGCCAGCCGCGCCGGGAGCCTTCTCGCGCAGCGAGAAGATGACGCGTTGGGCGGACCGGCCGGAAGCCCGGCGGCCGGGCCGCCGGGTGGGTAGACGCGACGAGCGAGCCGCCGTCGGTGGAACGTGACCGCCGGGCGCCCACGTGAGCCGTCACGCACGTCTGGCCGGAGAAGCCTGGATTCGGCCGATGATGGAACAGGCGTCAGGCGCCCGTGTGAGCCTTCTGGAAGGCGCCTCCCACCGAGTAGGTGACCAGAGTGGTCAGCACTTCCTTGACCGACTCGCGCCTGCGCACGTCACAGAGGATGATCGGGGCCACGCCGTCCAGCCCCAGCGCCCTCCGTATCTTGATCGGGTCGTGCCGTCGCGCGCCGTCGAAGCAGTTGACCGCCACCACGAACGGGAGCTCGCGCTGCTCGAAGTAGTCCACGGCGGGGAAGCAGTCCTGCAGACGACGGGTGTCGGCGAGCACGACCGCGCCGAGCGCGCCGACGGACAGCTCGTCCCACATGAACCAGAACCTGTCCTGGCCCGGAGTGCCGAACAGGTAGAGCCAGAGCCCGTCACGGATGGTGATCCGGCCGAAGTCCAGCGCCACGGTTGTGGTGATCTTCGACTCAACGCCCGCGATGTCGTCCACGCCGACACCGCGCTCGCTCAGCAGTTCCTCGGTGTGCAGGGGCCTGATCTCGCTGATCGTACCGACCATGGTCGTCTTGCCGACCCCGAAACCACCGGCGACAAGGATCTTGATGGCCATCGCCGGGCTGTCGACCAGGCTCATGCCCGGCTCAGAGGCCGCGTATTCCATGCAGCACTTCCCTGTAGATGCGTTCGTCGATCGTCTTCCCCATCGGCCGGGGCTTGTCGATGGTGACCAGGCCCTCGCGGCGCAGTTCGCTGAGGAGTACGCGGGTGATGTTGAGCGGCAGCTTGAGGTGCGCCGCCACGTCCGCCACGGGGGTGGGCCGGCGGCACGCCGACAGCACGTCGAGATGCTCGGGCATCAACCCGACCGGCTCGAAGGGTATGTCGACGGTCGTGACGATGGCCACCAGGTCGATGCTCTCCCCGATCGGGCGCGCCCGGCCGCCGGTCACCCCGAAGAGCCTGACCAGGGGCCCGGGATCCTCTCCTGTCACGATCTCGCACCGTTCCAGGCGGGTGCCGGGGCAGCTCCCCTCGGCTGTGAGGACAGATGTTCACCGACGCGCTTGACCAGCAGCGCCATCTCGTAGGTCACCATGCCGAGTTCGGCGTCGCCCGCGGCCAGCACGGCCAACCGGGCTCCCTGCCCCGCCGCGGTGACGAACAGGAAGCCCCCCTCCAGCTCGATGATGGTCTGCCGCACGCCGCCGAGGCCGAAGTGCCGCCCCGCGCCCGACGCGAGGCTGTGGCTCCCGGCGGAGATGGCGGACAGGTGCTCGGTGTCCTCCCGGGTCAGCTCCCGGGAGCCGCCCATCGCCAGGCCGTCGGCGGACAGCACGATGGCGTGCCGGATACCGGGGACCCGCTGGGTCAGGTCGTCGAGAAGCCAGCTCAGTTCAGATCTGGATTCAGGCATCGGAGTGGCCATCCTTTCGCTTCCACACGTCCTGGTCCTGCTCGGTCTGGCTGCGACCCTGCTGCCAGCCTCGTTGCATGGACGACATGAGGTTTGAGAGCTCCTCGGGAGTACGCGCGGGAACGTCGTTCCGCTCCGGTGAGGGCGTCCGGCGGAGCTGGGGGGTCCGGCGGAGCTGGGGGGCCAGGCTGGCCTGCCGCACCCGCACCGGCAACCCGTCCAGGTCCTCGTCGACGTCCGGTACGGACACCGCACGCCGCACGGGCATCGAGGGGGCGGAGGTCTCCTGCCGCTGCTGCGGCGCGGGGAACCATCCCGGCGAGGGCTCGGTGCGTGCCACCGGCAGGTCCCGCGCACTGTAGAGCGCCCTGGGCAGCACCTCCGGTGTCGCGCTCAGCGCCTTCACCGGCCCGCCCGGGTAGGAGCCCACCTGGCGTACGTGGGGGACGGCCTCGGCGGTCAGTGCCTCGCAGGTGGCGAGGAGGCTCTGCGGCAGCAGCACGATCGCGGTGGTGCCGTCGTACGGCGAGGGCCGCAGTACGACCTTGATCCCGTGCCGGGCCGCGAGCCTGGCCACGACGAACAGGCCGAGCCTGTCGCTGTCGGCCAGATCGAACTCCGGCGGGTCGGCGAGCTTGGCGTTGAGCTCGTCGAGGGTGGCCCGGTTCAGCCCCAGGCCCCGGTCCTCGACCTCCAGCGCGAAGCCGTTGGCCGCCACCATGCTCCGTACGTGGACCGCCGTGTTCGGCGGCGAGAAGACCGCGGCGTTCTCCACCAGTTCGGCGATCAGGTGGATCACGTCGGTGACCGCCCCGCCCACCAGCAGCGGCGCCTGCGGCATGGGGAGGACCGTGACGCGGGTGTAGTCCTCGACCTCCAGCACGGCGCTGCGCACCACGTCGAAGATCGGCACCGGGTCGCGCCACCTGCGGGCGGGGGACGCCTCGGACAGGATGATCAGATTCTCCGCGTGCCGCCGCATGCGGGTGGTCAGGTGGTCGAGCTTGAAGAGATCCTCCAGGGTCTCCGGCTCCTCGACGCGGCGCTCCATCGTGTCGAGGAGCCGGAGCTGGCGGTGGAGCAGCGCCTGGTTGCGCCAGGAGAGGTTCAGGAAGACCTGGCTGATGCCCTTGCGGAGCGCGGCCTGGCCGACCGCGGCCTCCACCGCGGTGCGCTGCACCGCGGAGAACGCGTGCACGACCCGGTCGACCTCGGCGGTGTTGGCGCGATCCAATTCGGGAGCCTCGGTCGCCGGGTCCACGTCGTCGCCCCTGCGCAGCCGCTCGACCAGCCGCGGCAGCCGCTCTTCCGCCAGCTCCACGGCCGAGGCCTGGAGTCGCTTCAACTCATCGATCATGGAGCGGCCGAACCGGTAGGAGAACACGATCGAGACGATGATCGCGAGCAGGCCCAGGCCCAGGACCAGCCCGATGCGCAGGAACACCGAGCTCCTGAGCTCGTTGCCCTTGATCGTGGCGCGGGCCAGTTCCTCCCGGGTGCGCTGGTTGACCGTGCTCACCACCGTCTCGGAGTCCCGCTTCCACTCGGCGGCGTCCAGCGGCGGTTTCCCCTTGAGGTCCCACGCGAAGATCTTGTTCTCGACGGCCAGCAGCCGCTGGTGGGCGGCGTCCCCGGCGACCTGCTGGTAGTGCGCCCGCAGTTCGGGACTCATGTCCCGCTCCGCGGCGGTAAGGGAGTTACGTCGGCTGGTCATCGCCGCGACGAAGGCCGCCTGCTCGGTGTTCGTCATCCTGCCGCGCTTCAGCACGGGGGCGAGCACGGCCTGCTCCCTGCCCAGATACTCGGCGGTGGTGCTGTAAGCGGTCATGCCTCGGACGATACGGAAGGACGACACGTCGACGAGCTCCGTCGAGTCGCCGAACTGCTTGTCGGCGGCGCTGATGAAGGCGTTGTAGGCGTCGGTCACCTGGATCGCGCTCATCGAGCCGTTGTCGGCGGAGGTGCGCACCAGGACGAGCCCGTCCATGGCCGACTTCAGGGTCCGCATGTCGGCCGGGGCGTTCTCCGGCTCGTAACCCTCGGCGGACGAGATCGCCTGGCGCACCAGATCCACCGTGCGATTGGTGGCTCGCCGCTGCTCGGAGAGCGGCTCGTTCTGTGCGGTGGCCCCGGCCGCGTCGGCGGAGAGCCGGCGCTCGCGCTGGATCTCGACGATCATCTCCCGGATCGGCGCCCCGGTCACCTGCCAGCGGGTCTGCGTCTGGGAGATGCCGGCGATCTGCGAGACGGACGAGTAGGCGATGAACACCCAGAGGGCGATCAGCGAGAGCACAGGAACGACAAGAATCTTGAGGATCTTCGAGCGGATCGGAGGGGGGGAACTCATTCTTCTTGTCCAATCCGCGATTCCTGCGCGTGGCCTGCAGCCGCCGGGCTCAGAAAGTCCCGCTGTCGCACACCGCGACTGGTGCGTGTGTGATTTGAAACACTATGCCCATGGACATATGTAGCTTCAAGCCGCAGAGCGAAGATTGAATCTCAATGTTCGCGACAGACCACGAGACCTCTCATCCACACGGGCCGGGGCTTTAGACGATCACGCAGCTCAAAGCGGGTACGGCCGTCCGGCACCGCCGCCTTCGCCACCACGGATCGAAAGCATTCCGTTACCACCCGCCGATGCCGAGCAGCCCGACGGCCGAGCAACCGATGCCCGATCGGGGACCGCCTCCCGGGCCGGGTCTCGCCCTCAGCCGTCGCAGGCCCTGCGGGCGAGGATCGAGTAGATCTCGAAGGAGGGCGCGCTGAACCCCGGAGCCGACATGACCGCGCGGACCTCCCGGAGTTGCCGTGGGGTCATCCCCGCCTCCACCAGGCGCTCCTCCAGATGATGGCTGTTGCTGATCAGGAGGCCGAGCCCGGCGGAGCCGCGCTCCCACACCTCGGTCCAGCGCACCGGGTCGACATCGACCAGGCCCGCCCCCGCCATCTCCCGCGCGGCGGAACCGCCCCAGGTCGGATCGCTGCCCGCGGCGCTCAGGACCCGGGTCATGGCCGCGATGTAGGCCCCGTACAGCTCCCCCTCCCGCCCGCCGGGGGTGGGCGGCGCCACCCAGCGGGTGATGTCGATCTCGTCGATCTGCAGCCAGCCGCCGGGCCGCAGCGCGGCGCGCAGGCGCCGCAGGACCTGGCGGCGCCCGGGCAGGTGGCTGAGCACGAGCCGGGCGTGGATCAGGTCGAACGCGTCCACCGGCAGCGGGTCGGTGACGACGTCGTGGCGAGCCACGGTCAGCCCCGGCCTGGACGGGATCAGGCCGGGTTTGATATCGGTCGCCAGCACGCGCCCGCCGGGCGCCACCCGCTCGGCCAGCCAGAGCGCCACACTGCCTCCGCCGGCCCCGACCTCCAGGCAGTTCCAGCCGGCGCCGACACCGGTCAGCGCGAGGCGCTCGAACGTCAGCGGGTCGAGGAGCCGGGCGAGGTAGCGGTGCTGGTCGGACGAGTGATCCCCGTCGTTGTCGAACACGTAGTCAGACGCGGTCGCGGAGTTCTGCCCGGTCATGTGGAACCTTCCGAAAGTGGGTGACCTCCGTCGCATGGTAAGCGGCAGGACACGGAAAGTGACAGGCTTTCGGTCGCACAGGACCCTTCCCCTTGAAGAACGTATCCCCCGCGCCACACTATGTCCGGAAAAAGAACTTATGTTTGACAAGCGAACACCCGCTTTGAAGGGTGCTCTCTCCGCCGAGGAGGCCGGTCAACCGCCTCCTCGGGGAATGATGCGGCGAAATGCGGTGAGGTACACCGGTGACGCCATACACGAGGGGGCAGCATGGCGACCGTCGCCGAGCAGTTCATCGAGGTTCTCCGCCAGGCCGGGGTGGAACGGATCTACGGGGTGGTGGGCGACAGCCTGAACCCGGTGGTCGACGCGGTCAGGAGGACCGGCCACATCGAGTGGGTCCACGTACGCAACGAGGAGGCGGGGGCGTTCGCCGCCGCGGCCGGTATCGGGTCGTTACGGGTGGAGGACCCCTCGGACGTACGGGATGCCCTGGCAAGCGCCTTCGCGACCCCCGGCCCCTTCCTGCTGGACGTGGTCACCGACCCCGACGTACTGGCCATGCCGCCGCGCATCACCACGGAGCAGGTGAAGGGATTCGCCCTGGCCGCGAGCAAGATCGTGCTCACCGGCGGGGTCGGGCGCATGGTCGACATGGCGAAGGCGAACCTGCGGAGCATCCCGCGTCCCTGAGCCCGGCGCCCCCGCCGTGCGGGCCGAGCGGACTCGGGCATCCGAACCGGCCCCCGTGCCCGAGTCCGGTGGAGCAGGCCCCCGAACTCGCGCGCGCCGACTCTGATCAAGGGGCGTCCTCCGGCCGGGCGGCGAGGACCCGGCCGAGGAGGTCCGTAAGGTCCCTGCGCTCGTCGGCCCCCAGCGAGGAGAACCACTCCTGTTCCCTGCTGGTCTGCTCGGCGAAGATCTCGCGGACCGCCGCCTCGCCCGCCGGGGTGAGGCCGACCACCACGGCACGCCTGTCCTCGGGGAGCGGGCGGCGCTCGACCAGGCCGTCCCGCTCAAGGGTGTTGACGGCGTTGGTCACCGCGGAGCGGGACGTGGCGGAGATCTCCGCGAGCCTGGCGGGCTGGGTGGGGCCTAACAGCCAGAGTTTGAACATCAGGCGGAAGCCGGGCAGGGTCCAGCCGCGTGGGCGGTGGATGCGTGTCTCCAGGTCGGTGACGAGCAGGTAGGCCAACTGGAGCAGGTTGTAGGCCAGCGCGAAGGCCTCGGCGTCCGCCGGGGGCGGCATGGCCGCCAGACGCTCACGCGCGTAGGCGGCGTATCGAAGGTCTGCTCTGTCCATCGGCCAAGTCTTGCGCAACGAGAGGTCCGTCGTGAATATTGTTATGGCCATAACAATCTATGGGAGGCACCTGTGCGGGTGGTCATCGCCGGAGGCGGCATCGGCGGGCTGGCGACGGCGCTCAGCCTGCACGCCGCCGGCTTCGAGGACGTGGTCGTGTGCGAGGCTGCCGGGGAGATCCGCCCGCTGGGCGTGGGCATCAACCTGCTGCCGCACGCCGTGCGCGAGCTCACCGAGCTCGGCCTCGCGGAGCGGCTGGCCGAGATCGGGGTGGCCACCGGGGAGCTGGCCTACTTCAACCGGT
Source organism: Streptosporangium sp. NBC_01810 (assembly GCF_035917355.1). Taxonomy (NCBI): domain Bacteria; kingdom Bacillati; phylum Actinomycetota; class Actinomycetes; order Streptosporangiales; family Streptosporangiaceae; genus Streptosporangium; species Streptosporangium sp. NBC_01810. The sequence continues at coordinate 7,101,121 of NZ_CP109070.1, read as the reverse complement.
ACGGCACGCCGATCTGGTCGGAACCCAGGGGCCTGGGCGCGGGATACGACTGGCCGCAGTACTCGATCCACCGCGGACGCCTGCAGATGCTCCTGCTGGAGACCGTGATCGAGCGCCTCGGCGCGCACGCCGTAAAGACCGGCCGCCGCGTCGTCTCCACCGGCCCGCGGCCGGGATCCGGCGCGGACGGCCTGCGGATCGGGACGGACGACCTGCGGATCGGGACGGACGACCTGCGGATCGAGGCGGACGACCTGCGGATCGAGGCGGACGACCTGCGGATCGAGGCGGACGACCTGCGGATCGAGGCGGACGACCTGCGGATCGAGGCGGACGACCTGCTGGTCGGAGCGGACGGCATCCACTCGGCGGTCCGGGCGCACCTGTTCCCCGACGAGGGACCACCGCCCTGGAACGGGCTGCTCCTGTGGCGCGGCACGACGTACGGCGAGCCGTTCCTGACCGGACGATCCATGATCATGGCCGGGGACGGCACGCGGAAGTTCGTGGCCTACCCGATCGAGACGGGCGAGCGGACGCTGATCAACTGGATCGCCGAACGCCCGCTGGACGGCGAGGCCCCGGCCCGGGGCGACTGGAACCGCCCGGCGGATCCTCAGAGGATCGTCGAGCACTTCGCGGACTGGCGGTTCGACTGGCTGGACGTGCCCAGGATCATCTCCGGTGCCGAGGCCGCGTACGAGTACCCGATGGTCGACCGCGACCCGCTGCCGTACTGGACGTCGGGCAACGTGATCCTGCTGGGCGACGCCGCACACGCCATGTACCCGATCGGTTCCAACGGCGCCTCCCAGGCGATCATCGACGCCCGGGTGCTCGCCCACTCCCTCGCGCACGGCGACCTCGCCGCCTACGAGGCGGCCCGCCGCCCGGTCACGACCGCGCTGCAACTGTCCAACCGGCAGATGGGTCCCGAGGTGGTGATGAAGCTCGCCCATGAGCGTGCCCCGGACGGCTTCGACGACATCGAGCGGGTCCTCCCCCTCACGGAGCGGACCGAGATCGCCGCGTCGTACAAGCGCACGGCCGGCTTCGACCCGGTGTCGCTCAACGAGCGTCCCTCCTGGAACGTGACCCGGTGAACCTCGAACCGCTCGCCACATTTCATGTGGAACTCGACCCGGTCCTCGATCTCGGCGACTCCCAGTGGGGCCGACGCCGAGTGATCAACGTTGTCGGTGGGTCGTTCGAGGGGCCGCGCCTTTCCGGGACCGTGCTGCCCGGCGGCGCCGACTGGCAGGTCCTGCACGCCGACGGCATGGCCAGCATCGACACCCGCTACACCCTGCGCACCCACGACGGCGCGCACCTGTTCATCTCCACCAACGGGGTGCGGCACGGCCAGCCCTCCGTTCTGGAACGTCTGTCTCGGGGCGAGCCCGTCGACCCGGGCGAGTACTACTTCCGGCTGTTCTGCCGCTTCGAGACCGGCGACGAACGCTACCTGTGGCTCAACCGCACCCTGGCGGTGGCCTCGGCGGCCCGTACCTCGGACGCCGTGCGCTACGACGCCTACATCCTGACCTGAGTCGATGCAGTCGATGCAGTCAATGCAGTCAATGCAGTCAATGCAGTCGATGCTCGGGCTGATGCACCAGATGGCAGCGGGCGAGGACGTGGGGGCCGGGTTCGGTGCGCTGTTGCCCATCCTCGGCGACCTCACACAGGCCGTCTTCCCCGACTCCTTCATCATCATGCCGATCGTTCCCCGCTGAGACCTCGCACGGAGCACCGAACAGACCGAGCGCCGAACAAGCGGGCGGCACGCGGGCGGACAGTCGGCATGGACGTCTTTTCACTTGCTCTTTCCCTGTTCGGTGGGGTGGGGGTCGGCGTGGCACCACGTGGCGGCGAATCCCGGCTGTAAGCATCGTCACTGTCACGCTGGGTTGTTCCATATAACGACAGAGGCCACATTCCAACCAGCGGACCGGTCGTGGATCGCGCGTGGAAAGGAGTGAGGTCTCCATGTCCACCCCCAGGCCTCAAATAAAGCCGACGGCCCCACCCGATCGACACAAAGGACATCGGCCAATAAAAGGGATGGCCATATTGTCCTTGGCCGGATCCCTCTCCGTGGCCCTCACCATCACCGTTTCCACGCCCGCCGCCGCGTCCGTACCCAACGTCCCGCCACCCGCCCCGGCCTCGCCCGCCGTCTCGATCACCGCCTCGATCACCGCCTCGCCCACTGCCTCGCCCACTGCCTCGCCCACCGCCTCGCCCAGCACCGAGCCCTCTTCGATCACCACCTCGTCCACGCTCGACGAGCCGCCACCCAACCCGACCTCCCCCATCGCCTCGGTCAGCACCGATCCCCCCTCCGCCACCGATTCCGGCGGCTCCCGCCCTTCGCTCGCGGAACAGGCACGCAGGAAGTGCAGGCCGAGGTCCTTCTTCAGGTTCCGTTCCTTCAGGCCAAGGAATTTCTTCATTCCCCGTACCCGATTCATCGACGGTCCCGGCGGCACGATGGCGGCGGCGGTCACCCGGCAATACCGCGTATACGCCGAGATGGAAATAGAAAGAGAAAAGATCAGCGAAATCGAAACGGGCAAACTGATCCGCCAGCTGCGAAACTTTGTGAGCCCGCTGCTCGCAAACGAGCACATCGTCGAGACCGGACACGAATACACGCGGGAAATCAGCGACGGCATGTACGGAAACCTGTGGTACCGCGTCTTCGGCTACCGGGTGAGTTTCACGGCGTGGCGCCAGGTCTACAACTGCCGCGTACGCAAGGTCACAGCCGGCGTAGCCAACATCCCCGCGCGGGTGGAGGGCTGGAGATACTGGGAGACCAGGCACCCGATGTTCAGGGGACGCAGGCTGAGCAACCGCTGAGCCCTCTCACCCCACCAGATGAGACGTCTCCACCAGATGGGACGGATGTTCAGGCGGGACGTCCCTGCCAGATGGGACGGATGCCCAGATGGGACGTCCCTGCCAGATGGGACGTCCCTGCCAGGTGAGGCGGATGCTCAAGCGAACCGGGAACCGGTGGTGTCGTTCCCGGAGTCAGCGGCCCAGGAAGCGGGTGGCGTTGCCGCCGAGCAGCTTGGCGCGGGCGTCCTCGGAGAGGAACCCCGCCCCTCGGATCAGCGAGCCCACCGGCGACTCGCCCAGCGGGTAGGGGAAGTCGGAGCCGAGCATGACCCGGTCCTCTCCCATCGTGTCGACCAGCAGCCGCAGCGCCCGCTCGTCGAACACGACCGAGTCCACGCTGAACCGGTCGAGGTAGTGCGACGGCGGGAACTCGGAGACCCCGACGAGGTCACCCCGGCGGTGCCAGGCGTTCTCGAACCGGCCGAGCCAGAAGGCGAACGAGCCGCCGCCGTGCGCGAAGCACAGGCGCAGCGTGTCCGGCACCCGGTCGAGGACACCGCCCAGGATCAGGGCGAGCACCGACAGGTGCGTCTCGGCGGGCATGCCGACCAGCCACTGCGCCATCCAGCGCTCCAGCCGGGGGCCGCCCGCCATGTCCCAGGGGTGCACGAAGACGGGCGCGCCCACGGCGGCGCAGTGCTGGAGGAACTGGACGACCCCCTCGTCGTCGAGGTCACGGTCGCCGACGTGGTTGCCGATCTCGACGCCCGCGTGCCCGGAGGCCATGCACCGGTCAAGCTCGGCGCAGGCCAGGTCGGGGTCCTGGAGCGGCACCTGGCAGAACGGCACCAGCCGCTCGGAGGCGCAGATGTCCAGCGCCAGGTCGTTGAAGATCTTCGCGACCCGTACGGCCTCCGCCGCCGGGCGCTCGTAGGAGAAGAAGACCGGCGTCGGCGAGACGACCTGGACGTCCACCCCGTCGGCGTCCATCCGCTCCAGGCGGACCGAGGGGTTCCAGCAGTCGTCGGCGATCCGGCGGAACTCCCGGTCCCCGAGCAGGATCACGGCCTCCCGCTCGGAGTCGACCCGGAGCCGTGGCGCCCCCGGCCAGCCGAGATCCGGCCAGCCCTTGGGGACATGGTGGGTGTGCACATCGATGATCAACGGCTATCCCTTGCCGGGGTGGACGGCGCCGCAGTTCCCGCAGGTGCGCGCCTTCTCGTCGTCGTAGAACGCCTGGAAGATCGGCGGCAGGTCGGTCACGATGTCGCGGACCTGAAGCTCCACCTCGTGGACCACGGCACTGCACTCCTGGCAGTACCAGCGGAACTTCTCCGGCATGCCCTCCGGCCGGATCCGCTCCACCAGGAAGCCGACCGAACCCTCCTCCGGGCGCTGGGGCGAGTGCGGCAGGTTTGGCGGGAGCAGCCACATCTGCCCCTCCCGGATGTGCACGGTGTCGGGCCCCTCCGGGGTCATGACGTTGACGTGCATGTTGCCGCGGACCTGGTAGAAGAGTTCCTCGTACGGGTCGATGTGGAAGTCGGTCCGCGCGTTCGGGCCACCGACGACCATCACGATGAGGTCGTTGGCGCCCTCAAAGATGACCTTGTTGCCCACCGGCGGCTTGAGCAGGTGGGCGTGCTCGTCGATCCACTTGGTGAAGTCGATGGGTGGGATCACGAAAACTCCTCCGGTCGGTGGGCAACAGCCTGAATCTCGATGAGCAGGTGCGGGTGGGGCAGTTGGTGGACGGCCACCGTGGTGCGGGTCGGGCCGGTCTCGTCGAAGTACTCCGCGTAGACCGCGTTGTATCCGGCGAAGTCATTGATGTTCACCAGGTAGGTGGTGATCTGGACGAGATCGCTCAGGTCGGCCCCGGCCGCCCGGAGGATGTCGCCGATGTTCTCTATCACGGCCCTGGTCTGCTCGACGATGTCGAGCCGGGTCGTGCCGAACTCGTCGGCCTCGGCGCCGACGATCGTGTTGTCCGGCCTGCGCGAGGAGGTCCCGGACACGTACAGGAAGTCACCCGCCCGCTTGACGTGCGGAAACCTTCCCCTGGGGGTGGCCTTCCCGGTGACGACGAGCCCGTCGCTCATGCTCTCTCCTCTCCCATGGGCGCCGACGACATCCCCGGCCCCCCTTCAGGACTTCTCTTCGGACGCGGCCGCGGTGAACGACACCGACCCCAGATGCTGGATCTCGGCCCGCACTCGCGCGCCGGGCGCGAGCGGTTCCGCGGGTGTGGCGGCACCTGCGAGAAGGATCCACCCCGGCTCCAGGACCACCCCTGCCTGCCCTGCCAGGCGGGCGGCTTCGGCGAGTGCCCGGCGCGGATCGCCCAGGATGGCACCGGTGGATCCGGCTTGGACCACGCGCCCGTCGATCTCCAGCAGGACGCCCAGGTTCCACTGGGACGGGTCGTAGGGCTGCCACCGGCCGACGGCGTATCCGGCGGCCGAGGTGTTGTCGGCGATCACGTCGGGCAGCGAGAACCGGAAGTCCTCGTAGCGCGAGTCGATGACCTCGACGCCGGTGGCGACGGCCGCGATGGCGTCCGGCGCGAGCGCGTCGGACGGCGACGCGATGCGCCGCCCGATGAGGTAGACGACCTCCGGCTCCACCCTCGGATGGATATAGCCGGACACGTCCGCATACGAACCGTCGGAGATGGCCGACGACTCGGGCACCCGGCCGAAGATGATGTCGTGCACGCCCATCTGGCGGCGCTTGCCCTCGCTGGTGAAGCCCAGCTTCACCCCGGCCAGCCGGTCCCCCCGCTCAAGACGGAGCCGGATCAGCTCCTCCTGCACCCGGTAGGCGTCGGCCACATCGTAGTCCTGCTCGGGCCTGGGCACCGCACGACCGGTGCGGGCAGCCTCGTCCAGGACCGCGGCGAGCTTGTGGATGTCGGTCACTAGGGCACCATCCTTCTCACAGGCACCCATATGGTGCTTGTTGTCATGACTGCTCCCCCGAGCGCACCAGGTCCAGCGCGATGTCCACGATCATGTCCTCCTGGCCGCCCACCATCCGGCGGCGGCCCACCTCGGTCAGGATGGTCCGGGTGTCGATCCCGTACCGTGCCGAGGCCGCCTCGGCATGCCGCAGGAAGCTGGAGTAGACACCGGCGTAGCCGAGCGTCAGCGTCTCCCTGTCCACCCGGACCGGCCGGTCCTGCAGCGGCCTGACCAGGTTGTCCGCCGCGTCCATCAGGGCGTTCAGATCACAGCCGTGTTCCCAGCCCATCAGGTCGGCCACCGCGACGAACACCTCGATCGGGCAATTGCCCGCGCCCGCGCCCATCCCGGCGAGGGAGGCGTCCACCCGGTAGGTACCGTTCTCCACCGCGACCACCGAGTTGGCCACGCCCAGCCCCAGGTTGTGGTGGGCGTGGATGCCGATCTCGGTGCCCTCGTCGAGCACCGAGCGGTAGGCCCGGACCCGGTCCCTGACCCCGTCCATGGTCAACCGGCCCCCGGAGTCGGTCACGTAGACGCACTGCGCGCCGTACGACTCCATGAGCTTGGCCTGCCTGGCCAGCTCATCGGTCTCCGCCATGTGCGACATCATCAAAAATCCGGACACGTCCATGCCGAGCTCGCGCGCGGTGGCGATGTGCTGGGCGGAGATGTCGGCCTCGGTGCAGTGGGTGGCGACCCTGACCGAGGTGACACCGAGCGCGTGGGCGCGCTTGAGGTCGCCGATGGTGCCGATGCCGGGCAGCAGCAGGGTGGTCAACCTCGCCCGGCTCACGGCCCCGGCGACCGCCTCGATCCACTCGTCGTCGGTGTGCGCGCCCATGCCGTAGTTGAAGCTGCCCCCGGAGAGGCCGTCGCCGTGCGCGATCTCGATCGCAGCCACCCCGGCGGCATCGAGTGCCGCGGCGATCTCGGCGGCCTGGGCGACGGTGTAGCGATGCCGGATGGCATGCATGCCGTCCCGCAGCGTCACGTCCTGAACGTACAGTTTCACGCCTTCACCTCCGCGCGCACGCCTTCGTTGTCGGTACGGTCCTCGGTCTCGGCCAGGCGCTCGGCCGTGCGCAGCGCGGCCGAGGTCATGATGTCGAGGTTGCCCGCGTAGGCGGGCAGGTAGTGGGCGGCGCCCTCCACCTCCAGGAAGACGGTCACCTTGACGCCGCCGTCGCGGGTGCCGTCGGGGAGCGGCTCCCCGGCGGGGACCGTCTCGAACTGCACGTCCTGCTTGAGCCGGTAGCCGGGCACGTAGTCACGGACCCGCTCCACCATGGCCAGCACGGCCTCCACCACCGCCGCCTCGTCACACTCGTCCACCAGGCAGTAGACCGTGTCACGCATGATCAGCGGCGGCTCGGCCGGGTTGAGGACGATGATCGCCTTGCCCTTGGCCGCCCCGCCGACCTCCTCGATCGCCCGGGAGGTCGTCTCGGTGAACTCGTCGATGTTGGCCCGGGTGCCGGGCCCCGCCGACTTCGAGGCGATCGAGGCGACGATCTCCGCGTACCGGACGGGCACCTGCGAGGCGACCGCCGCGACGATCGGGATCGTGGCCTGCCCGCCGCAGGTGACCATGTTGAGGTTCGGCTCGGCGAGGTGTGCCTCCAGGTTGACCGGGGGCACCACGTAGGGGCCGAGGGCGGCGGGGGTCAGGTCGATGACCCGCTTGCCGTGCGCCCGCAGCACCTTGTCGTTGTGCCGGTGCGCGCCGGCCGAGGTCGCGTCGAGGACGATGTCCACGTCGGCGAACCCGGGCAGCGCGACCAGACCCTCGACGCCCTCGTGGGTGGTGGCGACCCCGCGACGGCGGGCGCGGGCCAGGCCGTCGGAGTCGGGGTCGATGCCCGCCATCGCGAAGACCTCGACCTTCTTCGACAGCAGTGCCTTGAACATCAGGTCGGTGCCGATGTTCCCTGAACCGATGATCGCTATTTTCATGAGAACACCGCCCTGACCGAGCCGAGGCCCTCGATATGTGCTTCGAACACGTCACCGGACTCGACGCCGACCATCGGGCCGAGCGCGCCGGTGAGCACGACATCTCCGGCGCGCAGCGGGAAGTCCGTGCGGCCAAGCGCGTCGGCCAGCCAGACCGCGGCGTTCAGCGGGTGCCCGAGGCAGGCCGCACCCGCGCCCGTGGAGACCTCCAGGCCGTTCTTGTTCATGGTCATCCCGGCCAGGCGCAGGTCCAGGCCGCGCAGCCCGATCGGGGTGTTGCCGAGGACGAACGCGCCGCTGGAGGCGTTGTCGGCGACCGTGTCGACGAACGTGATGTCCCACTCCGCGATGCGGCTGTCGACGATCTCGATCGCGGGCAGCACGAAGTCGACGGCCCTGATGACGTCGGCGACGGTGAACGGGCCGCCCTCCAGGTCACTCCCGAGGACCAGCGCCACCTCCGCCTCCGCCTTGGGCTGCAGGAAGCGGCCGGTCGGGACGGGCAGGCCGTCGAGGTAGGCCATGTCGGCGAAGAGCATCCCGAAGTCCGGCCGGTCCACGCCGAGCTGGCGCTGGACCGCCGGGGAGGTCAGCCCGATCTTCCTGCCGACCAGCCGCCGCCCCTCCTCCAGCGCCCGCCTGGTGTTGATCTCCTGTACGGCGTAGCCGATCTCGGCGCTCAGACCGGGCAACGTCTCACGCACCGGGCGGCACGGCTTGCCGCTCCGTGCCGCCTCCAGCAACCGGTCGGCCGCCTCCACGTGCGCGTCGACCGCCTCGCTCCACTCAGTCATGTCCGGGCTCCAGCTTGATGGTGATCGTGGTGGGTTCGGAGTAGAAGTCCAGCGAGCGCGTGCCGCCCTCGCGTCCGATGCCGGACAGCTTCACTCCTCCGAAGGGGGTGCGCAGGTCGCGCAGGTACCAGGTGTTGACCCAGATCAGCCCGGCCTCCAGCGACTGCGCGACCCGGTGGGCCCTGCTCAGGTTGGAGGTCCAGACCGTCGCCGCCAGGCCGTACTCGCTGTCGTTGGCCAGCCCGACCGCCTCGGCCTCGGTGTCGAACGGGGCGACGTGGCAGACCGGGCCGAAGATCTCCTCCCGGTTCACCCGGGAGTCGCGCGGCAGGCCGGTCAGCACCGTCGGCTCGACGTAGTAGCCGCCGTCGCGGTCGTCGCCGAAACGCGGCACGCCGCCGCCGGCGCGGATCTCCGCGCCCTCGCTCTTGGCCAGCTCGTAGTAGGAGAGCACCTTGTCCCGGTGCTCGTCCGAGATCATCGGCATCATCGTGGTGTCCTCGTCGGCGGGGCGGCCGAACCGCAACTCCCCCGCGCGCCTGGCCAGCCGCGCGGTGAACTCCTCGAAGACGGGCCGTTCCACGTACAGCCGCTCGGTGCACAGGCAGACCTGGCCTCCGTTGGTGAAGACCGACCGCACGCTCCCCTCGACCGCCGCGTCGAGGTCCGCGTCGGCGAAGACCAGCCCGGCGTTCTTGCCGCCCAGCTCGAACGAGACGGGCTTGACCCGGTCCGCCACCGCCTTCATGATCGTCGAACCGGTACGGCTCTCACCGGTGAAGGTGACCGCGTCCACGCCCGGGTGCTCCACCAGGAACTGGCCGGTGGAGCCGCCGCCGAAGCCGTGCACGACGTTGAGGACACCGGGGGGAAGGCCGATCGAGGCGGCGATCTCCGCGAGCACCGCGACCGAGCCCGGCGTGTGCTCCGAGGGCTTGACCACCACCGTGTTGCCCGCGACGAGCGCCGGGCCGAGCTTCCAGGTCGCCAGCAGGAACGGCAGGTTCCACGGCACGATCACCGCGACCACCCCGAGGGGCTTGCGCACCGTGTAGCTCAGCACGTCCGTCAGGTGGAACGCGTTCTCCGGGTGCTGGGCCGCGATCTCAGCGAACGACCTGAAGTTGGCGGCGCCGCGCGGGATGTCCAGGGTCCGGGTCTGGGTGATCGACTTGCCGGTGTCGGCGATCTCCGCGGCCACCAGATCCTCGAACCGCTCCTCGATCGCGTCGGCGAGGCGGCGCATCCAGGCGGCCCGCTCGGCCACCGGCAGCGCCGCCCACGCGGGCAGGGCCGAACGGGCGGCGGCCACCGCCCTGTCGACGATGCCCCGGTCCGCCTCGCGGACCTCACGCACCGCAAGCCCGGTCACCGGGTCGTACGTGGCGAACGTCGCGCCCTCCGCGACCGGCACCCCACCGATGAAGTGGTTCACCTGGTCAGACAAGACTTCTCCTCGGGTATGTACTCCGCTGGGTCACTCCATACGGGTATAGAGCCCCAGGTGGTTCATAAGCAAGAATGTGTTCCGTGAAACGGAACCCCGACCGGCTGTCCGTGCTGGAGAAATCCTGGCTGGTGCTTGACGCGTTCCGCCCCACGGGCGGGCCGTTGCGCCTGGCCGACGTCGCCGAGCGCTGCCATCTGCCCAAGACGACGGCCTTCCGGCTGCTCACCGAGCTGACCTCGATCGGCGCGGTCACCCGCCGCCCCGACGGCTACTATCTCGGCCGCCGCCTCTTCGAACTGGGAAGCATCGTGCCCGGAGAGCGCGACCTGAGACACGCGGCGCTGCCCTTCATGCACGACCTCTACGAGGCCACCCACGAGACCGTCCACCTGGGCGTGCGCGACGGCCTCGACGTCATCTACGTCGAGAAGATCCGCGGCCAGACGGCCTTCGCGCTGCCCTCGCGCGTCGGCGGGCGCCTCCCGCTGACCTGCACCGGAATCGGCAAGGCGCTGCTGGCCTACTCCGGGCCCGACCTGATCGACGAGGTTCTCGGCCGCCCGCTCCGCCGGCTGACCCCGCACTCGATCATCGATCCCCGACGCCTGGAGGAGGCACTCGGCCAGATCCAGGCCGCGGGGCTGGCCTACGAGCGGGAGGAGGCCCAGCTGGGCGGCGCCTGCATCGCGGCCCCGGTGTTCGGAGACGGGGTGGCCGTGGCCGCACTGTCGATCTCGGTCCCGCTGGCCCGCTTCCAGCCCACCCGGCTGGCTCCCGCCGTCAAGGCCGCCGCCCTGGGCATCTCCCGCGCCCTGGCCAGAACCATCTGACCCGCCGACCGGCCGCCTCGAATCCGGGCCACGGCTCGGCTTCCACATCGTGCCGATTCACTCGGATCCGACGCCCGCGAAAACCCCTTGCCTGAAGGTCACCTTCTCGTAACCTCACAGGGCCGCCGACCGGGCTTCGAGCACCGGCATCATTGCCTCATGTACCAGGCATGGCAGCTATGGGGAAATATCGTTATAGCGACTTTCCTCGCGGTCCCGGTGGCCGTCGTCGCCGTCCGCGTGCTGGCCCGCCGTCGTGCCCGTACGGGTCATCCCTTTCCCGTCCGCACCGCCCTGGCCGACGTGGTCGCGGTGACCGGGACCGCTCCCTGGATCTGGATGATCCTCACTCCTCGGGCGGGCGCCTCCGACGTCAGCCTCCTCCCCCTTGTGGACCTGTGGGCGACCCTCCGGGGGCCGGCACAGGCGGCGTTCGTACAGGTCGGAGGGAATCTTCTGGTCTTCGCCTCGCTCGGCGCCATGCTCCCCGTACGCTCGGCGCACCTCACCTCACTCGCCCGGATCGCGGCAGTGGCGGCGGGCGCCTCACTCACCGTGGAGGTCCTCCAGTACGCCCTGCGCCTGGGGCGGGTGAGCTCCGTCGACGACGTGATCGTCAACACGGCGGGTGCCGTGCTGGCCGCGGCCGTCACGCGCCGGTGGTGGGCCGGCCGAATAGCGGCTGGGATCGTTCCACGGTAACGGACCGGGAAAACTCCTTAAGCTCGCCACACGGGCACGATACCTCCCAAAAGAAACACGTTACCAACCCCTATATCTGTGCGATCGTGGACAAGACGGGGCAAGTTCTCTGGAGACGCCAAACCCGGTTGGTGACAGAGGGTGATCGAACGTGCAGCAGTCCCCGGTACCTCCCGAGCCCCCGATCTATCGGCGCATCGCCGACGGGCTTCGCGAAGCGATCCTGTCCGGCGATCTCCGAGACGGGGATCGGCTTCCGGGCGAGAACGCCCTGATGGCACGGCACGGCATAGCCCGCGCCACCGCCAGACAGGCCCTTTCCGTGCTAATCAACGAAGGGCTGGCCGTCCCCAAACGCGGCTCGGGGGTGTATGTCAGGCAGTTCCGCCCGATCAGGCGACACGGTTCCCGGCGGCTCTCCCGTGACAGGTGGGGGCGCGGCGCGGCCATCTGGGACTCCGATACCGAGGGCCGCCCCTACACCGTGGACGAGGTGGAGATCGACCGGGAGAGGGCCGAGGACGCCGTGGCACAGGTGCTGGACAGCACCGAGGTGTGGGTCCGCAGGCGGCGCTACTCGGTGAACGGGCGGCCGGTGCAACTGTCGGTCTCCCACTTCCCCGCCGAACTGGTGGAGGGGACCCCGATCACGAGAGAGGACACAGGTCCGGGGGGCGTCTACGCGCGCCTCGGCGAGCTTGGCCACGCCCCGGCACACTTCACCGAGGAGATCCGCGCCCGTATGCCCCATCCCCATGAGACCGTCCAGCTCGACCTCCCCGCCGGAACCCCGGTCATCGTGATCGCCCGGGTCGCCCGCACCACCGACGGCGTCGCCGTCGAGGTCAACGAGATGGTCCTCGACGCCGCCTCTTACGTACTTCAGTACGACTTCGACTCATAGTTCAAGGCCGTCCGTCAACCGATAGGTTGACCTGTCCTTCACGATCATTGATTTCTCTAGAGAAGTGCCGCACCGTCAGAGGTGGAACGTCGCAAAGACGGGCCTGGGCGCGGGGAAGGTGCACGGATGTCTTTCGACCGACATCTCGCAGAAATCGCCCGGGAGTTTCCCGACTGGACGATCTGGCGGAGCGACGCGGGTAGGTGGTGGGCAACCCGCCACCACCCGCTGACCTCCGCCCAGCGTGATGTCGGCTGCGCGATGACCATCGACGCGGACGACCCCGAGGGGCTGCGTGAGCAACTGCGCGCCCAGCGGGAACGTTCCGGCGAGGCGGAGCCTGGAACGGACACTTGAAGACCGCCCGGTGCCGGGGTGAGCGGATCCGATGCGGTCCCGGCGCCGGGCCCCCAATCGCGGAAGCCCCCGACCCTATCGGGGGCGGGGGCTTCCGCTTGACCTCCGGGCGGCTCCGGGCTCCGACCACACCGCGAATCTCGCGGTCACGCACGCCGGCCTCCGGAACCACTCGGACCTGCTCACGATCTCCGCGGAGCCGCGGAACTCCACGGTCACACGCGCCGATCTCCGAGGCCGTGCGGCCCCGCTCACACTCTCCGGGGCGGCAAGGCCTCACCGTCGGGGGCGGCGTACTTCCCCTCGTTCTTTCCCACGGCCGGGGCGAGGTCGACATCGGTGTCGTCGTACACCTCGATCTCCTCGCCCGAACGGTCACCGGCATCCTTACCGGGGGCGTCGTCCACGATCACCCGTACGGAGTCCAGGTCGAGTGAGGCGTCGAGGTCGAGTGAGGCATCGAGGTCGGCGTCTCGCGCGTCCTCCGATCCGGCGTACCCCGCCGTCACCTCGGCGTTGTCGGGCGCGGCCTCCCGCGTCGCCTCGGGGGCGCTGGAGACACCGTCGACGGCCTCGTCGTCGACGGCCTCGGCGGGGACGGGAGCCGCCAGCGCGGGCTGGACGCGGGCAGGGGGCAGCACGGAGTCCTCGTCGATCAGGGGTCCCGAACTGCTCTCGCGGTGGAGCAGGTCGCCCAGGACGGCGCCCATCTCGTGCAGGCGGCGCATGACCTCGTGGTGGGTGTCGGTGAGGTAGACGACCCGGCGGCCGGTGGTCTCGTCCAGGATGTTGGCACGCTGCTGGGCCGCCGACAGCGTGGAGTGCGCCTCGGTGTTGGCGGCGTTGACCGTCGCCCGCGCCTCCGCGTGGGCCGCGCTCAGCGTGGAGTCGGCCTCGGCACGGGCGTTCTCGACGGTCTGCTCCGCCTCCTTCCTCGCCGAGGTGACCATCCGGTCGGCCTCGGCACGGGCGCTGCGCAGGGTCTCCTCGGACTCGGCGCGGGCCGCGTTGACCGTCTCCTCCGCCTCCTTGCCGGCTTGGGAGAGCCTCTGCTCGGCGGTGGCGGTGGCCTCGGCGACCCTGCGCTCGGCCTCCTGCTGCGCGGCGTTCAGGATGGCCTCGGCCCGATCCTGCGCGGAGGTGATCAGCCGCTCGGACTCGGCGGCGGAGTCGTTGCTGAGCTTGAGGGCCTCGGCCTCGGCGACCTGCCTCTTGGCGGTGGCCTCCTCCTCGCCCAGCTTCAGTATCTGGCTGAGCCGTTCGCCGAGCTCGTCGTAGTCCTGCGGGGCGTCCGAGAGCCTCCTGCGTGCCTCGGACAGCTCGACCCGGCCCTGCTCGGCCTGGTCGATCGCGCGCGCGAGCCGCTCCTCCAGATCGCGGATCTGGTGGCGGTGGCGGTCCATGTAGTCGTGAACCTGACGGCGGCTGTAACCGCGCATGACGACCTCGAACGAGTCCTCATGCATCAGGTCGGGAAAGCTCTCGTGCTGGTTTGTCATGGCACTGCCCGTGGAGGTTGTGTGGTGGGAAAGGTGACGTCAGGAGACGACTGTCCTGCTTACTGCCCGACTCCGCAACCTGAACACGCCACCTGCTTGCCGAAATACCGGACAGAACGCCCCCTCTAACATCGTCTCCATGAACGCCATGCCATACATCGCCGCCCTCGACGGCGACGCGATCCCGCGGATTCATCCGGACGCCTACGTCGCCCCCGGAGCGGTGGTCGTCGGGAGGGTCCGGCTGGGCCGCGCCGCGAACGTCTGGTACGGCTCGGTCCTCCGCGGTGACGACGAGGACATCGAGGTAGCGGAGGAGTGCAACATCCAGGACCTGTGCTGCCTGCACTCCGACCCGGGCGAGCCGGCCGTGCTGGAGCCCCGGGTGAGCCTCGGGCACAAGGCCATGGTGCACGGGGCCCATGTGGAGACCGGCGCGCTCGTCGGCATCGGCGCGATCGTGCTGGGCGGCGCCAGGATCGGCGCGGGGTCACTGATCGCGGCCGGCGCCCTGGTGGCCCCCGGAAAGCGGATCCCGGCGGGTGTGCTCGTCGCGGGCGTCCCCGGGAAGATCGTCCGAGAACTCACGGACGACGACCGCGACTCCTTCGCCCGCACGTCGGCCGGCTACGTCGCCAGGGCCGCCCGCCACCGGGCCGCGGTCGCTCTCCCACCGGCCTGAACGCCTGCCTGCCGGAGGGGCCGGGAGAGCCTTACGATCGTGCGAGGCCCGCTTGGCGATCGCGGCGCCGGACACGACCTTGACCGAAGGGAGGCAGGGGCATCCCGCCCGTGGCGAAGGCCAGGGGCCCCGGCCCCGGAATACCGATGACCGGCATGTGGCAGTGGGATGGGTTCGACGCCATCGAGCGCGACGTGCGGACCATGGTCGCCGATCATCGGTGGACGGGACTCCCGCCGCTCGCGCGAGCCCAGGCCATCGCCCAGCGCACGCTGGCCACCCCTGACGGCGGGCACTGGCTGTTCGGTGCCCACGCCCGGTGGTACCGCCAGGATCCCGCCGACGGCCGCTGGTACCTGACCGCGCCCCCCGCCGACCGGGGTTTCCGCACCGCGGCGCAGGTGATCCAGGTCACCTCGATGGTCCTGCCGCATCTGATCCCGACCGGCCCCGACTTCGCCGTCGACCGTGGGTCGGTCCAGGGGTTCGTCGGTCCCGACGTGCCCTACGAGATCACCGAACGGATCCGGGAACTGGTCATCGCCCAGCGAGGCAGGCGCAGGGAGGACTTCCCGCTCACCGAGCCGTTCACCCGGCTCTTCGCCGGGGAGGTGGCCAGCCCGGTCGCCGCGATCTGGGGAACGCTCATGTGGTGCGCCTACGCCCCCGCCTTCGACGGCAACGAGGTGCTGCTGTCGATGTTCGGGGAGTTCCTCGCCCGCCCGCTGCCCGGTGACGAGTGGGTCCGCTGGCTGCCGCCCACCTCACTGGGCGAGCTGGCCGCGCTGTACGGCGAGCGAGTCAGGGCGGGGCATCCGGAGGCGGGCCTGCGGCTGGTCGCGCTGATGGCCGACACCGCCGCCGTGGTACGCGGCGACCCGAGGTTCGGGCCGCGTGCCGGCGCCCTGCTGGCCATGATCGAACCGCTGCTCCGCCGGGCCTGCCAGGATCCCGCCACCGCCCACCACGGCGACGAGGCGGTACGCCACGCGTGGATCTCGCGCTGCCCGCCCCACATGACGCTGCCCGACACCTCACCCGGCGACCACTTCCAGCACGTGGTCTACGACCTGGTCCAGGCATTGGGGTTCCTCGCCCCGATGGGTGCCGATCCACGGGCGGTGGCCGCCTCACTGCTCGCCGCCGACCTGGCGGCCTGCGCGCCGAGAATGGCTGACGGCCTCTACCCGTGGCTGGATCCCGAGCTGCGGCACATCCTCCACGTGGTGCTCACCGACGCCGCACACCCGCTGCGGGGCTGCTGGCCGCGTTCGGGAGAGCTGCCTCCCGCGCTCCACCCGCCTGACCGGGCCTCGGCCGCGGCCCTGCTCGGCGCCGCCTACGCCACCGGGCTCGCGTGGTGCCGTCTCACCGGGACCGAGATACCCGAGCGCGGTTTCGCGACGGCCTCGGCGGTCGTGCACCGGCTGACACACGAGCGGGACGACCCCGTCCCCGGAGTATCGGGAACCTACCCCCGCCACTTCTGACACACGCCAGTATGCTTAAACCACAAATAGAGTTATTTCATCCTTACTCTCCCTATATCCTTCTAGGCCCCTATGCATCAGACAATTAGCTGAATTGTGATCTCGTAATCGGGAAATGATCCTCCTTGAGGGCGTGCCGGGCGGGGCGAGGAATGGTCCCGATGGGCCATGGGCACCGATGACCGTCCGCCGTAACCTCGAAGTGGGTGTGGGCTGCGGAAGGAAGGACGACGCGGTGGGGCACGACGACCTGGACTCTAGAGTCCACGACCGTGTCGCGTTGGACGAGATCGCGCTCTATGCCGAGGTGCTGTCCGCCGTCGCCATCAGCGAACGGCCCCTCACCTTGGTGGAGCTCGACAACGCGCTCGGGTTGAGTGCTTCGGCTGTCTGCTGAAGCCACGGTAAGAACCGTTTTCAAGACCCGGTCCCGGACCCCGTAACGGGGTCCGGGACGTGGTCGGAAAAATAGTCAGTGACTAGTCACGAACGGACGAGACGGGCGATCGCGGCCGACGCCTCCTTGACCTTCTCCTGCGCCTCCGGACCCCCGATGTTGATGGCGTCGGCGACGCAGTGACCGATGTGATCCTCAAGCAGGCCGAGTGCCACCGCCTGGAGCGCCCGCGTGGCGGCGGACACCTGGGTCAGCACGTCAATGCAGTAGGCGTCCTCTTCGACCATCCGCTGCAGACCTCTGATCTGCCCCTCGATCCGCCGTAACCGGGTCAGATAAGCCTGTTTGTCACCGCTATACCCATGCATGTGCCAACGGTACCCGTGTCAGGCGCAGCGGGATGTAGCCGCGATCAGTTTCTCCCAGCGGCCCGCCACCGAACCCGCCCCATGGGCCGCCGCGGCCTCCAGCGCCCCCGCCGCGAGCTCCCGCCGACGCCGCTCGTCGTCGATGAGCGCGAGCAGCGCGGACGCGTACGCCTCGATCTCGCCCTCCCCCTCGGCCACCAGGACCCCGCTCCGCCCGTCGGCCACGAACTCGCCCGCTCCCCGCGGGCTGTCGAACGCGATCACCGGCACCCCGCTGGCCATCGCCTCGATCACGGTCATCCCGAGCATCTCCGTCCTGGAGGTGGTCGCCACGATCGAGGCCTTGGCGAACTCACCGGTCAGGTCGGAGGTGGTGCCCATGAAGTAGACGTGGTTGTGCAGGTCGAGGGCGCCGACGAGGGCTCGCAGGCGCTTCTCCTCGGGACCCCCGCCGTACAGGCGCAGCCGCCAGTCGGGGCGCTTGCCCGCGACGACGGCGAACGCGCGGATCAACCGGTCGTGGGCCTTCGCCGGCACCAGGCGCCCGCCTGCGGCGACGATGCGGTTGTCCATCCGCGAGCGCGGCCACGGCCCGGCGGGCAGCGCGTCCGGGATCATGCCGACCTCGACGTTCCCGTCCAGCAGGCGGTCCCACTCCTGCCTGCTCGTCTCGGTGGCGGCGGCGACCGCGTCCAGGCGCGGATAGAGCTTCCTGATCGGCCCCGGCACGGGCGGGCGGCCCCACTCGCGGGCGACCCGCACGACGCCACGCGGCGCGTGCCTGGCCACCTGGACGCTCAGGCCGGGTCGGGTGCTGATGAGCACGTCGGCCTTCAGGCCCCGCAGCCGCCGCCAGAGGGCGACCTCGGTGCGCATCTGGCCCCGCGGGAGCAGGTGCCGCACCCCCGGCTGGGCGTCGACCACCCAGGACAGCTTCACCCCGGACGCCACCGGGAAGAACGGCTTCTCCCGCTGGCGGCGGACGCTGAGGATCTCGACATCGTGACGTGCTGCCAGCTCTCCCGCGAGGTTGACCACCGAGCGAGTGTCACCGCGCATGCCGTAGACGGAGGGGACGAGCAGGCAGATCCTCACCCGCCGACCTCGATCCTGAGCTCGTCGTCCGCCGTGTAGCAGGGTCGGATCGGTACCCCGTCGATCTGCGCGGCGGGATAGTGCAGACGACGGCGCTTGCCGTCGACGTCATCCAGCCGGGAACCCAGCCGGAGCGGTGTGTCCACGCCGCGCACCCGCAGTGAGGGTTCCCAGGTACCGGTCTGGTCGGGAGCCGCGGCGAGCACGTCGCAGAGCGAGAGCGCGGCGTGGAAGCGCACGCCCTGGACCGTTGCAATGGAGGTCAGCTCGGCGTCGGGCCGGCTGCGGCGCAGGGCGAGCCGCGCCTCGTGCCGGGCCTCGTCGTCGTCGAGGCCGGTGAAGGCCAGCAGCCCGGTGACCTCGAAGCGGCCCTCCCGAAACCATACGGAACGGACCTCCGCCGTCGGCCGGGCGTCGTCGATCTTCAAGGCCAGGAAGCCGTTACGGGTCCGGTAGGCGCGGTAGGCCAGCGTGCGGCGGCTCAGCGCGTACGCGTCCAGGTGGTCGAGGGAGAACCCGGGGTCGACGCTGCGCAGCCGCGTGCGCGCCGCACCCTGTTGCAGGTAGGTGTCCCAGCGGCCGGGCCCCAGCGCCAGCGGGGCGAGCGAGACCGCCAGTGCCGCCTCGCGTATCTGAACGCCCGGCGCTCCCAGCGGCACCCGGCTCTCGACCGCGGTGGCCCGGTTGCGCAGGACCAGTTCGGTGCCGTCGGCCAGCGGCTCGTCGACGGTCAGCCGAAGTGAGAGAACATCGGCCAGGGTAACCTCGGCATCGCTGACGACGACAGGCATCGTCAAGCCCCCTCCCCGTTGAATGAGCTACGCGACGTTGAGGTTACCGTGATTTGACCGTTATGTGAAAGGAAGGTTTTCGGACCTAACTTCCTTTTCCCGATAACTTGACCGCACGTCAGGTACGGCATGCGAAAAAATGCCGCACCTGACGTTCAGACATCGGGTGTCAGGAAGCCTCGACGGGCTGGCCCTTGATCGACTTGATCAGCAGCTGGGAGACGTCGACGACCTCCAGCGTCTCCCTGGCCTCGCCCGTGTTCTTCTTCTCGTTGATCGAGTCACCGAGCATGACCAGGCAGAACGGGCAGGCCGTGGAGATGGTGTCCGGGTCCGTCGTCAGCGCCTCGTCCACGCGCTCGGTGTTGATCCGCTTTCCGAGCCGCTCCTCCATCCACATCCGCGCGCCCCCCGCGCCGCAGCAGAAGCCGCGGTCCTTGTGACGGTGCATCTCCTGGGTCCGCACGCCGGGCACCTTCGCCATGATGTCGCGTGGCTGGGAGTAGACCTTGTTGTGGCGGCCGAGGAAGCACGGGTCGTGGTAGGTGATCTTCTCCTCGATCGGCGTGACCGGGACCAGCTTGCCCTCGTCCACGAGCTTGGCCAGCAGCTGGGTGTGGTGCACCACCTCGTAGGTGCCACCCAGCTGCGGGTATTCGTTGGCGAGGGTGTTGAAACAGTGCGGGCAGGTCGCGACGATCTTCTTGACCCCGGCCTCGTTCAGCGTCTCGATGTTCTGCTTGGCCAGCATGTCGAAGAGGAACTCCATGCCCAGGCGGCGGGCCGGGTCACCGGTGCACGCCTCCATCGGGCCGAGCACCGCGAACTTGACACCCGCGACGTGCAGCAGCTCCGCGACCGCCTTGGTGGTCTTCTTGGCCCGGTCCTCCAGCGCGCCGGCGCAGCCGACCCAGAACAGGTACTCGGTGTCCTCGGGCATCTTCTCGTCGATGAGCTGGACCTCGATCGGGTCGACCTCGCGGCTCGCGAGCTCCTCGATCCAGTCGGCCCGCTTCATCTCGGACATCCCCCACGGGTTGCCCTTGTTCTCCAGGTTCTTGACCATGACGCCGGCCTCGGAGGGGAAGTTGGACTCCACCATCACCTGGTAGCGGCGCATGTCGAGGATGTGGTCGATGTGCTCGATGTCCACCGGGCACTGCTCGACGCAGGCGCCACAGTTGGTGCAGGACCACAGCACGTCGGGGTGGATGACACCGTCCTCGCCGACCAGCGGCTTCTCCAGCAGGGCCAGCACGTCCTCGTGCAGGTCGGCGCGCTGCTCCTCGGTGGCCATCAGGTACGGCGCGATCTTGAAGGCGTGGTCGCGCTGGTCCAGGATCAGCATCTTCGGCGACAGCGGCTTGTCGGTGTTCCACGCCGGGCACTGCGACTGGCAGCGGCCGCACTCGGTGCAGGTGTAGAAGTCGAGGAAGCCCTTCCAGGTGGTGTCCTCGATCTTGCCCCGGCCGAGCCTGTCACCGTCGAGGTCCTCGTCCTCGAAGTCGACGATCTTGCCGTCGATCCGCATCGGCTGGGCCGCGCCGTTGCCGTCCGGGCGTCGGGAGAAGGCCACGTTCATCGGCGCGGTGAAGATGTGCAGGTGCTTGGAGTTCACCACGATCACCAGGAACACCAGCATGACGCCGATGTGCAGGAGCAGGCCGACGTGCTCCAGCGCCTCGTTGGCCGCCTCTCCCAGCGGCCGCAGCAGCGCGGCCGTCGCGTCGGAGGCGAACGCCCCCGAGGCGTAGGGCAGGTTGCCGGTGTTGGCCGCCGCGCCACGGAAGAGGAACATCGTCCAGATCACATTGAAGATCATGAAGAGGACGAGCCAGGCGCCGCCGAGGTGCGACCCGGAGAAGCGGGACTTGCGGCCCAGCTTCTTCGGAGCGTTCTTGACCCTGATGGTCGCGAAGGCGATGAGTCCCAGCAGGGCCGCGACCGCGATGAAGTCCTGCAGGAAACCCAGGATCGGCCACGTCCCGATGAGGGGGATGTGGAAGTCGGGGGTCCCGGTGACGGCCCCCTGGATCAGCGAGCCGTACGCCTCCAGATAGACGGTCGCCAGGATGAAGAACGCCCACATGACAAAGAAGTGCGCGACGCCCGACGCGGTCCACTTCAGCAGCTTCCGCTGCCCGAAGACCTCGACCAGCTGAGCCTTGATCTCCTCGCCGAGGTTGTTCTTCGCGTACTCGACGCGCTCGGGCGCGCCCGGCCCGATGGTGGCGAGCTTGTACAAGAACAACACGCGGCGCGCGGCAAGCGCGAGCGCCACGGCTGTCATGACCAGCCCGATTATCGCTACCCAGAGCACGGGTCCTCCCACAGACGACGTTGGCTGACAGCGTACGACTGTCGGTCATCCACGCTGACGACGGGTCTCCATAAATCCTACTTATCGGTAACTTAACTTCAAACCGAAGGCTCACGGCGACCGCGGCCACCCTACGGCCGGCACCGCTCCCAGAACAATGCTCTACATACCGTCGAGGTTAGGCGGGCGCGTCGAGATAGCGCTGGATCGTGGGTGCGAGCAGCTCGACCAGCTCCTCGACGTCCACCGAGGCCAGCGGCTCCAACTTGAGCACGTAGCGCACCAGGACCACGCCGAACAGCTGCGCGAAGGCCGCCTCCATCCGGATCGGCGGGACTCCCAGCACCTCCGCGACCCGGGCCAGCAGCGCCTGCGTCATGAACTCGCGGATCATGACGACCATCTGGTCGTTGGTCATCGCGGTGCGGACCAGCGCCAGCAGCGGCTGGCGGGCCCCGGCATCCGAGGTGACGGTCAGGATGAACCGGGCCAGCCGCTCGCCGACCTCCTCTCGCGGCCCCGCCAGGACCGCCGAGACGACGCTCTCGGGGGTGATCGGCAGCTCCATGGCCTCGACGAACATCCCCTCCTTGCCGGCGAAGTAATGGTGGACCAGCGCCGGATCCACCCCCGCCTGCCGGGCGATGCCCCGGATGGTCGCCCTGTCGAACCCCTTCTCCGCGAAGGTCTCGCGCGCCGCCGCGAGAATCTGCCCTCGGGTGTCGGCCGATCCCGGCCTGCGCCCCGGGCGCCTTCTGACCGCTCCGGACTCATCCCGGGAGGACCGGTTCGCGGGCGGCGTGCTCACGACGGGCTCACTCATACGTTGGTGGACGCGGCGAGGTGCAGCCGGGCGAAGGCCAGCGCCTCGGCGAGATCGTCGATCCGCTCGGTGCGGCTGACGGCCTTGCGCGTGTTGATCTCCAGTACGACCAGCCCTGAGTAGCCGTTGCCCGCCATCCGCTCCAGGATCGGCGCGCACGGCTGACCACCCCGCCCGGGAACCAGGTGCTCGTCCTTGTTCGCCATCCCCACACCGTCGGCCAGGTGCAGGTGGGCAAGCCTGTCGCCGAGCTTGGTGAACATCTCCATGGCGTCGGACCCGGACACGGCCGTGTGCGAAAGATCCAGCGTGACCTGCGGGAAGTCGTAGTCGACCGGATTCCAGTCGGGTGAGTAGGGGACCACCTCATTGCCCCTGGCCTTCAGCGGGAACATGTTCTCCACCGCGAAGACCACGTCGGTCTCCTCGCGCATCCTGGCAAGGCCGAGCTCGAAGTCGCGCGCGTAGTCGCGCTGCCAGCGGAACGGTGGGTGCACCACGACGGTCCTGGCACCGACCCGCTCGGCGGCGCGCTGCGCCCGCTGGAGCTTCGCCCACGGGTCCTTGCCCCACACCCGCTGCGTCACCAGCAGACACGGCGCGTGGATGGCCAGGATCGGCAGTTGGTAATGGTCCGACAGGCGCTCCAGGACGTCGATGTCCTGGCTCACGGGGTCTGCGCCCACCATGATCTCCACACCGTCGTATCCCAGACGTGCGGCCAACTCGAAGGCGTCAGGGGTGCGTTCGGGATAAACCGACGCGGTGGACAGCGCGATCTTCGCGCTGGATACACGGACGCTCATACCGCTTCCTCGTCTCCGGCTCGGAGCACACCCTGGCGAACACCGTTGGGCATACCGGCCCGCTCGCTCATGTCGCTCACCTTTGCCAGCCTAAGCGGGTCCGGCGAGCAGTGCTGTCCGCCACCACCGACACGACCGAGATCACACCTCATGTTCGGCGACGGGACCTCCGGGGCCGCCCCGGAAGCCGACGGGACCTCCGGGGCCGCCCCGGAAGCCGGCCGAGTTCGAACCGGCCGGGGCCTGACCGACGCCCACCTCGGCCGGAGGAGACGGGAAGCCGCTCTCCTCGGGGAGCGGAGGAGTCATTACGGTAAGGACATGCCGAGGTTCGCCAGGGGCGTCATCCCCAGCCCCAACATCTGGAACACGCCCCAGACCTACGAGCTGGAGAACCGGGCGGTGGATCCCGAGGGACGCGCCGAGGCCGCGATGGCGGCCGTCAGGTCGTGGACAGGGGCGACGGTCCTCGACATCGGCTGCGGTACCGGCTATCACCTGCCGGCCATGGCCGCCACCGCCGCCCGCGTGATCGGCGTCGAACCCCACGAGGACCTCGTACGGCTGGCCGGGCGCCGCTGCCACGCCCTGCGGAACGTCGAGGTCCACGCCGCCACCGCCCAGGCCCTCCCGGTGCCCGACGCCTCCGTGGACGTGGCCGTCGCCCGCTGGGCCTACTTCTTCGGCCCCGGCTGCGAGCCCGGCCTGGCCGAGCTCTCCCGGGTGATGCGGCGCGGCGGCGCGGCCTTCGTGATCGACATCGACACCACCCGCGGCGCCTTCGGCCGCTGGTTCAGCCAGTCCATCCCCGCGTACTCGGCCAGGGCCGTCGAGAACTTCTGGAACCGCCAGGGCTGGCAGGTGGAGAAACTCGACCTGCGCATGTCCTTCGAGCGCCGCGCCGATCTGGAGGCGGTGCTCCGCATCGAGTTCACCCCCGCGGTCGCCGACCTCGCCATCGCCGAGACCCCAGGCCTGGAGATCGCCTACCCCAACCTGCTGCGCTGGAGGCGGTTCTGAGCCTCGCCCGCGGATGCCGGCCGGCCCCGCGCGGGCGAGCGGGGAACAACGGGACACCGGCTTGACCTTGACGTTGATGTCAAGGTTTATCGTCGGGCCATGAGGAGGTCCGGATGCGGATCGGCGAGCTGGCGCGGCGGGCGGGTGTCAGCACCCGGGCACTGCGCTACTACGAGCAGCAGGGGCTGATCACGGCCCGGCGCTCGGCCAACGGCTACCGGGAGTACGGGGAGACCGATCTGCGGCTCGTCTCCGAGATCCGGTCACTGCTCGCCGTCGGCTTCACCCTGGAGGACGCCCGCCCGTTCGTGGCCTGCCTGCGGGCCGGCCACGATTCCGGGGGGTCGTGCCCGGAGTCCGTGGCCGTCTACCAGCGCAAGCTGGCGGAGATCGACGACGAGATCCGCACGCTGCTCACCCGGAGGGCGGAGGTGGCGGCGCAGCTGACCACCGCCTGCCCAGGATGCGTACTGAGGAAAGTGGGAAAACCATGATCACACTGACCGGCGAGAACTTCGACGAGCAGGTGCTGCGGAGCGACAAGCCTGTCCTGGTCGACTTCTGGGCCGAGTGGTGCGGACCGTGCAAGATGATCGCGCCGGTCCTGGCGGAGATCGAGGCCGAGTACGGCGACCGCCTCACGATCGCCAAGCTCAACGCCGACGACCACCCCGAGATCGCCGCGAGGTACGGCGTCCTCGGCCTGCCGACGCTCAACCTCTACAAGAACGGCGAGGTGGTGCGGCAGATCAAGGGTGCCAAGCCCAAGCGCCTGCTCCTGGCCGACCTCGAAGGCCACATCTGACGTGCCGCCTGGCGCCTCTTCCGGCGACCTTCACCCGGTGCGGCCGCCGTACCGGGTGAAAGTTGTCGGCTCCTCCGGGTAACGTGCGGCCATGGCGAAGAAGGCTGGTGGCTACCGCTGTGCCGAGTGCGGGTGGCAGACGGCCAAGTGGGTGGGGCGCTGCGGCGAGTGCCAGGCCTGGGGAACGGTCGAGGAGGAGACGGCGCCCGCGGGCGCGCGGGTGGCCTCCGCCGGGGCGGTGTCGGCGCCGGCGGTGCCGATCGGCCAGGTCAAGGCCGAGGTGGCGCACGCGCGTGGCACCGGGGTGCCCGAGCTCGACCGGGTCCTCGGCGGCGGCCTGGTGCCCGGAGCCGTCGTGCTGCTGGCCGGTGAGCCCGGCATCGGCAAGTCCACCCTCCTGCTGGAGGCGGCGGCCAAGATCGCCCGGCAGCAGACCGTCCTCTACATCACGGGCGAGGAGTCGGCCGCCCAGGTGCGGATCAGGGCCGACCGGATCGGCGCCATCCAGGACCTCCTCTACCTGGCCGCGGAGACCGAGTTGGGCGCGCTGGTCTCGCACGTCGAGAAGGTCCGGCCCGACCTGCTCATCGTCGACTCCGTGCAGACGATCGGCTCGGCCCAGGCGACCGGCGTGCCCGGCGGGGTGACCCAGGTCAGGGAGGTCGCGGGAAATCTGGTGCGGCTGGCCAAGGAGCGAGGCATGGCCACCGTGCTGGTCGGCCACGTCACCAAGGAGGGCTCGATCGCCGGCCCCCGCACGCTGGAGCACCTCGTCGACGTCGTGCTCCACTTCGAGGGCGACCGGCACTCCCGGCTCCGCCTGGTCCGCGCGATCAAAAACCGGTACGGCCCCGTCGACGAGGTCGGCTGCTTCGACCTGCACGAGAGCGGCATCGAGGGTATCGCCGACGCCAGCGGCCTGTTCGTCTCGCACCGCACCGACCCGGTGCCCGGCACGTGCGTCACGGTCACCCTGGAGGGCACCCGGCCACTGCCTGCCGAGGTCCAGGCACTGGTCGCCAGGACCGAGGCCCAGCAGCCGCGCCGCTCCTCCTCGGGGCTCGACACCTACCGGGTGACGATGGTGCTGGCCGTGCTGGAGCGGCGGCTCAACGCCAAGCTGGGCGGGTGCGACGTCTTCACCGCGACCGTCGGCGGGATCAAGCTCAGCGATCCCGCGGTCGACCTGTCGGTGATGCTGGCGGTCGCCAGCGCGGCCGGCGACAAGGCACTCCCCGCCGGCCTGGTGGTGCTCGGCGAGGTGGGCCTGGCAGGGGAGCTGCGCCCGGTGCGCGACGTGCGGCGCCGGCTGTCGGAGGCCGCGCGGCTGGGCTTCACCCGGGCACTGGTCCCCGCGGGCTCCCTCGAGGTGGGCAAGAAACGCAACGGTGACCACTCCCTGGTTCCGGTGGCCGGGCGCGGCGCACCCTTCGCACCCGGCTTCGACGTCGTCGAGGCGGAGAACGTCTGGGATGCCCTCACCCACGTCACCTGAGGCGTCACGCTCCTGGCGGCGCGACGTCCCACGGCCCTCGGGCGCCCCATGGTCATCAGATGATTCCGGGCCGCGCGAGGTCTTCGCCGGTAGGCTGAGCGTTATACGCAGACCACGGGGGTCATGTGGCAGCAATGTACAAAGGGCTCGATGAACGCCGCAGGGGCATCCTGGCCGCGGTCGCACCGGGCACCGCCCTGCGCGACGGCCTGGAGCGCATCCTGCGAGGGCACACGGGCGGTCTGATCGTGCTGGGATACGACAGCACCGTCGAGGAGATCTGCAGCGGCGGGTTCGAGCTGGACGTCGAGTTCTCCGCGACACGGCTGCGCGAGCTGGCCAAGATGGACGGCGCCATCGTCCTCAACTCCGGCGACCTGCGGATCGTGCGCGCGGCCGTGCACCTGATGCCCGATCCGTCCCTGCCCACCGACGAGTCGGGCACCCGGCACCGCACCGCCCAGCGTGTGGCCCTTCAAACCTCCTTTCCGGTCATCTCCCTCAGCAAGTCCATGCGGATCATCGCCCTCTATCTCGACGGCATCCGCTACGTGCTGGAGGAGTCGGCGGTCATCCTGTCCAAGTCCAACCAGGCCCTCGCCACGCTGGAGCGCTACAAGCTCCGCCTGGACGAGGTCTCCGGCACGCTCTCGGCGCTGGAGATCGAGGATCTGGTGACGGTCCGCGACATCGCGGTGGTCGCCCAGCGGCTGGAGATGGTCAGGCGCATCTCCGAGGAGATCGCGGGCTACGTGGTCGAGCTCGGTACCGACGGCCGGTTGCTCTCGCTGCAGCTGGACGAGCTGGTGGCCGGCACGGAGAGCGACCTCGAGCTGATCGTGCGCGACTACCTGCCCGCGACGGGCCGCCGCCCGCGCAAGTTCGCCGAGGCACTGCACGAGCTCGACCAGCTCTCCTCCACCGACCTGCTCGACCTCTCGGTCGTCGCCCAGATCCTCGGCCACTCGGGCAACGACGCCCTGGAGACACCCGTGAGCCCCAGGGGCTACCGCCTGCTGGCCAAGGTCCCGCGCCTGCCGGGCACCGTGGTCGAGCGCCTCGTCGACCAGTTCGCCAGCCTGCAGAAGCTCCTGGCCGCCAGCATCGGCGACCTCCAGGAGGTGGGCGGGGTGGGCGAGGCCAGGGCCCGCCACATCCGCGAGGGCCTGTCCCGGCTGGCCGAGTCGTCCATCCTCGAACGCTACGTGTAGGAAACCCCCACCCCGATCCTCCTACCGGAGGTGGAAGACGGCCTTGCGGCTCCTCAGGCCGGGGGCGTGGACCACCGCGACGTAGGTGCCGGGACGCGCGGCGGTGCGGTCGACGGAGCAGTCGTTCCCGGACCTGCGGCGGTCCCACACCAGTTCCCGGACGTAGGGGATGCCCCGGTCGAGCTTGCGGACGTTCTCGGTCTCGCCGCTGACGCAGTCGGAGGACGACCACACACGGTCGTCACCGGAGGTGATGCGCACCTCCATGGTGCGCGGCCCCACGTCCGTGGTGCACATCACCTTGCCGACATTGACGAGGGTGAGGATGAACCGGGGCCGGATGCCCGGCGGGTAGACCGTCCCCTGCCCCTCCATGCTCAGCACGAGCTGCGGGGAGGCGCAGGGCTCACCAGGTCTCCGGGGCCTGGGGGCCGCCTTGCTCTCCCGCGGCTCCGGGGTCGGGCTCGCGGGCGGCGAGGGGATGACCGTCATGGTCGGCAGGATGGCCAGCAGCGGGTCCGGCGCGTCCTTCCGCGCGGCCGAGGTGCCTTCCTCCCTGGCCTCCCGGGCGTCCTGCGGCCTGCTCGTCGACGAGCAGGCCCACGCCACGACGGCGACCACCACGAGCACACCGACGAGCGCGGCCATCCGGCGCCGCCAGTAGATGTCAGCTCCGATATCGCTACGGAACGTGTCGGGATCCATACAGACAGTATGGTTAGTGCTTGCGAGCCGCAGGGGGAGACCCGCCGCTCCCGTCCACGTTTCGGCCATCGATCATCGGCAGAAGACGGATGAAGGCGGGTGAAGGCGGGTGAAGGCGGGTCGAGGGGGCCTGATCCCGCACTATCGTCAAAAGGTGCCCGAGTCGAACCGCTTACTCGAACCCGTCCTCGACTGGTATGCCGGCCATGCCCGCAACCTTCCCTGGCGGGCGCCCGGCGCCTCCCCCTGGTCGATCCTGGTCAGCGAGATCATGCTGCAGCAGACACCGGTGGCCAGAGTGCTGGGCGTCTGGACCGAGTGGATGGAGCGCTGGCCCACGCCCGCCTCCCTCGCCGCCGAGCCCCCCGGTGAGGCCGTACGCCACTGGGGCCGCCTCGGCTACCCCCGCCGGGCACTGAACCTGCACGCCTGCGCCCGCACGATCACCGACCGGCACGATGGCGAGGTCCCCTCGGGGCACGATGCCCTGCTGGCGCTTCCCGGCGTCGGCGAGTACACCGCGGCCGCGGTCGCCAGCTTCGCCTTCGGAGGCCGCCACGCGGTTCTCGACACCAATGTACGGCGGGTCCTGGCGCGGGCCGTCAGCGGCGAGGAGTATCCGCCGAAGGCCACCACGCCCCCCGAGCGCAGGCTCGCCGCCTCGCTGCTCCCCGACGCCGACCGCGCCCCCGTCTGGGCGGTCGCCGTCATGGAGCTTGGCGCACTGGTCTGCACCGCCCGTGCCGCCCGCTGCGCCGACTGCCCGATCAGTGACCTGTGCGCCTGGCGCCTGGCGGGCAAGCCCGCCTACGACGGTCCCGCGCGCAGGGGCCAGACATACGCGGGCACGGACCGCCAGTGCCGCGGCCGCCTCCTCGCGGTGCTGCGCCAGGCCCACGGCCCGGTGCCCAAGGACGCCCTCGACGTGGTCTGGGACGACGCCCCGCAACGAGAGCGCGCCCTTGACGGCCTGATCTCCGACGGCCTGGCCGAGGTCCTCGACGACGGCACCTACCGCCTCCCAGGCTGAACGCGCCACGCTCTCCCGCAACAGCGCGAGCATCGAAATCGAGCCGGGAACGACAGCCATACGCCGTGGCCGGCCGTGCAGCTCGACGCCTACCACGCGCTCTGCGCCGAGCTGCGCCGGGAGTTCAACCCGCCTACGTCCAGGGTGATGGTCAGGATCAGGGTGTTCCGCCGCCAAGCCTCGGCTTGCGGCCTGAACCTCGCAGGAGGACCTACGCTGTGTCGCCGGGTCACCAGCCGGTGCGGTACATCGTCCATGCGATGGCAGCGGCAGCCGCTCGGCGTTGGTAGCCGCGAAGGTTCGGGACGCCCGTCGGCGCGGGCTGCCGACTCATCCGGGTCCAGTACCCGGCGAACGATGCCGCATAGCTGGTGATCACTTCTGGTAGGGCGAGATCCCAGGCCGGGACGCCGATCAGCGTTTTCTCCGCCGACGCTGGAGAGTGGCCCGCCATGATCATATGAGGGACGAGGTCAGCGATGTCCTGCCAGGCGGCTCCCCGGCTAGTGGCCCGTCTCTGAACGTTAACCCGGTAATTGATCTCGGGCGGTGAACCCGGCAGGCTGACTCCTCTGCAACTCTTGGGAGGTGGTCGTGGCTCGTCGACCGGATGTGTTCGTCCGGCCCTTGTCGATGGAGGAGGGCCGCAAACTCCAGCGCATCACCCGGACCGCCAAGGACCCGGTCAAGCTGCGCCGGGCAATCGTGGTGATGATGTCCGGCCAGGGCCAGAGCGCGCCGGACATCACCTCGTTGATGCAGGTCAGCGAGGACTACGTACGCGATGTCATCCATGCCTTCAACGAGCGGGGGTTCGATGCGCTGAACCCAAAATGGAGCGGGGGCCGTCCACCGGCGATCAGTGAGCAGGCGCGCGAGCACATCTGCCTGATCGCCCGGACAGTCCCCGCCGAGTGGGGCATCACCGGCCACTCCACCTGGAGCCTGCGCACACTGGCCGAGCACCTCATCGGCCGGGGCGTGGTCACCTCGATCAGCCGCCAGCACCTGTCGCGGATCCTGCGCGCGGGCAAGGTGACCTGGCAGACCACCACCACATGGAAGTCCTCCAACGACCCACAGTTCATCGCCAAGATGCAGCGTGTACTGGCGTTATACGACCAGCGGCCCACTGCTGGGCGGGTGATCCGCGCCGATGAGTTCGGCCCGCTGAACCTGATGCCCCGTAAGGGCAAACGCTGGCGGCCGGCCGGCGGCCCGGCGCGGCTGCGGGCGACCTACAACCGTTACTTCGGCGTCATGCACATGATCGCCGCGCTGGATCTGGCCACCGGCCAGCTCTACTACCGCATCCGCAGACGCAAGCGGTGGCGGGAGTTTCTGTCCTTCCTCAAGACCCTTCGCGCCCGCTGGCCGGGCGAAAAGCTGTATGTGATCATGGACAACTATTCGCCGCACAAGCATTCCGAGGTCCGCGCCTGGGCCGCCGAGCACGACGTCGAGTTGGTGTTCCTGCCTACCTACGGGTCGTGGTTGAACTGGATCGAGTCCGAATTCGCCGCCTTGCGCTACTACGCCCTCAACGGCACCGACCACCGCACCCACGACGAGCAGAACGCGGCGATCGGCGCTTACGTCCGCTGGCGCAACGCTCGCGCTCAACCCAAGACCAGCTTCGCCGCCAGCTCACCCATCCGTAGCTGGACCAGTTACCCGTCCAAGGTTGCGTGACAGGCCACTAGTGATGCACACCACCGCCGCAGGGAGTTGGGGGCGCGACGGCACTGGAGATCAGGTCTCGCCGTACCGTCACGCGGCTTAGGGCGGATCTATCGGTTCGGCGTAGTGCTTGCCGAGTCGTCCGGCGATGCGGCGCGCGACCTGCGGCATGTTGTCGGTCGGTGCCTGGTCGGCGGGCTCTTCGAGGAAGCAGGCTCCCCAGCAGAAGACCGTGCCCGCCTGGTCGGCCCATACGGTCAGCTCGGCACTGATCACGAGGCGGGGCCGGCCCTGGTCGTAGGCGATCTCTGGGTAGATGCGGTGGGTGTGCAGTTCGGTGCGCAGGTGCTTGAGGGCGCTGATGGTACCGGGGCGCCAGGTGGCCGCGCTCAGCCGGTCGCCTGCCAGGGGGCCGGGGTGCGGGATCACGGGCGCCTCCTTTTCCACGACGAGGGGCGTGGCCTCGGGGCTTGCTCGGTGTGCGCTGGGGCAGGGCGCGGGGGTGGGGAACGAGCCCCGGGGTCACCGGGAGTGGCGGCTCCGTGCTGGCCGCGCCGGGGGGCGGCGTGGCGCCGTATGGTGAGGTCCGCCACAGGTCGACTTCGGTCTGTTGCATGAGGTTCCACAGGGCGATGGCGCTTTGCGCGTAGAGGATGCGGCACTCCTGAGGGTCGGTAAGTTCCATGCCTCGAAGCGGCGGTGGCGCAAGCTCCAGATGACGAACCAGTCGGGTGCGTGCTGTTGGACCTGCTGGGCGGCTCGGGCCGCGTCGAGGTCAGCAAGGGTCAACATGCTCGGCACCGATCACGTCGGCCAGCAGCGGCAGCCCGCCGCGCACCACGTCGGTAGCCTCCCGCGCGCTCAGGATGGCGTGGTGTTCGGCGAGCTGGGTGGCGGCTTCGGCCAGGGCGAGCGCGGAGCTGAGGATCGGTGCTCCGGCGTGGTTGAGTTCGGGGCTGGTCCACCAGAAGCTTTCGCCGTCGGTGTAGGCCAGCAGCCCGTAATGGACGGACACGATGGCGTTGCCGGAGGTGAACTCGTGGACGTCGGCCACGATGCCGTGGACGTCGGCCAGGAGAGCGGCCAGGTCCTCGGCGTGCCGCACGGGGGACAGCCGCTCGGCGGCGGTCGACAACGCGGCGGCGATCGTCCGAGCTGCGGGACTGCCGCCGCGCCAACTGGTGGGGCGTCGCCCCGTTCCGGAGTCTCGTTCATGCCGCGACCTCCTGACGATACGGGGCGAGCAGGGGAGAAGGCAGGGAGGTCGGTGGGTGGCCCCGGCCGAAGGCGCTGGCCGCCCCGGCCGGAGGACCTGGTGCGGCTGACGCCGCTCACTCGCGTCGGGGAGGTGCGCGAGCTGCTGGAGTACGGTGGTGTGGTGCGGAGGCGTGCTTGCGAGCGCGGGCCGCGACGCAGGCTCGGCGGCGGGCGCACGGGTCGCGGGCGAGTGCCAGGCGGGCCGCGCGGTCCTGCCGGGTCTCGACGGGGCGGGGCGTCGGCCGTCGTCGCGCCCCGGCGGTGCGACGACGGCGGGGCGGATGTCTGGGCGAGGGAAGGGCCGGGGTGTGCCCCTGGGCAGCGGCGTCGGCGTGGCCGGGGCGGGCTGCTCAGGACGGCACTGCGCGGGCACGAGGGGGATGATCTCGGCGTCGGCGAACGCCTCGGAGGCGGGCAGCAGGACGCCGAGGCGGCGGGCCTCCAAGCGGATGGCCATCAGCTCCCGGGACGGCTGGGCGTAGTCGTGGTCGGCGCCCTGGCCGGGGCAGCCGTGCGCATAGGGGGCGTGCCCGCAGAGGGCACAGCCCATTGGCATCGGCGAAGCCTCGACGAAGCAGCCACAGCCGATTGCCGCAGTCCGGTCGAGAACCGGGGTATTAGGGTTGTTCACGGGTCAGGAGCGCCTTCCTGATCAAGGGCCTGTTCGGTGTTCTCAGCACCTAGCAGGCCCGATCTTTTCTCTGACAGCTCAAGGCGGTACTCTAAAAGACAAACGTTTAACGTCTTTAGCTTGGCGCGACTGAGACCCCACGTCAAGAGATGACAAACGTTTGACCCTTATGCTGAGGTAGCTGCGAGAGAGGAAGGCTGGATCATGAAGTTCACGTACAGGGACATAGCCGAAGACCTACGTAAGTTGATCCGGAGTGGAACCTACGCTCCCGGTACGACTCTGCCGTCCGAGACAGCCCTCGCCTCGAACTACGGCGTCTCTCGTAGTCTGGTGAACAAGGCGTTGCAGCTCCTGGCCGCTGAAGGCCTGGTACGTCCCCGGCAGGGAGACGGGACCCGAGTGACTTGGCTTCCGCCCCTGTCTCGGTCCGGCGCCCGCTATCGGCGCGACACGCGTGAGCACGAAGGAGCGAAAGGAGCATTCGACGCTGAGATCCGTGCCATCGGCCTGGAACCGCAGCATGAGATCTCGGTTACGCGGATGACCACTCCGAACGACATCTCCGCCCTCTTTGGCCTCTCGGAGATCACCGTGGTGCGCCGGTCACGTCGCCTGCTTGCCTCCGGTATACCCGTCAGCCTCGTCATTTCCTACATGCCTGCTGACATCGCGGTCGGCACCGCGCTCGAAGAACCTGAGCCGATGATCGTCGGGGGTATCAAGTCCCTGTACGCCGGCCTCGGTCATCCTCAGGTAGAGGCAGACGAGCGGATCTTGGTTCGTCTGCCCACCGACGAAGAGGCGGAGGAGCTGGAGATCAGTGCTGAAAGGCCGGTCTTCGACATTCTTCACACGGGGCGCACGGCTGACGGCCGGACCGTGGAAGTGACCACGACCGTCACGCCCACCAGCTACCTGATCATCGAATCCACGTTCCCGCTCACCTGATCCTCGGCATCCCACATCGATCGGAGATTTTTGTGGACGCTCTCACCGTAAGAGCCCGTGAGCTGGCGGCGGATGGAAGGCTGCCCGCTTACGTGTACGACCTGGCCGCCCTGGACGCGCACGCGGCGGCGGTGCGGGCCGCGCTGCCGGGGATCGAGCTGTACTACGCGGCCAAGGCCAACCCGGACCCGGAGCTGCTGCGGGTGCTGGCCCGGCACGTGGACGGGGTCGAGGTCGCCTCCGGCGGCGAGCTGGAGCACGTGCTGGGCGTGCTCCCCTCGGCCAGGATCGCGTTCGGCGGCCCCGGCAAAACCGACGGCGAACTCCGGCTCGCCCTCGATCGCGGCGTCGAACGGCTGCACGTGGAGAGCCCGAACGAGCTGTGCCGCCTGATCGCCACCGGGCGGGAGGCCGACGTGCTGCTCCGCGCCAACCTCGCCCTCTCGCTGGGGGACGTGGCCCTGGCGATGGGCGGCGGCGCGACCCCCTTCGGCATGGACCCGGCCGGTGTCGACGAATGTCTCGCGCTTCTGGAGCGCCAGGACGCGGTACGCCTGCGCGGCGTTCACGCCCACTTGGCCAGCGGCCTGGACGCCCCGCGCATGCTGGAGGTCGCCGAGGGCGTGCTCGACTACACCCGCGGCCTCGGCCTGACCGAGATCAACCTTGGCGGCGGCATGGCCGTCGACTACGCCGACCCCGGCGCCGTCTTCGACTGGGAGAGCTACGGCAAGGGCCTGGCGGGGCTGCGCCGTCCCGGCGAGACGCTGCGGATCGAGCCCGGCCGGTCGGTGTCGGTCTACTGCGGGCGGTACGTGACCCGTGTGCTGGACGTCAAGCGGGTCCACGGCGAGCTGTTCGCCATCGTGGCAGGCGGGACCCACCACATCCGCACGCCCGCGACCAAGGGCCACGACCAGCCGATGGTCATTGCCGAGAAGGGCGAGCCGGTTACGATCGTTGGCCAGCTCTGCACTCCCAAGGACACCCTCACCCGCCGAGTCCCGGCGGCCTTGGCGACTGGCGACATCGTGCAGTTCCTCATGGCCGGCGCCTACGCCTGGAACATCTCCCACCACGACTTCCTGATGCACCCGCATCCGGAGTTCTCGTACATCTGAGGTGTGCCATCTCGGTGGCACAGAAGCCCTTGGCTCTTGCTGGAGCCGAGGGCTTCGATGATTTCTCGGCGATGAGCGCTGTGACGCAGAGAGGGCGATGAGCGCTGTGACGCAGAGAGGGCGATGAGCGCTGTGACGCAGAGAGGGCGATGAGCGCTGTGACGCAGAGAGATCGTGGCGCCCCTCTCAGATCTGTCTGGCGCCGAGCTCCGTAAATCCAGCCTCAGCGGCGGCACACACTCGACCATTGACACGACGGGGCGGAGGCGGTCAGTCAGGCGGCGAGGCGCAGGCCGAGAGCGGTGAGGCTGGTGCGAGCCCAGTCGAGTTCCTCGGCGATCACGTTGACCAGCGCGCCGGGCCCCTTGGCCCGAAGCGGCACGGCCAGGTCGTGAGTCTCCACCTCGATGTGGGCGGTGCCGTTCACCGCGCCGGAGAGCATCGCGGTGAGGGTGTCCTCCAGGACCGAGCGGGTGCTGGGCAACTCCTGGCGGGCAGCGGCCACATGGTTGTGCACGTGGCCGAGCTTGACGACGGGGGCTCCGGCGTCCGCCAGGCCGCGCAGGGCGACTCCGGGCTCCTCAGCGCCGCCGGAGAGGTAACAGGCGTCCAGGCAGACACCCAGGTGCTCGGAGTCGATGCCGGCGACCCTGTCGAGTGCCTGTTTGGTGGTCTCCAGGACGCAGCCGGGCCACGGCTCGAAGCCGACCCTGATCGTCTTGCCGGTGACGCTGTGCAGCCCGCGCAGCTCGCGGGCGAGGCGCTCCAGACGGCGCGAGGCTATCGCGTGCAGATCGGCCGGCCAGTCACGGCGCCAGCCGATGGGGATGGTGGAGATGCTCCCGAAACGGACGTCCGATGGGAGCAGGAAGGCCAGGATCTTGGCGAGTGCCATCGTGTAGCGGTAACGCTCGGGCTTGGCCCAGTCGGGACCGGGGGATTCCTGGTTCCTGCCGCCGGTTCCGTTGAGGCTGACGACCTCCAGGCCGCGCTCCTCAAGAGAGCGGCGCAGGCGCACCAGCTCTATCCTGTCGGCGGTGAGATGGTCGGCGACGCTCGGGGAGAGCCAGAGGCCGACGCCCATGCGCTCCACTCCGAGGCGCTTGCGCACCGGCACCGCGTATCTCGTCAGGTGCGCGATGAGGTTCTCAAGGTCCTCGGCGGGGTGCACGCCCGCGTTGTAGGCCAGGTGAACGAGCGTCCCGTCCTCATGCCGTAAACGCATGCGTGCCTCCCAAACATACTTTCGTGTAAGCCTCTCCGATCGCCCCGCGCCGGTGTTCCAGCGTCGTGAGCCGGAGGCTCTTCCTGCCGGGAGCTCGACCCGGCCGTCCGAAGCATCCCGCGCGGACACCGATCTTCGCGTCACTCACGAAGTTGATTTCTCGGTACGCCGCCAGGCTGACCTCGACGCCGATCTCACCGCGATCAGCACGACCCGCGGGTCACTGTGGTGAGACTCATCGAACTCGCTCTACGAAGTGTAGTACTACCTGTCGTGGCGATACACCTTCTTTGGTAACAAATAGGCAGACCCCGCCGTGAACATCCTCACGGCGGGGTCTGCCCTTTCTGTCTGATCAGGCCATGGCCCTGTGGCCTGCCCTTGGATCTTCCGCCTACCGCGGCCGGTCGGACGGCACCTCGCGGTGTTGTCGTCGGTCACCGCGACACACTGCGGTTCCCTCCATCTCGCAAGGTGCCGTCCGACCGATCCACGGGACGGGGTCTAGTTCTGGATCGGCTCCGCGATGGCGGCGGCCGAGTCGGGAACCCGGTCGACCGGCGCGTCCTCACCGACGAAGGTGAACTTCGCGTTCTCACCCTCGCCCTCGATCCCGATCTTCACGATCTGGCCGGGGCGGAGCTCGCCGTACAGGATCTTCTCGGACAGGGTGTCCTCCAGCTCGCGCTGGATCGTGCGGCGGAGCGGTCGGGCGCCCATCACCGGGTCGTAGCCACGGTCGGCCAGCAGCTGCTTGGCCTCCTGCGTGAGCTCCATCCCCATGTCGCGGTCCTTCAGGCGCAGGCCCACCAGGGCCAGCATCAGGTCGACGATGCGGATGATCTCCTTCGGCGTGAGCTGGTGGAAGACCACGATGTCATCGACACGGTTGAGGAACTCCGGCCGGAAGTGCTGCTTGAGCTCCTCCTGCACCTTGGACTTCATCCGGTCGTAGTTGGACTCGGCATCGTTGTTCTTCGCGAAACCGACCCCCTGACCCTTGGAGATGTCCCGGGTACCCAGGTTCGTCGTCATGATGATGACGGTGTTCTTGAAGTCCACCACCCGGCCCTGGGCGTCGGTCAGACGACCGTCCTCCAGGATCTGCAGCAGCGAGTTGAAGATGTCGGGGTGGGCCTTCTCGATCTCGTCGAAGAGGACGACGGAGAACGGCTTGCGCCGCACCTTCTCCGTCAGCTGACCGCCCTCCTCGTACCCGACGTAGCCGGGAGGCGAGCCGAACAGCCTGGAGACGGTGTGCTTCTCCATGAACTCCGACATGTCCAGCATGATCAGCGCGTCCTCGTCCCCGAACAGGAACTCGGCCAGCGCCTTGGACAGCTCGGTCTTACCGACACCGGACGGACCGGCGAAGATGAACGAGCCACCGGGGCGGCGCGGGTCCTTCAGACCGGCGCGCGTGCGGCGGATCGAGCGGGACAGACCCTTGATGGCGTCGTCCTGGCCGATGATCCGCTTGTGCAGCTCGTCCTCCATCCGGAGCAGTCGCTGGGACTCCTCCTCGGTGAGCTTGAAGACCGGGATACCGGTGGCGGTCGCCAGGACCTCGGCGATGAGCTCCTCGGTGACCTCGGCGACGACGTCCATGTCGCCGGCCTTCCACTCCTTCTCGCGGCGCTCGCGCTTGAGCTGGAGCTGCTTCTCCTGGTCACGGAGGGCGGCGGCCTTCTCGAAGTCCTGCGCGTCGATCGCGGACTCCTTGTCGCGCCGCACGTTGGCGATCTTCTCGTCGTACTCACGCAGATCCGGCGGCGCGGTCATGCGGCGGATGCGCATGCGCGAGCCTGCCTCGTCGATGAGGTCGATCGCCTTGTCCGGCAGGAACCGGTCGCTGATGTAGCGGTCGGCCAGCTGCGCGGCGGCCACCAGGGCGCCATCGGTGATGGAGACGCGGTGGTGTGCCTCGTAACGGTCCCGCAGCCCCTTGAGGATCTCGATCGTGTGGCTGAGGCTGGGCTCGGCCACCTGGATCGGCTGGAAACGCCGCTCAAGCGCCGCGTCCTTCTCCAGATGCTTGCGGTACTCGTCCAGGGTGGTGGCGCCGATGGTCTGCAGCTCGCCTCGGGCCAGCATCGGCTTCAGGATGCTGGCGGCGTCGATCGCGCCTTCGGCGGCGCCCGCGCCGACGAGCGTGTGCAGCTCGTCGATGAACAGGATGATGTCGCCGCGGGTGCGGATCTCCTTGAGGACCTTCTTCAGGCGCTCCTCGAAGTCACCGCGGTAGCGCGAACCCGCCACCAGGGCCCCCAGGTCCAGGGTGTAGAGCTGCTTGTCCTTGAGCGTCTCGGGCACCTCGCCCTTGACGATCTTCTGCGACAGGCCCTCCACGACGGCGGTCTTGCCGACGCCGGGCTCACCCACCAGGACCGGATTGTTCTTGGTCCTGCGGGACAGGACCTGCATGACCCGCTCGATCTCCTTCTCCCGGCCGATGACCGGATCGAGCTTGCCCTCGCGGGCGGCCTGGGTCAGGTTACGGCCGAACTGGTCCAGCACCAGAGAGGTCGACGGAGCGGCCTCGGCCGGACCGCCGGCGGCGGTCGGCTCCTTGCCCTGGTAGCCGTGGAGCAGCTGGATGACCTGCTGGCGGACCCGGTTGAGATCGGCGCCCAGCTTCACCAGCACCTGAGCGGCCACCCCCTCACCCTCACGGATGAGACCGAGCAGGATGTGCTCGGTACCGATGTAGTTGTGACCCAGCTGCAGCGCCTCGCGCAGGGACAGCTCAAGGACTTTCTTGGCACGCGGGGTGAACGGAATGTGCCCCGACGGCGCGGACTGCCCCTGGCCGATGATCTCCTCGACCTGCTGACGCACACCTTCAAGACTGATGCCGAGGCTCTCCAGAGCCTTGGCGGCAACGCCTTCACCCTCATGGATCAAGCCAAGAAGAATGTGCTCCGTACCGATGTAGTTGTGGTTGAGCATCCGGGCCTCTTCTTGGGCCAGGACGACAACCCGCCGTGCGCGGTCGGTGAACCTCTCGAACATCTCGTCGCTCCTCACAGAGCGGTCAGGCAGGTCCGGGATATCCGGGCCCTGTCATCCCGCATGGTAGCCCCGACCCGGCGACCGCTCTATGCAGAAGACGTTCCCCGAGAGCAGGGCGTTCACCCTCCATCCAACTACTTACGGGGGGCAGGATGTTCCCGCTACGCCGCAAGCGAACGACGTTTGTCGACCAGTCAAACGCATCATGCGGTCATGGCCGCCACCGGACCCCACCGTGACCGCCATAACCGCATGATTCACCTGATCGGCTGGACCGATCTAGTGAGCCGCCTCGTACTGCTCGACGACCGAGGAAGCGATTCGACCGCGCTCACTGACATTGAGGCCGTGGGACTTCGCCCATGCCCGGATGTCGGCGCTCTTCTCTCGCGTGAGCGCCCGCGCTCCGCCCGCACGACGGCGGCGGGGTGC
Source organism: Streptosporangium sp. NBC_01810 (assembly GCF_035917355.1). Taxonomy (NCBI): domain Bacteria; kingdom Bacillati; phylum Actinomycetota; class Actinomycetes; order Streptosporangiales; family Streptosporangiaceae; genus Streptosporangium; species Streptosporangium sp. NBC_01810. The sequence continues at coordinate 7,061,472 of NZ_CP109070.1, read as the reverse complement.
CAGCGCGCTGGAACGACGGGCGCTCTGCACGAAAGGCGACAGGGAGTCGCGGAGCTTCTTCGCGTTAACGTCACTCAGGTCAATCTCATAGCTGGTGCCGTCAATCGCGAAGGCGACAGTCTCATTGGCCTCGCCCCCATCGAGGTCGTCGATGAGAATCTCCTGGATCTGCTTGGCCATCTACACAATCCTTTCGCGGAGTATTGTTTCATTCGCAAGCTAAACATATACCCGCGATCGAAGAGCGGCAATTCCAGGAGCCCGGCGATTCTCACAGGCAACCGAGAAGCTCAGTCGGCGCTCCGGTGGATCAGCTGTTCTGCGACTCGACCGGGTCGGACTGTTTTGGCCGACGACCGGCGGCTTCACTCCGAAGTAGCTTGACGACTCCGTAGATGAAGGCTCCGCCGACGACCGCCGGAGGTATCAACGCGGACAATACGTCGTACATTCGTCCTCGCTCCGTACCGTAGGTGGCTTTCTGGAGACCATGGAAATTGGGCGACGACTCCCGAGCCACGCGGCTGCCCACCCGATCAGTCTGGAACCGCCCACAGACGACCATAGCGCCACCGGGCGGCAACACACGTCAGCAGGGGCGACCAGGCCCGTCACTCGCCAGCCTAATGCTTCTCTCCAGCCGCCTTACCGGTTGCAGTCGTAAAGCCGCAGGGAAAAACCGACAGGACGATCAAGTGATCATCGTTGTCTTCGAAATACCAATGCCCGTCCGGTCTCCGGTCACCGCGCCACCGGCCTTGGAGGGTCGAAGCTCCTGGTAGGGGAGCCTGCCCGTCGGGATGAACGGCGCCTTGTCACGGAACCGGAGGTCGCTGCGGGCGGGTTCATCGCGAGAATGTCCGCCGTCGGCAGAACACCCCGATGGAGCGCGGCTCGCTTCATCACCCAGGCGGCAGCCGATGCGACGCAAGCCCGTAGAACAAGACGGATCTTCAACGCTTTCTTACCAAGAGTACGACCCACTCTGGCACGGAGTACATAGTCGTAGGCCGTATAACCACCAAAGACGATGGCTCCCCAGGACAACCCAGGCAACATCACACCCCCTTGATCCGGCTCCGTGAGAAGACCTTCAGCGGCCGTCCTGAACGCGCGGCGGAAGGGGTAAGGAGAGAAACCCGCGGGCCGTCACCGGGGATGCGGGAGGCGGGCGGGTCCGGCCATTCGATGACTGGTGTGCGAACCCTCGACGGGGGCAGATCCGGCATTGCCGTCTCATAGCGGCTTGCGGGCTCTCCTGAGCCCCTTGTCCGGCCTCAAACACGAATATTCCGCCGAGCCCGCCGGAGCCTGGTCATAAGTCCCCCCGCACCGCCCATGGCATGGCAAATGATTTTTGCGCTTCCATGGCTTCCGCGCCCGAGGCGGTTACCCACCCCTAACGACCCTCGTTTTTCTGGTCCGGGCACGAAATCGGGGCCGGCGGTTCAACCGCCGGCCCCGATTTACCCGGAACTACTTGATCTTGACGACGACCGTCCCGGCCGCCTTGTCGTGCAGCGCCTGCCACAGGGGCCTGTCCCACAGCAGCCACAGCGTGTTCACAAGGCTGAAGATGTTGGCGATCAAACCCACGAAGGGGATCCAGCTCAGGAACTGCGGGCCGAAGAACACACCGGTGCGCTTGATCGCGACGTTGGAGCTGAGGCCGCCCGGAGACAGCGTGCTGCCGACGGGCACGATCTTGATGCCCATGACCATCTTGCCGACGGTCTGCCCACCCCTACTGATCATGAAGAACTCGTAGGCGAAGTAGAGCGCCGCGCTGACCAGGGAGATGAGCAGAGTCGCGAGGAAGACGCCGCTCCCCTCCGTGATGACACCCGTCTCGAGGTTGAAACCGGAAGACGTCACGAGCATGGCGGTCAGCACCGTGCTGATGATCACCGCCGGGATCGCCAGAATGATCCCGTCGATGATCCGCGCCACCAGGCGCTGCCACCACTCGGCGAGCGGAGCGGGAGCACCGGGGGGACCGCCGTAGGGCTGACCGTAACCCGGTTGCTGGCCGTACTGCTGCTGTCCGTACGCGGGCTGCTGCTGGCCATATCCCGGCTGCTGACCGTAGTCGGGCTGCTGACCGTAGCCCGGCTGCTGACCGTAGTCGGGCTGCTGACCGTAGCCCGGCTGCTGACCGTACGCGGGCTGCTGCTGCCCGTACCCCTGCTGCTCTTGAGACGCCTGCTGTCCGTACGCGGGCTGCTGCTGACCATAACCCGGCTGCTGACCGTAGCCGGGCTGCTGACCGTACGCGCCCGTCCCGCCCTGCTGACCGTACGCGGGCTGCTGCTGCCCGTACCCCTGCTGCTCTTGAGACGCCTGCTGACCGTAGCCGGGCTGCTGACCGTACGCGCCCGTCCCGCCCTGCTGACCGCCATACCCGCCCTGCTGGCCGTACGGCTGCTGCTGCCCGTACCCCTGCTGGCCATAACCAGGCTGCTGCCCGTAGTCCTGCTGGCCATAGCCGGGCTGAGTCTGCCCGGGACCGGTGTTCGGCTGTGATACCTCAGACCGATAGCCCATGACCGTCACGTCGGGGTCGAGTTCGCCAGGGGCCCGTCCCGGGTTGTGCTGTCCGTAATCCGGCTGTCCCGAAGGTGTGCGACTGCGCTCGGGATCATCCTGCGGATACGGCGGCTGTCCGTTGCTCACCGCGTCACCTCACTTAGACTACGCATGTGGCAAATGTCAGACGCACATGCTTGCTGCTGCACAAGGTATCGACATAGGAATCAACAGTCATCTTTCCAGTCAGTCAGCTCTAAAGTCATCAGAGTCGGGCTCACGTGTCAGGTGCAGCAGCATTCGGGTGTTTCCCAAGGTGTTGGGCTTGACGTGCTCCAGATCGAGGAACTCCGCGACGCCCTCGTCATAGGAGGCGAGAAGTTCGGCGTAGACCTCAGGAGCGACGGGCGTGCCCTGGATCTCCTGGAATCCGTGCCGAGCGAAGAAGTCGACCTCGAAGGTCAGGCAGAAGACCCTGCGCAGACCCAACTCGGCGGCCGTGCGGATGAGCACAGAGACGATCCGGTGGCCGATTCCCATCCCCCTGAGGGTCGGATCGACGGCAACGGTCCGAATTTCAGCCAGATCCTCCCAGAGAACGTGAAGAGCCCCGCAACCGAGGATCAACCCTTCAGCGTCGGTTGCGACCCAGAACTCCTGGACATCCTCGTACAGGGTGACGGTGGCCTTCTCCAGCAGGCGCGGGCCGGCTCCACCGTAGGTGTCGACGAGCCGCCTGATGGCGCGGACGTCCGGGGTGCGGGCACGGCGGACCGTGACCACCAAGGTGGCGCCGGGGGCGGGCGACCCCCGCTCCTCTCCCTCGGATCCGGCTCGTCGCCCCCCTTCCTTCTGGGGACTCGCGAACGGTCCGGGAGAATGCTCCGCAAGCTGCTCCATGACCGATCAGCGTACGTCCTCTTCAGTCTTCAATTACGGCTCATCCTTAACACTCGCCCCGAGGTCATCACATGACCCTTGGTAGTCGGTTTACCACGCTGAGCGTGCGACACCTCTAATGTGTCCCAGCTCATCTTTGGCACGGTCCCGGACCTGGGAAGACCTGCGACACACCCGCCTCAAGGAAGGCAAAGGCAGCGTAATGGCCATGTTGATCATATTGGCATGTGATCTTTCCGTGACATTTAAGTTGCGGAACCTCCACTAAGTTCGCAGTTCTGGTTGAGCAGGAACCAGGAGTGCACTAATCTCCGTGCTCGATGTCAGAGATGCAAAAAGCCTGACCCGCCGAATCCCCCGTCCCGGGGAACCGGGGACCCACCACGTCCTTCGGGGTGAATCCGAGTGCCACCGGCGCACCCGGTAGGGCTGCCTCCGGCCCGAACCCGTCAGCTAACCCGGTAGGCGGCCGAGAGAGGAGCCTGTTGGTGAAGCGCACGCGCGACCGTGCAGGAAAGCACGCGGGGGGCGACGCCCGCCATCGAGAACGCGCGTCGCGGAGGCGGAGCCGCCGCATGGCGGTCATCGGCCTGGTATTCGCCACCATGACCCTCGGCACCCCCCTGGTCTCGGCCACGGCGGACCCGGAGCCCAGCCTCCGGCAACTGGCCAAGCAGGCCGAGAAACTGCACGAGGAGATCGGCACGCTCGCCGAGCAGTACAACGGCGAGCGGGTCAGGCTCAAGCAGGCCCAGCGAGCCGCGGAAAGCGCCAAGAAGACCCTCGCGACGAGCGAGTCGGAACTTGCGGCCCGGCGCATCAAGGCGACCCTCCTCGCTCAGAGCAACTACATGTCCGGCGGCCTGAACTCCGGACTCGTCTTCACCCAGGCGACCGACCCCGACACCTTTCTCGACCAGGCCACCACCAACTACGCCCTCCAGCAGCAGCAGAGTGAGGAGGTCGCCCAGGTCGGCCGGGCGATCGAGGCCGCCGAGCAGGCGCAGGCCGGCGCCAAGGCGAGGACCTCAGAGGTCAAGGCGCTTCTGGAGGAGATCGAAGGCAAGCGCAGCAAGATCGAGCGGCTGGTCGCGCGGGTCGAGAGCGACCTGTTCAGCGAGGTGCGCACCAGAGCCGTCAGCAACAGGGGAGCCCGGGTGAAGGTCGGCGTGCCCATCGTCGGCAGCGGAAAGGCGGCGGAGGCGGCCCGCTGGGCACTCACCCAGCAACTCAAGCCGTACGTCTGGGGCGCCGAGGGCCCCAACTCCTTCGACTGCTCCGGGCTGGTCATGTGGGCCTACCAGAAGGTCGGCATCAGCCTGCCGCACTACACCGGCAACCAGTGGACCGCGGGCACCCACATCTCCAAAAACGAGCTGCGCCCAGGCGACCTGGTCTTCTTCTACAGCGACCTGCACCACGTCGGGATCTACATCGGTGCGGGCCTGATGGTCCACGCGCCCCAGACGGGTGACGTCGTCCACATCGCCACGATCGACAACCGGCCCTTCGCCGGCGGGGTGCGAATCGCCGACTGAGCCTCCGAACCGGACCTCACAGGTCGCGAGCCGCCGGACTCCGTGGACGTGAGAACCCGCACCGGGTCCTGTGCCGCGGATCCCGCCGTGGCGAGGACCGGTCAGGCGGGGCCTCGCGGGGACGGTGACCGACGACGACGCGGCGAGACGCCCGCCGCGACCCGCGGTGACAGAAGATCCAAGGGCCTAGATCAGGCGGCGGCGGGCCGCCCAGGCCACGGCCTCGATCGCCGTGGCGACACCGATACGGTCGCAGATGCCCCTGAGCCTGCGCCTGACGGTCCGGCCGCTGATATCGAGGCGGCGGCCCACCCTGTCGACGGTGACGCCCTTGGCGAGCTCAGCCAGCAGCACGAGGTCGTCGTCACTGAGACCGATATCGCTCATGCCCAGGGGGCTGTCGCCATGGCGAGAATCCACTTCTGGATATGCCATCAAGAGTCACTCCCCCCACTCTGGAAACCGGGCGCCCAGACGCCGGAAATGAATACCGTCCGCCAGGAACGGTAAACGCCTTGTTCAAAGGTCGTCAAGTTCTACTCTTCATAGCGCGCGCCCACTATTGACATAGTAGGCGATACGTGAAGTACTCATGATATGTCAGTGCCTTTGGGGTTAAGTCACGACCGAGTCCCGGCACGAGCCCGTAGGCACCCCCTAGCTGCGACGACAGAGGTCCTGGCAGAACAAGGTTTCACCGGAACCGTCGCGACGACGCGCACCCGCGGGGCGGGATCCTCGACGGAAGCGAGTCACCCGTTTTCCCGGGAAAACCGCTCTCTTCCTGGCACTCTTCGACGGCCACGCCGCCTGGCGCCTTGACGACACCTCGCGGAAAACTCTGAAATGGGAAGCCTACGAGATGACCTTTGCGGCATTCGCGAAGTATCGGATGGCGACGACTGGGCGTTGCCCAATATTGGACATGCTTAAAAGGTAGTTTCTGCGCTATGCAGAAAATCGTCCGAAATCGCATGAGGGAGCGTGAGCACGGACTACGGTTTCCGGCCCTGCTGACGCCCAGGCCTTGCTCACGCGCCGTGCTCACGCGCCGTGCTCACGCCCACGCGCGCCGACACGGAGCCCTGGGGGGCGCGAAGCGGTGATCGCGAGGTGGTGAGGGCGAGGTGGTGAGGGCGAAGCGGTGAGGGCGGTTGCCCGGTACCGTCGACCGGGATTCGAGGGTGCTCGCCGAGCCCGACCGGCTCGACCTTGAGCACCGCCCAGGCCGTCGTCTGCCCAGGCCGTCGTCCGGCCCTGGCCGGCACCGCCTGGCGGAAACGATCGCGCCACCGGACCGGGACTTCGTCCCACACGGCCCGGCGGCGCTGCCCGTCAGGCTCAGCCGGTCGGCTTGACCAGCGGGAACAGGATGGTCTCGCGAATGTTCTTGCCGGTGAAGGCCATGATGAGGCGGTCGATGCCGAGCCCCATGCCACCGGTGGGCGGCATCGCATATTCCAGTGCGGTGAGGAAGTCCTCGTCAAGCTGCATGGCCTCGGCGTCCCCGCCTGCGGCGAGCAGAGACTGCTCGGTGAGACGGCGGCGCTGCTCGACGGGGTCGACCAGCTCCGAGTAGGCGGTGCCGAGCTCGGTGCCGAACCCGATCAGGTCCCACTTCTCGGTGAGGAGCGGGTTGTCGCGGTGCTGGCGGGTCAGCGGGGAGGTCTCCACCGGATAGTCCATGACGAACGTGGGCTGTATGAGCGTGTGCTCGACGAGCGCCTCGAAGATCTCCTGGACGAGCTTGCCCTGGCCCCACTTGGGGTCCCAGTGGATCTCTCGCGCGTCCGCGAGCTTGCGTACGTACTCCAGGGGCGTCGCGGTGGTGATCTCCTCGCCCAGTGCCTCCGAGACCGACCCGTAGAGGGTGATCCGCGGCCACTTCGCCAGTCCGAGGTCGATCTCCTGCCCCTGGTGGACGACCACGGAGTGACCGAGAGCCGCCACGACCGCCTTCTGGATCATCCGCTGGGTCAGGTCGGCCATGTCGTTGTAGTCGAGATACGTGCCGTAGGCCTCAAGCATCGTGAACTCGGGATTGTGCGTGGAGTCCGCGCCCTCGTTGCGGAAGTTGCGGTTGATCTCGAAGACCTTCTCGATACCGCCGACCACGAGCCGCTTGAGGTAGAGCTCGATCGCGATGCGGAGGTAGAGCTCCATGTCGTAGGCGTTGATGTGGGTCTTGAAAGGCCGGGCCGTGGCTCCACCGTGAATCGGCTGGAGCATCGGCGTCTCGACCTCCAGGTAACCTTCCTCGTGCCAGAAGTCGCGGACGGCCCGCACCACGGCGCTGCGGGTGTAGGCCAGCTTCCTGGCCTCGTCGTTGACGATGAGGTCGACGTAGCGCTGGCGGACCCGCGCCTCGGGGTCGGTGAGCCCGGCGTGCTTCTCCGGCAGCGGGCGCAGACACTTCGAAGTGATCGCCCAGCGGTCGGCGAGGATGGACAGCTCACCCCTCCGGGAGGTGATGACCTCACCCTCGATGCCCACGTGGTCGCCGAGGTCGACGTCGCGCTTCCACGAGGCCAGGGACTCCTCGCCCACCCTGTCCAGGGAGATCATGACCTGGAGGTCGCCGGAGCCGTCGCGGATGGTGGCGAAGCAGAGTTTGCCGCCGGTCCTGGACAGCATCACCCGACCGGTGACACCCACCTTGTCGCCCGTCGCGGTGTCAGCGGAGAGATCGGCGTATTTCTGGCGGATCTCGGCGTTGGTCGCGGTGCGCGGGAAGTTCACCGGGTAGGGGTCGACGCCCTCGGAGCGGAGACGGTCGAGCTTCTCCCGGCGCACGCGCATCTGCTCGGGCAGATCCTCGGCGGGGTTGGTCACTTCATCGGTCACAGTTCCAAAGGGTACCGATGTGGCGAACCTCATGAGGTCGCCGACCGTCCGGCACCGCGACGCCTTCGGTGACGCCGCAGTGCTCTCCGGGGACACACGCCCTCAACGGCGTCACGACGCTCCCGGGCGGCGTCGTGGCGCTCTCGCCGGTGTCACGTCGCCTGGTGTGCACGTCACCTGGTGTGTCGCGGCACCGGTGTCACGACGCTCTCAGGTGGCGTTGCGGTGGTAGATCAGGCGCAGGCCGATCAGCGTGAGCCAGGGCTCGTGCATGTCGATCGAGCGCGCCTCGCTGGCCACCAGCGGCGCCGCGCTGCCGGTGGCGACCACCGTGACGTCGTCGGGGTCGGTGGCGAGCTCGGCCGCCATCCGCTCGACGATCCCGTCCACCTGACCGGCGAAACCGTAGATGATGCCGGCCTGGAGCGCCTCGACGGTGTTCTTGGCGATCACGGAGCGGGGGCGGACCAGCTCCACCTTGTGCAGCTGCGCCCCCGCCGCGGCGAGCGCGTCCACCGAGATCTGGATGCCGGGGGCGGTCACCGCGCCGACGTACTCCCCCTTGGCGGAGACGGCGTCGAAGGAGGTCGCGGTCCCGAAGTCGACGATGACGCACGGCCCGCCGTACAGCTGGATGGCCGCCAGCGCGTTGACGATGCGGTCGCTGCCGACCTCCTTCGGGTTGTCCATCCGGACCGGCACCCCGGTGCGGACGCCTGGCTCGACGATCACCGCCGTCACGTCGCCGTAGTAGCGGCGGCACATCTCGCGCATCTCGTTGAGCACCGAGGGGACGGTGGAGCAGATCACGATGCCGTTGACGTCGGCGCCCTTGAGCAGCGGCGACTGCCCGAGCAGCCCCTGGAGCACGACGGCGATCTCGTCCGCCGTGCGCCGGGCGTCCGTGGCGATCCGCCAGTGCTCGATGACGTCCTCTCCCTCGAAGAGGCCGAGAACGGTGTGAGTGTTGCCGACGTCGATGGCAAGCAGCATCAATTCCCCCGAAGGTCCAAGGCGATGTCCAGCGCCGGTGCCGAGTGCGTGAGCGCGCCCACGGCAAGGTAGTCAACACCTGTTTCGGCCACATCACGAGCGAGTTGGAGGGTCAATCCTCCACTGGATTCCAGCCGCGCCCTGCCGTCCACCAGCCGTACGGCCCGCGCCAGCTCCTCGACCGTGAAATTGTCCAACAGGATCTCCTCCGCTCCCTCGGCCAGCACCGGCTCGATCTGGTCGATCCGGTCGACCTCGACCTCGATCGGCAGACCGGGGTAGGCGTCACGGACCGCACGGAACGCCTCGGCGACCCCACCGGAGGCCACCACGTGATTGTCCTTGATCAGCGCGGCGTCCGATAGTGACATGCGGTGATTGATACCACCACCGCAGCGGACCGCGTACTTCTCCAGGGCGCGCAGTCCGGGCAGCGTCTTGCGGCTGTCCCGGATCCGGGCCCCGGTCCCCTCGACGGCCCGGACCCACCGGCCGGTCAGGGTCGCGATACCGGACAGGTGGGTGAGCAGGTTGAGCGCGGTGCGCTCGGCGGTCAGCAGGTCCCTGGTGGGACCGGTGACGGTCATCAGTACGTCACCCCTGGCGACGTACTCGCCGTCCTTGACCCTGCGCTCGGCCGTCAGGCGGCCCCCGCTGAGGTAGGAGAACGCGCCCTCGGCCACGGCCAGCCCCGCGACCACGCCGTCCGCGCGTGCCACCACGTCGGCGGTGTCGCGTTGCTCCGCCGGGATGGTGGCGATGCTGGTGACGTCGCCCCCCGCCACGTCCTCGACCGCCGCGGCCTCAAGGACCGCGACCACCGCGACCGGGTCCAGGCCCGCCTCGGTGAGGTCGTTCTCCACCTGGGGCGGCAGCACGGTCGCGCGCTGCCCGTGCGGTACGTATGTCATGGTCGGTCCCTCCGCTGTCAGGGTCACGTCGAGGTGGCCCAGCCACCAGGTGTCGTCTCGCTCGGAAAAGTCCTCACGCCAGTGTGACCCCCTGGTCTCCTGGCGATCGCGGGCGGCCGCCACGAGCGCGGAGGCGACCGTCAGCAGGTTTGTGGTCTCCCACGACTCGGTGCACGGCTCGACCGCCACCGGGGTCCACCTGAGGTTCAGCAGGGCCCTGGCGACCTCTCTCAGGGACTCCCGGCTACGCAGCACGCTCGCCCCCCGGCTCATGTGCCCCTGGATCCTGACCCGGGCCCTGGGATCGATCAGGCCGGCGGGACGGTCGTCCGGGGCCGGTTCGCCCGCGGCCTCGCGCCCCGCGTGGATGTCCTCGGCGATGCGCCCGGCGAAGACCAGGCCTTCGAGCAGGGAGTTGGAGGCCAGCCGGTTGGCGCCGTGCACACCGGTGCACGCGACCTCGCCGCACGCGTACAGGCCGGGCACGTTGGTACGGCCGCGCAGATCGGTACGGACGCCGCCGCTGGCATAGTGGGCGGCGGGGGCGACGGGGACGAGCCGGGTGACCGGGTCGATGCCGTGCTCCAGGCAGACCGCGTGGATCGTCGGGAAGCGGGTGCGCCACTTCTCCTCGCCGAAGTGGCGGGCGTCGAGATACACGTGGTCGGCGCCGGTGGCGCTCATCCGCCGCATGATCGCCTTGGCCACGACGTCGCGCGGGGCGAGGTCGGCGAGCTCGTGGACGTCCCGCATGAACCGGGTGCCGTCCGCGTCGACCAGCACCGCGCCCTCGCCCCTGACCGCCTCGGAGATCAGTGGCTGCTGGCCGGTGGAGTCCTCGCCGAGCCAGAGCACCGTCGGGTGGAACTGGACGAACTCCAGGTCCCTGACGACGGCGCCCGCCCGCAGCGCGAGCGCCACCCCGTCCCCGGTGGAGACGACGGGGTTGGTGGTGGCGGCGTAGACCTGGCCCATGCCGCCGGTGGCCAGCACCACGGCCCCGGCCGTGACCGCGCCCACCCCGTCGCGCTCACCCACGCCCATGACGTGCAGGGTCACACCGGCGGCACGCCCCTCGGCGTCCTTGAGGAGGTCGAGTACGAGGGCGTGCTCGATCACCTCGATCCCCGACTCCCTGACCGCCGCCACGAGTGCCCTCTGCACCTCGGCCCCGGTGGCGTCGCCGCCCGCGTGCACGATGCGGTTACGCCGGTGTCCGCCCTCCCTGGTGAGCTGGAGTTCCCCCGAATCGTCGGTGTCGAACCTGGCGCCCATCGCGATCAGGCCGCGCAACGCGTCGGGCCCCTCGGTCACCAGGACCCGGACGGCCTCCTCGTCACAGAGGCCCACCCCTGCGAGGAGCGTGTCGGACAGGTGCTCGGCGGGGGTGTCCCGCGGGTCGAGCACGGCGGCGATGCCGCCCTGGGCCCAGCGGGTGGACCCGGACGACAGGACATCCTTGGTGACGACCAGGACCTTCGCCTCGGGGGCGAGGCCGGCGTACCGCAGTGCCAGGGTGAGACCCGCGATGCCGGAGCCCACCACGACCACGTCCGCCTGGACCGTCCAGCCCGGAACAGGAGCGGTCAACCTCTGGGGTATGGCCGGGATGCTCATTGCCGCCTCCTCGCGGAGTCATAGAGGCCGTTCATTTCGTCAGCGTGACGATAACGCCATCCCCGGCGCGGCTGTTCCCCGGGGTGGGGCGCGGATGAGAGGCACGCCCCGCCTGCCGGGCGCACGACGAACCCACACGCGAGGAACCGGGCGCCACCGCGTCGCGGGAGGGCTTCCAGAGGTCAGCGAAGGGTGAGCGTGACATTGTCGATCAGCCGGGTGGACCCCACCCGCGCGGCCACCGCGAGGATCCCCTCGCCCACGTGGTCGTCACCGACCTCGGCGAAGGTCGCGGGGTCGACCAGGACCAGGTAGTCGACGGCCAGCGACGGCTCGGCCTCCAGCACGGCGAGCGCGGCCCGGCGGATCTCCGCCGGCGTGCGCTGCCCGGCCCCCGCGTTCAGGGCGCGGGACAGGGCAAGGCCGGCCACCCGGTCCTCCGGCGACAGGTAGCGGTTGCGGCTGGACAGCGCCAGCCCGTCCGGCTCGCGGACCGTGGGCGCCCCGAGGACGGAGACCGGCAGGTTCAGGTCGGCGACCATCCGGCGGATCATCGCCAGCTGCTGCGCGTCCTTCTGCCCGAACACCGCCACATCCGGCTGGACCAGGTTGAACAGCTTCAGCACCACGGTCAGCATGCCGTCGAGGTGGCCTGGCCGGAACTCCCCTTCGACGATCGCACCCATCTGTCCCGCGGAGACGCCGACCTGCCTGTCCGGCAGGTACATGTCCTCGACGGACGGGGCGAACACCACGTCCACCCCCTCGGCCTCGCAGACCTCCAGGTCGGCGTCGAATGTACGGGGATAGCGGGAAAAATCCTCGCTTGGGCCGAACTGGAGCGGGTTCACGAAAATGCTCACCACCACGTGGGCCGCCCTCCGGCGGGCCAGGCGGATGAGCGAGCGGTGTCCCTCGTGCAGCGCGCCCATGGTCGGCACCAGCGCCAGCGCGCTCCCGCCCTCGGAGGCACCCGCGCCGATCCCCAGGGTCTCGCGGGCCTTGAGCAGCCCTGCGCGGTCGTCCGCCACGATCACTGGAACCTCCCGGGGGTGCTCCGGCCTCCTGGCCGGAGAAGGGCGACGTTCATCGAAATTCCTGGAGAGTCGAAATTCCTGGAGAGTGGAGACCCCCGCCCCGAGAGTGGAGACCCCCGCCCCAAGCCTACGGAGGGAGGAGACGGCACCGACCGGCTCCCCCCGTCAGACCGGCCCCCTGCCGGTCGGCCCCCTCCTTCGGACCGGCCCCCCTGCCGGTCGGCCCCCTCCGTCAGGCCGGTGGCCGGGGGAAACCGACGACACCGACCGGCTCCCGCGCCGGGTCGGCCCCCTCAACAGGCCGATCTCCTCCGTCGGGTCGGTTTCCTCCATCGTGTCGGTTTCTTCCGTCGAACCGGCGGCCGGGGGATCTCAGGTCCAGATCGGCCGGGGGTCTCAGGTCCAGATGTTGCCCCCCAGGGCGTCCAGGAGGCGTTCGGCGGCCTCGGGCTTGAGCAGCCCGGCCGCCAGCGCCCGGTCGGCCGTGAGCCTGGCGAGCGCCACGTAGGCGTCCGCGGCCTCCGGGGCCGCGAGGATCAGCGCGTCCACGTGCCTGCGGACGGTACCGGCGTCGCCGCGCACCACAGGGCCGGTCAGCCCCGCGATGCCGAGCCTCAGCACGTTCTCCAGAGCCGCACCGAGCAACGGGCCGAGCATCCTGCCCGGCTGCTCCACGCCGATCCTCTCCAGCAGCGCGGAGGACTCCGCGACGAGCGTCACCATGTGGTTGGCCGCTCCCGCGAGAGCCGCGTGGTAGAGCGGCCTGTCCTCGTCGGTGATCCAGACCGGCTCGCCCTCCATCTCGATGACGAGGGCCTCTGCCACCGGACGGAGCCCGTCGGGCGCGGTCACCCCGTAGGAGATTCCGGTGAGACGGCGCAGGTCGTCGTCACGGCCGGTGAAGGTCATCACGGGATGCAGCGCCAGCGGCAGCGCCCCGGCCTTGATCGCCGGATTGAGCACCGCCAGGCCGTACGCGCCGCTGGTGTGCGCCACCAGCTTGCCCCGCAGGTCGGCACCGGTCTCCACCAGGCCGGAGACCAGATCGGGCAGCACGTCGTCGGGGACCGTCAGCAGGACGAGGTCCGCGCCGGCCACCACGTCCTCGGGCCGGATCGGGATGAGTCCGAGGCGCTCGACCGCCCGCTCTCTGGAGGCGTCGGAGACGCCGCTCGTCGCGACGACCCGGTGTCCCGCCCTGGCGAGCGCCGCACCGAGCGCCGAACCGACCCTGCCCGCTCCAACCACTCCGACGGCCAGCCGTGCCGGGCGATCGACTGCGTCCATGACGTCCCGTCCTTCGACCATGTGGGGCTCCGTGCCTGATTGACCAGCGTAACGGGCCACACTGCCGCAACCGAGTCAAGGCGCGTGTTCGCTCGCGACGGCCGTGTTCGCTGCGGGAGCCCCGAACCGGGTATCCGAGAGCGTACGAGACTCGCCGGAGAGCCGACGCCCCGGCTCCTGACACGATCCAGGTGACAGCGCGTCAACGTCCCACCCCGAGAGCCCCGCACCGGGCAACACAGGTCTGCGAGACCTGCCGAGAAGCGGGAAACCCGGCTCACACGGCGATCCGGGTGACGACGCGCCGACGTGGCATCGACAACGATCGTACAAGCCGGTGACAGAATGCGGTCATGTACTCACTCGAAGCGTCAGCGCGAGTTGATCTCGTTCCTTCGCCTCGACGGGTAGCGTCTGAGAGCGTGTGGCTCACCTGGCGCGCCGCGATGGAGCACGCGCTCTACGGCGAGAGCGGTTTCTACCTCCGTGAACGACCCTCCAGTCACTTCCGGACCTCGGTCGGCGCCTCTCCCGTCTTCGCCGAGGCCGTGCTGCGCGAGCTGACCGCCGTTGACGAGGTGCTCGGCGGCCCCGAGGTGCTCGACCTGGTCGACATCGGCGCCGGCGAGGGCGTGCTGGCGGCCGGGGTGCTCGCCGCCGCACCACCCGCGCTGCGGTCGAGGCTGCGAGTGACCGCGGTGGACCTGGCGACCCGGCCGCCGACACTGCCCGAGGAGATCGTCTGGGCAAGGGCCGCGCCGGACGGGATCTGTGGCCTGGTGATCGCCAACGAGTGGCTGGACAACGTTCCCGTCGACATCGTGGAGCAGACGGCCGACGGACCCCGGCTGGTCCTGGTCAACGTCACCGACGGCGAGGAGCGGCTCGGTGGCAGGCCGGCCGAGGCCGATCTCGCGTGGCTGGCCCGCTGGTGGCCGATGCGGGCCGCCGGCGAGCGGGCCGAGATCGGCAGGCCCCGCGACCGGGCCTGGGCGTCGGTGATCGTACGGCTGGCACGCGGCCGGGCGATCGCGATCGACTACGCCCACTCCTTGACCGACCGGCCGCCGTACGGCACGCTGGCCGGATACCGCGACGGGGCGATGGTCGCGCCGGTGCCCGACGGCTCGTGCGACATCACGGCCCACGTGGCGCTTGACGCCTGCGCGGCCGCCGGCGAAAGCGCCGGGGCCGTCACGGCGGCGCTGACCACCCAGCGGGAGGCGTTGCGCGCCCTTGGCATCACCGGAAACCGCCCTCCGGTCGAACAGGCCGGAAGCGACCCGCGCGGCTACCTGCAAGCCCTCGCCCGAGCCTCCGAGGAGGCGGAGCTGATCGCCCCCGGCGGCCTCGGCGGCTTCGGCTGGCTCTCCCAGACCCGCCTCTGAGAAGACCGCCCGGCGACCATCGGTCTCCGAAGCGGTCCGCCCGCCGGCGGGGAAACGGAGCTGAACAAAGATCCTTTCGCCTCATAGGGTCTATCGCCATGAGCACTCTCCCGGCGCACGCCATTCCCGCCGAACGCATGGCCTCTCTCCATCTGGCCGTCCAGAACTCCGCCGCCTTCTGGACGGCTCTCGCACGGACCCGAGGGAACGAGCTGGTCCGCCGGAGACGTAGCCCGGGCCCCAGGTGGGCTCCGTACGGGCCGGTTCAGACCCGCACGTCGAGGGCGGTGAGGCCCCGGATGACGTAGCCCGGGCCCCAGGTGGGCTCGGTGACGAGTTCCAGCTTCGGCGCCTTGCGCAGGAGTGCGCCGAAGGACTCGATCAGCTCGATCCTGGCCAGCGGGGCACCCAGGCAGAAGTGGATGCCCGCGCCGAAGGATATGTGCGGGTTGTCCACCCGGCCGACGTCGAGGCGGCCGGGGTCGGCGAAGACCTCTGGGTCGCGGTTGGCCGAGCCGAACAGCAGGGCCACCTCGGTGCCGCGCGGGATGTCCACCCCGCCGACGGTGATGTCCTCCAGGACCCAGCGCTCGAACATCTGCAGCGGGGTGTCCCAGCGCATCATCTCCTCGATCGCGGTGGGCAGCAGGCCGTGGTCGGCGCGGAGCCGCTCCAGCTCGGCCGGGTTGCGGAAGAGCGACCACCAGCCGTTTCCCGTGACGTTGACCGTGGCCTCGTGCCCGGCGTTGAGCAGCAGCACGCAGGTGCCGACCAGCTCCTCCTCGGTGAGCCTGTCGCCCTCCTCTGCCACCAGGGCGAGCGCGCTGATCAGGTCGTCACCGGGGTTCGCCCGGCGGGCCCGGGCCAGCTCGACGAGGTAGGCGGAGAACTCCTCGGCCGCGCGTACGGCGGTGTGCTGGGCCTCGACGGAGGGGTGCAGCTCGTACATCCCGCAGATGTCGGCGGACCAGGGACGGAGCAGGTGCCGGTCGGCCTCGGGCACGCCGAGCATCTCCGCGATCACGGTCACCGGGAGCGGCTCGGCGACCTCGGAGATCAGGTCTCCGCCGCCGCGCTCGACGAAGCGGTCCACCAGCTCCCCGGCGATCCGGGCGACCTTGGGACGGAGCGCCTCGACCATGCGCGGGGTGAACGCCTTGGAGACCAGGCGCCGGAGCCGGGTGTGCACCGGCGGCTCGACGTCGAGCATCCCGGCCCTGACCACCCGCCAGAACGGGTCCTGGAACTCGGGGTCGTCGGGCCTGCCGAACTCGGCGTGGGTGGCCACGTGCAGGTAGGAGCGGCCGAGTCGGCGGTCGCGCAGCAGCGCGTTGACATCGGCGTGCCGGGCGACCAGCCACTGGCCGGTCGGTTCGAAGAAGCCGACCGGCTGCTGCCGCCTAAGTTCGTCGTAGACGTCGTACGGATGGGCGACGAATTCCGGATTCCAAGGATCAAAGCGCACACAGACATCGTAATGTCGCCATATTCCTTGGTTGACGTGTTCGCTCCCTTGAGCTGGAACATCGTGGTGTGCGGACGGGTGTCCAACGGCTTCACGACAAGCGAGAACACCATCGCGCCACGCGCCGGGGGGGCATCTTGTGGCACGCCCACAGCCCCACGACGAGCCGGAACACCGTCCGGCTACACCTCGGCCGACTTGTCAGCCTCCTCGGTCCGGGCCGGCTTGTCAGCCTCCTCGGTCCGGGCCGGCTTGTCAGCCTCCTCGGTCCGGGCCGTCTTGGCGCGCAGGCGGATGTTCAGCAGCTCCACGATGAGCGAGAAGGCCATCGCGAAGTAGATGTACCCCTTGGAGATGTGCTGCCCGAGGCCCTCGGCGATCAGCACGACGCCGATCAGCACCAGGAACGACAGGGCGAGCATCTTGATGCTCGGGTGCTTGTCCACGAAGCGGCTGATCGGGCCTGAGGCGAAGAGCATCACCAGGACCGAGACGATCACGGCCGCGACCATGACGCCGATCTGGTCGACCATGCCGACCGCGGTGATGACCGAGTCGAGGGAGAAGATGATGTCCAGCAGCATGATCTGGACGATCACCGAGCCGAAGGAGGCCGCGACCTTGGCACTGCCGTGCCCGGTCTTGCCCTCGATGCTGTCGTGCATCTCGATGACGCTCTTGCCCAGCAGGAAGAGACCGCCGGCGAGCAGGATGAGATCCCGTCCCGAGATCGGCTGACCGAGGACCTCGAAGAGCGGCGATGTGAGTTTCACCACCCACGCCAGCGCCAGCAGCAGCGCCAACCGGCTGACGAGGGCCGCGAGGAGGCCCAGTCTGCGCGCCTTGTCGCGCTGTCCGGGCGGGAGCTTTCCGGCCAGGATCGAGATGAAGATGATGTTGTCGATGCCGAGCACGATCTCCAGAGCGACAAGGGTGACGAACCCTATCCAGATCTCCGGGTTGGTCACCCAATCCAACATCTACGCCTCCACTTGGTTCTACTTGATCATCACCGGCACGACGAGACCCGACATTCGGCTTTATTCAGCCCACTACCAGGACAAACATCACCCTTCGCCTGGCTCTATCAGGCCCACTGCCCAGACGAACGAAACCCGTCGCGAGTTCCCGAATATGGGAGACATCACTTGCGGACTCCCACCAGACCTCGGTTATAGTTCCCCCGTAGGTCATGAGTGCCAGTGACAAGCCCCGGCTCGCTGGCCGGCAACCCTCGCGTCCGCGGCGGGGTGCCCCGGGTGAGGACCTGGTCCGGCACGAGGTGTGCCGGGCAAGCGCGGGCTCCAGGCACCCATGTCACGGGTCGGGGTCCGATGACCTCGAAGGAGCCCTGGCATGTCCGCACCAACGATCTGCACCGCCACAGCCGCCGCCCCCGCGACCGTCCCCGCGACCCGTACGTCCGACGACAGGCCGATCCCCGCCGTGCTCGGCTCCGACCTGGAGGTTCCGGTCAGGGGCGGCAGGCTCGTCCGCTACGCCAACCTCGACTACGCCGCGAGCGCCCCCTGTCTGGAGCCGGTGAGCGCCGCCGTCGCCGCCGCGCTCCCGGCCTACTCCAGCGTCCACCGAGGCGCGGGGTACGCGTCCCAGCTGACCACGGCCCGTTACGAGCAGGCCAGGCAGACGGTACGCGCCTTCGTCGGGGCCCGTCCCGACGACTCGGTGATCTTCACCAGGAATACCACGGACGCGACCAACCTGCTGGCCCGCAGCCTGCCCGAGGGCACCACCGCCGTGGTCTTCGACACCGAGCACCACGCCTCCCTGCTCCCCTGGGAGCGTGCCCTGCGGCTGCCGGTCCCCGCCTTCCCCGGCGAGGCGGTCCGCGCCGTCGACGAGGCCCTGGCCTCGATCGAAGGCCCCAAGCTGCTGGTCGTGACCGCCGCGTCCAACGTCACCGGGGAGCTCTGGCCGATCGCCGCGCTGGCCCACATCGCCCACCGCCACGGCGCCCGCGTCCTCGTCGACGCCGCGCAGCTCGTCCCGCACCGCCGCCTCAACCTGACCGCGCTCGACCTGGACTACGTGGTCTTCTCCGGCCACAAGCTCTACGCCCCGTTCGGCACCGGCGCGCTGATCGGCCGTTCCGACTGGCTGGCCGACGCCGAACCGTACCTGCGGGGCGGCGGCGCGGTGAAGGCGGTGAACGATGACGAGACCGAGTGGCACGACGACCCCGAGATCCGCCACGAGGCCGGAACCCCGAACGTGCTGGGTGCCATCGCGCTGGCCGCCGCCTGCGACGCCCTGACCGCCACCGGCTGGTCCCCCCTGGTCCGCGAGGAGGAGCGCCTCCTCGGCCGGTTGCGCGCGGGCCTCGCCTCCGTTCCCGGCGTGCAGGAGCTGTCCCTGTGGGGTCCTGACCACCCGCGCGTCGGCATCGTCTCCTTCGTGGTGCACGGCTTCACCGCCCGCGAGGTCGCCGAGGCCCTGTCCGGCGACTACGGCATCGGCGTCCGCGACGGCAAGTTCTGCGCCCACCCCTTCGTGCGGCACCTGCTGGATGCCAAGGACGGCGGCTGCGAGGACCTCACCGCCTCCGCCGTGCGCGCCTCCATCGGCATCGGCACCACCTCCGAGCACGTCGATCGGCTGATCGCCGCCCTGCGGGATCTTGCCTCGCGCGGCTGACGTGACAGCATAGGCGTATGAATGAGCCTCGCCGTGAGCTGAACGTGGGGATGGGAGCAGGAGCCGCCGCCGTGCGGGAAGCGCACGGCAAGGAGCTCGCGACCGAGGACATGATCCTCAACATCGGGCCGCAGCACCCGTCCACGCACGGCGTGCTGCGGCTACGGCTCACCCTGGACGGGGAGCGGATCAGCTCGGCCGAGCCGATCGTGGGCTACATGCACCGGGGCGCGGAGAAGCTGTTCGAGGTACGCGACTACCGGCAGATCATCGTGCTGGCCAACCGGCACGACTGGCTGTCGGCGTTCGCCAGCGAGCTGGGCGTCGTCCTCGCGGTGGAGCGGATGCTCGGCATGGAGGTGCCGGTCAGGGCGGTCTGGACGCGGACCCTGATGGCCGAGCTCAACCGGGTGCTCAGCCACCTGATGTTCCTTGGCTCCTACCCGCTGGAACTCGGCGCGATCACCCCGGTGTTCTACGCGTTCCGGGAGCGCGAGACCCTCCAGGCCGTGATGGAGGAGATCGCCGGCGGGCGGATGCACTACATGTTCAACCGGGTCGGCGGCCTCAAGGAGGAACTGCCCGAGGGGTGGCTGGGCCGGGTCACGACGGCCGTGGCCGACGTGCGGCGACGGCTGCCCGACATCGAGAATCTGATCGCCGGAAACGAGATCTTCCTCGCCCGTACCCGCGGGGTGGGCGTGCTGGACCGCGAGACGATCATGCAGTACGGCGTGAGCGGCCCGATCGCCCGCGCCTCCGGCGTCGACCTCGACCTGCGCAGGGACGAGCCCTATCTCGCCTACGGCGAGCTGCCGGTGAAGGTCGTCACCCGCTCCGCCGGAGACTGTCACGCCAGGTTCGAGGTGCTGCTGGAGCAGGTGAAGGTCTCCCTGGACCTGGCGGACGCCTGCGTGCGGCGGCTGCACGAGCTGCCCCAGGGGCCGATCAACCAGCGCCTGCCCAAGGTGTTGAAGGTCCCCGAGGGCCACACCTACGCCTGGACGGAGAGCCCGCTCGGCCTCAACGGCTACTACCTGGTCTCGCGCGGGGAGAAGACGCCGTGGCGGTTGAAGCTCCGCTCGGCCTCCTTCAACAACATCCAGGTGCTGCGCGAGATGCTCCCCGGCAACCTGGTCTCCGACATGGTCGCCATCCTGGGCTCGATGTTCTTCGTCGTCGGCGACATCGACAAGTGAGGCACGGTTAGGACCTCATGATCGAACCCAGGCGAGGCAAGAAGAAGGCGGCTCCTCCGACGACACCCGCATCCCCCGTCGATCCCGTCGACCCCGTCGATCCCGAGACCTTCGCGGCCTCGAAACCCCCCACCGGCTCCGTGCCTCCCGGTGCCCCTCCGGCCGACGGCAGGCCGGAACGGAACCGGTACGTCGACTGGTTGCGCGCGTTCAGCCTGCTCGTCGTGGTGGTCTGGCACTGGGCTTTCACGATCCTCCAGTGGGGGCCGGACGGCCCCTCACCGACGAGCCCGCTGGGCTTCACCTCAGGGCTGTGGATCCTGACATGGCTGCTCCAGGTGTTGCCGCTCTTCTTCTATGTGGGCGGGTACGTCCACCTACTGTCCTGGGAGCGTGCCTACGGACGCGGGGTGGGCATCGGCACCTTCGTGTGGCGGCGCATCCGTGGTCTCGCGATCCCGACGCTGGCGCTGGCCGGCACCTGGATCGTGCTGGGCGCGGCCGTGACGTGGGCGTTCGGGATCAGGTGGATGGACCGGGTGGTCCTGCTCGTCATCAGCCCGCTCTGGTTCATCGGCGTCTACCTCATGCTGGTCGCCCTGCTCCCGGTCGCGCTCTGGCTGCACCGGCACTACGACGTGCTGATCCTGATCTGGCTGGCGGGGGCGGCGCTCGTCGTCGACGTGCTGCGACTGCGCTACGGGTACGAGGCCGTGGGCTGGCTCAACATGATCATCGTCTGGGGGCTGGCCCACCAGGCCGGGTTCTTCTACGCCCGGGTGGTGGCGCTTCCCCGCCGCTTCGACGTCGCCATCCTGTGGACCGGGCTTTTCGCACTCTTCGGCCTGGTCTACTCGGGCATCTACCCGGGCTCGATGGTGGGCGTGCCGGGTGACAAGCTGTCCAACATGGCGCCGCCCACCTTTGTCATCGTGGCGTTGCTGATCTTCCAGATCGGCCTGGTGGAGGCGCTGAGGCCGTCCATGGAACGCCTGCTCGATCGCCCCAGGTGGCAGCGTGTGAACGAGACGGTCAACCGGTTCGCGCTTCCGCTCTTCCTGTTCCACACGACCGGCATGGCCATCTGGGTGGCACTGACCTGGTGGCTGGCGGGCAGCGGGCCGGGCAGCCGGGTCCGGCCCGACCTGCTCTGGTGGCTGGAACGACCCCTGACCGTCGCCGGGGCGCTGGTGTGCACCCTCCCGGTCATCATGCTCTTCGGCCGGAAGTGGAGTGCGAGAGGACGCTGACGCACCCCCTGAACGATCATCGCCACGGAGAACCGGGCACACGCGCGGCGCGGTACACCCCGACGCGGCCGGAACTCTCGGCGGTCGTCGTCCCCGGAGTCCTTGGGCACACGCGGCGCGGTACACCCCGACGCGGCCGGAACTCTCAGCGGTCGTCGTCCCCGGAGTCCTTGGGCACCTTGCAGCAGTACTCCAGGTACAGGGCCGAGCAGACCAGCAGCACGCACACCAGCAGCGACCCTCCGGTGATGAAGAAGTCCTGGCGGGGGACCCTCTGGTCAAGCAGTTCGGCGGTGTAGAGGGTGAATCCGGCGAAGAGGCCCGCGAAGGCCGCCCCGGCGTACGCGGAGGCCTTGGCCAGGGCCGCCAGCCGGGCCACGGCCAGGGGTTCGACGGGCTTGGTGTCGGGCCTGCGCTCGATCCTGGCCTTCGTCATCCACCCGCTGTAGGCCTCGCCGATCGCCAGCACCAGCACCGTCGGGATCGCCGTCCACGGCATGGTCGGCAGGGACACGTAGAGCGGCTTGAGCAGTGCCCAGGTGAGGATCGTGACCACGATGAAGAGCCCGACGAGGACGCCGGGACGGCTGGGCCTCACCCGGGCCCCTGGAGGAGCGACTCGGGACGGGGCCGTACACGGTCCTGGTCGAGACCGGCCAGCAGATCGGCCACTCGACGCCCGGACAGGACGGCGTCCGGATCGGCCCGCACCCACGGGACCAGCACGAACGCCCGCTCGTGCGCCCTGGGATGCGGCAGGGTCAGGTCTGGGTCGTCCATGACGACATCTCCCACGGTGATCAGATCGACGTCCAGGGTGCGCGCTCCCCAGTGCTCCACCCGGACCCGGCCGAAGGCGTTCTCCACACCTTGAGCACGATCGAGGAGCGCCCGGGGTTCCAGCGTGCTCTCGGCGATCACCACCGCGTTGAGATAGGCGCCCTGCTCCGGGCCGCCGACCGGGTCGGTCTCGTAGACCGGCGACACCGCGACGAGCGTGAGCCCCGGCTTGGCGAAGAGGGCGTCGAGCCCGCCCCGCAGGGTGCCGAAGCGGTCACCCAGGTTGCTGCCGAGTGCCAGGACCGCCCTCATGCCCTGCTCCGGGTGATCGTCACGATCACGTCGTCGAACGGCATCGGGATCGGCGCGGCGGGCTTGTGCACGCTCACCTCCGCCGACCGGACGAGCTCGCGGGCCAGGCAGACATCGGCCAGGCGCTGGGCCAGGGTCTCGATCAGGTCGACCGGCTCGCCCGCCACGACCCTCGCCAGATCCTCGGCGAGCTCGCCGTAGTGGACCGTCTTGCCGAGGTCGTCACCGGCCGCCGCGGGCGCCGTGTCGAGGAAGAGCGTGACGTCGACGACGAACTCCTGGCCGAGCTCCCGCTCCGCCGCCAGCACGCCGTGCCGCCCGCGCACCCGCAGCCCCTTCAGGCTGATCCGGTCCGCCACCTGGCCCGACGGCAGGCCGTACGCCGCCGCACCGGCCGGATCCGCCGGCCGATCCTGGAGCGAATCGCCGATCAGGTCGGCGACGCCGTCGTGGATCCGCAGCGGCTCCTGGCCGTGGGATCCGTCACCGGCCCGCCCCTCGGCCACCCGGGAACCGTTCCCGTCGGGCCATTCGCCGGTGCGCTCGCTCACGCCACCTCCTCTTCCTCTTCGTCGTCGTCACCCTGCAGCACGGGCGAGCCGTGATGCAGCCAGAGCCGCCACCCCGCGGACGTGCGCACGAAGGTGTTGCTCGCCACCACCTTGCCCGCGGCGAAGCTGGAATCACCCTCGTCTCCCGCGGTGAGGATGTTCTCCTCACAGGTGAGGATGGCGACGTCGCCCAGGACCATGACGCGGACGTCGGTCAGCACGAACTGGATGTAGGGCGTGTTGGCCATGATGAGCGCCCATGAGCGCAGCACCTCCTGCCGCCCGTTCACGATCGGCCACCCGGGGTGCACGCAGCTCACCTGCTCGCCCTCGATGTCCTCGGCCCAGATCTCGGTCATCTTGTCGAGGTCGGCGTCCTCGATGGCGGTGTAGAACGCCTGGTTGACCGTCTCGACGGCGGTGGTGTCGACGCTCATGGTCTCGCTCTCTGAACTGCGGCAGCCACACGGACGGCGTCCGCGTTCGGGCGGACATCGTGCACGCGCACGCACCAGGCCCCCGCCTGCGCGGCCAGGGCGGTAACGGCGAGCGTGGCATCGTCACTACGGCTGAAAGGACGTGGCGTGCCGTCCGGGGCGGCCAGCAGGCGGCCCAGGAAACGTTTCCGCGAGGCCCCGACGAGCAGCGGATAGCCCAGCTCTGCGAGCCTGTCGAGGCCCGCGATCAGAGCCCAGTTGTGGTCGGGGTTCTTGGAGAACCCCAGCCCGGGATCGAGCACGATCTGTTCCTTCGCCACCCCTTCTGCCAGCACGGAGGCGACCCGCCCGGTGAGCTCGTCACAGACCTCGCTCACCACGTCGCCGTACACGGCCCGATCCGCCATGGCGTGACTGTGCCCCCGCCAGTGCATCACCACGTACGGCACACCGGAGGCGGCCACGACCCGGGGCATCGCCGGGTCGGCCAGCCCCCCGCTGACGTCGTTGACCAGCTTCGCCCCGGCCTCCACCGCCACCTGGGCGACCTCGGCCCGCATGGTGTCGACGCTGACGGCGACCCCCGCGCGGCTCAGCTCCCTGATGACCGGCTCGACCCTGGCCATCTCCTCTTCAAGCGGCACCCTCGCGGCGCCCGGCCTGGTGGACTCGCCCCCCACATCGATGATGTCGGCCCCCTGCTCGACCAACTCCAGGCCGTGACGCACGGCCTCCGCGGGGTCGAACCATCGGCCGCCGTCGGAGAAGGAGTCAGGAGTCACGTTGACCACGCCCATCACGAGACACCGGCCCGCGTCCGGCAGTCCGGGCACACTCCACGTAGTCATGCGGACAAGCCTAGGCGTTGCGTACCGTCCGCCCGTCTCGCGGGTCCGGCTTGTGCCACCACGAATCCGTACACCCGTCACGGAGCGGACGGCCTTCGGTCGGGGTGTCCGGCCTGCATGCGTCCTCCTCCGGGGGGACCCTGGGGCGTGTCCGCCGCGATCCGAAGATCACAGAGCACCCGGCCCTGCCGGGTATGGCGATATTAGCCGGATCAAGGTCAGCTTGGGGGATTTCTCCGGGCGACAGCGCGAAACCCCGTCCGGGCCAGGTCCGGACGGGGTTTCGTTGATGCTCTGCGAGATCAGCGGATGATCAGGGCCATCGCCTCGGCGCGGGTCCTGTCACTGCTACGGAAGTCCCCGCGCACGGCCGAGGTGATCGTCTTGGCGCCGGGCTTGCGGACACCCCGCATGGTCATGCAGAGGTGCTCGCACTCGATCACGACGATGACCCCGCGCGGCTCCAGCACGTCCATGAGCGCGTCGGCGATCTGGGAGGTCATCCGCTCCTGCACCTGGGGACGTCTGGCGTAGACGTCGACCAGGCGGGCGAGCTTGGACAGGCCGGTGACCTGCCCCTTCTCATTTGGGATGTAGCCGACGTGGGCGACGCCGTGGAACGGCACGAGGTGGTGCTCGCAGGTCGAGTAGACCTCGATGTCGCGGACGAGCACCATCTCGTCGTGGTCGACGTCGAAGACCGTGGTCAGGACGTCCTCGGGGGTCTGCCCCAGTCCGGCGAACTGCTCCGCGTAGGCGCGGGCGACGCGGGCCGGGGTGTCCCGGAGACCGTCGCGGTCGGGATCCTCGCCGATGGCGATGAGGATCTCACGGACCGCACTCTCCAGCCGGACCGTGTCGAGCTGAAGCGGCTTGACACCCACGCTCAGTTCCCATCCCTCTGCACGGAGTCAGGCCGGCCCGATCCGTTCGGGAGAATGCCGTTACCCTCGGTAACCTGCTCACCGGGAGGGAGCGAGCCGTTGCCCGACTGCTCCTTGCGGGACAGGATCGGCGGGCGACTGGAGGGCAGCCGCTTGCCGTAGCCGGAGTAGGAGGGCCTCTTCTCCTTGACGACGACCGGGGCGAAGATCCGCAGGACCTGCTCGCGGGAGAGGGTCTCCTTCTCCATCAGCTCCAGCACCAGGTTGTCGAGCACGTCGCGGTACTCGACGAGGATCTCCCATGCCTGGTCGTGGCCCGACTCGATGAGGCGGCGGACCTCCTCGTCGATCGTGGAGGCGATCTTCTCGGAGTAGTCACGCTCGTGGCCCATCTCACGTCCGAGGAAGACCTCGCCGTTGCCGCTGCCGAACTTACGGGCGCCGAGCTGCTCGCTCATGCCGTACTCGGTGACCATGCGGCGGGCGATGGAGGTGGCCTTCTCGATGTCGTTGGAGGCGCCGGTGGTGGGCTCGTGGAAGACGAGCTCCTCGGCCGTGCGGCCACCGAGCAGCATCGCGAGCTGGTCCAGCATCTCCGAGCGGGTCGCGAGGAACTTGTCCTCCATCGGCAGCGTCATCGTGTAGCCGAGGGCGCGTCCGCGGGACAGGATCGTGATCTTGTGGACCGGGTCGGAGTTGGGCAGCGCGTGCGCGACCAGGGCGTGACCACCCTCGTGGTACGCGATGATCTTCTTTTCCTGGTCCGACATGACGCGGGACTTGCGCTCGGGGCCGGCCATCACACGGTCGATGGACTCCTCAAGGAGCTCCATCGTGATCAGCTTCTCGTCGGCCCGCGCGGTGAGCAGCGCGGCCTCGTTGATCACGTTGGCCAGGTCGGCACCGGTGAAACCGGGTGTCCTGCGGGCGATGATGTCGAGGTCGACGCCCTCGGCGAACGGCTTGCCGCGACCGTGCACCTTGAGGATGCCCTTGCGGCCCTCCAGGTCGGGGCGGTCGACGGTGACCTGGCGGTCGAAACGACCGGGGCGCAGCAGCGCCGGGTCGAGGATGTCCGGCCGGTTGGTCGCGGCGATCAGGATCACGCCGCCCTTGACGTCGAAGCCGTCCATCTCGACGAGGAGCTGGTTCAGCGTCTGCTCACGCTCGTCGTGACCGCCACCGAGACCGGCGCCGCGGTGGCGGCCCACCGCGTCGATCTCGTCGATGAAGATGATCGCCGGGGCGTTCGCCTTGGCCTGCTCGAACAGGTCGCGGACTCGCGAGGCGCCGACGCCGACGAACATCTCCACGAAGTCGGAGCCGGAGATGGAGTAGAACGGCACCCCGGCCTCACCGGCGACGGCCCTGGCGAGCAGGGTCTTACCGGTTCCCGGCGGGCCGTAGAGCAGCACACCCTTGGGGATCTTGGCACCGATCGCCTGGAACTTGGCCGGGGCCTGCAGGAACTCCTTGATCTCCTGGAGTTCCTCAATGGCCTCGTCGGCACCCGCGACGTCGGCGAAGGTGGTCTTCGGAGTGTCCTTGGTGATGAGTTTGGCCTTCGACTTGCCGAAGTTCATCACCCGGGAGCCGCCGCCCTGCATCTGATTCATGATGAACAGGAAGATCAGCACGATGATGACGATCGGCAGGAAGCTCACCAGGAGGCTGAGGAGGAAGTTCTCCTTGGGCACGTCGACGGTGTAGCCCTTGGCCAGCTTCTTCGCCTCGACGGCGGTCTGGAGCTGGTCGGCGAGCTGAACGCCCTGGCCGGTCACCCACGAGGAGTAGTAGCGCTTGCCGTCGGTCAGCGTGACCTCGATGCGCTGTTCCTTGTCGATGATCTTCGCGTTGGAGACCTTGCCCTCGTCGATCCAGCTGATGACCTGAGAGGTGTCTCTCTTCTCGAAGTTGCCGTCGCCGCCCCACATGGTGGTGACGAGAAGCAGCAGAACGACGATGCCCAGGATCCACAGCAGTGGCCCACGTGTAAATCGCTTGAGATCCATCCGATGCGGAACCCCGGCGGGCCCGTCCCTTCCTGACCAGAACCTGGCAACCCCGGGCGGACCCGGGGTTCGCGGTATCCCTAACCGCTCCAACTGACTGTCCGAAAGTGGCGGAGGCCACCTCTTCGGTCGTCCGAAGGTACACCGGCGTGGCGTGCGGGGTCACCGCGCGGACAGCACCGGCTTTCCCTACCAACGTACGTCAGGTAGGTCCGTGTTCCCCGCCGCTATGGGCAATGTCGCGTTTGTGAATGACACTCTTCGCGCAGGGCGTACTTTTCAGCCCGCTCCATACACGTGCGGGGCGAGAGTTCCGATGAAGGGGAGGTTTCGGTAGCGCTCGGCGTAATCGAGGCCGTAACCGA
Source organism: Streptosporangium sp. NBC_01810 (assembly GCF_035917355.1). Taxonomy (NCBI): domain Bacteria; kingdom Bacillati; phylum Actinomycetota; class Actinomycetes; order Streptosporangiales; family Streptosporangiaceae; genus Streptosporangium; species Streptosporangium sp. NBC_01810. The sequence goes on along the minus strand of NZ_CP109070.1, from coordinate 7,033,673 downwards.
TGACGAACTCGTTGGGAATGTCGAAGCCGATGTACTTGACGTCGATCGGCACCTTGACCGCCTCCGGCTTACGCAGCGCGGCGCAGATCTCCACCGAGGCGGGGTTGCGCGACTTCAGGTTGTGCACCAGCCACGACAGGGTCAGGCCCGAGTCGATGATGTCCTCGACGACCAGCACGTGGCGCCCGGCGATGTCGGTGTCGAGATCCTTGAGCACGCGCACGACGCCCGACGACCTGGTGCCCGCTCCGTAGGACGACACGGCCATCCAGTCCATCTGCACCGGTACGTGCAGGGCCCTCGCCAGGTCCGCCATCACCATGACCGCGCCCTTGAGCACGCCCACGATCAGCAGGTCCTTGCCCGCGTAGTCCTCGTCTATCCGGCCCGCGAGCTCCTTGATCTTGGCCTGGAGCTCTTCCTCGGGGATGAGGACCTTCGAGAGGTCTTTGCCCATGTCGGCTGCGTCCACCTGGGATTTTCCTTACGAAACGGGGCTGACTGACTGTCTGGCGAGTATCAGGGTGTCATACCGTCGGATCGCCCCCACCCCCCCGGGCACCTCTATCCGCCGCTGTCCCCGCCATGCCGTGACCAAACGGTCCATCTGGAGGACGTGCGAGGCCGCGAGAGTGCCAGGTGGCGCCCCCGCGTCGATCGCCGCTCTCCGCAGCACCCTGCGACGTACGGCGGCAGGAAGGCCCTCCAGGTCCCGGACGGCCATCGTCACCGCGCCGATATCGCTAAGAGCGCAATCTCGTACCGCGATGCGGGCGTAGGCCTCCGCGGCCCAGGCGTCGAGCGCGTCGGCGTCGTCACGGCAGAGGTCCGCGGTCCTGGCGAGCGCCTCGGCGACACCGGGGCCCAGCTCGTCCTCCAGGGCGGGGAGCAGCCGCTCGCGAACCCGGACCCGGGTGTAGCGAGTGTCGAGGTTGTGCGGGTCGTCCCACGGGGTGAGTCCGAGCGCCGCGCAGGCGGCCAGCGTCGTCGCGCGACCGAGCCCCAGCAGCGGCCGCCGGTAGATCCCGGTCCGCGCGGGCATCCCGGCCAGCGACCGGGGGCCGCTCCCCCTGGCCAGCCCGAGCAGCACGGTCTCCGCCTGGTCGTCCCTGGTGTGCCCGAGCAGCACGGCCGCCGCCCCGAGGCGCTCGGCCGCCTGTGACAGAGCCGCGTACCTGGCCGCTCTGGCCGCCGCCTCAGGGCCTCCCGAGACGCCGACGGAGACGGCGAGCGCCTCGGCCGGATCGAGCCCCAGAGCTGAAGCCAGCCGCACGACGTCGGCCGCACGCTCCCCGGAACCCGCCTGCAGGCCGTGGTCGACGGTCAGCAGGCCGGCCCGAAGCCCGGCCCTGGGCGCGGTGAAACCCAGCGCCGCGGCCAGGGCCAGGGAGTCGGCGCCGCCGCTGCACGCGGCCAGCACCAGCTCGCCCGGTTCCAGGTCGCTCAGCACGTGCCGTACGGCACGGCGGACATCGGCGACGGCGGGATGCGGACCCATGCCCGCCATTGTCCGGCCTCGGACGGGGCCACGGCACCGTGACCGCCGTGACGGCATGCGCCGTGAAGGTCGGCTGCCCGCCGTCGTACGGCCTCGGACAGGGCCACGGCACCGTGACCCCAGGAGGAGAAGGCCCCCGCGTGTTGTCGCGGGGGCCGGACGCCTCAGCCGGTCGCGATCAGCCGGCGGTTCCGCCGACCTTGGGGATGGCCGGGGCGTCGATCACCCTGGCGATCCAGCGCTCGGGCTTGGAGATCTCACCCTGGGTGGGAAGGGTATCGGGCGAGGTCCAGACCTTGTTGAAACCGTCGATGCCCACCTGGCCGACGACCGTGCGGACGAAGGCCGACCCCTCGGCGTACTGCTTCATCTTGAGGTCGAGGCCGAGCAGTCTGCGGATGGTGCGGTCGAAGCGGGAACCACCCTCACGGCGATGGTGGAACTTGGCCCGGATGTCGGCGACCGAGGGGACCACCGAGGGGCCGACCGCGTCCATGACGTAGTCGCCGTGCCCCTCGACCAGGGTCATCACCGCGGTGAGCCGGTCGAGGATCACCCTCTGCTCGGGCGTCTGGATCGCGTCGATCAGATTGCCCTCGCCGCCCCTGACGACGTCCGTGAACGTGCCGGCGGCCGAGCGAAGCCGCTCCAGCAGGGTGGGCAGATCGATGTCGGAGGCCAGCAGGAAGTCCGTCGTCTGCGTCCTGACGTACTCGCGCAGCCAGTGGACGCCGGTGAACTGCACCCGGTGGGTCTCCTCGTGCAGGCAGACCCAGAGGCGGAAGTCACCCGGGTTGACGTTGAGCTCGTGCTCGGCGTGGACGATGTTGGGCGCCACCAGGGTGAGGCGTCCCGTGGCCGCCTGGCCGGTCGGATCCGGCGGCAGGAACAGCTCGTACTGCCCAAGGACGCGAGAGGCGAGGAAGGCCAGCACCGCACCCACCTCGACACCGGTGATGCGCGAGCCCACCGCGCCCACGATCGCCGGCGTCTGGATCCCGCGGGCGGCCATCCGCTCGGTGAGCGGCTCCAGCACCACCCGGAACCCATCGACGTTGGCCTTGATCCAGCCGGGCCTGTCGACGACGGTCGCGGGCTGCGGCGCGGTCTCGGTGTCGATTCGGGTGAACTCTCGGACGTGCCCTTCGGCCTCGCGCGAGAGCCGCCGCAAATCAGCGACGGCCTGCCGGGCCTCCTCTCGGCTCACTTGCGGCCCGGGGCGCACCAGGCGCGTTCCGGTCGCTACGGCAAGATCCCAGTCGATCACCTGCATACCGTCCACCGTACGTGCTCCCTTCCCGGGCCGCGCACCCGGAACCCATGATCAACTAGCGGCCACCACCGCGGCGAGCCTGTCGAGGGCCGCCTCCGCCTTGCCCCAGCCGGGTGGGACTTCGTCCGCCATGAAGGCGAAGGTCAGCAGGCGCCCGCCACGCGTGGTGGCCATACCCGCCAGCGTGTTGACCCCGTCCAGGGTGCCCGTCTTTGCGCGGACGAGCCCGTGGGCGGAGCGGATCTTGTCGAACCTGTGCCCGAGGGTGCCGCTGAAGCCGGCGACCGGCATGCCGCTGGCGATCGGGTTCAGGCCGGGGTTGGCCGGGGAGGCCGCCACCGCGACCAGGTGGGCCAGGGCCTGGGGGGTGATGCGGTTTCTGGGTGACAACCCACTGCCGTCGAAGACCAGCACGCCCTTCTCCGCGCCGAGCCTGGCCAGCACCTTGCCGACGGCCGCGGCGCCGCCGTCGAAGGAGGCGGGCTCACCCTCCTTGATCGCCACGTGCCTGGCCAGCGCCTCGGAGAGGTCGTTGTCGCTGAGCGTGAGTGCCCGCTCGGCCAGGGCGTAGACCGGCGCGGATTCGACCCGGGCGATCTCCTTGGCACCGGCCGGCGCCTTGGACCGCTTGGCGGACTTGGAAACCGTGACGCCGTACTTCGACAGCAGCGACACGAACGCGGCGTGCGCCGCACGGGAGGGGTCGGAGGCTCTCTGGCCGCCGCGGGAGATCCTGCCCTCGTCGACCATGAGCGCCGTGACGGGGGCGACGCTGCCCTCGGGTACGTAGCCGGGCTTCCACGACACCGCGGTGCGCGGCCCCATATAGAGGGAGTCGTCGTAGGCCACCGTCACCTTGGACGTCCCCGCCGCCGCCAGCGCCCTGGCGGTGCGCGAGGCGAGGGTGGCGAGAGATGCGGGCTTGGGATAGACCTGGCTCGCCGCCGTCCTCGGACTCGCCAGGGTGGGGTCACCGCCGCCGACGAGGATGATCGAGCCTGGCGCGGAGCCCCGCACCACCCGGGTGCTGAGCCTGGCGTCGGGCCCCAGCGAGGCCAGCGACGCGACAGCGGTGACGACCTTGGTGGTGGAGGCGGGGGTGATGCCCTTGGTCCCGTGGCTGCCGAACAGCACGGCGCCCGTCTCGGCGTCGATGACCGTGGCCCCGACATTTCCCCCCAAGGCGGGGTCACCCAACGCTTCGGTTAACCGCCCTGCCAAAGTACCCTTGGCGGGGAGAGGTCCGTTCCCCCCAGCGGCCAGCACCGGACCCGCGGTGATGACCGGGACGGGGGGCGGCGCCGCTGACATGGCACGCTCGGCGGATTCACCTTTGACCAGCACATCACTGGTGAGCAGGTGTGCCCCGGCCGCGACGACGAAAATCTGCAGCAGGAAGAGAGTGACCAAGGCCACCCACTGCTCACGCCGCATGATCTCGTCGACCTTTCATCATCGTATCCATCAGGCATAAAGCGCCTACGAGACATTAACGCCCAGCCGGGGGTGCCCGGGGGGCCTTGAGTGGAGGAACCGCGGTGGAGTTCGACGTTCTCGTTGAGATTCCCAAAGGGCAACGGAACAAGTACGAGGTGGACCACGAGTCAGGCCGCATCAGGCTCGACCGGATGCTCTTCACCTCCACGCAGTACCCCGCCGACTACGGCTTCATCGAAAACACCCTCGGCGAGGACGGTGACCCGCTCGACGCCCTGGTGCTGCTCCAGGAGCCGACCTTCCCCGGCTGCCTGATCAAGTGCCGGGCGGTCGGCATGTTCCGCATGACCGACGAGAAGGGCGGCGACGACAAGGTCTTGTGCGTCCCCGCCACCGACCCCCGGATGGAGCACATCCGCGACATCCATCACGTGCCGGAGTTCGACCGCCTGGAGATCCAGCACTTCTTCGAGGTCTACAAGGAGCTGGAGCCCGGCAAGTCGGTCGAGGGCGCCAACTGGGTCGGCAGGGTGGAGGCCGAGGAGGAGATCGTCCGTTCCATCAAGCGCGCCCAGGACGAGGACCCCGGCAAGCACTGAGCCGTCACGGGTGACGGCTCAGTGCTTGCCGGGCCGTCACCACCGGACAGGCCGGTCTTCCGCCCGTCACACGGGATGGCTCAACACCCTTGAGCCACCACGCGGGACGGGTCGGTCCTTTCACGCCGTCACACGGGATGGCTCAACACCCTTGAGCCACCACGCGGGACGGGTCGGTCCTTTCACGCCGTCACGTGGGACGGGTCGCGCCGATGAGGTCGCTGCGCCACATCGGCGCGACCCGGACCACGTCCCCCGTCTGCGGGGCGTGCACCATCAGCCCCCGGCCGACGTAGATCCCCACATGGTGGATGTCGCCGGGATTCCCCGTGGCCTGGCCGTAGAAGAGCAGGTCGCCCCGGCGGAGCTCGCTGAGCCGCACGTGCGGGCCCGAGGTCCACTGGGTGCCGGTCCAGTGGTCCATGACGATCCCGACCCTCTCCCAGGCCCGCATGGTCAGCCCCGAGCAGTCGTAGGCGGCCGGCCCGTCTGCCGCCCACACGTACGGCTTGTCGAGCTGGGTGAGCGCCCAGTCGGCGGCGATGTCGCCCCTGGCCGACTCGGCGGTCATGTTGAGCGCCCAGCGCGACGCGGGCTCCCCTGAGGCCACCCCCATCCGGGCCGCCTCGCGGCGCATCGCGGCCGCCTGGAACCGGGCCCGCTCGGCGTTCTCCCTGGCGATCCTGGCCTGCTCCAGAGCCACCTCGCGCTCCCTGGCGAGCTTCTCGGCCGTGCTCCGTGCCTCGTCGGCCAGCTTCTCCAGCCGCGCCTGCTCCTCCTCGATCCGCCGAGTCTCGTCGACCTGCCTGGCGACGGCCTCCTCCGCGGCCTGCTTCGCCTCCTCGGCCTCCGCCTGTGCCTCCCGCTGCTTGGCGTACGCGTCATCCGCCTGCGCCTGGAGGATGGCGAGCACCTCCTGGGACTCCCGCAGCTGCTTGAGCGTCTCCGCCTGCCCCCCGCCCATATGGGCCAGAATGCTGGCCCTGCGCAGGTAGCCGTCGTCCGCGGGTCCCCCGTTGCCGGTCATCATGGCCATCATGGGCTGGGCGATGTCCAGCCCGCCGTAGCTCCGGACCGTGATCGCGGCCACCGCCTCACGCGCCTTGCCGACCTGGAAGCCGGCGATCTTCGCCCGCTCGGCCGCCTGCCCGGAGAACTCCTTGGCGCGAGCCGTCCTGACCAGCTCACCGTTGTACGCCTCGACGAGCCTCTCCGCGTCGGCGACGAGCTCCTCCAGCCTGGCCCGTGCCTCGGCGACCAGGACCGTGGTCGCGCCGAGCCTCTCACCACGCTCGCGGGCCATGGCCCTCGCCTCGGCGACCTCCTCGGCCGACGGGCCCGACACGCCGCCAGGCGCGGCGTCGTCGGCCGGCCCCGACCGGCCGGGCACGGCGCCGGCGGGGAGCCCCTGACCGGCGATCAGGCAGCAGGCCAGGCCCGCCACCGCGGCGGCATGACGGCGCCGTCTGACTGAATGCATGCGTCTCCCCCCGGAGTCCCCCGTGAAACACCGCTTGCCGCGGTCTCACCGCAGAACGCGGCGCGTCGCCGCCTGCCAGGCGGCCTATCTCAACATTCCCATTCGTCACTCTACGCACACATGACACTCACGCCACGTAGTCATCGCCCGCCACAATACCGCCGCTCGCGAAGGGCTCGGCCCCTACCGTCGACGGGATACCGAAAGCGTCTCGACGCTCAGGCGGCCGGCGTCCCGTCACCGCCTGGAGGCCGCCGCTCGGCGAGGGGCGCGACCGGCCCTTCGGAGGAGGCGGACGGCCCGGAGAACGCGGGAGAGCCGGGCGTTGGGGGTGGGGCGGTGTTCGATCCGGTGAAAGCCGGTCGGGAAGTGTCCGGGGACCACCCCTGACCGGGCCTCGGATGGCTGGGCATCAGATGGCTGAGGTTTCTCCGCGGCCCGGGGTACGGAGGCCTCAGGTCTCCCCGCGACGGCCTGGAACCGGTGGACGGAATCCGCGGGTCGGCAAGCGACGGCCGAGGATTCGCCCGCGGGGGGCTCGGGTCGCCTTGCGGGGGCCGGGGGTTCGCTCGGGGTGGCCTGTGCTCTTCTCTCGGAGGCCTCTGACTCCCCCGCCAGGGCGTCGGGATCGCCTGCGGAGTGCCCGGGTCCGTCGATCGGTGTGTGCCACGGCAGGGGCGGAAGGACCGCTGTCCGTGGTGGTCGCGGTGCGGAGGGTGCCGGTCCGGCGCGCCGGCCCCCGGCAGCACCGGCAGGGGCGGACTCTCCGCGGGAACAGCCGGCCTGCCGGCCGGTCCACGCCCCGAAGGTCCGTTGCCCGGCGGTAGGGGCGGGGTCTCCGCCGGGTGACCGGTCGGGCCCGGCACCGGCATCCGCCGGTCGATCACGGAGCCGGGTCCGGTGACGCTGACCGGCTCCGTCGACCCGAGCGAACCGATCCGCCCGACGGGCTCCGGCGTCGGCGGCAGGTCCCCCCGTCGAGGCTCCCCCGACCGACCGAGTTCCCCCAACCGACCAGGCTCCCCCGACCGACCAGGCTCCTCCAGCCGACCAGGCTCCTCTGATCTCCGGTGCTCATCCGGCCTCTGGGCGACCGGGGGCTCCGCCGCCGTCGAGAACACCTCCGAGGCGACACCGGGACCCGCCCCTTCGGGGACGAGCGTGGTCTGGGTGAGGAGCAGAACGAGCGCCGCCGCCGCGGCGACCGCGGCCGCCGTACCGGCCGTCGCGTAGGGCCGGCGCCGACCTCCGCGAGCCGTACCGGCGGGGAACCCGGCACTGTCGAGAGGGCCGGCCCGGTGGGCGACTTCATGCCGGTAGGGGATCCGCTCGGGGTCGGTGAAGCAGCCCATCACCCGCGCGCGCAGCGTCGGCGGCAGCGTGGCCTCCGGGAGCAGGTCGAAGACCTTGGCCGCGGAGACCTGCCTGACCCGGTGCGGAGCGCAGGTGTCGCACCGGTTCACGTGGCGGATCATCCGCTCGCGCGTCTGTGCGGTGAGCTCGCCGGTGAAGCCGGCCAGCATGCGGGCTCGGCTCGCGCAGTCGTGGGGCCCCTTGCGGACGAGGACCTCCACGGTGACGACGTCGCGCAGGTGCTCTCTCGCCGATTCGTACAGCGCGCCCGCGACCTTGGTGGTGACGCCCAGGACCGCGGCGAGGTCGACGGGCCCGAACCCGTGTCGGCAGCTCAGGTCGAGGACCTCCCGGTCCTCGGGCGACAGGCTCCGGGTGGCGTTCCACGCCATCACCCGCAGGTCCACCTCGCCGGTGACCACCGGGACGGCGACCTGCGGGTCGAACTCCCCGGCGAGACGGCGCCGTACGCACTCCCCCCGAGCGAGTGCGTACAGCCACGCCTCCAGCCGACGGGAGTCGGCGAGCGCGTGAACATGGGCCTCGGCGGCGGCGAAGGTGTCAAGGAGCGCCAGTTCCGCGCCCGCCGGGACGCCGAGCATTGAATGGCAGTATCGGTAGACGCTTTCCGCGTACGAGTCGTAGAGGCCGGAAAGAGCCGCAGGTTCCCTCGCGCGCAGCGCTTCGACCAGGACACCGTCAGTCATGTGACCGAAGGTAAGCGCTTGGCGACCATAAGTTCCAGCCTTTTCTCCATGGTGACAGCAACTGTCTCCACAGAGTCAATCAATCCTGTAAACAGCCCCTCGCGATCCGTAATCATAAATGCTAAAGAATGGCTATTTAGTCGAATTAATTGCGCTTACCGGTATGTCGGGGAAAGGGTCCCGATCACGGGCGGACGACGCTCGCGAGCGGGGCCTGCCTGCCCCGGTCCTTGGCGAACGGGGGCATCCTCGGCTTGACCGTGTGCAGAGGCAGGGCGCCACCGAGGGCGAGCTGCTCGAAGGGGCGGCTGCTCGACCCCCAGGTGCGCGCGGTCACCTCGGCGGAGGCGATGTCACGGGTGTTCTGGACGCTCTTGATCTGCAGGATGAACCGGCGGTTCTCGCCCGCCTGGATGTTGTCCACGAACGTGCTCCCACCGCCGAGCAGCTTGCCCCGCTTGTCGCGCAGGAGCGCGGTGACGGCCAGGCTCCGGGTCGGCATCACGTACGGGGTGCCGACGTAGCCGGTGACGAGATAGTTGCCGTCGGCGGTGCGGTCGGTCAGCACACCGCGGACCGGGAAGGGCTGGAAGGCCGAGACGATCCGGCCGGCCAGGTGCCAGCGTGCCGGGCGGTACGCGATGCTCACGTTGGCGGGCTTGTCCTGGGTCACCACCTGCCCCGTGAAGGGCAGGGTTCCGGCGGGAGGCACCGCGTCCAGCGGCTGTTCCAGCCGGACCAGCTCCCGGCCCTCGGCGTTCTTGGCCACCACGGTGGCCATGATGTGCTCGCCGAAGTGCCACGGGTTGGTGTTGGCCAGCACTCCTGCCCAGTTCACCACATACCCATCGTCACCCTTGATGATGGACGATGCCTGTTCCCTGACCGCGATCGGCTGGAGAGCGGCGGCCCGCTTCTTCTCCACCTCATCCTCGGTGCATCCGGCACTTCCGATGAGGAGAAGGAGGGCGAGGGCGCCGACGATTCGAGTGCTGTGCGTCACCTAGCCGTGATAACCGGTGGCGCTCCCCCTCCCACTCCGACGCGCCGGGAACGACCCGAGTCTTTACCTCTGGCGGACCACCCTGGCCTCATCCCATACCGGTTCGGATGATTCGTAGACCTTTCCATCGGCCCCGAAGACCAGATACCGGTCGAAGTCATCGGCGAACCAGCGGTCATGGGTTACCGCGACCACGGTCCCGTCGAAGGCGTCCAGCCCCTCCTGGAGAGCCTCGGCGCTGGCCAGGTCGAGGTTGTCCGTCGGCTCGTCCAGCAGCAGCAGGGTGGTGCCCGACAGTTCGAGCAGCAGGATCTGCAGCCGGGCCTGCTGCCCGCCGGAGAGCGTCTCGAAGCGCTGCTCGGCGATGGTTCCGGCCAGCTCATAGCGGGACAGCGCCTTCATCGCCTCGTTCTTGAGCCGGGCGTGCTCGGTCATGACGATCTCGCAGGGCGTCCGGCCGATGAGCTCCGGGCGGGCGTGCGTCTGGGCGAAGTGCCCCGGGACGACCCGGGCACCGAGCCTGGCCACGCCGGTGTGCCCGACCTCCTCCCCGGCGATCAGGCGCAGGAAGTGCGACTTGCCCGAGCCGTTGGAACCCAGCACCGCGACCCGCTCGCCGTACCAGATCTCCAGGTCGAACGGCTTCATCAGGCCGGTGAGCTCAAGCCGCTCGCAGATCACCGCCCGCTTGGCGGTCCGGCCACCTTTGAGCCGCATGCTGATGAACTGCTCCTTGGGCGCCGCCTCCGGCGGTCCGGCCTCCTCGAACCTGCGCAGCCGGGTCTGGGCCGAATGGTAGGCGGCGGCCATGGTGTCCATGTACTTGGCCTTCTGCTTGAGCATCAGGACCAGCCGCTTGATCTTGGCGTGCTCCTCGTCCCAGCGCTTCTTCAGCTCGTCGAGGCGCTCGTTGCGTTCCCTGCGCGCCTGGGCGTAGCCGCCGAACCCTCCGCCGTGGACCCAGATGTTGCCGGACTCGACGGTGATGATCCGATCTGCCGCGTTGGCCAGGAGCTGCCGGTCGTGGCTGACCAGCACCACCGTCTTGGGAGTCTCCCGGAGCGCCTGCTCCAGCCAGAGCTTGCCCGGCACGTCGAGATAGTTGTCCGGCTCGTCGAGCAGCAACGTCTGGTCGGGACCGCGCAGCAGCGCCTCCAGCACCAGCCGCTTCTGCTCGCCGCCGGAGAGCGTGTTGACCTCGCGGTACTTGCAGCCGTCGTACGGCATGCCGAGCGCGGCCATCGTGCAGGTGTCCCAGAGCACCTCGATGTCGTAACCGCCGGCGTCGCTGTAGTCGGTGATGGCCTGCGCGTAGCGCATCTGGGCCTTCTCGTCCTCGCGCTCCATCATCACGAGCTCGGCGGCCTCAAGTTTCGCCGCCGCCTCCCGCACCCGCTGAGGGGCGACGCTGACCAGCAGGTCGTGCACGGACCTGCCGTCGCGGATGCTGCCGATGAACTGCCGCATGATCCCCAGGCCCCCGGAACTGGCGACGCTCCCGTCGACCGGCTGCAGGTCACCCGCGATCAGCCGCATCAGCGTCGTCTTGCCCGCCCCGTTGGGCCCGACGAGTGCCGCCTTGACCCCTTCGCCGACCCGGAAGGACACATCGTCCAGCAACGGCCGCCCGTCCGGCAGAACGTACGTCAGATGCCCAACCTCAACGTGCCCCACTGCGATTCCCTTCCTAGGTCCTCGCGCAGGGTACCCGCCAGCCGGTCTCTCGGACATTTCGATTTTCGCCGTCACCCTCTGCGTCAAGCTCAAGCGGGACATGCGGGGATGAAATTCCTAACATGACATGAGTAGGGCGAGACATGGTGTAACCCGGCGACGTGAGCCGAACTGCCCGCTGCTGATTCGCTCTCAACCCCAAGGAGTTCACACAGAACCTCCATACGAACGGTTAATGCCTAACCGTTCGCATGGAGGAGGAGCGAGAACGCTTCGTTTCCCGCCGTCACGGCACCGCGCGTTCACACCAGACCGGAGCCCGCGGCCGACGAGGCGCCAAAGTCTGCGATCGCTCCAGCCCATGCTCCGCGACCAGCCTCAGTGACCAGACGAGATCAGACCTCTCCCATGCCTCGGAGCAGTTCGGTCTTCACCACGCCTTCGACCGCGTGACAGAGCTTGGCATCCGTCGTGAGCAGGGGGACTCCCCGGTCAAGTGCCAGTTGGGCGAAGACGGCGTCGTACATGCGCAACGTCAGCCGTACGGCCAGACCGGCAGCCCGCTCCAGATGGTCGGCACCGATCGGGTGAACCGTCACACCGAGATCGTCGATGACGCGTACGGCCATCGCGAACTCCTCCGCTGTCAGGCGGCCCGCCAGAAGCCCCTTCTTCCGCAGCACTCCGGCCACCTCGATCCGGGCGAAGTCCGCTGTCTCCAACCCGACGAGATCGCCCAAGAAGGCCTCCTGGATCTCGCGAGCATGTTCGAACCCAGGCTGATCGACGAACCAGCGCAGAAAGACGCCGGTGTCAACGATGTAGGCGTCAGCCACGTGACTCGTCCCGGAGCCGGTCCAACTCCTCGTCCACCTCGGTCACCCCTCGCATCCGGTTACGGATGGCTTCCAGAGCCACCGCGGCCTTCTCCCGCCGACGGGATGACGACACGTTCTCCCTGACGAGCGCGAGCACCGGCAACACCCGGCTCTCCGGCAACTCGTCCACCAGCAGATGGAGTTCCTCACGCATCGCGCTCATAGCCGCAGTGTACGACCCTGTTACGGCCGGACACAGGATTACCGCCACCGAGTAGACGGCGGCTCGCCTCGTTTTCCGCACGTGCCGCGTCGTCGCAGGTCAGCAGCTATATATGATCCAGTGCAGCGGGTAATCACCCCAGGTCAATCGGGGTCACGTGCGGAATACAGGGCTCGCGCGGCTGGAAAGGACGAAGCCCATATCAGGTTGATAAACCACTGGGGTTCATGGGGGTCACGGTTTGCAAGTGGGCTGGCCAACCTCAACGTGCCCCACGACAATTCCCTTCCGCAGGTCCTCGCGCAGGGTACCCGCTGTTCTCTCTCCTGGGCACTCCGATTTCCCCCGGTACGGAGTGACATAGGGTGCCGCGGCAGCCGCCTCCGAGATCGACCACCCGCCGCCACCGGCAGGTCATGAACGCCGTCGTCCGGGGGCGTCACGGTCGAGGGCGCCGACACCGAACTCGATCCCCTTCCTCACCGCAGAGCAGCCTTCCCCGCGCCCCCTCACCGCGGTATGACGTGGGGCCCACATGGTCACCCCCGAAGCACTACCTGTCCCAGAGCGCACTGAGGGGCAACGCGGTCAGCCGGTCTCCGAAAGAGAGCGATCTCACTCCGGTGTAGAAGACGAACCCGTGAACGAAATCTTCGCCGAGGCTCTCGCGTAGAGCCACCAGGCCCTTGAAGTCGTCCTTGTTGACAGAGTCGGTGGCTTTGGCCTCCACACCGACGATCCGTCCGTTGTTCCGTTCGAGTACGAGGTCGACCTCAGCGCCCTGGCTGACCCTCCAGTGATGGAGTCCGACTCGGAACGGCGCCCACGTGGCCTGCTTCGCGATCTCGTTGACGATGAACGACTCGACGAGAGGGCCTCGTGCGGGCGAGACCCTGGCAGCCAGGCCGTCCGCGTCGACACCGATCAGATGAGCGGCGAGGCCGGTATCGGTGACGTGCAGCTTGGGACGGCGAACCGCCCGGGCCACAAGGTTCCGAGACCACGCTGGAACCTGACGGATCAGGAAGACGGTCTCCAGCAGGCCGACATAACGGTTGACCGTACTCCGATGGAGCTGGAGATCACTGCCGATCTTGACCGTGTTCGGCTCTTGCGCCGTATTCGCCGCGGCGAGGTTGAGCAGTTGCCGGAGACTACTCGGCTCGTCGACTCGCGCCATCTCCCTGATGTCGGTGTCGATGACCGACTGAACATAGGTCCGGTACCACCTGTCCCGGGTGAACTCCGACCTCATCGCGACCGCCTCCGGATAGAAACCTCGGCAGACCAGTTCGAAGTAGTCCCTTCGGCCGTAGTCACTGAGCGATGAGGACCGCAGCGCCTCAGGATCGTTGAAGGCCGTCACAAGAAAGGACTCCCCCGTTCCGGCAAGCTCCTCCTGGGCGAAGGGCCAGACCTCAAGGATGCCCGCGCGCCCGGCAAGCGACTCGCTCAACGACGGCGTGGACAGAAACCTCGTGGAACCCGCCAGAACGAACTGCCCTCGCTCGGTCTTCCGATCGACCTCCGCCTTGATCGCCAGGATCAGCTCGTCTCCTCCCCGCTGAATCTCGTCGATCATCATCGGACGCGCACCGTCGGCGATGAAGACAGCGGGATCGGCCTGCGCCGCCGATCTCAACGAGCCGTCATCCAGGGTGAGATACGTCCCCTCTCTTCCCCCGTTGAGCTGCCGAAGCAGGGTGGTCTTGCCCGACTGCCTCGGTCCGTTGACGATCACTACCCTGAAGGCGTCGAGGAACTCCTCGGCATGACCGGTTACACGACGTGAGACCAGCTCGGGCACTGCGGCTCCCCTCTGCGACGGTTAAGTCCAGCATAAATCCAAACCGACACTTGGCGGCACTTAAAACCGGCAGATCGCACATCAATCACCGACATTTGACGGGATTAAAAACCAGCAGATCACGGACCCACGACCGACATCCGAGTAGACACCCCGGCCGGCCCGCGCCAGACCGGTTCTTTACCGAACGTAGAGGTCATGGCCGGTGCACAGGCCGGCGTGCGGCACGGTCGTTCATTTGACCTGGGATCTGGCTCACGCCCCGACACCAGGCGGCCATGCCCGAGCGGTCCCGTACGGCGCAGCCATGCCGCACCCCGCACGGGCCCGAACGAACACCGCACCGCGCGGATTCTCACAGCGCCGAGCGATCTCGGCCCCCGGCACCTGCCCCGCGGCCTGCTCAGCCGGGGCGATGAGCCCCTCCGGCGAAGCGGTCGATTTGCATGATCACTCCGTTGGTCATCGGATTGGCCATGCCACTTGAGTGAGCAGGTCGGCCTCGGCGGTCACGGCCGGATCGTTGAGGTAGGTTTCCCGGGGCGGACCGGCGATCTCGTGACCGTGCTCGGCGATCCAGGTGGTCAGGGCGTGATAGGCGGAAGCGATCTCGTCGTAGCGGCCCCTGTGGGTGGTGACCGCAGCGGTGGCCGCAGCCATCTGGCCGACCTGCACAGGAGGGGGCGCGGCAACAGGCGACTCGATCGGTATGCAGACATCGATGTCGCCGTCGTTGTCCGCGTCGATGACATCGTGGAACACCAGGAAGGGGGAACCGGCCGGGTGCCGGCCGGCTTCCGTGAGAACCCCCATCAGGGTGCCGAAGCCCTCGGCGATCGTTGCGCTGATACCGGCCAGGTCGGTATGGCAGCGCACCGAGGCCACGGTCTGCGTGGGCAGGGCTTCGACAGTGATCGCGTAGTGCATGAGGCTCTCCTCGCCGTTGATCAATCGGGTTATGACGGCCAGCATGTGATCGTGGCGGTCGCGCTCCACCCGCAGGCGTCGCCGGTGTTCGGCCAACAAGCCGGAGACGTCCGCTGGGGACGCGGCCAGCACTCGCTTGATCTCCTCGATCGGCATATCGAGTGCCCGTAGCCTGCGGATCGATTCCGCCCTGCCTGCTTGGCTGAGCGCGTAGTAGCGATAGCCGCTGGAGGCGTCGACCTTCGCCGGCCGCAACAGACCCAGCTCGTCGTAGCGGCGCAATGCCTTGACCGACAGCCGGGTCATGGTCGAGAACGTACCGATCAACACAAGCTGAGCCATCGCCAACCCCAATCACACACTTTGGTCCACCCACCGTCGCTTCTCCCCCCGGGGGAGAGTCAACCCGACGCCCCCGAGTGCGCAGTGCGGCATCCTCCAGCAACGAGGAGCCGGCTCGGCGGCAGGCGGCGGTCCCGGAACAGGCCGAGCGGCGCCCCCGCCGATTTCGCCTGACGGCCTCCCGATATCCGGGTCGGCCCGCGCGTCCGCCCGTGACGAGCAGGGCGGGGCCGAGAAAATGCGTGGGAAAGTGTCGGCGCCCGATGATAGAAAGCAAGTTCGACTTTCATCCTTGACCTGCTCGGGAGCGGGCCTGTGACCACCAGCAGTTCGGAGTTCTCCATCTCCGGCCGCCCGCATGACAGGCGGGGTCCGGTGCGCTGGTTCTGGTCCCATGTTCGCCGCCATCCGCTCCAGCTGACCGGATTCCTCGGCGCATCGCTGATCATGGTCGTGCTCAACGCCACGGTCCCCGGGCTCACCGGCGCGGCCTTCGACGCCGTGCTGGGCGAGGACGGCGGCGGGGCACGGGAACTGGGCCTGATCTCGCTGGGACTACTGGCGATCGTGCTGGCCCGCGGCGCCTTCGACCTCATCGCGCGCCTGGCCGGCGAGGTTCTGGCCAAGCGGCTGGAGCGGGACACCAGGGACGAGCTCTACGTCAGCCTGCTCGGCAAGAGCCAGGCCTTCCACAACAGACAGCGGGTCGGCGACCTGATGGCGCGGGCGGCCAACGACATCCGGCAGCTCTCCATCATGATCTCCCCGGGCATCGACCTGATCGTCGACTCCGGTTTGACCGGCCTCGTGCCCCTGGTCTTCATCGCCGCGATCGACCCGCGGCTGCTGCTGGTGCCCGGCGTCTTCGCGGTCGTCTTCGTTCTCGCGCTCTGGCACTACATGAGGCAGCTCAACCCGGTGGCGACCCGCATGCGTGAGCAGTTCGGCGATCTCAACGCCGGGCTGAACGAGGCGGTCCGCGGCATCGAGGTGATCAAGGTGTCCGCGCAGGAGGACCAGGAGCGGCGACGGTTCCGGGCACGCGCGCGACGCTATCGCGACTCCTTCGTCCACAACGGCCTGGTCCAGGCCCGTTACCTGCCGACCCTGCTCTTCGCCTTCGCGATGGCCGGGTCGCTCTGGCACGGCCTCTACCTCCGGGCCGCGGGCGACATCACGATCGGCGAACTGGTCGCCTTCATGAGCCTGATGAGCATGATCGGTTTCCCGACCAGTATGTCGATCTTCACCTTCTCGCTGGTCCAGCTCGGCATCGTGTCCGCCCGCCGGATCCTGAGCATCATGAACGCCGAGACCGAATTCGGGCGGCGCGCCGACGGCCACGCCGCACCGATCAGCGGGGCGATCCACTTCGAGAACGTGACGTTCGGCTACGGGGAGGACGATCCGGTGTTGCGCGGGGTGACGTTCACCGTGCAACCGGGCGAGACCGTGGCGATCGTCGGCGAGACCGGCTCGGGCAAGAGCACCCTGACGAAGCTGGTCCCCCGGATCTACGACGTCACCGCCGGCCGGATCCTGGTGGACGGCGTGGACGTGCGCGAGTGGGACCTCGACTCGCTGCGCTCCCAGATCTCCACCATCGAGCAGGACATCGTGCTGTTCTCCAGGTCGGTGGCCGAGAACATCGCCTTCGGAGTCGGCCAGCAGGTGGAGCGGGGCGCCGTCGTGAAGGCTGCGGAGGAGGCCCAGGCCGCCGAGTTCATCGGCGAGCTCGACGACGGCTACGACACGGTCATCGGTGAGCGCGGCATCACCCTCTCCGGCGGCCAGCGCCAGCGCCTGGCCATCGCACGGGCACTGCTGACGGATCCGGCGATCCTCGTGCTCGACGACTCGACGAGTGCGATCGACTCCGCCACGGAGGACAGGATCCAACAGGCCGTCGACCGCGTTCTCGACGGGCGCACCACGCTCCTGATCACCCACCGGCTCTCCCAGATCCGCTGGGCCGACAAGGTTCTGCTGCTCCGCCGAGGCGAGCTGGTCGACTACGGCACGCACGACGAACTGCTCACCCGCAGTCGCCTCTACCGGCGGATCTTCGCCCACTACGACGAGGTCGACCTGACAGGCACCACCGACCCGGGCGTGGTCCTCGCGGGCGAGCAGGGAGGGCAGGGCTGATGGGCTTCATCATGGACGGCCTCGACGCCGAGGACTACGACCGCACCTACAACGATCGTGATCTACTCCGCCGGATCCTTTCCTACTTCCGGCCGAAGCTGGGCGCGATGGTCCTGGTCGCGATCATGATCGTGCTCTTCTCACTGACCCAGGCGGCCATGCCGTTGCTGGTCAGCTGGGGCGTGGACGGGATCGAGGACGGCACGATCGCCGACGTGAGCCGACAGCTCACCGTCGGCCTGCTGCTCGCCGGGGTGCTCGGCTGGCTGTTCAATTTCATCCGCCAGTGGTACAGCGCGAGGGTCACCGGAGACATCGTGCTGCGTCTTCGCGAGGACGCGTTCGACGCCGTGCTCAAGCGTGACCTGTCGTTCTACGACGAGAACCCGTCGGGCAAGATCGTCAGCCGGGTCACCTCCGACACCGATGACTTCGCGACCGTCTCCACCCTGACGATGGACCTGATCAGCCAGGTGTTGATGGTTGGCTTCGTCACGATTCTGCTCTTCCTGCGCAGCGTCGAGCTCGCCCTGCTGACCCTTCTCGTGGTGCCGGTGGTGGTGGGCATCGCACTGCTGTTCCGGCGGGTCGCCCGCAGCAGCACCCGCAGGGCGCAACGCTCGCTGAGCCGGGTGAACACCACCCTGCAGGAGACCATGGGCGGAATCACCGTCGCCAAGAACTTCCGCCAGGAGCAGCGGGTATACGACGAGTTCCGGCCCATCAACGAGCAGAGCTACCAGGTGACGCTCAGGCAGGGTTTCGTCTTCTCCGGCATCTTCCCGGTGCTCTTTCTCGTCGCCGGGCTTGCCACGGTCGCGCTCATCCAACTGGGCGGTACCACGGTGCTCGGCGGCGGTCTGTCCGCCGGCGACTGGTACCTCTTCCTCCAGGGCGTCGCGCTCTTCTGGTTCCCGCTGACCTCCATCGCCGCGTTCTGGTCCCAGTTCCAGCAGGGCCTGTCCGCGTCGGAGCGGGTCTTCGCCCTGATCGACGCGCCATCCCGGGTCGTGCAGACCGACCCTCAGCCGGTCGGCAGGCTGACGGGCCGCATCGAGTTTCGCGACATCCGGTTCGGCTACGAAGCCGGCAGCACCGTCCTGCGGGACTTCAACCTCACCATCGAGGCGGGCGAGAGCGTCGCGCTGGTCGGTCACACCGGTGCGGGCAAGTCGACGCTCAGCAAGCTGATCACCCGGTTCTACGAGTTCCAGGACGGCCGGTTGAACATCGACGATCGGGACATCCGCACGCTGGATCTGGCCGGGTACCGGCGGCAGATCGGCGCGGTTCCGCAGGTTCCGTTCCTGTTCAGCGGCACTGTCGCCGACAACATCAGATACCCGAGGCCGGAGGCCGGCGACGAGGAGGTGCTCGCCTCCGCCACGGCGGTCGGCGGCGGCGACTGGATCGACGCCCTGCCCGACGGCCTGCGGACCGACGTCGGCGAACACGGCCGCGCCCTGTCCATGGGTCAGCGCCAGCTCGTCGCGCTGGCCCGCCTGCTCATCCAGGATCCGGCGATCGTGGTCCTGGACGAGGCCACCGCCAGTGTCGATCCGCTGACCGAGGCCCAGATCCAGGAGGGCCTGGACCGGGTGCTGGCCGACCGCACCTCCATCGTCATCGCACACCGGTTGTCCACGATCGAGCACGTCGATCGCATCATCGTGCTGGATCACGGCCGGATCGTCGAGGAGGGTGACCACAGCACGCTGCTGGCTCGCGGTGGTCACTACTGCCAGGTCTACAACACCTACTTCAGGCACCAGTCCCCCGACTACCGTCCCGGTTCCGGGTTCGTCTCCGTCACCGGCCCCGTTACCGGCCCCGTCACTGGCCCTGTCACTGGCTCTGCGTGATCGAGGCTGCTCGAACCGGCGCCCGGGCACGGGTCAGGGATCCACGATTCGAGCAGCCCGCCAGGACGGTCAGCGTGCCCGCGCCGCGCGGATCCCGACCACGCCGTAGGGGGTGTTCGGTTCGGGTGGCGTCGTGAAGCGGGCGTTCGGCCAACTTGACGGGCCCGGCAGACCCACAAAACCACCCGCTAATCCCGGGAATATCGCCTAAATCATATTAGACAACACCTAAATATCTATTATTGCCCCCCAAAAGGGAGGCAGAAAACCAATCTTCACGAGATGGTGGAATTACTTATGCCACCTTAATATTGTCTATTTTCGCCGTCCGCAGGCTCCATACGGAGTGATGATGTTGCGACGAGTGGCAATGAGTGATGAGCCGCGATGAGAGCGGCGGTCAGCTCCGGCGGCCGCCCGACATCTCCAACTGGACCGCTGCTTTCCCCGATGGGGCGGGACAGCACGGAGAGGACCCCGCCGCGCACAACCGCGCCGCCGGGGCCGGACACACCCGCGACGGCCGCCGGCTGGTCGAACCGCTCCAGGAGACGAGCAGGACCGAGGAGGCGATCGCCGCCTACCGGCACGCCGCGGAAGCCGGGAACACCGACGCCCGCTGGCGGCTGGTCGAGTTGTTCCAGCGGGTGGGCCGGACCGAGGAGGCGATCACCTGGCTGCGGACCCGGGCGGAGACCGGCGACATCGACGCCCTGTGGAAGGCGGTCGAGTTGCTCCAGGAGTCCGAGCGTGCCGAGGAGGCGATCACCTGGCTGCGGACCCGCGCCGAGGCCGGCGACACCCACGCCCTCAGGCGGCTCACCGTCCTGCTGTACCAGCTGGATCGGGCCGAGGAGGCGATCACCTGGCTGCGGACCCGTGCCGAGGCGGGTTACCCCGACGCCCTGGCGCACGCGGTCGACCTGATGTACGAGACAGGCCGTGCCCAGGAGGCAATCACCTGGCTGCGGGCCCGTACCGAGGCCGGTGACATCCACGCCCTGATATGGGCGGTCCTCCTGCTGTGCGAGGCCGGTCATGCGGATAGAGCGATCCTTGCGGCGCGGCCCTGGAATCCCGCTCAGAAATCCGACCATCACCCGCAAGGCCCTGCGGGCTTCGGGTCTCGGCCGTAGGTCTCTTGGCCTCCACCCGGTTCTCCCCGGCACCCAGGTAAGCGGGGAATCGATATCTGGGCGAAAGCCCACAAATGTAACAGCAGGACGTGGATCTCTTTGGTCCGAACGTCCTGCTCCATCCTGCGTTCGCCAGGAGAGTGGGAAATTCCGTTCCCGACCGCAGATGTGAGGCACCTGAGTGTGGCGGCTCTCAGGGAGATCCAACCAGTGCACAAGTGCACTGGATCATCTTCACGTCATGAACATCGCAAGAATCTCCCTCATGACGCTCGCGGCCGGCGTTCTCGCGGGATGCACCTTCACCGTCGAAGCGGATCAGGAGAATGCCTCATCGGCCCAGAACCCACCGAAACCCCCGGGAACCTTCGCGACCCCCTTCCCCACCGCGATCGGGGCGCTGGACCTGGTATCGGCGACCCCCGCCGAGGAACGTTTCAAGCTCCCGGACGGGCCGCACCACAAGATCCTCGGCACCCAGCTCACCACGCTCTACCAGGACACCCCGCGTCTGAAATCCTTCTACGCCACCGGGGCGCAGGCCGAGGTGACCGACCCCAAGGCCGCCGTGGACTGGCTGACCGCTCAGGACCGTGAGAGGGAGAACCCGCAGACGGACTGGGTCTACGTGGGAACCGGCCCGCTCCGCGGCGCGGCCTCCTGCCGGAACACCGACGACGGGACCTACTGCTACTGGGCCGACGCCGACACGGTGGGTTTCCTTGAGATTCCGCGCAGCCTCGCCGGGAAGATCACGGAGAGCTTCGCCATGATCAGGAGCGCGCTGGAAGGAGACCCCCCCAAGAGCCGGTGACCACCCGATTGGTTGTTCACGACGTTCGGCTGAGCTATGCCGGTCGGTGGGCCGGCAGGTAGGCCTGCTGTGTTGTATCCGTGCTCTCATTGGGCTCGCGCAGCAGCCGGGCACGCATGACCAGCCCGGCCTGGCTCAACAGGCCGGCGATGTGGTCCGGCTGCAGCCGGTGGAAGTCGAGCGACACCGGGTGGCCGAACGGCCGATCCAGGTGCAGCGGCTCGTCACCGACCTGGAAGGCGAGCAGCACATGGCCACCCGGCGCCGGCACCCGGTGAAACTCGGCGAACACCTTCGGCAGCCGTTCCCGCGGGGTGTGGATGACGGAGCACGGAGGACCGTGATCACAGGCCGGCTCCCGAGGGTAGAGCCGACTTCGTGTCAGCACGTGACTGAGAGGTCAAGCAAGGTAAGGCAGGCGTGCCGACCGGTAGAGGCGGATGATGAACCAGATGGTCGCAACGAATCCGACGACCGCAAGGATGAGTGCGATGGTTCCCAGGCCTTGTGGCGAGGTCACCGCGTAGCTCACCAGCCATCCCACGGCGATGACCGTGGCCAGAATCCAGCGGAGAACGTTGAAGGTCGAGGCCGTGGAGGCATCGCCGGCATTTCGCGCCCGGGCGATGATGCCCTCCGCGATCAGCCATATCGTGACCTGGGTGCTGAGCGTATAGAGCAGGCCGATCACGGAGTTCACAGTCAGTCCGATGGGTACGGCACATGAGATCACCCCCGTGACGATGGCGCTTACCCGGGCCCTGCGGAAGGCGGGATCGACCGATGCCTCCATGCGTGACAGCCCGAAGACCACGAGAACCCATCCAATGACATCAACGAGGAGGTCGAACCCGTTGATCCTCAGCGCGAGGGACGTGATGAGGAATCCGGCCGCGATGCGATAAAGGGGAAGCATGGCCGATATCCTGCCATTCTCGGCAAAAAGTTCGAAACGACTTCCAGCAATCAACTAAAACAGTCAACGAACCTTCGGCGCGGGATGTCCGGCGACCGGTTCCAGCAACGTCGTGACGGCGTACCGACGTCCACTTTGTACTTGGCCAGAGGCTACGCGATTGAGCATAGCCATGTATAGCGATGCATGGCTTTCCATAGATTTCAGCAGGTCACCATAGCCATACGGTGAAGTCATGAGCAGCGTCTCGCCGTTCGATCCAGAAGAGGACAGCCCGGAATACATGTATGTCCGGCTGGCCAATCACATCCAGGCGTTGATCGATGCCGGCGACCTACGGCCGGGTCAGCGACTCCCAGCAGAGCGTGATCTTGCTTCCGAATACGGGGTGGCATACCTGACAGTGCGGCGCGCGATGCGGGAACTACGTGGGCGCGGCCTGATCAGGACCGTGGTCGGAAGAGGGACGTACATCGACCCGCAAGCAGAACCCTCGCGTCCGGAAGACGTTCCGCCTGCCGACTGATCAGCTCTCTGAGAGGTTCATGCGGGCCGAGCCCACTGTGACCTTCTTGAACAGGTGGAACCGTTGCGTGGATCGGTCCGCAAGTGTCATGACATCCTCACCTTGAGCTAAGGAACCACACCGCAGGTAACCAATGGATGGCTGCGATGCCGGTCGGACACCCTTGTACTTCTGTCACTCTAAGTAGCCGATCGGCTCCTTGTGAGGAGTGAGTATGATTTCCCCTGACCTGTCCGGCGCCGAGTTCCGCGAGTCCAGCTACAGCGGCCCCAACGGAGACGACTGTGTGGAAGTAGCCACGAACCTTCCGGGCCTCATCGCCGTACGCGACAGCAAGAACCCATCCGGCCCGATGCTGACCTTCTCCCCGATGGCCTGGAACAACTTCCTGACAGGCATCCGCAGCGGAGAAATTGGAGGCTGTGTGGTCTCCCAGCGAGAGGGCGAGCGGCTGAATGTGCTGCTGATCAACCTCACGCCGGGAGGATATCCGGGGCCGGTCGAGGAGCAGATCGAAGGCGGTGCCACACCGCTGCCGGAGATCCTCCCCGGGGTCACCGGCTACTACTTCAGGCGTCCCAGTGGCGAGGACAACGCCGCGTTCTCCACGCTGGTGCGAGGTAAGGCAGAGATCAACATTCAGCTGGAGATCGGGGCCGAGGGGCGGGACAACGCCGCTGATGTGCTGGCGTTGATGAAGCTGATCGCGCCGTACAGATGGCCAACCGTGCACCGGCCGGTGACACGGGGAAGACGACCGCGCGGGTCAGAACGGTCGCTCGACCCGGCGCCAGGAGTCCAGCACCATGAGGGTCTTGGTGCCGATGACGTTTTCGTCGCGGCGGATCTGGTCGATCAACCGGTGCAGGTGCTGGAGGCTGTCGACCCGGAAGTGCACCAGGGCATCGGGGTCGCCGGCCACCGTGAACACCTCGGTGACCCCGGGGATGCGGCTGGCCGAGGCGGTGATCGACTCGACGTCCGTGTTGCCGCTGAAGCGGACCTCCGCGAAGGCCTCGATAGTGTCACCGAGCAGGCCCTCGTCGACCAGTGTGGTGTAGCCGACGATGACGCCGAGCCGCTCCAGCCGTTCGATCCGCCGCTTGACCGGGCTCGGCGAGAGCCGCACCCGGATGGCGATGTCGCGCACGCTCCGACGCCCGTTCTCGACGAGCAGGTCCAGAATCCGGCGGTCGGTCGAGTCCAGTTCGGCGTTCGGAGGCATGAGTGGATGGTAGCGCCGAGAGGGTGGAAAGATGCGCACCCCAGGCCGCCTGACCGCTTGAACACGCGATAGGGGGCGGGTTCCTGCGTCTTTCTTGCCCTGTGAGGCACCTCCGGGTGCAATGAACGTCTCCGCAGGAAAGAGACAGATGATGGCGATCCACCTGACCCCACCCGCCGACGAGCGTGCGAGGGCATCCGCTCAGACCGAGGTGCTGCGGCAGATCGCGCAGCGGGTGCTCTGGCTCTCCGCGGCCATCGTCGACGCCGCCAACCGCGGACGGCCCAACGACACCGGTGTGAAAGTCGGCGGTCACCAGGCCTCCAGCGCCTCGATGGTCGACATCATGGTCTCGCTGTACTTCTCCGAGCTGACCCACCTCGACCAGGTCTCCGTCAAACCGCACGCCTCGCCGGTGCTGCACGCGATCAACTACCTGCTGGACGACCTCGATGTCTCCTATCTGCCGAGGTTGCGCGAGCTGGGCGGGCTGCAGAGCTATCCGAGCCGGCTCAAGGACCCCGACACCGTCGACTTCTCGACCGGTTCCGTCGGCATCGGCGCGACCGCGCCGTTATGGGCCGCCATCTCCCACCGCTACCTGCGCTCGCGCTTCGCGTCGGCTCCGGCGGCGGGACGCTTCGTCAGCCTGCTCGGGGACGCCGAGCTCGACGAGGGTGCGATCTGGGAGGCCGTCGCCGACCCGTCCGTGGCCCGGATGGGCGAGTTGCTCTGGATCGTCGACCTCAACCGCCAGTCGCTCGACCGGGTGGTGCCGGACGTGCAGATCCACCGGTTGCGGGCGATGTTCGAGGCGGCCGGCTGGCAGGTCATCACCCTGAAGTGGGGACGCGCGATCACCGCCCTGTTCGAGCGGCCAGGCGGCGACGAGCTGCGGCAGCGGCTCGAACAGATGCCGAACGAGGAGTACC
Organism: Streptosporangium sp. NBC_01810; assembly: GCF_035917355.1. Classification (NCBI taxonomy): domain Bacteria; kingdom Bacillati; phylum Actinomycetota; class Actinomycetes; order Streptosporangiales; family Streptosporangiaceae; genus Streptosporangium; species Streptosporangium sp. NBC_01810. The sequence continues at coordinate 7,008,973 of NZ_CP109070.1, read as the reverse complement.
AGCGCCTACTGCGGGTCGACGCCGCCGAGGTGGGGCCGCGACTCGTCGGGGAACGCGGCGGCGCGACACTGCGTGCCCTGGTCGCGTCCCTGCCGGACGCCGAGCTGGCGCGGGCGGTCCGCGACCTCGGCGGCCACGACCTCGACCTGCTGCTCGACACCTACCGGGAGGTGGACGACACCCGGCCCACGGTGGTGTTCGCCTACACGGTCAAGGGGCGCGGCCTGCCGACCGAGGGACATCCGAACAACCACTCGGCGCTGCTGACCGAGGCGCAGATGCTCGCGCTGGCCGAGTCTTGCGGCACCGACCTCGCCGCCCCCTGGCGCGCCTTCGAACCGGGCACCGCCGCGTCAGACCTGTGCGCCACCCAAGGCGCGGCGCTGCGCCGCCCCCAGATCACCGGCAAGGCCCTCGGCCCACTGCCGAAGACGCTCGGCCGCTCGTACCGCTCGCCGATCTCGACCCAGGCCGCCCTCGGCCGCTTCCTCGTCGACTTCCTGCGCGCCGCCCCCGAGGCCGGCGCGCGGGTGGTGACCTGCAGCCCGGACGTCGCCTCCTCGACCAACCTCGGCGGGTGGATCAACAAGACCGGGGTGTGGTCGATCGAGGACCGGCACGACTGGTTCGCCGACGACACCGAACGCCTGCTGCGCTGGTCGGAGGGGACCGGCGGCCAGCACATCGAACTCGGCATCGCCGAGGTCAACCTGGTGGGTCTGCTCGGCGAGCTCGGCGCCACCTGGAGTCGCTGGGCCGAGCGTCTCATCCCGATCGCCACGCTCTACGACCCGTTCATCTCACGCGCGCTCGAACCGTGGTCGTACGGCATCTACGCCGGCGGGCAGTCGATCATCGTCGGTACGCCGTCCGGTGTGACGCTGTCGTCCGAGGGCGGCGCGCACCAGTCGATCACGACTCCGTCCATCGGTCTTGAGCAGCCGGGCTGCATCGCCTGGGAACCGGCGTTCGCCCAGGACCTGGAGTGGACGATGCTGGCCGCCATGGAGCGGGTCGGTGTCGAGGGCGGCACGTCCTCGTACTTCCGGCTGTCGACCCGGCCGCTGAACCCCGACCTGGCGCGCGTGCCCGAGGACGAGCTACTGCTCGAACGACGCCGTCGGCACGCCGTCGCGGGCGGCTACCGCATCACCGACCACGACCCGGCGGCCGAGCAGGTCACCCTCGTCGGCGCGGGAGCCGTCATGCCCGAGGTGATCGCCGCCGCCGAACACCTGGCCGAGCGTTCGATCGTCGCCGGCGTGGTCTGCCTGACCAGTGCCGACCTGGTGTACCGGTCCTTCCAGGCCCGGGGCTCCCTCGGCGCGTCCGGCGGCGGCATCGTCGACGTCCTGTTCCCCGCCGACCACCCCGCACCCCTCGTCACGGTGCTCGACGGGCACCCGCACACGCTGTCCTTCCTGGCCGGCGTGCGCGGCGACCGAATTCGCAACCTCGGGGTCTCCGGTTTCGGCCAGTCCAGCGACCTGCACGACGCCTACCGCATCCACGGCATCGACACCGCCTCCATCGTCGACGCCGCCCTGACGCTGCTCGGCCGCTGACCACCTCGATCCGCCCCGCCGCACGAAAGAACTAGCCACCTGCGGCCCGCAGCTGGTCAAACTTGCCAGAAACGGCGAGTTGCCAAACCTTGGCAACTCGCCGTTTCTGGCAACTCTTCATGGATTACCGATAGTTGCCATGTCACTCCGGAGCCATATGGAGGAAGAACGCATCCGACTGCTGGCTCCCGCATTCGTCGAAGCCAACGTGCCAGAGCCGTGACGTGCCCCCGTATCCGTCACTCAGCCATGGCGTGACGGTTCGGACGACGCCGATGCCATCGGAGCGTGGAAGAACCGCGCGGCGCGGGCGTGCTGGGTCCGGGTCAGCAACCAGTAGACCGAGGCGCCGTCCGGCCACTGGGTGACCACCCGGCCGCTCGCCGAGCGGAAGTAGTTCGGCGCCTGGGCGAACGAACTGGCGTCCAGCCGGCGCTTCAACCACCGGTTCAACCGCCTGACCGCCTCGGGCCGGACCTCGACGGCCGAGGCCCCCCGGCGGCGCATCTCCCGCAGCGACCGGACCACGAACTTCGCCTGCTGCTCGAAGTTGAACACCGGGGCGTAGTAGTTGGTGTTGGGGCCGTACATCATGAAGAGGTTCGGCATCTCGTCCACCATGATCCCGAGGAACGCCATGGGGTCGTCGCCCCACTTCTCCCGCAGGTCACGCCCGCCGCGTCCGCGTACCTCCAGACCGCAGAGGAACTCGGCCGCGCGGAAGCCCGTCGCGGTGATCACGACGTCGAGCTCGTGCTCCCGGCCCGCGGCGTCCACCACCCCGGTCCCGGTCATCCGCTCCACCGCGTGGGGAACGAGGGTGACGTCGTCGCGGAGCAGGGTCGGGTAGAAGGTGGAGCTGTGGATCGCCCGTTTGCCCAGGTAGGCCGAGTTCGGTGTCAGCGCCGCCTTGAGGTCGGGGTGGTCGCCGAACACCTCTTCGAGGTAGTCCTGGCAGACCTTGACCGCCCGGGTGTCGACGGTCCCGCCGGGCCGGATGATCCGGCCACCGAGCCACTTGCGCTCCAGCTCCAGGAAGAGCCGCCACCGGATGAGCCGCCGCGTCACCGGGTGGCGCCGCCGGGCGCGTTCCTCCTCGGTGAACGGGAGCGAGACCTTCGGGTCCACCCAGGCCGGCTGGCGCTGGAACACCGTCAGGTGCCCGGCGCGGCCACCGAGCTCCGCGACGATCTGGGCGGACGTCGAGCCGGTGCCGACCACCCCCACCCGGCGTCCGTCGATCTCCACGTCGGGACGCCACCGCGCGGTGTGGAAGATGTCGCCGGTGAACAGCTCGCGGCCGGGCCAGGCGGGCTCGTTCGGGACGTTCAGCAGCCCGACCGCGGTCACCACGGCGGTGAAACGCCGCACCTCCCCGGTGTCGAGGTGCACGGCCCACTGCTGACCGTCCTCCTCCCAGACCAGCCGCCGGACGGTGCGGCCGAACCGGAAGTGCTCGCCGAGCCCGAACCGCTCGGCCACGTGCTCAAGGTAGGACTGCAGCTCCGCCTGACCGGGGTAGGCCCGTGACCAGTCGTACGGGGCGAACGAGAACGAGTACATCGGGGCCGGCGTGTCGACCTCGGCACCGGGGAAACGGTTGACCCGCCAGGTGCCGCCGGGCCCGTCCTCGGTCTCGAACACGGTGAACGAATACCCGTGCCGCTTCAGCTGGTGGGCCGCCGCGAGTCCGGCGAACCCGCCGCCGATCACGGCCACAGAGGGCATGGCTCCGCCCGTCGATGGCATGACTTGCCTCTCTCTGTCGAGCTCGTGCCGCGGCACGATGATGTGCGGCGCTCGCGGGCGCCGGGGCTAGAGGACCTTGCTGAGGAAGTCGCGGGTGCTCGGGTGCTCGGCCTCGCCGGACAACCGGCTGGACGGCCCCTCCTCGACGATGCGGCCGTCCTCCATGAACACGAACCGGTCGCAGACCTCGCGGGCGAATCCGATCTCGTGGGTGACGATGATGGTGGTCATCCCGTCGAGCACCAGGCCGCGGATGACCTGCAGCACCTCGTTGACCATCTCGGGGTCGAGCGCCGAGGTCGGTTCGTCGAAGAGCAGCACCTGGGGCTTCATGGCCAGGGCGCGGGCGATCGCGACGCGTTGCTGCTGACCACCGGAGAGCTGGGCCGGGTAGGCGTCGGCCTTCTCGGCCAGGCCGACCCGGTCGAGCAGCTCGTGCGCGTCACGGCGCGCCTCGTCGGCCGGGCGGCGCAGCACCCGGATGGGCGCCTCGACCACGTTCTCCAGCACGGTCTTGTGCGAGAACAGGTTGAACTGCTGGAACACCATGCCGAGGCGCTGGCGCTGCCTGGCCTCCCGCTTCGCCGACAGCCGGTGGATCTTGCCGCCGCGCTCCTCGTAGCCGAGCAGTTCGCCGTCGAGCATGACCACTCCCGAGTCGGTGCGCTCAAGCAGGTTGAGGCAGCGCAGGAAGGTGCTCTTGCCGCTGCCGGAGCGGCCGAGCAGGCAGACCGCCTCCCCCTGGTGGACGTCCAGCGACACGTCGTGCAGGACCGTGTGCTGGCCGAAGGACTTGCGCACGTTCAGTGCGCTGATCAGCGGCGTCGTCATGGCTGGGCCCTCACTCGTCCGGCGCGGCGCGTCGTCGTGGCGGTGCTCCTGCCGAGCACGCGCTCCAGGTAGTACTGGCCGACCGACAGCACGCTGACGAGGATCATGTACCAGATGGTCGCCACCATGAGCAGCGGGACGACCTCGAACGTGCGGTTGTAGATCTGCTGGACGCTGTAGAGCAGGTCAGAGACCGAGATGAAGGCGACGAGCGAGGTGGCCTTCATCAGGTTGATGAGGTCGTTGCTCACCGGCGGCACCGCGATCTTCATCGCCTGGGGGAAGACGATGCGGCGGAAGATGTCGAACGGCGTCATGCCCAGGGCGAGCGCCGCCTCGCGCTGCCCCTTGGGGACCGCCAGCAGCGAGGAACGGATGATCTCCGAGGTGTAGGCGGCCTGCTGGAGGCCGAAGGCCAGCACCGCCGACCAGTAGGCGGTCATCAGGTTGCGCGTCTGCAGCGCGAACAGGTCGCCACCGAAGGGGTTGGGCAGGCTGAACGTCGGATAGATCAGCGAGACGTTGAACCAGAGGATGAGCAGGACCAGCAGCGGGATGGACCGGAAGAACCAGACGTACGTCCCGCTGACCGCGCGCAGCACCGGATTCGCCGAGAGCCGCATGTTCGCGATGACCACCGAGACCACCAGGGCCAGCCCCATCGACAGGGCGGTCAGCGTGATGGTGTTGAGCAGGCCGTTCAGCACCCGCTCGGAGAAGAAGTAATCGGCCACCGTGGCCCACTCGAAGGCGGGGTTGCGGGCGACGCTGACCGCGAGGCCGGCGACCGCGACCACCATCAGCACCGCGATGGTCAGCCGGCCGAGGTGGAGCGGGCGCCCGTGCGGAAGCCGCGAGATCTCCTCCATCCGCCGGCGCCACTCCTCCGCCGCCCCGCCTGGCCCGTCCGGCCCGGCCTGGCCGGTGGGGACGGCGCTCGCGCCGGCCCCACCTGCCCGGATCTCACTCATGCGTTCGGTTCTGGGTTGATCACCGAGGTGGTGATCGCCATGTTCTCGGTGCCGTACCTGGCGAGGATCTTGGCGTAGCCACCGTTCTTGATCAGCGCCTCGGTGGCCTGCTGCAACTTGGCCGCCATGCCGTCACCCTTCATCGAGGCGAACCCGATGTCGATCGCCTGGTACGTCGGCCCGGTGATCTTCCACACGCCGGGTTCGGTGCGCGTCTGGTAGCCCAGGCCGCTGGCGGTGGCCGTGGAGGTGTCGGCCCGGCCGCTCTTGACCGCGAGGTCGGCGGTCGCCTGGTCGGCGAAGGTCTGCACGTCGATGGGCTTCTTCCCGGCGGCCTCGCACTTCCCGGACTGGTCCGTGAGAGTCGAGACCGGGCTCGAACCTGCGGTCACCGCGACGGAGAGCCCGCACAGGTCGTCGAGTGAGTCACCGATGGTGATGCCGTCGGCCTTGACCCGGAAGCCGTAGCTCTCGACGAGGGTGGTGGCGAAGTCGAACTTCTTCAGCCGCTCGGCCGTGACGTCGGCGCCCGGCACCCAGGCGTAGGTGCCGCGCTGCAGGCCCAGGAGTGAGTTCTCGAACGACGCCTGCTCATTCTTGACGGTCACCCCCATCTCCTCGCCGAGCGCGGTGGACAGGTCCGGAAGCAGGCCGACGAGCTTGCCGCTCTCGTCCAGGAAGCTGTACGGCGGAACGCCGACCTGCTGGGGGATGGTGTAGACCTGCGAGCCGGAGCCTGAGCCGGAACCGGCCTCGGGGCCGGACGCGGAATCGCTTGAGGAGCTGCCACACGCCGAGAGGACGGCGGCGCCGAGCACGCCTGCGGCGACAACGTGGAGGGCGCGCCGGGTGCGACGGGTGCGAACCAACGTCATGTCGGTCCTCCTGATTCCTGGGGTTTCGGCCGGTCGGCCGGGGGGAGTGCTGTCACCCTAAAATGCCGAACGGCCTAGGGGCTTTGTGTAGTCCTCTATATTTTTGTCCAGTTCGCTGGATACTCGGACAGGTAGGTTACACCCGAGTCACAACGTGCCGGAGTCCTGTGAAAACCAGATATCCCCGCTGGTCATCCACCCTGACCGAGCTCCTCGACGCGGTACGCGACCCCTTCGTGTCGGCGGTCCACGCCCCCGGAGGCCTGGACGTCCCCATCGGCGGCTGCGTCGTTCTCGACCTGTCCGACGGGACGGACCTGCCCGATGATCACGAGCTGGACGGCGCCGTCGTGCTGCTGCTCGGCACCGGCGGGCCGGCGGCGGCCGATGCGGTCGCCGACCTCGCCCACCACCGGCCCGGGGCGCTCGTCGTGAAACTCGGGGACGTCGATCCGTGGTCGCTGCGCGACGTGCCGGTCCCGGTCCTCGGGGTCACCGACCGGGCGCCGTGGTGGCGCCTGGTCGCCGAGGTCGAACGCTTCGGCCGGGAGTTCGAGGAGCGGTTCCCGCAGGGAGCCGGCCCCGCGCTCGGCGAGCACAACGACCTCTTCGGGCTCGCCAAGGCGCTCGGCATGATGACCGGCACGCTGATCTCCATCGAGGACGTGCAGGGACGGGTGCTCGCCTTCTCGCCCTACAGCGACCAGGCCGACGACATCCGGCGCCGCACCATCCTCGGGCGCGAGCCCCCGGCGGAACACATGGCGGAACTCCAGGCCATGCGGGTCTACGACCGGCTGCGGCGTCCCCGTACCACGGTGACACTGAACGAGAAGATCGGGTTTCGGCGCAGGCTCGGGGTCGGCATGCACGATCCTCGGTCCGGCGAGTACCTGGGCACCGTCTGGGCGCAGGAGACGGACCGGTCCTTCTCCCGGCAGACCGAGGAACACCTGGTCGCGGCATCGGTCTTCGCCGCGCGGCTCGTCGGCCAGAGCCGCCTCATCCACAACATGGGCACCGAGTTCGTGCAGCGCATGCTCGCCCCCAACCCGCAGCGCGACGACGCCGGGTTCGTCCGGCAGCTGAGCCTCGACGCCCCCGAGGAGTTCGCCGTGGTGGCCTTCGAAGCGGTCGGCGACGCCGGCGCGCGCCAGTGGCTCTCCTCCACCGAGGCGGTGACGATGCTGACCGTGCACGCCCACTCCGTCCGCGACGAGTCGATGGTGGCCCCGGTCGGGCTGCGCCTGTACGCCGTCCTCCCCGGCCGGGTCGAGGTGGACCGCTACCTGAACTGGGCCCGGCGCACCCTGACGGCGTTCGAGCGGCACCTGGGGACCACCTTCCGGGCGGCGATCGCCTCGTCCCTGTCGGTGCCGACCGTGGCCGCGGCCCGCGCGGAGGTCGACCGGGTGTGCGAGACCGTCGCGTACACGCCCGACCGGCCGGTGATCAGTCTCGACGGCGAGCTCACGGCGGTGCTGCTCTCCGAGGCGCTCACCACGCTGGGGGTGACGGATCTGCTGAGCGACGAGCGGTTCCGCCGTCTGGTCGAGTACGACCGGAGCCACCACAGCTGTCTCATCGAGACCATCGCCGCCTACCTCGGCACGTTCGGCGATGTGGGCGCCACGGCACGGACACTGCTCGTGCACCCCAACACCATCCGCTACCGGCTGGCACGGCTGGAGCAGGTGGGCGGATACCGGCTCGACGACCCCGATGACCGGGTGGTGCTGGACCTGCAACTCCGGCTGTGGCACCGCGAGGGGCCGGACGGTACCTGACCTTCGCGGGTCGGGTCGGCCACCCAGGGGTCTCTCCTGCCTGGAGGACGCGGGCGGGCCGGACAGCTCCGCCCGCGTCACGTACCGCGCGGGCGCCTCTTCGCCCCTGTGCCGTACGTCGTCAAGGGCACGGCGGCCCGGACCGGGGAAGGGAGGGCCGCCGTGCCTGCTCAGAAGTGGCCGATGCCGGCCGAGGTGGAGGTCGGTGCCCAGCGCTGGAGGAGGGCGGTCATCTCGGCCTCGCGCATCTGGGTCTTCAGGCCCTCGATGGTCCGGTCGCAGAGGAGCAGTGGCTCGGGAGTGGGCCAGGTGGCGATGGCGTGGAAGAGGCGGCTACCGGTGCCGTAGAGGACGGACCAGCCGGGCCAGGTGATCTCCAGCATCGCGGCCTCGGCGCGGGCCTCGTGGTCCCAGGTGTACCGGGGTACGGGGGCGGTGGCCACACCGTCGCGGTGGCGGCCCCGGGGACGGGTGGGCCGTCGCCGGATCATGAGATCACCTGCCCGGTGGCGGTCTCCGTGACGGCAGCCGCCTGAGCGTTGGCCTCCTGAGCGTTGGCCTCCTGGGCGAGGGCCTCCTGCCGGTCGGTCTCGGCCCGCAGCGCCTCCAGACTGTCGCCGTCGACGGTCCGTTCGGCTCCGGCGTGGAACGCGGCCAGTGAGAAGGGCTGCTCCCGGCTGGCCCACAGCCGTCCGGCGTCACTGAGGATGAGCCGCCAGCCGGGAATGGTGGTGGGCTCGGGGGTGGTGGACCTACCATCATTCATTGATTGGACCTCGATCCGATCAAGGGCCCGTCTGTTCGTTGGTAGCGGAGGACGGGCCCGCTTCATGGGGTGGGGAAAGACCTGGAGGGGTGTGCCGTACCGGCCGGGTGGCCGGTACGGAGGCAGGGCGGGCATCGCCCGGGGTGGAGCGCAGGTCCTCCTGCCGGTGCGGGGGACGCGGCGGCGCCCTCCGCCGGGCCGGGGCGGTCCGGTACGGGTGCCCCTGGACAGGGGCCGGAGAGGGCAGCGCACCCGGCGAAGTGGCGACACCGGCACGGCGGCCGGGGCCTGCTCGGGGCGGCGCGGGACGATCACCGGCGGGGCCGTCTCCACCGAGGCCCGCCCGGCGGAGCGCTGACCGGCCACCGGCGCGACCGTCTCGGCCGAGACCCGCTCGCCGGGCCGCTGTTCGGCCACCGGTGCGGTCGTCTCCACCGGGACCTGCCGGGCGGGCCGCCGGGCGAACTGTTGGGCCGGCACCAGCGGGATCATCTCGGCCGGGACCGCGAGGGCGGGCGGCTCGAAGCAGGGCAGTTCAAAACAAGGCAGCGAGCGGTCCCCGGTCCGGCGAACCCGCAGGCGGGTGTCCATCAGCACGGCGGACGGCTGGGCGTACTCGTGGTCAGCGGGCCGGTCGGGGCAGCCGTGCGCGTAGGGGGCGTGCCCGCAGGCGGCACAGCCCATCGGCATCGGCGCCGCATCGGCGAAACAGCCGCAACCACCGACCGCCTGCCTGTCGAGAACGGGAGCACTAAGGTTGCTCACGGGTCAGGAGTCCCTTCCTGATCAAGGGACCCGTACGGCGTTGCGAGCGCCTGCGGGTCCCGTTTTCGTAGGTACGGACAGGTCGAGCAGCAGGCTCTACCCTGGTGCAACACAGTGAAGCAGGGTAGAGCCTGAGCGGGCTAAGTAGGGCAAAGTGCAGCCCTCTACGGTACAGAGCATGGAGTGGGATGAAGATCGCACCATCTGGGAACAGCTCTACGCCACGCTTCGTGCGCGCATAACAAGTGGCCAATATAGGGAAAGATCCGTCATTCCCAGCCTTACCCAGTTGGAACAAGAATTCGGCGTTGCCAGGACCACGATCCAGAAGGTCTTGCGCCTTCTGAAAGACGAGTTCTTGATCCGCACCATCCCCGGTAAGGGAACATACGTCCGCCCTCAGAGCGAATGGCGACATAACGCACATGATGCGGAGGAGTGAGGTGATAGGGAGTGTCATCCACCCTCCAGCCATCCGTGATTGGTGCGTCGCAGGCATCATCTCTCCTGATGACGACAGGGCACTAGGATTTCCAGAAGAATTTTAGAAACTTCTATTTTCGCGACAGAATGGATCATGCGGGAGAGAGATGGCCGGCTCCGGGCCGACAGTACGACAGCGCCGACTGGCGTCAGAGTTGCGCAGGCTCCGTGAGCTGAAAGGGCTCACCGGAGAACAGGCGGCGCGACGAGTCGGGTGGCAACCATCCAAGATCAGCCGTATCGAGCACTGCACCTCTCGGGTGAAACCCGCAGACTTGATCACCCTGCTGGACGCTTACGAGGTGTCAGGGAAGGTACGCCAGACTCTGATCATCTTGCAGGCATCAGCCCGTGAGCAGGGATGGTGGGATGTCTACGACGACCTCTCGTCCGACTACTCGGGCTACATCGGCCTGGAGTCGGACGCTGTTGCGATCAGGTGCTACAGCATGCAGCTCGTACACGGTCTACTCCAGACCGAGGACTATGCGCGCGCTGTCATCGAGGCAACGATGATGTCCCAGGGATCGGCCGAGGAGGTCGATAAGCGTGTCGAAGTACGAATGACTCGCCAGGCCACGCTGAGCAAACCCGACCCCTTGAACATCCATACGATCATTGACGAGGCCGCACTCCGTCGCATAATGGGCGACCCTGAGGTGATGAGCAAGCAATACGCTCATCTGCTTGCCCAAGCCCATAAACCACATGTAACGATTCAGATCCTGCCAAATGATGCCGGAGCGCATCCCGCCGTTGTCGGCCCCTTCGCTATCTTGAACCTCCACGGCCCCCATCCGGACATCGTGTATATCGAGACGCTGGCAAGTAACATCTACATCGAGTCAGATACCGAGGTACACCGATATAACCTGGTTTTCGACCATCTACGCGTAATGGCACTTGGCCCCGATGACTCCCTCGCCTTTCTCCGCGCCATTGCCACCGCACCCTGACGTACGAAGGATGCCAAGATGTCAGACACGACAACCACCCCCGCATGGCGCAAGTCCACCCTCAGCGACGGCGGCACCGGCTGCGTCGAGGTAGCCACCAACCTGCCCGGCTTCGTCGCCGTCCGCGACAGCAAGGACCCATCCGGCCCCGCGCTGGCCTTCTCCCCGACGGCCTGGAACAACTTCCTGACGGGCATCCGCAGCAGGGAAATCTGAGTAGACGCAAGTGCCGCACGGCCGAGGTTGCCCAGGAGTCGCCTGGCCGTGCGGCAAGCGCAAGCCCTCGTCTGAGAGGGCAGCAGGGCAACCTCGACTCCCGCTCAGGAAACCCTTGGGTCGGGCCTCCGCAGGGAGAGCTCTAACACCATCGATGCGTTCGACTACGGTCGATCACCTCGCTCGGCCATGATGAGCGGTACGGGTCCTGAGCTTGGCGCCGTTGTCTCCGCCCCGACCTGCCTCGACTCGGCCGGATCCCGAGCGCGACCCGCTTGCGCGGCCAGGCCTCCGACGAAGAGGTGGTGGTGGTGGCCATCATGCGGAGTGTGACCGTAATGCAGGGCGAGACAGTAGCTACTACGGCAGCCGCCAATCGCAGTGTGAGCTGGGGTGAGGCGCTCTGCACCGATGCGATCTTGTGACGGGAAGTCAGCACAATAAGAGCAGCCGCTCATGATCATGTCTGTGTGAAGAGAACAAGATCGAGAGCGGCTGCCGCCCTCATCGTAGAGGCCGCGCGCGTGCAACGGAACCTCAAGCAGCTGATGAGCGCGCCGGCGCCGATGTTCGCCCGGGTCGAACCCCGGTTGCAGGCCGCCAAGTACGTCCGGGCTGTGATGTCCGACCTGCCCAAACGCAACGGCTGGACGATCGCCGAGAAGGCCGGCGACCTCACGCCGGACGCCACCCAGCGGCTGTTGAACCGCGCCCGCTGGGACACCGTGGGCGCGATGAGCGCCATCCGCCGCTTCGCCGTCACCCACCTGGACGCCGCCGCCGGGCCGGTCGGCCTGACTGTGGGCGCGCTGGACGAGTCCGGGCAGGAGAAGAAGGGCACGGCCACCGCCGGCGTCAAGCGTCAGCACATGGGCTGTGCGGGCGGCATCGACAACGGCATCAACCTCGTCCACCTGGCCTACGTCCGCGCCGGCGTCGGACATGCGCTGATCGGCTCGCGGCAGTGGATCCCCGCCGAGCAGATCAGCGACCCGGTTGCCGCGATCACCACCGCTCTGCCCCTGACGCTGACGTTCGCGACCAAGGGCGAGCTGGCCATCGGCCTACTCCGTGATGCCTACGCCGACGGGGTGCGCCTGGACTTCGTCGCCGGCGACGAGGTCTACGGCGCCTGCCCCGCCCTGCGCGCCTTCCTGGAAGAACACGGCCAGGCCTACGTGCTGCGTGTGCGCGCCACCTTCGCCCTCACCCTCGGCGGCGGCACCTGCCTGAGCTGCGAGCAGGCCGTGGCCAAGCACAGCAAGCACAAACGCACGTGGACCATCCGCTCGGCCAGCGACGGCTCCAAGGGCGAGCGCACCTACGCCTGGGCCTGGATCGCCACCGCCGGCCCGGACCACTACCTGCTGATCCGCAAGTACCGCACCACCGGCGAGCTGGCCTTCCACTACTGCTTCGTCCCCGCCGGCCAGCCCGCCACGTTGGCTCGCCTGATAGCCGCGGCCGGGCTGAGATGGCCGGTAGAGGAGACGTTCGAGTTCGGAAAGGATCTGTTCGGCCTGGACCAATCCCAGGTCCGTCTCTATGAGGCGATCCTGCGTCACACCGTGCTCGTCATGGCGGCCCTGGCCATCTGCGCGGTCAGCGCCGCGGCGGCCCGGCGTCGCACCGACACCCAGGCTCCGCCACCCAGCAGCCCCGATCAGAAGCCTCCCATCGACACCGGGATGATCCCGCTGACGGTCGCCGAGATCAAACGCCTCTTCAATGCCGCCACCGCCCCCAACCCATCGTTGGAACACAGCGCCCACTGGTCAGCCTGGCGACACCGCCACCAAGCACGCGCCCGATGGTTCCACCGCCGCGCCCGCCTGGCCACCGCATACACCCAGCTCAGCTAACGAATGGCGGCTGCCGTACTTATGGCCGAATAGGGGACGTTCGCGGTCGGCATCTGGTTTGTGGGTGGGTAGCGTCGGCTTCCCGGTCGGCGGGGTGGTCTACGGATGGCGACATGGCCGGTTGGTGGCGGAGGGCTGCGGCGGCTGCGATCTTCGACGGCAAGGTGCGGGGAGCGGTGATCGGCGGGGGGGTGTGGAGCGTTCGCCCCGGCCCTGCCAAAGCGCGGGTCGACGCCTTGACCTCTGCGCGGAAGTAGCAGAGCCGTCTCCCGGCTTCGGCTCGATCGACACGTCGATTTCGTTTATCAAACCCGGCTGTTTAGTCAAATGCCAGGTCGCAGCCAGCATAGTTATCAACTATGCCCACTTTAATGGAGATCTTTACGAGATAGACAGATTGAAATTAATATGTCCGATGGAGCTGTTACCTTCCACGGACCGAGCTGGAGTCCAGCGCCCTCATGACCCATCCGTATCCCACGCCCTCGCCCTCCCCTCAACCCGCCCCTGGCGGACAGTCTCCTTCCCCGCGGCCCGAAGCCCCTCAATCGGCACCGCTCGCCGTACCTTCCCCCACTCCTCAACGCCCTCCGGCTACGGCCGCGGCTCCGGCCCCGAGCGTGAACGGCGATTACTCGGGGATCGACCCCGCCAGGATGGACGACTTCGAGCGAGGGCTCGGCCGGGCGGAGGACGCGCTCAGCCGAAACGAGCCGCAGATCCACCGCACCTTGCAGCGGCTCGACCTGGACACCTCCGGGCTGGGCGCGCTGCGCGAGATGCGGAGCTGGATCGGAACCAGCCGTCCCGACCTGCGACGCCGCAACGAGACGATCCGCACCAAGCTCACCGAGTGGGGTGCCACCACCAAGGCCCCCAGCGGGCTGGCCGCCTTCGACGAGACGCTGTACGGCAAGGCCGGCCACAACCCGGACGTCTACGCGGCGACCTTCGGCCTCGGCAGGACCGCCGAGGACGGCAAGGTCGACGGGAAGCTGCTGACCGGACTGGAGAAGCGAGCCGGGGACGCGACGTTCGCCGCCGCGCTGATGAACGCGCTGGGCGCGGCGAGGTTCCGCGAGCTGATGGTCGAGACCGCGAAACGCAAGGACGACAAGAAGGCGGAGCGCCTACAGGCCGCCCTCGGAAAAACCCTGGGTACGGCGAACCCGCGACTGGGCGACGCCTGGTGGAAGGAACTCCTGTCCGATCTCGATACCGACCGGAAGGGGGGTTACGTCGGGTGGGAGAAGGGCTACGCCGCCACACTGGCCCTCAAGCACGGCACCTTCAGCACCGCCTTCCTCCTCGCCACCGCGAGGAAGATCGAGTCCGCCGATCGCGAGACGCCGCTGGATCCGCGTGTCATGGTGACCCTGCTGGAAGGGCTCAGCCGTGATCCCGCGGCGGCCCAGGACTTCTTCGCGGGCGACCCGACCATGCTGAAACGCTTCCTGACCGAACGGGGCCTGAGTGACGACGGCGTGGTCCTGGGCAAGGTACTGGAGGCCGCGACGCTCACCTTCCGCGATCACAACGGCTCACCGCAGAACCCGTCACGCGGCTTCCTGTCGGCCAAACTCGCCTCGGAGTTGGTCCACCTGGAAGCCGTACGGATCAAGGAGGGCTCCTCTGACTCCTCGGTGAACGCCGCCTCGATGGGACGCGTTTTGGCGGGCTACATCAGCGATATCAACCACGTCGCCCAGAAAGGTGACAACAGCATCGCAGCTGGGGTTCGAGGTGCCGACAGTCCCGGCACATCTGAGCCGGAACCTTGGGGTGCCCAGTTCAATAAGGGAGAGCTCCGTCAGGTGATGAAGGAGGCGTTCGCGGACCCCAAGGCATTTGCTCCTGTTCTGGCCGCTCAGACGGTGTTCACCGGCTGGCTCCTTGACTACGGTGCCGCTGAGATGGCTGCTGGGCACGGCGGTGAAACCCTCCTGAACAGTGCGAGACGGGCCGGAGCAGGCTTCGGAATGATCACTGATGCGGCGGGCCTGGCGAAGATCGAGGAAGGCAAGGATCTGGACGAGGCACAGCAACGCAACATGAAGTTACTCATGGCAGTGGTCAATACCGGCCTCATCGTCCCCCAGACGGGAGCCTGGCCGGTCATCGCCGATGTCACCGGGGCCTGGACCGGAATGATTGAGGACACCGCGAAAGGCAGCGCGGAGGACAACGCCCGCATTGATGCCAACGCCGCCGTCGACAGAACCCGGGGGCTTGTGCACGACCTTGCCGCCCAGGCCATGCTCAAAAACGGCCTTTTCGGTTCCGCTGAGCCCGCCGGCCGGAATCACCCCTGGGCCACGCTGGAGGGCCTGGAGAAGGGGGATGATCCCCGTGACAACCCCAACAACTTCCTCAAGGACGACGGCCGGACACTCATGACCAGGGACGAGATGATCGACAAAACGGCCACCAACACCACTGACCAGTATCGACGGGTGGAGGCCTACGATCGCTGGCTCTACGAGGGGCTGTCAGGAAAACCTTGGCGGGAGGCTGAGAGCCTCCTGGAACTGGGTTTCTCCGCAGGCTTCGACAAGTACGGATCATGACGAGAAAAGCGTTAGTCGCCATGACGGTATTGGCCTGTGCCATGGCTATCTCCACGGCTTGCCAGAGCGATGAGGTGGCGGTCGATCGCACTCCGTTGCCGACAGTGGCCGCACCCCCGTACCTCTGCGATCACATCCCATTGAAGGCGGTTGAGCTGATGACCGGGGTGCGCAATCCACTGGTCCGCGGCTACTTCGATTTCACGATTTCCGGAGGCCTCGGCGCTGGAGGCTGCGCGGTCTACCAGCGAGAGGGCGAGCGGTTGAAGGTGCTACAGGTTGATCTCACGCCGGGGGGAGATAAGGGAGACGTTGAGGAGATGCTCGGAGATGGCGCCACACCGCTGCCGGAGATCCTCCCCGGGGTCACCGGCTACTACTTCAGGCGGGCCAGCGGCGAGGACAACGCCGCGTTCTCCACGCTGGTGCGAGGTAAGGCAGAGATCAACATTCAGCTGGAGATCGGGGCCGAGGGGCGGGACAATGCCGCTGATGTGCTGGCGTTGATGAAGCTGATCGCGCCGAAGCTGCTCACCGACGCCAGCGCGCCGTCCGCGAAGACGGAGACCTCCCCCACCCCGAAGGACTGATCGGATCATGGCCAAGCTGGTGCCCAATCCGCTCCACGCGGCGTTGGGGGATGCCCTGCGGACGGTCGAGCCGCTGATCCAGGAGATCGAGAGCGGTATCGAGACCCCGTACCGGGACTTCCATGAGGGCAAGGTGTGGTCGGGGCCGACCGCCAAGCAGTTCGACGCCCAGCTCGTCCAGCACCGCACCCGGGTCCGGGGCGCGGGCGAGAAGATCATCTCTGACCTGCAGAGAACCCTGGCCATCACCCCCCGCCAGGTGAGCGAGGAGGAGGCCAAAATGATCAAACAACGGTACGGCCTCCCCTGACGAGGCCAGGACAGCTCCGGCGCTTCGCGCTCGCGGAGGCCCTGACCTCAAGGGTCCTCGGTACTGGTCTGAACTGCCTGAGCGACGACGAGGTCCCGGCCGCCCACTGACCATCGTGCCCGACTGTCCTGCGGCTGCCAAGGCTGCCCCGATTGGTCAAAGTTGCCAGAAACGGCGAGTTGCCAGAACTTGGCAACTCGCCGTTTCTGGCAACTCAGCATGGATTCCTGACACTTGCCATGTCACCCTCAACGTTCAAACGACTATCCCAGGAGGAGCAGATCTGCGACGTCGTAGCCGAAGGCTGCGAACTCCTGTGGGAGCAGTTCGGCTCTCCACGCGCCGCCAACGTGCAGATCCCCTTGTGTCAGGCTCAAGTGGGACAAACGGGGCACCCGTCGACCGAAACCCTGGCGGCGGCTGGAGCCTGGGAGCGGGCATCACCAGCCGTACCCTGCGGCACTACGACCGCGTCAGGCTCTTGGCCCCTTCCCGGGTGGGCGCGAACGGATACCGCTACTACGACCCCACCGCGGTCGCCCGGCTGCAGCGGATCCTGCTCATGCGCCGGCTCGGGATGGGCTTGCCGGCCATCGCCCAGGTCCTGGCGGGCGAGGTGGAAGCATGCGACGGGCTCCGCGCCCACATCGCCGCGCTGGAAGAGGAACGGAACCGCATCGAACGGCAGATCCGGTCTGTGCGTCACACGCTCGAGGCCTTGCGGGCGGGGACGGAACCGCGGATGGACGTCATGTTGGCGGGGTTCTCTGCTGGTCGACCCCTCCGAGGGGGAGGATTAATACATTCGCTCGCCCGGATGCGATGGCGCAGAGATCTGTACCGTCGCGCCGGACCAAGGGGAAATGCCGCTAAGCCAGTGGCCTTTCGCAGGGCAGGTGGCGGGTGTCGTGGGGGGCGGGGTCGGCGCGGAGACGTGCGGCGTCCTGGCCGGGTGGGGCGCCGAACAGGCGGCGGTATTCGCGGTTGAATTGCGATGGGCTGTCGTAGCCGACGAGATGTGCGACGCCGACGACATCTCCCGCACGGGCGACCAGCAACGAGCGGGCTTCCTGGAGGCGGATGCGTTTCTGGTACTGCAGAGGGCTCAGGGTCGTGATGGCGCGGAAGTGCCGGTGGAACGCGGACGGGCTCATTCCGGCCAACCGGGCGAGGCCGGAGATCCGGATGGGTTCGGCGTAGTTCTCGCGGATCCACTGGATCGCCCGGCTGACATGGGACAGGCTGCCGTCGGCCAGGCCGATCTGGCGGATCATGCCGCCGTGCGGGCCGGTGAGCAGCCGCCAGAGGATCTCGCGCTCGATCAGTGGGGCGAGCACCGGCGCGTCCGCGGGATGGTCGAGCAGCCGCAGCATCCGGGCCACGGCATCCAGCAGATCGGCGTCGGCCTCACCGGTCGCGATCGCGGGCTGATCGGCCGGAGTGCGGGACCATCGTCCGGCCGGGACCTCCAACAGGAGCTGGGCGAGAACGGTCGGGCGCAGCACCAACCCCATGGCCAGCGACGGGACGTGTGGGCTGGCATCGAGGAAGTGGCCGGTGACGGGCAGGCTGGCGGTGACCACGAGGCAGTGCCCCGCCCGGTACTCGAAGACCTGGTCGCCGAGCAGGATGCGTTTGCCGCCTTGAACCATGACGACCAGCAGCGGCTCGGTCAGCGAATAGTCCGGTGTCTCCGTTTCCATCTTCGACAACAACAGCCCCGCGATCGGCGTCGTCATGTCCGGTCGAGCATGGACCGCGATGATGCCGCGGCTCTCGTCCAGTAAGTCAAAAGTGGTGCGCACACCTCACGAAACCACCCCCGATGTCGCCAGGCAAGCATGATCCGGGCGAGGTCGAGAGGGCGGGCACGAGTCGGCACGCACCGATCCAGGCTCCGCCCTCCACCGTCCGCGACTCACTTCAGCGGATACTCCTCCAGTACGCGGTCGAGACGGATCGGGAGTGTCCGCCGGCGGAATCCGGTGGCGTGCCAGACGGCGTTGGCGATCGCGGCCGCGGTGCCGACGTTGCCGATCTCACCGGCACCCTTGATACCCAGGGGGATGCCAGGTTCGTAATCGGGCACGAAATCGGCTTCGATGTCGGGCACGTCGGCGTGCGCGGCGATGTGGTAGCCGGCGAAGTCCGCGTTGATGTGCCGGCCCGAGACCGGATCGCGGATGCCCTCTTCGTGCAACGCCATGGACAGCCCTCCGATCATTCCCCCGATGACCTGGCTACGCGCCATGAGTGGGTTGACCACCCGGCCCACCGCGAACATTCCGAGCAACCGCCGCACGCGCACTTCGCCGGTCGCCGGATCGACGGTCACTTCGGCGAATACGGCGCTGTAGGAATGTCGTTCCCTGGCCGGCAGATCGTTGAGCAGCTGTGTGGTGTCGACCGTGACGGTCACCGGTCGCGCCGGATCGCGCGGCTGGTCGCGCAACCGCGCCGCGGCCTCGGTGATCGCCCAGGCCCAGGACGTCGTCCCCCGGGATCCGCCCGCGCTCCATGCGGGACCGAGGTCGCTGTCCGAGATCCGGAGTCGTATCCCCTCGGTGCCGACCGCCAGCGCGTCGGCGGCGATCGCGGTCAGCGCGGTGCGTGCGCCGGTGCCGAGGTCGGTGGCGCCGATGGCCACGGTGAAGGTCCCGTCCGGCTCAGCGGTGATCGACGCCGATGAGGGAAACGCCCCGGCGCTGAAGGACGTGGCGGCCAGCCCGGTACCGACGAGCAGGCGCCCTTCCCGCCGCATCCGCGGCCGATGATCACGTGTGGCCCAGCCGAACCTGCGCGCGCCTTCACGCAGGCACGCGACCAGGTTGCGGCTGCTGAACGGCAGGCCGGATATGGGGCCGACGGTGGGCTCGTTGCGTAGCCGGAGTTCGAGCGGGTCGATGCCCAGCCGCTCCGCCAGCTCGTCCATGGCGGATTCGAGGGCGAACGAACCGGGTGCGGCACCGGGGCCGCGCATCGAGTACGGCGGCAGGATGTCGAGCGGAACCGCGGTGAGCCGGGTACGGATCGCGGATGCCGCGTAGAGCGTCTTGGTGAGTTCGGTGCAGCCCTCGATGTACTCCGCGAGCGGTGAGAGCTCGAACGCCGCCTCGTGGTGGATCGCCCGCAGGCGGCCATCGGCATCGGCGCCGATCCGAATCGATTGGTCGGTCTCCGGCCTCAGCGCGGTCGTCAGGAACACCTGGTCGCGGGTCAGTGTGACTCGCACGGGCCGCCTTGACCGCATTGTGGCCATCACGGCCAGTATCAGCTGCGGGCCGCACAGTCCCTTGGAGCCGAAACCCCCGCCGACGTGCTCGGTGCGGATGCGCACCTGCTCGAAACTCAGGGAGAACAGCGTGGCCAGGACGCTGGCGACATAGAAGGGCCCCTGGTTGGAGTCGATGGCCTGCAGGTGCTCTCCCTCCCACCACGCGGTCGCCGAGTGTGGCTCCATGGCGCTGCAGTGTTCCTCGGGCGTGCGGTACCGCTCGTCGACCACCACCGCGGACGCGGCCAGCTCCGCTTCCACGTCACCGATGTTCGCCGGCCCGTCGAAGAGCGCCAACGCTGGGCGGGCCGCCGGATGATCGGCGGAGAAATCCGTGTCGTGCGGCTGCTCTTCATAGGTCACCGGCAGCGCCTCGGCCGCCGCTTGGGCCTGCTCAAGCGTTTCCGCCACCACGAGTGCGACAGGCCGGCCGGCGTACGGGATCGCGTCGTCCTGCAACAGCCGCAGCCCACCGTCCGGGCCGAAGAAATGCCCGGCCGCCGGGTTGAGCCGGGGGGCGTTCCTGTGGTCGATCACGTCCAGCACCCCGGGCATGTCCCGGACGGCCGAGACGTCGATGTCGAGGATGCGCCCCCGGGACACGGTGGACAGGACGACCGAGCCAAAGGCCAGGTCCCGCACTGGCTCGTCGGCGGCGTAGCGCGCGCTGCCGGTGACCTTGGCCCGTCCTTCGATCCGGGGTCGTGCGATCCCGATGGCGCCTGTGGCCAGGCCGGCGACCCCGGCGCTGCCGGCAAGGCGGCCGTCCGTGGTCGTCACGTCCGGAAATTCACGTCCGGTGAACGCGGTCATGCGCGGATCTCCTCTCCTGCGGTCTGCCGGGTCATCACATGGCACGATCGGCGAGTTCGGTCAGGACGGCCACGATGAGATTGCGGGCCAGCGTCACCTTGTATCCGTTGCCGGGCAACGGTTCGGCGGTGGACAGTTCCGCGTCGGCGGCGGCCCGGAACCTGTCAGCGGTGGCGGGACCGTCCTGGAGAAATGCCTCGGCGGTCCGAGCGCGCCAGGGTCGCGACGCGACAGCGCCGAGCGCGATCCGCACGCTCCGCACCGATCCATGGTGAACGTCCAGATCGGCCGCGATGGACACGTTGGCGAAGGCGTAGGACGCACGCTCGCGGACCTTCCGGTACCGCGACCGCGGCGAGACCGCGGACTTCGGGAGGGCGACCGCTGTGATCAAGGCTCCCGGCGGCAACACCGTCTCCCGCTGCGGCGTGTCACCGACCGGCAGGTAGAACTCCGACAGCGGGATCTCACCGGCACCGTCGAGCGTCTCGTAGTGCACGACCGCGTCGAACGCGGCCATCGCCACCGCCATGTCCGAGGGATGGGTGGCCACACAGTGACGGGACCAGCCGAGGATGGCGTGGTTGTGGTGCTCCCCGGCGATCGCGGAACACCCGCTGCCGGAAACCCGCTTGTCGCACGCCTGCGAGGGGTCGGCGAAGTAGGCGCACCGGGTCCGCTGTAGCAGGTTGCCGCCCACCGTGGCCATGTTCCGCAGCTGGCCCGACGCGCCCGCCAGCACCGCCTGGCTCAACGCCGGATACCGGCGTCGCACCTCGGGATGGGCCGCGGCGTCGCTGTTGGTCGTCGTCGCACCGATGACCAGCCCACCGTCCGGCGCTTCGCGGACACCGTCAAGCGGAAGAAACCGCACGTCCACCAGCCGGGTGGGCGCCTCGACCCCGTCTTTCATCAGGTCGACGAGGTTCGTGCCGCCGCCGAGGTAGCGTGTGCCGTCGTCCTCGGCGGCCAGGGTGAGCGCATCACGGACCTCTGTCGCGCGCCGGTAGGCGAACGCCTTCACCCCGCCACCTCCTCGCGGGCGGCTGTCTCAAGGACCGCGCGCACGATCGACGGATACGCACCGCAGCGGCACAGATTGCCGCTCATCCGCTCGCACACCTCCGTCTCATCCAGTTCCGGTGCCGGGCCGTCCGGGGAGCCGTCGGCGGTGACGGCGCTCGGCCAGCCTGCCGCGTGCTCCGCCAGCATCCCGACAGCCGAGCAGATCTGCCCGGAAGTGCAGTACCCGCACTGGAAACCATCGAGCCGCACGAACGCCTGCTGTATCGGCCGCAGTTCACCGTCACCGGCGAGACCTTCAACGGTGGTGATCTCGGCGCCCTCGGCGGCGACCGCCGGCATCAGACAGGACACCACCCGTCTGCCATCGCGGAGTACGGTGCAGGCGCCGCATTGCCCATGGTCGCAGCCCTTTTTCGAGCCGGTGTGGCCGATCCCCTCCCGTAATGCGTCGAGCAGCGTCGTGCGGTTGTCAACGATCAATCGGTGGGTCACGTCGTTGACGCGGAGCGAAATCTCGTTATGGGTGTCGTCGGTCAATGTCTCGCCTTTCTCGCCACGCAGCGGACCCACGTGCGCACCGCCGGATGCCAGGGGGATACGGCTTTTGGATCCACCGTGGAAGTGGATGGCCGGCGACAAGCCATGTAAACAGTTCCGCGAAAGGGAGGGGGAGACCAAAACTCGCGAACTCTTGCACAATCCTGCTCGCGTCGGTGGCCGGCGCGCGAGGTCACGGAACCCCGAAGATCAGGCAGGTCCCCAGACACCCCGAGAACGGACACGTCAAGCTCAAACGCCTGGTCAGCCGTGGCATCCGCACCGAACACGAACCCGGGCCCCTCGTCCCGCCCCGACCGTCCCACAACGCATACGCGAGGTTCGAGGGTCTCTCCTGCCTGGAGGCGCCCAGCAGCGCTTGCGCATGGAGCACGAGATGCTGGACGCGATCCCCTGGCTGGATGAGATGCCAGTTCATGAGGCGCACCTTTTCCGGCGTTTGCCCATCCGGCTCACGAGCCGTACGAGCCGGGCATCTAGCATCTGCCTTGAGCTTTGGTACAGGTGTGGCGGTAGAGGTGCCGATGATCGTGTCTGACGGGAGCGTGGTCGGCCACCTCCCCCGCTGATAAGGAGATGGCTCGACCGCGCGAGGCCGCCGAGCAAGATCGTACGAGGAGTCGGCGCTGGCACTGATCGACGCCATCCAGAAAGCCCTGGCCGCGGCGCCTCCGGGACTCACCTCCGGCCGCCGCTAGTCGTCAGAGCCGGCGTCCTGTCGACAGGATCACGGTCCCGGCCGCCGGTTCGACACCGGGAACGCGTCGACGGCCATGTCGCCGCGGCGGCGCCTATGATCACGGCATGCCCGAAGCCATCCTCCGGCCGTCCGCGCGGATCCTGCTGGTCGATGACAAAGATCGGCTTCTGCTCTATCGCGGGCTGGGGCTGATGAAGAACCCCGGCTATGCCTGGTTCACTCCAGGCGGCGGCGTCAAGGAGAGCGAGCCGCTGAATCACGCCGCGGCTCGCGAGCTCCGCGAGGAGACCGGACACTCGGTACCGCCCGGAGAGTTCGAGCACGTCGTGGCCACCAGTTCGGGCCACTGGCGTCACGCCGACGGCCGGCTGTTCCTCTCCTTCGACTCCTTCTTCTTCCTCCGCATCCGGGAGCTCGAAGTCGACGTCTCCGGCATGGAAGATCAAGAACGGGCGATGCTCGACCGCTTCCACTGGTGGTCACTGCCCGAGCTTCGGAGCACCGCCGAGCAGGTCATCCCGCTCGGCCTGGCCGGGCTGATGGAACGTCTGCTCGCCGGCGACATCCCACGCGAGCCCGTCAACTTTCCCTGGCACCACCCCGACCCACCCGGCTAGAAACCCCCTCCGGAGATCCGCAGGACACTCGGCCGGATTGGCGTCGCTCCGACGGCCTCGCTCATTGACCGGCAAAAGGCATACGGAAACGCTGCTCCCGCCGGTAGACCCAACCTGCGACAAGGGCCCGCACCGACGATCGGATCGGGGTGAGCCCTCGCGTCGCGTCAGTCGCCGTAACCGCCGAGGGGGATGTTGATTTGCTCGTTGCCGTCGGGACCGTCGTCGTTCGACGGGGGCGGCGCGGGCCGGCAGCTCTGGCCGCAGCCGCCGAACCGGGCCGAGTTGATCGGGGTGAACGACGTCGGCTCGACGTTCCGCAGCGCCGCCAGCATCGTGTCCTTCCAGATCGGGCCCGGGATGCTGGCGCCGAAGACCGAGCCGTAGTAGCGTCCGCCGATCGTGACGCCGTTCAGCTTGTACTTCTGCGCGCCGCGCGGGTCGCCGATGCTGACCGCGCCGGCCAGGTCCGGGGTGAACCCGGCGAACCAGGCGGTGGCGGAGCTGTCGGTGGTGCCGGTCTTGCCCGCCGCGTCGCGGCCGATGCCGCCGACGGCACGCATCGTGCCCTTGGTGAACACCCCGGACAGCACGTCCGCCGCCGCGTCGGCCACCTCGGGGTCGAGCGCCTGGCGGCACTTGGGCTCATACTCGGTGACCTTGCCGTCGCGGTCGGTGATCTGGGTGATCACCATCGGCGCGCAGTACTTGCCGCGCGCGCCGATCGTGGCGTACGCGTTCGCCACGGTCACCGGGTCCATCTCGTTGGTGCCGAGCGTGAACGTCTCGTACTCCTGGAGCGCGAGCCCGTCGGAGCGGCGGATACCCAGCGACTTGGCGGTCTTGACCGTGTCACAGAGCCCGACGCGCTGCTCCAGCACCATGAAGAAGGTGTTCACCGAGCCCCAGGTGCCGGTCTGCAGGGTTCGCCAGCCGGGGCTGCCCTCGTCGTTGGTCACGGTGTGGGTCGGGTCACCGATGTTCTCGCCCTTGCAGTTCTTGAACGACGAATAGCCCGGGGCCGTGTAACCGGCGCCGACGCTGAAGCCGTCGTTGACCTTCATACCCTTGTTCAGCGCGGTGAGCAGCGTGAACGTCTTGAAGGTCGAGCCGGCCTGGAAGCCGACGCCACCGCCGTGCGTGGCGTCCGCGACGACGTTGTAGGACATCTCGTTCCTGGCCTTGTTCTGGCCGTACGCCCGGCTGGCCGCCATGGCCTTGATCGCCCCGGTGCCCGGCTGGACCAGGGCCTCGGCCGCCACCGGGTTGTCGGAGGGGTTGACCCACTTCCTGATCGCCCGGTCCGCCGCCGCCTGCATGGTCGGGTCGATGGTGGTCCTGATCGTCAGACCGCCACGGTTGAGGAACGCCACGCGTGCCTTGGCCGTCTTCCCGAAGTCAGGATTTTTCAGGATCTCGTTGCGGACGTAGACGCAGAAGTACGGATAGTCGCCGGCCTCGCAGCCGCCGGGTAGCTTCGTACCCTTGTAGCCGAGCCTGGTGGCCTTCGCCTCAGCCGCCTCGGCCGTGGTGATCTTGCCCAGCTCGGCCATCCGGTTCAGCACCACGTTGCGCCGGTTCAGCAGCCGCTCACGCTGCTTCGCCCCCAGGTTGGGGTCGGTGGCGTTGGGGTCCTGCACGGCACCGGCCAGTGTCGCCGCCTGCGGCAGGGTGAGCTCGGCCGCCGTGACACCGAAGAACCGCTTGGCCGCCGCCTCGACGCCATAGGCACCCGCGCCGAAGTAGGCGATGTTCAGGTACTTCTCCAGGATCTCGTCCTTGGAGTACTTCTGCTCCACCGCCATCGCATGGCGCAGCTCATTGAGCTTGCGCGCGTAGCTGGCCTCCAGCGCCTTGTCCTTCTCCGCGTCGGTCTCGGCGGAGTTGAGCAGCACCTGCTTGACGTACTGCTGGGTGATGCTGGAGCCGCCCTGGCTCACCCCGTCCGCCTGGAGGTTCTTGGCGAACGCGCGGATCGTGCCCTCGATGTCGATCGCACCGTGCTCGTAGAACCGGTAGTCCTCGATCGAGACGATCGCGGTCTTCATGACCTCGGCCACCTGGTCGAGCTTGACGACCTCGCGGTACTCCTCGTAGAACCGTGCGATCTCCCTGCCCCTGGCGTCCTGCACAACGGTGACCTCCGCCGGCGGAGGCTCGACGAGCTCCTCGGGGTTGAGGTTCAGCTGGTTGGTCGCCGACACGATGCCGAGCCCCGCACCCCCCACGGCCGGTAGTGCGATCCCCGCGACCAGCACACCCGCCGCCGTCCCCACGGCGGCAAGACGCATGATCTTCGACGCGGTCCCCGACTGATCCTTACCCCGTTCCGACATAAGCGTAGATTCTAAGCTTTAACCCTGTTCTGTGCACATAAAGCGCTTTCTGCCACATAGCGCACAGCGCCGGTTATCTCCGGAGAGCTCTGGATCACCCGTGAACAGACAGCCTAATGGACCCCGCCGAGGCCGTGGACGAGGAGCGCAAGCCGGCTGCAAGCGGGCTGCACACAATGGCTGGCATGAAAGCCTCCCTCACCGGACGCCTCAGTGTGCCCCTCCGGCTTGCCGCCGGCGCGACCCTCGTGTTCCTGACCATCACCGGATGCGGTGCCGGCGTTGACACGCTCCGGAACGATCAGCCCGTTCCGGAGCGCGTGACCAGCACGGCGACCGCCGAGACCACCCAACCCACGGAGAACAGCGAGCCGGCCGAGACCAAGACCGAGACGGGCGACCCGGCCCAGGCCCAGACGGCTGTGCAGCCGGGTGGGACCCTCGTCGACGGCGGCACCGTCGCGGCCGAGCTCACCCGCGCCGGGCAGCGGGACAAGTTCACCCTGGACCTGGGCGACAGCAGGGAGTTCTACGTCACCGACATGACCGGCGACGACATCCAGCTCCAGGTGTTCTCCGAGGTCGACGGCCAGCCGGTCAGCCCGTCCGGCATCGCTCTCAGCTGGGGCACGTCGGTCGTCAAGCTGACCAAGGCGGGCAGGCACCGGCTGGAGGTCTTCGGGAACACGAACGTCATCGGGCCGTACAGTCTCAGGATCGCGACGGTGAAGGTCCGCACCTTCCCGGCGACGATCGGCCTGCAGATCGGCGGGGGCAGCCCGGACGGCGCGGGGCGGCTGGACGTCCCAGGACGCATCGACCGCTTCGAGTTCGACGCGGACGGCGCGTCGGCCATCAAGATCCTCGGTGGGACCGGGGCGTGCACGGCCATCGAGCTGGAGCTCACAGATGCCGCGGAGAAGAACGTCGCCGGTCCACGGCAACCCGTCCCACTCTGCGGATACGAGTTCGACATCCCGCTCTCCAACGGAGACGGCAGGTATGCGCTCGTGGTCAGATCGGGTACGGCGAAGACCGGGGCCTATTCGTTCCAGATCGCGCGGGCGGGTTGAGCATCGACCGGGCGTCTGTGCCGGTCCTGCATCACACGCCCATTCCGGAAGACGCCAAGAACACCTGAGATGCCCCAACAGTCCCGGGTACGGCACGCCCCCCGTACCCTCGACTCACCCCGCGCCGTCTTCGTGGCCCTCGTCACCGACCGTGGACGACGTCTCGAAGCCGTCCATCGTGAGTCCGGAGCGGCTGGACATCGGGTGATGGTCCGGCAGACGTGCCCAACCGGTCTCCTCGTAGCGAGCCGTACCGGGGCATCTCCTCGATCGCCCACGCGATGGTCATCGGATCGGGATGAAACGCCCGGTTGTCAATGACCAGCGATGCCATGGTGCTCTCCGTTTCGAGGTGCGAGCGGCGCCTGGCCGCTCACCGGCGGACTACTGCTTGGCGCGGGTCAACACGATGGATGTCAGGCGGCCAGAGCCAGGGCCGGAGGGAGGTAGGTGATGTCGCCGGCGGCGGCGTAAAGGCGCCAGTTCAGCGAGGCGGGGCGGCTGACCACGGTCACGTGCAGTCCCGCTGCCGCCAGCCAGGCGGCCAGGTCGGCGAAGTAGCCGTCTCCCGAACCGATGACGACTCGCTCGAACCGCAGGTCGATCCTGCCGCTCACGGCCGCTTCGACGAGGGCTCTGTCGGCTCCGTCGGCGCCCGAGCGGATCAGCAGCTGCACTCCACGGATCGCGATTCCCACATTCACCATGGAGCGAGGGTTCACCGCGACGATGAACTGATCCATGGGGCCGATCGGGACGTGCTCCCGATACTCGTTCATCGTCTGCCCCACCTCGGCCGTCGTCGGCAAGGAGGACGCCGTCAGGTTCTCGATGTCCAGCAGGTGGATCGACCGTCCGTCACACAGGGATCGCATAGCCCGCCCCACTCACTTCTCTCTGTTGCAATTACTCGGAGTGGGCGGCCGCAGGTGGCCGGTCCATTGATCGAGCAGCCGCGACATCGCCGGTGACGGTTCCGTCAGCGGGGTGTCCCGATGAGACGCATGGCGCGGATGATCTGAAGGAGAACAGTGCAGGCGTCCTCATGGGTGGTGGTCGACAGCAGTTCGGCCATGAGCGACGCAGACAGGCGGTGGACATTCAGCGGGCGGCGCCGGTCGGCCCAGAGCGCGACCCGCCATGCGAGCATCGGAGACACATTGCGATCCGCCAAGGCCGGCGCCTGGAAAGCCGACACGAAGGAGCGGACTTCGACACCGTCGTACTCCAGGTCTCGTGCGGCGTGGAACATGGCGTCCGCGACGTCCCTGATCGCCGGACCCCGTGCGCTGGCCTCCCAGTCGACGACATGCGCCTGGGCGTCCTCCACGAGGATGTGTTCGGGTTTGACGTCACCGTGCAGATAGACGAGAGGTTCTCCGTCAAGGTCGGCGAGCTTGGCGCGCAATTCGGGCCACCAGGAGGTCCGGCGGACACGCGACGACAGCATGTCGGCTAGGTAATCGCCAGTAGTTCGTGCGTCATGAGCCTCTTCCCAGCCGTCCCCCGGTGTCACCGGAGATCGTTGAGCGGCCAAGGCCTGTGTCAGCTCCAGGACACGGTGCAGGTACTCCTCCACATCAACAGGCGTGCTGAGCGTGAGAGGTCTTCCGGGGATCACGGTGATCACTGTCCAGGCGTCACGGCCGAGCCGTCCGGCTTCGAGGACCCGGGGTGTCTTCACCCCAAATGCGGGAGCGCGTTCCAGGGCCTCGGTCTCTCGTCGCTGCCGCTGGACGGGGGTGATGCGCCGATAGATCTTGAGGATCGTGTTGCCTGCGGTATTCCGGTAGTTCAGGCTGTAGGGCTTGGTCACTGGGGCATCCCAGTCCCCGTAGCGCGTACTCAGGTCACCGAGCAAGTCGTGAACGGATTCGGTGGTCACGTCGCGACACCTCCTCTTCGAGGCAGCGGCAGATTTCCGGCCACGGGGTGACCATCCTGGAGATCTCGTCCCAGTAGCTGTGAGCGTGCCGTACGGCGGTGCTGAGGCCGAGGGACGGCCAAACGGCACGCATCAGGCGGCGCAGCGCGTATCCGGGGCCCCGGTCGGCGGGTTGTATGCCGTGGCCCGCGATGAGGGTCGCGGTCCGGATGGCGTCCAACGTCCCGGTGCCGGCGGTTGCCGCGAGACGGCCATGGACGAGCGTCGGCCACGGTGAGCGTGTGATCGCCCAGCCCAGCCGCTCCAGGCCGGAGCCGAGGTCGGTCGCCATGATGGTCGGTTCCTGCCGGTTCCAGAGCAGGACGAGGTCTCCGATGGTGAGACCGGCGTGCCGGAACCTGAGCGTGATCCCGCCGACGGGACCGCGCTGCCAGGGCAGGAGGCTTCCGTAGATCTCGATATGGCGGGCGTGCAGTCCGATTCCGGCGAGCACGCCCAGCCAGGCGTCGAGGATCCTGACATGTTCTTCAATCGAGGGGATGGGAGAGACACAGGAGACGTTGACGAACGAGGTGAGAAATCCGTCGCGCAGCGCGCCATCGGGTTCTCGCAGGCCGGTGAGCCGGACAACGGGCTGAGGGAGGTATCCGCGGCGGTAGGTGTACGGTCGGCGGTGCTTGAGGTAGGGGTCGAGGGCCTGGACGGCGGAGATGGTGAGGTCGGTCTCCCTGCCCCACCGCACCGGCAGGGGTTCGGCTCGGGGGACCGCGTGGTCGGCGAAGCCGTGCTCGATGCGGGTGAGCAGCGTCCGCCAGTCAGGCGGATCCCGTGGCGGCCAGTACGGTGTGCCCCGCGCGGCATGTCTGATGCTGAGCTGCTCGCCGTCGGTGTCGATGTCCCACTGGCCGCCGAGTCCGCCTCGTAGCGCGGCCAGTAAGCGGTCGCCGAGGCCGTCCATCAGGGCCTCGACGCCAGGGCCGTGAAGTGCCGGACAGGGTGGAAGCGGTGCATGCCGATCTCCTGCACGTCGGGGGCGTTGAGCTGGGCAGCGGTCTCGATGGCGGCGGCCAGGGCGTGGGCCGCCTCAAAGTCGGTGACGGCCGGATCGGTGACGGCGACGCTGCCGGTGCGGAGGCACAGGGCTGCGTCGGCGCAGGTTCCGGGTCGCCAGGTGAGGGCGGCGACGGGTGTCCCCGCGCGCAGGGATTCACCGAAGACGGCCGCGCCTGCCTCCACGTAGGTCCGGGCGTAGGTGTAGACGTAGACAGCGGCGTCGCGGAAGGCGGCGGTCTTGGCGGGGCCGCCCAGCTCGCCTGCCATCTCGACGTGTTCTTGGGCGAACAGGTGGGCGTGCTGTGCCACGTACTCCTGGTCGAAGACGGGGCCGACCACCTTGATGCGCCGGCCGAGGATGCCGGCGGCCATGACGGCGATGTGCGGGGCCTTCTCGGCGTCGATGCGGCCGAGCCACAGCAGGTCGGCTCCGGTTCTGGCGGGTGGCTCCTCCTCGTGGAGGCCGAGGTGGACGGCGAGTTCGGGGATCGGTCGGTGCTCGCCGTACCGCTCGATCATCTCCGGCGAGTAGCAGTACAGCCGTGCCCGGTCGCCGTCGAAGGCATCCGGCCGGTGGCGGAAGGCCGGGGCGTGCTGGAACGTCGCGACGTCGCAGCCGAGCTCCTGCCGCACCTTCCGCCACGCGGGCAGGGAGGGGTATTCGTGACCGACGACCAGGAGGTCGTAGCCGGTGGCCTTGAGCTGGGCCGTTTCGCGGGACCCGGGCTCCAGTGCTTCGAGACGTACGGGACGGGTGGTCCATCCGTCGCCGAGGTCGTCTCGCCACCGGGGGCCGAGCAGGTGCACCTGGGCACCTGCTCGGCGTGCGCCGACGGCGACCGCCCACAGCCAGCGTTCGATCCCGCCATAGCCCTGCGGCGGGAAGGCGTAGCTGCCGGGGAAGTCGCAGACCCCGACGAGCATCATGTGTGCGGTGTGCCGTCGGGGCCGATCGCCTTGAACCCCACGTAAGGGACGAGGGCGTCCGGCATGAGGATCGAGCCATCCTGCTGCTGGTACTGCTCCATCACGGCGGCCATGGTGCGGCCGATGGGCAGGCCGGATCCGTTCAGCGTGGCGGCGAAGGACTTCTTGCCGTCCTTGTCGCGAACCCGGATGGCGGCACGGCGGGCCTGGAAGGTGCCGCAGTCGGAGCAGGAGGAGATCTCGCGGTAGCGCTGCTGAGTGGGCAGCCAGACTTCGATGTCGTAAGTGACCTGGGCGGAGAAGCCCATGTCCCCGGCGGGGAGCATGACCACCCGGTAGGCCAGGCCGAGCTCCTTCAGGCAGGCTTCGGCGTGGGAGAGCATCTTCTCCAGTTCGGCCTGGGAGTCCTCGGCCGCGCAGATGCGCACGAGCTCGACCTTGGCGAACTGGTGGAGGCGGAGGATGCCCCGGGTGTCACGGCCGTAGGAGCCCGCCTCGGAGCGGTAGCAGGGCGTGTGGGCCGTGTAGGCGATGGGCAGCGCGGAGGCGTCGATGATCTCGCCGGCGTGCAGGTTCGTGAGGGGCACCTCGGCAGTGGGGATCAGGTACAGCTGCCGCGAGCCGACGCCGGTCTTGAACAGGTCCTCCTCGAACTTGGGGAGCTGCCCGGTGCCGGTCATCGTCTCGGGGGTGACCAGGTTGGGCACCGAACACTCGGTGTACCCGTGGCGGCGGGTGTGCAGGTCGAGGAAGAAGGCGGCCAGGCCGCGTTCGAGTGTCGCTCCGGCGCCCTTGGCGACGCTGAACCGCGGTCCCGACAGCTTGGTGGCGCGCCCGAAGTCGAGGATGCCCATGGCCTCGCCGAGATCAACGTGGTCCTTGGGCTGGAAGGAGAACGACGAGGGGGTGCCATGCCGGCGGACCTCGACCGCGAAGTCCTCGGAGTCGCCGTCCGGCACGGTGTCGAGGGGGAGGTTCGGGATGCCCAGCATGAAGTCGCGCAGTTCGGCCTGGAGCTGTTCCTGCTCAGCCTCGGCGTCGCGGATCTGCTCCTTGAGCCGACGGGCGCGCTCCTTCAACTCGGAGGGGTCGCCTCCGGCGCGGACGACTTTCGGAACCTCCTGGGCGACGCGGTTGGACTCGGCACGCAGTTCGTCAGCCGACTGGACGCTCTTGTTGCGGCGGGAGGAGAGGTCCTCCAGCTGGGCGATGTCCAGGGTGTAGCCGCGTCGGGCGAGGCGGCGGACGGCTTCGGCGCCCATCTCCAGCAGGGCGCGGGGATCATGCATGAGAGTCCTCTTCTTCCTTGGCGTGTCGTGGTCCCGAAGGTAGCAACTCCGCCGACGGCGCCCGATCGGAACGCGGGCCGTCATGGGATCGGATGAGTAATCGCATATCAATCTCCGTGACACGTTGGTCGGTGAGGGCGATCAGCTCCTCATCGGGAATGCCCCAGGCGGTCGCGTACGGCGCCTCCGGAAAGAACATGTCCGTAAGCGGCACGGACGCGTTGGCCTGGCACCACAGCAGGACCGAGACCGCAAGGCCGTGGGTGACGGTAAGGCGCGGGCCGGGGTGGACGGTGGCCGCGCGTATCCCATCCAGCATCCGGCGGATGCCCTCCCGCTGGGACTCGACGCCTTCAGGCGGTCGGCGCCAGGGGCCTTCGTGCTCCAGCCAGCGGGCGTACTCCATGAACGGCTTCCCCTCGAACTGCCCGTAGTGAAGCTCGTTAAGCCGGGCGTCCACCGTGATCGGCACCTGTCGCCCGCCGAGCAGGAGCGCGGCTGACTGGCGTGCCCGAGGGAGACCGCTGGTGACGCAGGACGTGACCGCGCCGATTCGAGTGGCCGCCATCCGGCACTGCCGGCGGCCCACACCGTCGAGGCCGACCGGAACGCGAGGGTCGCCGTTGAGCCGGTAGGTGGCGCTGTAGGCGGTCCGGCCGTGCCGCACGAGGTAACTGATCACCATACCTCTCTCGCCAGGATCACCATGACATCTCCGATGCTCCCCAGGCGCGGATCCCCGACCTCGTGGTAGTAGAGGAGGCCGTCCAGGCACAGGGCCAGGCACCAGGGCACCAGCTCCACCGGCGGGATACCACTGGTCTGCGTCGCGAGCCGCAGCCTGCCGACGGGATCGCGGTCGAGGTCGTAGTAGACGGTCCAGAACCCCCAGTCGAACACCGGATCCCCGACCATCGGGAGCGGGTCGATGAAGACCATCCCGCGCATCTCGTCGAACAGGACGTTCTCCCGGTAGAGATCGGCGTGGAGCAGCACCGGACGGCGGTGGCCCGTGCGCAGCCTGCTCATCGCGTCGAGGCCGAGCCGTACGGCCACGGCCGGGACATCACCCGCGGATCGGGCGAGACGCCGGTGGACGCGGGGCAGGACGGCGTCCGCCAGGTAGTCGTCGAGGGCGGGAAGACCGGCCGGCGCGGGCCGGGTGTGCAGGACGCCGAGCCCCTCGGCCACGGCCTGCTGTTCCTCGCATGGAGGCAGGTCGCCTCCGGCCTGGCCGCCGACCATGTCGAGGACGGCCACGGCCCGGGTCCCGTCCACGTGACGTACGCCGGGGACCGGGCCGGGCGACCAATGCCGCAACGCGATCAGCTCGTTGCGGAAGCGGTCGTGGTCGTACCAGGCCTTGAGGATCAGCCGGGTTCCGAGGCCGTCCGTCGCCGTGGCGATCACGGAGGCGCAGCCGGCGTCGTGCTGGCCGTCGACGACGAGGCCTCGACTCACGGCGACAGACTCGATCATCCGGGGTACGCGGTCGAGCCACTCGGTGACGCCGGGTCCGTAGTGGTCGGCCAGGCGCTGACGGCAGGCCGCGGTCACCGGCGGTATGGCAGTGGTGTCCACGGTCAGCTCAGCAGCAGTTCGGTGGTCAGGATCTCGTCCGTCAGGGCGGGGAACCCGTCGAGCGTCTCGAAGACCAGGGCGTGGACCTTGTCCATCTGCGGGTCGGGGGCGGCCAGCCGTACCAACACGCGCCAGGGGCGGTCGAGCCGCTGGCCGGTCGCGCTGATCAGGTGGACCTCGGCGTAGTCACCGGTCTCCTCGTGAAGGCGCCGGGCCAGCCGCCGCGCGGCCACGTTGTAGAGCTTGCCGACGTGGTAGACGGGGTTCTTGCCGTTGGCGCCTTCCATGTTCATCGGCCGCAGTGGAGTGATCAGGCCGTTGACCCGGTTGCCGCGTCCCACCACGCCCTCGTCGCCCGACTCGATGGAGCTGCCGGTGTAGGTCAGGTACAGCTCGTCGCGCTCCAGGATGTCGCGGACGTTGATCCGGAACCGCACCGGGATGCCGCCAAGCCGCTCGGCGGCGAGCCGGTGACACTCGGCGAGGACCTTCTCCCTGTTGGCGACGTAGGCGGTACGACTTGGCACGTGGGCGGACTTCTGCGGGACACACATCACCACGTCGGCCTCATCCGCCGTCGCATAGCCCATCAGCTTGATGTCAGAGCCGCACCAGGTGTTTTCCCGGGTGAAGTCGCCCGGCGCCGCCAGCCTGTCGACCAGTTCCCGGGCGAACGACTCGAAGCGGTTCTCCGGCGCCCAGCCGGTTCCCAGTGAGGTGTCGTTGGCCAGCCGGGTCCGCCGCTCGCGCAGGTCGTCGAGCGAGCGGGGGGCGAACCAGACGGTGCGATCGGCCACCGCACCGTCGGTGATCACCGCTCCGGGGCTCGGGTTGCCGGTGATGTTCAGCTCGACGCTCAGGTGCCCGTCGAGCTCGGGGAGCCGCTCGGCGAAGAAAGCCCGCACGGTCTCGGTGACGAGGTCCTCCACCGGAATCGCCTGGTCCCCGCAGGATCGCGCCGTCCTGCCGTTCACGAGCACCCGCACCGGAGCGAGCATGCGCCCCGACCCGTAGCGGACCTCGCAGGCCCCGCCGAGAAGAGCCAGCTTGTCGAAGTTGTGGTGCAGCACCGCCCCGAAGGCGTCCAGCGTGTAGCGGCTGTAGACACGCGAGAGTCTCTCCGCCAGGTGATCGGCGAGAGTGTCGGGATGCCCCATGCCCTTTCTCTCCAGGATGGTGACCTCATCGGCCGCGGGCCGACCCGGTTCGACGACGATGATGCTCTGGTCGATCTGGAGCTTGTGGTGGCGCAAGACATCTCCTGTTCTCGACGTTGGACGGCCACGCCGAGGCTGCCGGGTGGCACGACCGCCCTGTGGTGAGGTCATCGTGTGACACGCTGTGATCAAAGGGAACGAGCGTGTGTCGCACCGGCGCTGAACCAGCGTCGAACAAGACGGATTCACCTCCTGCGCGGTAACCCGAAAGCTGCCAGGATGATCACATGGAGTTGGACGGACGACCGGTCACACCTGACGAGCTCGGCGCGCTCGGGCTGTACAACTACGGGCACTTCACCTCGATGCGAGTGGAGGAGGACGGCCGGGTCCGCGGCCTCTCGCTGCATTTGGACAGGCTCCGTCACGACTGCCAGGCTCTCCATGGCGTCGACCTCGACCTGGAACTGGTACGGCGTCTCGCCCGGCGCGCCGTCGCGACCGTGACGCTCCCCCGGATCGTGAGGGTCACCGTATTCGACCCGACACTCGACCTGGCCCATCCGGGCGCCGATGCGCATCCGCGCATCCTGGTCTCCACCCGGCCGGCCTCGACCGGGGCGCTGCCTCCGTTGAAGCTGCGCTCCGTTCACTACGAGCGCGAACTTCCGGAGGTCAAGCACGTCGGTCTCTTCGGCACCATGCGCCACCGGCGGGCCGCGCAGCTCGACGGCTACGACGACGTCGTGTTCGCGGACGCCAAGTCACGAATCTCCGAAGGCGCGACGTGGAACGTCGCCTTCCTCCGTGACGGGAAGGTCCTGTGGCCTCAGTCCGATTGGCTGCCTGGCGTCACCATGCGCCTGGTCACCGAGGTGATGGAACGCAACGGCATCGAGTTCGAGACTGTCGAGGTGACACTTCACGAGATAGGGATGATGGAGGCCGCATTCATCACCAATGCCGCCATCGGTGTCAGGCCCATCAGGTCGATCGACGGGGTCGATTTCACGGCAGATCTTCCTGCCATCGATCTACTGCAGCGCGAGTACATGGCGATTCCAGGAGACACCCTGTAGTTGTCACTTCTCACCGGGCTTCTCCCGCCCGAGAATCGTCTACCTCCGTCTCAACGGAATCCGTTACCTCCTGCGCTTCGTATGGTAATTTCCGATCATCTTCGTTAACGGTGATCGGCAGGAAAGCCGCAGCCGACAGGCTGGAGGAACCTCTCTGTGACCACGGTCCGGAAGTGGTCCGGTCGTGAGACGCGGGCCTTACGCGAGGCGAAGCGGATGAGCGTACGGGAATTCGCCGCGCACCTCGGAGTCAGCGATCGTGCGGTCTCCAAATGGGAGGCCGGGGGGGCTGATATACATCCCCGACCGGACAGCCAGGCGATCCTGGACACTGCCCTTGATCGATCATCTTCTGAAGTGAAGGTCCGGTTCGAACTGCTATCCGGCCCGAAGGCGACGGCCGGCGGGCCGGCGACCCCAGATGATCCTCCAGGCTTCGGAAATGAAGGCCCTCTCGATCAACCGATCTGTCAGATCAGACATCCGGTTGACGGCAAGCTCATGACGCTGATCGATGCGGGCGTCTTCTTGTCCGGCTCAGATGACCAGCCAATCTGGTTGCCGGCCTTCTACATCGACGTCACCCCGGTGACGAACCGGGA
Source organism: Streptosporangium sp. NBC_01810 (assembly GCF_035917355.1). Taxonomy (NCBI): domain Bacteria; kingdom Bacillati; phylum Actinomycetota; class Actinomycetes; order Streptosporangiales; family Streptosporangiaceae; genus Streptosporangium; species Streptosporangium sp. NBC_01810. The sequence goes on along the minus strand of NZ_CP109070.1, from coordinate 6,972,710 downwards.
CTACGCCAACTTCGTCGCAGCGACCGATCACCTCCCTCCCACCCACTGGCCTGATGGACACTGGCCTGAGGAGTTGAGGAGTCATCCGGTCGTCAATGTCACCTTCCGAGACGCGCAGGCCTACGCCGCGTGGGCTCAGAAATCTCTACCGACCGCGGAGGAGTGGGAGAAGACCGCCCGCAGCAATCAGGGGAACGTGTACCCCTGGGGCAGCCAGCCCACGGCTGCCAAATGCAACGTCCGTGAATCCGGCGTCGGCCATACGACACCGGTAGACCGCTATCACAGCGGCATCAGCCCTTACGGGGTGTACGACATGAGCGGCAACGTGTGGGAGTGGTGCCGAACCGAAACAGAACCTGGCCGATTCGTCCTCAAAGGCAGCGCCTTCACCAGCCCTTTCAGCCTGGCAGTCGCCTCCGCCGTCAACGACGCCGATGCCAGGATGATGGATGACGATACCGGTTTCAGGTGCGCATGCCCGACCGCCGCCCTAGCAGCGCCCAGAGTGAATCAACACCGATTGCAATAATCTCAACCGATTTTGCTGTTTGAGTGTTTCCTTTTCTTTCGGTTTCGGCGATCCGGCGGGCGGCGCCGGCGAGGTCGGATGCTGGGGCGTTCTCAATAGGAATGCCCCCTCTTTCGGAGGACGAAGCGGTGGAGCCCGTGACCACGAGAGCGCCGCCCTCCTCTTTCACCCCCCTTATGGGATGAAAGTCGGCGTCTCCCGTGGTCGCGGGGGTCGTGCCCGGCCGCCTCCTGCCCGGCGGCGTCGGGTGGAGGTCCGGTCGTCTCTCCCGTACGGCCCGGGGGTGCGACGTCGCACCCCCGCGTACGGGATGGGTCGTGACGGCACGCCGAGGTCCGGCTCCACGTGCCGCCACGCGATCAAGGGGCCGGCGCGGCGTAGACCAGTTCGGCGATCCGGCGTGCGACGTCGGCGAGGTCGAAGGCCGGGGCGTTCGCGGCCGGAGCCCCCAGGTCGGCTCCCCAGTAGACGACCTCGCCGCTGTAGCCGGTCCACACGGTCAGCGCCTCGCCCAGCAGCAGGCGGGGCTGCCCGCCCTCCCGGACGAGTTCGGGGAAGATCTCGTGGTCGGCGAGCCTGGCCCGCAGCCGTTGAAGGGCCGTGATGGCGAGTCCCCACTGCGTGACCTGTCGGAGCCGGTCGCTCGCCGGGGTGCCCGGTGGCGGAATCATGGCGTACGTCCTCTCGTGCGGTGATGGTCGGTGAAGGACTCGTGCGGTGATGGTCGGTGAAGGAGACGAGCGGCCCCGGGGTCTTCCGGCGTCGGAAGCCGGTGATCGTCCCGGGGCCGCCTCTGGCGGGCGTCCGGGGGGCCGGGCGGTGTCGGGGCGTAGGCCGCGGCCGGCGCGGAGCCCGCCAGAGCTGATGGTCAGATGGGCGATGCTTCGGCGGGTTCCATGAGCGCCTCCAGGTACTCCCGCCGATACCGCAGCCACGGTTGCCGGTCGAACAGTTCCACCAGAAGATCGGCGGTACCGGCGGGATCGGCCGAGGAGTGCAGGACCATGCGACCGGCGCTGAACCAGCGGAACATTTTTGGAACGCTCCAGACAAGCAGGCCAGGCGCGAGGCTCAGCATGTAGTGGCCACCGGCTGTCGTCATAACGTCGGAGTCTCGGGTGGGGATATCTCGCTCCGCCAAGGCACGACACAGTTGCTCCATGGCGAGCTTTGGGAGCTCTCGGCGCAGCTTCGCGCACAGCGCTGCGACGCTCCCGGCATTGAAGACTTCCGCGTTGACGGTGGCTTGCCACTGCCCGTCCAGGCGGGCGAAACCGATGCCGGGGAACTCGCGGCGTGCAGTGTCGAGCACACGATCCATGACGGCGTCGTGCTGCTTGGGACGTGAGGTCATTGTCGCTCCGGATGTCCGGCTGGCTGATCGACCACACCGTAAGCAGCCGTCACCGTCCGCAACCGAACAGATGCGAACGAACTCTGAGTTCGCCTATACGAGGATCTTGTGGCGCTCGGCGAGATGTCGCGCCTCGGGCGCCCAGGAGGGTTTCGCACGTCGTGCCAGGGAGGACACCATCTCCCGCAGTAACCGCTTCTGGTCCAGCTCCTCAGGGCACTCCCGCTCGATCCGCAGGAGGTGAACGAGGCTGGCCGCGTCGTCACCAAGGTCTTCGCAAGCCCGCGCGACCTGTGACAGATGCGTGGTCCGGCGCTCCACCGACATGGTCTGGGTGAGGTCGATCTCCTCGGCGAGCCGTACGGCCGCCGCAGGCTGCCGCATCTCGTACTCGATGCTGACCATGTGAATCGCCACGTTCATCCGCCCGAAGAACAGGCCCATCATGGGCCGCCGCTCGTCAACGCGCCGGGCGAGGTCGTAGGCCGGTCCGCGCAGCAGCTCCCGCGCCCGGTCATCGTCACCGACCCGGGTCAGCGCGATCGACGCCATCAGGTGCAGGCCGCCGAACACGCTGATGTGGCGGTCGTCTCCTTCGGCGAGCAAGGGTTCGATCTGCTCCATGCCGTGGTGGGCGACGTCGTAGGCGATGTCGTGCATGTCATCGGTGAGAAGACTCTGCCCGAGATTCCATTGGGCATAGGCGATCATCAGTGGGTCTTCGCTCTCCTCGGCGTAGCGCATCGCCCGGTCCGCGGCCAGGTGCGCCAGGTCCACACGGCCCAGGTGCTTGAGCACGCCGCGCGCGAGGATGTAGGCGTCCGCCGCAGCCCGGCATGCGGCCAGACGGCCCTCACTGCTCGGGGTGTTGAGCAGCAGGTGCTCGGCGTCGCCGAGAATGCCGGGCAGGCTCCGCATCAGGATCGAATACTTGTTGGGCGCGGTGAACCATGCCTCGCGGGCCGCGGTGACCCGCTCGGCGACCTGTTCGGCATCCGGTGGTTCGAGATCACCGGCCAGCGTCCGATAGGTGAACATGGCACGTTCGATGTCGGCGACCTGCGGACGGCCAGGCTCGTGGGAGTCGCGAGGACTCTCGCCGAGGAGCACGGCGGTACGCACGCCAAGGACGAGGGCAATCTGCCGCAGCAGCGGTATCGAGGGGATTCGCTTTCCCTGCTCGATCAGTTCGATGTGCCGTGTTGTGCAGCCTGCCTGCGTTGCCAGCGCCGTAGTGCTCATGCCTTTCGTTTCACGCTGGCGTCTGATCATGTGCCCCGTGATGACGTCGCTCATAAGGCCCTGCCTCTCCTGAAGGCTCGACATCCTCAGGCTAGATGTGCAGGGCTCGCTCATGTCCAGGGTTCTTGACTACATCCTCCTGGCGTTCTCCGTACAGGCGAGGCACGCCGACAGTTCTCGGATGAGGCGGTGCTGAACCATGCCCTCACCCATCCCGCTCATGAACGCGATCGTCCGCCATGAGAACCTCATCAAAGATTGTGAATCTAGCACACAGTAATTATTGTTGGTGTAGAGATAACCCCCCCTTGGTGTTAGCATTGCCGTCAACGGCTGGCGGCATCGTTGTCGAGTAGGCGTGTGCATCCGTCGATAAGACGCCTGTGCCCCGAGCCGGATGTCCCCCACATCAATACAGAAGGGCCACCCCCCGTGGCGAAGCTGACGTTGCCGCAGCTTGAGCGGCATCTGTTCGGAGCGGCCGACATCCTCCGCGGCAAGATGGACGCCTCGGAGTTCAAGGAGTACATCTTCGGGATGCTCTTCCTGAAGCGGGCCTCCGACCAGTTCGACGTGGTCCGCGAGGAGCTCGTCAAGAAGTGGCTCGCCCAGGGCAGGAGCCGGGAGGAAGCCGAGCGGATGGCCGCCGCGCCGGCCTTCTACCGGGGCGAGAGCTTCTACGTCCCCCAGGAGTCCAGCTGGCGGCACATCAAGGACCACTCCCGGGAGAAGAACGTCGGCAACCTGCTCAACAAGGCGCTGGAGGGGCTGGCGAACCACAACTCCACCTCCCTCGAAGGCGTGCTGGAGCACATCGACTTCATGCGCAAGGTCGGCCAGTCCACCATCTCCGACAAGCGGCTGCAGCAGCTCGTCGACCACTTCCACCGGGTACGGCTGCGCAACGAGGACTTCGAGTTCCCCGACCTGCTCGGCGCGGCCTACGAGTACCTGATCGCGCAGTTCGCCGACTCGGCGGGCAAGAAGGGCGGCGAGTTCTACACCCCGCGTGGCGTGGTCCGGATGATGGTCCGCCTGGTCAGGCCGGAGCCCGGCATGCGCGTCTACGATCCGTGCTCCGGCTCGGGCGGCATGCTCATCCACGCCAAGGAGTACATCGACGAGCACGGCCTCGACTCCCGCGACCTGACCCTGGCCGGCCAGGAGACCGCGGGCACCACCTGGGCCGTCTCCAAGATGAACATGATCCTGCACGGCGTGCTCAACGCCGACCTGGAGAACGAGGACACCCTCGCCGACCCCCGGCACCTGGAGGACGGAGAGCTCGCCCGCTTCGACCGGGTGCTCACCAACCCGCCCTTCTCGCTGAACTACTCGGCCGCCGACATGAAGCACCCGGAGCGCTTCAAGTACGGCTACGCGCCGGAGACCGGCAAGAAGGCGGACCTCATGTTCGCCCAGCACGTGCTGGCCGTCCTCACCCCCGACGGTGTCGGCGCCACGGTCATGCCGCACGGCGTGCTCTTCCGCGGCGGCAAGGAGAAGGACATCCGCGAGGGCGTCATCAGGGACGACCGCCTGGAGGCGGTGATCGGCCTGGCGCCCAACCTCTTCTACGGCACCGGCATCCCGGCCTGCGTCCTCATCCTGCGCGGCACCGACCCCCGGCCCGCCGAGCGGCGCGGCAAGGTGCTGTTCATCAACGCCGACCGCGAGCTCACCGCCGGACGCGCGCAGAACCATCTCGACCCGCAGCACGCCGAGAAGATCGTCGCGGCCTACCAGGAGTACCGCGACATCCCCGGGTTCGCCCGCGTCGTGGACGTCGAGGAGCTGCGGGCCAACGACTTCAACCTCAACATCCGCCGCTACGTCGACAACACCCCGCCGCCCGAGCCCCAGGACGTCCGCGCCCACCTGCACGGCGGCGTCCCCAGGGCCGAGGTCGCGGCCAAGGCCGGGTTGTTCGAGGCGTTCGGCGTCGACCCCGACGCATTGTTCGCCGAGCGGGACGCCGACTACCACGACTTCCTGCCCGAGGGGTGGCGGGCGACCGCCGAGCGCATCCCGGCCCTCGCGGCTCCCACCGAGGAGCGGCTGCGCCAGGCGTTCTCCGAGTGGTGGACCCGGCACAGCAAGCGGCTCGTCGAGCTGCCCGACACCCGCAAGGTCATGGAGGTCCGGGCCGAGCTGCTCGACTCCTTCGTCAGCGAGCTGCTGCCGCTGAAGGTGCTCGACCGGTTCGAGCTGGCCGGCATCGTCGCCGCGTGGTGGGGCGAGGCGAAGTACGACATCAAGACCCTCGGGCTCAACGGCTTCGAGGGCGTGGTCGAGGGCTGGCTGACCACCATCGAGTCGGCGTTCGAGCTGGACGAGGAGGAGGTGGAGTACTGGGACAAGCAGAAGATCGCCGCCGAGAAGCGCAAGGCCCGCGACCACCGGGTCGTGCCCGCGCTGATCCCCGACTACCTCGCCGAACTGGAGGAGGCCGAGGCGGCGTACGCCGAGCTGAACGCCCGGTACAAGGCGGCCACCGCCAAGCCCTCGGAGGAGGACGAGGAGGCCGACGAGCCTGACGATTCCGCCGAGGACCGGCTCTCCGAGTCCGAGCTGAAGGACCTCAAGACGCACACGACCGCCGCCCGCAAGAAGGTCGGCACGCTGGAGAACCACTTCCTGCCCCGGCTTCGGATGGCCGTCGGCGCCCTCGACGCTGACGCGCGCCGCGACCTGGTGATCGGCGTCCTGCGGTCACAGCTCACGTCCCGTTTGGAATCCCGTACGGCCGCCGCCCGCAGGCTGGCCGAGGCGGCGTTTCGCACCTGGGCCGACAAGTACGCGGTCACCCTCCGCGACCTCGAAGCCCAGCGTGAAGCGGCTGCAGCTCGGCTGGAGACCTACCTCAAGGAGCTGGGCTATGGGAATTAACCAGCCGTCCTCATGGACAGCTACAACGCTCGGGGCTTCCGCCGATTTCATCAATGGCTACCCGTTCGCTCACACCGATCGAGGCGAAACCGGATTACCGATTATCCGCATCGAACAACTCAAAAATAGGGCTGCACATTGCGACCGATACTCAGGTCGCCTCCCCGAACAATATAAGATCACAGACGGAGACATTGTCTTCTCCTGGAGTGGATCTTTTTTCGTAGACCTCTGGGAGCGTGGGCCTGCATGGCTAAATCAGCACCTTTTCAAGGTAATTCCCGTCAGTCATCTAGACCAAACTTTCTTCATGCACCTACTTCGATGGAGCATCGGCGAACTGCAGCAGCGCTCGCATGGATCGACGATGTCCCACATAACTCGAAAAGACATAAATTCGTTTGGATTGACACTACCTCCCCTATCGGATCAGCGGCGGATCACGGAGATCCTCGACACCCTCGATGCCCAAATTGCTAGTCAACGAGAGGTTATCAATAAGCTCAAAATTATCGCAGCAGCAATAATGGATAGCCATCTCACGAAAATCATCCGAACAGCTGATGCCGAGTTTTCCCTGGCAACCCTTGCCGATATCGCCAGCGGTGTGACCCTGGGAACAGAGACTGGCGGATCGATCGAACTCCCTTACCTGCGCGTAGCAAACGTCCAGGACGGATATATCGACACGTCTGAAATGAAGAGGGTGCACGTCAGCCGCACGGACGCGAAGCGCTACCTGCTTGAGGCAGGAGACGTACTTTTGACCGAGGGGGGCGACCTGGACAAACTCGGTCGCGGTGCGGTATGGGATGCCAGGATCGATCCATGCATTTGCCAAAATCACATCTTTCGTGTCCGTTGCGACAGAATCCGCCTGTTGCCCGAGTATCTCGCAGCATACTGTTCGTCACACCATGGCAAAAGTTACTTTCTCAGCATCGCAAAGCAGACAACGAATCTGGCCAGCATTAATTCAACTCAGTTGAAGAGCATGCCGATCCCGCTTCCCTCCATCGGGAATCAACGGGAGCTCATAGAGATGGCAGATGCCGGGAGAAACCAACTGTCCAAAGAGTCTTCCCACCTGCAGCGCTTGGAGTTGCTCAAGCAAGGCCTGATGGAAGACCTGCTAACAGGGCGGGTTCGGGTTTCTGCGGCGGAAGCCGTACTGGAAAGTCTTTGACCCTGTGCCGGGGCGGGCGTGATGCCCCGCCCCGGTGCGGCGGTGATGTGTTCGGGGGGTGACGATGTCCGATCGTTTACCGAGGGGAGTCGGACGGTGGCCGACTACGAGTACGAGCTTGTCGAACGTCCGCTTATCGAGCAGCTCAAGGACATGGGGTGGAAGCACAAGGCCGGTGCCAAGGAAGGCGCGGTCCTGCCCCTCATCGCGCGGGACTCGCTGCGCGAATCCTTCAACGAGGTGGTCCTTGAGGAGCGGGTGCGGGAAGCGCTCTTCCGGATCAACCTTGACGACCAGGGCCGGCAATGGCTCGACGACACCAGGATCAGCCAGGCGTTCAACGCGCTGACCCGGGTGCCCGCCGCCGGCCTGCTTGAGGCCAACACGTACGTCACCGAACTGCTGATCAAGGGTGTCGCGGTGGAGGGGCCGGATGGCGGCCGGGACCGTACGGTCCACTTCATCGACTGGAAGAACCCCGACAACAACGAGTTCTTCGTGATCAACCAGTTCCGGGTGGACGTCCCCGGCACCGGCGGGAGCAAGCAGATCGTCCCCGACCTGGTGCTCTTCGTGAACGGCATCCCGCTCGTCGTCGTCGAGTGCAAGGCGCCCACCCGGAGCGACCTCCGCGCCGCGGTGAACCAGATTCGCCGGTACAGCGACGGCCAGACCGGGAACCCGAAGCTCTTCCACTCGGTCCAGTTGACGGTCGTGACCAGCGGTGAGGACGCCAGGCTGGGCACCTTCACCGCCGCACCCGAGCACTATGTGCCCTGGCGCGACCCGTACCCGCTCACCATGGCGGCGCTCGCCACGCGACGGGGCAAGGACGAGAAGCAGCTCAGCAGGCAGGAGATCCTTGCCGCCGGCGTGCTCAACCGCGCCAACCTGCTGAACATCGTGCACAACTACGTGACCTTCATGACCCTCGACAGCGGTGTGACGGTCAAGATCGCCCCTCGGTACCAGCAGTTCCGCGCGGTGGAGCGGACCGTCGACCGGCTGCTGACCGGCGAGCCGGGGCGGCGCGGCGGGATCGTCTGGCACACCCAGGGCTCCGGCAAGAGCCTCACGATGACCTTCCTGATCCGTCGGCTGCGTTCGGCCGACGAACTGGCCCACTACAAGGTCGTGGTCGTCACCGACCGGACCCAGCTCCAGGACCAGCTCGGCGAGACCATGCAGCTGAGCGGCGAGAAGGTGGACACCGCCAAGAGCGGCGCCCGCGCCAGGACCCTGCTCGGCCGGAGCGGCCCGGGGGTGGTCTTCGTCATGATCCAGAAGAACCAGAACGGCTCCCCCGCCAACCGCCTGGACCTGGGCGAGGTCAACACCGACGAGTCGATCGTGGTGCTGATCGACGAGGTGCACCGTTCGCACACCGCCTCCCTCGGCTCGAACCTGCGCCAGGCGCTGCCCAACGCCGCCCGGATCGGCTTCACCGGCACGCCGATCATGACGAAGAAGGGGCGGCGCAAGACCAGCGTGGAGCTGTTCGGTTCGTTCATCGACACCTACCGGCTCCGCGAGGCCGAGGAGGACGGCGTGATCGTGCCGATCCTCTACGAGGGCTTCAAGGTCAAGGGCGCGCTCCGGGACGGCCAGGACATGGACGAGCTCTTCGAGGAGGAGTTCGAGGACCTGACCGGCGAGGAGCGGCAGCAGCTCCAGCAGCGCTGGGCCACCAAGGGGACCGTCTCGACCGCCCAGCGGCTCATCGACGTGAAGGCCAAGCACATGCTCCGCCACTACGTGGACAAGGTACTGCCCGAGGGCTTCAAGGCCCAGGTGGTCGCGCACGACCGGGATACCACGCTGCGCTACCGGGAGGCGCTCCTCGCCGCCCGTGACGAGCTCGTCCGGGACGTGCTGAACCTTCCGCCGCACCTGCTGAACCGCCCCCTGGACGAGCTGAAACCGCGCCAGGCCCAGCTCGTCAAGGCGCACGGGCAGCTCGACCTGCTCCGGCGGATCGACTTCGTGCCGATCATCTCCAAGGGCGACGTGGAGGGCGAGGAACGCTTCGCGGAGTGGACCGACGAGGCGAAGCGGAAGGCCAGGATCGACGGCTTCACCCTGCCCTTCGGGGAGAACGACATCGCCTTCGTGATCGTCCAGTCGATGCTGCTCACCGGCTTCGACGCGCCCATCGAGCAGGTGATGTACCTGGACCGCAGGATGGAGATGCACGACCTGCTCCAGGCGGTGGCCAGGGTCAACCGGACCGCGGACGGCAAGCCGTACGGCTACGTGGTCGACTACCGAGGGGTGGCGCAGAACCTGGTGGACGCGCTGCGCGTCTACGCCGACGAGGACTTCGACGACGAGGAGGCCAGGGACGTCTCGGGGGCGCTGCGCGACCTGCGGACCGAGATCGCCAAGCTGGAGCCGCAGATGCAACGGCTCCGGATGATGTTCCACGATCCCGCCGACGTGGAGGGGTGCGTGCTGGAGCTGGCCGATCCTCGGCTGCGCGACAGGTTCGGCGCCGAGCTCGCCTTGTTCGCCCGGACGGTCAACGTGGTGCTGCCCGATCCGGCGGCGAAGCCGTACCTGCCGGACCTCAAGCGGTTCATGGTGATCAGGTTGACCTCGAACAAGCGCTACCGGGTGGACGGCGGCGAGTTCGACCCCGGCTCCTACGGCAAGAAGATCAAGCTGCTGATCGACGAGCACGTCACCTCGCTCGGCATCGAGCAGCAGCTCCCGCCGATCGAGCTGACCGCCGCCAACTTCGCGGCCAGGGTCGAGGCGATGACCGGCGGCACGCGGGCCAAGGCCTCGGAGATGGAGAACGCCATCCGGCACCACATCGAGGTGCACCGCGGCCAGGACCCGACCCGCTACCAGCTGCTCAGCGAGCGGCTTGAGCGGATCCTGGTCGAGCTCAAGGACGACTGGGACCAGCAGCTGCTCGCGTTCAAGAAGCTGATGACCGACATCAACGAGGACCGGCGGGACAACCCGCACGGCCTCGGCCCGGTCGAGAGCGCCCTGTACGGCCTGCTGCTGAGCGAGCTGGCCACCTCCGCCGAGGACATCGGCGACCCGCGGTTCGTCGAGGCCTGCCGGGAGATCCACCAGATGGCGGCACGGACCATCCATCGCCGTGACTTCTGGAAGAAGAGAACGGACGTCGAAGATTTCCGGAAGGAGATCTTTGAGATTCTGGTCACCCGGAATCTGGGAGACTTTCACCGGCTGGACCAGGTCGCCGACAAGGCATGTGACGTGATCCGGAACAACCAGGCGGATATTCCGGGAGCCTGATGCTGGCATGCTGGTGACCGTGAGTGATTTTCCTGGAGTCCTGCGGGTCGGTGACCTCGACGTCGCCGTCTCGGTGAGTGACCGCCGCAAGAGCGTGCGGCTCACCGTGGAGCGGGACGCCTCGGTCACCGCCGTCGTCCCCCCGCAGGTCTCCCGGGCCGAGCTCACCAAGCTGGTCGAGGCGAAACGGTCATGGCTGTACGGCAAGCTCGCCGAGAAGCGGGATCTCGGCGAGGCCCCGCCGGACAGGGAGTTCGTCTCCGGTGAGGGGTTCCTCTATCTGGGACGCTCCCACCGGCTGCGCGTCGTCGACTCCGGCGAGGTGCGCCTGGTCCGCGGGCGGCTGGAGCTGGCCCGGGGTGGCGGCGCGAAGGAGCTGGTCGACTGGTATCGCCGGGTCGGCGCACGATGGCTGACCCGGCGGATCCGGCCCTGGACGGCGCGGATGGGAGTCGAGCCGGCCGGGCTGCGGGTGCGCCCGCTCGGCTACCGGTGGGGTTCGTGCTCACCCGACGGTCAGGTCAACATCCACTGGGCGACCATGCAGCTTTCGCCGAGCTTGATTGACTATGTGCTGGTGCACGAGCTCGCGCATCTCCATCGTGCCGATCACGGTGCCGAGTTCTGGCAGATCGTCGAGCGGGCGTTGCCCGGTCACGAGGACCATCGGGAGCGGCTCCGCCGTACCGGTAATGATCTTTGGTTGCCCGAGAAAGGGCGATGATGCACGACGAGGTCATGGTCAACGCCGCGGACATCGCCCGGCTCGCCGATGTCGGCCGGGCCGCGGTCAGCAACTGGCGTAAGCGGTTCGACGACTTCCCCCAGCCCGTAGGTGGGAGCGCGTCAAGTCCGGCGTTCTCCCTGGCAGAGGTGGAATCCTGGCTTCGCCGCCACGACCGCTACGTGGAGGTGGCGCCGATCGAGCGGCTCTGGCAACGGCTGAGAGCCAGCACCGACGACCTGCGGCTCGGCGACGCCGTGGGATTCGCCGGAACCGTGCTCCTGCACCAACGGCAGGCCCCCGACCTCAACGCGAAGACGTTGTTCAAACGACTGTCCCCGACGGTTCCCGACGGCTTGGACGTCAGCGCGGAACTGGTCGGGGCGATCACCGAGGTGGGCCGGGCCGAGGGGTCCGTCGCGGCGTTCGACGGCATCTGCGACCGCTATGTGAGTCTGCACTCCCGCCGGTTGCTGACCACTCCCCGGGGCGTGGCCGACCTCATGGCCCGCATCGGTGACACGGCCGGGCGTGTCGTGCTGGATCCCGCATGCGGGATCGGAACTCTGCTTCTCAGGTCCGCCGGGGCACGGACGCTCGGCCAGGAGGTGAACGAGAGCGCCGCCCGTCTGGCCGGCATCCGGTTGAGACTCCACGGCCACGACTCGTGCGTCGAGACAGGCGACTCGTTGCGCGCGGACGCCTTCCCCGGTGAGCAGGCCGACGTGGTCGTCTGCAACCCGCCGTTCAACGAGCGCGGCTGGGGTTACGAGGAGCTGGCCAACGACCCACGCTGGGAGTACGGCCTGCCGCCCCGCGGCGAGTCGGAGCTGGCCTGGGTGCAGCACTGCCTGGCGCATGTCCGGCCGGGCGGCCTGGTGGTCATCGTGATGCCGGGCGTCGCCGCGAGCCGCCGGGCCGGCCGCCGGGTCCGGGGCAACCTGCTGCGCGCCGGAGCGCTCCGGGCGATCATCACACTCTCCGTGGGCGCCACCCCGGCGTCCAGCGGGGCACCGGACCTGTGGGTCCTGCGCAGGCCCGAGCCCGGCGCCCAGCCGCCGTCCGAGGTGCTGATGGTGCACGCCGGGGAGGATCTCGCCCTGGCCGAAGCGTCGTGGCAGGCCTTCCGCGACGGCAGGGACCTGCCCGAGGGCAGCGACACCGTACGGATCATCGACCTCCTGGACGAGGAGATCGATCTGACGGTCGGCCAGCGAATCTCCGTCCTCGACCAGCCGGGTTCGTCGAGTTTCACCGCGCTGCGCGAGAAGGCGATGGCCATGACCGGGTCGCTGAACTCCATCCTGCCGCGCCTGTCCGCGGTCCGGGGGCATGAACCGGCGATGTCCAGCCTCGGGGAACTCGCCCGCGCGGGCGCCGTCACCATCCTTCAGGGCCCGCTCAAGCTTCCCGGCGACGGCGATCTTCCCGTCCTCACCGCGAAGGACCTCCTGCTCGGCCGGGCGCCCACGGGTCGCAGCGCCGACGCGCCCGGCCTGGTGCGGGTGGAGCGCGACGATGTCGTCGCCCCGGTGGTCACGGGCAGCGGTTCGGTCCCGCGGGTCATGACCGAGTCGGGAGCCGTTCTCGGCCCCCAACTCCTCCTCATCCGCACCGATCCCGACCGCCTGGACCCCCATTTCCTGGTCGGCTGCCTGCGCGCCGCCGGTGGCTCCGGCATCCGGCTCGGTTCCTCGATGCGGCTCGATCCCCGTCGTGCGCGACTGCCCAGGCTTCCGATCGACGAGCAACGCCGGTACGGCGTGGTCTTCCGCCAGTTGCTCGCCTACGAGGACGCCACCCGTGCGCTCCGCGAGATCAGCGATAATCTTGTGGCGGCCGGCATCGACGGCCTCTTCGACGGGAGCCTGCGTCCCGACTGATCCCCCCTGGAGACATGGGTGACCCTCATCCTCACGCGCTACCGGCTTGACCCCGTCCAGCTGGGCAGGGGTGGCATGGGCGTGGTCTGGGGCGCCCAGGACGAGAAGCTCGGCCGCCGGGTGGCGATCAAGTTCATCCGGTTCCCCGACGGGGTGCGCGACCCGGAGCTCGAAGCCAGGTTCACCCACGAGGCGAAGATCATGTCGCGGCTCGCCCACCCCGGCGCGCCGGTGCTGCACGACTTCGGCGACTACCGGGATCCGCTGCTGGGCGACCGGCTGTTCATGGTGATGCAGTTCGTCGAAGGGACGGGCGTCGACGACGTCGTCGCCGAGCACGGGCCGCTCCCACAGGGCTGGGTCGCGTCCATCGGCGCCCAGGTGGCGGCGGTCCTGGCGGCGGCACACGGCCTCGGCATCCTGCACCGTGACCTGAAGCCGTCCAACCTCATGCTGTGCCGGGACGGTTCCATCCAGGTGGTGGATTTCGGCCTGGCCCTGATGCAGGACCCTGGGATGACCAAGCTGACCAGGACCGGTCAGCAGCTCGGCACCGCCGCCTACATGTCACCCGAGCAGGTCAATGCCGAGCAGCCCACCGAGCGGAGCGATGTCTATTCGCTGGGCGCCGTGCTGCACGAACTGCTCACCGGACGGCAGCTGTTCACCGGCCCCTCCGAATACAGCGTGATGAACCAGCACGTCAACGCACGTCCCACGGCGGTCGGGCGACTCCGGCCGGACGTGCCGAAGGAGCTGGACGAGCTCATCCTGGCGATGGTGGAGAAGCGCCCGGAGGACCGCCCGGCGACGGCGGCCGAGGTCCACGATCGGCTCATGCCGTACCTCGCGGGGACCGGACCGCTCGGCGACATGACCGCTCCGGGTCCCAGCCCGGTCCGGATGTACTCGCACGCGGTCAGCCGCACTCTCACCGCCGGAGCACAGCCCATGGTTCCCGCCATGGTTCCCGCCGCGGGGAACGCTCCGGTGGACGACGACTTCAGCCGTGGTGACATCGGGCGTGCCCGCAGGCAGGCGGTGTCACTGGTCAGGGAGTCGCGTTACCGCGATGCGGCAGACGTGCTCGCGGGGGTCGCCGCGGCGGCGAGCCGGAAGCTCGGCGCCGCCGACACGGAAGTGATCGATCTGCGCGGGCAGCTCGCGGACGTCCTGCTCACGGGTCAGGACTACCGTCGCGCGGCCCAGGAGTTCCGGCGGATCGCCGACGACCTGCTCCTGCGACCGGAGCCCGACCACGAACGGGTGTCCCAGTGCAGGCTGCAGGAGGCGACCTGCCATGTGCACGCCGGCGACCCCGAGCTCGCGCTGCACATCATGCGTGAGCTGCTGGCGGACGAGGGAAGCCGCTTCCCCGAGGACGACGCGCGACTCCTGGAGTTGCGTTGCCAGATCGGCGAACTGGAAATCGGCGTCGGCGCCGTGGACAGGGCCCGCGCGACACTCACGAGCCTGTGCGAGGACCTCACCAGGCTCTACGGCCCGGAGCACGGCGCCACCATCCGCGTTGTCGACCTCCTGACCGGCCTGGGCGGTTGAACCTCCGTGATCGCATCGCGATGGTCGGCGATTGCCGTGATCATTTGCCCGGCCTCGTGACATCCCGTACCCGTCGCCGGCCCCGACGGGGCTGATCACGCCGACCAACCTGGCGAGCGAGGATGTCCGGTGCCTGTGCCGGTCCCGGGTCAGGACCGGCTCAGGCTCCCGCGATACTCCAGCCCGCCGGCGCCCTCCTGGCCCACGAAGTCCAGCGTCGCCGGGTCCTTCAGGGTGAGGGTCATGTCTCCCCCCACGCACTGATCCCGCTGCACGCGGGTCAGGTCGAGCACGTTCCCGGCCCTGGCCCGGGTCAGCATGACCTGCTGCTCGCACGCATCGGCCTGCCACGTCCCGGCCGGCTGGTCACTCAGCAGGGTGAGTGTGACGTCGACGGTCTCCTTCCGAGCGTCCTGCGAGACGACCTGGCCCGTCCACGTCCCGGCGAACGCCTCCGGGACTCTGTCCCCCGGCTGGGCCGAGGCCGACGTCACCGGTGCCCCGGAAGACGGCGCCCTGGAAGACGGCGCCCTGGAAGACGGCGCCCTGGAAGACGGCGCCCCGGAAGACGGGGCCTTAGAAGACTGGGTCTCGGAAGACGGCGCCCCGGAAGACGATCGCCCGCCTGCGACAGAGCGTGATCCGGAGTCCCCACCGGTGCCGGTGACCACCTCCGGCCTCGCCGAGCCGTCACCGGGTGAGCCACCGAGCGTTCCTGTGACGTACAGGACCGCTGCCGCCACGAGCACCGCGACGATGCCGGTGATCGTGATCAGTACGGCGGCGGACCTCCGCCCCTGTCGGGTCACCGGCTCACCATGCTGCGGCGCCGTTTCCCGCATCGCCGTGTCGGAAGGGCCGATATGACGGGTGGGAACCGGGCCGTACGCAAGTCCGGCCGGACTCTGCGCTCCGGACGAACCGGTCGCTCCGGGACCAGCCGCGACCGGGACCTGATCCGCCCGCCCGCTCCAGCCGGCGGGAAGGTAGGCGGTGGGCACCGGGCCGATGTCGGGGACCGTGACGGTGGGGGCTCCGGGGTCGACCAGGCGGATCATGAGCGTCCGGGCGGAGGGGCGTACCCCGGGGTCCTTGGCCAGGCAGACGGCCAGCGTCTCCCGCAGGGGCGATGAGATGTCCGTGAGGTCGGGCTCGGCGTTGAGGATCCGGCTGAAGACCGCGGCAACGGTGTCGCTGCCGAACGGCGCCCGGCCGGTAGCGGCGTAGACCATGGTCGCGGCCCAGGAGAACACATCGGCCGCGGGCGATCCGTGCACGCCGTTGAGCTGCTCGGGAGCCATGTACGGCGGGGTGCCGGACATGGCCGAGGGCATCGTGCTCGCGTCGAGCAACTGGGCGATGCCGAAGTCGACCACCCGTGGGCCGTCCGGGCCGAGCAGCACGTTGGCCGGTTTGAAGTCCCGATGGATGACTCCCGCACTGTGGATGGCGGCGAGCGCGGTGGCCGTGGCGACCGCCAGGCGATCGAGGTCACCGCCACGAAGGGGACCCTCGTCACGCACCCGATCCTGCAGTGCGGGACCCGCGATGAACTCGCTCACGACGTAGGGGTCCGGCCGGTCGGTCTCCGCCGTCAACACCCGGGCCGTGCAGAAGGGGGCCACCCGCAGTGCCGACTGCAACTCCCTGGCCAACCGGCGGCGCGTGGCTGGATCCGCGCCACTGTGAAGTACTTTGATCGCCACCTGCTCGCCGGACCGGCTCCACCCTTCGTAGACGATCCCCTGCCCGCCCTCGCCCAGACGCCCGACGACCTCGAACTCCCCCAGCACGCGCGGGTCTCCCGGCTGCAACGGGCCAGCGGGCATCGGCTCCTCCATGCACGGTCGTCTCCACACACTAGCGATGCGAGACCCGGCCCACCATGGTCCTCACCCGGGCGACGGTCGAGGAAGCAGACGGACCACCGTGACGAGGCCGACTACGACGACTTCACAGACATCACTCCGATGATGGGCGACGAATCGGGTACGGCCCGCAGACGGAGCCATTGACCGGCACTCTCCGGAACCTCATACTAACCGGGAGTGCGACAGGCGGAACAAGCGCCGATCATTTTGGCCTGCGACGGCAAAGGGTGCGCGAATGTTAAATGAGCGGCATTCCTTCGAGGCCCTGAAACCGCGCGGCCACTATATTCGGCACGCCAACTACCTGGGAGAGATATCTCCCGTCGCCGGCGCGGTCGATCGGGCCGACGCATCGTTCGACGTGGTGGAGGGGCTCGCGGCCAGCGCCCACGTGTCGTTCAGGTCGGCCAACCTTCCGAACCACTACCTGCGACACCAGAACTCTCGCCTGGTGCTCTCGGAGTTCACCCCGGGCGATCGGCTCATGCATGAAGACGCGACCTTCATGTCGGTCGCCGGCCTCGTTTTCCCGCTCTGGAGTTCCTTCCGCTCGTACAATTATCCCAAGCTCTACATACGGCACCGGGACTTCCACCTCTACGTCAGCGAGATCAACGCGAACAGCCCAGAGCTGGATCGATCAGACGCCACGTTCCTTCCCGTCGACGCATTCTTGGCACCCCCCGAGACAATACGCATAGTCGAGATCGCCAACGACAGGAGAATATTCAATTCGTCCGGGCCGCGTCCGCCGTTCCTGCGCCTCGACAAGCGGCTTGTCGCCGTGGCGCAGAATCACAGCCAGGACCTGGCCGGCCATCCCGGCCTTTGGGAGCGACAGCTGGACGGCTTTCCGGGGCACTACGGATCGGACAACAGCACTCCGCAGCAGCGGATCCAGAGGGCGATGGGTTCCGCCGGAACGGAGAACGTCTACGTCCAGTGGTTCTGGGGCGGTAACGTTCCCCCACCCTCGGCCCGGGCGGCGCACGACTGGTGGTGGCAGAGCCCGCCGCACAGATCCAATGTCCTGAACCCGAGCCATCGGTCAACGGGCGTCGGCATCGCCACCGGACAGGGCAGAGTCCCTCAGGGCCAAGCCCATGCGGGTGAACCCGCGACGTTCCACTACTACACCCAGGTGTTCCACTCCTCCGCCTAGCATCGTGAACGGAGGCACCCATCCTGGATCATCTACGGCAACAGCTCCATCACCCGCGACTCGGGTGTCAGCGGCGGCTGAATCTTGGCCCCCTGGCGTCGCCTGGGTTCTAGCTTGGGTTCTAAAGGTGGTCGCAACACCTGCCCCCCAGGGGTGTTGCGACGACCACGTGAACCCAAGCTCGCGAGGCGGGGCGTTCCGCTTCCCGACAGGAAATCTTCGCCCGACACGAACAGATCTGCGTATGAACGGACTGCTGTAGCAGCTTCCGTTGAGTTACGGTCCTTACATATCCGCAGGCAGGCGAGGGACCTGTACAGCCCGATCGGGCCTTCAGGCGCTCCCCAGGCACTGACCCGATCGTGCGGCACCCGCCGGTCAGTCGGCCGTCGGGGCGTCGTCTCGCTTGACGACGAACGTGCCACGGCCCATCACAGTGACCAACAGGCCCTGCTCGTTGAGCAGCCGGATGGCGCCGCGGACGGTGTTCCTTGAGACGCCGAACTCCTCGTACAGTGCGGCCTCGGACGGGATGGCGCGGCGCGGCTCGTAGGTGCCGGCCTCGATCCTCGTGGTGATCACGGCCGCGATCTGCCGGTAGAGCGGCTCGGACCCCAGAAGATCAATACTCACGGTCCGCCCCTAAGCGTGCCGGAACGGTTCTCACCGAGCTAGAGCAGGTAGTGACAGGCTGGCATAGCCTCTAGATCAAGCGCGGCGGCGAACTCTTCCCAGGCGTACGCCGCCGCGCCAGGTAGCGGGCACACGGGGCGGGCTGGCTGGCGCATCTGGAGCCCCAATAGGCTCCCGGCATGATTCGAGCTGTGATCTTTGACGTCGGCGAGTGCCTCGTGGACGAGAGCCGCGAGTACGGCACCTGGGCAGACTGGCTCGGGGTCCCCCGCCACACCTTCAGCGCCGTCTTCGGCGCGACCATCGCCCGCGGGCTCGACTACCGCGAGGCGTTCCAGGTATTCCGGCCAGGCTTCGACCTTTACGAGGAGCGCGAGAAGCGCGCCGCTGCCGGACGGCCTGAGACCTTCGGCGAAGAGGACCTGTACCCAGATGTCCGACCAGCTCTCGCGGCCCTGCGTGCTGATGGACTCTGGCTCGGGATCGCGGGCAATCAGACCGTCCGTGCGGGCCGGATCCTCCGCCAGTTGTTCACGGCCGACGTGGACCTGATCGGCACCTCCGACGACTGGGGTGCCTCCAAGCCGGATCCGGAGTTCTTCAAGCGGGTCGCCGAGGTCGTCCCTTTCGAGGCGGGGGAGATCCTGTACGTCGGCGACCGCCTGGACAACGACATCCTTCCGGCGACCGCGGCCGGGATGCACACCGCGCTGATCCGGCGCGGCCCGTGGGGGGTGATCCAGCAGGCCGACCCGGACGCCGACCGCGCGCCCTCGCTACGTATCGACTCCCTGACCGAGCTGCCGGACAAGGTGCGCGCGTTCAACGTTGCAGCGCGATGAGGGTCGTACGCCATTCGTACAGCCGATCATCCAGCTGCGTGACGCACTCGCGGTCGCCCCACTTCTCAAGGGCTCGCCGTACTTCGCGGATCCGATCCATACCCGTCGCGTACCAGGTGATCGACAGCTGATCGAGAGCCTCGACGGCGCGAGCACAGGCGGCCTCAGGATCCCCTTCGGCCACGGCGACCGCGGCCAGGTCCCCGAGCACGACGGTGCGCTGCTTCCTGTGCTCTTCGGGAAGGTTCTCCAGGACCTGAAGAAGCGTCTGTCTGGCCTGGGGTAGATGGCCGGCCTTGAGCTGGGTGTTGCCCTTGAAGGAGGCCAGCCGGACCGGTGAGAACCAGTCGAACCACTCTGGCAGCGGGGTCTCGTCACCTCCGGCCAAGGTGTCCTCCGCCTGGCCGATGACACGCAGCGCCTCCCGGTGCTTGCCGCATCGCGTCTCGCACTCAGCTTCCACCGCGTACAGCCACGTGGTGAACGAAGCAGGTACGGAGTCCGCACGGCGCGCGTAGGCCCGCGCAGCACGAAGACGCTCGGCCGCACCATCTCTGTCCCCCGCCCACCCGGGCACGAACGCCGAGTGCCCCAAGATGGCGGCCCCGAGCAGCTGATCATCAGCAGCACCTGCCGCCTGCAGGGCCTCGACGAACTTGGCATCGGCCTCGACCGGCTGCCGCAAGTCGAAGAACTCGATGCGACCCACCAGCAGCAGCGATTCGGCCAGAGCCGCCGCGAGTGCCCGGCGGGGCATGCCGCCCACCTCGCTCAAGAGCTGAGCTCCGAAGCGTGCGTGCTCCGCCGCGGCGGAGCGGATCAGAGGCGGCTGGACGCGCCAGTACAGCCGCCGGTGCGCCCTGGTCACAGCCGCGTAGTCCACCGCTAGTGCCGCAGGCTGCGTCGTGGTCGTCGGGGCTGGCGGCGGCAGCGGCAGCACGATGGGGTGAGCTGCCGCTCCGGACCGGACTGGCGCGGCCTGGCGCTCGGACTGGCCGCCCCAAGGCGGGGTGAACCCGAGTTGCTCGACCGACATCCCCAGCGTGTGCTCCAGCAGACGCTGATGGACGGCGTGGGGCCATGGCGGGGTGGCGCTCTCCCAGCGCCGCACCTGCCGGATGCTCACCTCCGCATCGGCCTCGCCGAGTTCGACTCCGGCGCGAGCGAGGGCGTCGGCCAGGGCCTGCTGCGAGGCGTACCCGGCGTGCTGGCGAGCTGCCTTGAGCTTGACGTTGCCTGATTCTCGGGGCACGGCGGCCTCCACAGTTGAACCATTGAAGGACTTCAGAGTACCTAAAAGGCCCCCCATGGACAGAATCAGCGTCGATACGGCCCATGAAGGTCCTAAAGAAGTCCCCTAAATGGCCTTCCGAAGGCTCCGCGGTAACTCCAGCATTACAGCTAGCGAGTTCCGCTGCACATAAAACGAGCCCGCCCGGCGCTGCACACGACCGGACGAGCTCTTGACCAGGAAGCGAGTCCTGATCCGTGAACGATCCTAGTGTCGTCCTCGACCGGCCAACAGCGGCAGATGCCTGCGGCTGCTTCGCCGACGCCCCGCCCCTGCCGATGGGATGCGCCGCCTGCGGGCACGCACCCTACGCCCACGGCTGCCCCGGCCAGAGCGCCGATCACGAGTACGCGCAGCCGTCCGGTGCCCTGATGGCCGAGCGCCTGGAGGTACGCCGCCAGCTTGGTCTCGGCCAGGCCCTGCCGACCTTCGAGCCCGCCCGCGAGGTCACCGCCCAGCCAACGCTCGTACCCGCGCCCCGCCAGGCCGACCCCGAGGCGACACCGTCGCGCACCCGGCCCACCGGACGCACCGACACCCGACGCCCGGCGACGCCCGACGCCCGGCGACGCCCGGCGCCCGCCCGCGCCGGCCGGTCGAGACGCGGGCAGACCGCGCGGTCCGCCTGGCGCTCGCCCGCGACCCCCTCTCCCGGCGACGAGCCCGCATCGCGGCCCGCGCACACGAGCACGGCGCCCCGCCCCCGAGCGTGAGCCGGGAGCCGAACGCCCGGCCGCCGCTCACCCTGCTGCCGGATCCTCCCGAGCACCAGCACCAGCCCCTCCGGCCGGGGCCCGCCGTCGCCCTCGGCCGGAGCCACTCGCCGGATGCTTCCCCGCCCCGACGGCACGCCCCGTACCGGCGGGAGGCGGCGGTATGAGTAGGGCTCCAGAGGGCGGCACCCCCACGAGCAGGCGCGGCGGCAGTCCAGCTTCCCAGGCGTCCGCCGCCGCGCCGTCGACCACCACACCGTCTCCCGCCCGGCTTCGCGCCGAAGAGCTGGCCGCCGAACTGAACCGCGCCCACGGCATCAAGGCCGACGTCCACGAACTGCGCTCCAGCAACGCCATCATCTCCGTCTACTACGGGCTGCTCGCCTACAGCGACGGCGAGAACTTCTGGTGGACCAGCCCCGAGCTCGACTCCGGCCACCACCTGCTCAGCGCCGCCGTAGACCCGGCCGCAGCCGCCGAGCGGCTCGCCGAGCACTACGAGATCCTGCGCGCCCGCCCCCTCACCACCGTGCTGGGCAGCGAGCTGCCGCTGCTGGCCGACGTGATCCTGGCCGAGCATGTCGTCCCGCGCTGACGCCGAGGCGGCGCGCGTCGCCCGGCAGGTGCAGCAGCACGCGCCCACCTGGCTGGTCATGTGGAGCCTGCGCCACCGACGGTTCGAGGCCTGGCAGTGCAGCGACCCGAAGAGCTGCC
The DNA here is from genome assembly GCF_035917355.1 of Streptosporangium sp. NBC_01810. Lineage (NCBI taxonomy): Bacteria > Bacillati > Actinomycetota > Actinomycetes > Streptosporangiales > Streptosporangiaceae > Streptosporangium > Streptosporangium sp. NBC_01810. Next base: position 6,950,841 of record NZ_CP109070.1, on the reverse strand, counting down.
GCACCGTTCATGGACGCACCGCCGCCGAGCTGTGGAACCGCATGCAACAGGTGGAACTCGAACTCCGGCGGACCCTGCCCCGAGGCGCCGCGCAGCCCACACCCGCTGCGAACGGCCGCCTGAGCTCGCCAGTCCCCGTGGCCCCGGGATACGTCCCGGGGCCACGCCCCCACCCCGACGAAAGGACTCGGCCGTGATCCCGCCCTACGGCACACCGGTTAGCGACCGGCTGAACGCGGCCACCCGGCGCAGCGGTGCCATCGCCGCCCTCAAGCACCTGCGCACCGAGCTGCACACCCACCGGATCTACCCGGAGATCTCCTACGACGAAGGCCAGCCCCGCCTCGTGATCAGCGCCGAGCTGACCGTGTGGGCCGACCGCGCCGGAACCGCCTTCTGCTGGGGCGCTGTCCACCTGGAAGAACCCGCCGACCACGCGCCGGTCGACGACTTGGTGAAGGTCGCGCACCGCATCGCCGGACGCCTCGGGAACCACTACGCCGAGCCGGTGACCCCACCATGAGCCGGCGCGGCGGCGCGGCGACCAGCCTCCCGTGCCGTCGCGCCCCCAACTCCCCTCGGGCGGCGGTGCACCATCAGGGGCCGCCCGCGGGGGTAGACGCGACCGTACGACCTCCTGCTTGGAGGGGCGTGAACCTCGGTCGAAATGATGGTGCCCCGCCAGTTCTTTCCAGCGGGGCACCATCCGATGGCAGTCAGCGTGCACCTCCCCCCACAGATAGTCACACTCTGCAATCAGAGTCTCACTAACAGGAAGAGCTTCGCCGTGACCGATGTGTTCCTCAACCGATTCGCCGAAACCCCGCTCCGGATCGGCACCCGCACCTCCACCCTGGCCAAGATTCAGGCCAGTCGTGTCGCCGAGATGATCACCAAGCTCGCGCCCGAGATCCCGATCGAGATCGTGCCCACGCAGGTAACCGCTGACCTCTGGCCCGGTGACCTGGCCGAGATCGGCGGCAAGGGAGCCTTCAGCAAGGAGATCGACAGCGCCTTGACCGGCGGCCGGATCGATATCGCCGTCCACTGCGTCAAAGACGTCCCCGGCGATGTGCCCCTGGCCGAGGGCACCGCGTTCGGCGCCTACCTGGAACGGGACGACGTCCACGACGTCGTCGTCACCCGCGACGGCGTCGCCCTGGCCGACCTGCCCGCCGGGTCACTGATCGGCACCAGCTCCGTGCGGCGTCGCGCACAGCTCAGCATCCACCGGCCCGACCTGCGCACCGAGCGCATCCGCGGCAACGTCGACACCCGGTTGAACAAACTCGACGAGGACGGCAAGTACGCCGCGCTGATCCTGGCCCGCACCAGCCTGAGCCGCCTCGGCCTGCTGGAGCGCCACCACGAGATCCTCCCCCTGGAGTTCCACACCGCGAGCGAAGGCATGTCCATGGTGCCGCCCGTAGGTGCGGGCGTCATCGGTATCCAGGCTCGTCAGTCCGACGGGCCGGTCATGCGGCTGCTGGACGAGCTCAACCACGTGCCCACCGCCCGGCACGTCCTCGCTGAGCGCACCATGCTGCACATGCTGCGTGGCCACTGCAACTCCCCGATCGCCGGGCACGCCTGCACTACCGCAGACGGGAAGATGGGCTTGTTCGGCATGGTGTTCAATCGCGACGGCTCCCAGTTCGTCCGCTCCCACGCCTGGGGCGGCCACGAGGATCCGGCCACGCTCGGAGCGCGCGTCGCCGCTGATCTGCTGCACCAGGGTGCCCGTAACCTGATCACCGCCACCCGGAAATGACCACCGGGCCAAAGGCGGCGGCCTGGTCTTCCGCAAGCCGAAGGGGAAGTCCAAGCGGATGGTACCCCTGCCCCCCGAACTGATCCCGATTCTCAAGACACACCGCACCCGCCAGAAGGCGGAGCGCCTCGCGGCCGGCGCCACTTGGGAGGATCACGATCTCGTGTTCACCCAGCCGACCGGCAGGCCGATCGACAAGCACGACGACTGGGAGGAGTGGAAGGAGCTGCTGATGGCCGCCGACGTCCGGGAGACCCGGGTGCACGACGCCCGGCACACGGCCGCCACCTTGCTGATCGAGCAGGGCGTGCACGTCCGGACAGTGCAGGAGATCCTCGGGCACTCCGACATCAGGGGCACGCAGCGTTACCCGCACATCGCCTCACCGATGGCCGAGGACGGGATGCGGCGCATGGGGGCGGCCCTGTGAAACTGATCAGCCGGATGGCCGGCTGCGGAGCCCCTCCGGGAACTGCAACCGCAACGACAAAGGCGCCCACCCGATTTCGGGTGAACGCCCTGGTCATCTATGGAGCCGCCTTGGGGAATCGAACCCCAGACCCCTTCATTACGAGTGAAGTGCTCTGGCCGACTGAGCTAAGGCGGCGTGCCGTGTTTCACCACGACCTACGGCAGTCTACAGGCTCCCAGGGCATTCCCGCGCACCGGAATCAGCCGATCTTGGGACACTGGGTTCCGTCAGCGGGGACGGTCAGATCGATCAGGTAGTCGTCCACCAGGCGATCCACGCACGCCGAACCGGTCAGGTAGGCAGTGTGGCCGTCCCCGTCGAAACCGACGAGGACGCCGGAGGAGAGCTGGGAGGCGAGGGCCTCGGACCACTGGTAAGGCGTGGCGGGGTCGCGTTCGGTGCCGACGACCATGATGGGCGGGGCTCCGGGAGCGTCGATCTTCTCCCGGGTTCCTGCCTTGACCGGCCAGTACGCGCAGGGCAGCGAGCCCCACATGACGTACGCGCCGAACAGGGGGGCTTCCCTGGCCGCCTCCCTGGCCGCCTTGGCGTAGGCGGCGGGGTCGCGGGGGTAGGTGCTGTCGACGCAGTTGACCGCCAGGTTGGACTCGGTCTGGTTGGTGTACTCGCCGTCCTCCCCACGGTCGACCAGCAGGTCGGCCATCCGGAGCAGGACGGTGCCGTCACCCTTCAGCGCCTGGGCCAGCGCCTGGCGGAGGACCGGCCATGCCTGCCGGTCGTAGAGCGGGGTGATCACACCGAGGATGGCCCAGGCCTCGGTCACCGTACGGTCGTCGCCGGTCCTGTTGGCCAGGGAGGCGGTGTCCGCCCTGCGGAGCAGCGCGGTGATCTCCGCACGGGCGGAGGCGACGGAGCCCTGGAAGGGGCAGTCGGTGGCCGCGAGGCAGTTTTCCAGGAACGCGTCCAGGGCGACCTCGAAACCGCGTGCCTGCGCGGTGTTCAGCTCCAGTGGGCCGAGCGATGGGTCCACCGCGCCGTCCAGGACGAGGGCGCGGACCCGGTTGGGGAAGAGGTCGGCGTAGACGGCGCCCAGCTGCGTGCCGTACGACTTGCCGAGGTAGGTGAGGTGGGAGTCACCGACGGCGGCACGCAGCAGGTCCATGTCCCTGGCGGCGTCGGCGGTGCCGACGTACGGCAGGAGCCTGCCCGATCGGGTCTCACATCCGGCGGCGAACCGTCGCGCCCCCTCCTCAAGCACGGTGACCTCTCCCGGCGAGTCGGGCGAGTTGTCGAGGCCGACGAAGGTGTCCAGTTCGCTCGGCGGCAGGCACCGGACGGGCGCGGACTCGCCGACCCCGCGCGGGTCGAAGCCCACGACGTCGAAGCGCTCGCGAACCGCCTCGCTCACCGCGGTGCGGGCACTTCGCGCGTATTGCACTCCGGAGGCACCCGGACCACCGGGATTGAGGAGGATCGAGCCGATCCGCTCCCCCGAGGCCGGAAGCCGGATCACGCTGAGCTCGATCTTCTCACCGTCCGGCTTGCGGTGATCGAGCGGTACGGCGAGCTTGGCGCACTCGAAACCGTCCTCGCACTCGTTCCAGCCGAGAGCCGCTCCCGCCACACCACGGCCGGCTCCGGCGCCACCACTGGCGTCGGCGGGGACGTCGGTGCCGGTGCACGCGCTCGCGAGCAGGGCCACCGCCGCCAGTACGGCGGTCACACGGGATCTCACGCCTTGTCCGCTCCGTAGTCCGTAGGTCGGGGTCACACGCGGATCCGGCAAGGGGGCCGACACGCGGAGAGGCTGAACGGTCGAATCCTATGCCCGCGCCGAGCCCTCATGACGGGACATCGACCTCAGCGGGGACAACCGGCCGGTCACCCTTCCGGGCCGCTCTCGGCGACCTGCACCGCGCCGCCGTACGCCTCGTCGTGCTGCTTGCGCGGGGAGCAGACCGAGGCCGACGGGCAGGCGCAGCGGCGGCCGCCGTCCTCCAGGCGGACCACGACGGAGTCCGAGGGGACGTTACGGCCCACGACGGTTCCGGCGCCCTCGGGGGTGTCGACCTTCAGCCCGATCCGGGGCATCCTGCTGTGGGCGTCGAGGTAGAGGGGGTGCTCGTACTTCAGGCAGCACATCAGCCGCCCGCATGCCCCCGCGATGCGCAGTGGGTTGACCGGCAGGTCCTGGTCCTTGGCCATCCGGACGGAGACCGGCTCGAAGTCCTTGAGGAAGGTGGCGCAGCACAGGTCGCGGCCGCAGGGGCCGATACCGCCCTGGAGGCGGGCCTCGTCACGGGGGCCGATCTGGCGAAGTTCCACCCGGGCGCGCAGGTTGCGGGCCAGGTCACGGACGAGGGTACGGAAGTCGACCCGGTGCGGGGCGGAGAAGTAGACCGTGTAGACGTTCTCCGCGTCCAGGTAGTCGACGCCGACGACCTTCATCGGCAGCGTGTGCCGCTTGATCAGGCGCTTGGAGACGCTCCGGGCCTCCGCGCGGCGCCGTTTGTTGCCCTCGTCCCGGGTGAGGTGCTCCTCGGTCGCGATACCCGCGCACACCGGCAGCCCGCCGATCTCCTCGCTCGTCCACTGGGGCGCCCAGACGCACTCGGCGACCTCGGGCCCGGCCTCGGTGGGCACCAGCACCCTGTCGCCGACCTTGGGGCTGTGCTCGCCGGGGTCGAGGTAGTACAGCCTGCCGTAGCGGGTGAAACTCACCGCCATGATCATGCCCATATGGCTCCAAACCTGGGGGTACGGCTCGTGCTCACCCTACGCTCCGCACCCAGCGAAGTGCGGGGCCGCCAAGACGTGAACGCGGGCCGTGTACCCCCACTCAAGAACCTGGCGGCTGGAACTCCGGGTACGAGCGCTCCCTCTCGACAGCCCACGGGAGCATCCTCACGAGGGGCCTGTCGACGGTTGGACACCCCGGGCAGCCGCTCAGCGGCCGAGTTCGGCGAAGGACTTCTCCCAGCGTTCGGCGATCGTGGAGAGGTCGTAGCTCTGGGCCGTCTGGAGGGCGTTCCTGGCCATCCGGTGGCGGCCCTCCTCGTCGTCGATCATCTGAATCAGCCCGTCGGCCAGGGCGTCCACGTCGTCGGCGGGAACCAGCAGTCCGTCGATCCCGGGCGTGATGATCTCGCGAGGTCCACGGGGACAGTCGAAGCTGACCACCGGTACCCCGGAGGCGAACGCCTCGATGATGGTCATGCCGAAGCCCTCGAAGCGGGAGCTGACCGCGTGGATCGACGCCTTCGCGAGCTCGCCCTCGATGTCACCGGTGGAGCCCATGAACGTGACGTTGTTGTGCAGTCGCAGCTTGACCGCCTGCCTGACCAGCTTGTCGCCGGCCCGGCCCTCGCCGTAGATCCGCAGCTTCCAGTCGGGGCGTTCCCTGGCCACCCGGACGAACGCCTTCAGCAGCCGGTCGTACCCCTTGACCGGCACCAGCCTGCCCGCGGCCAGCACGATCCGGTTCTCCTGCCTGGAGCGTGGACGCGGCCCGCCGGGCAGCCCGTTACCGATGGTGAACACCCGGGTGGGCGCCCCGTTGAGCATGTTCCGGTAGTCGCGCTCGTCGGCCTCGGTGAGGGCGACGACCGCGTCCAGTTTCGGGTACCAGGTCCGGATCTCCTCGAAGATCCCGGGTTGGTGTGCCTCGAAGTGCAGATGCTCCTGGGCGATCGCGACGACCTTCCTGCGGGCGTACCTCGCGGCCATGATGTTGAGCCCCGCGCGGGTGGTGATCAGGACGTCGCTGCGGAGCCTGCGCAGCTCGCGGACGAGGACCTCGTCGCTCCAGGCGCTGAAGGACGCGTAGGCGCGCTCCTCGGGGTGGATAAGCGCGCTCTCCCGCGCGCCCAGCCGCTCGGCCCTCTTCGTGTACGGCCAGCGGACCCTGGCCCCCTCTCGCAGATCCACCAGCGAACGGAGCCTGACCCGGGAGCCCAGCGGCAGGAAGGGCGTGTCGGTGTGCTGGAAGACGCTGACGACCTCGACCTCGTGCCGCTCGGACAGGGCGGTGGCGAGGTCGAAGGTGGCGCGGATGGTGCCACCCATGCCGTAGGCGTTGAGGATGAGAAAGGAGATCTTCACGGCTTCTCCTCCTCGACGCTGAGCGCGACGGCGAGACCGTCGGTCTCGGTGTAGTACGGGCGGACCCTCACCTGCCCGACATGCTGGGCAGGAAAACGAACTTTAATCTTCTTATCCGTTATGTCATCAAGACGGGTCGCCAGCGGCAGCCGGACCCCGGAGATCTCGGCGTACAGGTCCCAGAAGACCCGGCGCCGCACCTGTGCCTCGGCCATTGGCGCGATCTCGATCGCTCCCTCGACCCACCGTCCCTGGAAGGTCGCCGGCCCGCTCACCGGCTCCGGCCCCCGGCGGGCCACCGCCACGAGTCTGGCCTCCCCCCGGATCGGGTCGCCGTACGCGACGGCGCCCTCGACGGCGATCACCCCGTCGTCCGCGATCACCCGGATCACCTCGACGTACGGTTCGACCTCGCGGACCCGCAGGCCCAGCGTGCCGAGGGAGGTGCGGAACGCCCTGATCTCCCGGTTACGGCGGGTCTCGGCGTAGGACCAGAGTCCGTCGAGCGAGAACCCCGGGTCGTCGGTGGCGACGGGCTCACCCCGGTACGACGCCATCCAGATGCCCACGGACAGCACCGTCAGGTCTGAGGCCCCGCGCTCCTCCCCTGTCTCCACGTGCCGGAGGACGATCTCCGTATCCGCCGGCTCCAGGTGCCGGAGGACGATCTCCGTATCCGCCAGCTCCGACCATTCGACCCTCAGCCGGTCGTCGTCGCCCACCCTGCTCGTAACGGCCCGGCCCCTCGCGTGCGGAACCACCCCTTGACGCGCCTCGGTGCTCACCAAGATTCCCCCGGCCTTCTCTGCTCATCCCCGTAGAGCAGGACATTGTCGATTTATAACAAAAGCACTAATTTTTGCCCGTGAATCTTAACGACCCACGCACATACTTTGAGGCGATTTAGCAAGGAATGGTTCCATCTAATCGGAAAAAGGCGGGCAGTGACCACTCGGTTACCGAAATACCTGGCATCTCGCCAGCCGATATCAGCCACGCCGGGTTCGGGGAAACTCAAAAACGTCCGATACCGGCCATCCTGGACTCCGGCCCTCGTCAGACCACGAGATGCGCGTCCGAACCGTTCCCGTCAGCCCACGACATGCGGGCAGCGTGAACCACACGCACGGTCCCACCCGGCACGGCACCGCGCGCAGTTCTCCACACGGCACCGCGCAGACGGACGGCTGTCTTTCCTCGGCCCTCAACCGGCCGAGATATGGCTCAGAGCCGTGGTCGGCGCAGCGAGAGGGTCATCGACTCGACTGCCATCTGCGGGCTGACGTTGGCCGCCAGCCGCCTCCGGCAGCGCATGATCGCGTCGATCCTGCGCAGGGTGTCCTCCGGGGTGGAGGCGCGGGCCAGGTCTTCCAGATCGGCGCGGCGGTCCTCGCTGGCCAGTTCCACGTGCGCGCCGAACTGCACGGCCAGCACGTCGCGGTAGAACGCCACCAGGTCGAGCAGTGCCGCGTCGATGACGTCGCGCTTGGTACGGGTCGCCCGGGACTTCTGCCGGTCCTCAAGGTCCTTGAGCGCCCCGGCACCGCCGCGGATCAGCCCCCTGCTGAGTCCCTTGCCGGTGGAGCCCTCGCCGTAGACCTGGCGCAGTTCGGTGATCTCCGCCTCGTTCAGCACCGCCGTGACCGCGGCGGCCTCGTCCTCGGCGGTCTTCACCAGACGTTCGGCGGCCATCACGCACTCCCCGACGCCGGTGAGCGACCTGGGGATGGACAGCACCGCCTCGCGACGCGAGCGTGCCTCCTCGTCCAGCGCCAGCCTGCGGGCGCGGCCGATGTGCCCCTGGGCGGCCCTGGCCGCGAACTCCGCCATCGCCGACGGCACGTTCTCTCGTGTGGCCAGCACGTGGGCGACCGCCGAGGTGGGCGGGGTGACGAGCGTGACGAGCCGGCAACGAGACCTGATGGTGATCATCATGTCGTCCGGGGCAGGCGCGCAGAGCAGCCAGACGGTCTTCGGCGGCGGCTCCTCGATGGCCTTGAGCAGTGCGTTGGACGCCCCCTCGGTCGCCCGGTCGGCGTCCTCGAACAGCACGACCCGCCAGCGGCCCAGCGTCGGCGCCCCGGCAGCGCGCAGGATGAGCCTGCGGGTGTCCTTGATGCCGTACGAGAGTCCCTGCGGGCGGACGATCTCCAGGTCCGGATGGGAGCCGACCGCCACCTGGTGGCACATGTCGCAGTGGCCGCACCCCTGGTCGGGACAGAACAGCGCGGCGGCGAACGCCCGTGCGGCCTCCTCGCGCCCGGACCCGGGCGGACCCGTGAACAGCCACGCGTGGGTCATCCCGGCGCCGCGCCCCCCGGCCAGCAGGTCGGCCCCGGCCGCCGCGGCCCGGCGGAGCGTCACGGTGGCCCGCTCCTGCCCTACAAGATCATCAAAGACACCCACGGACCCAACCTACCGCCGCTGCGAGTCGCCGGGTCGGACCTCACCGGCAGACGCCCTCCCCCCGGCACCGGTCACGGATCGTGGGATGCCGGACCGGAGACAGCGAGTCGATCCTGATTCGCCGGAGTCACCAGGCCATCCCCGGACCTTCAAAAGCAGCGGACCGGGGATGGCGGGTCAGTCACGGACCTTCAAAAGCAGCGGACCGGGGATGGCGGGTCAGTCACGGACCTTCAAAAGCAGCGGACCGGGGATGGCGGGTCAGTCACGGACCTTCAAAAGCAGCGGACCGGGGATGGCGGGTCAGTCACGGACCTTCAAAAGCAGCGGACCGGGGATGGCGGGTCAGTCACGGATCGCGGGGATGGTCCCGGTGACGTCCTCCGACTCCTGCGGCACCGGGTCGGGCATGATCTCGCGGACCCGGTCGTAGATGAGCGAGGAGATCCGCTCCTGGGTCAGGGTCCCGTCGACGACCAGGTAGCGATCCGGCTCCGCGGCGGCCAGCGCCCGGAACTCGCGGCGGACGCGCTCGTGGAACTCCAGCGGCTCCGACTCGATGCGGTCGGCGGCCCCGCCCAGCCGGGCCAGCCCCACCGACGGCGGAGTGTCGATGAGCACGGTGAGGTCGGGGACGAGTCCTCCGGTGGCCCAGCCGTTGATCCTCTTGACGTCCTCGATGTCCAGTGCCCGCCCCGCGCCCTGGTAGGCCAGCGACGAGTCGACGTACCGGTCGGAGATCACCAACGAGGCCCGGTGAAGGGCGGGGCGGATGACCTTCTCCACATGCTCGGCCCGATCGGCCGCGTACAACAGTGCCTCTGACCTCGCGGACAGTCCCTGGTGCACCGCGTCGAGCAGGATCGCACGCAGCCGCATGCCCACCTTGGTCGAGCCCGGCTCGCGGGTCTGTACGACGTCGAACCCCTGGTCGCGCAGCCAGATCGCCAGCAGCCTGGACTGAGTGGTCTTGCCCGACCCCTCACCGCCCTCGAACGCGATGAACATCCCGCGCGCCTGCTCGACGCTCTCCGGGGCGAACCGCTCCCCGCGCGCCGCGGCGATCAGGTCGGCGACGATCGAGACGCCCCTGCGGTCGTCCATCTGCCGTAGCGCGACGGTCCCGACGATCACCGCGAGCAGCCCGCCGACCAGCAGCACCAGGTTGGAGCCGTCGAACTGGTAGACCGGCTCCTGCCCGACCCTGATCTCCCGCTCGCCGAACAGGCCCGCCAGGGTCGGCGCGGCCGCGACCACCAGCAGCAGGGTCACCCGGGCAAGCGACTGCAGGAAGGAGAACGTACGGCCCCGCAGGTTGTCGTCCACCTCCAGCCCGATCATCGTGTAGCCGATGATCCAGGCGATTCCCGCGCACGCGCCGAGCAGCACGGTCAGCAGGACGACGATCACCAGGTTGTGGACGAGCGCGATCGCGACGAGGACCACCCCGGCCACCACGATCGACAGGCCGAACAACCGCCGCCGCGACAGCTCCCGCAGCAGCCTCGGCCCAAAGAACATGCCGGACGCCATGCCGACGAAGACCGCCCCGAAGACCACGCCGTACGCCGCGTCACCGCCGCCCAGCGCGTCCACGTAGATCTTGGCCACCCCGACCACCGCGCCACCGGCGGCGAACGCGCCCAGCATGCCGATGATCAGACCGCGGATCAGCCGGTTACCGCCGACGAACCGCCAACCCTCGAAGATCTGCCGCAGCACCGACGGGGTGGAGGTCGCGGCCCGCGCGCCGGCCTTCGGAATGTCCTTGAGCGAGAGGATGATGAAGGCCGAGACCAGGTAGGCGAGCGCGTTGATGAACAGCGCCAGGTAGGTCTCTCGCTGGGCGAAGAACGGCACCAGGTTGCCCAGGAAGTCGTCGGCGACCGACAGCACCGCGAACAGCAGCGCGGCGATCGGCGCGGTCCCGTACGTGACCAGGAGGTTGAGCTGGTTGGCCTCCTCCAGTCGCTCCTTGGGCACCAGGTTGGGCACCGTGGCGTCCTTGGCCGGAACCCAGAAGAGGTTGACGCACTCGACCAGGAACGTGGCGATGATCACCCACTGGTAATTGCCGACCAGCGGAATCGACAGCACCAGCGCGAAGCGCAGGAAGTCGCAGAAGAACATCGTCATCCGCCGGTCGAACCGGTCGGCGAACGCCCCGGCGAGCGGGCCCAGCAGGATGGCGGGGAGCATCTTCGCCACGAAGACGCCCCCGATGGCCAGGCTCTGGACCTTGTAGCCGGATCCCACAGTGAGATTGCCCGCCAGGGCGGTCAGCGCCAGAAGGTTGAGCCAGTCTCCGAGACTGCACACCGACATCGCCGTCCACAACTTGCGGAACGGGGCGTTGGCCAGCACGTGGGGGGGTTTGCGTCGCGCGGTGCTCCGGCCAAGGGTGGTCATAGTGTCAGCGTATCCAGGTGCTCGCTGGGCTGGGGAAAACACGAGCCAGGCGGAAATGCCCGGCTGCCCGTCGCATGAGGGTAATACCTCCGCCCTGTGCCCCGCAGGTACCACACGTGAAAAGAATCGCTCGGTGCCCGTGTTTCCAGTGATGCGGCTCCGCGCCCTGACCGCCTCTCCCTGGACCGATGCCTGCGGCTCCGCGCCCCGCCCCGGCTCTCCCCGGACCGATGCCTGCGGCTCCGCGCCCCGCCCCGGCTCTCCCCGGACCGATGCCTGCGGCTCCGCGCCCCGCCCCGGCTCTCCCCGGACCGATGCCTGCGGCTCCGCGCCCCGCCCCGGCTCTCCCCGGACCGATGCCTGCGGCTCCGCGCCCCGCCCCGGCTCTCCCCGGACCGATACGCCTGCTCCCCGCTCGGTGTGCGGTTACCGGAGTTTCTCGTTCCGGACTTCCAGCAGGGTTATCTCGGGTGGGGCACCCACCCGGACCGGCGGCCCCCAGAAACCCGCGCCCCGCGTCACGTAGACCCGGGTGCCGTCCACCTCACCGAGGCCGGAGACGACCGGCTGCTGCATCGGGATGATCAGGTTAAAGGGGACCATCTGCCCGCCATGCGTGTGGCCGGACAGCTGGAGGTCCACGCCGTACCTGGCCGCCTGGACTGCCTGGACCGGCTGGTGGGCGAGCAGGACCGTGGATCGGGAGCGGTCACGGCCACCCAGCGCCCGTTCGAAGTCCGGACCGTCACCCGAGGCGACACCGCCGATGTCGTTGACCCCGGCGAGGTCGAGCACGGCTCCGGCGTGGGCGATCTCCACGCGCTCGTTGCCCAGCGGGCGGATACCGAGCCCGCGGAGCTCCTCGATCCACTCCTGCGGGCCATTGGCCGTGTAGTACTCGTGGTTGCCGGTGACGAAATAGGCACCGTAGCGGGATTCGAGATCCTTCAGCGGCCTGGCCAGCGTGCCGAGCTCGGCCACCGTGCCGTCGACCAGGTCGCCGACGACCGCGACCACGTCGGCCTCCAGCGAGTTGATCATGCGGACGATGCGCCGGGTGTGCGCCGTACCGGTGAGCGGGCCCAGGTGGATGTCGCTGACAACCGCGAACCGCAGGCCGTTCAGGCGCGGATCCAGCCTGGGCAGCACCACTCCGACCGACTCGATCACCGGGTCGCCGAGAGCGGTCCTGACCCCGAACCCGATCGTGCCAAGCGCCCCCGCCCCGGCGGCGGCCGCCGCCGTACGGGCGATGAACAGCCTCCTGCCCATCCCAACGGTCTTCTCCGTTGCCCTCCCGGCACCCGGCACGACGACCACCCCGCCGATCGCGGACTCCCCACGGTGCGTCTGGGCCGAGGAGACGGACCGGCGGGAGTGCTCGGGGTGACCGGCGGCCACGGACGCCGGTGTGACGGCGGTTTCGGATCGAACGGCGAGCTCCAGCTGCCTGGCTCGTTCCGCGCGGCGGGCGGCCACCCCCGGCGGCACCCCGCGCCGCTCGGCCCGATGCTCCATCCCGCGCACCACCAGCAGTGCCACGGCCCTGGGGATCTCCAGGACCGCCAGGAACACGACGAGATAGAACATCGTCGCGATCCAGAAGAATCCCGGCCAGGCCAGGAAGTGCCCCCACTCACTGCGGGAGGCGACCAGCGTCACGGGTGCGAGCACGGCCAGGCCGACGAGGATCCAGGTCAGCACCCGGCGGATCCGCCCCGGCCGGGTGGTCGAGCGAATCAGGCGACGCCACAGGTAGTAGTGGACCACCGTGATCACACAGATGACCAGCGACACGAAGCCCACGATCGTCACTCGCCCTCTCTCGCGCCCACCGGCCATCTCCGGCGCGTTCCGAAGAACGCCCGAAACGGCGAATGCGTTCCCAGCGGGTGCGGAAACCCTTCGAGCCAGAGCCCCGTACGAGGGGCCCTGGCTCGGCGGCGTCAGGCCTTGGCCTTGGCCCGGGTGGTGCGGGGACGCTTGGGCGCCGGGCCACGGGCGCGGCGGTCGGCGAGAAGCTCGGCGGCGCGTTCGGTGGTGATCTGCTCGACCTCGTCACCCTTGCGCAGGGAGGCGTTGGTCTCCCCGTCGGTGACGTAGGGCCCGAACCGCCCCTCCTTCACCACGATCGGCTTCTTGGAGACGGAGTCCTCACCCAGCTCGCGCAGCGGCGGCGCGGCCGCGGCCCGCCTGCCCCTGGTCTTGGGCTGGGCGAACAACTCCTTGGCCTGGTCGAGAGTGACCGTGAACAGCTCCTCCTCCGAACCCAGGGAACGAGAGTCGGTGCCCTTCTTGATGTACGGCCCGAACTTGCCGTTCTGCGCCGTGACCTCCTGGTCGTCGATCATCCCGAGCACCCTCGGCAGTGAGAGCAGGAGCAGGGCATCCTCAAGGGTGACGGTGTCCAAGGACATCGACTTGAGCAGCGACCCGGTGCGCGGCTTGGGGGCGTCGGCCTTCTTGGTCTTCTTCTTGCCCTCCGCCGGAGGCGTCTCCACCGGCAGGATCTCGGTGACGTACGGGCCGAAGCGACCGTCCTTGGCCACGATCACGTTCCCGGTCGCCGGGTCCTTGCCCAGCTCCCGATCACCCATCGGGCGGGAGAACAGCTCCTCGGCCCTTTCGGCCGTGAGCTCGTCGGGGGCCAGGTCCTCAGGCACGTTCACCCGGACACCCTCGCGGTCCAGGTACGGGCCGTAGCGGCCCACCCGGATCATGATGTCGGTGCCCCTGATCGAGAACGAGCTGATCTCCTTGGCGTCGATCTCGCCGAGGTCGGTGACCAGCTCCTTCAGGCCGTCGCCGCCCTCCACACCGAAGTAGAACCGGCGCAGCTCAGGCACCCGCTCCGCCCGGTCGTTGGCGATGTCGTCGAGGACCTTCTCCATGTCGGCCGTGAAGTCGTAGTCGACGAGGTGGCCGAAGTGCTGCTCCAGCAGGTTGACCACCGCGAACGCCAGGAAGGACGGCACCAGGGCGGTGCCCTTCTTGAAGACGTAGCCGCGGTCCAGAATCGTTCCGATGATCGACGCGTACGTCGAAGGGCGGCCGATCTCCCGGTCTTCCAGCTCCTTGATCAGCGACGCCTCCGTGTACCGGGCCGGCGGCTTCGTGGAGTGCGACAGCACGTTCAGCGCGGACGCGGTGAGCGGGTCGTTCTCGCTCAGGTTCGGCAGGCGCTTCTCGGAGTCGTCCCTGTCGGTGGACGGGTCGTCCGCACCCTCGACGTAGGCCTTCAGGAAGCCGTGGAAGGTGATGGTCCGCCCGGAGGCGCTGAACTCGACCCGCTCGCCCGAGCTGGACGTGCCGTCCACCTTGACGGTGACCGACTCGCCGACCGCGTCCTTCATCTGGGAGGCCACGGTCCGCTGCCAGATCAGCTCGTACAGCCGGAACATGTCACCGCTCAGCCCGGTCTCGCCCGGCGTGCGGAACTCCTCCCCCGAGGGGCGGATCGCCTCGTGCGCCTCCTGCGCGTTCTTCACCTTGCCGGCGTAGACGCGCGGCTTGTCGGGCACGTAGGCCGACCCGTAAAGCTTGATCGCCTGGCTGCGGGCGGCGGCGACAGCGGTCTCCGACAGCGTGATGCTGTCGGTCCGCATGTAGGTGATGAAGCCGTTCTCGTAGAGGCGCTGGGCGACCTGCATCGTCGACTTCGCGGAGAAGCCCAGCTTGCGGCTGGCCTCCTGCTGCAACGTGGTCGTCCTGAACGGCGCGTACGGCTTGCGGGTGTACGGCTTGCGCTCGACCGACCTGACCTTGTACGGCACACCTGCCAGACGCCCGGCCAGGGCGCGAGCGGCCTGCTCGTCCAGGTGGAGCACGTCGGCGCTCTTGAGGGTGCCGTTGCTCGTGAAGTCCCGGCCCTGGGCGACGCGCTTTCCGTTCACACCGGTCAGCATGGCGGTGAACTCGTGCGGAGCCTCGTCGCCACCGGTGTCGAGCAGCGCCTGCAGGTCCCAGTAACTCGCGCTGGTGAACGCCAGGCGCTCGCGCTCGCGCTCCACGACCAGCCGGGTCGCCACGGACTGCACGCGCCCGGCGGAGAGCCGGGGTTTGACCTTCTTCCACAGGACCGGGCTGACCTCGTAGCCGTAGAGCCGGTCGAGGATGCGCCGGGTCTCCTGGGCGTCGACCAGCCGCAGGTTCAGGGCGCGGGGATTGGCCACCGCCTCCTGGATCGCCCGCGGGGTGATCTCGTGGAACACCATGCGGTGCACCGGGACCTTGGGATTGAGCACCTCGCGGAGATGCCAGGCGATCGCCTCGCCCTCGCGGTCCTCGTCAGTGGCGAGATAGAGCTCATCGGCGTCCTTGAGCAGCTGCTTGAGCTTGCTCACCTGCGCCTTCTTGTCGTGATTGACGACGTAGAGCGGCTCGAACTCGTGATCCACATTGACGCCGAGGCGCGCCCAGGACTCTCCCTTGTACTTTTCCGGGATGTCGTCGGCCTTCTCGGGGAGATCACGAATATGCCCGATGCTGGACTCCACGACGTAGCCGCGGCCGAGGTACCCGGCGATGGTCTTCGCCTTGGAAGGCGACTCGACGATCACCAGGCGGTTTCCGCCGGCGTTGCCGTTCTTGGCTGGCACGCTGCTTCCTACCTCGCTGTTCGCATTCGTTCCCCGTTTACTTCCCCTCGGGTTACCCGATCTCAGTCGGGAACACTCCCAAGGAAAGCCGCAAGGACGCAGAATAAAGCCCTATGAGTGTCGACGTCCCTCGGCCCACCCTCGGAGACTAATCGCTGTGCTGGACTACTCCTACTTGGTTCTCCACCTCCCGCGTGGCACCTCCCGGGACGCAGCCCGCCGGATACTGACCGAACATGCAGAATACGGCGACTGGGAGCTCGACCGCCTGCGACTGTATCCCGATGGCCGTCGAGACGTCCGACTGCGCCGGAAGATCATACGTGTGACCAGGACGATGTGATTCCGGACATGGCTTTGCCCGCCCCGGGCCGCGCCCCCGGAACGGGCAAAGCTTCTGTGCCTCGCCACGCGAGCGAGCGCCGCACCACGCAGGCGCGATCATCCTGTCTCGCCGCCGTCGAGGCGTCTGCGCGCCTTCCTCAGTGGCTCTGAAGTGGCTCTGAGGAGGGCATGCCTAATGGGTGACTAATGCCTTACTTTTTGCCGAACCGGATGCGGCGGGTGGTGCCGAAGACAGTCGCGGAAGCCGCGGCCAGCGCACCGATCAGCAGGGTGACCAGGGAACCGACGTTCATTCCGATCACGCCGACGGGCTGAGCCGCACTCATCAGCCCCAGGTCACGGGTCGGCAGGTTGCCGGCCGGAGTGGATGACGCCAGGCCCATGACGGGAGCCAGCGGCGAGCTACTGTCGGGCGCCGCGGCCCGCTTGCTCACCGGGGTGGCGGGCATGACGGGGAGCTCGGGCAGACCGGCGGCGGCCGGAAGCTGAGACCGGCCCGCCTCCTGGGCCTCCTGGGCACCGCGGGCGTCGGACGGCGACGCCTGACCGGCCTCGCCGCCGACCCCCGGAACGGCGGGGAGGACGGACAGCAGGCCACTGGTCCTGTGCCTGCCGGGCTTGCCGTCCCAGTCACCGCGGCCACCACTGCGATCATCGTTGTAGTCGCCCTTGTGGCCACCCCACTGACCGCCGTTGTGACCACCCCCGTGGCCGCCCCACTGGCCGCCGCCCGGCCCCCCGACACGGGAGCCGCCGAGGCAGCCCGCGGCGGCGTCGCCCAGGACGGCCACCGCGTTGCCGCAGACGTTGATCGGCGCGGTGATCGGCGCGACCACCTGGTTGCCGCCCAGGACGCTGCCCTGCCCGGAGGTGCGGTTGCCACCGGCCCCCGCACCCGCACCGCCGGAGACCGAGGCGCCGCCCCTGCACCCGGCCGCGGCCCGGCCGAGCACGCCCACCGCGTTGCCGCAGACGTTGACGGGCGCGGTGATCGGCGCCACCACCTGGTTGCCGCCACCGATGCTGTGATCACCGTTCGTGCGGTTGCCACCGGCACCACCGCCACCGGGGCCACCGGTCCCGACGGACGCACCACCCTGACAGCCGGCGAAGGCCCCACCCAGGACGGCCACCGCGTTGCCGCAGACGTTGATCGGCGCGGTGATCGGCGCGACCACCTGGTTGCCGCCCAGGACGCTGCCCCGCCCGGAGGTGCGGTTACCACCCGCGCCGCCGCCCCGGCCCGTCCCCGCGGACGAACCGCCCGGGCAGCCCGCCTGGCCGTTGCCGACGGCGCTGCCGCAGACGTTGGCGGGCGCCGTGATCGGCGCGACCACCTGATTGCCGCTACCGGCTCCGAAACGCCCGTCGGTGTCGTTTCCTGGCCGGCCGTAACCCGAGCCGGGGCCGCCGGGACGCGGGCCGCGCTCCCAGCCGCCGCCGTGGCCACCATGGTCTCCACGCCCACCATGGTCTCCACGCCCCCCGTGGTCTCCACGCCCCCCGTGGTCTCCGTGACCGCCGTAACCCGGCTTACCCGGCCGGTCGGGCTTGCCAGGGCCGCCGTGCTCTCCGGGGCCACCCGGCCGTCCCGGACCACCGGGGTGCCCAGGACCGCCAGGCTGTCCGGGCCCACCGGGCTGTCCGTGCCCACCGGGCTGTCCGTGCCCACCGGGGTGCCCAGGACCACCGGGCTGCCCCGGCCTGCCGGGCCTGCCGCCGACGACCTCGGCACCGCCCTCGCAGCCGGAGAACGCCTCGCCGACGACGGCGACCGAGTTGCCACAGATGTTGATCGGCGCGGTGATCGGCGCGACCACCTGGTTGCCGCCCAGGACGCTGCCCCGCCCGGAGGTGCGGTTACCACCGGCCCCACCGCCACCGTTCCCGCCCTGGTTGCTCACCGAGGCACCACCCCGGCAACCGGCGGTTGCCCCACCGAAGATCGCGAAAGAGTTGCCGCAGGCGTTGATCGGCGCGGTGATCGGCGCCACCACCTGGTTGCCGCCACCGATGCTGTGATCACCGTTTGTACGGTTGCCACTGGCACCGCCACCGTTCCCGCCCTGGTTGCTCACCGAGGCACCACCCCGGCAACCCGCCTCGGAACGGCCGACCACCGACACCGCGTTGCCGCAGGCGTTGACGGGCGCGGTGATCGGCGCGACCACCTGGTTGCCGCCCAGGACGCTGCCCCGCCCGGAGGTCTCGTTGCCTCCCGCTCCGCCGCCACCGTTCTCGACGGACGCGCCACCCTCGGAGGAGGCGGACGACTGTCCGGCCACAGCGGCGGCGTTGCCGCTGATGTCGATCGGCAGGGTGATCGGAAGGTTGACCTGGTTTCCTCCGGCGATCGAGTGGTCACCGTCGGTGTCGGCGAAGGCCGTACCGCCACCCATGGCCATGACGCCCAGTGCGAGCAGTGCCGCGGGGGCCGTGCCCCTAACCCACGTACGCATGATTGAAGCTCCTAGCAGTCTCGGGGGGACCTGACCCTCGTGAGGGCGTGCGAGGCCATGCGAGGACCGGACAGGTCCGCACAGCGGAGGCCCCGACGGGCCGTCACGAGGAGTTGGGAACTGGCTGTTCGTCGACCTGCTCACCGCTCACCGATGGAGCGGCTCTCCTGGAAACGGAGGATCGAGGCAGGCTCCGCGACCGGCGGATCACTCGAAAGGAGATCAGGCCGGCCTACGAGACGATGTCAGTCAGGGGAGAAGGAAGGGTCGTCCGCCGCTGTGCGGACGACAGGAGGGAGCACGAACGCCAGCGGAGCACGCTGCGTCGTCAGTCGCGGGTCGTAGGCGAACCACGCGACATCCCCCGGACCCGATCCGAAGAGGCCGGATCCACCACCGCTCTGGGGCACGAATCCATTGGCGCCAGAACCATGGTCGACGGTGGCGGGTGCCGGGACCCCCGGCTTGGACTGGCTGGTGAGCCCGTCCACACCTCGCCCCGCCATGGCTTCGGCGTTGTCCGTCGCCGACGGTTTGCCGCTGCCCGTGGGGAAGTCATCGGGGTTCGAAACCGATCCGGAAGCGGCTGTGTCGAGGGTCTGGGAACGGGCCACTCCTGTCTCCGCGGTGGCGTCCGCGACCGCAGGAGTGGCATTGAGGAAGCCGAAGACGATCGCGAGCAGCCATGCGGCGGCCAGGAGGCCGCCGATGGCGAGGGCTTGCCTGACGCCCCACCGAGTGCCGGCCGCGAACCGCGCCATCCGGTCAGCTCGGTCGGGGATCGTGTCGTCGACGGAAAGGGCCACGGGCACACACCGAGCAGCGGGCGAGGACGCCCTCCACTGCTCCTGCGGCACGCGCGCCACATGACCTCCCAAAGCTCCTGGACAGGCCCGCTTGAACACAAGCCAACCCTCGACGGAGAGTCACGCTAGCACTACATGGAGTCAGTGCAACGGATTTCCCGAGAACGGGTCAGCAGCCGTCCAGGAATCGGTCAAGAACCCGGACCCCGAACTGAAGCGAATCCACCGGCACCCTCTCGTCCACCCCGTGGAACATCCCGGAAAAGTCCAGGTCGGCGGGGAGCTTCAGCGGCGCGAACCCGAACCCCCGGATTCCCATCCGGCTGAACGCCTTCAGGTCCGTACCCCCCGACAGCGTGTACGGCACGGCCAGCGCGCCCGGGTCCTCGGCGAGAAGGGCATCGGCCATCGCGCGCACCAGCGGCCCGTCGAAACCGGTCTCGATGGCGATGTCGTGATAGATGAACTCCCTGGTCACATTGGGGCCGAGCAGTTCGTCGACGGTCTGGAGGAACTCGTCCTCATATCCCGGCAGGAAGCGGCCGTCCACGTGCGCGGTAGCGGCCTGGGGGATCACGTTGGCCTTGTAGCCGGCCTCCAGCATCGTGGGGTTGGTGGTGTTGCGCAGCGTGGCGCCGATCATCCGCGCCAGCGGCCCCAGCTTGGCGACGGTCTTCTCCGCGTCGTCCAGGTCGAGCTCCAGCTCCAGCGCCCTGGAGGTCTCCTCCAGGAACGTCCGCACCGTCCGCGTCATCCGTACCGGCCACTCGTAACGCCCGATGCGGCCCACCGCCTCGGCCAGCTCGGTGACCGCGTTCTCGGCGTTGAGCATCGAGCCGTGCCCGGCCCGGCCCGTGGCGGTCAGGCGCATCCAGGCGATGCCCTTCTCCGCCGCCTCGATCAGATAAAGCCTGCGCGCCTCGTCGATGGAGACGCTGAACCCGCCCACCTCGCCGATCGCCTCCGAGCACCCGTCGAACAGGTCCTTGTGCTGCTCGGTCAGCCACTGCGCACCGTAGTGGCCCCCGGCCTCCTCGTCGGCGGTGAAGGCCAGCACCACGTCCCTCGGCGGGCGGCGCCCCTCGCTGAGCCGCTGCCGTACGACCGCGAGGATCATCGCGTCCATGTCCTTCATGTCGACCGCGCCACGTCCCCAGACACAGCCGTCCGCGATCTCGCCGCTGAGCGGGTGGTGTGCCCAGTCGGCGGCGTTGAAGGGCACGACGTCCAGATGTCCGTGCAGCAGCAGCGCGTCCCGCGAGGAGTCCTCCCCCGCGATGCGGGCGATCACGTTGGCCCGGCCCCGGTCCGACTCCAGGATCTGCGGCTCCAGCCCGACCTCGGCCAGCTTCTCGGCCACGTACTCGGCGGCGGCCCGCTCTCCGGGTCCCGAATTGTCACCCGCGTTGGTCGAGTCGATCCGGATCAGGTCGCGGCACAGCCCGACGACCTCGTCCTCACCGTTGAGCGTGGCCATGTGGACTCCTTGAGTTCGGTACGGCTTCCCCTCCCATCCTCCCGCCGTACCCCCCTCCCCGGCACCCCGCTCGCACCTGCTCTCTTACCGATATGACGCAAGCCCAAGAGTTTGCTAACCTAAGTCCGCCGACGCGGGATGACGGTCCCGCGTGCAGGCACCACGTCCGGGTGGCGGAATAGGCAGACGCGCTAGCTTGAGGTGCTAGTGCCCTTTGCGGGGCATGGGGGTTCAAGTCCCCCCTCGGACACAAACCGGTCGCCTATGGGGTCCTGGTCATGTGTACACGTGACCAGGACTTTCTGTTTTGACGGGTGGTAGATCATCCGCAATCCGATGTTCGCGTAGATCTTGGCCTTCCGGATCGGGTCAGCATTCGAGAGAACTCGCACCATGTCTCCAAGCCGAACGGAAGTACGCCTCTGCGCACCTGCTCCTCACGGACGTGGCAGCGCAACCGCCCGGCCATTGGTTTGACACCGGGTACGGGCCGGACGGCGGAAACCGCCGCCCGGCCCGAATCGGATCAGGGGCTGGTGCAGGCGACCGTGGCGGTGACCGCGGTGCCGTTGGCGGTGAAGCCGAAGGTCGTCGAGGAGCCCGCCGCGATGGAGCCGTTGCAGGAGGCGTTGCGGATGCTCACGCTGGAGCCGGAGTTCTTCGCCGAAGTCAACGACGTCTCAAAGGTCACGCTCACCCTCCATTTCTGGAGCGGCACGACCGTCTCACACCGGGACCGGCGATGCGGGGGCCGTTCCGCACGGAGGGTGCTTGTCAGGGCACGAACGGCATTTACGGCAGTTTTAGGTGTACCGATGCACTGTTGTCCTATCGCATGCTATCGGGAGGAAGAAAGATGACCCCTGGGCCGGACGAATTCAGCACCGCGGAAACACTGGCGAACGAGCCGCCCAGGCGTCGCGTCCCCCGCTCCGTACTGCTCGTCGCCACCACCGCGCTCGTCGTGGCCACGGGTGCCGGCGTCGCCGCCGCGGCCGCGTTCTCGCCCTCGCCTTCCCCGACGCCCACGGTCGGCGACACCGCGACACCGTCGGCGGCTCCGTCCGGGGCGCCCTCCGACAAGGTGCCGGGACAGGGCCGGGGCCGGGGCCACAAGATGGGTTTCGGCGGCCCTTCCATCCACGGCGAGTTCGTCGTGCCCGACGGTGAGGGCAAGTACGTGACCGTCGCCACCCAGTACGGCGACGTCACGGCCGTCGACCAGGACTCGATCACGGTCAAGAGCGAGGACGGCTACACCAAGGAGTACGCGATCAACGGCGACACCCGGATCAACCGCCGCGGCGAGGGCATCGACGCGGTGAAGACCGGGCAGAAGGTCATGGTCATGGCGAAGGTGGACGGCGGCACGACCACCGCCGTCGCGATCCACGACGCGACGGCGCGCGACGGGTATGGCCGGCGCGGCGAAGGAGGCCGGCGGCACGGCACCGGAGCGGGGATCGTGAGCCGATCAACCGGGTGAACGTCCCCGGCCCACGTGCCGGCCGAGCCGTACGGTGACCGTCTGCGAGCCGCCGCCCCGGTCCGCCAGCCGTCCGAAGGCGAGCGTGAGCCGCGCGCCGGTCGTGGCGCTCACCAGGAGCGGGTGCCCACCGAGCACCTCGGCCACCGGCCGGTCCCAGGTCGCGGTCAGCTCGTCCAGGTCGCGCCGGGGATCGGACACGGTCAGCGTGGCCGTACCGTCGCCGCTCTCCCTGACCAGGACCGCGCACGGGGCGGAGGCGGCCAGGCCGCCGACGGTCCCGTCGTTCCAGAAGTTGACAGCGGTGATCCCGAGGGAGGGGACCAGGACGCCCTGCTGCCGGGTGGTGTTGGCGAGCACCCTCGCCCAGCCGGGGTCGGCGGCGCGGGCCCGGGTCCGCGCCCGGCTCGCACCCGGCAGGAGCAGGTAGACGTAACCGGCCGAGTGGGGGTCGACGCCGTGGTCGAGCCAGAGGGTCACGTAGCTCCGGGTCACCTGGCCGGCTGTGCGTTCCTCACGCAGCGTGCGCAGGCCGGTGGGACAGGGCAGGACGTAGCCGCCGTGCCCGGCCAGGTGCGCCCAGCCCTCACGGTCGTCCACGGTGAGGAGCGCGCCGGTCCTGCGGTTGTCCACGACGGTCTCGACCGGCACACCGTCCTCGCTCGTGATCCCGGCGCCCAGGCAGACCACCGCGTCGTCGAGGAAGAACCACGACTTGAAAGCCTCCATCGTGCTCTCGAAGCCGAACAGGTGCTGGCCGACCGTCGCGTACGTGCCGTCGGTGGCGCCGCCCACCCAGCGGCCCGGCGGGCAGGTGTCGCCCCACTCCGCACCGGCGCCGTCGGCCAGCCGCCTGGTGGAGACCGTCGTGCCCGGCAGGCGGTAGGGGTCGACGGTGGGCCAGAAGGAATCGGAGTACTGGTCGCCATGGCCCTCGCCCCACCAGTAGAGCATTCCCGAGCCGGTGTGCCAGCCGCGCCGGTTCTCGCCGTTTCCGTGCTCGTAGTGGCCGATCCGGTACGAGGCCATGCTGAGTCCCGCGCACCAGGCCGGCCTGCGGTGGACGGCACGGGCGCTCATCGCCGGCAGTCGGTGTCCGGCAGGTTCCTCGGCCGCCGGGATCGCGTCGTCGTCCAGGAGCGCGGCGAGGCGGGCGTGGAACTCCAGATCGTTCCTCTCGGCCGCGTCGAGCATGGGACTGGAGGTGTCGCGCACCGCCCATCCCTTGACCATGCCCTGCCAGCGGGCCCGCTCGGCGGCGGAGGCCGCGTCCCCCAGCCGCAGGATCGCCGAGGCGATGTCGCGTCCCCTCCGATGGTCGCCGTACGGTTCCCTGTCGATCCCCCGGCCGCTGACCAGGTCCATGCAGAAGCCGTCGTGGACGAACGGCGCGAACGACCTCTCGACAGCGTTGAGAACGATCTGCCGGTCCGGGTCGGTGATCTCCCACGGCGAGCCGCGCAGCACCTCGAACAGGGTCGCGAGCCCGGACAGCATCACCGCTCCGTAGCCGCCCTGGTAGGGGACGGACGTGTGCTGGATGAACGAACCGTCCCGGTAGAGCCCGTCGCCCTCGAAGACGTGGGGAAAGACCGGGGAGAGCGCCGAGGCGGCCAGCGCCGCCTTGCCGGGGTCGGACCCGAGGATGGCGCGCAGCAGCGTCACCGTGCACAGGTCCACCCGGTTGGCTCCGGTGCTGGTGCCGGCGTAGTCGTTCAGACGGCACTCGGGGAGGAAGTGATCCACCGCGTCCCGCAGCGCCCCGCTCCGCCGGTCCGTCAGGTGCGAACCGATCAGCACCGCCGCGTCGAGGAGCTTCCTGGGGGTGCCGATCTGCCAGTTCCACCAGTTGCCGACCGGGTCCGCGCCGGAGGCGTACACCTGCCGCCGATAGTGGTCGATGCCACCCGCGACGGCCGCGGCCAGGTTCGCGTCGCCGGTCAGGCCGGTCCCCGGCAGTGCGTACGCGCGGGCCATGGTCCGCAGCCGCGCCGGGGTGTCAACGAAGGAGGGGAACGCCAACTCCGGCCAGAGCGAGATGTCGGCCGGTGCCATGGTGTCCCGGTACAGGGCGGCGGTCGTCCCCAGCCTCGCCAGCCGGGTGCGGTACGGCTCGGCGGTCGCGTCGAACCCCGACCCCGCCGTCACCTCACACCAACGGCGGCGCAGCAGGGCGAAGGAGTCGTCCTCCGGGTGCGCGGTATGCGCCGGAATCAGCGCTCCAGTCGCGGCGGCACCGCTGAGCTGGAGAAATAATCGCCTGGAATATCCACTCACATATAGATTGTGAGGCGACGTTCACCCCCGCCCCGAAGGCTACGCCGCGCCACCTCACGCGCTCGGGCACTCCACAGCGGAGGCCCACCCCATCCGGGCATGAGGGCGCCTCGCCTGGGACCTGTCCCAGGCGAGGCGCCCCGCCCTGGCCGGCGGGCTGTCAGCAGCCCTTAGTGATCTTCTGCAGCTGGAAGCCGGGGACCCAGAACCTCTTCTTGCCGCTCGTGTTGCCGTTGGTGATCATGCACCTCTTGGTGGTCGTACCGATGGCGGACTTGAAGTGGAGCTTCGCCGGCACCTTGTGCGAGCAGTGGTTGTTGAAGTAGACCGTCGTGGAGACGCCACCCGTACCCCAGGAGTAGTTGGCCTTCTTTCCCCGGGGACTGAAGCAGGCGATGCTCGCCCTCTTGACCTCCAGGATTCCGGCCGTGTCCGCGGGCTTCACCGCCACCTTGGCCGCTGGTGCCGCGGCCTGGGCCGTGGCGGACATGGCGGGCGTGACCATCATCACGAGCCCGACAGCGGCCGCGGCCGCCACGGCGATCGGTTTCCGGTAGTTCATGTTCTCTCCTTCTTGTCGGAACGCGGTCTTCTGGGATGCGGTCAGTGGGACGGAGATGTTTTCCGATGTGGGGCGCGTTTCCATCCACGGATGACGCCCGTGGATGACGCCCGTGGATGGAAACGCGGCCCCGAGTCCTCGCGGCCCCCGTAGGCCCCGCTTCCTGCGTGGATCGCGAACACTGCGGAAATCCACGGAAGCGGTGGGGCGAGGAGTGGCCCCGACTATGCCGGTGTGCCGCGACCGGCGGCAAGAAGAGTTCGCCGGATATATGGCCAAATATTGTCCAGACCCCTGCCGAACATTGTCCAGATCCCTCTGGACAATTGACGGCACAGGTCACAGCCGTGTGCCCTGCGGATCGGATCCGGACCGCACGGCGGTGGACGTCCGTCACGGGTGACTTCCGGTAATCTCCTCAGGTTTTGGGCGTATTGCCGAAGAGGCCGCGCCCGGGTCGTGAGAATGTCCGTACGGCAGTGTCGAGCAGGGGGTGGGTGTGGCGGGGTCACCGAATCCACGGGACGAGGAGCCGGGAACGCGGCGAGGGCGGAAACCGGTCCGGCCCGATCCTGAGTCCGGCCCTGTCGCACTGCTCGCGCACCGGCTCTGGAAGCTCAAGGAGGAGGCGGGCGACCCCTCCTTCGCGGAGATGTCGTCCCGCCTGGGCGCGGCCGCCTCGAAGTCGTCGCTGGCGGCCGCCGCCCGGGGGCAGGTGCTGCCGAGCTGGGAGACGACGTGGGAGTTCGTTCGGATCCTGGCGGTCGACCGATTGGGGCAGGACCCGGCCGAGGCCGAGCGCGAGTGGCGGGAGCATTGGGAGCGTGCCGGGGACACCGGCCGGGAGACCGTCCCGGCCGGAGCCGAGGTCGGAGCCGAGGTCGGAGCCGAGGTCGGAGCCGAGCCCTCGAAGACGTGGGGAAAGACCGGGGAGAGCGCCGAAGTCGGGGACCGGGATGTTCAACGGTCGCGCGTCAGGAAGCCGGTCGTCCTCACCGTGCTGTCCGCCGTGGTCGCCGGTGGCGCGGGCGCCCTCATCACCTTCGTCGCGTCGTCCGACCGCGGGGAGGAGAAGCCTGTTCCTCAGGACACCCTGACGCAGGCCGCCTCACCTCGCGACGACTCCGCCTTCGAGGGAGACATCACACATCCGGACGGGACAGTGGTGCGGAGCGGGACGCGCTTCACGAAGGTGTGGAGGCTCCGTAACACGGGGACCATCCCGTGGCACAGGCGCTACCTCGACCGGATGAACGAGACCCCGTGCCATGCTCCCGAACGGGTCGCGATCGAGACGACCGCACCCGGCGAGACGGTCGACATAGCGGTGCGCGTCCGCGCCGCCGACACCCCGGGCAGATGCAAGATCTACTGGAAGATGACCAATGAGGACGGGGCTCTGCTGTTCGCCGGGAAAAACCCGATATTTCTAGATGTCACGATGAAGTGATCGGCACGCCGGCTGTGACCAGGACCGGGCCCGGCAGGGTCACCCGGCCGGTGAGCGCCTCGGTGACCCAAGCAGGGGACCGTGTCTGGTGCATGGCCGGCAGTCCCGTCTCGGTCCGGATCCGTACTCGGTAGTCGTACTCCGCCGCCAGGCCGGGGGCGGGCATGGCGCCCGGAGGGGCCAGGGGATCGGGCACGGCGCCCGGGGGGAGCCACGGTCCGACGGGAGTCAGAGGTCCACGTCGTGGGAGGCGATCACGTGGACCCCCTCGGGTTCCTGCCCGGCGGGGGTGACCAGGACCCGCCTGCCCTGTTCCCGGTAGCCGTGCTCGGTCAGCCACATCAGGGCGTATGGGCCGAGATCACTGAAATCGATCGGAGAGTCGGGTGAGAAGAGGTCCTTACCCGACGAGACGCCGCCGGTGTCACCTTCGACGATCGACAGGGTGTACGTGGTCATGGCAGCCCCCGGGCCGTAGTTGTCCTCGGGGTGGTCCATACCCGGTCATCCGGATTCCGCCCTCAGCCCTCCCGATTCCCTCGTCCCGGATCCCGGATCCCGGATCCCGGATCCCGGATCCCGGATCCCGGATCCCGGATCCCGGATCCCGGATCCCGGGCGGCAGGCGGCAGGCGGCAGGCGGCAGGCGGCAGGCGGCAGGCGGCAGGCGGCAGGCGGCAGGCGGCAGGCGGCAGGCGGCAGGCGGCAGCCCGACGCCCGACTGCCGAACATCACCCAAAACATCACTAAAAGCAACATAAAGTATATATGGATATATAGTGGACAAGAATCTCTCTCCAGGAGGAGTTCCGCCCCGCAGCGCATGTGGCTGATCGCGAAGAGCGGCCCACCCCAGGCTGAACCGGATCATCTCTCTCCGGTTCCGCCCGCCGCCCTCCCCGATCGCTCCTCCGACACGCTCACCAGCAGACCCGGAAGCCATGTCATGAGTCAGGACAGCACCAGCCCGTATACCGACTTCGAGATCGACCTCACCCTTGAGGAGACTCGCCGCCGCGCCGCCGTCATGGCGGCGCTGGAGCCGGACTGGGACCCGCCGGGGGTGATGCGGGCCGAGGAGGAGGCGTACGACCTCCTCTACTCCGGCCTCGACAGAGCTCAGCAGGAGACCTACGACATGCTCGTGGCCGCCGGAGTGCTTCCCCCCAGGGAGTCTGGCCGTGCCTCTTGATCCGCACGCCGACTTCGGACGCAGGGCATGGCTGCCCTGCCCCGGCTGCCAGGACCACCGCGACTGCGACGACTGCCTCGGCGGCCGCAACTGCGGGGTGCACTGGCGCTACCTCATCGGCAACACCGGAAGCCTGCTGCACCTGCAGTGCCCGGGATGCACCCACCTGTGGAATCACGAGACGGGCTTCGGCGCGGGCGGCAGGACCACCTCCGGCTGACCCGACAAAAGGTGTCAGCCTGGCAGGACCTGGCAGGACCTGGCAGGGATCGCATTCAGACGCCTCGGCTCCCCGGACTCCGCGCAGGAAGATCCGGGAGGGCCGGAGGGCGGCGCCCGCGCCCGTCCCGGCTTGGGCGTTTCGCGCCGGCGCCGGGCTCACCCGCCCGCGGCCGTCCCGGCCGATCGCGCGCCCGGCGGGCCGTCCGGGGCACCCATCCGGAGGCGGGAGAGCCTCGCCCCCCGGTGGGCGCGGAAAAGGCGGAGCTCCAATTCCCGGAACGGGGTCCGGGGCCGAACAGCCGAAGCCGGGAAACGCATTCATATCAAATTGTTATGGAGCTTGTACCAATCCGGAGCGTGAAAGGTTTTCGCGATCACTTGTCCCCCGCAGGATGCCCGACCGGGTGCCGGAAAGCCCAACGGGAGGTGAACGACGGGCTCGCTCGGGAAAAAGGGCAGTTCAACAAGGGGAACGGAAGGTCATCCGAAACCCGAGGATGACAGCACATCTCTAGAGAACTACTGGTACGGTCCACCGACGGGATGCCAGCAGGTGGGGGCGTTCCGGGTTTCGGACAGACCGTATATCGACTTAAGTGTTATTAATAATCAAATAGCCATAAGTGTCAATTACTAAGCCCTTTACCTTCCCAATAGATCACGGTCAGTCTAATATTTGGACCTATGTCATGGCGTGCATCAGATTTCCCAGATGGACAGGCTGGGTCCTCTGGTCGTGGCAGTGCTTCCTCCGGGCGTGATTCCGAACAGACATCCGACTGGCATCCCGAACGCCTCCTGTCATTCGATTGGCGGAAGGTCATTCTGTTCACGGCGGTTTTAGCGATCATCGCCGCCTCCGCGCTCTGGCTCGCGACCAGAGAACCCTCTGGTCCGTCCCTGGCGGCGAATCCCACCCCCGACTCCTCGGACGCCGGCTGGGAGAAGGCCGTTCCCTCGCCGACGCCGTCCCCCTCCCGCTCCACCCCCAAATCAACCCCGAAGCCCCCAAAAAGCGATAAGTCCTCTCCTAGCCCCAAGGTCACCGGTACGGAGAAACCCCGCGCAGAGGAGCCCCGTACCAAGAAGCCCCGGGCCGAGACGGGGACCACCCCGCCCGACACCGACTCACCGGCCGGCTCCAGCCCACCCCAGCTCACCGTCAAGGAGGCGTACGGCATCCACGGCCGCTACCAGCGAGGGCTGTCGGTCGCCCAGGGCAGGAATGACCAGGCCGCCATGGCGAAGCTGGAGCACGGGCTCGCGCTGGAGATGACGCGAGCCGGCTTCAAGACCGCCGAGATGGAGAAGAAGTCGCTGGCCTCGGGGATATGGCCCAACCCGCAGATGTGGATCCCGCGCCACGTGACCGGCACCGCGGACTGGTTCGTGGCGGTCTCGTACGAGCCCGGTGTCGCCCGGGTCGTCGACGTGATGAGTTCGGCTCCCGGCGGCTGGCGGCTCGTCGCCTCGGCCGCCGACACGCGTGCCACTCCCGCACGGTTCCCCAAGATAGCGACCGACTCCGAGGGCTACGCGACGAGCCTGCCGGAGAACGCCATCGGGCTGAGCGCGACCCCTCGCCAGATCGCCCGCGCGCACCTGGCGAGCCTGGAGAACGCCGAGGTCGACGTGCGATTCGACGAGGGGCCGTGGACCAGCGAGGCCGCACTGTTCTGGCAGCAGGAGCGGGCGCAGCTGGAGCAGGCCGACTGGAAGCTCACGCTGTCGTACCGGCTTGAGGGACCGGTACGCGCGCTCAGGACCAGTGACGGGGGTGCCCTGGTCTGGTATGGAGCCCGATCCACCGAGATGCGCAAGGCGGAGCGGAAGGGCGCGACGGTCAAGCTGAAGGGCTCGGCCGCCGTCCGCACCCGCGGTAAGGCCTTCGCCAACTCGGTGAGCGCCACATACGGACGCATGTATGTGACATATGTCCCCCCTGCCGGCTCGAACGAGCCCGCTCGCGTGCTGGGCGAGTGGAGCGACGTCCTGGAGAGCCACGGCGACTGACATTTCACCGGAAGAAAAGGAACATTCATAATGACACCCTCACGTAAGCCATCGCGCGCGACGGTGATCACTGCGAGTGTCGCGATCGGCGTCTTCAGCGCCGGCGCCGGGCTGGGAACCGTCATCGCCGTCCGCTCCGCCCCCGGTGGGGGAGAGGTGATGCGACTGTCCGCGGGCACGTACCTCCTCGACGACCAGGCCGAGGCATGGTCGCCGAGTGCGTCTTCCGGCAGTGATCAACCGGTCACGCTCTCGGGCGCCGACGCGGGCAGCACCATCGCGGGCGGTGCCGGCAAGGGCGGCTCCAGGGACGCGCGGGTCTGCCTGACCACCACCACCGACGGGCACGCGGTCGGAACCTCGGGGGAAGGCTGCGTCGCCCTCCCGGTCCTGGCCCTGGCCGCCGCTGCCTCGCCTCTCGTACAGCGGCCGGGAAACCCCAAGAGCACGCCGACACCGCCGACACCGCCCAAGACGACGAAACCCTCGCCCCCCAAGACGAACGCCCCGGCCCCCAAGTCCGGCTCGGCACCGGTGCAGCCCGCCCCCAACCCGGGACCGGTACAACCCCCGGCTCCACCGCCGGTGGCGAACCCCCAACCCGCCAGGCTCCCGGCCCCTCCGGCTCCGACTCCGACGGAGAGGATCAGCGGGAACATCTCGCAGAGCGAGAGCGAGAGCGGCAGCGTCATCGAGCGCCCCGCGGAGAAGCAGATCGAGGTGGTCTCGCCCCCCAAGCCGGCTCCCGAGCCCGGTGCGACGAAGTCCTCGGCCCCCTCGCGGCCGTCGCAACAGCCCCCCAGCGGCAACAAGCCGTCGCAACCTCAGCCCACCGGCGGCAACAAGCCCTCCCAGCCGCAACCCACCGGCGGCAACAAGCCCTCCCAGCCGCAACCCACCGGCGGCAACAAGCCCTCCCAGCCGCAACCCACCGGCGGCAACAAGCCCTCCCAGCCGCAACCCACCGGCGGCAACCGGTCGCAGCCTCCGCCCGCCGCCGGCAACAGGACCCCGCAACCCGGGGAGACCACACGGAACGCCCGGCCGACGGGCACCCTGCGGCCGGCGATCCGGTCGGGAACGGGCCAGCCGATCGTGCCCCCGGGCAATGTCAGGCCCCCCACCGCGCCACCCGCGACCAGACCGACGGACGACGCGGGCGCGCCTTCGCCGAGGACACAGCCGTCGGTCCCACCGGGAGCGACGACGCCGAGGGCGGGGACACCGACAGCGCCCGGTGGCAGCCTGAAGCCCGTCCAGCCGCCGCAGCCGTCCGTCGGTCCCGGCGAGAACTCGTCGCAGGGTCCCGACGGGACCGTGCTCATGTCGGCCACGCCGCAACTCCCCGGCGGCCAGAACGGCGTCTCGCTGCCGGTCTTCGAGGACCCTGAGCTCCTGCGGCGAGCCTACGAGGCCCTTGGGCTGGACAGGGGCATGCGCTACACGGACGAGAACGGCGTGTGGGATCTCAACATCGCCCCGCCGGGTACGCCACCATGCCGCAACTACACCACCGAGGAACTCCAGGCGCTGAGCACGTCCCAGGGACCGAGCCCGACCCAGAGCAGCCAGACGATCCCCCGCGACTCGTGCCTGTGGCCCGCGTTCATCCGCTGGCTCTACGCGGAGCCCGCATCCGGCGAGGTCAGCAACTGGACCAAGTTCACCGGACTGCCCCAGCGGAACCTGGAACTTGTGGTGACCGACCCCGCTCCCGTTCCGCTTCCGCAGCCGGTTCCCAGCGAGAACGTTCCCGGTCGGTCCGACCAGGGCCAGGAGATTCCAGGCCACGAGGTTCCAGGCCAGAACGACCCGAGCCAGGAGATCCCCGGCCAGAGTGACCCCGGCCAGTTGAGTCCCGCCCAGCCGGGCGCCCAGAACCCCGGGGACAGCGCCCCCGCGCAGCGGAGGAGCGGTGAGAACACCCAGGACCGGACCGCCCCCTTCCAGCCCGACCAAGGCCGGACCGGCCAGTACCCGGTCGAGCCGGACCCGCTCGAATACGACGGCCAATGAGCACACCCACCGGAACCGGGCGTTTCGCGCCCGGCCCCGGCCAGGGGGCGGCCTGGGTACGCGAGCACGGCGCGCACCTGATGGACTACGCCGCCTCCCACCTCGAATCCGGCCGGGCGCGCGCGGCGGTCGTCGCCGCGCTGACGGCCGGCCGGACCGAGGTCGCCCCCGAGAGCGTCACGGTCCGGGGACGGTTACTGGCCGCACTGCGACGTGACTGCCGCACCTCCACCGGTCACCGGGAGCGGTACGTGCCGGGTTCGGGGCCCGGCATGCCCGATGCCCTGCTGATCGAACGGGTGTGGACGATCGTCGACCCCCTGGGCACGGAGACGCTCAGGTTGATGTACCGCCATGCGCTCGGCATGGAGGATCTCCCCCACGTGCTGGGGATGCCCGCCGACGAGGTCGGCAGGCTCGCCACCCGCACCCAGGATCTGATCGAGACCCTGGTGAGCGGGCTGGACGCACTCGCCAACGGGCGGCGTACCTGTCCGGAGCTCGCCCCGCTGGTGGAGACGGTCTTTCCCGGTGCCTTCCCCGCCGGTAGGGCCGGCGGGGAGGCGGCATCCTCTTCCACCGATCCGGACGACGCCCGGACGGCCCTGATCTCCCACATGATCAGGTGTTCCGCGTGCACGCGGCCGATCAACATCCGCTACACGGTCCCGCAGATGATCTCCCATCCGCCGGTCGCGCCGCTCTCCGCCGAGGAGCGGCAGCGGCTCACGGATTCGCTGCCCCCAGAGGTGGTCCCGCCCACCCGCCCGCACGCACGCCCGGCCCGTGGCGGATCCGCCGTTCTCCCCGCTCCTCCGGCCGGGAGCGGTGTCCCCGCCGCTCCGGCACCACCGGCCGTGGCACTGCCCGCGCCCAGGATCGGCGCGCCTCCCTATCCGCCGGTGGCTTCGAAAGCACCGGCGAAACCGCCGGCCACGACATCGGCGGGC
The DNA here is from genome assembly GCF_035917355.1 of Streptosporangium sp. NBC_01810. Classification (NCBI taxonomy): domain Bacteria; kingdom Bacillati; phylum Actinomycetota; class Actinomycetes; order Streptosporangiales; family Streptosporangiaceae; genus Streptosporangium; species Streptosporangium sp. NBC_01810. The sequence continues at coordinate 6,917,868 of NZ_CP109070.1, read as the reverse complement.
ACGACATCGGCGGGCACGACATCGGCGGGCACGACATCGGCGGGCACGGGCTCGGCGAGTACGGGCTCGGCGAGTACGGCGTCGCCGGTCACGCCACCGGAGGGCGAGCCGGCGGTGGGCAGCTCCGATCCCCCCGGCCTCCCCCCGCTGCCCGCCCTGCCACCCCGCAGAACCCGGCCGGTCCGCCCGCCGTCCGCACCGCCCGTACCCGGGCACGACACCCCGCTGTACGACGCCCTGCTCACCCAGGCATGGGCACGTGAGGTCCTCGCCCAGAGCGAGGAGATCACCGGCACCATCCCCAGGCAGGCGCCGCCCGCCCCTCAACCTGTCGCCAGAGCCGAGCCCGTCGTCATCGCGGGGCAGGCGTCCGTCGAGATGCGCAACAACGCCCAGATTCCCGCGCTGCGCTTCCACACCGAACCCGACGACCGCCCCGACGAAGGGCGGATCGAGATGGGGATACGCGTGCTGGAGGCGCTCAGCTGGGCGGGTGCCCGGATCAGGAACACGACGATCAAGATCGTCATCATCGTCGTGGCGGGCGCGGCCGGCACTCTGACCGGGATGAACCTTCTCGGCCCCGCGATCGAGTCCAAGGAGCCGACGAGGTCGCTGCAGGCGTCCACCAGCCAGGCCGGCCAAACCACCCAGGCCACCCAGGCTCCCCCCACCACGGACCCCGTCGCGGACCCCGTCGCGGACCCCACTGCGGACCCCACTGCGGACCCCATCGCGGGCCCCACCGCGGGCGCGCCGGCGCGACGAGACGGGCTCGCCTCTCGCCTGCGGGTCCCACCCGTGGTGACGCTGGACGAGTTCGGCCAGGGAAGCATGGTCCTCACCATCTCGGGAGAGCCGTTGAAGTGGCGGATATCGGCTCCCGGCCTGGCCGTGAGCCCTTCCGGCGGCACGCTGCGTGCAGGGGTCACGCAGGTGATCAACCTGCGGGCCCACAGGATCCGCAACTGGTGCGGCGCTCCCGCCTCCGTCACCGCCCCGCTGACCGTTCACAGCCTCGACGACTCGATCGGTACGACGGTGCGCTGGCGGACCTGCTGACAGTCCCGTATCCCTCCCCGCGATCGCTCTCCGCGAAAGGACCTTGGCAATGACGGATATCTCCCCCCACATCAAGACATCGCCCCCAACTCCGGCCGAACAGTTCCTTGAAACGGTCCCGCTCACCGCGGAACACCTGCTCACCAACCGCCGCCCTGAGCCCGCCGGAGGGTGGCGACGCGTCGTCTGGCAACTCTCCGGCAAGCGCATCATCCCCGCGGAGTCGGCGGCGGAGCTGGAACGGCGCACGCTGATGGCGCAGGCACAGACCCCCGTCGCGAGCGGGCACCACCGGATCGCGGTCATGAGCCTCAAGGGCGGAGTGGGCAAGACCACGACGACCGTCGCCCTCGGCAACACCCTGGCCTCCCTGCGCGGCGACCGGGTGATCGCGATCGACGCCAACCCCGACCGCGGGACCCTCGGACTCAAGGTCAAATCCGAGACGGCCGCGACCATCCGCACCATGCTGGCCGAGGCCCCTCACATCCTGCGCTACGCCGACGCGCGTGCCTTCACCTCGCAGTCACCCGCCCGGCTGGAGGTCCTCGCCTCCGACACCGACCCGGCCGTAAGTGAGGCTTTCAACGCCGAGGACTACCGCACCGTCGCCGGTCTCATCGAGCGCTACTACTCGATCTGCATCACCGACTGCGGGACCGGCCTGCTGCACGGGGCCATGGGCGCGACGCTGGAGCTGGCCGACCAGATCGTGCTGGTCAGCCTGGTCGCGGTGGACGGGGCGAGCTCCGCCGCCGCGACGCTGGACTGGCTGACCGCCCACGGCCACGCCGAACTGGTCAAGAACGCCATCGTCGTGCTGAACGCCGTGGAGTCCAAGTCCGACGTGGACCTGGACCTGCTGGAGCGCCACTTCACCTCCCGCTGCCGCGCGGTGATCCGCATCCCCTACGACCCGCACCTCAAGGAGGGCGCCGAGGTGGACCTGGTCCGCCTGCGGCCCACCACCCGGGGCGCATACCTCCGCCTGGCGGCGGCGGCCGGGCAGACGTTCAATCAGCACCCCGACCGGAGCCACTAGTGCGACCTGTCGCCGACGATCCCGCGCTGAACTGGGATCTGGGTCCTCCGCCGAGCGCCCAGCGGCGGATGCTCATCGTGGTCGTCTCGATCGTGGGGACGATCCTGCTGGCGGCCGGAGCATGGCAGCTCCTGCGATCCGAACCCGAAACCGTGAACGCCTCCGCACCGAAGGCCGTTGGGGACACCGTCCTCCTCGCCCCGCCCTCCGGCTACGAGGGCGCGGCGGGCTACCCCGTCGGGTTTCCGCACACCGAACTGGGCGCGGCCTCGGCCGCCGCCGCCGCGTTGGAGGCGGCGTGGACCCTGGACGCCGAGCAGGCCCAGCAGGCGGCGGTACTGTACGCACCGCCCGAGCAGCACGAGGCGGCGCGGGCCGGTGCCCGCGAGGCCGTCGCCGGATGGCGGGAGATCCTCGGCCTTCCCAAGGACGGAGCACTCCCCGACGGCGCCGCCATGCGGACGCGGACGATCGGCATCCAGTGGCGACCCCGCGGCCAGGATCAGATGCATGTCTCGGTCCTGGTCCAGGTGACCGCGACCAAGGGTGTCGGGGACACCGATCCGACCTATTCCAGCCCGTACGCCATGAGCCTGCTGATGGTCTGGCAGCCCGGCATGCGCGGCGCGAACCAGGGGGACTGGGTCAACGTCCCCGACCCCCTGGCCACCGCCGTGCCACCGGTCGCCCTCCCGGGCACCCCCGAATTCACCGCCGCGGGCTGGAAGCCCATATCCGGCCCAGAGCCCACCCAATAGATCCAGGAAGAACGATCAATGCCCCCACGTAGCTCGTCCCGGCGTGTCACCTTAATCTCCGGCCTTCTGCTGGCCGCGGTATCCGCGACGACAAGCGCGGTCATCGCCCAGCCGTGGGCCGCCGTGGCGGATCCCGGCGTGAGCGCCACCTCTCCGTCGCAGGAGTTCGCCGCCGCTCCCCCCGCCTCCGTACCATCTCCCGAGGAGACCGAACCCGAGACCGAAGCCCCTTCCACCCAGGCGGAGAACCCACCCGCCGAGACGAGGACCCGAAGCACCCCCGAGGAGAGCCCGGAGCCCGCCCCCGAGGAGAGCCCGGAGCCCGCCCCCGAGGCCCAGGAATCCGCACCCGTGTCCCGCAACCGTACGGGCACGAGAAACGCCGCGCCCTCCCCCGTCCCCACCGAGGAGTCCACGGCGCCCCGTCGGGACGCGGAGGCGCGGGAACCCGTACAGCCCAGGAGCAGCGGAACGGCGAGCACGCCCCCGGCCGAGGAACCACCGGCGACCACCACCAGGCGCACCACCACACCACCGGCGACCACCACCAGGCGCACCACCACACCACCGGCGACCACCACCACACCACCGGTGGCCCGGCAGTCCCCCCAGGCGCCTCCCAAGAACGCCCAAGCGCCAAAGGACTCCCAGCCCACCCCGGCTCCGCCCGGCGACACGAAGCCGTCGGCGAGCCCCACGGAGACCCCGGCGCCGTCGCCCAGCACGCCTTCCGGGGGGTCCACGGCACCGCCACCTCCGGCCGCTACACCGGCTCCCTCCGACACGGCCACGACGCCCGCTCCAACTCCGACCCCGACGGCTCCCAACCCCACACCACCCGCCACCACCGTGCCCAAGCCCAAGCCCAAGCCCACCAAGGCGGCGCCTCAGAACCCGACCCAGAAACCGGCACCGCCGAAGGAGACCACGAAGCCCACCGGCCCGCCGAGCAGGCTGCCGCACACGCCACAGCCCGCCCCCGCGCAGACCGGCGCCTACGAGCCCACCCTCCTGACCGAGCGGGTCCAGCCCCCCCGTCCCCCTGTGACGACACCGTTCCCGGCGCCCTCGAACCGGACCGTCGCACCCCTGCCCCCGCTCAAGCGCTCTTCCTCGGATTTCTGCGGGCCTTTGGAGCTCGCCTCGTGCTGGAGCCTCGCGCCCTGGCGGAGCCGTACCTCTGAGTCTCCTGACGTGCTGCTGATCTCGAACCGGAAACCGGCGGCGTCGAGCACGTCGCACTGGGTGTTCGCGCCGCCCGCCCCACCCGCCCAGCCGCTGTCGAAACCGACCGCGTCGTCCGCTCCCAGCCCGACGAGCACCGGCTGCTGGAGCTTCAGTCCCTCCAAACTCTGCGCCAGATTCTGGGAGGAGTAATCATGATCACCAGATCCCACGTGCGGGTGGCCGTACTCAGCATGGTGGCCGCGCTGGCGGTGAGCACCCTCAGCGCTGCCCAGGGAGAGGTGGTCTCGGCGGCGCCCTGCGCCCCCGCCACGACCGGCGAGGCCAGCGCCGCGCAAGCCCTCAACTGGGGCACGCCGTCCTGGTGTGCGGAGTTCGACGACTACCTCAACGAGTCCGACTGGGTGTTCTACGACTCGGCCGGGCACGCGGGTAACGGCCGCCGTTCCCCGCAGCAGCTCTACCTCGGCAACGGGGCGCTCTACCTGTACGGCCGCGAGGACGGGACCACGGCCGGGCTGGCCGCCCGTCACGACCAGGCCTACGGGCGCTGGGAGACCCGCATCCGCCTGTACCCGGGCGCCGGGTCGTACCACCCCGTCGCCCTGCTGTGGCCGAAGGACGGCGGCGGCAACGTGCAGAGCTCCACCGGCGAGGAGGTGGACTTCCTGGAGGTCATCGACGACCCGGACAGGCAGCGTCCGAACTTCTTCCTGCACACCCCCCAGGGGCAGGAGCAGGCCCACGCCAACGTCGACATGACCACCTGGCACACCTACGCCGTGGAGATCACCCCCAGCGCCGTCGTCGGCTACATCGACGGGCAGGAGTGGTTCCGCTCCGGCAACGCCACCCGTAGCTCGATGTCGGTCTGCCTGCAGTTGGACTGGTTCCCCGGCCAGGGAAGCGCGGGAGAGGCGTGGATGGAGGTGGACTGGCTCCGCATCTACCCGTCCGCGGCAGGCGCCGCGGGCTGAACCCACCCCGGTAGGGCAGGAGGGTGCGGGACGTGAGTCCCGCACCCTCCTCGCGTTCCCAGACAGATCTTTCCCAGACAGATCGCCCCCAGACAGATCTTTCCCAGACAGATCGCCCCCGGACAGGTCGTCCCCGGCGCCAATGAACCGGCCTTCTCACCAACGAGGCCGTGCCGGCGGTCACCGGCAACGGGAGCGACTCCTGCAGCGGCCCCGGCAGAGATGGCCCGCATCCGCCATATGTGAGAATCAGGCCATGCACAGGGTCGTCGTGTTCGCCATGGACGGTGTGATCCCCTTCGAGCTGGGCATCCCGCCGCGAATCTTCGGCATTGCCAGGAGCCCCGAAGGCGAGCGGCTCTACGAGGTGCTCACCTGCACCGTCGACGGCGCCCCCGTACGTACCGACGCCGACTTCTCGATCGCGGTGAACCACGGGGCCGAGGCTCTGGCCGGCGCGGACACCGTGGTGATCCCGGCCACCCACGCGCTCGGCCCGATCTCCGCCGAGGGACGGCTCCCCCAGCCCGTGGCCGACGCGATCGCGCGCATCCGGCCTGGCACCCGCCTGGTCTCGATCTGCACCGCCGCCTACGTGCTCGCGGCGGCCGGACTGCTCGACGGCCGCCCCGCGACCACCCACTGGAGCGACGCCGAGCGCTTCCAGAAGCTGTTCCCCCAGGTCAAGGTCAACCCGGAGGTGTTGTTCGTGGACGACGGGGATGTGCTCACCTCCGCCGGAGTGGCCGCGGGGATCGACCTCTGCCTGCACATCGTCCGGCGCGACCACGGCACCGAGGTGGCCAACCGCGTGGCCAGGCGGTGCGTCGTGCCGCCGTGGCGCGACGGCGGCCAGGCCCAGTTCATCGAGCGCCCGCTTCCCGCGCCGACCGCCACGACGACCGCGGCGACCAGGGTCTGGGCGCTGGAACGGCTACACGAGCCGCTCCCCCTCAGCGAGCTGGCCGCCCACGCCCGGATGAGCCGACGCACCTTCACCCGGCGCTTCCGTGACGAGATGGGCCTCAGCCCGGGGCAGTGGCTCACCTCTCAGCGGGTGGAGCTGGCCAGGCTGCTGCTGGAGACCAGTGACCTGCCGGTGGAGGGCGTCGCCCTGCGGGCGGGGTTCGGCACCGCGGCCTCGCTCCGCCAGCACCTGCAGACTGCCGTCGGCGTCTCGCCGATGGCCTACCGCCGTACCTTCCGGCCCGTGGACGCCTGACCGGGTGCGGGGGCCGTCACCGACCGCGTGACCACTCCTTCTGCAGGCGGTCCGCCGCCTTCTCCGGGGTGATCCTGCCATGGGCGACGTCGAGGATCACCTCGCCCTGCGCGCGGTCCAGGAACGCCTGGTCCGGGACGTTCAGGGAACCACCGCCCCGGATGAGTTCCTGGAGCACGGCGTAGCCGTCCTTACCCTCCGGCGTGGCGAAGGCCGACGATTCCACCGTGAAGCCCGCAGCCGCGGGGGCCATCGTCAGGTCTCCGGCCCAGCTGGAGACCCCGTCTCCCACGGTCAGGAATTCGATCAGCGTTGTCGCCTCGACCACGTGCTTGGAATCCTTGGGGACGGCCAGGCCCACCTCGGCCGTGCTGCGGGCGGCCGGCTTGGCGCCCGGCAGGATGGTTGGGAAGGACCCGGCGCCGATCTTCTTGACGGAGATCTTGCCGGTCCCGCGGTAGGACGTGGACAGCATCGGGCTCTGGCCTGAGCCGTCCACCAGGAACAGCGCCTTGCCGGATCGGAAGAGTTCGGCCGGGTGGTCGCCCTTGAGGGTCAGCGTGGACCTTGCCAGCACGCCTCTGTCGAACAGTGACTCGTAAGCGGTCAGGGCCGAGACCGTCTCGGCGCTCTTCCAGGACTTTCCGCCGGCCAGCAGCTCGTCGGAGAGGGTCGGGTGGGTCTGGCCGGCGATGGTGAACAGCAGTTCCTCCTGCCGGCGCGGCTCGCCGGAGAAGACGATCGGCTGGAGGTCGGGGATCTCCTTCCTGACCCGCATGACGATGGATTCGAGGTCGGCGACCGTCTTGGGGAAGGACTCCCCGAGCTCGGACAGGAGAGCCGCGTCGTAGTACATGACCGCGCCGGCATTGGACCCCATCGGGACCGAGTAGAGCCTGCCGTCCTTGGTGGTCTTCTCCGTCTGCTCGACCGCGACCGGGTCGAGTTTCCCGAGCAGTTCGTCGGAGACCGTGTCCTTCCAGTCCGCGACCGGGCGGAGCCGGTCCTTGACCGCGCCGGTCATGGTCGGGATGTGGATGCCGACGATGTCAAGTGCCTCGTCACCGCCGAGTGCCTTGGGCAGCCGCTCGCGGTAGTCGGCCTCGCCAAAGGTGCGAAGCTCGACCTTGATATCGGGATTCGCCTCCTCGAACGCGGCGAGCGCCTGCTTCAGCGCGGCCTCGCGCGGGGAGAAGGTCCAGTACTTCAGGGTGACGGGTCCCGCCGGCTTCTCGGTGACCTCGGAAGCGGGCTGCTCTACCGGTTTCCGGCCCTCGACCGCCCTGTCGACGCCGCAGGCGGTCAGCCCCAGGGCGAGGGCGGTGGTCATGGCGAACGCGCGAGCCGTACCACGCATGCATACCTCCAACAGGATCACGGTGCGGGTGACGGTGTTCAGCCCGGCGAGTCCGATCACGGGATGGATCGTGAAAAAAGATCTTATGTGCTCCGCTACCACGGCTGCGGACGGTCAGACCCGCGGCGAACCTCAACGCTGCCATGAGCTCCGCTGGTCAAACCCCCGGCGAACCTCAACGCTGCCATGAGCTCCGCTGGTCAAACCCCCGGTGACAACCGGACGGGCAGCCCTCAGCCCACGACGATCTCGTGACGGAGGTGCTCGCGGCTGAGGTCGAGGAGCATCCTGACGTGGGCGTCGGCGAGACGGTAATAGATCATCCGGCCGGACCGGCGGCCGGCCACGATGCCCGCCGTCCGCAGCAGCCTCAGGGCGTGCGACACGGCGGTGTCGCTGACCTCGACCGTCTCGGCGAGATCGCAGACGCACAGCTCACCGGCCTCAAGCAGTGCGTACAGCAACTGCGCGCGAGTCTGGTCGCCCAGCAGCCTGAACAGATCGGCGAGCCGGGCGGCCTCGCTCGGGGTGACAAGCCGATCCCGCGTCGCCGCCACCCTGGCCTCGTCAGGCTCCACGGTCGCGCACGTGTCCAGACCGGTGACGACTTCCATGGGCGAACTCCTGAACAGATGCTCAAATGATAATGACTATCGTACCAAGCCACCCGCACGGCAGCGGATCCCGTGAGTCCGGCGGGATGTTCAGCCCCGCTCGGCGCTCAGCGGCTCTGCGGGATGTTCAGCCCCGCTCGGCGCTCAGCGGCTCTGCGGGATGTTCAGCCCCGCTCGGCGCTCAGCGGCCGGGCGATGTCCTCCAGTCCCCTCCCCTCGGCCTTGACCCCGAGGAAGAACTCCACCAGCCCTGCGATGATCATGAGGGTCGCGCCGATGCAGAAGGCCAGCGCCGTGTCACCGGGCCTGCCGCTTTTGACGAGGTTGGCGAAGATCAGCGGTCCGGACACGCCACCGGCGAAGGTACCGATCGCGTAGAAGAACGCGATCGCCATGGCCCGGGTCTCCATCGGAAAGATCTCGCTGACCGTCAGATAGGCCGCGCTCGCCCCGGCGGAGGCGAAGAAGAGCACGACGCACCAGCAGGCGGTGAGCGTGACCGCGGTCAGCACCTCCTGGTCGAACAGCCAGGCCGTGCCGAGCAGGAGCACCCCGGACCCGATGTAGGTGCCGGAGATCATGGGAATGCGGCCTACCGTGTCGAACAACCGCCCGAGCAGGAGCGGGCCGAGGAAGTTGCCGACCGCGATGACCGCGAAGTAGTAGCCGGTGTGGGTGACGATGCCGAAGAAGGTCGACAGGATCTGCGCGTACCCGAAGGTGATGGCGTTGTAGAGGAACGCCTGGCCGATGAAGAGCGCCAGGCCGAGGATCGTGCGCTTGGGGTAGCGGGCGACCATGGTGTGCGCGATCCGGCCGAAGCCGATCGACTTGCGCTGATGGATGGTCATCGACTGCGAGGGCTCGTCGAGCGGGATGCCCTCCTCACGCTCGATCCGCGCCTCCACCTCGTCGACCAGTCTCTCGGCCTCCCGGTCACGGCCGTGGATGAACAGCCAGCGGGGGCTCTCCGGCACGTGCCTGCGGACCAGCAGGATGGCCAGGCCGAGCAGCACCCCCATCCCGAACGCGACGCGCCAGCCGATGTTCAGCGGCAGGTTGTCGAGCAGCGGCACGGTCAACAGCGCGCCTCCGGCGGCGCCGAGCCAGTAGCTGCCGTTGATGATGATGTCGATCCTGCCGCGGTGGCGGCTCGGGATGAGTTCGTCGATGGCCGAGTTGATGGCCGCGTACTCGCCGCCGATGCCGAACCCGGTCAGGAATCGGAACAGGAAGAACCACCAGACGGAGAAGGAGAACGCCGTGGCGGCGGTGGCGCCCAGATAGACGGCCATCGTGATGATGAACATCTTCTTCCGGCCGAACCTGTCGGTGAGCCAGCCGAAGAACAGCGCCCCGAGGCACGCCCCCGCCACGTAGATGGCCGCGGCCTGCCCTACGACCTGGGCCTGGGTGATCGCCAGGCCGCTGCCCTCCCTGGCCAGCTGAGCGGAGAGGTTTCCGATGATCGTCACTTCGAGACCGTCGAGGATCCAGACGGTGCCGAGGCCGACGACGATCATCCAGTGCCATCGCGACCATGGCAGCCGGTCCAACCTCGCGGGGACCTTCGTCGTCACGGTTCCCGTCTGAACATCGCTCACGACAGGAGCGGTTACCCCCGCACGACCGGCTTATGTCGGTGTGAGAGGCGCCGTCTCACCGACCTCCACCTGCACGATCAGGACAAATCATCGTCTTTTCGATACATTGCGCGAGCATGGGGACATAGGGAGACTTAATCCTGTTTAGGGAGACCAATGAAAGCCCGGATCACGGGCGTCGCGACGTATCTGCCGGAACAGACCGTGTCCAGCGCGGATGTGGAGCGGCGGATCGAGGGCTACGTGCCCTACGGAGGCGTCGTCGAGCGGCTGACGGGAATCCGACGGCGCCATGTGGCCCGCGATGACCAGCAGGCGTCGGATCTGGCCGCCGAGGCGGCACGTGGCCTCGACCACACAGACGTCGACCTGCTCGTCTTCGCGTCGGCCTCGCAGGACATGGTCGAGCCCGCCACCGCGCACATCGTGGCGGCCAAGCTGGGGCTCTCCTGCCCGGTGTTCGACGTCAAGAACGCCTGCAACAGCATGCTCAACGGGATCCAGATCGCCGAGGCACTGATCCTGTCCGGCGCGCACCGCAAGGTGCTGGTCTGCTCAGGCGAGGTCCCCTCACGGGCGATCCGCTGGCAGGTCAGGGACCGCGCGCAGTTCGTCGACTCCTTCGCGGGCTACACGCTGTCGGACACCGGAGCCGCGATCACGGTCGCCGCCGATGTGGAACGCGGCATTTTCTACCGCGACTTCGCGGCCGACTCCACGGCCTGGGCGATCGGCACCCTGCCGGGAGGCGGTTCGGCACATCCTCGCGACCCTGAATACTCCTACTTCCGCGGCGACGGGCGCAGATTGAAGGAGGCGTTCGAGATGATCGGCCCGGACATCTTCCTCAACGCGCTCAAGCGCACCGGCCTGACCTGGGACGACTTCGCCATCGTAGCGGTCCACCAGGTGGCGCTGCCCTACCTGCGCTTCCTCGCCCAGGTGCTCGACATCCCGGAGGACAGGCTCGTGGTCAGCCTGCCCGAGCACGGCAACTGCGCCTCGACCACGCTGCCGCTCCAGCTCGCGCTGGGCGGCTGGCGGCCCGGCGACCGGGTGGCGCTGCTCGGGCTGGGCGGCGGGATCAGCACCGGTGTGATCCTGGCGGAGATGTGACGGACCTCTGGGTGATCGTCCCCGCCTACAACGAGGCACCCGGCATCGAGGCGACGCTGAGGGCGCTGGCCGAGCAGGACGACCGGGACTTCACGCTGCTCGTGGTGGACAACGCGAGCACCGACGACACCGCCGAGATCGTCCGGCGCCACGGCGTCCAGGTGATCGTCGAGACCCGGAAGGGCACGGGCGCCGCCTCGGACACCGGCATGCGCCACGCCATCGCGCACGGGGCGACCCACCTCGCCAGGACCGATGCCGACTGCCTGCCCCGCCCCGACTGGGTGCGCAACATCCGGCGGGCCTTCGACGACGGGCTGGAGATGGTCGGCGGCCGGTTACGGCCCCGGACCGACGAGTTCCGGCTGAAGTTCTGGGAGCGGCACCTCATCCCGTTCGTGGTGGGGGTGGCGGCCACCTTCGGGCGCTTTCGGCCCGGCAACAGGGATCCGCGCTACCTGGGGCCGTACGTGATGATGCCCGGCGCCACACTGGCCATCACCGCGGACCTCTACGACCGCGCGGGCGGCTTCCCCAGGACCGCGATCGAGGAGGTCCACGAGGACCGCGCCCTGGTCAACCGGGTGCGCACGCTCACCACCGCGTACGGCTCGCGCCGCGACGTGGTGGTCTTCGGCTCCGTGCGCAGGCTCAGGGCATACGGCCTCGCGGGCACCCTCGCCTGGTACGCCGACCACCACTACCGCCCAGAAGTGATCGACGTCCGGTGAACCACGAGACGCGGCTCCACCTGGCCGCGCATCCCTTCGCCTACCCGCTCCTGCGGTCGCTGGCCAGACTCGGGCCCGTGGTACGCGTCCCCGGACTGGGCGTCGTGGTCAACGACGCCACCGTCGCGCGAGCCGTGCTGATGGACGAGCGGTTCCGCAAGGACGGTCCCGGATCGCCCGGCGACCTGTGGACGCCCGTGCTCGGCCCCTCCGTGCTGCTCAACATGGAGGGAGCGGGACACCTCGCGCTGCGCAGGAAGCTGATGCCGCTGTTCACCCCCGGGTACGTCTCGGCACTGGTGGACAACGTGCTCCACGGGCCGCTCGCCGACCTCTCGGCACGTCTGGAACGCGGCGAGACGGTGGACCTGGTGGACGTCATGCGGCTGATGGCCGGAGCGGTGATCTGCCGGGTGATCGGGCTGGGCGAGGTCTCCGAGGCTCGTGCCAGGGAACTGTTCGCGGACGGGGAGCAGGTCGTCTCGATGGTCTCGCTCCGCTCGCGGCGGCTGTCGGACCGGCAGGTAGCGGTTGCCCGGCAGGTGCTGGACCGGATCGGGGACATCGCGCAGGCCGCCTACGAGGCCGCCGACGAGTCCACGCTGATGGGCCGGATGCGGGCGCAGGGGCTCTCGCCCGCCGAGGCCAGGGGGGCGGCCGGGGCGTTCTTCCTGACCGGTACCGAGACGGTCGCCACGTTCGTCCCCCGGCTCTTCGCCCTCCTGCACGACCACCGGACCCCGGTGGACGATCTGGACCGGGTCATCGAGGAGGCCATGCGGGTCACCACGCCGACCCCGCTGATGCTCCGCTCGGTGTCCACCGCCGCGCGCGTCGGCAAGGCCACGGTGCGCCCCGGCGACAGGATACTGATCGTCACCCACAACTGCGCCAGGGCGTACGGCCCCTTCGACCCCTCCCGCCCACATCCGCCCGAGTTGCGCAGGCTCTGGTTCGGCGCGGGCCCGCACTTCTGCATCGGCTACCCGCTGGCCCTGGCCCAGATCCGGGCGGTGGCCTCCGTCCTGCTCTCCCACCGGGTGCGCGTCCTACGACGGCGCGCGGCCAGAGGGGTCCTCATTCCCACCTACGAGCACCTGTGGATCAGTGCCACGTGAACGACATCATCAGCGGGATCATGACGGCCGCCGGGCGTGAGCCGGGACGGACCGCCATCGTCGACGGCCGGGGCCGCGAGATCACCTACGGCGAACTGGGCCGTCGGGTATCGGTGGTCCGCGACGCGATGGGCGGGCCGCCGCAGGGGAAAGGGATGCGGCCCGGGGACGGGGTGCTGTTCGCGGTGCGGCCCGGGGTGGACGCGGTGACGCTGGCGCTGGGGGCGGTCGCGGCGGGCGGGACGCTCGTCCTCGCGGACCCCGGACTGGCACCCGACGTGCTCGCGGCCCGGATGGCCGCGACCCGGCCCGCGTGGGTGGTCAGCGAGTCCCCGCTCTACATGCTGAGCGGTCCGCTCAGGAGCCTGGCCCGCCGCCGCGGCCTGCTCCTGCCGAACCTCGCCGACCCGCTTCCCGGCCGGCCCGTCCGCCACCTGTACACCGGCCCGTGGCTGCCGGGGGTTCCCCGAGGGGCACTGCGGCTGTCCCGGATCCTCCGATCGCCGCTCACCCCCACCGGGCAGTGGGCGCACGAATCCGACCCGGACCAACCGGCGGCGGTGATCTTCACCTCGGGGACCACGGCGCGCCCGCGAGGGGTGGTGCACACCCGAAGATCGCTCGCGACCGGGCTGGAGATGTTCAGGAGCGTTTTCCCACTGGGTTCCGGCGACATCGTGCACACCGACCAGCTGATGCTCGGCCTCCCCGCCCTGCTGGCCGGGGCGACCTGGTCACTGCCCGGAGGTGGGGACCTCGCCGCCGAACTGGCCGCCAGGCGGGCCACTCACACCTTCGCCGTGCCGGTGCACCTGGACAGGCTGCTGCGCGAGACCCCCAGACTTCCCGGAACCCTCCGCTACCTCCTGCTCGGCGCCGCCCCTGCCCCGCCCGGCGTGCTCCGGCGCGCGATCGAGGCCGGCCCCGAGGTGCTGTCCGTCTACGCGATGACCGAGGCGCTCCCCATCGCCATCGCGTCGGCGCGGCAGAAGCTGGCCCAGGCCGAGGGGGACCTGCTCGGGGCACCCCTGCCCGGCGTCGGCGTCCGGATCGCCGAGGACGGTGAACTGTTCGTCTCGGGGCCCCACCTCGCGCAGCGCTACCTCGGCGAGGAACCGTTGCGCGAGATCGCCACCGGCGACCTGGTCCGGCTCGATGCCGGTCGGCTGGTACTGCTCGGCCGCAAGAAGGACATGATCCTCCGCGACGGGGTCAACATCTATCCGGGCCTGTACGAGTCCGGCATCGCGGCGCTGCCCGGGGTGGCCGAGGCCGCGATCGTCGGACTCGCCGACCCCGATACCGGGGACGAGGAGGTCGTGCTGGCCGTCGTCCCCACCGACGGCTACAACGAGAGCCTGCTGCGCGGGGCACTACCCGGGATAGTGGACTCGGCGGCACTGCCCGACCGGATCGAGTCGCTCGACGCCTTCCCACGTTCCGGCCGGGCCGACAAGCTCGATCGGGCCGCCCTGCGGGATCTGGTCGCCCGGTGTGACGTCGCCCGCCGTGACTGAGCATCGAAACCGCCCGCATCGGGCCGGCACCGCCTCCAGGCCGGGCGGCAGGACGTTGCGGGTCGCGGTGACGGGGGCCTCGGGGTTCGTGGGAGGCGCGGTCTGCCGGGCGGCCGTGGCGGAGGGCTGGACGGTGTTCGCCTTCGGCAGGCGGCCCGGAGTGGACGGTGGGCACGTCGGCCACGCGCCGTACACGCCGTGGGATCTCCTCGGCGAGCGGCCGGAGCCGCGGGAGGTGGACGCGGTGATCCACTGTGCCGGGAGCGTCACGGACTGGGGGCCGGCGCGCGACATCTGGGCGGCCAATGTCGACGGCACCCGCAACGCGTCCGCGGCCTTCCCAGGCGCCAGGTTCGTGCACGTCAGCACGGCGAGCGTCTACGACCCGTTCCTGCCGACCGTGATGGCCACCGAGGACGCCGCCCCGGTCAGACGGTACGCAGGCGCCTACGGCGCCTCGAAGGCCGCCGCGGAGAGATGTCTGGAGCGGGCGGTCATCCTGCGGCCGCACGCGGTCTACGGCAGGGGGGACACCACGCTGCTTCCCCGAGTCCTCGGCGCGGTCAGGCGCGGCAGGCTTCTCGCGGTGGGCGACGGACGCCAGCGAATCAGCCTGACCTCGGTGGACAACCTGGTCCTGGCCTGCCTGCTCGCCGCCTCGGGGCCTGTCGACCACGGCGTCTTCAACGTGACCGACGCCGAACCCGTCGTGCTCGACGACGCCCTGCGCACGATCCTCTCAGAGCGCGGCATCGACGCCGAACCGTACTATCTGCCGCTGAAGCTGGTCGACCCCGTCGCGGCCGCCGCCGAGGCCGCCTTCCGGCTGCTCCGGCGCCCGCACCCGCCCCGGTTGACGCGCTACGCCGCAGGCCACCTGGCCGTCGAGCGGACCCTCGACATCACCGCGGCGCGCACCCACCTCGGCTACCGGCCGTCGGTGACATCGTTCGTCGGCTCCTCCGGCTGGTGAGAGCGGAATTCGAAGACCGCGGCGACACTCCGGTAACGGACGAGCCCGTTCCTGATGACGAAGACCATCCCCGCCAAGAGCAGGCCCAGGGCGAAGAGCACGCGCAGACCGTTCCTCAGGGAGGCGGTCAGCGCGTCGAATATCGCGAGCGTGGCGGGCGTCGACAGGCCGCCGGTGGTGGAGTTCGGCAGATAGACGTTACGGAGGGCGAACACGGCGATCGCCAGCGTGAACATGCCCGCCGCCACGCCGATACCGGTGCCGATCAGCGCGGCGCATCGGTCGCGGGCCAGGAAGACCCCGGCGGCGATCAGGGCCGGTGACATACCCGCCAGGACCCATCTCAGTGAGACGAGCCTCTCGTGGATGTGGTCGATTCCGACCACGGCGGAGGCGGGGAGCACCAAAACGGCGGGACGTGTGCTGGGCAGGCGGGAGGCCGCTTCCATACCGTTGCTCCACAGCTTCCACCTGACCAGCTCGTACATCGGGGCGAGGTCGTAGCCGACACCTCCGCCCGGCATGCCGGAATCCGCGCTCTCCCCGCCGACCAGGACCATGACGAACCGGCGGTGCGCCACCCGGTTGATCTCCACCCAGGCCGCGACGAAGTCACCGTCGACCCGATCCCCCACCACATTGTGGACAAACCCCTCCTCCGCCGTGACCCCCAGCCCTCGCAACCTCAAGGTGATCTCGTCGGCGACACGACCGGTGACGGCATCCCGTACGTGCGGATGACGGGCCAGCGGCGCCATGTTCCGGATGTAGCCACCGGAGTCGGCCACCTCGTTCGCCGCCCAGAACGCGACGAGGGCAAGGGGCGCGAGAAGGCAGCCGAGCGTGATCAAAATCGAGCTGATCATTTTACGCACGGGACCTCCTAACCGCTTTACCTGGAAATCCCCGCGTTTGCCAGCCAAAATCGATTACGTGTCCTTTTTGACGATAACTTGGAGGTCAGCGTCATCCCAATGGCGTGATCTGGTTTACAAACCTTGACCGACCGCCCTCAGCGCGTCGAACAACCACATAGCCCATTCAACTGGAAACCGTTACTAACCTGCGACGTATTGGGGTGACGAACAGGAGATGTGAGGCTATGGCCGATAACGCGGGGCGGACAGGCGTCGGATCGAGCCTGGCACTGACACTGGGCTCGGCCGTTCTCTGGGGCCTGGCCCACGTCTGGGTGGGCCGCCGCCTGACGGGCGCCTTCCTGATGAGCATCGAGCTGATCCTTGCCGGAGCCGCCGCGATCGCCGTGTTGACCGCCGGGCCCGCCCTGCTCGCCCTCGCCGTACAACCCGTCTGGCTCTGGACCTTCGCACTCACCGCGATGTTGCTGGCCGCCGTGGCGGTGGCCGTGGTCATACACTCCTACCTGCTGGTCAGACCGGAGTCGTCATCGCCCGCGACCCAGTACCTCTCGGCCGTCATCGTCGGTCTGCTGTGCGTACTGGTGACCACTCCGATGATCTACGTGGCCCGGCTGGCCTACATCTCTCAGACCGTGGTGACCTCGGTGTTCGCGGAAAGCGTCACGCCGATGCCGACGGACCCGTGGAGGGGCATGGATCGGATCAACATCCTGCTCATCGGCGCGGACGCGGCGGCCAACCGGGTCGGGGTGCGCACCGACAGCATGACCGTGGCCAGTGTCGACACCCGGACCGGCGAAACCGTGCTGTTCGGCCTGCCGAGGAACCTGGAGAAAGTCCCGATGCCGCCGGGCCCGGCCCGCGACCGCTTCCCCTACGGCTTCGAGGGCGAGCCGCCCTACACACCGGGCATGCTCAACGAGATCTACCAGTACGCCGAAGACTACCCAGAAATGGCTCCAAAACTGGGCAAGAGGCACCGTGGCCCTTCGCTGCTGAAAAAGACGATCGGCGGCATCCTCGGGCTCGACATCTCCTATTACGCGATGGTTGACATGAGGGGGTTTGTGGAGATCGTCGATGCGATGGGCGGCGTGCGGGTCCGCATCAAGGACCCCATCGTGTACGGCAGGCAGAACGAGGGCCTAATCGAGGCGGGCAGACGGAAACTCTCGGGCGAGGAGGCGCTCTGGTACGGCAGGTCCCGCACCTTCAGCGACGACTACGTACGGATGGGCCGCCAGAAATGCCTGCTGAACGCCGTCGCCAAGCAGGCCGACCCCGTGACGGTGTTCAAGAGCTTCGAGAAGCTGGCCACCGCCGCCGTCGACGCGATCTCCACCGACATACCCCGGCAACTACTGCCCGACCTGGTCGAGCTTTCGGAGAAGGTGAAGAACTCCAGGATCAGGAGCCTCCAGTTCGTGCCCCCGCTGATCTACTCGGGTGCGCCCGACTACCACCTGATCAGGCGTGAGGTCACCACCACCCTGGCGACCCCGCCCGCCGGGTCCGACTCCGCCGTGCCCGCCGTACCGACAGGGAACCGTGGAAGGAGCACGGGGTCGAGCGCCGTCGTCCTCGACTCCGCCTGCGACTGACGGACCGCGGATCAGCGGGCAGCAGCCGATGAGCCGACACACCCGGCGCGTTGAGAGCGCCCACGTGGGCCGGAATGCTGTCATGGAGTGATTACTTAGAGTCACCATGGAGGTAAGAGGATGAAACGCCACCTGGCCAGCGTGGGCCTACTCACCGCGATCGCCGTACCCGCTCTCGGATGGCCGCCGGCCTGGGGCGATCCGGTCCCCTCACTCTCCATCTCCCTCGACGACGGGACGAGGGAGACCGCTCCCGGCGCGGAGAGCACCTACACACTCCGTATCAGTAACCAGGGAACCACCCGGCTGAGGCGCATCCTCCTGGTGCAGTCCCTGCCGCCGTCGATGACCTTGGTGAAGGCCGACGCCGGAGGTCACGTGGAGCAGGGCAAGGTGGCGTGGACCGTGAACGTCCTGCCCAGGAAGGACACCGTCGTCCACCTGAGCGCCCGGGTCGGCGCGGTCGCAGGGGCACAGGTGCGGGACCTGGCGACGACTGCCTGCGCCCGCAGGAGCGCGGCCGGACCCGTGCTGGTCTGCGCCACGGACGTCAACACCGTGGCCTTGCCGGAGACGACCGACTGGGTCCTGCCGATCTCACTGGCCTCCGCCGCCGCCGCCGGGCTGGCCACCACCGCGTTCCTGCTCCACCGCCGTCGCCGCCGGGCCCAGCCGGCCTGACCCGTGGAAGGTCCCTGGCGCTCCGTTCCCAATGACGGTGTGGGCGCGTTCCCCGATCCGGTCGGGGGGCCGGATCTCTACTCCGTTCCAGGATCTTCGAGTCCTCAGCGGAGGTCGCGAACGCGCTGCGGGGAAACCTAGATCGTCGGGCCTGCCTTCCTGATGCCAGGACCGAGGTGGATCTGTACTTCCGGCGCGGAACGTCGCACTAGCGCGTTCCGCGTCGGCGACGCAGCCGCGGAGCCAGGCCGAGGCCGAGGAGCAGAAAGCCCGCCAGGACCGGCCCGAGCGGCAGGCCCGTGAACGGCAGCGTGGGACGGGCCGGTCCCGCGCAGTGCCCGCCGACGGGACATGGAATCGGGAAGGGCCGCTCCCAGCCCGGCCCGTACGACGGCTCGGGAGATGGCTCCGACACCCGGACAGGCTCCGACACCCGGACGGGCGGCGGGATGGAGTCGCCCGGGGGAGGGTCGCCCACCGTGACACGGTAGGTGATCGCCACGGCGGACTCCGCCGGGATGTCCCCCCGCCAGTCGAGCACCGGCCCGGCGTAGGTGACGGTACCCGAGGAGGCCGCGACATCGTTGAGCACCGCGTCGTCGAGCACCCCCGACAGATCGTCCGTGAGACGGGCTCCGGCGTACGAGGTCCGCCGCGGGTTGGTGATCGTGATCGTGTAGGTCACGATGTCACCCGCCTCGGGCTCCTCTGGCACGAGCGTCCTGGTGATCGTCACGCCCTCCACGGCGACCCGCTGCGCACAGCCGAGACCCGTCCCCGGGGCGGGCGCGCCGAACCTGGCCGGTCCCGGCGCCGGGCCAGGGCAGTTCGTCCCGCCTCCGCGAGCCTGTACGGCGCTGTCCAGCACCCGGTCCCCGGTGTCGGGGGTGTCCACGGTCACGCTGTAGGTGATCGTGACCGTCTCGCCGGCCGGGATCTCGCCGGTCCAGGCCAGGTTCGACGCGCCGTACGAGACGGTTCCGTCCGTGGCCCGCGCGTCGCCGTTGTAGGTCGCGTCGTCGAGCACCCGGGAGAGTTCCCCGGTGAGCGCGGCACCCGGATAGGCGGCGGTACCGACATTGCTCACGGTGACCGTGTAGGTGACCACCTCGCCGGGGTCGACCGTCTCCCGGTCCGCGGTCATCAGGACGTACAGCAGCGGCAGGCCGGGCGCGTCCAGGTTGCCGCAGGCGGGATCGGTGGAACCGGCCTCGCAGTTGGAGCCCTCGCCGCCGGCCAGTTCGCCGGAGAGCCGTAGATCCCCCGCCGGAGGGTCGTTCACCGTGACCCCGTAGGTGACCGTCACCGTCTGACCGGCGGCCACGTCACCCGACCAGGTCACCCTGGACGCGGCGAAGGAGACGGTGCCCGACGTGGCCGACTCGTCGTGGTCGAAGTCCGCGTCGTCGAGCACGCCGGACAGATCGTCGGTGAAGGTGAAGTCCGGATGGTGGTCATCACCGGTGTTGCGCAGTTCGACGATGTAGGTGACCTTCTGTCCGGGCTTGGCGAGAACGGCCGAGGCCGTCTTGGTGATCTCAACCCCCGGCTCCACCACCTCCTCCGCCCTCTCCACCTCCACCGGGACGGACGGAGCCCTCCCCCCGGACTCGGCGAGAACGGACGAAGCCGTCTTGGCACCCCCACCCCCCGACTTCACCGACTTCACCGGAACGGACCCGGCCTCCGGGCGCTGTGGGGATGTCACGGTGGCCGGGCGGGACGGTGGTGTCTCCGCCCCGGTCTGTGGTGGAGCGGAGGCGACCAACGGCGTCGCGAGCATCGCGAGCGCGATCCCCCACGCGGCGAACCCGTCGGCTCGCCGCTCGAAAACGCGACGTGACCAGGTATCCGTACGTACCACCAAAGCCCCTTTGACCCCTTGTCCACGATCCCGCCGGGGGGCTCAAGATCAACCGACTCGGGGTGGGATACCCGGGCGGGCGGGATCTCACCGGAGCCAATGGCAAACATCTGCCCCGCCGGCCCCCAAGGCCGGCGCCGAGTCCGTACATGGGGGAGCGAAGCGGTAACGGCGGATCTTCAGCACCGGTCATGACATGGCAGACGTTTTCCCTCACACCCCACATCCGCACTTGTCATGAGAGATCACTTCCATCCGTTTTCGCAGCGCGGGGCGCCCCTCACCTCGCTCGGTGATACACGTCACGTGCCCTCGCTCCCCGTGGCATGATGGTGCCTCCACAGAGGTTGCAATGATTTTCATAATCAGATTGGATCGTCGTCGTGAGGGTGGCATTCGTCGGTAAGGGCGGCAGTGGCAAGACGACTCTGTCGGCGCTGTTCTCGAGATACACAGCGAGCCGGGGCGGGCCCGTCGTGGCCGTCGACGCCGACATCAACCAGCACCTGGGCATGGCGCTGGGGGTGGCCGACGGCGCGCTGCCGAGACCGATGGGCTCGCACCTGACCGAGATCAAGGAATACCTGCGGGGCGAGAACCCCCGCATCTCCTCGGCCGCGGCGATGGTCAAGACCACCCCGCCGGGACGAGGCTCGCGACTGCTCCGCCTCGACGAGCGAGACGATCCGATCCACACCGGATTCACCACCGCCGCACCCGAGGGACCCCTGCTGATGGTCACCGGGCCGTTCGACGAGGATGACCTGGGGGTGGCGTGCTACCACTCCAAGGTCGGTGCCGTGGAGCTGTATCTCAACCATCTGCTCGACGGCGCGGGTGAGTACGTCGTGGTCGACATGACGGCCGGGGCCGACTCATTCGCCTCGGGGCTGTTCACCCGCTTCGACATGACCTTCCTGGTGGCCGAGCCGACCCGCCAGGGCGTGAGCGTCTATCGGCAGTACCGTGACTACGCCGCCGACTACGGCGTGCCGGTCGCGGTGGTGGGCAACAAGGTCCACGGCCCCGGGGACGTGTCGTTCCTTCGCGAGCAGGTCGGCGACGACCTGCTGGTCTGCCTGGAACACTCCGCGGCGATCCGCGCGATGGAGCAGGGCCGCCCCTTCACCCTCTCCGATCTCGAACCGGCCAACTTCCGGGCTCTGGGCACGCTCCTCGACCATCTCGACGCCCAGGAGAAGGACTGGGACCGCTTCGGCCGTCAGGCCGTGCGGTTCCACCTCCGCAATGCCGAGGCCTGGGCCAACAGGGCCACGGGTGAGGATCTGGCGGCTCAGATCGACCCCGACTTCGTCTTCGGGCCCACACGAGTGTCGCTCTCCCGCTAGATGGAGCGACCATCATGCCCGACCTAGTGTCTGATTGATCCCCTTCTGAGAGGAGAACACAGCATGTCGCTGACCGTTTCGAACGATCTTCTCGACCTGGCCAGGGTCGGCGAGGTGGACGACGCGGCTTTTGTCACCTGTGTCAGAGACTCCCTGCCCTACGCCTGGTCGCTGATCAGCGACCTGGTCAGGCAGCGTGAACACACCGGTGCCGAATTCGCCGACAACACCGTGCCTCCGCCGGACGAGGCCGCCCGTGGCCAGCTCCTGCGCGCCCTCGCCAGCGACGCCATGCGTGGCGCCCTGGAGCGTCACTTCGGGGTGAGGCTGGCCTTCCAGAACTGCCACCGGGTCGCGGTCTTCGACCCGGCCGCCACCGGGGCCCACGCGGAGTTCGTCACCGCCAGGTCGCAGATCCTCAACCAGACGCCCGAGCTCGTCGACTGCTGACGGCGGCCTCACCCCGGGGCCGTATCTCCCCGTGCCCGCCGTCCCCGGCGGGCACGGCCGGAGAGCCTGGGCAGCACCTCGGCCCCCAGCCGCCTGATGTTCTCAAGGGTGCGGGCGCGATCGCCCGCACCCTCCACCATGAGGATCAGGTGTCGCAGGCCGGTGACCTCGGCGGTCCGCTCGATCCTCGCCACACAGAGGTCGGGCGAGCCGACCGGATGCGTCCCGCAGAGGAAGTCCACGTATTCCCCGATGTCGCGCACCGGCCGCGCCCGGCCGTCCACCGGTACGTATCCCGCGAGACCCGGCTCCAGCCAGCGCGGCATGGCCTCCCGCATCTCCCGCACGGCCTGCTCCGTCGTGTCGGCCACATAGCCCGCGGCCGCCGCGACATGACCGGGCGGTGACAGCGGGCCGGCGGCCAGCGCGCCGTAGTCACGGAGCATGGCCGCCTTCTCCCGATCCCCGACATGCATGCCCAGCAGCATCGGCAACCCGCGTTCGGCGGCGATCAGCACGGTCGCGGGCGAGGTGCACGCGACGACCGGCCTGAGCCGGGCCGCCGGCACCATCGGCACCTGTCTGAAGTTGAAGAACTCCCCGCCCGCGGAGAGCGTGTCGCGCGAGAGCGCCTCGCACAGCAGGTCGAGCGACTCGCGGAAGCCGCGCTCGAACCTCGCCAGGCCCGTGCCGAACACCTCCAGGTCCACCCACGGCCCGCCTCTGCCCACCCCGAGGGCGAACCGACCCCCGGAGACCTGGTCGAGGATCGCCGCCTGCTCGGCCAGATCCACCGGATGCCGGGTGGACAGGACGCTCACCGCCGTACCGACCCCGATCCTGGTGGTGCGCCCCAGCGCCACACCGGCCAGCGTCGCCGCCGACGGGCACACGCCGTACGACATGAAGTGGTGCTCGGCGATCCAGGCGTCGTCGAACCCCGCCTCCTCCGCGGCCACGACCGCGTCCACGGTGTCGCGCAGCACCTCTCCCGGCTGCCGGCCGGGAAATCCCGCCGCGACCAGGAAGACTCCGATTCGCACTCTCCGATGATGTCCGATGCCCGCCGCTATCCGAAGAGGTCGAGCTGGCCCTCACCGGCCAGCGGGTTGCGGTGCCTCTTGAGATGGCGCCAGCGGGGCAGGTCGTCCAGGTACGACCAGGACAGCCGGTGGTGCTCCGTCGGGCCGAGCTCGGCCAGGGCCGCCTGGTGGGCAGGGGAGGGGTAACCCGCGTTGTCGGCGAACCCGTACTCGGGGAAACCCAGCGAGGCCATGTAGGTGTCCCTGCGGACCTTGGCGATCACGGAGGCCGCGGCCACGGAGACACAGGACAGGTCGCCCTTGACCTCGCATCGGACCGGCCAGGGCGCGCCCAGATAGTCGTGCTTGCCGTCCAGAACGACCACATCGGGGCGGACGGGAAGCCCGGCCAGCGCCCTCCTGGCCGCCCTGCGCAGGGCCTCGGTCATCCCGAGCGCGTCGATCTCCTCGTGGGACGCCTCGCCGTACCCGATACCGGCCGCCCAGGCGGTGATCTCGGAGACCATGGCGGCGCGGCGGGCGGGGGTGAGCAGTTTGGAATCGGTGAGTCCGGCGGGCGGTTCCGACAAATCGGTGACCACGGCGCAGACCGCCACCGGGCCCGCCCAGGCTCCGCGTCCGACCTCGTCCACTCCGGCGACCAGCTTGGAGCCACCGTCGTTCAGCAACCGTTCGAGCGCGTAGGAGGGAGGCATGCGCCGACGTTACCGGGACGTGCCCCTCCAGGCGCTGTCGAGGAACGAGCTCGACCGACTCCAGGTCGGCGGCGAGGAGCCTGGCGGCCGTCCCGCCCGCACATGCGCGCCCCACTCACCGCGACCCCTGCGGCGGGGTGAGCGGAGGCCGGCCCCCTGCCCCGGCGACACGCCTTCCCAAGGTGGCGCCAGCATGGCTGACCTGGTCTTTCTTACCGTGGAAATCGCTGGAGCCGGTGCTTCCCATGATGCTCATCAAGATGTCTCGTGTCGTTTGGCATCAAGAAGGGGAAAGAGCCCTCATCATGTGCTCATGCCCGCTTCTGTCACCCTGTCCGGGCGCCTCGTGCGCCTGGAACCGCTCAGCCTCGCGGTCGTCGACGACCTCGTCGCCGCGGCGAGTGAAGACCGTTCTACCTACGACTTCACTCGCGTCCCCCATGGCCGGGACGAGATGGTCTCCTATGTGAAGGCCGCTCTCGCTGAGCAGGCGGGGGGCCGCACGATGCCCTTCGCCATCCGGTGGCTTCACACCGACCACGTGGTCGGTGCCACCCGTCTCATGAACCTGGAGTACTGGCAGGGCCCCATGCCCTGGCCGCCGGGAACTCGTGGGGCGGTGGGCGATGTCCCGTCCGTGGCGGACATCGGTTACACCTGGCTCTCCGCCTCCGCGCAGGGGACCGGTGCCAACCGCGAGAGCAAGTACCTGATGCTCTCCCTCGCCTTCGAGACCTGGCAGGTCCACCGCATAACCCTCAAGGCCGACATACGGAACGTACGATCCCGGGCCGCCATCGAAGCCCTCGGCGCGCACCTCGACGGTGTGCGGCGGGCGGAGAGCCGAGGCGCCGACGACACGGTCCGAGATACCGCGTACTACTCGATCCTGAGCGACGAATGGCCGATCGTCCGAGAACGGCTGCACGCACGGATGGGCCTGTTCGAGGCCGCGTGAGGCACATCCAGACAAACGGCATTGCAGGGAGAATTAGAGAACAAAGCAGACAAAAACCACATAACAAATAAAGCTCATTTTGACTACTTAATGGAACGAAAGGCCCGCCCGGGCTTCCGGGCGGGCCTGGTGTTCGCCTGACTTCGCGCGATGGGTCACATCCAGCGCGGCCCACGCGATGGGTCACATCCAGTGCGGCCTACAGGGAGGCGTTCGTCCGCCGCACCACCGAGCGGGTCCGCCGGACGAGGTGGAATCACTCCTCGCCGTCGACCTCGTAGATGTAGCGCCACCTACCGCACAGCGTCTTCTTGGCGTCGCTCCTGTCCCAGTAGCAGACTCTGACCTGCAGGTTGTCGACCTCTTCCTCGGAGAAGTGGAAGGGGGTGTAGCCCTGGGAGCCGCACTTGCGGGCCCAGTAGTAGTTCTCGTCGCCGTCGTGGTTCTCGAACTTGAACTGGACGTAGCCGCAGAGCCGGTTCGGCGAGTACCTGTCGTAGACCCTGCCCTGGAGGTGGACGCGGTCGTCGTCGTCGGTCCAGACGCGGCCCTTGGCGCTGGCGCGGGAGTCGTCGTAGTACTTGGAGTAGTAGGAGCCCCAAGACTCGTCGTAGTCACTGGAGGCGGCCGGACCGGCGGTGAGGGTGGCGGCCGAGGCCGGGGTGGCGAGGGCCGGAACACCGATCACGATGACGGCGGTGGCGGCGGCGAGACCGAGGAGCTTGCTGATCGAGCGGCGCATGATGGTTCTCTCCTTGAGGGGACGGCTCCCGACTTCCTCCAGGAACCGGGGACGGCTCCCGACTTCCTCCAGGAGCCATGGCTCATTGATAGACCCGCCCGCCTTCATCACACTTACAGCGCCTTTATCTACACCTGCAATCCACCGACATGTCGGGCATGGCCGCCCCCGTATGGGGCCATGCCCGACAGCCACAGCATTGCGGGCACGACTCAACAGCCGATTGACGTGCGATCAACGGCTCGGCGAACTGGCAACCCTCTACCTACTGAGTAAGCAGGCGAGGATCTATCATTTGGCCATAAAACTTCCCATCGGGCGGAGATTCAAGAAATGGCTGTTCAGGGCAGCGGAGACGGATTGCGGTTCGCCGTACTCGGTCCTGTCCAGGCCTGGCGTGACGGATCCGAACTCGACCTGGGCACCCCACTGCAACGTTCCATCCTGGCGATGCTCCTGCTGAGGGAGGGGCGGGCGGTGACGCCGACCGAGATGATCGACGCGATCTGGGGGGACGACGCCCCACCTCGCGCGCTCGGCGCCCTGCGCACCTACGTCTCCCGGCTGCGCGCGGTGCTGGAGCCGGGCAGGTCCCCGCGCACCCGCCCCGAGCTGCTCACCTCCGTCGGCAGGGGGTACGCGCTGCGGCTGAACGGAATCGCCTTTGACCTGGCTCTCTTCGAGAGCGGTATCTCCGAGGCCGAGGTCGCGCGCCGCGCGGGTGACCTGGCGAGAGCCGCGGAGAGCCTGCGCGCGAGCCTGGCGCTGTGCACCGGCGAGCCACTGGCCGGAGCTGTCGGCCCCTATGCCGAGCACCAGCGCGACCGGCTCGCCGAGCGCCGGATGAACGTGCTGGAAGTCCTGATGGACCTGGACCTGGAGCTGGGCAGGCACGCCGACGCCCTGTCCGAGCTGATCGCACTGACCGCCGACCACCCGCTGCGCGAGCGGCTCCGCGCCCAGCTGATGCTGGCCTACTACCGCTGCGGGCGCAGGGCGGAGGCGCTGTCGGCCTTCGCCGACACCCGTGCCACGTTGATCGAGGAGCTGGGCATCGAGCCCGGCCCCGACCTGACGAGCATGCACCAGCGCATTCTCACCGATGACCCGGCCCTCGCACGCGCCCCTGTCGACCGGCGGGCGCGGCCCGCGCCCGCCGAGGCCGCACAGCCGGCCGCCCCGGCCCAGAGCCGGCAGCCGGAGCCGGAGGCGACGAGAACATCGGGAACGCGGGGAACACCGGCGGCCCCGGAACTGCCGCGCCCCGCGCAACTTCCCGCCGCCGTGAACGACTTCACCGGGCGCCGTCAGATCATCGCGCGGCTGCGCACGCTGCTATCGGCCCAGGAGGGCTCCGAGGGCGTGCCTGTGGCGGCCATCTCCGGCATCGGCGGCGTGGGCAAGACGGCTCTGGCAGTGCACGTCGCCCATGCCATGCACGACCTGTTTCCCGACGGCCAGCTCTACGCCGACCTGCGCGGGTACGGCGTGGAGCCGACCGCGCCCGAGTCCGTACTGGCCGCGTTCCTGCGTGGACTGGGCCTGCCCGCCGACGCCATCCCCGACGGCCTGGCCGAGCGGTCGGCGCTGTTCCGCTCGCTCCTGGCCGACCGGCGGATGCTCGTGCTGCTGGACAACGCCCGCGATGCCGCGCAAGTGAGCCAGTTGCTCCCCGGCTCGGCCGGATGCGCGGCGATCGTGACCAGCCGCGGCAAGCTCGCCGACCTGGCCGCGGCCCGGCTGATCGACCTGGACGTCATGGAGCCGGAGGAGGCCCTCGCGCTGTTCGGCACCGTCGCCGGCGCCGAGAGGGTGGAAGCGGAACGCGCCGCCGCCATGGACGTGGTCGCCGCCTGCGGTTTCCTGCCGCTCGCGGTGCGAATCGTGGCGGCGCGCCTGGCCTCCCGGCCGTCCTGGACCGTCGCCTCCCTGGTTTCCCGGCTGGCCGACGAGCGCCGCCGCCTGGACGAGATGCGCGTGGGAGACCTCGCGGTGGAGGCGACCTTCGCCCTCGGGTACGGCCAGCTCAGCCCGGCTCAGGCCCGCGCGTTCCGGCTGCTCTCCCTGCCCGGTGGCCCGGACATCTCGATCGGGGCCGCTTCCGGGCTGCTCGCGCTGGAGGCGATGGACACCGAGGACGTCCTGGAGTCCCTGGTGGACGCCAGCCTGCTGGAGGCCCCGGCCCCTGGCCGCTACCGCTTCCACGACCTGCTCAAACTCTTCGCCCGCCGTGTCGCGGAACGGGCCGAGAGCCCGGCTGCGGGGAATGGCGGTCAGGACGGCGGAGAGCGACGCGGGTCCGGAGTGAGCGTGGCCATCGGCGGGGAGGGCGAGGAGGCGCTGCGCCGGCTGCTCGACTTCTACCTGGCGTCCGCGTGCTCGGCGCACCGCCTCGCCTACGAGGGCAGCACGATCGCCGACCAGCTGGGGGTCGCCGGGACCGGCCACGCCTTCGCCTCCGCCGACGAGGCTGTGGCCTGGCTGTCGGTGGAGGCGGAGTCGCTGTTCGCGTCGATCGCCCAGGTGGCCCGCGCGAACGAGGCCGGGGCACTGCTGCCGGGAGCCGACCTGCTGCTCGCCATGGAGCCGCTGCTGGAGTCGGGGAGTCACGGCCGCGAATTCGAGGGCCGGACGCGGGAGATGCTGGCCGTGGCGCGACGGCTCGGCGCTGTCTCCAGCGAGCTGCGCTGCCGCTACGTGCTCGGCCGGGTGCTGTTCGGCACCAACCGGCTGGCCGAGGCCGAGGAGGAGTTCCGTACCTCCTTGGAGCTGTCGGCCGGGGGCGAGCGCATCGTTGTCGGCGAGGTGCTGAACGCGCTGGCCGTCGTGGCCGGGCGCCGGCGCCGCCATGTGGAGGCCCTGGCCTGGTTCGGCTCGGCGCGCGAGGCGTTCAGGGAGGTCGGGGCGCGGGGCGGGGAGGCGCTGACACTCAGCTACTCCGCCCGCGACCACCTGTTCCTGGAGCAGCCGCAGGAGGCGATCGCCGCCGCCGAGCAGGGTCTGGCCCTGTTCATCGAGATGGGCTCCAGCGCCGGCACCGCCAGGGCCCGCTACCACCTGGGGATGATCCTGTCGCGGGTCGGCCGGCTGAACGAGGCGGTCCACCACCACGCCGAGTGCCTCGCCTTCTTCCGGGCCAGCAGGCAGCGGGTCTGGGAGCAGCGGGTCTGTGCCCGGCTGGCCGAGACCTTCATCCACGCGGGCCGCTTCACGGACGCGACCCGTCACGCGGAGCAGGCGCTTACCGTGAGCCGGGAGATCAGCCACCCGTACGGTGAGGCGCAGGCTCTGTGGATGCTAGGCAAGGCGCTCAACGGCCTCGGTAGCACCGGCCGCGGTCGCGACTGCCTCGAACGCGCCCACGACCTGTTCACCAGGCTCGGGGCACCCGAGGCCGAGGATCTGCGCCTTCTGCTGGAGCGCGACCAGGTCGACAGCTGACCCAAGATCATCATAAAGATCATCGTCAAGTCGCGTCATCCAAACATGGTTGATCACTGGCATACCCCTCGAAGTCGGTCCGCGTCCCGGAGTGAGCGTGGAGGCCCGGCCGGCCACCTGGCCCCGGGCGACGCGTAGGGGGCCCGGTCATCCGGTACGTCACCCGCGGGCCGGCCGCCTCACTGTGGCGGCCGGCCGGGCTTTGCACGGACCCTTCACCCCCCGGGTCCGTGCCCCACGACCAGAGCTTCCTCCGCGAGGTTTGCCATCCGATTGACGGACAATAGCGGCGACATCCACAGCCTGTGGATAATCACCCTGTGGATATGTGGAAAAACCCCTCGGCAATCAGCGGACGGAGCATGGCGGGGGCCTTGGAACACAGGTCATCGGGATCCTCCCCGGTGAGTTCCGCTATCGCGGCGAGCAGCGGGGCCAGTGGATAGTCACCGTCGCAGACCCCCGCGAGGGCGGCTTCCACGGTCCCGACCCGCGCGCTGCGGCGCAGTCTCCCGGTCTGCCTCAGCACGATCCGCGCCGGGTCCTCGGCGCCGGGCGGCCCGATCCGCTCCTCCAGCACCCCCTCGACGACCGCCAGCCTGGCGCCCAGCAGCTGGGCGTCGGTCAGCCGATGCGCCGTGGTGATCGCGCCGAGCACCTCGTCCACATATCCGCCGACCGGCAACTCCACCGGCAGGCCGTACTCCTCCACCCGCACGACCGGGTCAAGGCTCCCGGAGTCGTTCAGCGTGATCCAGCCGAAACCGATCCCGGTGACGTTCTCGGACTCGAACCAGCCGAGCCAGTCGTCGTAGAGCTCGCGGTAGCGCGGGGTGCCCTGCTCGGCCGCGTCCCTCAGCCACAACTCGACGTACTCGGCGGGATCCTGCACGTCGCGCTGGACCGCCCAGCCGTCGCAGCCGGTCCCGGTGAGCCAGCCGCCCACCCGGTCACGCCAGTCCTCGCCGCCGACGTGCAGCCAGTTGGCCAGCAGGTGGCAGGTGCCGCCGGGGGCAAGGTGGCCCGGCACCCGCTGTACGAGATCGCGGCAGAAGTCGTCGGCGGACAAGCCCGACTCCCGGTAGGTGAACCGTCCGGCAGGGGAGATCACGAACGGCGGGTTGGAGACGACCAGGTCGAAGCGTTCGCCCTCGACGGGACCGAACATGGACCCCTGCCGCGCCTCGACCCCGGTGATCCCGGACAGCGCCCAGCTCAACCGGGCCAGCTCCAGCGCGCGCGGGTTGACGTCGGTGGCCGTGATCTTCTCGGCGTGGCCGTTCAGATGGAGAACCTGGACCCCGCACCCGGTACCGAGGTCCAGAGCACGCTCGACCGGGCGATGTGCGGCCAGCTGGGCGAGATTCGCCGAGGCCCCGCCCGCGCCGACGACGTGGTCCGGGCGCAGGGCGGGGTCACCCGGCCTGACCTTGCGGTCGGAGACCAGGTAACCACCGGTCTCCCAGGGCTGAAGGTGGACCGTGGAGGTGACCCGGCCGTCCTTGACGGTCACCAGGCCTGCGGCGGCCAACTCCTCCACCGCCAGGCCCGCCGGTGCCCCTCTCGCCTCCACGGGGATGCCGAGCCACCACAGCCGGATCAGGATGCCGAGCGGGTCACCCTGGCCGGTGGCGCGCAGGGCGGGCACCGTCTCCTCGCGAGAGAGCGCGGTGGCGGCGACGTCACCGAGTCGCTCGCGGACGCCGTCGATGGTGTAGCCGGTGTCGAGCAGAAGCTCTCTGAGCCGGTCCAGCAGATCGTTCACCGGGTAATCCTCGCACCGGGCACGTCCGGCCGCCCCGGGTGATGAGACCGTTACGCACCGGGGTAAGCATTCTGCAAGCGGACCTCAACCGGGAGGCGGTACCTCTTGGTAGCTGCACCATCTGCTCCAAAGGATCCATGATGCTGATTCCCTGCTTCGCCTGCGAGTCCCGTTTTAACCCTGATGAGTATTTTCGCGCCTGCCACGACTACTGCCGAGGCAAGGATCTGGTCGCCTGGACCTGCCCGCGATGCGGCAATCAGGATGAGTTGCGAGTCTTCCCCGGAGAGCTGGGGTTCGGCTACGCCAGGCGCGGCAGGTTCGACGTCTCCGACCGGGTGCGCGTGCCCGGCCTGCGGCGCAGGCGTCAGGACCTGCGACTGGACATCTCGCTGGACGAGGACGTCTGGCGGGTGTCGACGCGGATGCGCCAGCTGGCGGGCACGCACTGAACCCGCTCCGGCCGGGGAGGACCCCGCTCCGACCGGGGAGGACCGGTGACGGCGGTCAGGAGCCCTGCTGCCGCAGGCTCTGCCAGGCCGCCTCGCAGAGGCCGCCGATCTCGTCGGAGGTGGGCTGGTGCGCCCCGGCGAACCACAGGCGGCACATCTCGTTGGCCGGTCCGAGCCAGAGCACGTAGCACATCGTCGGGTGGACGGGCTGGAGCAGCCCGTTCTTCATGTGCGGGCGCCACCAGTCGGAGACCTTCCTGAAGAACGCCCTGCGCGACTCCGACACCTCGGTGCCGCCCGGCTCCTCGCGCCTGGGCGGCCGCTCACTGATCAGCAGGTGGGCGCGCTCGCGATGCTCGCCGCACCAGGACATGTGCAACGCGACGATGGCCTCGATGCCCTCCCGCGCCCCCTCGTGGCGGTTGAGTTCGGCGAGGAACGCGTCCTGGTACATGCGCAGGGTCTCGGCGTACAGGACGCCGAAGACATGGTCCTTGCTGGCGAAGTGGTGGTAGAAGCTGCCGACGCTGACGCCGCTCTCCTCACGGAGGCTGGCCAGCGTGGTGGCCGAGACACCGTCTTGGCTGAATCGTCGTAGGGCGCCCTCGACGATCCTGGTACGGCCGTCGCGTCCGTTCTTGGCGGTCTTCACGACTCCAATGGTGGGGCACCAGAACCTTGTTCCGCAAACTGTTCGGGAAACAGCTTGCACCACGCCGATCTTACCGCCTTGATTGTGATACCGCACCACCGCCCCGGACGCTCCGCCCGCAGGGGAGCGACCCCTCTCGCGTCCCTCCGAGGAAGCGACGGACCCGCTCCTCGTCATCCGGCCGCGCGGGCCGGACCTCGACGGCGTCCCCGGGCGTGAGGTCCCCGGGCCGAGAGAGGTCACCCCGCTTCCCGGCCCCGGCATACGCCTCAGCCCTCCGACTCCCGCGTCTCCAGCCCCCGCAGGCAGTGCCGGAGGCTGAGCACCGAGATCAGTGCCGCACCGCCGAGCAGCACCGCGACCGCCGAGGTGCGCACGAGGAGGTAGGTCTCCAGAGTCTGGCTGAGCAGCAGCCACAGGCTCAGCGCCGCGTTCAGCAGTTGCGCGCACCCCCACAGCACCGACTGCGACACGAAGAAGCGGCGCATCCTCGGATGCTCCGTCACCTGGTCGGGCAGCGGCACGAGATCGGCCACCACCCGCCGGATCAGCGGCCTCCGCAACGGCGCGGTGAGCAGGAAACCCATGCTCACGCAGAACACCCCGAGGCAGGGCTGCAGGAAGAACACAATGGGGTTGCCCGTCGCCACGGTCAGCACCACCCTGACGGTGATCGTGCCCGCCGCCAGCATGAGCGTGCCGGGTGCCTCGCTACGCCTGACCAGTCGCCAGGCGACCCCGCCGTAGACCCAGAGCGCCGCCACCGCCAGCGCGACGTGCGAGTTGGTGAAGATCAGCGCGACGTAGAAGACGAGAACGGGAAGCATCATGCTCTCGAACACCCTGGGGGCGGCGTGCCGCAGCAGAGCACCGAGAGGGGGAAGTGCGATCGGAGCCGTGGGAGCGGGCGTGAGCACAGTCATCAGGAGCGGGCTCCGAAGGTGATGGAACGTCCCAGGGGATATTTCAGCCGACCATATGCGATATCCGGAGTGTCCTATGGACTTTTCCATGACATCCGACGGACGAGCGGTTCCGGGCACCTTACTACGCTCCAAGGCACCCTCCGCCACTCCCAAAAGCGCACTCGGAGGACGGGGCGGCGCTCCCGGTGCCTACTCTTGAGAGCGTGTACCGGTTTCTGCTGACTCCCCGATGGGTGGCTCTCCACGTGGTGGTGCTGCTGGTCATCCCCGCTTTCGTGCTGCTGGGCCAGTGGCAGTTCGGGCGTTTCACGGAAAGATCCACCAGCAGCGACCAGATCACGCGCAACCTCGCCACCGCCCCCGTCGCCGTGGAACAGCTGACCTCGCCCGGCGGCACCGTCTCCGTGCAGGACAAATACCGCCCCGTCACGGTCGGCGGCAGGTACGACACGGGTGCCCAGCTCCTGGTCAGACGCCGCACCCAGAACAAGACGGTCGGCTTCTACGTGCTGACCCCGCTGATCTCGCCGAACGGCACCGGCATGCTGGTGAACCGGGGCTGGGTCAAGGCGGGCGCCACGGCGGACGCCCTCCCCGAGGTCCCCGCGCCGCCCTCAGGTGAGGTGACTGTCACCGGCAGGTTACGGCCCACCGAGACCGAGGAGACCTCGGGAATCCGGGACCGGGCGGGCCTGCCCACGGGCCAGGTCCTGCTGATCAACACCGAGGCGATCGGCAGCCGCCTGCCGTACAGGCTTCTCGGCGGGTACGTCGAGTTGACCAAGCAGTCGCCCGCGGCCACCGCCGCGCCGGAACCCGTCCCCGCGCCGGACGTCGGCGGGGGAGGCGGGCTCAACCTGGCGTACGGCGTGCAGTGGTGGCTGTTCATCGGGATCGCGATCGGCGGCTGGGCACTGCTGATCCGCAGGGAGGCGGCCGACCTCAAGGCCGCGGCCACGGCCGCGCCGACCACGACCGGCGGCCCGGAGCCCGACGACCCCGCCGAACTCCCGGACGGCCCCGAGCGGACCGCGCCGGCAGGACGTGCCGGGGCCTGACCGGGAGAACCCTCAGGAACACCGGCACCCGGCACCCGGCGAAGGAGACCTCTAGAAGTGCACTGAAAATCTTGCGTTCTGGTCCCGCCTCGGATGATTCGGGGCCAGACTCGTTGCGTGCAGGGTGAATGGGCTGGAGAACCGGTAGGGCCGGATGTGTGGCAGACCTGCCGGGAGCTGATCCCAGCCGGGAGCGTTTTCGCGTTCCTGGCCGAACATCGGCAGACGCTGTTCCCAGCAGACATGTTCACGGACATGTATCCCTCGGCGAACGGGCGGCCGAGCATGCCGCCGCAGGTGCTCGCCACAGTGATCGTCCTGCAGAGCCTGCACGGGCTGTCGGACTTCGAGACGGTTCAGGAACTGCGTTGTGACCTGAGGTGGAAGGCCGCCTGCGGCCTGGGTCTGTACGACACCGCGTTCGACCCGTCGCTGTTGACCTACTTCCGACGGCGCCTGCAGCGCTCGGCCGATCCGAACCGGCTGTTCACCAAGGTCAGGGAAGTCGTCGCGGCCACCGGCGTCCTCAAAGGCAGGCAGCGCCGGGCGTTGGACTCCACCGTGCTGGACGACGCGGTCGCCACCCAGGACACCGTCACCCAGCTCATCGCCGCGATCCGCCGGGTCATCCGCGACGTCCCCGGCGCCGAGCCGGTCGCCGCCCAGTGGTGCACCGCCCACGACTACACCGACCCCGGCAAGCCGAAGATCGCCTGGAACGACCAGCAGGCGCGGGACACACTGGTCGACGCCCTGGTCACCGACGCCCTTAATCTCATCGCTCACGTGCCCGGCCAACCGCTCGGCGAGACGGCGGCAGGCGCCCTCGGACTGCTGGCACTGGTCGCAGGACAAGACGTCGAGCCCGCCGACGGCTCCGACGGCCGATGGCGGATCGCCCGGCGCACCGCCCACGACCGCATCGTGTCCACGGTCGACCCCGAGGCCCGCCACATCCACAAGAACCGCACCCGCCACCAGGACGGCTTTCGCGCACATGCCGCGTTCGAGCCCGAGGCGGGGCTGTTCACCGAGGTCGCCCTCACCGCGGGCAGCGGCGCGGACAACCACGAGGCCGCCGTCGCCCGAAGCCTCCTCGCCGGCGACGACGATGCCCTGACGGTACTGGGCGACACCGCCTACGGCACCGGCGACCTGCGACAGACCCTCCAAGCCGACGGCCACACCCTGGTGATCAAGCCGCCGCCGCTACGCCAAGCCGTCCCCGGCGGCTTCACCACCGACGATTTCCAGGTCGACACCCAAACCGGCCGCGTCACCTGCCCGGCAGGCCACACCAAAACCCTCGGCCGCCCGCTGGCAGGTGGTAACCGCCAGGCCCAGTTCAAGATCCTGTGCCGCACCTGCCCACTGCGCGAACGCTGCACCACGTCCAAGACCGGACGCACCTTCAACGTCCACCCCCACTATGACCTCCTCAAAACCGCCCGGCAGCAGGCCGCCACCAGTCAGCGATGGCAGCAGGAGTACCGCCGCTGGCGACCACCCGTCGAACGCGCCATCGCCTGGCTGGTCGCCAAAGGCAACCGTCGCGTTCCCTACCGCGGCGTCCTCAAGAACAACATCTGGCTCCACAACCGCGCTGCCGCACTCAACCTCCGCCGCCTCATCAACCTCGGACTCACCCACACAGGCGGCGCCTGGGCACTGAACCCCGCCACTGCATAAGCCGCCGGGGCGCCTGCTCCGCGCCGATATCCACTCAAACCAAGATCTTCAGTGCACTTCTAGGCGGCCGGGCCCGCCAGGAGCGTCTCCGGGCCGATCTCGCGCCAGATCAGCGGGCCCTGGACCCAATGGTCAGGCGTTGACCATCGCCATGCCGAAAAGAACCGCCACCGCGATCGCGAACCCTCGCGTGCCGTCGATTCTGGCCGGTGCGGGCAGCACCTCGTACGGTCCGCGCCACAGGGGACGGGGCTCCAGCAGGACGTAGAGCAACGAGCCACCGGTGAGGAACATCCAGAACCATGCCCAGCGGCTGGCGTAGCGGGGGTTCGGCCGGGTCAGCATGAACAACCAGGCCAGCACCTCCGCCGCCACCGCCACCGGCCCGAAGGGTTCCCACCAGCGCCCGTAGGCGGACGAGCCCACCAGGCCGCCGAAGCCCTCGGTGCGCACGATCTCCACACCGGGGTCGGCCGCGGCGCGTACCTGGGCCAGGAAGGCCCCCTGGCTGCGCTCCAGGGCCTCGGGAACCAGCCGGGTGGTCTCGGGGTCCCAGACGTCGTCGGGTTGGTCGAAGCGGGCCTGGCTCCAGGAGAGCGGCCCGTGCGACCACGTCAGCGTGCCGTAGGCGGGCCAGTTGCGATCGTAGACGACCTTGGTCACCCCGCCCGCCCGCAGGTCCGAGATGAGCTCCGACGCCGGCCGCAGGGGTGGCGCCTGGTTGAGGTGGACGACCACCGTGGAGAGCGCGAGCACGAACAGCAGTGCCAGACGCACGCCGTACGGTATGTCGCCCCGTGCCGGAACCACCACTCGCATCTCTGCCCCCGTCACACGAGACCCACCGCCAGACAGGCTAGCCGGTGGCCCCGTAGGACGCCTGTAAGAGACGTCTTGGGAGACAGAGATACCAACCGGAGACCTTGTAGCTTGAACAGTGTGATTCCAGCGTCATACGGTTGACCGTGTGACTACGCCGCTGCTCCCCGACCCCGAGCCCAGGCGGCGGGACTATGTGATCATCTCAGCCGACGACCACCTGATCGAGCCGCCCGACATGTTCGACGGCCGGCTGCCGGAGAAATACACCGACCTGGCTCCCAAGGTGGTCGAGACCGACTCAGGTCACCAGGTCTGGCGCTACGGCGGCGCCACCTACCCTTGCGCCGCGCTCGACGTGGGCGCCGGTCTGCCTCGCGAGCAGTGGACGCTCGACCCGGTGCGGTTCGAACACATGCGTCCCGGCTGCCACGACATCGAGGCCCGGATCGAGGACATGGACCGTGCCGGTGTCTGGGCCGCGCTCTGCTTCCCCGGCATGCTGGCCGTGCAGTCGGGCATGGTCTTCGCCAAGACCCGCGACCAGGAGCTCGGCCTGGCGATCCTGCGCGCGTGGAACGACTGGCACGTGGACGTCTGGGCGGGCACCTATCCGGAGCGGATCATCGCCCTGCAACTGCCCTGGCTGACCGACCCCGAGATCGCCGCCAAGGAGATCCGCGACAACGCGGCGCGCGGTTTCAAGGCGGTCCTCTTCCCCGAGTTCCCCACCCGGCTGCGCCTGCCGTCCATCCACAGCGACCACTGGGACCCGTTCTTCCAGGCCTGTGAGGAGACGGGCACTGTCGTCTGCCTGAACGCCGGCGCCGGCTCCTGGGCCCCCGTCCCCTCGCCGGACACCCCGATCGAGGCGATCACCACGCTGATGCCGACGAGCGCCATGTTCGCCTGTGCCGACTGGCTCTGGTCGGGCATCCCGTTGCGCTTCCCCGCGCTACGGATCCTCATCGTCGAGGGGGGCGTGGGCTGGCTGCCGATGCTCGCCGAGCGAGCCGACTACGCGCTTGACCACCCGGTCGCCGGCGAGGCGTCCTGGGAGGGGGGCCTGAAGCCCAGCGAGGTCCTGCGTAGAAACTTCTTCTTCGGCACGCTCAACGATCATGCCCTGTCCGGGGTGCGGCTCGCCGTCGGGCTGGAGCACGTACTGCTGGAGAGCGGCTACCCCCACTCCGACTCCACCTGGCCCGACACCCAGCAGGCCATCGCGACGAACCTCGGCAACCTGCCGCCCGCCGACATCGCCCGGGTGGCCTACGGCAACGCCGCCCGCCTGTTCGGCCACCCGCTGCCCTCTCGCGCCTGGCTCAGGATGGAACAGCTCTGACCTGCTCGCGCTCCCAGTCGACGTAGCGCCCGCCCTCGCCGAGCAGGGAGCTCATCAGCCACAGGAAGAGGCCGAAGTCGTCGGCCACCCCGATGAGAACCAGGAAGTCGGGGATGACGTCGATCGGCGAGATGATGTAGAGCACGCCAAGGCCCATCATGGCCAGCTTGCCCTTGCTCATACCGGGATACCGCCCCCGCATGACCGCGCCGATCATCTTGGGGAGGGCACGCAGGCGAGCGCCGAGACCGGGCGTTCCCGGCTTCGACACACTTCTGTACGTCCGCCACGCCTGTGCCGCACGCGCCGCCTTCGCCATGGGGAATCCTCCTCGCAAAGCAGGTTCGCCTGCTGGCGTATTACCCTACCTTTTCACGATATAACGCGTGATTTTCCGGTGAGGTTCCCGGACACCGCCACCGCCGAAACGATCACGAGCCTCTCCCGGCCACCTGTCGACGGACACCCCCGCGGCTCCAGCCGGCACGCTAGTACATCGCCAGGTGCTGGAAGGGCCGCTCCTCCTCGATCCGGGCGGCCACCCGGATGAGCAGGTCCTCCCGCCCCGCCGCGGCGACCAGCTGCACCCCCACCGGCAGACCGTCCGCGGTGCGGTGCAGCGGCAGGGAGATCGCGGGCTGCCCGGTGGCGTTGATCGGCGAGGTGAACGCCACCGCCTGGTTGGTCAGGCCCCGCGAGAGGCTGACGTCGTCCGCGGGCAGTCGGCCGAGGCGGAAGGGCGCCACCCCCAGGGACGGCATGAGCAGCAGGTCGTGGGACTCCCACCAGGCGGCCATCCGCCGCCGGAACCCGTCGATCCAGTCGCGCGAGGCCACATAGCCGACCGCGCCGAGCTCGCGACCCGCCGCGCCCAGGATCCGGTTGCGCGTCTCCAGCTCGTCCAGCTCCACCGGTCTGCCACGCCAGCGCCCGATGTCCTCCAGGTCGGCGGCCACGTGGGCGGCGACGACCGTGCCGAAGTGCGCGGCGAAGCCGTCCTCGGCGAGCGCGGGCGGTCCCCCCGGCTCGACGTCGTGCCCCAGCGCCTCCAACAGCCCGGCGGCCCCGGTCACCGCGGCCACCAGGTCCTCCTGCGCCGGGAAGGTCCCGTCCGGGTGTTCGGCGAGGAAACCGATCCGCAGCCGCCCGGGGTCGGCTCCGACCTCCTCGGCGAGCGGGCGCCGCCAGGCGGGCGCGCCGTACGGATCGCCCGGCATCGCCCCCGCGATCACGTCGAGGGTCGCCGCGCTGTCCCTGACCGTACGGCAGAGCAGGCCCGCGGCCGAGAAGCCCGCCCAGGGCTCGCCCGCCGACGGCCCCGAGCTGACCCGGCCCCTGCCCGGCTTCAACCCGACCAGCCCGCACATACTGGCCGGGATCCGGATCGATCCGCCGCCGTCGCTGGCCGTGGCCACCGCGACCATGCCCGCCGCCACCGCCGCCGCGGACCCTCCACTCGACCCGCCACTGCTGTAGCGGAGGTCGTACGGATTGCGGGTCGGGCCGAAGGCCACCGGCTCGGTGGTGATCGCGGTGCCGAACTCCGGGGTGTTGGTCCGGCCCAGGATCGTGAACCCGGCCCGGCGCAGCTTGGCCACCGCGTAGCCGTCGCGCTCCGCCGAGATCCCGTCAAGGGTGCGCGATCCCGCGCGGTACGGCTCGCCGGCCATGCCCCATCCCAGGTCCTTCAGCAGCGTCGGCACCCCCGCGAAGGGAGCGTCGACCTCGACCTTGTCCGCCTCCTCCAACGCCCGCTCGAACCTGCGGTGGACCACCGCGTTGATCGCGCCGTCACACGCCTCGATCCGCGCGATCGCCGCCTCGGCGAGCTCCCTCGGTGAGACCTCTCCCTTCCACACGGCCTGCGCCTGTCCGAGTGCGTCCAACTTCAGCAGGTCGTGCAAGAGTCACTCCTCGACGGGGGCCAGATCTCGTACGGCCTGCGTGATCGGGACCTCGCCCCCGGGGATGAGTGCGAGGACCGGGGTGTTCAGACCGTTGCGCACATACTCCCTGATCCTGGCCCGGCACGTGGCGGCGTCGCCGTGCACGATGAGCGCGTCCACCACCTCGTCGGGGATGGCCTTGAGCGCCGCCTGCCGGTCACCGGCCGCCCAGGCCTCGTGCATCGGC
The DNA here is from genome assembly GCF_035917355.1 of Streptosporangium sp. NBC_01810. Lineage (NCBI taxonomy): Bacteria > Bacillati > Actinomycetota > Actinomycetes > Streptosporangiales > Streptosporangiaceae > Streptosporangium > Streptosporangium sp. NBC_01810. The sequence continues at coordinate 6,878,048 of NZ_CP109070.1, read as the reverse complement.
CGCAGTGTCTCCCCGCGCCCCAGCCAGTCGTGGAAGGCCGCGTAGACCGGGACCGTCAGGTAACTCGCGAGCATCCAGCGTCCGAGCTCGCGCACCTTCTCCGCGTCCTCGCTGACGCACACGAACAGCCGGGCGATCAGTTCGGTCTCCTGGCCGACCTCGGCCCTGACCTTCAGCACGTCCTGCGGCGAGAGCCAGTTGGTGATCGCGCCGTCGGCCTCGTCGGCGGCCAGGTGCAGCATGCGGGGGCGGAGCGCGGCGAGTACGATCTTCGGCGGGATCTTGGGGGCGCGCTCCAGCTTGAAACCCTTGACCTCGAACGTCTCGTACCGTTCGGTGACCTTCTCGCCCGCGAGGGCCTTGCGCAGGAAACGCAGGGTGTCTCTGGTCCTGGCGAAGGGTTTGACGAACTCCCCGGCGTTCCAGCGCTCCACGATGGCCGGGGAGGAGGCCCCGATGCCCAGGACGAAGCGTCCGGGGGCGAGGTCGGCGAGCGTCGCGGCGGACATGGCGAGCAGGCCGGGACCTCTGGTGGAGACCGGGACGATCGCGCTGCCGATTCGCACCCCCGGCGCCCATTCCGCGGCCATCGCCAGGGGCACGAAGCCGTCGACGCCGTTGATCTCGGCGGACCAGGCATCGGTGTAGCCGAGTCCGGGGAGCTCGGCGATCAGATCCTTGGAATCGGCCAGTGAGCGGTCGTTGAAGGGAATCGTCATACCCCAGCGTGGGCCCGTAGCCATCGTGCCGCCTCCGTGTCAGTGGTCGCCGCCCCAGAGCCTTCCCCTAGAACGACATTCTAATGTAGCTTGCCGCACCCGACCGGGGGGCGTCAGTAGGTTAGCTGTACCAACCAGACGGTATGCCGACAGGGTACTGATCTATGTCGGCTCCCCACTTACCCTCCCATCACCTTCCGTGTTATGTTAGAAACTTTGCGTGACGACGCATCGGTGGAGGAACGAACGACGGGGCCTGCTCAACGCGGCGGTCCTCGCGACCTGTGTCGCGGCCCCCATGCTGGCCTGGGCGCCCCCCCTCTCGGCGCTCTCGACGACGGGCGGCGTCGGCCCGCCCGCCCCGCAGGTCGTCCAGCACGCCGGGAAGCCGATCTCGGCCTCCGGCCGATCAGCACACCCGGAACCCGAGACGGACTACTCGACGACTGCCTCCCAGGCCGGCCGGGAGCCCGGATACCCGGCCACGCCGCCACCCGAGATGAAAGCCGAGCCCGACTACCCGACAGCACCTCCCCGGGTGAACCGGGAGCCCGGGGATCCTGTCGCGTTTCCCATCAAGGTGAAACCCGAACCGGACTATCCAACGGTGTTCCCGCCGGAGACCGATCATCCGAAGGAGCCGCCAAAGAAACCGGGCTATCCGGCAGACATTCCAGTCAAGCCGGAACCGGAGCCAAAACCCAAGCCCAAGCCGACACCCGAGCCCGAACCGGAGTCGCCGACGCCCACAGCGCCCTCACCGACCCCGCCGCCCCCCTCTCCCTCACCGACCCGGCCCCGGCCCCTCCCGCCCGCCCCGCCCGCCTACGTCCCCAAGGCGGTCGTCACGCCGACGCCACCCCGGACCCGCCCCCCGCGGCCCGCACCGGCGACGCGCCACAGCGCTCCCCCCCTGCTGCGGCAGCGACTGGTGCTGGACCGCTACGCCGAGCGGCGCAAGGGCACCGACCGCAGGCTCGTCCTCCTGGTGATGTTCACCGGCGTGATCTCGGTCACCGCGGTCGCCGCCCTCAACCACAGGGGCCGCGGATAGCGCGGGCGGCACCTGGGACGGCCGAGCCCGCCGGTGGAAGATCCACCGGCGGGCGTCTCCGATTCTGGACGCGCCGAGTTACGGCTGGTCGGGAAACCGGCCGTCGATCTGGTCGTACTGCCGCTGCGCGGCCTTGAACGCGTCAGGCTCGACGGCGCCGAGACCGCTGAACGGGTGGCTGATCAGGATGATGAAGCACACCCCGATGACGACCACGCCCACCCGGACCAGATCGGCGATGATCGACGGGAACGTGGGACGCACCCTGAGCGTCCAGGGCAGCGCGATCACCAGCAGCCCGGAGAGGATCAGCAAGGCCACGAAGATGCCCTCCAGGCCGGTGCTCGCGTCGTCACTCCTTACGGTTCGAGCGTGGGAGATCTCGGAGATCCGGTCGAGCGCGTCCTGCTGGAGGTTCTTGCTCGCGTCACCGATCGGCTGGAGCCGGAGCACCGAGGCCCGCATGTCGGCGAGGGTCTGCCCGGGGAGCGGGGACATCTCACGGTCGGCCATGAGCGGCCAGTCGAGGTCGATGCTCTGCGCGGTGTACTGGCGGATCTGGGTCCTGACGGGCGCCGCCTCGGGGATGGGTGCCACCGACCAGTACATCTCGGTGAGACTCTCGGCCTCGGCCTGGACGTCGGCCTCCGTCGTCCAGAGCCCGTCCCGGCACAGGACCGCGGCGTAGGCCAGCACCAGCAGATAGACGGCGAGGGCGAGGTTGGCGGAGAAGTCGATGGACGACGAGCCGTGCCCGTCGTCATCCCGCCCCTTCCTCCTCAGCACGCGGAACGCGATCAGCAGGATCGCGACGGACAGCACCACCAGCACGGCTACCCAACCCATGGGACTCCCTTGAATCCGTCATCGAATCAGCCACTCAGAGTAATCAGATCGACACGATGATTCCTGGAGTTCCGCCGGTATTCACTCGCGGAGTTCGTGAACCCCCGCGATGAAGTCACGGGCGACCCCGCGCAGGCCGGGCAGGTGCGAGAGCCCCACCAACCGATCCACCAGCGGCACGATGAGCTCGATGAACCGATATGTCCGTCGGCATCCCGCCGAGTCGTCGTGCACCCAGAACAGGACGACGCCCATCGACATCAGCCAGAGCAGTTCGGGCAGCTCGGCCCGCAACTCGGCGTCCATCCGGCCGGAGGATCCCTCCACGACCCGCCGGTAGATCTCGATCGACGCGTCCCTGGAGGGCGAGGACTCGGCGCTGAACGGGTTGAGCGGGTTGCTCGGCTCGGCAGCGTGCTTGAAGAACTTCACCGCGAACTCGTGGTAGGGCTCGGAGACCCGCACCCACTCCCGCAGCACACCTTCCAACCGTGCGGCGAATCGGTGCTCGGTGGCCAGCAGCTTCTCGCACGCGGCCTCGTGCTCGGCCTGAGCCCGGTCGTAATAGGCCTCGACCAGGACCTCCTTCGAGGCGAAGTAGTAGTAGGCGTTGCCCACCGACACCCCGGCCTCGGCGGCGATGGCCCGCATCGTGGTCGCCTCGTACCCTCGCTCGCGAAAAAGCCGCAGGGCCGTCTCCACGATGACCTCACGGGTCCTGTCTGATCCACGGCTTCTCGGGGGCGGCTCGGCCATAGAGCACCTGTCACCTATCGGTTGGAGCTGGGAGAACGGGCTCGGCTGGTCTCTCTCCACTGGACGAACCCTAGATCATCCGTCCCGCGTCACCAGGGAGAAGCCCCAGTCGACGACACTAGGCGCGCCACATTGTCCCCGCCACTCATATCAACTATTGCCACACCGCTCTCATCTCCGTGCGCCCGGCGGCAGCCGCCCACGGCGGACCCGATCATGCCGATCACCGTACGCCCCCGCCTCAGCAGGTCATCGAGCCGCACGATGATCCCCATTACCGGGCAAAAACAACCCTTCGGTAGGGATCATCCGGGTTCGGGGGTGGGATTGATCCATTTGGCGGAAGGGCTCCCGCGACAAGGGATACATAATGGGGACACGTCCCTGTAGACGGCGAGCTGCCCGGTTTACCGCTGGGGCACTGCTCGCTCTGCAGATATCTTTCATCGCATCGGCCCAGGACGACAGCGCGACCGCGGAGAGCGGACACGCACCGGCCACCGTCACGATCGTGAGCCGGCCGATCACGGCCGGCCCGGCGGAGGCACGCCGGTCCACGATCATCGGATCGTACGACATCGGCACTCTGGAAACCGCCCAGGGCTACGTCCGAGGGCTCTACCACCGGACAGTCCGCCACGGCGGAAAGGCCGCGTTCTCCCTCCAGGCGAGGGACATCGCCCGGGCGGGCACACCACCGGAACAGGCTGCCCCCCTGATCCCCGAAACCACACTTCAGAGCCCCCGGGAGACCCGGGCCCTCCAGGCACGGTCCCGCCCCGAGACCTTCGCGGAGCAGGCCCCCTCCGCCCCCAAGAACGCGGCCGAGGCCCACCCCCCTCAGGCGCGGCAGGCCAAGCAGCGCCAGCCGGTGCGGCTGGCACAGGCCGACGCCAAACAGCGCCTGCGGGCGGCGGGCCTGACCTGGAGCTCCTCAGGTAAATGCGCGAACCGCCGCAACCAACACTGCACCTCGCTGGAGGCGGTCCGGGCCGCCACCGTCTCCGACGTGATCGAGCTGAAGCGCCGCAGCTGCTGTCCCCTGGTCGTCACCGGCGGCACCGAGGTGGGTCATGCCCCGGGTCCCTACAGCCACTACGCGGGCTACAAGCTGGACATCAAACCCAACGCGTGCATCAACCGCTACATCACGAAGAACCATCCATCACAGGGCGTGCGAGGCGACGGAGCCCCCCTGTACGGCGAATCGGCGACCTCGGGCACCCTCTACGCCCGCGAGACGGACCACTGGGACATCCTCTTCCGCTGACCCGCGAGTCCTTTGCCGCAAAGGGCCGTGCGGCGGCATCCGGTGCCGCCACACGGCCGGGAAGGTCACCCGAACTCGGCCGCGACCAGCTCGGCGATCTCCGCCGCGTTCAGGGCCGCGCCCTTGCGAAGGTTGTCGCCGCAGACGAACAGGTCGAGGGTGTTGGGGAAGTCGAGCGCCTGGCGGATTCGGCCCACGTAGGTGGGGTCGGTTCCGACGACGTCCACCGGGGTCGGGAAGACACCGTTGGCCGGGTCGTCCATGACGACCACGGTCGGAGCGGCCTCCAGGATCCGATGGGCGTCCGCGACGGTGATCTCACGCTCGAAGGTCGCGTGCACGGCCAGCGAGTGAGTGGTGATCACTGGGACGCGGACGCAGGTCGCCGAGACCTTCAGATCACCGATCCCGAGGATCTTCCGCGACTCGTTGCGGAGCTTGATCTCCTCGGAGGCCCAGCCGCCGTCCTTGAGCGAGCCCGCCCACGGCACCACGTTGAACGCCACCGGCGCCGGGAAGGGCGACTCGGCGTCCCCGAGCTTGTTCTGCAGGGCCTTGCGCACGTCACCGGCGGTCTGCCCGACCGTGCGGTCGCCCGCCAGGGCCTCGACCTCGTCGTAGAGGCGTGCCGAGCCCGCCACGCCCGCGCCGGAGACCGCCTGGTAGGAGGCGACCACCAGCGCGCGCAGGCCGTACTCCTCGTGGAGGGCGCCCATCGCGGCCATCATCGACAGGGTCGTGCAGTTGGGGGTGGAGATGATTCCCAGCGGCCGCTCACGCGCGGCCTCGGGGTTGACCTCCGGCACGACCAGCGGGACCTCGGGGTTCATCCGGAAGGTGCCCGACTTGTCGATGACGACGGCGCCGCGCTCGGCGGCGATCGGCACCCACGTCGCGGAGACCTCGTCCGGCACGTCGAAGATCGCGATGTCGACGCCGTCGAAGACCTCGGGGGTCAGCTCCTGGACGACGAGGTCCTCGCCGCGGACCCGCAGGACCTTGCCCGCCGAGCGGGCGGACGCGACGAGCTTGATGTCCCCGTAGACGTTCTCACGGCCGGAGATGATGTCGCGCATCACGGTGCCGACGGCACCGGTCGCGCCGATCAGGGCAAGGGTGGGCTTGCGGCTCATCGCCCGGTACCTCCATAGATCACGGCTTCAACCTGGTCGGCGTCGAGGTCGAACGCGCGGTGCGCGGCGCTGACCGCCGTGTCCACCTCGTCCTGTCCGACGATCACCGAGATACGGATCTCCGAGGTGGAGATCATCTCGATGTTCACCCCCGCGTCGGCGAGAGCGGCGAAGAACGTCGCGGTGACGCCGGGGTGCGAGCGCATGCCCGCTCCGATCAGCGAGACCTTGCCGATCTGGTCGTCGAAGAGCAACGACTCGAAGCCGATGCGCTCCTGGATCTTCTTCAGCGCGGTGAGCGCCGCGGAGGCGTCACTCGTGGGCAGTGTGAAGGAGATGTCGGTCCGGCCGGTCGTCGCCGCCGACACGTTCTGCACGATCATGTCGATGTTGATCTCAGCGTCGGCAAGCGTTTTGAAGATCGTCGCAGCCTCGCCGACCTTGTCGGGCACCCCGACAACCGTGATCTTGGCCTCGCTCCGGTCGTGCGCGACGCCGGAGATGATCGGCTGCTCCATCTCTGTTCCTTCGCTGTCGGGGTCGGAGACGACCCACGTGCCTTCCTTGGTGCTGAACGAGCTTCTGACGTGGATCGGCAGGCCGAAACGGCGAGCGTACTCAACGCAGCGCAGGTGCAGGATCTTCGCACCGCAGGCCGCCATCTCCATCATCTCGTCGTACGAGATCCTGGGAATCTTACGGGCGGTCGGGACGATGCGGGGGTCGGCGGTGAAGACGCCGTCCACGTCGGTGTAGATCTCACACACGTCGGCGTTCAGGGCGGCGGCGAGCGCGACCGCCGTGGTGTCCGAACCGCCCCTGCCGAGCGTGGTGATGTCCTTGGTGTCCTGGGAGACACCCTGGAACCCGGCCACGATCGCGACCTGGCCGCTGTCGAGCGCCCCGCGTATCCGGCCGGGCGTCACGTCGATGATGCGCGCGCGGCCGTGCGAGGAGTCGGTGATCACGCCGGCCTGGGAGCCGGTGAACGAGCGCGCCTCCTGGCCGAGGTTGGCGATCGCCATCGCCAGCAGCGCCATCGAAATGCGCTCACCCGAGGTGAGCAGCATGTCGAGCTCCCGGGCAGGCGGGAGCGGCGAGACCTGCTTGGCGAGGTCGAGTAGTTCGTCCGTCGTGTCGCCCATGGCCGAGACGATCACCACGACGTCGTTGCCGGCTTTTTTCGTCGTGACGATCCGCTGAGCGACCCGCTTGATGCAGGACGCGTCGGCGACGGACGAACCACCATACTTCTGAACAACGAGCGCCACGAGATGTCTCCGAAGCAATCTAGGGCTGTGGAGTTCACAGTCTACTGGCGCCCTAGTTGAGACCTTCTGATGTGGCTCAGTATGTGGACGATCACACGGTTGTGCGCTCCTCGGCGACATCAAGCCGGGTATGGGCGACAAGGGCCTGAAGTGCCCGCATCGCCGCTCCAGCGTGGTTTCCCCAGGTATTGAAATAGGAGTACTGCCACCACCAGAGAGCCTCCAGCGGGCGACCCGCACTGTGGTGTCGCAGACCGTGCAGGAGGTCGGCGGCCACCGCCGTCAGGTCGTCCGACAGCCGGTACGGGGTGACCACGGTGTCCTTGTAGGGGTCGAAGACCTCGGCGTAGTCGTCGACCGGACCCAGCCGCTCGGCCAGAGCCGTTCGGACGGCGTCGACGTCCGGGTCCTCGCCCAGGTGCGGTTCCCAGTTGCCCGACAGGATCACGTCCTGGCTCGCGCCAAGTTGCGCGCCGGCCGAGCTGACTTGCGCGACCTCCACCAGCAGCAGGGGCAGGATGGCGTCGCCGCCCTCACCACCCGCCAGGCGGGTCAGGCCGTCGATGTAGTTCTTCGCGTGCTCCGCGATCCGTTCCGCGAGAGCACTCCACGCGTCATCAGACATCGAGGAGCCTCCTTCCCTCGAACGCGCGGCCCAAGGTGACCTCGTCCGCGTACTCGAGGTCACCGCCTACCGGCAGACCGCTGGCCAGTCGTGTCACTTTCAGTCCCATCGGCTTGACCAGACGGGCGAGATAGGTCGCCGTCGCCTCCCCCTCAAGGTTGGGGTCGGTGGCGAGGATCAGCTCGGTGACCTGGCCGTCCGCCAGGCGGGTCACGAGCTCTCTGATGCGCAGGTCGTCGGGGCCGACACCGTCGATCGGGCTGATCGCCCCGCCCAGCACGTGGTAACGGCCTCGGAACTCGCGGGTCTTCTCGATGGCCACGACGTCCTTCGACTCCTCGACGACGCAGATCACGTGGGGATCGCGCCTGGTGTCACGGCAGATCCGGCACTCCTCCTCCGCCGCGACATTGCCGCAGACCCGGCAGAAGCGGACCTTCTCCTTGACCTCCAGCAGAGCGTGCGCGAGCCGTTTCACATCGGCCGGCTCCGCTGCCAGCAGGTGGAACGCGATGCGCTGCGCGCTCTTGGGACCGACGCCGGGGAGCATCCCCAGCTCGTCGATCAGGTTCTGGACGACCCCTTCGTACATGACCTAGAACCCGGGAAGCTGGCCGAGCCCGCCCCCGCCTCCCAGCCCCTGTGCGAGGGGACCGAGCTTCTCCTGCTGCAGGTCGGCCGCGGCACGCACGGCGTCGCGGATGGCCGCGATGACCAGGTCGGCAATGGTGTCCGCCGTCTCCTGAGGATCACCGGGATCGATGGCCTCGGCGCTGATCTCGAGTTCGAGCAACTCGCCCCCGCCGTTGACCGTGGCCACGACCAGGCCGCCGCCCGCGGAGCCCTGGACCTCCGCCTCGTTCAGCTCCTGCTGGGCGCTCACAAGCTGCTGCTGCATGAGCTGTGCCTGCTCCAGCAGCTGCTGCAGGTTGACATCCCCTGGGTTCACCGTCGTTGTGCTCCTCATTCGTGACATCGGTCGTCACGAGCCTACGGGTTCCGAGCCGGGTGTTGTACTGAAGTGAGCACGGGTTCCCTGAGGATGGGGATTAAACCTCCGTCGGGCCCCGGGCCCCCTCCAGACGTCCGAGGCCCGACATGACACGCCCCGGAGCGGCCGCACACGGCGACGTGTGATCGAAAGGTAACCGCCCACAGGTTGCACACACGTTGCGATCGTTCACTCACGTTTCGCACACTCTCTTTGATCGAACGGGTTGCGTGCGGGGTCCTTGAGCCCCGATGCTTCGGCCATCGGCTCTATTCCGGGGGGATATGTGCGCGACAGCCACATGAGAGCTGCCCAGACAGCCGATCTCGACTCCTACGCGTCACGGCTGCGACGCCTGCACGAAGCTCTGATCAACGGTGAAGCTCCGGGTGAGCGCTACCTCGCAGCCGCCGGGGAGGCGACGGCCGCATGCCGTCGGCGAACCTGACCCCGGGTGGCACGGATGGCGAGCTCGGCGCGGAGCCCGTCAGGTGTGGTCGATCTCGCCGATGATCTGGCCACCCAGCTCGCGCTGGATGAGGGCCATCCCGGTAAGCGCGTCGACGTCGGCGTCCGCGTCGTTCAGCGGGTCGACCTCGTCGGCGTCGGGGGCGGCGCCGCGATTACCGCGGGCGGGCACCGCGTCGGGCCAGGCCGCCTTGGCGCCGGTCTTGGCCACGGCCCGCGGGCCGGCCTGAGCCGCGGCCTTGGCGGCCGAGCGAGCGGCGGCCAGGCCGGGACCGGACCCGGAGATCGGCGGAGGAGGCGAGCCCGGGTCCTCCGGCATGGGGGCGTCCGGCCAGGAATCGTCCGTCGCGGGCGGGGCCTGACGCGCCGGGGTTTCCCGCTCCGCCTGCGGCGCGGGCGGAGCAACGGGGGTGGGCGCCTGCGTCTGCGCCTGCGGTGGCTGGGGCGTGGGCTGCCGGGGGGCCGGAGACTGTCTCGGGGCCGATGCACGGCCACCGCCCGACGGCGCGGGCCCGTTGCCGACGACGGCCTCGACCTTCCAGGTCCCGCCCAGGACCTCCTGCAGCACCGCGGCGACGACCGCGTCCTTGCCGCCCCCGGTGAAGTTCTTCATCGCGCCGACCTGGGCGAACCCCAGAGTTACGATCTTGTCTTCGACCCCGACGATCTGGGCGTTGGTGTTGACGTTGGCCCACACGACGATGCTGCGCCGCTTGAGCGCGGCGAGCACCTGGGGCCACGCCTGCTGCACAGCCCCGCCCCGGGAACCGGACGCCGCCACGGGCGCTGCCGCCACATCGACCGGTGCGGGCATGTCCGGAGCCTGCTGGACGGGCGCCTGAGCCTGCTGTCCCGAAGCCGGCGCGCCGGGCCTGACCGCCACGGGCCAGTCGTCGCCCTGGCCACCGGACGGCTCGGCGGGTGCCTTGACGACGGGCGGTGCGGGCCGCTCCGCCTGCGGCGGGGGCGCCGCGTGAACCACCGGTGCCGGAGCCGCGACCTGCGGAGCGGCATGTACGACGACCCCGCCCTTCTCCAGCCGCTCCAGGCGTGCCAGCAGCGCCGCCTCGCCCTGCGCCGCGCCGGGAAGCAGGATCCTGGCGCACATCAGCTCAAGGAGCAGCCGGGGCGAGGCCGCACCACGCATCTCGATCAGGCCCGCGTTGAGGATCTCCGCGGCACGGGTCAACTCGGCCGGGCCCATCGAGGCCGCCTGGGACTGGAGCCGCTCCAACTCGTCGCCCGGCCGGTCGAGCAGCCCGCTGGTGGCCGCCTCCGGCACATTGGCCAGGATCACCAGGTCGCGGAAGCGCTCCAGCAGGTCCATCGCGAACCGCCGGGGGTCGTGGCCGCCCTCGATCACCCGGTTCACCACCTGGAACACCAGCGCACCGTCGCGGCCGGCGAAGGCCGCGACCACGTCGTCGAGCAGGTCACCGTCGGTGTAGCCGAGCAGGGAGACAGCGCGCGCGTACGTGATGCCCGTCTCGTCCGACCCGGCGAACAGCTGGTCGAGGATCGAGAGCGAGTCGCGGGCGGAACCCGCGCCCGCCCGGACCACCAGCGGGAGCGCGGTGGGCTCGAACGGGACGTTCTCGGAGGTGAGGATCTCCTCCATGAGCGCGCGCAGCGCGGCCGGCGGGATCAGCCGGAACGGGTAGTGGTGGGTCCTGGACTTGATCGTCCCGATGACCTTCTCGGGCTCGGTGGTCGCGAAGACGAACTTCAGGTGGGGGGGAGGCTCCTCGACGAGCTTGAGCAGCGCGTTGAAACCCTCGCGGGTCACCATGTGCGCCTCGTCGATGATGTAGATCTTGAAACGCGACGACACCGGCGCGAAGAAGGCCCGCTCGCGCAGGTCGCGGGCGTCGTCCACGCCGCCGTGCGAGGCGGCGTCGATCTCGATGACGTCGAGGTGGCCGGGGCCGGTGGGCGCCAGCGCCACGCAGGACTCGCACTCCCCGCACGGGTCGGGGGTCGGGCCCTTCTCGCAGTTCAGGGAGCGGGCGAGGATGCGCGCGCTGGACGTCTTGCCGCATCCTCTGGGCCCGCTGAACAGGTAAGCGTGGTTGATGCGTCCGCTGCGCAGCGCCTGGCGGAGCGGATCGGTGACGTGCTCCTGCCCCTTGACCTCGGCGAAGGTTCCGGGCCGGTACTTGCGGTACAGCGCAAGACTCATGCGACGATCCCAGCTGCGAGGGGTCCTGAAACGAAGAGACCCCTCGCACACCCGCCAGAGCCCGCTTATCCTTGCTGCCTTCCGGCCCTGGGGAGGTTCACAGGATGACGCCGCGCGAGGGGTCGACCCTCAGTCTAGCCTCAGATACGAGTGCTCGGGGTCGGAAATCCGTGGTCCGCGCACCTCGAAAGTTGGGTAAGCTTCTCCACGGAGGATTCGCCTAGTTGGCCTAGGGCGCACGCTTGGAAAGCGTGTTGGGGGCAACCCCTCAGGAGTTCGAATCTCCTATCCTCCGCCACCTCGAAGGGGCCGGACGGTACACGCCGTCCGGCCCCTTCGACGTTCCAGCTCTCAAACGTTCCAGCTCTCAGATGTTCACCGCCGAACCTCATGCCTTCGTCCGCGTGCGGACATGTCAAGCTCATCTCGGGGCAGGGGAAGCGCCCTCAGCAGATCGAATCGAGAAGGCACTGAGCGCCGCGTCCGCCGTGGGCGACGACAACATCCAGGAACGGACCCAGGGCCGCATCACCCCCGCGGGCTTCACCCACGAAACGTTCGCGCAGCGCGTCAAGCAGCGCGTCAAGTGGTGCACCACCGGCTACCGGAACGGCGATCCCGGCAGGTGCGACATGTTCTCCGGTGGCATCTGAGAACTCCGGCGGCGCTGAGTCGGGTGCGTCCGAAAGATGGCCTCCGACCTGCGGCGATGAAGGCCGGACCGGCGAGGGGCCGGATTCTCTTCTAAACTACGTACTGTGATCTTCAAGCTGGTCGGCGATGGACGGCCCTACCCCGAGCACGGTCTCTCGCATCGCGAGTGGGCGCAGATACCGCCGCGACAGGTCCGGCTCGACACGCTGATCACCACGAAAGCGGTGCTCGACCTGCACTCCCTGCTTGCCAAGGACTCCACGTTCTACGGCGACCTGTTCCCACACGTGGTCCAGTGGCGCGGCGACCTCTATCTGGAGGACGGCCTGCACCGAGCCCTGCGCTCGGCCCTGCACCAGCGCTCGGTGCTACACGCCCGGGTCCTGGAACTACCCACGGAGAGCTGAGCCCCCGGGTGGGACAAGGGGATCCGCAACGGGATCCGCCGGGCTCGCAAAAGGGATGGGGCGGCAGGGGAAAGACCGCAGGAGGCAGGACGCGAGATAGGGCTCCCGCGATCGCGGGAGCCCTATCCGTGTGGCGGTGGAGGTGGGATTTGAACCCACGGATAGGTTGCCCCATCACACGCTTTCGAGGCGTGCGCCCTCGGCCACTAGGCGACTCCACCGCGGAGCAGCCTACCGGATAACCGCTATTGCTCGCGCATCCGGCGAGCGGTGAAGAACTCGGTGAGAACCGCCGCGCAATCATCGGCCAGGACTCCCGGCAGGACCTCGGGCCGATGGTTGAGGCGGCGGTCTCTGAGCACGTCCCAGAGCGACCCCGCCGCTCCGCCCTTGGGGTCCACGGCACCGTAGACGACACGATCGACCCGGGCGAGCACGGCGGCTCCCGCGCACATGGTGCAGGGCTCCAGGGTGACCACCAGCGTGCAGCCGGTCAGCCGCCACCGCCCGCACGCCTTCGCGGCCTGCCTCAGCGCGAGCACCTCGGCGTGTGCGGTGGGGTCCGCCGAGGCCTCCCTGTTGTTTCCCGCGCGCGCCAGCACGGAGCCGTCCGGGCCGATGACCACCGCACCGACGGGCACCTCACCGCGGGCTCCGGCTTCGGCGGCCTGCGCCAGGGCGAGCCTCATCTCCCCGACGTAGGCCGTCAACGCAACCGGTCGAGCTCGTCGGCGAAGGCCAGCCGCTCGGCGATCACCGAGAGCGTGTCACCGGGGAGCGCGCCCTCCTCCATGCTGAGCTCGACGAGCTCGTCGGAACTCAGCCCGAGGTCGTCCAGCAACTCGAAGTCGCCCGCCGGCCGCACGCCCAGGTCGGGGGTGTCCTTGTCGACCGCCACCCCGGCGAGCTCGGTGAAGAGCTCACCGAGGCCGTCGGAGAGCCCCGCATGGGCGTCGGACAGGAACGTGCGCGGCTCCAGGTCGCCCTGGTATCGGACGATCGCGAACCATTCGTCCTCCACCTCCACGCACAGAAGAGCAAGCTCGTCGCCGTTGAGCCCCAGATGCTCCTGAACGGCGTCGCCGAGATCGTCGACGATCTCGGCCTCACCGAGGTCGACCTCCGCGCCCTTCCAACCGTCCGTCGTACGGACGAAGGCCGCAGAGAAAACGCTGTTACCGGGTGGTCTGGAGGGCATGGCCGATCTCCCGAGGTCAGCCGAACACAGAGTCGATGGCGCGTTCGAACGGCTCGGAGAACCCCAGCCGCGCGGCGATGCTGGACAAGACGTCCTCCGGCAGGAGGTCGATGTCGCCTGACAGGATGCCGAGCTCCATCTCGTCGAGGCCCAGGTCCGCGAAGATCGACAGATCGCCCGCGGGGAGCGCCGTCTCCTCGTCCTGAAGAATCGCGTCGAGCTCGTCCTCGTCGGGAACCGGCACGTCCAGGTATTCCAGCGCCTGCCGGGCGAGCGGGAAATCCCAGGACGCGGCGATGTCGGAGAGGAAGACCTCGACCCTCTCGCCGAACACCCGTAGCGCCACGAAGAACTCATCCCCAACGGCGACCAGGCCAATCGTGCCGTTCATGCTCGGCTGCTGGCGCAGGGCGTGGATGAGGCCATCGAGGTCGGATGTGAGGGCCACGGGGAGCATCTCCGCCTCCCAGCCGTCGTCCTCGCGGTAGATCACGATGGCAAAGTCCAGCGAGTCTTCGTCTGACATGGCCATCCCCACCGAATGCTTTCTCTACGGATGTCAATGCTTTCAGAAGCGAGACCCGGACGTGGGTCTCTCCGACCAAATTGTGATCAAATCCGAGTGAGCGGGTGATGTCGAACAGGTACCGCCCTTCGTCCCCCCGGCCTGTCGCCGACCGAATGTCCAGGATATCTTTGGCCACCATGGAAACCCTGGTCGTCGACCATCCTCTGGTGGCCCACAAGCTGACCGTGCTGCGGGACGCGAGCACGGACTCGCCCACTTTCCGGCGTCTCGCCGATGAGTTGGTGACCCTGCTGGCCTACGAGGCGACCAGGCACGTCCGCGTCACCGAGTGGTCGGTACAGACGCCCGTGGCCCCCGCCAAGGGCGTGCGGCTGGCACAGCCCTACCCGCTTGTGGTCCCGATCCTGCGCGCGGGACTGGGGATGCTGGAGGGCATGACCCGGCTACTGCCGACGGCCGAGGTCGGTTTCCTGGGAATGATCCGCAACGAGTCCACGCTGCAGGCGGAGACCTACGCCACCCGGCTGCCCGAAGACCTCTCCGGCCGTCAGGTCTACGTGGTCGACCCGATGCTGGCCACCGGCGGCACCCTCGCCGCTGCGATCCAGTTCCTCTTCGACCGGGGCGCCGACGACGTGACCGCGCTCTGCCTGCTGGCCGCCCCCGAGGGCATCGCCTACATGGACGAGGTCTTCGCAGGCAGCGGCAAGCCGATCCGCCTGGTGACCGCGGCCCTGGACGAGCGCCTGAACGAGCAGGGCTACATCGTCCCAGGGCTGGGCGACGCCGGAGACCGCCTCTACGGCGTCGTCTGAGCACTCTCCGCATCGCCGCCGGCCCGAATGCTCCGGGATTTCAGAACCATCCTTTTCTCTTGAAGGACGGTTCTTCTACCTGTCGATCGTTACATAAAGCTGTCGTGCGGGTACGAAGAGTCGCGAAGACATCTCTTCTGTGTCCCCGGTCCGCCGAGGCCGCGGGCGCACACCAGGGAGAACCATGAGCGAGCGAATCATCCCGGACACCGAGCCCGACCCTTACGCGGACTTCAGCGCCGCGCTCAGGGACGAGTTCTCAAAGATCCATCCGGCGACCACGGTGACCCGTTGCATAGAGGCGGCTCACTACGGAGCGCTGGAGGTCGTCGGCCACGCCCATCCGACGCTGGTCGAGCGGATCGCTCGCAAGCACCTCGAAGTCCTCGCACTGGTCGCGAGCGAGCGCGGGTGACAGAGGTGACGGGTGACGAGGCGCACGGACGGGCTGGATGTGCCCCGCGAGGATTCGCACAGGATCCTCGCGACGCGTACGAGACCGAATGAGCCGATGCGCTTTACCTCGGCACGGCCCTGGGTAATGTATATGGCGGGTGCAGTGGGTGAGTGGTAGTGGGAGGCCAAGGTGCAGGTCAAGAAAGTCCTATCGTATAGCGCTGTCGGTTTTGTGGCGTTTTTCCTGTTCACCCGACCAGGTGACGCAGCCAACGCTGTAAGGGGTGCCATGGACACGGTTTACACGGCGGCCGATTCTCTGGCCCAATTCGTCTCACATCTGTCATGAGGCTCGTGACCCACGGGGACTCGGCTCCCTCGTCGGTCAACCGCTACCTACTCCCCCACGAACACCAGGTCATCATGGTGCGGCGCCACCCAGCCGTGCTGCTTCGCGCGGTCGCCGAGGTTTTCGGCGGCCTGATCCTCGCCGGACTGCTGAGCAAGTGGTTCGGCGACCAGGGCGGCGGCGGGGTGCTCGTCATCGTCTGGTGGGCCTGGCTGCTGTTGCTGATCCGCTTCGTCTGGAAGGTCGCGGAGTGGTCGGTCGACTACTTCGTCGTCACCTCCAAGCGCATGCTGCTCACCACCGGCTTGATCACCCGCAAGGTCGACATGATGCCGCTCGGCAAAGTGACCGACATGAGCTTCCAGCGCTCGATCCTCGGCCGCATGTTGGGCTACGGCGAGTTCGTCCTGGAGTCGGCCGGTCAGGACCAGGCTCTGTCGAGGGTTAATTACATCCCGTACCCGGAGACCCTCTACCTGGAGGTCTGCCAGATGCTCTTCCCAGGGGGCAATGATTCGGATGATTAGCGCTCTATGTCCACAATGACAGCAATGACATAGTGGCTGCCTACACTCCCTGGTGAGGATTTTTCACGCGGGGTTACCCGATTCGACTGCTTCATGCAATCATGGCGGGAACATTGACCACCCCCCGCCCTGAGAGATCAGATGCCGAGTCAGGGAACCATCGGTGACCGCGTCCGCAGGCTGCGACTGAGTAGGCGCATGTCCCAGGCCCAGCTGGCAGGACCCGACCTTTCCGACAGCTACGTCTCCCTCATCGAGTCCGGCAAGCGGACGCCGACCCCCGTGGTCGCCCGTCTGCTGGCCGAGCGACTGGGGTGCACCACCGAGTTCCTGCTGCATGGGATCGAGCCACGCCAGCGCATCGACACCGAGCTTGGTCTGCGCCACGCGGAGTTGGAGCTCCTCCACGGCGACCCGTCCGTCGCGGCGGATCGTTTCGGTGAGATCGTCAAGGTCGCCGGCGAGGAGAACGTGATGCTGGCCGCGCACGCGCGGCTCGGCCGTGCACGCGCACTGGAGGCCCAGGGCAGGGTCGGTCCGGCGCTGGAGGCGTTCGAGCGACTCCGCCGTGAGGCGGCCGCCCACCCCGAGCGCCTGGCCGACCTGCCGCTGACGGTGGCGCTGAGCCGCTGCTACCAGCGTGCCGGAGACATCCCTCGCTCTCGCGACCTGGCCGCCCACGCGCTCAGCGAGGTCAACCGGCTGCCCCTGTCGCAGGGCGAGATCGCCGTCGAACTGGCCGCCTCCCTGATGGAGGCCGAAGCCCCCCTCGGGCCCGGCTCACAGAGCATGTCCTACGTCCGGCACGTCCTGTCGGCCAATGGCGTCCCCACCGCGGTCAACCGCATCGCGGAGATCCACGCCCTCTGGCAGGCGAGCGTCACCGCCTCCAACGGCGAGGACTCGGCGCTGGCCGTCCGCCTCGCCGACGACGCGATCGCGACCGGACGCCCGGCACGGATGGCGTCGCAACTCGCCCTCATCGCGATGGACTGGGCACGTCTCGCCGCCTCCACGGGCGACGGGTCACTCGATGAGGCCCACGAGCTCGCGACCGGCGCCAGCGAGGTCTTCGCGGCGCTCCCCGAGCGCATCCACGAGTACGTCAGGAGCATCGTCGTACTCGCCCAGGTCCGGCTGGCGACCGGCGACGTTCAGGGTGCGGCGGGTCTGGCCAGAACCGCCCTCGATCTGCCGGGCGGCCAGGCGGGCGCCATCGGGGCGACCGCGCAGCTGGTTCTCGCCCGGATCGCGCTGGCCGACGGCCGAAGCGGCGTCATGACCGTCCTGAACACCGCCAGACAGTTGCTGAACGGCGTCCGGTACGAGCTTTCCGGTCCCGACCGGAAGGCCGCGCGAGTCTGGCGTGACCTCGGGGACCTGTACGGCCAGGTCGGTGCACGTGATGACCAGACCAGCGCGTATCGTAGGGCTCTCGAAACCGCTGGCGTGCGTGATGCGCTGGTGGGCGTGACCGTCGACTCGGCTCTGGTCCGGTAAGGCCGGTTTCGCTTAAAAGGTTCCAGATTTGTTTTCGCACCTCTGGAATAACTAGGGTCTACCAGTCATTGATTCATAGGATGATTGGTTTCTCCGGAGGAGGCGGACGGTGAGTCTGCGTACGGCGCAGCGAGCATCCCTCGTCGACCAAGTGATCGATCAACTCAGGGAGCAGATCACTTCTAACTCCTGGCAGATGCACGCGAAGATCCCTACCGAGACCGTGCTCGCCGAACAGCTCGGGGTCGGTCGCAACACCGTGCGCGAAGCGGTGCGGGCGCTCACACACGCCGGCCTGCTGGAGTGCCGCCAGGGTGACGGGACCTACGTTCGCGCCACGAGCGAGCTCTCCGGGGCCATGCTGCGGCGGCTACGCTCCGCCGAGCAGCTTGAGATCCTGGAGGTGCGGCGTGCGCTGGAGGTGGAGGCCGCCAGGCTCGCCGCCACCAGGCGCACCGACGCCGACATCGTCGCAATCGAGGCGGCGCTGGCCGAGCGGGATCATGCCTGGGAACTGGGCGAACCCAACGCGTTCGTCGAGGCCGACCTGGCCTTCCACATCGCGGTGGTCCGTGCCACCCACAACCTGGTGCTGATCGAGCTCTACGAGGACTTCTCGGCGGCGCTGCGTGCCAGCATCACCGCCGCGGGCACCTCGCTGAGCAGCACCCTGAACACCACCTACATCCCGCACGACGCCATCGCCCGCGCCATTTCCGCCGGTGACGCCGCCGCCGCCGAACACGCGGGACACGCGTGCATGGAGCACATCCTGATCGCCCTGACGGATGAGGGTCTCTCCGCCTGATATCTCCCGCCCATCCTTCTCACAGTGCGGGGCCCCGCCCACCGGCCGGTGGGCGGGGCGTGGAAGCGCTCAGGTCAGGCGCAGGGACATCACGAGGTAGCGAAAAGTGGGGTCGGCACCGCCGGGAACCTCGGTGATGAGGGCCGGGCGACTCGGCGACTCCATGTTGAGCCGGACGAACTCGGTCTCGACACCGCTCAGGCCGTCGAGCAGGAAGTGGGACTGGAAGGCGATCTGAATGTCGTCGCCGGACAGCTCCGCGGCGACGACCTCGGTGCCGCGGCCGATGTCGCCGCCACCCGCCTGGATGAGAACCTGCCCCTGACCGAAGGAGAGCCGGACCGCGGTGTTGCGCTCGGCGACCAGCGCGACCCGCTTGATCGCGTCGATGAACGGGGCCACCCGCAGATCGGCCCTGATCGACCAGTCGTCGGTCAGCCGCGCGCGGTAGTCGATGAACTGCTCGTCGAGCAGGCGGACGGTGGTTGACCTGCCCACGCTCTCGAAACCGGCGATGCCGTCGCCCAGCGCCACGGACACCTCGCCACCGCGCATCGATTTGGCCACCTCGACGAGCACCCGCGCGGGCACCATGGCGGCGGCCGTGGTACCCGGCCGCTCGGGGCGCCAGCCGAACTCCCTGGCCGCGATGCGGTAGCGGTCGGTGGCGGCCATGGTCACGTCGTCGCCGGAGATGTCGACCCGGATGCCGGTCAGCATGGGGAGGGTCTCGTCGCGGCTGGCCGCCGGAGCCACCTGGCCGACCGCGGCCGCAAAGATCCCACCGCCGACAGCACCGATCTTGGGCGGCATCTTGGGGAGGGAGGGAAAATCGTCAACCGGCATGGTCAACAGGCCGAACTCCGCGCTGTCGCAGGTCAGAACCGCCTCGGAACCGCTGGTGGCGACCTCCACCACGTCGCCGGGCAGGCTGCGGGTGATCTCCGCGAGAATCCGGCCCGGAATCAGTGCCCTGCCGGGCTCCGCCACGACGGCCTCGATCGAAACGCGAGCGGAGACATCGTAGTCGAAGACCGACAGCACGAGATCGTCGTCGGCCTCCAGAAGCAGGCCGGAGAGCACGGGAATGGCCGGTCGGCTCGGCAGCACCCGGGCCACCCAGGCCACCGCGTCGGCCAGGACATCACGGTTCACCCGGAACTTCACCTGATCATCCCTTCGTCCCGAACGGCACCGCCACGTGCGGAAACCGTCCTTCGACAGCACGTTATCCGCCAAGACCGACAGAACAGGGCCCGGGCCTGGGGAAATCAGCCTCGGGCGGCGTTGAGATAGGTCAGGACGGCGAGCACACGACGGTTGTCGTCGTCGGAGGGGGCAAGGTCGAGCTTGGCGAAGATGCCGGCCGTGTGCTTGCCGACCGCGCTCTCGCTGAGGAACAGGCGTTGGGAGATGGCCGCGTTGGAGCGGCCCTCGGCCATCAGCTCCAGCACCTCGCGCTCGCGCGGGGTCAGCGCGCCGAGCGGCTGGTGGCGGACAGTGCTGGCCAGCAGCTTGGCGATCACCTCCGGGTCCATCGCGGTGCCTCCCGCGGCGACCCGGCGGACCGCGTCGACGAACTGCTCGGAGTTGAAGACCCGGTCCTTGAGGAGGTAGCCGACCGCTCCCGAGCCGTCGGCCAGGAGCTCGCGCGCGTACAGCTGCTCGACGTGCTGGGACAGGACGAGCACCGGCAGACCGGGGACGGCCCCGCGCGCCGCCAGCGCGGCCTGGAGCCCCTCGTCGGTGAAGGTGGGCGGGAGGCGCACGTCGACCACCGCCACGTCGGGCCGGAGCTCGATCAGCGCCTTCAGCAGTTCGGGCCCGGACTCGACCGCTGCCACGACCTCGAAGTCATGCGCCTGGAGCAGGTGGACCAGACCGTCTCGCAGGAGGTACAGGTCCTCGGCGATAACGACTCGGAGACTCATCGGCCCAACCATAGGCGGGCCGGCCCGACCTCCGCCAACCGTTGCCGGCGGGAGTGCATCACGGGGATGAGCATGCCCGCGGCGTACATGGACAGGCCCAGCAGGATATTGAAGACGATCAGCGGCCACTGCACGGGCTCGGGCAGGTAGAGCGCGAGGAACCAGCTGAGGTGCTCGGTGTCGATGAGCTTCATGACCATCGTCACCAGCCCCTGCGGGAAGAGCGGGAGCCAGCCGAGCCCCCAGCAGATCCCGACGATGATGGCCTTTCCACGGGGCAGGGACTTGCTGTCGGTGCGTTTCTCGGCGAGCGCGTTGGGCAGGTCGAACGTGGCCGTGGTCGGGCCACCGCGCGGGCTGCTGACCGCGAGCACCCCGTCGAAGGCCGCCAGCCTGCGCTCGATGCCTCGCAGGCCACTGCCCAGGGAGGGGTCGGCCCCCCCGGAACCGTCGTCGGTGACCACGACCCGCAGCGCGTGGTCATTGCCGCTGATGTCGATCCATGCCCGCTCGGCGCCACCGTGACGGGCCGCGTTGGTGAGCAGCTCGCTGATCGAGAAGTAGGTGGCCGACTCGACGGGCGAGTCCGGGCGGGTGTCCAGGTCCACGGTGACCGTGACCTTCAACGGGCTGTCCAGCGCCAGAGCGCGCACCGCGTCGCCGAGGCCACGCTCGGCCAGGACCGGCGGGTGGATGCCCCTGACCAGGTCGCGCAGCTCGACGAGCGCGGCGGAGGATGCCTCCCTGACCTTGCCGAGCAGGGCCTTGGCCGCGGCCGGGTCCTTGTCCATCAGCTCCTCGACCGCGCCCAGCGTCATGCCCATCGCGACGAGCCTCGCCTGCGCGCCGTCGTGCAGGTCACGCTCGATCCGCCGCAGCTCGGCCGACTGGGAGTCGACGGTCGCCAGGCGCGCCTGGTCGAGCCGCTGGATCCGCGCCGCGAGCACGGACTTGGCGGTGGGAGAGAGCAGCAGGCAGTTCCACCACGCGTACCCCCGCAGCAGGCGGGGCGTCGCGACCAGTGCGACGGCGGCGGCGCATCCCAGAGCCAGGGGCACGGTCACCGGGACGGCGAACCGGGACGCCAGGACGGCGCCTCCCGCCAGGCTGAGGGGTAGCAGCAACAGAGCGGCACCGATCACCGGATTGAGGAACAGCCAGACCCCGTCCCGCCAGGTGGCCGGGTCGCCCATCATCCACTTCCAGCGGTTGTTCCAGTCGGGCCAGCGCGGCGTCTTGTAGAGCTGGCGCTCGTAGCGGTACCAGCCGTCGGGCTGGGGCCGAGACGGCAGTGGCGGCGGCAGGTAGGGAGCCTGCACCGCGGTCCCGAGCCACCTGCCGGTCAACCTTCTGGCGAGCGCCGTACGGTGCCTGATCAGCTGGACCAGCGGGGGGAACATGAAGACCATCCCCAGCCCGAACGTCAGCACGAACGCGACCAGGGTCAGCGCCACCAGCACGGCGTCCGCCAGCGCCATCGCTCCCAGAGCCAGTGCCCTGCCGACCGCCACCGCGTACGTTCTCATGGGTCAAGTGTCGGCGATCCGGCCCGGACCTGCCCAGTGGTGGTGAACGCCGTCCGGGGGTGGAGGTAGCCACACCGCCTTCGGGTGCCTGGCCTGCCCCCTCCGGGGACCCAGACGGATTCTCCCCGCACGGCACGGCTCCTAGCGTCGGTGAGCATGAAGGTCATCGAGGTCAACAACCTCCGCAAGCGATACCGCGACCACCTGGCGGTGGACGACGTCTCGTTCACCGTGGAAGAGGGCGAGATCTTTGGAGTTCTCGGCCCCAACGGCGCCGGCAAGACGACCACCGTGGAGTGTGTCGCCGGCCTGCGCGTCCCCGACTCCGGTACCGTCAGCGTGCTCGGTGGCCTGACCGGTACCGGGCTCAAGGAACAGCTGGGCGTCCAGTTGCAGAGCTCCACGCTGCCGGAGAAGCTCAAGGTGTGGGAGGCGCTCGACCTGTACGCGTCCTTCTACCGGGCCCCCGCGAACTGGGTCACGCTGATGGAGCGGGTCGGGCTCGCCGACAAGCGTGACACCCCCTACGGGAAGCTCTCCGGCGGCCAGCAGCAGCGGCTCTCGATCGCACTGGCCCTGGTCGGCAACCCTCGGGTGGCGATCCTGGACGAGCTGACCACGGGGCTGGACCCCCAGGCCCGCAGGGACACCTGGGAGCTCATCGAACAGGTACGCGACGACGGTGTGACGATCCTGCTGGTCACCCACTTCATGGAGGAGGCCGAGCGGCTCTGCGACCGGCTCGCGCTGATCGCCTCCGGCCAGGTGGTCGCGATGGACAGCCCGTCGGGCCTGATCGCCAGGGTCGGCGGGCAACAGACCATCAGGTTCCGGCCCTCCCACCCGCTCGACGACTCGGTGCTCAGGGCACTGCCCGAGGTCACCGGGGTGAACCGCAGCGGCGGACAGGTCGCGGTCACCGGTACCGGCAACCTGCTGCTCGCGATCACGACCGCCCTGGCCGCCGCCGACGTCGTACCCGCCGACCTGCGTGTGGAGCAGGCAACCCTCGACGACGCCTTCCTGCGCCTCACCGGAAAGAAGATCTCCTCGTGAACAAGATGATCCCGACAGAGGCCAAGCTCTTCCTTCGGGACCCCGGCGGCCCGATCTTCGCGGTGCTGCTGCCCCTGGTGCTGCTGCTCGTGCTGGGCAGCATCCCCGGCCTCCAGGAGGCGACCCCCGACCTGGGCGGGGAGCGGATGATCGACACTCAGCTCCCGAGCATGATGGTGATCCTGTCCGTGGTGACCATGGCGCTGACCGTCCTGCCGGGAACGCTGGTGGGCTACCGGGAGAGCGGCGTGCTGCGCCGGTTGTCCACCACCCCGGTCAGCCCGGTCCGGCTGCTGGTCGCCCAGGTGGTGAACAACCTCGCGGTGGCGATCGTCGCCACGGTCCTCCTCATCGGCCTCGGCTATCTCGTTCTCGGCTCGATCCCGCCCAGAAGCCCGCTGGTCTTCGCCGGGGTGTTCGTGCTCGGCACGGCTTCGATATTCGGCCTGGGGCTGCTGATCTCCGCCGTGGCACCCAGCGCGAAGTCCGCGCCGGGCATCGGCTCGCTGCTGATGTTCCCGCTGCTGTTCATGGCCGGGATGTGGATTCCCCGCGAACTGATGCCGGACCTGGTGCGGCGGATCGGCGACTTCCTGCCGATGGCCCCGTTCGCCGACGCACTCCGCGCCGCGTGGGCGGGGCACGCGCCGCAGCCGCTGCACCTGCTGGTGATGGCGGTGACCGTGCTGGCCACAGGTGGACTGGCCGCGTGGTTGTTCCGCTGGGAGTAGCGGCCCGGGGCCTGATCCGCGTACGCCCGCACAGTCCGCCGTGGTTCGTCCCTTGCGAGGGGCAGGGACGAGCCACGGCTTCTTTCCGTCTCCCTCCCCGGGAGGAGTTCGACGTACGTGGTCGCCGTCATCGTCGACCACGCCCACACCGCGGCGAGCACCACCTTCGCCGGACGACCGCTCTCGACGGACGCGGCTCTGGCGGAGATCGACGCCGCGATCGCACGGGTCGGCGCGGACGGCCGGATCCCGCAGGTTTCTTGCCGGCACCGCGAGTAGTTCTCCGAAAACGGGCAGAAGGTGAAACGGTTGTCTCCCGGGCGTAGGGAGGGCGTGGCTACGCTGAGGAGACCGAGGTCAGGTAGAGGGTCACGATCGTCTGACCCCCATCGGCGTCGAAGACGTCGAACACTCGCATCGTGCCCTGCTGCATGGTGTCGGTCAGGATCCTCTGCGGGTGGTCGACGGTATGGCGCAGCACCACCGGATAGCGCCCGTCACGGCCCCCCACCCCGGCCGAGAACTGATCGTCCTTGGCGTCGTACTCCAGGTAGGCCAGCGGTAGTTTCTCGGCCTCCAGCAGATCCCCGAACTCCTTGCTCATCACCTCGATCGTCACCTCGGTGCCCTCGTAGTTGCGCGTCATGTTGTCGAAGAACTCATGCCACTCCTCACGCGTAAGTTCCGGCCGCTGCTGGTTCATGTCATGGTTCCCTCCCGGTCGAAGCCCGTAGGCTGCGTCGGCCCCATTCTTAGCGATCCCGAGACCGCGCCACATCACCCGATCGAGTAGGAATCCCCCTGTCGGGGCAGCAGGATCCCGAACGCCATACGGCCGGGCAGGGCAAGCGGCCGGGGGACTGTACGGTTTTCGGCGCCGGCTCACTTTCGGTGGTGACCGAGCATGGTCACAGGTTATGAAGACGCGCTTGGGACGAATTAGCCGGCCAGAAGGGTGCCGACTAGTGGGGGGCCATGTCGACGAAGCGACTGTAGTGGCCCTGGAACGCCACGGTGACCGTGGCGGTGGGGCCGTTACGGTGCTTGGCCACGATCAGGTCGGCCTCGCCCGCCCTGGGCGACTCGCGCTCGTAGGCGTCCTCCCGGTGCAGCAGGATGACCATGTCGGCATCTTGCTCGATGCTTCCGGATTCGCGGAGGTCGCTAACCATGGGCCTTTTGTCGGTTCGCTGCTCGGGACCGCGGTTGAGCTGGGAGATCGCGATCACCGGCACCTCCAGCTCCTTGGCGAGGAGCTTGATGGCCCGGGAGATTTCCGAGACCTCGTTCTGGCGGCTCTCGGTCTTCTTCGGCGAGGACATCAACTGCAGGTAGTCGATGATGACGAACCGCAGGTCGTTGCGTTGCTTGAGACGGCGGCACTTGGCCCTGATCTCCATCATCGACATGTTGGGCGAGTCGTCGATGAACAGTGGCGCCTCGGCCACCTCGCCCATCCGCCGGGCCAGCTTGGCCCAGTCGTCGTCGGTCATCGTGCCCGAGCGCATGGCCTGCAGCGACACCCGCGCCTCGGCCGACAGCAGGCGCATAGTGATCTCGTTACGCGACATTTCCAGCGAGAACACCACGGTCGTCATGCCATGCTTGATAGCGGCGGATCTGGCGAAATCCAGCCCCAAAGTCGACTTGCCGATGGCCGGGCGGGCAGCCACGACGATCATCTGGCCGGGGTGCAGGCCGTTGGTGAGGGAGTCGAGGTCCTGGAAACCGGTGGGGACACCGACCATCTGACCACTTCGGCCGCCGATGGCCTCCAACTCGTCGAGGGCACCCGGCATGATGTCGGCCAGGGGGATGTAGTCCTCGGAGGTGCGGCGCTCGGTGACCTTGTAGATCTCCGCCTGGGCACGGTCGACGAGGTCGTCTACCTCCTCGTCCTGCCCGCCGTAGCCGTAGGAGACGATACGGGTGCCCGCCTCGATCAGGCGGCGGAGGATGGCCTGCTCCCGGACGATCCTCGCGTAGTAACCGGCGTTGGCCGCGGTCGGCACGACGGCGGTCAGCGTGTGAAGGTAGGCTCCGCCACCGACCCGGGCGACCTCGCCTCGCTTCTGCAGCTCGTCGAAGATGGTGACGGCGTCGGCGGGGTCACCGCGGCCGTAGAGGTCGGTGATGATGTCGTAGATGATCTGGTGGGCGGGCCGGTAGAAGTCGTCGGATCGCAGGATCTCGACCACGTCGGCGATGGCGTCCTTGGACAGCAGCATGCCGCCCAGGACGGACTGCTCGGCCTCGATGTTGTTCGGCGGGGTGCGCTCGAAACCTGGCTCGAAGACCGGTGGCTCCGCGATGCTCACCACACACCCCCTCTTTCGAACACAGTTACGCTATCTCTATTTTTAGCCGACCGGTGTGACAGTTTCGCGGCTCCGCGCCCCGACTGGCAACGCGGGCTGTCGACAGAGGTGTGGATAAGCTGTGCACTTCTTCCCCAGAGGTGTGGGCAGCCTGGGGACAGTCCTGTGGATAACTGTTGTCCACAGCTGTGGATACCTTTCTGACCAGGGGAAACGTAATCCACTGCCTGTGGAGAAAAGAAAGTTGGGGCGACACGCCGGGAGTCGCCTTAGATGGTATGACCCGACCGGTTCATCCCGCTGAAGATCCGCTGAGAGGTAAGAGGCAAAATGGAGCTGTGACTCTTACCCGTCGACCCGGCCCATCCGGTCGCGACCACGACAGGCAGATCCTGCGGCTGGCACTGCCCTCGTTCGGTGCCCTGGTGGCCGAACCGCTCTTCCTGCTGACGGACACCGTAATCGTCAGCCGCCTGCCCGCCCCCGCGCTCGGCGCCCTGGGGGTGGCGAGCACGGTGCTGAGCTTCCTGGTGGGGATGTGCGTGTTCCTGGCCTATGGCACGACCGCGGCGGTGGCCCGGCAGATCGGGGCGGGCCAGACAGGGCGGGCACTGCGACAGGCGGTGGACGGCCTCTGGCTGGCCACCGGGGTGGGATTGGCGATCATCGTGGTCGTCTGGCCCCTGGCACCCTGGCTGGTTCACCTGATCGGTGCCGAGGGGGAGCTCGCCCGGCAGGCGGTGACCTACCTGCGGATCAGCCTGCTCGGCGTTCCCGCCATGCTGGTGGTGCTCGCGGGCACGGGCGTGCTGCGTGGCATGCAGGACACCGTGACTCCGCTGCTGGTGTCGGTGGGATCCTTCGCGCTGAACGCGGTGCTCAACGTCGCGTTCGTCCTGGGACTGGGCTGGGGGATCGCCGGCTCGGCCTGGGGTACGGTGCTGGCCCAGTCGCTCGCCGCCGTCGTCTATCTCGCCCTGATCTTCGTCCGTTACCGCGCGCCGTTCCGCCCGGACCCGGCGGGTGTACGGGCGGCGGGCGCGGCCGGGATCGCCCTGGTCATCCGCACGGCGTGCCTGCAGACGGTGCTGGCCGTATCCGCCACGGTGGCCACCCGCATGGGCGCGGACCAGATCGAGGCCTACACCGTCGCCATCAGGATCTGGATCCTGATGGCGTTCGCCCTGGACGCGATCGCGATCGCCGGACAGGCGATCACCGGTCGCGCCCTGGGCGCCGGCGACGTGGCGGGGACCCGCGGGGCGACCTGGAGGATGGTGATCTGGGGAGCGGGCTCCGGCGTGCTGCTCGGCCTCGCCGTGGTGGTGGCCAGGCCGTTCGTACCCGCTCTGTTCGACGCGAGTCCGGTCGTCGCCACCGAACTGCTCGACCTGCTCTGGGTGGTCGCCGTCCTGCAGCCGATCGCCGGAGTGGTGTTCGTGCTGGACGGCGTGTTGATCGGCGCCGGCGACCGGCGCTACCTGGCCTGGGCGGGGGTGTTGACGACGATCGCCTACCTGCCCGCCGCGTTGCTGGTGGACCTCTGGGGCGGCGGCCTGGTGATGCTCTGGCTGGCGTTCGGGCTGTGGATGACCGCCCGGCTGATCACCCTTTCCGTGCGCGCGTACGGCACGGCGTGGCTGGTGGTCGGCAGCTGATCGGGCGGGTAATCCGGGCGTGACACTGTGGTGTCCACGACGTGACCGGATAGCCCTTGTCCCGCGTAACCCTCCTGCGGCACCGTGAAACGAGTCCGACAATAAGGATATTTAACCCACCACGATTGGCCAGGCCGTGCCCGAAGGTCCTCCCCCGTCGATCGTGCGCCGCATGCCTCCGAGCCATGCCACAGACCGGTGGACCGGCGCACGCCACGGACTGCCCATGGCCTATCGCAGGGCCGACCTCGTCGTCCTCGGTATCGGCGTCATGATCGGTGCGGGCATCTTCAGCCTTGCCGGCCGCCAGGCGGCGACCATGGCCGGACCCGGCGTGGTCCTCTCCTTCATGATCGCGGGAATCACCAGCCTGCTCGTGGCCTTCTGCATCGCCGAACTGTCCTCCGCCATGCCGACCTCGGGAAGCGCCTACACCTTCACCTACGTCATCTTCGGCGAGGTCTGGGCCTGGGTCGTGGGCTGGGCTCTGATCATGGAGCTTCTGCTGGCCACGGCGACGGTGGCCCGCGCATGGTCGCTCTACGCCGCCCAGATGCTCACCGACTTCGGGGTACGCCTTCCCGACGTGGTCGCGGGGATGGTCGGCAGGCACACGGGTTTCGACCTCTTCGCGCTGCTCATCCTGGTGATCCTGACGGCCGTGGTGGCCCTGGGCGCCCGCGTCGGACTGCGCGCCCTGTGGATCATCGTCATCGCCAAACTGCTGGCCGTCGGCGCGGTCATCGTGGTCGGTGCCCTCCACTTCGACCGGCGCAACCTCGCGGCCATCCCGGTGCCTCCGGTGCCCGCCGAGAAGGCCGAGAAAGCCCTGAACTCCCCGCTGCTCGGCATCGTCTTCGGCCAGACGGGCGCCTTCGGCTGGTTCGGCCCTCCCGGCCTCCCTGGCCCTCCTGGAGGTCCCGGCGGTCCCGGCACCGGGTTCCGCGGCAAGCACCGGCGCTGAGATCTCGGCGAGCGGCCGGAGCGCGGGCCCCATCCTTCGAAAATCCCGCCTCCCGGGAGGCCTGAGAACGTCAGAGGCGCCGGGCGTCGATCACGCTCTGCACGAACTCCCTGGTACGGGACTCACGGGGATCGGTGAAAATCTGTTCAGGGGTGCCGCGCTCCAGGAGCACGCCACCGTCGAGGAAACAGACGGTGTCGGCGATCTCGCGGCAGAAACCCATCTCGTGTGTGGTCAGGACCATGGTCATCCCCCCCTCCTTGAGCTCCCGGATGATCCCGAGCACCTCCTTGACCAGCGCCGGGTCCAGCGCCGAGGTGACCTCGTCCAGCAGCATCAGGCGGGGTTGGGTGGCCAGGGCCCTGATGATGGCGACGCGCTGCTGCTGGCCACCGGAGAGCTGATCGGGATAGGCGCTCGCCCTGTCCTGCAGGCCGAACCTGGACAGCAGGTCGCGGGCCTGTTGCTCGGCCTGCCTCCTGCCCACGCCGTGCGCCTTCCGCGGGGCCAGTGTGATGTTGTCCAGCACGGTCATGTGCGGGAAGAGGTTGAAGGCCTGGAACACGATGCCCATGCGCTTGCGCACGTCGTTGAGATCGGCGCGGGCGTCGGTGATCTCCTCGCCGTCCAGGCGGATCGTGCCGTCGTCGGCGGTCTCCAGCAGGTTCACGCAGCGCAGCAGCGTGGACTTGCCCGATCCCGAGGCACCGATCAGGCAGACCACCTCGTGCGGCTCGACCTCCAGGTCGATACCGCGAAGCACGCTGTGGCCCCGATAGTTCTTCCACAGGCCCTCGATGGTCAGCAGGCTCATGTTCCCTCCTGTTCCTTCACGGTGCCGTGCGCGCCGGTCCGCCCGCTCACTGGCTCCGCCGCCTCTGCGAGCGGGCCGCCAGATAGTCGGTGAAGCGGGCCATCGGAATGGTGAGCAGGATGAACAGCAGCGCCGCCACCAGGTAGGGGGTGTAGTTGAAGTTGCCGGCGACGTGGATCTGCGCCTGCCTCAGTGCCTCCAGCGGGCCGATCGTGGCGACGAGCGCGGTGTCCTTCTGCAGCGAGACGAAGTCGTTGAGCAGCGGCGGCACCACCCGGCGCACGGCCTGTGGCACCACCACGTGGCGCATGGTCTGGCCGTGGCTCAGGCCGAGAGACCGGGCGGCGGCTCGCTGGCTGGGATGCACCGACTCGATACCCGCCCGGAAGACCTCCGCCACGTACGCTCCGTACGAGAGCGTGAGCGCGATGATGCCCAGCGTCGCAAGATCCGTCGGTGTGCCCTGCAGGCCGAGCGCGGGCAGCCCGAAGCCGACGAGGTAGATGATGAGGATCGTGGGCACGCCGCGGAAGACGTCGGTGTAGACCACCGCCAGGGCGCGCAGCGGGAAGAAGACCGGCGCCGTGAGGTTGCGGGCCAGCGCGACCAGCAGGCCCACAAGGAGGATCAGCGGCTCGGCGATCAGGAAGATCTTGATGTTGAGTAGGAACCCGCTCAACACGTCCGGCAGCGCCTTGGCGAACTGCTCGGGGTCGAAGAACGTGTCTCGCACCCGGGGCCAGCCCGGGGAGGCGGTGAAGAGCCAGAGCAGCAGGACGATCACGATGATCGTCGAGACCGTCGCGACGGAGCCCGAACGGAGAGACGACTTCCTACGGAGCCGCTCCCGCTCGAGTTGCCGCTCGCTCTTCGTCCAGCCGGCGGGGAGTCCCAGGCTCTCGTCGTTCCTCATCGAGCGTCGCGGCGCGAACCGTACGCGCTCCGTGCCCGCGGCGGGACCGAGGACATGGGCTCCGGGATCACTTCAGCTCCGGCGCGCCCGCGGCGGAACCGAGCCACTCGGTTTCGATCTTCGCCAGCTCGCCGGAGGCGGTCAGCTTGTCGATCGCCTCGTTGACGCAGCTCACCAGCGGGCTGCCCTTCTCGAACACCGCGCCGAAGACCTCGGGAACGCCGGAGGCGGTGCCGAACTGGCCGACGATCTTGGAGTTCTCGACCTGGGCGGCGGTCACGTAGAACGCGGTGGGCAGGTCCACCACCACGGCGTCGACCTGCTTGTTCTTCAGCGCGTTGACGGCGTCGATCTGCTCGTTGTAGACGTTGAGCTCGGCCGAGGGCTGGATGACGTCCTTGACCGCCTGCAGCGAGGTGGTGCCGACCTGCACGCCGATCTTGGCGTCCTTCAGGTCCGCCAGGCCCGTGGCGGCGGCGACCTTCGAGCCGTCCAGCGCGACCACCGCCTGCTTGACCGTGTAGTAGCCCTTGCTGAAGTCGACGACCTTGGCCCGGTCGGGGGTCACGGACACCTGGTTGACGTCGAAGTCGAACTGCTTGGCGCCCGGCGCGAACGCGGAGTCGAACTTCACGGTGGCCCAGGTGACATCGCCTTCGGCGAAGCCCATCTGGCCCGCGACGGCGTAGGCGACAGCGCTCTCGAAGCCCTTGCCGTTGGACGGGTCGTCGCCGTTGAACCACGGCTCGTAGGCGGGCTTGTCCGTACCGATGGTCAGCTTGCCGGGGGTCTTCAGCGCGAGGCCGTCCTTGGCGCAGGCGCCTGCGGCGGCTCCGGAGGCGCTCGGGGCCGCAGAGCTCGTCTGGGTCGTCGTTTCCGAGGCCGGCGCACAGGCCACCGCGGTCGCCGCGAGGGCACCGAGCGCGAGCAGCATCGAAGGACGGACCATGACAAGACCTCCAGGGGAAGCAACGATTTCCGAATTGTACGTATCAGCGATGACCTGGAGTAACACGGTCTCGGCATGTGAGCCTCTTCTCGCGAACGAAGAGCTTTCCACACCCCCGCCGATATCCCGACGGGCGGTCAGGCCGCGGAGAAGCAACACAACGGCTGCGAAAGAACAAGGGCTCCTCCCCGCGAACGGGGAGGAGCCCTTGTCTCACTGGGCCTCTCAGACCGCGACGACCTCGACATCGAGGGACGCGGAGACCTCCGGGTGCAGCTTGACGCTGACCCGGTGGGAGCCGAGGCTCTTGATCGCGGAGGCGATCTCGATGCGACGGCGGTCGAGCACGGGGCCACCGGCGGCCTTGACGGCCTCGGCGACGTCACCCGTGGTGATGGAGCCGAAGAGGCGACCGGACTCGCCGGCCTTCGTCTTCAGAACCACCTTCAGTGCCCGCAGCCGGCCGGCGACTTCCTTGGCGGTGCCGAGGTCGCGGATCTCGCGGGCGTCGCGAGCCTTCTTGATCGAGGAGATCTGCTTCTCGCCGCCGCGCGTCCAGAGGATCGCGAAGCTGCGGGGAAGCAGGTAGTTGCGGCCGTAGCCGTCCTTGACCTCGACGATGTCGCCGGGGGCACCGAGGCCGGTGACCTCACTGGTGAGAATGAGCTTCATCTGTCCGGACCTCCTTAGCGCGCGGTGCTCATGTACGGCAGGAGCGCCATCTCACGAGCGTTCTTGATAGCGGTCGCCACGTCACGCTGGTGCTGGGTGCAGTTGCCAGTCACCCGGCGGGCACGGATCTTGCCGCGGTCGGAGATGAACTTCCGAAGCAGCGCCGTGTCCTTGTAGTCGACGTAGGAGATCTTGTCGTGGCAGAACAGGCAAACCTTCTTCTTGGGCTTGCGCAGTGCCGGCTTGGCCATCGTGGTGCTCCTTTCAGAGCCCCGCCGTCAGGCGGGAATGGTCGCTGCGGATATGGACTGGGACTGCGGGAGGACCGTCGTCCCTAGAAAGGCGGTTCGTCGCTGAAGTCGCCGCCGCCGAAGCCGCCGCCCCCCTGCTGCTGCTGCTGGCCGCCGCCCCCGTAGTTGTTGCCGCCGCCGCCGAAGCCACCGCCACCTTGCGGTGCGGCGGGCGCCGCGGAGGCCCACGGGTCGTTGGCCGGGCCACCGCCGAAGCCACCGCCACCGCCCTGACGGGCGGTCTTGTTGACCTTGGCGGTCGCGTTCCTCAGGGAGGGGCCGACCTCGTCGACCTCAACCTCGTAGACCGTGCGCTTCTCGCCTTCCTTGGTCTCGTAAGACCTCTGGCGCAGCCGTCCCTGAACTATGACCCGCATGCCACGCTGGAGGCTCTCGGCGGCGTTCTCCGCCGCCTGCCGCCACACGTTGCAGGTCAGGAACAGGCCTTCGCCGTCCTTCCACTCGTTGGTCGTCTTGTCGAGGAACCTCGGAGTGGATGCGATGCGGAACCGGGCCACCGCTTGCCCCGTGGGGGTGAAGCGCAGCTCCGGATCGTCGACGAGGTTGCCGACGATGGTGATCGTGGTGTCGCCTGCTGCCATGGCTAGCGCTGCCCTTCCTGCGGCCTTCGCTGGTTATCGGCTCAGAGTACGGCTGCCGTCCGACAAAATGCCGGGAGTTAGTGCACGTCCGGGCGGAGAACCTTGGTGCGCAGGATTCCCTCGTTGAGGTTCATCTGCCGGTCGAGCTCCTTGACCGTGGCGGGCTCGGCGCTCAGGTCGATGACGGCGTAGATGCCCTCGGGCTTCTTCGCGATGTCGTAGGACAGCCTGCGGCGACCCCACACGTCGACCTTCTCCACGGTGCCGCCGTCGTTGCGGACGACCGTGAGGAACTGGTCGAGGGAAGGGGCGACCGTACGCTCATCGAGCGAGGGGTCAAGAATGACCATCATTTCGTAACGGCGCATGCTGACTTCCAACCTCCTCTGGACTATTGCGGTCACGACACCGTGCCGTGACAGGAGGACGCTGACGTGCTTCACCTCGGGCGCCCATTTCGGCGCTCGGGGTGGAGGGTGGGCGATAACACACCCATTCGACGTAGCCGTGCCAGCGTACCAGTCCGTCAAGGGTTGGGCCGTCGCCTCGCCGGGCACGTCCTGTCGCAGGAGAAAGAGGAGGCGGTGAAAATGCCTCGTGCTCATGGACATGCCCGGAACAGGCCCTTGCGGTTCACGCTGAACACCGACGGACGTCGTCACAAGGTCGAGAACGTGCTGAGCGTCGTCACGATCGGCTGCGGGCTGCTCGCCTTCGCCACCGGGCTGATCCCCTCCGCGCATGTCGTCGCGTCGTGGGCGGGGGTGCTGGGATTCTGCGGGGGCCTCTACTCGCAGTACGTCTCCGCGACGACGCCGGAGCGCGCGCTGAACATCGTGGGCATCGTGGCCTCGTTCGTCGGTGTGGCCTTCGGCATCTATCACGGAGGCTTCCTCCCGTGAGGCCCCGAATCAGGCGAGGGCCGCCCCGGCACCGGGACGGCTAACCATTCAGGCGCAGGTCCACGCCGAGCAGGACGAGGAACCACAGGAAGACCGCCAGCAGAGCTTCGGCGACGTCCTTCAGGAGCGCGGGAGTGATGTAGTCGTACACCCAGGCGACGTAGAGGCCGACCAGAATGTAGATGAGGCCGATGAGACTGATCCCTCTGCGGTAGTAGGCCACGTGGACTCCTTGTGTTCGGCCCGTGGGGGTGGGTGGTAGGGCGCGACCTGCGACTGCCCAGGGCCTCGCCGTTGAAACGGCTAGGCTCGGATACATGCCGCTTATCGGAGCTCATGTCGACCAGGACGACCCGCTGGCGCACGCCAGGGCGCGCGGCGCCGAGGTCGTGCAGTTCTTCCTCGGTGACCCGCAGGGCTGGAAGGGGCCGGTCATCGGTGAGAAGACCTTGGAGATCAAGGATTCGGACGTGCAGGTCTACGTCCACGCCCCCTATGTGATCAACGTGGCGACCGCCAACAACCGGGTCCGCATCCCCAGCCGCAAGCTGCTCGGCTCGCATCTCGCCGCGGCGGCCGAGCTCGGCGCCAGGGGGCTGATCGTCCACGGCGGGCACGTGGGGGCCGGAGACGACCCGCAGAAGGGCTTCGACAACTGGCGCAAGGTGTTCGAGCGCCTGGAGGAGCACCGGATCCCCGTGCTCATCGAGAACACCGCGGGCGGCGGCAACGCGATGGCGCGCAAGCTTGAGCGCATCGCCCGGCTCTGGGACGTGCTCGACGGCTTCGATGTGGGCTTCTGCCTCGACACCTGCCACGCCCACGCGGGCGGCGAGGATCTGGTGGACGTGGTCGAGCGGGTCATGGCGATCACCGGCAGGATCGACCTGATCCACTGCAACGACTCTCGCGACGCCTTCGACTCCGGCGCCGACCGGCACGCGAGCCTCGGAGCGGGCCAGATCGACCCCGAGCTCATCCTGAGCGTGTGCCGGAGCGCGAACGCGCCGATCGTGGTGGAGACACCCTTTGACGGCCAGGCCGCCGACATCGCCTTTCTCAGGTCGAAGCTCTAGCGCGAAACCTTGGACGGGAGAGTCCGTCCACAGCCTGTGGATAACTTGGTGGGATTACTTTTCCTCGGAAATGGGTAAGGAGCTGCTCCCGACGCTCAGCCCACCCAGGCGCCGTCGGCGAAGATCAGCGCGTTGAGGACCATCAGCGGGCCCACCACCAGGGCATAGACGACGATGATCCACTGCCGCCACGGTGCCTGCCCGCCGCTCGCTTTCGCGATCAGGATGAAGAGCGGCCACCACAGCAGCGCCGAGCGCGGAACCGACAGGTAGTAGGCGGAGCAGAGCAGGGCACCCACCTGGAGCCCCACGTAGACGAACTCGCTCCACCTCCGCAGGTAGAGCAGGACCAGTACGAGCACGACCCCGACGATCGCCCCCGCGATCTCAAGCCGGAACGCCCAGGCGAACCGCCCCTCGCCCATTGCCGAGTTCCAGGTCGTGATCAGCGACTCCCAGGGCCACACCATGTGCCGGCCCCAGCCGGCCTCCTGTGCGCTCTTCCAGGCCAGCCAGTCGCCGGTGCGGGAGTGCTGGTAGGCGGAGTAGAGCACCAGCGGCACGAACGGGAGCGCCAGCCAGCCGGCCTGCCGCACGAGCTGCCGTACGGGCCGCCGCCGGGCGAAGAACTCCACGATCAGCGCGAGGGCGAGGAACAGGCCGGTGATGCGCACACAGGAGGCGCCCGCCGCCAGGGCCGCGGCGAGCGGCCAGCGTCCCCTGCGCGCCGCGAGCCAGGCGGGGACGGCGAATGCCAGGAAGAGCGACTCGCTGTAGCCCGCGAACAGGAACACCGCCATCGGCCAGAGCAGCAGCGCCAGCACCGCGCGCCGGCCGGTCCCCGGCGGCCCCTCGAACTCGGCCAGCCTGGCGAGCGCCATCATCGCGACGGCGCCGGCCACGAAGGAGATCAGCAGCCCGGCGACCGTCCAGTCGCCGACCACGAGGTGCACCGCGCGGAGCGCCAGGGGCATCCCGGGGAAGAAGGCGGGCAGCCCCTCGTCAGGCTCGCTGCCGGGGGCACCACCGTAACCGTGCTCGGCGATGGTGGCCAGGAGGCCGGCGTCCCAGTGCTTCCAGCGCTCCAGGAACGGCGGCGGAACCGCGTCCCCCTCCATCATCGCCTGGGTGCCGACGACGACCAGTGCGACGATTCCCAGCCTGGAGGCCAGCCAGAGCAGCAGCCCTTCCTTCGCGGTGTCGCGCGGGGGCTCGACAGGATTGATCACAAATTGGGATTGTCGCGGATCATCTCGACCGGCCGCCAGACTCACGCCGTTTCCCGGCGCTAGGAGAGCGCGAGCCGGAAACGGTCGGGTGCGCCGTCGAAGACGCCGCCCGCCCGGTCGTCGGTCCCGTCCTGGCGAAGCACGTCCTTGTCGGGGACGAGGATGTCCCTCACCACGAACGCCATCATGATCAGAATGGTGATCGCGCGGGCCCACACCGCGGTGAAGTAGGTGTCGCCGGCGATGCCCAGCGCCTCGTTGCCCGGCTGGATACCGACCAGATAGAGCCAGATCGCGAAGAAGTACCAGCACTCGGCGAGCTGCCAGAGCGCGATCGGCTTCCAGTTCGGCCTGGCCAGCACCGCGAAGGGGATCAGCCAGAGCACGTACTGCGGCGACCACACCTTGTTGGTCAGCATGAACGCGGCCAGGGTGAGGAAGCAGAGCTGCATCAGGCGCGGGCGGGTCCTGGCCGTCACGGTGAGCACGGCGATCGCCAGGCAGAACCCGGCGAGGGAGACGACGCCCAGCCTGTCGACGAGTTCGGCGTCACCGAGGATCGGCCATTGCTTCTGGTTGAAGAAGTACCAGAGCGAGCCCCAGTCGGCCCCCCGCTCCTGGCTGAAGACGTAGAACCTCTTCCAGCCGTCGAAGGCGAACACCATGATCGGCACGTTGACGACGAGCCAGGATCCCGCGACGCCGCCGAGCATCTTGAGGAACGGCACCCAGCTGCCGGTACGCAGTGTCAGCAGGAACAGCGGGCCGAGGAACATCAGCGGGTAGAACTTGGTGGCGATCGCCAGGCCGAGCAGAATACCCGCGAGCAGGTGTTTCCGCTTCGACCAGGCCAGCAGCGCACCCAGCGCGAGGGCGCCCGCCGCCAGGTCCCAGTTGATGTACGCGGTGAGGATCAGCCCGGGGGCCAAGGCGTACCAGAGCGCGTCCCAGCGCCTGACCGGACCGGCCAGCGCGGCCATCAGCAGCACGCCGACGACCAGGCAGAGCGCCATGAGGATGACCGTGAGGTCGTAGAACGCCGTCCCCTGGTCGGTCAGGGGTGCGACGATCCGGCGGAAGAACTCCATGATCCCGCCGATACCGACGGGGTACTCGACCGGGTAGTCGAAGTAGGGGATCTTGCCCTCGTTGAGCTTCTCGTTCCACCACAGAGGATAGATGTCGGTGTAACAGAAGTTCGTGAACTGCAGGGTCCCGTCGTTCCACGCCCCGTCGACGCGGCACGGCCACTTCCAGAACCAGGCCAGGATCGCCCCCAGCCCCGCGAACAGGGCCAGGGGCACATACGGGATGGCCCGGGTGCCGAACTCGGGTAGCGAGCGCCGCGACGACAGGAGGTTCTTCATCAGGGGCGTCGTCCGTTCGCGGTGGGTGTCGGCATGATCGCCGCGCCGGGGGCACCGGGCGCCCCGACCACGCCGGGGGCACCGTTCTCGGTGATCTCACCGTTCGGCGGACCGTCGACCGAGCCGTCGTCACCGACGTCGCAGGAACCGTCCCAGGGCAGGCACTCACGGCCGTCGGGGTTGTCCGGCTCGCCGCCACCGTCGTCGGGCCAGCCACCGTCGCCGCCGTCGTCGTCGGGGAACGGGTTGTCCTCCATCGTCGGCGTCGCGGTGGGCGTCGGCTTGGGCGTGGCCAGGTTGCTCTGCGAGCCGACGTTGGCCCTCGGCGGGAACTGCACGACCTCGTCCTTGGCGGTCACGGCCTGCATGTAGTCGTGCCAGATCTGGGTCGGGGTGCCACCGCCGCCGATGAAGGAGGGCATGGACTCCTCGTCCCAGTGCACGACCTTGATCTTCCGGTTCGGCAGGCCGTACTTGTCGACCTTGAGCTTGCGCCTTCCCTCGGCGTCACGCGGCTTGTTGTAGGGCACGTCCTTGGACATGCCCACCGCGGTGACGATCTGCGGGGTGAACCCGACGAACCAGGCGTCCTTGTAGCCGTTGTTCGTGCCGGTCTTGCCGGCCACCGGCCGTGAGCCGATGTTGGCGGCACCGCCGGTGCCGCCCTTGACCACGGCCTGGAGCGCGACCGTCGCGTCGGCCGCAGACTCGGGGCTGATGACATTCCGCACCGCGGCCTGCTCCGCGAGCACCGGGGAGCCGTCGATCTTGGTCACCTTGGTGACAGTGTGCCAGTCGACGTGCTTGCCCTCGTTGGCGAAGATCGAGTAACCGGCGGCCTGCTCGACCGCGGTGACCGAGGCGCTGCCGATGGTGACCTGGTACTTCTGCTCGTCGACCGCGTAGTCGACCGCGTTCTTGCCTTTGTAGGAGGGGTTGTACTTGGCGGTCTCGCCGACCCCCGCCTCCTTGGCGATCCTCGCCACCTCGGAGAGTGTGACGGCCTCACCCATCTGCACGAAGACCGTGTTGACCGAGCTGGCCATGGCCTTGATCATATTGATCACCCCGAACGCGGTGTTCCCCGAGTTGCTGATCGGAGTGGTGCCGGGCATCTTGATCGTGGCCATGCCGTCGACGTAGCTGTCGAGCGACCTGCCGCTCTCCAGCCAGGCCGCGAGCACATAGGGCTTGAACGCCGAGGCCGCCTGCTTGGTGGAGTCGAAGGCGCGGTTGTTGAAGTCGTTGACGAAGTCGTCGCCGCTGTAGAAGGCGAGCACCCGGCCGTTCTTCGGATCCACCGAGGCGACACTGGCGTGAATGGTCGACTCCAGGCCGGCGGTGCGGGCCTTCACCGCCTTCTGCGCCTCCTCCATCATCTTCTTGTCGAAGGTGGTGTAGACCTTGAAGCCCTCGGTCTCCAGCTTCTCCTGGGTGATGCCCCGCCCCTTGAGCTCCCGGAAGACGATGTTGAGCATGTAGCCCTTGATCCCCTTGAAGGTCTGCGAGACCTTGACCTTGGCGAACTTCAGGTCCTCGAAGGAGCTTCCCGCGTACTTGCCGTACGCGGTGGGGTCGATCTCCGCCATGTTCCCGAGCGCGGCGGTGAAGCGCTCCTTGGTCGCGGCGTATTTGCCGGCCTTCTCCTGGATGTCGAAGGCGTCGGGGTTCTGGATCCGACCGGCCAGGTAGGCGCCCTCCTGCGGGGTCAGCTGGCCGACGTTCTTGTTGAAGAACGCCTTCGAGGCGGCCTGGATGCCGTACGCGCTGCGGCCGAAGTAGATGAGGTTGAGGTAGCGCTCAAGGATCTCGTCCTTCTCCAGCGTCTTGCTGATCTTGACGGCGACGAAGATTTCCTTGATCTTGCGCTGTACCGAGACCTCCTGGCTGAGGCCGTCGTAGTAGTTGCGGGCCATCTGCTGGGTGATGGTCGAGGCGCCCTGGAGCTGGGCACCGCTGACCGTGCTCCATACCGAGCGGGCCATGCCGGCGAAGTCGATGCCGCTGTCGGTGCGGAAGCTCTTGTTCTCCAGGGCGATCACCGCGTCCTGGACGTGCTTGGGAATCTGGCTGATCTTCACCGGGGTGCGCTTGACGCCGAGCCGCGCGATCGGGGTCTTCTTGTCCCGGTAGTAGACCACGCTGCCCTGGTCGTTCACGTCGGCCTGCGCGGTCTCGGGAATGGGCGTGTTGGCGTAGGCCACCGCGATCATGCCGAAGACACCGGCGCTGAGGACCACGAAGCTGGCCATCACGATCTTCCAGTTGGGCAGGAAGCGCGTCCACCGCCTGGTCTCGGGCTCGTCCTCGCCATCACCGGGACCGCGTCCACCGGGCCCACCGGGGCCTCCGGGCCCGCCCGGGCCCGGGGGGACCTCCTTGCCTCCGGGACCGCCCGCGCCGCGCCCGGCGCGGCGCCTGCGCGCGCCGCCCTCACCGGATCTCGAACCGGCTCCCGCCTGGGCGGCGAGCATCGCCTGGGTGTCCTCGAACGCGGCCTCGGCCCGGCGGCCTGTCGGGTCGGTGTCACGGCGACGGAGCTCGCCGCCCCTGTGTTCGGGCTCTCGCGGAGGCATCCCGTCGGGCGGCCCGGGGGCGCGCCGAGGCGCTCCTGCCTGCGGGCCGGGCTCGCGCGCGGGCATCTCGCCCGGAGCGCCCGCGCCGCGCCGGGGTTGGGCCCCCGGGTGCTGGGGCGCGCCACCGGCGTAGGGCATCCCACCGGACATCCCACCAGGCATCCCACCGGGCTGGGGCATCATCGTGGTCCGGTTGTCGGCCCCCGTGCCCTGCGGCTGCCGACCCTGCTGTTGATCCCAGCCCGCGCCGCCGGTTTGGGAGTTTTGTGAAGGGGGAACTGCACGGGGAGCGGCTCCTGGGCCTGAGCGACGGCGCCGCCCCTGACGAGCCGACCCGTCGGCGCCCTCCTGGCGCCCGTTCGGCTCCGGGTCATTGCTGTGGCTGTAACTCACGCGTCCTCGTTCGGTCATCGGGGTCTACGACGGCGTGCAGGCGGGCGAGACTACCTCCTGATCGCCGGAGATCTCGCCGTCTTGGCTCACTGGTAGCCGGCCCATTCGGGTGGATCTCCGTTCCCGAGGACAAACGAGATCGTCAGCTGGTTTCGACAACAACCTTGGCAGACCTCTCCCACGTTGACGTGGGATTCCCCGTATTGAAAAGCGGTCCACGCCGTGCGGGGGTCGTGCCCCACCTCCGCCTGTTGTGACCACATAGGCGTCAGACTACGGCTTTTTGTTGTTTGCTCCCAACCTCTTGGGAAAGTCGCCGATTGCAGGGTTATGTTGAATGGACGTATCCTGTGGATGTATCGGTTCGATACATCGACGCGAGAGGTGGTGGTTTCCGGTGGCCGGCGGACGTGGCGGGGTGCTGGAGCTGGCCGTGCTCGGGTCGTTGCACGAGACCCCGCTCCACGGCTACGAGCTGCGCAAACGGCTCAACGCCCTGCTCGGCATGTTCCGGGCTTTCTCCTACGGCTCGCTCTATCCGTGCCTCCGCCAGTTGCTCACCGACGGACTGATCATCGAAGACGGCGACGCCGCCGCGGCCAACGCCGACAGCCCCATCGCGCTCCCCGGCCGCCGCTCGAAGATCGTCTACAGGCTGACCGCAGAGGGCAAGGAGCGCCTGCACGAGTTGCTCACCCAGGCCGGCCCTTCGGCCTGGGAGGACGAGAGTTTCGGTGTGCACTTCGCCTTCTTCAGGCACACCGAGGCGGAGGTGCGCCTGCGCATCCTTGAGGGCCGGCGCAGCCGGCTTGAGGAACGCCTGGACGGCGTGCGCACGGCACTGGCCCGCACGCGCGAGCGCCTGGACAGCTACACCCTTGAGCTCCAGCGTCACGGCCTGGAGTCGGTCGAACGCGAAGTGCGCTGGTTGAATGAGCTGATCGCCACCGAACGGCGAGCGTCGCCGCCGGACGAGGAGCAGCGACCTGCGCGGGAGGAGACGTCCCGGGCGCCCGAGCCCGGGACGGGCACGACGGGGCGGCCTGCCACCCCGGAAGACAACTGACCACAAAGAACAAAGGGGAGCGAGTGCCATGGGTTCGGTGCGCGTAGCCATTGTCGGTGTAGGCAACTGCGCCACGTCGCTCGTACAGGGCGTGCACTACTACCGGGACGCCGACCCCGGTGCCCGGGTGCCGGGCCTGATGCACGTCAAGTTCGGCGACTACCACGTCGGCGACGTCGAGTTCGTCGCGGCGTTCGACGTCGACGCCAAGAAGGTCGGCCGCGACCTGTCCGAGGCGATCGTGGCCTCGGAGAACAACACGATCAAGATCTGCGACGTGCCGCCGCTGGGCGTCACGGTGCAGCGCGGCCCCACCTTCGACGGTCTGGGCGAGTACTACCGGGAGATGGTCGAGGAGTCGGACGAGGCACCGGTCGACGTCGTCCAGATCCTCAAGGACAGCAGGGTCGACGTGCTCGTCTCCTACCTGCCGGTGGGCTCGGAGGAGGCCGACCGCTTCTACGCCCAGTGCGCCCTCGACGCGAAGGTCGCGTTCGTCAACGCGCTGCCGGTGTTCATCGCCTCCGACCCCACCTGGGCCCAGAAGTTCGTCGACGCCGGGGTCCCGATCGTCGGTGACGACATCAAGTCACAGGTCGGGGCGACGATCACGCACCGCGTGATGGCCAAGCTGTTCGAGGACCGCGGCGTCGAGCTGCTCCGCACGTACCAGCTGAACTTCGGCGGCAACATGGACTTCATGAACATGCTGGAGCGCAAGCGCCTGCAGTCCAAGAAGATCTCCAAGACCCAGTCGGTCACCTCGCAGATCCCGCACGAGATGCAGAAGGCAGACGTGCACATCGGTCCTTCCGACCACGTGCCGTGGCTTGACGACCGCAAGTGGGCGTACGTGCGCCTGGAGGGCAGGTCCTTCGGCGACACCCCCCTCAACCTGGAGTACAAACTCGAGGTCTGGGACTCCCCCAACTCCGCCGGCATCATCATCGACGCGGTCCGCGCCGCCAAGATCGCCCTTGACCGGGGTATCTCGGGGCCGATCCTGTCGGCCTCCTCGTACTTCATGAAGTCCCCGCCGGAGCAGTACTCCGACGACGAGGCGCGCGACTACGTGGAGAGGTTCATCCGCGGCGAGGTCGAGCGCTGACCGATCGGCCCGCATACGGCGAGAGCCCCCGACCCGGGTGACGGGTCGGGGGCTCTCGCCGTATGAGGATCGCCGGCGGGTCTGCGTGGGGCTCCTGAGTCAGCGGGCGGCGGATGGGAGATCGGCGGGGTCGGCGGTCCGCCAGGCGAGCGGGTCCACGCCGAGTTCGATCAGCTGGGGGACCTGCTCACGGCACCACGGGGAGATCGCCAGGCGGTCGCTGAGCACTCCGTCGGTGAACTCCTTCCATGGCATCCAGCGCACGTCCTCGACCTCGTCGGGGTTGGGGGCGACCTCGGAGGCGGCGATCACCCGATAGACCGGGCACAACTCCCGCTCGACGATGCCGTCGTCCATGACCGCGCGGTAGGAGAAACGTGGCAGAAGCAGGTCGACCTGGCCGGCCGCGAGACCCAGCTCGTGGGAGAGCCTGCGGGTCACCGCCTCGGCGAGCGGCTCGCCCGGCAGGGGGTGGCCGCAACAGCTGTTGGTCCACACCCCCGGCCAAGTGATCTTGTGTAGTGCGCGTCGGGACAGGAGCACCTGCCCCTGCTCATCGAACACGTAACTGGAGAAGGCCAGGTGGAGGGGAGTGTCGAGACCGTGCACCGTGGCCTTGGCCGCCGTGCCGATCGCGTTTCCCTCGGTGTCGACGAGCACAACGTGTTCATCAGGTGTCACTCGACCGAGGGTACGTGATCATGTTGGTTCACCGCGCCCCACTCGACGATACGTAGGTAAAGGTCGGTAATGCCCACCTGTACATTCAGGGATGTTCCCGATGCCCGCCGGGGGTGGTCCCACATAGGGTGAGCGGGTGTCTTTCATATCCGACCTACGCGTGGTCCTGGAAGGTCGAGACTTCCGGAGGCTGTACGGGACTCGTCTCGTCTCGCAGTTCTCCGACGGGATCTTCCAGTTCGCCGTGGCCGGATTCGCGTTCTTCAGCCCGGAGAAGAGCACGAGCGCGGTGGAGATCGCCGCCGGCCTGGCCGTGCTGCTGCTGCCGTACTCGATCCTGGGCCCCTTCGCCGGGGTGTTCATCGACCGCTGGTCACGGCGGCAGATCCTGGTCATCGCGCCGCTGGTCCGCGGGCTGCTGCTGCTCGCGACCGCGGCGCTCGTCGCCGCGGACGCCCCTGACGCGATCTTCTACGCCGCCGCACTCGGCGTGCTCGGGGTGAACCGGTTCTTCCTGGCCGCTCTGGGGGCCTCGCTGCCGCACGTCGTACCGGCCGACCGGCTGATGGTGGCCAACGCGGTCACCCCGACCTCGGGAACCGTGCTCACCTTCGTGGGCGTGGGCGCCGGCTACCTCCTCCGGGCGATCTTCGGCTCCGACCACCGGGGCACAGCGGTGCTGCTGGTCGTCTCCGGCCTCATCTTCGGGCTCAGCGCGCTCATCGCCAGGACCATGGACAGACGGCTGCTCGGCCCCGCCTACGACCCCGACCGGCCACAGGCCCGCAAGGCGGTGCGCCACGTGCTGAGCGGCCTGATCGACGGCGCGCGGCACCTCGTCCGCCACCGGGCCGCCGCCGCGGCGATGGGCGCGATGACCACCCACCGTTTCGTGTACGGCATGTGCACGGCGATGCTCGTGATGCTGTCGCGCTACTACTTCGCCGAGAACGCCGAGGACGCGCTGAACGCGGTCTCCGTCGTGGTCGCCACCTCCGGGCTCGGCTACTTCCTGGCCATCCTGGTCACGCCCTGGGCCACCGAGCGCTTCGGCATCGAGCGGTGGGTCCCGGCCATGCTGGTCACCGCCGGAGTGCTGACGTTCGCACTCTGCGCGCCGTTCCAGCAGTGGGGGTTCGCGGCCGCGGGCCTCGTGCTCGGCATCGCCGGGCAGAGCATCAAGATCTGCGCCGACACCGCGGTCCAGCGGGACGTCGAGGACGCCTACCTGGGCCGGGCCTTCTCCATCT
Organism: Streptosporangium sp. NBC_01810; assembly: GCF_035917355.1. Taxonomy (NCBI): domain Bacteria; kingdom Bacillati; phylum Actinomycetota; class Actinomycetes; order Streptosporangiales; family Streptosporangiaceae; genus Streptosporangium; species Streptosporangium sp. NBC_01810. The sequence continues at coordinate 6,833,481 of NZ_CP109070.1, read as the reverse complement.
ACGACATGCTCTTCAACGGCGGCTACGTGCTGGCCGCCGCCCTGGCGGCGGCGCTGCTCCCGCCGAACGGCAGATCGACGCTCGTGCTGGTGGTCATCGCCGCCGGATATCTCGCGGGCGCGGTGGCATACCGGGTCGTCACGCCTGCCCGAGTGATCGAGCCGCTGCCGTCATCGCCGTCGTGACCGTCTCCAGGTCGTCGTCGCCGATCGCGTAGGGCGGCATCGCGTAGAGCAGGCGGCCGAACGGGCGGAGCCAGACGCCGTGCCGCATGACGACGTCCTGGACGACGGGGACGTCGACGGGCTCGCGGGTCTCGATCACCCCGATCGCGCCGAGGACCCGCACCTCCCGCACACCCGGCGCCTCCGCGGCACCCGCCAGGCCCGTGAGAAGACCGGCCTCGATCCGGCGGACCTCCTCGCGCCACGGGCGTTCCTCCAGGAGCTCCAGGGAGGCGTTCGCGACCGCCGCGGCCAGCGGGTTGCCCATGAAGGTCGGCCCGTGCATCAGCACCCCGACCCCCCGGGCCACCCGCTCGGTGCACAGCGTCGCGGCCAGCGACAGGTAACCGCCGGTCAACGCCTTGCCCAGGCACATGATGTCGGGCCTGATCCCGGCGTGGTCGCAGCCGAACAGCTCTCCGGTCCTGCCGAATCCGGTGGCGATCTCGTCGGCGATCAGCAGGACGCCGTGCTCGTCGGCCAGCTCACGGAGCAGGCGCAGGTAGGCCGGGTGGTAGAAGTGCATGCCGCCCGCCCCCTGGACCACCGGCTCCACGATGATCGCGGCCAGCTCGTGGGCATGCCTGGCGATAAGGTCCGCCAGCCGGGCCGCGTAGACCTCGTCGTACTCGCGCGGCGGCCGGTCGGCGAACACGTGCTCGGGCAGCACGCCGGAGAACAGGTGGTGCATGCCGTTGACCGGGTCGCAGACCGACATCGCCCCGAAGGTGTCGCCGTGGTAGCCGCCCCTGACCGTGAGCAGCCGCCCCCTGCCGGTGAGCTGGAACGCCATCTTGATCGCGACCTCGACGGCGACCGACCCCGAGTCGGCGAGGAACACCTTCGGCAGACCGGTCATGGCGGCGAGCCTGCGGGCCAGCCGCACGGCGGGCTCGTGGGTGAGCCCGCCGAACATGACGTGCGCCATGTCATCCAGCTGCTCTCTCAGCGCCCGGTTGAGCCCGGGGTGGTTGTAGCCGTGGATGGCCGCCCACCACGACGACATGCCATCGATGAGCTCGCGCCCGTCGGCGAGCGTCAGCCGCACCCCGTCCGCGCGGGAGACCACGTGCGGCGCCACCGGCTGGGGCAAGGCCGCGTAGGGGTGCCACACGTGCTCGCGGTCGAGTGCGGCGACGCGGCCGTGCGGGATCACGCCATCCGGGCCGGTGGACGCGGCCCGGTCAGGGGTCCCGCTCAGGGGTTCACCCCGGCGTCCGGCACGTTGGCCCGCGCCCACTCGCGGAGGGCGTCCGCGGCGGCCTCCTTGCCGAGCACCCCCTGGTCCAGGCGCATCTCCAGTAGGAATTTGTAGGCGCGGCCCACGACCGGTCCCGGTGGGACGCCGAGGATCTGCTGGATCTCGTTGCCGTCGAGCTCGGGGCGGATCTTGCCGAGCTCCTCCTCCTCGGCCAGCCGGGCGATGCGCTCCTCCAGCTGGTCGTAGGTCCGCGACAGGACCTGGGCCTTGCGCCGGTTGCGGGTGGTGCAGTCGGCGCGGGTCAGCTTGTGCAGGCGCTCAAGCAGGTGCCCGGCGTCGCGGACGTAGCGGCGCACGGCCGAGTCGGTCCACTCGCCCGTGCCGTACCCGTGAAAGCGCAGATGCAGCTCCACCAGGCGGGAGACGTCGGCCACCACGTCCTTGGGGAACTTCAGCTCCGTCATCCGCTTCCTGGCGAGCTGTGCGCCGACCACCTCGTGGTGGTGGAAGGAGACCCGGCCGCCGGACTCGTGGCGGCGGGTCTTCGGCTTGCCCACGTCGTGCAGCAGCGCGGCCCAGCGCAGGACCCGGTCGGGGCCGCTCTCCTCAAGGTCGATCGCCTGCTCCAGCACGATCAGCGAGTGCTCGTAGACGTCCTTGTGCCGATGGTGCTCGTCGATCTCCAGGCGAAGTCTGGGCACCTCGGGCAGCACGTGGCCGGCGAGCCCCGACTCGACGAGGATCCTCAGCCCCTCGCGGGGGTGATCGCCGCCGACGAGCTTGTCCAGCTCGTCGCGGATGCGCTCGGCGGAGACGATGTCGATCCGGTCGGCCATCGCGCCCATCGCGGCGAGCGCCGCCTCGTCGACGGCGAAACCGAGCTGGCTGGCGAACCTGGCGGCGCGCAGCATCCGCAGCGGGTCGTCGCCGAAGGAGCGCTCGGGGGGGCCGGGAGTGCGCAGCAGCCTGGCGTGCAGGTCGTCGAGGCCGCCGTGCGGGTCGACGAACTCGCGGGACGGCAGGCGCAGCGCCATCGCGTTGATCGCGAAGTCACGCCGGGCCAGGTCGCCCTCCAGCGTTTCACCGTAGGCGACGTCGGGCTTGCGCGACTTGGGATCGTACGACTCGCTGCGGTAGGTGGTGATCTCCAGCAGCCACCCGTCCCTGCGGACGCCGACGGTGCCGAAGTCGATGCCGATCGTCCAGATGGAGTCGGCCCAGTCGCGGACGAGCTCCAGGACCGTCTCGGGCCTCGCGTCCGTGGTCAGATCGAGGTCGTTGCCGATCCTGCCCAGGAAGACATCGCGTACGGAGCCGCCGACGAGGGCGATCTGGTAACCCTTGGCGGCGAACAGCTCACCAAGCTCGTCCGCCACAGGAGCGATCTTCCGGAACAGCTCGCTCATGCCGTGGCGCTGGCTCTGGGTCAGATTTGAAAGGGACAAGCCGGGTAGGTCCTTCGGTTACGGAACATGTTCCCCTGCGGGAATACACCTGAAGCGATCACCAGGTTACGGTCAGTCAGGAGAACCTCGGGGGCCGTGCGTCGAGGCAAGGAGCACACACATGAAGGATGCGCTCGCGATCCACCGCCGGCTCCTCGCACACCAGGTCCATCATGAGATCGTACGCCTTCCGCGCGCGATGACATGCTCGGACGAACTGCCCGAGATGCTTTCCGCGAGCCCCGAGATCTGCGTGGCGGTCACGATCTACGAGGTCACGACGCGAATGGCCCGCGAGCCCGTGGCGATCGTCACCTCCGTCGGTTCCCCTCCGCGCCCCGGCCTGATCGGCGGCATCCTGGGCGCGCGGCGGGTCCGGCCGGCCTCGGCCTTCACCGTCAACTCCGCCACCGACTACGCCTCGGGCCTGGTCTGCCCGCTGCTGCTGCCCGCCACGCTGACCGTGCTGGTGGACGAGCGGCTCACCGGCATCGCCACACCCGTATACGTTCCCACCGGGGAGCGTCACACGGCACTCCTGATCCGTGCCGACCACCTGCTCACACTGGTCTCGGGCAGGATCGTCGATCTGACCCGCCAGGGTTCCCAGCGGGAAGCCGCGACCTTTCCCCTCGCCGGTTAGGCCATAACATTGCGGGCGTGCGCCGTACTCGACCCCTGGCCGGCACGTGATCCGCAAGGTCACGCTGCTCGCCCTGCTAGCCACCACGCTGCTCCTGCCCGCGGCCGTGGTCGTTTCCGGTACGGCGAACGCGCAGACGACCGCGCAGACGACCGCGGCGAGCCGGCTGAGTCTCCAGATCGTGATGGAGGCCATCGGCCCCGACGCCCCCCGTGAACCGACCACCGAGATCAAGATCTCCGGATCGCTGGTCAACTCGGGCACCGAGGCCATGAGCGGGCTGCGCATCCGGATGCAGTTCTCGCCGCAGCCGTTCGCCCAGCGTGGCGAGATGGACGCCTACCTGGCCGGGCAGATCCCCCAGCTGAGTTCATGGTGCTGCGAGAGTTTCGTCCAGGCGCCGATCGCGCCGGCGGGAAAGCTCCCGTGGCAGTTCGCCTTCACTCCGGGGGGTCTGAAGTTCTCCCGCTTCGGCGTCTACCCGATCATGATCGAGGTGCGCGACGCCTACGGGCAGCAGGTCGCCACCCTGCGGACCCTGGTGACCTACATGCCCCAGGAGACCGGGGTGGTCCGCACCCGGCTCGCCACGGTGCTGCCCATCGTCGACCAGCCGCGCCGGAGCGGTGACGGCGTCTTCGCGGACGAGGCGCTGCCCGCGGCCATGGCCCCCGGCAAGCGCCTCGGCGACCTGCTCAAGATCGCCCAGGACACCTCCTCGGCCAAGGGCCTCACCTGGGTGGTCGATCCCGCGCTGCTCGACGACGCGCGGGCCATGGGCAGGCCGCACGCGGTCAGATCCAAGAACCGCACCCAGCAGCGTCCCGCGACCCCCGCGACCGCCCAGTGGCTGAGCGACTTCCGCGAGGCCGTGGCGGACCACCCCGTGGTGGCCACCCCCTACGGCGACCCCGACGTGGCGGCCCTCGCCCACAACGGCGTCGACAACGCCGCCGCGACCGGCATCAACGCGGCCAGGATCGTCGGCAAGGAGACCCTCGGCCGCGATGTGATCACCAATGTGAACTGGCCGCTGGGCGGTCTGATCGACTACGACGGGCTGGACCTGCTGGCCACCGGCGGCGTCGACACCGTGTTGCTGAACGTGCTGAACCTGCCGCCGGTGACGCCCCCGGTCACCACCCCCGACGCCTCGGCGGCCCTGGAGAGCGTGAACGGCCCGGTCACCGCCCTGGTCGCCGACGCGAGACTGAGCGAGACCGTTGGCGCGGACACCTCCGCCCCCGGCTCGGCGCTGATGAACCGCCAGCGGTTCATCGCGGAGACGGCGATGATCAGCTCGGAGCCCGTCACCGCGGCCAGGACCGTGATCGCCCTCCCACACCGCCGCTGGGACCCCGACCCCGGGTACGTGACCAACCTGATCGAGACGGCCGCCACCCTGCCCTGGTTGCTGCCCGTCGGGCTCGACGCGGTCAAGCACGGCAAGGGTGCCCCGACACCGCGGGCCGACCTGACCTACACCGACCAGAACCGGCGGATGGAGCTCAGCAAGCAGTACCTGACGGGCGTCAAGAAGGTCGGCGCCCGCGCCGACCTGACCGCCGCGATCACCACCGCCCAGGATCTCGACGTCTTCGACCTGGCGCTGCTCCGCCTGACCTCTTCGGCCTGGCGCGGCAGGACCGCCGCCGCGGCGCCGTACGTCCAGCAGGTCGCGGAGGCGATCGACAGCCGGATCGCCATGGTCTCCATCACCGGCAGCGAGCAGTCGCGCCTGCGCACCCTGGCCGGTAGCAACGGCGACGTGCCGATCAGCGTGCGCAACGAGCTGAGCGGCGAGGCCAGCCGGGTCGCGGTCCGCCTCAAGGTCACCTCCGACCAGCCCAAACTACTGAAGATCGAACCGTACGTGGACCAGCTGATGATCCTCGGCGGCCAGAACCAGACCATCCGGATCCCGATGACCTCGACCGCCAGTGGTCAGACCACCGTGACGGTCCAGCTCACCACCGAAGACGGCCGCAAGTACGGCAAGCCGGTCGAGCTGACCGTGCGGACCACCGGATACACCGGGGTCGCCCTGGTGATCGTGGGGGCGGCCCTCGTGGTGATGCTGGCCGCCGTCGTCATGCGCGTGCTGCGCCGGCGGGGAGGCCGCCGCCCCGCGGCCGCTCCCCCGCCGAAGCGCGATCGCGAGCCGGCCGGCACCGAGTCCTGACACCCAGCGGAGGAATGGCGCATGAGCAGGGTTCTGCGTGCGAGCGCGATCATGGCGGCGGGAACGATGGTCTCCCGCGTCACCGGGTTCGTCCGGACGGCGGTGCTCGCCGCGGCCATCGGGACCTTCGCCCTGGGCGACGCCTACAGCGTGGCCTACACGATCCCGCTCATCCTGTTCGACCTGCTCATCGGCGGGATCCTGAGCAGCGTCGTGGTCCCGATGATCATCCGGCGGCAGAAGTCCGACCCCGACGGCGGCCAGGCCTACGAGCAGCGGCTGATGACGCTCGGGGTCGTCACGCTGACTCTGCTGGCGCTGGTCGCGGTGGCACTGGCCGGACCACTGATCAGCCTCTACAGCACCGACTGGGGCCCCAGGCAGACCGAGGTGGCAGTCAGGCTGGCCCAGTTCATCCTGCCGCAGATCGCCTTCTTCGGGATCGGCGCGATCGCCGGTGCGATCCTCAACACCCGTGACAGGTTCGCCGCGCCGATGTGGGCGCCGGTGCTGAACAACGTCGTAATGATCGGCGTCGCGATCGTCTACTACGTGAAGCTGGGCAAGGCGGGCACCGACGTCAACACGGTCACCGACTCCGACCTGGCGCTGCTCGGGCTCGGCACCACCGCGGGCATCGTGGCCCAGTGCACGGTGCTGGTCATCTCGCTGCACCGGGTCGGCTTCCGCTTCCGGCCCAGGTTCGACCTGCGCAACGCCGGGCTCGGCGAGATGGGCAGGACCGCGGTCTGGACCTTCGCCTACGTGGGGATCAGCCAGCTGGGCTTCCTGGTCACCACCAAGCTGGCGACCGGCGCGGGCGAGCGTGCGCCCGGCGCGGGAAACGCCGCCTACTCCTACGCCTACCAGTTCTTCCAGCTCCCGTACGGGATCATCGCGGTCTCGGTGATCACCGCCATGCTGCCCAGGATGAGCAGGGGCGTGGCCGACGGGAATCTGGACACGGTCAGGGAGGAGTTCTCCTCGGGAGTGCGGCTGGTTTCGATGCTGCTGGTGCCCGCCGGGCTGCTGCTGATGGTGCTCGGTCCCGCGGTGACCGTGCTGATCTTCTCATGGGGCAACATGACCGTCGACTCGGCGGTCTACATCGGCAACGTGCTGCAGATCTTCGGGCTGGCGCTGGTCCCGTTCTCGATCTTCCAGCTGCTGTTGCGGGTCTTCTACTCCTTCGGCGACACCCGCACCCCGGCCTTCCTCGCCCTCTGCAACGTGACGGTGAACGCCACGCTCAGCGTCGTCGCCTACTTCGCCCTGCCCGCGCGGTACATCCTGATGGGCCTGGCCGCCGCGTTCACCGTCTCCTACATGGTCGGCGTCGCGGTCGCCTGGACCCTGGCCTCGCGCCGGGTGCAGGGCCTGGGAGGGCGCAGGGTGGCCGCCGGGCTGTCCCGGATGTACCTGGCCGCGCTTCCCGCGGCGGCGCTGGCGCTCGGCGTGCTCTGGGTCACGCAGGAACTCACCGGGCTGGACGCGCTGAGCGCCGCCATCATGCTGGCGGCGGGCGGCGGACTCGGTATGGTTCTTTACTTGGCGATCGCCCACCGGATGCGCATCCCCGAAGTGAGTTCGATCGTTGGAATGGTGGCAGGACGGGTAGGCCGGTAACCCAAAGACTTGTCTCAAACGTCTGACAAGGCGAACACGGGCGGAACCGGCGCGGGACTACCATGGTGCGACACGTGTGGTGACATGCGGCTAATGGAAGCAGGAGGGCGTGGGCGGATCCACCCGGCATCATGTGATGTGTCTTGATGTGCCGACCTGGCGTGGTGCTGTCGTGTTCTCAGTTTCGGAGTCCTCATGAGTTCTCCCACCGTCGAGCCCGGCACCAAGCTGGCCGAGCGCTTCCGGCTCGAAGACCGCGTTCACGAGTCTGGGGGTGCCACGCTGTGGAAGGCCATCGACGAGGTGCTCGCCCGGCCCGTCGCCGTCCACACCTTCGACCCCGGCTTCCCACGCCTGAACGAGGTCGTCACGGCGGCCCGGGTGGCCAGCCGGTTGACCGATCCCCGTCTCACCCAGGTCTTCGACGCGACCGAGGACGACGGCCACTCCTACGTGGTCAGCGAGTGGGTGAGCGGTGAGACCTTCGGCGACATGATCGCGGGTGGCCCGCTCGACCCCGAGCGGGCCGCCGCGATGGTCGCCGAGGCCGCCGAGGCGCTGGCACACGCGCACGAGGCGAACCTCGCCCATCTCCGCCTGACCCCCGAGCACCTGGTGTGGACCGCAGGCAGCACGGTCAAGCTGCTCGGCCTGGGGGTCGACGCCGTCCTGGACGACGTGACCTGCGACGACGGGGCCCGCGAGGATGCCGAGGGTCTCGGTCGCCTGCTGTACGCCGGGCTGACCGGCCACTGGCCGGGTGAGGAGCACGACAGCGGCGGCCTGCCCGTCGCACCCATGAACGACGGGCACTTCTGCACGCCGCGCCAGGTCACCGCGGGGGTTCCCGGCTATCTCGACACCATCGTCTGCCGGACGATACTGCCGGAGACCAGGCGCGGGGCCGCCCCGCTGACCACACCCGCCGAGCTCGCCGAGGCCCTGGCCTCGGTGTCGCGGCCCAGCCCCCTGCCGATGCCGACGCCGATGCCCATGACGGCGCTGCCGGTGGCCTCCTCCCGCTCCGAGGGCATCGACACCGCGGCGCCCCAGCGCCACACGCCCCCTCCCCAGCACCATCACCATCACCAGCCCCGTCCGATGCCCCGCCAGGCGGGTGGCGGGATGCTCAACAAGGTCGCCATGACCGTCGTCGTGCTGCTGGTGATGGCGGCCGTCGGCCTGGGCGCCTGGACGCTCGGCCGCAGCATCGGCAACGCCGGCACCCCGGTCACCGGCGAGCAGGGCAGCACTCCCACGCCGACCGTGGCCACCGCCACCCGCGAGGTGAAACCCTCATCGGTCATCGGCTTCGACCCGCTGGGTGACAAGGAGGAGGGCAGCAGGTGGGCCTCGGGCGCGGTCGACGGCAAGGAGTCCACCGACTGGCACTCCGAGACGTACGACTCCGCCGACTTCGGGCGGCTCAAGAACGGTGTCGGCCTGCTGCTGGACATGGGCGAGGGCATCCCGGTCAGGCAGGTCTCGATCGATTTCGGTGGCACCTCGGGCGGCGCCGCGGAGCTCAGGGTCGGTGACTCGGCCGACCTCGACGCCCTGGCCGTGGTCGAGAAGTTCAGCGGGCTCTCCGGCAAGAAGACGTACACCGCGGAGGACCCGAAGAAGGGCCGCTACGTGCTCGTCTGGTTCACCAAGATGCCCACCTACCAGGGGAGGTTCCGCGGCCAGGTGCAGGAGATAAAGGTCCTCACGACCAAGTGACACCAGTGCGATTTGATCTGTTTTACGTGGCTTATTGCAGATCATCGGAGAATCCGTGGCACCATCTATCCCGTAGTGGTGTTCTCCCCGGACCGGTATAGCAGGACTCTCCTTGTGAATTCCCCACCCGAGACCCCGCCAGCGGCGGACCAGCAGACGGCGAAGGCCCCCGTGTCCGACGCCGACCTGCTCACCCGGCACATCGCCGGGGATCCGCACGCCTTCAGTGAGATAGTCAAGCGACATCGAGACCGCATGTGGGCGGTCGCCCTGCGCACGCTGGGCGACCCCGACGAGGCGGCCGACGCCGTTCAGGACGCCTTCGTCTCGGCCTACCGCAAGGCCGGGAGCTTCCGCGGCGAGGCGGCGGTGACCACGTGGCTCCACCGCATCGTGGTCAACGCCTGCCTCGACCGCATGCGCAGGAAATCGGTACGCCCGGTGGCCGACGACGAGCTCGTCGAGGCCGCGGAGCGTGACACCCCGGTGCTCGACCAGACGGCCGAGCGCGAGGTGTCCATGGAGGTCTCCGCGGCTCTGAAGCTGCTGCCCTCCGACCAGCGCGCCGCGCTGGTGCTCGTGGACATGATGGGCTACTCGATCGAGGACGCGGCCCAGGTACTGGAGGTGCCCAGCGGCACGGTGAAGAGCCGCTGCGCGCGTGGCCGGGCGAAACTCGCCCCGATTCTTTCCCATTTACGGAACCGATCAGACCTGTCTCGCGTCTCATCCGCGAAGGGAGCACAACTTCGTGACGGGTGATACGCACTACGACCTGGAGATCTTGGCCGAACTGGCCGAGGGGCTCCTCGACGCCGCCACGGCCATGCAGGTACGCGAGCATCTCGCGATCTGCGATCCCTGTGGTGAAAGTCTCGCCGACCTCGCAGCGGTCCGTGAGATGCTCGCGGTGACGCCCACACCGGCCATGCCGATGGGAGTCGCGCTGAGGATCGACCGTGCGCTGGCCGCCGAGGCCGAGAGCTTCCGTGGAGGTGGAGTGGGGCTGGTGGAAGCACCGGCCTGGGACGACATAATGCGTGACGCGCCGTGGGAGACGAGGTCTCCTTCCGAACCGGCGCCCTGGGAGAGTTCTCCTCTCCCCGAGCAGGAACCTGAGCCGGCCGTGCGGCTGGGGATCGTCGGCGACGACGGCACTGTGATCCCGGCGAGCCCGGCGAGCCCGGCAGGCCCGGCCAGACGTCGCGGTGCGACCCGGCGGCGCCGGTGGGCGATGCCCGCCGCCGCGGCGGCGGGCGTGGCGGCCGCGGTGATCGGCGCGACCGCGCTGGCGACCGGGACGCTCACCGCGTCCGGCCCGGATCCAGGGCCTCCCATCGCCCAGCCCGCGCCGAGGGACACGGTCCAGTACGCGCTGACCGACAGCAACTGGAACTACACCGACGCCGAGCTCCGCGGCTCGCTGCTCAACTACATCGGCCCCGCGACCATCGTCGGCACGGCCGACAAGTCCGGGATCGACAAGTGTGTCCGGCAGGTCTCGGCGGAGATCGGCAAGTCGCCTTTCGCTGTGGACCAGGGGTTCTACAACGGGCAGGAGGCCAACATCCTGCTCTTCTGGCAGAACCAGGCCAAGAACACCGTGCGTGTCCACGTCGTGGGCCCGCAGTGCGACGACGTGCGCAAGCCCGGACTCGCACGCTGGCAGTGATCGGGGAGGGCGCCCGGGGGTGATCGGCGGCGGGTGATCCGCGGCCTGAGCCCTCGCCCTCCGTGGGAAGGCCCGGCATGGATTCGTCCATGCCGGGCCTTCCCTTTCCACCGGTGGATCCCTCGGCGCACCGGGCGGGAATCACCTGCGCCTAGGATCTGTTGACGCCGGTGGCATCGACAGAGGAGAGGCACGAGCACTGATGGACGTCCGGAATGTAATCATCATTGGATCGGGTCCCGCCGGTTACACATCCGCTGTGTACTCCGCGCGTGCCGACCTCAACCCGCTGGTCTTCGAGGGATCCGTCACCGCCGGTGGCGCCCTGATGAACACCACCGAGGTTGAGAACTTCCCGGGCTTCCCCGACGGCATCATGGGCCCCGACCTGATGGACGGGCTGCGCAAGCAGGCCGAGCGGTTCGGTGCCGAGCTGATCGCCGACGATGTAGTGGAGGTCGACCTGACCGCCAGCCCCAAGGTCGTCAAGACCGTCACCGACACCTTCTACGCCAGGTCCGTCATCCTGGCCACCGGCTCCGGCTACCGCGAGCTGGGCGTGCCCAACGAGAAGCGTCTGTCCGGCCACGGCGTGTCCTGGTGCGCCACCTGTGACGGCTTCTTCTTCCGTGGCCAGGACATCGTGGTCGTCGGCGGCGGCGACACCGCCATGGAGGAGGCCACCTTCCTCACCCGGTTCGCCTCCTCGGTGACCGTCGTGCACCGCCGTGACGAGCTGCGCGCCAGCAAGATCATGCAGGACCGCGCGTTCGCCAACGAGAAGATCCGCTTCGTCTGGGACAGCGAGGTCGTCGACGTGCTGGGCGAGAACAAGGTGAGCGGGGTTCGCCTGCGCAACCTCAAGACCGGCGAGGAGTCCGAGCTGGCGGCCACCGGCCTGTTCATCGCGATCGGGCACGACCCCCGCACCGAGCTCATCAAGGGCCAGGTGGAGCTCGACGACGAGGGCTACATCAAGGTCGACGCCCCCTCGACCCGCACCAACCTCGACGGCGTCTTCGCCGCGGGCGACGCCGTCGACCACACCTACCGGCAGGCGATCACCGCCGCGGGCACCGGCTGCGCCGCCTCACTCGACTCCGAGCGCTGGCTGGCCGATCACGACGGCGAGTGACGCCGGTCCGCGAGACAGACATCAGGCATCAGGTTACGCATCAGGTACAGAGGGAGAGCAGGACATTGGGCACCATCAAGAACGTGACCGACGCCAGCTTCGAGGCCGACGTCCTCAAGAGCGACAAGCCTGTGATCGTCGACTTCTGGGCCGAGTGGTGCGGCCCGTGCCGGCAGGTGGCGCCGATCCTGGAGGAGATCGCCGGTGAGCAGGCCGAGAGGCTGACCATCGTCAAGCTGAACATCGACGAGAATCCGGCAACGGCCACGAATTACGGCGTACTCCAGATTCCCACCCTGAACGTCTATAAGAACGGAGAGGTTGTGAAGCAGATCATCGGCGCCAAGCCGAAGGCCATGCTGCTTCGCGAGCTCGAGGGCATCATCTAGGCCCCCTGCGGCCGGCCGCCCCCCACGGCGCCCGCCGTATCACCCGCTTCCGAGCGGCACACCCACCCACAGAAAGCCCCCCGTCTCACCGCGGGGGGCTTTCACATGCGCCGGACGTGCCGGACCTCGGCTCTCCAGGTCGCGGTCATGGGGGGAGCGCGCGGACTCCAGGGGGTGCCGTGCAGGCTCCAGATGGTGCCGTACGGGGCTCCAGAGGGTCTCAGACAGGCCGCAGGGCCCTCTCCGGACTCATGGACCCAAGGAGCCTCTCCAGTGCCACCTCGACGTCCTCACGCCACGAGACGGCGTTCTTGAGCTCCAGGCGGAGGCGGGGGAAACGCAGGTGCGGACGGACCGTCTTGAAACCCACCGAGAGCAGGTAGTCGGCGGGCATCAGGCACGCGCCCGGCTGCTCCCACTTCAGGTCGCCGAACGCCTCGATCGCCCGCACCCCGCGCCGGGTCAGATCCTTGGCCACCCCCTGGACCAGCATCCGGCCCAGGCCGCCCCCGGAGAACTCCGGGATGATGTGCGCGGTCATCAGCAGCACCGCGTCCGCACTGACCGGCGAGGTCGGGAAGGCCACCGAGCGCGGCACGTAGTGCGGCGGCGCGTAGAGCACGAAACCGGCCGCCACCCCGTCCACATAGACGATCTTGCCGCAGCTTCCCCACTCCAGCAGCGTGGAGGAGATCCACGCCTCCTTCTCCAGCCCCGGATCACCGGCCTTCACCGCCCGATCCGCGTTGACGGGATCGAGCTCCCAGAAGACGCACCGGCGGCAGCGGCGCGGCAGGTCGTCGAGATTGTCGAGGGTGACGTTTGCCAGCCGACGCGACACCTGTTGGCCCCAATCCTGGCGAGACGAGTGCAAGCCATGGCGAAAAACGCGCGAAAACGGCGTCTCCAGCTGGCATCGTAGCCCAGTGCGGGTCCTGGTTTCAGGAGGTCCCGTCCCCACACTCAGACGACTGCAGCCTCTGACGTAACCTGGTTTCTCTAATATGAGCGCATTGTGCTCCACACAAGCTAGGAGGTGGACCGTGCCCCAGGATAAAGATCACGGTCAGGCCATCGCTCCGACCCAGGGATCGCGCATCGACGCCTATGTCGACCGGTACGCGGCACGAGCAACCGGGATGGTCGCCTCCGAGGTTCGAGCTCTTTTCTCCGTCGCGTCGAGGCCCGAGGTGGTCTCGCTCGCCGGCGGGATGCCGTACGTCACCGCCCTGCCCCTGGACGTGGTGGGGGAGCTGGTCGCCGACCTGGTCGCCAAGCGCGGTCCCGTCGCGCTCCAGTACGGCTCCGGCCAGGGCGACCCGCACCTGCGCGAGCAGATCTGCGACGTCATGCGGATGGAGGGGATCGAGGCCAACGCCGACGACGTCGTCGTGACGGTCGGCTCCCAGCAGGCCCTCGACCTGATCACCCGGATCTTCATCGACCCGGGTGACGTCGTGCTCGCCGAGGGCCCCTCCTACGTCGGAGCCCTGGGCACGTTCTCCGCATACCAGGCCAACGTCATCCACATCGCGATGGACAGCGAGGGAATCGTCCCCGAATCGCTGGCCCAGACCATCTACGCCCTGCAGAGCGCGGGCAACCGGATCAAGTTCCTCTACACGATCCCCACGTTCCAGAACCCCGCCGGGGTGACGCTCAACGCCGCGCGCAGACAGCAGGTCCTGGAGATCTGTCAGCGGGCCGACGTGCTGATCGTCGAGGACAACCCGTACGGCATGCTCGGCTTCGACGGCGAGCCCATGCGGACGCTGCGCGCCGACAACGCCGACGGCGTGGTCTACCTCGGCTCCTTCTCCAAGACCCTGGCCCCCGGTTTCCGGGTCGGCTGGGCGCTCGCCCCGCACGCCGTCCGCGAGAAGCTGGTGCTGGCGATGGAGTCCGCGGTTCTGTCGCACTCCTCCTTCACCCAGCTGGCCGTCGGCCAGTATCTCGCCACCCAGCCCTGGCGTGAGCAGATCAAGTCGTTCATAGAGCTCTACCGCGAGCGCCGCGACACCATGCTCACCTCGCTGGAGGCCCTGATGCCCCCCGGCGTCACCTGGACCCGCCCCGCCGGCGGGTTCTTCGTCTGGGCCACCCTCCCCGAGGGGCTCGACTCCAAGGCGCTCCTGCCCCGCGCGGTCGCCGAGCGGGTGGCCTTCGTGCCGGGCACAGGTTTCTTCGCCGACGGCGGCGGAGCGCGGAACATGCGGCTCTCCTACTGCTATCCGGAGCCCGACCGCATCCGCGAGGGCGTCCGCCGCCTGGCCGGGGTGATCGAGCAGGAGCTCCGCGTCCGCGACACGTTCGGAACCGGCTCGTCCCCGGACCGCATCGGAGTCGACACTCCGGGCCCGGACCTCGCGTAACCCACCACCCGGCGGGTGTCCCGCGAAACGGGACACCCGCCGGGATGAGTTCTCCCCTACCGGTGCCGTACGGTGACTTCCTGTGCCGGTGCGCGGTGATCCAGCCGGTCCCGGGCCGCGCGCGACGAGAGCGACAGGACAGGCCCGGAGCGGGCCTTGATGAGAGGTATATCGGATGAGTGACCTGGGCCATGTGCTCGTCCTGGCGGGCGGACTCTCCTACGAGCGGGAGGTCTCGCTGCGTTCCGGCCGGCGGGTGAGCGAGGTGCTGCGCGGAGCGGGCATCTCCGTGGAGACCCGCGACACCGACGCGTCACTGGTTCCCTCCGTGCTCGCGGACCCGCCGGACGCGGTCTTCGTCACCCTTCACGGCGGCGCGGGCGAGGACGGCGCCATCCGTACGGTGCTCGAACTCCTCTCCGTCCCCTACGTCGGCGCCGGCCCCGACGCCTGCCGGGTCGCCTACGACAAGCCAACCGCCAAGACAGTCGTCCGCTCCTTCGGCCTGCGCACCCCCGAATCGGTGACGCTGCCCAAGGAGACCTTTCACGACCTCGGCGCCTCCGCGGTGCTGGCCCGCATCGTGGAGCGCCTCGGCCTGCCCCTGTTCGTCAAGCCGTCCCGCGGCGGCTCCGCGCTCGGCGCGTCGATAGTCCGCAGTGCGGAGGAACTTCCCGCCGCCATGGTCGGGTGCTTCGCCTACGGCGACACCGCGCTGATCGAACGCTGCGTCGACGGTGTCGAGGTCGCCGTCTCCGTGGTCGACCTCGGGAACGGGCCGGTGGCCCTGCCTCCCGTGGAGATCGTCCCGAACGAGGGCGTGTACGACTACGCGGCCCGCTACACCGCCGGGCACACCGAGTTCTTCGCCCCTGCCCGCCTCTCACCCGAGGTCTCCGCGGCCTGCGCCGAGATGGCCGTGACCGCGCACACCGCCCTCGGTCTCCGGGACATCTCCCGCACCGACCTGATCGTCGACGCGGACGGTCTGCCCCACTTCCTCGAAGTCAACGTCGCCCCCGGCATGACCGAGACGTCCCTCCTCCCCATGGCCGCGGAGGCCGCCGGCGACGACCTCGGCACCCTCTGCCGGATCCTCCTCGAACAGGCCGCCGCCCGCGGCGCCTGACCTCTGCTCGCTCCCCGGGAGTCCGAAGCGCGACAGGGTCCGGGCGGGGCCTGGAGCGGCCCTGACGGGAGCGGCCCTGACGGGACCGTCCGGCCAGGAGAACCGGCCCGATCATCAGCCGATCGAGGGCCGGTGAGGGCACGAAGGCCGAGGGCGGGAAGCCGGTCGGCGGCCCGCTGGAGGGCCGGGGCCCCAAGACCCGATGAGAAGCCGGTCGGCGGTCCGCAACGGCCCGCCGAAGGGCTGGACCCAGGTCGGCGGGAAGCCGACCAGAGGTCCGCGACGGCCCGCTGGAGGGCCGGCCCCAAGGCCGGCGGGAAACCAGCCGGCGGTCCGCGACGGTTCGGACGGGGGCCGTACCGACGAGCGGGCCGCCCCCTACGCTGGCCGTGTGCTGACCTCCACCTCATTCCCCAAGAGCTTCGCCAGCGACAACCACGCGGGCGTGCATCCTGCGGTCCTCACCGCCGTCATCGAAGCGAACACCGGAGATGCCCCCGCTTACGGCGAGGACGTCTGGACCACCGCGATGGAGGACGCCTTCCGCGCCGAGTTCGGCACCCAGGCGACCACCTACCCGATGTTCAACGGCACCGGAGCCAACGTTGTGGGACTGGGGCTCGCGCTACGGCCGTACGACGCGGTGATCTGCCCGGTCACCGCCCACATCAACACCAATGAGTGCGGCGCGGCCGAACGCGTGCTCGGCGTCAAGCTGGTCACCGTCCCCACCGATGACGGCAAGATCTCCGTGGACGACGTCCGGGGCCTGCTGCCCGTGCTGGGGGATGCGCACCACTCCCAGCCCAGGGTCGTCTCCATCTCCCAGGTGACCGAGTGCGGCACCTGCTACACCGCCGACGAGATCACCGAGCTCGCGGAGTTCGCGCACGCGCACGGCCTCTTCCTGCACATGGACGGCGCCCGGCTGGCCAACGCGGCGGCCGAACTTGGCTGCTCGCTCCGCTCTCTCAGCACGGACGCGGGGGTGGACCTGCTCAGCTTCGGCGGCACCAAGAACGGCGCCATGGGCGCCGAGGCGCTCGTGGTCCTCCGCCCGGAACTGGACGCCCCGACACCGTTCCTGCGCAAGCAGGGAATGCAGCTCGCTTCCAAGATGCGCTTCGTCTCCGCCCAGCTGACCGCACTCCTCACCGATGACCTCTGGCGCGAGAACGCCGCGCACGCGAACGCCATGGCCCACCGCCTGGCAGCGGGCGTCGCCGACCTACCCGGCGTCTCCCTGCGCTACCCGGTGCAGTCCAACGCCGTCTTCCCCGCCCTCCCGGAGAAGGTCGTCGCGGAGCTGCAGCAGCGCTATCTCTTCCATGTCTGGGACGCGGCCGAGAGCGTGGTCCGCTGGGTGACCTCCTTTGACACCACCCCCGAGCAGGTCGACGCCTTCCTCGCCGACATCCGTCTCGCCGTCCAGGGAGCGGCCGGCTCCTGAGTGGCGGCCGTTTCACGTGAAACACGGCCCGCCGCCGCGCGGGTCTGTAAACACGGCCCGCCGCCGCGCGGGTCCGTCATCCTCCGAATGTGAACCTCGGCGTTTCCGTACGGCGGACGACCCGCCCGCGCCGATCGGCGCTCGATGTTTCACGTGAAACGGCAGCGTCTCCGTCGGGGCGACAGCGAGGGTCACGGCCGCATCGCCCCCGGCCGACCTCGGTGCGCCGATGTCGAGGCCGGAGCGCTTGGCGGCCACACGGCCCTGAGGCTTCACGTGCGTGCACGGTGAAGCGCGCCGACTCGGGGGGCTTCACTCGGTCATCGAGGTGGCGTACGACGGCCAAGGGGGCGTCGGGCGGGGAACGGGGGGAGTGTCCGGGAGTACGAGAACGGCCTCCCTGTTTCACGTGAAACAGGGAGGCCGTTCGAGCGAAGAGCCATCCGGGGATTCACCGGCTCACAACGGGTGCGCCATGGGCCCGCGTGCACGAGCCCTCCCAGGTCGGCGAGAAATCATCCTTCCGCCACCTTCAGCGATCCCGGAGCCATCGTGTCGATGATGCGCTCCAGGTCGTCGATGGTCGCGAACTCCACCACGATGCGTCCCTTACGTCGGCCGAAGTCGACCTTCACCCGGGTCTCGAAGCGGTCGGAGAGACGGTCTGCCAGGTGCCGGAGGGCGGGCTCCTCGGCGGGCTTGGCCCGGGGAGCTCTCGGAGTCGGAGCCGGGGCGGCCTTGGCGTCGCCCACGGCCACGATCTCCTCGACCGCGCGGACCGACAGCAGCTCGGCCGTGATCCGGTGGGCGAGATGCTCCTGGGCGGCGGGGTCGTTCAGGCCGAGCAGAGCCCGCGCGTGGCCCGCGCTGATCGTTCCCGCCGCGACCTTGAGCTGTACTCCGGCCGGCAGGTTCAGCAGGCGCAGCGTGTTGGTCACGTGTGAACGGGAACGGCCGACGCGGGTGGCCAGCTGCTCGTGGGTCGCGCCGAAGTCGTCGAGCAGTTGCCGGTAGGCCGCCGCCTCCTCCAGGGCGTTGAGCTGCTCGCGCTGGAGATTCTCGATGAGCGCGTCGAGCAGGAGCTTGTCCTCCTGGGTGCTCCGCACGATCGCGGGGATCTTGGAGAGCCCGGCGAGCTTGGAAGCGCGCCAACGACGCTCGCCCATGACCAGCTCGTAGCCTCCATCGCCCGTCGCGCGCACCACGACCGGCTGGAGCAGGCCGACCTCACCGATCGAGGTGGCCAGCTCCCTCAGGGTCTCCTCGTCGAAGACGTCGCGAGGCTGGCGCGGGTTGGGCGCGATGTCCTCGACCGGGATCTCCAGGAAGTAGGCCCCCGCGACGGGCTTGGGGCCCGGCTGCTCCGGTACCACCGGCTCCGGGGCGACCATCGTCACGGTCATCGACGCGGGTGTCTCGGCGACGACGGCCGGGCCCGTCGGGATGAGGGCCCCCAGTCCCCTGCCCAGCCCTCTCGGCTGCTTACTCACTGCCCCTCCCGAGGCTCAAGGTGTCGCCCTCACTGGCATGTCCGCGGCCACGGCCACGGGGTTCGCGGTGCTCATACGGCCACACCTCGATAAGCGATCTCACGAGCGGCGTCCATGTAGGCCATCGCGCCGCTGGAGCCCGGGTCGTACGTCATGACCGACTGACCGTAGCTCGGGGCCTCGGAGACGCGCACGCTTCGGGGGATCAACGTGCTCAACACCGTCGCGCCGAAGTGGGAGCGGACCTCGTCGGCGACCTGGGAGGCCAGGCGGGTGCGTCCGTCGTACATCGTCATGAGGATGGTGGAAAGGTCAAGCGTGGGGTTCAGATGGGCACGGACCAGATCCACGTTCCTCAGCAGCTGCCCGAGACCCTCCAGCGCGTAGTACTCGCACTGGATGGGGATCAGCAACTCGTTCGCGGCCATCAGCGCGTTGACGGTCAGCAGGCCGAGCGAGGGAGGGCAGTCAATGAGGATGTAGTCGAACTCAACGGCGTCGTAAGCGGTCAGCGCGCGCTGCAGGCGAGCCTCACGGGCGACCATGGAGACCAACTCGATCTCGGCACCGGCCAGGTCGATCGTGGCGGGAGCGCAGTAGAGACCCGGCATGTCCGGGACCTCCTTCACCACCTCCGCGAGCGGCATATCCTCCACGAGCACCTTGTACATGTCCGGTACGTCGCCGCGGTGCTCGACGGCCAGGGCCGTCGAGGCGTTGCCCTGGGGGTCGAGGTCGACCACGAGCACCCGCTGGCCGTGCATGGACAGCGCCGCCGCCAGGTTGACCGACGTGGTCGTCTTCCCGACGCCGCCCTTCTGGTTGGCGACGGTGAAGATCCGGGTTTTGGGAGGGCGGGGCCAATCTCCATCTCGGACCCCGGTGGAACCTCTGGGAGCGGCGCTGGTCTTCCGGGTCGATGTTTCACGTGAAACCACTGAGCTGAGTGCCTCTCGTACCAGCGGCGAGTCGCCGGGATTAAGGGGGGTCTGGGTCACGGTCGTCGTCCTTTCAACCGGCCTGACTGCGGCACCGGGAGCCGGTGCCGGCCAGCCCAGACCGGAAAGGCTTCCTTGTGGCAAAGCGGCCGAATCCTCGGGCCAGCCCAGACCGCTCGTCGCGCTGGCAATCGCACCTGTACGGTCGTTCACTGGCCTCGTACTCGCTTTGCTCGGTTTATCTACTGGCCTCGCGTTACCTGCCTCGCGAGGCGCGATCCTTCCGGCGAGCGGCCTTCCGCGCTCCTTCGGGAGCTCGACCGGCGACCACCCGGATGAGAGTTGCGGGCGGCTCGACCTTACCGTGCCCAACCGATGTGAGCTCAGCGGTTTGAACCCCACTCGACCGCAATTGCCGCTCGGCGTCCGCCAATTCCTCCGCGGCACGCTCGCCCTTCATGGCCAGCAGCTCGCCACCCTCGCGCAAGAGGGGGAGCGCCCACTTCAGCAGGCGGTCGAGCGGCGCCACCGCACGGGCGGAGGCGACGTCGAACTCCCGCCTGCCCGCGAACTCCTCCGCACGGCCGCGCAGCACCTCGACGTTGCCGAGCTTCAGCGACTCCACACACTCCTCCAGAAAGACCGTCCTGCGAAGAAGCGGCTCCAGGAGGGTGACGGTGATGTCGGGCCGTACGATCGCCAGGACCAGTCCCGGCAGTCCGGCGCCGGAGCCGATGTCGACCAGGCGCGCGTCGGCGGGCACGGCCTCGGCGATCACCGCGCAATTGAGCAGGTGGCGGTCCCAGATGCGCGGCACCTCCCGCGGGCCGAGCAGCCCGCGCACCACCCCGGGGCCGGCCAGCAGTTCCGCGAACGCCTCCGCCCTGGCCCAGGCGTCACCGGCGAACACCTCGCGCGCGACCTCGGGCGGCTCAGGGATCTGGTCACTCACTCGACGCTCACTCTTCCCTCGGAAATGTCGGGGTCAGGCCGGTCTTAAGGCTAACGGCCCGCCTCGACGGCACCGTACGGCGCGGGCCCCGAACTCGTACGCCGCCGCCGACATCGTATGGAACAGGCCACGAAAAAGGCCGCCGCCCCTGGAGAACCAGGAGCGGCGGCCTCTGCTTGTCCGCGCCGTCGTCAGACGGGGAGGACCACCACGAAACGGCGGGGCTCCTCGCCCTCGGACTCGCTCCGCAGGCCCGCCGCCGCGACGGCGTCATGCACGATCTTCCGCTCGAACGGGGTCATCGGCTGCAGCGACTTGGGCGCGCCGATCCGCTTGACGTCCGCCGCGACCTTGGTGCCAAGCTCGCGCAGCTCGCTCCGGCGGCGGTCACGGTAGCCGCCGATGTCGAGCATCAGGCGCGACCGCTCACCTGTCTGGCGGTGGACCGCGAGGCGGGTCAGCTCCTGGATGGCCTCCAGCACCTCACCGTTGGGGCCGACCAGATCGCCGCCCTTGATATCGACCACCGACACCACCGCGCGATCACCTTCGACATCCATGTCGATGTCACCGTCGATGTCGGCGATGTCGAGCAGACCCTCGACGTAGTCCGCCGCGATCTCGCCTTCCTGCTCCAGGGCGGCGAGATCGGGAGCCGCCTTCACGGGCTCCCTCTCGGCCTCGGCCTCGGTCACGTCCGGCCACTCCTTCGTGCTGTCGGGATGAGACGTCAGGACTTCTTGCTACCGGCCCGCTTGCTGCGGGGCTGGCGGGTGGGCTGCTGGCGGACCACCTTGGGCTCCGGCACAGACGGCACCTCAGGCTCGGGCGCGGTCTTCTTGACCTTGCTCAGCAGGCTCGGCTTGGGCTCGGGGGTCGTGACGTTGCCCTTCGCGTCGACCACCGGAGAGGGGTTTCGGCTGTAGAACCAGTGCTGCTGGCCGAGGGTCCAGAGGTTCGTGGTGACCCAGTAGAGGATCAGGCCGAGGGGGAAGTTCAGCGAGAAGATGGCGAACAGCGGCGAGACGTACATCAGGATCTTCTGCTGCTGTGCCATCGGGTTGTCCGGCATCTGGGCCATCGAGCGGGTCACGCTCTGCCGGACGGTGAGGAAGGTGGTCAGCGAGCTGATCGCCACGAAGATGGCGAGCACGACCTTGGTTATGATCGGGTCGGCGCCCAGCTTGATGATGTCGCTCGAACTGGTGAAGAAGGTCGCCGGGACCGGCGCGCCGAAGATGTGGGCCGCCCTGGCGCTGTCCATCATCTGCTGGGTCATGCCGAACTTGGGCACCGGGCTGTTGGCCATGGCCTGGAGCACGGTGAACATCGAGATGAAGATCGGGAACTGTGCCACGATCGGCAGGCAACCACCCAGCGGGTTGGCCCCCTGCCCCTGGTACAGCGCCATGACCTCCTGGTTCATCCGCTGCTTGTCGTTCTTGTAGCGCTTGCGGATCTCCTGGACCTTGGGCGCCAGTTCCTGCATCTTCTTCGACGAGCGCATCTGCTTGAGGAAGAGCGGGAAGATCAACAGCCGCATCAGCACGGTGAGCGTGATGATGGTCAGCGCCCAGTTGAGCCCGCTGTTCCTCGGAATGAAGGTGCTGTAGCCCTCGTGGATCCAGGTGATCACTTGGGCCACGGCCGTGTAAAGCCAGTTCAGCCAGGACAGCTCCACCGAGCTAGCTCCCTTGCGTTTCGTCGGACCGGCCCGGGCGCGGGGGCACCGGGTCAAAGCCTCCGGGATGGAATGGGTGGCAACGCCCGATTCTCCGGATCGTCAACCATGTACCGCGCAGCGCGCCGTGAACGGCCACGGCTTCGAGACCGTAGGCACTGCACGAGGGGTGGAAACGGCAACGGGGACCCAGCAGAGGGCTCACGAAGGCCCGGTAGAACCGGATCGGAGCCATCAGGATCCTGGCAGCCGGAGAAATCCCGGCGGTCTGCTGCGCCGTCATCATCGCCCATCCATGCGAGCCCCGGGGGGCTCCAGCCGCCTGAGTAAACGATTCAGCGCGACGTCGAGTTCGGCGGCAATGCGCTCGCTTCGCGCGGACGCGGCCGGTGGATTGGCGCGTACAACAAGCAGGCTACCTCGTGGAAGCCGGTCGAGACGGTCTCGCATGAGGTGTCTCAGCTGACGTTTGACCCGGTTTCTGATCACCGCGCCTCCCACGGCGCGGCTCACCACGAATCCGACCAGGGGAGGGTCGTCGCTGTCGACGCGCATGCCGAAATGCGCGACCAGGGTGGGGCGGCCTGCTCGGCTTCCCCTTTTGATCGCGTCGGCGAAATCGTCGCCCCGGCGCATGCGGGACCCGGACGGCAACACAAGAGACCTTGGTGACCCTGGGCAGGTACGCCCGTCGCCCGTCGGCATCGCTGCCGACGGGCGACGGGCTCTGCTGCCTTGGCCCGGCGAACCGGGCTCAACGGATGCGTCAGGCGGAGAGCTCGGCGCGGCCCTTACGACGACGAGCGGCGAGAATGGCGCGGCCGGCGCGGGTGCGCATGCGGAGCCGGAAGCCGTGGGTCTTCGCACGACGGCGGTTGTTCGGCTGGAAAGTACGCTTGCTCACGAGTGGGCTCCAGGCTCAAGACGCATCCCCAGCACATGGGGACGCTCGACAGTGGCTGGCCTGCCAGATGCGGGGCATGCGAAATAGCCGCCGCGTGGCAAGCCGACCGTCGTACGTTACGGGGCAGGCGCGCCCCAGGTCAAACCGGAGAACGTCCCAGAGCGCGCGAGTACAGGTTATCCACCTTTCCACAGGCACGTTTTCCACCGGCGCCCCGCCGTCCACAGGATGTGCACTCTGTCCCCCCCGTACTGCCACTAGGCTGTGGACAACGTCTTGTGCACAGCTGTGGACAGGACTACCGTCGGCTCCTCCGAACCCTCTCTCCACTGCGAGGACGCGTCGGACCGCGGGTAACAGACTGTGCACAGCCTGTGGATTCGGTGTGGATATCGAACGGTGCCCACGAAGGTGCCACCGGACGCCCGGCCTGTGGACAACGGCGAGATCCGGTGCTTCCGGCGGCCATCGATGTGGATAAACAGATCGCGGTAGGCCAGCGGGGGCCGCGTCGGGAGGAGCGGAGCCGACCCATGGACGGAACGGACCTCAGCGCGGTCTGGGCGAGGGCGCTGGAGAACTCCCTGAACGAGAACGTCCCGTCTCAGCAGCGGGTCTGGCTCAGCATGACCCGGCCCTTCGGCCTCATGAACGACACGGTGGTGCTCGCCGCACCCACGGATTTCGCCAGAGACGTCCTGGAGAACAAGCTTCGTCCGCTTATCAGTCACGCGCTCTCCCAGGAATTCGGCCGCCCGATGCGGGTGGCGGTCATGGTCGATCCCAGCGCGGCGGGTCCCGAGCCCGGACTCGCCTCTCGCCAGGACCCTTATCCCCAGGCACAGCCGCAGGGTTATACACAGGCCGGCGGGGCCCAGCAGGGTTATACGCAACCGGCAAACCCCCAGCACCACGGGGGTTCCGGGCCTCATCCTCCCTACCAGGGAGGTAACCCGGCCGCCCAGCCGTCCACCGAATATCCACAGGCTCAGCCGTTCTCCTACCCGTACCAGCAGGCCGAGGAATCCCCCCAGCCGTACCGCCTCACAGAGCCGTCCCAGGCTCCCTCATCGGGGGACCAGAGCCCCGGATACACCCGCGGCGGCTACACCGCGCCCTCGCCGCGTCCCGAGCCCGACTCCTTCGACCGCGGCGCGCCCGCGGTGCCCGGCGCGGGCGGTGTGCAGAACAGGTGGGACAGCCGCGGGAGCCGGACACAGGGCGAGCCGGCCCGGCTGAACCCGAAGTACACCTTCGAGACCTTCGTCATCGGCTCCAGCAACCGTTTCGCCCACGCGGCCGCGGTCGCGGTGGCCGAGGCGCCTGCCAAGGCGTACAACCCGCTGTTCATCTACGGCGACTCGGGTCTGGGCAAGACCCACCTGCTGCACGCGATCGGCCACTACGCCCAGAGCCTGTACGACGGCGCGCGGGTGCGGTACGTGAGCTCCGAGGAGTTCACCAACGACTTCATCAACTCCATCCGCGACCACAAGGCCGACAACTTCCGGGGTCGCTATCGGGCCGTGGACATCCTGCTGGTGGACGACATCCAGTTCCTGGAGGGCAAGGAGCAGACGCAGGAGGAGTTCTTCCACACCTTCAACACCCTGCACAACTCCAACAAGCAGATCGTCATCTCCAGCGACCGGGCGCCGAAACAGCTGGTCACGCTGGAGGACCGGCTGCGCAACCGGTTCGAGTGGGGCCTGATCACCGACGTCCAGCCGCCCGAGCTGGAGACCCGGATCGCGATCCTGCGCAAGAAGGCGATCCAGGAGGGCCTGGCCGCGCCGCCCGAGGTGCTGGAGTACATCGCCAGCCGCATCTCCACCAACATTCGCGAGCTGGAGGGCGCCCTGATAAGGGTGACCGCGTTCGCCAGCCTCAACCGGCAGTCGGTCGATCTGCAGCTCACCGAGGTCGTGCTCAAGGACCTGATCACCGAGGACGCCGGGTCGGAGATAACGGTCGCCACGATCATGGCCTCCACCGCCGCCTACTTCGGCCTGTCGATCGACGACCTGTGCGGCGGGTCGCGCTCGCGGGTCCTGGTCACCGCCCGCCAAATCGCCATGTACCTGTGCCGGGAGCTGACCGACATGTCGCTGCCGAAGATCGGCCAGCAGTTCGGCGGCCGCGACCACACCACGGTCATGCACGCCGACCGGAAGATCCGCTCCCTGATGGCCGAGCGCCGCTCGATCTACAACCAGGTCAACGAACTCACCACCAGGATCAAGCAGCAGTCGCGCAATGGGTGAGGTTTTTCACCCCATGATGCACAGGCTGTGGAAAACCTTGTGGATCAACGACTCGCGGGGACGAGGAAGGCTCCGAGGCGTCCACCCATGATCATCTGCAAACAAGCCGGTCCGAACGCTGTTCGGAGACTGTGGACAACTCTGGGGAGAAGTTGTGGACAACCTGGGGACAACCTGTGGACAACCTGGGGACGCCCTGTGTAGAGAGTTTTCCACAAGGACAAAACGACCTCATACCCGGTGGATAACCTGGGGAAACCTCGTGGATAACCGGTGGACAGAGGGCACCGAATCTGGGGACGGCCTGTGGGTACTCTGCGGTTCTCCCCAGCCTCAAGAGTTGTCCACAGTGGTCGCCCACAGCCCCAGTGGATGAAAAAACCGCACTTGACCTGCGGAAACAATGGCTTTCCACAGTATCCACACCCCCTAATACGATGGCCACTTGTATCTCTACTAGAAACCCCAAGAGCCATAAGAGGGGTTCCGGGGGAGCGCAGGTGCAAGACAGTGAACACTTGAACCCCAAGCACCGAGCAGACGGCGCTCGATACACAGGAGGCAGATCCACGTGATGTTCCGGGTCGACCGAGACGTGCTCGCTGAGGCGGTCGCATGGACGGCGCGCAGCCTGCCGGCGCGTCCCTCCGTGCCGGTGCTGGCCGGCATGCGTCTTGAGGTCACTGAGAACGGGCAGCTCAAACTCTCGGCCTTCGACTACGAGGTCTCCGCCGAGGTGACCCTCGAACTGCAGACGGGTGAGGCGGGCGTGGTGCTCGTCTCAGGCAGGCTCCTCGCCGAGATCACCAGGGCGCTCCCCGCGCAGCCCGTGGATTTCGTCGTGGAGGGAGCCAAGGCGGTCGTCACCTGTGGCAGCGCCCGGTTCACACTCCTGACCATGCCTGTGGAGGACTATCCCTCCCTGCCGACCATGCCACCGGCCGCGGGGAGGGTGGGCAGCGACGTGTTCGCCTCCGCAGTCGGCCAGGTCGCCGTGGCCGCGGGCAAGGACGACACCCTGCCGATGCTCACCGGCGTGCGCGTGGAGATCGAGGGCGCCACGGTCACCCTCGCGGCGACCGACCGCTACCGCCTCGCCGTAAGGGAGCTGAACTGGCAGCCGGACCAGCCCGACTTCTCGGCGATCGCGATGATCCCCGGCCGGACCCTCGCGGACACCGCCAAGGCCCTGGGGGGCACCGGTGCCGAGGTCGAGATCGCGATGAGCTCCGCGGGGGGCACCGGTGAAGGCATGATCGGCTTCTCCAGCGCGGGACGCCGCACCACCACCCGGCTGCTCGACCCCGAGTTCCCCAAGTACCGCTCGCTGCTGCCCACCGAGTTCTCCGCCTGCGCGCAGCTGCCGACGGCCGCCTTCGTCGAGGCCGTCAAGCGGGTGGCCCTGGTCGCCGAGCGCAACACGCCGGTACGGCTCGCCTTCCGCGGCGACGAGGTCGTCCTGGAGGCGGGCAGCGGCGACGAGGCGCAGGCCGTCGAGGTGCTTCCCGTCGAGTTCGAGGGCGAGGACATCAACATCGCCTTCAACCACCAGTTCCTGCTGGAGGGCCTCGGCGCGATCGACTCCGACGTGGCCCGACTGCAGATGACCACGTCCACCAAGCCCGCCATCCTCACCGGCGGCAAGCCTGTGGACGACGGAGGAGTTCCCGACTACCGCTACCTGATCATGCCCATCCGGCTCTCCAGCTGATGGTGGGGGTGCCACGGTCGGACGCACCGCGGCCCGAGGCAGGTGAAGAGGGGCCGTGGCTCAAGGCGTGCCTGAACGGCGCCAGGAGGCCAGGAGACCAGCCGGCCCTCCCCGTGACCCCTCCACAGCTCGCTGAGGCGGCCCGTGAGGCCCGTGAGGCGGGTGCGGGCGCTGTTCACATGCATCCGCGCGACGAGGCGGGCAGCGAGTCGCTCAGCGCCGTCCACATCGGGGCGGCGGTGCGCGCGGTGCGCGCGGCGTGCCCCGGGCTCCCCGTGGGGGTGAGCACGGGGCTGTGGATAACCGGCGGGGATGTGGACGCGCGGCGCGCGGCCGTCCGCGGCCGGGCCGGGGGGAGGAGGAGCCGACCTGGATTCTGCTGGTCGAGACGGGGCGGCCGGGGCCGGTCACGCGCATCGGCCTGGAGGACGTCCTCCACGGCCCCACGGGTGATCCGGTAGGCGGGAACCCCGTGCTGGTAGGGCTTGCGCGGGCACGGCTGACGTAGGTGGATGATTGAAACCCTGAAGGGGGTTCTCGTATGCAGATCGGCATGGTCGGGCTGGGCAAGATGGGCGGCAGGATGGCCGAGCGCCTGCGCCGCGGCGGCCACGAGGTCGTCGGCTACGACCGCGATCCCGCGGTCAGCGACGTCTCCAGCCTGGAGGAGCTCGCGGAGCGGCTCCGGCCGTCGCGCGCGGTGTGGGTCATGGTGCCCTCCGGCGACCCGACCCGGGCGACGATCGAGGCGCTCGGTGACGTGCTGTCCCCCGGCGACCTTCTCGTCGACGGAGGCAACTCGCACTACGTCGACGACCAGAAGCACGGCGCCGCTCTGGCCACCAAGGGCATCGGGTTCGTCGACTGCGGCGTGAGCGGCGGCGTCTGGGGGCTGGAGAACGGTTACGCGCTCATGGTCGGCGGCGACGGCGCCGACGTCGAGCGGATGATGCCGATCTTCGAGACCCTCAAGCCCGAGGGCGAGGACGGCTTCGTCCACGCCGGCAGGATCGGTGCCGGTCACTTCGCCAAGATGGTCCACAACGGCATCGAGTACGGCATGATGCAGGCCTTCGCCGAGGGCTGGGAGTTGCTGGAGGCCTCCGACATCGTGACCAACGTGCCCGGCGCCTTCAAGAGCTGGCGGCAGGGCACGGTCATCCGCTCCTGGCTGCTCGACCTGATGGTCCGCGCACTTGAGGAGGACCCCGCCCTGGAGCAGCTCGAGGGCTACGCGCAGGACTCGGGCGAGGGCCGCTGGACGGTCCAGGCGGCCGTCGACCTCGCGGTCCCGCTGCCTGTCATCACCGCCGCCCTGTACGCCAGGTTCGCCTCCCGCCAGGACGACTCGCCGGCCATGAAGGTCGTCGCGGCCCTGCGCAACCAGTTCGGCGGCCACGCGGTCACCTCCAGGGCGGGTTCGGCGACCAAGGGCGCCGACTCCCCGGGCGCCGACGTCACCCCCCCGGTCG
Organism: Streptosporangium sp. NBC_01810; assembly: GCF_035917355.1. Taxonomy (NCBI): domain Bacteria; kingdom Bacillati; phylum Actinomycetota; class Actinomycetes; order Streptosporangiales; family Streptosporangiaceae; genus Streptosporangium; species Streptosporangium sp. NBC_01810. The sequence goes on along the minus strand of NZ_CP109070.1, from coordinate 6,804,879 downwards.
AGGCGGCCGGCTAGTACGGCGTTCCTCATCGGAAGCGCGGATCCACCCGGGCTCCGGGCATCGTGAAGGCCGCCCCGGCAGCCTCGGCCGCACGTTCGCGACCTCCGTTGCGGAACGAAGTGCCGGTTCCCGCGGCGCACGGCTCGCGTCATACCTTTTCCACAGGGCGCGAGCCGTGCGGGCGCCGGAGGCCACGGTGACGGACGGGGCCGACTAATCTTCCTGGGGTGCATGTCGCCCATCTCTCCCTGACCGACTTCCGGTCCTACGAAACCGTCGATCTCGGCATGGAGCCGGGGGTCACGGCCTTCGTCGGGCACAACGGCACGGGAAAGACCAACCTGGTCGAGGCGCTGGGTTACGTGGCGACGCAGGCCAGCCACCGGGTCGCCAACGACGGGCCGCTGGTCCGGCAGGGCGCGGCGCGGGCGATCGTACGCTCGGTGGTGGTGCGCGACGACCGGCGGGCGCTGATCGAGCTGGAGATCAACCCGGGCAGGGCCAACAGGGCCAGGCTGAACCGCTCGCCCGTCTCCCGCACGCGTGACGTCGTCGGCCTGCTGCGCACCGTTCTGTTCGCTCCGGAAGACCTCTCCATGGTCAAGGGCGATCCCTCCGAGCGGCGCCGGTTCCTCGACGATCTCCTGGTGGCCAGGACGCCCAGGTTCGCGGGGGTGCGCGCAGACTACGACCGGGTGCTCAAACAGCGTGGCGCGCTGCTGCGCACGGCCGCGCAGGCCCGGCGGGGGCGCGGCCGGAGCGCCCGGCGGGCCGAGAGCGACACGGCGTTCGCCGAGGCCGGGGCGGGAGACCCGCTGAGCACCCTTGATGTCTGGGACGCCCACCTGGCCACACACGGTGCCGAGCTGCTCGCGGCCAGGCTGGAGCTGGTCGAGACACTGCGCCCCCTGGTCGCCGCCTCGTACGCCGCTCTCGCGCCCGACTCCGCCCCCGCGAGGCTGGAATACCGCGGCACCCTGTCCGCGGACGCCGGCACCGGCCACGTCGATCGCGTCGATCGCGTCGATCGCGTCGATCGCGTCGATCGCGTCGAGCTCGCGGAGCGGCTGCGGGCCGGTCTGCTGGAGGTTCGCGCCGCCGAGCTCGAACGCGGCGTCACCCTCGTCGGCCCGCACCGCGACGACCTGTTCCTCGGTCTGGGAGAGCTGCCTGCGCGCGGCTACGCCAGCCACGGTGAGTCGTGGTCGTACGCGCTGGCGCTCAGGCTGGCCGCCTACGACCTGCTCAGGGCCGACGGCGGCGACCCGGTCCTGATCCTGGACGACGTCTTCGCCGAGCTGGACAGCAGGCGCCGACGCCGCCTGGCCGAGATGGTCGCCCCCGCCGAGCAGGTGCTGATCACCGCCGCGGTCCCCGACGACGTGCCGAAGGAGTTGGCCGGAGGCCGTTTCGACGTGACGGAGGGAGGTGTGGCCCGTGCCCGATGACGCAGAGCCGGGATCCGGTGGTGCCGGGGCGGACGCCGCGGCCCCCAGAGCGGCGAGGAGTGCGGCCGCCAAGGGGGCGGCGATGGCCAGGGAGAAGCTGGCCCAGGCCAAGTCGGACGCCGCCAGGCGAGGGCAGCTTCCCCGCAGGGAGCCGCGCCGCAGGGCGTCCGGGCCGCGCAGGGACGCGGGTGATCCCCAGCTCTTCGGCAGGGCCATCGCCGACCTGCTCGCCGACCGGGGCTGGGAGCAGCCCGCCGCGATCGGCGGGGTCTTCGGCCGCTGGCACGAGATCGTCGGCCCGGACATGGCGGCCCACACCAGGCCGGAGACCTTCGCGGAGGGCGAGGTCGTGGTCATCGCGGACTCCACCGCCTGGGCCACCCAGGTGCGTCTGCTGGCAAGGACCCTCGTAAGAAGGTTGAATGAGGAGCTCGGGGACGGAACGGTGCAACGGGTCAAGGTTCGCGGACCGCAGAACGGCCCTCGATCCAGCGGCGGCCTACGAGTCACCGGAAGCCGCGGTCCGGGCGACACATACGGCTGATCCGACGATCAAAAACGGATCAGCAGCCTTTCTGGCGCGATGAACCCCGCCCCCGTAGGGGGATGTTCAAGACGATGATCGTCACGCGACAGGCCATTTCAGGGGCCGTCAATGCCACACGATGTGCTCTGAGCCGCTAGAATGAAATCGAATTCCGGACACGTCCGTTTGCGTGTCACCCCCGGCGTGTGTGCCGGCTCCCCTGGGTGGACGCATCGGGGCATTCACGACGGTGACGGGCACGGCGGGGCTACACGTTTGTCTCCCTGCCGCGTGTCCGCGGCAGGAGGATTTCGCACTTGTCCTACGACGCTAGCTCAATCACCGTTCTCGAAGGACTTGAGGCGGTCCGTAAGCGCCCCGGTATGTACATCGGCTCCACCGGCGAGCGCGGTCTCCATCACCTCGTCTACGAGGTCGTCGACAACTCCGTCGACGAGGCCTTGGCCGGGCACGCCGACCGGATCGAGGTCACCCTGCTCGCCGACAACGGCGTGCGGGTCGTCGACAACGGCCGTGGCATCCCGGTCGGCAACGTTCCCGGCGAGAACCGTCCCGCGGTCGAGGTCGTGCTGACCGTGCTGCATGCGGGCGGCAAGTTCGACGACAAGTCGTACGCGGTCTCCGGAGGACTGCACGGGGTGGGCGTCTCCGTCGTCAACGCGCTGTCCAGCAGGCTCGAGGTGGAGATCCGCCGCGACGGTCACCACTGGCGGCAGACCTACGTCGGCACCCGGCCCACCGCTCCTCTGGTCAAGGGCGAGGAGACCGACGAGACCGGCACCTCGATCACCTTCTGGGCCGACGAGACCATCTTCGAGACCACGACCTGGCACTTCGAGACTCTCGCGCGCCGCTTCCAGGAGATGGCCTTCCTCAACAAGGGCCTGACGATCTCCATCAGGGACGAGCGCCCCGAGTTCATCGACGACGACCCCAAAGAGGTCACCTACCACTACGAGGGTGGTCTGTCCGACTTCGTCAAGCACCTCAACTCCAAGAAGGAACCCGCCCACATCTCGGTGATCGACTTCGAGGAGCACGGAGAGGGCATCGCGGTCGAGATCGCGATGCAGTGGAACAACTCGTACAGCGAGTCGGTCTACACCTTCGCCAACACGATCAACACCGCGGAGGGCGGCACCCACGAGGAGGGCTTCCGCGCGGCGCTGACGTCCATCGTCAACCGCTACGCGCGCGAGCAGAAGTTCCTCAAGGAGGGCAAGGACGACAACCTCGCCGGTGAGGACATCCGCGAGGGTCTCACCGCGATCATCTCGGTGAAGCTGGCCGACCCGCAGTTCGAGGGTCAGACCAAGACCAAGCTGGGCAACACCGAGGCCAAGTCGTTCGTCCAGAAGGCCTGCAACGACCACCTGCGCGACTGGTTCGAGCGCAACCCCGGTGAGGCCAAGGACATCATCACGAAGTCCCTGCAGGCCTCACGCGCCCGCCTCGCGGCCCGCCAGGCCCGTGACCTGACCCGGCGCAAGTCGCTGCTGGAGTCGGGCTCCGGACTGCCGGGCAAGCTGGCCGACTGCCAGTGGAGCGATCCGGAGAAGTGCGAGTTGTACATCGTCGAGGGTGACTCGGCGGGCGGCTCGGCCAAGGGCGGCCGCGACTCCAAGTTCCAGGCGATCCTCCCGCTCCGCGGCAAGATCCTCAACGTGGAGAAGGCCCGGATCGACAAGGTCCTGCAGAACGCCGAGGTCCAGGCGCTGATCACCGCCATGGGCACGGGCGTGCACGACGAGTTCGACATCACCAAGCTCCGCTACCACAAGCTCATCCTGATGGCGGACGCCGACGTGGACGGCCAGCACATCACGACCCTGCTGCTGACCCTGCTGTTCCGCTTCATGCGGCCGCTGATCGAAGCGGGGCACGTCTACCTCTCCCAGCCACCGCTCTACAAGATCAAATGGGACAGGAGGGGCGACGACGCCTCCTACGCCTACTCCGACCGCGAGCGCGACGAGGTCATCAAGGCCGGTATCGCCGCGGGCAAGCCGGACCCCCGGCCCCGTGACAACGTGCAGCGATTCAAGGGGCTGGGCGAGATGAACGCCGCCCAGCTCTGGGATACGACCATGAACCCCGACACCCGCCTGCTCCTGCAGGTCACCCTCGACGACGCGGCCCAGGCCGACGAGCTGTTCAGCGTGCTCATGGGTGAGGACGTCGAGGCGCGCCGCTCCTTCATCATCAGGAACGCCCGGGACGTCCGTTTCCTCGACGTGTAGCGGTAGCCGTACCAGAAAAGGATCTTGACCTGTGACGGAAGTCAACACTCCGCCCGGCCCTCCGGTAGACCGCGTCGAACCGGTCGACATCCAGTCCGAGATGCAGCGCAGCTACATGGACTACGCGATGTCGGTCATCGTCTCGCGCGCGCTGCCGGACGTCCGCGACGGCATGAAGCCGGTGCATCGCCGGGTGCTTTACGCCATGTACGACGGCGGCTACCGCCCCGACCGCGGCTACTTCAAGTGCTCCCGCGTCGTCGGCGACGTCATGGGCTCCTACCACCCGCACGGCGACTCGTCGATCTATGCCACCGTCGTGCGGATGGCCCAGCACTGGGCGCTGCGCTACACGCTGGTCGACGGGCAGGGCAACTTCGGCTCGCCGGGCAACGACCCGCCCGCGGCGATGCGCTACACCGAGTGCAAGCTCGCGCCCATCGCGATGGAGATGCTGCGCGACATCGACAAGGACACCGTCGATCTCATCCCCAACTACGACGGGCGCTCCCAGGAGCCGACGGTCCTGCCCTCGCGCTTCCCCAACCTGCTGGTCAACGGGGCGGCGGGCATCGCGGTCGGCATGGCCACCAACATCCCGCCGCACAACCTGCGGGAGGTGGCCTCGGGCATCGTCTGGTCCCTGCAGAACCCCGAGGCGACGGACGAGGAACTCCTCGAAGCGCTGATCGCCCGGGTCAAGGGGCCCGACTTCCCCACCGGCGCGCTGATCGTCGGCCGTCGCGGCATCGACGACGCGTACCGGACCGGCCGCGGTTCGATCACCATGCGGGCGATCGTCGAGGTCGAGGAGGACGCCAAGGGGCGCCAGTGCCTGGTCGTCACCGAGCTGCCCTACCAGGTCAACCCGGACAACCTCGCGCTGACCATCGCCGAGTCGGTGAAGGACGGCCGGATCACCGGCATCGCCGACGTCCGAGACGAGAGTTCCTCGCGCGTCGGCCAGCGCCTGGTGATCGTGCTCAAGCGCGACGCGGTCGCCAAGGTCGTGCTGAACAACCTCTACAAGCACACCCAGCTGCAGACCACCTTCGGCGCCAACATGCTGGCCCTGGTCGACGGCGTGCCGCGCACGCTCAGGCTCGACCAGTTCGTCCGCCACTACGTGGCCCACCAGATCGAGGTCGTGGTCCGCCGGACCCGTTACCTGCTGCGCAAGGCCGAGGAGCGGGCGCACATCCTGCGCGCGCTGCTCAAGGCACTCGACCGGATGGACGAGGTCATCGCCCTGATCCGGCGGTCGCCCTCGGCGTCCGCGGCCCAGGGCGGTCTGATGGCGCTCCTGGAGATCGACGAGATCCAGGCGCAGGCCATCCTCGACATGCAGCTGCGCAAGCTGGCCGCTCTGGAGCGCCAGCAGATCACCGACGAGCACGACGCGCTGATGGTGCAGATCACCGAGTACCAGGCGATCCTCGCCTCGCCCGAGCGGCAGCGCACGATCGTCCAGGACGAGCTCTCCGAGCTCACGGCGCGGTACGGCGACGAGCGCAGGACCGAGATCATCGCCTACGAGGGCGACATGTCCATCGAGGACCTCCTCGCCGAGGAGGACATGGTCGTCACGATCACCCGCGGCGGCTACGCCAAGCGAACCAACACAGATCTTTACCGGGCGCAGAAGCGCGGTGGCAAGGGTGTGCGGGGTGCGCAGCTGCGCCAGGACGACATCGTCGATCACTTCTTTGTCACCACGACGCACCACTGGCTGCTGTTCTTCACGAACAAGGGCCGCGTCTACCGGGTCAAGGCGTACGAGCTCCCCGACTCCGGCCGCGACGCTCGCGGGCAGCACCTGGCGAACCTGCTGGCCATGCAGCCTGACGAGGTCGTCATGGAGGTGCTGGACCTGCGTGACTACGAGGTCGCCCCGTACCTCGTGCTGGCCACCCGCAGCGGCCTGGTGAAGAAGACGCGCCTGTCCGAGTACGACTCGCCGCGCACGGGTGGCCTCATTGCCATCAACCTGCGCGAAGATGACGAGGTGATCGCTGCCAGGCTCGTGTCGGAGGAGGACGACCTCCTTCTCGTCTCACGCGGCGCCCAGTCCATCCGCTTCACGGCCTCCGACGAGGCCATGCGCCCGATGGGCAGGGCGACCAGCGGTGTGATCGGCATGCGCTTCCTGGAGGGCGACGAGCTCCTGGCGATGAACCGGATCGCCGACGGCGACAACGTGCTCATCGCGACCGAGGGCGGATACGCCAAGCGCACCCCCGTGGATCAGTACCCGATCCAGGGAAGGGGCGGCAAGGGCGTCCTGACCGCCAAGATCGTCAGCGCCCGTGGCAAGCTGGTTGGCGCGGTCATGGTCAGGCCCGAGGACGAGGTTTTCGCGATCACGTCCGCCGGAGGGGTTATCCGGACGAGCGCCGGGGAGATCAAGCAGTCCGGCCGCCAGACGATGGGGGTTCGACTGATGAATCTCGCAGAGGGGGACAGCGTCGTGGCTCTGGCCCGCAACGCGGAGGCGTTGGAGACCGAGGAAAACACCGAGGTGCCGGTGGAGACCGAGGGGAACGGGGAAGGGAATAACCCGTGAGTTCTCAGGGCGAGCCAGGCTCGCGCCCCGCCTCCTCGTCGATGCGTGACCAGGTGACGGAGAAAATAGACAAGACCGCTGAAACGAAAGACGTCGAGGCGGCCTCGTCACCGGTTAACGGTAGCGCGCCCGCGCCGGAAACCGATGAATCGGTAGCCGACGACCCCAAGGGCAGGAAAAAAGTGACGACCACAGAGGATGGCAAGCAGGCCGAGACCACGGTGCGGATCCGTCCGGGATCCCCACCTCCGTCCACGCCACCGTTACAGTCATCCCCACCGCCTCCGCCGGCGGGACAGCAGAACCGTCCACCGGCGGGACAGCAGCCGTGGTCGCCCGGCAGCCTGTCGTCGCCCCAGACACCGCTGGACACGTCTGGCAGGAAGCCCTCGGACATCCCCGCTCCCAGGTCGCCCCGCAAGGCACACCTGGTGTTGCGCAGGGTCGAGCCGTGGTCGGCCATGAAGTTCAGCTTCGTGGTGTCACTGGTCTGCTTCGTGGTGCTGTTCATCGCGGTCGCGGTGCTCTACATGGTGCTGTCAGGGCTGGGAGTGTTCGACAACATCATCCAGACGGTCAACCAGCTGACGACCGCCGACGGCAAGGCCACCAGCGGCGTCGACGTCGCCTCCTGGTTCGAGCCGGTCCGCATCCTGGGCTACACCGCCCTGATCGGCGCGGTGAACGTCGTGCTGATCACCGCACTCTCCACCCTTGGCGCGGTGATCTACAACGTCGCCTCCGACCTGGTCGGCGGTGTGGAGGTCACTTTCAGTGAGGCCGAATAGCCGATCTTGAGCCATGTCCTCGCTCTTCCACGGTCGGGGACATGGCGCAAGTAGGTGCCGAAGCAGGGTAAGCTTTTCCCAGTTCGAACGGACGGGTTCGCCTCCGCGAAGCGGGTGCGAGGCCGTTTGTATGTGCTGAGGGGCTATAGCTCAGACGGTTAGAGCGCTTCCCTGATAAGGAAGAGGTCCCAGGTTCAAGTCCTGGTAGCCCCACCAGCGAAAACGCCCCGTAGCGATCATGCTCCGGGGCGTTTTGCTGCAACGGGTACTGCAACGGCCTCACTCGAACAGGCCGTTCACTCGTCTGAGGGCGTCCTGGCGGCTCTCGCCGTTTCAGCACGGCAAGATCAGTAGCCGATTCCCAGGCTGACAGCGTGGGGTCGATTCCCGTCACCCGCTCTCCTTCTTCAAGGCCCTGGCAGGACGGAATCACCTCCGGCACCATGAGCGGGGGCAGCCCTTACGAACTCGGGGTGAATCGAAGCCGCTATGGTTCAGGGCGAGGTGGACTCGTTCAGAGGGCTCACCGGTCGCGTGCCGCGATGGCCAAGGCGATAAAATCACGAAACCGTGCGAACTCCTCCTGGTTCATCTTCAGTCTCACCCCGCCTATGATCTGGTCGTCGCCCCGCCTGGCGCCGAGCCGAACCTTGAACCCATCGCCGTGCGGCTGGACATCCACCCCAAGAAACGCCACGTGGTAGCGGCTGAATCGCCCCGGTTTCGGTGGAGACTTTGATGTGCCCCGAGTGCTGTGGAGTCGGCTTGGATGACTCGGCAGGGGGGTTCCCCGCGCTTGACCAGGCGGTAGGCGGTGTTGCGGCTGAGGCCGAGGAGGCGGGCGGCGGCGCGGCCTCCCGGCGGTCGCGCGACTTGTCAGTATACGGGTGGGGGTATATGGACAACGCCTTTTTCGCCAGGAGGTTCCGGGCATCGGGCCCGCCCGGATCGCGAGCCCGGCGATTCGCGGGCCGACGGCAGAAGTGACGCATGGCAAGGCATCTACGACGGCCGGTAGCATTGAATGATTCGCCGGTAGACGGGAGTCGCACCTGATGCGTGGTCTGGGAGAGCTGGAGTCCACGATCATGGAGCGCCTTTGGTCGTATCACCGGCCGGCGTCGGTCAGGGAGGTGCTCGAAGATCTCCGTCGTGACCGGGACATCGCCTACACGACCGTCATGACGGTGATGGACAAGCTGCACAAGAAGGGCCTGCTCCGCAGGAAGCCGGTCGGCCGGGCGTATGTCTATGAGACGGTGGCCAGCAAGGAGGCCTACACCGCCGAGCTGATGCGCAGCAGTCTCGCCTCCAGTGGCAACCAGGCGGCCACGCTGGTGCACTTCCTGGAGCGGCTGACCCCCGAGGAGTCGACCGCGCTGGAGGCCGCGCTGAAGGTGTATCCGCCGGGGCGCCGCGCATGATGGCCGCCGCCGTCCTGGCTCTGTACGCCGTGGTCGCGGTGGTCGCGCTGCCCTACCTGCTGGGCCGGGGTGAATGGGCTGATCGCGCACCCCGCCTGGCGATCTCCGTCTGGCTGGCCGCCTGTGCCTCCGCGGTCGCCTCCGCGATCTTCTCGGCGTCGGCCGCCGCGATCCCGGCCGGCGTGATCGGCCATGGCCTGGCCGAGTTCTTCGAGGCATGCGCGGACATGCTCTCCGACGGCGCGTCCCTCACCTCCCCGGGCGCTCGCGTCGCCCTGCTCGGTGCCGGGCTGATCGCGGCCAGGATCACCTACTGCGGGGCGGCCATCCTGGTCAGAGCACGAAGGGAACGACGGCGGCACGCCGAGATGCTGAACATCCTCGGACACCATGACGGCGTGCTGGACGCGGTCGTGCTCGACCACGACGAGGCCGCCGCCTACTGCCTGCCCGGGCGCGACGGCAAGGCCGTCATAACCACCGCGGCCCTGCGATCCCTGGCTCCCGAACAGGTCGCCGCCGTTCTCGCCCACGAGCAGGCGCACCTGCGCGGGCGCCACCACCTCGCCCTGGCCGCCGCCGAAGCCTTCTGCAGGGCCTTCCCCCGTCTGCCGCTGTTCGCCCGAGCCCGCAGTGAGATCGCGCGGCTGATCGAGCTTCTCGCCGACGACATCGCGGCCCGCCGCCACCCGCGCATCCACATCGCCGCCGCACTGGTCCGGATCGCCACGGGACGGACACCCGCGTTCGCGCTGGGCGCGGGCGGCGAGACCGCCCTCACCCGGGTCCGGCGCATGCTCAGCCCGGCGGCCCCGCTCAGGCTCCGGGAACGTGTCGCGGGCCTCGCCGCGGTCGCCTTCCTCCTCGTCGGCCCCGCGACCGTGGCCGTGATTCCCGGGGCGCGCTCGTTCCTGGCCCACCACTGCCACGGCATCTCACTGTTCTAGCCACCAATAATCTACGATGGTAAGTAGTAGATTGAAGGCGGGGTGCTGCCACGGCCTCCATCGACCGGCGTTTCGCCTGCGTGCATAGGCTTCTCTTGGCAACCCATTAGCCATCTACTGACAGCATGCTCCGAATTGCTCGCCGGCCATTCCGCAGCGGCGACACCACGGCCCCTGATCGCTCTCGGAGGTCTGCTCGCGGCCGGTCTGATCTTCGTCCGGGTCGGGTACTGCACAGCAAGCGTGCTGTTTCTCGGCTGGCGCGGCCGTGCGCAGCATAGGAGTGCTGTTCTGCTCGTCGGCCGCCAGGATCGCGAGCTGGGTGTGCTTGTCGTCAGGCACGACGAACCCGCCGCCTACTGCGTACCCGGTCGTGGCGGTCTGATTGTGATCACCAGCGGTACTCTGGCGGCGCTGGGGCGCCGGCACGTGGCAGCCGTACTCGCCCACGAACGGGCACACCTCGCCGGTCGCCATCATCTGCTGCTGGCCTGCGCCCAAGCACTGGTTCACGCCTTCCCCTGGATACCTCTCTTTGCTCGCGCCAGCAGGGAGGTTCCCCGCCATGTGGAGTTACTGGCCGACGATGTGGCCGCTCGCGAGCATCCGCGGACCGTCATCGCAGCGGTCCTGATCGCCGTGGCCGGGGCGTCGACACCGATCGCAGCCATGGGAGCGGGCGGCGAGACCGCCCTGATCCGTATCAGGCGGCTGCTGTCACCCGCATCACCGGTGCTGTGCAGGCGCGAGAAAATACTCGGCGCTCTCGGCGTCGGCGGGCTGCTGGCTGGTCCTGCGGTTGTGCTCGTCCTGCCCTCCCTGATCGTCTTCCTGGCTACCTGCCCCGCACTCACCTGAGCAGGCATCGACGGCTGGTGAAACTACAACGGCTGTGCGCAATGTCTCCACCAGGAGGGAACTGTCCGGGCCCGTCCGCAGCACAGCGGGACGAGCAAAGGAATCTCTTTGAGCACTACTTCTGGTAAACGTGGCGAATGAACCACAACGCGGAAAGCCGGCGGTGTCCAGATGTAGATCATATCTGGACACCGCCGACCGACTCATGGCCTACAGTCGGTCGAGAAGCTCCTGCATCTGCTTGATCTCAGCCTGCTGAGCGGTCTCGATGGTCCTGGCGAGCTCTTTGGCCTTGGGATCGGCCCCGTCGGTCTGTTCGGTCTTGGCCATCATGATCGCCCCCTTGTGATGGGCGATCATGAGCTCGGCGAACATCCGGTCGAACTGCGCGCCCTTTGCCGCCTGGAGCTTGACCATGTCCTCCTCGGTCATCATGCCGGGCATGACATGCTCGCCGTGGCCCCCCTCCGGGGCGGGAGCCTTCCAGGTGGACAACCAGTCGGTCATGGTGGCGATCTCCGGCCCCTGCGCGGCCTTGATCTTCGCCGCCAGTTCCTTCACCTCCGGGTCGGAGGCCCGCGTCTCGGCCAGTTTGGCCATCTCCACGGCCTGCTCGTGATGCGGGATCATCATCTGCGCGAAGGTGACGTCGATGTCGTTGAAGGAGGCTTCCGGCTCCTGGCTTGCGGTAGTGGCGGGAGCGGGGGCACTGCTGGTCATGCCGGTGTGGCCGGTCATCGTGTCGTCACCGCCTCCGCAGGCGATGAGCAGCGCGAGAGCACCGGCTCCAGCCGTGGCGGTCAGTGCGAGCCTGCGAAGGGCGGATCGGTTGGCGAACATCTCCATGGTCTCTTTCCAGTCGGTCGTATCTGCGTGCCGATCGTCTGCGGGCGGATCTTTGATGCCGTCCGCGGAGGCGATCGGCCTATACGCGCAGAACCGAGAGACGCGCCAGACGTAGGGCCGTCCTCCGCGGGGGCGGGCGGGCGACGAGCAGCGTCGGAGAGGCGTCGGCCGATCGGGCCTGCGAGATCCGCCGCGTCCACAGGGACGCCATACCGATGAGGAGAAGGAGAAACGAGGTGAGTACGGCCAGGCAGACGGAGCTCGGATCAAGGGTCGGAGGAGTGTCATCACGCCCTGAGATCAGTTGCCCGGCCTGGGGCATCAGGGTGGGACGGAGCACGGTGTGTGCTTTCGGCACTCCATGATCAGCGGTAAAGGTATGTCCGAAGGCGGCAGGCGTGCCGTCATGCTCCCGCCGGTGGTCTAGGTGCCCCAGGGTGTGCATCCCGGCGACGCCCAGAATCAGAGCGATCAGAAGAAAGCGGCACGGCACCCGCAACGTGGACCGGCGGGCTGAGCCGTCCATCGTCCGCCCCCTCACGCTTGCGGTCTGACCTTCCAATCTTCCTACGATCTATAATCGTAGAACAGTCGGCGTGAACATGGGGCAGGAAGCCCCCGTGGGAGCGAACAGCCACGAGGCGCGCGACGTGAGCTCGCAATCCTGCCCGGCCATGGGCATGAGCGGCCGACGTGACGCAGTGGTCTTGGCATCTTGACCAGGACGTGAACGATAGGGGTGCTGCGAAGGAATCGCATGGTCAAGGCTCGCAGGGTAGAACGGCCGCCCGGCCGTCAGATCGAAAGCTGATGAATCACTGCACAAGCATTTACTATTAGCTATAGTAATTAGTGGCGGACAGGCCCCACCCCGCTGACCGCCGACGCCGCCGTCCGGGCCCGGACGGCGGCGGATCCTCGCACTCTTCGCATTGCTCGGCCTGGTCGAGTCGCTACCGGCACTGATCATCGCCTCCGCGCTCACCGGCTTCGCCGGCGCCCTGTCCAACCCTGCGGCGTTCAACCCTGCGGCCCGCGCCTACCTGGCTCAGGAGGCAGGCGACCGCAAAAAGGGTTACCGAGCCGAGAAGAACGACCACGACCAAGGTCGACACCGCCTCTCCTGGGGGGACGGCAGCCCGGAAGCAGAAGGCTCGCGCACCGATGAGGAGAAGCGTGACGGCTGCGTCCCGTGGGATTCGGCGTCCTAGCGTATTTCGAGCTCTGGTCTCGATGTTCATCGTTGTGATCATGTGTGTGGGCGTGGCCTCGGCAGGCCATACCGAGCCCAAGCCCACCGCCAAGGAACTCCGTAAGGAGCTGGCGGAGACGACGTGTTTCCGGTGTGTTCGCTCAGCCCAGCGTGGCGAGCAGCTCGCGGCAGTGGTTATGACGACTTGAAACGGCCACATTTGGGCGGCTTGGCTGCTAAAGGTAGTCGCAACACCTGACCCCAAGGCCAACTGGATCCACCTCATGAGTCGCATGGCCATTGCCATCGGAGGGGACATCGGCGGTTTCGCGTTGCACCGGGCTGATCCGCTCGCCATGCCGAATGACAGACTGGCTGAAGGCGTGGTGCGCGCAGATCACCGGGTCATCCAGGTGAGCCCCGGTGCCGGGGCCGTCGAACGCCACGGACAGCGCCAGGGTGTCCGGCGGTCCGTCCTCTCTTCCGAGATGCCAAGGCGCGTGGAGCCCTCGCGTCGACTCCACGAAAACGGGGCCGCAGAAAAGGCCTTTCTACTACTCTTCGTAGTTATAGTCATCCTCCTGAAGGTATCGCGTACCCGGGCAGCTGGGCGCGCCTCACGCGAGGCCCGAGAGCAGGCTCTTAGCGGCCGATTCACTGTGGAGATCGCTACAGATGGTTCCGCCTCCCCGGCTGGGCGCCACTGTCTGCTGCCCTGTCTAAGCATGGAAATACGGAGTAAAGGGTGAATAGCCTGTGCTACTTCTGTAGCATTTCGCCCGACATCTGGACAAGGGAAGGCGTCACACAGTGGCCGTTGCAGGCATGCCGGTGCGAGTCGGACGGATACCTGTGGCGGCGGGACTCGTGATCGCCGTCCTGCTGTCGCCTCTCGACGGAGCGGTCGCAGAGCCACGGCCCACCATCCCCCAGGCCAGGGCGAAACTCGCGAAGCTCAATGACCAGGCCGGCAAGGTCGTCGACCGCTACAACCTGGCCAACGAGCGCTGGAAGAAGGCCAAGAAGCACTACGACGAGCTGAACAAGGTCTACGACCGGCAGCGGGAGTCAGTTGATGCCCTGCGCCGCAACCTCGTCACAGTGGCCGTCAGCACCTACCAGGCCGGCGGGCTGAGCGGCGGAGCGGGGCTCATCTCCAGCGCCGACCCTCGGGCGCTCCTGAGTGGTATGGCCGCGGTCGACCAGATATCGGCCGGGCACGCGGAGTCGCTCCGTGCATTCGACACCGCCGCCCAAACCCTCAAACTGCAGCACGGCAAAGCCAAGGACGCGCTGACCGAGGCGGACAAGGCACGAGACACGCTGGCCAAGGAAAAGACCAAGACCAAGCGCCTGATCGCCGAGCAGACGAAACTGCTGCGCAGGCTCGGCGCCTTCCGGGCCGGCGACCCCAACAGCACCGGTGTCACGTACAACGGCTCGGCCTCCGGAAACGCGAGGACCGCTCTGCAGTTCGCCTACGCGCAGATCGGCAAGCCGTACCAGTGGGGCGGGGAGGGGCCGGGATCGTACGACTGTTCCGGTCTGACGCAAACCGCCTGGCGCAACGCCGGAGTCAGCATCCCCCGCACCACGTGGGAACAGTGGAGCTGGGGGGCCGGCAGGCGAGTGCCACTCGATTTGAACCAGTTGCAGCCCGGTGACCTGCTTTTCAGCAAGGGCCTGGGCCACATGGGCATGTACGCGGGCAACGGCAAGATGGTGCACGCCCCGAGGACCGGCGACATCATCAAAGTGGTCGATCTCGACGACTACTGGTGGGGCCGCCTCCTCGGCGCCGTCCGCCCCTGACGCCGGTCACAACGATGCCGGACCCACTCCGGTCTCCTCGATCGGGCCGCGCGCGAACGGGAACCGGCGCGAGAAGATGTTCGATACGCGGAGCCCGGACGTCTTTCCAGCGGTCAACAGGCCGTAGCAGGGGAGAACCGCAGCCGGACGGCTGTCTTTGAACGTCCGTGGGTACGGGTCTCGTCCGTCACGCGGGGAGTTTCACCACTGACCGGGTTCGCTCGGTCGAGGCCCGAGCAGGATCGCTGCGTCTACGGCTGCGATACCGTGCGCCGCTCGTGCAACTTACGCTGCCCGTACCGGGTCATGCCCCGCGGCTTGTACACCGCCAGCACTGTGGCCACGAGTAACAGCAGCAGGGCGGCACCGGCATGGAGCACGACGGATGGGGTGCGCAGTACGCCGAGATCGGCAGTGGAGGATGTCGTCTCTGCTGCTACGCCTGCCAGGCGGCCAAGCGTCTGCGTGTACAGCAACAACACGACGGTGGCGAGAACGGTTACCAGGAGTTTTACCAGCACCCAATAGTGCCGGAACAAGCCCCAGGTAGTGCCAAGGGACTGGACAAGCCCCGTTAGCAACGAAGTAAGGGCCAGCGGGACGAGGACGGACCGGACGCAGTTCGACGGCTCGTCATGGTGACCCTGGCTGGGGTACGTCCCCCGACGCGTTCCGATCGGGTGTGAGCGGGATGCGTCCGGCCTCCGCCGTAGGCTAGGACAGTTCTGGTATTTAACGCTGGAACGCCGCGTAGGAGCCGCCGGCTGCTACGTGTTCACGCTTGCCCAGTCCAGCAGTCTCCCGGCGGTCTCGAACCTCCGGCTGGAGACGGCTTCGCCGAGGATCACGCCGACCAGCTGGTGACCGTTGCGGTCAGCGGCAAAGGTCAGGGAGTAGCCCGCGGCGCGTGTATAACCGGTCTTCATGCCGAGCACGCCCGGCGTGCCGAGCAGCTTGTTGGTGTTGCTCCAGGTGTAGGCGCCGTGGTCCGCCGTCTCGGCGACGACGTGGCTCTGACTGGAGGTGACGGTCTTCAACATCGGGTTACGCAGTGCCGCCTTGGCAAGCCGCGCCTGGTCCTGCGCGGTGGAGTAGCCTTCGCCGTTCGGCGTGGGCAGCCCGTCGGCGTTGAGGTACATGGTGTCGCGCATCCCGAGCTCGCGCGCGGTCGCGTTCATCTCTGCCGTGAACCCGGTGATCCCGGGGCCGTAGGTGCGGGCCAGCGCGTGGGCGGCATCCGCGCCCGAGGGAAGCATGAGACCGTACAGCAGGTCCTCGACGGTGAGCCGGTCGCCGGCGCGCAGGTACGCGCTGGTGCCGCCGCCGTCCTGCGCGTAGCGCACGTCGTCCGATGTGATCTCGACCGTGTCGGTCGGCTTTGCTTTCTTGAGCACGATGTAGGCGGTCATCACCTTGGTCAGGCTGGCCACCGGCATGCGCTGGGCGGCCTGTTTGCTGAGGTGAACCTTGCCCGTCGAGGCGTCGACCAGGTAGGCCGCGCGTCCAAGCACCGCCGGCGCGACATCGGAGGGGTTGGTGTGGGCGGGGACTACCTGCTGGCGCGCCGGCTGGGCATAGGCCGGTACCGCGAATCCTGTTGCCATGGCCAACAGGGCGGCACCGACCGTAAGGCGGATTTTCCCGTTGCTATGCATGCCGCTCAGGTTGCCATGGAATTTGAGGTGCTCTTGACGATATAGGAGTCATTAAATGGCAAAAAATGCGGATTCCTCGCCCTGTAAGGGTGATTTATCAGGTAAAGATTCCCGGCTGTCCTCCTTGTGGATTCGAGGGGAATAAAATGGCGGGGAAGTTTGTCGCCGTCGCAGACCTCACTCTGGTAACTCTAAAGATCTCCCGCACGTCTGGTGAACCACCCCAGGTTCTGCAGTGCCCTGACCTGGAGATGGGAGCGCCCGCCGCCTTCACGCCGGCAGGTAACCAGAGAACTCGGCCGAATACGATCCCGGGGCGGAGGCGAATGTGCTCGGCATCACGGGGGCGAAGGTCCGCACCCACTCGGCCACCGCCGACGTCTCCTCCACCCACTGCTGCATCTCGGCCCGCAGTTGCTCGGGCGCGCGTTCATCGGCTCCGGGGGCGGAGGCGGGTTCTCCACGGCGCCGGACCTGGTTCGCTTCGCACTCGCGTTGCAAGGTGGCAGGCTGCTCGACCGCGCCTACACCGAGCTGTACCTGGGCGGGAAGGTCCCGGTGCCCCCGCGTTCGAAAGCCTGGACACCGCGGCGCTGGTCGGCTGGCCGGTGGCCGAGGCCAGGCTGGGCTTCGACAGCCGCCCGACCGTCGTCTACACCCGCTCGCGGGACGCGCAGGTGGAGGCGGTGGCTCAGGTGCTCGGCGCCACCGCCAACCCGGAGGCCCCCAACGAGGTCGACGTGTCGCGCCCCTCCGACGCGCTGGCCGCCAAGCAGGCCGCCGACGCGGCCTTCACCGGGCTGCTGCTCGGCGTGGGTGGTGTGGCGCTGCTGGTCGGCGGGGTCGGGGTGGCCAACACCATGGTCATCTCGGTGCTGGAACGGCGCGGCGAGATCGGCCTGCGCCGTTCCCTGGGGGCGACCAAGGGGCAGATCCGCACTCAGTTCCTCGCCGAGTCACTGCTGCTGTCGGCACTGGGCGGGATCGCGGGCGCGCTGCTGGGCGTGGCGGTCACGGCGGGGTACGTCACCTCGGTGTCGTGGCCCGTGGTGATCCCGGCGTGGGCGGTGCTCGGCGGGATGGGCGCCACGCTGGCCATCGGCGCGCTGGCCGGCCTGTACCCGGCGATCCGCGCCTCCCGTCTGTCGCCCACCGAGGCGCTGACGTAGCCATAGCCGGCGCTCGACTACGACGGGGAGACCGACCTGTGGCCGCCGTCGAGCAGCGGGGAAGAGCCTCATGGAGATCGTCGGGGCCCCGGAAGTGAACGGCCGTCATCCCCGGCTTCCGAGCGGCCTCGACGTTCTCCAGCCGGTCGTCGGTGAACAGGCAAGCGCCGAGTTCGAGGTGGCCACCAACGCCGACAGCGCCGCGTGCGGATACAACTTCGTCACCGGGTCGCGGTACCTGGTGTTCGCCGCCACGGGTAAGTCGGGCCTGCTCACGGTCGATCCGGGCGTGGCACTGAACACCTCGCTCTGCGCCGGGAACCTGCTGGTCAGCCCAGGTGATGCCGCGCTGCGCGCCGGGGACGGCCTGCCGGGCGGGGAGCCGCTCACCGCGGAACTCATCACCGCTCTCGGTACGGCGACCCCACCCCCGGCGGCCCCGACTCCGACGGCCGTCGCCACTTCTTCACCGGACGCCTCCGGCAGCGGTGGCGGCCGGCCGATCCCGATCTGGATCTACGCGGGGGTGGCCGTGACGGGCGTCGGCCTCACCTTCACCGGGTGGCGATTCTCCCGGCGGCGCGGACGGAGCAGGCGCCTGCCGGACTAGGCGTACCGACCGGGCGGGCCGGTTCTAGGCCGGTGACAGTCCGGGCGGGCCGGTTCTAGGCCGGTGACAGTTCCGCCATCCGCGACCAGCCCTCGCCGGGCACCTCGACGTTGATGATCTCCGGTGTCTTCGTGATCAATCCGGGCATCCAGGCCATGGCGGTTCTGAAGTGCTCCGAACTCACGTGCGCCTCACCCGCGGCGGGCGAGGCGAAGGCCTCCAGCAGGACGAACTGGCCGGGCACCTCGACACTCCTGGACCATTCGAAGAAGACGTTCCCCGGCTCCCTGCGGGTGGCCTGGGTGAAGTCGTCGACGAGCGAGAGCCACTCCTCGGCCCGCTCGGGGCGGACTGTGAACTTGACGGCGATGAAGATCATGAGTTGTCCCCTGTTGAGAATCGAGACGAGTGTTCCTCGCCCGCGGGCATGGCGTGGGGCAGGTGTGCGGCGCCATGGTCAAGATAGGCGAGCGGATGCCGGGGCGGAGGAACCCACCCGCCGTGAGCCCGCCTCGGTCGCGTACCGCATGCGCGGGTCCTGACAGGGAAGATCAGCACATGACGGGCGACGACGACCTGGCCAGGGAATCTCGCCGTTCCGGACGCCGCCCCCGTACTGCACGCCTCATCAGGGGGGCCGGTGAGGATCGGGATGTGGAGCCGGTGACCACGCGTCACCCCTGCCTGACGAGAAGGTGGCGCGGGCCACGCAGGACCGCGCTCTGCCGGTACGGGGGCGGGTCGGCGACGAGCCGGGGATTCCTCAGGTGGCGTACGAGCCCGTTCAGCGCGATCTGCGCCTCCAGCCGGGCCAGGGGGGCGCCGAAGCACAGGTGGATACCGCTGCCGAAACCGAGGTGCCGGTTGTCCTGCCGGTCGGGGTCGAACCGGTCGGGATCGCGGAAGTACGCGGGGTCGCGGTTGCCGGAGGCGAGCATGAGCGTGATCTGCGAGCCCTTCGGAATGGTGACGCCCGCGACGGTGAGATCGCTGTAGGCGGCCCGCCAGGGGATGATGTGCACCGGAGGTTCGTAGCGCAGCAACTCCTCGACCGTCCGGACGATCATTTCGGGCTCGCGGCGCAGGCGCTCCAGCACATCGGGGTGGCGCAGCAGGGTCAGCACGCCGTTGGTGATCAGGTTGACCGTCGTCTCGTGACCCGCGATGAGCAGCAGGTTGGCGGTGCTGATGATCTCCTCGTCCGTCATGCGCCCGTCGGGGCCTTCGTCGCCCGCCAGCCGCGACAGCAGGTCGTCGCCCGGCGGCCGGCCGCGGCGGCTCTCCAGGAGTTCGGCGAGATAGTGCCTGAGGTCCTTGCGGGCCTGTACGCCCTCCCCCAGGCGTTCCTGAGGGTCCGTCGCGGGGTTGAAGTCGAGCAGCGCGACGATCGCCTCGACCCATCGGTGGAATCGCGGCTCGTCCTCGCGGGGCACGCCGAGCAGGTGGCAGATCACGGTGACCGGGAAGGGATAGGCGAAGTCGTCCACGATGTCGATCTGGTCCCTGCCCGCCAGGTTCTCGATCAGGCCCGTGACGATGGCGGTCAGGTCGGGCCGCATGTCGTCTATCAGCGTGGGCGAGTGCGGGGGGCCGAAGTGCCGCATCGCCATGCGGCGCAGCCGGTCGTGCCGTGGCGGGTCGAGGCCGATGAACGCCGGTGGGTCTCCGCGCTCGGCGAGTGCGGGCCCCGGGTTTTCGAGGCTGTGCGCGTCGGAGCTGAGGTGCGGGTCGTGCAGCAACGTGCTGATCTCCCGGTAGGTGCTGACGACGTAGTCGCCGTCCTCCTGCCGGGCCACCGGAGTCCTGCGCAACTCCGCGTAGAGCGGGTACGGGTCGGCCCGGCTGGAGTAGTCGAGGATCCGCTGGAGAGTGCTGGGCGCCTGAGCGACTGTCATGACCGCTTCTCCTAAGGTTTGCCCGGGTTCAACTAAGGTTTGCCCGGGTTCAACGGCCCGGCCGTGCGAACGCCACGCGCCGCTCGCTCGGCTCGTGGCCGGTGACCATGACCGTGGCTCCGTGGGTGATGATGAGGGGATCCGGGAAGCGTGCGGGGACCGGCTTCATGTCGGCGGGCTGGTCGGGGGTGGGGCAGGAGGGCGGGAAGGGAGCCGCCGTCTCGATCAGCTGCCGGTAGTGGTCGAGCCATTTGGCGTTGTCGAAGCTGACGGCCGCGATGACCCTGCCGCGGTACCCGTAGGCCGCGACAAACCGGCGCTCCTCCACCGCCCCCTGGGTGACGGTGATCTCGTCTGCCATGATCGGAACACCGACGGACTTGATGTTGACGCCGAACTGCATGGACCAGAACGTCGGCATGGACAGGTGCGGCCAGCGGTCGGTCGGAGGGCTGACCATGTTGTGCGCCGCGACCTGGGCCTGCTCCACCGCGTTGGCCCAGTGCTCCAGCGACAGGAACCGGTACTCGTAGACCGGGTGCGGGCAGCGTGCCACGTCCCCGGCGACGAAGACGTCATCGGTGACCAGGCCGTTGATGTCGAACGCCCGGCACCCCGAGTCGCAGGCCACCCCCCAGCGGCCGGCGGCCAGCCCCGAGTCCCCCAGCCACTCGGTGTTGCGCACACCACCGAGCGCGACCACCACCACGTCGGCGTCGATCGTCTCTCCATCGGAGAAGTGCGCGCGGCGTACCCGCCCGTCGCCCTCCAACCGGGTGACCCTGACACCGCAGCGCAGGTCGACGCCGTGAGCACGCTGAAGGTCCGCGGCGATCGAGCCGATCATGCTGCCGAGTGCTCCAACCAGCGGGGCCTCGGCGACCTCGGCGACGGTCACCGGTATGCCGCGCTCGCGGCAGACGGAGGCGATCTCGGAACCGGCGAATCCGGCCCCGATGACGAGCACCCGGCCGGGCCCGGCGTCCAGCCGCTCCCGCAGGCGACCGGAGTCGTCGCGGGTGCGGACCACGAACACACCGTCCAGTGCGGCCTCGGCCTCGTCGGGCCAGGACCTGGCACGTACACCGGTGGTGATCAGCAACCTGTCGTAGGGAACCTCCCGTCCGTCCGCGAGCCGCACCCGCTTGCAGGCGAGGTCCAGCCCCGAGGCGGCCACGCCGAGCAGCCACTCCGCGCCGATCTCGCGGCGCCGGGGCAGCGCGGTG
Source organism: Streptosporangium sp. NBC_01810 (assembly GCF_035917355.1). Lineage (NCBI taxonomy): Bacteria > Bacillati > Actinomycetota > Actinomycetes > Streptosporangiales > Streptosporangiaceae > Streptosporangium > Streptosporangium sp. NBC_01810. The sequence continues at coordinate 6,783,659 of NZ_CP109070.1, read as the reverse complement.
CCGTCCGCGGGTACCCAGCCGGTCAGGACCTGCTTGGAGAGCGGAGGCCGGTCGTAGGGCTCGCATGCCTCGTCTCCGATGAGGGTCAGTGACCCGGTGAAGCCCTCGTCGCGCAGCGCCTCCGCGGCTCTCAGCCCCGCGAGAGAGGCGCCGACGATCACGATATGGCCGTCGCGCCTGAACGCCTCCAGGCTCCGCTCGCTGCTCATGACGGTTCCGGTGTCTCGACGAGGATCGCCTGGACCGGGCAGGCGGCGGCCGCACGCAGGACCTGGTCCCGCTGCGCGTCGTCGGGGCTGGAGTGGAAGGCGAGTGCCTCCTCACCCTGCATCCGGAACGCGTCCGGAGCCAGGAAGGCACACTGCGCATACCCCTGGCAGCGCGCCAGGTCGACGACAACCCTCATGATGACCATCCCTTCCGAGCCCGAGCACGGTCGAATAAGGCGTGAGGGGAGCCGGGGCGGTGGCGGACGGTTGCCGGCGGGCCGGACCCACCGCGAACCCGGCCCCGGAGCGACGTCGCGGCGCGTCCTCACGTGCTGTCGGCGGCTGCCCCGGTTACGGGGAGAACGCCCCGGAAGCGGTCACGGAAAACAGTGGGTGATCTCGCTAGATAACTCGCTGAACTGGCTAAACGAGCGTATCGCGGACATGGGGCTGGAACGTCGCCCTTCTGTCAGCGGGTGGTCAAGGATTGCGTACGAGTGGTCCCCTCCGGTTCGGCGAGGACCTCTGGAACCCGTGAGTTCCGATTCCTCGGCGGGTGCGGGCGACGGGACTCGGGGCCCGTGACGATCGAGGTTCAGCGCGAGGCCTGGACCTCTTCCTGGCCGGGGTCGTCCTGCCGAGGTCCTGCCGAGGCGAGTGACCCGGTCCGTGTCGATGGAGAGCGCAGGTCCATCCGCAGTCGGACCCGGGAGCCTCCGGCGAGCTGCTCGATGGTGAACTCGTCGCACAACTGGGTCATCAGCCACAGGCCGAAACCTCGCACGGTGCCCGTGGGGCGTTTCGCCGGGATGTGCTCGGCGGCCAGGAGGCCCAAGGCGTCGGTGACGTCAATGGTCAGGTGGGTCTCGTCCTGCCAGATGTCCAGCGTGCCCTTGCCACCGCCGTGCTCCAGGACGTTGATGACCGCCTCGTTGGTGGCGAGGAGGAGGTCGTTCAGGCGGTCGCCCCGGATACCGGCCTGATCGATGTACTGGTGGAGACGTTCTCGCAACGCACTGAGATCCTCGTCGATCGGCCAGTGCCGGCCGTGGTCGCCGATCACGACACCCCCTTGACGTCGCCTTGTCTGGCAGTCACCGGGGGGCGAGCCGACTTGCTCCAGAATCAGGGCGTTGCAGATGAGTTACACGATGCTAGACACCTGCCCGATCGTTGCCAACTTACGACGGTCATTCGCCGTGAATATCCGGAGCCGCTAGGAGGACTGGCGTGGTCGCAGCACCTTGACGGCGTCGGCGACGGTGGGCTGGATGCCGAAGGCATGGGTGAGCCCGGTCAGATGGAGGATTCGTTCCAGGCGGGGGTACGGGTTGACCAGGACGATGCTGCCTCCGCGGCTCAGGACGGTCTTGCGGGTGTTCAGGAATTGCTGGATTCCGATGGAGTCGCAGAAGGTCAGGTCGGTCAGGTCTACGACAAGGTCGACCCTGTCCTGGCCGATGGCCTGGTGAAGGTCGTGATAGAACCGCTCGGCATTGGCGTAGTCGAGCTCGCCGGCCAGGCTGAGCAGGACCATCTCCTTCGCCGAGGGGTCGGACACGTAGGTCACGCGGACGGCAGTGCTCACAGGTACACCTCTGCAGACGGTCGAGGGGAGGGAAGGCGGCCGGGACGCCGTCGCCGGGCAGGCAAAAGCCTGATCATGATCGCCTCAAGCCAGGAGGAAGGGGCCGATGTGAATGCTCTCAGCTTGAGATCCTCCGAATTCCTCTAGAGAACTTTTACGGTACAGCTGGGAGCAATCCTGCGTTATACCACTAATGGATACGTTCTCCGGACCTGCTGTGAGTACTTCTGGACACGTTCTCCGGATCTGTTGCGAGCACCTCCGCCCAGCCACACAGCTCGGCGATCCGCCACGCGTGCGGCCGGAGACCTCCGACGACCAGCCTGCGGTCGCTCGCCATCCCGAACGCGGCCTCCGCCAGCACTCTCAGGCCGCCCACGTCGACGAAGTCGACACCGTGGAGATCGGCGTGCAGATCGTCGCCGGTACGCTCCGCCGCCATGGCAAGGGCCTGTACCAGGACGTGCCGCGTACAGAGGTCGATGTCTCCCTCGCAGCGCACGCCGGTCGGCAGGTCGGTGAAGAGGATGCGCAGTGAGCCGTGGTTGACCTCACCTACCATTGCGATCACCTTCTAGGTGGGCATGAGGGGCAGTCGACGTCCGTCGCGATGCACAGGTATGTCGGCTGATCGCCATGAGGTACCGGCAGCGCGGGTACCTGTTCTCATCATCCTTCAGTCAGGCGCCCTTTGATACGGTTTGCCGGTTTCATGTTCTAGTGCGCAGAAACCGATGAGTCGTCGCACCCGCCAGACCTGCCCATCCACCGAGAATCCGCACGCGCGGGAATGAACGCCTCGCGGGATCGGCTGACCAAGGAACCGCCGTACGGCGGTCCGGCAAAGGAGAACCCCCATGCAGGTGGACGTCAAGCTCTCCCCAGGTGGCGATTTCTTCGTGGCGGAGGTGGACGGAAGGCGCGCGGGGCGGCTGGAACTCGTCCGGCGTGACGGGGCCATCGTCTATCCCCACACCACGGTCGAGCCGGAGTACGAGGGCAACGGGGTGGGATCCGCGCTCGTCCGCACCGCACTGGACGCGGCCCGCGCCGAGAAGGCCAAGGTCGTGCCTCTCTGCTGGTTCGTCAAGGAATGGATGGACCGTCACCCCGACTATGCCGATCTTGTCCAGGGTGCCTGATCGACCCGTGGCCTCAGAGATCCATAACGAGATGGTTTGGGGCATTCGCGCTCCGGGTGGCCGCGCCGGAGCGAGCGGACACGCTGGTCACCGTGATGACCGGGTGGAAACATCCTCGGCGGCCGGTGACCGGAACTTTCGGGCGGATGGAGCGGTCCGTCAAGGGGGTTATCGTAATGACGCGGGCGGTTTCGCAACAGGATTCATGGCAGATTGTGATCATCAGATCGCGAGTCGTGCGGGATGATAGTGACGATTACCCGGCTAGCGTAGATCGGCTGTGACGCTTGTCATGCGGACCGAGTCATGGCCCGATCCCTTGCTAGGCTGCAGGGAACCGTTCGAACCGGGCGTTGTCTCACCCCGGCAGGTGAGACTTCTCAAGAAGTGGGGTCACACCGTGAAGAAGTTGCTCGTTCTGGCGCTCGTCGCCCTCGGGGGGCTGCTGGTCTGGCGCAAGGTGCAGGCCGACCGCGCCGAGCTCGACCTGTGGACCGAAGCCACCGGCAGCGAGAACTGACAGACGCGGCTACCGATTCGGGTGCTTTCATGGTCCTTGTCCAAGATGGAGTAAAGCCCATCAGGCTTGTCTGCCTGGATCTGGCAGGCACCACGATCGGTGATGTCGCCATGGTCGAGCGAGCGTTCGCCGAGGCGATCGCCACGCAGGGCATCGTGCCCGGGACCGGTGCGTACGCTCGTGCCATGGTGCACGTGCACCGGTCCCGGGGATGCTCCAAGATCGATGTCTTCAGGGGTATCTTCCCGGACAACGAGGCCCAGGCCCAGGCGGCCAACCTGACCTTCGAACGCTCCTACGAGGGCGCCATCGGACGCGCCGGCCTGGTTCCACTGCCCGGAATCGTCGAGGCACTCGACAAGCTCCGTGGTGCCGACGTCAGGATCTGCCTCACCACCGGCTTCAGCCGTGTCACGCTCGGCCGCGTGCTGGCTGCCCTGAGCTGGTCCGACAGGCTTGATCTGGCCCTGTGCCCCGAGGACACCGGCCGTGGCCGTCCGATGCCCGACCTGGTGCTCGCCGCGGTCATGCGACTAGGTATCGAGGACGTACGCCAGGTCGCCGTCGTCGGGGACTCCGAGAGCGAAATGCTCTGCGGTCGCCGCGCCGGCGCGGCGGTGATCGCCGGCGTCCTGACCGGCGTCCACAGCAGGGAACGTCTCCTCAACGGCGGAGCCACCCACATCCTCGACTCCATCGTGGACCTTCCCGCCCTCCTCTTCGACGGCGCGCCCGTCGAATCCCCCCTGGCAGCCACCGCCCACTGAAAACCGTCTCGCTCGAAGCCCGTCCGCTCGAGGCCACCCGACACGCCGTTGCCCGCGAATCCAATTGGCGTAGGGGCGGCTCCTATTGCTACGGTGTACGACTGAAGCGGGTCGTCTCCAAGGCACCGGCTTGGATCTCGGGGCCTTAGCTCAGTTGGCAGAGCGCCTGCTTTGCAAGCAGGAAGTCAGGAGTTCGAATCTCCTAGGCTCCACCCCAGGGCCCCGGCGTTGAATTGTTATGTCCAAGTCCGTCCTGTTGATCAGATGTTGTAGACGGCGAATGCGGCATCGTGGTCGAGGAGATCGCGGCGAGCGTGGGCGATGTTGGCCCGGCCGGCCAGACGGATGGTGCTGATCGCCAGATTCCGGAGGCTGGCTAGGGTTCTGGGTGCGGTACCCGTCCTGACCTGGGAATGATCCTCCGCGAATGTGACGTCCCTGACCCAATTCAGCCGGTTTTCCACCCCCCAGTGCGCCCTTTCGTAGTGGTTGAGGTGCGCGGGGCCTGCCAATTCAACGGGCAGGCTGGTGATGCCGAACACGATCTCCTTGCTGGTCCAGGCGCCATCCAATTCGCCGACGTCGCGGCGGAGCCGGAAGGCTTGCCGGGCGCCGGGGAAGAGGCCGTCATCGGCAGAGGCGGTGCGGATGGTGCGGCGTTCCCTGCGGCCGTGCCCGTGATCGTCATCGACCGCGGTGGTTTGCGTCCAGTCGGCATCCGGCCCGGACAACAGCGCGTGCGCGGCGGCGCGTGCCAGCGGTTGATTGCCCTTGAGGATGAGGACGTAGTGGCCGCCCAGCTGGGTGATCAGACGGGCGGTGGTCTTGGTGGTGTGCAGGGCGTCCAAGGTCAAGACCATCCCGGCCACCCGCAGGTGGGGCAGCATCGCGCGGGCGGCGGGACCCTCGCCTTTCTTGCCGGCGACCTGACACTGGCCCAGGATCACGCCGTGCTCGTGGCTGATCGCGCCGACCAGGAAGACCCTCCCGTCTTCGCTGGTGCGTGCCCCGCGCAGGGCCTTGCCGTCCAGCGCCGCTGCGGGCAGCAGCCCGGCCGGGGCGGGATGGCTGAGCCGGCGTCGTGCCGCGCGGCGCTGTTCCCGTTCGGCGGGGCCGGGAGTGTCGGGCAGTTGTGGCGTCAGAGCCTCCTGCCGTATCACCTCGGCGACATAGCCGCTGATCGCGGCGTCCAGCGCATCGGCGTCCAGCTCCGCCAGAACACGGCGGAAGGTACGCTCACTGGGCACGAGGAACAACCCGGTGAACAGATCACGGTAGGCGCCCAGCCGCTCCAGCGCCGCTTGCGGGCTTCGGGCGGCCCACTGCCAGATCGCCGCGACGCTGTCGCCGCCGACGACCAGGGTCGCGCACGCGGCCAACGTCAAGATGGCCACCAGCGGATGGCGCAGACCGCAAGCAGACCGCCGATCGGGAACCGTCGCCAACCGGCGCATCAACGCCGATTCCACCACGACCGGATCGGGTGCCAGTTCGGACTCCCACAATGCCAAGTCGGCGAGCTGGTCAAGACACGAGACATGCGGGGAACTGGTCAGAGAAGATGGGGACACGAGCGCGACTCCTGCGATGATCTCCGGATTTCGACACCCGAAAGATCAGCAGAAGTCGCGCTCTTTCGCGTTCCACCTGGCCAAACGCTCAACGTCGGCATACCGCATCAGAACCCGGGAACGCCGGGGCCCTGGGCTCCACCCCACGTCAAAGGCCACCTCCCATGATCGAGAAGTGGCCTTTTCGACCTCGTACAGCAGTGAAATACAGCAACGGCCGCCCTCGAAGCTTGTCACGCCCCCGGGCGCCCCTGCACTAGGCCGAAGGGGCGCCGCGGACCGGCATCGGACTACTTGAGCGGCAGGGCGAGCAGGTTGTTGGTCCACACCTTGTCAGCGTGAGTCTGCAGGTACTTCACTCCACGGACGGAAGTCCGCACAGCGACGTCCGCACGGTGGCCCGCAGCGTCCTCGCAGTACGCCTTGTTACCTTCCTCGATCCACTTCACCAAGTCTTCGCGGCTATTGTCTCCCGTCTTACCGGTGCTCGGGTTGATCCACCAGAGGCGGGCGATGTGCTCGTGTTGCTGGCCGCCACTCATGCGCCGGTGCGTGAACTTGATGGCCACTTGGACCCCTTCCTAGGGCTGGAAGCATGCCGAGCCCTAAACTGTTGAAGCAGCTACGAAGGCCGTATACCGCTCTGGCATGAGAAGATACCAGAGAGGCATGATGCTGGTGTGCCGAGAAGGGGAGTCTGTTGAGCAGCAACGCCGCAAGGGTCGGCGAACGTATCCGCGCCGCCCGCGAAGCGCTGGGATGGTCGCAGGGTGAGCTGGCGCGCCGCGTTGACCGCACTCAGACTGCGATCAGCTACTGGGAGTCAGGGCGACGGGCCTTAGGGGTCGACGACTTAATTGATCTTGCTCGCGTTCTCAGTGTTCCTACGGCAGAGCTCTTGCCCGAGGCGCCGGCGAAACCCGTCACGCCGACATTGCTTCGGGCGGTGGCGGAAAGAGTTGATGCCGCCAAGCTTGCCGACGAGCTTGAGAGATTCACGGAAGCCGCCCAAGGACTTGAACGCCCGGCGATTAAGTGGCGTGTCGCTCCTGCATCACCGCGAGATACGGCGGAAGCGCTTCTAGAAGCTTCAGGGGTTTCGAAATATCCAGTGCCGATCGAAGAACTTGTCTACGGTTGCGGTGTACAAATCTTGTCATGGGATTTCCGTGATATAGATGGCCTGATAGTGGAGCTATCTACGACCCCTGTGATCTGGGTGAATCGTAACCAGGCAGAGGTGAGGCAGCGCTTTACGCTCGCCCATGAGCTCGGCCATTACTTGCTGCGCCACATAGACCAGTTCCATATTGACTTCGGTGGCGATCTGTCCCCGAGTGTTACGGGTGGACATCCGAGCTACGACTGGCGTGCAGAGCGAGCCGCTAACGAATTCGCGGCAAACATTCTTATGCCCGCATCGCTTGTGCGAGCCAGACATGCCGTCAACAACAACACCAAAGTGTTGGCCAAAGAATTTCATGTAAGTGCCGCTGCTATGGGTTATCGTCTAGCCCATCTAGGGCTCGATAGCGACGCGGATCAGCCATCGCTATTTTAATAAAATCTCCGAGGATCGACCCAAGCCGAAGGCCACTCCCCTGATCGGGAAGTGGCCTGTGCGGTCGTATACCGCTACTTCTACGCGTCCAGGTGGTCACCGAGCCGCTTGAGCGCCTTGCGCGTCTCCGCAGACGAGACCTCGCTGTAGATGTTCATGGTGACCGAGATCTGGCTGTGCCGGAGGATCTGCATCGCCACGCGCGGGTGAACGTCGAGCGCGACGAGGAGAGACGCGCAGGTCTTCCGGGTAGCGTGCACGTGGACCCTGCGAACCCCCGATTTTGCGCAGGCGTTGGTGAAGCTCCGCCGGAAGTTCGACGGTTCTACAGGGCGCCCGCTGGCGGTGGTGAACACCAGCCCCGTTTCCTGCCATGACTCCCCCGCGGCTTCACGTGCCGCCCGGTGCTCAGCCTGCCGAGCCCGAAGGGCGGTGGTCACGATGTCGGGGAAAGGCAGCACGGCGTCAGAGGCTTCCGTCTTGGTCTCCCGGTGGTGGAGCTTGCCGCCGACCCGCTGGAGTTGCCAGCCGATCGTCATCTCTGCCTCGTTAAGGTCGACGTCTTCCCAGCGGAGGCCGAGCGCTTCGCCCAGGCGCAGGCCGAGGACCAGGACCAGGACGTAAGCCGGGTACATCGGGTCCTGCCGAGTGCGGGCTGACTCCAGGAAGGCACGCGCCTCGTCGACGCTCCACGCCTTGACCTTGCGCTTGCGAGGGACCGACATCTTCACGTTGGCCGCGACGTTGCGGGAGAGGGTCTCTTCCCGTACGGCGTTGCTCAGCATGGCCCGGAGCGTCATGTAAGCATCGTGGACGGTCCACTCGGAGGCCGTCTGCTTGCAGCACTTCCCCACCGCGCAGCAGTGACGCCGCTTCTTGGGGTCGCTGTGCTTCTCAGGACGTGCCTTGTCCTTTCCCTGGGCACAGCACTGGCACAGGGTGCGGATCTTGTTCACCCAGGCTTGCACGTCTCGCACGCTCAGCTTGTCGAGCCGCTTCGCACCGAGTGCGGGCACGATGTAGAGCCGGGAGAACATCTCGTAGTTCGCTACCGTCTTGGGCGCAAGATTCGGTTCGACGACGTTCTTGAGCCAGTACGCCAGATAGTCGGAGACCTTCGGCGATTTGGTGACCACGGGACCCTTGCGAGCCAGCTCGTGGAGCTTGATCCACTTCTCGTGAGTCTCCTCGCGGGTCTTGCCGTAGGCCCATTTCCGAGTCTTCTTGCCCTCCGGCGTGACGACCCAGACGTAACCGGCATAGCCGTTCTTGTAGGGGAAGATCGAGCCTTCACCGTTCGCGCGCTGTCCCATCAGGCGGCCTCCTCGCAGAGTCGGGTCACGTAGTCGTTCAGGGCGGATTCCGGGATCCGGCGGCAGCGCACGTTGACCACGATCGAGTCGAGTTCGCCGGAGCGGATGAGGGCGTAGAGTGTCCACCGGCTGACCTGGAGAGCGGCCATGGCCTGCGGAACGGTGAGTAATTTAGGACTCATGGCGATCTCCCGGATCAACGGAGCGAATTCCGGTAAGGGCGCTTACCAAAAGGGCGTCACCGGCCGAGAAACCCTGTCCGGCGTACTCCCAGTGCGAGACGACGAGAACGGTGTCCTCGTCGAAGAGCGGCAGGCGACCGGTGGTGATCGCTTCCCCGCGCATGTGCTCGGTGCGAGCGGCGCGGAGGGTACCGAGGGTGGTGGAGTAGCGGCGACTCTTGGTGGAGAAGTGGCCCCGGAAGCCGAGCATGTGAGCCCACTGGACAAGCCGGAGGTCGGCCAACTCGTCGAGGGAGCCCAGGCGCAGGCATTCGGCGATGAGCCGCCGGGGGTGATCGCGGAGGTTGAAGGCTTCCAGGTCGTCGAGGGGGTTGATACGACGATCCAGAGTGCCAACGCATTCGGCGGCTTTGGTGGCGTACTTGGCGATGTAGGCGGCTACGGCCTGTTCGGTGAGGTCACCGGTCATGGTGATCTCGCGGACGTCGAGCTGAGTGCCCCAGCCGAAAGACCGCGCGGGTTCGCCGGATACCGCAGGGACGGTGACCGCGACGGCCGAGGCGGCATGCCCTACGGCGTCGGTCAGCAGGTCGGCTGTCGCCCAGGCCGGTGGAGGGGTAGCCGGCCCCTCGGGGCCGTCGACGCGGATGACCGCGTGAAAGTGGACGACGCCGCGCCGCTGGTACTCGGCGACCTTGGCGAAGGAGATGACGGCCTGTTCCCGTAGCTCCCGCTGGGTCAGTCCGGCGTTCTTGGCGACGCGTCGGCGCAGAGCTTCGGTGAGGCGCCGCCACAGTTCCGGGGACATGGCGTTGAACAGCACGCTTCCCGCGTAGTCGTAGCAGTCCGGGCAGAGCGGTTCACCGAGGCGGCTTTCGTCGGCCCCGTGCCGCGCGGTGCAGGACATGACACGTCCGTGTGGGCAGGTGGCCGCGTCGCGTCGAGCGTGGCAGGGCAGGACGGTGCCGTTCTTCTCTCGCCGGGTGTGGACGGTGCCGAAGGAGGGAGCGGTGAGGGTGACGAACAGGCAGGGGTGCGCGGTGACCGAGTCCGGGACACCCTTGCCGCCGACCAGGCCCGCGCGGATGAGTTGGTAGGTGTCGGCCCGGTAGGTCTCGGCGCAGGACGGGCAGCGCGAGGCGCGTCGGGTTTTGCAGGGGACGCGAAGGATGCCGTCTGGTTCGGTCGCGGTGGTGTAGCTGTGCAGTCGGTTGCCGGTGGCGGGGTCGAGGTGGTGGACGTGGCCGCGCAGGTGGATGGGCTGTCGACAGCCGCCGGTGCGGCGGATCTGGGAGGCCCAGCGGGCGTATTGGGGGTCGTGGAGCCGGGTGATCATCCCGGCTACCGCGTGGGTGGTTGGCATGATGGGGGTGTCCCTTTCGGGCTGTGAGGTTCGGTGTGGGATGGCCCCCGACGTGGCGGACGTCTTGGCGGATGTGTGGTCACGCCGGGGGCGCCAAGGACTCTCAGCTGAAGCCGAGGCCCTCGCAGTGCTCGCAGGTCTGGCCGTGGCTGTCGACACCGGTCCCGCCGCAGTGGCAGCACAGCCAGCGCTTGGGCGCGATGTCGACGAGCGGGGAGTCCTGGTCGTCGGTCACGTGATCCACCTCCCCCCGGTGCGCTTGGGCGCGGTATCGAGGAACACGCGCCAGGTGTGTGGCCGCTCATGCAGCGGCAGGATCTGCGAGACCGAGCCGACGGGGAGGATCGTGCGGATCTTGTTGATGGCGTGGGCGAGTTCGGCGTAAGTGCCGTCGAGGCGGATGCGCATGGGGTCTCTTTCCTGGTCAGGCGGTACGGGGCGAGGGGACGGGGTCGGGGGTGATGCACCCCTCGTAGGAGGTGTTGGCCCGGTGGCGAGCCCGAGCGGCGGAGAAGATGCCCACGGCCTTGTACTCGACCGGCCCGAAGGTGCGGCAGGCCCGGTAGTGGTCGTGCTCGGAGTCGCCGGGGTCTGCTTCGGTGTCGAGGAGAGCGGCGATGGTGTCGACCTCGGAGCGGATGTCGAGGTCGGTCCCCCGGGCGAAGTAGGTGAGCCCGGCGAACGAGGGGACGGGGACGGTGGGATTGGCCTCCAGGAAGGTGGCCAGGTCGACCAAGCCCTTGATGAGAGCGGCGCGGGGAGTGGTGCCGGGCATGGGGTTCTCCTCTGTGTTCAGGCGGGTTCGGGGCTGTCGCGCAGGGTGCGCAGCAGGTCGGAGGCGAGTTGGCTGGACACCCCGAGGCGGGTGCGCAGGGTGTCGCGGGTGATGGGTCTGCCGTGCCGGGCGTGGTGTTCGTCGGCGACGCGGCGCGCGTAGTCGAGGAGCTCACTCGTTGGCCCGGTGCCGTTCTGGCCGTTCTCAGTGCGGTTCTGGCCGGGTACGGCGGGAGTGGGCGACGGTGCGAGCGCGGCTGGTTCGGCCGGGGTCTGCGGTACGGCGTCCGGGACGGGAACGGGTGCCGGGGACGGTTCAGAACGAGGGTCGGTGGAGCGTCGCTCCAGCATGGAGACCGCGATCAGGAACGCCCCTGCCGGGGTCGCGGCGGTGATCCATCCCCAGGCCGACGGTTCGGCTTGGGCGAGGTTCGCGGCCAGGGATAGGGCGATCCCGCCGACGAGGACGAGGGTCGGCCAGGAGATCCAGCCGTTGCGTTGGCGTCCGTTCTTCTTGTCGCGCTGTCGTTCCCGTGCGGCCATGACACAGGTGAGGTCGATGCAGACGGCCACGGCCCAGGCCATCCAGCCGTCCTGTCCGTGTTCGGTGGCGGTGTCGCGGATGTGGGTGAAGCTGCCGGCCCCGGCGATCGCGGCGAGGATCAGCACCGGTGCGGAGTCGGCCAGCCGTACGGCCAGGCGAGGCGCGGTCGCGGTCACGGCGGTTCTCCTTCCGAGAGGTCAGGCGATGAGTTCGGGGGTGTCGACGCCGGGCAGTTCGTGACCGAGGCCGGAGGCAGCTACCTGGTTCCACGACGGGGCCATTTCGGCGTAGGCGCCCGCGGCTTGCTCGGCGGCGGTGGTGGAGACGTAGCCGGACCGCGCCCGGTACCACCGGCCGTCAGAACCGGTGATCACGGCCACGCCGGGCAGTTCCGGCGCGATGGACCGGGCGGCAACCAGAGCGTCGGGGTCGAGGTCGCCCAGCGTCATCACGGCGGTTTCGGGATCGTTGACCCGGTGACAGACCCGCCCGCCGATCTGGGCACGCAGCGCGGTCACGCCGGGACCGAGATCGGAGCCGATCCGTTGCCCGGACAGGATCAGGTGGATGCCGAACGCGCGGCCGAGCTGGGCGATGCGCAGCAGCGCGGTGGCCGTCCGGGTGACCTGATCCTTCTCGGCCTTGTCAGCGGTCAGATACAGCTCGGCGAGTTCGTCGACCAGGACCACGACGGGGATCGGTCGGGAGGCATCGGGGAGTTGCCAGATGTCGCGCACCCCGTAGCGGCGACAGGCCAGCATCCGAGCGCCCATCACCGCGATCAGGTCGCTCAGCAGGTCGAGGCACTCGGCGCGGCTGGTGGCCAGCGCGGTCAGCCGAGCGGCGTAGGCCGACAGTTCGACGCCGCCTTTGAGGTCGAAGCCGACCAGGGCGACCGGTTGCGGGGCCAGGCCGACGATGAGGGCGTTGATCAGGTTGGACTTGCCCGATTGGGTGGCGCCCGCGTTCATCCAGTGCGGGATGAGCCGCAGGTCCATTCGCCAGGCCGCGCCGGTCTCCAGTACTCCGACGATCGGCCGGAGCAGGTCCTCGGCCCGCCAGCCGTCACGCGGCTCAGCAGGAGGGGAGGCGGGGGCGACGTGGGTTAAAGGGTCCTGGGTGATTCCTTGGAGGGTGACGCGGCCAGGCCGGGAGCCGATGACGCGAACCGCTTCGATGCGCCAGGCGTGCGCGAGCCGTTCGCAGACCTTGGCGTAGTCGTCGGGCACCTGGCCGTCGAGGAGGTGGAAGGTGATGCGGAAGCCGTGCCGCACGGGGCGAGGCAGGCCCATCCAGGGCTTGGTGTCGACCGCGACCCGCTGGAAGCGCCGCTTGACCTGCACGACGCCGGTCGAGGCGACCAGACCGGGAACGGTGGTGAACCACCACCGGTGCCGCTTCTTGGTCAGCCCGCAACCGGAGGCGACGTGACGCCAGGACCAGCGCAACCAGACGGCTTTACGCGGGAAGACCAGGACGTACCAGTAGGAGAGAGGAGCCCAGCGCCGCCAGGCGAGCAGCATGAGCACGACGGCGAGGACCTTGAATAACGGGTGGCCGAGGTCGATCACAGGTCCGCCCCCATCCCGGCGGAGAGGGAGGAACCGGCGGGGACGAAGGAGGCGGCCCGGTAGGAGATGCCCCAGCGTCCGCCCTGTTCCCAGACGTAGCCGACCAGGCCGACGGGGACGACCTCCTCGCCGGGGGTGATCTGCGGTTCGGGGGTGGTGGTGACCTTGACCAGCTCCATCCGGCCGAGGTCGTCCTCGAACAGGAAGGTGAGCTCGTACATGACGTTGCCGTCCTTGTCGCGCTTGATCTCGCCGGTGTCCTTGTTGACGAGGCGAGGCTTGGCGGCCTTGACGCAGGTGATCTGAAGCTTGGTGACGTCGACGGGGATGGGGATGGCGCGCATGATCGTTCCTTTGCTAGACGGGATGCCTAGAATACATAGAACACTTGGAGTTCTAAGTTGTCAATGAGTTCTTCGGCGGCTTGGTTGGTTTCTCTGCGGGGGTGTGCTGAACTGGCAACTAGTGAAAAGTAGTTATGACTAGTCGAAACGAGTTCGGATGGTTGAGAAGACCGGCCAGCCGGCCTACTTGCAGATCGTCGACGAGCTGCGCGGCCAGATCCGCACCGGCTCACTCGCCCCCGGTATGGCGCTGCCCTCCATCGCCCAGCTAGGCGAGCGCTTCGACGTCTCCGCCAGCGTGGTCAAGGCCGCGATCAGCGTGCTGCGCACCGAGGGCCTGGTGATCGGCCAGCAGGGCAAGGGCGTGTTCGTCCGCCAACCCCCCACCGAGACCTCCAAGCCCGAGGCGCCGGACGTGAACGCCGAGATCCTGGACCAGCTTGCCCAGACGCGCCAGAGCGTCAAGGAGCTGGGTGATCGACTCGCCGCTCTAGAGGCGGCAGTGTTCGCAGAGCCGCAGTGATCTCACCGATCCGGCACGCCAACTCGTCCAGCTCTGCCCGAATCGCGGCCAATTCCCAGCTAATCCGCTGCGGGTCGACGTTCACGGGTTCCTCCCTTGCTCTGCGGTGCGTTTCGCCTTTCGGGATGGCTTAAGTTCACCGCGAGCTGGGGGTTTCCGGTATCACACCGATCTAGTTAAGCTTCTTCAGTTCTCCTCAACACCCATTTACACAAGCGTTTTCATATGCACGACCGCACACCGCGCCACCTCCCCGAAGCGTGAAGGCGAAAGTATGCAACTGAAGACGACCCAGCGACCCGGCTGGACCCCCTCCCGCCTGCGCGAACACCGCGAAGCCCACGGCCTGACCCTGGAGAGCGCAGGCGAGCGTCTGCGCGAGGCGGCCAGCGGCCACGGTCTGAGCGTCCCGGCTGCCAACTTCCAAACGCTGTGGGGGCACGAGCAAGGAACCGTGTTCCCCGGCCCGCATTATCGGCGTGCTTACTGCCTGCTTTACCAGGCCACCGAACCCGAACTAGGGTTTCGCCCCCCTCTGCCCGGTGAATCACAGAAAGCGGAAATCGTGATTTCCGACCTGCCCGCACCCACCGACCCCGCCGCCGACAACGCCGCCGCTCTGGTCATCGAGGAGACGTTCACCAAGGTCTCCGTCGGCGGCATCGAGTCCAGTGACTCCCCGCCGGGGCTTCTGCGCAGCCGAGTGGTCGACGCCTGGCGCAGACGCCACGGCGGAGGCAGCCCCCGCCCCATCCTCGCCCTGGTCGGCGGATACGCCGGATCAGGCAAGACCGAGTTCTCTCGCTTCCTGTCCGACATCACCGGGTGGGCGTTCCTGGACAAGGACTCCCTGACCCGCTCCATCGTCGAGCGGCTGCTCGTCTCCCTGGGAGGCGACCCCAACGACCGTCACACCGACCTGTATCTCAAGGAGGTCCGTCCCTTCGAGTACCGGTGTCTGATGGAGACCGCGTGGGACAACCTCAACGTCGGTACCTCGGCCATCCTGGCGGCCCCGTTCATCGCCGAGCTCAAGGACGAGGCGTGGTTCGCCCGCCTGGAGAACCGATGTGCGGCCAAGGGGATCGACGTCGCGGCGATCTGGGTTCGCTGCGATCCCGAGTCGATGCGCGAGTACATCGAGTTCCGCGGCGCCGCCCGCGATGCGTGGAAGCTGAGCAACTGGGAAACCTACGCCGACAGCCTGAACGTCGAGGCCAGCCCTCCCACCGCACACGTCACCATCGACAATCGGCTCGGCGCGGCGATCAGCCTTGCCGACCAGACCCGCGAAGCCCTCAAGCGGATCCTGACGTGAGCCCGCAGGGAATCGTCATCTACGGCCCACCCGCCAGCGGCAAGGACACCATCACCGCCGCCCTTACTCGGCTGGATTCGCGGTTCGCGTTGCTGCCCAAGCTCAAGGTCGGCACCGGCCGAGCCGACGGCTACGAGTTCGTCAGCGCCGAGCACCTGGACAAGCTCCGCCAGGCGGGCCGACTGGTTGCCGAGACCCACCGCTACGGTAACGTCTACGCCATCGACCGCCAGACGATCGAAGACCGTCATGCCGCCGGCTATGTCCCCGTCGTGCACATGGGCAACCTCGGCGACCTGCGCCGCCTGATTGGCCGAACCCCGGATTCCTGGCTCCGCGTGCTGCTGTGGGTCCCGCGCGAGGTCACCGAACAGCGATCCCGAAGCCGCGGTGACGTCGACACCGGCAAGCGCCTTGCCGCATGGGAGGAGACGCTCACCGATCTGGAGACGAACAGCGACGCCGGGTTCTTTCACCTACGCCTCCACACTGACCGTCTCGGAGCCGACGCCGCAGCGCGCGAGATCAGAGGTGCCTACGATCGACTACGGCCAGCCGGGTGTCCTCAGTCGCAGGAGTGCCGCCCTTGAGACGAGCCTCTACCTCTGCCGGGATCAGGTCCAGCCGCCACCAGGTGCCGCACTGTCGACAATGGGCACCATCGGGCAGGGGATTCGGGCGGGTCCACTCCACCTCATGGTGAAGGCAGTCCGTCCCGGTCGCGTAGCTTCGGGCGCACTGCTCAGCTGTGACCGATGATTCATCCGCCGTCACGATCAGCGGCGCGTCTCCCTGGCCGCGCCCGCAGTGCGGGCACACCGGCGGTGTCCTGTTCAGCCGGTCTGCGATGCGGTGCTGTTCGTCGGCCAGTTGGCGGAGTTCTTCGGCCGTTTCGGCGACCAGGTGTCCGGTGAGCCCGGCGAGCATCTCCTGTTCGGTCAGTACGAGTTCGGGATCCCGGCGGGCGGAGAAGACGCCCCACCCGCTCTGTTCGGTCCGCCACCCCTCGATCACCGGCCCACCGGCTACCGGAGGCAGTGGCCACCGGGTCGGAAGCTGTTGGGCACCTCGTTCAGACATCGCGTCCTCATTCCGTTTCGAGCGTGACCGGTGTGGTGAGGCGTGACGGCGCCACCCTCCAAGGCCAACGCCGCCACGCCCGTTCAAGGGATCATCAACCCGTTCCACGACGGCCGAAGCAGCACGGGGGAATGGTTGAACAGGGTGGTGATCAGGGAGGCGTCCGAGGCGAACGAGCAGGAGACCGAGAGCAGAAACGTCGGCGGCCTCCACCAGCCGCCGCCGCTACCCAGGCGGCCAAGCTGGGTGACCTGTCCCCACACGAGGTCGACGTAGTGATGTCCGCGCCCGTATTCGTCGCCCTGTACCGGAGTGATCCGGAAGGGCTGGTCACGATCACGCTCGAAGGCCAGGTAATCCCCGAGGCGGAGATCCTCCGCAGGCCGCACCAACTCCCCGACAGCCACCCCAGGCGAACGAGGCGGCAGCATCAGAGACCCCGCACATCCGTCAGGCGCCGTCATGACGGATACGCCGCTCTTGACTCCGGTTCCGGCAGCGGGTGAGTCTGCCGCAACTCCGCGTACCGCAAGGCAACACGGTGCGCGGCCTGGTCAGGCTCGGCCAGCGGGTGACGGGCGTAGACGGGGCGACGCTGGCGAGGATTCCAGCCGGTACGCCACCAGAACTGATCCCCGCGACACCACACGATCAAGTCGACCCAGACCGACATGAGCGCCAGCCCGTACCCGTCATGCACATCAGCCACGATCCCGTAGTAAGCCAGGGCTTCACGAAGCTCCTCGGCAGCTCTCAGCGCCGTGTCACCGGAAGAGAGCACGGTCATGTCCCGCCTCCTGCCGTGCTTATCGCTCCGTATGGCGTATCGGCCGAGGTCTGTCTACGCCGGATTGGCCAGCAGGGGAGACGCTGTGTGGGTTCTTGCAGGGCCATGGAAGCCTCGCTTCGTCTGTCTGGGTTCGCGAGCCCGCCCGGAGCAGGGGAAGAGCTGCGTGGTTCAACCTCTCTCCATACTGCATCACTCTGGTACACGCTGCTACCCCCTTCTCTATAGTGCAGCATGCTGCAACCCAAAGCTACGGTGTCTTCCCAGCTCATCTACGGTTTAGAGCATGGATTGGGATCCGGGTGAGTACGTGTGGAAGCAGGTTGCCGACGTCATCCGGCAGCGCGTCAAGGACGGTCAATATCGCCCGCGCGCTCCGATCCCCTCCGAGATCCGCATGGCCGAAGAGCTCGGTGTAGCCAAGGGAACCGTCCGCAAAGCAGTCGCACACCTACGTGACGCCGGAGTTCTCTACACCTTGCCGCAGAAGGGGACCTTCGTCAGCGCCCCGGATAGCCAGGCCGACCACGACGAAGCCCCCACAGCCGAGTAGCCGGCTACCCCAGGGCTACAGCCCTATCCGCAGGTCAACCAGTCAAGACCTAGCCGAATGAGAACTTTCCATACGTCTTTTTAAAGGCGATCCGCCTACGGCGTCTCGCCGCGCGTGGGCGGTCGCTGGCCGCGCTGCGGCTCTTCGGCCGGTCGCGGCCCGCGCCGCCCACGCGGATCAGGCCCAAGCGAACGCAAGCAAGGTAAAGTTCTATCTATCCAGGAAGATGCATCTAACCAAGGAGCAAGGTCGCGCCGATGGCCACCCCGGAAGATAGAGAGCTCGCCCAGAAGGCGAGCAACCTAGTTGAGAGCAAGTTGCGCGAGCTTGTCTCAAACCCATTCGCCACTCGGACAGAGGTGGCCCCTGAAGCGCAAGTATGGTTGGATGACCTGCTCAGTAAGAACGACACGTACCGGGACGCCACCCTGGCCATCATCGCGTTTCCCGTTGCAGCAGGAAAAATAATCGATATAGGGATTTCTCCACCTTCTAGGCGAGGTGTCACGGAAAGGATTACATCCGTCTGTCGAGAGCTTTCAATCCCGTGCAAAAAAGATGCATTTCAAACTCTCGGGAAAGGAAACGCTCGACTGGATGGACTAGATAGGGGCTCCTGGAAAAATCTGCTTAAATGGGCTTCGGAAGATGCAGATATTCGTCAGGTGGAGGAGGCTTTCACCTACTTCGCTGAGGGTGTTGCGCTACTTGCACGCCCCCTGCCTCCAATGCCATCCCTCGCGACGAGAAACCTCACTTTCCCTCGCGTAACTTCTCTACTTGAGAAGCTGCTCAGCAAAGGTTCCAAAGGGGCCTACGAGCAGCTCATCGTTGCGGCTCTGCTCAGCGCTGTGGCCTCGGAAGAGGGGAGCCTTAGGGTAGAGACGAAGAACATTAACGCCTCGGACGCCAGTGCAGGAACTACCGCAGACATACAAGTATGGCGCAGAGGGGTTCTCGAAGAAGCCTTCGAGGTGACCGCCAATAATTGGCGAACCAAGATCAAGCAAGCCGCTGAGGCTCGTCAGGACCGAGACCTTCACAGGGTTCACATTATCGCTAGCGTTAATTCTATCTCCGAAGGAGAAATCGAGAAGGCGCTATCCGAGAGCAGCCTGAGCAAGAACGTAGACCTGTCGGTCTTGGATGTCCGCCACGAGAGTCGATCGCTCGTTGCTAGGCTTAGTCGCCCTGGTCGACGCACGGCCCTCGAAAC
The DNA here is from genome assembly GCF_035917355.1 of Streptosporangium sp. NBC_01810. Taxonomy (NCBI): domain Bacteria; kingdom Bacillati; phylum Actinomycetota; class Actinomycetes; order Streptosporangiales; family Streptosporangiaceae; genus Streptosporangium; species Streptosporangium sp. NBC_01810. Next base: position 6,764,733 of record NZ_CP109070.1, on the reverse strand, counting down.
TCTATATGAGTACCTCAAGGTCAAGCAGCCCGACGACGCGCTTGTGATTTCTTACGTAGAAGCGTTGGAATCTGCTGGCCTGGTTGAAGATGAGGAATGAGAGGGGATGTTTCTCATTCCTCACCAGAACCACTAAATAATTACACGCGGGGCTGAGCCCTTTATGTGGTCTACAAGCGCCCTACCGACCGCCTGTGCCAACTTAGGCGGAACCGCGTTCCCCACCTGTCGATATTGGGAAGACCGACGACCGACAAACTTCATATCAGGCGGGAATGTCTGAAGGGCCGCTGCCTCCTCTACGGTGATTCTTCGCGCCCCGGGAACTTCTCCCGTCTTTGGGGTCCCGCCATCCATTAGATATTTATGATAGCTGGGAACGATATTTGCGACATCCAGCCAGGGAGTTTTGTTTCCCCCCATCGATGCAAGCATTGTCGGCGCAAGTCTGTCGAGTTGAATTGGTCGGCCTCCACCATTGAATAGCAACCCGTCATACGGGCTAGGCCGCAGATCAGGGTTCTTGGCATAGGTGATTTTCGAGAAGTTAGGATCACCAATAATTTTTGTTGGGCTGATGATATCGCCAGCAACAACTAATGGGCAATCCTTGCCGGGTCCATGCGAAGGCTCAGGCCAGTTAAAACCATCCGCTAGGCTTCCAACCACAAAGAGCCTCTGGCGACGCTGCGGTACACCATAGTCCCCCGCCTTAAGCACTTCATACAAGACGACATATCCTAGGCCTCTGAATTTATCGATAAGCCCCTCAAAGGCTTTTATTGAAATACCCCGAGTTAACCCCGGGACATTTTCCATAAGAAAAGCTTGAGGCCTTATCTCCTTTATGGCTTGGAGGAATTTTGGGAAGCCGTCCCGCGGATCTTCATGGCCCAGCCGCTTCCCGCCGTCACTCCATGGCTGGCACGGCGGGCCTCCGACGACGACATTTACCGAGCCCTTGAGGTCGGAAAAGTTAATTTTCCCGACATCTCCTGGGAATATTTTCGCCGCAGAATGATTGAGCGCGAAAGTTTCTAGAGCGTCTTCGTCCCACTCTGCAGCCGCAACAATCTCCATCCCGGCCTCTTCAAGGCCTAGGGACAGGCCACCAGCTCCGGCGAAGAGATCAAGAACAGAAAGCATGTTCAGTATCCTAGGCCACAGGTGCGACATCTTCCCGCGTTCGCCAGGACCCAAGACTCGGACCACGCTGCCAGCGGCCCAGCAACCGACAGTCTCCACCCTCTTATGATCTTTTGGTGGCGGCGGAGCTGAGCAAGGCCCAGACGAGTGACGGCAACGATGATCGACTGGACCCCCGAGACATAGCGGCGAACGATCACGATTAGAGGTTCGGGCTAGCTCCCTGCGGAACTCTTGGGAGGGTTCAAGTGGCTGACCCTGCTGCAGCGTGCGTCCGAGCGCAGGTGACTCACCCTGCTGAGGGTGAGGAGCGGACCCAGCAGCTAGATTCAATATGTGTCTGACTCATGGGCCACTTCGGCAAACACTCGCAAGCTGATGCAAGCAAACAAGAGCAGGGACACCCGACCGGAGCTCACGCTTCGACGCGCGCTGCACGCCCTCGGGTTGCGCTACCGCGTGTGCACCCGACCCATCGCCAGCGTGCGCCGAACAGTCGACGTGCTGTTTCGTCCAGCTAGGGTTTGTGTGGAGGTGCGCGGTTGCTACTGGCATGGATGCCGGGAGCACTTCCGCTTGCCTAGGGTGAATCAAGAATATTGGTCTGGCAAGATCCAACGGAATCGGGAACGCGATCTCAGGCTAGAGCGTATTTTGGCCGAGGCTGGATGGCAGTTAATCGTTGTATGGGAGCATGAAGATCTTCAGGTAGCGGCAGAAACGATTGCGCGCGTGGTCAGAGAGCGACGAGTGGAAAAAACTAACGCCAAACAGTCTTGAGAGTAGTCCTCAACACATATTTTCGAGAGTTCGCACGCTTAATCTTTAGAGGTCGCACTCTTGTCATGCGACGTGCGCAACAATTCTCAGTGGTAGTTACTGAGCCGATCATAAGTTCTGGGACTTTTGAGAAGATCGGAAGGCGCGTCGGCCCTGCTGGAGTGGCAGGCGGACCACCTGGACCTCCGGAAAATCTCAATATTTATGATCGCCTCAGTATCTCCTTGCGATCATATAACTGCACTGCCGCGCCGCTTCCGGTGCTCGGGCCTTGGCGGCCCTGCGCTCCGGGTCGGCTTGCCACCGAGTGGCGTGGTGGCCGGCCTCTCTGGGCGCGGGGCGTTCGCGTAGCTCACATCGCATAAGCCAGTCATACGACCCCCTCTCCTAATGTGGGTGTCTCAGAACCAGACGTTTCCTCATAAGGTGGGGTGCCGTGCAGCGGCTCGCGCTCTTCGACCTGGACAACACACTCGTCAACCTGGACGAGGCGTTCCAGGTATGGGCCGGGAAGTTCGCCGAGGAACACGACTTAGGCCGTGAGGCGGTTGATTGGTTGATCGCTCTCGACCGAGCCGGCTACCCGCACCGTGAGATCTTCTTCACCAAGGTCCGCGACCGCTTCGCCCTGTCCGAGCCGGTCGACGAGCTGTGGAGCCGCTACCGCCAGCGCATGCCGTACCTCGTCCACTGTCGACCCGAAGTGATGGACGGGCTGTCTCGACTCCGCGAGTCAGGCTGGAAGGTGGCGATCGTCACCAACGGCACCGCAGACAACCAACTCGGGAAGATTCAGCGGACGGGGCTGGCCGAGGCCGTCGACGCCTACGCGCTCTCGGGACTCGAAGGTATCCGTAAGCCCGACATCGGGCTGTTCGAGATCGCGGCCAAGCGCTGTGGCGCGGTTCTGGCCGACGGGGGATGGATGGTCGGTGACCACCTCGTTGCCGACATCGGCGGAGGACGCGCAGCCGGTCTGCGTACGATCTGGGTCGACCGAGGCACGTGGCCCGACCACGATCACGACGCTGATCATGTCGTCACTGACGTGCTCCAGGCCCTGGAGATCCTGCACGCCGAGCGGTGATCGAGCGGCTGTGCCGTAGCCCCGAGGAGGCGTGCCGTACAGCACGGAAGTACAGCAACAGGGCCGCACAACCCCTCACGTCAACATCCACCATCACACGCTTGAGCAGGCCGAGGAGCTCCCCAGGTGGTGACCGGCTCCCCTTTGCAAGCAGGAAGTCAGGAGTTCGAATCTCCTAGGCTCCACCCAAAATTACCCCTCTGACCAGGCTAAACAGCCTGGCCTTTTCTCATTCTGATGATCTTCGCGCCCCCAGTGGGAGGAATTTGGGAGATCAACTTCCACGGGCCGAGCTGGGGCTCCAACAGGGCCTGCAATTCGGGCAGGGGTGAAGGCCCGAATCGGGCCCGCCACCTCAGCGACTTCTCCCACCGCTCCTGCAGGGAATCCACGATCAGCTGACGGAACACCGGATCCACGTGTGAATAGACGCCACGGATCCCCCATCCGATGCCCGAGCCGCTCGAACTGGGCCACCTCCGGAACCCCGTCGCCGATCATCCACGTCTTGTGGCTGTGCTTGCTGTCGTGAAACGTCAGCCCCTCCACCACCGGGCACCACGTCGTCACCGCCCGCGCCGCGGTCCGCTCCAACGTCCCCCCCGCCGCCGCGGCACATACCGGCCATCCGCGTCCACCATGATCCGAGACCGCTCGCGCTCCCCCTTCTTGACAAGCCGCCCGTCAGCCGCCGGCCGGAAGAACTGGTTGGCGAACCCGGTCCGGCTGTAGTGGTCCGCCACCAGGCTGCCCGGCCTGCTCGTCGGCCGGAACAGGTAGTCGCCCTGATGCCCCTCACATCCGCACGTACCCGGCTTGGTGCGGCGCAGCTGATCCGACATCAGCTCGGCCAGGAACGGAGGCAGCGGGATCGTCCGGCGGCCGTTGTGCTTCGGCGGCGCCTGGATGAACACACCCCTGACCTCTCGCAGCTGCCACTGCACCCGGATCGCGCCGAGCCGCGCATACTGCCGCTCCAGGCCGCGCACCTCGCCGAACCGCATCCCGGTGTACGCGGCGAGGAGAAACATCAGCGCCTCATCCCATCGGCCAGCCAGTAGGCCGACCCGCTCGGCGATGGTCAACGCCTGGTTAGGCGTGAACCACCGCGATTCCTCATCCGTTGTCTCCACATGCACGTCCTGCCGGCCTCGTCGCCGAGTCTGTCGCTGCCTTCGAGCAACGCATCGCCGAGAACGCCCAGGCCGAGGACGATGCCCGTACCACCAGTCGTCCCTTTGACACCGACAAGGACTGGCTGGTCGGTCAAAGGAATCGGGACCGAGGGTCGCTGCATGGAGATATCTGGCGTGGCACAGCCCTTGAGCTTGCCGATTGCGGCGTGCTCGCTGTCTTTCCCGCCGGCGGCTGGTGGAGGTACCACAACAGCAGCGACCGTGTTGGCCGCCAGGGTGTTCCCCGTGTGTTGGAGATCGTCAAAGTGGACCTTCGGGACGCCGGTCTTCGTGAGCGCCTTGGTTCAGAAACGGCGGTCGAATCACCTCTTCATAGGTGATCACCTATGAAGAGGTCACTTGGGCAACGGTTGGCTGCGCTTCATGAGGACGGTCAATTGGGGGTACGGGTAAGCGCATGTCGTATGTCTCAAACCGGGATGATTTAAGTTCATGCCGCCTGCTGATCCCATAAGATGACGAAGCACCGGGCTGTGCCATTCCGGGCAGATAGAGGAGCTAGGTGGCCGATTCGCCAGTCGACCGATCCAAGACGGTCGGCGACGCCGCTGGCAATGTTGGTCTATTCGGGCGCGACGGCGATCTCCGCGTACTCCGCTCCTTGGTGGAGCGCGCCCGGCATGATGGCGGAGCGCTGCTGTTGTTCGGCGAGCCCGGTGTCGGAAAGACGGTGCTGCTGGACGCGGCGAGCGCGTACGCCGAGGCAGCCGGTACGCACGTCTTGCGGGCATCAGGCACGCAGTTCGAGGCGGCTCACAGCTTCTCCACGCTCCATCAGGCCTTGTATCCACTGGTGGGCGATCTCGACGCGTTGAACCCGGTACACCGCAGGGCGCTCGGCGTCGCGCTGGGTCTTCGAGACGGTTCCCCGCCGGGCCTGCTGGTGATCGCGAACGCGGCCTTGGCGCTGTTGTCCCACGCGGCGGTGACCCGGCCCATACTGGTGGTCGTCGACGACCTGCCGTGGCTCGATCGGGCCAGCGCCATGGTCCTGGCGATCGTCGCCCGCCGGGTGGCGGGCAGGCGGGTCGGTTTCCTGGCCGCCTACCGGTCCGGCGACGAAAGCTTCTTCGACCGTGCCGGCCTGCCCGATCACGAGGTGCGGTCGCTTGCGGACGAGGCCGCGGACGCGCTGGCGGCGCACTGGTTGCCCGCGCTCGTGCCCGCGGTGCGGCGACGTCTCCTGGCGGAGGCGCAGGGGAACCCGCTGGCCTTGCTTGAGCTTCCCCTCACGCTGTCGGGCCGGCAGCGATCCGGTGTCGCGCGTCTGCCGGAGGTGCTGCCGTTGAGCGGTCGTCTCCAAGCGGCGTTCGAGTCGCGGATCAGCGGGCTGCCGTTGTCGGCACGGCAGGTGCTGCTGCTGCTGGTGTTGGACGGCACGGGCAGCCTGCGCGCGCTGGCGGCGCTCGGCGCCGATGCGACGGCGCTGGCCCCGGCCGAGCGGGCGGGGCTGGTCTCCGTTGAAGAGGGGGCCGGCCGGGTGAGGTTCCGGCATCCGTTGACGCGTTCGGCGGTCGTCAACCTGTCCACAGCGGAGGAACGGCTGCGGGCGCACGCGATGCTCGCCGAGCGGCAGTCGGACAGTCCGGAGCGCAGAGCCTGGCATCTGGCCCACGCCACGGTCGGTACGGACGAGCGGGTGGCGCAGCTGCTGGAGAAGGCGGCTCACACGGTCCGCGCACGCGGCGACGCGGCTGGTTCGGTCACCGCTCTGCTGCGGGCTGCCGATCTCAGCCCGGTCGGCACCGACCGGAGTCGTCGGCTCGCCCAGGCGGCGTACTTCGGGGCGGTGATGACCGGCGACCTGCGGGAGGTGCCGCGCCTGCTTGCCGACGCCCTGCAGGGCGAGAGCGGGAGCGCCCGATCGCTGGCCTCAGCCGTCGCGGCCGCCCATCACCTGCTGCTCAGCGGCGAGGGAGACGTCGACACCGCGCACCGGCTGCTGGTCGGCGCTATTGAGATGCAGCCCACGCCCTACGACAGCGGGGACGACACGCTCGTCGAAGCGTTCTACACCCTGGGCTGGGTCTGCTACTTCGGCGGGCGGGCTGAGCTGTGGGCGCCGTTCCACGCGGCGTTCGCTCAGCTGGCCGCGCCGGTTCCGGAGCTGCTCACCCTATTGGTGGGTACCTTCGCCGATCCGGCCCGTACGGCGTCCGCGCTGCTCGCCCGGATCGAGGCGGCGATCGCCGATCTGGACGGGCACGGTGACCCGGTCTGGAGCGTCCGTGTGGGGCTGGCCGCGATGTTCGTGGATCGGCTGACCTCGTGCCGGGCCGCCCTGTGGCGCATCCTGCGCGACCATCGTGATGGCACCGCGGTGACGCTGACCCTGCACGCCCGGTCGTTGCTCGGGCTGGATCAACTCATCACCGGTGAGTGGGATGAGCTGCGGGCTCTGGCCGAGGAGCACGTCGAGCTGTGCCGGCTGCACAACTATCGGTTGCTGGAATGCCTGGGGCTGTGCCTGTTGGCGATGCTGACCGCTGCCCGTGGCGACCATGAGGCCACCAAGGCGCTGACCGATCGGATGATGGTGTGGGCGACGCCGCGGCGGGCCGGGATGGTGCGGCGTATCGCGGCCCAGGCCCTGATACTCGACGCGCTGGGCCGCGGGGACTTCGAGGAGGCATACCGGCACACGATGACGATCACGGCCGCCGGCGAGCTGGCCGGCCATGTGCCGCACGCGTTGTGGGTGATCATGGATGTCGTCGAGGCGGCGGTGCGCACCGGGCGAACGACGGAAGCGGTCGCGCACGTCGAGGCGGTACGGGCCTGCGAGGTTGCCGCGCTGTCGCCGCGGCTGGCCATGACCGTGGACGCCGCGGCTGCCTTGGTGGCGGGCGACGAGGACGCGGTCATCCTGTTCGAGCGGGCGCTTTCCATGGCCGACGGCGAGCACTGGCCGTTCGATCGCGCACGTATCGCCCTCGCCTACGGAGAGAGGCTACGGCGTAACAAAGCAGCTATCGAGGCCCGTCGGCACCTCACCGATGCCCTGTACGCATTCCAGCGGCTGGAGGCCCGGCCATGGGCCCAACGGGCCGCGAGTGAGCTGCGCGCGACCGGGCAAAGCATCGGCCACCTCGCCCCCGCTGGTCCGGGATCCCTTACCCCGCAGCAGCGTGAGATCGCCGAACTCGCAGCCGCCGGGTTGACCAACAAGCAGATCGGCGAACGGCTCTTCCTGTCGCCCCGGACCGTTGGGACCCACCTCTACCAGCTCTTCCCGAAGCTCGGCATCACCTCACGCGCCGCCCTGCGCGACGCGCTGGCCGGCCTCGACGACGAGGCGCCGCCGCCCGCGATCCCCTGAGGACGCCAGTCATTTGACGCAATCGAGTATGGCCTACGGTTGCCTACTGTTCTTCACGTCTGCATCACACCAGTACGCGAGGAGGAAGCATCATGAGTTCCACTGCGGCCAACGTTGTGCTCGTGCACGGTGGTTTCGTCGACGGGTCGGGCTGGCAGCCCGTCTATGACCTGCTCAAGCGGGACGGCTACCGGGTCAGCATCGTCCAGAACCCCACGCTGACGCTGGACGGGGACGCTGAGGCTACCCAGCTGATCCTGGACCGCCAGGACGGTCCCACCGTGCTTGTCGGACACTCCTACGGTGGCGCGGTCATCAGCGAGGCCGGTAACCACCCGCGGGTGTCGGCGCTGGTCTACATCGCCGCGTTCGCGCCCGACAAGGGCGAGTCCGTGAACACGCTCATCGCCGACCCGCTGCCGGGCGCGCCGGTGCCACCGATCCTGCCCCCGGTCAACGGGTTCCTCTTTCTCGACCGGGACAAGTTCCACGCCTCCTTCGCGGGCGACCTGCCGGCCTCGCAGGCTGAGTTCCTCGCCGACTCGCAGGTGCCGTGGGGCGTCGGCGCGCTCAGCGGCACCGTCACCGAACCCGCCTGGCGCACCAAGCCCAGCTGGTACCTGGTCGCCACCGACGACCGGATGATCCCGCCACCGGCTCAGCGGGCTATGTCCGAGCGTGCGGGCGCCACAGTGGTGGAAGCCGTCGGCAGCCATGCCATCTACGTCTCCCAGCCGGAGGCCGTCGCCGAGCTGATCAAGAAGGCGGCTGCCGGCGGCTGAGCGAACGGCTTGCAGGAGGTCCGGTGGACACCCCCGCCCGTGTCCACCGGCTGCCGGGCTTTCTACCCTCACCTGCATCGCGAGCGAGCGACTGCTCGCGTCGGTGTCACGGATCGTCTCGAACACCTCGGCCGCTCGCACGTAGGCTTGACGGCTCTCGCCAGTCCGGTCTTCCTCAGCAGCGCGGCGAGTATCTCCAGGGTGTGGGCATGCCGGTAGTTGGACAACTGGAACTGCTCCATGAGAGCGATCGCCTCAGTGAGCTTGGGATCGCTTCGGTCCGGCGGCCGAGCAGTCCCAGACATTGGCCGGCGAGGGAAAGCGCGTCCTGCTGGATGATCGCCGTGATGCTCGGTGTCATCCTGGGCTGGTCGTCGGCTGGGGTGCTGTGTACAGCAACAGGGCCGCACAACACCTCACTCCGACACCCACCGCCACACGCCCGAGCAGGCCGAGGAGTTCGCCAGGTGGTGACTGGCTCCCGTTTGCAACCAGGAAGTCAGGAGTTCGAATCTCCTATCCGGCTGTGACGTGTCGTCAGGTCAGCCGGATCCGCACAGCCTCTTGAGCTCGGCGAGGTCCGTGTTGATGTCCGCGATCACCTGGTTGGGATCGCCGCCGGTCATGCCGGTCATGCCGGTCAGCCGGAAGTTCATTTCCTGGAATTCGGCGGCCAGTCGACTGATCGTCGCCCCCACCGCTCCTTGCGCGTCGAGGACCGCGCCCATCAGGTCGAGGTAGGTCTGGCGAGCCGCGGCTGCCTGGCCGCTGCGGGTGGTCCCGGCGGTACCAGGTAGGCGACCAGCGCGACCACGGCGGCTACCGCACCCGTCAGAGCGCTCGTCGCCGCCCAGTTCGGGCGTAAACCTGCTCCTGCACCCGCCGTCGGCGGCTGCGCTGGTCCGTTCTCCGTCATGCCCTCATCGTGGCCGAGCCGCCGAACTTGGTCCAGGAAGCCTTCTACTGAGATGGGAACGCGCAATTCATCGGACACGCGGCGACATCATGCCTACCGCCCCAGTTTGACACCTTAAGTGTTCATATCCTTACCAAGGGTGATTGGCGCATCCGTCTGCAGGTCACCGAGGCCGGTAGCCCTTCTTCTTACGGCCGGCTGGCACGGCCCGGCGACCGGAGCCATTCTGTGCGGGTTTTTGTGCCTGCCGCTGTGCCGGTTTCTCCACAGGGGAGGCGGGGGTACGGCCCCGCGAGCTGTTCACCGTCCGGCCGCGGACGATGCCGATGAAATCTTCCACCAGGTCAGTGGTCGCGTCCGTGGGCCAGGCCAGCGCAACCTGAGACCGCGGCGCGTCCGGCACCGGCCGGTAAGTGAGATCCCTGCGGTGGTGGAGGCGTGCCAGCGACATCGGAACCAGGAGAATCCCAGTGCCGGTCGCTACGAGCTCGACCGCGTCCGCCGTTGTGGCCGGGCGGGTGAACGCGGGCAGCCCGGGCCGGGCGGTCCACTCGATGGTGTCGTCCAGAGGATGGAACACCTCGTCGTCGATAAGGTCGGCGATGGCCACCTCGTCGGCGGCGGCCATCGCGTGGTCCTTAGGCACCACGACCACCATGGTCTCCAGGTAGAGAGGAATCACGCTGAGTCCGTCCCGGTCGACCGGCAGCCTGACGAATCCGGCGTCGGCGCCGCCGTTCCGCAGGAGTCCCACCACCTCGTCGGCGGGAACCGCGACCAGGGTGACCGGCACGCCGGGCATTCTCTCGGTCCAGACGTTGACCCATTTCGCAGGTGTCACCCCGGGCACGTACGCCAGTCGAAACGTCCTGCCGGTCTCTCCATCAGTCACTTCCTCAGGGTACCGATGTCAAGGGAACCTGTTCCGGCTGACTACTCTTGATGCCATGACCTCGCCCAAACCGAAGACCATCCAGACAATGAAGCCCGCGACCGCGGCCAAGAAGCTGGGTGTCCCCCTCTCGGCCACTCCCGCCGAGTTCCAGGCGAGTGTCGTCTCCAGGGACGAGTTGAACGAGTTGCAGTCGACGCCACCTGCCTGGCTCGCTGACCTGCGCCGCAACGGCCCGCACACCAAGCAGGTCATCGCCGCGAAGCTCAGGGTCTCCATTGCCGGCCTGATCAGAGGTGGGATCACCGGACCGCTCACCACCGCTGAGATCGATGCGCTGAAAGCGGAGAACCCGGCGTGGCTGGAGCGCGAGCAGTCCAGCTACGCCGAGGCCCGCAAAGAAGCGCTCCGCCTCAAGCAACGCTAGACAGCTGAGATCCTGCACGTTTCCGAGCCAACGAGGTCGGGATCCCAGCCATGTGTCAAGGCGTAGTTGATGACCCTCCGCACGTCCTCGGGGGTCGAATAGGTGCAATCGGTCGCACAGCCCCACGGCAAGACCGCCTTTGACAACAGATCCGCCTGGAGCACACGGCTGTTCTTCCCGGCGCCCCAAACCCGCAGGCGAATACACCTGTGACAGTCACGCTCACCGGCCAGGTGGTTGATCCGGCACATCCATACGAACTCTCGCCCGCTCGCATACAGCTTTCGTAACCTTGCCCGCACGCTGCCCACCTCACCTCATTGGCCAGGTCGAAGCCTATGACTGCTCACCCGCGTACTATGTGAGCATTTGCTCATTTTCCTGGCATGCAGGGTGACGGCCTTCGGTGCTATCCAGCAACCTCGGCGTCCTGCCCGATCGCCTACGGCCCGGCGTACCAAGCTGTACCCATGCGGGGAGGCGCGGCGCCCGCGGTGGGAGAGGTTGCTCCCGAACATGGAGGAACATGGAGCAAGATTTTCAAGGGAGGAAGCTGAGCCTACTGTGCCTGCACCACCGGTGGGCCCTCGCTCGCCTGGACGAGGACGAACCCCTGGCCCTGGAAGGCGAGCTGCATGGCCTCGCCGCTGCCACGGCCGATCAGCGCACCGACTTTCATCGTTCGGTTGACGCCCACGTGCAGGCCGGCGCTCCAGCAGACCGCGGACTGGCCGTCGGCGAAGGTCGGTATCTGGGAGGTATCGAGGAGCACCGGCGTGCCGTGCGCGGTGACCGCGACCCAGCCGGTGCCCTTGATCGTCATGTTGAACAGGCCGCCCGCGGCGATACCCGCGCCCTGCACGCGCTGGATGTCCCAGGTGAGCTGGGGATCGAAGGCCAGCAGGTTGCGGCCGTTGACGGTGAGAGCTTCGTTCTCCAGGTAGAACAGGTGGATGTCGTCGGCGTTGTCGGCCAGGAACAGCAGGCCCTGCCCTCTGACGCGCATCAGCGGGGCGCCCTCGCCGGTCACCATCTTCTTGAACAGTTTTCCGACCCCGCCCGATCCCTCGTAGTCGAAATCCATCTGGCCCTGGAAGGCGACCATCGAGCCCTGCCTGGCGAGCACCTCGTGCGGTAGCCGGACGCGAAGCATCTTGGAGTTCTGCAGGGCGAAGTTGGCGGGAACCTGCTGGGAGTCCAGGTTCCCGAAGAGCGCGCTGCGCATGAGGCTCCCTTTGATGGGTGTAGTCGACATGGGTAGTGACGAACGGGGACGGGGCTCCGGTTCCCGCGAGCCCTTACGACGTTGGTAATCGACGTTGGTGATCGTGGGCGACGCGGACCTGTGTGTCAAGCCGTCACCCGAGGGCAGCCTGGCTCCGCTTGCCACTGCTGCGACAGCCAATCGGTGGATTCTTTCACCTCCACCCGGTCACGCAGCGCCTCGTGACGCACTCCGCAGCAGCCGCTGCCCCTCTTCGTCATCGATCTCGCGTACGCGTACTCGTTCTGCCGCCAAGACGGCCTGACCGTGACGCGCCACCCCCCAAGCCCACCGTCCGGACGGTGCGTCACGCCACAACGGGACAAGGGTTGCCTGGCACGGCACTAGACTTGTACTGTTCGCTGTCTTGTACTATTCGTGTTTATGACAGTAGGTTTGGCGCCATGACCGCACCCAGGACCCCGACCACCGCCGAGGAACTGCGCGGTGTCGGCCTGCGGGTGACGGCCGCCCGCGTCGCACTGCTCGAGACCGTCCGGGACGGTGACCACCTCGACGTCGAGACGATCGCCTCCGGGGTACGCGATCGCGTAGGCCATGTCTCCCTTCAAGCCGTGTATGAGGCTCTCCACGCGCTCACCGCGGTGGGCCTCGTACGCCGCATCGAACCGGCCGGCAGCCCGGCCCGGTTCGAGGGGCGCGTCGGGGACAACCACCACCACGTCGTGTGCCGGTCGTGCGGCGTCGTCGCCGACGTCGACTGCGCGGTCGGCGAGGCGCCCTGCCTGGCCGCGTCCGGTGACCACGGCTTCTCGATCGACGAGGCCGAGGTCATCTACTGGGGCTTATGCCCCGGCTGTTCCAGCGCCAGCAGTTCCTGAGCACCATGATCTGCCTTATCCGGAAGGATTCTTATGTCTGAGAACCATGATGCAATCGTCGTAGACGCGAAGACGGAGGGCGGAGGTGGCTGTCCGGTCGCGCACGAGCGCGCCCCGCACCCGACCCAGGGCGGCGGAAACCGTCAGTGGTGGACGGAGCGGCTCAACCTGAAGATCCTCGCCAAGAACCCCGCCGTGGCCAACCCCCTCGGCGAGGAGTTCGACTACGCCGAGGCGTTCAAGACCCTCGACCTCGCGGTTGTGAAGCAGGACATCGCTGAGGTGCTGACGACCTCGCAGGACTGGTGGCCGGCCGACTACGGCCACTACGGCCCGTTCATGGTCCGGATGGCGTGGCACAGCGCGGGCACCTACCGGATCAGCGACGGCCGCGGCGGCGCCGGGGCCGGCCAGCAGCGCTTCGCCCCCCTCAACAGCTGGCCGGACAACGTGAACCTCGACAAGGCCCGCCGCCTGCTGTGGCCGGTCAAGAAGAAGTACGGCCAGAAGCTCTCGTGGGCCGACCTCATGATCCTCGCCGGCAACGTCGCCCTGGAGTCGATGGGTTTCAAGACCTTCGGCTTCGCCGGCGGTCGTGAGGACGTCTGGGAGCCCGAGGAGGACGTCTACTGGGGTCCCGAGTCCACCTGGCTCGACGACAAGCGCTACACCGGCGACCGGGAGCTCGAGAACCCCCTCGGCGCGGTCCAGATGGGCCTCATCTACGTCAACCCGGAGGGCCCGAACGGCAACCCGGACCCGCTCGCCTCGGCCCGCGACATCCGTGAGACGTTCCGCCGGATGGCGATGAACGACGAGGAGACGGTCGCCCTGATCGCGGGCGGTCACACCTTCGGCAAGACCCACGGCGCGGGCCCGGCGGACCACGTCGGCCCCGACCCCGAGGCTGCCCCGCTTGAGCAGCAGGGACTCGGCTGGAAGAGCACCTACGGCACCGGCAAGGGCGCGGACACGATCGGCAGCGGTCTGGAGGTCACCTGGACCTCGACGCCGACGAAGTGGACCAACAACTTCTTCTGGAACCTGTTCGGCTACGACTGGGAGCTGACCAAGAGCCCGGCCGGCGCGCACCAGTGGCGGCCGAAGCACGGCGCCGGTCAGGACTCGGTGCCCGACGCCCACGACCCGTCGAAGCGTCACGCGCCGTCCATGCTGACCACCGACCTCGCGCTCCGGTTCGACCCGGTCTACGGCCCGATCTCGCGGCGTTTCTACGAGAACCCCGACGAGTTCGCGGATGCCTTCGCCCGCGCGTGGTTCAAGCTGACCCACCGCGACATGGGCCCGGTCGCGCGCTACCTCGGCCCGGAGGTCCCGGCCGAGACGCTGCTGTGGCAGGACCCCCTCCCCGCGGTGACGCACGAGCTCGTCGACGCCGCGGACGTCGCCTCCCTCAAGGGCCAGGTCCTCTCCTCGGGCCTGTCGGTGTCCCAGCTCGTGTCCGCCGCGTGGGCGTCGGCCTCGTCCTTCCGCGGCAGCGACAAGCGCGGCGGCGCCAACGGTGCGCGCATCCGCCTTGAGCCGCAGAGCGGCTGGGAGGTCAACGACCCCGACCAGCTGGCGACGGTGCTGCGCACCCTGGAGGGGATCCAGGAGGCCTTCAACGCCGCCCAGACCGGCGGCAAGCAGGTCTCGCTCGCCGACCTGATCGTGCTCGCCGGCGGTGCGGCCGTCGAGCAGGCCGCCAAGGACGCCGGCTTCGACGTCGAGGTCCCCTTCACGCCGGGCCGCGTGGACGCCTCGCAGGAGCAGACCGACGTGGAGTCGTTCACCGCGCTCGAGCCGGTCGCCGACGGGTTCCGCAACTACGTCGGGAAGGGCAACCGGCTGCCGGCTGAGTACCTGCTGATCGACCGGGCGAACCTGCTGACCCTGAGCGCCCCCGAGATGACGGTCCTCGTCGGTGGCCTCCGCGTCCTGGGCGCGAACCACCAGCAGTCGCCGCTCGGCGTCTTCACCACGACCCCCGGGTCTCTGACCAACGACTTCTTCGTCAACCTGCTCGACCTGGGTACGACGTGGAAGGCGACGTCCGAGGACGCGAACACGTTCGAGGGGCGCGACGCCGCCACGGGCGAGGGCAAGTGGACCGGCAGCCGTGCCGACCTCGTCTTCGGGTCGAACTCCGAGCTGCGCGCGCTCGCGGAGGTCTACGCGAGTGACGACGCGAAGGAGAAGTTCGTGAACGACTTCGTCGCGGCGTGGGACAAGGTGATGAACCTCGACCGGTTCGACCTCGCCTGATCATGATGTCCAGGTCGGCCCGCGCCGGCCGACCTGGACGTCCTCAGGGTGATGCCGCGACCACCTACGTCGAGCGGGGATTCCAGGCGTCGACCGGCTGGTGGGTCTTCGTAGCGGCGGCGATCTTCGCACTGCCCGACGCACAGGCCGCCGCGCTCAGTGGAGCCCTGGACCTGGGCGACATCGCTCCGGAAAACCGGTTCCTGGTCGGGCTGGCCACGCTGAGCCTTCTCTCTGAACTCGTGGGGGATGGCGCGCTGCTCTGTCTCATCGACGACGCGCAGTGGTTCGACCAGGCGTCCATCGACGCGCTGGTGTTCGCGGCCCGACGCCTTGAGGCTGAAGGCGTCGCTATGATCTTCGCCGCCCGTGCGAGTTTCCAGGCCACAGGGCTCCCGAGCTCCGGATGGGCGGGCTGGACAGTGCGGCGTGTCCGACTGAGGGGGCCTGCTCTGGACAACGTGCTCGACGGGGCGGGAAACGGAAGTGCTCCGCCTGAGAGGCCCTCGGTGCTCTCTCCTGCCGACCTTGGATAACGTCGAGGTCATGCGGCTTCATGTGGGATGCGCGATGTGGACTCACAAGTCATGGCAGGGGCGCTTTCTGCCCCATCCGCTTCCTGTCGGGGAGCGCTTGCGGGCCTATGCGACCTGGTGCAACGCGGTGGAGGGCAACACGACGTTCTACGCGACACCGGCCAGGAGCACAGTGGAGTCGTGGGCGCGGCAGACCACCCCGGACTTCCGCCTGGTGGTCAAGCTGCCCAAGTCGATCACGCACGAGGGCCGCCTTACCGGCGTCGACGAGGAACTTCGCTCGTTCCTGGAGGCGATCGAGCCACTGGGGCCGCGAACTCACGCCCTCTGGGTCCAACTGCCGGGATCGTTCGCTCCGACCGACCTCGGCACCCTGGCGGCCTTTCTTCGCCGTCTGCCCCGCTCGCACAGGTACGCCGTCGAAGTCCGCCACCGCGCGTTCTTCGAGGACGCGCGATCCGCACGGCTTCTCGAAAGGGTTCTCACCGACGTCGGTGCCGAGTGGGTCCCCTTCGACACCACCGTCCTCTTCCAGAGCCCTCCGACCAGCGATTCCGAACGAGATGCGTGGACGAAGAAACCGCGCGTGCCGCGCCGGTCGTTCGCTCTCACCGACCGGCCGATCGTGCGCTACCTCGGCCGGGACGCCACGGAGCGCACGATCGAGGGCTGGCGGTACTGGATCGACACGGTCGCCGAATGGCTGAGCGAAGGTCGCTCGCCGACCGTGTTCATCCATACCCCCGACAACGCCGATGCGCCGATGCTCGCCCGTCGTTTTCACGACGACGTGCGGGCCCGGCTGCCCGGGATCGAGCCGTTGCCCGAGCCCATGCCGACCGAGCCACTGACCCTCTTCTGACCGCCGGGCCGCCCGTCGTACGTCGGCGGACGGACAGGAAAAAGTCCAGGTTGGGGATGGTCGCCGTCACCTGAGCTTTGATCTTCGTTCGGCCTTCTTCCGGTCCGCGTTCGGCATCGCCCGCCCTCGACATCGGTGACCTGCGGCCTGCGGCCCGCCGGCCGGATCCCGATGAAGGGGCCGCCTTGGATATCAGAAGCTGCCCACGACCCCGAGCGCATTGTGCATCTGGCAGCTGTTCCCGAAGGTCCGAGACGACATGGTGAATCGGCTGTTCCACACACCGACCGCCGACACCGTCACCGGCTCATAGTTCAGCGGGCAGAGACTTCCCGGCGAAGGCTTGAGCTTACGCACATCACCATTTGCAGGTTCCAGAGCCGTGCACGCCTCCCGCGCGTTCGGGTGCGTCCCTCCGCCGATCGGTGAGCACTGCAACACCACCGCCCGAGCCGGTGGCAGAATGACCGGCCCCTGACTGGCCGTCAGCACCAGCGCCCGAGCCGACAGCTCACCCGACACGTCGAACACACCGGGCACGTCGAACATATCCGGTCTATCGGACACACCAGGCACGTCGGACACACTCGGCATAGGCTCACCGAGCGAATCAGCGTCGGCGGGTAACGCACTGAGCGTGGTCATCGCACCGAGGAACGCCACACCAAAAATCATCCGCTCCGCAAGCTGCTTCATCCAGATCGTCCCCCAGCTCACGCGATGTTCAATGCTCCCAGCGTGACCAGCGGCGACGCGGAAGCCAAGCATCGACCTTCCAGGCACACGTCAAGGTTTCGCGAGAGGGTAAAGCCAGGTGGCACTCACTTCTTCAGAGGTCACGGCCGGACCGGTGATCAGACGACCCGGGCTGGACCGTCGGCCCGGTGGAGGGCTCGTCCTGGGCGGCGGTGTCCGGCTTGGGCCGCCGCAGCACGATGAGCGCGACGGTGAAGGCGGCCATGAGCAGAGCGGCGGCGGCGCCAAAGGCCAGTTGGTAGCCGCCGGTCAGCGCGGCCGCCTCGCTTCTGCCCGCGGAGAGCAGCTCCTCGGTACGCGAGGCGGCCAGCGTGGACAGCACCGCGACGCCGGTGGCCATACCGACCTGCTGGGTGGTGTTGAACAGCCCGGACGCCAGGCCCGCGTCATCGGCCCTGGCACCGGTTTACTTCGGGCCGTTGACGGTCACCAGGGTGATTGGTGCACCTGACGGAAAAGCGGGCACTAGTCAACGAGAGCTTCACTTGGGGAGTGTTCGCACTGTAATTAGTATATTTTTTGAGACGATGACCCACATGAGCGACATGGTCATCAGCCTTGCCGACCTCCGTCGGGCATGCGCCCTGCTGCTCGACGCGGCGGAAAAGCATCACGGCGAACACGTTGAGTTGGAATCAATCGCGGCGGACCACTACTGGGATCTTCCCTTCGCGGGGGCATTCGACATGTCGAGTGATCCGGCCACGGATATCGGGGTCGGCCAGGTAAGTGACGACCTCGACGAGATTCACGCCCTGCTCGCCCGTTCGCCGGATGAACCCGTGATCCTGTGGCATGACCTTATTCATCTCTGCGGGCTTCTGCGAGCGATCGCCCTGGCCGACGCCGCCAGATGACCACGGTCATCATCCACGCGGGGCGTACATGATGACCAGCACGCCGAGCATGCAGATGGCGGCTCCGATGATGTCCCAGCGGTCGGGCCGGAACCCGTCCACCACCATGTTCTCCCCAGCGCCAAGGCCGCCTGTCTCCGCCGCGAGCGACCCCCACACCCCGAAGGTAAGCCTGTACCGAGGTACAGGATGCAACTCCCGATCTCATCGATGATTTTTGCGGCCTGCTGAACTGCCGCTGGAGTGCGAAGGGGAGGAGTGCCCGGGGGAGTCCCGAGGGGTCTCGGGGGGCCGCGCCCTGGGGATTCGCCGACGTCGTTCCGGGTGAGCCTCCGGGCGGCGTTCGGCGCGGACCTCGGGGCGGCGGACGTATACCGGATCACCCGGCTGGAGGAGCCGGTAGATGGGGACGGCGTTGTGCAGCGGGACCCGGACGCACCCGTGGGAGGCGGGGAAGCGGGGAACGAGGGTGGAACCGTGGACGGCGATGCCACCGTTGAAGTAGACGGAGTAGAACATCGATCCCAGGATCCCCGTGGACCAGCCGGGGACCCGTGCCCCGACCCAGTAGTCACCGACCGGGGTGTCGGCGAATCCGCAGTGGCCCTTCTCGCAGTACGACCTGCGAGCACCGGTCGAGATGTGGGTCACCAGCACGGGTTTCCCGCCCTTCCACACGGTGAGGAGCCGGCGTCGTAGATCGATCTCGGTCCTCTCCGGCCCTCCGTACCCCACCAGGGGCCTGATGCGCCTGGGACGCAGGAGGGCCTGCCAGGTCGGCAGGTCGATTCTGTCGACGGGCCTCAACCCGTTGGCCTTCTGAAAGGCCCATACGGTCATGCGCAGCGCGGAATCGTACGTGAAGCTGAGATTTCCCGGGGTGAAACCCAGATCTCTAAGCCTTTTTTTCACATTATGGACCTCGATTCCCCTGCTGCCCACTTTGAGGATCGTGAATTGGTCGGGAAGGGGGGCCTGCTGGAAATCCGGGGAGGGGTCGATCGCGGCGTGCGCGACGCCGGCGGGCAGGGTTGTGGCCAGGGCGAAGATGGTTCCTGCGATCAGGGAGCGGTGGGCGGTGCTTCGCATATGTGACGTCTATCCGCTGGCAGTGATTATTAACCCTCTAATGCCACTTGCCAGAAAGTAAGACTTATACCGCCGTGTGTGACCCGACGGTTAATGTGAAGAGGCTTTCCCGAGAAAGTAGATATGTGTTTTAAGGCGGCGAGATATGGTGATTTCAGGGATATATGTATGATATTTTCGGGGCCATTGAGTGTGAACGATGCGTTGCCACGCACCGGCCCCCCCGGCCCCCCGGCCTTCCCCGGCCCCCCGGCCTTCCCCGGCCCCCCGGCCTTCCCCGGCCCCCCGGCCTTCCCCGGCCCCCCGGCCCCCCGGCCTCCCCCGGTCCTTGGTGCTCGGCTCCCGACCTCACCTGCGCACACGGGCGCGCCTTCTGGTCTCGTGCGACATGTCGCACCCCGCTGATCTCCCGCTCGCGAGCCGTACCGGACCGCACGGTCTTGTACGGCTCGCGGCGTGTCTCTATCCGGAGAACGCCGGGTGTGCCCCTCTGGAGCGTGCGGGATGCTCGCGGACGTCACGAAGACATCCCGTACGGGATCCAGGGGAGCATCGGCCGATCAGCCGAGCCGGATGACGCCCTTGGAGACCTTGATTTTCCTGCGGGCCAGTGGCCGCGTGGCCGGCCCCCTGGCCACCGAGCCGTCGGCGATCCGGAACCTGCTGCCGTGGCAGGGGCAGTTGATGGTCCCGCCGCGGATGGTGGAGACCGGACAGCCCTGGTGGGTGCATTTGGCGCTGAAGGCACGGAAGGTGCCCTTGACGGGCTGGGTGACCACCCACTTGCCGTTGATGATCCGGCCACCGCCGACGGGGATGCCGCTGGTCTTGGCGAGCACGGGACCGGCGGTCTCTCCGGCCTCCTCGGCCGCCTCGGCCGGGCGTACCCATGCGACGGCCGACGCGATCGCGGCGGCGGCGCCGCCCGCGAGACCGCGGAAGATCATTAATCGACGAGTGGGGGTGGGCATGGCGGGCCTCCTGGGGGGCGAATGGATCACGTGTGTGGTTCATATCACAGGAAAGCGGGCCTGCAGACAGGCTCCGCGCTCCTCCCCGACGATGCGCAGGCTGCCGCCGTGCCGTACCGCGATGTCCCTGGCGATGGCCAGACCGAGGCCCGATCCGCCCGCGTCCCTGTCCCTGGCCTCGTCCAGCCGGGTGAAGCGGTCGAAGACCGCCTCGTGGTGCTCGGCGGGGATGCCGGGGCCGTCGTCGCACACGTCGAGCACCGACTCGCCGCCGTCCGTGGACAGCCGGACGGTGACCGCGGAGCTCGCGTGGCGTACGGCGTTGTCCACCAGGTTGGCCACCAGGCGCCGCAACTGCCCGGCCGAGCCGAGGACCACGGTGTCGGCCGCCACCTCCAGCGCCACCCTGATCTCCGATCTGGGCCGAGACCTGGCCGCCTCCTCGGCGGTCACCTGGCCGAGGTCCACCTCCTCGTGGCAGGTGGGCTCTCCCGCGTCCAGGCGGGCGAGCAGGAGGAGATCGGAGGTGAGTGCCTGGATCCGCTCCACGTCGGTCAGCGCCTCGGCCGCCAGCGGCCCCGGCGGAGCCAGCTCAAGGCGCGTCCGCAAGATGGCCAGCGGGCTGCGGAGTTCGTGGGCGGCGTCGGCGACGAAGCGCTTCTGCCGGCCGACCGCCAGTTCGAGGCGGTCGAGCGTGCGGTTCATGGTCTCGGCGAGGCGGGCGATCTCGTCGCGCGACCGCGGTACGGGAACCCGCCGGTGCAGGTCGTTCGCGGTGATGTCGGCCATCTCGGTGCGAATGGCCGAGACCGGTGCCAGTGCCCGGCCGACGACGAGCCAGGTCAGGACGGCGACCAGCAGGAGCAGCGCGGGGATGCCGGGCAGCAACAGGCCCCACAGTGCCCGCAGCGCGTCCCCCGTCGGCTCCAGCGACGCCCGGGCCTGCACGAACATCATGCCGTCGGCGGTGTCCACGGGCATCGTGGCCAGGGCGAAGGAGTCGCCGGGCGCCCACTGCGCCACCTCGGTGGACTGGGACGCGGTGCCGCCCTGGAAGACCTTCACGACTTCCGGGGGTTCTCCCCCGGTCGATGGGACGGCGGTCGAGGTCCGGGCCAAGAGCGCCGGTGGTGCGGGGTACGTGAAGATCTTGACGTCGGGGTCGAGGAGGGTCGTCTTCGAGAGGCTGAGACCGTCGGCGGCCGTTCCGGCGAGCGCCACGCCGCCGGTGAGCACCTCGGCGGTGGCGTCGGCGCGACGGACGGCCTCGTTGGAGGCGCTCCGCGTCAGGCTCCCCGTCAGCACGCCGATGAGCACCGCCGCCGCCACGCCCAGCGCGACCGCGACGATGGCTGTGGCGGCGAGGGTCGCCCTGAGCCTTACCGACAGGCGTGACGCCATCTCAGGCCTCCAGCCGGTAGCCGGCGCCGCGCACCGTCACCAGTGACGAGCGGCCGAACGGAGAGTCGATCTTGCGGCGGAGCGCGCTGATGTAGACCTCCACGATGTTCGGGTCGCCGTCGTAGGAGAAGTCCCAAGCCTGGGCCAGCAGGTCGCTCTTGGAGACCACCTCGCCCTGCCTGCGCGCCAGGCCGTGCAGCACCGCGAACTCCTTGGGGGTGAGGGGGATGTCCACCTCCCCACGGCGGCAGCGGAGCCCCGCGGGATCGACGGTCAGGTCGCCGACCGCGATGGACACCGGTCTGGCGTGGCCGCCCCGGCGTACCAGTGCGCGCAGCCGGGCCAGCAGCACCACGTAGGAGAACGGCTTGGACAGGAAGTCGTCCGCGCCCGTGTCCAGGGCCTCGGCCTCGTCGTGCACCCCGTCCTTGGCGGTGAGCATCAGGATCGGCGTCCAGTTCTCCGCGTCGCGGAGCCTGGCGCAGACGGTGTAGCCGTTCATCCGGGGCAGCATGACGTCCAGCACGATCACGTCGTACGGGTTCTCGGTCGCCATCCAGAGTCCGTCGCGCCCGTCGTACGTCACGTCGACGGCGAACCCCTCGCCCGCCAGCCCCTCCTTCAGTAGATGGGCCAGACGTTTCTCGTCCTCAACCAGCAGCACGCGCATACCGCCCAGCGTGCCGCACCGTGCCTAAAGCCAACCTGAAGATGATTTCTGTCGTCTTCAGGCTGGGTTCAGGCAGCGGGCGGGAGCCTGTGATCTCCAGATCCGCTTGACGGGTCCGCTTGACGGGTCCGCCTATAGATCCGCCTGATAGATCCGCCTGACAAGGAGAACGCCCATGCGCATCCGCATGCTCGCCGCCGCCGTGGTGACCGCGGGGGCACTGATGGCCACCCTGACCGGGGCCGCCAGCGCCGACGACACGCCCACGCCCGCCCCCAAGGAAGGCACCGAGCATATCCAGTGCGATGGCGGCGGCCATGTGACCCTGACGACGCACCGGCTCACCGAAGCCGAGATCAAGGAGTTGGAGAAGGCCGGATCGTTGCCCTTCGTGTCCACCGCGCCCTCGGGACGGGCCGATGAGGCCGGGGTGCCGGCCGCCCACGTCACGATCGCCGGGGAGGCCGGGGTGCCGGCCGCCCACGTCACGATCGTCAGGAGCGTCCCGGCGGAAGCGGGGGACGCGAAGGAGCTTCCCCCTCTCCCCGAAGGCGTGACTCCCGGCAAGGACATCAAGGTCATGGCCGCTCCCACGGTGACTGCGGGGACCGCGGGGCCCGGGGCTCCGGAGGCAGGGATGGTGACCGTGTTCTCCGAGGACGTTCCCGAGGGGGCCGAAGGGGGCGAGGGGGCCGGGGATGCCGCGGTCAGGGTCATGAGCGCGCTCTCCGGTGACGAGCCCAAGGTCACCTGCTTCAAGAAGGAGTAGCCTCGCGGAGGCGGCCCTGAAGACCTGCGAACCGGCCGGGGAAACCCGTGCGGGAGTGACTCCGGCCGGTTCGCAGCCAACCGGTGCCGGACCGACCTGGCAGGCCGCACCGTGTAGGGGCCGGTGCGGCTCAGTCCTCGGTGACTCGGCTCCCGGTCGAGTCCCGGCCCTCGGGGAAGGTCGGGTGCGGGTCCAGGGTCCAGTACTCGTACAGGCCGTGACCGACGTGGCCGTCGTACTCGAAGCGGCCGACCATGGCGCCGGCCCGCACAGCGGTGGGGCCCGCACCTTCGAAGGTGCGGGCCCCACCGCTGACAGGTGACGTACGCCGTGGTCGGCCGACCGGCGTATGTCGTACCGCTAGGGCAGTTTCCTGGACGTGTGCTCCGCCCTGGCGTCGGCCTTGCCCCCCAGTTCGTCGGCCTTCGACGTGGCGTCGTCCGTCACGTTGGAGGCTTTGCCCGTCACCGTCTCCATCTTGTGTCCCACCCAATGGGACGCGTCGGAGGCGCTCTCCTTCAGGGTGTCCGCCCACTGGTCGGCGTTCTTGCGGTACAGCGCGTAGCCCGCCGCTCCGATCGCGACGCCGATGACCAGCAGGGCCATCGGCCATCCGCGGGACTTGGTGGGCTTGGGATCGATCTTCGCGGCGGCCTGGGACAGCGCGGCGCTGAGCTTCGGCGCGAGCTGTTCCTCGATCGAGTGCGCGGCGGCGTCAAGCCTCGGTGCCGCCCACCCGCGTGCGACGATAATCTTATCACCGGCCATGTCACGAGCCTGGCCGGCCATGTCACGGGCCTGGTAGACCACGTCGCGGGCCTGGCCGGCCAGCGGGCTGACCCGATCCACGACGAGGACAGCCTGAGCCTTCGCGTGGCGCAGCCGCCTTTCCGGAGCCACGATCTTCATGTGGCGCTTTCCAAACAGTGCTAGAGGCACAACAACCTCCCCATTCGTTGGGGCCCCGTCGCCACCCCTTCCCGCTCGAAGGCGGCTCAATCATGACGGCCCGTGGGAGGATGGCATGAGGATCGGTTCCGGCCGAAATCGTCAAAGCGCTACAAAAGCAATACGTTGCATAGGCATTGCCACAACCTGAAGGGGGCAGTCCGATCATGGCTGAGAAGTTGATCGCGAACCTCAACACCAATCGCGGTAGCGTGAAGGTCCAGCTCTTCCCGGATCACGCGCCCAAGACCGTGCGCAACTTCGTCGAGCTCGCCGAGGGCACCCGCGAGTGGGTGCACCCGGAGACCGGCCAGAAGTCCACCGACAAGCTGTACGACGGCACCATCTTCCACCGGGTCATCTCGGGCTTCATGATCCAGGGTGGCGACCCGCTGGGCCAGGGGGTCGGTGGTCCCGGCTACAAGTTCGACGACGAGATCCACCCGGACCTCTACTTCAACCGCCCGTACCTGCTCGCCATGGCGAACGCCGGCATCCAGATGGGCCGCGGCACCAACGGCTCCCAGTTCTTCGTCACCGTGGTGCCCACGCCTCACCTCAACGGCAAGCACACCATCTTCGGTGAGGTGATCGAGGGTCAGGACGTCGTCGACGCCATCGCCAAGACCGATACCGACGCCCGGGACCGCCCCACCGAGCCCGTGGTCCTGGAGTCGGTGACCATCGAGCGCGTTCAGAGCTGACCTTTCGCCCGGCGGCCTCCCCCGGAGGCCGCCGTTCGCATTTCCGGCCGATGCCGCTCAGCCACTGTTTGTGTGTGTACGGGCACTCGGGATCGTGAATAGGCTGGCAGTCTGGGGATAACAGAACGCGCGAAGGGGCCAGCCACAGACCATGACCACCCAGCCGTCCAGCGACCCCAACACCGTTGTCCCCAACTGCTACCGGCATCCAGGGCGTGAGACCTACGTCCGCTGCCAGCGCTGTGAGCGCCCCATCTGCCCCGACTGCATGCGCGAGGCCTCGGTGGGCTTCCAGTGCCCCGAGTGCGTGGCGGAGGGCAACAGGGGCATGCGGCAGGCACAGTCCGTGTTCGGCGGCCGGGCGGTCGTCACGCCCCGGGTCACCTGGGCGCTGCTGGTTCTCAACGTCCTGGCCTACTTCGCCGAGACCGTGCGCACCGACTGGGTGCTGGACAACTTCGCGATGAACTCCTACGCCGTCGCCTACAACGGCGAGTGGTGGCGCCTGATCACCGGGGCCTTCCTGCACATGCCGCTCGGCGGTGGCGGCTGGGCCCTGACCCACATCGTGTTCAACATGTGGGCCCTTTACGCCATCGGCCCGGAGCTGGAGCGGCGCCTCGGCTCGGCCAGGTTCCTGGCGCTCTATCTCCTTGCGGCGCTCGGCGGGTCCGTCGCGATCTACCTGTTCGGCATCGCCGCGGTCGGCGCCTCGGGTGCGATCTACGGCATGTTCGGCGCGCTGTTCGTACTCGGCAGGAAGCTCGGCTACAACGTCCAGGGTGTGCTCTGGCTGATCGGCATCAACGCCGTGATCACCTTCGTGGTCCCCGGCATCAGCTGGCAGGGGCACCTCGGCGGCCTGATCGCCGGCTCCCTGGTCGCGGCGGTGTTCGCCTTCGCCCCGGCCAGGAGCCGCGATGCCGTCCAGTGGGGAGGTTGCGCGGCGATGCTGGTCGTTCTGGTCGTGCTGGTGCTGGCGTTGCCGCCGTTCGCCCTCCAGGCCCAACTCGGCATCTACGGTTGATCCACACCCTGATGCTTCCCCAGGGTGTGGATAATGCCTGTGGAAAAGGCTAACGCCAGCGGGTGGACAGGATCACCCCGAGGATGATGAAGGCGAACCCGACCAGCAGGTTCCAGTTCTGGAGGGTGCCGAGAACGGGTGCGGTGGGCGCCACATAGTAGACGGCGATCCACAGGATGCCGACGATCCAGCAGGTCACCATGACCGGCGCCAGCCAACGCGGGCTGATCTTGATCTGCTGTGATGTCTGCGGCGGGGTGTATACCGGCTTCTTGCGAGTCTTGGGCTTGGGCACTGGGGTTCTTCTCCTGCGTCAACCCTGCGCGATCCGGACCGTGCGCAGGCCATGTCGATTAGCGTAGTCGCTGGTGAGTGAAGTCCCGTGTAAGGATAGTCCGCGCAGGTGGGCCATGGCGATTCCGTGAGGCACCATCCTGCGGCAAATGTTCTGCCGGGCCCGTGATCCGCTCCCGCCGGGCGGGTGTCCCGCTCGTTAGCCTGACTCCGTGAGAGCCGTGTTGAGGGCCATGGGCGATCTGAGTGTCACCACGGGTCTGGTCGTCCTGCTCTTCTGCGCCTACCTGCTGTGGGGCACCGGCTCCTACACCGCTGAGCAGCAGGTGCTGCTGCAAAGGCAGCTCATCGAGGGTGTTAAGGCCGGTCCCGGGCATGGTCCCGGGCATGGGCCAGGCCCGGTCCGGCTGGGCGGGGCGGTGGCGCTGCTGTCGATTCCCAGGCTCGGCGACGACTACCGGTACGCCGTCGTGGAGGGCGTCGACCAGGACCGGCTGATGATGGGGCCGGGGCACTACCCCGGCACCGCCATGCCAGGAAAAATCGGTAATTTTGTTCTTTCAGGGCATCGGACCACCTATGCCGCTCCTTTCGGCCGAATCGACGAGCTCCGGTGGGGCGATCGCATCGTGGTCGACGCCCGCGAGGCCCGCTACACCTACCGCGTCACCGGCAGGCGCGTCGTCGACCCCACCGAGGTCGACGTCATCGCCCCGGTCCCCGACCGACCGGGAAAGGCGCCGACCAAGGCGACGATCACCCTGTCCACCTGCCACCCGGAGTACTCGGCAGCCCAGCGGCTCGTCGTCTTCGGCGAGCTGGACAGGAGCCAGAACCGCCTCGAACGCCCCGAATAGCCCCGACAACCAACCCCGACAACCCGGAGAACCCGACAACCAACCCCGACAACCCGGAGAACCCGACAACCAACCCCGACAACCCGGAGAAGGAGTCTCGTGTACGGCTGGATCTGGCGGCTGCTTCCTGGAAACCTCGCGGTCAGGGTGTTCACCGCCGCCGTACTGGTCGGCCTGGTCGCGGCCGTACTCTGGTATGTCGTGTTCCCTTGGATCGAACCCCGCATCTCCCTCGACCTGACCGGCGTGGGCCTATGAGCCGTGTCCTCGTCGTCGACAACCACGACAGCTTCGTCCACACCATCGTCCAGTATCTCCGTGAGCTCGGCGCCACCTGCGACGTGCGCCCGCGCGACCGGGTCAGGGTCGAGGACGCCTCCGGCTTCGACGGGGTTCTGATCAGTCCCGGCCCCGGCACCCCGGAGAACGCGGGGGTGAGCGTCCCGCTCGTCGGCTACTGCGAGGCCCACGGCATCCCACTGCTCGGTGTCTGCCTGGGGCATCAGGCCATCGCCGTCGCCCACGGCGCGACCGTGTCGCGGGCCCCCGAACTGGTGCACGGTCGCACCAGCGCGATCACGCACGACGGGCGCGGGGTCTTCACCGGCCTGCCGTCGCCGGCGACCATGACGCGCTACCACTCGCTGGCGGTCCTGCCCGGGACGGTTCCCGAGATCCTTGAGGTGACCGCGACCACCGGTGACGGCGTGATCATGGGCCTGCGCCACCGTACGGCCCCCGTCGAGGGGGTGCAGTTTCACCCCGAATCGGTGATCTCCCAGCACGGTCATCGGCTACTTGGGAACTGGCTTGAAAGATTGTTGTAACGCGGCGCCCTTCCTGGGCGATTGACCAGTGAGAGTCCTTCCGCCATCGCCCCCGAGTGGCGGAAGGGCTCTTCCCCGTTTCCAGGCTTCTCCACGGGGGATTTCCAGACCTCTCGCACAGGCGAACTCCGGACCTCCCGCACGGGTGATTTCCAGACCTCTCGCACGAGTGATGCCGGAAGATCACGGGAATGAGGAAGGCCCCCGCGTGATCGCGCGGGGGCCTTCCTCATGTGCTCCGGGTCAGGTCCCGTCGGGCGGCGACTCATCGAAGATGGTGCCGTCGTCGGGCTCCGTGGGCATGTCCTCCGTCGGCTCCTCGGGAATGGTCGGCTCCTCGGACGGATAGGTCGGCTGCTCGGTCGGCTCGGGCGGCTGCCCGCTCGACACGATCAGCGTGATCGTCGTCCCCGGCTGGTACTTGCCACCCGCCTCGGGAGACTGGCTCAGCACGGTGTCCTGGGGAAGGTCACTCGGCTGCTCGACGACCTTCCACTTGAAGCCCGCCTCCTTGAGCATGTTCTTGGCGTCCCCGACCGTGAGGTTGACCACGCCCGGAACCTCCACCGCCTCCTTGGGGACGTAGATTCGTACGGTGCTGCCCTTGTTGGCCTTCTTACCCGCCTCGGGCAGGGTCTCGAAGACGACGCCCTGCTTCCGGCTGGAGGGCTTGCTCTGCAGGCTGACCTCGAAGCCGGCGTCCTCAAGGGCCCTCTTGGCGTCCTCCGCGGTCATGTTGAGCACGGAGGGCACCTCGACCTTCTCAATGCCCTTGGAGACCTTGAGCGTCACCTCGGAGTCCTTGTCCACCTCGGTGTCGGCCGCCGGTTCGGTGTCGATCACCGAACCCTTCGGTATCTCCTCGTCGAACGCCTGGAGCGTCTTCACCTTCAGGCCGAGGTCCGTCAGCGCCTTGGTCGCCGCCTCCACGGTCTGCGAGGCCAGCGGAGGGATCTTCACCTTGCCCGAGGCGACGGGGGTGCCGGGGGAGCTGAGGAACATGTAGCCCACGCCGATGAAGGCGCCGATGACCAGCAGGGGGATGAGGATCCACGCCGCGGTCTTGACCGCGGTGTTGCTGCTCTGCTGCCGGCGCCGACCGCGCTCGCCGGTGCGCCCGCCCCCCTCCTCGCCGTACTCGTACGCCGGGACGGCGGTGGTGCGCTGGGTGGCCGGGCCTCCGGGCCCGGGAGCCTGCATCGTCCGGGTGGCCGAGCCGTAGTTGTTGGAAATGGCCATGGTCTGGGCGTCCGTCGGGATGCCGGACATCGCCCGCTGGATGTCGGCCCGCATCTCCCCGGCGCTCTGGTAGCGGTGCGCCGGGTCCTTGGCCATCGCCTTGAGCACGATGGCGTCGGCCCACGGGGGGATGTCGGGGTCGATCTGCGACGGAGGGATCGGCTCCTCGCGCACATGCTGGTAGGCGATCGCGACAGGCGAGTCGCCGGTGAACGGGGGCTGTCCGGTCAGCAGCTCGTACAGCACGCAACCGGTGGAGTAGAGGTCGCTGCGGGCGTCGACCCGCTCGCCCCTGGCCTGCTCCGGCGAGAGGTACTGGGCGGTGCCGATCACCTGGGCGGTCTGTGTCATGGTCGCGGCCGAATCGGCCATCGCGCGGGCGATGCCGAAGTCCATGACCTTGACGTCGCCGTTACGGGTGATCATGATGTTCGCCGGCTTGATGTCCCGGTGGACGATGCCGCCACGGTGGCTGTAGTCCAGTGCCCGCAGGATCCCGTCGACCAGCTCGGCGGCACGCTCGGGCAGCAGCCGCCGGTCGGCCCGGAGCAGGTCGCGCAGCGTGCGGCCGTCGACGTACTCCATCACGATGTAGGGAACAGGCGCACCCTCTGAGACGTCCTCGCCGGTGTCGTAGACCGCGACGATGGACGGGTGGTTCAGCGATGCGGCGGACTGAGCCTCCCGGCGGAAACGCGCCTGGAAGATGTGATCCCTGGCCAGGTCCGCGCGGAGGGTCTTGATGGCGACGATCCGATCCAGCCGGATGTCTCGGGCGCGATAGACCTCGGCCATGCCGCCACGCCCGACGACGCCGTCAAGCTCGTAGCGATCGCCGAGGCGTCGGGGCTGAGTCATTTCCTGCACTGTCCCTTACCGTTCATCTTGGGTGCCGGTGAGCTCTTGGGCCACCGGTGTCCATCATCGACCCGTTGCCGCATCACGTCTCCTCATTCGGCTGGTCTGTATCGCCGGGTTCGGGAGTCGTACTCGGTGTGGGGCTCGGTGTCACCGTCGTGGTGGTGGGCGTAGGGGTGGGAATCGTCGGGCTCGGGCTGGGGCTGGGCGGTGGCGGCGTACTCGGCCTTGCGGTGGGCGTGGCCGATGTGCTTACCGTAGCCGACGGCGTGGCCGAGGGGCGGACCGTCCTCGTCGGCGGGGCAGGTGGTCTGCTCGCCGCAGGCGTGCTCCCGCTCGGTCTGGCCGTCGGCGGCTTGGTGGCCGGGCTCGACCGTACGACCGGCTTCTCCGGCGCGCTGCCGCCGGGCTGGCTCGCCAGCTCACGGGCCACCAGCGAGCCCAACCCGACCGCGGCGGCGCATCCCGCGACCGCGGCGACGATCGCCGTCGTCCTGCGCAGGCGACGGCGCCGATGAGGTGCCGGTACGGCACCCGGGGGCGTCCCGCCTGCTCCGGCACCCCCGCCGGCGCCCTCACCAGGACCTCTTCCCGCACCGGCGTACGAGCCGGAACCCGCGTCCGCGTACGAGCCGGAACCCGCGTCCGCGTACGAGCCGGAACCCGCGTCCGCGTACGAGCCCGAACCGGGGACCGGCCCGGGGGCGATGGGGGCGGCCATGGCCGAGGTGATCTCCTGCGGCCACTCGGTCGCGGGCTCCGCGCGCCAGCCCGAGGGGTCGGTGAGCATGCCAAGACCGGTGACGTCGGTGGCGGCCAGCGCGTCGAGCAGCACGTCCGCCCGCTCCGACAGCTCCCTGGCACCGGCCGGGCGCCGCAGCGGGTCCTTGGACAGGCACGCCATGACCAGGTCACGGACCGCGGGCGGGATGCTCGCCGGGAGCGGCGGCGGGGGCTCGCCGATGTGCATCAGAGCGATCGCCACCTGCGTCTCGGCGAGGAACGGCGCCCGGCCGGCCAGGCACTCGTAGGCGACCACCCCGAGCGAGTAGATGTCGGTGGCGGGTGTCAGCGGGTCGCCGGACGCCTGCTCGGGGCTGACGTACTGGGCGGTGCCGAGCAGGACTCCCGTCTGGGTGACCGGCGCGGCCTCCAGCACCCTGGCGATGCCGAAGTCTGTGATCTTTATCACGCCCGCCTCGGTCACCAGCAGGTTGCCGGGCTTGATGTCCCGGTGGATGACTCCCGCACGGTGCGCGGCCTGCAGGGCCCTGGCGGTCTGATGGACCACGTCGAGGGCGACCTTCGGGCTCAGCGAGCCGTCCCGGGCCAGGATGCCGGCCAGGGACTCGCCGGGCACCAGCTCCATCACCAGGTAGGCGACGCCGTCGGTCTCGGCGTAGTCGAAGACCTGTGCGATGCCCGGATCGGACAGCCCGGCCGCGATGCGGGCCTCGGAGCGGAAGCGCAGCCGGAAGGCGGGATCCTCCGCCACGTGCGCGCGGAGCAGCTTCACCGCGACCTCGCGGCCGAGCAACTCGTCCCTGGCCCGCCATACCTCGCCCATGCCGCCCGACGCGATACGCCCCAGCGGGCGGTATCGGCCCCCGAGCAACGCGGTCATCTACCCAGCACCGCTTCCATCACGCTCTTGGCGATCGGGGCGGCGGTCTGACCACCGGAGGCGTCGCTGCCGGCGCTGCCGGATTCGACGATCAGTGCGACGGCGACCTTGGGGTCCTCGGCGGGGGCGAAGGAGATGAACCACGCGTGCGGGTCCTGGCCCCTGGCGGTCTCGGCGGTGCCGGTCTTGCCGCCGACCGTCACGCCCGGAATCTGCGCCGCGCTCGCCGTGCCCTTGTTGACGACGTTGACCATCATCTCCTGGAGCTTGCGCGCGCTGTCCTCGCTCATCGCGGTGTCCAGCTCGTCGGGGTCGGCGGCCTCGATCTCGCCGCCCTCGGCATCCGCGATCTTGTTCACCAGGTACGGCTTCATGACCACGCCGTTGTTGGCGATACCGGCGGCGATCATGGCCATCTGCAGCGTGGTCATCTGGTTGCTGCGCTGGCCGATCGACGCCTGGGCGAGGGCCGCCTGGTCCTCCTCGGGGCCGATCCCGCTCCCCGCGACCGGCAGCGGGATCGACAACGGCTCGCCACCGATGCCGAACTTGGCGGCCTGGTCGCGCAGCGCGTCGTAGCCGAGCTCCATGGCGATCTTGCCGAACGGGGTGTTGCAGGACTTCTCCAGCGCGAACGAGAGCGTCACGCGCCCGGCACCGCAGGCCGCGCCACCGTAGTTGGGCAGGTCGGCGGTGGTGTTGGGCAGGTCGAGCACCTGCGGGGCGTCGACCTGGGTCTCCGGGCCGATGCTGTCGTCGCTCTCCAGGTACGCCGCCATGGTGACCACCTTGAAGGTCGACCCCGGCGGGTAGGTGCGCTCGATGGCCCGGTTGACCAGTGGCTTGTCCTCGTCCTCGTCCAGCTTGTTGTAGGCCTTGTTGACGTCGGGCTTGCTGGGCTTGGAGAGCGGGTTGGGGTCGTAGGTGGGGATCGAGACCATCGCGAGGATCGCCCCGGTCTTCGGCTCGATCGCGACCAGCGCGCCCTTCTTGCCGCTGGCGCCCAGCGCCCTGTACGCGGCCTCCTGCGCCCTGGGGTTGATCGTCAGGTCGACGTTGGCGCCCTTGGTCTGCTTGGCGGTGAACAGGTCGATGCTGCGCCGGATCAGCAGGTCGGCACTCGTCCCGTCGAGGAGGCTGTTCTCGGCCCGCTCGATGTCGCGCTCGCTCTCGGGCGCGAAGAACCCGGTGATGGGCGCGTAGATCTTGCCCTCGGGATAGCGCCGCTGAAAGCGGAACTCGGGGTCGCCGGTGTCGACCGACTCGGCGAGGACCTTGTCGCCCGCGGTGATGCGGCCGCGCTCGACCTCGTAGCGCGCGTAGAAGTTGCGGGTGTTGCGCGAGTCGTCGCGCAGATCCTCCGCCCGTACGGCCTGCAGGTAGTTCACATTGATCATGAGCAGGCCGAACATGAGCATGCAGGCAAAGGCGGCGCGCTTGAGGGGACCGTTCATCGCTGGAACACCTGCGTCATTCCTTCGTCCTGGATGGCCTGGGGCGGAGGCTTCCTCGCCGTATCCGACATGCGTACCAGCAGCGCGATAAGGATCCAGTTAGCCAGCAGCGCCGATCCGCCCTGGGACATGAACGGGGTGACCAGGCCGGTCAGCGGGATCAGGTTGGTCACGCCGCCGACGATGATGAAGACCTGCCACGCCAGGATGAACGACAGGCCGCCCGCCAGCAGCTTGGAGAACGGCTCGCGGGCCGCGATCGAGGTGCGCAGGCCGCGCTCCACCAGCAGGGCGTAGACCATCAGCAGGGCCATCAGCCCGGTCAGGCCGAGCTCCTCGCCGGCGGCGGTGAAGATGAAGTCGGAGAAGGCCAGCGGGATCAGGTCGGGATGCCCCTGGCCGAGCCCGGTGCCGAGCACACCGCCCTGGCCCATGCCGAACAGGCCCTGCATGAGCTGGTAGCTGCCGCCGAACGTGCGCTCGTACAGCTCCGGGTCCTCCGGGTTGAGAAAGACCTCGAAGCGGGCCGCGACGTGATCGAAGATCAGCCCCGCCAGCACCGCCCCGCCGACGAAGAGCAGGATGCCGATGAGCACCCACGAGGTGCGCTGGGTGGCGATGTAGAGCATCGCGATGAAGGTGCCGAAGATCAGCAGCGAGGAGCCGAGGTCCTTCTGCAGGATCAGCACGCCCAGGCTGAGGCCCCAGGTGATGAGGACCGGACCGAGGTCGCGGGCCCGGGGCAGATCGATGAAGAGCAGCCGACGCCCGGCCAGGGCCAGCACGTCGCGCTTGGCGACCAGGTAACCGGCGAAGAAGACGACCAGGGCGAGCTTGGTGAACTCGGCCGGCTGGAGTGTGAAGCCGGCGATGCCGATCCAGATGCGGGCGCCGTTGATCTCCTGGCCGATGAACGGCAGCAGCGGCGAGACCAGCAGGGCCAGGCCGACGGCACCCGCGGTGTAGGTCAGACGCTGTAGCGCGCGGTGGTCGCGCAGCACGATCAGCGTCACGGAGAACATGACAACCCCGACGGCGGTCCACAGCAGCTGGTTGGTGGCCGAGGCTCCGTCCATGCCGGACGCCTCAAGCCGGTAGATGATCACCAGCCCGAGGCCGTTGATCAATGTCACCAGCGGCAGGATCAGCGGGTCGGCCCAGGGCGCGAACTTGGCCAGCACCAGGTAGGCGGCCAGCATGAGGCCGCCCAGGCCGAGGCCGTAGGTGAGCATTCCCGCGGGGACCTGCTTGTCGAGGGCCAACCCCACATTGGCGTACGCCAGCATCACGATGGCGACCGCGAACGCGAGCATCGCCAGCTGGGCCACCCGCCGTTTGGCGGGAAGCGGGACAGGCTCGGCGCTAGGGGTGCTCATGTGTTCACTGTGTCCTTGTGGGTTCGGGGGCCCTGGGGACGGGGGGCGTGGAGGACGCGGAGGCGCTCGGCGATGTGGTCGGCTCGGCCTTCTCGTCGGCCTTCTCGTCGGCCTTGGCCGCGGACGACTTCAGCTCTTCGATCTTCTCCAGGCCCGCCTCGACGGTGGGGACGGGGATGCCGTCGCGGACCTGGCCCTGCTGGAACGCGCCAAGGGTCGAAATCGATTCCGTGGTGCTCCGGGCGACGTCGAAAAGCTCGAAGGGGCCGAGGTTGGTCTTCACACCCTGGAAAACCACGATCTCGTTACCCTTGGCCCCGACGAAGTACTGATCATCCAGCCACTGTCCCCCGAAGTACCAGCCTAGGCCGCCTCCGATGACGACGACGCCGCCCGCCACGGCGACAAGAGGCCACAGCCGGCGACGTTTGGCCGGTCGGGCCACGGACCTGATGATCGGCTCGTCGGGATCGTCGTCGGGGATGACCGGCTGCGGCATGGTGACCGCGCTGGCGCGCCCCGCCGGGGTGTCCGGTGGCTGTGACCTCGGCATGCCGGAGCCGGCGGCGCCGACCACGGCGGCCTCGGTACGTGGCACGAAGGTCTCGGCCACCTCCAGCACGTCGGCGAGGACGCAGGTGATGTTGTCGGGACCGCCGCCCCGGTTGGCCAGGTCGATGAGGGTGCGGACCACCCCGTCGGGATCCTCGATCGTGGAGAGCGTGTGGTGCAGGGTCTCCGCGCTCACCACCCCGGACAGGCCGTCGGAGCAGAGCAGGTAGCGATCGCCGACCTGGGCTTCGCGCAGGGACAGGTCGGGATCGACCTCGCCGCTGCCGTCGAGCGCCCGCAGCAGGATGGACCGCTGGGGATGGGTGGCGGCCTCCTCGGCGGTGATCCGGCCGTCGTCCACCAGTGACTGCACCAGCGTGTGGTCGTGCGTGATCTGGTAGAGCTCTCCCGCACGCAGCAGGTAGGCCCGGGAGTCGCCGACGTGGACCAGGGCGACCCTCGTCCCGGACCAGAGCATGGCGGTGAGGGTGGTGCCCATGCCCTTGAGGCCGGGGTCGCGGCCCACCATCTCGTGGAGCTTGCGGTTGGCGTCGCGTACCGCTGCCTCGATGGCGCTGAGCAGGTCACCTCCCTGGGCGTCCGCGTCGAGTGAGGACAGCGCGGCGATGGCGACCGAACTGGCCACCTCGCCGTGTGCGTGGCCGCCCATGCCGTCCGCGACGGCGAGCAGGCGGCCGCTGGCGTAGGCGGAGTCCTCGTTGCCTTCGCGGAGGAGGCCGACGTCAGAGCGGGCGGCGTAACGGAGTGCGATGGTCATTTGCGCAATTCGATGACGGTCTTGCCGATGCGGATCGGAACACCGAGCGGCACCGGAGTCGGACGGGTGACTTTTGAGCGGTCGAGATAAGTGCCGTTGGTCGAGCCGAGATCTTCCACGATCCACTGACCGTCCTGGGGGAAGAGCCGGGCGTGCCGGCTGGAGGCGTAGTCGTCGCTGACTACCAGCGTCGCGTCGTTCGCCCGGCCGATGGTGATGGGCGTCTCCGAGAGGGTAATGGTGGTGCCTTGCAGGGGGCCACCGGTGACGACCATCTGCCGTGGTTCCCCCTTCTTGGATTTGGCCGCGGGCTTCGCCGGTTTGGGAACCTTGCGCGCGGGGACGGTGGCGGCCGTGCGTGATCCGAACAAGTCCGTCCGGATCACGCCGACCGCGGCAATCACGAAGAACCACAGCACCGCGAGGAAAGCGAGCCGGATCAGCAGCAGCGTGAGCTCGGACATGGACCGTCTATTTACCTTTAATCGCGCCGGAAAACCAGAGTCGTTCGCCCCAGCGTCACGCGAGTGCCGTTCTGGAGCTCGACCCGGCGAACCGGCTGGCCGTTGACGAAGGTGCCGTTCGTGGAGCCGAGGTCGACGAGCGCGACCTGGGGGCCTTCCACCCGCAGCTCGGCGTGGTGCCGGGACACACCCGGGTCGACCAGCCGTAGATCGCAGTCGGTGCCCCTGCCGAGCAGGGTCACCGGTGTTGTCAGGTCGAAGGACCGCTGGCCCTGCGGGTCGTCCTGGGTGGACACCAGCAGGCGGGGGCGACCTCCGAACGCGTGTGGTTTCGCGGTGGGCACGTCGCTCACCGGCTGGCGGATCTCGTCCTGCTCGACCGTCGCGCCGCGGATCACGCCCGAGCGGATGCGGAACAGGCCGACCGCGAGGTCGTCGGCCGTCTCGAAGCGGACCCTGACCGGCCCCACGAAGGAGTAGCCCTGTTCCTTGGCGTACTCCCTGGCAAGGTTGGCCAGCTCGTGGCCGATGCTGTCCGCGTAGACCTCCAGCCGCTCGCTGTCGGTCGTGGACAGCTCGACCACGAAGTCGTTGGGCACGAGAGTGCGCCCTTGGGCGACGATCGCCGCCCGCTCGTCCATCTCCCGTTGGACCGCACTGGCGACCTCTACCGGCTGAAGGTCAGATTTGAACGCCCGCGCAAAGGCCCCTTCAACCAAGCCTTCGAGCCTCCGCTCGAAACGCTGAAGGACTCCCACCGGGTACCTCCCCTCCTCCGTCTATGTGGTCGCGGCCGCTTGGGGGCTCGTTGGCTCGGTCCTCGCTCTCTCGCACCCAGCTGCTCCGCTTTCGCATCTAGGAGGATCGTATCCGGGTTCGTGGGTACCGGCTGATACGTGCTAATGTTTCGACCGCACCCAACAAGGGCGGGTGGCGGAACGGCAGACGCGCACGGTTCAGGTCCGTGTGTCCGAAAGGACGTGAGGGTTCAAATCCCTCCTCGCCCACAAGGGGTCACCGACGAAATTGGTGGCTCCACAGTGACGAAAGAGAGCCCCGCTCCGCAAGAGCCGGGGCTTTTTTGCTTGTACGGGGTTCCGCGCGGCGTTTGGACACGCGGAGATGTCTATCCCGACCGGCTTGCAGATCACTTTCGTCTGGCTTGCGTGCATTACGCCCACGGCTGAGACGGCCGCCAGGCCTACTGGCACCGGTCTAGCGGTGCTGTACGGCTCTCACCTGCAATGGTGATCGTTCAGGGCTTCCAATCGGCCAGAGGCTTGGTGGCTCTGCGTCGGATGCGCCTGCGGGGCCGGCCGTTGGCACGGGGCAGCGAGTCAAGTCGGCTAAAAATTTTTCTAAAATTGGCGTGGGCGAGCTGGAAGGCCGGCAGCAGACTCTGGGCGGCGATGCCGCGGATGCGGCGCCCCTGGGAGCGCTCGATGGCCTCGTGGGCGTCGTCCTTGGCATAGCCGTTGAAGCCTTCGGTGCTGTTACGCAGCCGGTGGTAGACCCGTTGCTGGTCGGTGGTTCCATAGGCCAGTGCCTGGGTGTGCTTGGCGCCGTGCTCGGGGGCGATGGTGATGCTGTGCTGGCGGCAGATCTTCGGTGGGCCGACCGGGCTGGGTGCTGGATGGACAAGCGGCAGACGCGGGTTGGTGCCGATGCCGGTGCGCTTGATCGGACACCGGACCTTCCCGGCCGCCGCAGGGCAGGTGAGGCGCTCGTGACCTTCGCTGTCGGGTCTGCCTTTCGGCGCGAGCTCATAAGCGGTCCTGGCGGCGATCTGGCGCCGGTAAAGGTCGGTGATCGCGGCGGTCTGGGCAACACCGCCTGGTCGACGCTGACGCCGCGGACGAAGGGCAGCACCCGTGACAGGGCGTGCAGGGAGTCGACACCGGCGGCGGCCACGATGGTGGTCAGTGGAACGCCGCTCTCCATCAATTCCACCAGCCGGCCGGACCGCAGCCGTCCCATCTTCAGCGCGGGGGTGCCGGGCGCGTCGTGGGTGCGAGACAGGAAGCCGGTGACGGTGTTCTTGCCGCGGGCGTGATGGCCGGGTCGAAACAGATAGGTGGCCTGGCCGTCCCCTGAAGTGAACGCCGTTACCAGCCACACACAAGGAATCAAACCCGGTCAAAGCTCCAAGATGCCGGGGCCGTGTCAGATGGGTATCTGGGATTGTCGTTGTGGTCGCCGTCGAGCTGCTTCTCGACGGCGGCCCTTCTTTCTCCTCGCACATGCGGGGAAATCGTGTTCACATGGCGGTTGTCTGCTCAGTGCTGCTCGGCTTTCTGATTTTCGCCGCTGTATCGATAGCAGGCGTTTGTATTCTTGAGAAGACGCCCGTCGTCAACCAGGTAGCTGAGTGTCATTCGCAGGAGCCGTGGGTCTTCGCCGATGGCGTCGGCGATCTGACGGTTTTTCCACCGACTGGCTGGGTCCTGCTTGAGTACTGATGATCAAAGGTCGACGTTACCCGGAACGTGCCTGTCACTGCAGGTCAGAGGCATGATCGCGTGTCACGTCGAGCTTTCATGTTCAGTAGGTCCAGGACTTTGATCATTCGTGGGCTGGCGGGCCTGCCTCTTCTGCGCGGTGTCGCCGTGTCGGCTGCTTTGGGCTGGGCAGCGCTCTGACCTTGGGAGGTTTCCGGGAGCGGTGTGTGAGAGGCCGCCGCGCTTTCCCAGTGCTCCAGAGCATGCATGGTGGTCTCCGGTTTGGTGATCTCCTCGCGCGCCCGGTCAATATCACGTTCAAGTTTGGCTAGCGCATGATGAGCCCTCTCCCAGCAGCCGCGTGCATGATGGAGTGCGTGCAGAAAAACAGGAGCGGCCTCCTGGATGCCGTACTGATCCCGCATGAGACGGCACTGCATTCGCAGTGAGGCAGCACCCGGAAGATAAAGCAGCGTGTCGAAGCAAATTCCACTCCTGCCTGCGCCGATCCCGACGTGCAGCGATTAGCAGCCGACTTCCCGTCGTGGAATCCATGTCAGCCTTTTGCTGTCTCTAATTATCGGCCACCTTGGACTCGATTCCGGCTTTGCGAAACACCTTTCTCGCGCTCCCCCTGAGAGCGATCCGTTAACCCGTGGGTAAGTGAACGTCAAAGCGATCTCTCGCATCTCGCCACCGCGACGGTCGACCGGCTCCTGCACCATGCCCACCTCGTCCAGACCAACGGTGACAGCCACCGCCTCGCCGAGGCCCTCTCCGGTCGCGGTGTCGTCCCGCTGACCTGACCAC
Source organism: Streptosporangium sp. NBC_01810 (assembly GCF_035917355.1). Lineage (NCBI taxonomy): Bacteria > Bacillati > Actinomycetota > Actinomycetes > Streptosporangiales > Streptosporangiaceae > Streptosporangium > Streptosporangium sp. NBC_01810. The sequence goes on along the minus strand of NZ_CP109070.1, from coordinate 6,725,656 downwards.
CCACCATAGATCAACTGGCCATCGGCCTGGAATTCCGCTGACCGTCAGCCCGGAGAACTACCGACCGCCCACCAAGACTACGGCGTGTCCGTTGACACCCTTGACAGGCACCCGAAAACGCTAACTACCTGGCCTTGGGGGAACCTCACCGGAAGTGATCATCCGTGCAGGGCCATCGGAAGCGGTTTGGGGTGATCTCCCAGCCGATGCATGGGTGCGGTCGCGGCTCAGCGTAGTCTGCGGCGGAGCAGAGACGGCCGGGCGGTGGCGGGCGCTAGCTGGACGCGTGCGTCTACGGCTGTGGCACCGGTCGGTGTGACGATGACGGGGTTGAGGTCGATCTCGGCGATCTCCGGCAGGTCGTCCATGAGATGACCGAGCCGCACGATCTGATTCTCCAGTCCCTTCACGTCTGTGGGAGGGCTTCCCCGATAGCCGGAAAGCAGCGGCGCGCATCGAAGTTCTCCGATCATTCGTGCGGCCTCGGCGTGGCTGATCGGCGGCACCCGAAAGACGCGGTCGGAGAGAAGCTCGGTGATGGTGCCGCCGAGACCGACCATGATGAGGGGCCCGAACGCTTCGTGCGCGACGCCACCGACGATCATCTCGATGCCTCCGGTCATCACGTGCTGCACGATCGCACCGGACATGGCAGGGCCGACCCGCTCGGTCAAGTCCCGGTAGGCCTGCCGGACCTCCTTCGGCGTGCGCAGGCCGAGCCGGACGCCCCCAAGGTCGGTCTTGTGGACGATCTGCGGGCCGGTGGCCTTCACGACCGCCGGGAAGCCGACCCGGGCGGCGGCCTCGGCGGCGCTCTCAGGGCCATCGACTGTCACGGACTCGGCCACCGAGATGCCGTAGCAGGACAACAGAGCGGTCGCGAGAGAGATGTCCAGCCAGCGTCCTTGGGGGTGCGCCGCGAGGTCCCGTTCGACGATCGCCCGAGCCCTTTTGACGTCCGCTCCGTTGGTTTCCTCCGGCGGCTCCAGGGGCCGTTTTCGCCAAGCGGCGTAGTCGGCGGCGCGGCCGAAGGCGTGGACCGCCTGCTCGGGAAATGCATAGCAGGGGATTCGGCCGTCGATGATCCCGTCTTGTCCCATGACGCAGGCGAGCACTGTCTTGGCCGACCCCACGGTGGCGGCCGCGATGGCATCTCGCGTCGCTTCCATGCCCGAGCCGAACGGGGGCGTGTATACGGCGAACAGGGCGTCGATCCCCGGATCGGCCAGGACGATCTCGATCGCCGCGGCGAATTCCCTGGCGTCGCCGTCGGCGGTGAGGTCGATTGGGTTGGGGACGGCGGCTGCCGCGCGAAGACGGGTTCGCAGGGCGTTCTGTGTGACGGTGGATAGTTCCGGGACACTGAGCCCTCGCTGCTCGCAGGCGTCGGCCATGATGGCCTCCGGGCCGCCGGAGTTGCCCACGACCGCGACCCGCCGGCCGGTGGGTAGGGGCTGGGAGGCGAGCAGCCTGGCGGTATCGAGCATGTCCTGGACGCTGTCCTCGCGGATCACGCCTGATGCCCGCAGCAGCGCGTCCACCGCCCTGTCGGGCGTCGCGGCGGCGGCGGTGTGTGAGCGGACGGCACGGCCGCCGGAGACGCTGCGCCCGCTCTTGACGACGATGATCGGTTTGCGCGTGCTGACCCTGCAGGCGATGCGGCCGAAGCGGCGCGGGTTGCCGAAGGACTCCAGGTACATGGCGATGACTGCGGTGGCCTGATCGTCCTCCCAGTATTCGAGCAGGTCGTTGCCGCTGACGTCGGCTTTGTTGCCGACTGACGCGAACGAGGAGACGCCGAGCCCCAGTTCGCCGGCTCGTTCGATCAGGGCGACCGCCACGGCCCCCGACTGCGACATCAGCCCGAGCCTGCCTTCACTGGGCAGGCTGGGCATGAAGCCGGCGTTCAGTGAAGCGGCGGTGTTCGCGATACCCAGGCAGTTGGGACCTACCAGGCGTATTCCTGATTCCCGGCAGATCTTGAGTAGCCGGGCTTCCAGCTCCTTTTTCCCGGCTTCGGCGAATCCGGCGCTCACCACCACCAACCCTCGGACACCGTGTCGCGCGCAGTCCTTGGCGACCTTTGGCACTGTGTCGGCCGGGGTGGCGATCACGGCGAGTTCCACCGGTCCCGGTATGGCAGCCACGGTGGGGTAGGCGGGGAGGCCGCACAGTTGCGTGGCGTTGGGATTCACGGGATACACAGGCCCGGGAAAACCGCCGGTGATCAGGTTGCGCAGTATGCGGTGTCCGACACTTGCCGGGTTCCGGCCAGCCCCTACGACGGCGACCGAACCAGGGGAGAACATGTGGGCCAGGGAGTTGCGTTCGGCCTCGTGCGCCCGCTTCTCGATCTGCTCCAGCAGATGAGCCGTGGGGCGCAGGGCGATACGCGATTCGATCTCGCCCTGCCGGCACCGCCGTTCGACCGGCAGGCCCAGATCGCCGAGTACCTGCAGCATCTGCCGGTTGCCCGCGAGGACGGTGGCCGTCAACTGCTCGATCCCCCTTTGGGCGGCGTCGAGAGCGATGTGCTCCAGCAGCAGGGTGCCGAGTCCACAGCCATGTATCCGGTCATCCAGCAGGATCCCGATGTCGGCCTCGGGGCGCTGAGCGTCGGGGATGTACTCCGCGACGCCGACCACCCGGCCGGCGGCGAGTGCCACCAGTGCATGACCTTGGTACCCAGGGCTGGTCAGGCGGTCCACGTAAGCGTGGGCCGTGTCGGCTCCGCCGGTGAAGAACCGCAGGTACACCGAGCGTTCGGATGACCGGTCGACCAGGGCGTGCATGGCGTCCCGGTCGGAAACGCGCAACGGCCGGACATGCGCGATTCCGCCGTCACGCAGCAGCACGTCGCACTCGTCGTCCACGTAGCGGAGCATGACCCGAGCGTGCGTCACCGATGATGCTCGACCCAGGGGCCTAATCCCCTCGAAGTCAGGGCCTGTTGTCACTGTTCCTGCTGACGGAGATCATCCAGCCGCTGCCGGACAGCCTCAGCCGTCTCGCGGATCGCCGCGCGCACCGGTGGGGTGACCGGGGTGTCGAGGCCGAAGTCGCCGCCCTCGACGCCGAAGACGACCAGTTCGTCCGGGAGCAGGCCGAGCGCCTCACCGAGCGCCATCGCGTCGGGCAGGCCAAGGGCATGAGAGCTCGCCCGCCAGGCGGGCGCGGGGCCTGGCCGGACAGCCGTGTGGATGGTCCCCGGTGCCGCGCCTGAGGACACCGCGTCTATCACGATCGCCAGCCGCGCGCCGCTCCAGGCCGTGACCAGATGCATCGGATCCCCGGAGCTCTCGGTGAGGACCACCGAGGGCGGGAGCGTGCCGCGGAGTAGCCGTACCACCTCCAGGCCCGCCGCGTCGTCACCGCGGGAGTCGCCGCCCACCCCGATCACGACTCGGTCAGCGCGCATCGAGACGAAGATCCAGGAAATGGGTGGAGCAGGAGATGCACGGGTCGTGGTTGCGTACCGCCCGCTCGCACAGCGATGCCAGCTCCTCCTGCGGCAGGGCGAGCCGTGGCTCGACCAGATCCCACAGATCCTTCTCGATGCGGGCCTGGTTCTGAGAGGTCGGCGGCACGATGTCCGCCTCGACGATCAGCGCGTCATCGTCGATGCGGTAGCGGTGGTAGAGCGTGCCGCGCGGGGCCTCCGACGCCCCGTGGCCGACGCCGGGCCGCGGCTCGACGGGGACGGCGGGCGCGTCGGGCTCGGCGTAGGAGTCGATGATCCGCAGGGCTTCGTCGCAGGCGTGCACGATTTCCACCGCCCGGACCACGATGCTGCGAAAGGGGTTGCGACACACCTCGCCGAGCCCGGCGTCGCGCGCCGCCGAGCGGGCCAGCGGGGAGAGCAGCCCGGAATTGAGGGCGTATCGGGCCATGGCGCCCACCAGGTAGCCGCCGGTTCCGTCGAGCCGGGCGTGCAACGCCGTGGAGCCGGGCACTTGCTCCTCGACAACGTGTTCGGGCCAGTGCGAGACCGGAAACCCGGTTCCGTCGCTGACGGCGACGGAACCGGAGAGGATGGCGTACTCGTCCGGGTGCCGCAGCGCGAGGAACCGGTAGTCGTGTTCCACGTCGGGGAAGTCGAATCCGGCGACCCAGGTCACGGTGGCCAGGGCGTGCTCCCGTGCCAGGCGCAGCCGCTCGGCCGCACCGGCGAGTTCCTGGCGGCGCGGGATCCGGTAGAAGCCGCCTACCCGGACGTTGACCGGGTGGATCGCCCGGCCGCTCAGGTCGGCCACCAGCTCGTTTCCCGCCTTCTTCAACGCCAGGCCGCGCTCCAGGTGGACGCGATGGTCGGCGGCCATGGCGATACCGCTGTCGTAGCCCAGGAAATCCGGCGCGTGCAGCAGAAAGATGTGCAAGGCGTGTGACTCGATCCATTCGCCGTAGTAGAGGAGCAGCCGCAGGTCCCGCAGCGGTCCGGTCACCTCCACCCCACAGGCCGCCTCGATGGCCTGGCAGGCGCTCATCTGGTACGCGACAGGGCAGATGCCGCAGATGCGGGCGGTGATGTCGGGAGGTTCGGTGTACGAGCGGCCGCGCAGCAGCGCCTCGAAGAACCGGGGCGGCTCGTAGATCCTCAGCTGAAGGTCGACGATCCGGCCGTCGCGGGCGCGCACCAGCAGTGCTCCCTCGCCTTCGACCCGGGACAGGCCGCCGATGCGGATGGTCTTATGCGTCACCCTCGGCCTCCTCCGACGCTCGCCGGAAGGGCTCCTCGGTGGCGTTGAAGGTCCGGTAGATTCGCACCAGCTCCGGGTCGCTCATCCCGAGTTCGCGCAGCCGGCCGTTAAGGGCGGCCGAGTTGGTGGTCTCGGACGGGCCGAAGCAGCCGTAGCAGCCCCGGTTGAACGCCGGGCAGAGCGCCCCGCAACCGGCCTGGGTGACCGGGCCCAGGCAGGGCGTGCCGTGCGCCACCAAGACGCAGACGTTGCCCCGGGCCTTGCACTCCACGCACACGCTGTGCCCTGGGACGACAGGGCGCCGACCGGTCAGGAACGCCGTGATGACCTCCAAAAGCTGGCGCTTGTCGATCGGGCAGCCGCGCAGCTCGAAGTCCACCGGCACGTTGGCGGAGATCGCCGTCGACCGCTCCAGGGTGGCGATGTATTCGGGCCGCGCGTAGACGACGGAGGCGAACTCGCGTACGTCGGCGAAGTCGCGCAGGGCCTGGATCCCGCCTGCGGTGGCGCAGGCCCCGATCGTCACCAGGTGCTTGGAGACCCGGCGTACGTGCCGGATGCGCTCGGCGTCCTCTGGGGTGGTGACGGACCCCTCGACCAGCGACAGGTCGTACGGGCCGGGACCAGGGGCGCTCGACGCCTCCAGGAAGTAGGCGATCTCCACCTTGGCCGCCAGGGACAGCAGCTCGTCCTCGCAGTCGAGCAGGGTGAGCTGGCAGCCGTCGCATGAGGCGAACTTCCAGACCGCGAGCCGCGGCCGGGAGGCGGGTTTGGGGGCGCCCATCACAGCTCCCGCACCGCGAGGAGCCTGGCCGCCCGCTGGTAGTCCACCACCGGGCCGTCCAAGCAAAGGAGCAGCGGGCCGAGCTGGCAGTGCCCACAGCGGCCGACGCCGCATTTCATGTTGCGCTCCAGCGACAGCGCCACCCGTGCGGCCGGGACGCCGCGCCGTACGAGGTTGTCGGCGACGGCGCGCATCATGACCTCGGGTCCGCACACGAAGGCGGCGGTACGGCGCGGCTGGAAGACGATCCGGTCGATCAGCCTGGTGACCGGTCCGACCGGGCCCTGCCAGGCGTGGTCCGGATGGTCGACGATGACCTGGACGTCGACGTCGTGCGACTTTCGCCACCGGGCCAGCTCTCGCGGGTAGAGCAGGGTCATCGGGGTACGGGTGCCGACGATCAGGCTGATCCGGCCGTATCGGGAACGGTGCGCGGCCAGCTCACGAAGGACGGTGCGCAGCGGCGCGAGTCCCAGGCCGCCGGCCGCCACGACGACGTCCAGCCCGGCCGCGGCAGGCACGTCCCAGGCGGTGCCGTACGGGCCGCGGAGCCCCACGACGTCGCCGGGCCTGGCATCGCACAAGACGTGGCTGACCGCGCCCACCGCTCGGATCGTGTGCATGAGCGCCCCTGACCTGGCCCGGCCGCTGAGGGAGATCGGTATCTCGCCGACTCCCCGGGCGTAGATCATGTTGAACTGGCCTGGTAGGAAGGCCGGGCACCGGCCCCGCACCGGCTCCAGGGTCAAGGTGACGGTGTCGGCGCGGTCCGGACGGCGGGAACGCACCCGGTACGGAGCGGGCGTCATCGGATGCACGACAGTTCCTCGGTCACGTCGATGCCGGTGGGGCACCAGGTGATGCACCGGCCGCAGCCCACGCAGCCCGACACGCCGAACTGGTCGTACCAGGTGGCGAACTTGTGGGTCAGCCACTGGCGGTAGCGGGCCAGGGCCGAGCCGCGCACCGGTGTGCCGCCGAGTTCGGTGAAGTCCAGCGTGAAGCAGGAGTCCCACCGTTCGGACCGTTCGGCGACGTCGCCGGAGAGATCGGTGATGTCCTCGACGGTGCTGCAGAAGCAGGTGGGGCAGGCCATGGTGCAGTTGGTGCAGCTCAGGCAGCGGGAGGCCACGTCGGTCCACCGGGGGTGGTCGTGTGCCGCCGGCAGCCAGTCCTGGATGCCGGTGGTGTCCACCTGCCGCCCCATCCGGGTCGCGGCCGTGCGGGACACCTCCTGCGCGGCGGCCAGGTCGTCCTCCTCGGCCGCGCGGTGCGGGATCGCCGTGAGGATCTGCGCGCCGCGTTCGCTGCCCGGTTCGATCAGGAACCGGTGCGGTGCGGCCAGCTCGGTGATCGCGAGGTCGAAGCCGGCGGTGGCCTTCGGTCCGGTCCCCATGGAGGCGCAGAAGCAGGTGCCGCCGGGAACCGCGCAGTTCACGGCCACCAGGAACAGCGCCTCGCGTCGGCGGCGGTAGGCGCTGTCGGGATGTCTGCCGAGGAAGACCCTGTCCTGGACGGCTATCGCGGCCAGATCGCAGGCGCGTACCCCGAGCAGCGCGACGCGGGGCGCCTCGGGTTCGACCTCCTCGATCTCCTGGTCACGCATTCGAAACAGCGTCTGGCGGGGCGGCTGGGTGTAGCGCTTGGCCGAGTCCGGGCCGGCCGCGAAGCCGAACACCATGTCGTCGTCGCGCTCGGTCAGCCGGTAGCCGCCGGGCTCCTGTGCGTCTCCCACACCCGCGGGTAGCTCTTCGGCCGACCATATCTCGGCCATCCGCACGGCTCCGTCCTTGACGGTGGGGCCGACGACGGTATAGCCGACCGATCGCAGGGCCTCGATCAGCGGCTCCAGCGACGGTGTCACAAGGGCGTCCATCGGCGTTCCCCCTCACGCTTCAGACGGCGGGAGTTATATCCCCTCTCATCCCTTTCCAAAAGCGACTCTTCTGAACATGGCCAAAGGTCACCGGTAATGGAGGCTTCCGTCCCTGGTCGCACGCCGTACCCGGGCACAGTCGGCGCGCTCCTGTTCCTCCAGGGCCAGCTCGCGTTCGGCGAGCGCCGATTCCAAGCCGGGTATCCAGCGCTCGCGCAGGGCACGGATCCGGCGCCGCGTCCAGAGGACCTCTGCCTCCACGATGCGGACGGCCCTGAGTGCTACGGCGTGTCGTGTTCCTGCTTCCAGGGCCCTCTGGCAGGCCGATCTGGCCGGGGTGAGGGCGGCCGTGAGCGCCGGCTGTTCCGGGGCGGCGGGGAAGTGGCAAGCTACGCTGCAGGGATAGGTCGTGCCCATCACGTCGGCGTAGTCGATCTCGACGTGAATCTGCCCGGCGGAGGCGCCGAGCCGCAGCGCCCGCTCCCCGCCGAGGGTCGCCACGCGGAAGGTCCAGATTTCCGCCTCGGCCATCGTTTCCGCCCAGCGCTCCCCGGTCTGGGCGGCGACCGCGGCGAGACGGTCCTGTTCCTGGCGGAGCAGGCGCAGCTTGCGGTCGAGGAGGTCGAGGCCGTGTTCAGCGGTGGCCAGCCGGCGCCGCAGCCAGAGGCGGCCCGCGCGGCCGGGCGGCACGGAGATCCTCATCGCGCCTCCCGGTAGTTGGCGTCCACGGCGGCGGCGTCGAGCATGGTCAGTTCCGTGCGTGGCAGCGTGGAGAGCACCTGCCATGCCCGGTCGAAGGTCTCTTCCAGGCCGTGAGACTCCTCCCGGCCCTGGGCGACCAGCCGCTCGTCGAAGGCGCGGGCCAGGTCGAGATACCGCCGGTCCAGCGAGCTGAGCGCGTCGGTACCCACGAACTCGGCCAGTTCCCTCGCCTGCCTGGCCCGCGTCAGGGCTGCGAGGAGCTGTGCCGCCAGGTCGACGTGCTCCCGCCGGGTACGGCCGGCCCCCACCCCATGTCGCATCAGCCGCGAGATCGACGCCAGCGAGTCGACCGGCGGATAGCCGGGAACATCGCGAGAAAGCACGATCTGCCCTTCGGTGATGTATCCGGTGAGGTCCGGTACGGGGTGGGTGATGTCCCCGGCCGGCATGGTCAGCACGGGCAGCAGCGTCACCGAGCCCGGCAGGCCCCGTACCTTCCCGCAGCGCTCGTAGATCGAGGCGAGGTCGCTGTACAGGTAGCCGGGATACGCCCTGCGGGCGGGGATCTCCCCCCTTACGGACGACACCTCCCGCAGTGCCTCGCAGTAGCTGGTCATGTCGGCCAGGACGACCAAAACGTGCCGGCCGAGATGGAAGGCGAGGTGTTCGGCGACGGTGAGCGCGATCCGCGGAGTCAAGATCCGCTCGATCACCGGATCGTCGGCCAGGTTGAGCAGGAGCACCAGCTCTGCGGCCGCGGTTCGCGCCTCCAGCGCGTCGCGTACTCCGAGTGCGTCCGCGTGCGTGAGCCCCATGGCGGCGAAGATCACGCTGAACGGTCCTCCGGAGGCGTGAGCCTGTGCCGCGATCTGGGCGGCGAGATCGAGGTGCGGCAAACCGGGCGAGGAGAACACCGCGATCTTCTGACCGCGCACGAGCGTGGTCAGGGCGTCGATCACCGACACACCGGTGAGGATCGGCTCGGCGGGCGGGACCCGCCACGCCGGGTTCAGCGGAAGTCCGCTGACGGGCATGGTCGTCGAACCGAAGATCGGCGGTCCGCCGTCCAGCGGGCTGCCGAGGCCGTCGCAGACCCGCCCCAGCCAGCCGGGGCCGACGGGCACTCGGAAGGGGGTCCCCGAGAACGCCACGCCGATCCTTCCGGGCGTCATGCCTGAGGTCCCTTCGAGGACCTGGACCAGCGCGAGATCCCCGTCGACCTCCAGGACCAGCCCGTGCCGTACGTCGCCGCCGGGCAGGTGGATCGACGCGAACTCGTCCCACCCCACGCCGCCGACACCCCGCACGACGATGAGTGGGCCTCGCAGCTCGGCCACGTCGGTGTACTCCAACTCGATCATGGCTCGGCCTCACCCGGATTCCTTGGCACGCAGGACGGCGGAGAAATCCCGGCTCTCGATCTCGTCGGCCGGCACGCCACCGGAGACCAGGGCCAGGCAGTCGTCGATCGCGGCGAGCACCGTGCCCGCGAGCGCGATGGTGCGCTCAGGTGTGCAGTAGGCGTCCGTGGGGCTGAGCGCGCTCTGCTGCAACAGGCCCTCGCGCAGCAGGCGCCCCCCGAGCAGGACGACGCGCTCGCGCGCGTGCAACGCCGCCGTGCCGACCAGTTCGGCGATCCCGGACAGGTGGTCCGCCTCGGCGAGCAGCGCGCTGATGCGCGCGCGGGTCGCCGCCCAGCCTTCCCGGCCGGTCCTGTCGTGCCATTGGGCCAGGGACTCATCGTCGCGGGAGAAGGACGCCTCCCAAGACACCGCCGGGTAGTGGCGTGCGTAGGCCAAGTCGCGGTCCAGGCTCCAGAGCGTGCGTACGAACCGCTGGGTGTGGGTGGTGACGGGCTCGGTCATATCCCCGCCCGGCGGGGAGACCGCCCCCAGGATCGTCACCGACCCGGTCCGCCCACCGAGCGTCGTCACCCGTCCCGCTCGCTCGTAGAAGGCGGCGATCGCGGAGGCGAGATCGGCGGGGTAGCCCTCCTCGGCGGGCAGCGCCCCGCTGCGGGAGGCGAACTCGCGCCTGGCCTCGGCCCACCGGGACGTTGAGTCGGTGATCAGCACCGCGTCATACCCCATGTCACGGAAGTGCTCGGCCACGGTGACCCCGGTGTAGATGCTCGCCTCACGGGCCATCATGGGCATGTTGGAGGTGTTGGCGATCATTACGGTACGGTCGGCCAGCCGCCCGCCCGTCCGCGGGTCGCCGAGCTGCCCCAGTTCCGAGATCACGTCGGCCATCTCGTTGCCGCGCTCGCCGCAGCCGACGTAGACGACGACGTCGGCGTCGCACCATTTGGCGATCTGCTGGAGCAGTACGGTCTTGCCGGTGCCGAATCCCCCGGGCACCGCGGTCGTTCCGCCTCGCTGGACGGGCAACAGCAGGTCGAGTACCCGCTGCCCCGTGATGAGCGGTACCGGCTCTGCGAGACGCTCCCGGTAGGGCAGGGCCCGGCGGATCGGCCACCGCCTGACCATCGTCATCTCGTGGCCTCCGACGGTGGCGATCGGGGCCTCGGCAGGGTACTCTCCGGCAGGCCGGATCGAGCCGACGGTGCCGCCGGAGGCGAGGACCAGGTAGGACAGCCCGCCGGCCATGGTGACGGCACCGACCGGGGCGCCTGGTTCCACAGCCCGCCCCTCGGCGACGAGCGGGGTGAACCGCCAGGAACGGGTTTCCGCGCCCTCACGGGATCGGGGATCCAGCCACATGGACGCCTGCTCCAGCGGCCGGAGCAGCCCGTCGAACACCCCGCCGAGCAGGTGAGGCCCGAGAGGCGCCGACAGCGGGATCCCCGTCGCCTCGACCGGGAGTCCCGGCATCAGGCCGCCCGTGTACTCGTACATCTGGACGGTCGCCCGCTCGCCGCGCAGGGACACGACTTCGCCGGGAAGTCCTTTCACGGTCACCTGATCGAACATGGCGACGCCCCTCAGATCGCTCACCTCGACGAGCGGGCCATTGACGCGGGTCACGACAGCCACAGGCACTGCACCTCCCCGGCGAGGGTGTCGATCATCCGGTCTGCGAGAGCGGGCAGCGTGGCGTCCAGGCGCCGTCCCGGACCGTGCGCCACCACGCCGCCGTCCGGATGCTCGTCGATCACCAGGTCATCCCCGCCGCGCCGTCTGACCGTCTCCGACAGGTGGCGCAACAGGGCCGGGTAGCAAGGGGCGTGGCGGAGATCCTTGGCCTCTTCACGCGCCCGGCGGCGAAACTCCTCCAGCATCTCGCACTGCGCGGCGAGGACGACCCGCCGTCGCCGTCGCCCGACGTCCGCCCGCACCGTGGCGGCGTAGGCGGCGTGCTCCGCCAATCCCTGCGCGCCCGCCTCGGCCAGTACGGCCTCCGCCTCCCGCCGGGCCGCTGCCATGACGGACGCCGCCTCGTCCCTTGCCCGCGCGGTCGTCCGTGCCGCCTGCTCCCCGGCCCGGCGCAGCAGCTCCGCCTCCAATGGGGCGAGAGCCTGCTCGACCGCGGTCCCGGTCACGGCTCGCGCACCGCCCGCCGGGCGGACAGTGCGCCGGGCATGACCACTGTGAGCCGATCGTCGACGGGACCGAGGATCTCGGCCGCCCACGCGGTGAGGATCACCACATCGACGCCCTCCGGCAAGGACCTCCAGGCCCGACGGATGCCCGCGGAATCCTCGGCCGACAGCACGATGGCGCCCGCCAGGGCGAGGCCCGCCAGCCGGGAAGGCTCGCCGATGGCCACGACGCCGCCCATGGTCACGCCCGCCCGATGAGGATGACGGCGACGACAAGCCCGTAGATCGCGATCCCTTCCGCCAGGCCGACGATGACGATCGCGCGGCCGAACAGTTCCGGGCGTTCGCTCATCGCCGCAAGTGCGGCGGCGCCAGTGTAGGCGACGGCCACGCCCGCGCCGATCGAGGAGGCCGCCACCGCGATCGCCGCGCCGATCAGCGCCGCCCAGTTCGCCTGCCCCGCGGTGGCGTGAGCGTCCACTGGGCCGCCGTTCGCCCCTGCCGGCCCGCCGAGCGCGGCCACGATGAGGACGCCGAGAGCAGTCAAGAGGACAAGCGCGCTGAAGGCGATGATCCCTCGCCGTGCCGAAATGGACATCGCGGTGCCTCCTTAGCGGGGAGCGGGATGCGCAAAGGCCGGAAGGGACGCCCCTCCGCCTGGAAGATCCGGGAGAACAACTCGTAGTACTCCAGGCGCAGGGCCTGGACCGCCGCCACCAGCGCCTCCAGAGCGAAGGCCAGCAGGGTGCCCGCAGTGAAGACGAGCGCCGCGAAGGCGGGAGCCGTCGGCCACAGGCCGAGGGTGGCCTTCCACACGATCCAGCCGATCGCGGCGTGAGTGAGGCCGAAGGCCGCGAGCCTGGCGAAGGACGCGACGTTCGCGCCGATACGGATGACCACGTCGGCCGACCGGATCACCGCTTGTGTGAGGCCGCCGCCTTCGGCGAGGAACCCCGTGAGAATCAATCCGAGACCGGTGACGGCCGTCACCAGCCCTGCCGCCGTCAGCCATGTCTCGGCGAGGTACCACCCACCGGCCGCCACACCCATGCCGATGAACGTCGCACCTCCGGCGATCCCGGCGGGCGAATACAAGGCGAGCGGCAACCCTCCTTCCCGCCACCTGTTGACACCGCCGAGCAGGTAGGCGCCGCCGAGAAGCAGGGCCCCCACGCTGAGGGCGAGGAGCAACAGCGAGGCGGGATGTGACATCGGGTCCAGCCAGAGCACTGGAACCAACCCCGTCGGGCCGAAGAACTCCCCGTACAGCAGGCCGAACAGGATACTCGCCAGACCCGCACCGGCCACGAACGGCCACGCCCCGCGGAACCGCGTCAGGCGGGCCGGCCACCCGGCGTGGAGCATCGCCGCCACGGCCAGCAGCATCAACCCGTGACCCGCGTCGCCGAACATCATCCCGAACATCAGCACGTAGGCGAGTGCCGCCGGCGGGGCCGGGTCGACGTCGGCGTACGGCACCGTTCCGTACGTCTCCACCAGCGGGTTGACCGAACCTCTGAGCCCCTGGCCGCGGAGCAGGGACGGCGCCTCCGCGCCAGGAGGGTGGGGGAGCGGCACCACCGCGCCTCCGGCAGTGGCGAGCGTCAGCGACAGGGCGTCGACCGCCTGTGCCGGAGTCCATCCCGCGACGACCGCCACCCCGTCCCGGATAACCGCGTGGTCCGCGCACTCCTCGATGCCGGCCGCGCCGTCAAGATCCACGCATCCTGCATCGGCCACCAAGGCGAGCACGTCACCGAGCGCGTCCTGGGGGGCCGCCACCGCGATCCGCCGCATGCGGACCGGCGCCAGCGCCTCACGCCAGCTCATCTGGATCCCCCTGGTGTACGGCCGTCTCACCGGCCCGCTGCACCCGCCAGGCGTCGGCTGCGAGCACCGCGACCGTGCCCAGAACCGGCGAAGGCCCGAAACTCGAGCCGAACAACATCGCCGTACCGTCCCGCTCGACGCGCTCCCACCAGCGCGGCTCACCCCGCCACAGATCCTCGGGCCGCTCCAGCCCTGTGAGTGCCCAGCGGGCGGGGAAAGGCAGGCAGGCGGTCATGCCGGGCAACGAGGTGGCGTCCAGAGCGCGCCGGCCCAGCAGGGATTCGGCCTTGCCTCTGATCGGCGGCTCGACACCTCGCCCTTCGAGGAAGTGCTCGCGAGCGACCAGCAGGGCGGCCGCCCCCGCCGCCCACGCCGAGGCGGAACCGATACGGTCGCTGACCTGACAGGCCCACGACAGCCGCATGCCGATCTGGATCTGCCGGGGACGCGCGCCACCCGGGTCGCCCCAGGGGGAGGCGGCGAGCGCGGCACGGATGTCGGCCGGCGCGGTGAGGGCCCGCACCCGGGGCCAGGCCGTCGCCAGCGCTCCGAGGCTGAACCGCCGGCCGCCCCCCGCGAGGATCTCGTCGACGTTGGCGATCTCGAACCACCGCGCCAGCAGTCGGATCATGACGGTGCCCTCCGAGGGCAGCCATCCGGCCAGGATCCGCAGGTGCCACAGCAGGCAGGCCAGGACGGACTGCTGGGCCTCGGCCAGGCTCTGCCCGGCGCGCACGTCGTGTCCGTACGGGGTGGAGGCGAGCGCGGACACCACCTCCTGGGCCGAGCCGGCCAGTGCCACCCGCCGTGCCCCGGCCTTCCCCAGGCGCCGCCGAGCCAGCGCCCGTGCTCGCGTCGTCCCGGCCACCCATGCCGCGCTCATCGACCGCCCGCCAGCGATCGGATCATTCCCATCACCCGATCGATCTCGCCCGGCATACGTCGCGCCGCTCGCTCGCGGATCGCCTCCGCCTCACGGCGGGCCGCGTCGAGCACTTCGGTGCCTTCCACGTCCAACGCGACACGGGCGCGGGCAGCGGCCTCTGCGCGCTTCGCCCCCGCTCCGCCTCGCGCGGTCGCCACGATGGCCGTCGCCTGCTCACGGGCCTGGGCGAGCATCTCCTCGGCGTCCCGCTCCGCCCGCACCTGAATCTCCCGGCATCGGGTGTGGACATCCGCCAGGGCGGCGAAGATCGGCGCCGCTTCGGCGGCACGTTCCGCCTCGGGGTCGGCCGGCACCCCCGCCGGCGCCGCCGCCCCAGGTGCCCCAGCCGGGCGGAACCGGCCGAGGAAATCGTGCAACCGAGCCATGGTTCTCCCCTGATGGTTCTACTCAGACGGCCCGCCCGGGCATTGGAAGACGATCCGAGCCTCCATCGCGATTGCTGTCCCGCCCAGAGTCCTAATCCCCTTCTGACCAGGGACTCATGTCAGTACTTCTTCCTGGCCGGCGCGAGAGGGGCGGCGCATACCTGGCCACCAGCGCGTCCGCGTCGGCCTCGATCCTGGCCGCCCACGCCTCGGGGTCATCGACGATCCACAGCACGATGTAGCACTTCACAGGGCATCGAGCGGCTCTTCGACACCCGGATCGACGGCGTGGTCGCGGCCGAACGGGGGCTCGCGGGCAAACCGCACCCCGACACCTTCCTCGCGGCGGCGCGCGACCTGGGCGTCCCACCTGCCGGCGCGGCGGTCTTCGAGGACGCGCCGGCCGGAATGGAGGCCGGCCGGGCGGGCGGATTCGGCTACGTCGTCGGGGTCGACCGGGCCGATCAGGCGGACGCGCTGCGCGCGCACGGCGCGGACGTCGTGGTGAGGGACCTGGCCGAGCTGCTTCGGGAGGAGTGATGATCAGCCATCCCTCGTACGCGGTCGAGCCGTGGAGTCTGCGGGAGACCGCCCTGCACCTGCACCACCTACCGCCTGCTCAACGGAGCCGATCTGACGATCCGGCACTACCAGCGGCCGGTCACGCTCAACGGCCGGCATCCGCAACAACACCCCACACCACCTCTGCCGCCCCGCCCCGAGCCCCGGCAGCCACCGGGACGCCGCCCGAAACCCCGCCACCCCGAACGCACGTGACGACACACCCGGGGGCCGGCCAAGGCGAGCCCAAAATTCGGATGACTTGCACCGGTTTACCGGCTGACTGATTACGCTGACAGAGAAAACGGGCCGGGGGAGGGATCTCCCCCGGCCCGTGGCGCTCGCAGGCCCGCCGAAATACCGGGTTAACGGGTCGCGAGCACCCGGACGCCCAGGATCTCGCCGAGCAGGTCCGTGAGGCTCACCATGCCGATCACCTCGCCTCCGCCGTCCGTGACGAGGCCCAGGTGCGCGTGGGCGTCCTGGAGAGCGGAGACGGCGTCGGGGATCGTGGTGGCCTTGTCCAGGCGGGGCACCGGCCGGGCGAGCTCCGCGGGGCTGGCCTCCGGCCGGATGAGGATGTCCCTGACGTGCACCACACCCAGGACGTCGCCCGGCTTGCCGGAGGTGACCAGCAGGCGCAGGTGCCCGTCGCGCGCGGCCACCTCGCGTATGTGCGTGCCCGTCGCGTCGCCGGGCACCGAGGTGGCCTTCGCCAGCGGCAGCATCAACCGCTCGACCGGCTGCTGGTGGACTCGCAGAGCCCGGGTGAGCAGGTCGTGCTCGTCACGGTCGAGCAGCCCCATCCGGCCCGACTCACCGACCAGCATCGCCAGCTGGACAGGGGTCCTGGTGGTGGCCAACTCGTCCTTGGGATGCACGCCGAACAGTTTCAGGATCCCGTTGGTCAGACCGTTGAGCGAGGCGAGCACCGGCCTGACGACCCAGGTGAAGCCGCGGAACGGCAGGGCCAGACCCATCGCGGCGCTCTCGGGGTGGGTCAGCGCCCACGACTTGGGAGCCATCTCGCCCACCACCATGTGCAGGAAGGTGATGATCGCCAGCGCGATCATCAGCGAGATGGGGACCCGCAGCGACTCGGGCACACCGACCGCGCCGAAGACCGGTTCCAGCAGATGCTCGACGGCCGGCTCGGTCACCATGCCCAGACCGAGCGAGCAGAGCGTGATGCCCAGCTGCGCGCCGGCCAGCATCAGGGAGAGCTCCCTGCCACCGCGTACGGCGGCGCGGGCGGCGATCCGGGTCAACCGGCCTCCCTTGCCCGCGAGCTCCTCCAGGCGGTGCTTGCGAGCTGAGATCACCGCGAACTCGGCAGCGACGAAGAAGGCGTTGCCGATCAGCAGGGCCACGCCGATCAGCAGGGCGGCGGTGGTGCTCATCGTCGCCTCACCTCGCTCCGCTCGATCATGGGAGTCTCCGGGGCGCGCTCGATCATCTGCGGCGGGGGCATCGCCGGATCATTCTCTCTCCCCGCCGTTCTCGGCGTCTCGTCCTCCGCCGGACCGGCCTCCCGAGGTACGGCGAGCGACAGCCGCACCCACTCGGGGACCCTGCGGTTCACCGACAGCACGGTGAGCATCGCGTCCTTCTCGTCGGCGCCGTCGTTCTCCAGGGGGTCGTTCCGCAGGGTCAGCGTGACGGTCACCTGGTCGCCGGGCTCGGCCATCCGGCCGAGGGTGGCGAGCACGAGACCCGCGACGGTGTCGTAGTCGTCGCTCTCCGGAAGCTGCAGCCCGGTGGCCCGCTCGATCTCGTCCAGCCGGAGCGTGCCCGGCAGGTCCCAGGTGCCATCCTCACCCGCGACGACCCCCGCGGGTTCCGGGTCGTTCTCGTCGATGAGCTCGCCGACGAGCTCCTCGGCGAGGTCCTCGACGGTGACCACGCCGGCCAGGCCCCCGTACTCGTCGATGACGCACGCCATGTCGTCGCGGGCGGCGCGCATGCGCTCCAGCACGGCGGGCAGTGGCAGGGAGGTGGGCACCAGGAGCGCGGGACGGGTGATCTTCTCCAGCGTCCCGTCGGTCAGCCCCGACTTGAGCAGCTCGCGCACGCCGGTGACGCCGACCACGTCGTCGCCGTTCCGGTCGCAGAGCACCGGATAGCGGGAGTGACCACTCCTGCGGACGGCGTCAAGCAGGTCGGAGATCGGGCGTTCCTCCCTGAGCAGCACCACGCGGGGGCGCGGCACCATGACGTCCTCGGCGGTACGGTCGCCGAACTCCAGCGCGCGCTCAAGCAGCTCCGACAGCCGTGGCGGCAGGTCGCCGGTGGTGGCGGACTCGGAGATGATCCGGGACAGCTCCTCGGGGCTGGCGCCGTGCTCGATCTCCTCCACCGGTTCGACGCCGACCCGGCGCAGCAGGCCGGTGGCGGCCGAGTCGAACAGCCGGATGACCGGCCCGGCGATCCGCAGGTAGATCAGCGTCGAGCGGGCGAGGAACTTCGCCACCGGCTCGGGACGGGCGATGCCAAGGTTTTTAGGGGCGAGCTCGCCCAGAACCATCTGGATGACGGTGGCGACCACGATGGCCAGTGCCACGGCGATGCCGGGTACGGCCGCCGAAGGGACTCCTGCTGCCTCCAGCCAGGGGCGGACGACCGTGGCGATGGCGGGTTCCGAGATGAAGCCGACGAGCAGCGCGGTGACGGTGATGCCGAGTTGCGCGCCCGACAGCATGAACGACAGACGTCCCGTCACCTTCAGCGCCTGTTCGGCGGCCACGTCGCCCGAGTCGGCCTGCTCACGCAGCACACCGCGGTCCGCCGCGACGAAGGCGAACTCCTGGGCGACGAAATAGCCGGTGGCGAGGGTGAGCAGGAGTATGGACAACAGGCCCAGAGCCGTGTTCACCGGGTAGCTCTCCCGGTCGGTTCAGCGGTTCCCGTGCGTTTGCACGGGCAGGTACTCCACGAGTCCGGAGTGGACACGATCATCCTTTCGAGCAGAGGTAGTTCTCTACCGTAACGATCCGGGTAGGGGTTGATGTTTCCGGATCAGCCGACGATCGCATTGTTGGTCGCTAACAACCTGTCTGAGTACTTTTACATAGGGAAACCTTGGGGACTCTGCGGCATGCACGTGAACCGCGACGTAGCGTCGATAATGACGTTTTCACCATGAGATCAAGAAGTGGCGGGACACGACGTGGCTGACTGGCCCGAAGATGACGATCGCACTCGCGCGCTGCGGTCGCCCACGCCCGGGTCCGTGCCGCAGCGAGCGGCCGGGCAGCCCGCCCATCCCTCGCCGGGAGGGTCGGCCGCGTCAGGACGGCGGGGGGCATCCGCCGAAGAGGAGACACGCGTCCAGGAGAACGCGCAGCGGGAGGTGCCGAGTCCTCGGGGAAGCTCGCGGGTGTACGGCAAGGCCAGGTCGGGCTCCAGCCCGGTCAGGCCGTTGAGCGCCTCCTCCGCGCAGCCCCGGGGTGCCTCCCCCGACGCCTCGCGCGCGGGTTCCGGCGGTCCGGGCGGCGGCGGGCCGCGCATGCGGGGCTGGCGCCCGAAACGCCCCGGCAGGCTGGTCGTGCGGATCCTCGCCGGGCTGCTCGTCGTGCTGCTGGTCGTGGCCATCGGCGGATATTTCATGATTAACTCGCGACTGGTCCGGATCGAGGCGCTCACCGACTACGAGGGCCGCCCCGCCGACACCCCCGGCACCAACTGGCTGCTGGTCGGCTCCGACAGCCGGGCGGGCCTGACCGCGGCCCAGCGCAAGAAGCTCGCCACGGGTAAGGCCGTGGGCCGCAGGACCGACACGATGATGCTGCTGCACATCCCCGACGGGGACGGCCGTCCGACCCTGGTCAGCCTGCCGCGCGACTCCTACGTGCCGATCGACGGCCACGGCAGCGACAAGCTCAACGCCGCCTACGCCTTCCAGGACGGCGGCCCCAAGCTGCTGGCCAAGACCGTGGAGAAGGTGACCGGGCTGCGGCTCGACAACTACATGGAGATCGGCTTCGGCGGCTTCGTGGGCATCGTCGACGCCATCGGCGGGGTTGAGATCAATGTCAAGCAGGCCATCAAGGATCCCAAGGCCGGGATCAACCTGAAGAAGGGCCTCCAGCTCATGGACGGGGGGACGGCCCTCGGCTACGTCCGCACCCGCGCCACCGGTGCCATTCCGGACCTCGACCGGACCCAGCGCCAGCGTCAGTTCTTCTCCGCGGTGGTGAAGAAGGCGGCCAGCCCCGGGGTTCTGATCAACCCCTTCACCTCCATTCCGCTCGCGCTGAGCGCCGCCGACTCGGTGTCCGTGGGTGAGGAGACCGGCGCCTTCGACCTGCTCTCCCTTGGTCTCGCCATGGGCGACAACCCGGTCACCACCGTTGTCCCCGTCGGCTCCCTGCCCACCATCAACGGTCAGGCGGTCGTCAAGTGGGATCGGGCCAAGGCGCTGCGCATGTTCGAGGCGCTGGCCCAGGACAAGCCCGTCCCCAAGGACGTCCTCGCCAAGTAGGCGCCCACCACGCCGTGAGCGTTCCGCGGTCGTAAGCACTCCGTAAGCGGCGCGCGACCGCGGCGGGGGTAGCGTCGGCTCCGAAGCCGGAGGGAGATCTAGGCCCCCTCTCCGGGACCGACACCGGGGCCCCACACCGGAGGTATTCGATGAGAATCAAGAGACTGCTCCGACACCCCGTCACGTGGGGCGTTCTGGCGCTCGGTGCCGTCGCGTTCGGCGTCGCCCTCTATCTGTTCCAGCCCTGGCGCCTGTTCACCACGGTCGAGGTGAACGAGGCGTTGCCGACCGTGGTCGTGACCTCCGGGCCGGAGCCGACCTCGGTGGGAGACACGGCGAGCGAGCCCGCCAAAGCACCTCGGGAGCCGAAGAGCCTGGCCAAGGGCACGTTCATCTCCCACGAGCACGAGACCAGGGGCGAGGTGCGGGTGCTGGAGCTCCCGGATGGGAGCCGGGTCCTCCGGATCGAGGACCTGAACACCTCTGATGGCCCGGACCTGCGGGTCCGGCTGAGCGACCAGCCCGTCAAGGAGGGCAGGGCCGGATGGTTCAACCTGGACGACGGCAAGCACCTCGAACTCGGCGAGCTGAAGGGCAACCGGGGTAACGCCAACTACGCCATCCCCGCGGGGGCCGATCTCGACGGCCTGAAGACCGTCACCATCTGGTGCAAGCGCTTCGGTGTCTCCTTCGGTGCCGCCGCCCTCACCTGACACAATGCCCGAGCTATGAGGGTTTCTGAGGAACTGCATGCCATTGGCCGCCCGCTCGTCGAGGTGCAACTCGCACACCCGACGGTGGCGGGCATCGCGCGAGGAGACCTGCCCGAGCCGGTGTTCCGGTCCTGGCTGGAGCAGGACTACCTGTTCCTGCTCGACTACGTCCGCGTTTTCTCGCGACTCGCGTGGCAGGCCCCGGACGGGCACCTGGGCGACCTGGTGGACCTGGCTCATGCCACCTTCCACGAGGAGCTGAACCTGCACCGTTCACTGTCCGCGGAGTTCGGTGCCGACCTCGGCGGGGTGAGAAAGGGGCCGGCCTGTGTGGCCTACACCTCTTTCCTGCTCGACTCCGCGGCCGTCTACGCCGATGGCCTGGCCGCGCTCTACCCCTGCATGTGGGGTTACTCCACGCTCGGTCGGGTCCTGGCCGAGAACCCGCCCGACGAGCCGCGTTACCGCGCCTGGGTCGACACCTACGCCCACCCGGCCTTCGCCGAGCTGACCGAGCGCATCGCCGTGATGATCGACGAGGCGGCACCCGACCCCGGCAGGGCGGAGAAGCTGTTCACCGAGGGAATGGCCCACGAACTCGCCTTCTGGGACGTGCCCTGAACCCGTCTCCCCGTGCCCGCCGCCTTTCGCCTTTCCCGGGCTCTCGGTCTCCCGGGCCTTCGGTCCCGTTCTCCCCGTCACCGGTCTGGCCGGCCCCCGGCCGGGGACGCTGCGGCTCGGGCGGCCCAGCCGGTCAGTTGTGGTGAATTGGCTCACTATCAGGGGAAATTGAGAGTCCGGATGAGGGCGTCCGATGGGCTTTGCGCCCCAGCAGATGCGGGAGTTGGGACAATGGACGCATGAGTGTTCCTGAGGTCGAGGCACAGGCCGTGCCGGATGACGCGTTCCTGCTCGACGTACGCGAGAACGACGAGTGGCGTGCCGGGCACGCGCCGGGGGCCGTCCACATCCCGCTGGGTGAGCTGCAGTCCCGGGTCGACGAGGTGCCCAAGGGTGCGCCCGTCTACGTGGTCTGCCGGGTCGGCGGCCGTTCCGCGAACGCCACCGCC
Organism: Streptosporangium sp. NBC_01810; assembly: GCF_035917355.1. Classification (NCBI taxonomy): domain Bacteria; kingdom Bacillati; phylum Actinomycetota; class Actinomycetes; order Streptosporangiales; family Streptosporangiaceae; genus Streptosporangium; species Streptosporangium sp. NBC_01810. The sequence goes on along the minus strand of NZ_CP109070.1, from coordinate 6,704,130 downwards.
TGGCTCAACCACGTGGGCTGGGACGCGATCAACGTCGGCGGCGGTATGCAGTCCTGGGAGATCGCGGGGCGTTCGATGGTCGCCGAGAGCGGTCGGGACCCGTTCGTGGCCTGAGTGGCCTGAGTGGCCTGAGTGGCCTGAGTGGCCTGAGTGGCCTGAGTGGCCTGAGTGGCCTGAGTGGCCTGAGTGGCCTGAGTGGCCTGAGTGGCCTGAGTGGCCTGAGTGGCCTGAGTGGCCTGAGTGGCCTGAGTGGCCTGAGTGGCCTGAGTGGCCTGAGTGGCCTGAGTGGCCTGAGTGGCTTCAGTGGTTCGGCGACCGCGGTGGCCTGGACGGATCCCGATCGGCTCGGATGACCTGAGCGCGGTCTGAGCGGGCGCCCGTCGAGAGGGTGGCCCTTGCCAGGAGAGGTCCTTGCCAGGGACGGTCCTTGCCAGGAGAGGAAAAAATGGCATAATCAGGGCGAATTATCTACCGCGGGAGCTCGGGCGTGACCGGGCTGAGAGGGCGGAACCACGCAGAGGGTCTCACAGACCCTCTGACGCGCCGCCGACCGCATGAACCTGTCCGGGTAATGCCGGCGTAGGGAGCGTGTGATGTCGTCTGCCGTCGTTGACTCCAAGTCAGCCGAGGCCCCCCTCACCCTCGACGAGGCTCCGCCCAAGGAACTCGGCGTGCTCGACCAGGGCGCGCTCTGGGCCAACCTGGGCGTCAGCCTGCTTGGATTCTCCGGTGCGATCGCGCTGATCAATCCGCTCGGCGACCGGCCGCTGAGCTTCGTGGCCGCGATCCTGGCCGCCGTCGTGGGCAGCGTCATCGGCACCGCGATGGTCGGCCTGGCCGCCATTCCCGGACAGCGAACCGGTGCTCCGGCGATGGTCCTGCTCCGCGGGCTGTTCGGTGCCAGGCTCTCGTACCTGCCGACCGTGCTGAACATCATCCAGATGCTCGGCTGGGGCGCGTTCGAGCTCTGGGTCATCGCCCAGGGGGCCCAGGCCATCGCCGGATCCTTCGGAGTCGAGGTGCCGTATGCGGTCTGGGTGGTCATCGGAGGAGTGATCACCACCGCGCTGACCATCCGGCCGCTGGGAGCGGTCCGGCTGCTCCGCCGGTATGTCACCGCCGGCGTGGTCGTCTCGATGATCTGGTTCACGGTCGCCCTGTTCAGCAGGGAGCCGTCCATCGGTGGTGGATCGTGGGAGGCGTTCGCGCCCTCGGTCGACTACGTGATCGCGCTGTCGGTCTCGTGGGTGCCGGTCGCGGCGGACTTCGCCCGGTTCTCCAGGTCCGGCAGGGCCACGTTCACCGGCGTCGTCGGCGGTTACACGATCGCCCAGGTCGCCTGCCTGGTCCTGGGAATCGCGGCCCTCGCCCTGGTCGGCAATGACACCGAACGGGTCTGGGACCCCTTCGTGGCCGCGGCGCTCGGCCCGCTGTTCTTCGGCATCCTGGTACTGCGCGAGACCGACCAGTCGTTCGTGAACGTCTACTCCACCACCATGTCGCTGCAGAACCTGATGCCCAGGCTGGACCGCCGGGTCATCTCCGTGGTCATCGGGGTGCTGGTCACCCTGCTCGCGATCTTCGTCAAGGTCGACACCTACACCGCGTTCCTGAGCCTGATCGGAGCGGTCTTCGTGCCGATGTTCGCGGTGCTCGCCGTGGACTACTTCCTGCTCGGCGCCTCCAGGCGCTGGGACACCTCCGAGAGCGCGCCCTCGCGCTGGCTCATGGTGATCCCGTGGGTGCTGGGCTTCGCGGCCTGGTGGATGCTCGCCGTGCTGCCGGTCGCTCCGGAGCTGGCCTGGTGGACCTCGTTCTGGACCGGTGCCCGCGACCTGCTCGGCTTCGTCCCGCAGCCGTGGATGAGCGCGGCCGTCGGCGCGTTCCTCGCCGCGGGTCTCCTCACCCTGGGCATCGGTGCGCTCCGGCGCCGCCCCTGACCTGGTGGAAGCGCGCTACGCGCGGGACTCGATGCGCAGCAGGCGTTCCTTGGCGGCCGCCCCCCCGGCGTACCCGCCGAGGACCGCCTCGCTCTCGACGACCCGGTGGCACGGCACGATGACGCACACCGGGTTGCTGCCCAGCGCGTTGCCGACCGCCCGCAGCGCCCGCGGCCTGCCGATCCGCTCGGCGATCTCACGGTAGGTCGTCACCGTCCCGTACGGCACCGAGAGCATCATCTGCAGCACGGTCCTGGAGAACTGGGTGGCCAGGCGCAGGTCGACCGTGGTGGTGAAGGCGCGGAGCCGGGCGGAGAAGTAGGCGTCCAGCTCCCGGCGGACCGGGTCGAGCCGCCGGGGGTCCGGCCCGATGAAGGTGCCGACCTCCCTGCTGATCCGCTCGAAGACGACGTTCTCGTCCTCGTAACTGCAGGCCACCACACCCCGGCCCGTAACGGCGAGGGTGAGACGCCCCAGCGGTCCGTCGAGCGTGCCGAACGCGATGTCGGGATGGCTCGTGCCGACATAGTCGGGCGAGGTCACCCGTAGCAATGCATCGATGTCGCCGGATGACATGGCCCCACCCTTTCGTATCCAGGTGTGTGGTGACCGCAGAGTATCGGACGGATCGCCCGGCCAGTGGCAACACGTGCGGGACGAAAGTGCCAAGATCAGACCGGTTGAGACGGCACTATGGGTGTGTGGTGGACTACACGGCCGACAATGACAAGGGCATCGGCCGAGCGGTCGTCGCCGACGCGCCCAACGCGATCGTCGCCGTCGATCGCGAACAGACGGTCATCGCCTGGAATCCCGCCGCCGAGCGCCTCTTCGGCTGGTCGGACGCCGAGACGATCGGCAGGCGGGTTCCGGTGGTTCCCGAGGAGCTGACAGCCGAGCACAACGCGGTCCTGGAGAAGGTCCGCACCGGCGGCCAGGTGTCGCTGCGGACCAAGCGGTTCCACCGGGACGGCAGCCTGCTCGACCTGCGGGTCGACACCGGCGCCCTCTGCTCGCGGGACGGCACCCTCATCGGTTACGTCAGCGTCTACCACCTGGCCCGGGACGACGAGAGCGCCAACGACCGCAACGCCCGCCGGGCACAGCTCGTCCGCCGGCTCACCGACGTGGTCGCCGATATCAACGCCGAGCTGGAGCTGCCCGCGGTGCTCGACCGGATCGCGGCCAGTCTCGCCGACCTGACCGGGGCCGACGCGGGCGGCTTCGTGCTCATCGAGGGTGACCGGCTCCGTCTCGTGGCCCGCCACAACCTTCCCGGCTCGATGCGCAACTCCACGGCGGACCTCCGCAGCAGCCTGGTCGGCAAGCTGCTGCGTGAAGGTAGAACCGTCCTGCTGGAGACCGGCGACCAGGGGCGGCTGGACAAGCTGATCTGGTCGCAGCTGCCCGGCCTGCACACCATCGCGCTCGGTCTCGCGGCCATGGGCGGGCGGCCGTACGGCGCGCTGTACGCGCTTTTCGCCAAGCGCAAGGTGGGGCATCTGGAGCTGGAGCTGCTGGAGCTCCTCGCGGGTCACGCGGGCATCGCCGTGGGCAACGCGATGGCCTACCAGGAGGCGTTGAGGCAGCGCGCCCACGAGCGGGCGGTAATCGACGCCAGCGCCGACGGCATAGCGGTTCTCGACGAGCTGGGCCAGGTCGTCCAGTGGAACCCGGCCGCCGGCGAGCTGACCGGCTTCCACGCCGCCGAGGTGATCGGCGGGCCGCCCCCGTTCCAACTTCCAGGGCCCGGGGAAAAGCTCACCATCCAGTTGCCGTCGGGCACCTGGCTGGACGTGCTCTGCGCGGAGATCGTGGAGACGGGCGAGATCGTGGTCGACTTTCGCGACGTCACCGGCGCCAAGGAACTGGAGGAGGCCAAGGATCTCTTCCTGGCCACCACCAGCCATGAGCTCCGCACCCCGATCACTGTGGTCCGCGGCTTCGCCGGTACCCTCGACGCCCGCTGGGACAGCATGACCGACGCCGAGCGCCGCGCCGCGGTGCGCATCATCGCCGAGCGGGCCCGTTCCCTCGGCCAGCTCATGGACCACCTGCTGCTGGGGGCGCGTGCGGGGGCCGGCGAGCTCACGCTCAGGATCGAGGGCTTCGACCTGGCCGAGCTGGTGCGGGGCGCCACGTTGGGCCTGCCGATCCTGTCGGATCTGCACCGGGTCGAGGTCGACGTCCCCGATGACCTGCCCCTGGTCTCCGGCGACGCGCTGGCCACCGATATCCTGCTGGCCCAGCTGCTGGAGAACGCTTTCAAATATTCGCCGGACGGTGGTCTGATCAGGGTAGAGGCATGGGTGGATGGTGACCGGGTGGTGCTGGTCGTGGACGACGAGGGTGTGGGAATCGACCACGCCAGCAGGGAGCGCGTCTTCGACCGCTTCGTCCAGGCGGACAGTGGTGACCGCCGCAGGTTCGGCGGAGTCGGCCTTGGCCTCTACATCGTGCGGAGCCTGGCGCGGGCCCAGGGAGGAGAGGTGTCGGCGCATCCACGCCCCGCGGGCGGCACCCGGATGAGGCTGGCTCTCCGTATCGCCGACACGCCGGGCGCTCTTACCTGATCGACACGCCAGGCCGGTAACGAGTCGGTAACGGATCCGCTGATCTATTGTCGAATGTGCACAAGCTGTAATTGCTGCCCGGTTTCCGAGGCTATCTAACGGGGCATTTCGGTCGTACTGGGGTGAGTTCCTCAGGGGGGAAAGGCATACGGGGAGGTGAGTGCGTCGAGCGTCGTGTTGTTGCCGTATGCACCGTCCAGCGTCGCTGTCGCACGCCAACGCCTCTGCTCTGACCTGCAGGAACGGGGTGTGTACGAGACCGCCATAGATGACGCGGTGCTCGTGGTCAGCGAGTTGCTGAGTAATGCGTTGCGTCACGCGCATCCGTTGCCGTCGGGGCAGATCAGGGTGTCATGGCACTGGACCGAAGAGCAGGTCGAGGTTGCAGTGAGTGACGGTGGCGCGGCCACCGAACCAAGGGCAGGGCGCCCGACGCTCTCCTCCTTGGGAGGGCGAGGCCTCGGAATCGTCGAATATCTGGCCTCAACATGGGGAGTCAGACACGAGGGAGACATCACCACGGTCTGGGCGGTGGTAACGGCGGTCAACACGGTAGGTAACGGCCATGTTTCCACCCCCGAGCCTGCCCTCAGGGAATGCGGATAGTTCTTCCGTCGGGTGCCGTCCCGCTTCGTCTGTCATGAAGCGGGACGGCACCTCCTCCGTCGCCGCCCGGAACGCCGTCAGCCTCCGGCGAACGCGGGCCGATACAGCACCGCCCGCTCCCCGGCGCTCCAGGCCGTCGTGACGAGCAGGTAGATCCCGGCCGCGAGCGGCAGCACCGCCGCGACCAGAACGGTCAGATACGGCAGCAGGGGCAGCACCCGGCGCAGCGCCGCGGGCTGGACATCCTCGCTCATCGTGCTCCGCGCCTGGCGGGACATGACCCACGCCACGGCGACGAGCAGCAGGAAAAGCCCGGCGAAGACCAGGGTCGGACCGCTGAGCAGCCCGAACCCGGCCACCGTGCCCGCGAACTGCTGGCCGAGCGGCACTCCGAGGAGCCCGTGGGTCAGCAGCGCGTTGGCCTGCCCGGCGATCGTCGAGGAGACGAACGCCTGGTACGTCACCATGAGGAACGGCATCTGTGCCACGGACGGCAGGCAACCGGCCAGCGGTGAGGTCCTCTCCCTGGCGTAGAGGGCTGCCAGCTCCCGCTGGAGCCGCTCAGGATGGCGACCGTGGCGTTTCCTGAGTTTCTGGACCTCCGGCGCGAGGCGGATCCTGGCCCGCTCGCCCCTGGCCCGCATGACGCTGAGCGGAAGCAGCAGGAGCCGGACGAGAACGGTGAACACGACGATCGCGAGCGCGGTGGAGCCCAGCGGCTCCGCGAGCGCGGTGATGAGGTCGGCGGTGAACCCGATGACGGGGTCGAACATGGTTGGGGCCCTTCTGACCGGAGTGGAGACGGCTCAGAGGACGCCCGCGCATCGCGGAGGTTTTTCATGGCGCGTGCACGCGGCACACGGTGGTCGCGGGGGGTTACGCGGGCGCCGGGCCCGCGGAGGGTGCTCTGGGCCGGGACCTCCCGGCCGCGTCGGGGTCGCGTTGCCGGACGAACATCGTCCGCCTGGCCCGATCACGCCGCGACAGCGGCGACCGCGCCCGTGCACCGGAGGTGATGGGCGCCGGGCGCAGTGCCCAGGCGAGCAGGAGCACACCCAGCCCGACCACGGCGGTCGCCGTCAGGACGCCACCGCCGTCGAACATCCAGACCGCCAGTGTCTGGACGGCGAGGAGCAGGTTCACCTCTTGGACTTGGACACCACGGTGACCAGGGCGACGACCACGAAGGCCACGACCGCCAGCACGATCACGAACTTCAGCAGCCCGAAGAGGGCGGGCAGCACGAGCCCGAACACCACGTAGAGCGCGAGCAGGGCGCCCAGGACCGCCAGCACGATACGACTCATGTACTCCACCGTACGCTGGCAGAGAAGGGGGTGGGCGCCTTGATCGTAACGATCGAGTGCTTACGGACCGGTGACACGGCTAGGGATCACTCCCTCTCGGGCCTACCGTTGTGACCATGAGCGCGCGGATTCTGGTGGTCGACGACGATCCGATGGTGGCCGAGGTCGTGGCCCGCTACCTGGAACGCGACGGTCACGTGGTCGAGTGCGTCGGAGACGGCGCCGAGGCGCTCAGGCGCGCGCTGTCCAATCCGCCGGACCTGATGGTGCTCGACCTGATGCTCCCCAAGATGGACGGGCTCCAGGTGTGCAGGAAGCTCAGGGAGCGGTGGCCGGTTCCGGTGATCATGCTGACCGCGCTGGGCGAGGAGATGGACAGGGTCGTCGGCCTGGAGACCGGTGCCGACGACTACGTCACCAAGCCCTTCAGCCCCCGGGAGCTGGCTCTGCGCGTGCAGTCGGTGCTGCGGCGCGCGCGGGGCGCCGCACTGCCGACCGGCACCGGGGTGCTCAGGGACGGTGATCTGACCGTCGACGTCGGTGCCCACGAGGTGCGGTTCCGAGATGACGAGATCATGCTGACCGCCCGCGAGTTCGATCTTCTGGCCCACCTGATGCGCAACCCCCGCCAGGCCTTCAGCCGCTCCGCACTGCTCAACCAGGTCTGGGGCTGGTCCTTCGGCGACTCCTCCACGGTGACCGTCCACGTCCGCCGCCTCCGCGAGAAGATCGAGCCCGATCCGACCGTTCCCAGGCGCATCGTCACGGTGTGGGGCGTCGGCTACCGCTACGAGCCGCTGGTGGAGCCGTGACCCCCGAGATACTGCTGATCGTCGTGGTCACCGCCGGCCTCGGCCTGCTGGTCGCAGTCGCCGGGCTGGGGGCGATGTGGTTGCTGCGCGAGCGGTCGATCGGCGCGATGCTCGCGGTGGTCGTCGTGGTGACCGTGGTGGCGACGGTGGGCGGCGTGGTCGCCATCACCCTGAAAATGATCATTGAGGGTACGTCGAGGGACATCGTGATCAGCGTGGTCGCGGTGGGCGGTCTGGTCGGGCTGGGCGTCGCGACGGTGCTCGCCCGCCGGGTCGTGGCGGCCAGCCGCAGGCTCGTCGACGCCGTGCACGCGGTGCCCGCCTCGGGGGAGTTCACACCGCCCGGAGGTCTTCCCGCCGAGCTCGGCACGATCGCCGGGAGCCTGGATCAGGCCTACCGGCGACTGCGCCTGGGCCACGAGCGCGAGCGCGCCCTGGAGAGCGCGCGCCGCGAGCTCGTCGCCTGGGTCAGCCATGACCTGCGCACCCCGCTGGCGGGTATGCGGGCCATGGCGGAGGCCCTGGAGGACGGGGTGGTCGCCGACCCGGAGACCGTAGGCCGTTACCACCGGCAGATCCGCCTGGAGGTGGACCGGCTGTCGGGAATGGTCGACGACCTGTTCGAGCTGTCCAGGATCCACGCGGGGACGCTGCGCCTGTCACGCAGCAGGATCGGCCTCAGCGATCTGGTCGCCGACGCGCTGGCCGGGGTGGAGCAACTTGCCAGGGCCAAGGGGGTGCTGCTGGCCGGCGAGGTCGACCCGGTGATCCCCGTCCAGGCCGACGCGGCCGAACTCTCCCGGGCGCTGCGCAACCTGGTGGTCAACGCGATCAGGCACACTCCCGGCGACGGCACCGTCCTGGTCCGTGCCTCGGTCGAGGGTCGGATCGCCTGCCTGTCCGTGGCCGACTGCTGCGGCGGCATCCCGGCGGACGACCTGCCCCGCGTCTTCGACGTCGCCTTCCGTGGCGAGGCGGCCCGTACCCCCAACGCCGACGGCGCCGGCGCCGGCGCGGGCCTCGGCCTGGCGATCGCGCGCGGCATCGTCGAGGCCCACGAGGGAGCGATCGGCGTCGTCAACTCCGGTCCGGGCTGCCGCTTCGAGATCCGTCTGCCGCTCTCCGCATGAACGGCACCGCCCGGCCGTCGTCGCGGGGGCGCCGCCTGGTCGGCAGCACCGGCCCGGCGCCGGTTTTCGACGTCCGCGACGTGTGCGACGTCCGCGACGTGTGCGACGTCCGCGACGTACAGGCGCGTACGGTGCTCATCGCCGCCTGGGCGGCAGCACCGGTCTGAATCCGCTCGATCCGGCGCAGGGCAGTCCGGGTTCTTCCGGTCCGGATCCGGCGAGCCGTCAGTTCGGGCCGGTGCCGTTGGAGGTCGGCGCGGTCGTGGCGTCGCTTTCGGGTTTCACGGAGACCATGAGGGTCATCTGCGCGCACTCGTCGTCCCCGGTGTCGGTTTCGACATGCTGGCAGGAGGTCAGCCTCCTGGTGGTGCCGAGGGACTCCACCATCGCCCGGAACGTCGGGCACGGCCAGCGCCACATGCAGCTGCGACAGCGCAGGATCGGGTGCGCGGCGTCGCTGGTGATGCCACCCGCGTCACGCGGCTGGTGCAGGTCGAGCAGCCTGACGCCGAACGTGGCGAAGTCGAGGAGCTCCTCGCGTGCCCCTTCGAGGAAGTCGAGGTCCTCGATCGACAGGCTGGTTCTGATCGGGACGTGTCCCTCGTGGTTCACTAGTTTCCGCAGCGAACTCGCCGCGTCGCGCCACGAGGTGGCCTTGTCGGTGCGAGTGATCATGGACTCCAGGTGCTCCCGGAGCCGCTGCCGCTGGAGATCCTCGGGTAGGTCGGTGTTCATGAGTGCGTTCGAGCCCGTTTCCTGTAACTCAACGGCTGTCACTGCCGTAGCGCGGCGACGATCGGGAGGTGTCGGGTCTTCTCCCTTTTTCGGCCAAGCCGGTGTTGCGCAGTGTCAAGCTTCCCGCACTCAGGGTTTCCGTGAGGCCGAAACGGGGGACAAAGGGCGGACGACTCGGGTTGTTCAAGAGAACGTGACCGGCGGCCCCCGCGCCGCTAGTGTGCCCGCTGTGGAGCTAAAAGTCTCAACTCGATCTCATGCCGGGCACACCGTCGTGACCATCGTTGGTGAAATCGACCTATACACCGCGCCTCGCCTGCAGGCCGAGTTCACCCGGTTGCTCGGGCAGAGCCAGACCATGCTCGTAGTCCTCGACATGTCCGCCGTGGAGTTCTGCGATTCCACCGGCATGAACGTGCTGCTCTCCGCGCTCAAGCGGCTGCGCGAGCGCGGCGGCACGCTGGAGGTGGCGGCGCCCCGGCCTGCCGTACGCAAGATCCTTCAGGTTACGGGCCTAGACTCGGTCTTTGTCGTGCACGAGACCCTGCCGGAGAAGCTGCTGACCTCCGAATCCCAGGGATGACCCTCTCCCCATGGCTGAGGCCTGGGGTTTCCACGTTGGAGGTGTTCGATGACCGGCACGGCGGCGATCATTCCCGCCAAGAACGAGGACGATCGGATCGGGGCCACCGTGGCCGCGGCCCTGGCGCTGCCCGGCGTCGATCTCGTCGTGGTCGTCGATGACGGCTCGACCGACCAGACGGGGCGGGTGGCCAGGACTGCCGGGGCCCACGTCGTGCGGCACAGCCGCAACCGGGGCAAGGCCGCCGCCATGGAGAGCGGTGCCGAGGCAGTGCGCCTGTTCGACGGCGAGGAGTCTCGGCACCTGCTGTTCCTCGACGCCGACCTGGGCGAGACCGCACGCGCGGCCGCGCCGCTTATCGAGCCGGTCGCGGCGGGCGAGGTCGACATGACGATCGCCGCCTTCGTCACCCGCGTGAAGCTCGGCGGGCACGGGTTCGTCGTGAAGCTCGCCCGCGAGGGCGTCGAGCGTGCCACCGGATGGACGCCCGTCCAGCCGCTCAACGGCCAGCGTTGCCTGACCCGGGCGGCCTTCGAAGCCGCCCGGCCACTGGCACACGGCTTCGGTGTGGAGACCGGTCTCACGATCGATCTGCTCAGAAAGGGCTTTCGCGTGCGCGAGGTCCCGGTGGAGATGACCCACCGGGCCACCGGCACCGACTGGAGGGCCCAGCTCCATCGGGCCAGGCAGTTCCGCGATGTCGCCCGCGCCCTCCTGGTCCGACGCCGGGCACGGGAACGTTCACTCGGTTGAGTGATCCTCGACCTCCGGCCACGGGCTTGGCCGGAGTGGTCGTCGCGGGTCCGGCGAGGATTCGCGGTCTCCGCATGTGCGACGCCCTTGCAGGTCAGGCGCCATGCGAGGGTCGGCGGTGCGGGGCGTCAGCGCGGGCCGATCGAGGTCATGTGCGGAATGCGGGGATAGCCCGGTCCGCCGGGAGGGCAGGTCGCCCGCCGTTCCTCGCGGCACCGCCCGGTCCGCCGCCGCACCGGGCACCTGTGGGATGTGCTGGAATCTGCGGGTGAGCTTGGAGGCGCCGGTCGGCGACAGGAGGCGGGGCCCCGCCGGCGGCATGCCGCGGAGGCTCGACATCGCCGCGTTCGGGGCCATGGGGCTCTCGGTGGCGGTCACGGTCCTGATCGGGCTGCTGGGGCCCTCTGCCATGGTCCCCAGGCTGCCCGGGCCGTCCTGGCAGCCACCGTACTCGCTGGACGCCCACGTGAGCGCCCATCTGGTCATCGCCATGGGCGCCGCCGCGATCGTCCTGGGCGGGCTCGGTCTCGCCGCCGCGCTCAGGTCCCGGTGGAGGCCGGAACCGCGATGGCTGCTCATGGCGGGCTGCACCGCCGCGGGCCTGCTCGCCTTCCTGCCGCCCTCGGGTTCGGCCGACCATCTCAACTACGCCGCGTACGGCCGCCTGGTCACGCTCGGCCAGGACCCCTACGCGATCACCCCGGCCCTCCTGCCCCACGATCCGGTCACCGGCGCGGTGGAGGAGTGGGCCGGGGTGACCAGCGTCTACGGCCCGGTCGCCACCGCCGTGCAGGCGCTGGCGAGTCTCGTGGGCGGCGACTCGGTCAGGCTGACGATCTTCGTGATGGCCGCGGTCAACGCCGCGGCGTTCATCGGTACGGCGCTGCTGCTGCACCGTTTCGCCAGGGGCGACGCGGGCCTGCAGCGGCGGGCGGCGCTGCTCTGGGCGGCCAACCCGCTGATGATCTATCACCTGGCCGCGGGGATGCACATCGACACCCTCGCCATCGCCTGCATGGTCGCCGCGCTCACGGTTCGCGGGGCCGCCTCCGGGCTGCTGCTCGGGGTGGGCATCGGGGTCAAGCTCAACACGGGGCTCGTCGCCCTCGGCCCGGCATGGGAGCTGCGCCGCTCGCCGGGCAGGCTCGCCGTGGTGGCGGGGACCGCGACGGCCACCGTGGTGGCGATCTACGCCGTCGCCGGGCCGCACGTGCTCGACCAGGTGAGCGCCGCCAGCAGGAAGGTCTCGCTCGCCACGCCCTGGCAGCTCGTCAAGGTGGGGCTCCAGTCGCTCTTCGGGCCGGGCGCGTACTCGGCCTGGATCCAGATCGGCTCCCTGCTGCTGATGGTCTGTCTGGCCTGGCTGGTGCTGCGGGCACTGCCTGCCGACAGCGCGCCCGCGGTCGCCGCCGTGATGGTGGTCGCCTGGCTGTTCGCCGCGCCGTACGCGCTGCCCTGGTACGACGGGCTGGCCTTCGCGCTGCTGGCCATGGCGTCCTGGCCCGCGCTGGAAGGCTTCATGGTGGCCAGGGTCGTCGTGCTGTCGCTGGGCTACCTTCCGGCCAGGGAGGCGCTGCGGCCCGAGGACCTGCTCTGGATGAAGACCCTGCTCAGGGAGCGGGTGGTGCCGTGGACGCTGCTGGCGTTGACGATCGCCCTGGCGTGGTGGGCGGCGAGAGCGCCAGGGCGCGCACGGAGGCGGCCAGCGTCAGCGGAACCGCGACCGTGAGCGCCATCGCCGGGATCGCGATGCCCGAGTCGTTCATCAGGAAGCCGATCAGCGCGCAGGCCAGCGCGCCGATCAGCCCGGCGCGCAGCGCGGGCGCGAGCGCGTAGGCCCGGCCCAGGGCCGAGGCCCCCCATCGCGACGGGCGGTCGAGCACCAGGAACAGGAACGCCAGTGCGACCAGCGTGAGCAGGGACAGCGACCAGTTGCCGACCGTGACCCCGATCATCGCGCCGAACTTGCGGCCGACCACGGTCCACGCCTCCCCGTCCAGCACCTGCTGGACGAAGGCACCCAGGTGGGTGCGCTGGTCGGCGGCTCTGCGCCAGTCGACCACCGCGATGGTGCCGATCAGCAGGCCACCCGCCAAGGCGGCCAGACCCAGCTTGACCGGTGAGACCCGCCCACCGGACAGCAGGATCACAAAGACGGCGACCCCCACCAGGAACGCCGGGACCCCGCCGAAGTCGGCGCCCCACGCGGGCCAGCCGTCGGCGAACACCGCCGGCCCTCCGTACGCCGCGCACACCGCGAGCGCGAGCCCGCGCCGGCCGTGTGAGATCAGCCACTGGGCCGTCCCGGCCAGGGCCAGGATCGTACCGGCGGAGTAGACGGCGAAGGCGATGTTGCTGAAACCGTAGAAGCGCCCGCCGGTGACCGGCTCGTAGCCGGTGACCGCGTTCACCTGGAGCACCGAGCCGGTCATCACGTCGGCCAGCAGCGTCATCGAGGTGATGGCGGCGACCACGGTCAGCGGGCCCAGCGGGTGCGCCCGCCACGGCCCGGCGAACGCCACTCCCGCGATCACGCAGGCGAACCCGAGGATCGTCACGATCACCGAGACCATCGGGGCGGGCAGGCTCCACCAGGGAACGAGTTGCGCCAGGAAGGTGGAGACCGCGATCGCTCCGCTGACCACGGCGACCGCCTGGACGGCGGTCAGGGCTCGCGAGCCGCCCCAGCCGCGCCGGATCGCGACGGCGGCCAGCAGGTAAAACAGGATCTGTACCGCCACGAACACCGCGAAGAACGGCCCTCTCACCTCGCGCAGCACCTGGCTCGCCAGGTCGTCGTCCGCCAGCCTCTCCACGGTCGCCGCGACCGGCTCCCCGCTCGGTCCCTCGCCCTGCCAGGCGCGCCCCACGACTCCGTTCGGGGATCGCAGGCCCAGCAGGTCGATCGCGGTGGCGGTCAGGTCGGTGTTGGTGACCAGGCCGTCCTGGCGGGTGGAGGTGGCGGTGAGGTAGCCACGCGGGTACGGCTCACCGCCGGGGGCCGGGCCCCGGGCGATCGCCACGTGCAGGTGCGGCGCGATCGAGGTGTCGGCCAGGCCGCTGAGCAGGACCGTGGTCCCGGCCCCGCCGGCCGTCGCGGCGGGCGGAGCCTGTCCGGCTTCGGGTGTCTGCGTGGTTTCCGGGGTCTGCGCGGGGAGCGGGGGGGCCGCCGGGTCCGTGGCGGCCGGGCGTGCGGGGGGCAGGCGATCGAGGACCGTGCCCACCGCGCGGTCGGCCCTGGCCACTGCCTCCCGCCTGGCCTGGCCGGTCATCGAGACCGGGACGCCGTCCGGGGCGAGGCCGCCGCCGATCCAGGCCCTGGCGAGGTCGTCGGCCTCCACAACGATCAGCCGGTACGGGGACAGCTCGCCGAGTTCCTCGATGTTCGCCGCGTATTTCGCGATTTTTCCTGATTCGTCGGCGGCGGCGAGTGCGGCCCCCGGCCCGACGGCGGCCACCTTCAGGCCCGCTTCGGCCGCGAGCCGGCCCAGCTGCCCGAGAACCGGCCGGTAGGAGGTGGTGGCGTTGAAAGCGGACAGCTCAGCCCAGCCGGGCACGCTCGCCCCGCCGTCGGAGGTCGCCTCCGGCGTGCGCGGCAACTCGCAGCCCGTGCCGGGGGCGCCCGCCCGCTGGCCTGCGGAGATCGTCAACCAGCCCGCCACCGGGCAGGTGATCCCCCGGTCCGGCGGCGGAACCGCCCGGGTGGACATGGACGCGGACCCGCCCTCGCCCGCGAGCCTCCACAGGTTCGGGGTCCGTTCCCGGTCCAGGTCGCTCCACTCCAGCCCCGGTACCCCGACGAGCACGACCCTCTCGGGGAGCGCCCTCGCCACCGAGGCGCTCGCCGTACCGGCACCGAGGACGCCGAGGGCCCCCGAGGCGCCGAGCAGCCCGCAGACCGCGGCCAGTAGCAGGGACATGGTGATCAGAACGGTCCTGGAGAACCCCGTTGGCCGTGTCGCGGCGCCGGGCGTTCCGGTGGCGGCCGGGAGCGCGGGCCCGCGACCGCGCGGTGTCGAAGCCATCCGTTCCCCTGTCCGTATCCGTCGGGCAGCCGTTTCCCCGGCCCCACGGTAGCCTGCCTGGTCGTGAGGACTGGCGAGGTGACCACGACCGAACGGCGCACGTGGACGTGGCCGACGTGGCCGACGTGGCCGACGTGGTCGAGGTGGTTGCCGTGGCTGCCCGCGCTGCTGCTCGTCGCCGCGGCGGTGGCCCCGCTGGTGCTCTACTGGCTGGGCAACGTGGACGACCAGCGCCTGGTCGACCTGGATGTGTACCGTACCGGCGGAGAAGCGGTCCTGGAGGGCAGGTCCGTCTACGGATTCGTCACGGCCGCGCCGCAGCTGCTGCCCTTCACCTACCCGCCGGTGGCGGCGCTGCTGGCCACGCCGCTGGCGGCGGTGTCGTGGCCGGCGGCGCAGTGGGCCTGGACAGCTCTGATCTTCCTGACGCTGGCGGTCACCGTCGGGTTCTCCTTCCGTGCCGTGCTCGGGGGGACGGACACCCCGGTTCCGGGCACCGTACCGGCCACGACGGGCACGCAGGGCGCGGTGTCCGCCTCGCCGGGGGCCGTTCCCGGTACGCCTGCCGGAGACCCGGCACGGGCGGGCGTGCCACCGGAGGGCGCGCGTACCCGGTCACGCGGGATGGGCGGCCTGGAGAGGCTGCGCGGGATGGACCGGCTGTGGGCGCCGCTGCTGTTCGCCGTCCTGATGATCGCGTGCACCTACCTGATGCCGGTCAGGGACCAGGTCCGCTTCGGCCAGGTGGACATCCTGCTCGTCGCGCTCTGCCTGGCCGACTGTGTGGCCAGGCGTCCGGTGTGGCCGCGCGGCATGCTGATCGGCCTGGCCACGGCGGTCAAGCTCACTCCCGGTGTCTTCCTGATCTACCTCCTCATCACCGGTTTCGGCCCCGGGGCGAGGCGGGAGCAGCGCGACACCTTCCTCATGGCCGCGCTCACCGCCGCGCTGCTGACCCTGCTGCCGTTCCTGGTGATCCCGGCGGACGCCGCCGACTTCTGGTTCCGCGCGCTGCTCGACCCCGAGCGGCTCGGTGCCAACGCCGCGACCACCAACCAGTCGATGCGCGGCATGCTCATCCGGCTCTACCTGCCCGACGTGCTGACGAGCGTGCTCTGGGTGGCGCTGGTCGCCGTGGTCGCCTGGTACGGCTTCCGTCACGCCCGCAGGGCGCTGCTCGACGGGCACCTCGTGGCCGGGGTCGCCCTGGTCGGGCTGATGGCGGTGCTGCTCTCTCCGGTCGCCTGGATCCACCACCTGGCCTGGGTGGTCGTGGTGCTCGGGGCGCTGGTCGGTGACGGGCGCGACCCGGTCAGGGTCCGGGTGGCCGCCGGGGTCTGGCTCTACTACGTGCTGCCGATCCCCTGGTGGGGGGTGACGATCAAGGCGGCGGAGATCCCGGTGCTCAGTCCCGTGCTGGGCAAGATCGTGCAGAACGGGTTCGGGCTGGGCGCGCTGGCCCTGGTCTGGCTGCTGGGGGTGTGGCTGCCCAGACGGAGAGCGACATTTCGGGCACTCCGCTGACGTGAGGTGAATTGTGGCGTCAAGCGGCCGGTGGTGAAGCGACCTGCGGTGTGAAATAACCAGATTTGATGTGATCTATGGCGTGAAATGACCCAATGCGGAGCGACCCGGGCGGTCGCGGGGAGGGCGGACGGCCCGAGCGTGCGATCCTGGGCACATTTTCCGACAGTCGCCGGATAGCCTGAGGTCATGCCGAAACTCGCTTACCTGGGACCGGAGGGAACCTTCACCGAGGAAGCCCTGCGCATCCTGGCGCCGGAGGCCGAGCGTCTGCCGAGCCCGAACATCACCGCGGCCCTCGAATCGGTCCGGCGTGGCGAGGCGGAGGGGGCAGTCGTCCCGCTGGAGAACTCGCTCGAAGGCGCCATCACCACGACACTTGACGAGCTCGCCCAAGGCGAGCCGCTGCTCATCACCGCGGAGCTGCTGCTCCCCGTCGAGTTCTCGCTCCTGGTGCGCCCAGGCACCGAGATGGGGCACATCAAGAGGGTCTTCACCCACCCGGCGGCCATCACCCAGTGCCGCAACTTCACGGCCCGTGAGCTGCCCGACGCCGTGGTGGTCGCCGCCCCGTCGACAGCGGCGGCGGCGCAGGAGGTCGCGACCCCCGGCTCGCCGTACGACGCCGCCATCGCCGCGCGCATCGCCGGTGAGCACTACGGCCTCGTCCCGCTCGCGACCGGGATCGGTGACCGCACCGACACCGTGACCCGGTTCGTCCGGGTGTCACGTCCAGGACCGCTGCCCGAGCCGACCGGTGCCGATCGCACCTCGCTGGTCGTTTTCCTGGCCGACGACCATCCGGGCGCGCTGCTGGAGATGCTGACCGAGTTCTCCGTCCGCGGCGTCAACCTGTCCCGCATCGAGTCGCGGCCCACCGGCGACGGCATCGGCCGTTACTTCTTCCACTTCGACTTCGAGGGCCACGTCGCCGACGCCCGGGTCGGCGAGGCGATCTCCGGTCTCCACCGGATCTCCGCCAAGGTGCGCTTCCTGGGCAGTTACCCGCGCGCCGACGCTCTCGTCCCGCAGATCAAGCCCGGTACAAACGACGACGACTTCGCCGAGGCCGCCGCCTGGCTCGGCAGGATCCGTACCGGCCAGGGCTGATCACCGACCGTTATCGGGCCGGGCGGGTTAATCCGGGCGCGGGCGCGAGCCGTACATCGGTAGCCTGTGACTGTGATTGACCTGCGTACCCTTCGTGAGGATCCCGACCGGCTACGGGCGTCGCAGCGTGCCCGCGGTGAGGACGACTCTGTCGTCGAAACGCTGCTCGACCTCGATGAGCGCCGGCGTGGTGCGCTGAGCCGCTTCGAGACGCTCCGTGCCGAGCAGAAGACCGTCGGCAAGTCGGTCTCCCGCGCCTCGGGAGAGGAGAAGGCGACCCTGCTGGAGCGGGCGAAGGACCTCTCCTCACAGGTCAAGTCGGCCGAGGCCGAGGCGGAGAAGCTCGCCGCCGAGCTCGATGAGCTGATCTACACGGTGCCCAACCTGGTGGAGGAGGGGGCTCCCGAGGGCGGCGAGGACGACTACGTCGTCCTGGAGGAGATCGGTGGGAAGCCGTCCTTCGACTTCAAGCCCAAGGACCACCTGGAGCTCGGCGAGCTGCTCGGCGCCATCGACATGGAGCGCGGCGCGAAGGTGTCGGGCTCGCGGTTCTTCTTCCTGAGGGGCGTCGGTGCGCGGCTCCAGCTCGGGCTGCTCAACATGGCCATGCAGCAGGCGATCGAGGCGGGCTTCGTCCCGATGATCACGCCCGTGCTGGTCAAGCCGGAGTCGATGAAGGGCACCGGCTTCCTCGGCGCCCACGCCGGCGAGATCTACCACCTGCCTGACGACGACCTGTTCCTGGTCGGCACGAGCGAGGTGCCGATGGCGGCCTACCACGGCGGCGAGATCCTCGACGGCTCCGCGCTCCCGTACCGCTACGCGGGATGGTCCTCGTGTTTTCGCCGCGAGGCCGGCTCGTACGGCAAGGACACCCGAGGCATCATCCGGGTTCACCAGTTCGACAAGGTGGAGATGTTCTCCTATGTCCGGCCAGAGGATGCGCACGCCGAGCACCTGCGCCTGCTCGACTGGGAGAAGGAGATGCTGGCCAAGGTCGAGCTGCCCTATCGGGTGATCGACACCGCGGCCGGAGACCTGGGCACCTCGGCCGCCCGGAAGTTCGACTGCGAGGCGTGGGTGCCGAGTCAGGGTCGCTACCGCGAACTCACCTCGACCTCCAACTGCACCGACTTCCAGGCCCGCCGCCTCGGGGTGCGTTTCCGTGAATCCGGTGGCAAGCCCCAGCACGTGGCCACCCTGAACGGCACGCTGGCCACCACCCGCTGGATCGTCGCGATCCTGGAGAACCACCAGCAGGCCGACGGTTCCGTCGTGCTCCCCAAGGCTCTGCGCCCGTACGTCGGCCTCGACGTGCTCGAACCCGTCAAGTAGGCCCGTTCGCGACAGGGCCCCGCCGCCAGGCGGGGCCCTGTCGCGTTCACGCCGGACGTTCCACCACTTCCCTCGTGCCCGCCCAGCCGACCAGGACGCTCTGGCTCCGACACGGTGTTCCGGTTGGTTCCACCGTCCCGTGAAGCAACACGAAGGTGGTGACGCCGCACACCTCCACAGTTCCGCAGGAGGGCAGGGAATGAACGCCGGAATCCGGGAACGCCACGCCCCGGCCCAGGCCCTCACGATCGCTCTCAGCGGCGGGCAGGCGGATCTGGGCCGCCACACCGCCGAGTCTGAGGCGGGACCGCCGGGGGAGTCCGCCGGTGAGGGCGGTGTCTGCCGGTGGAACGGTGTCAGCAGGCGAGGGCGACGGGACCAACGGAAGGCCACACGGACGGCCACACGGAAGGCCGAATGGTCGATCGGCCGGGCGTTCCGAGGTGCCCTGGAAATGCGGAAGGCGGGGTTCGCGAAGAGCGAACCCCGCCTTCCGGTCAAACAGGTTCAACCAAGAGGTCTATGCGTCAGACGGCGCGGACCTGCGAGGCCTGCGGGCCTTTCTGGCCCTGGGTGATCTCGAACTCGACCCGCTGGCCGTCTTCGAGGCTACGGTAGCCGTTGCCCTGGATTTCGGAGAAGTGCACGAACACGTCCGGTGCACCGCCATCCGGTGCGATGAAGCCGAAGCCCTTTTCAGCATTGAACCACTTGACGGTTCCCTGAGCCATTAAAGCTCTCCCTCAGGATTTGAAACTTTGGGATTCACACCTCATGAACCCCATGTGTCGTACAGCGGGCCCCGGGGTGGCTCAGTCAAACTGGTTTTCACAACGGGATTCAGCTAATACAACGCCATCACATCTAACACTATCCGGCGCATGCGTGTTCCCGCCATCAGGAAGATTCCTAGGACAGGATCCTGGGGGCCGACACCTCGGCCATCACAGTGCAGACTGGGACTTGTTATGCGAAGCCCCAGGCTGGTCGCCACCGACCTCGACGGCACTGCTCTGCGCTCGGACGGCACCGTCTCCCCCCGTACAGCCGCCGCTTTTGCGCTTGTGGAGAACGCCGGAGCCGCGCTGGTCTTCGTGACCGGCAGGCCACCCCGCTGGATGCACACTGTCGCGGGCGCCGTGCGCCATCGTGGGCTGGCCATATGCGCCAACGGAGCCCTCGTCTACGACCTGCACACCGAGCAGATCGTCAAATCCCATCTCATCCATCCGGACGTGCTTGAAGAGGTGGTGAGACGACTCAGGGAAAAGGTTCCCGACCTTGCCTTCTCAGTGGAATACGAAGGCGGATTCGCCCACGAATCGGACTTTCGTCTCGGAGGGTGGGACAACAGGGCGGTCGGCGGACTCCGCGTGGGAACGGCCACGCTCACCTCGCGGCCCTGCGCCAAACTCCTGGCACTTCACCCCGCGATGGATCCCGACATTCTCCACGCGGCGGTCCGCGGGCTGGTCGGTGACCTGGTCACTCCCACCCACTCCAGCGGCCGGGCACTGATCGAGATGAGCGCGCACGGCGTCACGAAGGCCTCCGCGCTGGCCCATCTCGCCATGACGCGCGACATCGAGCCGCACGAAGTGATCGCCTTCGGTGACATGCCCAACGATCTTCCGATGCTCCGGTGGGCCGGCACCTCGTACGCCGTCGCCAACGCCCACCCGGAGGTGCTGGCCGCGGTCGATCACGTGACCGCGGCCAACAACGACGACGGGGTCGCCGGAGTCCTTGAGAGGCTCTACGGATCGTGACGGGGCTCCGCGGGCCCGGGGATGTCCACCCGGGCCCCTGACACGGCGTTCGAAAGCTTCCGCGATCCCCTACAGGTAGGGGCCGGGGTTGCCGCCCGGGTGGCCCTCCTGCTGCTGTTGGAGGGAGACTCCACCGGGCAGGGCCCTGCGCATGTTCTCCAACTGGGCGCGGGCCGCCATCTGCTGGGCGAAGAGCGTGGTCTGTATGCCGTGGAACAGCCCTTCAAGCCAGCCGACCAGCTGCGCATGGGCGATCCGGAGCTCCGCGTCGCTCGGCGGGGTGCCGTTGACGTTCTCGGTGAACGGCAGTGACAGCCGTTCCAGCTCTTCGACCAACTCCGGCGCCAGACCGTCCTCGAGCTCCTTGATGGAACTCTGGTGGATCTCCTTGAGCCGTTTACGGCTGGCCTCGTCCAGCGGAGCCGCCCGGACCTCCTCCAAGAGCTGACGGATCATGCTGCCGATGCGCATCACCTTGGCGGGCTGCTCGACCAGGTCGGCTATCGACCGACCCTCGGAGTTCTCATCTTCCTGAGAGCCCTGGGGACCCACGACCACGATGTGCGGAGTGCTCTCCTCAGTGTTCATAGCCTCAACCTACTAGCAGGATTTTCCCGGTGTGTTCCCCGGAGTCCAGGATCCGGTGGGCCTCGGCCGCGTCGCTCATCGGCACCTGGGCGTGCACCACGGGCCGGATCGCCCCAGCATCGATCAGGGGCCAGACGTTGTCCACGACTCCGCGCACGATGACGCCCTTCTCGTCGACGGGCCGGGCACGCAGGGTGGTGCCGTGCACCGAGGCCCGCTTCGCCAGCAGGGCTCCCAGATCCAGCTCGCCCTTCGCGCCGCCCTGCAGGCCGATCACGACCAGCCGCCCGCCCGTCTTGAGAACCTTGATATTCCCCGGGAGGTATCTGCCGCCGATGATGTCGAGGATCACATCGGCCCTGACCTTCTCGGAGAATTCCTCCCGCCGGTAGTCGATCCCCTCGTCGGCGCCCAGCTCCAGACAGCGGGTGATCTTCTCGGGTGACCCGGCGGTGACGACCACGCGCGAGCCGAACGCCTTCGCCAGCTGGACGGCCATCGTGCCGATCCCGCTGGCGCCGCCGTGCACGAGGAGGGTCTCGCCCTTCCGCAGACGCGCGGTCATGAAGACGTTGGACCAGACGGTGCAGGCCACCTCGGGCAGGCCGGCCGCCTCGACGAGGTCGACGCCGTCGGGCACCCGCATGACCTGCTGCCAGGGCACGGCGACCTTCTCCGCGTACCCGCCGCCACTGAGCAGCGCGCACACCCGGTCACCCGGCGCGAATCCCTCGACGTCCGGTCCCACCTCACTGACCACGCCGGAACACTCCAGCCCTGGGTACGGGGAGGCGCCGGCGGGCGGATTGTAGAAACCCTGCCGCTGTAGCGCGTCGGCCCTGTTGACCGCGGAGGCCACCACGTCGATGATGATTTCGCCGCGCTCTGGTAACGGGTCGGGAACCTCCCGCCACGTCAGAACTTCCGGTCCACCTGGTTTATCGATCACGATGGCGCGCATGTGAGCAAAGGTATCCGCCGAGCCAACTTGGTGGTTGCTCGCGTTGACAAGAACACAGGGCGTTAACCTGCTATGTGTTTGCTGCCCTTTTATGCCCATCCCGAGGGGGAACACGGTGGCAAGACACGATCGTGAGGAATCTCTCGAGGAACAGCTCGCATGGCTTGACGCCATCAAGGAGCAGGAGGAGGCGCCGGCCCTGGCGGTGAAGGCCACCACGGTGGACGACACCGTCATCTCGCCGTACCCGAAGGATCCCTGGAGTCTGGTCCCGGCCGAGCCCGACACGGCGTCCTCGCCGCTGTTTCGCGCGGCCGTCGACTCGGCTCACCCGGCCACGAACTCGTCGGTGACTCCGTCGGTGACTTCGTCGGCGACCGAACCGCCGGCCGAGGACGCCGACGCGGCCGAGTGGATGGAGGCATCCGACACGGTGAGCTCCTTCACCGTGCCCGCCCCGGCATCCGGTAAGCAGGACAACGACGGCTTTCTCGCGCAGCTCAAGCCTCTGCCACGCCAGGAGTCCGACGACGGCGGTCTGGGAGACTTCACCGAGCCGCACATCCGCACCCCGTTCGCGGCGCCCGCGCACGAGCCGTCCCGCGGCCTGTTCGAGCAACCCCAGCGCCAGGCGGAGTCCTCCGATCCCGCCCCTTCCCCTGCCCCTACCGAGTCCGCAGACCCGGAGCCGGCCACCTCGACGTCCTCGGAGACCCAGCGGTTCTCCTTCGGGAGTAACGAGTTTGGTGGCACCGACCCCGGCCGGTTCTCCTTCGGCGGTGGCGACCAGGATCGCGCAGGAGGTACGGCCTTCTCCTTCGGAAGCGGAGACTTCTCCGTGGAGAGCAGCGGGTCCGACCGGCCTGCGGCCGAGGTCGGCGGTGACCTGTCCACGTCCGCCACCGCGGACGGCGGCGACCGCTTCACGTTCGGTTCGGTGGAAACCGACCGGTTCCCCACCGGTGGCGAATCCGCGGTGACACCGGCGGCGAAGGAGTCCCCCAGGCAGGCGCCCGTTCCCCCGTCCTCCCACGCGCCCGATCCCGAGCACGTCGAGCCGTTCCGGGCCCCCGAGTCCTTCGGCACCGACAGGCCGGAGCCGGCCGTGTCACCGGAACGTTCCTTCGGCTCCGCGGCGTCCTCCCCTTCCACTTTCTCGGCCTTCTCGGACCCCTCCTCCGGCCGGGAGCACACGGAACGGGAGGACTTCTTCGCACCCGGCCGGGAGAGCGGCTCACCCCAGGAACGTACGGACCCCTTCACGCCCGGCAAGGACGCGCCTGCCGCCCCCGGGCGGGAGGCAGCCTCGGCCCAGGAGCGCATGGAGCGGGAGAACCCCTTCGCGCCCGGCAGGGACACGGCCGAACCGGTGCGGGAGCCGTACCAGGCACGCCGCCGCCAGACGGCTTCGGCAGCCGCCTTCGGCACGACGGCCAGGCAGCAACCCCCGGGCACGGCCCCTCGGCAGTCGGCCGACAGCCTGGACCCGGAGTCGCTGCTCCGTGGGCGTCGCAACGCGCCCGCAGGGGGCTGGCGGAAGCTGGTCTACAAGGCGTCGGCGGGGCTGATCAAGCCGGGCGAGTCCCCTGAGGTACGTCGCCGCCGTGAACTGGTCGGCCGTGCGCGTACCCCGGTGGCCACCGGCCACCACCGCGTCGCCGTGCTCAGCCTCAAGGGCGGTGTCGGCAAGACCACCACCACGGTCGGCCTCGGCGCCACCCTCGCCCAGGTACGCGGAGACCGGGTCATCGCGGTCGACGCCAACCCCGACCGGGGAACCCTGTCGGACAAGGTCGAGCTCGAAACCTCCGCGACGGTCCGAGACCTGCTCAACGAGCGCCAGCAGATCAAGAGGTACGTCGACATCAGGGCCTTCACCTCCCAAGCCCCGTCGCGCCTGGAGATCCTCGCCTCGGACCGTGACCCGTCGGTGTCCGAGGCATTCAGCGCGTCCGACTACCAGTCGGTCTCGCAGGTCCTGGAGAACTTCTACTCGATCTGCATCACCGACTGCGGCACCGGCCTGCTCCACTCGGCCATGTCCGGCGTGCTCGGGCTGGCCGACCAGCTCGTCCTGGTCAGCTCCCCCTCCGTGGACGGCGCCCGCGCAGCCTCGGCGACCCTCGACTGGCTGGAGGCCCACCACTACGAGGAGCTGGTCCGCTCCGCCACCGTGGTGCTGTGCAGCGTCCGGCCGAGGTCGAAGTCGACCGTCGACATCGACCGCCTGGAAGCCCACTTCGCGGCCCGCTGCCGCGCCGTCATCCGGGTCCCCTACGACACGCACCTGGAGGAGGGCGCGGAGATCGAGCTGGACAGGCTCCAGCCCGCCACCCGCGAGTCCTACCTTCGCCTGGCCGCCTCGGTCGGCGACGGTTTCGCCGGTCCCCAACCCTGACCCACCCCCCGGCAGGCTGATGTTCCGCTTTGTTGTGCAGCGCCTGCCGGGTCTCGGGCACGTCCGGGCCAATGAGAGACTAGTGTGCAATCTGACACGTTCTTGGGACGTGTCACCAGGAGAGCTCGCCTAGTGGACGATGGCGGCGGTCTTGAAAACCGCTAGGCCGGGTGACCGGTCTCGTGGGTTCGAATCCCACGCTCTCCGCTGAGCACCGGAAACGGCGTTTGACCAGGCATTCAATCCTGGTGAGGCGCCGTTGATCGTTTCCGGGATGTGTAGCCGTAGGTCACCGTGAGCGGCTCTCGGCCGGTGTTCGCGGGATATACGCGGGATGGATCTTGAGGTGTTCTTGTCAATGTGAGGGCTTTTCATGCCCGGCCGTCTACGGCTGACACCGGGTGTTTGCGGCTGATCCTTCCCAGTGTCCTCCCCCGGGATCAGAATCGATCATCACTCCTCCAGTGTTCAGCCCACGTCTGAGAACCGTCTGGGGCGTCCGGTTCACGGTCAAGGGGCGGGGCGCCTGCCCAGTCCGGTAGCGGCTCGCATCGCCTTCTCCACTCCGAAGGCGGACGGGCGCTCCCTGAGGCCGCGACAATGCCGCCGACGATGGCACAGGTGGTGTCGATGTCACCACCTGCTGCCGCGGTGGTCCACATGGCCGTTTCGAAGTCCCGGCGTTCGCGGGCGGCGCTCCAGAGGGTGAAGGGCACCGTGTCGTGCGCGCTGACCTGCCGCCCGTTGCCCAGCATCGTGGCGGCGAGCACGGGATCACTCACAGGACTCACGGCCAACCGGTCCGCTCTGACCTGCACCCTGGTTTTCGCAGCTCAGCACTGCAAGATCAGTAGTCGGTTCCCAAGCCGGCAGCGCATGGACAACGAGTGGAGTTGTCGGCTCCCTCTGCCATGATCATCGCGATACGACTTCCATGGAAGGCAGATGAATGGGCGGCGCCACGGCAGTGACCTATGAATGGCTCTGCGAGGAGTTCACCGACGACGCCGACGAGACCTGGCTCTGCGTCGGCTTCGTGCGGGACCTGTCTCCTCGGGAAGCTCTGCGGCGGGTCCACGTCACCCCGGGCCCTCTGAGCGAGTCGGGACAGGGCATCGCGGCCTACGCGGCCAACGGCGGAACCGTCCTGATTGAATACGGCTGGGCGATAACCATCTACGACAAGGCCTATCTACTGTCCGCAGGCACAGCCGCGGCCTCGGTGTTCATGAACATCAAGAACGACGGCTTCACCTACTGCGTCGACGGCCGGCGGATCACCACGTTCAGCCTGTACGCCTATTCTCTTCGGGAGGGGGCCGACCCCGACCGACTCCAGGCGGATGTCGAGGACCTCGGCATGGACATCGACGGCGACCAGCTCGGCTTTCCCGACGATTCCGTCTCCAGCGCTCTGGCCCTTGCCGAACGCGCCACGGGCGTCCACCTGTCTTCCGCCCGTTTCGCCAGTCCGGCTCTGATCGGATCCACCGACCATATCTACCCCTACCGCTGACACCCTTGGCTCATGAAGATCCGGAACATGCGCGGAACGATCTCGGCCTGCCATACCTGGTAAGACGCGAAGCTGCAGGCCATGACACCAAACGTTACATAGGAAGCCCTCCACTTTTAATCCGCGGGTTCAGGGGGTGAGCTGCGCTCCCCAGCGCAATTCTGAGGTGAAGCGACGTCGATGGGAGCATCGGAGGGGAGGCTGGACAGCGCCGTCGGCGAAGCCTCGAAACGCCTCCGACCTCTACGCCTCGGTGGAGGAGTGCGGCGGCCTGGCGTGCGGCAGAGGCCGACACCGAGATCTGGATATGGCTGGTCGCGGCGGGCACCCGCGAGGACGGCCACCTCATTGAAGACCCGCCCCACAAACAAGAGTCGCGATTGCGTACCGTCCCTTTCAGGTATCGATCGGGGCCGTCGCCTCTGTGACCGCCTGCCGGAGCGCGTGGCGGCATGCCCTGATGGCGGGGTGTCGGCTGCGGCCTCGGCGTACCGCGGTGAAGATGCGGCGTGTCCGCTGGCCGCGGGGGAGCTGCCGCAGTGCGACGGTCGGGGACTGTCCGATCCATACGAGGTCAGGGAGCAGGGCGACGGCGTGGCCTTGTTCGACGAGGCGAAGGTGGATCAGGAGGTCGGTGGTCTCGAACCGTACGTCGGGTTCGAAACCGGCGTTCCGGCACAGGGTCATGGCCCAGTGGCGGGCGGCCGTACCCTCGGGTTCCATGGCCCAGGGACGGTCGGCGAGTGAGCGCAGCGACGCCGTGGCGCCGTCCGCGTCATCGGCTGGTTCGGGCAGCGCGAGGTGGAGGGAGTCGTCGAGCAGGTCTTCTTGTTCCAGTTCGGCGGGCCGGGGGTTGGGGTTGCCCGGGTACTCCTCGGCGATGACCAGGTCGAAGTCGCGGGCCTGAAGTGCGAGCAGGGCCGTTTCCGGCGGCATCTGTGTGACGTGCGGCCGAAGGCCGGGGTGGAGATCGCGCAGGATGCTCAGTGCCCTGGGTATCAGGGCAAGGGTGGCGGTCTGGAACGAGGCGATGCGCAGGGTCCCGGTCAGATCGGTCAGGGAGGCGGCGATGTCCGCCTCGGCGCGCTCCAGACGCTTCAACACCGCTTCGGTATGGGCGACGAGGATCTCCGCCTGCTCGGTCAGCCGCACGCGTCGCCCGATCGGCTCCAGCAGTCGGACGCCGACCTCTGCCTCCAGTTGGGAGAGCTGCTGGGAGACGGAGGAAGGGCTGTAGGAGAGGGCGTCGGCGACGGCCGCGAGGGTGCCGCGGTGTTTGAGTTCGCGCAGCAGGCGTAGTCGGTGCAGGTCGAACATCGGCGGACCGTTCTCTTCGTCGTCGCGGAGAGTTTTGATTAGTTGGTTTTTCTGATGAATATAAGTTGGAAACATTCGCTGGACCGATTAGAGGTGTATGTCGCACGCTGACTGTGATGTCTGAGATCGCTGCTTCCGTCCGTACGCTGCCGTGGTTCGCGCGGCCCGCCGCCAGGTTCTGGACCTGTGCGCCCGCCCCCGCTGAGGTGCGGGGGTTCCATTCCTCCCTGCCCGGGTACGCCCCTACTTCACTGATCGAACTTCCCTGGCTTGCCGTCGAGTTGGGGGTTGGGCGGGTCTTCGTCAAGGACGAGTCGTCTCGTCTGGGCCTGCCCGCTTTCAAGGTGCTGGGCGCATCCTGGGCGGTGCACCGCGCCCTCGCCGAGCGGGTGGATCCGGTCACGTTGGTGACCGCCACCGACGGCAACCACGGCCGCGCTGTGGCTCATATGGCACGTCTGCTCGGCCGGCGCGCCCGCGTCTTCATTCCGTGGGGTGTTCATCCGAGGGCTGTGGCGGACATCGCCGCCGAGCAGGCCGAGGTGGTTCAGGTCGAGGGCTCGTACGACGAGGCGGTGCGCCGGGCGGCCGAGGCGGCCGTCGCGCTGGATACGGTTCTGGTTCAGGACACCGCCTGGCCGGGCTATGAGCAGATCCCCGGTTGGATCGTCGAGGGCTATTCCACCCTCTGTGCCGAAATCGACGAGCAGTTGATGGCCGCTGGAGCTGGGATGCCCGATCTCGTCGCCATCCCGGTGGGCGTGGGCTCGCTGGCCCAGGCCGTCGTCACCCACTACCGCAGCCGTCCGGCCGGGCCGGCTCCGGCGCTGTTGTCGGTGGAACCTACGGCCGCCCCCTGTGTCATCGAGAGCCTCGTGCGTGGCGAACCGGTCAGCGTTACCACCGGTGAGACCATCATGGTCGGCCTGAACTGCGGCACACCCTCCAGTATCGCCTGGCCTTACCTGCGCGGTGGGCTGGATGCCGCCGTGGCCATCGCCGATGCCGACAGCGCCCGCGCGGCCGGTGACCTCGCCGCTCTCGGTGTTTCCTGTGGTCCCTGCGGTGCGGCCTCGCTCGCCGGCGTCCGCGCCGTGCTCACCGGTGACGGCGCCGGCGAGCGCCGTACCACACTGGGTCTTGGCCTTGCCTCGACGGTGGTGTTGCTGTGCACCGAGGGGAGCGCGGCCAATCCGCATGCCTCTCCGGATGTCTGAACTCAGCGTCACCATCTGGCGCATGGCCAAGGCCGCGCCGTTTCGCCCATTCCCGTGCCAGGGAGGCGACAGTGCTTTCGGAAGGTCCGCATGCTCTCTGAAACTCCCGCGAGTTCCGCGGTTCCCGACACATCAGACCCGGGTGCCCTCCTCGCCAGGCTCATCGCCATCGACTCCGTCAACCCCGAGCTGGTGCCCGGCGGTGTGGGCGAGACGGTCATCGCCGATTTCTGCGGTGAATGGTTGGCCACCCGTGGCTTCGAGGTGCACCGCCTGGAGAAGCGCGCCGGTCGCCCCTCGCTGGTCGCGATCGCTCGTGGCACCGGCGGCGGACGGTCACTGATGCTCAATGGCCATCTCGATACCGTCGGCCTGGCCGGCTACGAGGGCGACCCGCTCGAACCGCGGATCCGTGACGGAAAGATGTTCGGCCGCGGTGCCTTCGACATGAAGAGCGGTATCGCGGCCATGATGATCGCCGCCGCGCGCGCCACGGCACAGGGGCACCTCCGGGGAGATGTCATCCTCGCCTGCGTCGCCGACGAGGAACACGGCAGCCTGGGCACCGAAGAGGTACTCAAGTCCTTCAGCGCCGACGCGGCGATCGTCACCGAGCCGAGTCATCTCGAGGTGACCCTCGCGCACAAGGGCTTCGCCTGGTTCGACGTGGAGATCGAGGGGCGGGCGGCTCACGGGTCCCGTCCCGAGCTGGGCATCGACGCCATCGTCAAGGCCGGTCACTTCCTCGTCGCGCTGGAGGAGTTGGGGCAGCGCCTCGCCCAGGGGCCGGCGCACCCGCTTCTGGGGACGGGGACGGTACACGCCTCCGTTATCCAGGGTGGGGAGGAGCCGTCCACCTACCCGGCGCGCTGCCGCGTCACGCTGGAGCGTCGCACCGTACCCGGTGAGAACGCCGACACCGTGGAACGGGAGCTGACCGCGGTCCTCGACCGCCTGGCCGCCGTGGTTCCGGACTTCCGCTACCGGCTGTCCCGAGGTCTGTATCGCCGGCCCTTCGAGGCCGACCCGCAGGCCGCGGTCGTATGCACCCTCACGCGCCACGCGACAAGGGTCCTCGGCCATTCGCCGGTGGTGCGAGCCGAGCCGTTCTGGACCGACTGCGCGCTGCTGGATCGGGCCGGCATTCCCTGTCTGCTCTTTGGCGTCGACGGCGGGGGTGCCCACGCGGCCACTGAGTGGGCCGACATCGCCTCCCTGCACCGAGTGGCCGAGATCCTCACCGACACCGTCGCGGACTTTTGTTCCTGAGCCTTCGGCCGGGCCTGACCGCGGAGCTGCGCACCTACGTCATCCGCGGCGGCGGTTCGGCCGGGCCTGACCGCGGAGCTGCGCGCCTACGTCATCCGCGGCGGCGGTTCGACGGGGTGACGGGCGGTCTCGCACCGGCAGCCCGTGGCGGGACCTGCCCGAGGAGTACGGCTCATGGTCCACCGTCGACGACCGGTTGTCGAGCGTCCGCCCAGCTTCTGCACCGATGTCCAAGCGAATTGCAAGCAGCCGTCGCCAGGCTGGATGTCACAGGGGCCGGTAGGCCTGTCGTGGGCCGTATGGTCCTCGATTCCGCGTCCGCGTGACAGGAAGAGACATGACCGCGTCGGAGCACGAGTCGTATGTGCCCAGAAGGCTTTCCGACCCCGCAGAGGAGCCACCGCGTGAGGAGCCACCGCGTGAGGAGCCACAAGGCTGCCGCCGGATCCCCGCGATACTCGTCACAGTCGTGATCGTTGTCCTGATCGCCCTGGTGGGAATCACCTTTTGGAAGAAGCCCGTAGCCAGTGGCGACAACAGGTCGACCGCTCAGTGCGTGGACACGAGCTCACGTCAGGCTGACGGCACCCACCGGCTCGTCGACCGCCGCAAGTGTGAGAGCGATGAGGCCCAACGCGGCCAGTACCGCTGGCAGAGCCAGGGCAAGACCTCCGACTCCGGCCAGGATCGCAGTGTTCTCCGCCGAATCGGCGATTTCATCGGTTACCTGTTCGGCGGAGACGGTAAGCGCCGTTGAACCTCGTCGGTTCGTGACCGCCGCCGGAAGAGCCGCATCAAGGCTGTCCTGACAAACACGCCGGGAAGCGACGGGCACCGCTGAGAGCCTGTTCGGCGGCGAGAGGGCGACCACGGCGACCCAGAACCCGCCGTCGCGAGGGAGGCCACGGCACGGCGGCCCGGACCGGGGAAGGGAGGCCGCCGTGCCCGCTCAGAAGTGGTCGACAGTGGCCGAGGTGGAGGTGAGGGCCAAGCGGTGCAGGAGCGCGGTCGCCTCGGCCTCGCGCATCTGGGTTTTCAGGCCCTCGGCGGTCCGGTCGCAGAGCAGCAGCGGTTCGGGGGTGGGCCAGGTGGCGATGGCCTGGAAGAGACGGCTGCCGGTGCCGTAGAGCACGACCCAGCCCGGCCGGGTGATCTGCACATGGCGGCTTCGGAGCGGGCCTCGTGGTCCCAGGTGTAGTGCGGGAGCGAGGCGGTGGCTTGGCCGTCGCGATGGCGTCCGCGCGTGGCGGGTGGGCGGCGGCGGATCATGAGATCACCTGCCCGGCGGCCTGTTCCTGCGCCTGCTGGGCGATGGTCTCCTGCCGGTCGGTCTCGGAGCGCAGGGCCTCCAGGGTGTCGGCGTCGACGGTCCGTTCGGCTCCGGCGTGGAACGCGACCAGGGGGAAGGGCTGCTCCCGGCTGGCCCACAGTCGTCCGGCATCGCTGAGGATCAGTCGCCAGCCGGGGATGGTGGGCTCGGGTTCGGTGGATTTAGCATCGTTCACTGATTGGACCTCCATCCGATCAAGGGCCCGTCCGGTCGTTCGCAGCGGTGGACGGGCCCGCTTCATGGGGTGGGCAAGGACATGGAGGGGCGCGCCGTACGGGCCGGGCGGCCGGTACGAAGACGAGGTGAGCACCGCGCGGTGCGGGGCCGTAGAGGTCGCGTCCGCGCAGGTGGTGTACGAGTGTTTGAGATCGGTACCTACGTCGCGCCTGGCTGATCGCCGTTGAAAAGCGCGGCGTCGTCCGTGGGGAAAAGCGCGGCGAGGGTGGTGGAGTGGTTCGGGGCCGCTCACCGGTGTCGCGTCGTGCGGGGTGGGAGGTCAAAAGCGCGGCGGGGGTGGTGGAGTGGTGTGGGGCCGCGCACCGGTAACGCGTCGTGCGGGGTGGTGGCGGGCGTTGGTCGGGTGTGGGTGACCGGGGGCGGGCCGGTGGAGCTCTGGGAGGGGGCAAAGCGGGTCATGGCGGGCGTGGAGGCGGGGCCGTGGTGGTGACGATCGGGGATTTTCCATGATCTGGATGAGTTGGCACGCTGGGGGCGTGCGGATTCACCCAGATCAAGGAAGGCGCCACTCCCCGCCCCTCGGGTGGGCCGCTTTTCGTGGTGGAAGGCCCGATTCGTCCCCGCCCCCGGCCGGGGGCGACCCGTGACCGGACGCCCCGCGGACCTTCGTACCCCGTACGGCGAGAGCCCCGTACGGCGAGAGCCCCGTACGGCGAGAGCCCCGTACGGCGAGAGCCCCGTACGGCGAGAGCCCCGTACGGCGAGAGCCCCGTACGGCGAGAGCCCCGTACGGCGAGAGCCCCGCGCGAGGCGGCGGCGAGGAGCGGCCCCGGATCCTTCCGCACCGCGGCGGACCCGTACCGATGAGCGGTCTTGGGCCACTCCACGGTCCTCGGCGCGCTTTTGACCTTTGACCCCGCACGACGCGACACCAACGAGCGGCCCTGAACCACTCCACCCCCCTCGCCGCGCTTTTCCCCCACGGACGACGCCGCGCTTTTCTACCGTGACCGGCTCACCGGACTCGGATGCTCGTACACCACGTCCGTGGACGCGACCGGCGCAGACAGCCGATCGCCTGGGGCGGGCCGCGAGGTGATGCCTGTGGTCGGTCTGAGGTGGCCTGGTAGAGGCCGATCTGGACGAGGGCACCGGGCGAAGCCGACAGGGTGCGCGCCGGGACAACAGCGCCGACATGGCAGGCACGATGGCCGGGGCCTGTTCGGGACGGCGCTGGACGGGCACCCGCGGAGCCACCTCGGCCAGGGCCTGCTCGGCAGACCGTTGGGTGGGCACCGACGCCACCGCCTCAACCGAGGTCTGCGCGTCCGACCACTGCACAGGTACCGGCGGAATCGCCTCAACCGAGGACTGCTCAGCAGACCGCTGAGCGGGCACAGCTGCGATCACCTCGGCGGGGACCATGCGGACGGGCGGCTCGAAGCAGGGCAGGGAGCAGTCTCTGGTCCGGCGGGCCTGCAGGCGGGTGGCCATCAGCGCAGCGGAGGGCTGGGCATACTCATGGTCGGCGGCTTGGTCGGGGCAGCCGTGTGCGTAAGGGGCATGCCCGCAGGTGGCGCAGCCCATCGGCATCAGTGCCGCGTCGGCGAAACAATGCCTCTGCCGTGACATTGGGCAACGGGAGCGACCGCAGCAGGCTTCGCGCCCCCCGTCTTTCGGATCACCTTCGGAAATCATGCGTCAAGGTTGTTCACCTGGGATTACGCGACCCATCCCGAGCCGGAATCCTTCGGCAGGATAATCGATACCCCTTGACGGGATAACCCCTAGCGTTAAGCGTTGGATATCCAGAGGTCGAGGCATCGAAGGGGGTGTGTCGAATGCCTGCAGAAACGACTAAACCAATCGTCATCCTGCCGGAGCTATGGCAACGTCCCGAAGTTATGTCGGCTCTCCGAGAGCGGAATATTGGTCAACTCTTCCGGCTAATTCGCCAATATGCCGGTTTCAGTCCGACTTGTATCGGCGTCGCGGTGAATCTCAGCCAGGGCAAGGTCAGCGAGATCATGAAGGGGAGCGCCCAGGTCACCTCGTTTGAGGTGTTCGAGCGCATCGCTGAGGGCCTGCAGATGCCCGACCCCGGCCGCATGATCCTGAGTCTGGCCCCTATCCATCCCCCAGCACCACGGACGATCGACGCTGTTCCCTATCCCTCCCCATCCATCCCGCCTCGGGATGGAACACCAACAATTGCCCTGCTTAGCGTGGAGAGCACCGTTGCCGTTGGCCAGTCTCAGAGCGTTGACCCGTGGGATATCGATGTTCTGACCCTGGCCTGGATTGTGGGAAGGCTGGACTCATCCGTGGACCGTCGAACGATGCTTATCCTCGCTGCCGGAATGACCGCCGAAGCCGCGGCCACTCTCAACGGCCCCTGGGAGCGCCTTTCCCGTGCGCTTACCGGACCGCAGACCCTCGATGAGGACACCGTCGAACGCCTCGAAGCGCGCACCATCGGCTTCCACCGTCTGGAGTACGTCCTTCCCGCCCGAGCCATCTACCAGGGGATCAGCACCCACATCAACGAGCTGAGCAATCTGCTCCAGAGCGGCTTGCCCGATCGGTTTTGCCGCCGCCTGGCGGCAACTGCCGGTGAAGCCGCCACTCTCGCCTCCTGGATCGCCTGGGACCTCAAGCAGCCCGGCCAGTCCGCCGCGTTCGAGCGCGTCTCCGCCCTGGCCGCCAAGGAGAGTGGGCACTCGGTGATCCAGGCCTGCACCTATGCCTACAGGTCCTACGCCGTCGAAGGCCAAGCCGCCTGCGAGACCGTACGGCAGGCCCAGCAGTTCCTGCCCGCCCAGGGTGATGACGCCACCCGAGCATGGCTGCTCAGCCGGGAGGCCGAGGAACTGGCCGCACTCGGTGACCGCCGGGCCATTGACCTGTTGCACCAGGCAGAAGAGGCGTACAGCCGGGCGCAACCCCATAGAGAACAAGCATGGACCCGTTTCCTCGATTCTGGCCGGATGGCCGCCTTCCGGCTCTCCACCTATGTACGACTCGGCGACGAGCGCAAGGTGGTCGAGGCCGGACAGGCCGCGCTGTCGGCTGTCGGCCAGGACACCGACGGCAAGATAGCGGCCATCGTCTATGCTGACATCGCCCAGGCCCAGCTACAGATCGGCGACATCGCCGAAGGGGTCGCCTACGCCCGCCAGGCGCTCGATGCTGCCCAGCGCAGCGAGACGACCTGGGGGCTGCGGCGCCTGACCGCCGTGGAGAGGGTCCTCGCGTCTCAGTCGGACCGGGCGGCCAGGGAACTGGTCGGTGACATCGTCTCTACCCGTCAGAGGCTGGAGAGGTCTCCCGCCTGATCCAGTCGAGGTAGTCGGTGTTGCCGACCACCAGGGGGACCGCGACGATCTGTGGCACCTCATAGGAATGCAGTTCCCGCACCCGCTTGGCGAGTTCCTCGAACCGTTCCACGGTGGTCTTCATCAGCAGGAGTAGCTCCTCGGAGCGCTGGACCTCGCCCGCCCACCAGTAGACGGACTCGATCGGAGCGATGATCTGGCAGTCGGCGGCCAGCCGCTGTCCCACCGCCGCCGAACAGATCCGCTCCGCCTCTTCGCGGCTGCCGGCGGTGACACGAACCTCGACACAGTCCGAAGCATTCTCGACCATGCCAACACCCTGCCGAATCATCCCCATGAGTATCAAGAACGGCACTCCGCGCTCAGGAGTCCTGAATGTCGTCGACGCATCTGATCGGTGGCAAGCGCGGAGCCGGAGCACACGTCACGGCGACGGTTAGGTAGGACGCGGGTGATCATCCTCGGCGAGGACATCAGGGGTTCGGCCGCGGCACCGAGCCTCGCCGAGGACGGGTTCGCCGGACTCGGCACGGACATCCGACCGGCGTCGGATGATCCGTATCCCGGGTCCGACCCCGAACCTCGAATCGGAAAATCAGCGGGTCAGGAGGGCGACTTCAGGAAGTCGTCCACGAGGTCCGAGGGATCGGGGGCTGCCGACGGGTCGAACAGCCCGGGCAGCTCGCCCGTGAGCAGCATCTTCAGCACCAGGGTCACCGGCCCGTCTTGCTTGATCTTCAGCGTGGCCCGCAGCACCGCACCGTCCCCGGAGCCGACCTCGTCGTGCGCGATGTCCTCGACGAGGTCGGACAGCGGCGTGCCGGACTGCGTCACGGCCTTCGTGGTGAACTTCCCGGTAAAGGTCTCCTTCACCTTGCTCCCACGCGGCAGCACGCACACGACGTTGACCGCCTGGTCGGTCGTGGCCGCGGGGCGGCGCAGGCCCACGCCGTACAGTGCCACGGCCGTCGGCGGAGACGGTACCGTGACCGCGGCGGCGACCACGTCGCCCAGACATTCGGCGATCGCGGCGTGATCGGGGTCGGCTGCCAGGGAGGGGTTGCCGCCCAGGGCACTTGCCACCGGATCGGCCGAGGCTCCGGACACCAGCACCGAATCGGTCACCACCACTTGGTTGAGCCGGTTGAGCAGGCCGAGCTCGCTGGTCAGCACGCTGTCCGGGTCGATCGCGCCGTCGGCGGCCAGCGTCAGTCCCCGCTGTCCACCGATCGTGCGCGGCTTCGCCCCCAGGGCGGTCAGCTTGGTACGGATGGCCGCTGCGTCCTGCTTGCCTTCGATACGGATCGCGGTATTCGGCGGGTTGCCCAAGGAGACGGCTCGGACGGCTCCGTAGACGTCGATTCCGGTCCTCTCGGGGAGCAGCCGCGCGCTGCTGCCGAGCGCGCCGAAGCCGAAGCCGATCGCCGGCAACCAGCGTTCCTCCCTCTTCTCCGGGCCGCTCGCGGTGACCACGCCCAGCTCGCGCCAGTGCGCCATCTCTCCGTACTCCAGGTATTCGGCGGCCGGTCCGCCGGCTGACAACGCTTTCATCATCTCGCGCAGTCCGCCGGACTCCCCGGCGCCGGTGACCGGGGAGGCAGGGGCACCCGAAGGCCTGGCATCCAGCGTGGCCCGGGCACCCGGGGGTCTGGCATCCGGGGTGGCCGGGGCCGGGTCTTCCGCTCCGCCGCAACCCGCCACGACCAGGCCTGACATCGCAAGAAACAACCCGAGCCCACGCACATTCGGAACCTTAGCCATTGACCGCCCCGGCCGCCGCCGTGAGCAGGAGGGTCAGTGCTCTTCTCATGATCTCGTTCCTTCGGGTTTGTGAACGAGATCATCATCCGGGGACCCGCTGGTATTTGGGTGAGAGATCGCTGCAACCGCCGCGTTGCAAGTGTGTGACAAGTGGAGCCTGGCAGGCTGGATGATGGACATTCAGGGAAGGGACCTATGTTTGGGATTGTTCGCCCATGCCGGCACGGGATGTGCGGCGGGCTGTTCAAGGAGTGGATGGCGCACCTGTGCGGGCTCTGCCTGGCCCTCAGGGATGAGCACGGGCATGCCTCCCGGCTGGTGACCAACTACGACGGTCTACTGGTGTCCGTGCTCACCGAGGCGCAGGCACCGGCCTCCTCCCCGCACCGGCGCGCGGCGGCCTGCGCCCTGCGCGGGTTCAAAGGCGCCGACGTCGTCGAGGCCGAGGGGGTACGGCTGGCGGCCTCGGTCTCGCTGATCCTGGCCGCGGGCAAGGTCAGGGACCACGTCGAGGACGGCGACGGCATCTACGCCCGCCGGTTGGTGGCGGCCGGCGCGGGGCGGGTGGCCGCACGCTGGTCGGCCGCCGGATCGGGTACGGCCTCCGCCCTCGGGTTCGATCCCGCTCCGCTCCTCGTCGCGGTTGAGGAGCAGACCCGGCTGGAGCGCCTGCCGAACCCGAGCCTGCTCCAGCTCACCGCCCCCACCGAGGCCGCGGTCGCCGCCGCCTTCGGGCACACCGCCGTACTGGCCGGCAAGCCGCACAACCGGGAGACGCTGGAGGAGGCCGGGCGCTACTTCGGCCGCCTGGCGCACCTGCTGGACGCCGTCGAGGACCTGGCCCGTGACCGCGCCCATGGGGCCTACAACCCGCTCGTCGCCTCGGGTACCGACCTGGCCGCCGCACGGCGGCACTGCGACGACGCCGTGCACGGGTTGCGTCTGGCGGTGGCCGAGCTGGACCTGGAGCGACGCCGTCTGGTCAACGCGCTGCTGGTCAGGGAGACCGGCCGCGCCACCGGCCGGATCTTCGGCGAGGCCGAGCAGGAGAGTCCCGAGGCGCCCCCAGGCGATCCGCGGCTGAAGCCGGACCCTGGCGGGCTGCTGTCGCTGCTGTGCATGTCGGCGGCCTGCTGCACCTGCGGGTTGTACCGGCCGCCGTGGGACGAGGACCGCTACAAATCATGCGGTGAGCGCTGTGACGCCAGCGGCTGCGACGCCTGCGGGCAGTGCGGCGACGCGTGCTCAGGTTGCTGTGACTGTTGCTCCGGTTGTTCCGACTGCTGTAACTGCGACTGCAACTGCAACTGCTAGTGCTTTATTCATTTTTGGGCGGTCAGCTCACGAGAGTCTGACAGAGAGGGTCATGCCGACGTGCTGTCGGCCGATCGACAGGTCATCGCCCGTGACCGCATCCGCCGGAACACGCTGTTCACCGGGATCGTGACCGTCCTGTCCCGCCGGTGACGATCTCCTGCTCGCACGAGCACAGCACCTGGCCGGGAACCGCCGGCATCTCCGCGCGAACCCTGCACGCGATCGTCACGGACGTCCACGACTCCGTCACCCGCTCCGGTCCTACGGCCCTGGTCGTCGTCAACGGCCACGGCGGCAACTACGTGCTGAGCAACGTTGTCCAGGAAGGCAACGCCGAAGGCCGCACTATGGCGCTCTTTCCCCTGCACGGTCGCTGGTGGAATCATCTCTGGTTACAAATGCACCCACCTTGTGTCAGAGCGCCTTTACGCATGCCCATGAGCAGGGGGTGTGCTTTCCGAAAGTGTATGCTCCGGAGAGGTACCTACTATTCCAGGATGGTTTGCACTAGTCATGAGAAGCACGATTAGGCGCACCACGGATGAATGACCTGCTTCCGGATGATCCTCGCCAGATCGGCCCTTATCGAGTGCGGGGCCGCTTGGGTGAGGGCGGCATGGGCGAGGTGTTTTTGGCACGTTCCCCTGCCGGACGCACGGTCGTGGTCAAGCGCATCCACCGCCACCACGCGTCCAAGCCCGAATTCCGTGCCCGGTTCGCCCGCGAGATCGACGCCGCCAGCCGGGTGGGCGGCTTTCACACGGCCCAGGTCATCGAGGCCGATCCGGACGCTAACCCGCCGTGGATGGCCACCGCCTATATCCCCGGCCCATCCCTGTCCGCCTTTGTCGCCGCGCACGGTCCGCTGGCCGCCGAGGCGCT
Organism: Streptosporangium sp. NBC_01810; assembly: GCF_035917355.1. Lineage (NCBI taxonomy): Bacteria > Bacillati > Actinomycetota > Actinomycetes > Streptosporangiales > Streptosporangiaceae > Streptosporangium > Streptosporangium sp. NBC_01810. Next base: position 6,665,860 of record NZ_CP109070.1, on the reverse strand, counting down.
GTGCGCGCTGGGCGCCGGACTGGCTGAGGGCCTGGCCGCCATTCACGCCTGCGGTCTCGTGCACCGCGACCTCAAGCCGCGCAATGTGATCGTGGCAGACGACGGCCCTCGCATCATTGACTTCGGCATCTCCCGGCTACTGGACGCCAGCACCCTCACCGAGACCGGCGTCGTGGTCGGCACCTACGCCTACATGTCTCCCGAGCAGATCAATGGCGAGTCCGCCGCTCCGGCCTCGGACGTATTCTCCCTGGGCTGCGTGCTGGCCTTCGCGGCCACCGGCCAAAGCCCCTTCGACGCCGACTCGCTGCCCGCGATCGTGCTGCGCATCATCACCTATCAACCCGACCTCAGCCAGGTCCCTCACCGACACGACTTACGCGACCTGATCGCCTCCTGCCTCTCCAAGGCTCCCACCGGTCGGCCCACGGTCGACCAGATCCTCGCCCGGCTCACGCACCCCGGCATCGAACACCAGTGGTCACTCGCCCTTCCTCCCTCGCTCGGGACCGCTGCCTTGCCTGCCGACCCCCAGCCCTCCCCGCCGATTCCACAGCCATCGGCCGATCCGGTCATTCCGGCGGAGCCCTCACCTAATGGGTCACCCGAGGTCACCTCACTCGTCGTCTTGCCGGATCGGCAACTCGTCGGTACCGGTCACACCGACTTCCCCCCGGCGCCGCCCCGAAAACTGAGCCGGCGCCGCGTTCTCCTGCTCGCCGGACTCTGCGCCATCGTCGTCCCCGCTGTTGTCATCGCCCTGAATGCGCAAGAGACGCGATCCGGTACGGGCCGAGAATCACCCTCCGGGACCACCACGCCCGCTTCCGCCTCGCCTAGCACAAGTGGCGGTGCGCAGCCTGTGGACAGTGATCTCAACTCTGCGGAGGCATCAAAGGAGATAGCGCGACTAGAGCAGGTGAATCGGGGGCTTCGCTCGAAGTACGAGTCGCTTGAGAAGCCGAAAGGTACTCTCTCCTATGCGGCGTCACAAGCACGACTGTTGCAGCTGACGTCACTGAGCAGCGACATGAAACTGCAAGCCGATTCGATCAACACGCTGCGACGCAGAGTCGCTACGAAGATCGCGAATTTGATCACACAGAGCGCCGCCGCACGCAGTCAGGCGGAGAAAGAAGATCTCGCGAAACAAGCGACAGACATGGAACCCCTGGACCGGGCGCTAGAGTTGCAACTCAGAAAAATCGACACGCTACGCGATGCGATCGGCACCGAAATTGATGCGATAAAGAGGATTGTGGGCCGCAACATCGAAGACACCTTCTCTACGTTTGGTTAGGCGGTGGGACATCCGGCCACATAGTAGAGATAAAGCATTCTCGCCTGTTGAGAAGTAGGTGAGAGGGGCCTGCGGTTGGACATCCCGGGAATTGCGCTCACACTCCTCGTGGAATACGTGAGCTCGTTCAAGATCATTCCAGCGCTGCTGTAAATCTTTCTTCGACGTCACATGCTCCAGACGGCACCATTCGCATGCGAAGCACTCGGACTCTCCAACACGGGTGGCCCGGTTCCCCGTTGAGCCTCATGTGCACGCGGTATCGGGCTGGTCAGGGGCGGCCGAGGACCTCTCCGGCGAGATGTCGGGTGGGTGAGCCGCCTACCGGAAGCGGGAGACGAAGCGGCGTTGCCATGGTGTCTCGACGGCGCGGCGGGCGTAATGCCGCCGGACGTAGGCGACCGCTTCGTGGCCCGGTACCCCGTCCAGTACGGCGAGGCAGGCCAGTGCAGTGCCTGTCCGGCCATATCCACCACCGCAGGCGATCTCGACGCGCTCGGCTTCGGCGCGTACCCATGCCTCGCGTAACGCGTCGCTGGTCGCCGTACGGTCGGACGGCAACCAGAAGTCGGGCCAGCGGAGCCACCGGGTCTCCCAGGTGACGGGGGGTGGTTCATGGCCCAGCAGGTAGAGCGCGAAGGTGGGCGCGGGACCTTCCGGGAGCGGTCGGCGCAACCCCCGGCCGCGGACGAGCCGACCGGAGGGCAGTCGCAGTACGCCCGCCATCGTGGGCTCCCACATAGCGATCACGGCACGAGCGTAGCCTTCTCGCTCGGTCAGTGTGCTGACCAGAAGCGCTCGCCGTACCGGCGCACTTCCTCGGCCAGGCAGGTCGCAGTTCGGTCGTGTTCCAGCGGCATGGACAACCCGCCGAGCCGCGGCATCGGGAATGTCACGCGGGATCCCGAGTTCATGAGCGGGGAAGGCCGCCGTCTGGAACGCTGGGGCGACTCACTCGCCCGAGTCCCGGCGCCTCGGTGCACGCGTGATGACGGGTGACGGCCAGGAAGTACGCGGCGAAGGCCGACATGACCACTTCGATGTCCCACAGCACCCGCATGACATCGATGCCCGCGGAGCCGAAGTGCCCGATGCCGAGGCCCTGGGCCAGCGGGTAGTTTCCATATTTGGAGTTTCCATATTTGGAGTCGACGCATGAGGACTCACGCTGGACCTCATCTGGTTGAGCGAGCAGGGCGGTGACCCGGCGGCACCTCGGGTGCGTCAGCGGTCTTTCGGCTACCGGCAAGAGGATGGTGCACCAGTGAGCCAGTCCGGCAAGGTCCTCTACGTCATCGTGTGTGCCGCGGGTGGCGCCGGTGATGTGGGTCGTCTCGTCACCCTCGCCCAGGACGAGGGCTGGGTCGTCCAGATCGTCGCCACCCCGCCGGCCCTGGACTTCATAGACGTCCCCGCCCTGGAACAGCAGACCGGCCGCCCCGTCCGCAGCCGGTATCGCAAGCCGGACGAGCCCAAGCCCCCGAGGGCCGACGCGATCATCGTCGCCCCCGCGACCTACAACACGATCAACAAGTTCGCCCAGGGGATCGCCGACACCTACGCCCTCGGCCTCCTCGCCGAAGCCCCCGGGCTCGGTATCCCCGTGATCGTACTGCCCTTCGTCAACAGCGGCCTCGCCTCGCGCGAGCCGTTCCGCCGGAGCGTCGAAAGCCTTCGGGCCGAGGGCGTCCCCGTCCTGCTCGGCTCCGGTAGGTCCGAGCCGGACACGGCCGCCGCCGGAGGCGGGGAAGCGGAGAGCCGTCCCTGGGCCCTTGCCCTCGAAGCCCTCGAAGCCCTCGAAGCCCTTGAAGGAATCGAGCGGCACCGTCGTGAGTGAACAGGCATGGAACACCGCTTCGCGGTCTCGCCGTACGAGCCGGTGACGTCTTGCCGCGAAAAGGTGTTTCCGCAGCGAGGGGCGCGGGCCGCGGTATGCCAGGTGTGAACGCCATTGATTTTCGTGGTTCCCGGTTCGCTTCGATCATTCTTCGAGTGGTCGACTCATATGCGACGGGACTGCCCGGCCTTAGAATGATCACTGGAAAGAGGTGATGATCTGGAAGGCTTGGGAAGACAGCGATTCGGTGTGGTGGTCGATCCCGGCCTGTCCCCGGAGGTCGCGGATCTGCTCCGTGCGAATCCAGCGTTGCTGGCGCGCATACGATCAGGTTGGAGGCCACTGGAAGAACCACGGAAAAAATCCGCGGCCCCCCTGGTGGTCGGCGGCATGCTCACCGCGGTCGGCATTTTGGCGGCGCTCTCCTTTGGGTGGGGAGCCATGGCCGTAATCCCGCTGTTCATCGTGCTCGCCTGGTTTCTTTCCGCCGCGATCAGGGCTGCGGGGGATGTCGAGAGCGTTACTCCGGAGCGGGAACTGTACGGTCTCGCGCACCGCTACCGGGATTCCTATTTTCTCTTTGACGACTTCGACACCGATGCGAGGAACCTGTTCGCCCGTGCACGGGGGGCGGTCGGCTCCGTCCTGCGATCGCGCGTCAACACCGAGGGACTGCTCGACGTCGCGCGGAACGCGGTCATGCTGCCGCCACAGGAATGGGAGATCGCGCGCCTGCTGGCCAAGCTCTCCTCCCTCCGGGAGGAACACCGCGACCTCATGCGTGGCGGGGTCACCCGGGAGGTGGCAGCCGCTGTGAAACCGCTGGAGCGAGCGCTCGCCGGCAGTGAGGGCGCCGTCATTGCGAAGGTGGAGGCGCTGGAACGGTACGCGGCTCATGTCGCCGACGCCGAACGTGCCTACCAGGCCCGTGACCAGATCGAGGCATTGGTGGAGCGGCTGCCCCGCTATGAGGAACTGCTCGCCGAGTCGGGGGCCGACGCCCTGAGCATGCCGGAGATCGGACATCTCACGGGTGAGGCCGACGAACTGGAGCAGGCGTTGCGTGCGAGCATCGATTCGGCGCACGAGCTCTTCCTCCATCTGGACGGTCCGGAGCGGTCCGGATGAAGGTCACCTGCGGGTCCTGCCACGAACGGATGTGAGAAGGGCGCCTGTGCCACGAACGGGTGTGAGGAGGGCGCCTGTGCCACGAACGGGTGAGAGAAAGGCGCCCCTGGTCGGCGGAGCCCGGCACGGTCATTTGACGACCATCGGCGCCGATCCGCGTTTAACGGAACCGCATATAAAAGATTTATCCCGCATCACCCGCTTGCTCCATAGATTCCATAATGTCGACGATCATGCGAATTGCCATGGTTTCGTCGTTGGTGAGATGGTTGATGTAGTCGGCCAGCAGGACGAGGGTCGCTTCCAGAGCGTTCATCTCGGCTTCGGTCCAGGGCCCGTACTGCTTGCGCCAGAGTGTCGGGCTCAGGCCGATGGCGCTGGCGGTCAGCATGCCCGCCATGACGGGGATGGCTTCGGGCCTGATGCTTATGGTCATCTTGCGCATGCTGCCGATGACGTAGGGAACCACGGATTCGACCACGTCACGATCCTGCTCCTCATGGGCCTGGCGCAGCCATTCCATGTACAGGTAGACGAGCGTGCAGGCGCCGTCGAGCACGTCACTGGCGTCCTCGCTGGAGAAGGATCCGAAGAACTCGTCGATCAGCTCTCTCTGCTTGGGATCGGCCTGCGAGGCACCCTCGCGAATACGGGTGAGAAGCGAGTCGACGTAGAGCAGCGCGGTCCCTACATCGCCAACCGGGGCATATTCCGGGTCAAAGGAAGACAGCATCGCTACCTCGCTTGGGGGCTTGATATCCGGCCTGCGTACCGGGCGGTTGCGGCAACACCTCTGTCGAAAAGTACTCCCTTCGGAAGCGCCTCAAGGCGGATATTCGCGCAACCGAGCAGGTGAGGATTAGGACGGAATCATAAAAACATGATGATTTCCGATGTCTCCAGCGCCGATGATCTTCCAGGCCGCTCCGGGCAGCCGGTCGCGCCGCCATGAATTCTCGCCCGAGGCCGCTGGGAGCCGCGGAGCCGCGGAGCCGCGGAGCCGCGGAGCCGCGGAGCCGCGGAGCCGCGGAGCCGTGAGGCCGCGGAGCCGCGGGGCCTGTGTGCCCGGCTCCGCCTGGCGAATTGGTTCGCCGAGTTCGGACCTTTCCAGTGTGCCGAGGGCATCGCGTCACATGGTCGGCCCGAACAGGTGGCGCGCCGGGACGAGTGAGGTCGCAGGCGAATCGCCGGTGTCTCCGCCACGGATCCGCGATCAGGTGCCCCCGTACGGAAACGCGGCGTACCCGTTCGGGAGTGTGATCAGCGGGCGGGGACGTGGTCGCACGCGCCGAGCGCGGGCGGGTGCGCTCGGTGCGACGGGTCCTCGGTACGGGGGTCCTCGGTACGGGGGGTCCTCAGTGCGAGGGGTCCTTGGTACGGGGGGTCCTCGGTGATGGGTCCTCAGTACGACGGGTCCGAGATGGACTCGGCTCGGTAGACGTCCATCGACTCCTCGCCGTCCTCGTCCACGCCCACCTTCCTCAGCTGCAACGTCCGGCTGCCGATTTTCAGGGAGCGTTCACCGTTGATCTCCGTGGACGCGAACACCGTGACCGAGTGACCGTGCATATCGCGCACCTGGTCGTATTCCGGTCCGTCAGGAATGTCTAGCTTGATGCGCCTAGTCTCGAACGTCACTCTCCCAGTGTGAAAGCCCCGGCTCCGAAAATCGATCGCGCGCGCAACGATATTTGGCATCGGTTTCAACCGGGTGGTTATGGCGGTCGGCCAAGGACGGCGCCCCCGTGGCCGGCGGGGACCTACGGCAGCGGATCGATCTCGAGATTCTGGTCGTACTGGACGAGCTCCGCCCCGCGATCCGTGAGGATGGGCCACCGGGTGGCGCGGGCACACCAGATGACGTGTCCGGCCGTGATGTCGCGCGACCCGTCGAGGATCTCCGCGATGTCTCCGACCTTCCCGTGTGTGAAGTCATCGATCTTCACGCCGGGTGTCGTGACGAGCTCGAACAGCTCCACCTGGGTCGAGATCGGGGAGATGGACAGGACGGCCGCGAGGCTGGTCGCCGGGACGCATATCCCACCGCCGCGGAAAAGGCACATGGCGGCGATGCTTCTGGAGTATTCGGTCTTCGCCACCGCGATGTCGACCAGCGCGCTCACGTCGAGTACTCGACCGGGAAGCATGGCTCAACGCCTCCTGAACGGGCGAATGCCGATCTGGCCCCACTCCGCCTCGGAGAGCTGGTCGACCCCGAGGGATTCGGCCGCCATGTCGAGATCTTCTCGGTGCAGGTTCCAGCGGTGCATCAGGGTGATCACGTGAGGTTTGTTGCCGATCTCTCGCTGGACCGCCGTGTGGATCATGTCGACGATTCGGTTTCCGGTCAGCCGCGCCTTACGGGAAAGTGCCTCATAATCCGCTTTATCCAGCTCTATGGTGATAGAGGTGTCTGGAGCTGATGCGCTGATTGTCTTCTGTCCTTCTCTAAGCTGGAGATGTGCCAGCCAGAGCGGAACCGAGTCCGATTCTTGCCTGGCGCCATCGTGATCATTTTCTGATGGTTTTTCCGATCCTGTGCCGTCTTGCCTTGCCGGCATGGAGTGGGCCATAAGTTCGACAGTAGCTGTGAATTGTGGATTATGGCAGCACTTCTGTGTGACTTCGATGGCAGGCGCGAGCAGGATTCCCGGCCGCGTGCCATCCATCATCCGCCTCACCTGCCTTTCCAAGCCCCGAGGCCGCCGTCTCATTCCTGGTGCGGGACATCACCGGTCTCGGGCGTTCCCAGGGCCACACGCATCCCTATGCAACCGAGCGTATCCACATATACATATATGTGTAGGTCCAAATTCATCATTCAAGGAAACCTGATGACTGGGAGGAGGCGGACGAACTCGGACCGGGAACGGACGGGCCGGACGCGGGGTCGGATGGGCCGGGAGCAGGGTCGGACGCGGGATCGGACGAGCCTGGGGCAGGATCGGACGCGGGGTCGGACGGGCCGGGAGCAGGATCGGACGGGCCTGGGGCAGGGGTGACGGTGCCGCAGAACCCTGCGGCCTGTCGTTGCTCGGCTATCTGGTCGACCGGTTTCCGGTACTCCGACTGCTCCTCGGGCGGCGGCTCGTACCGCCACGAGCCGCTCTCGAAGACGAAGCCGAACTCCGTCGTGTCACCGAGCCGATCGGCCTGGACCATGGCGCTGTCACCGGTGATCGCGACGGTGGCGATGGTGAACGGGGAGTCGGCCGCGAGCTGAGGGCAGAGATCGAACAGCCTCACGTACTCCTCCCGGGTGATCAGCCCCTGCGCCCCGGTGGTCCACAGGTCCCAAAAGTCACCGTAGGAACCGCTGCTGTACGCGTCGAGTGCCGGCTGGGCGGCCTGGCGGACCGAGACCTCCGAGTGCTCGGCATCGGGTGTCGGGGCCGAGCCCGGCGGCGAGGAGGGCGGGTTGAGCACCATGAACACGGTGATGACGGCCCCGATGGCCACACCGAGGGCCATGATGACTATCACGGTCAGCCCGCGCCCGGTCTCGCCCCGCGGCGGCTGGCCGTACTGCGGCGGATAGCCCACGTGCGGTCTCCGAAGGGCCGACAAGAGTGGATGAACGTGATCATAATGCCCGTAGCTCGCGGCTGACCACGATCGCCACCTGCCCTGGGAGAAAGGGGACATAATGCGCCCATGATTCAAGCGATCGGTACGGCCGCCGCCGTCTTCGCCGTCGCCAGCGGGGCCGACAACATCTTCGTCTACACCCCGCTGTTCCGCACGATCGGTCCGGCATCCAGCGCCGTCACGGTGGCCGTGTTCGCGCTGCTCGTCGCGGTCTGGTGCGTGGCGGCGTCCTGGCTCGGCTCACACAGGAAGATCATCGACCTGGTGGAACGGTCGGGCAGGTGGCTGGTACCCGTGGTGTTCATGGTCATCGGTGTGGCCATTGTGGCGGAGTCGATATTTAGATAAATATGGACAATTCGCCTGAATTCGGGGCAGGTATATCGGGGAATTAATCATTATGCGAGACCATTTGCGCTTCTACCGGCATCGATGGTTCAAGGCGTGGATCGCCATGATCGTTCTGTCCTTCTCGCTCATCGCCATGATGCAGGCGGCCGGCAACCAGGCCGTCATGCCCGCGGCCTTCTTCTACGGGGCCGCGGCCGGGCCCGTCGCGCTCCTGCTCGCCATCCACGACCGTATCCACATCGCCACCAGCGTGCCGGCCATGACGCTGATGGGGATGTTCCTGTTCGGCGGGGGCGTCGCCCTGCTGCTCGGCGGTTATTTCGACTCGCTTTTCATCTCCCAGAAGAACAGCACCTCGATCCTGCGGGTCGGATGGATCGAGGAACCCGCGAAGCTCGTCCCACCTCTCGCGGTCGCCCTCACCGGGCGCCACCTCACCAAGGCCGCAGGGGTCGCGCTCGGCCTGTCCTGCGCGACCGGATTCACGATCATGGAGTCGATGGCCTACGCCTGGAAGAACGTCGCCAACGGCGGTGCCGTCGGCGCGGGCACGATTCTCCTCATACGCGGTCTCAGCACCCCCTTCAGCCACCTCGTCTGGACCGGTCTGGTGTGCGCGGTGGCCTTCGGGGCCTGGCAGATCAGAGGCCGTGCCGTCGTCACCATCCCCATCATCGCCGCCTTCATGACGGCGGCCCTGCTTCACTCGCTCAGCGACGGCCTGCTCATCCTGGACATCCCCCAGCCCGCCCGCCTGCTCTTCCTCGTCGTCGCCGCGGCGAGCTACTGGCTGTTCCACCGGGCCACCCGCGACCTGAAACCGCTGGCCGCTCCAGAGCCGGCGCCCTGCCGCTCCTGACCCCACCGGGCCAGGCGCGCCTCCCGGCCTACTCGTACGGCTCGTCGGGGGGCGTCACCCTGGTGAGGCTCTTCCCGGTCAGCCGAGGGTAGATGACCCCGTTGGGCATCTTCCCGAACGTCTGCGGGATCCAGGTACCCGTGACCTCGACCCAGGTGTCGGCCGGTGGCATCTCCAGGCCCCTGACCGAGACCTTCAGCGGGAACGCGTCCGCGGCGCAGCAGGCGATCTGCATACGAGTGACGTACCACTGCCCTTTCCGTTTCGCGGGCACCACGAAGCCGGTCAGCCTGACCTCGCGGCCGGTGAGGGACTTCTTGTCGTCGTCCCAGGCCCGGCCGATGAACTCGCCGATCGGCATGTCCACCGGACCCGCGCCGGTCAGCGGGGTGAACGAGTTCAGCGTCTGGTCGCGGGGTGGCGGGGTGTCATCCCGGGAGGCGGCGAACGAGCCCAGGGCGGGCGGTGCGATCAGGAAGATCGCGAACACCGGCAGGCACATCAGCCACGCGACCCGAGGCCCGCCGTGTGCATGCCCGTGTGCATGCCCGTGTGTCTCCCGCTCCGCCGCACCCTTCTCCAGCCGGTACGCCTGGAACACCCCGATGACCCCGAGAACCACCAGCACCGTCCCGGCACCGATCAGGAACGGCCGGAAACCTGGCTTGACGTAGTTGAGGTAGGTCGTGGAGAACGCCGAGATCCGCAGGACGGCGCAGCCCAGCAAGGTCAGGATCAGGTTCTGGGTCACCCGGTTCATCGAAGTTCGAGGGTTCCTTCCGTAGCGGCGGAGCCGTCGGCGTACCTCGCCGCCCGGAGAGAGGCAGGACGTCAAAGCAGCAACCACCCGAAGAACGCGCTGACCAGGATGGCGAGAGCGAAGGTCAGCGGGACGAACCTGACCGCGAAGGCCGTGCCGAACGTACCGGCCTGCAGCGCGATCAGTTTCAGGTCGACCATCGGCCCGACCACCAGGAAGGCCAGCTTCGCGGTCGGGGAGAACGCGGTCATCGAAGCCGCCACGAACGCGTCGGCCTCCGAGCAGATCGACAGCAGCACCGCCAGCAGTGCCATGACCAGGACCGCCAGCCACGGCACCCCGGCGATCGCGGTCAGCCACTCGCGGGGGATCGTGACGTTCAGCGTGGCCGCGGCCAGTCCACCGACGATGAGGAACCCGCCCGCGTGCAGCAGGTCATGCCGCATCGCCTCGCCGAACCGCGCCCACCGGGGGCCGTCACCGTGCGGGCGGGAGGGGATCCGTAGCCACTCGCTCCGGCCGAACCTCAGCCAGAGCCAGCCGACCAGCACAGCCACGGCCAGCGACGCCCCGAACCTGGCCAGCACCATCAACGGCTGCCCGGGGAAGGCGACGGCGGTCGCGACCAGCACGATCGGGTTGATCGCGGGAGAGGCGAGCAGGAACGCCAGCGCGGCGGCCGGAGTCACCCCCCTGGCCATCAACCCCGACGCGACCGGGACGGACGCGCACTCGCAACCCGGCAGCACCGCCCCGGCCACCCCGGCGACCGGTACGGCGACCACTGGATTCCCCGGCAGCGCCCTGGTCCAGAACGATGCCGGGACGAATGCCGTGATCGCCGCGGACAGCGCCACGCCGAAGACCAGGAACGGGAGAGCCTGCACGCAGATCGCCACGAAGATCGTGGCCCATGTCTGGAGCGCGGGCGCCGTCAGGTGGGGGGCGAGTGCGAACCGGCCCGTCACCAGCAGGGCCATGAGGAGCACGAAACCCCAGGGCAGAGCCCTTTTCGCGGAGTTTTCGCGCCCCCAGGAGTCAGGGGGAACCAGGCTGTCGTCGTCGGCCCACGCGGTTCGCGGACCGGTTCGAAGCTCGGACATGCGCCTTATCGTGCCAGATCTTGGTGATGTTCCACGTGAAACGCTACAACTGCGAGAGCAGCCATCTGGGGCCGGTGACCTCGGCGCCCAGTTCCGTGACCCGCTCGCGCAGCCCCCGGTCGGCGGTGACGACCAGGACGCGCTCCCACGGTAGGGCGTCCCGTACGGCCTGGACGATGGCGTCGTCTCCGCTGCCCTGCGCTGTGATCACGGAGACGCCGGGCGCCGGAGCGGCGTCGCGGGCGGCTCCCTCGACGACCGCGGTCACCCGGGGGAACCAGCGAGCCAGGGCCGGGACCTGACCGGGCGCGGCCCGCAGGCCACCGGCGGCGTGCGTGCCGACCTCGGCGAGCAGCTTGGCCGCCGCGCCGGCTCGGTCCCTCCACCAGCCGTGTTCGGCGCGGGCGCCCACGATGTTGGCGATGTCGAGGACGACGAGGGAGGGGGCGAGGGCGAGACCGACCACCGGCCATGTCTCGGCGAAGCCGGGGTGGAGGTTCCTGGTGGAGACCTCCTCGACGGGAAGCCAGCGCAGGTCGGCGCTCTCACTGTTACCGGGGACCGCGTGCAGTAGCTCCACGGCCTCGGTGATCACGGTCTCGAAGGACCAGCCGCCGTGGTCGTCGAGGTAGACGCCCTGGACCCGCAGGCCGGTGCCGTCCAGCATGGCCTCCTCGAACGCCTCGCGCAGGGCGGCCGTGACGGTGTCCTCGTGGCTGTCGCGGGCGCCGCCCGGCAGCCCCCAGGTGCCGCCGTGGTGGCTCCACACGGAGCGTTTCTGCATCAGGATGTGCGGTTTCCCCGTGGCGTCGTGGTGGACGGCGAGCAGACCGGCCGCCCCGTACACCCCCCAGTGCCGGTGTCCGCGATCACACTGGGCCCAACCGTCTCCATCCTTGGCCGCCATGGACCAATGATGCATCAGCCCGGTCCGGCGGCACCGGGCCGGGTCGGCCTTCCCCCTCATGCTCCCGGAGGCCTGTCGCGGATCAACGCTCACGGGTGAGAGGCTGCGGCGAACCTTGGGGAAGTGGGGAAGTGGGGAAGTGGGGAAGTGGGGAAGTGGGGAAGTGGGGAAGTGGGGAAGCAGTGAGGTGAAGCGGGGAAGCCTTCCGCATCTCCGGAGAGCACGTTTAGCCCAGCAATCTGCCAATGGCAATAAATACATCTATATCGGCTATGCCGGGTCCGCCATACTGGCGCGTGTCCTACCCCCCGTTAAAGGACCCGAATGTATTCGAGCGCGTTCTCTGTGCACGTTCGCCCTCTGCGCCCGATTCGTGCGCTCGCGACCGTTGCCATCACCCTGATCGCGCTGGTCTCCATCGTGGCCGTGGGTCTGTCGGGACTGCGGATCCTCTACGAGGGGGATCGGCTCTGGCGACTGGTCTACGAGTGGGAGGCCCTGTACACGCTCCTCCTCTCCCCGATCGTCCTCCTCTTCCCGATCCTCTACCTTCTGGCCGGAATCGCCTTCGTGTGCTGGTTGTTCCGCGCTCGCGCCAACGCGTACGCGATCTCTCCAGGGGTCTTTCACACGTACGCCGCGCCGTACCTGGTGCTCGGCTGGGTCCTCCCCATCGTCAACCTGTTCGCTCCCAAGGGGATCGTCGACGACATCCTGGCCACCTCCCGGCCCGGTGGCCTGCGACCGGGCAGCGACCTCTTCAGGGCCCGCCGCTCGGGGCTGGTCTGGGCCTGGTGGCTGACGTGGGTGCTGTGGCCGTACGCGACGCTGGCATCCGTGGGGCTGGCGGGGACGGACATGGAGGATATGGAAAGCGCTCTGGAAAGCGGCCTGGCAGACCTTGCCCTGATCACCGGCATCGCGCTGCCGATCGCCGCAGGACTGCTCGCCATCCGGGTCGTCCTGACGATCACCGACCTTCAGGAGACCGCCCGCGTGAAAGGGCCGGTACGGCTCCCGGAAAGGGGCCCGGTCGGGAAACCGCACCTCGGGCTCACCGCGCTTGTCGTGCGTGACTACGACGAGGCCATCGCCTTCTACGTCGATGTCCTCGGTTTCGAACTTCTGGAGGACACGCCCCAGGGTGAGGGCGGACGCTGGGTGACCGTCCGTCCGCGAGGCGCGCGGGAGACGGCGCTCCTGCTCGCGCGGGCCGACGGCCTCGAGCAGGAGGCTCGCGTCGGCGACCAGACCGGTGGCAGGGTCGGACTGTTCCTCCACACCGACGACTTCGCCCGCGACCACGAGCGGATGCTGGCGGCGGGCGTCACCTTCGAGGAGACCCCACGGCAGGAGCCCTACGGTACGGTCGCCGTCTTTCTGGACCTGTACGGCAACCGCTGGGACCTGCTCCAGCCCCGCGTCTCACCCGCGTACGGCTGAGCCTCGCCGACCGGATGACCGGTCAAGCCCGGACGTCCGCCGCGCGGCCCCGTGGTCGTGTCCTAGCCAGGGTTTCGTCACGCCCGATCGTGTTCGTCCGGCTACCCGTGTCCGGCTATCCGTGTCCGGCTACCTGTGTCCGGCTACCTGTGTCCGGCGGGTGAGGAGGCGGCCCTCGCGTCGAGGCGGTTGGCGTACATGCTTGTGGCCGTGACGGTGGCCAGGACCGCGACGATGACCCCCAGCGAGGCCAGAGTGGGGATTTCCGGGACCCATGTCCAGACGCCGTGCGCCCAGTGCAGGACGAGCTTGGTCCCGATGAAGGCCAGGATGATGCCGAGTCCGTGGTTCAGGTGCCGCAGTTTCGCCAGGACGCCCAGGAGGACGAAGTAGAGCGCGCGAAGACCCAGGAGGGCGAAGGCGTTGGTGGCGAAGACCAGGTAGGGGTCCTCGGTCACGCCGTACACCGCGGGCACCGAGTCGACGGCGAAGACGATGTCGGTGGCGAAGACGGCCACGATGGCCAGCGCCAGCGGGGTCAGGGCGCGGCGGCCGCCCTCACGAACGACCAGGTGGGAACCGCGATAGTCGTCGGTGACCGGCATGAAGCGCCGTAGCAGCCGGACCGTGCGCATGGAGGAGATGTCGACATGCTGCTCTTTCCCGCGCAGCGCGTCCTTCATGATCTTCACGGCGGTGACGATCAGTATCCCGCCGAACAGCAGGAACGCCCAGGTGCCGCTCTGCAGGACGGCCGCCCCCAGTGCGATGAAGATCGCACGCAGCACCAGCGCCCCGATGATGCCGTACAGCAGGACCCGCTGGGCCAGGGCGGCCGGGACCGCGAAGGCGGACAGCAGCAACATGAACACGAACAGGTTGTCCACCGACAGAGACTTCTCCACCACGTAGCCGGTGAAGAACTCCACCGCCACACCTGACCCGAAGGCCCCCCACACGTAGACGCCGAAAATCAGGGGCAGTGCCAGGTAGAAGACCGACCAGCCCACCGCCTCGCGCATCCGTACCTCGTGCGGGCGCCGCGTCAGCATGAAGTCCACGGCGAGCAGCAGCAGCAGGGCGGCCACGGTGATGATCCACAGCTGTGGCGAACCGATCGTTTCAAGACTGGCTGCTGACAGCAATGCCTCGGTGGGCATGAAACCTCCTCGAACGTGCTTGGCCGTTCGAGGTCTCCTTCACCTGCACCGTGCAGGTGGCCGCCCGGGGACGTTATGAAACATCCGTACTGACCGGATCGGCTCTTGGGAAGTACTCCCCTCGTCGTCCCAGGTTAAGGCAGTTTCTGTACAGGCTTCTACCTCCGGGGGCTGCCACGGGTATTTGACCGGGCTCTGACCCGCGCGGATAGTGGAATCAACGGGACGGAGAGTACTCACTGTCCGACACCCCGATCGTCAACACGGTCCCCGAGTGTGGGGTGACCCGGCGGGGTGGCCCCCTGGTGTGACATGGGGGTGTGGGAAGGCCTTCGTCCTGGTGGGCACATGTCCACTGCGCGGTCGAGGGAGGGTTCGATGTCGATCACCGTGCTTCTCGAAGTTCTGCTGGGCATCCTGCTGACGATCTCCGCGATCGTCACCGTTGCCGTCCTGTGGCCGGGAAGGCCCGGGCCCCGGCTGCCGTCCACTCGTGAACCGCTCCCGCCATGCCGCCCGCCGGCGACCGGCACGAGGCGCCGGGGTGAAGTCCACCTGCATCGGCCGGGCAATCACGGCGGTGGTGGGGGCACGGGGACGAGACATCGGACCAGAGGAGACATCGGACCAGAGGAGACATCGGACCAGGTGGCGGAGACCGCCCGATGACATCGGCCTCGACCTCAGCCGCCGCCCTTGCTGAAGTGCTGGTAGTCCTTGATACCTGACCAGTAGCCGCCCCACTCCCAGCCTTTCGCCTGGAAGGCCTTGACCACCCGGTCACCCGGGTTGATCACGCCGGGGGCATGTACCGGACGCTTGGCGAACTTGCGGGCGTTGCTGTGCGCCACCGAGCCGTCCGCCGACACGTACGGGTTCTCGCGCGGGTTGATGTCGATGGCCCGGCCGTAGGCGTGCTTGGACCAGCTGCTCGACCCCGTCGCCGGGCGGCAGTTGAAGGCCGAGGTGTTGTTGGCTTCGATCGAGTCGAAGTCGTCGCCCTTGTAGACGTCGACGAGTTCCATCTTGTTGATCGGCCAGCGCCAGTCGTACAGCTGCCGGAAGATCGAGACGATGTCGTCGGTCACGCCCTTGTACACGACCAGCTCGCCGGTGTGCGGTTTGTCGTCGAAACCCCAGTAGGTCATCGTGATCAGCCGCAGGTCGCTGAGCGGGACCGGGCATCCGGGCCGCCAGGAGTACTTGAGCTGCTGGCGGGTGACAGGGGAGATCTTCGCGGAGAACTTCGGCGGGCCTGTCGGGGTCGGTGTCGCCGTGGTGGGCTCCGGGGCCGTCGTCGGTGTCGCGGCGGCAGCCTGCGGCCCGGTCGGCCCGGAAGCCGCCGAGGTCGGCCGCGCGGCCGATGTGGGCTGGGCCGATGTGGGCTGGGAGGTGGCCGTGCCGCAGGAGGCGGCAGCCAGGCAGCCGACGGTCACCGCGAGCGCCGCCCGTGTACGGATCGTGAATCTGGACCTTGCCACGCGCTACCCCCTTACCAAAACGGACAAAAGCGACAATAGTTCATTGTAGTTGATCAATTACCCGAGGTGACAGGCGATCGCGGCGGCGATCCACTCGTGGGCGATCACGGAATCCGGCGGCCAGGGTGTGCCGTTGACCACGGCCACCAGCTCCCAGTATCGCTCGGCGCGCGAGTCGTGCTCGGTGTAGTCCCGTACCACCGACTCCGGGGTGCGCCCCTGCGCGTCGGCCATGAGCGCGAGGATCCCGGCCACGATGGATGCGGCGGCCTCCGACTCGGGGGCCACGCCGTCGCGCACCGCGGTCAGCCCTCTCTCCATGATCAGGGCGTTGGCCTCGTGCCAGGCGGTCGGATCGAGATCGTCGGCCTTCTCCCAGAACTCGCCGCCCATCTCGCGCAGGGAGGCGCGGAAGTCGTCGTCGGAGAGCAGTTCGATCAGCTCCAGCCAGGCGTCGAGCTGCCCGATGTCCGGATCGTCGGGCAGGTCGGGCACCATGGCCGCGCGCAGGCCGGCGAGCCACTTCCGCCTGGCGGGATTCTCGCCGGAGACCTCGTCGACGAACTCGTGCACCAGCGCGGCCGTCTCCGCCGTACCGAGCCGCCCGAGGGCGTTGAGCCGACGCAGATCGTCGTCGGACACCTCGTCCCGCTCCAGCGTGGCCCTGAGTACCGCACGGGTCCGCTGCAGCGACCTGATCTTTGCCTCGACCGTACGGAGATGCAGGGAGAGCACCTCGCCCAGGTCGCGGTCGCCGAGTGACCTGATGGTCGTCAGGTCGACGCCGATCTCGCGCAGCGCCCTGACGAGCTCCAGCCGCCCACGGTCCTCGTCGCCGTAGAGGCGGTAGCCGCTCCGGGTGCGGCCGCGTTCGGGAAGCACCCCGATGTCGGAGTAGAAGCGGATCGTTTTCACCGGCAGCCCGGAGAGCCTGGCGAGCTGTCCGATCGTGTAGCTCATGCCCTCATTATTCTGTTGAGCCTCCAGTAACAGGAGACTTTAGCTTGCCAGGCATGTCGAAGAAGAAGATCAGCCGGATCGCCAAACTCCAACTCCAGGCCGGCGAGGCCGGTCCCGCCACCGTTGGCAAGGACCTCGGCCCGTTGGGGCTGAACCTCATGGAGTTCTGCCGCCGGTACAACGCCGCCACGCAGGACCGGCGGGGATTCGTGGTCCCCGTCGTCGTCACCGTATTCGAGGACCGTTCGTTCGAACTGGCGGTCAAGATGCCCACCACGGCCTCGCTGATCCGCCGGACGATCGGCCTGGACGCCGGCAGCCCCCGCCCCGGGCATCAGGCGGTGGGCACGATCACCCGCGCGCAGTTGCGGGAGGTCGCCAGGAGCAAGATGCCCGATCTCAACACTGCGGATCTGGACCAGGCCGAGAAGATCGTCGCCGGTACCGCGCGCTCGATGGGACTGACCGTCCGGGTCTGACCGCCTGGGACTGACCGTCCGGGTCTGACCGCCTGGGTCTGACCGCCTGGGACTGACCGTCCGGGTCTGACCGCCTGGGACTGACCGTCCGGGTCTGACCGCCTGGGACTGATCGCCCGGGACTGACCAGCCGTGGTTGACGGTGCTGAGGACTAAGGGCTTACGCCCGGGTTTGTAGCTGCTTGGCACACGAACCTGGGTTCCTTGGGAAGGCTTTTCATCGAAACGTATCGCGCCTGTGTTCGAACCCGCGCTACAGTCATGGGCACGGGGTCGAACACGGGTTCGGACTGACGTCCGCCCAGGTGAAGGGGTGTGCCATGGCGATGCTCGCGACACACGCCCCGTTCCCTCGGGTGCCGGTGGAGCGCGGTGCGACACGCCGTAGTCCTTTCTACGGAAATCTAAGCCGGCCGCTATATCCCGTCATAAAGTCCGAGAGCGTGGACCCCGTGCGCAATCCCTACGCTCCCGGTGCCGGACAGCGCCCCCCAGAGCTCGCCGGTCGCGACCGTGAGCTACAGCAGTTTGAGATCGTCCTGGAGCGGGTGGCCCGAGGGCGCCCCGAGCGCAGCATGGTGGTCACCGGGCTGCGTGGCGTCGGTAAGACCGTCCTGCTCAACACTTTCAAATCGATGGCCATGCAGCGGCTGTGGGGCACCGGGAAGATCGAGGCCAGGCCCGACCAGTCGATCCGGCGTCCGGTGGCCGCCGCCCTGCACATGGCGGTCCGCGAGCTGGCCCCCCGGCATCGGGCGCCCGAGCGCATCGAGGAGTTCCTCGGCGTGCTCAAGGCGTTCGCGATGCGCGACCCGTCCGCGGCCAAGGGCACTTCGCACTGGTCGCCCGCGATCGACGTGCCCGCCGGGCGGGGGCGCGCCGACTCAGGGGATCTGGAGATCGACCTCACCGAGTTGTTCGTCGACGCCGCCGGGGTCGCCACCGATCTGGGCGTCGGCATCGCGCTGTTCATCGACGAGATGCAGGATGTGCAGGCTCCCGACGTCTCGGCGCTCTGCGCGGCCTGTCACGAGCTCTCCCAGAGTGGCGGCCCGCTGATCGTGGTGGGCGCGGGGCTGCCGCATCTACCCAGTGTGCTGTCGGCCAGCAAGAGCTACTCCGAACGGCTCTTCCGCTATGCCAGGATCGACCGTCTCGACCGCGACGCGGCCGACCTGGCGCTCATCGCCCCGGCGGAGAGTGAGGGCGTGGAGTTCACCCAGGACGCCCTCGACGCCCTCTATGTGGCGGCCGACGGCTACCCCTACTTCGTCCAGGCGTACGGCAAGGTCGCCTGGGACCTGGCGCTGCGCAGCCCGATCACCGCCGACGACATCAGGGTCTCCGCGCCGGAGGCCGAGGAGGAACTCGCGGTCGGCTTCTTCGGCAGCCGCTACGAGCGGGCCACCCCCGCCGAGCGCGACTACATGCACGCCATGGCCGCCATCGGCGACGAGCCCGTCGCCACCGCCGAGGTGGCCGAAGGGCTCGGCCGTAAACCGTCGAGCCTCTCTCCGGCCCGTGACAGCCTCATCAAGAAGGGCCTGATCTACAGCGCGGAGCGAGGGCTGATCGCGTTCACCGTGCCGCACTTCGGAAAGTTCCTGCGATCCCAACCGATCTGAGCGAACATTTGTTCGATATAATGCGAGAGGACCCCTAGCTCTCTATATGGCTCTCTAATGGGGAAGCTAGAGAGCCATATAGAGTCCAATCGTGCTGCCCTGGGCGCGGTCCCGCGGATCCTGTCGTGGCCGGATCGGCCAGGTGGCCGCCTGGCAAGCGAGGTGACCGGTGACAACGCGGCGAGGCGCCCCCTGACCGCAGTGGGCAGAAGATCCATAGGGGCAGGGCTAGAAGAATCTAGGGTCCTCTAGCGTCAAGCCGATACCGGCAGAGATTCCGGAAGAGATGTGGCCTCCACCGGCCGCCCGTCGGAGCCGACCATGGCGACCCGCACCGCCGGATGGCGCCCGCTCAGATAGACCGCGAAGACCATGTCGACGGGCTCGCCCGCGTGGCTGTGTCCCGGATAGACGAAGAACCGCCAGCACAGCTCCCGCCAGCTGTCGACCGGCTCCTTGCTCGACAGCCGGTCGGCGTGCGAGCGCCAGACCGTGCTCGACCGCAGTCGGCCGAGCGCGGTGGCCGGGTCGAAGCGGCGCTGCTCGCAGGGCGCCCGGTAGCGGAGCCGGGAGACCGCCTCCTCGATCTCCGGCGAGAGCGCGGCGAGCACCAGCAATCCGGCGATCATGGACGGCACGTGCGTCCACGTCATGCCAACGATCGCCTCCCAGCCGGAGATCTCCGGAGTCAGGACCAGCCCCGCGGACATGGCCGTCAGCACCATGGTGCGGCCCAGCGATCGCCGTCCCACCGGGACCGCGCTGACCTCGCCGAAGCAGCCGCATCCCGCGTCCGGGCGCCGGCGCCGCAGCTCCCACAGGACATAGGTGGACACCGCGAAGAACGCGACGACCGCCCACCGGAAGAACGGATGGCCACTCACCAGCAAACCGCACGCCAGGAACAGCTCGCCGAGCGCACAGGCCACCATCATGTGCTTACGCCAGCGCTCGTGCACCAGCATGGCAGGCCCCAGCCTGCTCAGCATGCCGGGCTCGGCCTCGCGCGCGACGGTCCAGAACTTCGCGACCATACCCGCGGTCAGCAACAGGAGCAGGACCGGCAGTTGTCCGGCGGCGATCGTCGTCAGCATCCGGGTCACCCCATTCCAAGTCTGGCGTTGAAGCATCCGGCGGTCAGGTCTCCGCCGAGCTCCACGAAGGAACTCGGTGACAACTCCAGGATCCGGCCGCGCGGGGAGGTGCCGCACTCCAGGCACCGGTCGCAGAATCGGCCGGCCAGACAGCCGCACGCCACGATCGGCAGGACCGAGGTCCGCCCGGCGCACACGTTGCGTACGTTGAGCATCGACCCCAGAGACAGGTACGGCAGCCCGGTGCAGGACACCCCGGCGTCGTCGCACGCCGTATCGGACCGCTCCAACATGGGGTAGGCCACCCCCTGCTCTCCACAGTCGAAGGTGTCCGACCAGGTGGCCGTGCCCGAGATCCGCGCCTGCATACCGCTGTAGCCGGGCGGAGGCGGCGGCACGGCCTTCCACCGGTAGGGCGGCTGCGAGGTCGCGGGCAGGCGAGCCTGTGCCACGCCGCCCTCGCGGACCCCGATGGCGTCGAACAGGTAGCCGGATTCGAACTGCGGATGCCTGACTCGCAGGCGCCCCGAGGCACGGTAGGGGATGACGATCGTGCGCCGCCCGCGGTGCGGCCCGCAGTACAGCTCCACGGAGTGGTCCTTGCCCTCCGAGTCGATCGACTGGATCACACCAGTGATCCTGGTGATGTCCGCCCAGATCCGGTCCACGACCCGGCCGGCCCGCAGCGCTCTGATGATCACATTGGAGCCCAGGGGAAGATCGGCCGGGCTGACGGCCTCGCCACGCCAGGCGGTCGCCCAGGGTGCGATGACGAGCCGCTCCTCGTGGCCGTCCGGGGTGTCGATGATGATCAGGTGCGGACTGACGTCGAGGATCGCACCGCTGACAGAGTGGAAGGACTCACCTTCGACGGGAAGGGGGCCAGGCTCCTGCACAGCCCGGCCAAGCGCGGCCGCCGACAGCGCGCGGCGGCGATCGGCGCTGAGATAGGGCATCGTCGCTCCCCAGGTTCTGCGAGGTGTCGCATCAGCGTCACACGCTTCGCGGAGTCCCGCTGTCCGCTCCACCAATAATCACGGCAGGTGTCCAACCAGGTACTACAGTTCCCCTCCTCGGTAGAACGCATTGGTGTCCACTCAACGACAAACCGCTATCTAGTATCTCTTGCGTGCTCTATCGCCCATCGAAGCCGATCTTTACCGTTGATGGGATGAAACATAGATTTCGGTTCAGCCGCAGTATGGGTTCGGGCTGCGATTCTGACCACCATACGCACCTGGAGCACAGGCTGGTGATCGCGGTGGCCGGCGGGACCGACGAGGAGTTCCGCGAGTATGTCGTTGCTCGCGGTCCGGCGTTACTGCGTGCCGCCTACCAGCTCACCGGGAATCCGAACGATGCCGAGGACCTGCTGCAGGTGGCACTGGTCAAGACCTACCTTGCCTGGGACCGCATCCAGGACCACACCGCCCTGGACCGCTATGTGCGCCGGGCGATGGTCAACATCAACATCTCCTGGTGGCGGCGGCGCAAGCTGGAGGAGTATCCGTCCGAGGAACTTCCCGAACCGGTGCTCGCGGGCGGCCCCCACCTGCCCGAGCGGGTCGAGCAGGCCCTCGACCGGCTGCCCACCCGGATGCGGACCGCCGTCGTCCTGCGCTACTACGAGGACATGACCGAGTCGGAGATCGCCAAGACCTTGGGCATCAGCGTCGGTACCGTCAAGAGCACGGTCTCCAGGGGGATGGCCAAGCTCCGCGGCGACCTCACCCTCTCCGAACCGCGGGAGTTGGAGCATCGGGCTTAGAGCTGTCCCTCGGATCTTCTGCCCGTCGCGGTCAGGAGGTGGATCTTCTGCCCGTCGCGGTCAGGAGGTGGATCTTTCTGCCCGTCGCGGTCAGGAGGTGGATCTTTCTGCCCGTCGCGGTCAGGAGGCTGGACCTGCTGCCCGTCGCGGTCGTGCGGCGCCTCGCCACGTTGTCGTCGGAGTTGCCGTCGGAGTTGTTGTCGGTCACCGCGGCGCGCTGCTCTTGCGAGGCACCACCTGACCGATCCTCGCCATGGCAGGATCCGCCGACGGGCCCAGGCCGGTAATCCCCGCACGTTGACCGGAGCCTTTGCTGGGACATCGTCATTCGGGAAACCTGATCCGTGAAGGTTGAAAGCCCTCGGCTCTAGCTGTGGGGAGACGGGGTGGACTCGGCCTCCGCCCCCGCGGTGGCACACGGCCGTACGGCGTCGCGAATGATTCTGAGGGCGTCGAGGAAGGTGCTGAGCTGTTCGGGGGAGAGCAGGCCGGTGAACCAGGTATCGATGTCGATCAGGTGCCGAGGGAGGATGCCGCTGAGCCGGTCGGCGCCGGCCTCGGTGATGACCGCGTAGGAGGCCCGCCTGTCCGTGGCGCACGCCTGCCTCGTGGCGAGTCCCTCGCGTTCCAGCCGGTCGACGACCCGGGTCATCCCGCTGGTGGACAGGCTCGTCTGCGCCGCCAGGTCGCTCATCCGCAGCCGCCGTCCCGGCGAGCGCGCCAACCTGATCAACGTCTCGAAGTCGATCTCTGAGAGCCCCGCGGCCACAAAGGACTCATGCGTCTTGGCCGAGATGCCGGTGTAGACCTCTGCCAGGAGGCCCATCGCCGTCAGCCGGGAGTCATCAAAGGGGATCACGTTCACACTCTATCCGAAGGTAGTTGACGGAAGGAATATTCCTCGTGTAGAAATCTGTTGGCGCAATCATCTACTCGGCAATCATCTCATCAGGAGCACAGCATGACCACTCGGACCTGGGAGAATCTTCAGATCCCCGCCGCCGGCACCTTCGCTCTGGACGTCGCCCACACCCGGATCGGCTTCGTCGTCAAGCACATGATGGTGAGCAAGGTCCGCGGTCACTTCAACGAGTTCTCCGGCACCGTCAACGTCGCCGAGAACCCCCTGGACTCCTCCGCGGAGATCTCGATCAAGACCGAGAGCATCACCACCGGTGCCGCGGACCGCGACGCCCACCTGCGCGGCGAAGACTTCCTCTCCGCGGAGAAGTTCCCCACGCTGACCTTCCGCAGCACCCGCGTCGTCGGCCACTCCGGTGACGAGTTCACCCTCGTCGGTGACCTCACCATCCGCGACGTCACCAAGCCGGTCGAGCTCACCGTCGAGTACGGCGGCGCCGGCACCAACCCGTGGGGCCAGGACGTCTGGGGCTTCTCGATCACGACCGAGATCGACCGCGAGGAGTTCGGCCTGACCTGGAACCAGGCGCTGGAGACCGGCGGCGTCCTGGTCGGCAAGAAGATCAAGATCGAGATCGAGGGCGAGGCCAACCCGGCCGCCTGATCTCCGCCACCACTCGGGGCCTCTCCCGTCCTCTCGGGCGGCGAGGGGCCCCAATGTGTTCGCCCAGTGAGATGTAGCGTCTCGCAAAATGGGAATCCACGGGATTTCCGTCGGCTCAGCTGGGGACTCCCGAGTTTGTCCACAGGGGCGGCGAGAGTTATCCACCGCCTGTGGACAACTCTCGCCCGGCTCTTGCCCGCGACGCGATCTCTAACCGCTTTGCCGCCTCGCCGGATGGCCGGTACTCTGTCCTGAGCCGAACGGTTACCAGGAGGCTTCGCCTAGTCAGGTCTATGGCGCCGCACTGCTAATGCGGTTTGGGTTTACCGCCCATCCGGGGTTCAAATCCCCGAGCCTCCGCAGGTCAAAGGCCCTCTCCCGAAACTTGGGAGAGGGCCTTTTTGATCTCTAGGTGCGCCATAGTTGCAGTCCTAGTTGCAACGAGGGTTCAGGACTCCCCCCAGAGCGCCGAGGCCAGGCGTTCGCCGGCGTCGCGCATGAGCGGTGTGGACACATGTGCATAACGCTCGGTCGTGGTCACCCTCGTGTGGCCCAGGACCTCCTGAACGACCCGGATATTCACCCCCTGCTCGATGAGCAGCGTCGCGGCCGTGTGGCGAGCGTCGTGCACCCGGACGTCCCGAACCCCGGCTTGCTTGAGGATGGTTTTCCACACCTTCCAGTCCTCGGTGCGCTCGATCGGGCCGCCGTGGCGGGTGGCGAACACGAGATCGTGATCCTCCCAGCGATCCCCCGCCTTGAGACGCTCCGCAGCCTGGATCTTGCGATGTGCCTTGAGGAGAGCGAGCAACTCGGGAGGGCATTGGAGGGTGAGCTTGCTCTTGCCCTTTCGCTGGCGGAAGACGATGCCCCCGCCGGTGCGTTTTGGGCACTTGTCGGCATGGCTTGTGCAGTCCTTGAGGCAGGTCCTCTTGAAGCAGGTGTGCCCCTGCTTTTTGCAGCCTTCCTTACAGCCGGGGTTGTGCCCGTGATCACTGCACTTCTTTTTGCAGGGCCAGCGATGCCACTTCTCTCCGCATTTATGGGGATCGGCGCACCCATGTTGCCATTCGGTGCGCTGGATCTGGAACCACGCCCTGATCACTCCGGTCTCCAGGTCGACGTACTGCCAGCGGAGCCCGAGCGCCTCACCCTGGCGGATGCCGAGAGCCAGAGCGACCGACCAGCGCGCCCCGTTCCGCCGGGTGCCAGCCACATCGAGAATGTTGCGAGCCTCTTCGCGGCTCAGCGGTTCGATCTCGGTGGAAGCTGCCGAGGGAGCCTCGACGAGGGTCGCGACGTTCCGCGTGAGCTTGTTGCGGCGCACCGCGATGGTCAGCGCCCGCGACAGGATGCGATGAACCTTGAGCACGGTGCTGGTCGAGAGGTTCTTCTCCAGCATCGTGGTGTAAGCCGTGTCGAGGTGCTCGGGAGCGAGCCGGTTGAGCCGATGCCGCCCGAGCAGCGGAATAATCCAGTGACGCGTCTTGGACCGGTAGTCCGTCAGCGTGCGCGGCGCCATCTTGCCGGAGATCACGAGCCGCTCACAGATCACGTCGAGATACTCGGTCATCCACTCGGCGATAGTGGGCGCACGGCCGGGCTTGGTGACCTGTCCCGACTCCCGGTTGTTCTCCAGTTCCCTGACCTTGCGGGTCACTTCGGCCTCAGTCGTGGCCATCCGGTGACGACGGTCGAGGGAGCCGTCCGGCTTAATGCCCAAAGTGACCCAGCCGTGCCAGTAGCCGTCATTACCGAAGTAGATCGAGGACCGGCCGTCCGGCTTCTTCGCCATCACGCCGCCTCATCCTGGGAGAGCCCCGCCTTGGTCTCCAGCGCACGGGCGAACTCGTGGAGCGCCCACCGGGGGACCAGCCGGTATCCCTCGTCTTTGATCGACTTCAGTTCGCCGGATTTGATCAGTCGGAAGACGGCAGTACGGCTCATGCCGAGCATCACGGCGGCATCCTTGGGCCGGTAGAACAGCGGTTCCATGTCAGGCCGCCTCTCCGATTACTGAAAGATCTTCGATGGGTCGTCCGTCTGCTCTGGCTTGGAGTTCGATCAGGCGTGCGCGGGTGCGCCGGCGGTTGGCGACCTCGCGCAGCAGCCGTTTGGCCAGCGGGGTGCGGTTGGGATCCTTGGAGGAGACCGGCCGCCAGACGTAACGGTGCGGGTCGGTCACCGCGTCGTCGGGAAGGCCGAGCATGTCGAGCACCCAGGCCCGCCGGTCCTGCTTGTGTTCGCGCAGGGTCTTGTTGGACCACTTACGTGAGACCAGGACGCGACGTCCCGCGTAGCCGAGGTGTTCGGCCTTGTGCGCTTTGCCCTTGCACCGGCCCGACAGCATGCCCGCCTTGGCGCCCTTGGGCTGGATTCCGTAGCGGAGCCAGTTCGCGCACGTCGGTGAGCAGGGTTCGTAGCGCAGCGCCTCGATCATCCGTATGGCGTGGTCGCGACGGGCGTGGTTGCTGACGTCGTCGGGGTCGAGGGGGTCGCCGAGGTTCTTGGTCAGGTACTTGGACAGATAGATGAGGCACTGGTCAGCGTCGGGAGACCCGGCGAGCACTCCCTGAACGTCGACCTGAGCACCGAAGCGCGCCACGTGCAGAGGTTCGGCCGCCTCGTCCTGGTCGAGCTGGTCGAGTGCCTCGTCCCAGGTGGGCAGCAGCTCCCCGGTGGCCGGGTCGAGGTAGTCGCCGGCCTGTCCGTCCGGGTAGGGCTCAGCGCGTTCGGCCCGCTCGCTCCAGACCGGCAGGTGGTCACCGTCGAAGCGGACTTCATCGACCGATGGCCACCACACCTGGTGGTAGGTCGCGGCGGCGATCGCCTTGACCTCCGCGCGGGGCATGGTGCCGCGGATGGCCATGTGTAGATGTGGGGCGAGCCGTTTTTGGGGTTCGACGGAGGCGAAGTACTGCACGTCGTAGCCGGCCACCCGGCGAAGGTTCTGCACGAACCGGTCGACGAGCTTGGAGAAGTGCAGCGCGTCCCGAGCCGCCGCCGCGTAGTCATAGCTGGCCGGGTTAACCGGGACGCCGTTGTGCACGCGCCCGTAGGAAGGCAGGGTCAGCGTGACGAACAGCGACGGCCGGTAGACCTTGCCATCGGAGGCGATGAAGGTCCGCCCGAGGGTGGTGTCCTGCTTGGCCCGCTTGGGCAGGTCCGGCGCATCCTGGCGCCGCCTCGTCGAGCGCGAGCGCTTGGGAGTCGACCGGCCGCCCAGGACGTTGCCCCGCATCCCCGCAGCGTTGATCTCTGCGTCGATGCCCATGATGGCCTCGTCCCAGTCGAGGGTGGCTTCCCCGTCCCTCTCGGCCTCATCGCGCTTGGCTTGGACGTCGGCCCGGAACTCGATCAGCCATTGCTGGTCTTCGGTGGAGGGGTGGGGTTCGGCGATCGGTTCGGCCTCCAGGTGCCAGCCCTCTCGGCACTGGGCTTTGCGGAGTTGCTTGTTGCGCTGAGCACATGGCGGGCACTTGGCTTCCTGGGTGGCGCCGCAGGGGATGTTGAACGACTCGGTGATGCCGGTGTGGGTGTCGAGGCGCCGCAGTTCGATGGGGCGGATGCAGACGCCGTTGTTCTTGGCGACTTCCACCGCGACGTCCAGGGCGAAGGGCAGGGTGTCACGGACGAGGCGGGGCAAGGTGCGGTCGGAGCCATGCGGCGCGGGGATGAGCGGGGAGGTGGGGGTGTCGGTCACATGTCCTCCTCTCGCTCCAGCACGTCGGCGGTGAACCGGTAAGAGGCGCTGTAGGGGTCGCGGCGCAGCCGGATGTTGATCAGGTTGGAGAGCACCAGCTCAAAGCGCGCCGGGGAGTCGGTCAGGGTGCCGAGGAGGCGGAACGGGATCGCGTCGATCTCAGCGAGGGTGCCCTGAATGATGATCTTCATCAGGCCCCCTCACCCGTCAGCGGCAAGGGCAGCGTGTCCGCGGTGAAGGTGGCGACCATGGCGCGGATGTCGGCATCGGAGACGTAGCCGGCACGGGCGCGGATGGGATCGGGCGAGGTCTCCAGACGGACGTAGCCGATGCCCGCTCCCTGCGCTGGAACCGGGGAGATGTGATCGGCCAGTGCCCCGCGATCCCGTGCGCCGTCGCCGAGGACCATGTCCACCTGCTCGGACTCATCGAGGCGGAGCGCGATCTTGTCGGGGAACAGATTGCGGACGTTCATGACCTCCTTGCGCGGGTCCTGGAGTGCCGCCATCACGCCGAACCCGACCGCACGGCCCTGGGTGGTCAGCGTTGCCAGGGCCGCCGAGATGCGCAGCTTGAGGCCCTTGTCAGCCTGGTAGGCGGTCAGGAACGCCACCTCGTCGACCACCACCAGGACGAACGGGTCGTCGAGGGTGGGCGTGTGGTTGCGCTGAATTCCGGCGAACCGATCGGCTCGTTCCTGCATGATCTTCACCGCCGCTTCCAGCAGATCGGTGCAGGCCGCCGGACTGGCGGCGTAGTGATCGCCGAACAGGTCGCGTCCGAAGGACAGCTCCATTCGCTTGGGATCCAGCGCCCAGACCTGGACCAGACCCGCCCGCACCGCAGGCAACAGGCCCCGGATGACCGACCAGATGATCGAGCCCTTGCCCGCCCCGGTGGCGCCGGCCACCAGGACATGGGTGCCGTGGACCTTGAGCCGCCACGGAGTGCCGTCCTCACACTTGCCGATTTCGACCGGCCCGACCGAGACCACCTCCGGAATCGGCAACGCTGGTAAGGGGACGGCCAGCGGGTCACGCCGGGGAAAGGACAGCAGCAGACGGCCTGACCGGGCGATGGTCACTCGGCACGAGGTAGCGCCGAACCCGTGGGCCAGGTGCTCGATGCGGTCGGTCCAGTCCTTGACTGATTGGCCGGTGAGCATCTTCACCGTGACCAGGTCGGCCCACGAGGTGCAGGTGACACCGGCGAGGCGGGGCAGGTAGTCCCGGCCGTGCAGGTTCCGGCCGAGTCCGGAGATGACCATTACCGGTTGCCAGTGCCGCCGGTAGATCCACACCAGCCGCCACCAGGCCAGCAGTCGCCAGCCCATCCAGCGGTTGAACGAGGCCCGATCGAAGAACAACCACGGAGCCAGGATCGAAACGGCAACGGTGACCGTGATCAAGGCGACGCGCCAGCCGTACAAGGCGCCGAGAACCGTGGGAATGGCGAGCACGGTCACGGCGATCGGGTGACGCCAGAGGAGCCGGACGATTCCGGTCAGCAGCCGCCACAAGAAGATGGTGATGGTGAAGATGGCCGGGGTTCGAACCACGGCCGGGCGGAAGACGATGGCGGTGTCGGGGGTGGTGGTGACGAGGGTGCGCGCCTCGTCGCCGGGCAGTTTTTTGAACATTAGGCTTGAGCCCTCTCTTGATTCGCGTCTGGGGAGACCGAGGGGCCGCCGGAATGCCAGTTCCAGCGGCCCCGCTTCATGTCAGGCCGCCTTGCCCTGCTCGGACTCGCCGGCCTGGTTGGGGTTGGTGGATTGTTCGGTGTGGATGCGCTCGCAGTCGGCCAGGTAGCGCGTGGCGGCGTCGGCGATCTGCCGGGCGAGGGTGATGTCCTGTTCGGTGACCGGCCCGCCGCCGGTGGTGGAGATGACTACCTGTGCCTGCGGTGAGGACAGGTGCAGGAACGGCCGCTCCCCTTCGGCGCCCAGCGCGCTGACCGATAGGTAGGGAGTGCGGAAGGAGGTGTCGAGCCGGGTGCCGTCCTCATCCAGGGTCACCACGGCGCGGGTGTAGGGCAGGTGCTCTCTCACGCGGCCACGTCCTTACCGTTCGAGGCCTTGATCGGAACCGCGGTCGAGCGGGGAGGGTGCATCGCCGTTGCGCGGATGGACCAGGCCAGTCGGCCGGTGTTCTGGCCGACGTAGGCGGTGGCGGTCATGCCGTCGAACTCGACCGGTACGAACGGCAGGCCGGGCAGTGCAGCCGGGACGATCGGCTGAACCGGGGACAGGATTTTGACCGAGACGGTCTTCTGTCCGGCTTTGACGGTGGGGTCGGCGTCCATGACGGCGACCTGCCAGATGAGTTCGCCGGTGTTCTTGTCCTTGGCGTAGACGGTGCGTCCGTTGTTGGAGGCGTCGAAGTCCTTGACCTGCTCGACCTCGCCGACGATGAAGCAGCCGTGCGGGAAGACCTGGTGAAAGTTGATCGGGATGGGGCCTTGGATGGCCATGGTGTTCTTCCTTTCGTCTACCCCACTAGACAGTGGCGGTCATTGGCCTCCGAAGGACTGTCTAGGGGGCTCTACAGAAGAAGATAAAGGCCGATCGCCAGACTGTCTAGGGGGGTGGACGATGTGTCGCCCGAAACGGAGCCCCTGTCCATGGGCGCGAATCGGAGCTTTCGCGGCGTCCTAGCTAGCCCATTGGGTGGGTCACGTAGGAGGCGACTACACCCGTGCGTGTGATGTCGATCTCATGGGTTCGATCCGTTCGGGGCGATGCCGCCGAGTCTGCCGGTGACGCCATTGAGATCTTTGCTGGCCACGATGTCGTGCGTGGACATTGACGAAATACGCCATCACATCGTGGAGCTCAGCGAGAAGTTCGGTATCGAGTCGCCCGGTGTCGTTCAGGGGAAGACCCCGCAGGGGGTCGAGTGCATGGTCAAACAGACGGGTGGCCGTCAGATCGTGATCGGCCCTGCGTTCAAGGACCTGCCAGAAGCCGTCCAGCACGCCGCCTCGGCCTTCCTCATCGCGGCCTTTGAACGGAGGGGATCGAGCGGGAAGGTGTTGTTGATGACGATGTTTCACTTCTTGGTGATCATGGCCGTGGGTGTTGGCATCGGCCTGGCGTTCTCCTTCGTCGAGGACTCACCACCGTTGGTGATGGAGATCTGCCTGCTGACCTGTTTGGCTGCATACGCGATTTTGCGAACCAGGCGATACATCTATGCCTGCGACCGGAAAGTCGCCGACGTGTGCGGCAAGGAAACGGTGTTCGCGATGCTGGACCATGAACGGGCACAGAGCAGTCGGCTGCGAGGAATCTACTGGCTGCTGACGAAGATGCAGCCTTCAGTGGATCGACGTGCGGCTCGCCTGTCTCCGGAATTGCGCGTCAATCTGTGAAAGTCAGATCGCGTCACTCACCTCCCAACTGGCAAGCGGGCTAGCGAAACCTCCACAGGGCAGCGGTGGCGTCATCGTAGATCTTGCCGCGTTGCCACCGGATGCCGTTCGGATCGCTGTGTTCGGCCTTGCGGACCTGGGTGATGAGTTCTTCGGGGCCGGAGGTGTCGAGGAGGTTAAGGGCCTGTCGCCAGGTGGCCAGGCCGAATCGGTCGACGAGTCGGGATGCTCCGTCGCTCAGGATCGCGGCGGCGCGTACCCGGTCGGCCGGCACTGTTCCGGTCAATGCCTGTTCTGCGGCCAGGGGATCGACCGAGGCTACCCAGAATCCCCCGTCGACGTTGCGGTGTGCGCGCATGGCCTCCATGTAGCGGCTCAGGGCCTGGAGGTGTTCCGGGCTCCCCCCGGCAGCGGCGTTCATCGGTCCCCGGTAGCGGTTACCGGTCAGGGCTTCCCTCTCATCGCAGATGACCATGGGGTCGGCGGCGAGGAGGTCGAGGACGAGCACGGAGTCGGCCAGCACGAGCCAGTCCAGGGTGTCGGCCGTACGGCGGAGCATGATTACGGTGGCCGAGGGTGAGCCGGGATGGGAGAGGTCGCAGCAGAAGTCATGCATCGAGGCCGTGGCCTTGATGCCGCTGGCGAGGATCGTGGTCAAGGAGTCGGTGCTTTGGGTCACCCCGGCGAGGAGAGTCGAGCCGAGGGTGTGTGAGTACCAGGCGACGCCGTGGGAGCAGCCTGATTCCAGATCCGCAGGGGTGCCGGCGCCGTCCAGGAGAACGACGGCATCAGGGGTGGCGCCGATGAAGTCTTCGTTGGGCCGGTCGGGATAGGCGGGTTCGGTGGCGAGGGTGAGCCGCATGTCAGTCGTCCTGGTGTCGATAGAGCGGACTGGCAAGTTTGGTTCGAGTCGGTTCCCCGCTGTCGGGGTCGTATTCCACGCTGACCACGGTGGAGAAGCGCTGGTCTCCGACCTGTCCCCAGATCGTGGCGATCTCGGAGGTGAGCAGGTCCACCACGCCGAGGGAGCCGTTGGTGCGGATTCCGGCGATGGCCAGGAAGGTGCCGTTGCCGTCCGGGCGGGGGAGCCGGCCGAGGTATGCGGAGTCTGTCGGTTGCTCGGGGACGACCTGGGTGCCCGAGCGGTAAGCGACACCGGTGCGGGTGTCGCGCAGGAGCCAGCCGAGGTCATCGCGTTCCCACCGGATGACGGGGTCGGTGTCGTAGGCCGTGTGCATCGCTTCGGACATGCGGGGGCCGCAGACGACCACGAGGTTGGGCCGGTTGAGGTTGATCTGCCCGTCGATGGTGACGTTGTCTGAGGCGATGGCGAGTCCGAAGGACTTGGCGAGTTCTTCCAGGCGTTGACCTGAGCGCATGTCGTCCAGGGCGAGGACGGGTCGTTTCTTTTCGGGGTCGAGCCGCAGGGGGGTGACCACGGTCACCATGCCCGTGCCGAGGAACGCACCCTCCGGGGCCGGTCCGGTGTGCTTGATCTGGTGAATGCGCCCGCGTGAGAGTCCGGCTTGTTCGGCGATCTGCGCGTAGGAGACGCCTTGGGCGTGCAGTTCTTGGATCACTCGACGCCGTAGCCGGGCCAGCTCGGTGACCTCCTGTTGTGCGGCGCTTAGCCGTTCGGTTGCGGTTCGGATCAACAGGTACGGGTCGTCGATGGCGGCGATCCGCTCAAGGTCACTCGGTGGCACGGTGGTTCCCTTTCGGTGGTGCTCCGCCGAGTCTAGACCCCTAGACGAAATGCCGTCTATCCCCCTCGACAGTACGGACTTAAGGGTTTCGCCTGTTTTCAGGCTCACTGCCCGGATCGCCGAACGTCGCCTCGGTACTCCCCTGGTCATCGAGCGCGACCCGTCAGCACCGCCGCCCACAGCTCGTGACCTTCGGCCATGCGGGTCCGGCCGGTTTCCTGAACGGTGCAGGGCGTTCCCTGCAGGGTTCGGCGAAGGAAGACCTGACCGCCCGAGGCGCACAGCTCATAGACGACCGAGCGACAGTGGCAGGTCCAGGCAATCACTCGGCACCGTTCACCGAGTCGCGGGTCCATCCAGGCAAGCCGGGCGTGATCGGATTGGGGGACCGGAACGTGAGCGGCCAGGCAGCTCATTGCCGTACCGCCGGCTGGGGAAGCACGTCCAGGACGGCCCACACCACGCGGCCCTTGTCGTCGCCGGTCACGCCCCAGCTCGCCGCGAGTTCGGTGACCAGCATGAGCCCTCGCCCGTCTTCCCCGTCCGTATGGGGCGGGAAGGCCCGAGGGGAGCGAGGGCCGCCTTCGTCCAGGACGCCGAGCCAGAGCCGATCGGCTTCCGCATGGATCGACACGGTGAACCGGCCTCCGAATCGACCGCTCTCGGAATGCCGGACGGCATTGGTGGCCAGCTCGCTGACGATCAGTTCGGCGTCTTCGGCTTCCGGCCAGCCGTTCAGCATGGCGGTGACGAAGCGGCGAGCTTCAACGATCGATCGGGGGGAGCCGAGGAAGGTGCGGGAGATGCGGGGGAGCGACACGGTGGCCTCCGATGTCTAGGGGGCTATACATCCACTCCGCCAGCGTATGAGTGAACCTAGGAGGCACTCAAGGTATTCGACGCATAAATACGTCACTTATTCGAGGCGAGCCGCCAACTCCTGATACTCCATCCCGATCCGCCCCAGAAAATCCCGCAGTCCATCGCCATACATGGCGGCCGCGGCGAACGCCTCGAAGGTCTCCCCGTGTGTCGCGATTTCTTCTGGCTCGCTCAGCGTGAGATCACCGGTCAGGCTCTCCACCACGCTCACCGACCCGTCATAGATCGTGAACCCGTGCAGCGGGAACCCCGGAGCCTCCACCGACCACGGCACTATCCCAAGCCCCACATGGGGAAGCGTCGAGACCTGAAGCAATCGATCAAGCTGTGCCCGCATCAACGCCGGCGATCCTGGCCACGTCCGAACCGCCCCCTCCGTCAGCACGAAGGAGAACTCACGCCCCGACTTGAACAGGACGGCTTGCGCCTCCACCCGGACCGCCGCAGCCTTCGCCGCATCCTCCTCGTCGACATCCCGACCGAAGGCCAAGGTGAGCCGCGCGTACTCCGCCGTCTGGAGCAATGCCGGGATCATTGCCGATTGAAATGACACCACCCGCTGAGCCGATCGGAGCCGGGCAGCATTGGCCGCCTCCCGGCCGGCAAGCCCACCCTTGAGGCGGGAGACCTCATCGCGTAGCCGTATGAGCAGAGCGTCCAGCTCTCCGCGGCCTACGTCGTCCAGGTCCAGCGCTTCAACGAGCCGATCAACCGTCTCCGGGACCGGAAGGAGCTGCCCCGTTTCGATCCGCGAGATCGTCGGCTGAGCCACTCCAGCCCGCAACGCCAGATCTTTACCGGTCAGCCCGGCGTCCTTACGTAGCCGACGCAGCAACTCGCCCAGCGCCCGAAGGCGATCCCGTCGATCCTCCACACCCAGCGTTCTACCAGCCGCTCACGCATCGAGCGTCGCTCATCCCGGATCACTGCCGAATTGTTCTCATAGGTATCAAGACGGCGGCGCGGCGCGCCGCCGCACGGCCCTCCACCCGCCCGCCGTCCGGGCGTGCGGCGTGGGCGCCGGTCCCGAACGGCGGCGAGAATCGGGCCGCCCACCGCACTGCCCGCACGCCGTACCTAACCATCGCTCGCCGCACCAGGGCCGCGCCGCCGCCCAGATGCCGCCCCCCACGATCCGCCTGATCTCCGATCAGAGAACGATCGGTGTCCCGGTGCCCTCGTTCCTCAGGTCGAAATCGCAGTCGTATGCACGGCCAAGCAGGACGAGAATGCATGAATGCATACAGCCCCGTGGATGGTTCTCATTGGCCCGCCTGCATTCCGCGTAATTCGGAGCGGCTAGAGCTCGAAAATGGCATCTGACCTGGGAAAACATACGGAGACACGCCGAGTGGGCGTGTCTCTAGGAGTTCGAGCACGGGTCCGAGGTCAGAAGGGGGTGGCTAGCTCGATGATCTGCTGAGGCGGGGTGATGCCGAGCTTGGCCAGCAGGTCACGTTGGACCTTGGTGGGCTCGGTGCGCTGACGGAAGCGGCCCGCGGGACCGTGGAAGGTACCGATCTGCAGACGGTTGAGGTGACGGCGGATGCCCATCCAGGTCTCACCGACGGTGTTTTCGATGATGCGGACCAGCAACAGGGCCAGCCAGCACAAGATGACGTGGGCGCGGATACGTTCCTCACGACGGTGGTAGACGGGCCGCAGATCGATGATCGACTTCATGTCACGCCAGCCGCGCTCGACCTCCAGAAGCTGCTTGTAGCCGACCGCGATGTCTTCGGCCGGCAGATGCGGGTCCGAGCAGCGCAGCAGGTACTTGCCGTCCAGGTTGGCCTCGGCGTTGATCGCGCGGGCGTTGATCCGCAGGCGTCCGCCGGGGGTGGTGCGCAGGTAACGGTTCAGCGCGGGCCTGGTGCTGATCTTCCCGCGTAGCTCGGCCCGTTTGATCGCGCTCAGCGTGTCGGAGCCGTCGATCAGCTCATGCAGTTGGGTGATGAGTTGCTCACGGACGTGGGCGTCGCGGGCGGCGGCCTCGGGGTTGTGGCAGATCACGAACCGTTCGTGTTCGCTGACCTTGACCTCTTTGATGCGCATGTTCGCGGCGATGTCGGCGTAGCGGCCCTGCCGCGACAACGCGGTGGTGATCTCAGGGGAGTCTGAGCGGAGTTTTTCGCCGATGATGTAGTGATGATCGCCTTGGCGTAGGTAGCGGCGATTGGCCGCGGAGGCGAATCCCCTGTCGGCCACCCACACAATTTTGGACAGGGTCCAGTCCCGCATGTCGTCCTTGACCTGCCGGATCAACGCTGAATCGGAGGTGTTGCCGGGCCATGACCATACCCGGACCGGGATGCCGGAGCGGGTGACGGCCATGCCGATGACGATCTGCGGCAGGTCATCGCGGGAGTCCTTGGACTTGCCGTAGGTGCGAAACCCGGTCCTGTCCTGCTCGTCGTTGAACTCGGATTCGGATTCGGCTCCGGGAAGGGGCAGGCCGCGCTCGTCACGAGCAATCGGCTCGTCGGCCTCGTCGAGTTCGAAGTAGGTGCTGGTGGTGTCGAAGAACAGCAGGTCCACCTCCAGATTGAGCAGGTTGGCGACCTGGTTGTAGACCTCGGCCTCCATTCGTTCGCGGACGTCGTGCAGCCAGTCCATGGCCCGGTAGCAGGCGTCGTCGCTGGTGGCTGCCAGGCCGTCGATGTGCACGTCGTTGCTGATCCAGTCGGCGGCGGCCAGTTTGGACGACGGCGCCAGGGCGCGGTTGGCGACCAGGGCGAACAACACCCGCTCGGCCGAGATGTCACGGGGCCGGCCGCGGCGGCCCTGCAGGAGCCGGATGAGGATCTGGTCGATGCCCAGTCGGTGCCATATCCGGTCCAGTGCGTAGGTGCCGCCGTAAGGGCGTGATTCTAGGAACGCCAGGTCCGAAGGTGTGGTGGTGGTCAGTGCTTCGGCCGGGTTCAGCAGGTTGGATAGAGACGCGACCAGCCGGGTGATCGCGGCCCGGTCGAGTCGGTCTTCCCGGCCGAAGCTGTGCAGGATTTTGGGCACGGAGCGGCCTGCGACCGGGTCCCACTCGTTGTGGGCCAGGTGCAGGTAGCGGACAGCCGTGCCGTTCTTGGTCTTCCGGCTGGTGGTCTTCACATACATCGTCTCTAGACGATACCCGCCCAAACCGGGATCTAACGGGGCAATTCACGTGGGCGTTTCTCTAGGCGATTTCGGGCTCCGACTCTAGCCTCACCCTTCTGAGCTGGAAGTTCATCCGTTCGGAGTCTCCAGTAGCCGCGAATTACGCGGAACTCAGGGCCCGGCCGCAGCAGGAAAGAGCACGCCTGGTGACGGGCTGGCCGCGGCGACAGGCAGGATCTTCGTCGACATTGACGCACTCGGCGAGACCTATTACGCCGAGGTGGGATGGACCATGGACAAGCTGCGCGACCGGATCCAGGCCGTTGGCCGGCTCGCAGCCGAGCAAGAGTGGGAACCTGCGCGTGCTCATGCCGTGAAACGCGTTGTCGCTGACCACCCGGGCATGGTCGTTTCCTTGGGGGCCGGCCACAGCCATTACACGCAACCTGAGCTGTTCGATCATGTTCGCGATGCGCTTCGCCCTGTCAACCATGTGGTGCTTGTGTTGCCTTCCCCTGACGGCGAACGATCTGTCCAGGCTCTGCGGCAGCGCAGTCTCGCCACGAAGGGAACCGATTGGATCAGCAGGGACGGGCATGACTTCCTCCACCAGTGGGTGCACGACCCGGGAAATCATGCTCTCGCGACGACAGTGCTTTACACCGAGGGAGAAGAACCTGAGCAGAGCATCGGTCGCCTCATAGCCGTATGCGACTGATCTCAAGCGACCCGGATGGAACCAAACTCCTGTCACACCGATACCGCCCTGACGATCGCCCGGCGATGGCTGCTCTCCGTACAGGGTCGGGGGCGATCGACGGTCCGGAACTTCGTTCCTCAGCCCCGGCCCACCGAGCACCCGAGCGACGAAGGCGCGAGCGTTCCCTTATCCCTTGCGTGCTCGTTGCGTGCCCGTCAGGAGAGCGATCAAGGGGGACTCACGGGGAATCACGGGCAGTCGAAGCACTCCCCCGCAGGTCAGCGTCTCCCCAGCTCAGCGACCAGATGCGATAGAGACTTCCCAAGCTGACAGCGCGCATTAGGCGCCCCGGATCATCGGGCCTCAGACTGACCGATCCGATTAGTGATCAGAAGTAACAGGGGAGACAGTTCGTCCCCGATGGACTTGTTTTGCGGCGGATCGCCCACATAGTGCTCAGAGAGAAGTCCTATGGCGCTGAGGTGGGCGATCACCGTGGCCTTGATTTCCGAGCGCGGCATGGAATCGGGTAGCCGGAAGGCGATCACATCGAGTGAGTCGGCCCCGAGCCCTGGATAGCGGGCCTTCACACGGCCGATATCGGGATTGGGGTCGTGGAGATGCAGCCAGGTCCTGACTTCTGGGGGAAGGCCGGTAGTGCCTACGTAGATCACGTGGCCTTCGAGCAGCCAAACATAGATCCAAGATCCGGAGTAGGCGAGGTCTCCGCCACGGATATGCAGCTCTACCAGGTCACGTCCCATACGAGGATCTTGCCGCAAACGGTACTGACTGTCTTCTCGGATTTCACACCTCGCGGAACCGAAGGTTCGCAGACCGAGGGGTGTCCGACCCGAGAGGTTTCCTACTGCAACGAGTACTGCAACAGAGCCACACAACCGCTTACGATCACACACGCCTAGCACCGACGGAGGGCAGGCCGCGAGCTCCTGATTACGGCTGGGATGGTCCTGATAAGGAAGAGATCCCCACCGGGGAAGCCCCGACGTTTCCCGGTTCCTAAGGCGACGGCACCCTACCGGCTTCCGTTCGTGCGGAACGCAGATGAATGCAAGCGGCTGCATCACCTGGCCCGGCGCGTTCAGCGAGGCGGTCAGCTAGATAGTTTCTGGCCGAGACGTCGAGATGCCCGTCGTACTTGAACTTTCCTCTGACCTGCCGGATGGCGATCCGCAGTCCTTGGATTCCAGGGAGGTGCCGGGCGTGTTCGCGGGGATCCACCAATCCTCCGTCAGGTTCGTGCCGGCCGATCTGCGCCCGCAGGATCTCTGCTTTGCCGACGTCGTCCTTGATGATCTGAGCGTCCCCAACGAGTTGGACGGCGGCGTAGTACGTGGTCGGAATTCCGTAGGCGGGGTCGCCGCCGCGTGCGGGGCCACGCCAGCTGCCGGGTGCGTATGCCCAGCCCCCTGCAATCGACAGCATGACGGCGGGGTTCTCCTCGATCGCCCGCCAGATGGGATTGGGGCGGGCGAGGTGCAGCAGCACGGTTCGGTCATCCGCGAGCAGGAACTGAGTGGGGACCACCACGGGAACGTCCCGGTCCCGGCCCGCGGCGATCAGATGCCCGAACTCATTGTTCCGTACGAAGGCGAGCGCCTCCCGCTCCTCCGCAGCGTCCCAAGGATGAATGATCATACAGTTGACCGTACATTTATGTGACAGCGCTCGCAATCGCATTCCAGAACGTGAGACGCCCCCAGGCGGGGTTTGCTTCAGACTCGCCCCTCATCAATGGACACCGCCTAGTTGCAGTTCTAGTTGCAATTCAGCGCCGTACAGCCTCGTTCCAGGCGGACCGTCGAGCCCTGTTGGTCCAAGTGGGACTGATCGGGACGGGCAAGATCAGAGCTGCTAATGCGGTTTGGGTTTACCGCCCATCCGGGGTTCAAATCCCCGAGCCTCCGCAGTACAGAGGCCCTCTCCCAGATTTCGGGAGAGGGCCTTTTTGATCTTTAAAGCTGAGTGGGCTGCCGTGTCTGAGTGACACCGGGTACGGCAGCCCACCCTCCTCTTGAATCGTTGTCATCCGGCCCGGGGACAGTGCGACCCGGCATCGCACGGGTTCCAGGAGCTCGTGCCCGTACTACGCCGGGTTGCGGCCGCTGGCCTGCGAATGCCGCAGAAGCAGGCCTCTTCGCCGCGGGCTACACGCACCCGACGGCCTCGTACGAGCTGACAAGGCTCATAGCACCGGTGGTGCAGATGGATCCGGCGAGGTTGACCGGTGCGGCGGAGTAAACGTGTCCGCCACCTGAGTTCCGCGTAATTCGCGGCTACTGGAGACTCCGAACGGATGAACTTCCAGCTCAGAAGGGTGAGGCTAGAGTCGGAGCCCGAAATCGCCTAGAGAAACGCCCACGTGAATTGCCCCGTTAGATCCCGGTTTGGGCGGGTATCGTCTAGAGACGATGTATGTGAAGACCACCAGCCGGAAGACCAAGAACGGCACGGCTGTCCGCTACCTGCACCTGGCCCACAACGAGTGGGACCCGGTCGCAGGCCGCTCCGTGCCCAAAATCCTGCACAGCTTCGGCCGGGAAGACCGACTCGACCGGGCCGCGATCACCCGGCTGGTCGCGTCTCTATCCAACCTGCTGAACCCGGCCGAAGCACTGACCACCACCACACCTTCGGACCTGGCGTTCCTAGAATCACGCCCTTACGGCGGCACCTACGCACTGGACCGGATATGGCACCGACTGGGCATCGACCAGATCCTCATCCGGCTCCTGCAGGGCCGCCGCGGCCGGCCCCGTGACATCTCGGCCGAGCGGGTGTTGTTCGCCCTGGTCGCCAACCGCGCCCTGGCGCCGTCGTCCAAACTGGCCGCCGCCGACTGGATCAGCAACGACGTGCACATCGACGGCCTGGCAGCCACCAGCGACGACGCCTGCTACCGGGCCATGGACTGGCTGCACGACGTCCGCGAACGAATGGAGGCCGAGGTCTACAACCAGGTCGCCAACCTGCTCAATCTGGAGGTGGACCTGCTGTTCTTCGACACCACCAGCACCTACTTCGAACTCGACGAGGCCGACGAGCCGATTGCTCGTGACGAGCGCGGCCTGCCCCTTCCCGGAGCCGAATCCGAATCCGAGTTCAACGACGAGCAGGACAGGACCGGGTTTCGCACCTACGGCAAGTCCAAGGACTCCCGCGATGACCTGCCGCAGATCGTCATCGGCATGGCCGTCACCCGCTCCGGCATCCCGGTCCGGGTATGGTCATGGCCCGGCAACACCTCCGATTCAGCGTTGATCCGGCAGGTCAAGGACGACATGCGGGACTGGACCCTGTCCAAAATTGTGTGGGTGGCCGACAGGGGATTCGCCTCCGCGGCCAATCGCCGCTACCTACGCCAAGGCGATCATCACTACATCATCGGCGAAAAACTCCGCTCAGACTCCCCTGAGATCACCACCGCGTTGTCGCGGCAGGGCCGCTACGCCGACATCGCCGCGAACATGCGCATCAAAGAGGTCAAGGTCAGCGAACACGAACGGTTCGTGATCTGCCACAACCCCGAGGCCGCCGCCCGCGACGCCCACGTCCGTGAGCAACTCATCACCCAACTGCATGAGCTGATCGACGGCTCCGACACGCTGAGCGCGATCAAACGGGCCGAGCTACGCGGGAAGATCAGCACCAGGCCCGCGCTGAACCGTTACCTGCGCACCACCCCCGGCGGACGCCTGCGGATCAACGCCCGCGCGATCAACGCCGAGGCCAACCTGGACGGCAAGTACCTGCTGCGCTGCTCGGACCCGCATCTGCCGGCCGAAGACATCGCGGTCGGCTACAAGCAGCTTCTGGAGGTCGAGCGCGGCTGGCGTGACATGAAGTCGATCATCGATCTGCGGCCCGTCTACCACCGTCGTGAGGAACGTATCCGCGCCCACGTCATCTTGTGCTGGCTGGCCCTGTTGCTGGTCCGCATCATCGAAAACACCGTCGGTGAGACCTGGATGGGCATCCGCCGTCACCTCAACCGTCTGCAGATCGGTACCTTCCACGGTCCCGCGGGCCGCTTCCGTCAGCGCACCGAGCCCACCAAGGTCCAACGTGACCTGCTGGCCAAGCTCGGCATCACCCCGCCTCAGCAGATCATCGAGCTAGCCACCCCCTTCTGACCTCGGACCCGTGCTCGAACTCCTAGAGACACGCCCACTCGGCGTG
The DNA here is from genome assembly GCF_035917355.1 of Streptosporangium sp. NBC_01810. Lineage (NCBI taxonomy): Bacteria > Bacillati > Actinomycetota > Actinomycetes > Streptosporangiales > Streptosporangiaceae > Streptosporangium > Streptosporangium sp. NBC_01810. Next base: position 6,624,839 of record NZ_CP109070.1, on the reverse strand, counting down.
TCTCCGTATGTTTTCCCAGGTCAGATGCCATTTTCGAGCTCTAGCCGCTCCGAATTACGCGGAATGCAGGCGCCAAGGCCGGCAGGTATGGCGGAGTAGACGTACCCGGCAAGGCCGGCAGGCGTGGCGGCACAGACGGGTTGCAGGGCGACCATGGAGCCGGTCAGGTCGACGCATCCGCTGGAGGTGGGCGTGGCGGGCCCCGCCAGGGTCACCCCACCTGCCGGTCCTGCGGGGCCCGTCGCGCCTCTGGGTCCTGCCGGTCCGGGGGGTCCTGCTGGGCCTCTGGGTCCTGCCGGTCCGGGCACTGCTGGTCCTGCCAGGGTCACCCCACCTGCCGGTCCTGCGGGGCCCGTCGCCCCCCTGGGGCCTGCCGGTCCGGGGGGGCCGGGGGGTCCGGCAAGTCCTGTCGGTCCGGGAGGTCCTGCTGGTCCGGGGGGTCCGGCTGGGCCCGCTTCGCCTGGAGGTCCCGCGGGCCCTGCTTTTACGGCTGCGCCATTGGTGGAACTGGTTGCGGTGGAAGGCCCGGGGGTGGTGAGGTCGATCACTCTGGGCTCGTCCCGCTCGTCATCTAGGTCATCTAGGTCGTCGTCTCGGTCACGGTCCCTGTCGAAGCCGTTCCCGATGCCACGGTCATGTCCGTTTCCCCGGCCGCAATCGTCGTCCCGGTCCCGACCCCAGCCGCGACCGCCGGGGCATCCGCAGTGACGGCCTCCTCTGCGGCATCCGCAGGACCGGCACGGGCGAAGAATGGGTTTCTCGCTGCTGTGCACGGAATGTTGAAGGCGGGCCTTGCCCCCACTACCTCCGCTATCCCCATTGTCGCCGTAAGGCGCGAACAGAAGGCTTGCATTGTCGGCGGCGGCGTTCGCCGGCACCTGGTTCGACGAGATCGAGAGGAGGCCTGCCATCGCTGCGACGGCCAAAGCGCCGGCACGCTTACCGGAGAGGGCTGGCGCCCACTTGCTCCTACGAGGAAGCATGTTATTTCCCCATATCGTTACTAATTCCGAAAATTTCCGGATCCGTCGTGCAGCCACGGAAGTGACGGCGAAACAGGAGATACCCGAGGCTTATGGGGATAGCGCTCAGGCATAGTTCGGGAAGAGCAAATAAGCGGTACCGTGCAGGAAAACCTACGTCTCATCTATGGTTTAGTCAGATTTATAATAATTATTCAGTCGTAGTGCTCTATAAGCGCTCTTTTCATGTCCGATAAGCAAGGGAAGGAGAGGGCAGGGTGGGGTGGCCTGGTGCCGGTGATCGAAGGTCGGCGCTGCCTGGAAACATATGTACTCGCAGGTCGGAGACGTGGTCACCGGTAATGTCGGGCTTTTGGCGGCAGTGTGTGTCGTACCGGTGCGTACCGGTACGACACACACTTCTTTTCCGCCCCCGACGCGGGTGACCGCTGCTGCTCGTCGTGCCGTACCGTCATCCGAGAGATTTCGCTCGGCGGCGTGTCACTGTCGAGGCCAGGTGTCAGGGATCACTTGTCACGGATGATGATCTCCGGGAATGACGGGTCGTTCTGGAGGTCTCTCATCATTCTTTCCGAGCGGGTGAGGCGCTCGCGCCCCCGCCCGGGTCCCGCGTTCTCGTTGAAGTTGTTACCGTCCCGGTGGCCGCGGTAACGGTCGTAGGGACGGTCCTGGTAGCGGTGCGGCCTTCCCCGCCATCTGTCCGAAGGCCTGTCCTCGCGGTACTGTCGGCGGGAGGGGTTGGGGTAGGGGGAGAGGCGGCCGTCGAGAGTGCTGTCGGCATTCAGCTGTGAGATCGAGCCGAGCGCCTGGGCCTGCCCGATGGCGGCGTTGGCCGGTGCCTGGTTCGACGTCATGAGGATGCCGGAGACTGCCGCGATGGCGAGGACGCTCACCCGCCTGCCGGAGATCGGCCCCGGTGTCCGTCTGCTCTTTCGAGGAAGCACGTTATTTCCCCATCTCGTTTCTGGTTCCGAAAACATCTGATATCCCTCACTACCTCATAAGTGGCAGCAGCTAGGAGATACCCCTCGGACAGTGAGATAGCTCATTGAAACGGTTGAGGCAGAGCAAATAAATAGCACCGTGAGGGCCGACGGGAGTTTATCTATTGTTATTTACGATTTTGTCGTAGTTGTTCGTATGTTACGAGAGGCGAGGTTGCCGTGAATTCCAGGCCGGTTCCTCGGCGGGAAGCTTCGAGGCGGGGCCAGGCACCGTCGGTCACCGAGACGACCTGCCTGGTAATGACGGTGTTACCGGCATTACCAGGCAGGGCCACGGGCCGTTACCGGTAGACGCGGGGGTCGGCCAGGAGCGGGCGCGACAGATGTACGGTGATGAACTCGTTGTCGTCGGGCCGGCCCGGGGTGCGGCCGGCGGAGAACGGGAAGTTGTTGTCGTCGAGTACGCCCAGGGTCCGGTCGTCGAGGATCACCACATCCTCGATGGTCTGGAACGGGAACCGGAAGGTCTCCCCGAACCCACCCAGGCCGCGCGGGTTGGCCAGGTCTAGCAGGTCGGCGACGAGGGTCTTGTGCAGGTCCGCGTGGCGGATGTCCACCAGGTAGATGCGCTTGGTCTTGGCCGCGTCCCCTTCAAGGTTGTCGCGCTCGATGACGAGGAACCGGTGCCGGTCGACCGCGATCATGTCGCCGATCGCGTTGTCGGGGCTCTCCAGCCGGTAGGTCCAGCGCTTGCCGGTGTAGGCCCGCTTACGCAGGTCGAACTCGTTCATCCGCAGCGTCCCGGCGGTGTCGCCGGTCACGGTGCCTTCCAGTAGCGGGTACAGCGTGCGGCCGTCGACCGAGCGGGCCATGCCCTCGAAGCCCTTGCTCCGTCCCAGGTTGGGCTGCTCGCCGCCCAGGGACGGATTCTCCGGGGCCTTCACGCCGGGCAGCGGGACAGGTGCCTCAAGCAACTTGCCCGTGGTGGAGAAGTGCAGCAGGAACGGGCCGAACTCGTCCCCGATCCAGTAGGTGCCGTCAGAGGTCCGTACGATCGACTCCACGTCGAAGTCGGCGCCGGTCAGCTTCCGGTCCGCCCGGGTCAGCGCCCAGCCGACGTGTCCGTCGGGGTCGCTCAGGTCGAACCCGCCGAGCACCGCCACCTTGCCGCGCTTGAAGTCGGGCTTCACCCGATGCACCCGCAGCAGGAAGTCGGCGCTGTTGGCCTTGCCGCCGTAGCCGTTGTCCGACAGTACGTCGAAGGTGCCGTCGTGCCGCCGCACGATGCCGCTGAAGCCCTGCACCGGCTGTCCGGTGAACGGCGGGGTCACCCCGTTGATCGGGGCCGTGCCAAGCTGGGCCCCCGACTGCTCGCTGCCCGGTACGAAGGTCAGCGCGGGCAGGGAGGCGAACCCGGTCAGAGTGGCGCGCCCGAATTCGGAGCGGCCGGCCCTGTCGGAACCGGGCTGCCCCGGGTCGGCCACCGCCGGTGCGGACACCGCCAGTGCCAGTACGGCCGCGCCGATGGTGATCGTCATACGTCGTCTCATGGTGGGCACGCTAGGGAACCCGCGTGAACGGCCGGTGTTGCGTCGCGGACCGTACCGCGAAAACAAAGACCTGGCTGAGCGAGTTGACACTCTTGAAGTTTCTCGCCGCACCCTCGGCGGAATAAAGTTCCAGACATGAGGATTTTCGCCGACATCACCGAGTTCAAGACCGCCGTTGGGGAACATCTCGGCTACACCGAGTGGCGCGAGATCACCCAGGATCAGGTCAACCTGTTCGCCGACGCGACCGGCGACCACCAGTGGATCCACGTGGATGTGGAGAGGGCGGAGCAGGGGCCGTTCGGCGGCACCATAGCCCATGGATACCTGAGCCTGGCACTGCTGCCCTCGTTCATGGTGGAGCTGTTCCAGGTGGACGGCCTGGCCATGGGCATCAATTATGGGCTCAACAAGGTCCGCTTCCCCTTGCCGGTCCCGGTCGGCGCACGGGTCCGAGCCGGCGCCGAACTCGTCGACCTCAAGGGCATCCCCTCGGGCTACCTGTCGAACATGCGACTGACCGTGGAGGTCGAGGGCAGGCCCAAGCCCGCCTGCGTCGCGGAGACCCTCTCCCTGTACGTTCCGGCGGAGAGTTCCTGACCCGGACGTCCCGTCTCCGTTCCCGAAGCCGCTCCGCCGGAAAGCCCTTGATCAGTGTGGTCACCTCTCCGCGGGAGAGCCCCTGACCCGCGCGGTCGCCTCTCCCGCGGAGGGCATCCGATCCGCACTTACGCGCGTCACCTCTCCCTGGAGAGCTCCTGAGCCAGGATCGCGGCCTGGACGCGACTGCGGAGACCCAGCTTGTTCAGCAGCCGGCTGACGTGGGTCTTCGTCGTCGCCTCCGCCATGTCCAGCTCCGCGGAGATCTCCGTGTTCGACAGGCCCCGGCCGATGCAGGCCAGCACCTCGCGCTCGCGTGGGGTGAGGCCGCCGACCTCGTACGGCCTGCGCTCGGGGACCGACGCGCCGAAGGCCGAGATCAACCGCCGGGTGACCGAGGGCGCGATGAGCCCATCGCCCCTGGCCACCACCCGTATCGCGTCCACCAGGGCGTCGGCGTCGGTGTTCTTCAACAGGAACCCGGCGGCTCCGGCCCGCAGCGCCCCGAAGACGTACTCGTCGATGTCGAAGGTGGTCAGGATCAGCACGTCGGCGATCCCGCTCAGCGCGCGCGTCGCGGAGATCCCGTCGAGCTTCGGCATCCGGATGTCCATCAGCACCACGTCCGGACGAAGCTCGGAGGCCATCGAGACGGCCTGCTCGCCGTTGGCGGCCTGGCCGACGACTTCGATGTCGTCGTGACCGTCGAGGATGAGGACGATCCCGGTGCGGACCGCCGCGTGATCGTCGGCGACGAGGACTCGGATGGTCACGTGCTCTCCAGGGTGGGTGGTGTGGTGCGGCCGTCGACGACTCGGATGGTCACGTGTGCTCCGGGGTGAGCGGCTCGGCACGGACACGCCGGCCGTCGTCGTACGGTCCGCCGACGAGGAGTCTCACACGACCTCCCGGGTGGGCAGCTCGGCGCGGACGCGCCAGTCGTCATTATGCGGCCCGGCCTCGAAGACACCGCCGACAAGGTTCGTACGCTCCCGCATGCCGATGATCCCCGCACCCGCGCCGGGAGGTCCCAGCCTCGCACCCGCGCCGGGAGGTCCCAGCCTCGCACCCGCGCCGGGAGGTCCCAGCCTCGCACCCGCGCCGGGAGGTCCCAGCCTCGCACCGCCCACCGGGTTGTCCACGGTCAGCGTGACCAGCCCCGGCAGGTAGCCGATCACCACGTCGGCGGCCTTGCCGCCGTGCCTGAGCGCGTTGGTCAGCGACTCCTGGACGATCCGGTAACCGGCCAGGTCGACCGAGGCGGGCAGCTCCCTGACATCGCCGTCCACTCGCATCCGCACGTCAAGCCCCGCCTCCCGGGCCCGCTCGGCCAGCTCCTCCGCCTCGGCCACCCGGCGCCGGGTCGCCTCCGGCTCCTCGCCGTCCTGCCGGAGCAGCCCGATCATGGCACGCATCTCGCCCATGCCCTCGACGCTGTTCTCCCTGATCGACTCCAGCACCTTCCGTACGGTCTGCGCGTCCAGGTCCCGGCGGGAGAGGACGGCGGTGGACTGGATGGCGATCGCGCTGAAGTGGTTCGCGATCATGTCGTGCAGCTCCCGTGCCATCCGGGCCCGTTCGGCCTGCACCGCGGCCGCCCGGTCCAGCTCCGCCAGCCGCGCCACCTGTTCGGCCCGCGCTCGCTCGGACGTCGCCTGGTCCTCCAGCTGTCTTACGATCATCGCGGTGAAGACGGGGGTCATCCCGACCAGACCGCCTTGGACCAGGAAGACGGCGGCGGCCGACCAGTGCCTGAAGAGGGCCCCGCCGATCACGCCCATGACGACGGCGCCCACCGAGGTGATGCCGAGCATCCACCTGCCCAGCGCGCGAGGGCCGTATCTGACCCCAGCGTAGAGGTTGTCCGTGACGATCAGGACCGTGCCCAGCGATGGGCCCATGGCGAAGTCGCCGAGAAGGGCCACCACCCCCAGCCCGAGCGAGAGCAGCGGCCTGCTCCGCCGTACCAGGACCCCCACGCATGAGATCGCCAGCGGCCCGACGAACAGCGGGGCGGCGGCCCATCGGTGCTGGTAGGCGTTCGCGGCGAGCAGCAGGAGACCGACGACGAAACACGCCACGGCCACCAGCGCGTCTCGTCTCATGCCTCTCATCCCACCATTCCGGTACGGTCCGCAGGAGCGGCGTCGGGAGGATCGCCGGTACATAAAAGGATGTACACCGGTTCATCAGCTCCGACGATGTCCCAGACCAACCGGGTTGGGACGATGAATCCATGGTTCTGGCGGTCATCATCGGATGCGAGATCGGGTTCTGGATCCTGCTGGGACTGGGGCTCGTCTCACGTTACCTGTGGGGCATGCGTCGGCTCAGCACGGCGCTGCTGCTGGCGGTCCCGCTGCTCGACGTGGTCCTCCTCATCGCCTCCGTCATCGACATGCGCGGCGGCGCCCAGGCGGACTGGCGCCACGGGCTGGCCGCCGCCTACCTCGCCTATTCGATCGTCTTCGGCCACCGTACGATCACCTGGGCCGACGCGAGGTTCGCCCACCGTTTCGCGGGCGGCCCGGAACCCTGGAAGCCCCCGTCCGGCGGCGTGGCCAGGGCCCGGTACGAATGGGGGATCTGGCTCCGGATCGTCCTCGCGTACGGCATCGCCTGCGCCCTGCTGTTCGGCCTGATCCTCATCGTCGACGACCCGTCGCGGACGGTGGCGCTGAACGCCTTCATGACCGGCGCGCTCAAGGTTCCGCTGATCGCCGTGCTCTGGCCGGTGAGCTACACGCTCTTCCCGGAGAAGGTCGCCAGAAACGGTGTCGCGGGCAACTCCAGCGGCTGACCTCAACTTGAAGATCATCCGGTCCGCCTGACCTTATGACGTGAGGCCCGCCACGCCGCTCGGCCCCGGCTCGTGTCGCCCTTGATCACGAACGGATCGGCTAACCGGTTCGAGGCACCCCGCAAAACCCGCTATGCTTGCTTACGCAGCGAGCGGCCGTAGCTCAATGGATAGAGCATCTGACTACGGATCAGAAGGTTGGGGTTTCGAGTACCTCCGGCCGCACAGTGCGAAAGCCCAGGTCATCACCGCGATGACCTGGGCTTTTTCGTGTTCTGGATCAGGTGCGGGTGTCTGGCCGTGTCCGGCTGTCGGCGGTTGTCTCCGGCTGATCTTTCCCAATGGGTTCCCGTGCTCCGGGGCGCAGAACGTCACTGATCCGGCGCATGGCGATCTCGTCGTGCCCTACGAGGCACTTCTCGTAGGTGCGGTGCAGGACCTCCACGCTGTTGCCTGCCCACTCGGCCACCTGCTTTGGTGAGACCCCCGCGTTCAACCAGGTGGACAGGCAGGCGTGCCGAAGGTCATAGGGCCGCTTGGCCAGCGGTGAGGCGTATTCCTCCTTGCTCAGCGCGTCCCGGCGAGCCCTGTCCCACACTCGTTGAATAGTGCTGGTGGCCAGCACGTGCCCCTGTACGCCGTGAAAGCCCCGACCGCCGGGGCCGGTGCCCACTTTGCCGCGCACCGGGGGGATCGCCTCGAGCAGCGGCATCAGTTGCAGCACGTCGTTACGGTTGCCGCCGGTCAGGCTCACGGCCAGCGGGATGCCGTTGCCATCGGTGATCACGTGGTGTTTCGAGCCCGTTTTGGCGCGGTCGACCGGGCTCGGACCGGTTTTGGGCCGCCCTTGAGCGCCCGCACGTGGGAGCTGTCGATCACCGCCTTGGACCAGTCCAGTTGCTCGCCGGTGTGCAGCTCGGCCAGCAGCAGCTGATGCAGCCGATCCCAGGCCCCGGCCTGCTGCCAGTCACGCAACCGGCGCCAGCAGGTCATCCCCGAGCCGAAGCCCAGCTCCTGGGGCAGGAACTCCCACGGGATCGCGGTGTAGAGCACGAACAAGATCCCGCACAAGGCCTTGCGGTCATCGAGCCGCTTACGCCCGGGATGCCGGTAGCGGCGCTCCCCCCTCGGCAACAACGGCTCGATCCGCGCCCACAGCTCGTATCCGGGCCATCGGTGAGCGTGCCGGCGCGACCTTGAAGGGCTGCAAAGTGCTGACCGGGCTGCGCTGTTGCCCGCATCGAGCGACCGCGCTCGTGCAGGCGATCCTTGTGCTACAGCTCGTGGAAGAAGGCCGCTACTCAGGATGAAATGGCTCTTATTGTGTCGGTGGGTGCTGCGAGCATGACGGGATGATCGCGACCCCTGACGACTACTCCTGGTTCTCCCGCGAGCGCTTCCCCGAGCTGGCCGATACCTACTGCTTCACCTACGTCCGCGGCCTGACGCCTGAGGAACTGATGACCCGGCTCGGCGTCCGGGTTGAAGACTGCTCTCGCGTGACGCTTGATGAGCTGATCCGGCGGCAAACCTTCGGTGCCGTCGCCGTTGGAGACTGGGTACTCCTCGTCGAGGCCTACGGCGGGCTTGGCGTCACCGAAGAGATCATTATGCCGCTGTCGGCGGGCACCCGTCTCGTCTCCCACTTCTACCTCGACGTCGACGGCATGGACTACTTCTACTGGATCGACGACGGAAAGATCCGGTTCGAGTTCGCGTACCAGGAAGGCTATTCCCACTGGATCGAAGACGGGAAGATCCAGTTCATGTTCAGGCACCATGAAAGCTACTCGGAGGAGATGCCGGACGAACTCGCAGAGATCCTGGAGCGGATCGACTCCCCTGTCTACCCGATCGCCGACCCCCACGAAGGGCCGGCGTTCCTCTTGGCCGAGCGCCTCACCGGGATCACGATGACGCCGCAGTTGCTGGAGGAGTCCACCTACCTGTGCGGAGGCGTTCCCGGATCGAGGTGAGCAGAACCCACCGTCCATGGCCCCCGCGGGTTGGCCGCGGACGGTGGATCGCTCCGCTGCAGGCTCCACGGGAGCACCGTTCTCCGCGGTGAGCTTGTGCCGCCCGAGCCCCGGCTTGAGATGGAGCCGCACCGTGTCCTCGTAGTCGTCCAAGGTCGAATCGGCGATATGACGATGCTTGACGCTTTGGCGTCGGATGATGCTTGACGGCACGAGCGTGAGCGCGAACCTTCCTACTTATCGTGCTGTCGGCGCACCATCTCGGTGATCCAGATGGGCGCGAACGGAGACGTGCAGCCCGGGGAAGTCGGGTAGGCCTTGAGCACCTCCAGGCGCTCACCGATGCCGATTGCACGGGCGCGGTGCTCGGCATGCTCGATCCCGATCTGAGCCAGGCAGTGGTTCATCGCCCACTGCAGGCGATCCGGGGCGTCTTTCATCTCCGCCTCAATGACGTCGAGCAGTCCTGCGAGGTCGAGGCCCTCGGGCTTCTTCGTCACGCGTTCGGTGGTCAGCGCCCAGCCGGCACTCGCGACCACTGAATCCGGATCGGCGGACCAGGCTCGGCGCAGCTCTTCGGAGTGCGGGTTCTTCTTCACCACGTAGTTCACGAGCCAATCGTGCACCTTGGGTGTGCGAGCCTCGCGCAACATGACGTCCAACTCGTCACGCTCGAACGCCTTCGGGCGGCAGATCAGGATCGCCAGCAGTCTCGCCGCGGTGTCATCCGTCTTCCAGAGCCGGCACGCGAGTTCCTGCTGCGTCTTCAGCCGCTTCGCGAGCGCGCGCAGCTTGCTGAGGTTCACACCGTGATCGTCACCGTGTTTCTCGTTCACCTCGCGTATCTTCGGGTCCTCGAGCTCGGCCAGCTCGGCCACCACCTCGGCCACCACTGTCTCGGTCAGCGTCGTCTCGGCCACCTCAGACTCCTGTCCATCACGTGCGAGATTCAGCCTACGACGGAAGTCGGCCTCCTGCCGCACACGCCGGTTCGACGACAGCCACCGACACGAAATCCCGCGTCTTCACAAATTTGCAGCAGTTCTCGGCACTGGCCCTCGCCTTCACTCCGAGCAGCCATCCAACTCCTGGCTAACCCGGTTAGGAGAGTGATTGAAGTCTTCTCGGCAATGTGACGGTTGCGGTGTGTGACGGTCTGCGGCGCCTCACTGAGGGTTTCAAAATTCAGATCCAGCCGTACTGGCGGGCGATGCGCGCGGCCTCATGACGGTTCGCAGCGCCGATCTTCCCGGCCGCGGAGGAAAGATAGTTCCGTACGGTGCCAGATGACAGTGCCGCCCTGCGGGCTATCTCCTCCACCGGCGCCCCCTCGGCGGCCAGTTCCAGCACGTCGGCCTCGCGTGGAGTGAGCGGGCTGTCGCCCGCGCCGATCGCTTCGGCGGCGAGTTGCGGGTCGACGTAGCGGCCCCCGCCGTGAATCGTGCGCACGACGTCGACCAACACGGCGGCGGAGACGGTCTTCGGAAGGAAACCCCGTACACCGGCGGAAAGCGCCCGCTTCAGGTGCCCGGGGCGGCCATGGCTTGTAACGATCATGGTGTGGCAACCCGGCAACTCCTCATGGATCATGCGGGCCACGGTCACGCCGTCCAGATCGGGCAGTTGCAAGTCGATCATGGCCACGTCCGGCTGGAAGACGCGGGCCATGGCGATCGTGTCGGCGCCGGTGGCCGCCTGAGCCACCACGCTCAGATCCTCTTCGAGGGCGAGCAGCGCCACCAGGGCACCTCGGATGAGGTGCTCGTCCTCGGCAAGCAAGATCCGGATCGGCGCGCTGCTCACCGGACGTCCTTCCACCAAGCCGGGAGCTGCCTGGTGGTCATGTGCGGCGGCAGCACCACAGCGGTCACCGGGTCTCCTCCTGGGTAGCCACGGGCAATGGCAGTTCGGCGGTGAGACGGAACCGGTCGGGTGGCTTCCGCTTGGTGACGACACTCCCGCCAAGCGCCGCGAGACGTTCCGCCACGCCGGGAAAACCGTTGCCGGTCGGCTGGTGGACATCGGGAGATTCCGGACCCGTCACTCCGTCATTCTCCATACTCAGCGTAAGCCGATCGGTGCCGCCGGTCGTCGACCGGTGTAAAGAGATCGTGCACATCCGCGCCTCGCTGTGCCGCAGCACGTTTGTCGTACCTTCTCGTACCACCCAGCCAAGCGTGCTCTGTACCTCGGCGGACAGGCTGCGCCCGTCGCCGATCACCTGGCAGCGCACCCCGGCTGAGGCGAGCACCGACCTGGCACCGGCCAGTTCCATGTCCAGGTCAGCGGTACGGTACCCGCGCACCACCGCACGCATCTCGGCCAGCGATTCATGCGCGATCTTGCTCACTTCGCGCATCTCGTCCACCGCCCCGGACCGGCCACGCTCGACCAACCGCGCCGCGAGTTCACTCTTGAGGGCCACCACCGACAGGTTGCGGCCGATCACATCATGCAGATCGCGAGCGAAGCGCAGCCGCTCCTCGGCCACTGCGAGTCGAGCATGCGCCTTCCTGGAGTGATCCAGTTCCCAGACGTTCTTCAGCCCCCACATCGAGGCACGGTAGGTGAGCAGCCAAGCAACCATGAGGCTGCCCAGGCCGATCGCGGCCGGGACAGCGATCGACATGGGAGCGCCCTCTATCCGGGACACCGCGAACTTTGTCGCCACGGCCGCCGCCAGCACGCCCATGGCGACGGAGAGCGGCACCACCGATGACACAGCGGTGACGAACGCGATCGCAAGGACGACCACCAGGCCCGAGGCCGGACCGTCGGGGTGACCGGGTTGCGCGTCGGGATAAGCCACAGTCCCGATCACCACGCCCACGACCGTGAGCCCGGCGGTGAGGGCGATCAGCCCCACCGGCCGGGACCGACGCCCCAAGTAGTGATTCAGACCCGCGTGAACGAGCAGCGCGCAGGTGATGGAATGTAGGGCGGTATAGGCCAACATCACCCACCGCGCGAGCGTCCCCACCTCTGGGCCGATCATGATGGCGGTCCACGCCGGTTCAAGGACATACGCCCCGGAGAGCGAAACGCGGGTCCACAGGTCCCAGTGCTCCGCCTGGCCATGCCGACGCCACTGCCACAACCGGTCCGTGAGCCTGTTTCCCATCTCACCCACCCCGTCATGATCGCACCCGTTTTCGCGGAATGCTCCCGCGAACGCTTCCGGCCCCGATCCCGGCGCCCCTGTTCCGGGTCGCGCTACCCGGCCGCCCTGACGCTCCGGCGTTCTGGCGCTCTTGGCCACTGTGGACGCCGTGGCCGTGTGGCCCGGGTGGCGCCCAGGCCGCTCGTCCACAGCTCGTTCCGACCGTGTGGCCCGCTACGGCGCGAACCGCATCTCCGGCCAGCGCCTGGACGGCTTGGCGAGCAGTGGGCTTGGCTGTCCCAGCAGATGGCGGTTGAAGAACGCACGAATGTAGATGCGTTGAATCAGCACCGAACGAGGGCCGTCGATTTTGCCGATCATCTCGGTGACCTGATCCGGCGGCAGTCCCAGCGAGTGTTGCCGGAGCAGCACCTGAAGGTTGGTAAACGAAGTGTGGCCCGTACCGTCCAGCCGTAGTTCCAGCCGCCAGCCTCGCAGGCGGGCCCACAGCGCCGCCCAGCTCGGGTCGTTGCCCCGGCCGTGCTCCGAGCTGCCGACCTGTAGGAACGGCCGGTCCAGTCCCTCCTGCAGGACCGGCCCGAACATCGCGCCGTCCAGGTTGATGCCGGCCTTGACTCGCGAGTCCGCATGCATGGTCGCGGCGGCGGTGGCACCACCCAGCGAATGCCCGAACATGCCGATGCGGGACAGATCAAGCACACCGCGCAGCCCCTTGGGCGCAGACCGACGCTCGGCGTCGATGACGCGTCCGCGATTGAGCGCGGTCAACTGGTCCATGACGAAACGTGTGTCGGCGAGGCGGGCGGCCACTGCCTTGGTGGCGACGGGATCATCTTGCTCGTCGAAGTTCGGTGGTGGCGAGCTCGCCGCGTGGATCTCCACCTGCCCGTCCGGAAATTCCACCGCTCCGGCATCGTAGGTGTGGTCGATGGCGGCAACCACGTAACCGTGGCTGGCGAGATCCTCCGCCAAGGCGGTGCTGGAGGCACGGTCGGCGGCGAAGCCGTGTGAGAAGAGCAACACCGGTCGTGGCCCCCGCCCTCGATACACCGGCGCCCCCACTCGCCCGTGCGTGACCGGCAGGCGTACGGTTCCCGCCGGAACACCTGCCAGGACGGCCTCCGCCATCTTGGGCGAGAGCCATGGCGCCCGGGGATACGCCGCCGCCTTCTGTGCCGGATACCACAGCTGGACCATGAGTTCTCGGGACGACTTGGCGGGCACCCATGGGTCGGGCCGTGCAGGGTCGACCAGGTGGAGTGACACGGTCCCGATCTGGAGCGGGCCGGTGGGTTTCGGCAGCGTGAGCCGGACGGGTGCCACCTGGTTGGCGCCGAGGTCAGAACCGTCCTCAGCCGACGTCGTTCCAGCGAGTGCGGGGCGGGCGACGCTGGGGCCGGCGAGTGCGGGACCGGCCACGAGCGCCAACCCCAGCACCGACGCCAGCGTGGCGCGGTAGAGCGCTGTGACTCCTCGCCGGGGCGAGCCGACCTCTCGTGGAGCCGAATCAGCCGGTCGGGGCCGGAAGATCGGGGAGAATCGATCAGGCATCATCATGATTCCAGCGTCCGATGCTGCCCGGCTATGAAGTAGTGCCAACACTCACCGGCTCAGATGCGTTCTTCCCCGCCGGCCGATGACAAATCTCACGGGCAGCGCGGGTGAGGCCCGCACCAGGCGGCCGGCCTGGACATTCACCTTTCTCCCCCGCGACTGCCCGTACCCCGTTCACCTGAACCTTCCAGGCTGGTTGGTGCGGAACGCTGGTCAAGCTGTGGACTCGGCCATACCCTCCGATCGTGGCGGACATCGGCTACTTCGAGGCATGGCAGATGTGGCTGGACGGCAGGTCCACCTTGGGAAACGACATGTTCGGTCTGCCGATGATCTGGTGGGGCAGGGCGGGGAAGATCGCGGCTTTCGTCAGCGGCATGACGATCCTGCTCGACATCGCGGGACCCGAGCGTCTCGTGTCATTCGCAGACCGGCTACACGCCCTCATCCAGGCTCTCTGGAACCGCGCGCTGGCCTACTCGTTTTCGGTCGGCGCGTTTGTCCTGGCGTTCAGCTGGGTCGTCATATGGGAGATATGGAGCATCGACCTTCCCGTACCGGCCGGTGTCCCCGGCTTGAACGTGCTCGTCGGCCTCCTCAAGGTTGTCGTCGTCGTCACGCTGCTCTGTCTGGCCCCCCTGGCCGTGGCGGGGACCGTACTCCTCATCGACAAGGTGTGCGCGAAGCTACCTGCGATCTTCATGCATCCTCGCGTGGTTCACATTCGTGTCGTGGCGACCGTACTTCTGATTACCGGCTTTCATTTCGATCTACTTGCCTCGTAACCCGTCCCGTAAGAACTTCGTCGGCCCGACCGGGGGAGAAGGCATGCCGCCCCGCCATCCACGCGTCGACGCACTCGCCGTATTGCTAAAAAGCCATCTCAAGCGCATGTAGTGCCAGCCCGGATCGCTTGATGCCTTCATCGCCGAGACCGGCCTTCATCGCCGAGACCAGCCTGAGCCCGAGCTGTCGTAACCCCAGACCTTCTTGATCAGTAGAGCGGTTCGGTGCTCCTTCGCGTGATCTGGAGATCGTCGTCCGCCGGTGAAAATCGGGTGACATTTCGCATCACTTGCCGGAAGGCTGGGGACGGGCGATGAGTTTTGTCGGTGGTGTCGGTCAGTCTTTGCATGACCACAACTCCTGGTGAGACCCAAGGCTGGGACGCCGGCCATGACCACGTCCTGTCCGACAACCCCGATTGAGGTGCCGTGTCCAGCCCACAGCTCGACAAGCTCGACTCACCCGCCAAGCCCGCGACCGCCGTTTCAGGTCGCACCCCGGCCGTGATCCGGCTGCTGGTGCTCGCCACATTCGTGGTCATCCTCAACGAGACGATCATGATCAACGCGATCCCGCGGCTGATGAGCGCGCTGCACATCACCGAGCAGACCGCGCAGTGGCTCTCGACCGCCTTCATGCTGACCATGGCCGCTGTCATCCCGATCACCGGATGGTTCCTGCAGCGGGTGTCCACCCGCAGCGCGTACACCACCGCGATGGGCTTGTTCCTGCTCGGTACGGCGTTGGCCGCCGTCGCGCCGTCCTTCGAGGTGCTGCTGGGTGCTCGCATCATCCAGGCATCCGGGACGGCTGTGATGATGCCGCTGCTGATGACCACGCTGATGCAGGTGGTGCCCGAGGAGGACCGGGGCCGGGTGATGGGCAACGTCTCCCTGGCCATCTCGGTCGCGCCCGCCATGGGCCCGACGGTCTCGGGGGTGATCCTCCAATTCGGGTCCTGGCGGCTGCTGTTCGCCGTGGTGCTCCCCATCGCCGCCGTGATCACATGGCGCGGCCTGAAGCAGCTCAAGAACGTCGGAGAGCCCCAGATCAGCACCATCGACTGGTTGAGCGCGGTGACCGCCGCTGCCGGCTTCGGCGGCCTGGTCTACGGGCTCAGCCGGTTCGAGGGCGGTGACGTCCGCGTCGCCGCCGCGATCGTGGCGGCCGGCCTGGTGGCCATCGCCGTCTTCGTCGTTCGCCAGCTGTCGTTGCAGAAGCGCGGCGTGCCGCTGCTGGACCTGCGCACCCTGCGCCACCGCACCTATACGGTCGCGCTGATCCTGATGTCGGTGGCCTTCATGGCGATGCTCGGCTCGATGATCTTGCTGCCGCTGTACCTGCAGAACGTCCGCGAGCTCAGCGCCCTGCAGACCGGACTCCTCGTGATGCCGGGCAGCCTCGCGATGGGGCTGCTCGGTCCGACCGTCGGCCGCCTGTTCGACCGGTTCGGCGGCCGGGTTCTGGTCATCCCCGGCGCGATCGGGATCACGCTCGCGCTCACCGGCTTCACCCAGGTCACGATGACCATGCCGTTCTGGCAGCTCCTCGGTCTGCACGCGCTGCTGATGGTGAGTCTGGCCGCGACCTTCACCCCGGTATTCACCCTCGGGCTTGGAGCGGTTCCACCGCCGCTCTACTCCCACGCCAGCTCGATCCTGAGCACGCTGCAACAGGTCTCCGCAGCCGTCGGCACCGCGCTCGTGATCACCGTGATGAGCGCGCGAGCCGATGCCCTGAGAGCCGCGGGAGCCACGGAGGCGCTCGCCAACCTCGACGGCATGCGGCTGGCCTTCATCATCGGCGCGGTGCTGTCCGTGGCCGTGGTCATCACCGCCCTGCTCCTACCCGCCCGAGCGGACAGCGCCGACGAGATCGAGGGGACAGCGCCGGCGAGTTCGAGGGGGACCCGGCCGATGAAACCGGCGTGACGACGCTGGTCGATGACGGTCATCGTCACTGTCTCGATCGTCCTGTCTCGCCCTGCCTCATATCAAAAGGAGTTGTTCATCCCATGTCTTGCTGAAGTCTGACGGAGAGGGGCCGGTGCGGAACCTGTCGGCCTCAGTGAGTGCTGACCGGAGGGCCGGCCCGTCCGCCTTCCGGGCGTCAGCACACGATGAAGATGCTCTTCCAGCCGACGGGCGTCCTCTGCTCCGCGTTGCGGTTGGACGGCAGCTCGAAGTGCATCACACCCTGCGTGTCGGGCTGGTTGTACATCCGGCCGCTCTGGCCGTCGCCGTACCACTTGTACGACCCGTGGAAGGGGATGTTGGACGGGCCGCACCGGTCGATGACCACCGACCGGCCGGTGAAGCCCGGCCCTTCGTAGGCCACGTACTGTGAGGCGTAGGCGGCACTGCCCATGATCGCGACCATGGCGGCGGAGATGACGGGGACGAGGGCGATTCGCTTCACGATGATCCTCCCGATGACCTCAATGATCCACCGAGAGTATACATATAACTACTCTGAGTGAATGAAGCATGCCGCACATGGTCTGGACCGCTCGCCGAAAGCGGAGAAGACCATGGCGCCGTCCGCGCTGATGGCGAGGTCCTGCAAGTTGGACAGGCCATATGTGGAGCCGCTGATGACACCGCAGAGGGTGTATGCGGAGGGCCAGGTCTGGTTGCACAGGGACGCATTCGCTGAACTCGCCGCCGACCACGAGCACCACCG
This sequence comes from Streptosporangium sp. NBC_01810, assembly GCF_035917355.1. NCBI lineage: Bacteria > Bacillati > Actinomycetota > Actinomycetes > Streptosporangiales > Streptosporangiaceae > Streptosporangium > Streptosporangium sp. NBC_01810. The sequence goes on along the minus strand of NZ_CP109070.1, from coordinate 6,607,843 downwards.
GACGCTCGCCGTGCCCGGGTGGATGGAGTACCTGTCGATAGACGGTCAGGTACGGCCACAACGCGACGTTCTCTACCTGCCGGTGTTCGAAGATTGGCGGGCGGAGAGCGGCAGGGGCATTGCCCATATACCGGGTTCCGATGGTCGAGGCACGACGATCCAGACGGCAAGCGGTGACCTCGGCAGTGCCACACGCGATCTTGGAGACGGCTGGTGGTGGGTGGAGTAGGTGTCAGATTGATCTTCTGCGTCAGTAGGTCAGGTGGATGATCTCAGGAGTGAGGAGGCCGCCCTCCATGTCGCTCAATGAGACAGGTGCCGCCGACAGATCCGAGTGGCTTCGGTATTACCCCTGCCTTGCGGTTCTGCGCTCGATGAACGCGGCCACGCCGTCCAGGTACAGGCCCAGCCCGAACTCCACCTCGGCCTCCTCGTCGTAGGGGATCTCACCCTCGAAGACGCCGGCGGCGATCACCTTGCTCAACGCGGGAAACCGCTGCGCATCCACCACCCGCGCGAGTGCCACGCCGTACTGGCGGCCGAAGGCCTGAGGGTTCTCCGCGTAACTCCTGGACAGATCGGTGCTCAGCCGGAGCTCGCCGTGCACGAAGGTCAGCAGGCCCATCACGACGCCCACCTTGTCCTCCTCGCTGAGATCGGTGTCGCCCAACGCATGCAGCGCACGGTCGAACCACCAGAGGCTGTTGGGCCCCAGCGGGGGCCCGCTGATCGGGATCTGCGCGGTCCACGGGTGCCGTCGCTGCGCCTTCAGCACGCTCCGTGCCCACAACGTCAGCCCGGTCCGCCAGTCCACGTCGTCCGGCAGGTCCGGTGGCCTGTCCAGGGCCGCGTCCGACATCAGCAGGAGCAGCTCGTCCTTGCTCTTCACGTAGCGGTACAGCGCCATCGTGGCGTTGCCGAGCTGGGTGGCGATTCTGGACATCGACACCGCGGCCAGCCCTTCCGCGTCCGCCACCTCGACCGCGGCCCGCGTGATGTCAGCAACCGTGAGGGACGGTTTGCGCCCCCGCCGCACCGTCTCGCGCAACCCCCAGAGGAGGGCCACCTCGGCGGGCAGTTCGATCTCGTCGGTCATCCGGTCCCTCTCATCACGAACACAGACACAGTCTAGGAACACCCCTCCACGCTCCGATGCGTATGAGCTACGCTATTAGGTGTAGACCATACGCATTAAAGTCGTCGTGCCTGAGGAGTGAAAGTGATCGTCGAGGCAACCGGCCTGCACAAGGCCTTCGGATCCACCAAGGTTCTGGCCGGAGTGGACCTGCACGTCGCAGAGGGCACGGTCTTCGCACTGCTGGGCCCGAACGGTGCCGGCAAGACCACCACCATCCGCATCCTGACCACCCTGTCGCGGCCCGACCTCGGCAGCGTGCGGATCGCCGGGTACGACGTCGTGCGCGAAGCGACCAAGGTGCGCGGCGTCATCAGCCTGACCGGTCAGTCCGTCGCGCTGGACGACCAGCAGACCGGCTGGGAGAACCTGGTCATGATCGGCCGCCTGATGCACCTGGGCAGACCCGCCGCCGGCCGTCGTGCCATGGACCTCTTGGAACGGTTCGACCTGGTGGACGCCATGAAAAGGCGGGTGAAGACCTACTCCGGCGGCATGCGCCGACGGCTGGACCTGGCGATGAGCCTGGTCTCGCAGCCGAGGGTGATCTTCCTGGACGAGCCGACCACCGGTCTCGACCCGTCCAGCCGGACGACGATGTGGGACGCCATCAAGGACCTGGTCTCGTCGGGGACGACGATCGTCCTCACCACGCAGTACCTGGAGGAGGCGGACCGGCTGGCCGACCGGATCGTGCTGATCAACGGTGGCAAGGTCGCCGCGTCCGGCACGGCCGACGCGCTGAAGTCCCAGGTGGGCGGAGATCGACTCGACCTGCGGTTCGCGGTGGAGGCTGACGTGGCCCGCGCCGCCGCGCTGTTCGACGCGCCGCGCGGCACCGACCCGCTCGTTCTGGGCATCCCGTCCGACGGCAGCGCGGAGCACCTGCACCGGGTGCTGGACGACCTGCGGATCGCGGGCGTGCCGGTGGTCAAGGTGTCGTCGCACCGGCCGACGTTGGACGACGTTTTCCTGTCCCTGACCACCGCTGGCCGGACCTCGGTCCAGGTCTGAACGGCTCTTGAAAGGACCATGACCATGACCATCACCGCTGTGCACGGCGGCGCCCGCAACGCCGTGACCGACTCCCTGACCATGATCGGCCGCAGCATCCGGCTCAGCCGCCGCAACGTCGACACGCTGGTCGTGTCGATCGTCCTGCCGCTGCTGATGATGTCGCTGTTCGTCTACGTCTTCGGCGGGGCCATCAACACCGGCACCCAGTACATCAACTATGTGGTGCCCGGCATCATCCTGCTGTGCACCGGCTACGGCGCCGCGTCCACCGCGATGTCCGTCACGGACGATATGACCAGCGGCATGATCGACCGGCTGCGCTCGTTGCCGATCCGCAGCTCCGCCGTCCTCACCGGACACGTCGTTGCCAGCGTCGCCCGGAATCTGCTGTCCACCACCGTTGTCATCGGCGCGGCCATCGCGATGGGCTTCCGCCCGGACGCGACGGTCACCGACTGGGTGCTGGCGGCCGGTCTGCTCCTGCTTTACGTGCTCGCGCTGTCCTGGCTGGCGGCCGGGCTCGGCGTGATCGCGAAGTCCGTGGAGTCGGCCAGCACGCTGAGCTTCCTTATGCTGTTCCTGCCCTACCTCAGCAGTGCGTTCGTGCCGACGAACACCATGCCGTCGTTCCTGCACGCGGTGAGCGAGAACCAGCCGATCACCCCGGTGATCGAGACCGTCCGGGGATTGCTGACCGGGACCCCGATCGGCAACACCGGCTGGATCGCACTCGCCTGGTGCGTCGGCCTGCTGACCTGCTCGTTCACCTTCGCCGCCTGGCTGTTCCGCCGCCGTACCCGCGGCTGAGAAAGCATTGCACCCGATGTGATGCCGGCTGCATGGCCACGTTCGAGAAGCTGCTGCACGAGGGCGCACCCGGCACCACGACGGTTCGGCCACCTTGATCCGACATTTGTGAGGACGTACGGCACCGGTGGCTTCGATCCGAGAGGGGTGATCTTCCTTGCTTTACGAGCATCCACACGGCGGTCCAGCTCCGCATTGGTCAGGTCCGGCCATCCGGCCCGGAACGGGCTCGCTTCTCATGTGACCGCTGCGCTGATCAGTCGGTCGGCGGAACATCGTCCAAACGCGAGAGCTCCGCCTGCGGATCGATATCGACCATGGTCCGGATCAGACCCCACTCGCTCCTGGGGGTTCCTCGCCCATGCAAGATGGTAGGTGGGTCGCGCCTGGCGACGGACCCGCTTTCCAAGCGACCGCCGCCGCGATCAGTCGGTCGGCCAGTTCTCCCGCTCGTTGACGAACGTGCCGCGACCTTGCACGGTCACCGTCCATCCCTGCTCGCCGAGGTGCCGCATCGCCCGGCGGACGGTGCCCCGGCTCACGCCGTGCTCCTGCTGTAGCCGGGTTTCCGAGGGCAGCACCTGCCGCGGCCGGTAATCGCCCGCTTTGATTTTCGCGGTGATGATCCCGGCGAGCTGATCCCACAGGGGCTCGGGGTTGAGCTGGTCGACCGTCATGGATGAAACGTTACGGACAGGCCAGATGGCCAAGGCGGACGGTCCGTATTGAACGGGCTGTACGAGTAGGACGAGATAGACGTACAGTATTGCCGCAGTCACTCAAAGCAACGGCCCCGGCAGGCGCTGTAACGCCGTACCGAGGCCTTGATCAGGAAGTGAGTCCTGACCCGTGAACAACCCTAGTACTCCGGTGCTCGACCAGAGCATGGCGAGCGGTTGTGGTTGCTTCGCTGACGCACCGCCGATGCCGATGGGCTGTGCAGTCTGCGGGCACGCGCCCTACGCGCATGGCTGCTCCGACCAGCCCGCCGATCACGAGTACGCGCAGCCCTCCGGCGCGCTGATGGCCGTTCGCCTGGAGGCCCGCCGCACTGGAGACCGTTCCGTGTCCTGCTTTGAGCCGTCCGCGTCCGTGACCCCGGCTGAGATGATCCCGTTGGTACCCGCTCAGAGATCTGCCGGTCAGGCCCCGGCTGACGAGGCCGTACCGGTACCTGCTCGGCGGCCGGGTGAGCAGACATCGGCTGAGGCGTCGGCGTCGGCGCCCGCGCAGTGGCCTGCCGAGGTGACACCACCAGTGTCCGTTCAGTGTTGTCCCGAGCAGATCCCGGTTACCAAGTCCGCCCTACCAGTGCCGTTGCCCCGGCGGGCGCCTTGCCGTCTTCGTCCGGCGCGCCCGTCCAGGTCCGTCCTCACCAGACCGCCCCGGCTTGGCCACCGGCGTCGTCTCACGCCTAGCGCCAGGCGAACGGCCACCCGCGCCCTGCGATGCGCAGTGGTCACCCCGTCTTCGTACCGGCTGCCCGGCCCGTACGGCGCACCCCTCCGCGTCCTGCCCTGCCCCATGAAGCGGGCCCGTCCACCGCTACCAACGACCGGACGGGCCCTTGATCGGATGGAGGTCCAATCAATGGACGATGTTAGATCCAGCACCCCCGAACCGGCCATCCCCGGCCGGCGACTGATCCTCAGCGACGCCGGACGGCTGTGGGCCAGCCGGATGCCGCATCCATGGTCATGGCCACTGCGAGTGCTACATCTGTCAGTTTCTCCTCGTATGTATGGAACGTCTGGGATGGATCACACGCACACGTCCACCGGGAACCACAGTCCCTGCATCGTGCGGTCTTTTTTCTTGAAGTGGCCGCGGATGATCTCCACCTCGGGACGGTACGCGCCCAGGGCGGCCAGGTAAGTCTCCTGCCTCAGGGCAGCGTCAGGTTCGCCTTTGACGATCGCGGTGAAGTACCTCACCTTGAGCACTACGTCATCCCGGCGGATTTGCTGCACCAACTCGACGAGGTCAAGCCACAAATAGGCGCGACCGTACTTGCTCTTCAGCCCGTGGTACAGGTTGAAGCCATCGACGTACGCGACCACGTCCACCAGGACACCTCCGACATTGGCCAGCCTCGCCGATGGTAGCTACGATGGAGGTACACGAAGTTGGTTACGGCCAACTGGGCGGCCCTGCGAGGGGCCGCATTTTTTGTTTGTGGTGATTTCCCGACAGCTGTGCGTACCTGTTGCTGAGCCGTCATCGCCGATCCCGCTGACCTGGCATGCACCGTAGCCGCCCGGCGGAAGGGACATGGCTGCGACGTCTCCGACGTGAAGCGCTACGCCCGGCCCGGCGTTGACGCTCACGGTCCCTGAAACACCTTCCACAACGCGGCGAGTATCGGCGGCTTTCTCACTTCAGCAAGCCGGAGATCGTCTTCTGCAGGCGGGCCGCGCGGCCGGCCGGGGTCCTGGTCTTCAGCAGCGGCAGGATCAGCAGGTGGCGGCCGGTCTTGTCGAGTGCCTTGAAGCGGGCGGCGGCCTGCGGGTTGGCCACGACTCCCACTGGGCGGCGTCCGCGAAGTGCATCATCGGCCCAGGACCTCCAGGTAGTGCCGGTTGTACATGATGCCCAGCACGTTGCCGAACGGGTCGACCACGGACGCGGTGACGAAACCGGGGCCGTACTCGGTGAGCGGCGTGTGCGGCATGGCCCCCAGGGACAGCAGCCGGTCCAGGGCGGCCCGCACGTCGTCGACGTGCCAGTGGATGATCGCGCCCCCGGGGGCGGCGGGCGCGCTCGGCGGGGCGTACCGCCGGCCGATGAGGCCGAGTTCGGCCTGGTAGTCGCCGATCCTGAACTCGTAGTAGGCGGCCGGCTGCCCGTTACCCGGACGCTCGAAGTACGGCTCTACGTCCAGCAGTTCGACGTACCACTCCTTGGCGGCCTCCAGGTCGTCGGCCCAGAAGCTGACGGTGGCCAGTCCTCGCAACATCGGAGATCCCTTCTTCCGGTCGGTGACAGTGACCATTTTCCGCCCCTAAAGTGCTCACCAACTGACTACTTTGTTGGAGAAACCGGGGGACATGCGCGCTGATCGCCTCGTCGCAGCCCTCCTGCTCATGCAGGCCCGTGGCCGGGTGACCGCCGCCGAGCTGGCCGACGAGCTGGAGGTGTCCGTCGCCACCGCTCGCCGCGATCTGGAGGCGCTGTCCGCGGCCGGCATCCCGGTGTACCCGCAGCCGGGACGCGGCGGCGGCTGGTCGCTCGTCGGTGGTGCCCGCACCGATCTCAGCGGCCTGTCGGCGATCGAGGCGCAGGCACTGTTCCTGCTCGTCGGCCCGGCCGCGGCCGTCTCGGGTGAGGCCAGGGCGGCGCTGCGCAAGCTCGTGCGGGCGCTGCCACAGACCTTCCGTGCCGAGGCCGAGGCCGCCGCCGACGCCACGATGATCGACCCCACCCGGTGGGGCGAGCGTGATCGCCACCGGCCAGAGATGGTCGATCTGCTGCAGACCGCCGTGATCCGCAGGCGAAAGGTCCGTCTGACCTACACCGACAGCGCCCGGGAGCGGACCGAACGGCTGGTCGACCCGTGGGGCCTGGTCGACAAGGACGACATCTGGTACCTGCTCGCCGGGACCGAACGAGGGCGGCGAACCTTCCGAGTTGACCGAGTCATCGGAGCCGAGCCGACCGACCAGCCCGCCGAGCGCCCGGACGACTTCACGCTCGCCACCGCGTGGCGACAGGTCGTCGGTGAGGTGGAGCGGCGGCGTTCACGCACCTGGGCCACCGTGCTCATCGAGGCCAGGTTCGTGCCGGTACTGCGAACGCACTTCGGACGGCACTGCCACATCGACGGCGAGCTCGACCACGGGCGTGTCCGGGTCCGCCTCGCCGCACCGACCCCGTTGGACATTGCTCGGCACCTGGCCGGCTGGGGCGCGATGATCGAGGTGGTCGAACCGCACTCCGTCCAGGCCGAACTGGCGCGGATCGGCGCCGAACTCGCCGGCCGCTACACCAGCGGACACTGACACGGAGTTCGGCCTTGGGGCGGCGCGTGTCACGCCAGGCTGTCCAGGCTGTCGAGCTCGCGAACGAGGCGGGCTCCCTCTCGGGTCATGATCTCCGGGTCGCGCAGAGCATTGGAGAGCAGGGACATGCCCTGGTAGGCGCCGACGAGCGTCAGCGTGAGGCCCTCGGGGTCGGCCACGCCCATCTGGCGGTACTGCTGTTCCACCCAGTCCAGCAGCCGGCGGATGACATGGCCCGCCGCGAGGTCGAGGCCACTCTCGGTTCGCTTGTCGAGTTCGACGGCAAGGGTGCCCGTGGGACAGCCGTAGCGGGCCGTGGTGTCGCGCTGACCGACCCACGCGTCCACGAGACCCTTGAGCTGATGGCGCGGTTCATGCCGCTGCCCGTGGTCGAGGGCACCCTGGCCATCCTGGGCGAACCGACCGAGGGCGAGCAGCGGGTGAGCCCCGACGTCGAACGCGTCCTGGGCCGGGCGCCGGGCACCTTCGCCGCCTGGGCCGAGCGCAGCGCCGCAGCCTTCCGGTGAGCATGTCGGTCGAGTATTTCCTCGCTGAGCCGCACGTGGCCACCCTGACCACCTCGCGTCCCGACGGCTCGCCGCACGTGGTCGCGGTGCGTTTCACCGGGGACGGTCAGGCGAGGCTGGCCCGTGTGCGGTCAGCATTCCCCTGGGACGGTGGGTGTGCGGTCAGCGCTTGACGGCTCGCAGGACGACGAATTTGGGGTCGCTCGCGGCGACCTCGCAGTTGCCGAAGAGCCGGCGCAGCTTCGCGTGGTAGCCGAGGTGCCGGTTGCCGACCACCCACAGCTCGCCGCCGCGGCGCAGCGCGGCGCGGGAGCCGTTGAACATGCGCCAGGCCGTCGCGTCGGTCGTCGCGCGGTGTGTGTGGAACGGCGGGTTGTTCAGCACCAGGTCCACCGTCCCGGCGGGTACGCCTGACAGGCCGTCGGTCGCCAGGAATTCCGCAGTGGTGCCCGCCGCCACGTTCGCCCGGAAGGTGGCCTCCGCCGAGGCCAGCGCCTGATAGGACTCGTCGATGAACGTCACCTGGGCTTCGCTGTTGCCCAGTGCGGCGGCGAGCCCGACCACCCCGTTGCCGCAGCCCAGGTCCACGACATGTTCGCGCCCACGGCGCTGCGGCAGATTCTTCAGGAAGAAGCGGGTGCCGACGTCCAGGCGGTCGGCGCAGAAGATGCCCGCGTGGTTGGTGACGGTCAGCCCCGAGACGGCTCCGACACCGGCGGGCAGCGGGTAGCTTCGCGGCCACGGGTTGTCGCTCCGGGGAAGCCCGGGGTCCGGTGCGCAGAAGATGAGCCGTGCCTTCTTCGCCGCCAGCGACGTCCTGGTCGGCCCAAGGATCCGTTCGAACAGGTGTAGCGTCGAGGTGTGGATCTCGGTGACCATCCCGGCGCCGACGACCACCGTGCCGGAGTGTAGGTGCGGTGCAAGGCGGTGCAGCTGGTCCTCAAGGAGTGCGAGGCTCTTGGGCACTCGGATGAGCAGCACGTCGATCCGGTCGACGGGTGCGTCCCTGGTCGTACGGAGCCGCACTGTGTCCCCGGCGTCCCTGGCATCTCTGGAGTCCCCGGCATCTCTGGAGTCCCCGGAGTACCCGGTGACCCCGTTGCGCTCCATGTTCGCCAGGGTCGCCCGCCGGCCGAGGAAGGAGTCGGTGATCTGCACGGGACGGTGATCGGCGAGCGCGGTGACCAGAGCACCCCACCGGTCGCCCAGCACGACCACGGTGCCCGACAGGTCCGTGGGGCCGCCGTCGATTCCGTCGAGGTACCGCAGTAGATATTCGTCGGCGGCGTCCCAGGCGCGAAGCGGGTCGCGGGGATCCTCGGGGAAGCGGGTGAGGTCGAACTCACCTCTCGACGTCGTTAAACGGTTCATCGCGCCATAGGCTAGCGAGTCGCGCGATGAGCTGGTCACATCCCCGCCCCGCCTGGACCGGTCGCGTACGCCGGGCGAAGACCATGCCGGCCGCGCCGCGACCCGCATGCTGCTCCCACACCGCCTCGGAGCACCCCGATCATGATTTCTAAAGACGGTGGAAGGAGAGGTCGGCGCGGCCAGGTGAGAGTGGTCAGGGGAGGCGGTACTGCGCCGTGTCGAAGTAGGTGAAGAGGGCGGCGCTGTGCTTCCTGATCTCCTCGGGGTCCAGGATCCAGATCGCGTACGCCTCCGTGTACAGCTCGGTGGGGTCCTGCGTGGCGTGTGAGTAGGTCGTCAGGCCCAGTGAGATCTGGCCCTCGTTGACGGCGCCGACGAACTTGCTCCCACGGTCGGTGAAGAATTCCTTGCCGTCCATGAACTTCCTGCGCCACAGGGCGACGTCGGCCTGGATGCCGCAGAACCTGATGATCTCGTTGTGCAGGTCCGCCCAGATCACATTGGCCGGTTGCGGTGGCAGCTTGCCGATGATGTTCGTGAACTCGGTGGGCGGCACCTTGGCGCCCTGGCCCTGCGCCCTGAGGAGCGCCACGATCGCGTCGTAGGCGGTGTTGAGGGTGTTGAACTCCTGCTCGATCTGCTTGTACAGCTGGATGGCGTTGTTCTGCTGCCCGGACTTCAGCAGTTGAGCCAGGTCGGCCAGTGCCCCGCCCTTGGCCGTGCAGGAGGCGGCCAGGGCGTCGGCCTGGGCGGTCCTCTTCTGCGTCGCGTCCACTGTGTCGAAGGCCAGCACCGCGAGTTCCCGCCACGGGGCGGTGCTCATGATCTTCCGTTCGACGGCGTGGTCGATCCTGTCCTGCGGCAGTGGCGCGGGCGTGCCCACCCCGGCGCCTTCGCCGATGCCGGTCAGGGCCTTCTCCGCGGTCCGGCGGGACAGGGTCCTGCGGTTCAGGGAGTCGAGGGCGTGGCCGACCTCGTGCAGGATGACCTGGAGGCTCGGCGGCCGGGCGGGCGCGCCGGCGGTTCCGCCATAGAAGCCCTTTTCGTCGTCGATGAAGGTGACGTCCGTCACGGTGAGCCTGCCCCAGGATCCCGAGTACGGGCTGAGGATCTCGGTGAGCCTGGCCTGGATGTGGCCGCCCACGGTGTCGTCGGCCTTGGCCGCCAGCTGGGTGACACGTGCCAGCTCAAGGCCGTACAGCGCCACGCGGTCCGCCGCGGGGACGAGGGCCAGCGCGTGGTGGATTTTGGTCAGGTCGGGAACGGTCCATTCGCCGGTGATCGCGCTGAGGTGGTAGGTGTCGACGAGCTGTTTCTTCAGCACTCCGAGGTTGCCGGCGAGAGCCGGACCGCTGACGGGCAGGCCGCGGCCGACGAGCGTGGCCTCCGCGTTGTAGTTCTGGTCGAAGCTGAGGATCACCTGCCCGAGGGAGCCTTCGGGGTCGAGGGGCACGAGCAGCCGGTACTGCTTGAGTCGCAGGTCGCGGCCGGTCGCCAGCGCCGCGAGCTGCCACGTCAGCGCTCTCGTCTCGGCTTCCGTGAGCGCGGGCCGCACTCCGGGTCCGGTGACCTTGACCAGCTTGCCCTTGAGGTAGCCGGCGTTGATCTTCGCGGTCACCTGCGCGGCGTCGACCTCTCCGGGCAGGGGTACGACGTCGAGGCCTGTAATCTCGTAGATCCGGTTGTGGTGACACTCGATATGTTGGGACACGGTGGAACTTTATGGCGGGGATTTGAGATAGAGAAGTGGGAAAATTACGACAAGTGGCCTGATTGGTGAAGTGGGAGGTCACGGGATTTTGGACCATTCCACATCATGGGTGGTCGGCTACCCGCCGGGCTGACCAAGCCCTCGATTTATAACAAAAAGTCGATAAATATCGCGCTTTCCGGCCTGGCCGGAAATTTGGGCCCTTTTAGGGCGGGCCGATATGCTCACGGGGGATGCCTTGGGGGGCCACCCCGATTTCCCTGCCTGCGCTCGGTGTCTCCCCACGACGGCACACGACGGCACACGACGGCGGAGTGCCCCGCCCCGGCGGCGAACGCCGGGGTTCCCGCGGCCGAGGACAGGCCGGCGAGGGCGAGGGAGCCTCTCCCCCGTTCAGGTGACCGTCCGATACGCCGACGTTCGTCATGAACAGAGGTACGGCGTCGCCTCCGCGCCCGGCGTCGAGCAGCTCGCGGAGCCGTTCGGTTGGTGTACCTCCGCGCGCTGGGCGCCCGTGCCACCCGAGCGGCGGGTGATCCAGAAGGAACAGGCCACCCCTGACCGGGCACAAGCCGTCCACAAGTGCCGGTCCCTAGGCTTCTCGCCGGTGAGCCGCCCAGGTCACCTCGGTCACTCAGGTCACCTCGGTCACTCAGGTCACCTCGGTCACTCAGGTCACCCTGGTCACTCAGGTCACCTTGGTCACTCAGGTCACCTTGGTCACCTTGGTCACACCGGTCATCTCGGAAAGGGGATCTCTCAATGGTGGTCAAGAACGGTCCGAAAGCTGCCCTGACCCGGATCAACAAGTGCGGGCGGGAAGGGGCGCCCACGCTCAGCCTGAGCGGGCTGAAGCTGACGGAGTTGCCCGAGCGGATGAGAGACCTGACGCATCTACGCGAGCTCGACCTGACCTTCAACGAGCTGACCGAGCTTCCCGAGTGGCTGGGCGACCTCACCGCGCTCACCAGGATCTCGCTGTGGGACAACCGGCTGACGAGCCTGCCGAAGTCGATCGGTAACCTCACTGGTGTCCCCTGGCTCTACCTGTGGGACAACGAACTGGCCGAAATCCCCGGGTTGCTGGGCAACCTCACCGGTCTGACCAGTCTCGATCTGCGCGGCAACCGGCTGACCGAGCTTCCCGAGCCACTACGGAACCTCACCGCGCTGACCGAGCTCGACCTGCGCGGCAACCGGCTGGCGGAGGTCCCCGAATGGCTCCCGGACCTCACCGCGCTGACCACCCTCCGTCTCGGAGGTAACGACCCGCGGCCCACGGTCCCGGCCTCCCTGCGCCTGCTCGCCCGGACCTCACCGCAGTGGCGCCGTTTCCTGGCGAGCCGCAACCGCTGATCGTCCGCTTCCCCCGCAGGCCGTTCGCTTCCCCCGCAGGCCGTCTGCTCTCCCGCAGGCCGTCCGTTTCCGCCGGGGAGGGTCCGCCCACCGCGTTTCGACCGGGTGGTGGACAAGCGTCGACGCGCGGCTCCATGCCGCCGTTGGGCGGCTCTGCGGTAGGTGACCTCATCGGGATGCCCGACGCGGGCGAATGTTAAGAAAACTAGACATGGTGTCGGCTTTGCCTTACATTCGTGGCATGTCATCCGAAGAGAAGAGTGCGTGGATCATGGGGGTGGTCGCGGTGTGCGCGTACGCGGCCTACCTCGTCATCGTTCTCGGGCGAGCAGACGGCGTCCCCCTCACCGAGGTGCCGTACGTGTCGACGCTGCTGTGGAGCGTCGGCGCCGCGATCGCGGCGTCGATCGTGCTCCACGTCGCGGTCGCGATCGCCTCACCCGAGGACGCCGGCAAGAAGGACCAGCGTGACCGGGAGATCTACAGGTTCGGCGAATACGCCGGCCAGTCGTTCGTCGTCGTGGGCGGGGTGGCGGCGCTCGGCATGTCGCTGGCCGAGCTGGACCATTTCTGGATCGCCAACACCATCTACCTGGCGTTCGTCCTGTCGGCGGTCCTCGGATCCACGGCGAAGATCTTCGCCTACCGCAAGGGCTTCTGGCCATGGTGAAGCCGACCAGGGTCACCAACACGATCCGTGCCCTCCGGTTCGCGCACGGGGAGATGACGCAGGCGGAGCTGGCAGAGCGCATCGGCGTGACCCGCCAGACCGTCATCGCCATCGAGCAGGCCCGCTACTCACCCTCGCTGGAGATGGCCTTTCAGATCGCCCGGGTGTTCGACGTCTCGCTCGACGACGTCTTCCAGTACGCCGACAGTGAGGGAGAGACACGGTGAAGGCCATCGTCCAGGACACGTACGGCTCACCCGATGTCCTGGAACTCAGGGAGATCGACAGGCCGGTGATGGGGGACGACGACCTGCTCGTACGGGTGCGCGCGGCCGCCGTCGATCCGGGGGTCTGGCATCTCATGACGGGCCTGCCGTACCTGGCGCGGGTCATGGGCTTCGGTTTCCGCAGGCCCAAGGTCCGCGTTCGGGGCATGGACGTCGCGGGGCACGTCGAGGCGGTCGGCGGGAACGTGACCCGGTTCAAACCGGGTGACGAGGTGTTCGGCACCTGCGACGGAGCCTTCGCCGAGTACGCCTCCGCCCGGCAGGACAGGTTCGCGCCGAAGCCGGCGAACCTCACCTTCGAGCAGGCGGCGGCCGTCCCCGTCTCCGCCTGCACCGCCCTGGAGAGTCTTCGCGACGCGGGAAGGGTGCAGCCGGGGCAGAAGGTCCTGATCATCGGTGCGGGGGGAGGCGTGGGGACGTTCGCGGTGCAGCTGGCCAAGGCGTTCGGCGCGGAGGTCACCGGCGTGTGCGGCACGACGAAGGCGGACCTGGTCCGATCGATCGGCGCCGACGACGTCATCGACTACACCCGCGACGACTTCGCGGACCGGGCACGCCACTACGACCTCATCCTCGACACCGCCGGAAACCGCCCGTTGTCACACCTGCGGCGCGCCCTCACCCCTCGGGGAACCCTCGTCATCGTGGGAGGCGAGCGGGGAGGGCGGTGGATCGGAGGCAACGATCGCCAGCTCCGGGCGCTCATGCTCGCACCGTTCGTGGGGCAGCGGCTGCGTGGGCTCTTCTCGATGCCGCGCGAGGAGGACCTTCGGTCGTTGAGGGAGATGATCGAGGAGGGTAAGGTCACGCCGGTCATCGACAGGACGTACCCGCTGGGCGAGGTACCCGAGGCGATCCGTTACCTGGAAAAGGGCCACGCGCGTGGCAAGGTCGTCATCACCGTGTGAGGCGCGACCGGCGCCGGCCCGTTCGCCAATGCGCCGTCAGGTCGTGTCGCCTGACTTGATCCCCGTCTGGCGGAACCGCGGTCACCGCCGGTCGACGGAGGCCAGGGCGCCGGAATCGGTTGAGGCACCTCCGTCACGCTGACGTGTGGGCCGTCGGCTCACCCTGGAACCTGACCGGGCAAGGCCCAGGCCACCAGTCGATGACCTGGGCTTCTCATATTCGCGACTCGGGTGCCCGCCTGCTCGACTCCATCCCGTACGGCGTGGACGAACTGCCGCGGCCCATGGCCCGCGAGGTGTTCGCCGTCGTCAAGGCGAGGAGCCTGCCGGCAGGAGTGTCTCCCTAAGCGGTTCGCCGCACGTCAGCGGGGCGGGTAGGGAGGCCACTGCGGCGGGTACGGAGGCCGCCACGGCGGGACCGGGTACGAGTTCGGGTACGGGGGCCGCCAACCCGGGTACGGAGGCCGCCAACCCGGGTACGGGGGTCGCCAGCCCGGGTACTGCGGGATCGGGTAGCCGACCGGGTACGGGGGCCGCCAGCCCGGGTACGGGGGTCGCCAGCCCGGGTAGGGAGGCCGCCAGCCCGGGTAGGACGGCTGACCGACCGTGCTGCCTATGGGCACGCAGTCGTACTGCGGGCACGGTGTGGTGAAGCACTGCTTGGGCGAGGGCACGCAGACGCGGCCGGGACCGCAGTTGACCGCCGCGCACGGCGATCCGGGATCGCATTTACCCGCCGCCTGCGCGGCCGGCGCGGCGGCGGCAGCCTGTGCCGCCGGGGCGGTGGACGCTCTGTCCGCCCAGGCCGCGGTCGTGGCGACTGGTGATCCGGTCAGTGTGACCAGGGCCAGCGCCAGAATCAGTTTTCGAAGCATTTTTCCCCCAGATATCATGATCGGTTCTGCCTCTCTGGTGATGCTCGCACCGACCATTCCTGCTGACGGCAAAGCGACCATAAGCAAGTCGGATGGCTTGCGAAGAATTAGGTAGTGATTCTGGGCGCTAAACATTTTCGCCGGAAATATCATGTCAATTCGGGCGGCCCAACTGTCGGGCGTGACACTCAAATCGGCTTATGACGTGACACTTAAATTCGGCCATAAGTAACGCATGGCATGAAAGGTCGCATCCTTCTCTGGAAGAGCCATTAGTGTCGGCTATATGTTGATTCGGAAGGGCAGCAGGCAGACCGGGGCTGCACCCGGTCGCGGTGGATGAGCAGTGCCAGTCCGATCAGCGTCGCGCCTTCATCCCTCGGCAAGGCCGGCGTTCGGCCTCATCCCTCGGCAAAGCCGGCGTCCGAGCCGACGCGCTGCTCCTCCTCGGTCGCCCGCATCCGGAACAGCCCGTCGACCACCCTTCCGATGATGAACGTGACGACGAAGCTGTACAGGCCGACGGCCAGGACGCCGACCACCTGCTTGCCCAGCAGCGCGGCCGACCCGCCGTAGAAGAGGCCGGGGGCTCCGACGAGCTCGCCGGTGGCGAAGAACCCGAGCAGCAGGATGCCGGTGATGCCGCCGGCCCCGTGGAGGCCGGTCACGTCCAGCGTGTCGTCGTAGCCGAGGACCAGTTTCATCTCGACCGCGTACGTGCACACGAGGGCGGCGACGATGCCGACGACGAGCGCGCCCTCGACGTTGACGAACCCGCAGGACGGGGTGATGGCCACCAGGCCGGCCAGGGCGCCGTTGGCCGAGCCCATCCTGGTCAGGTGCCGGAAGCGGATCCACTCCACCAGCCGCCAGGTCAGCATCCCCGCGCAGCCCGCGATCATCGTGCTGAGGAACGCCCTGGCGGCCAGCGGGCCGTCGGTCAGCGCGGAGCCCGCGTTGAACCCGAACCAGCCGAACCAGAGCAGGGCCAGGCCCAGCAGGACCATGGGAATGTTCTCGGGCCGAGGGGCGTCCTTGCGCCGGAAGGCGAGACCCGGTCCCAGCACCAGTGCCAGGGCCAGCCCCGAGATGCCCGAGTTCAACTCGACGACCAGCCCGCCGGCGAAGTCCAGCACGCCCCAGGTCTTGAGCCAGCCGGAGTCGGAGAACACCCAGTGGGCGACCGGCGCGTAGACCAGGGTCATCCACAGGACGCCGAAGAGCATCCACGGGCCGAACCGGGTCCGTCCCGCGACCGAGCCGCTGATCAGCGCGACCGTGATGATGGCGAAGGTCGACTGGAACAGCGCGAAGACGTACGTGGGGATCTGCTGGTGCAGCGTCTCGGGGGTGATGTTCGCGAACCGGAAATTGCTCCAGCCGATGATCCCGGCGCCGCCGAGGTCCTTTCCGAAGGCCAGCCCGTATCCGTAGCAGAACCAGACGATGGTCACCAGGCTGATCGAGATGAAGCTCATGTAAAGCGTTGTCAGCAGATTCTTGGAACGGACCATGCCGCCATAAAAGAAGGCCAGCCCTGGAGTCATGAGAAGCACCATCGCGGTGCTCGTCAGCATCCAGGCTGAATCACCGGTGTTCAGTCCGCTTGATATCCAGGTGTTCAGTCCGGCCGACATCATGGGCCCCTTCGTCTTGTTTGCTCCTTCGGCTCCGTTCACGCCTGCCGACGGAGATGCCCTAGCTCACATGGTTGGCGTCCAAGTAGGGGGTTAACCGCAGAGCCTTCGATATTTGACCAAATGCTGGCCTTGGCGGATTTTCGCCGGTTCGGTACATGGAAAGTAGTGCTGTGTGCCCACACCGCGTATTCATTTTTGACGGCCGTTCATGGGCAGGACACACACCGGCGACGGGAAGGGCGACGTTCATGGCATCGGCGTCTTCGCCGTCGGACGCACCCGGAGGCGGGCACCCTGCCGCAGGGCGGCGCGCACTTGAATACCTGTTGACGATTCCCCGTGGAGTCGCGCAGGTCGATTTACAGCCCAACTACTGGACGGGCCTGATTTTCATCGTCGCGTTGTTCGCCGGCGGCTGGCGGTTCGGCGCCTTCGGCCTGCTGGGAACGGTCGTCGCCACGGTCACCGCGCACCTGCTCGGTGTCACCTGGGACCGGGTCTCGGTGGGGCTGGAGGGCTTCTGCGGCACGCTGATCGGTGTCAGCCTGGTGCTCTACCTGGAAGCCCGGTGGATGACCGTGGTCCTGGTCATCGCCGGTGCGATCGCCGGAAGCGTGCTCACCTCGGCGCTGAACGTGCTGCTCACCCCGTACAACCTGCCGACCTTCACCGCGCCCTTCTGCGTGATCACCAGTGTGATGGTGATCGGCGGCCCGTCCTTCAGACGGATCTGGGCGGAGCACGCGCGCTCGGCCCCACCGACGGCCACCGCTCCCGAAACCGCGGTGACCTGGCACGACCTCTGGCAGGGCACGCTCAGTGGCGTCGGTCAGGTGTTCTTCCAGAACCAGTGGTACGTCGGCCTGATCTTCCTGATCGGACTGTTCGTGGCCGGCTGGGTGACCGGGATGGTGGCGCTCGCCTCCAGCCTGGTCGGCCTGCTCACCGGCTGGGTGCTGGGCGCGCAGGCCGCGGACCTCGGGGCCGGCCTGTACGGCTACAACGCCGTGCTGACCGGGCTCGCGCTGTGGGGCACGTTCGTCCTGGTGAACCGGGTGAGTGCGGTCTACGCGGTGATCGGCGTGGTGTCCGCGGCGGCCCTGACCGCCGGTATCGGAAACCTGTTCGCGGTAACCGGCGGACACACCCTCACCTGGCCGTTCGTGCTCGTGTCCTGGGTGTTTCTGGCGGCCATCCCGATGTTCAAGAAAATTCAGCGCGCCGGGTAGCCGTGCGGAGAAAGGATCCCGATGAATCTGACACCACGCGAGATGGACAAGCTGCTCATCTTCCTCGTCGCCCAGATGGCCGAACAGCGCCGCAAGCGCGGCCTGAAGCTGAACTACGGCGAGACGGTGGCGCTGATCAGCTCAGCGATCGTGGAGGCGGCGCGGGACGGCAAGACGGTCGCCGAGTGCATGGAACTGGGCAAACAGGTGGTCGGGCCCGACGACGTGCTGCCCGGCGTGCGCGGGATGCTGAAGCTGATGCAGGTCGAGGCCACCTTCGACGACGGTACCAAGCTGGTCTCCTGTCATGATCCCGTCGGTGGGAAGTGATGCCGGGGGAACGCGCGGTCCTGCTGCTCGGCGGGCACGAGAGCCCGGCCGGATCCGGCGGTCTCGACGCCTGCGGCCTGCACGCCGCCCTCCAGGACCACGCGCGGGCCGTGACGGTGCCGATGACGCTCGGCCGGGATCCGGGGCCGGCTGCCGTCGCCGCGCAGACCCTGAGCTGGGCGGCGCGCGCCCGCGCCCCCGGAGACCTGCTACTGGCCAGACCGCTGGGCACGACCGAGCACCTGGTCGGCTGGATCAGGTCCGCGGTGGGCCAGGCGTCGCGCGGCGGGTCATCGCGGCAGGCGATGCTGCTGGTGGCGCCCGCCGCCGGGCCCGGGCCGGACGCGGAACTGTTCAGGGTGGCACGGCTGGTGTGGCAGTACAAGCAGGTGCGCTGGGTGGAGGTCGCCCTGATGGGCGGCGAGCCGGACGTGGACGAGGGCCTGGAACGCTGCCGCAGGCTGGGCGCCGACGACTTCGTACTGGTGCCCGCCTCGTTCGTTCCCGCGCCGGTACGAGCCGGCGCCCGCACCGCCGGGCCGCTGCTGGGGCGGGCCGCGCTCACCACGCTGATCCACGAACGGGTGGCCGAGGCGGAACGGCGGTGGGCCCGGCACGGTGACGACGGGCTGCCGGCCGTGGCGCCCGGACATCACCACGACCACGACGACCATCACCAGGGCTTCCGGGCGGCGGCGAACCTAAAAGGGGGCGACATCACATGTCGGATGACGACGTCTACATCTACGGCGAGGGACAGATCGAGCTGAACGCCGGTCAGCCCAGGGCGAAGCTGACCGTGCACAACACCGGTGACCGGGCCGTTCAGGTCGGCTCGCACTTCCATTTCTTCGAGGCCAACCGGGCGCTGAGATTCGATCGCGACAAGGCGTTCGGCAAGCGCCTGGACATTCCGGCCGGCACCGCCGTCCGGTTCGAACCCGGAGACACCAAAGAGGTGAAACTGGTCGAGTACGGCGGGGGCCTGCGGATCTACGGTTTCGGCGGGCTGCTCAACGGAAGTGTCCGTTCACGTGAGGCGCACCGCGAGGCGCTGAAAAGAATGCGCGAACGCGGCTATCTCGACGAGCCGGGCGGGGCCGCGGCCGCCTCGTCAAAGAAGAACGGCTCCTCAGGCTCCGCGAAGAAGGGCTGAATCCCGATGACCACGATCAGTCGTAAACAGTACGCGAGCATGTACGGCCCGACGGTGGGCGACCGGATCCGCCTCGGGGACACCAACCTCGTCGTCGAGGTGGAGAAGGACCACACCGAGGGGCACTACGGGGACGAGGCCCAGTACGGGGGAGGCAAGACGGCCCGCGACGGGATGTCGGCCGATCCGGCCTCGCGGAACCTCACGGTCGCCCTGGACGTGGTGATCACCAACGCGGTGGTCATCGACCCGATGCTGGGCATCGTCAAGGGCGACATCGGTATCAAGGACGGCAGGATCGCCGGGATCGGCAAGGCGGGCAACCCGCACACCCAGAACGGGGTCGACCGGCGGCTCGTCATCGGCGCGGGCACCGAGGTGATCTCCGGCGAGAACCTCATCGCCACCGCCGGCGCGATCGACACCCACGTCCACTTCGTCTCCCCGCAGCAGGCGCAGAACGCGCTGAGCAACGGGATCACCACCCTGGTCGGCGGGGGGACCGGTCCCGCCGACGGCACCCGCGGCACCACCTGCACCCCGGGGCCGTGGAACATCGCCCGCATCCTGCAGGCGTACGAGGGCATCCCGATCAACGTCGGGGTGTACGGAAAGGGGAACAGCAGCCTGCCGGGTTCCCTGGAGGAGCAGATCCGGGCGGGCGCCTGCGGGCTGAAGGTGCACGAGGACTGGGGGAGCACGCCCGCCGTCATCGACTGCTCGCTGTCCGTCGCCGACGAGTACGACATCCAGATAACCATCCACACCGACACGCTGAACGAGGCCGGGTTCGTCGAGGACACCATCAGCGCGATCAACGGCCGCGCGATCCACACCTACCACTCCGAGGGCGCCGGTGGCGGGCACGCCCCCGACATCCTGCGGGTGACCGGGGAGCCCAACGTGCTGCCGGCCTCCACGAACCCGACGCTGCCCTACACCGTCAACTCGGTGGACGAGCTGCTGGACATGACGATGGTCTGCCACCACCTCAGCTACGACGTCCCCGAGGATGTGGCGTTCGCCGAGAGCCGGGTCCGTGCCGAGACCATCTCCGCCGAGACGGTCCTGCACGACCTGGGCATCATCAGCATGATCGGCTCGGACTCGCAGGCGATGGGCCGGGTGGGCGAGTCGTTCACCCGTGCCTTCCAGATCGCGCACCACTGCAAGGACAAGCGGGGGGCGCTGCCGGAGGACTCCTCCCGCAACGACAACTTCCGGGTGCTGCGCTACCTGGCAAAGCTGACCATCAACCCGGCCCGTACCTGCGGGATGGCGGACACGATCGGCTCGCTGGAGGACGGGAAACTGGCCGACATCGTGCTCTGGCAGGTGCACTCCTTCGGGGCCAAGCCCTTCATGGTCGTCAAGGGCGGCATGATCGGCTGGGCCCAGATGGGCGATCCGAACGCGTCCCTGCCGACGCCGCAGCCGGTCTACTACCGGCCCATGTACGGCGCCTTCGGCACCGCGCTGAAGGAGACCTGCGTCACCTTCATGTCGCAGGCCGGGATCAACGAGGGCGTGCCCGAGAAGCTCGGCCTGGAGCGGCTCATCCGGGGGGTGCGCCAGTGCCGGACCGTCGACAAGCGCCACATGCTGCGCAACTCGACGCTGGCCGACATCATGGTCGATCCGGAGACCTACAAGGTCTCGGTGAACGGCAAGACGGTCAGCATCGAGCCGGCCGGCAAGCTGCCGCTGAACCGGCTGTACTTCGTCTGATGAGCCTCGCGCAGGACACGAAGGACCTGGACCCGCTGCTCGCCCAGCTCCAGCTCACCGACTCCGGTTTCCCGAGCGGGCTGTACACGCTCTCGCACGGGCTGGAGGGGTACGTCCAGATCGGGGCGGCCGGATCGGCGGACCTGCGTGGCCTGCTGACCGATCTGCTGTACAACTCGGTGGGGCCGGGGGACGCGACGGCCCTGGTGCTGGCGCACCGCGCCGTCGGGGCGGGCGACTGGGACCGGCTGGTCGAGGTCGACCGGCGGCTGCACGCGATCAAACTCAACCGCGAGCAGCGCTCCGCCTCGGCCAGGACCGGCCGGCAGGTCCTGGACACGGCGGTATGGGCGTTCGCCTCGCCGGAGGCCGCCCGGCTGGCGGCCCTGGTGGCGGAGAAGGCCACGCCGGGCAACCACGCGGTCGTGGTCGGCGCGATCCACGCGGGCATGGGCGTGCCCGTCGCCCACGCGGTGGCCGGTGACCTTTACGCCTTCGCCGCAGGCTGGACGGCGGCGGCGGTGCGGCTGGGCCGCACCGACTTCCGTCGGGCCCAGCAGATCCTGGGCGAGGTCCGGCCGGATCTCGCCCGGGTCGCGCGGGCGGCGCTCGGCGCCGAGGACCCCAGGGACCTGAACGGCTCGGTACCCGTCGCCGACACGGTTTCAGCCGCGCACGAGCGGGCGGCGGCCCGTCTGTTCATCACCTGAAGGGACCCGAGATGGAACTGCGGAAGGTGTTCAAGGTCGGTATCGGGGGGCCCGTCGGATCCGGCAAGACAGCCCTGATCGAGATGCTGGTCCCCATCCTGGCAGCCAGGGGGCACAGCCCCGGCGTGATCACCAATGACATCTACACGCAGGAGGACGCCGAGCACGTCCGCCGTACGCTGGCCGGGGTGCTGGACCCCGAGCGGATCGTCGGGGTCGAGACGGGGTCCTGCCCGCACACCGCGGTCCGCGACGATCCGACCATGAACCTGGCGGCGGCGGCCGAACTGCTCGACCGGTTCCCCGACATCGACATGCTGCTGTTCGAGAGCGGCGGCGACAACCTGACGCTCACCTTCAGCCCGGTGCTCGCCGACGTCTACATCTTCGTCCTGGACACCTCCGAGGGCGAGAAGATGCCGCGCAAGCGCGGCCCCGGCACCACGGACTCCGACCTGCTGGTCATCAACAAGATTGACATCGCCCGGTACGTGCGCACCGACCTGTCGGTGATGGAACGGGACGCGCGCATGGTGCGCGGGACCGGCCCGGTCGTGCTGACCGACTGCCTGGCCGGCACCGGTGTCACCGAGGTCGCCGACTTCATCGAGGCGCGGCTGGAGGCGGTGTGCACTCCGGGGCGGTGATCGACCATCTGGCCCCGGAGCGCTACCAGCCGGAGTGGCTGCCGGGCTCGGTGGCGCGCCATGCCGCCGACCCGGACATGCTGCCGGTCGGCAGCCCCGGCAAGGTCGGGATCCTGCACCTGGCGTTCGAGCGGGTCGGCGGCCGGACCGAGCTGACCGGCCACTACCAGAAGACACCGCTGCAGATCGCCCGCCCGCTGTACTACGACCCCGAGCGCCCGGACATGCCGTACCTCATGTTCATGTCGTCCGGTGGCGGCGTTCTCCAGGGCGACCGCTACCGCATCGACGTCTCCTGCGGTGCGGGCTCGTCCGTCCACCTGACCACCCAGGCCGCCACCCGGCTCTACCGGATGGAACAGGACTACGCCACCCAGCTCGTCAACCTCGTCGCGGGGCCGGGCGGCTACCTGGAATACCTGCCGGACACCACGATCCCGTTCGTCGACTCGCGGTACTACCAGCGGCTCCGCGTCACCGTCGCGGCGGACGCGACGGTCGTGCTGGGCGAGACGCTGATGGCCGGCAGGCTGGCACGGGGGGAGCGGCACGCGTACGCGGCGTACTGCAGCGACGTCGAGGTGCTCGACACCGGGGGACGGCTGCTCTTCGCCGACCCGCTCCGCCTGGTGCCGGGGGAACGGCCGGTGACCGGACCCGCGGTGATGGCCGGATTCGGACTCCTGTCCTCCCTGTACGTCATCACCGCCGCGGAGCCCGCGCAGGTCGTGGCCGACACGATGCACGCGGTGCTCGCGCGCACCGGGCTGCGGGCCGGTGCCAGCGTCCTGCCCGGAGACCGGGGTGCCTGGGCCCGCATCCTCGGGGACCGGTCCCCCGAGGTCGAGGCCGCTTTCCACCGGACCTGGAGCGCGGTCCGCGAGCTGCTGCTGGGAGTGCCCGCGCCGGATCGCCACAAGCAGTGACGTCCTCCCCGGCTGGACGGCCGGATTCGCCGGTTCGCGGTTCACCGGCCGGGCACCCTCGAAGCCTCCCCCGCGAAGGTGAGGATTCCCGCCCGATCCGATGGCGCCGAGGGCCGGGGGACGCCCGAGAACTAATATTCATCCCCTAAAGTCGGGCGAATGGCCCCGACTCCCTCCCGGCTGGCCTGGCTGGACGCCCTGCGGGGACCCGCCGCGCTGGCCGTCACGCTGCACCACTCCGGGTGGACCTTCATCCCGGACCTCTGGGCCGAGGTGGACCGCAGGATCGACGTCGGCACCTGGGGCGTCTTCGTGTTCTTCCTGGTCAGCGGCTATATCATCCCCGCCTCGCTGGAACGGCGCGGCGACCTGCGGGCCTTCTGGATCGGCCGGGCCTGCCGCCTCCTGCCCCTGCTGCTCGCCGCACTCGGTCTGGCGCTCCTGCTCGCGTACGCCGGTGCGTTCGTCCTGCACCCGGGCGTGAGCACGCGCCCGGCGCCGCTCGTCGCGCTGGGGAACCTGACGATGCTGCAGGAGCTGCTCGGCGTGCCCGCCGTCATCGACGTGATGTGGACGCTCTCCTACGAGATGGCGTTCTACCTGATGGCGGTCGGGCTGTTCACCGTGCGGCAGGCGCATCGGTCGGTGACGGTCGCGATCGTCCTGGCGGTGTCGGCCGTCCCCCTCGGACTCCTGCTGCCCCGCCCGGTCATCGGTGGCCGCGCCGACCTGCTCGCCGCGCTCCTCAGTGTCGTGGTCGTCGTGGTCATCGTGGTGTCGGCGACCGCGCGCGGCGGGGCGCGCGCGGCCGCCGCGGTGACGGGCGGCCTCCTCGGCCTGGCGCTGGTGGTCCTGGGCAGCAGGATCGGTGCCTGGCAGGGGCTGACCGTGCCGGCCATGATGTTCGCCGGTACGGCCGTCTACCGCGCCGAGCAGGGGACGATCCGATGGCCCGACGCCATCGCCGCCGTGCTGACGGTCCTGGCCTGCGGGGCCCTCGCCAAGGACGATCCCGGTTGGGCACCCGCGCTCCTGCTGGCCGCCGTTTTCTTCGGCGGCGCGTTCGCGCTGCGGCACAGGTCGTTTCCCCGCTGGCTCGCCCATCTCGGGGTGATCAGCTTCTCCCTCTACCTGCTCCATCCGCTCCTGCTGCGGGTGAGCCCGAACCTTCCGTTCTTCTTCCTCGTGCTGCTGCCGCTCTGCTACCTGACCCATCGGCTGATCGAGGCCCCGGCCCAGCGCCTCGGCAGACGACTGGGCCGGCCTTCACTCACTCCCCCCGCCGTCCCCTCTGTCGCTCCCCCGCCAGACCTGTGCGGGCGACGCCACGAATGATCTGGCGCTGGAAGAGGCTGCGGGATCAGCCGGTCGCCCCGGCGACGCCCTCGGGGGCGCCGTGCCGGATCATCGCCACCACCGCCTCGTGGATCCCCTCACCGTTGCCCGCCGAAACGGGAAGCGGGCTGCCCGTCGCGATGTACCGCTCCTCCGCGCCGGTGTACTGCACGCGGACGGCGGCCTGGCCGTCGGCCACCTCGGTGACCACGGTGAGGTCCCCGGTGACGACTCCGACCTCGTCGGTCATCACGCCACCGGGACCGGTGGTCACCTCGGACCGGTACCGCTCGCTCATTCCGCGCCGCAGGTGTCGAGCATCTCCTTCAGGGCCGCCCGCTCGGCCTCGGTCACGGTGAGGCCGTAGTCGAACTTCACATCGGTCCAGGCGCGCGCGTAGGTGCACCAGTAACTCACCAGCGGCGGGCGCCACAGGTCGGGGCTCTGGTCGCCCTTGCTCCTGTTCGACGCGGCGGAAACGGCGATCAGCTGGGAGTTCTTCAGGTCGTTCGCGAACTCGCCTCGTTTCGCCGTCGTCCAGTCGCCTGCTCCGGAGCGCCACGCGTTGGCCAGGGGGACCATGTGGTCGATGTCGACGTGGCTCGCGTAAGAGATGGTCTTCCCGTCGTAGGCCGAGCTCCAGGTGCCGGAGACGGGCCGGCACTGACCGTCCTGGAGGACGTACGAGCCCTCCCTGGCGAGGACCTTCTCGCGCGTGTTGCAGGCGCTGCCCTGAGCGGACCAGTGCGGGAACCTGGCGCGGGAGTAGCCTGCCATCGGGCGCGGCTCCGCCGTCTTCAACTGGTCGAGTTCGGCTCGGGCGATGGTGACGGACGGCGGCTCAGGCAGCGCGGCCGGTGCCGTGGTGGCGAGTGCGGGCAGGGACAGGGCGAGGGCGGACGCCACGGCGCCCGTCAGCATGAGGATCTTCACGCACCGGCACCGTAATGATCGATACCGTCGCCTGCCCGCGTCGGCGCGCCCCCATGGAGATCCCTGCATGCACGATGACGCGATCATGACTTGGGCGGCGCCGACGGTCGAGGTGATTGTGGAGATCGCGGCGAAGGCGATCGATCAGATACGGCCCCTCTGATGACGGATCTGCCGGGTGCGACGGCCCGCCGCGCCTATGACTCTCGCGGTGAGTCGTGACCCCGACGCGCAGCGGATCATGACTCCGGAAGCGCCGCCGCGGGTGCCGCGACTTCGGACACGGGTCCTACGGCAAGGCGCCGCTGCTCCTCCTCGACGATCTGGCGGGCCAGTGCCTGCTCGGAGATGTCGATCGCGTCGGGGGTGGATTCCGCCAGTTCACTGCGGCGGGCGTAGGTGTCGAAGAGCCTGGCCTTGCTGCGAAGGATGTCGAGCATGCGCTGGTCGACGCTGTCCGTTCGCCTTCGCGAAAAGGGTCCTGACCTGCCTGGGCGCGAGTGCCGCGTTTTCTTCCCCGACCTCGTCCAAGCTTTCGCCACTCCCGGTACGGTCCCGTTCGCAGGGGTTCACCGTCGCCGACCAGCCCGTCCGTTGTCAACAAGCGATCAAACCAGACACGTCGCCACAGCCGTTCGCCCGGTAGCGGGCAGTTGCTGGAGAGCGTGATCAGGAAAAGGGTGGAATGTGTAATAGTGCACCCTCGGGGATGAGTGTGGATTCGTACGCAGAAGGGTTCTTCGCATCTTCCTAATGTCTGTGGTGTCCGAACGACAACGTCTCCACACCGCACTCACGGGAGCATGAAAATGAGCACGACACGCGCACTTCTTGCCGGAGCGGCCCTGGCCGGTTCACTGCTGGCCGGTGTGGCCGTGGCCCCCGCGGCGATGGCCTCGGCCTCCACCGCGACCGCCACGCAGCAGGCGCAGACCTCCAGCAAGAACTTCTTCGGCCCGTACTACTCCGGTTTCGGGCAGGGCGAGGACTTCGGCCACCGGTCCTACTACAAGGGCTACTGGACCAAGGAGAGCGGCCGCTACTGGTTCTACGGCGACCTGTTCGACCGTGACCGCGACCGCTCCTACAGCTACGTGTGGTTCAAGTGGCACGACCGGTTCGGCTCGCACACCAAGGTCTTCAAGACCCGTGGTCACAGTGACATCGACCGGTTCGGCGGGTTCAAGGGCAGCAGCGGCTTCGACGACTTCAAGATCCGGGTGTGCGAGGGCACCGACAAATTCGACGACTGCGGTCGCTGGGGCGACGCCTTCTGAATCTGATGAGCGTCTCCTCGCACGGGGGTGCAGGGGGTCACAGGGGCCCGGTCGATGATCGACCGGGCCTCGTCGGGTTTCGGCCCGCCGCGTTCGAACCCGGCCGCGAAGCGGCCCTTGCCCAGCGCGTCGCACGCGCTCGCCGCGATCTGGTCGACGTCACCGCGCTCGGCGGCCCGGCCGGGGGCTGTCCCCCTCCCGGCCCGGCTGGCCCACAGCCGTCCGGCGTCGCCGAGGATGAGCCGCCGGCCGGGGATCGTCGACTCGGGCCTGGTAGGCCCAGGGGTGGTGGATCTAACATCGGTCATAGATTGGACCTCGATCCGATCAAGGGCCCGTCCGGACGTTTCCAGCGGTGGACGAGCCCGCTCTGTGGAGCGGGTAGGGACGTGCGGGGGTACGCCGTACGGGCCGGGTGGCCGGTACGGAGACGGGGTGACCGCCACGCGGCGCGGGGCGCAGATGGCCGATCGCCTGGGGCGGGCCGCGAGGCGACGCGCGTTGCCGAACCGGGGTGGTCTGGTGAGGGCGGCTCTGGGCGGGATCGCCGGCCGAAGACGGCAGGGCACCCGCCGGGACAACGGCGCCGGTATGGCGGGTGCGGCGGCCGGGGTCTGCTCGGGACGGCGCTGCGCGGGTACCAGCGGGATCGTCTCGACTGGGGCCACGGGGGCGGGCTGCTCGAAGCAGGGCAGGGAGCGATCCCCGGTGCGACAGGCCTGCAGGCGAATGGCCATTGACGCACCGGACGGCTGTGCGTACTCGTGATCGGCGGGCCGATCGGGGCAACCGTGCGCGTAGGGCGCGTGCCCGCAGACGGCGCACCCCATCGGCAGCGGCGGCGCATCGGCGAAACAATCGCAGACGCCTGCCATGGCCCTATCGAGAATCGGCGCACTAGAGTTGTTCACGGATCAGGACTCACTTCCTGGTCAAGGGACCCGTACGGCGTTGCGAGCGCCTACGGGTCCCGCTTGTTTGAATCCTCTTCCCATCACACAGCGTAAAACTATGTATCGGCAGGTGGCGTTGGGGAAAATGAGGGAGTTGGCTTTTCCCCCTCGGCCCGAGGTACACGATGAAAAAGCTTCCTGTATGGGCTGTTCGGCTCCGTGATGAGCGGTGCGCCCGGCTTTGGTCGCAAAAGGAGATGGCCAAACGCCTGGCCGATTCGGCTGACGATTGGACCCGCGAACGCCTCCCGACCAGGGAATCGCTGGTGCGCTCGATCAAGGGATGGGAAGCGGGAAAACACCGGCCCGGGGAGCCATATATCACCCTGTACTGCCGGGTATTCGGCTTCAGTGAAGCGGAGCTGTTCAAGGAGAACATCTCCATTAGTCCGGATGCATCAGCGGTGGTGGGCATCGGTGCGCTTGATCCGTTTGCCGCTGATGGCCGACTGGCTGACGCGGACTATGTGATGACGCTCCGGACCACTGGGCAGGCGCTTGTCTCACTGGACACCGTGTACGGGGGAAACGAGATTTTTCCCCTTGCCTTGCGGATCTTCCGGACCGCCAGTGCCAAACTCGCCGCGGGAAGCTTCACGACGGCCGTCGAGCGAGATCTTGAAGCCGCCACCGGAGAGGCCGGAGAGGTCGCCGCGTGGATAGCGTATGACGCCGATCGACAGGATGCCTCACGCCAGATCATTCACGAGGCGATGATGCTCTCGCGCCTCGCGGGAGATCGTGACATGGAACTGTTCGAACTGGCCCACCTCTCGATGCTTTCCCTGGCCCAGCATCGCCCGCACGAGACGCTGCGCATCGCCGACGACGTACTCACCGACAGCGTTCTTCCTCCTCGTGTCAAAGCGATATTCGAGGTACGGCGGGGGCGGGCGCTCGCCGCTCTGGGCGACAGGGCGCGGGGGTTCGACGCGCTTCAGCGGGCACGGTCCGCACTTGCCGAGAGCATCAGCATCCGCGATCCGTACTGGGCGTGGTGGATGGACGAGGCCGAGTTGGCCGGGCATCAAGGGTTGGCGCACGCGGAGTTGGGCGAGTGGGGAAAGGCCGTCGCCCCGCTCATGGACGCCTACGGATCGACCCGGGGGCGTTCTCGCTATAACTTCGGGGCCAGCCTGCTCAATGGCCTTGTGCACGCGCAGGCATGGCAGGAGGCCGAGCCGATCGTCGTGGACGTGATGGCACAGGCGAGCGAAATCGGCTCGGCGCGTACGTCCAACCTGCTGCTCCGCGTCGCCGACCGCATCGAGCGTGCCGGAACGGGTCCGACGTCGACGCTGGCGGACTTGGCCCAGGACATGCGCCGCATGCTGGCCTGGGCCTGACATCCTCCCCGACCCGAAGACGGGGATTCCTGGCTCACGCCGCCCAGTTGAACGACCGCGCCTTGCGGTTGGCGGAGGTGGGCCGGTGTGGTGAGACGGAGGTGGGCCGGTGTGGTGAGACGGTGGTGGTCGGTGAATCGGTTCGGCCGCTGCCGGGTGGGTGTCGGCGGTGGGCAAAGGCATGGCCAAGCAGTCCGTGTCGTGACTCTGAACCAGTGCCGCGGAGTGTCTGCTGTGCAGCAGCAGTGACACCGCTTACCTGGAGGGTCGGAGATGGGGAAGTTGCTTCATACCGGCGTGCTCGCGCTCGGAGCGTTCGCGGTCGGGGTGCTCGTGGCCGGGTGCGGCGCCGCCGACGATGGGAGCACGACCGAGCCGATGGTCGCGAACCAGGTCAAGGCGTCGCCCACCTCGCCCACCCCCTCCACCTCGTCCTCGCCCCCCACCTCGCCGGCGGCCAGGGCCGAGGTCCGGCTGGGAAAGACGAAGATCGGAGAGGTGCTGGTCGGCGAGGAGGACCACACGCTCTACCTCTTCGAGAAGGACAAGGACGGGAAGTCGTCGTGTTCCGGACCCTGCGCGCAGGCGTGGCCGCCGTACGTCACGGAAGGGAAGCCCAAAGCGGGCAAGGGCGTCAAGGAGAAACTGCTCGGCACCACCAAGCGGGATGACGGCACGACCCAGGTGACCTACAACCGCCACCCGCTCTACTACTTCATCAAGGACACCATGGCCGGCGAGACGAACGGGCAGGACATCGAGGGTTTCGGCGCCGACTGGTACGCGGTCGACGCGGATGGGAAGAAGGCGCACGACTGAGCCGACCGAGCTCGCCCCGCCCGGATCGACGGCGAGCCCCCCGTACGTCACGCGGTCGACGCGGATGGGCAGAAGGCGCACGACCGAGCTCGTCACGCCTGGAGCGCGAAGCGGGGCCCGCCGGACCGACGGCGAGCCCCGCGCGCGCGTCATGAGGCCGATCCCCTACGCCCGATCGGAGAGATTGTTTGTCCAGTGTGCGAGACCCCGAGTGCGTTCTGACGCGGTCGCCGAGCCGGTCGTGCACGACCCGCGTGTAGTCGGCGAAGCGGTAGGCCGTGTCGCGGTTGGTCCACTCGCCGAGGTCCTCCAGCGCCTGGGGAAGATCCCAGTGGTAGAGCGTCACGTACGGCGCGTGTCGGCCGCCAGCAACTCGTCCACCAGCCGGTCGTAGAAGTCGAGTCCGGCGGCGTTGGCGGGTCCGGAGCCCGACGGCTGGATCCGGGGCCAGGCCACCGACAACAGGCGGGGAGTAAGCCCTTCAGCCGTCGCGTGGTGTCAGCATGCGGTCGACCAGCTGGTGGAGATGGGAGAGGAAGCGCTGCTGTGCCTGCGGGTCGGCGGCGAGGGAGTGGTTCGCGTCGGCGACCGCCTCGCCGTGCATGAACCCGTACACGCTCCAGATCAACGTCTGCACCGTCAGCTTCAGGTTCACCCGGTCGTCGATCAGACCGGCCTGAGCGGCGGGGCGCAACGCGTCGCAGATGAGGTCGATGATGGGGTCCTTGTAGGTTTCCTCAAGGTCGGGGATGTCGGCGGCGTCCCCGAGCCAGCGGTGTGCCCACAGCGCGGGGATTCGCGGGTTGGTGAGGAAGAGCTCCAGATAACGTTCCGGGAGCCTGCGCACGACGGCGCGGACCCCCGCGGAGTCGGAGGCGGGGAGCGCGCCGAGCACATCCTCCACGATGCCGCGCTCCATCCGGCTGCTGTGGTCGATGACGGTGAGGTAGAGCTCATACTTGTCGCCGAACCGCTGCTGCAACCACGCCAGGTTCGTCCCCGCGGCCTCCGCGATGTCGTGCAGCGACGTGCCGTCGTAACCGAACGCGGCGAAGAGCCGCATCGCGATGTCGATGACCGCCTGGCTTCGCGGGTCGTCGGAGGGAATCATGAATCCAATTCAAGTCCCGCATGAGGGCGGAGACGGCCACGTACTGGTTTTGATCCGGTCAAACCTATGTGTGCAATGTGCCGCCGGTGAGGGTGCGGGTCACGAGGGAAGGATACGGAGCCTGCCCGCCGCGGTCACGGTGGTGATCCGCCGAGGGGCGGCGGAGTCGCGCCGCACCTGGACGATCGCGTTCCCGTCGTCGGCCCGCACATCGTAATCGTCTTCACCCGGCACCCTGACCTCCACGTTTCCGGCGGTCCGCACCACGGCCCTGACGTCGCCGGGCGGGCTCGCGAACTCCAGGTCGACGTTTCCGATGCCGGTCTCGACATCGGCCCCGGCGGACCTCAGACCGGTGCCGTTCACGTTCCCCACCTCCGTCCGCGTTCGCAGCGCACCTCGCGCGCCGTCCACGACCACGTCGCCCGCGGCGGTCGAGAGGCGCAGGTCGCCCCAGATGCCGTTGACCGACACGGTCCCGAAGCGGCTCGTCACCTCGACGTCGGTGGTCACGGGCAGGCTCAGGGTGTAGTCGGCCCGGCAGTTCGGGCCGCTTGGACGGTCGTCGCTTGGACGGTTGCCGCCTGGATGGTCGCCGCTGCGCTCCACCGTGACCTCGGCGCAGGACAGGCCGAGCGCGACCCCCGCGGCCTTGGTGAGGTGGCGCCCGGTGAGGGCGACCGCGTGGCGAGGCCGGACAGCGCCGCGTCCAGACCCTGGTCGTTGAGCACGGCCGGGTGCAGCCCCCGGACGAAGTCGCGCAGCTCCTTCAGTGCCTGCTTGGCCTCCTCGTGTGCCTGCACGATCACCTCTCGGGCGGGCTCCGGCAGGTCGGTGAGGGTCGCGCGGGCCATGCCCAGGTTCATCGCCAGCGACACCAGCCGCTGCTGGGTGCCGTCGTGCAGGTCCCGTTCGATGCGGCGCCGACGCCGCTGATCAGCGGGGCCAGCAGGTGGTACGAGAGCCGGCGCCAGGTGCTCCGCGTCCTGGCCTCCTGGAGCAGCCGCCTGAAGGGATTCCTGCTCAGGGGACGGTGCGGGACCGAGGGGATGTCGACGTCGAGGAAGGCGGCGAACCGGGACCGCTGCACCCGGGTGAGCAGCCGCACGACCCAGAAGCACAGCAGCAGCGCGACCACCGGGACCACCACGGTCCACACGAACAGCACCGACGCCACGGTCAGCCCCACGATCGCCGCCGCGCCCAGCAGGGCGATCGGCAGGCCCGTCACCAGGTGCGCGGTGCGGAGCCAGGTCCACGCCGACCAGTGGGCGCTGATCCTCGCCCAGGGGGTGGTCGCCTCGATGCCGCTCATGGGACCACCGTAGAGATTGCGGCGACCCGGGCACATGGGCGAGGTATCCTGGAAAAGGTGGGGCAAACCCCACCATCCTCGGTCGGGCCGGGTCTCTCCGCGCTGACGCGCGCTCGGGGGCGACGGTGGTCGGAGGGATCCCGCCCTTGAAGCGTGTGCTGCTGCTGGCGACCGGTGACACCATCGCCCACTCCTACGACGCCGTCCGTCCGGGCGTCGCGTCAGGGGCCGAAGTCCTGAGGGTACTCCCGCCCGGCGCGGTCGCGGCGGACGTGGTGGCCGAGGACGTGATGGCGGAACCCAGCTGGGACATGTCCCCCTCGACCATGCTGGAACTGGCCCGCAGGGCGCGTTCGGCCATCCTGGAACGCGGCTTCGACGGGGTCGTGATCACTCACGGCACCGACGTGCTGGAGGAGACCGCCTACCTCGTGGACCTGCTCGCGGGCCGGGCGGCCGAGCAGGGCGCCATCGTGCTGACCGGTGCCGTCCGCTCCCTGGACGAGCTCTCCCCCGACGGCCCGCGCAATCTCGCCTCCTCCCTCGTGGCCGCCGCCGACGGCGCGTTGCGGGGCGCCGGGGCCGTCGTGTGCGTCAACGACGAGATCCACGCGGCCCGCTGGGTCACCAAGGTCGACGCCACCAGCATCGCGGCGTTCTCGTCGGCGCCCTTCCCCGTGCTGGGCCGGGTGGTCGGCGGCCGGGTCGAGACGCTGTCCGCCCCGCCGCACCGGCCGCCCGCGTTCAGCGGGGATCCGGCGTCGGACGTCGCGCTGATCAAGACCTATCCGGGGATCGACCCCGTGCTGCTCACCGCCTTGGTGGACGCCGGAGCGCAGGGCGTCGTGCTGGAGGGGACCGGGCTGGGCAACGTGCCGGTCGGGCTCTTCACGACGATCGCCGAGCTGACGGAGTGGGGGATCCCGGTGGTCGTCGCGTCGAGGTGCCGTACCGGTGCGGTCCCGCTTGAGGAGATGCGCCTCGGTACGGGGCTCGCCGCCGGCGTCGGGGCGATCGGAGCCCGCGGCCTGGCCCCCTCGAAGGCGCGGTGCGCGCTGATGGTCGCCCTCGGGACCGGCGGGATCGACGCCGTACGCGACTGGTTCGGCAGGCTCTGACACCCGCGAGGGAATTTACAGCCGGGTGAAAATCGTAAAAAGGGGGAGTATCCCCGAGCTGGGCGGGCAGGTCGGGGGAGTCCGTGATCCGGCGGAGGGCTGGGGAGGCCTCCGCCGGATCACCCCCTTCTCTCCATGCCACCCCAGGTCTTCTCCCCGTGCCACCCCAGGTGCGCGATCGGCGTGTGAATCAGGCGGGGGGGCCTTCGCGTCGGTCGCGCCGGAGCCAGGAGATGAGACCGTGACGGTACGGTAGGGGAAGGAAGGCCGTCAGAGCCCGTAGAGGATGAACCTGAGCTCGGAGTCGAGGTCCGTCGGGAGGTCGGGCGCGCCCCCGGCGGGGTGGCTGGTCGTCATCTGTTCGACGGCGATTCGCTCAGGAAGGTCTTGCCACTTCTTTGACGCTTTCCGCTCCACAGCGCCTCCTGGTCATCTTTTTTCCAGGGTACGTTCTCCGGAGCCGCGCGGACGGAGATGTCCGTTCGACGATCAGACGGGGATCGAGACGCCGAGGCCGCCGCGGGTGTCGGCGCCGTAGCGCTCCTTCTCCCTGGCGATGTCGAGAGGCTTGATACCGGCGCGCCCGCTCAGTGTCTCCTCGGTGAGGAGGTCGGCGGGGACCAGCCAGGAGACCTCGAACTCCAGCTCGTCGGGGTCCTTGGCGTACAGGGCCTTGGTGGTGGAGTGGTCGGAGGCGCCGACGAGGGCGTTGAGCTCGCCGAGTTTGCCGGCGATCCGCTCCAGCTCCCGCAGCGTGTCGACCTCCCAGGCCAGATGGTAGAGGCCGACGGTCGAGCGCCCGGCTCCCGAGGGGCCCGCCTGCGCGCCGATCTCGAAGAGGCCGAGGTCGTGGTCGTTGCTGGACCCCGAGGCCTGCAGGAACGCGGCGCCCGGCATGCCCATGACCACCTTGAAGCCGAGCGTCTCCTGATAGAAGGCGACGCTGCGCTTGACGTCGCGCACGAAGAGAACGGCGTGGTTGAGCCGCTGGACCGGCATGGTTCCTCCCAAAAACTTGAACTCTCAAGTAGATTACTCCCACTTTGTTGAGAGTTCAAGTAAGCTTGCGCCGTGACGCGATGGCTGGACGATGACGAGCAGCACACCTGGCGTGCGTTCATGGCCGCCTCGCAGCTCGTCCAGGAGGAGCTTGACCGGCAGCTGCAGCGCGACTCCGGCATGCCGCACGCCTACTACGCCATGCTGGTGAAACTCTCCGAGGCACCCGGCCGGATGATGCGGATGAGCGAGCTGGCCATGGAGCTCAACTCCTCGCAGAGCCGCCTGTCGCACGCGATGAAGCGGCTGGAGGAACGCGGCTGGGCGCGGCGCGAGCCGTGCGCCGCCGACAAGCGCGTGAGCTGGGCGATCCTCACCGACCAGGGCCTCGCGGCCCTCACCGCCGCCGCCCCCGGCCACGTCGAGGCCGTACGCCAAACCCTCTTCGACCGCCTGACCCCCGACCAGCTCCGTCAACTACGAGAGATCTGCGCCGCGATCCTCCCCACCTCGAACCCCTCGTGACCAAACCTCGCGGGGACGCGTCCACAGCCCTCGTCGTTCGCCGCGTCGGACCATGATTTCCTGTCCCGTCTTGTTCTCGTCACACAGGCATGATCACGAGCGGCTGCTCTCGCTGTGCCTCTATCCGATCACAAGATCGCATCGACCTGCCGCGCATCAGACCTGGTCAAACCCTGAATGGCAGCTGCCGTACCAGGGCGGCGTCGGAAATCAGCCGGTCGTCTGAGGGAGGGAAGATCGCGCAGGCCAGGGTGAAACCTAAGCGCGAGGCTAACGGCATGATGTCACGGATCAGCTTCAATAGTTCGGTGTTTCTTTGGTCGCGTGGAGACTGCGGCCGGCCAACCCAGTCTTTGTAACCCGATCTGGAAATGTTCAACACCCGGCAGGCCACCGCGACAGGAAAGTCATCATCGGCGAGTTCACGGACCAGCGCGTACCCTATTTTGGGAGCACGTTCTCCCGGGCGAAATACGCAGCAGCCCGCTTGAGGATCTCATTCTCCAGCTCAAGCTGCCGGGTTCGACGCCGCAGATCGGAGAGTTCCTTCTTCTCCGCGCTGGTCAGCTTCGCGCCGCCGTTGTCATCGGTGTCGGCCTGGCGCATCCAACTCCGCAGACAGGAATCGCTGATACC
Organism: Streptosporangium sp. NBC_01810; assembly: GCF_035917355.1. Taxonomy (NCBI): domain Bacteria; kingdom Bacillati; phylum Actinomycetota; class Actinomycetes; order Streptosporangiales; family Streptosporangiaceae; genus Streptosporangium; species Streptosporangium sp. NBC_01810. Next base: position 6,572,448 of record NZ_CP109070.1, on the reverse strand, counting down.
CAGGGCCCCGGCGTTCCCGGGTTCTGATGCGGTATGCCGACGTTGAGCGTTTGGCCAGGTGGAACGCGAAAGAGCGCGACTTCTGCTGATCTTTCGGGTGTCGAAATCCGGAGATCATCGCAGGAGTCGCGCTCGTGTCCCCATCTTCTCTGACCAGTTCCCCGCATGTCTCGTGTCTTGACCAGCTCGCCGACTTGGCATTGTGGGAGTCCGAACTGGCACCCGATCCGGTCGTGGTGGAATCGGCGTTGATGCGCCGGTTGGCGACGGTTCCCGATCGGCGGTCTGCTTGCGGTCTGCGCCATCCGCTGGTGGCCATCTTGACGTTGGCCGCGTGCGCGACCCTGGTCGTCGGCGGCGACAGCGTCGCGGCGATCTGGCAGTGGGCCGCCCGAAGCCCGCAAGCGGCGCTGGAGCGGCTGGGCGCCTACCGTGATCTGTTCACCGGGTTGTTCCTCGTGCCCAGTGAGCGTACCTTCCGCCGTGTTCTGGCGGAGCTGGACGCCGATGCGCTGGACGCCGCGATCAGCGGCTATGTCGCCGAGGTGATACGGCAGGAGGCTCTGACGCCACAACTGCCCGACACTCCCGGCCCCGCCGAACGGGAACAGCGCCGCGCGGCACGACGCCGGCTCAGCCATCCCGCCCCGGCCGGGCTGCTGCCCGCAGCGGCGCTGGACGGCAAGGCCCTGCGCGGGGCACGCACCAGCGAAGACGGGAGGGTCTTCCTGGTCGGCGCGATCAGCCACGAGCACGGCGTGATCCTGGGCCAGTGTCAGGTCGCCGGCAAGAAAGGCGAGGGTCCCGCCGCCCGCGCGATGCTGCCCCACCTGCGGGTGGCCGGGATGGTCTTGACCTTGGACGCCCTGCACACCACCAAGACCACCGCCCGTCTGATCACCCAGCTGGGCGGCCACTACGTCCTCATCCTCAAGGGCAATCAACCGCTGGCACGCGCCGCCGCGCACGCGCTGTTGTCCGGGCCGGATGCCGACTGGACGCAAACCACCGCGGTCGATGACGATCACGGGCACGGCCGCAGGGAACGCCGCACCATCCGCACCGCCTCTGCCGATGACGGCCTCTTCCCCGGCGCCCGGCAAGCCTTCCGGCTCCGCCGCGACGTCGGCGAATTGGATGGCGCCTGGACCAGCAAGGAGATCGTGTTCGGCATCACCAGCCTGCCCGTTGAATTGGCAGGCCCCGCGCACCTCAACCACTACGAAAGGGCGCACTGGGGGGTGGAAAACCGGCTGAATTGGGTCAGGGACGTCACATTCGCGGAGGATCATTCCCAGGTCAGGACGGGTACCGCACCCAGAACCCTAGCCAGCCTCCGGAATCTGGCGATCAGCACCATCCGTCTGGCCGGCCGGGCCAACATCGCCCACGCTCGCCGCGATCTCCTCGACCACGATGCCGCATTCGCCGTCTACAACATCTGATCAACAGGACGGACTTGGACATAACAATTCAACGCCGGGGCCCTGGGAGGACCCCGAGACCGCGCCAAATCCTGCGGGGCCGTGTCCGCACTCCTCCGAGGGCCACCGATAAACACACCCGGCGGACCCCGGATCTATTCGGGCAGGTTCGGCACGTTGCCGGCGCATTGCAGTTAGCGGGTATGCCGGGAGTGTCGTTGGCATGGGGCCAGAACGGGTGCTGCCGGCGCAGACAACGGGCGGCGGGCGCGGCATCGTAGGGAGTGAAAGCAGCTCACCGGACCGGAACGCCGACGATGACCGTCAACCCGGAAGTGGTGGCTCTCGAAGACTCTCCCACGATCGTCAAGGATCGAGGTAATGGTCATGTGTCAGCACAAGCCACCGTGTCCGTCCGCAAACGCCTCTGATCACGACGCGGCCCGTCTTGTGGCGTTCCACCCGGAACAGGGATGGGGACTGCTCTGCAACGGTGTGGTGGTGTTCGACGACACCGGCGAGCTTCTGCCCGATGGGCGCAGCATCCCCGCTCACAGGGAGTTCTATGTGCAGGCGGCCTGAACTCGCGTGCTGCCGGGGTCCTGCGGCGGAGTATGCGGCGCCCGTCCGGTACGCTTCCCCGGGCCGGCCAGGGAACGGCTGTCCGGGGGGATGGCGCCGACTACGTTCGGCGCCGTGGCCGGCGGCGGTCACATCCAGTTCCCTGCCGGACGAGGTGCCTGCCCGAGCGGTCGCGCGGCGAGGGATTTCCTTAGTCGATGCGGGGGAGCGGCGCCCGCTGATCAGACGTTGATCGGCGGGGTGTTGAGTGCGATGGCGGGGGTCATGTCGATCGATCGCCTGCCGTCAGCGCGTGTAGTTCGCGGGCAGCGGGCAGAGTTCGAGCTCCCTCGGGCAGTGCGGTCACGATCTCTCGTACGATTTTGCGCCGGGCGGCTGTGACGGGAAGAGATGCCGTGATGTCGAGAGCATGACCGAGCCCTTCGGTCACATCTCGATCTTGGACCAGTCCCCATGCCTGGAGGAGGCCGATGTTGGCCCTTCCTCCGGCCTTCTCGCGCGGGCACGCTGCGAGAGCCTGCTCCAGCATGGGCATTGCCGCCTTGCTGTCCCCCAGCATGGTGAGTACGAAAGCCTCGGCGTACTGGACCCCTTCCGGAGGCATGCCCCACACAGAGATGCGGTCGCTGGTCACGAGGGCGGGAAGACCCTCGTAGACATCCCTGAAATCGTTGAGGACCTCGTGGGCGAGGTCTGTCCGTGCGTCTGTGGCGAGGACGCGGCTACGGGTTTTCAGCGCCTCCGCCAAGCCAAGGCGCGGGCGGCCATCGGCAAGATGTACGGCCTCCTCGATCAGGGTGTCCGTAGCGGGTCCAAGGCGACGCAGATAGAACGATTGGGAGGCTTCGCCGGCACGGACCCAGACACGCAGATCGAGGTCACCTGAGGCGTCGGCGGCCAAGCGAGCCGCACGCCATGAACGCCAGCACGCGCGAGGGCTGGAGCTTTCAGCCAGGTCGAGTGCCATGAACGCTGCCAAGTGAGCGTAGACGCGCAGCAACGTGGCCCGTTCTGTCAGGGGCTGGGAGTACGTCAAGGCTTGGTCCAGGTCGCGGATGTCACCCGCCAGGTCGGCGATCCTGGAACCCGACGGTTCGGTCCACACGCCCTGTGCGTAATCCCACGCGACCTGCTCCCAGTCGTTCACGCTGTTCTCGGCCGCCTGACCCGTGATCCGCCCCAGGCCCGCGTGCAGAGCATCTACGGCGGAAGCGGGGATACCGGCCCCGGCACCCATCATCGTCAAGAGCTGGAGAAGAGTACGACGCTCCACATCATCCTCATTACGCACTGAGGGCTTTGTATCGAGCTTACTTCCTCGGAACCGGTCAATTTCCACAATGAGAGCGTGGAGCGCCACAAGCTGCCCATTGGCCCCTAATGCCATATCAATCGCCCGGACGCTGGCGGCATCCGGGCGTGATGCGGCCCGTTCCCACGCAGAGATCATCGTGTGGTCCACGTGGACAATTTCGGCGAGATCGCGCTGTGATAAGTGGGCATTGTCCCGCCATTGGCGCATGGTGGCGCCGAGCAAGTGCCATGGGGAATCGGCTGGATTAACCGGTTGGGGCGTACGCGGCATGCCGTACTCCAAGGTTGGGGGACGTTGGGGGATATACGTCCTCCCCCTACGAACCTCTTGGATATCTCGTTTGGTCGATCCCACTATTACATCGACGTGGCAACGAGCCCCGTGAAATGGCGGACCCGCCACCGGTAGCCGACACCGGGACGGGTCCTTGATCAGGAATGGAGTCCTGACCCGATGCATAACCCTAATGCTCTGGTTCTCGACCGGGCCATGGCAAGCGGTTGCGACTGTTTCGCTGAGAGCCCGCCGCTGCCGATGGGGTGCGCCGTCTGCGGGCACGCGCCGTACGCGCACGGCTGCCCCGGCCAGGCCGCTGACCACGAGTACGCGCAACCATCCGGTGAACTGATGGCCGAGCGCCTGCACGTGCGCCGCCGGCTCGGCCTGGGCCGGACCCTGCCGATCTTCCATCCCGCCCACGAGGTCACCGCGTACTCCGCTGCGGTCGTGCCCGCCCCCCGCCAGGCCGAGCCCGAGACAACGCCGACCCGTACCCGGTCCGCCGGATGTACGGACGCACGCCGCCCGGCGCTGTCCGGCACCGGCCGCCCGTACCGGCCGGTCGAGCCCCGCGAGGAACGCACGGCCCGCCTGGCACTCGCCCACGATCCACTCACCCGGCGCCGAGCCCTGCTCGCGGCCCGCACCCCCGAACACCCATCCCAGAACATAGGCCGTCCGACGCGACACCCACACCCCGCAGAGCTGCCCGACCAGCCGCCGCTCACGGGGCCGCCGGACATCACCCTCAACCCTCGCAAGCACCTCACGACCACGATCCAGCGAACGCTTGCCGTACCGCCAGACACCAACCCCGACCCTCGCAAGCACGTCATGACCTTGGTTCAGCGGATGCTCACCGTGCTACCGGACATCAGCCCTGGCACCGAAGACCAACGCCCGGCCTACCAGGCTCCCCGGCCGGGGTTCGCCGTCGCTTCTGGCCGGGGCCGCTCACCGGACACCTCCTCGTCCTGGCGGCAGCACCCGCACCGGCAGGAGATCGCGGCATGAACACGACCCCCGAGCGAGACGGCACCCTGGCGTGCGGATGCGAGTGCAGGTGCGGCGACGAATCCGCTTTCCCGACGACCACCGCGCCGCCGACCGCAGTGGGGTACGCCCAGGACCTGGCCGCCGTACTGGCCGAGGTTCACCACATCCACGCGGATGTTCACCAGCTCGTCTCCGGCAACGCCCTCGTGTCCCTGCACCATGGACTGCTGGCCTACACCGACGGCGAAAGCTTCTGGTGGACCAGCCCCGAACTCAACCACGCCGGCAGCCCACTCCTCAGCTCCACGCCGACACTCCTCGCCGCCGCCGGGCAACTCGCCGAACACCACGCCATCCTGAGCGCGCGGGAGGCCACCGACGTGGTGCGCAACGGGCTGCCCCTGCTCGCCGACGTGATCGAGGCAGAGCATGTTGACCCTCGCTGACCTCGAAGCGGCCCGAGCCGCCCAGCAGGTCCAACAGCACGCGCCTACCTGGCTGGTCATGTGGAGCCTGCGACACCGCCGGTTCGAGGCCTGGCAGTGCACCGACCCGCAGGAATGCCGCATCGTCCACGCGACCAGCGCCGCTGAGCTGTGGGATCTCATGGAGCAGGCGTCGCACGCCGCATCGCCGGACGACTCGGAAAGCACTACACCGAACCGATGACCCCTCCCTGGGCGGCGCGGTGGTACGGCGAGCCCTCAGCTTTTGCCGGTGGGGACGACCCGTGAGGCCGCGCCGGCGACTGGACTGAGGAGAGCGGGGTTGTGAGGCCGCGCCGGCGACTCGTGAGGAACGAGCGGCCCCGGTCGACGAGGGAAGGAGCCGGGTTTGAGCGGCCTCACCGCGACGCGCAGCGTCGCATTGGATACGCATTAGATACGCGCCAGCGTCGCAATGGGAGCATTGATGACCTGGTGGATGACCTGTCCGGCGGCGCCCAGGGTCGCGGCGTCGCCGCCGAGCCGTGAGACGGACAACTCGGGGACCGCCTGGCGCATCGCGCCCAGCCGGGCGGTCATCGTCCGGTGCGCCGGATCCCGGATCCACGGGAAGAGCGGGGCGAAGATGCCGCCCAGCACGATCATGCCGGGATCCATCAGGTTCACCGCCGAGGTGAGGGCGATGCCGAGTGCCTGCCCGGCACGCTCGCACGCTTCCAGCGCGTCCGGCTCGCCCGCGCGCAGGCTCTTCAGCAGCTCGGGGATGCCGGTCAGGCCGCAGGCCCGGAGCAGGGCCTCCTGTCCGGCGTACTGTTCCAGGCAGCCCCGGCCGCCGCAGCGGCAGGCCGGCCCGTCCGGGTGGACGACCACGTGTCCCAGCTCCCCGGCGAGGCCGCGGGCGCCGCGGAACAGGGTGCCGTCCACCACCAGGCCCGCGCCGATGCCGATCTCCCCCGACACGTGCAGGAAGTCGCCGGGGGCCGATCCGAACCAGAGCTCGCCCAGGGCCGCGAGGTTGGCCTCGTTGTCCACCTCGACGGGGAAGTCCAGCAGGTCGGAGACGCGGACGTCGTGCCAGCCGAGGTTGGGGGCGGTGTGCACGAGTCCCCCGTCCACGGGGCCGGGCACCGCGAGGGTCGTTCCGGCGATGTAAAGGCTATCCCGGCGGGCTTCGTCCACAGCCCTGCGGGCAAGTTTTGCCAGGTTGGAAAGGGTTTCCACAGGGGAGGCCGCGTGGTTGTCCACAGCCTGTGCATATCGGAGCCGCACCGCGAGAGTGAGGTCGACCACGCAGGCGGACAGGTGGTCGACGTTGATCTCCAGGCCGAGCGCGGCGACCCGCCGCCCGCTGAGTACGACCGCCGTGCCCGGCCGTCCCCGCTCGCCGTCCCGCAGCGCGCCGGACTCGGTGACCATGCCCGCCTTGATCAGGTCGCCGACCATCTTCGACACCGTCGTCTTCGTCAGCCCGGTGATCTCGGCCAGCGCCGCCCGGGTGACCGGGCCGTTCCTGCGGATCTCACCGAGGATCACGCCGAGGTTGCGGGCACGCATCGAGTCGTGGCGTACGGCCTGTGTCATGAAACATCCACCTCTTGACGATCTCACCACTCCGATCCATATTAAGTCCATAAAGTGGATTAAATCGGAGGAACGGATGAGCGCCTACACCCCCAAGCCCGAAGATCGCTTCACCTTCGGGCTCTGGACCGTCGGCTGGCAGGCCCGTGACCCCTTCGGGGACGCGTCGCGGGCCCCGCTGGACCCGGTGGAGAGCGTTCATCGGCTCGCCGAGCTCGGCGCGTACGGCGTCACCTTCCACGACGACGACCTGCTCGCCGTCGAGCCCGACAGGGACAAGGCCATCGCGAACTTCAAGAGGGCGCTGGCCGAGACCGGGCTCAAGGTCCCGATGGCCACCACCAACCTGTTCACCCACCCGGTTTTCAAGGACGGCGCGTTCACCAGCAACGACCGTGAGGTCCGCCGCCACGCGCTGCGCAAGGTCATCCGCAACATCGACCTGGCCGCCGAGCTCGGCGCGACCACCTACGTCTGCTGGGGTGGGCGCGAGGGCTCCGAGTCAGGGGCCGCCAAGGACATCAGGGCCGCGCTCAGCCGCTACAAGGAGGGCATGGACCTGCTCACCTCGTACGTGATCGAGAAGGGCTACGACATCAGGTTCGCCATCGAGCCCAAGCCGAACGAGCCGCGCGGTGACATCCTGCTCCCGACCATCGGCCACGCGCTCGCGTTCATCAACGAGCTCGAACACCCCGACCGCGTCGGACTCAACCCCGAGGTGGGCCACGAGGAGATGGCCGGGCTCAACTTCGCGCACGGCATCGCGCAGGCCCTCTGGCACGGCAAGCTCTTCCACATCGACCTGAACGGCCAGCACGGCCCCCGCTACGACCAGGACCTGATCTTCGGCCACGGCGATGTGAAGAACGCCTTCTTCCTGGTCGACCTGCTGGAGAACGGCGGCTACCAGGGACCCCGGCACTTCGACTACAAGCCGCTGCGTACCGAGGACTCCGAGGACGTCTGGGCCTCCGCCGCGGCCAACATGCGCACGTACCTGATCCTGAAGGAGAAGGCAAGGGCCTTCCGCGCGGATCCCGAGGTCATCGAGGCGCTCGCCGCGAGCAGGGTCGCCGAGCTCTCCGAGCCCACGCTGGCCCCGGGCGAGACGATCGCGGACCTGGACCGCGACGACTTCGACCTCGAAGCGGCGGCCGCGCGCGGATTCCACTTCACGCGCCTGAACCAGCTCGCCATGGACCACCTCCTCGGGGTCCGCGGATGACGCTCGTGGCCGGGGTCGACTCGTCGACCCAGAGCTGCAAGGTGGTGATCAGGGACGCCCGCACGGGCGCCCTGGTCCGTCAGGGGCGCGCGCCCCACCCGGAGGGCACCGAGGTCGACCCCGCCTCCTGGTGGGAGGCGCTCCAGGAGGCGCTCGCCCGGGCGGGTGGGCTGGACGGCGTCGAGGCGATGAGCATCGGCGCGCAGCAGCACGGCATGGTCTGCCTGGACTCCTCCGGCGACGTCGTCAGGAAGGCGCTGCTGTGGAACGACACCCGCTCCGCCGGGGCGGCGGCCGACCTGGTGAGGGAGCTGGGCGGCCCCGAGCGCTGGGCCGAGGCGGTCGGCAGCGTGCCGGTGGCGTCGTTCACGGTGACCAAGCTCCGCTGGCTGGCGGAGCACGAGCCGGACTCCGCCCGTCGTACGGCGAGGGTGTGCCTGCCACACGACTGGCTCACCTGGCGGCTTGGTGGGGAGTTCGTCACGGACAGGGGTGACGCCTCGGGCACCGGATACTGGTCGCCCGCGACCGGGGCCTACCGGACCGACCTGCTGCGGACGGCCTTCGGCGCTCTCCCCGAACTCCCCGCGGTGCTGGGGCCCCGTGACGGCGCGGGAGAGGTCAGGGTGTCCGGAACCGGGGCGGTGCGGCTCGCGCCGGGGACGGGCGACAACATGGCGGCGGCCCTCGGAGTCGGAGCCCTGCCGGGGGACGTGGTGGTGTCGATCGGGACGTCGGGGACGGCCTTCGCGGTCGCCGACAGCCCGAGCGCGGACCCGAGCGGCGCCGTGGCCGGGTTCGCGGACGCCACCGGGCGGTTCCTGCCGCTGGTGGCCACGCTCAACGCGGCCAGGGTGCTCGACGCCACCGCGCGGATGCTCGGGGTCGGTCTCGACGAGCTCGACCGGCTGGCCCTGGAGGCACCCTCGGGGGCCGGCGGCCTTGTCCACGTCCCGTATCTGGAAGGCGAGCGCACGCCGAACCTGCCCTCGGCCACGGGTTCGCTGCACGGGCTGACGCTGGGCACCTCCACCCCGGCCCACCTGGCCAGGGCGGCGGTGGAGGGCCTGCTCTGCCACCTCGCCGACGCCTTCGACGCCCTCGGGCTCGACCCGGCCAGGGTGCTGCTCATCGGAGGCGGCGCCAGGTCGGAGGCCGTACGGCGGATCGCCCCCGCGGTCTTCGGGCGGCCCGTGCTCGTTCCCGAGCAGGGGGAGTACGTCGCGGACGGGGCGGCGAGGCAGGCCGCCTGGCTGCTCGGCGGCGACGAGCCCCCGGCCTGGGAGGCGGGCAGGGCCGAGCGGTACGAGGCCGATCCCGCGCCCGGGATCAGGGCCCGCTACGCCGAGGTCCGCGGGCCCGTCTCGGGCCCCTCTCGGTCCGCTCGTCTCAGGGACGGCTCAGGGTTGGATCAGGGATGCCGCCGGATGCCTGAGATCCCCTCCGGGGAGCAGGCTTGATCCATGCTCGCGTCGAAGAGGCTCTACCCCCTGATCGCATGCGCCGGGATCGTGACGGCCGCCGCGGCCGCCCTGGCCGCCGTCGTGGGGCAGCCTGACCCGGTCTCGTACCCGGACCCGCTCGATCTGACGATCAGTGAGTACGTCGCGCTGGACCGCAGCGGGATCACCGGGTTCGTCATGGCGTCGCTGGGGGTCGCCTCCCTCGCGCTGGTCGCCGGGCTGCGTGCGACGGGGGCGCCGATGGGTGTCCTGGCCGAGCGGCTGATGTGGGTGTGGGGCGCCGGGCTCATCGTCCTCGGGGTGTTGCCCGCGGTCCTTCCCGGCACGGGCACGGACCTGGTCGGCCAGACCTACCGTTACGTGTCGATCGCCGTGTTCGTGGCGATACCCGCGGCGGGTGGCCTGCTGGTGGCGCGGTTCAGGGAGGACGAGCGGTGGCGGCCGGTGGCCGGGACCGTGGAGTGGCTGGCGCTGGCCGGAGGTTTCGGCCTGCTGGTGATCACCTACGTGGCGCTTCCCGGGCACGGGGTGCTCGCCGGTCTCGCCGAGCGGATCCTGCTCGGCGCCGAGGTCGCGCTGGTCGGTGTGCTGGCCGCCCGGCTCGCGCGACTTACCTGGGCGCGGAGCGCCGCTCCCGCATCACGCGCCGCTCTGGGCTGACTTGTCACTTCTCATGACTATTTCATGACATGTCACAAATAGGCTACAAATGGCAGGAGTAGCCAGTGCTATTCTCGTCGGCGATCTAGAGATCGTCCGGGGGCTCCCCCTGGCGTTCCGTGAGCGAGCCGTTGAGGTGACATGGCATCGAGCAAGTCCATCCGGTTCAAGGTCTCGGTGCTGCTGGCCATCCCTCTCACCTCACTGGTGGCGGTATGGGGCTTCGCCGCGGCCGTCACGGTCGGCGACTCGATGAGCCTGCGCTCCATCGGCACACTGTACGAATCCATCGGCAAGCCCACCGCCGACCTGAAGAACGCGGTCCAACGCGAGCACATCCTGTCGGCCGAGTACCTGGCCACCCGCTTCGACTCCGACCACAAGACCCTCACCGGACAGCGCGCGGTCACCGATCAGGTCCGTAACCGTCTCCGCCAGGAGATGGACGGGGACGCGGTGCAATCGGAGATGTCCGACGAGATGAGGACACGCTACGCCGAGCTGACGAGGCAGGTGGAAGGGCTCGACGCGATCCGCGCCAGGATCGACTCCGGGCGGATCGGCCCGGTAGGGCTTGTAGAGGAGTTCGCGAGGGTGCCGGATGCCCTGAACCGGCTCTACAACACCCTGAGTCCCGGCAACGAGATCCCGATCTACCGCCAGTTGCGCGGCGCCGTGGCGGTCGACCAGGCCATGAACATGCTCAGCCGCGAGCGGGCGCTCGCCACGGGACCGCTGGCGCTGGAGAGCCCGATGACGGCGGGCGAGATGCGAATGTTCACCCGGCTCGCCGGTAGCCGGACCTTCCTCATGGAACAGGCGCTCCCCGAGCTGGAGCCCTCGCTGCGCGCCCCCTTCACAGAACTGATCGCCTCCTCGCCGTACGCCCGGTTCACCGCCGTGGAGTATCGCCTGCTGCGCGGCCACAGCGTCTCGGCCGCCGAGTGGCGTGCCGCGGGCGACGCGCTGGACGCCGCCTACCAGCGGTCGATGGCGGAGGTCGGTCCCATGCTCGTCGCACGGGCCAAGCCCGCGACCACGGGCGTCTACGTCCGCGCCGACCTCGTCGGCGTGCTCGGCCTCGTCGCGGTCGTCGCGTCGCTGCTCGTCTCCTACCGGATCGGCAGCGGGGTCACCAGGGAACTCGCCGCCGTGCGGCGGGCCGCCGCCGACCTCGCGGAGGTGCGGCTTCCCGGGATGATGGAGAAGCTGCGCCGCGGCGAGAAGGTGGACGTGACGACCGAGGCGCCCGCGCTGGAACCGCTGGGCAGTACCGCCGAGATCCACGATGTCGCCGCCGCCTTCGACAGCGTCCGGCGCAGCGCCGTGGACGCCGCCGTGGAACAGGCCAGGCTGCGCGAGGGCACCGCCCAGTCCTTCCGTAACCTCGCCCGCCGGAGCCAGTCGCTGCTGCAGCGCCAGCTGAAGCTGCTCGACGGCATGCAGAAGCGGGCGGAGAGCCCCGAGGCGCTGGAGAACCTCTTCAGGCTCGATCACCTCACCACCCGCATGCGCCGCCACGCCGAGGGCCTGGTGATCCTGTCCGGTGGGGCGGCGGGCCGCACGTGGCGCTCGCCGGTGCCGATGGAGGACGTGCTGCGCGGGGCCGCCGCCCAGGTCGAGGACTACGCCCGGGTGCGGATCTACCCGATGGGCGGCACCACCCTGGTCGGCAACGCCGTCGCGGACATGATGCACCTGTTCGCGGAGATCCTGGAGAACGCCACGGTCTTCTCCCCGCCCGACAGCCAGGTCTCGGTCCGGGGTGAGCTCGTGGGCCGCGGCTTCGCCGTCGAGATCGAGGACAGAGGGCTCGGGGTGACCGCGGAGAGGCGTGCCGCGATCAACGAGCGCCTGGCCAGCCCGCCGGAGTTCGACCCGGCCGACACCGACCGGCTGGGCTTCGCCGTGATCGGGTTGCTGGCCGCCAGGTACGGGGCCGAGGTCGTGCTGCACTCCTCGCCGTACGGCGGCACCGCGGTGGTCGTCCTCATCCCCGAGGAACCGCTCGGAGAGCCGGAGCCCGTCGAGCAGTTCCCGGAGCCGCCGGTGCTCACGGTCATCAGCGTCCGGCCCGAGCCTGAGGGACGGTCGGAACGGGCCGCCGGGTCCGGTGAACCCGTTGAGCCGGCGGTGCCGATTCCGGTGGACCTGTGGAGGCCGCTGCGGCGCGTCGGCGGTCTGCCACGCCGGGTACGGCAGGCCAACACGCCGCCGAGGCAGGTCAGGGAGTCACGCCCGCCCGACGCCGAGATCGAGGAGCGGTCGCCGGAGGAGGCGAGGGCGCTGATGAGCGCCATGCAGTCCGGCTGGCGGCGTGGCCGGGCCGCCGACGAGGACGGCGATGCCGAGCGTTGAGCCGGGCCGCGAGAGCGGGAGCGCGGGCGGAGACGGGTCCACAAGACCGGATTCGCCGCGCCGGTGGGGGGAAAAATCAACATGATCATCAGAGGGGAAGGGGTTTAACCACGTGCCGGGTGAGCTTTATTGGCTGCTGGATGACTTCGTCACGAGTGTGGCGGACGTTTCGCACGCGCTGATCCTGTCCAACGACGGGCTGATGATGGCCTCGTCCAGAGGGCTGAGCAAGGAGGACGCCGATCACCTGTCGGCGGTGGCTTCCGGCTTCCAGAGCCTCGCGAAGGGCACCAGCCTGCAGTTCGGCGGCGGCGCCGTACGCCAGACGATGGTGGAGATGGACTCCGCGTTCCTCTTCGTCACCTCAGCCGGTCAGGGGAGTTGCCTGTCGGTCATGACCACCGGTGCCGCCGACGTGGGCCTGATCGCCTATGAGATGGCCCGCCTGGTCACCCGTGTCGGACAGCATCTGGCCACCGGACCCCGGATGGCCGGCCAATGAGCGACGACGTCGAGTGGGTGGACGAGGAGGCCGGTCCCGTCGTCCGCCCCTACGCGATGACCGGGGGACGCACCAGGGCGTCGTCCTCGCTCGACCTGCTCTCGATGGCGGTGGCGACGGGGACGCCGATCTCCCCGGGAGCGTACCTGGGCTCCGAACACCGGCGGCTGCTCAAACTGGTCAGGCGGGCACGCCCGATCGTGGAGATCGCGTCGGACGCCGACCTGCCGGTCGGCGTGATCAAAGTCCTGCTGGGCGACCTGCTCGACCAGGGCCTGATCCTGGTGAGATCGCCGATTCCCGCCGCCTCCGTGCCACCGGAGAGCCTGCTGAGGGAGCTGATCAGCGGCCTGCGGGCACTGTGACCTCCCGCCGGGGCGGCTGTGCCCATGTCCGGTCCCCGGCACCGGGGCCGGGAGCCACCCCCGGCCCGTTCCTCAGCTCTGGCTGGCCGTCAGCACCTTCAACGAGTGCTCCACGAGGGTCACGAGCACCGTCTTCGCCGAGACGCGGCGCCGCACGTCGCAGAGGAGCACCGGTACGTCCACGTCGAGGTCCAGGGCGACGCGTACGTCGTCCGCCTCGTGCTGGGCGGCGCCGTCGAAGCAGTTGACGGCCACGATGAACGGTGTGCCGCGCTGCTCGAAGTAGTCGATCGAGGGAAAGCAGTCGGTCAGCCGCCGGGTGTCGGCCAGTACCACGGCACCCAGCGCGCCGTAGGACAGCTCGTCCCACATGAACCAGAATCGCTCCTGGCCGGGGGTGCCGAACAGGTAGACGACCAGGCCCTCCCTGATCGTGATGCGGCCGAAGTCCATCGCGACGGTGGTGGTGGTCTTGCCCTCCACGCCGTCGACGTCGTCGATGCCGATACCGCGGTCGGAGAGCACCTCCTCGGTGCGGAGCGGCCGGATCTCGCTGATGGCGCCCACGAGAGTGGTCTTGCCCACCCCGAAGCCGCCCGCGATGAGAATCTTGAGGGCGACGGGTTCGTCAGAGGGCCCGAAGTCCATTGATCACTTCCTTGAGAATGCGCTCGCTCGCGGAGGCGCGCCCGATCGAGATGAGCTTGTGGTCCTGCAGGTCGCCGAGAAGGACCCTGACCACGCCGAGTGGCAGGTTGAGGTCCGAGGCGACGTCGGCGACCGAGGTCGGGGTGGTGACCATGGCGAGAATGCGTTCCTGTTCCGGCCCGGGGACGAATCCCCCGGACGGCCCGGCGCGGGTCGAGGTGACCATCGCGACCAGATCCAGAGTGTCACCGGAGGAGCGGGTGCGACCCCTGATGAGCGCGTAGGGCCGGACGACCGGTCCGGCCTCCTCGTCCATCCAGCGTGTCATCCGGACCTCCGGCACCGGGTTCGGGGGTCCAATGGGCCGTGGACGGCGTCGCCACCCGCTCCCCCGCTCATGAGAGACCTTGGCGCGGACCGGTGGAGATGTGCTGGCCCACCCGCTTGACCAGCATCGCCATCTCGTACGCGACATGGCCCACATCGGCGTCGGAGCTGCTCAGCACGGCCAGGCAGGTTCCCTGTCCGGCAGCGGTGACGAACAGGAACGCCGACTCCATCTCCACGATGGTCTGGCGCACCTCACCACCGCCGAAATGGCGCCCCGCGCCGCGTGCCAGGCTCTGGAACCCGGCTGCGACCGCGGACAGATGTTCGGCGTCCTCGCGGTTGAGCCCCTTCGAGAAACCGACGGCCAGCCCGTCGGTGGAGAGGAGCACCGCCTGGCGTACCGCGCTCACCCTGCTGGTCAGGTCGTCGAGGAGCCAGTTCAGCTCGCCGGTGTTGGTCAATTTTCCGGTCATGTGTCCCCCTTGTCGCCTGTTGTATGGTGCGCGAGGGCATCGTCCTGCTCCTCGCGTCCGCGCCGTGCACCCGCCTGGAAGGCGGAGAACAACGCGCGGACCTCGTCGGGTGAACGCTCCTCGCGCGGTTCCGCCCTCGGCTCCGGCTCGGCGGACTCCGTCGCCTCGGCCTCCTGGCGGAGTTGAGGCGCCAGGTTCGCCTGCCGGATCCGGCGGGGCAGGCCGCCCGGCCCCGTAGCAGGCTGTGAGGCCGTCCTACGCGCCGGAGCGTCATTGCCACGCTCGATCTCGTGAGGCGTCTGGTGAGACTCACGGGACCCCCGTGGCGACTCCTGATGCGGCGCGGGGAAGGATGCGCGGGCCCGGCCGGTCTCCTGGCCCACGGACCCGCCCGGATGCCTCTCCTGCCCGGCGGACGGGGCACGGGCCGGCAGGTTGGTCACCACGCTGAGCGACGGCGCGGCGGTGGACTGGGCGGGGGAGGCCGGCCTCGTCCTGCGGGGCAGGCCGTTGCCGTTGACGGGGGGCGAGAACGTGTCGGGCGAGGAGGGGGCGAACAGTTCTCCCGGACGCTTGGCGGCGTGCTCGGTGCTGGAGGAGGCCTGCTCCACGGTGAGGGCGAGCGGCGACCCCTGCTGGGCGATCACCGTACGGGGGATGAACACGATGGCCGTGGTGCCGCCGAACGGCGAGTTGCGCAGCATGACCTGGATGCCGTGCCGGGAGGCGAGCTGGCCCACCACGAACAGGCCCAGCCGGTCGCTGTCGGCCAGGTCGAACTCCGGCGGGCCGGCCAGCCGCTCGTTGATGGCCGCGTACTCCATGGGGCCCAGGCCCAGGCCGCGGTCCTCGACCTCGACGGCGAACCCGTTGGCCACCACGTCGCCGCGTACGGTCACCATGGCCTGCGGCGGGGAGTAGATCGTGGCGTTTTCGACCAGCTCGGCCACCAGGTGGGTGATGTCGGCGACCGTGCTCCCGTCGAGCGAGACGTCGGCCACCGGCATCACGTTGACCCGGGTGTAGTCCTCGACCTCGGCGATCGCGGCCCGCAGGACGTCGATCACCGGCACCGGCTTGCGCCACGACCGGCCGGGCGCCGCACCGGACAGGATGATCAGGCCCTCGGCGTGCCGCCGCATGCGGGTGGTCAGGTGGTCCAGCTGGAACAGGTCCTCAAGGCTGTCGGGGTCGGTCGCCCGGTGCTGCATGCTGTCGAGCAGGGTGAGCTGGCGGTGGAGCAGGCTCTGCTTGCGCCGGGCCAGGTTCACGAAGACCTGGCTGACGCCACGCCTCAGGTTGGCCTGGCCGACGGCGGCCTCGACCGCGGTCCGCTGCACCGAGCCGAACGCGTGGGCCACGTCGCGCACCTCGGCCGAGCCGCACGCCTGGATCGGCGGCGCCTCGGCCTGCACGTCGACCTCCTCGCCGCGCCGCAGGCGGTCCACGACGCGGGGAAGCCGCACGTCCGCCAGGTCCAGGGCGGCCGAACGGAGCCCGGCGAGCTCGGCGGCCAGGCGGCGGCCGAAGCGGACCGAGAAGATGATCGACGCGACCACCGCGATCAGGCCGACGCCGCCGGCGATCACGATCCGGAGCAGGACGCCGGTGGCCATCGTCTGCGCCCGGTCCGCCAGTTCCTTGGAGGCGGCGAGATTGACCTTGTCGAGCCAGGTCGAGATCTCGTTCACGCTCGCCTTCCACCGGCCGGCCTCGGGAGCCAGCCGGTTGCCGGTCGATCCGGCGATGGCCTTCTCCAGGTTCGTGAACCTCACGAAGGCCGCGGACTTGAAGGTGTCGCGGTACGCCGTGCCCAGCTCGGGATCGAGTGAGGCCGCGCCCTTGGTGTGCAGGAATTTCCGGGTGGTGACGTACTCGCCGAAGGCCTTGCGCTCCCCCTCTGACAGCCGGTAGTCGATCAGAGCCCCGCTGACCAGCGCGTTCTCCCTGGCGAGCATCTCGTAGGCGTTGCCCATGCCCTGCATGGCCGTGGCCTGCTGGAAGATCGCCAGATCGGGCACCGCGGCCATCTGGTCGTACACCAGGAAGACGGCGTCGAGAACATGGTTGTAGTTCGACAGCACCTCCAGCCGTGACTGCTGCCCGCTGTCGATACCCGAGCGGACGTTCGAGAGGGTGTCGAGCCGGCTGAGCAGCCTGTCCAGCGAACTGCGAAGTTCCGGGCTGCCGGAATCATCGGAGGCGGTGGCCTTCTTGAACGCCTGGACCGCGCGGTCGGTCCGGGAGCGCTGCTCGCCCATACCGCTGGTGAGGACCCGGGAGCTGATCGCCACCGACGACTGCATCCGCTCCGCCTGAAGCTGTAGTCCCAGCTCCGTGGAGGTCATGCCCACCGACTGGTAGATGCTGTTCGCATTCAGCAGTGCGATCCCGTCACCGATGGTGAGGTTGAGCACGAAGCCCCACAGTGCGCTCAGTGACAGCAGCGGCAGGAGCAACAGCAAGAAAATCTTGAACCGAATCGAGCGGTTTCCAGAGCCCATGTCCACTCGTCCCAACCTCTGAGCGTGTGGAGGCTCGTGCCGGTTTAGGGATGGATAGGCCTCCGGAAGATCGCATAGGAGACTAGCACCGAATATGCTTTCTGCGCAGTGGAGGATCGGATGACTAGTGTGATTACCGGGGCCAGTGCCGGAATTGGCGAGGCAGCGGCGGTAGAGCTCGCGAGGCGCGGGCAGCGGGTTGTTCTGGTCGGCCGTAATCCCGATAAGACAACTCGCGTGGCGGAAAGGGTGACGGCCGTCTCCGGAACGGTCCCGGATACGTTCACCTGCGATTACACCTCCTTGGACGATGTGCGCAGGCTGGGGGCCGAGCTGCTGTCCCGCTACGAGCGGATCGACATTCTCATCAACAACGCGGGCGTCATGAGCAGCGAGCGCACGCTCACCCGCGACGGCCACGAGACGATGATCCAGGTCAACCACCTCGCCCCCTTCCTGCTGACGAACCTGCTGCTTGAGCGGGTCGGGGAGCGTGTGATCACCACCTCCTCCCGGGCGGGCAAGACCGGGCGCCTCGACCCGTCCGACCTCGACCGTGAGCGGCGGCGCTGGAGCGGCTGGCTCCAGTACGGGGACTCCAAGCAGGCGGGTGCCCTCTTCACAGTGGAGCTGGCCCGGCGCCTCGCGGGCACCGGGGTGACCGCGACCTGCTTCCACCCCGGTGTGATCAGGACCGAGTTCGCCCAGGCGACGTTGATGATGTGGATGGTGAAGAACATCCCCGGCATGGGCCAGACCGTCGAGGAGGGTGCGAGCACCATGGTCCACCTCGCCACCCACCCGGACGGCACCGCCCACCCGGGCCGCTACTTCGCCAAAAGCGCCCCGGCGGCCGTCCCCAGGAGAATGGCCGACCCCGCGCTGGCACGCGCACTCTGGGACGCCAGCGCCGCCGCCGTCGCGTAGTCGCGCCGTCGCCTAGCCGCGCCGCCGTTGCCGTCGCGTCGCCGTCGCCGTCGCCGTCGCGTAGCCGCCGCTCCGCCGCGCGCCCTCGCCGGGGGCGCGGCGGGGAAGTCCCCGCCGCTCCCCGCCGGGGGCGCGGCGGGGATTTCCCCGGCTGTCACCGGCTGTTCGCCGGGCGTTGGGCGGGTCCGGTTACGGTCCGGCTGTGAGTGTCGCAACCCCGCTGCGGGCCGTTCTCCCGCACGCCGCGGGCAGGGACCCGTTCTTCGACAACGCCAAGTTCCTGGCGATCACCCTGGTCGTCTCCGGCCACCTGATCGAGGACCTGCGGGACGTGCCGGTCGCGCACGCGGCCTACTTCTACGTGTACACGTTCCACATGCCGCTGTTCATCGTGCTCAGCGGCTACCTGTCGCGGAACTTCACCTTCTCCTCCGGCAAGGCGCGCAAGCTGATCAGCACGCTCGCCGTCCCGTACGTGATCTTCGAACTGCTCTACTCGCTGCCGCGCCTCATCCTGTACGGCAAGCTCGACATCAGCCTCCTCGACCCGTACTACCTGACCTGGTTCCTGATGTCGCTGTTCCTGTGGCGGCTGTCCACACCGGTCTGGCAGCAGTTGCGGTGGCCGCTGACGGTCGCGGTCGGGCTGTCGCTGCTGTCGGGGGTGAGCAGGCTGCCCGACGAGCTGTCGATGAACCGGACCCTCGGCCTGCTCCCGTTCTACGTGCTCGGGCTGATGCTCCGTCCGGAGCACTTCGAGTGGCTCAGGCGGCGGTGGGTACGGGCCGCGGGGGCGATCGTGCTGGCCGCGGGGGGCGCCCTGACGCTCGCCGTGCACACCCAGGTGAGGACAGAGTGGATCCGGTGGCGGCACGCCAACGACGTGATCGGCGTCGACGACCTCACCGGCAGCCTGATCCGCCTCGGCATGCTGGCCGCCGGTGCGCTGCTCGTCGCGGCGTTCCTGGCGGTCACCCCGGCCCGGCGTACCTGGTACTCGGAGCTCGGCACGGCGACGATGTACGCCTACCTTCTCCATGGCCTGGTGGTGAAGGTCGCCGAGCGGTTCTACGGCGACTGGGCCCAGACCCTGCCGGGGGTGACGGCCGTGGCGCTCCTCGGGGTGGGGCTCGCCGCCCTGCTGTGCACGGGGCCGGTGCGGCGCGTCACCCGCTGGGCGGTCGAGCCGAGGATGAGCTGGGCCTTCACCAGACTGAGAAAACCCGCCTGACCCCGTCAGCGCTGGAGCTCGGCGACCGCGCGGTAGGCGGCGGTGACGGCCGCGTCGGCGCGGGCGGCGGGTACGGAGTCGGAGTTGGCGATCGCGATCCGGCCGTGCGGCCGGCGGGCAACGGCCGCCGGCGGGTTCCCGTCGGGGTAGAAGTCGAGGTCCCACGGGGTGGCGTACTCGGGTGTGTAGCCGTGCCCCCACCGGTTGATCGTGATCGCCTCGATGTCGCGGGCCGCGTCGAAGCCTCCCGGGCCGAGCAGCCGGGTGAGCTGGTCGCGGATGCTGTACTCCAGTTGCCCGTACGGTGTCTCGATCAGGGCGTACCGACCGGCGATCGAGCCGCGCGCGGGTGACACGCCGGGGGTGACGGGCGTGCTGACCATGTGCACCGCGATCGGCTCCCGGGGTGTCCTCGGGCACCGGTAGCCGCCGACGTCGGCCGGGTCGTCGAGCTCGGCCACGCACCAGCGGGCGCCGGTGAACCTGGCGCGTCTGATCCCGATCTCCTGCCAGGCCCGCCAGTCACGGAGCTGGACCGTCGCGTACAGCACGGGCACCTTGACCGCCCGGTACAGCGCCGCCCGCTGCGCGGACGGCAGGTCGCCGACCAGGTAGGGGATCATCGAGTTCCAGCAGGCCATGATCACGCTTCCGGCCCGTACGGTCCGTACCCACTTGCCGTCGAAGTAGCCGACCGTGGCACCGGTGGCCGCCTCCGGCAGGCCGTCGTTGACCGCCGAGACCACCGGGCTGGACAGGCGTACCCGGACCCGGTTGCCCGGCCGGTCGAGCAGACCGTAGTCGAAGCTCGCGGTGGTGATCCCCGCCATGTCGCCCGTCGTGGCGAAGCCGGGAATCATCCGGGCGGCCATCATCCGGACGATCGCCTGGTTGCCCTCGGGGAAGCGGTAGGCGCGAGGCTCGTCCGTGTCCCACTCCTTGATCACGGTCGGGGAGTTGTATCTGGACGGCTTGGAGGCATCGAGCCCGAGCCCCTGGAACCCTGGGTACCGGTACTCGTCGGCGCCGGCCCAGGCGTCGATCGCGCCGAAGGCGTCGGAGCCGTAGGCCCACTCGTCACTCGGCATGGTCTGGACGAACTTCAGCACGTCCGGGTGGACCCCGCAGACCTCGGCGAGGAAACCCGAGTAGGTGAGCCGGGCGAGCCGTTCCTGTTTCTCCTCACCGGACAGGCCGGGAAACCAGTCCGGAGGGGCGCCGTACAGCATGAGCAGGTCCTTTCCGGCCTGCTCCGCGACCGGCAGTTCGGCGATCCACCGCGGTGCCCGCTTGCCGGGGGTGAACACGACCAGCCTCTCGGCCGGGAAGGTCTCCCGGTCGCAGAAGACGCTGTCGTGCATCCCCAGGTCCGCGTACAGCCGCCGCTCCCCGGCGAGCCTCTCGGGGCGGATGCCCAGCTTGGCGAGCAGGTCCTTCCCCTCGGGGGTCCACGCCGCCGGGTTGATGATCGCCCGTGACCCGCCGTACGCGACCAGCGGCCCCTTCCTGGCCCTCGGGCGGAACTCGTTGCGCAGGGCGTGCCCGCCGATGTCGTCGTGGTTGTCCAGGATCAGGATCCGCGCGCCGGGGTCGCGCTCCAGCCACCGGTGGGCCGCGCTGAGACCGCTGATCCCCGCGCCGACCACGACCAGGTCATAGCGCTCGCCGGTGGGTTCGGGCATGCCCGCGTACGCCCAGAACCGCTGGTCGCGAAGGGCGTGGGGCACGCTCAGCGCCTCCGCGGTGTCGCCGCGCAGCCCGGTGAGGGACGGCGGGTAGGAGGTGTCGGGCGAAAGCTCCAGATCTTCCGCGTCGGCGAGGCGGGACGCCTTCGCCGCGCTCTCGGCGGGGGAGGCGTCCCATCCGCCGGCTCCGGGCAGCGAGCACGCCGCCGCGATCCCCGTGGCCGCGATCATCCCGTCGAAGAAGTCCCGGCGGGAGATGGGCCGGTCCATGCCGAGTTCCAGGGCCTTAAGTGGATTGATCTCATGAGGATCGGTCATGGGGCGATCATCACGATGTGAATGGATCGCCGCGGTCGCCGCGCTGCGTTTTCGGGAACTTTTTACCCATGCCATTAGCGCGCTGTCACGATATCTCCTGCATGAGAGCCATGTCGTGGTCGACGGGAATTGAAAAGGGCATCGACGTCACGCCGGCTTATCCGGTCCGGGGAAAACAGCCCTAGCCGGGAGCATCCCGGCGCGCCGGCACGCACCGCTCCGCCCGCTCCGCGCCTTTCCGGCACTGACCTCGGATTCCGCGGGTCAGGAGGCGACGTGGATGCGAGGGGCGCCTGCTGTATGGATTGTCGGGATAAGCCGGAACGTTATGGTGAGTCGGCTCGTTACCTGTATAAGGTGAAGCACGGGGATTAACGGTGGAAGTCCGGCAGAGCTCATGCCGCGGCATGGTAGGCATTCGTTTTCCCTCTGACAGCTGGTCCGGGGAGTATCGCGTGGTCGGTAAAGAGGGCAGGGTCACCGGAAAGATCGGTCCCGGCCTGGTCGGGGAGGTGATGGTGGCGGTCCGCGGCGGTGTCGAGGCGTTCTACGCGTATCCCACGGTTCCCGACGAGGAGATCGCCACCGGCTCGATCGTCGTGGTCGTCACCTTCTTCCCGCCGCGCACCGTCTACGTCGCCCGAGCGCTCGCCTGACACCTCATCCCCCATCGTGGAGGCCGCGATGCCTACGGAGTACTTCGTCATCGGGGGCGTCGTCCTCGTCGCCCTTCTCGTCATCGTCCTGTTGTTCAAGGCCATCTGGCGGGTGGCCGAGCCCAACGAGGCGCTGATCATCTCCGGGCTCGGCGCCCGGGGCAGGGCCGAGGAGGCCGACAGCCTCGGATTCAAGATCATCACAGGTAAGGGCACCTCGGTGCTCCCCGGATTCCAGACCGCGCGCCGCCTGCGCCTGGACAGCCGTGCCGCCAACCTCCAGGTCTCCTGCGTCACCCAGCAGGGCATCCCGGTGGTCGTACGCGGCGTCGTGATCTACAAGGTCGGCGACGACCTGCACTCGATCGCCAACTCCGCCCGCCGTTTCCTGGACCAACAGGATTCGATGAACGGCGCCATCCACGAGCTGTTCACCGGCCACCTGCGGTCGATCATCGGCAACCTGACGGTCGAGGACCTCATCCTCAACCGCGAGCGGCTGACCGGCGAGACCCGCGCCTCGGCCGCCGATGAGATGATCAAGCTCGGCCTGATCGTCGACTCCCTGCAGATCCAGGAGATCGAGGACGAGACGGGCTACATCACCAACCTCGGCAAGCCGCACGCCGCCAGAATCGCCGCCTCGGCACGCATCGCCGAGGCCCAGCGCGACCAGGAGGCCACCGAGGCCGAACAGGTCGCCGCAGCCAACAAGGCCGCCGCCTGGCGCGACTCCCAGATCAAGCAGGCCGCCTACCAGGCCGAGATCGACGAGGCCCTGGCCAGGTCCCGCCAGGCCGGGCCGCTCTCCGAGGCGTCCGCCCGCCAGGAGGTCGTCGTCCAGGAGACCCGTGCCGCGGAGCTTGAGGCGGCGCTGGCCGAGCAGCGACTCCAGGCTCAGGTCCGCAAGCCCGCCGACGCCAGGGCGTACGAGACGGTGACGGCCTCCCAGGCGGAGCGCGACGCCCGCATCGCCCAGGCCGAGGCCGAGGCCCGCGAGACCGAGCTTCGCGCCGCCGCGCAGGCGTCGCAGGTCAAGCAGGCCGCCGCGGCCGAGGCGGAGTCCGTGCGGCTGCGCGGCCTCGCCGCCGCCGACGCGACGAAGGCCACCGGTCTGGCCGCCGCGGAGGCCTCCAGGGCACAGGGACTCGCGGAGGCCGAGGCGGCCAAGGCGAAGGGCCTGGCCGAGGCCGACGCGATCCGGGCCCGTGCCGAGGCCCTCGCCGAGAACCAGGAGGCGGTCATCGCCCAGCAGCTCGCCGAGAACTGGCCGCAGATCGTCGAGGCGGGGGCGAGGGCCTTCGGCAACGTCGACCACATGGTCGTGCTCAACGGCGCTCAGGGCGTCGAGGAGATGCTCGCCAAGGCTCTCACCCTCGGCGGCGCCGGTCTCGGACTCGCCCGCTCCCTGCTGAGCGGCACCACCCCCGGCAGCACC
The DNA here is from genome assembly GCF_035917355.1 of Streptosporangium sp. NBC_01810. Lineage (NCBI taxonomy): Bacteria > Bacillati > Actinomycetota > Actinomycetes > Streptosporangiales > Streptosporangiaceae > Streptosporangium > Streptosporangium sp. NBC_01810. The sequence continues at coordinate 6,549,039 of NZ_CP109070.1, read as the reverse complement.
CCCGGAGCCCCCGCCACCCCCGCCGTTTCCAACGGCACCACGGCTGTCGAAACCCCCGGAAAGCCCGTCGACCCGACCCCCTGACACCGGGAATCCCCGGGGACGATCACAGGCCGGAACCCGTATACGACCACTTCAAGACAGGATCGTGACCCGTGGCCACTAATTCGGGGCACTCCGTTATGTGTTGTCGCCCTTCCTCAGGGCATACGCCTGGCAGCTGAGCAGACAGGAGCGTGGAACATGACAGTCACCGGCATCATCACCGCCATCGTCATCGGCGCCGTCATCGGTGCCCTCGGTCGGCTCGTCGTGCCCGGCAAGCAGGGCATCCCGATCTGGCTGACCATCGTCATCGGTATCGTCGCCGCCCTCATCGGCACCGCGATCGCCGGAGCCCTCGGAGTCGCCACCACGTCGGGCATCGACTGGGTCGAACTCATCATCCAGATCGCCCTGGCCGCCGTCGGCGTCCTTCTGGCGGTGAGCCTGTACGGCAGGCGAGGCGTCCGGTAACCAAGTCCACCCGTGCCCGGAGCCGGGTTCCCGGAAAAACCCGGGAAGCCGGAGACCGGCGCCCCGGCACCCACGACGCCCCCGGCCCGGAACCCTCCGGACCGGGGCCGTCGTCACGCATGGCCACCGCCCAGAACACGTCATACGCCTCGAACACGGATGCCCAACTCACGCTTGGAAACCCTCCCCGACCAGTCACGCGATCAGGGACGTGTGTCGAAGTCTCCAGCCTTGATACGACCAAGGAAGATTCGCCACTCGTCAGGTGAGAAGATCAGCGCCGGGCCGTGGGCGTCTTTGCTGTCCCGGACGGCCACGATCCCAGACAGATTACCTGCCACCTCGACACACGCTCCGCCGTTGCCATTGCTACACGAACTCTTGCGCCACTCCGCATGGGATAGGTCCACAGGCTGGTTCTCCACCGTCCCGCACTCCGTTTTCTCTTGAATCGGTCGTCACTTCCCAAGTTCGCTCGCCACTCGTGCGATGAGCTCCCCCGAAGAGTCGGTAGGCAGGGCAGCAGCACGCAGGTGGTTGAACATCAGCGTATACCGCTCTACTTCGGACTGCTTTTCCAGATAAATCGTTCCGGTGGGGTACTCGATGTAGACCACATCAGGATCGTTCGGGCCGAACTGGAGTACGTGGAATCCTCCGCCCATCGCCGGATGCGCTCCAGCTGAAAACGGCAGAACCTGAAGGGTCACGTGTGGCAGTGTGGCGGCCTGCACCAGGTATTCGAGCTGGGTACGCATCACCTGGACGCCTCCGACCGGACGCCGGATGGCCGCTTCGTTGATGATCACCCACAGGTGTGGTGGGTCATCGTTTTCCAGCAGCTTCTGGCGCGCGACGCGCACCATTACTCGCTGATCTACCTCTTCTTCGGATGCTCTGATCTGTGCGGCACGATGCACCGCACGTATGTAGTCCCCGGTCTGCAGCAGCCCCGGCACGAACTCGGATTCGTAAAGATGCAGTGCCGAGGCTTCTGACTCCAAGCCGACGTAGACCTCGAACCATTCAGGCACAGCCTGCCCATAGACATGCCACCAGCCGCGTTGCCGAGCTTCCCGGGCCAAGGTGAGCAACGCGTCGCGCTCCCTGTCCTGGACCTCGTAGACAGCGAGCAAGGCTCGCACGTCGCTGGGTTGCACCGCCCTGCGGCCAGTCTCGAAACGGCTCAGCTTGGTGGCGTGCCAATCGAGCTGTTCGGCCACCTGATCGATAGTCAGCCCCTTTTCCTCCCGAATTCGACGCAGTTCGGCGGCAAGCCGACGCCGCCTGACGGTTGGGCTGTGTGCCTGACGAACCAATCCCAAATCCTCACTATCGGTATAAGTCGGCCGCATTTTCATAATGATCTCTTTTTGGGCAGTTGCTTGCTGGCAGTTGCCAAAAAGCAGCTACGGGAACACACTTGCAATGCTTCCATGGTTCAAGGCTTCAGACGTCAAAGTCCAACTACTTGGCGCAACCGTCCGATGGCGAGCTGCGAATCAGTCAGGTCGTTCCTCTATTGCGAACGGTCCATGACACCAACGAATGCACCCACAAGCCGTACGACTGAAAGGACAGACAGCAGATGAAGGAATGTGGTTCACAAGAGCAGTTGATTCACCTGGTGCGGCTGGGGTGGGACCTGCGGGGGCTGGGGGTGAGTACCTCGCTGGTGTTGCCCCAGGTGGGGCAGCCGGTGCTGGAGGTCATGGCGGTGGGCGAGACCCGGGTCCGGATCGCCGTCATCCGTCGCGCCTGCGGGTGGGTGTTCGTCTGGCGGCCCTGGTGGGCCAGGGTGTGGCGGCCGGGCGAAGGGGTCTGGGCCGGGGCCGACAACGCCGCCGACGTCATCGTCTCGGCGGCGATCGCATGAACGTGAACGCCTACGAACAGGCGACCTGCCGCTACGTCCGATCGCCCCAAATGCCTCATCCGAGATCTGCTGAGTCCACTTCGCCTGCACCAGAACCGCCTGTGCGATCCGGATTCAGCCAGAACCACGCTCGTCTTCCAGGCGGCCCACTCGGACGGGTCGCCTGGCTTGACATTGGTGCCCCCGATGCCGCAGTAGCCGTCCGGTACTTTGAACAGGTATCGCTGGTGGTAGTGGTTCGCTTCAGCCGACACATCGTTCTCACTGTCACCCTCGCCTCGGCGACCCGCGTTGCGCTGCATTTCGTCGCGAATCCCGCTGGTCCACCTGGTCTGGAGCCGTCCCGTCATGGCCAGGCGGATGAGCAGGTCGCGAAGTGTGTTGCCATAGAGCACGTTCGCGTCATAGACCACCACAAAGCTCATGCTCAGATGCCCAGCTCCTGGCCTAGCGCAGCAAGTTGATCGGCAGCCGTACGGCGCTTGGCGCCATCGCGACGTTTGTACTCCTGAAGGTCCTCGTATGTAACACGCCTGTGCTTGCCAACCAAGCGGAAGGGGATCCCTCCTTCCTCCAAAAGCTTGATCAGGTGGGGGCGCGAGACGTTCAGCATGTCCGCCGCCTGCTGGGTCGTCAGCTCAGCCTGAGAGGGGATGACCGTCACCCCTCGCCCTTCAGCCGCCTGGGCAAGGATGAAGGCCAACAGGCTCACAGCTTCCCGAGGCAAGATCAATGGGTCCTCAGCACCGTGTTCCACGACAACACGGATGGCCGACTGCTCGTGAGATCGCATGAGGTAGTCCTTGATGCGGCGCACAGCACGGCCAGCCATCTCGGCATCAATGCTTCCGGGCTGTACCCGCTTGGCCTGCACATCTGTCATCGCCGTACCTCCTTCTCACAGTATCCGCAACAAACGAAATAAACGCAAGCGATGACAGCAGGTATCTGGAACACCGGCTGATCCGCACCGCGCCCGGAGCCGGTACCGTGGTCACCGATGAGCGGCGCCGGGTGCTTCTGATCTGGCCGCATCGCTTCATCACCGACTCCTGGGGGCGGGAGATCCCCGTCGGGAAGATCGAGGACGGGGAAGCCGGCAGTCGCCGCAGCGCGCGAGGTCGAGAAGGAGACCAGCTGGCGACCTGGGCCACTGCGCCCGCTGGTGAAGCAGCCCACTAACGGCAGCTCCGACTCCGTTCACCACATCTTCCGCACCGACAGCACCACTTACATCGGCCCGCCCACCGAGGGATGGGAGGCCGAGCGTGTCGAGTGGGTACCGCTGGGCGACATCCCTTGGCCAGTCGGCAAGGGTGACATCGTGAGCGGCACCGGCATGGCCGCGCTGCTGTATACGTCCTCACCGAGTTGTAGGCGGCGGCTGAGATCCGGACAGCCGACACGGCGGACGATCAGCGGATCAACTGTGGCCGGACAGTATGACGGCTCGCGCCCGGGAATTGAGCGCGAGCCGTCCAGCGAGATCTGTGGAGTTACTCCTTGGTCGGAACTAGGCCCGTCTGGCAGGCGCCCCACCCGGACGGGTCACCCGGCTTGACGTTGGTGCCACCGATGCCGCAGTAGCCGTTCGGTATCTTGTAAAGGCACTGCTGGTGGTATTCCTGCTGCTCAAGTCATATTTTATCCATGGCAGAGACATCACGACCGGCGATGCCTCGACTTGAGATAGTCGTTCACCCACTTCTTGCTGCTACGCCACATACCGTCGTCCCCCTTGACCGCACGGAGTCGTCCCCGTGCGGCAGCTACCCGGAGGGCATTTTCGGTGACGTCGCGCGTCGCGAGAGCAGGTAGGGGGACAAGCTTGACCGGGCCGGCCACCGCCGGCATAACGAAGCGGTACAGATTCGTCGTCACGCTGCGTGCGATGAGTTCACCCAATGGGCCGAACTCGTCATTGTCGGCTCGACGCATCGCCTGAAGGTACTTGTCACGGTCACGCTTGTAGATGATCGCTGGTGGATATTCAATCCTGGAAAGTATCAGGTTGAGCACCAAACGGCCCGTCCGTCCGTTGCCGTCAAGGAACGGGTGTATTTCTTCGAACCGGTTATGAACGTGGGCCAAGCGTTCGGGGAGGGGTTCCTCGGACTCACCGCGAAGGTCGTCGACAGCCTTCACCCAGTCTCGCATCCGGGGGTCGACTTCCGGCCATGGCGGCGGCTTCATACCTCCCGGGAACTTGGCGATCTCGTGCTGCCGGAAGTTCCCCGGGCCTTCGGCGGGGGTGGCATGAGGATGGGGGTCTACAGCCCACACGAGCGACATGGCGGTGTGGTGTATCTGACGAACCTCCTGGAGCGTGATGAGATCTCCGTTTTGCCAGTCTCCCGGCTCCAGCGCCTGCCCATACACCCACTTCGCGGCGTCGCCGTATCCCCTTACCTCCATGTAGTCCTTGAGCGGCTTCGCGCCTACCGCCCGGCCCTCCTCAAGGAGCTTCTCCACCTCTTGCAGTACGAGCGTGTTGCCCTCGATCGCAGTGCTGTTGTGGGCTTCCTGGTGCCAGATGTCAGACCAGATGTCCTCTGCCTCAGCGGGCGAGGGCAATCCACCCAAGCGGTCACGGAGTTCTCGAACGGCCTCGTCGAGGCGCTGATACACAGTCGCCCTGGACGGCCTGCCCGGTCCTGACACCGATGCTCCCCATAATTTTGTTCGGCTGGGTCGAATTAACTGTACCGAACAAAGTCGACTTGGGTTGTTCGCCTTCACCGAAAGAAGCGAACCGAACAACTGGCCTGGCGATCCGGCGCCACGACCAAGGAGGACAAGACGTCAGCGAGGCGTACCCCTCCCTCTGGTCACAGTGGCGATCCGAGTCGCGGTGTGCCTGTCCGGTTGGACCACGGTAGAGGAGTGGAGCGAGGTACCCTCCGGTCGCGGTGGCGGCCCGAGTCGCGGTGTGCCCTGCCAGACCGATCACACTCGCCCCTGAGCCAAGCCATGACCGGCAACGACAAGCCGCAGCAAGCTGACCGGCGACGGCGAATCACGACGGGTCTGATGAACTACGGTGAGCCTCCCTGCGCTCCTTTCCGCACCGATGCTTCAGCTACGGCGCTGGACCTCGGACGACCCCCGTACGGATTGCTTCAGCGTCGAAGAGCCCAATCGGCGGCCCGTAGGAAAGCGGCTACGGCCCGCAGGGCGTACGGCGAGGCAAGGGGTGCGCGGAGGTGGGCGGGTGCTCCGGGCGGCTTATAAGAATCCGCAACCAGCGCGCCCGCCAGGCCGGAGGCCTGAACCCCCAGACCCGCCACCAACAACGGCCGCCCGGAGCACCCGCCCACCGGAGCGCGAACGCGTCCCCGAGAGAACGCGTCCCCGAGAGAACGCGTCCCCGAGAGAACGCGTCCCCGAGAGAACGCGTCCCCGAGAGAACGCGTCCCCGAGAACAGCCGACCCGCCATCAAGCACGCCGGAACCCCCGCGACGGCCCGGCCAAAAAATCAGATCATCACATGCGCGTCCGGATGCCCCGCAAAAGAGAACTGCGCGTTGCGGGTGAGCTTGATGTCGTCGGCCTGCCAGGTGTGCATGCCCGCGTCGCCGCTGCGCCAGTAGACGAAGTTGAACCGGTCCGCGGAGTAGATCTTGACCCGATCCTCCTTGAGCCGGCGGACCAGACGGGTGTCCTCGCCCCGGGTCACGTCCTCGAAGCCGTAGTGCCGGAACATGTCGGCCTTGCCGAGGAAGGTGCCGCCCTGCACCAGGAAGGCGTAGCGGTGCTCCAGACCCGGCAGGCGCAGCATCGTGGTGTTGCTGCCCTCGAAGTAGGCGTAGTGCGCGCCCTTGCCGACCAGTTCGGCGTCGGAGTAGTCGAAGGCGCGGGCCAGGTCCGACAGGTAGTGCTCGCCGTACAGGTTGTCGTCGTCCATCTTGGCGATCAGCTCGCCCTCCGCGGTGGCGATGCCCAGGTTGAGGCAGGCACCCAGTGACAGCGACGAGTCGGCGGGCAGCACCACGACGTCGGTGATCCCGGCCATCCGCGCCTTGTCGGCCACCACGACGGGGTCGATGTCGAGCCCGTGCAGGACCATGACGAGCTGGACAGGACGGTGGGTCTGCTTGGCCACCGAGGAGATCGCGTGCTCGATCTGGGTGGCGCGGTTGGTGGGCAGCACCACCGAGATCGACCGGGTCCGCCGCTGAACCGGCTTGCCGAGCAGTTCCAGGATCTGGTCCACCCGGTGCGAGAACAGGTGTTTGTCGAAGACCTCGCGCATCGCCAGATGCCCCTGGCGGGCGCGCAGCTCGGGGCTGTTGATCAGGTGCAGGACCTGGTTGTACGACTCCAGCTCGTCACGGGCGATCGGGATCAGCGACCCGAAGGTCTCCTCGATGGCCCGGGACCAGCCCGAGACGATCGACGTCGAGCAGGCCGACAGCTCGAAGACCCGGCGAGCGCACATGGTCGGCGAGTCGAGCACCGAGTTCACGTTGAGGAAGACCTTGTACATCTTGTACGCGGCCAGCATCTGGTCGTACGGGAGCTCGCCCACGATGTGCGGGACGTACTCGGCAGGCCAGGCGTACTTCTCGTCCACGGTCCCGTTGCGCGCGAAGATGTGCAGGCCGAGCTCGCGGATCGGAGCGAGGACGGTCTCCATCTGCTCGCGGCGCTCGGGGTGCTTGTCCCTGAAGTACATGCCCGCGAAGACCACGTCGTTCAGGCGCCCGCGCTTCTCCTGGATCGGGTTGTGCACCCGGGGCTGAGCGGCGAACTGCAGGACGTCGACCCGGTCGTGGCCCAGCACCTCGCGGTAGCGGGAAACCATGTCGCCGTCGCAGGTGAAGACGTAGTCGAACAGCTTGGCCGTGTCGATGAAGAAGTCAAAGTTCGGCGGGTCCTCCTTGTTCCAGAAGACCGTGGGGATCCCCTCGACGCGGCACCAGTCGATCAGGGCGCGCAGCTCGGGCTTGGGGGCGTTCGTCCCGGTCATCTGGTAGCGCCAGCGGCCCTGGTTGCCGTGCCAGGCCGACTCCACGAACAGCAGCTCGGGCCGGCGCTCGGCGAAGATCTCCGGCCAGTCGCGGAGCCCGAACTCGATCTGGTCCCACTCGTACTTGAACGCCATCCGGGAGAAGTCGTCCAGGATGACAGCGACCTTCATGTCCGGGCGGACGATGGGACCGGTCGGCCACTTGACCTGCGGTACGTCGACCACGGGCCCCTGCTGGTTGAGTTCGGCGATCACCTCGGCCACCGGGCGGGGCGGCTTGGGGCCCTTGCGCGCCTGCATCGCGGAGCGCAGCCTGCCCGGCAGCGCGGTGACCCCCGACCCCTTGGCCGCGGTCAGCGCCTCGGCCACCCGGTACGGGCGCTGCACCTTGGTCGACTCCAGCTTCCACTGCGCGTAGTCGGCCTTCGCCTCGGCGATGGCGAGCCGCCGCTCAAGGTCCCGGACGCGCTCCTCGAAGCGCTCGACGACCTTGCGCTCCTCGGGCAGCCAGTTGATCGGCCCGAGACGCTGGAACTTCGGCTCTTCGGGGGTCTCATCGCTCATGGGGATCGCCTTCGTCCTGGGTCGTGCCAGGCTACGGCCTAAGCCGTGCCGAAATAATCGTTTTAAAGGGATTTGGGCGGTACGGACTGCCCAGCCGGGGAGAGGTTGTTGCCACGCAACCAGCTCTCGATCACCCGGGCGATCCGAGGGCCGGCCTTGCCGTCCCAGAGCGGGGGCAGCTCGCCCGACGGCGTCGCCGCGCCGTCCGCCAGCGCCAGGTCGGCGGCGGCGGGCAGCTGCGCCGGGGTGACCAGCCGGTTGGTGCCGTGCGTGATGGTGATCGGCCGCTCGGTGTTGGGCCGCACGGTAAGGCAGGGGACGCCCAGCATGGTCGTCTCCTCCTGGACGCCGCCGGAGTCGGTGACGACCAGCGTCGCGCCCCGCACCAGCGACAGGAAGTCCACGTAGCCCAGCGGATCGACGATGCGCAGATTCTCCCCGTCCACCAGCCCGGCCTCGGCCAGGCGGGTCCGGCCGCGCGGGTGCAGCGGCACCATGATCGGAAGGCGCTCGCTCACCGACAGCACCGCCTCGACCAGCTCCTTGGCGGAGGCGGGGTCGTCGACGTTGCCGGGACGGTGCAGGGTGGCGACCCCGTACCGCTCGGGAAGACCGAGCCGGGAGCGGACCGGGGCGGGGTCGAGGTGGTCCAGCGCCGAGAACAGGCTGTCGATCATCGGGTTGCCGACGAGGTGCACCCGGGCCGGGTCGATCCCCTCGGCGGCCAGGTGGGAGAGCGCGTCGGGGGAGGTGGCGAAGAGGATGTCGGACAGACCGTCGGTGATGACCCGGTTGACCTCTTCGGGCATCCCACGGTCGAAGGAGCGCAGGCCCGCCTCCACGTGCGCGGTCGGCACGTTGAGCTTGGCGCACACCAGGATCGCGGCCAGCGTCGAGTTCACGTCGCCGTAGACGACGACCAGCGTCGGCCGCTGCTCAAGCACCACGTCCTCAAGGCCGACGAGCAGCGCCGCCGTCTGGCGGGCGTGCGAGCCGGAACCGACGGCCAGGTTGGCGATCGGCTCGGGGAGGCCGAGGTCGGCGAAGAACACGTCCGACATGAGCGCGTCGTAGTGCTGACCGGTGTGGATGATGCCCTGCCGCACGCCCAGTTCGGCGAGCGCGCGCACCACGGGAGCGGCCTTCACGAAGTTGGGCCGTGCGCCCAGCACGTGCAGGACAAGGGGATTCTCCGGGCCCTGAGCAGCACCCGGACGGTCGAAGTCCCTCATTGACCTCGCCTTTCATGCGGCAGTGGGGCAAACCTTGCCTATGGTACGGTCACGGCGTGGTATCCGATGCCAACAGGCCAGACTCCCCCTCGGTTCCGGCGAAGCCCTCGGTGCCGACGACACCCTCCTCAGCGGTGACGTCTCCGGCCACCGAGCCTGACGCGGAGCCGCTGGCGACCTCGGGCACGGTGACGACCCCGAAGACGGAGACGCACTCCGAGCCGGAGACGACCTCGGCCGTGGAGATGCCTCCGGCCGTGGACACGCCCACTGAGCCGGCCCCGCCGCCGAGCGCGGAAACGCCCCCGGTCGTGGAGACTCTCCCCGGCTCGGACACGCCCCAGGCCTCTGTGACGCTCCCCGCTCCGACGACGCCCCCGGACGAGACGACGCCCCCGACCGAGACGACGCCCCCGGTCAAGACGACGCCCCCGACCGAGCCGGTGTCACAGGCTCCGGTGTCACAGGCTCCGGTGTCGGCGAAGTCGGCCAGGGCCGGGCTGCGCGGACTGATCAAGGGTTTCGTCCAGCACCCGGTGATCGTCTCCCGGGTCGTGGCGACAAAGGTCAAGTCAGATCCGGTACGCGTGGCGCAGGCGGCTGCCGAGACGCTCCCGTCGAGCGTCCGTCCCATCGTGGGCCGGTTCGCCTGGCCGGTCGCGCGCCGCGCCAAGATCGTCGTACGCAAGCTCGGCATGCGCATGGTCAAGGGCCCGTGGACCGAGGCGAAGGAGCACTTCGACGCCGGCCGGATGAGCGAGGCCGCCGAGGTGCTCCGGGCACACACCCGCTACCCCTTCATCAAGCGCCGGGCCGCCTACTACGCCGGAGAACTGGCCGCGATCCAGCCGAACCCGATCCCGCCCAAGGCCAAGGTGATCGTGGGCGAGCGGTTCCGCGGCCGGGTGCTGCACTGCGTGACCAACGCGCTGCCGTACACGCAGGCCGGTTACACGGTCCGCACGCACCGCATCGTCACCTCGCAGAAGGCCGCCGGGCTGGATCCGCACGTCGTGACCAGCTGGGGCTGGCCGATGATGCAGGGCCACGCCGACGCGATGCCGTACGAGGAGATCGACGGGATTCCCTACCACCGGCTGATCCCGAGCGGTGAGGTGCCCTTCGAGAGCCAGGGGCGGATGATCCGGGGCGCCGGAGAGGTCACCGAGCTGGTCAGGACCCTGCGGCCGCAGGTGCTGCACGCCGCGACGGATCACCGCAACGGCTCGGTGGCGCTGGCGGTGCGCGAGCGGACCGGCACGCCGATGGTCTACGAGGTCCGGGGCTTTCTGGAGGAGACCTGGGCCTCCCGCGACCCCAAGCGCATCGGCAGCCAGCGGCACGTGCTCCAGCGCGACCGCGAGGCGTTCATCATGCGCTCCGCCGACGCGGTGGTCACCCTCGCGGAGACCATGGCCACCGAGATCGTCGAGCGCGGGGTGCCGAGGGAAAAGATCTACCTGGCGCCGAACGCGGTGGACGACTCGCTGCTCAGCGCCGAGTACGACGGTGCGGCGTTCCGCGCCGCCTACGGCATCGAGCCCGGCGACATCGTCATGGGTTCGGTGTCGAGCATCGTGGCCTACGAGGGCTTCGCCACCATGATCAATGCCGCCGCGCTGCTGCGGGACGAGGGCGCGCCGGTCAAGATGCTGCTCGTCGGCGACGGCGTGGAGCGGGCGGCACTGCTGGAGCAGGTCGAGGAGCTGGGGCTCGGCGACATCGCGATCCTGCCGGGACGGGTCGGCCCCGACGAGGCACTGCAGGCCCAATCGGCGATCGACATCTTCGTCTGTCCCCGGGAGGACCTGCGCGTCTGCCGACTTGTCACGCCGTTGAAACCGGTCGAGGCGATGGCTCTCGGCAAGCCGGTCGTACTGAGCGACCTGCCCGCCCTGTCGGAGCTCGTGGGCTCCGACGGCGCCGGGCTTCTGGTGCCCGCGGGGGACCCCGAGGCACTGGCCAAGGCGATCGCCGGACTGCGTGACGATCCGGAGCGAAGGGCCGAGATGGGCGAGGCCGGACGGGCAGAGGTGGCCGCGAAGCGTACCTGGAGCCGCATCGCGGAGACGTACCGTGATATTTACCGATCGATTGCCGATTGATGGCCTTGTCATGGCACTGGGGATACCTGCCGTTTGTGATGCGTTCAATCGCATTAGGCGTAGCTCGTTCGGACTTGAGATAGCCTTTGCGACCATGAAGTGTTGTTTCCGGCGTTCCAAGGTCATCCAGTGACTGCCTACGACCTGGCCATCATCGGTCTGGGCTACGTCGGCATGCCCCTGGCCAAGGAGGCCACGGCAGCCGGTCTGCGGGTCATCGGCTTCGAGGTCGACTCCGGCAAGATCGCTGCTCTCAACGCGGGCAGGTCCTACATCGACGACCTGACCGACGCCGACCTTGAGCACATGCTGGCGGGGGGCTTCACCGCCACGGGGGACGAGTCCGTTCTGGCCGACAGCCGGACCATCGTCATCTGCGTGCCGACCCCGCTCGACGAGGACCACCGCCCCGACCTGTCCGCGGTCGAGGGCGCCACCGGCACCGTCGCACGCAACCTCCGCGCGGGCTCGCTGGTGGTCCTGGAGTCCACCACCTGGCCCGGCACCACCGACGAGGTCGCCCGCCCCATCCTGGAGACGGGCTCCGGCCTCGTCGCGGGCACCGACTTCCACCTCGCCTTCTCGCCCGAGCGCATCGACCCGGGCAACCCCAAGTACGGCCTGCGCAACACCCCGAAGGTCGTCGGCGGCTACACCTCCGCCTGCAAGGACCGCGCGGTCGGGTTCTACTCCCAGTTCATCGAGCAGGTCGTGCCGGTCAGCGGCACCCGCGAGGCCGAGATGGCCAAGCTCCTGGAGAACACCTACCGCCACGTCAACATCGCCCTCGTCAACGAGATGGCGATCTTCTGCGACGAGCTGGGCGTCGACCTCTGGGAGTCGATCGAGGCCGCCGCCACCAAGCCGTTCGGTTTCCAGAAGTTCCTCCCCGGACCAGGTGTCGGCGGTCACTGCATCCCCGTCGACCCGTCCTACCTCTCCTACACGGTGCGCAAGCTGGGCTACCCGTTCCGCTTCGTCGAACTGGCCCAGGAGATCAACGAGCGGATGCCGTCGTACGTGGTGGCCCGCGTGCAGCGCCTGCTCAACCGGCACAGGAAGCCGGTCAACGGCTCCAGGGTGCTGTTGCTCGGTGTCACGTACAAGCCCGACATCGCCGACGAGCGTGAGACCCCGGCCCTGCCGGTCGCGCGGGCGCTGCGGGAGCTGGGCGCGGAACTGGTCTTCGCCGACCCGTACGTCAAGGACTGGCGGGTCGACGGAGTCCAGGTGCCGCGCGAGGAAGACCTCGCCAAGGGAGTCGTCGAAGCCGACGTGACGCTGTTGCTTCAGCAACACGCCGCCTTCGACCTGTCGATTGTCGAGGACCAAGGCAAGCTCGTGCTCGACACCCGAGGCGTGCTCGCCGAGGGTGAACGCGTCGAGCGGCTCTAGTGACGAAGGGCTGCGCGCAGTGCACGTGCTCGTCATGACCGTGGTGCATCATCCCGAGGACGCCCGGATCCTGCACCGGCAGATCCGCGCGCTCGTGGATGCCGGTCATGAGGTCACGTACGCGGCCCCGTACACGGCGCGGGGCGTCATGGCCCGCTCCTGGGTGAACGGCGTCGATCTCCCCCGTGCCGCCGAGCGCAAGCGGCTGTCGGCGGTGCGCGCCGCGCGCAAGGTCTTCAAGCGCATGCGCGGGCAGGTGGATCTCGCGGTCATCCACGACCCTGAGCTGCTGCTCGCGGTGGTGGGGGTGCGCAAGCGGCCCCCGGTGGTCTGGGACGTGCACGAGGACACTCCGGCGACCCTGTCACTGAAGCCCTGGCTGCCGGCGTTCCTCCGACCGCCGGTGCGTTTCATGGCCCGCCTCCTCGAAGGTACCGCCGAGCGACACCTGCACCTGCTGCTGGCCGAGACCGCCTACGCCGGACGGTTCCACCAGGCGCACCTGGTGGTGCCCAACGAGACCTGGGTGCCCGACGAGGTGACGCCGCCGGGTGACGACCGCATCGTCTATCTCGGCTGGCTGTCGGAGGCACGCGGGGTGCGCGAGGCCATCGAGGTGGCCCGGTTGCTCCGGCCGTACCGGGTGGCGGTCGAGCTGATCGGCTACGCCGACCCGCAGTCACGGCCGACGCTGAACGAGGCCGTGGCGGAGGGCGTGCTGGAGTGGCGCGACTTCATGCCCAACGACGAGGCGCTCAAGCGGCTCGACGGCGCGCTGGCCGGTCTCTCCCTGCTGCACGACGAGCCCAACTACCGGCACTCCATGCCCACGAAGATCGTGGAGTACATGGCCCACGGCATTCCGGTGATCACCACCCCCTCGCCCCGCGCGGTGGAGCTGGTCGAGCGCTACGACAGCGGCATGGTCGTGCCCTGGCAGGATCCCAAAGCCGTGGCCCAGGCCGTGCTCTTCCTCCGCGACGACGTCAGGGAGAGGCATGCTCAGGGGGCTCGGGGGTATGCGGCGGCCCGTGCGAATCACCACTGGCCCAACTCGGCCCGTCGTTTCGTCGCCCAGCTGGAGGCGTGGGCGGGCGTCAAGAGCTGATTTCCGGCATGGCGAAGCTCCTTATGTCTGCCAGATCACAAGAACGGTAGTGTCCTGAACGTGCGCTGGCTCATCGCTCTTCTGGGCGTGGCGATCCTCGCGGGAGTGGTGGCGTTCGTGGTGATCACGCCCGCCGAGGACGGCTCTCCGACCAGTGGGAGCTCACCGCTCGCCCTCTCGCCCTCGCTCTCGCCTTCGTCCTCCCCCTCGGTGCCGGTGCCGGAGGCGACCGAGTTCACCGACCCGTGTGGCACGTTCGACACGGCCATGGGGGCGCCGTACGCGATCACCGGCTACTGGCTCGTCCCGACCGCCGACCACTGCACCTGGCGACGGCAGTTCGCCGCCATCCACAAGGTGGGCGGCGACACCGTGATCCGGATCGGCTGGGGCCTGCAGGCCCGCAGGGTCGACGACGGCGGCCGGATCCTCGACGGCGAGGGGAAGGTCGATCCCCGCTACGAACCGTGCGAGGAGAACGGGGTGCCGTGCGTGACCGCGGCGGAGAACGACCTCAGAGCGGCCAACCCGGGCAACCGGGTGAGCTGGACGTTCGTCTACCGGACCGACGAGGCGTTCGGCTCCCAGCTCTTCCGCTGCCCCGAGTTCGAGCGGAAGATCGTCACGAGGAAGGCCGTCTTCTACCGGATCGTCGCCACCGACGACGGCAGCGACGACGCGAGCTGCGAGAACATCAGGGGCAAGGGGCGTGGCTACCACGTGATCCTGATCGCGGGCGCGCACGAGGACAGCCTCACCGAGCTGCTCGACCTCGGCGACCAGTTCGGGGTGAAGGTGTTCCCCGCGCTGCCGCTGGCCCCCCGCGACCCGGCGCAGCAGACCCGGGCCGCCAAGCAGGGCACGAACACGCTCACCACGCTCACCCGGCGCGTCATGCAGGACTACGGTGCCCGTTTCCGGGACCGGCCCTCGCTGGGCGGCTTCTACCAGCCGTTCGAGTTGCAGATGCGTGAGATGAAGTACACCGGCGAGGCGGACGACGACCACCCGACGCTCAAGATGTACGCCTCGCAGCACGAGATCGTTGAGCAGGAGATGCCGGGCAGGCCCGTCCTCGTCAGCCCCTACCTTGACGCCCGCAAGGAGAAGCCGTTCAGCGCCACTCCCCAGCAGGTGGCCACGGGCTTCGAGGCCCTGGTCAGAACCGGGGTCGGAATCATCGCGCCACAGGACAGCCGGGGAACGGGGAAGGTCGGGTTGTTCTGGCCCGACCAGCGCGAGGAGAAGGTCGACAAGCGGCTGCGGCCGGTCGTCGGAGACGAGGCCAACGGTGACGCCTACCACGGCTCGACCCGCGACTACTACCGGGAGATGTCAACCGTCCGGGCTGAGATGGCCGAGCAGGGCCACAACGTGGAGCTCTGGGCCAATGTCGAGGCGTTCGAGCCCTCCGACGACGAGCTGTCCGACGACGGGCCCTGCGCCGCCGGATCCTCGCGGGGACGCACCGACAAGGAACGGCTCGACACGGCCGTGGCACAGGTCGGGCGCTACGTCTCCAAGGTCGTCTCCTACATGTGGAGCGACTTCTACACCTGCGGCTCGCCGTCCCTCGCCGAGGAGATCGCCCGTGACTGGAACCGGCCCATCGCGGCCGACGCGGTCCGCATGCAACGCGACATCCAGGACGGTATGGAGATCCGCGGCTACAACATGCCCATGGGGTCCAAGGTCACGATTACCTGGGAGGGCCGGCAGGAGCCCCGCGTCGTCGACGTGGCCGGGGTGAACCTCACGGACCTGCCGCCCGGCCTGCCGGTGCGGATGGAGACGGCGTGGATCCCGTTCGACTGGTCCCAGGTGCCCGAGGACACCTGGGTCGAGATCTCGGTCGTCGCGGCCGACGGGCGGGCCGCCTCCGAGCCGTTGCACGTCCGGGTGAGGCTCTGACCGGTGTAACGTGCCTGCCATGGTTCCGCGCATTCCCGTCAGCGTGGACCTGGTCGTCCTCACGGTGCGCTTCCAGGCGCTGAGCGCACTCGTCTGGCGGCGCGACAACCCGCCGTACGAGGGACGCTGGGCCCTGCCAGGCGGCTTCATCCACCTCGACGAGGACCTGCCCGCCGCCGCAGAGCGGATTCTCGCGGAACGGGCGGGCCTGCCGGGCGCACCCGTCCACCTGGAACAGCTGCAGACCTACGGCTACCCCGACCGCGACCCGCGCCAGCGCGTGCTGAGCGTGGCCTACCTCGGTCTCGCCCCCGACCTTCCCGCCTCCACCGAGGCGCACATGAACTGGCAGCCGGTCTCCGCGCTACTGCGCGAGATGGCCTTCGACCACCGGCGCATCATGGTCGACGGGGTCGAGCGGGCCCGGGGCAAGCTCGAATACACCCCGCTCGGCGCGGCCTTCTGCCCGCCGGAGTTCACCGTCGCCGAGCTGCGCCGGGTCTACGAGATCGTCTGGGGCCGGGTTCTCGACCCGCGGAACTTCCACCGCAAGGTCACCAGGGCCGAGGGCTTCCTGGTGCCCACCGGCGAGACCACCACCCGCGACGGCGGCCGCCCCGCCAAGCTCTACTGCCGAGGGCCCGCCACGTTCCTCCACCCTCCGATGCTCCGCTCCCTCAAGGAGTAGGGGCGGCGTAGTGAGCCGTGGGCCAGGACATCCTGGTCGATCACGTCGCGGGTGCGGAATCCGGGGCCGCCGTGGTGAGCCGTGGACCTCGCCTGCGGCCGATCAGAGGTTGTCGATCTCCGTCAGGTCGATGTCGACGTCGAACGGGACGCTGACTTTCAGCCGGTCGTGGTGGATCCCCATGAGCGCGTAGGTCCTGGTCGCCGGGTCCAACTCGTAGACGTAGGCGACCGGGCGGTCGTCCTTCTCCTCGATCCGCCAGAAGTGGACGATGCCCGCCTGGGCGTAGAGGACGGGCTTGCGCTCCCGGTCGCGGATCTCCGACTCGGCGGAGACCACCTCGACGGCGAGGAGGACGTCGTCCGGTTGGTAGGTGGTCTGCTTCAGCCCGAGATCGCCATCGGCCCGGGTCACTATCAGATCGGGCTCGGGACGCTGGCGCTTTCCGAGCGTCACTGTCATTTCCCTGCGAACGCGCAGGTCAGCCGGTATGGCTTGACGCAGCACACTTTCCAGCAGAAATATGACGAGAGAGTGGAAGTTGGTCTGGGGGCTCACGAAGACGAGAGTGCCATCGATGAGTTCCGTGTGTGCGGGGATGCCCCGAAGCCGGTCGAGGTCCTCAGCCACGAAGCCCGCTTTGGGAGGAAACACCCAGGCGGGAAGCGGCTCCAGTTCGGGCGACTCCGTCTCGGCGTCCGGCGCCTCGGTGCTCGGCCTCTCGGCCGGCGGTGCGATGCTCATGTCGTCCTTCCGGTCGGGCATGCCTCTCACCTCCAGTGTTACAGGATGATGCCCCATCCGCCCGCTGCTCATAAAGTAAGGCCATGCCTCGTTTCCGCGCGATCCTGGACACAATGCCCCCTTACCGGGCAGGCAAGGCCGTGGTGTCCGCCGACGGCCGGTCCTACAAGCTCTCCTCGAACGAATCCCCCTACGAGCCGCTGCCCTCGGTCGTCGAGGCGGTCGCCAGGGCCGCGGCCCAGATGCACCGCTATCCCGACCCGGCCGCCACCGGGCTGACCGAGGCGCTCGCCGAGCGGTTCGGCGTGCCGGCCGAGCACATCGCGCTCGGCGCGGGCTCGGTGACGGTGGCCCAGCAGCTCTTCGAGACCGTGAGCGAGCCGGGCGCCGAAGTGATCTACGCCTGGCGGTCCTTCGAGGCGTATCCGCTCCTGGCCGACCTGGCGGGGGCGACCTCGGTGCGGGTCCCGCTGCTGGGCGAGGGGCACCACCTGGAGGCCATGGCCGACGCGATCACCCCGCACACTCGCATGATCTTCGTCTGCAACCCGAACAACCCGACCGGTACGGTGGTCCAGGCGGCCGAGCTGGAGGCATTCCTGGACCGGGTGCCGGAGAACGTGCTCGTCGTGCTCGACGAGGCCTACCACGAGTACGTCAGGGACGCCGGGGTCCCCGATGGGGTCACCGTCTACCGTGACCGGCCGAACGTGGCGGTGCTGCGCACCTTCTCCAAGGCGTACGGGCTGGCCGGGCTCCGGGCGGGCTATCTGATCGCCGCGGAGCCGGTGGCGTCGGCGGTCCGCAAGACGATCGTGCCGTTCGCGGTCAACCACCTCGCCCAGGCCGCCGCGATCGCCTCGCTGGCCGCCGAGGACGAGTTGCTGGAGCGGGTGGACACAGTGGTCAAGGAGCGCGACCGGGTCCGCGGGGCGCTCGTCGCCCAGGGCTGGACGGTGCCGGCGACCGAGGCCAACTTCGTCTGGCTCCGGCTGGGCGAGCGCACGCTCGACTTCGCCGAGGCGTGCGCGGCCGAGGGCGTCGCGGTGCGGCCCTTCGCCGGTGAGGGCGTCCGTGTCTCCATCGGCGACGCCGAGGCCAATGACACCTTCCTGGCGGCCGCGGCGGCCTTCCCGAGGAGCTGACCGCTCCGCGGTGGCACTCCCGGTAGGGGGCCGCGACGGGATGACCGCCTCACGTGGGCGAGCCCGCGGCCTACACGGTCGCGGGCTCAGGGCCGGAGACAGGCTCCGGCTTCTTCTTGCGCCGCTCCGTGGAGACCACCAGGGCCACGCCGAGGACGATCACCATGCCGCCCGCGATCATCGAACCGGTGACCTCCTCGCTCAGTACGAGGGCGCCCAGCACGACCGCCACGACCGGGTTGACATAGGCGTAGGTGGAGACCAGGGAGATCGGGGCGTTGCCCAGCAGCCACACGTACGCCGTGAAGCCGACCAGCGAGCCGACCAAGATCAGGTAGGCGAGCGCGATCCACGAGCGCGTGGAGACGTCCGCGAGGTCGATGTGCTCGCCCACCGCGGCGGCGGTCAGGGCGAGCCCGACGCCGCCGGCGGCCATCTCGACGGCGCTCGCGGCGAAGGGGTTCGCGGGCATCGGGATGCGGGACGCCAGGAACGAGCCGACCGACCAGGACAGCGACGCCAGCAGGATGATCACGATTCCGGTGCTGTCGGCCGCGCTGCCCCCGCCGGTCAGCGAGAGGAGCGCCACACCGCCGAACCCGATGAGCACCCCCGTGAGCGTCAGTACCTGCGGCCGGTCCCTGAACAGGACCCTGAAGATCACGAGCCAGAGTGGCGTCGAGGCCACCAGCAGCGCCGCCAGCCCGCTGGAGATGTGCTGCTCGGCCACGGCGACCATGCCGTTGCCGCCGTTCAGCAGCAACAGGCCGACCAGGGCGGCCCCACCGGCCTCCTTCCAGGTCATCCGGAAGGACTCGCGCCCCTTCAGCAGGCGCACCGCGATGCCGAGGATGAGCGCGGCCGTGACGAAGCGGATGGCACCGCTGAGCAACGGGGGCATCGTCTCGATCGCGATCATGATCGCGAGGTAGGTGGACCCCCACACCACATACACGATCGCCAGCGCCCCCCAGACGAGGAGCGCCTTACGGCTGTCAGCACTGTCATGACGCATAGCTCGTGACAATAGTGGCTGAGCCGGACATTTTGCGCACGGGGTCCGCTCCTTTCGGCCACGCTGAAATCAGCGTTCACGACCTGGTGGACTTTCACTGAGATCAGCGTTCGCGACCTGGTGGACTTTCACTGAGATCAGCGTTCGCGACCTGGTGGACTTTCACTGAGATCAGCGTTCGCGACCTGGTGGACTTCCGCCGTGCCGGGGCGAGTGACCGTGCCCAGGCCGGTCACGCCACGCCGAGACAGGCGAGCCGTGACCTGAGAGGTTCCGCCGCCCGGGTGCGGCGGAAGCCCTCAGGTCGAAGAAGCGGTCTCCTGGAGGGCTCAGCGGGTGCCGAGCTTCTCCACGATCAGCCGGTACAGCTGGCGGGGACGGCCGGGTTGCGGCGTCCGGTTCGGCGGAAGCGGCCACGCGAGTCCCTCGTCTACCAGCGTGCGCAGCAATCGCCGGGCCGTACGCGGGGTGACGCCCAGCATCTTGCCCGCGCCCTCCGCGTCCACCACCGTGTCTCCTCCATCAAGCTTGGCCGCCAGCCGGGCCAGCACCTCCACACCCTTGGGCTTCAGCGGTCCGGTGCCCTGAGGAGGCATCCTGGGGGCCGGGACCAGCGCTCTGCCCTCGCGGTCGACCGCGAAGCCCTGGGCCTGCTTGCCCGCCTGGGTACGCGCCAGAGCGGCCCTGGCGTGCGACTCGGCGTCGTGGGTGGTACGGCCCATGCCGACGCCGACCTCGACCGCCAGGCCGAGCTCGTCGCGGACCCGCGCGGCGAACGGCAGGACTCGGAATCCCTCGGTGGCCGCGACCACCGAGCCTCGGGTCGCGGTGACCATGTAGCTGTGATCGTCGACCGCGGTGACCGACGCGTTGATCCGGTTGGCCTCCTGCACCAGCAGGCGGTGCAGGGAGAGCCGGAGCTCGTCGCGCCAGTAGCGTGGCGCGGCCCGGCGGACCGGCTCGCGCAACGTGGGCACCTCCACCAGGACCACGGTGAGTTGTGACTCCTCCAGCCGGTGGTGTGCGCCGAGCAGCGCCGCCGTGTGCAGCGCTGTGCGCACCGCGGCGGAGGTGGGGCGGATCCTGACCACGGGCACCCCGGCCGTCTGAAGGCGGTCGGCGACCGCGGGCAGACAGGTGAGCGCCCCGCTCGTGCTGCCCTGGCGGGCGAGGCGTTCATGAAAGGCCGCGATCGTGCCGGTGGCGCCCGGCTCGTCGCGGCTCTGTACGTCCCCTGAGGGAAGACTCAGATCACCATAGGCCTCCTCGACCTCTGCTCTGCCCAGGGTGTCGATACTGACCCTGCGCGGATCTATCCGTTCGTCCAACGCGGCCCTCGCCAGCGCGGCGATCAGTGCGGCGCCGCCGAGCTGGACATACGTCGCGGGCATCGTCAGCACCCCCGATCGCCGGGCCAGGTCGTAGGGGATCGGGCTGGCGAACAGACATGCGTCCACCCCTGCCCCCAATCGGGTCACCTTGTCCGCGGCCTCCTGCTCGTCACGGTATGCCGCCGCCACCAGGCGGCAGGGTAACGGGGCCGCCGCGTGCCCCATCAACATCACCCGTTCAACGAGGTCATGGGGGCCCACCACACCGATAGTGAGGTCCGGTGTCATGGCACCCGGGCGTGACACTCGTGGCGCTTCTTCGGCCCGCTCGACCAATGTTCGTCCCATCATGCCGTCCGTTTGTTTTCGGCTCTCTTTTGGAACGATCGCTGGTGAGGGCCGTAATGTCACGCCCGATTTGCGGCCAATTCCGGAAGCTACTTCCGGGTTATACCTATGACTGGCATCGTTTACACAGGTCAGAGCGGTTTTTGAGCGGCTCAAACCCGCTGATTATGACGTTGAAATCTCTCGGCGCACATCGCCGCCCAGGGCCTGCATGCGCTCGGCGAGATAAGAGTGCCCGCGGTCGATGAGATATCCCGATCCGATCACGGTCTCCCCTTCAGCGGCCAGACCGGCGAGCACGAGGGCGATTCCCGAGCGTAGGTCGTGAGCGGTCACCTGTGTTCCAGTGAGCGGAGTAGCACCACGAACGATGGCGCTGTTCTCTTTCACTTCAATATCGGCGCCCATTTTGTTCAGTTCTGAGGCCAGAGCGAAACGACCGTCGAAGATGCGTTCATGAATGTAGCTGGCGCCGTCGGCAAGACAGGCGACCGTCATGATCGGCGACTGCAGGTCGGTGGCGAAACCGGGATAGGTGTCGGTGATCACATTGATCGGGCGCAGCGGACGGTCCCTGCGCACGTGGAGCACCGCGCCGTGGTCGGCGAACTCCACCCCCATCTGCTCCAGCTTGTAGCGGACCACGCCGAGGTGGTCCAGATCGGCGCCGACCAGATTGACCTCGCCGCCGGTGACGGCGGCGGCCATGGCGAACACGCCCGCGTCAAGGCGGTCCGGCATCACGGTGTGCTCGACGGCCTGGAGTTCCTCCACGCCCTCCACGGTGATGAACCCGGTGCCGCCGCCGCTGATCTTCGCGCCCATCCGGGTCAGCATGTCGATCACGTCGAGGACCTCGGGCTCCAGCGCCGCGTTCTCGATCACGGTGGTGCCGCGCCCGAGGGCGGCGGCCATGATCAGGTTCTCGGTGCCGGTGTGCGAGGGGGTGTCCAGGTACAGGGTGGCGCCGGTGAGGCCCGCCGACTTGACGTGGATGACCGCGTCACCCTCGTCCACGATCGCGCCCAGGCGCTTGTAGCCCAGGTAGTGGAAGTCGAGGTTGCGGCTGCCCAGGTTGCAGCCGCCCACGCCCTCGATGATCGCCTCGCCGAGACGGTGCAGCAGGGCGGGCACGAACAGCACCGAGCCGCGGAAGCGACGGGCGATCTCCGCGGGCAGCACCGGGCTGCTCAGCGCCGAGGCGTCGATCACCAGTGTGCGCTCCGCCTCGTGGAGCTCGACCTTGGCGCCGACCGTCTCGGCCAGCTCGACCGCGCGCCGTACGTCCTCGATGATGGGGACGTTGCGCAGGACCGTGCGACCTTTGGAAGCCAGCAGCGCGGCACCGATCATGGGCAGCACGGCGTTCTTGGCACCCTGGATGAAGGCGGTTCCACGAAGTGGGTTGCCACCGCGCACGCGGTAACGGACCATGCGTCATGCTCCTTGGAAGTGTTTTGGGTAACTCGTGTGGCGGGGCGGCGGCCGAGGTTACCGGCCAACAGTAGCCGTTGAATGCCCCTGAACCGGCCAGTTCGGGGGTGAACCACCCCCGGAACAGCCGATAATTCACCAAGTCACCTGCCGCCGTCGCGGTGCGCGGCGATCATGCGTTCGCCCGTGGTTTCCGGGCCTCGCGGGTGCCCGGTGCCCATCGCCTGCGCGGTGTACGCGGCCCGCGGCACCGACTGCGTCAGCGGCCTGTCGTTCTCACCGAGATTTCCCATCGCGCCATGCCGATCAGGCGCTACGTCTCGTTCAGGCGCCCCGGCCCGCGATGTCGGTGCGATGGTGCGAACCGCGCAGCCGGATGCGCCCCACCGCCTCGTAGGCCGCCGCTCGCGCCGTGGGGACGTCGGGCCCCGTGCCGACCACGCTGAGCACCCGGCCACCGGCTGAGACGATCCTGTCGCCGTCGGAGGCGGTGCCCGAGTGCAGCACGTAGGCGTCCTCGACCGGGTCGGACAGCCCTTCGATCACGTCGCCCCGCACCGGCTCCGCCGGGTAGTTCTCCGCCGCGATCACCACGGTCACCGCGGCGCCGTCGCGGTAGGAGAGCGGTCCGAACCGGTCGAGTGTCCCGTTCGCGCAGGCGAGCAGCAGGCCCGCGAGGGGCGTCCGGAGCCGGTCCAGCACGACCTGGGTCTCCGGGTCGCCGAACCGGGCGTTGAACTCGATCACCTTCGGCCCCTTGGAGGTGAGGGCCAGCCCCACGTACAGCACCCCCGTGTACGGCGCGCCACGCCTGGCCAGCTCGGTCACGGTAGGCATGACGGTCTCGGCCATCACCTGGTCGGCGAGGTCGTCCGGCGCCCACGGCAACGGCGTGTAGGCGCCCATCCCGCCGGTGTTGGGGCCCTGGTCGTCGTCGTAGGCGCGCTTGTGGTCCTGGGCGGGCTGGAGCGCCACGGCCGTGGAGCCGTCGCAGAGCGCGAACAGCGAGACCTCGGGGCCGTCGAGGAACTCCTCGATGACCACCCGCCCGCAGGCGGCGGCGTGCCGGAGCGCCTCCTCGCGGTCGTCGGTGACCACGACGCCCTTGCCCGCGGCCAGGCCGTCGTCCTTGACCACGTACGGCGTGCCGAACTCGTCGAGCGCCGCGGCGACCTCATCCGGCGTGGCGCAGGTGTACGACCGCCCGGTGGGCACGCCTGCCGCGACCATGACGTCCTTGGCGAAGGACTTGGAACCCTCGATCTGGGCCGCCTGCCGTGAGGGGCCGAAACAGGGGATGCCGGTCTGCCTGACGGCGTCGGCGACGCCGGCGACCAGCGGGGCCTCGGGGCCGATCACGACCAGGTCCGCTCGGAGCCTCTCCGCCAGCTCGGTGACCGCGGCCGGGTCTGTCGGCACCACCGGATGCAGGGTCGCGACCTGTGCGATACCCGCGTTACCGGGAGCACAGTGAACCTCGGTGACCTGAGGGTCCGCCGCCAGCGACCGGCACAGGGCGTGTTCACGCCCGCCGGTTCCAATCACAAGAACGCGCACTTGTCAGAGCCTATCGTCCTTCCGGAACCTCTCTTCGGGCACGTGCCCATCACGTCCGGATCCGGCCGAGGGTGAACCCTCCAGGGTTATCCACAGGATGTGGATAACCCTGGAGGGTTCACGGCGCAGCTGTACGCGCGGTAGACGCCGGTAAAGGGGGTGTGAATTTTGTCGGATTGCGCATGATCGACGCTTGAACCTGGGAGTAAACTGAGAGCCGTCTCCCTATTCGTGTTAAGTTTTGGGTGGCTTTGCGTGTCTCTTGCTGATTGGAGGTGGTTCGGGATGTCCTCTGGCGATCCCAGCAGTACGTGCTCGCGCACGCCTGCTGTGCGCACCCTCGACCACCCCATCTCGGTGCCCGACCGGCACCGCACGCATCGTCGCCTCCACTCGTGGTGACAGCGCATCGCGTGCGGAATCCCGCCAGGTTGGGCGGGAAAGGCTCGCCATGCGCTCCTCGCTTCTTTTTCCCCGCATCAAGCACGCCCGCACGATCCGTGCCCCGCACGCGCCCGCCGTCTCGCTCCGTGAGCGGATGACCGGCGTCTGCGTCCCACCGAGCGACTCGCTCGTCGAGTACGCCGCCTATGTCGAAGGCAAGAGGATCCAGGCCCTGGGCATCCCCGACGCCCTGGAGCTCGTCCGCGCGCACAACGCGTCCGGCGAGGGGAACAACGCCTTCGTCTGGGTCGGCCTGCACGAGCCCGACGCCCCCGAGGTCGAGTGGCTGGCAGAGGTCTTCGCCCTGCACCCGCTCGCCGTCGAGGACGCCGTCAAGGCTCATCAGCGGCCCAAGGTCGAGCGCTACGGCGACTCGTTGTTCATGGTCCTGAAGACCGTCGCCTACCTTGACCATGACGTACTGACCGCCACCAGCGAGATCATCGGCACCGGCGAGATCATGGTGTTCGTCGGCACCGACTTCGTGGTGACCGTGCGGCACGGTCGGCACTGCCCGCTCTCGGAGGTGCGAGAGCGCCTTGAGGACAAGCCCAAGCTGCTCAGCCGGGGCCCCACCGGCGTGCTGCACGCGATCGCCGACCACGTCGTCGACAAGTACCTCACCGTGGCCGACCGGATGCAGGCCGAGCTGGAGGACGTCGAGGCTATGGTCTTCGCCGACGTCAGCGCCCGTGACATCGGCCGGATCTACAACCTCAAGCGCGAGATGATCGAGATGAAGCGGTCCGTCACGCCGCTCCAGGCGCCGATGTCCACGCTGGCCCAGCGCCGGATGATCCCCTCCGAGATGCGCGAGTACTTCCGTGACGTCGTCGACCACCTGGCCCGCGTCTGTGAGCAGGTCGAGTCGTCCAACGAGCTCTGCAACTCCATACTGCAGGCGGCGCTCGCCCGTTCCAACGCGCTCGCCAACGAGGACATGCGGAAGATCTCCTCGTGGGTCGCCATCATGGCCGTTCCCACGATGATCGCCGGCGTCTACGGCATGAACTTCGAGCACATGCCCGAGCTCGACTCCGTCTTCGGCTACCCGCTGGTGCTCAGTGTGATGGTCATCGCCTGCACGCTGCTCTACCGGGGCTTCCGCCGCAACGGCTGGATGTGACGAGCCCTCAGGCGCTCATCGGGCGGGCGGGGGTGACCGGTTCAGGGACACGCATGCCCCGCTCGGCCCACAGGGCGATCATCCGGTCGGGATAGTCGGTGACGATCGCGGCCACCCCGAGATCGAGCAGCTCGGCCGCCCGGCCGGGTTCGTTGACGGTCCACACGGCCAGCGGCAGGCCGGCCTTCTCCGCTCGCAGGGCGAGCTCGGAGTCGACCAGTACATGGTCGGGGGAGAGCGTGGTGCCCCCGGCCTCGGCGGCGGCGGCCGGGATGTCGCCGCCGAAGTCCTCCAGATGGAGGCCGTCGAGCCAGGCGTCGTCCATGGTGGCGCGCTCGATCAGGGCGTACCGCCCGGTCGCGGGGGCCAGAGAGCGGGCGATCCGCAGGATGCGCCAGTCGAAACTGAGGATGGCCGCCAGGTCGAGCCTGCGGTGCCGGTCGAGCTCGGCGACCACCAGCTCGGTGAACTCACCGGGGTCGGCGCTCAGATCGGGCCTGGTCGGGTCCGACTTGAGTTCCACGTGCACCCGCACCCCGTCGGCTCCGTAGGCGTCCAGCAGCCCCAGGACCGATCCCAGGGTCGGCATCCGGGTGTTCGGCACCGGCAGCTGGGTCGGGGCGAAACGGTCTTCGGGGTGACGCGGCACCCGCACCCCGCACTCCAGCGTGCGCAGCTGCGCCAGCGTGAGCTCGCCGACGGGCCTGCCCACGTACGGGAAGGCGGGGTCGTCGCGGAAGGCGGGCCGGACGTCGACGCTGGTCACAGCGGACACGGTGAGGTCGTGTGTGAGCACCGGCCGCCGATCGGCGGTCAGCGCGACGTCGAGTTCCAGCGCGTCGACGCCCAGCTCCAGGGCGTGGGCGAAACCGGGCAGGGTGTTCTCGGGACGGAGCCCACGGGCCCCACGGTGACCGTGAATCTCGGCATGCACACAGGGACCTTATCCATCCCGCGTACCGATCTCCCGGTACGGCTCGCGCCTCGGCGACGCCGACCGCAGGCCGTACCGGCCGAAACCGGGCCATTGGCTCTTTTGCTCACCGTTGTCAGGTGGCGCCTCGCCTGCGAGACACCACCTGACCGACCGCAGTAGGCAAAAGATCCGCAGGGCAGGGCCTAGATCATCGGGTGGATCTGGAGCGTCTCGGTGCGGCCGGGGCCGACGCCGATCGCGGAGATCCTGGAGCCGCTCATCTGCTCCAGGGCCTTCACGTACGCCTGCGCGTTGGCGGGCAGGTCCTCGAAGCTCCTGGCACCGGTGATGTCCTCCTGCCAGCCGGGGAACTCCTCGTACACCGGCTTGGCGTGGTGGAAGTCGGTCTGGGTCATCGGGATCTCGTCATACCGGAGGCCGTCCACCTCGTAGGCGACGCAGACGGGAATCCTCTCCAGGCCGGACAGCACGTCCAGCTTGGTGAGGAAGTAGTCGGTGACGCCGTTGATACGGGTGGCGTACCGGGCGATGACCGCGTCGAACCAGCCGCAGCGGCGGTTGCGCCCGGTGGTCACCCCGTACTCGCCGCCGGTGGTGCGCAGCCACTCGCCCATCTCGTCGTCGAGCTCGGTCGGGAACGGACCCGAGCCGACGCGGGTGGTGTACGCCTTCAGGATGCCGATCACGCGGGTGAGCCGGGTCGGCGGGATGCCGGAACCCGAGCAGGCGCCGCCGCTCGTCGGGGAGGAGGAGGTGACGAACGGGTAGGTGCCGTGGTCGATGTCGAGCAGGTTGCCCTGGCCACCCTCCAGCAGCACGACCTTGCCCTCGTCCAGGGCCCTGTTGAGGATCAGCGAGGTGTCGGCGATGTGCGGCTTCAGGCGCTCGGCGTAGCCGAGATACTCGTCCAGGACCTTGTTCGCGTCGATCACCCGACGGTTGTAGATCTTGGTGAGGATCTGGTTCTTCTCGCCCAGCGCGACCTCGATCTTCTTCTGCAGGATGCCCGGGTCCAGCAGGTCCTGGACCCGCACGCCCATCCGGTAGATCTTGTCACCGTACGCGGGACCGATGCCGCGCCCGGTCGTGCCGATCTTGGCCTTGCCGAGGTAGCGCTCGGTGACCTTGTCGAGGGCCTTGTGGTGAGGCATGATCAGGTGCGCGTTGGCGGAGATCAGCAGCCGCTCGGAGGAGACCCCCCGGGCCTTGAGCCCGTCGATCTCGCTCAGCAGCACACCCGGGTCGATGACGACGCCGTTGCCGATCACGGGGACGACGTTCGGTGAGAGCACTCCGGTCGGCAACAGATGCAGCGCGTACTTCTGGTCGCCGATGACGACCGTGTGGCCCGCATTGTTGCCTCCCTGGTATCTGACGACGTAGTCGACCTGATCACCGAGCAGGTCGGTCGCCTTCCCCTTGCCCTCATCGCCCCACTGGGCACCAACGAGAACGACAGCCGGCATTGTGATTCTCCCACCGCAAAAACGAAAACCCCTGGCGCAATCGCTACAGGGGCTCTTGCGTGGTGAGAATACCCGACGGCGTCCGAAATGGGGATCTCCCACCTCGGGGCGAGAGATCCCACGGGCAGATCAAGGGGTGGATCGGGGCCGGATCAGCGACCGGTCAGCTCCTTGAACGCCTCGGCGCTGGAGTCCTTGAGGAACTGGAAACACCGCTCGGCCTCCTCCTTCTCCCCGATGCTCTGGGCGGCGCGGGCCAGTGCGTGCAGGCATCGCAGGAATCCCTGGTTGGGCAGATGCTCCCAGGGGATCGGGCCGTGCCCCTTCCAGCCCGCCCTGCGGAGCTGGTCCAGGCCTCGGTGGTAACCGGTGCGGGCGAAGGCGTACGACGTCACGGCGTGTCCCGCCGCGAAGTACTCGTCCGCGAGCGCCGCCCAGGCGGTCGGATAGGCGGGGAAACGCGCGGCGACATCGGATGGTTGGGCGCCGGACTCCAGTGCCTGTCGAGCTTCGGGCAGGTCCGGGAGCAGGGTGGGCGGCGGGCCGGCGAGAAGGTTCTCGTGCGATTCCATAGCGACAGTCCTATCTGGTGAACGCGTGCCAGGCCAAGATCGGCCCCGAAGACTTTCCGGAAGCCGATCTTGGCCTGGCGGGAACTCTCCGAACATCGACCAGTTTTACCCGGATCAAGATACTTTTTCCCTACGGAGAATTCCCGGCCGACGTTCGCTACCGGGCCATTAGGAGATCTTGGTACCCGCCGACTTGAGGTTCTGGGCGGCCTCGACGATGCGCGCCGCCATCGAGGTCTCGGCGGCCTTGCCGTACGAGCGGGGGTCGTACACCTTCTTGTTGCCGACGTCGCCGTCGACCTTGAGCACGCCGTCGTAGTTCCTGAACATGTGGTCGACGATCGGGCGGGTGAAGGCGTACTGCGTGTCGGTGTCGATGTTCATCTTCACCACGCCGTAGGAGATGGACTCGTGGATCTCCTCGAGTAGCGAGCCGGAGCCGCCGTGGAAGACCAGGTCGAACGGCCTCTCCTTGCCGTACTTGGCGCCGACCGCGTCCTGGATCTCCTTGAGCACGCTCGGGCGGAGCTTGACGTGGCCGGGCTTGTAGACGCCGTGCACGTTGCCGAAGGTCGCGGCGAGCATGTAGCGGCCACGCTCCCCCAGACCAAGCGCCTCGGCGGTCGCGAGGGCGTCCTCGGGGGTGGTGTAGAGCTTCTCGTTGATCTCGCCGACGACGCCGTCCTCCTCGCCGCCGACCACGCCGATCTCCACCTCAAGGACGATCTTCGCGCGGGCGGTCTTCTCGATGAGCTCCCTGGCGATCTCAAGGTTCTCGTCCAGCGGCACGGCGGAGCCGTCCCACATGTGTGACTGGAAGAGGGGATCCTCACCCCTGGCCACCCGCTCCAGGGAGATGTCGAGCAGCGGGCGCACGAAACCGTCCAGCTTGTCCTTGGGACAGTGGTCGGTGTGCAGGGCGATCGTCACGGGGTAGTTGGCCGCGACGACACGGGCGTACTCCGCCAGTGCCACCGAGCCGGTCACCATGTTCTTGACCGTGGTGCCGGAGAGGAAATCGGCACCGCCGGTCGACACCTGGACGATGCCGTCGCTCTCCGCCTCGGCGAACCCTCTGAGCGCGGCGTTGAGGGTCTGTGACGAGGTCACGTTGATGGCCGGATAGGCGAAACCTCCCGCCTTGGCCCGGTCGAGCATCTCGGCGTAGACCTCTGGGGTCGCGATGGGCATCGTGTCATCTCCTGGAGACGGCTGTGAACAGCTGGCACGGGGCTATGCGGACATTGCCCATGGACCAGTATTCCGGGTTCTTTCCCAACCGGATAGCTCCGCCACCACTTCGGTCCGCACAGATGTGTCCCCGGCGCGGTTACGGCGCCCACCGGCAGGAGATTTTCAGAGGACTCCGGATGCCCGCCGGTGCGGGATCTCTGGTGTGAACTGGGCGGATATAGCGGATCTCTTTGGTTTCCAGGTCTTCGGGGATGATCTGCCCGGTCAGTCATGAAATATCCTCACGAACCGCTAATCTCCACTATGTGGGACGCCACAGGTCTGACCCCATGGGTATCGCCCGCCTGGCCCTCGTCGGACTGGCGGCGCTGGCGCTCGTCGTCCTGATCGTGGTGGGGGTTCTCTCGCTGTTCGGCGGTCTCGGCTCCGGCACTGAGACGCCCCCGTCGGCCACCACCGCGTCACCGCCGGACGTCTCTCCTGCCGCCTCCGCCTCCGCCTCCGCCGAACGGGTTCCGACCGTCCTCGTCGAGTGCCTGCGGGAGCGCTGCCCCACGGTCTTCCTGAAGGTCACCGGGGGGGATGTGCTGCTCGACCGGGAGATGGTCAAGGACGAGCGGTTCCAGTCCTTCGATCCCAAGGTCGACGTCGTCCTGGCCGACTCCGCCGCGGTCCGTGTCCAGGTGAACGGGGCCGTCCGGTCACCCGGTGGGGCGGGGAAGCGCCAGGAGTTCACGGTCTCCCGCGACTAGGCCCGCCTCCGGCGGATCTCGCGGTGGCGAGAATCGGTCAGAGGGCGCGCGGAGGGCGCTCAGAGGGGGCGCGGAGGGCGCTCAGAGGGCGCCCTCGTGCGACGGAAGGTCGGAGCCGCTCTCGCTGTGGCGAGAATCGGTCGGCTAGTCCAGGCCGAGGTCGGCCAGGGTGTAGGCGGTCCGGTACGGAAGCCCGGCCTCGGCGATCGCCTGGGAGGCTCCCCGGTCCACGATCGTGGCGACCGCCACGACCTCGGCGCCCGCCGCGCGCAGCGCCTCCACCGCGGTCAGCGGGGATCCGCCGGTCGTGGAGGTGTCCTCCACCGCCAGCACCCGACGCCCCGCCACATCCGGCCCCTCGATCCGGCGCTGCATGCCGTGGGCCTTCTGTGCCTTGCGGACCACGAACGCGTCGAGCGTCCTGCCCCGCGCCGCCGCCGCGTGCAGCATGGCGGTCGCCACCGGGTCGGCGCCCAGCGTCAGCCCGCCGACCGCCTCGTAGTCGAGATCCTCGGTGAGGTCCAGCATGACCCGCCCCACCAGCGGTGCCGCCTGCCCGTCGAGGGTCACCCGGCGCATGTCCACGTAGAAGTCGGCCTCCTGGCCCGAGGACAACACGACCTTGCCGTGCACCACGCCCTTGCCCTTGATCTCTGTCAGCAGGTTCTCGTGATCGCTCATGGCACCAAGGTTAGGGCGGTCCGGAAGGCCACCGGATCCGGGGCCACCGAGGAACGGCGCCGATCCGGCCCCCGGGTGGCAAAAGTGCGATCCGGGTTTACGCACGGCGCGGACTGCGGGATTATCCGGCAGGCAACTCCGGGTAATGGTGAGGTCACAATGAGTGTGAAAACATCTCAAGGCGACGCTGAACTGCTGGCTGCCACCAGGAACGGCGACGTGGCCGCCTACTGGGTGCTCCACCAGCGGCACGCTCCCGCGGCGTACGCACTGGGTCGTCTGCTCCTCCCCGGCGAGAGCGGGGTCGAGGGGGTCGTGGAGGAGGCGTTCGCGACGGTCCACCACGTGATCGATCAGGGAGACGGCCCGGAGCAGGCGTTCCGCGTCCACCTGCTCACCGCCCTCCGCCGTATCGTCGGTGATCTCTCCGACGCGGCGGATCTGGAAGGCTCGCCGGTGGCCAGGGCTTTTCGCGCCATGCCCGAGAGGTGGCAGCTCGTCCTGTGGCACGCCGAGGTCGAGAGGGCCAGGCTCGACGACACCGGACTCCTGCTCGGCCTGACCGTAAACGGGGCGGCCGCGCTCGCCTACCGGGCACGGGAGGGGATGCGCCAGGCGTGCCTGCGCATCCACCTGGCCGAGACGGCCGCACCCGAGTGCCGGCCAGTACTGGCCAGGCTGGGCCCCTACATCCGCGGTGACCTGGCCGGGGAACAGAGCAGGATAGTGGGCGAGCACCTGGACGGCTGCTCGGGCTGCCGCGCGGTGCTCACGGAACTGACCGGCATCGGCCAGAGCATTCGCTCCGTCATCGGTCCGCTCATCGTCGGTCCCGCGTTCCCCGCCTATCTGGCGGCGCTCGGCAGGATGGGTGTCACGACGGGGGGCGGGCTGCCCGGCCGCTGGCGGCAGGTTCCCCGATCCGTGCGGCGTGCCGTCGTGGCCGGTGCGGCCGTCACCGCGGTCGCGGTGGCGACCGCACTCGTGCTGGTGTCGGCCGAAGAGTCCGTGCTCCCACCGAGCGCGGCCTCCGAGCCGATCGTCATGGCCCCGGCGCCGGCTCCCTACGGCCCGCGGGAGTCGTCGCCGGAGATCCCAGGAGCCGTACCGCCCCCCTCCGGGCAGGCGCAGGCGACCGGCGGGGGCAGCGGTACCGAGTTGTCCGAGGCCAGGCCAGGAACGGCGGGAACGGCGGGAACGGCGCAGGGTGGCCGGTCGGGCTCCTGGCTCGCGCCCCGCCTGGTGGCCAGGATCGACGCGCTCGGTGCCCTGATCAGGTCCGAGGCCGGCATCGTGGCGGTGCGGCTGCGCAACGCGGGTCGTGGACAGAGCGAGGAGGTCGTCGCCGACGTCGGGCTGCCACGAGGCGTGACGCTGCCGTCCGGATCCCGCGGGGGACACTCCGCCGGTGCCGTCACCCCGGTCGGCACGGTCGACGGCTGGTCCTGCCGGGCGTGGAACCGAGGTGCCCGCTGCGTCCGCGGTCCGCTGCCGCCGGGCCGGGCCACGGCGGTCTTCCTGAGAGTCCTGGTGTCGGACGACGCGGCCTACGGGGCGGTGCCCTCGGTCACGGTCTCCACGGCGGGGACGCGGGTGGCGGCCAGGTCGCGCAGCGGCGTACGGGCGCGGGGCGCCCCGGCACGGTTCGCCACCGACGGCCGGGTGGCCGTCTCCGCGATCGGAAACACCCTGCTGAGCTGCGCGCCCTCGGAGCCCGGATGCGAGGCCGCCCGCGCGGGGCAAGGCAACAGACGCGACAACAACAGTTGGGAGATGCGGCCCCTCGATCGTGACGGGGATCCGTCGACGAGCTCGTCGAGCGCCGCCCGGCTCGTCCTGCCGGCGGCCAGCAAGGTGGTCTGGGCGGGACTCTACTGGTCGGCGAGCGCGCCCCCCAGCGTGCGGATCAAGCTCAAGGTGCCAGGGGAAGAGGAGTACCGGCAGGTCAGGGCCGCGCGGGTGGTGGAGCGAGAGCTGCCGGTGGGGCGGGGCTACCAGGCGTTCGCCGATGTGACGCGACTGCTGGGCAGGGCTCGCGGGACGTACTGGGTGGCCGACGCCTCGATACGGCCGGGCATCTCGCGCCATGCCGGATGGAGCCTGGTGGTCATTGTGGCCGACCCGCGCAGACCGTACAGCCAGGCCGTCGTGGTCGACACCGCGACGGTGCTGGACCCGGGGCATCGCTCGGTGCGGATACCGCTCGGTGGGCTGACGCCCACCGACGCGCCCGTGAAGATGGCCCTGGTGACCTGGGAGGGTGACGCGGGCGTCGCGGGTGATCGGGTGAGGCTCGGTGGCCGGACCCTGCGGCCCGCCGGACGGGGACGGGACCCGGGTAATCCCTTCGATGGATCCGCCGCCGGGGCGAGGGGCACCGGCACTACCTTCGGCACGGACGTGGATCACTTCCGGGCACGCCTCGGCCACGCCCCGGTGCTGGAGCTCGGCACGCGCCAGGACGTCCTGCTTTTCGGCGTGGCGGTGGTGAGCGTGCGGACCGCTCCGTGACGGCGCGTGTGGCCCGCTCCGTGACGGCGCGTGTGGCCCGCAGGCTACGGGGAGAAATGCCAGGCCTCCTGTGCGACGGAGGCCTGGTGCGGGACTTCGGGAAATGGATGGCGGAGTAACACCTCGCGGAGGGGGTTGACGAACGGGACAAACTGGTACGGTCTGCGTAAATGGTCCGGCGTATGGTCGAGCGCGGGTGGAATCGTGGGGATTCACCCTCGGATGGTCAGCCGCTTGATTACCCTGAGGAAGGGCCGTCTGTCTGGGCTCTTTCGGGCTTGTCTGAGCCAGAGGATCGGGCCACGTAGGAAGGGCGGTGTCAAGTGGATCGTTGCGCGCTGTTCGTGGACGCCGGTTACCTGCTGGCCGACGGCGCGATGGCGGTGCACGGAACCCGCCACCGCGAGGCGGTCTCCTGGGATTACCCGGGGCTGCTCCAACTGCTCAACAAGCTGTCGAGAGAGCGCACCGGCCTGCCGCTGCTCCGCTGTTACTGGTACGAGGCGACAGTGGAGGGCCGGCGCACTCCCGAGCACGACACGCTGGCCGACATCCCCGGCCTCAAGCTCCGCCTGTCGCGCATCCGCCCCGGCCGCCGTGAGGGCGTCGACGCTCAGGTCCACCGTGACCTGATGACGCTGGCCCGCAACGGCGCGGTCTGCGACGCGGTCGTGGTCAGCGGCGACGAGGACCTGGCGCAGGTCGTCTGCGACGCCCAGGATCTCGGCGTCCGGGTCACCGTGGTGCACATCAGCGCCGACGGCAGCTGGGCCGTCTCCCGCACGCTGCGCCAGGAGTGCGACGACCTGATCGAGATCGGGGCCGGCCAGCTGC
The DNA here is from genome assembly GCF_035917355.1 of Streptosporangium sp. NBC_01810. Classification (NCBI taxonomy): domain Bacteria; kingdom Bacillati; phylum Actinomycetota; class Actinomycetes; order Streptosporangiales; family Streptosporangiaceae; genus Streptosporangium; species Streptosporangium sp. NBC_01810. The sequence goes on along the minus strand of NZ_CP109070.1, from coordinate 6,514,583 downwards.
GGCCCCACGTCAGCCTGATCGGCGACGAGGCACCGCCCCAGGCGGTCAACGGCCATCAGCACGGCACCAACGGCCGCTCCGTCACAGCCCGCGGCAGCAACGGCTCCCCGGTCACCAGTCCCGTCCCCGCGGTCCAGACACCCCGCGCGGCCCACGCCCAGCACGCGCTGCCGTCGGCCTATTCGAGCTACACCCAGGAGTCGCCGGTCACCCCGGCCACCCCAATCGCCCCGCCACTCCAGACGCCCCCACTCCAGACGCCCCCACTCCAGACGCCGCCACTGCAGACGCCGCCACTCCAGGCGCCCCCACTCCCGCACGCCTCCGCGCCGCCGCACGCCGCCAACGGTTCGACCGGCCCGCTGCCGCCGGCCCCGCAGTACTCGCTGGGCAACACCGGCGGCATGCCGAGCTACCAGGCGTCGCAGATGGGTGCCTACACCGGCCCTCAACCGGCCCCCGTGCCCATGCAGAGCGCCGGAACCGGTGCCGCGACGACCCTTTCCGACGCGGTGAAGGCCGCGCACAAGGAAGGCCACGACTTCGGCGAGTCCGTCGCCAAGGACGCGCCCGCCCTGTGGCTGGAGGCGGTCCTCGCCCGCAAGCCCCGGATGCCCTCCGACCTGGAGGCACGTCTGCTCCAGGGCTCCTCCCTGCCGATCGACTTCCTGCTGCACGACGAGGTCCGCCATGCCCTGCGCCGTGGCTTCTGGGACGCCCTGGAGCGCGCCCGCCGTTGAGGCGGGCCGGATCGAATCCGCGCGTCGGAAACGCCCGGCCGCGCTGTCGGGGAACGCCCGTCAGATGAGGGCGTCGAAGCCGGCGCGCAGGTGGTTGAGGCGATTGGCCAGGTCCGACACCGGGCCCGCGAGGCTGGAATCGCCGTTCCTGCGAGCCAGCTCGGCGACCCGGGAGAGCACGTCCTCGACCGCGGTCAGGCGCTTGGACAGCTCGGGCAGCACGGTCGCCTGGTCGGCCGCCTCACCGGGCGGCAGCTCCGTGCCGAGGCGTTCGCGGAGCATGACGGCCTGCTCCGCCAGCCTGCGGTTCATGTTGTAGAGCTCCACGAACACCGCGACCTTGGCCCGAAGCACCCAGGGGTCGAAGGGCTTGGTGAGGTAGTCGACGGCGCCCGCCGCGTAGCTGCGGAAGGCGTAGTCGGGCGCGCTGTCGACCACGGTCAGGAAGATGATCGGGATGTTGCGGGTGCGCTCGCGGCGCTTGATGTGGGCCGCCGTCTCGAACCCGTCCATGCCCGGCATGCGGACGTCGAGCAGGATCAGCGCGAACTCCGTGCCGAGCAGGGCCTTCAGCGCCTCCTCCCCCGACTTCGCCCGGACCGGTATCAGATCGAGCGAGCTGAGGATGGCTTCCAGCGCGATCAGGTTCTCCTCCCGGTCGTCCACCAGGAGGATCTTGGCTCTGTCCGGCATCGGTCACACGCCTTCGTTGGAGTCGCCGGCCGGCTTGCCCCTGGTCAGCCAGCCGCGTAGCCGTTCCAGCAGACGGTCGACGTCCACCGGCTTGGGCACGTAGTCGGAGGCGCCGGATGCGATGCTCTTCTCCCGGTCGCCTCGCATGACCTTAGCGGTCAGCGCGATGATCGGCAGGTCCGCGAACTGGGGCATCCGGCGGATCGCGGAGGTGGTGGCCCAGCCGTCCATCTCCGGCATCATGATGTCCATCAGGACGAGGGCGACGTCCTCGTTGCGTTCCAGCTGCTCGATGCCCTCGCGGCCGTTCTCCGCGTAGATCACCGTGGAGCCGTAGCGTTCGAGCACGCTGGTCAGGGCGAACACGTTGCGGATGTCGTCGTCCACGATCAGGATCTTCGCCCCGGTCAGCGGGTCGTCGCCCTTCCACGGCTTACCCTCGACCTGCGGGAAGTGCGGCAGGGGCATGTCGTCGCCCCGGGTCAGTTCCGGCAGGTCGTCGGAGCCTTCGAGCACGCCGATGAGCGCCCGGTTGCGGGGAGAGGCGCTGGGGGCGCTCGCCCCGCCGTCGCGTGAGGCCAGCGGGCCGCCGTAGGACGGCGGTAGGTAGAGGGTGAAGGTGCTGCCCTCGCCGACCTTGCTGACCACGTGGATCTCACCGCCGAGCAGGCGGGCGATCTCGCGGCAGATGGACAGGCCCAGACCCGTCCCGCCGTACTTCCGGCTGGTGGTGCCGTCGGCCTGGCGGAACGCCTCGAAGATGACCTCCAGCTTGTCGGAGGCGATACCGATGCCGGTGTCGACCACCTCGAAGGCCAGGATGCCGTCGGCGCCGCGCAGAGTGTCGTCCACGAAGGCGACGGAGCGACCGGCGTGGATCACGTGCAGCCGTACCTCACCCTTGGGGGTGAACTTGATCGCGTTGGAGAGCAGGTTGCGCAGCACCTGCTGGAGACGTTGCTCGTCGGTGCGGAGCTCCTGCGGTATCGACGGGTCGACCTCGACGGTGAACGACAGGCCCTTGTCCTGGGCCAGCGGGGCGAAGGTGGCCTCGAAGTAGTCGACGAGCTTGGGCAGGGAGATCTGCTGGGGATGGATGTCCATCCGCCCCGCCTCGACCTTCGACAGGTCGAGGATGTCGTTGATCAGCTGGAGCAGGGCCGAGCCGGCGCCGTGGATCGTCCTGGCGAACTCCACCTGCTGGGCGGTGAGGTTGCCGTCGGCGTTCTCGGTGAGCAGCTTGGCCAGCACGAGGAGGCTGTTCAGCGGGGTGCGCAGCTCGTGGGACATGTTGGCGAGGAACTCGGACTTGTAGCGCGAGGAGACCGCGAGCTGCTCGGCACGCTCCTCCAGGGTGCGCCGGGCCTGCTCGATCTGGAAGTTCTGGATCTCGATGGCCCGGTTCTGCTTGGCCAGCAGCGCCGCCTTGTCCTCCAGTTCGGCGTTGGAGCGGCGCAGCTCCTCCTGCTGGCGTTGGAGCTCGTCGGAACGCTCTCGTAGCTCGGTGGTCAGGCGCTGCGACTCGGTCAGCAGGTCCTCGGTACGGGAGTTGGCGATGATCGTGTTCATCGTGACACCGATGGTCTCGACGAGCTGGTTCAGGAAGTCGTGGTGGATCTCGCTGAACTCGCTGAACGAGGCCAGTTCCAGTACGCCGAGCACCTGGGTCTCGAACAGGACCGGCAGCACGACGATCTGCGCGGGTGTGGAGGTGCTGAGGCCGGTGCCGACGGTCAGGTAGCGGGCGGGCACGTTGCCGAGGATGATCCCCCTGCCCTCCAGCGCGGCCTGGCCCACGATGCCCTCGCCGGTGGCGAACCGCTGCCGAGGACCCTTGCCGGGACGTATGCCGTATCCGGCGATGAGGTGCAGGTCGTGGTCGCCGGTGGGTTCGGCGAGGTAGAAGGCGCCGTAGTGAGCCGACACCAGCGGGGTCAGCTCGCTCATGATGAGCTTGGCGACCTCCATCAGGTCGCGATGGCCCTGCATGAGGCGGGAGATCCTCGCCAGGTTGGACTTCAGCCAGTCCTGCTCCTGGTTGGCGGTGGTGGTGTCGCGCAGCACCGCCACCATCATGTTGATGTTGTCCTTCAGCTCGCCGATCTCACCCTCGGCGTCGACGGTGATGGAGCGGGTCAGGTCGCCGGTGGCGACGGCGGTGGTGACCTCGGCGATGGCGCGCACCTGGGTGGTGAGGCGCGCGGCGAGCTCGTTGACGTTCTCGGTGAGGCGCTTCCAGATGCCCTCGGCGCCCTCGACGCGGGCCTGGCCGCCGAGCTGGCCCTCCGAGCCGACCTCGCGGGCGACCCGGGTGACCTCGGAGGCGAAGGAGGACAGCTGGTCGACCATGGTGTTCATCGTGGTCTTCAGGGCGAGGATCTCGCCCTGGGCGTTCACGTCGATCTTGCGGGTCAGGTTGCCGGACGCGACGGCGGTGGTGACCTCGGCGATGTTGCGGACCTGGTAGGTCAGGTTGTTGGCCATGGAGTTGACGTTGTCGGTGAGGTCCTTCCAGACGCCGGAGACGCCGCGGACCCGGGCCTGGCCGCCGAGCTGGCCCTCGGTGCCGACCTCGCGGGCGACCCGGGTGACCTCGTCGGCGAACATCGACAGCTGGTCGACCATGGTGTTGAGCGTGTCCTTGAGCTGGAGGATCTCGCCCTGGGCGTCAGCGGTGATCTTCTTGGACAGGTTGCCCTGGGCCACCGCGGTGGACACCGCGGCGATCTGACGCACCTGGGTGGTCAGGTTGTTGGCCATCACGTTGACGTTGTCGGTGAGGTCCTTCCAGGTGCCGGAGACGCCGGGCACCTGGGCCTGGCCGCCGAGCTGGCCCTCCGAGCCGACCTCGCGGGCGACCCGGCTCACCTCGGAGGCGAAGGAGGACAGCTGGTCGACCATGGTGTTGATCGTGGTCTTCAGGGCGAGGATCTCGCCCTGGGCGTTCACGTCGATCTTGCGGGTCAGGTCGCCGTTGGCGACGGCGGTGGTGACCTCGGCGATGTTGCGGACCTGGTAGGTCAGGTTGTTGGCCATGGAGTTGACGTTGTCGGTGAGGTCCTTCCAGACGCCGGAGACGCCGCGGACCCGGGCCTGGCCGCCGAGCTGGCCCTCGGTGCCGACCTCGCGGGCGACCCGGGTGACCTCGTCGGCGAACATCGACAGCTGGTCGACCATGGTGTTGAGCGTGTCCTTGAGCTGGAGGATCTCGCCCTGGGCGTCAGCGGTGATCTTCTTGGACAGGTCGCCCTGGGCCACCGCGGTGGACACCGCGGCGATCGCGCGGACCTGGGTGGTCAGGTTGCCCGCCATCACGTTGACGTTGTCGGTGAGGTCCTTCCAGACGCCGGAGACGCCGCGCACCTGGGCCTGGCCGCCGAGCTGGCCCTCGGTGCCGACCTCGCGGGCGACCCGGGTGACCTCCTCGGCGAACGCCAGCAGCTGGTCGACCATCGTGTTGACGGTGTTCTTCAGCTCGAACATCTCGCCGACCGCGTCGACGGTGACCTTGCGGCTCAGGTCGCCCCGCGCGACCCCGGTGGTCACCGCCGCGATGTCGCGGACCTGCGCCGAGACGCGGCTGGACATGGTGTTGACGGCCTCGGTGAGGTCGCGCCAGCTTCCCGCCATGCCGCGCACCTGTGCCTGGCCGCCGAGCTGGCCCTCGGTGCCGACCTCGCGGGCGACCCGGGTCACCTCGGAGGTGAACATCGACAGCTGGTCGACCATGCCGTTGATCGCCTTGCCGAGGCGGCGCACCTCACCTCTGGCAGCGCGGTCGAGGTCGATCCGGCGGGACAGGTCACCCTTGGCCACCGCGTCGATCACGTCCGCCGCCCCGCTGACCGGGCCGACGAGCGCTTCGATCAGCGAGTTGACCGAATCGACGCTCTCCGCCCACGAGCCCACGCCGGGACCGGGGCTGAGGCGCTCGGCGAAGCGGCCCTCCTTCACCACCTCGCGGCGGACCCTGTGCAGCTCGTTGGCCAGATGCTCACGGCGGTCGGCCACTTCGTTGAGCAGCAGCCGGATCTCGCTGAGGATTCCCGGCGGGGCGTGTGGCACCCGGCGGCGGAAATCGCCGTCGCGCCAGGTGATCAGCGTCTGCAGGATCGGTCGTAGGTCCGATTCGCTGTAACGTCGCTCCTCGACGTCGGGCACGGTGTTGACCGTGGTCATATGACCTCCTTGACTCCCGGGGGCGCAGCCGCGAGTCACCCCAGTCTGTCACGGTGCGCATTGTGTAGTCCCACCTTCGATTCACCCCATGTCAACGGGAAGTGTGGTAGTCACGGAACAGTGACCAGTGCTCCTCGCGCCGTCCTGGCAGCGACCTTCGCCCCGGGACACACGGCCGTCCCCGCCGTCAGGCGGTTCACCATAGAGGTGATGACCGCCTGGGCCGCCGCGCCCGTGCTGGCGGCCGCCGAGCGGCTGGCTGCCGAGCTGTCGTCGCAGGTGACCGACGTCTCTTTCGAGGTCGTCTGGAGCCATCTGGGGGACGGGCTGCAGATCGAGGTGCGCCGGCGGCGGGCCCCCGAACCGAGCCCCGTGGCTCCGTCCGTACCGGTGGAGGAGTGGGGTGTCACCTTCGCCGGTCAGCAGTGCACGCACTGGGCCAGGCTCCGGCTGCCCGGCTCCTCCGGGCGGCCGTCCTCGGAGTGGACCGCCGAGGAGCCCAGCCGCGGGCCTATCTGGATGGGTTTTCTCGCCGACGCCAGCGACCTGCTGGCGGGCACCCTCGATCCTGACATGGTGCCCGCGATCATCTCGCAGATCGTGGTGCCGAGGCTGGCCACCTGGTGCGCCGTCTACACATGGAGCAACGGCGGCGGCCCGCAGCGTCCAGCCTACCTTTGGCACACCGATGAGCGGCGCATCGACGAACTCCGGGAGGAGCTCGCCGCCGTCCAGATCCCGCAGACCGGGGGTTCCATGCAGCTCGCCGACTCGCAGGTGCTGATCATCCCGCTTCTCGCGCGCGGGCGCACGCTGGGGGCGATGTGCCTTGGACGGCCCGACCGGTTCACCGAGGACGTGCTCCAGTACGCCGAGGACATCGGCCGGCGTGCCGCCCTCGCCCTGGACAACGCCCTGCTGTACGCCACCCAGGCGGCGGCCAACCGGGCGCTCCAGCGCAGCCTGCTCCCTCCCGACGAGCCGGGTGAGATCCCCGGCCTCGACTACGCGGTGGTCTACGAGCCCGCGGGGGAGACCAACGAGGTCGGCGGCGACTTCTACGACCTGTTCGCGGCCGGTGACAAGTCCTGGCGGTTCGCGGTGGGCGACGTCTGCGGGACCGGTCCCGAGGCCGCCGCGGTCACCGGCCTGGCCCGCCACACCCTGCGCCTGCTCGCCCGGGAGGGGTACGGTGTGGCCGCCGTCCTCGACCGCCTCAACCAGGCCATCCTTGAGGAGGGCGACCGCGCCCGTTTCCTGACGCTGCTGCACGGGGAGATCACGCCCGTGCCGAGCGGCCTGAACGTGTCGATGGTCTCCGCAGGCCACCCGGAGGCGCTGCGGTTGCGGCCCAGCGGCGCCGTGGAGACGGTGGTGACCTCCCAGCCGCTGCTCGGCGTCTTCCCCGAGGCGACCTTCAAGGCGGAGGTCGTCCACCTCGACCCCGGTGACGTGCTCCTCGCGGTGACCGACGGGGTCACCGAGCGCCGCAGGGACGGGCGGCTGCTCGACGACGAAGCGGGCCTGGCCAAGCTGCTCGCCGAGTGCGCGGGCCTGTCGGCGCGGGCGGTTGCGGAGCGGATCCGCCGCGCCGTCCAGGACTTCGCCCCCGAGCCGAGTGCCGACGACATGGCGATCGTGGTCCTGCGAGCACGCTGACAGGGGTCGTGGTCCTGCGAGCACGCTGACAGGGCCTGACCGCACCGTCCTGTGGATCTCTTGCCCACCGCGATCGGTCACCGCGGCACGCCGTGGTTCCCTCCGCTCGCGAGGCACCGTCCGACCGGTCCTCGCCACGGCGAGGTCCGCCGGGCAGGCGTTAGATGTCGGTCTTCACGTGTCTGCGGGCGAAGTCCAGCTGCGCCGACATCTGCGCGATGCGCTCGGAGACGACCAGTGAGCCGTGGCCCGCGTCGTAGCGGTAGACCTCGTGCTCATGGTCGCGCCCGGCGAGCCTGGCCACGTACGCCTCGATCTGCCCGATCGGGCAGCGCGGGTCGTTCTCTCCGGCGAGGATCAGCAGCGGCGCCTCGACCTGGTCGACGTAGGTGATCGGCGAGCTGCCCGTGTATCGCTCCGGCTGCTCCTCGGGTGAGCCGCCGAGCAGCGCGCGGTGGTAGGAGCGCAGTGCCTCCGGCTCCTCCGCGTAGGTGGCCGCGTGGTCGGCGATCGGCACCGTGGCGATGCCCGCCGCCCACATCTTGGGCTGGGTGCCCAGGCCGAGCAGCGTGAGGTAGCCGCCCCAGGAGGCACCGGACAGCACCAGCCTGTCGGGGTCGCAGACGCCGCGGTCGACCATGGCGTCCCTGACGGCGGCCACGTCGGCCAGTTCGATGTGCCCGACGTCGCCGCTGAGGGCGTTTCGCCACTTCGAGCCGTACCCGGTGGAGCCCCGGTAGTTGACCCGTACGACCGCGAAGCCGAGGTCCACCCAGGCGGCCACCTGTGGCACGAAGGAGTCGTCGTCCTGCGAGGTGGGCCCACCGTGCAGGAGGAAGACCGTGGGGAAGGGGCCGGAGCCGCGCTCGGGGCGCGAGACCAGGGCGTGGATGCGGCCGCCGGGACCCTCCACGTCCACGTCCTCGACCGGGACCGACGGCGGTGAGGTGGGGCCGCCGTGGTTCATCACCACGTGACCGCTGGTTGACCGGATCAGAGGCGGGTGGGCACCACTGGACCAGGAGTACTCGACGGAGCCGTCGGGGCGGGGCGCGGCGGCGTCGATCACGCCGTGCTGGGTCTCGATCGGGAAGAACCCGCCGCCGGGAAGGTCGTAGCGGCTCAGGTGGGTGCGGCCGCGGTTGCCCCGCACGACGAGCAGCGAACGGCCGTCGCCGTACCAGTCGGCGGTGATCTCTCCCGCGTCACGCAGCCAGATCTCCCGCTGGTCGCCGGTTTCCGGATCCCAGACGAGGGGTTCGCGGCGGCCCCTGCGCTCGTGCAGGGTGAGCAGCCTGCGGTCTCCGGACAGCGGTGCGAAGCGCAGGCCGGAGACCCCCTTGCCGGGACCGTCGTACAGGTCGCCGACGACCTGGCCGCCGCGCCGGAGCACGCGCAGCGCGGGGTGCCGGGCGTCACCGTGCTCGCTGTGGCTGATCGCGATCAGCGAGCCGTCCAGGGAGACGGCGGAGACGGCGGCGGCCTCGGCGTGCTCGTAGATCGTCCGAGCGGGCTCACCCGGTCTGACGAGATGGACGGTGAAGCCACGGCCGGGCCTGGCCATGCCGACGACCGCCTCACCCGTCGCCGATAGCCCGATTCCGGAGGGGAAACCGGGGGCGAGGTCGATCGGCTCGTCGGGGCCGCCGTAGAAGGGCTGGCGCATCCACCGGCCCCACTCGTCGCCGTCGGTGTCGTCGAACCACCAGATCCACTGTCCGGTGGGGTCGAGCGCCCCGTACCGGGTGCCCTTGGGGCGTGAGGTCACCTGGCGGGCTGAGCCGCCCGCGCGGTCCCAGGCGTAGACCTCCCACGCCCCCGAGGCGTTGCTGCGGTAGACGGACCGGCTGGGAGCCTGGACCGCCCACACGGGCAGCGTCGCGCGCGGCGCGCGGAACCTGGACTGCCAGCGTTCCTCCGCCTTCATAGAGCGCTTCCCTCCGTCAAGGCGTCAGCTTCACGCGTTCAGTCGCGGGCTCGCCGGATTGCGGTCCAGTATGTCGTCTTCAACGGGTAATTGCTTGAGTAATGTCCGGGAATTTCGGACTAAAAGTCACATCAGTAACAGGTGTCCCGAAGGTAGCTGTCAAGCACACAGCTTGCTCAGAGGCGGCGCTTAAAGATAGACATACGGAAAGAGGCCTCTACAAGGCTCATTTCAGGAAGTTCCTGGATTTTTCTCCACATAACTTCCTTATCCGTGTGCCAGGCGCTGGGCCCCATTCCCACGACCGCCCTGACCGCATCGTGCCCCAGAGTCATCTCGAACTCATGGGTGCTCCGGCCGGTCTCGACGAAGTGTTCGCTCAGGCTCTCCGCCATCCGTCGCTCCTTCGACTCGTCCACCGACAGGAGTCCTAGCCGCTCCACCAGTGGCACGAGGTGCCGCGAGGTGGGTGTGACCACGACAAGCTCACCGTCACTCCTGAGAACTCGGGCAAACTCTGCCCCATTTCTTGGGGCAAACACATTCAGAAGCACATCTATCGTGTCACCTCTCAGCGGCAGCGGCCTCCAGACGTCGGCCACCACCGCCCCCAGCCGGGGGTGCGCCCGTGCGGCCCGTCTGATCGCGTGCTTGGAGACGTCCAGCGCCACTCCGACGGCCCCCGGCAGCTCGTCGAGCACCCGCGCCAGGTAGTGGCCCGTCCCGGCCCCTGCGTCCGCCACCGCCTTCGCGCAGGGAGGGCAGGCGCCGGCGATCGCTTCGGCGAGGGGGGCGTAGTGCCCGGCGCCGAGGAAGACGTCCCTGGCCGCCACCATGGCCGCGCTGTCGGCCGTCCCCGGCACCCGCGACCCGGTCAGCAGGCTGACGTATCCCTGCCTGGCCACGTCGAAGCCGTGCCCCAGGGCGCACCCGAGGACCCGGTCGTGAAGGGCCAGGGCACCTCCGCAGACCGGGCAGGCGAGGTGTTCGACGACATCGTCCAGCATCGCTCCATCATCTCGCGTTCCGCCGCAGTCGAATTGTCATGAAATGTCCCTACGATGCGAGCAACGTCCCCATGAGGGGGCAGGCACCACCCGATCGAACAGGAGAGCGGATGCTTCACCAGCCGATAACGGTCGCAGGGGTCGAGGTGTTCCCGCTGTGCGACGGGGTGGGGCCGATGGGCGACTCGATCCGGCGCCCGATACGGGAGATGTTCCCCGGTGGCCGCCACGGTGAGACGGACGAGTGGATCCTGCACTTCCACTGCTACCTGCTGCGCGACGCGGCGGGCCGTACGGTGCTCGTGGACACGGGCATCGGCCCCGGCGACTCGCCCGCGTCGAGCTGGGCGCCGGTGCCCGGCGCACTGGGCGCGGAGCTGGCCCGGGTGGGAACGGCCCCCGAGGAGGTGGACGCGGTGGTCATTACGCACCTGCACAGCGACCACGCGAGCGGGGCGGTGATCGCGGGGGCACCGGTCTTCCCCAACGCCCGGTACGTCCTGCAACGCGCGGAGATCGACGCGGTGGCCGAGGCGGTCCTGGATCACGTCGTCCGGCCGCTGGGCGAGCGGGTGCAGCGCGTGGACGGCGGTGCGGAGGTGCTGCCCGGCATCCGGGTGCTGCTCGCGCCGGGGCACACCCCCGGCCATCAGGTCGTCCAGGTCGGCGATCTGGTGCTGACCGGCGACGTGGTGCTGCATCCGGTGCAGCTGGAGAACCCGCGGGTGACCTACCTCTACGACGACGACCCCGAGCTGGCCGCGGCCACGCGAGTGGAGCTGCTCGATCGGGTCAGGGCGGAACGGGGAATGATCGGCACCGCCCACTTCGCCGAGCCCTTCACCCGGATCGTCTGACGGGAGACAGCCGGGCGCGGGGTCCCTTACCCGCTCGCCGGGCCGCCGGTATCAGCGGCGCGGGTAGCGGATGAGCAGGCCGACGTGGACGTCCTGGTCGCCGAGGGCGGCGTACGTGTGCGGAACGTCCGACCGCCAGGAGATGTGCTCGCCGGGACCGGCCCGCAGGGGAGCGTCGGCCGGTCCCGCGCTGAGCGTGCCGGCGAAGACGGTCACATGTTCGGTGACGCCCCCGTGGTGGGCGGGCGAGACCTGTGGCGCCCCCGGGCGGATCACCAGCCGGTAGAGCTCGTAGGTGACCTCCTCGTCCTCGAAGACCTGGAGCAGCGTTCCCTCCACGGCGGTTCCGTGGATGACGGGGGGCCGGCTCCCGCCGGGGGTGGTGTCCGAACCATCCGGCGCCGGTGTGCCGAAGGCCATGGCCAGGGGGACGCCGAGCTCGGCGGTGATGCGCTGGAGGGTTTCCAGCGTGGGGTTGCGGGTGCCGTTCTCCAGGCCGGAGAGCGTGGCCTTGCCGACACCGGCGCCGCGGGCGAGGGCGGACAGGGAGATACCGCGCTCTTCACGCAGCCGGCGGATCCGCCGCCCGATGTCGGCCATGCCGCCGTCCACGGCGGGGCGAGGGCGTTGTGCTTCGGAGTCCATGAGGCTATCGTGCAGCACCGGACCCGTTCCGTTTACGGAACGGTCGGCACCCCCTCGGCACCCCCTCGGCACTCCTTCGGCACCCCCTCGTGTGAGGACCAACAGATGACACGCCTGCTTCAACCCGTGCTGGCCGGGATGGTCACCGCGGTGGTCGGTTTCGCCGGCTCCTTCGCCGTGGTCCTGGCCGGGCTCGGGGCCGTGGGCGCCGACCAGCGACAGGCGGCGTCAGGGCTGCTCGCGCTCTGCGTGGTCAGCGGCATGGTGGCCATCTGGCTGGGAGTGCGGCAGCGCGTCCCGATCGTCATCGCCTGGTCCACGCCCGGGGTGGCGCTACTGGTCGCGACCGGCCCCGTGGAGGGCGGTTTTCCCGTCGCGGTCGGCGCGTTCGCGGTCTCAGGGCTCCTCCTCACCGCGGCCGGGCTCTTCCCCACCCTGGGCCGATGGATCGCGTCCATCCCCACCCCGATCGCCGGTGCCATGCTCGCCGGGGTCCTGCTCGACCTGTGCGTCGCGCCGGTCAGGGCGCTCGCCGAGGTACCGCTGATGGCCGGTCCCGCCGTTCTCGCCTGGGCGCTGCTGAGCAGGTTCGCCCGAGGGTGGGCGATCCCGGTGGCCCTCCTCGTCGCCGTCGCGGCGATCGCCCTGACCGGGCCGGGGCCGGGAGCGGTGGACGTGCGGCCGGTGGTGGAGGTGACTACCCCGTCCTGGAGCGCCCAGGCGCTGGTCGGCATCGCGCTCCCGCTGTTCCTGGTCACCATGGCCTCGCAGAACGTGCCGGGCATGGCGGTCCTCGCCGGGTACGGCTACCATCCCCCGCTGCGGGGGATCCTCGTCTCCACCGGTCTGGCGAGCACGCTGGGGGCTCCGCTGGGCGGCCACGCGGTGAACCTGGCGGCGATCAGCGCCGCCCTGGCCGCCGGGCCCGACGCCGACCCCGACCCGGCCCGCCGGTGGATCGCCTCGGTCAGCGCGGGCGCCTCGATGATCGTCCTAGGGATCGCCTCGGGGCCGGCCGCGGCGCTCGTCCTGCTCTCTCCGTCGTCGCTCATCGAGGCCGTCGCAGGTCTCGCCCTGCTCGGCGCGTTCGTCTCGGCCATCGCCTCCGCCGTCGCCGACCCCGAGGGCAGGCAGGCCGCTGCCGTCACCTTCGTGGTCACCGCCTCGGGGCTGACACTCCTGGGCGTCGGCGCAGCCTTCTGGGGGCTCGTGGCCGGTGGCCTCATGACGGTCCTGCACCGCCGCCGGAAATCCCCTGAGACTCCGCCGGACACGACCATGGCGAACGGTGACGGCCCGGATGCACCTCAGCCGGAGCGGCCAGTGGGCCGTCCCGGCTGAGGGGAGATGTGACTAGTGGCGGTCCGAGCGCCCGTGGCGACCGGCCACGAGCTGGTCGGTGGAGGACTGGTGGGGCACCTCGACCCGGGGGTGGGGCGCGGTGTCCTCGGCGCGGTCGTCGACGCCGTCGCGGTCACGGTCACGGTCGGCCGCGGGAGCCGCGGGAGCCGTGGCGGCGGCGAGAGTCCTGGAGGCGGCGGGGGTCGCTTCGAGCTTTCGCTCCAGCTCCCGCTTCTCCTCCTCCAGGCGGGTGACACGGTCACGAGCCTCCGCACGCGAGGCACGGAGCCTGCGACGGTGCGAGGACGAGCGCCGCATCCCGGCGAACATGATTCCCAGGCCGAGCAGGAGAACCGCCCCCGTGGCCACACCCGCGAAGAAGAGCTCCAGCTGGGTGAGCTGGATCACGCGGTCGAACACCGTGAAGGTCGCGGTGGTGGTCGATGCCGCGGTCTCGTCCCAGGAGACCGCGATCACGGTCGCACTCGCGAGTACGACCAAGAGAAGTCCCAGCACTATCATGTGAGCTCACCTCAGGCTTCGGCTGTTGTGGTAGGCGCCGCTGCCCCGGGCGGCCGGGATTATTCATCCGGAACCCCGCGTTCGCCGGGGAATATGACGGACAGGCCGCCGGAAGAGGCCGCGAACGAGGTCGTCGCCGGGGAGGCTGACACGAGGTCCGCGAATGTGATCCACCGGGGATTCCGGACTCGCTGTCGCGGGTCTAGGGTGGGCGCACATGGAGCGCACCCGCCTGTATCGCAACGGGGTTCTGGAAGCCGAGGGTTTCCCCATCGACGACGTCTCCGAACACGTGGGAGACAGCTCGGCCGTCGTCTGGTTCGACCTCTGCTCCCCCACCCAGGCGGACCTGGCGAAGATCAGCGAGGAGCTGGGTCTGCATCCCCTGGCCGTCGAGGACGCGGTCCACAGCGGGCAGCGCCCCAAGCTCGACACCTACGACAGTCACCTGTTCATCACCGCCTACGCGGCGAAGCTCACGGAGGAGGGGATCCACTTCGTCGAGGTTTCGATCTTCGTGACCAAGAACGCGCTGGTCACCGTGAGGGAGAGCCCCGAGTTCGACATCGACGAGGTGATCAGGCGCTGGGACGTCAACGCCGACATGGCCAAGTTCGGGGCGCCCTACCTGCTCTACGGCCTGCTTGACCACGTCGTGGACGGTTACTTCGACGTCCTCCAGGTGGTGGACGACCGGATCGAGGAACTGGAGGACGATCTCTTCGGGGACAACTCCCGGGACATGCAGCACATCCAGCGCCGGACCTTCGAGACACACAAGAAGCTGGTGCGCTTCCGGCGGCTGGCGGTGCCGATGCGCGAGATCGTGGGCAGTCTGCTGCGCAGGGGGGAGGACGTCATGGACCGCGGTCTGACCCCGTACTACCAGGACGTCTACGACCACACGTTGCGTACCGCGGAGTGGAGCGAGTCCCTGCGGGACCTGGTGGGCAACGTCCGCGAGGCCCACGTGAACCAGCAGGGGTTCCGGCTCAACGACATCATGAAGAAGATCACGAGCTGGGCGGCGATCATCGCGGTGCCCACGATGATCACCGGTTTCTACGGGCAGAACGTGCCCTACCCGAGCTTCGGGCAGTCACTCGGGTTCTGGACGTCCACGGCTTTGATCGTCGTGGGCACCCTCCTGCTCTACCGGGCGTTCCGGAAGCGCAACTGGCTCTGAGCCCCCGCCGGGACCCACGGTCCCGCGTCCATTGGCCGGGCGCGTGACCGGTCGGACATCGCTCACCGTAGCCTGGCCATGGAAAGGGGCCGGCCGTCAGGGCGCCGGCCCCGGCCCGGCATCCGGCAGGGATCCGGCGATCGGAACAGGACGAGCTGCATGGTACGAGGACGGCTGCCCATCTTCCCGTGGACGCGAACCGCGACCGCGCCCCTGGAGGGCCCGTGACGCGCATCCTCGTCGTCGACGACGAGCCCCAGCTCCTGCGGGCGCTGCGGATCAACCTGGTCGCCCGCCGGTACGAGGTGGCCGTGGCCTCCGACGGCGCCGCCGCCCTGCGCCAGGCCGCGGATTGGCACCCCGACCTGGTCGTGCTCGATCTCGGCCTACCCGACATGGACGGGGTGGACGTCATCCACGGGTTGCGCGGCTGGAGCACCATCCCGATCATCGTGCTGTCCGGCCGGGTCGAGGGCCACGACAAGGTGGAGGCCCTGGACGCGGGCGCGGACGACTACATCATCAAGCCGTTCGGCGTCGACGAGTTGCTCGCCCGGATCCGCGCGGTGTCGCGACGCACCTCGGTCCCCGAGGAGGAGCAGGCCCGGTTGGTGATCGGCGAGCACGAGGTGGACCTGGCGGGCAAGACCGTCTCGGGTGGCGTGCGGCTGACCCCCACCGAGTGGCGCCTGCTGGAGATACTGGTCCGCAACCCCGGCAAGCTCATCACCCAGCGCCGCCTGCTGAACGACGTCTGGGGCGCCTCGTACCACAAGGAGACCAACTACCTGCGCCAGTACATGGCCCAGATACGCAAGAAACTGGAGCGCGACCCCGCACACCCGGTCCATCTGCTCACCGAACCCGGCATGGGCTACCGTTTCCTGCCCTGACCGGTCCGGTCTCAACCTGCGGACACCCCCGTAGATCGGCCGGGGACCGCTAGGGGCCGAGGTGGATACGGAGAGGTGTCAGGAGGTTTCGACCACGACCCGGCCGACGAATCCGATCGGCAGGCGACTGGTGCGGACGGTCTCCACGTGGACGTGATGTCCGGGGAACGCGGCACGGGCGGCGGTCTCGGCCCGGCGCAGCGCGAACCGGAAGTCGTAGATCCAGATACGGCCGCCGGGGCGGAGAACCCGGCGCAGCTCGCGCAGCCCCGTGGCGACGTCCGGCCAGTGGTGCTGGCTCATGCTGGAGACGATCAGGTCGAAGTCACCGTCGGGGTAGGGGAGGTCGGCGACATCGCCCACGGTGAAGTCGACCCGGCCGGTTAGGCCGGCCTCCGCCGCGTTCCGCCGGGCGCGGTCGATCATCTCAGCGGACAGATCGAGGCCCTCGACCCGCAGCCCCGGCAGGGCCCGGGCGATCGCGAGGGGGACCCGCCCAGGGCCGGTGCCCACGTCGAGCACCCTGGTTCCCCCGGCGGGCGTCGCCGACACGACGTCGGTCGTGACCTTGGCGTAGAGGGAACGGAATCCCCGGCTGATGAACCGGTCGTAGAGGCCGTCGTGGTGGAAGAGGCCGAACAGGCTCGCACGGGCACGATGGATGGCACGCATGGCACTCTCCTATAGTTGCAAAGCACAACTGTGTGCCGTCGAGCATAGGACAGATAGTTGTACAGTACAACTCATGAAGGGGCGTTCCCCGACGACGAGCTGCGCCACCTGCTGAAGCTGCTGGTCAGGGCGGGGGGCCTGCTCGAACCGCATGACTACGGCGGCCTGCGTGTCTCCCTGTCGGAGGTGTTCGCCCTCGGCGAGCTCGCCGAGGGCGGGACGCTCTCCCAGGGGGAGCTGGCCACTCGCCTGAGCCTGGAGAAGAGCACCGTGAGCCGTCTGGCCGCAGGCATGGAGCGGCGGGGGTGGTTGTCGCGGGAGCGCGACCCGGCCAACCGTCGCTTCTACCGCCTCCGCCTCACCCCTGACGGATGGGCCGTCGTCGAGCAGGTCGGCGCCGACCTGCGCACCAAGCACGCCGAGCTGTTCGCGAGCCTCACCGCCGACGAGCGTGCGGGTCTCATTCTCGGGCTGGCCGGCCTGGCCCGTGCTCTCAAGGGCGGGGGCTAGCCGGACTCCTTGATCACGAGCCGGGTCGGAAGGATCGCCGGGGCGGCGATGACCCGGCACGGCTGCGGCCGGCCTCCGGGCGCGCATCGTGCATCCGCGCCCGGAGGCCGGCCGCGGATGCACGATGCGCGGCGACTTCTGCGCGAGCCTGCCGACCGCGCCACAGGCCACCTTGTCGGCCGGCCGGCCCGCCGTGCTCCTACTGATCGCCGCGTCCAGCGGGCAGGAGTGTTCGTACCAACCTCCGTGATGTCCTCCTGATCTGTGAAAAGTAACTATAAGTTTTTGCTGCGCAACTTAAAGTAATGGCACTAGCCTGCCTACCGGCGAGAGACTGACGGAGGTGGGGACATGCTGGCGGAAGGCGGGGTGGCCGTGGTCACCGGTGCGGCACAGGGCATCGGCGAGGCGGTGGCGCGAGCCCTGACGGTGGCGGGCACACGTGTCGCCGCGCTCGACGTGAACGTCGAGCGGGTCGAGCAGGTCGCCGCCGGGCTCGGCACCGCTGTCGCCTACCCCTGCCAGGTCGCCGACAGCGCCGCCGTCGACGACGTCGTCGCGAGGGTCGAGGCCGATCTCGGCCCGATCGAGCTGCTCGTCAACGTGGCCGGAGTGCTCTGCTCGGGGTCGGCAGTCGCCATCAGCGACGACGACTGGGCCCGGACCTTCGCCGTCAACACCGGCGGGGTCTTCCACCTGTCCCGCGCGGTCGCCCGCCGGATGATCCCTCGCAGGTCCGGGGCGATCGTCACCGTCGGTTCCAACGCCGCGGGCGTGCCGCGGATGAACATGTCGGCCTACGCGGCCTCCAAGGCGGCGGCCGCGCAGTTCACCAAGTGCCTCGGCCTGGAGCTGGCGCCGTACGGCATCCGTTGCAACGTGGTGTCGCCCGGTTCCACCGACACTCCCATGCAGCGCGCCCTGTGGACCGGAGACCACGACGCGCGGACGGCCATCGACGGATCGTCGGCCACCTTCCGGGTGGGCATCCCCCTCGGCCGGCTGGCCGACCCCGAGGACATCGCGAACGCCGTCCTCTTCCTGGCCTCCGACCACGCCAGGCACATAACCATGCAGGACCTGTACGTCGACGGGGGCGCCACGCTCCGGTAGCGGCGCGGTCCCCTTCCGTCGCGATCCCCTCTCAGCCCGGCCTCCTTCCAGCGCGGTCCCCTTCCGTCGCGATCCCCTCTCAGCCCGGCCTCCTTCCAGCGCGGTCCCCTTCCGTCGCGATCCCCTCTCAGCCCGGCCCTCTTCCAGCGCGATTCCCTCCCAACGCGGTCTCCTTCCAGCGCGATCCCCTCCCATTCCCGGACCCCTCCCGACAGGAGAGCTTTCCACCATGTCGCCGAACGACGCCCTCACCATGCCCCGAATGCCGGACCTTCTGGAGGACTACGAACCCGGCACCTTCTTCTTCACCTCACCGACCCGGACCCTGCTCGCCAGGGGGGTGTGCCAGGAGGTCCCGGATTCGAGGGCGACGAGCCTGCGAGATCGCGTCGCCTCCGCCCTGCGGGACGCCCAGAGGTCAGGCCACCCCAACCCCGTGGTGGTGGGCGCGATCCCCTTCCGCGACGACCGGCCCACCCGCCTGCTGGTGCCCGCCGCCGTCTGCTGGACGAGCCCACCGGCCGGTCCACCCGCCGGCCCCGAGCAGGTCACGGGCACGTTCACCGGATTCGGCCCGGTTCCCGACCCCGGCGACTACATGCGCGGTGTGGAGAAGGCGCTGGCCAAGCTGACCGCCGGAGAGCTCAAGAAGATCGTGCTGGCCCGCGCCCTGGACGTCACCCTGGGCGCCCCCGTCGACGTCGGGCGTGTGCTGCGCAACCTCGTCCGGCGTGACCCGCAGGCCTACGGTTACGCGGTCGACCTGCCGTCGAGCACCGCCACCACCCGCACGCTGCTGGGGGCCAGCCCCGAGCTGCTCGTCTCCCGTTCCGGCCGCCAGATCACCACGAACCCGCTGGCCGGGTCCGTACCCCGTCACCCGGACCCTGTCATCGACCGTGAACGGGCCCGCGCCCTGCTCACCTCCGACAAGGATCTCCGCGAGCACGCCCTGGTGATCGAGAGCATCGTGGAGGCCCTGCGCCCGTACTGCCGGGAACTCTCGGTACCTGCCGGGCCCTCACCGCTGTCCACCGCCTCCATGTGGCATCTGTCGACCCGGATCACCGGCGTGCTCGACGACCCGGCGGTCACGTCGCTGGAGCTGGCCATGATGCTGCACCCCACCCCCGCCGTCTGCGGCACCCCCGCGAGCGCCGCGCGCCAGGCCATCGAGGAGATCGAGCCGTTCGACCGCGGCCTGTACGCCGGCCTGGTCGGGTGGGGTGACGCGACGGGCGACGGCGAATGGGTCGTGACCATCCGCTGTGCCGAGGTCGCCGACCAGACCCTGAGGCTGTTCGCCGGTGCGGGAATCGTCGCCGGTTCGGTGCCGGAGACCGAGCTCGCCGAGACCACCGCCAAGTTCCAGACCATGCTCCGCGCCGTCGGCCTGGACCAGGACCGCTGACCCACCGTCTGGCCCACCGTCGTAGGAAAGGAGACAGTGCCCGTGGCCCTTCCCCAGATCGCCTCCTACCCGCTGCCGGGAGAAGGCGATCTTCCTGAGAACCGGGTGGCCTGGCGCCCTGATCCGCGCCGAGCCATCCTGCTGGTCCATGACATGCAGAACTACTTCCTCGCACCCTTCGCCGCCGGTGCCTCACCGCTGACCGGGCTCATCGACAACATCGGCCTGTTGCGCGAGGCCTGCGCCGGGCTGGGGGTCCCGGTCGTCTACTCGATGCAGCCCGGCGGCCAGAGCAGCCATCAGCGCGGCCTGCTCCAGGACTTCTGGGGCTCGGGCATCCCCGGTTCGCAGGAGAGTGAGATCGTCGCGAGCCTCCTTCCCGCGGCGGCCGACATCCTGCTCACCAAGTGGCGCTACAGCGCCTTCTGCAGGACCGACCTGCGCGCCCGGATGGACGCCATGGGCCGTGACCAGATCATCGTCTGCGGTGTCTACGCCCACATCGGCTGCCTCATGACCGCCTGCGACGCCTTCATGCAGGACCTGCAGCCGTTCCTGGTGGCCGACGCCGTCGCCGACTTCTCCTGGGAACACCACACCATGGCCCTCGCCTACGCCGCCCAGCGCTGCGCGGTCACGGCCGTCACCCGCGGCCTGCTGCGCGGGTGGGATCCCGCGCGGCAGGCCGCCGAGATGGTCGGCGGTGGGTAGCCGACCGCCGGAACCCGCTTCGCGAGGCCGCGCCGTCTCCGAGGCGCGTCACGCCGGCGCCGGAGCGGTCTGCGGTGAGGTCGCCAGGCGTCCCGATCGATCCAGGGCGGCGACGGCCGCGGCGCAGCCAAGGCCGATCAGCGCCAGGGCCAGCCACGGCAGGCTCGGCAGACCCGTCCGCGCGCCCAGATCCAGCGCCCACCCGGTGAGCAGGTTGCCCGCGGCGATGCCGATCCCGGCCAGGGTGCTGTAAAGCCCGTAGTAGGTACCCACCATGTGCCGGCCGCCGAAAGTGGCGATGGTCGCCATCTCGAACGGATAGATGATCATAGTAGCCAGGCTGAGCAGCACCGCCGTCCCCAGGACGGGGAGCAGCACGAGCACTCCGGCGACGCCGCCGGAGTGGCCGGCGTTGCCCGCCCAGGGGGCGGCCAGGGCCAGGGGGGTGAAGGCGAACCCCATCAGGACCAGGCCCCTGGCGATGGCCTGCGGCGGTCGCCACCGCCGGGTCGCCCACGCGGTCAGGCGGGCCTGACCGGCGATGGTCATCACCGCGGAGACCACGAAGACGAGGGTGACCCCCAGCTCACCACTCGTCATCCGGCGGATTTCCAGCGGCAGGCCCAGATAGACCTGGAAGTTCAGCACGTACGAGCCGATCATGGCCAGGGAGAACAGCAGGAAGGGGCGATTGCCGATCACCTCACGCCAGTCGAGCAGCACGCCCCGGCTGTCCTCGGTCCGCGGGCGCTCCCCTTTCGGCAGGGCCCGCAGCTGGGCAATGGTCAGCACGGCGAACATCACGCCCGCGACCAGGCAGACGAGCCTGAAGGCCACCGCGTTGAGCAGCAGGCCGACGAGCGGCCCGATCAGGATGCCGAGCTGGTAGAAGGCGTTGAACGCGGCGAACGCCTCGACCTTCCGCGCTCCGGCCTCCTGGGCGAGGTAGGCCCGTACGGCGGGGTTGAACAGCGCGCCGGCGAACCCGGTCAGGGCCGAGGCGGTCACCAGCATGGGCAGCGAGTCGGCCACGGCCAGCATCAGGAACGCGAGGGTGCGCAGCCCACAGCCCGCGATGATCATGGGTTTGTGGCCGAGCCGGTCGGCGAGGGTGCCGCCGATCAGGAACATGCCCTGCTGGCTGAGGTTGCGGATGCCAAGGATCAGGCCGACCAGTGCCGCCGGCAGCGCCAACGCTCCCGACAGATGACCGGCCAGGTAGGGCATCAGCATGTAGAAGCCGGTGTTGATGGTGAGCTGGTTGACCAGGAGTAGTTTCACCGGCCGGTCGAAGGAGCGGGCCAGGGCCAGGGTGCTTCTCACCGTCGGACCCCTCCGTCTTCGGATGAGCGGGCCAGGGCCAGGGTGCTTCTCACCGTCGGACCCCTCCGTCTTCGGAGGGCGCCCTCTCGGTTTTGGAGGGTGTCCTCTCGGCGGCGGTGTTCTCGACGCGGACATCACCCTCGGGAATCGCTTCCACACCGCCTCCCGGAACGGCCGTGGGTGTCTCCCCGTCGCACTTCGCCAGGGCGCCGGTGGTGGGGTCGAGCACGGTCGTACACCGGGTCCAGCGCGTCAGCTCGCGTTCGGTGGGATGGGCGATCTCGTCGGGGTCGGTCGCCGCCGGTGCGCCGAGCAGGCCCCATTCGGCGCAGTAGTCGTCGTTGAACACGGTGTCGAAGTAGCGGTGCGGACCGTCGGGGAAGACCGCCGCTATCCGGGCGTGACCGGGCAGCGTACGGGCCAGCCACGATGCCACCAGGGCCACCGCGCCGACGCTCCATCCGCCGGTGGCGTACCGCAGTGCGGCCAGGCGCCGGCAGGCCCAGACCGCTTCGGCGGGTGCGACCCAGTGGACCTCGTCGAATGCCTCGTACGCCACGTTGCGCGGGTAGATGCTGCTGCCCAGGCCGCGCATGAGCCGGGCGCGCGCGGGCTGGCCGAAGATGGTCGAGCCGATCGTGTCGACGCCGACGAGCCGGAGGTCGGGATAGAAGCGCCGTAGCGCGCGGGAGACTCCGGCGCTGTGACCGCCGGTGCCCACGCTGCACACCAGGACGTCGATCCGCCCGAGCTGACCGGCCAGTTCCGTGGCCAGTCCCGTGTAGGCGGCGACGTTGTCGGGGTTGTTGTACTGGTCCGGGCAGTAGGCGTCCGGATGCTCGCCGAGCAGTTCCCGCACGCGCTGGCGGCGTGCCTGCTGCCAGCCGCCCACCGGGTGCGGTTCGCCGACGACGACGACGCGCGCTCCGTAGGCGGACAGCAGCCGGCGCATCAGCGGTTCCATGCCCGGGTCGGTCACCAGCGTCACCGGGTGGCCACCGACGATGCCGGCCAGTGCCAGGCCCAGGCCGAAGGTCCCGCTGGTGGACTCCACGATGGGGGCCCCGGGTCGCAGCAGGCCGCGCTCGCGTGCCCGCTCGACGATGTAGAGGGCGGAGCGGTCCTTGATCCCTCCGGGGTTGCTGCCCTCCAGCTTCGCCCAGAACCCGCGCCCCTGCCCCGAGGCGATCTCCGGAATCCAGAGCACCGGGGTGTTGCCGACCACGTGCTCGGGGGCGTGGCAGGTGGCTCCGGTGATCAGCTGGCTGAGCGAGGTGGTGGCGATCTGTGGCGAACTCGCAGTGATCTGCGGTGAACTAAGTGTATATGTCATGATCCGTTTCCCCTGGATGCGATGTGATTGGCTCGCTGACGGGCGCGCGCGAACGACGGCTCATACCGCTCAGCAGGAGCGTGGAGTCGTTGGCGGCCCGAGGGGCGGGCTATATCCGGGAAACGGATTTGAGGAGAAGTAACGCGACCCCGGGCGGCGGACGGACCGGTCGCGCGCGACGCCGCGCGGGTGGCGGTGGAGGCGTCACGGCCTCCTCGGCCACCACAGGGTCACCGGTGATCGGGCCGGCAGGCACCAAGGCGCGCACGCCGGTGATCTGCGCTCCGGCAGCCGCACCGCACAGGTGGTGATCCTCGTCGACGGGCGGTACCGGGCACGGCAGGTGTTCCGCCGGAGTCCCCGCGCCGATCAGGGTGAGACGCCCGGTGGGGGCGTCGGCATCTCCGGCGGCGCTCACGTCGGCGTTCGCCGTGGCCGGCAGCCAGGGGCCGGGGGCCCGATGATGGCCCGAGTGGGCGGGGGCCACCACGCACAACGCCAGATGCATCAACACGACGGCACCGAGCACGGCAAGCCCTAGCGCGAAGGCTGCGCCTCCGCGCTGTGCGACTCGCCGCATCGATGCGATCATGACCACAAACGTACATTACCGCTTGCAGTCGATTGACTGCGGGGGGTTACTTTATGCCTTTAAAGGCTCCTAATAAGTGCGGGAGGCCGTACCGGCATTGGCCGGAGGCGCGCCTGCGGAGCGGTGTGTCCAGTGCCTGAGGCCACAGGGGCAGGGCAGGGCAGGGCAGGTCGGCCGGTTCGGGTGGATCGGCCCAGTTCAGGGCGATGAACGGCTCGGTGCGGCAGGGATGGTGCACCCGTTCGCGGGTGATGCGGTAGCGGGTCAGGGGGCTTGGAAGCCGGCCTTGGTCAGCACGTCCTTGCCCTGCTGGGACAGCACCAGATCGACGAACTGCTTGGCCGCCTCGGGGGCGGGCGCCTTGGACAGGGTCGCGATCGGGTAGTCGTTGATCGCCTTCTCCGCCTCGGGGAAGTCGATGCCCTGGACCTTGCCGTCGGAGGCGATCACGTCCGTCTTGTAGACCAGGGCGGCGTCGACCTCGCCGAGCGAGACCTTGGCCAGCGTGGCCTTGACGTCCTGTTCCAAGGTGACCGGCGTGACCTTCAATCCGGCCGCGTCCAGTGCCTTGACCGCTGCCGCGCCGCACGGCACCTGCTCGGCGCAGAGGGCGACCTTGACCTTCGGATCGGTCAGGTCGCCCAGGTCGTCGACCTTGGCCAGGTTGTCGGCGGGGACGGCGATCTGCAGGGTGTTGCGCACGAACGTGGCCGGGGCCGCGGCCAGGGAGGCGTCGGCGACGGTCTTCATCGTGGCCGGGCTGGCGGAAGCGAAGACGTCGGCCGGGGCGCCCTCGACGATCTGCTGGGCCAGCGTGGCGCTGGAACCGAAGTTGAACCGCACGGTCGTGCCCGGGTGCGCTGCCTCGAAGGTCTTGCCCAGCTCGGTGAACGTGCCGGTCAGCGAGGCGGCGGCGAACACGGTCAGCGTCGTGGCCCCGCCCCCGGACGGCCCGCCGGAGGAGGCGGAGGTGGCTGGATCGCTGGAACCGCAGCCGGACAGGCCGGCGGCCAATGTGAGGGCGATGGGGATCGTGGCCCACCGGGAAAGACGCCTGAACAACGAGGGCTCCTTACTGACTTCACCGTGCCGACCCAGAACGTCGTCACCGACAATCACGATACCTTCGCATATTCAGGTCTCAAGAGGCGATACCCATGGCAATTGGCAAAGAAGCTGCCCTTATATCATCGCACCTGCGATAAGTAGAGCAGGTGTGGTCGCAGCCCACCCGTCTCTCGTGGGCCCGACCCCGTCCCCGGCCACCCCAACGTCCACGACGATCCCGGCCAGGGCGTTCACTGCTTCGCTTTGTCCCGTATGGCGTCACGTACCACGCGGGCGCCTTTATTCGCGTCCGCGTGGTACGTCGTGGGCGGCACGGCGGCCTGGACCAGGGAAGGGATGGGGCCGCCGTGCCTGCTCAGAAGTGGCCGATGTCGGCTGAGGTGGAGGTGAGTGCCCAGCGGTGCAGGAGCGCGGTCATCTCGGCCTCGCGCATCTGCGCCTTGAGCCCCTCGATGGTGCGGTCGCACAGGAGCAAGGGTTCTGGGGTGGGCCAGGTGGCGATGGCGTGGAAGAGGCGGCTGCCGGTGCCGTACAGGACGGCCCATCCCGGCCAGGTGATCTCCAGCATGGCGGCCTCGGCGCGGGCTTCGTGGTCCCAGGTGTAGCAGGGCACGGGAGGGGCGGCCTGGCCGTCGCGGTGGCGGCCCCGGGGACGGGCGGGCCGTCGCTGGATCATGAGATCACCTGCCCGGCTTGCTCCTGCGCCTCCCGCGCGATGGTCTCCTGCCGATCGGTCTCGATGCGCAGGGCCTCCAGGGTGTCGGCGTCGACGGTACGTTCGGCCCCGGCGTGGAACGCGGCCAGAGGGAAGGGCTGCTCCCGGCTGGCCCACAGCCGTCCGGCGTCGCTGAGGATCAGCCGCCGGCCGGGGATGGCCGGTTCGGGGGTGCTGGATCTAACATCGTCCACTGATTGGACCTCCATCCGATCAAGGGCCCGTCCGGACGTTGGTAGCGGAGGACGGGCCCGCTTCATGGGGCAGGGCAGGACACGGAGGGGTGCGCCGCACGGGCCGGGTGGCCGGTACGGAGACGAGGTGACCGTTACGCGGTTGGGGAACAGGCGGTTGTTCGCCTGTGACGGGGCGCGAGGCGACGTCCAGTGCCGAGCCGGGGCGGATCTGGGCGGGAGTATCGGGGGAAGACGGCAGAGGGCCCGCCTGGGCGGCGGTACCGGTATCGCGGGCTCGGCGGCCAGGGCCTGTTCGGGAAGCCGTGGGGTAGGTGGTATCGGGATCACCTTGGCCGGGTCCTGCTCGGCAGACCGCTGAGCAGGTATGAACGCAATCACCTCGGCCGGGGCCGCGAAGGCGAGTGACTCGAAGCAGGGCAAGGAGCGGTCCCCGGTGCGGCGGGCCTCCAGGCGCGTGGCCATCAGATCGCCGGAGGGCTGGGCGTACTCGTGATCGGCGGGCCGGTCTGGGCAGCCGTGCGCGAAGGGCGCGTGCCCGCAGACAGCGCACCCCATCGGCATCGGCACAGCGTCGGCGAAGCAACCGCAGCGTTCCCTTGCCATCTGCGAGTCGAGGACTGGGGCACCAAGCCTGGTCATGGGTGAGGAGCGCCTTCCTGATCAAGGACTTGTTGACGGTGGCCCACACCGTTGACAAGCCCGATTTGCGTCAAGGCTGCTTGCGTCAGTACGGGCGTAAGCCTGTCACCGACTGCTCGAACTTCCCTACTCTGTGTGACGAGCCTCATGATGACGTGAGAATCTCAGGCTGACAATCCCATCGCACATATTTGTTGCGTTGAGCAGGAGGAGCCGGTTGAGCTGCGGCACACTGACCGCATGAAGTACTCCACGGTCCGCCTGCGTCGTCTGTCGCGTGAGCTGCGCACCCTGCGTGCGACCACCGGCTTGACAACCGAGGCCGCCGCCGAACAACTTGGCTGGTCCAGGTCGAAGCTCAACCGCTTCGAGACCGGCAAGATCGCTCCGGCAACCGAGGACGTGGCCGCCATCTGCCACCTGTACTGCGTGGACCAGGCCACCGCCGAAGCCGCGGTGCAACTCGCCCGGGAGGTAACCCGACGCGGCTGGTGGACGGCCTACTCGGACGTGTTCACAGGCAGCTACATCGAGTTCGAGGCAGAGGCAACCGTCATCCACAAATGGGAGCCGCTCTTGATCCCAGGGCTACTACAGAGCGAGGACTACGCGCGTGAGATCATCCGAGCTACCTGGCCGGACCTGACCAGCACCGAACTGGACCGCCGCGTGGACGCCCGCATGGCACGAAAGATCAATCTCCTCGGATCAAAGACATCGGCGCTGCACGTCCTCATGGACGAGGGAACCCTGAATCGGCCTATCGGTACGCCCGAGATCATGGCCGACCAGCTTGGCGACCTCCTTCGGATCATGGACTGGCCGAACGTCACCGTCCAAGTCCTGCCACTCACGAACGGTGCGCATACCGGGCTGGAAGGAGCCTTCTCCGTCCTCGGCTTCGGCGACGAAGACCCCGACATCGGATACGCCGAATGTCCGGCCGGTGAGGTCTATGTGGAAGCATCGGATCAGGTCCGCAGGCTTATGCTCATGTTCGAGCGCCTCGCCGGCGCGTGCTTGTCCCCCCAGGAATCCGCAACACGCATAGCTGCGATGAGGAGCAAGGCATGATCTCCCCTGACCTGTCTGCCGCTGATTTCCGCAAGTCCAGCCTCAGCGGCGGCAACAATGACTGCATTGAGGTAGCCACGAACCTGCCAGACCTTATCGCCGTACGCGACAGCAAGAACCCATCCGGCCCGGCGTTAGCCTTCTCCCCGGCGGCCTGGCGCAACTTCCTGACCAGCATCCGCAGCGGAGAATTCTGACCGGACGCCGGGCGCTGTGCGATAGAAACCGGCTGGAAAGCCATCCGGTCGCGCGGCAACACAAGCCCCTGGCACAACCGTGAGCCGCAGAACCATGAAAGATGGCCCAACTTCTGCGGCAACATTCGCCCTTTTGGTGATCTTGACGCACCTGTGGCGCACGGTTACAGAATTCGGGGAAGCGAGAGGCCGTTCCTGATCTCTCAGGAACGGCCCTCTACCTCGGGACTTTACTCGACGTCGGGGTGACAGGATTTGAACCTGCGGCCTCTTCGTCCCGAACGAAGCGCGCTACCAAGCTGCGCCACACCCCGGTCACACGTCCGGTCTTGCTCGTGCTTGGGAAAGTCTAGCGGACTTCGTGGGTGCTTGCGTCGCCGCGCCGGCGGGGCATCAGGGTCAGCAGACTGGCCTCGGGGTAGCAGGCGAAGCGGGCCGGGGCGTAGGGGCTGGTGCCGAGGCCGGCGGAGACATGGAGGTAGGCGGAGTCGTGGCGGCTCATGCCCTTGACGCGGGCCCGGTCGATGCCGCAGTTGGTGATCAGGGCGCCGTAGAAGGGGACGCAGAGCTGGCCGCCGTGGGTGTGACCGGCGAGCAGCAGCTGGTAGCCGTCGGCGGCGAAGCGGGTCATGTTGCGGGGCTCCGGCGAGTGCATCACGCCCAGGCGCAGGTCGGCCTCGGCCGGGGCGGGGCCGGCGATCAGGTCGTAGCGGTCGAGGTTGATGTGGGAGTCGTGGATGCCGCCCACCGCCACATCAAGATCGCCGACCTTGACGCGGGCCGTGGTGTTGTTCATGTCGAGCCAGCCCTCGGCGGCCATGGCGGTGCCCAGCTCCTCCCAGGGAAGCGTGGGAATCTTCTGGCCGTAGTCGGCCTTGGAGGTGCGCCAGAGATAACGCAGGGGGTTCTTCGGCTTCGGCTCGTACATGTCGTTGGAACCGTAGACGAACAGCCCCGGACGTGACAGCAGGGGCTCCAGGGCGTGCATGAGGGGCGTGATCGCGTCGGGGTGTGCGATGGAGTCGCCGGTGTTGACCACCAGGTCGGGGTTGAGGGCACCCAGCGAGCGGACCCAGTCGATGAGCATCCGCCTGCCGGGGGTGAGGTGCAGGTCGGACAGGTGCAGGATGCGCACCGGACGCTGTCCCGGCTCCAGAACGGGCACGTCGAAGCGGCGCAGCCGGAACGCGTTGCGCTCGACGACCGAGGCGTATGCGAGGCCGGCCAGGCCGACACCGAACAGGGACAGGGGCACCGCGGCTGCTTTCCTCACCTTCTCATCATGCCCGAGATCGGCCCCCCGGACGGAAACTCGGGATACAGCGGGGCTGGTGAGGCGGCAAGATGGACCGCATGAGCGCATTGAAAGACAAGCTGAAGGCCGATCTCACGGCCTCCATGAAGAGCAGGGACGAGATCCGCACCCGCACGATTCGCATGGCCCTCGCGGCCGTGAACGTCGAGGAGGTCTCGGGTAAGGCGGCGCGCGAGCTCACCGACGACGAGATCGTCAAGGTGCTGGCCAAGGAGGCCAAGAAGCGCCGCGAGGCGGCCGAGGCGTTCGGCGGTGCCGGCCGGGTGGAGCAGGCACAGGCGGAGGTCGACGAGCAGGCCGTGCTGGAGGCGTACCTGCCCGCACAGCTCTCCGACGAGGAGCTCGCCGCACTCGTGGACGAGGCCGTCGCCGAGAGCGGCGCCTCCGGGCCGCAGGCCATGGGCCAGGTCATGAAGATCGTGAACCCGAAGGTCGCCGGGCGCGCCGAGGGCGGTCGTGTCGCACAGGCCGTACGGGCGCGCCTCGCGTCCTCCTGACATGAGGCCATGGGGCGCCTGAACTGCGGAACGCACGGGTTTCGGGAAGGGAACGCGCATCCGCGCGGTCCCGATGCCTCCTCTGCGGTCCCGATACCGCCTCCTCTAAGGCGAGAGCCCTCCTCACCGGACCTTTAAGGGGGTCCGGTGAGGAGGGCTCCGGTGTCCTGAGGGACGGGCCTAGACGGGCCTAGGGGATGACCGGAGGGATCGTGGTGCCGTCGTTGATCTCCCGGTCGCCGCCGCCGCGCCGGTCGCCGCCGTCACCCCGGTCGCCGCCGTCACCCCGGTCGCCGCCGTCACCCCGGTCGCCGCCGTCACCCCGGTCGGGCTTCGGCGGCGGCTTGGGCGCGCACCGGTTGCCGGTACAGCCGCCGAAGCGCCCCATGTTCACCGGGGTGAACGAGGTCGCCTCGACTCCCCTGAGTGCGTTGATCATGGAGTTCTTCCAGATCGGGCCGGCGATCGAGGCGCCGTACACGTAGCTGTAGTAGCGCCCGCCGATGGTCACGCCGATCAGGTCGTGCCCGAAGGCACCACGCGGGTCGCCGACGCTCACCGCGGAGGCGAGGTCGGGGGTGAACCCGGCGAACCAGGCGGCGGTGTAGGCGTCGGTGGTGCCGGTCTTGCCCGCCGCGTCGCGGCCGATGCCGCCGACCTGGCTCATCGTGCCCTTGGTGAAGACCCCGGACATGATGTGGGTGGCCGCGTCGGCGACCTCCTCGTCCAGGACCTGCTTGCACTTGGGCTTGTACGACGTCTTCTTGCCCTCGCGGTCGGTGCTCTCGGTGATCACCATCGGCCTGCAGTAGGTGCCGCGGGCGGCGATCGTCGCGTAGGCGGCGGAGACGGTCACCGGGTCCATCTCGTTGATGCCGAGCGTGAAGGTCTCGAACTCCTTCAGCGGGTTGCCGTCGGCGCGCTGGACGCCCAGGTTCTTGGCCATCTTCACCGTCTCGCAGAGGCCGACCTCCTGCTCCAGGCGCATGAAGAAGGTGTTCACCGAGCCCAGGGTGCCGGTGGTCAGGGTGTTGAAGCCGCCGGGGCCCTCGCTGGAGTTGGTGACGGTGTGCCCGGGCTCGCCGACCGCGTTGCCCTTGCAGTCGCGGAACGCGCTGGGGCTGGGGGCCTGGTAGCCGGTGCCGGTGTTGAAACCGTCGTTCAGCTTCATGCCCTTGTCGAGGGCTGTCAGCAGGGTGAAGGGCTTGAACGTGGAGCCGGCCTGGAAGCCCGCTCCGCCACCGTGCTGCCTGTCACCGACGAGGTTGTAGCTGATCTCGTTCTTCTTCTTGTTCCCGCCGAACTTCCGGCTGGCGGCCATCGCCTTGATGGCGCCGGTGCCGGGGACGACCATCGCCTGCGAGGCGACGGGCTTGTCGCTGGTGTGGACGACCTGTCGGATCGCCTTCTCGGAGGCCTTCTGCGCCTGCGGGTCGAGCGTCGTCCTGATCGTCAGGCCGCCCCGCTGGAGCAGTCTCTCCCGCTGCTTGCGGGTCTTGCCGAAGTCCTCGTTGGAGGCGATCTCCTGCTGCACGTAGAGGCAGAAGTAGGGGTAGTCGCTCACCTCGCAGCCACCGGGGGCCGAGATGTTCTTGAAACCGAGCTTCTTCTTCTTGGCCTCTTCCGCTTCCTGCGGTGTGACCTTGCCGAGCTCGGCCATCCGGCTCAGCACGATGTTGCGCCGCTCCAGCAGCCGTTCGCGGGCGGCCTTTCCGACGCTCGGGTCGGTAACGCTCGGGTTCTGCACGGCTCCGGCCAGGGTGGCCGCCTCCCACAGGGTCAGCTTGGAGGCCGGCTTGTTGAAGAAACGCCTGGACGCGGCCTGGATGCCGTAGGCGCCCGCGCCGTAGTAGGAGATGTTCAGGTAGCGCTCAAGGATCTCCGACTTGGTGTACTTCTCCTCGACGGCCAGTGCGTAGCGCAGCTCGTTGAGCTTTCTGGGAAGCGTCGGCGCGATCGCGGCATCCTGCTCCTTCTTGGTCTCCGCGGCATTGACCAGCACGAGCTTGACGTACTGCTGCGTGATGGAGGAGCCACCCTGGACGACCCCGCCGCCTGAGACGTTTCGCACCGCCGCGCGGAAGGTGCCTTCCAGGTCGAGCGCCCCGTGCTCGTAGAACCTGGTGTCCTCGATCGCCACGATCGCCGTCTTCATGACGTCGGCGACCTGGTCGAGCTTCACCGACTCGCGGTTCTCGAAGTAGAACTGGGCGAACTGCTTGCCGTCCGCGTCGAGCAGGGTGGTCTTCTCCGCCAGGGGAGGTTCCTTGAGCTCCTCGGGGAGAAGACGCAGCTCGTTCGTCGCCGCGTTCACCGTCATCCCCGCGCCACCCACCGCCGGAAGCGCCACTGCGGCGACGAGCACACCTGTGACAGCCGCCGCGCCGAGCAGCTTTAGCACATTGCCGACCGCCGACCCCTGATCTTTGCCTTGAGCTTGCACGAGACCCAGGGTACGTCGGACGGATAACCCAAACGGTAACGGAACACTGTTTTGCCGTGACTTCGTGCTGTATCGCAGGCGGGTGACTAGTCATTCCCGGCCAGATGGCCGTGGATGACCATGTGAGAATTTGGTCCCGCCGGGGTCTGTCGGCCCGAACGTCTGGTTGCGTACGGTCTCTTTCTGCAGCAATTGAATACCGAGGCCCGACGCCCGCGCCCGTCGGCCCAAGTCACGACTGACCACCTAAGGGGAGTGGGGTCGAATGTGGATCACGGATTGGACCTCCCGTGCGGCCTGTAAGGGTGCGGATCCTGACGCTTTGTTCGTTCAGGGTGCTGCCCAGAACCGAGCAAAGCTGATCTGCCGAGGATGCCCGGTCCGGACCGAGTGCCTCGCCGATGCGCTGGACAATCGCATCGAGTTCGGGGTGTGGGGCGGGATGACCGAGCGCGAACGCCGAGCGCTGTTGCGTCGGCGACCGGATGTCGACTCCTGGCGGGACCTGCTGGAGTTGGCCAAAGAAGAATATGAGCGGACGAATGAGCTGATCGCAGGCTGAGTTCGCGCCGATCCCGTACGGCTGGCGCCGGGCGCCAGCCGTACACGCATGTCATGGGCGGGTGAACGCGCGCGGCCACGCGCGTTCCCGCGTCCGCCTGTCGGCTACCGGGGGCCGGTTACCGGGCCGCGTCCGCCTGTCGGCTACTAGGGGGACCGGTTACTGGGCGGCCAGCAGGTTGCCCACCTCGCGCAGCCCTTCCAGGTCGTGCACGTCCTGCGGCATGGCGGGGACCCGTGCGACGGGCACCGTGGGATGGGCGGAGATGAAGTGTTCCTGCTCGCGTTGCTCGCGAGCGGCCAGCTGCATCCGGTCCGCGTGCAGCCGCAGTACGGCGGAGGTGAGCTCGTGCTCGCCGCGCGACTCAAGGTCTTCGGCGGCGGCGGTGCTCCGCGCCCCGGACAGCACGCCCGCGGGCGAGCGGTGCACCCGGTTGACCACGAGACCCGCCAGGGGCATGCGCTCCTCGGCCAGCCTCTCCACGAAGTAGGACGCCTCGCGTATCGCGTCGCGCTCGGGCGAGGCCACGACGAGGAACGCCGTTCCCGGGGCCTGCAGGAGTCGGTAGGTCTGGTCGGCCCGTGCCCTGAAACCGCCGAAGACGGCGTCCAGCGCGGACACGAACGTCTGCAGGTCCTTGAGGACCTGGGCGCCCAACAGCTTGTTCAGCGCTCCGGCGACGATGCCGAAACCCGCGTTGAACAGTTTGAACGCGCTCCGTCCCCCGGCCTTGGCGGGGGCCATGAGCAGCCGGATGAGCCGGCCGTCGAGGAAGCGGCCGAGCCGCTCGGGGGCGTCCAGGAAGTCGAGCGCGGAGCGGGACGGAGGGGTGTCGACGATGATCAGATCCCAGTCGTCCGACCGCCGGAGCTGGCCCAGCTTCTCCATGGCCATGTATTCCTGCGTGCCGGCGAAGCTGGACGAGAGGGACTGGTAGAAGGGGTTCGTCAGGATCTGGCGAGCTCGCTCGGGGTCGGCGTGCGCCTCGATGATCTCGTCGAAGGTCCGCTTCATGTCGAGCATCATGGCGTGCAGCCGGCCCTCGCCCTCGACGCCCACGACGAGCCTGGGAGTGTTGTCGAGTTCGGTGAGCCCCATCGACTGGGCCAGCCGCCGCGCGGGGTCGACCGTGAGCACCACGGCGGAGCGGCCGCGCTCGGCCGCGCGCAGTCCCAGGGCCGCGGCGGTGGTGGTCTTCCCGACGCCGCCGGAACCGCAGCAGACGATGATCCGCGTGTGCGGGTCGTCGACGATCGCGTCAAGGTCGAGGACCGGAGGGGTCTTCACGCTGCTCCTTGGGTGCGGATCGATTCCGCCAGCTCGTACAGCCCGGACAGGTCCACTCCGTCGGCCAGCAGCGGCAGTTCGTAGCTGGGGCGTGCGGCCTCCTGCAGCGTCAGCCTCTCGTCCCGCTCAAGCTCGGTGCGGCGGGCGTGCTCGGCGATCTCCTCGGTCAGCGCCTCGGCCATCGTGACCGCGGCGGAGCCGCCGTCGGTGAGCCCCGCGGCCTTGAGACCGAGCGCCAGCTCCGCCGGGTCGAACCGGTTCTCGGCGGCGGCCTCCAGGACGGAGCCGGGCAGCAGCGACTCGCGGACCATGTTGATGAAGACGCCCCCCTGTGGAAGCCCGGCGGCGCGGAGCTCGCTCAGGCCGTCCAGGGTCTCCTGGACCGGCATCTCCTCCAGGAGCGTGACGAAGTGCACGGCGGTCTCGGGAGAGGACACGACGCCGTTCACCAGGTCGGCATGGTTCTTGATCGGGCCGATCCTGGCCAGCCCCGCGACCTCGTTGGTGACGTTGAGGAAGCGCACGATCCTGCCGGTCGGCGGTGCGTCCAGCACGACCGCGTCGTAGATCCTCTTCCCGTCCTTGCCCTTGCGCCGGACGGCCTCGCTCGTCTTGCCGGTGACCAGGACGTCGCGGAATCCGGGGGCGATGGTGGTGGCGAAGTCGACGATGCCGATCTTGCTGAGTGCCCTGCCGGCTCTGCGCATGCCGTAGAACATCTCAAGATATTCCAGCATCGCCTCTTCGGGGTCGATGGCCAGCGCGTAGACGTCCCCGCCGTCGGGCGCGACGGCGATCTTGCGCTCCTCGTACGGCAGCGGCGGCAGGTCGAAGACCTGGGAGATTCCCTGTCGGCCCTCGACTTCGACCAGCAGGACCTTGCCGCCGCCCGCCGCGAGGGCGAGCGCGAGTGCGGCGGCCACCGTCGTCTTGCCGGTGCCGCCCTTGCCGGTGACGACGTGAAGGCGTACGCCGTCCCAATCGGTGTCGCGAGCTCTCACCTTTCGAAGGCTACCCAACGGTTACTTGGCAACTCTCCGGCGCCTTCCCCCGCGGATCTCGCGACGGCGCCGTCACCTGGCGGGCGTGAGACGGGCACGCCCGGTCGCGGGCGCCTGTGCCGAAGGTGATCGGGGGGCTTCCTTCGCCGATCACACTGGTCAGCAAGGCGGTGCTGGCCGGACGGCATGGAGCCGTACCCGTCCGGGGGGCGGGCACGCGGCCCGGGGAACCGGGTGCGGGCTCCTCGCTAATCGATCGGATGCGGAAAGTAAATATGTAGATTCTCACAGTGGACAGCCCTGATCATCGGTCCGCTTCCGGCGGTACCGGGGAGGGCCCGAGCCATACCGGCCGCTCGCGGGCCGGTAGTGGGCCGGTAGTGGGCCGGTAGTGGGCCGCCTGGCGGGAGCGGTCTCGCTAATGTGTCCCGCATGACGAAATGGGAGTACTCGACAGTGCCGTTGCTGGTACATGCGACGAAGCAGATTCTCGACAACTGGGGCCAGGACGGCTGGGAGCTCGTCCAGGTCGTGCCGGGGCCCAACCCCGAGCAGCTGGTCGCCTACCTGAAGCGGCCGAAGCAGTGACGGCCGAGGAGAGGTTGGCGGAGCTGGGCCTGACCCTGCCGGAAGTGGTGCCGCCGCTGGCGGCGTACGTCCCGGCGGTGCGTTCAGGTGACCACGTCTACACCTCTGGGCAGCTTCCGATGGTGGACGGCAAGCTGACGGCCAGTGGGAAGGTCGGCGCCGAGGTGGACGTCGAGGACGCCTACGAGCTCGCGAGGGTCTGCGCGCTCAACGCTCTCGCCGCGGTCGCGTCGGCGGCCGGAGGACTGTCGAACATCGTGCGGATCGTCAAGGTGGTCGGGTTCGTGGCCAGCGCCCCCGGCTTCACCGGCCAGCCGCAGGTCGTCAACGGCGCCAGCGAGCTGCTCACCGCGGTGCTCGGTGACGCGGGCAGGCATGCCAGGAGCGCGGTCGGTGTCGCCGTTCTCCCGCTGGACGCGCCGGTCGAGGTCGAGCTGATCGCCGAGGTTCGCTGAGGTTCGCTGAGGTCAGTGGACGCCCCGGCGTCAGCGCGGCCCTGACGGGCGTGGAGGCTCGCCGGCGGCTGACCGTCGGCGAGACCCGCCCGAGGCCATGAAGGGCCGCCGAGGGCCGCTGGAGGGCCGTGGAGGTGCCGCCGAGAGCGGTGGAGGTGCCGTGGAGAGCGTGGAGGCCCGCCGGTGGCCATGCCAGTCGTACTGCCCTGGCGGGCGGCGCTTCGGGAAGGTGGGCGCCGGCGGGGACCCCGTGATCGTCCGGGGCGGTGCTTCGGGAAGGTGGGCGCCGGTGGGGACCCCGTGATCGTCCGGGGCGGTGCTTCGGGAAGGTGGGCGCCGGTGGGGACCCCGTGATTGTCCGGGGCGGTGCCGTGTCACATGATGGACCCGGAAACCGAGTGATGTTCTGGCGGAGGGTCTCAAATGGGCGGTATCCCGCTTCCCGGTGAGTTCGGTCAGCGTGCGCGCGACATTCTGGCCGGGCGGACGGAGCCCGTCCCCGCACGAGACGCCGCCACCGTGGTCATCCTCCGCGAGGACGCCGACCAGGTGGAGGTCTACCTGATCCGGCGCAAGGCGAGCATGGCCTTCGCCGCGGGGGCCTACGTCTTCCCCGGCGGGTCGGTCGACCCGCGCGACACCGACCAGGAAATCACCTGGGCCGGTCCTTCGCCCGCGGCCTGGGGTGAGATCTTCCGCGCGGACGAGCAGACCGCGCGGGGCCTGGTGTGCGCCGCCGTGCGGGAGACGTTCGAGGAGTCGGGGGTACTGCTGGCCGGGCCGTCCGCGGAGTCCGTCGTGGCCGACACCACCGGCGACGACTGGGAGGCCGACCGGCTCGCCCTGATCGACAGGACCCTGTCCTTCGCCGACCTCCTCGGCAGGCGCGGCCTGGTCCTCCGCTCCGACCTGCTCCGTCCCTGGGCCCACTGGATCACCCCCGAGGTCGAGAACAAGCGCTTCGACACCCGCTTCTTCGTCGCGGCGCTCCCGCCGGGCCAGCTCACCCGCGATGTCGGCGGCGAGGCCGACCAGGTGGTCTGGGTCCGGCCCGCCGATGCGCTCGACCAGGGGAGGGCGGGCCAGATCTTCCTGATGCCCCCGACCTGTCGCACGCTCACCGAGCTGTGCGCCTACGAGAAGGTGTCCGAGACGCTCGCGGCCGAGCGTGAGATCGTGACCTTCATGCCCAAGATCGCCGAGGTGGACGGGGAAATGCGCATCGTGCTCGACGACGACTACGAGTTCGGTGCCCGGTGAGCGGGCTGCGGATCCCCCTGGAGGGGCCGGACGGGGCGGGTACGGAACACGCGCTCAACCTTCTCGCCCCGAACCCCTCGGAGATGACCCTGGACGGCACCAACACGTGGGTGATCGGCTTCGGGGAGGAGGTGCTGGTCGTCGACCCCGGCCCCGACGACGAGGAGCACCTCGCGCGGGTCGCGGGCCGGCTGGAGGGCCGCCGGGTCGTCGCGATCCTGCTGACCCACGGGCACCATGACCACAGCGGTGGTGCCGCGAGGTTCGCGGGGCTGGTCGGCGCGCCCGTCAGGGCACTGGATCCCGCGCACCGGCTGGGTGAGGAGGGGCTCGGCGACGGCGACGTGCTCACGGCAGGAGGCCTGGAGCTGCACGTGGTGGGCACGCCAGGCCACTCGTTCGACTCGCTCTGCTTCTGGTTGCCACAGGACAGGGCGATCCTCACCGGCGACACCGTGCTCGGCCGCGGCACCACCATGATCGCGCCGGACGGCGACCTGGCCGACTACCTGCGCTCCCTGGACCTGCTCCGGGCGAGAGCCGAGCAGGTCGGGGCCGAGGCGCTGCTGCCCGGTCACGGCCCGGTGCTCCCCGATCCGATCGGCGCGCTCGACGGCTACATCGCGCACCGGCGGCGTCGGTTGGACCAGATCCGGGAGGCCAGGGAGCGGGGGGCGGCGACGCCTCGCGAGATCGTCGAGATCGTCTACGCGGACGTGGACAGGTCCCTCTGGTTCGCCGCCGAGATGTCGGTCCGCGCGCAGCTCGCCTATCTGGACGGCTAGTGTTCCGTTCCTCAAGGGGGACAGAGCCTGGGCCGCGTGCGGCCCGACCGGTCAGCGCGAACGGTTGTGCAGCCGCTCCAGGTCCATGATGACCACGGCCTTGGCCTCGATGCGCAGCCAGCCGCGCTGGGCGAAGTCGGCCAGCGCCTTGTTCACGGTCTCGCGGGAGGCGCCGACCAGCTGGGCCAGCTCCTCCTGGGTGAGGTCGTGGTGGACCCGCACGCCGTCGTCGACCCGCTGGCCGAAACGATCGGCCAGGTCCAGCAGGGCCTTGGCCACCCGTCCGGGAACGTCTGTGAAGACCAGGTCGGCCAGCACGTCGTTCGTACGGCGGAGGCGTTGGGCCAGGGCGCGCAGCAGGTGAAGGGCGACCTCGGGGCGGCCGGTCAGCCAGGGGCGCAGGTCGTCGTGTCCGAGCCCGGCCAGCAGGACGTCGGTCAGCGCTGTGGCGGACGCCGTGCGGGGACGGGGGTCGAACAGGGAAAGCTCGCCGAACATCTCGCTCGGGCCGAGCACGCTGAGCAGGTTCTCCCGGCCGTCGGGTGCGGTACGGGAGAGCTTGATCTTGCCTTCGAGCACCACGTAGAGGCGATCTCCGGTCTCGTTCTCGCTGAAAAGGGTCTGCCCTTTGGCGAGACGTACCTCGGAGATGCTCGTGCGCAGCGCGGCGGCGCTCTCACGGTCGAGCGCGGCGAACAGAGGGGCCTTGCCCAGCACGTCGTCGGAGTTCACAGTGCCTCCTGTTTCACGGCTCACGCAGTTATTGTGACCCATCCCACCGAGCGGCTCTGCGGGGGGCCTTGAGCGTAGGCTGTCGGAGTGCTCCGCAATGTCAGCCCCGGTGGTGAATCCCAGCTTGCCCTGGTACGTCGAGCTCGGCGAATGGACCGGATCTTGGCGAAGGCCTATCCCGACGCCCATTGCGAGCTTGACTTCGGCAATCCTCTTGAGCTGCTGGTTGCGACGATCTTGTCCGCACAGTGCACGGATAAAAGGGTCAATACGGTCACTCCTACCCTTTTTGTGAAATATCCCACAGCAGAAGACTATGCCGGTGCCGACCGGGCCGAGCTGGAGGGGATCATCCGGCCCACCGGGTTCTTCCGGGCCAAGAGCAACAGCATCATCGGCATGGCCCAGACCCTGTGTGAGCGCTTCGGCGGCGAGGTCCCGGGAAAGCTCAAGGATCTGGTGACCCTGCCGGGAGTCGGCCGCAAGACCGCCAATGTGGTGCTCGGCAACGCCTTCGGGGTGCCCGGAATCACCGTCGACACCCACTTCCAGCGGCTCACCCACCGCTTCCGGTGGACCTCGGAGACCGACCCGGTGAAGATCGAGCGGGTCGTCGCCGAGCTCATACCGAAGCGCGACTGGACGATGATGTCCCACCGCTTGATCTGGCATGGCCGCCGCGTCTGTCATGCCCGCACGCCGGCCTGCGGAGTGTGCCCGCTCGCCGAGCTCTGCCCCTCGTACGGCATCGGCCCCACGGACCCCGCCCAGGCCGCCAAGCTGGTGCGTCCCGGCCCCTTCTCGTGATCTTTCCTTCATCGGTGCGGTAAGACCGCTTCCCGGTCCCGGTGGATCCG
The DNA here is from genome assembly GCF_035917355.1 of Streptosporangium sp. NBC_01810. Classification (NCBI taxonomy): domain Bacteria; kingdom Bacillati; phylum Actinomycetota; class Actinomycetes; order Streptosporangiales; family Streptosporangiaceae; genus Streptosporangium; species Streptosporangium sp. NBC_01810. The sequence continues at coordinate 6,475,597 of NZ_CP109070.1, read as the reverse complement.
CTACCATCCCGCCGGGCCCGGGAAGCGCGGAGCGGGGCGCCGTGTTGCAGAGGACCGGAGGTGTGCCCGTGGAAGAGGTTCCCGGATGGTTGGAAACGCTGGCGGAGCGGGTCGCGGGAACGCCGGTGCCCTCGATGATGCGTCCGCCGGCGGCCGGCGGGCGCCCGGCCGCGGTGCTGCTGCTCTTCGGCGAGGGGCCGCTCGGTCCGGACGTGCTGCTCATCCAGCGGAGCTCACGCGGGCGCACACACGCCGGGCAGCCCGCGTTCCCGGGCGGCGGGGTGGACCCGGAGGACGACGGCCCGATCGCCGCCGCGCTGCGCGAGGCCGGTGAGGAGACCGGTCTGGATCCGACGGGCGTCCAGGTGATCGGGACCATGCCCGAGCTGTACGTGAGCCGCAGCGACAACCGGGTGACCCCGGTGCTGGCCTGGTGGCACACGCCCTGCGTGGTCCACGCGGCCTCGCCGGACGAGGTGGAGTCGGTGGAGCGGGTCCCGATCCGCGAGCTCGTCGACCCGGCCAACCGGATCAGGCTGCGCCATCCGAGTGGTTACTCGGGGCCGGCTTTCCGGGTGCGCGGGCTGCTGGTGTGGGGGTTCACCGCGGGAGTGCTCGACGGTGTGCTCGGCCGTTCGGGTTTCGAGCTTCCCTGGGATCGTTCACGGATCGAGGACATCCCGCCCGACGTCCTCAACCTCGCGTCCCGTTGACAGGGCCAGGCCCAGTCGAGCCCAGTCGGCCACGTCCCCGTCGGGATCGAGGGTCAGCCGTCGCAGCGCTGCCAGGCCCGTCGGGTCGGGTGGGTTGCCCATGATGTTCGGCAGCGCGTAGGCGGCCCCGTACCTGATCCGGGGATCGGCGTGTTCGGAGAGGGCGATCACCGACGGTAGCCCGCGGCGGTCCCTGAGGTGGCCGAAGGCGATCAGTACCGAGTAGAGCACCAGGCAGTTTTCCTCACGGACCGACAGGCCGCGAAGCACCGGCAGGGTCCGGTCGACGAAGCCGAGCCGCCCCAGGATGTCGACCCCGAGCATCCGCTCGGCCGTGGTCTTTCCCGAGCAGAGTCTCCGTGCCGCGGTGAAGGTCTCCAGATCGCCCCGTTCCTGCAGCTGGGTGATCACGCGCCAGCGGGCCGCGCCCTCCTGATCTCGCTCCCGCAGCGCGGTCTCGATGAGAGCCCCCACGGTCGCCGCTCCTCCGATCATCGCCATTCGGCCACGATAACCGCAGAGACCTCGCAGAAGGTGTGCACGCGCGGGGCAAGGGCTGGATACCGTAAAGGAGTGAGCGGTGATCTCCTCGACCTCATCCTGATCGCCCTGATGGTGGCCTTCGCGGTGTCGGGATACCGCCAGGGGTTCATCATCGGGGCCCTGAGCTTTGTCGGTTTTGTCGGTGGCGGGTTGCTGGGCATGTTCATCGCCCCGCCCATCGCCGGAGCGGTGGTCGACGGTGAGACCGAGCGGGCGCTGCTGGCGATCGTCATCGTCTTCCTCGCCGCCACGATCGGTCAGTTCGCGTCGTCGACGATCGGCGCCGTGGTCCGCAGCCATGTCACCTGGGAGCCCGCCAAGATCGTCGACGCGGTCGGCGGCACCTTCGCGAGCGCCTTCTCAGTGCTGATCATCGCGTGGCTGATCGGCTCGCTGATCACCTCCTCGCAGTTCACGCTGCTCGGGGAGCAGGTCAGTAAGTCCCTGTTGATCAACACGGTCGATCAGACGATGCCGAAGCTGGCCAGGGACCTGCAGAAGCCCTTCAAGGACTTCATCGACACCTCCGGCTTTCCCAGGGTGTTCGACGGCATAGCGGGTGGCCAGTTCGTCGAGGTCGCGCCACCCGACCGGAGCGCGCCGAAGAGCGCGGCGCTCTCGCGGGCCCGCCGGGGCATCGTCAAGGTCCAGGGCGTGGCCGCCAGCTGCCGCAAGCACATCGAGGGCACCGGGTTCGTCTACGCCCAGAACAAGATCATGACGAACGCGCACGTGGTCGCCGGGGTCGACCAGGACCTTCAGGTCATCGACCACCTCAACAACGTCCACCCGGCCCAGGTGGTGCTCTACAACCCCGACAGGGACATCGCGATCCTGCACGTCCCCGGCATGAACCTGCCGATCCTGCGCTTCGACGGCACGGCCAAGAAGGACGACGACGCCATCGTCGCGGGCTTCCCGCACGGCCAGGGTTACACCATGAGCCCGGCCCGGATCAGGGACCGGCAGAAGGCTCAGGGACCCAACATCTACGAGCACAAGACCGTCAACCGGGATGTCTACTGGATCCGCGGCCTGGTCCGGCAGGGCAACTCCGGCGGGCCGCTGCTCACCACCGACGGCAAGGTCTACGGCGTCGTCTTCGCGGCGGCCACCGACAGGGCGGAGACCGGATTCGTGCTGACCGCCGCCGAAGTGGCGCCGGACGCCGAGGACGGTTCCACGTTGTCCAATCGGGTGGACACCCAGAAGTGCACCCGGAACTGATCAGGTCTTGGCCGGGTGAGGTGATCGGCGCGTCGGGCGGCAGGTGATCAGGCCACGGACGTCCCATCCGGGGAGGCCCCTGGGCTCGCCCCCTTTGGCGGAACCCGGTGCCGGATCAAGTCTCTGATCACGGCGATGGCCGTTTCGGCGTCCAGGTCGTCCAGCCTCCCGGCCGCCACGGCCATCTCCTCGTACGGGGTGCCGTACCGGCTGATCCGGTCGGCGCCCCGGGCGAACAGCGTCGCGGCTCCCCTGCGGTTGCCCCGCTGCAGGTGAGTGAGGCCGACGCAGATCTGCGCCAGTCCCTGCCACAGCTCGCGCTCCTGGGCGGGGGAGTTCTTCCAGCGGCCCTCCAGCACCTCGTGGGCGTGGAACGGGCGTCCCTCGCCGAGCAGCCGATGCGCCTCGGAGACGGCCTCCGCCGCGCTCGGCGCGTAGTCGTCCGGGATGCGTTCCACGCCCTCCGCGCCGTGCGGCAGCGGCCTCCCGAACGCGTCGCGGGGACGCCGGTTGCGCGGCCTCCCGTCGGCATCCCGGTCCCGTCCGTTCACCGGTCGGGCTCCGGATCGGACAGCCAGGCGAGGAGCTCGGCGTCGAACTCCGCCGGGCGCTCCTCGTGCGGGAAGTGCCCGGCGCCTTCGAGCAGCCGCCACCGGTAGGGAGCGGCCACGTAGCGGCCCGAGCCCTGGGCGGTACGGGGCAGGACATGCCTGTCGAGCGCGCCGTGCAACTGCAGAGTCGGTACGTTGATCTGGGCGCGCATGGTCTTCGCGTAGCGCCACCCGTCCGGGCGGAGCTGGGAGCGGCCGAACCAGCGGTGGTACTCCAGCGCACAGTGCGAGACGTTGGGGATGCGGAACGCGTCGCGGTAGACCTTCGCCACCTCCTCCTGCGGCCAGCCGGGAGCCGACCACTTCTCCAGCAACTGCCCCACCATGGCGCCGGAGTCGGCGGTCAGGCGCCGCTCGGGAAGCACCGGCAGCTGGAACCCCAGCGCGTAGCGGGCCGCGCGGAACTGGCCGAACGGCTCGGTGAACAGCGCGGCGCGGAGACGGCGGGGGTGTGGCGCGGAGACGGTGACCAGCCGCAGGACCGCCTTCGGATCCTTCACGGCCATGGTCCAGGCGAGCAGCCCGCCCCAGTCGTGGCCGACGACGATCGCGGAGCTCTCGCCCAGTGCCCTGACCAGCCCGGCCGCGTCGGCGGCCAGGGTGTACAGGTCATAGCCACGTGGCGGCTTGTCGCTGGCGCCGTAGCCCCGCAGATCGACGGCGACGGCGCGGTAGCCCGCGGCCGGCAGCGAGACAAGTTGGTTGCGCCAGCTCCACCAGAACTGCGGGAAGCCGTGTAGCAGCAGCACGAGAGGGCCCGTACCGGCCTCCACGACGTGGAAGCGAGTGCCTCCGGCATGGACGGCGTGGTGGGTCCACGGACCCTCCACCCTGACCATGGACTCGTCGGGTCTGCTCACTGGCCCGGTCTCACCGGGTCGCGATGGCTGCCCACCTGACCGGCCGTGACCGGAGTGGCGGGAACGGAGTCGAGTTCGGCTCCGCTCTTGATGGTCTTGAGCGAGCGCAGGGTCCGCCTCATTCCGGTCAGGCCCTTGAGCCGCCGAACGCCGACGAAGACCAGCAGCCCGGCCACGACCAGATAGAACACCGTGACGATCAGGAAGGCGAGCCAGGTCCACAGGCCTGCGGCGACCAGGCCGTAGGCGATCGCGAACGAGGCGAGGATCAGGCACAGGTGGGCCATGAACGCCGCGGCACCGAAGAGACCCGCCGCCACGCCGACCCGTTTGGCATCGAACCTCAGCTCGGCCTTGGCCAGCTCGATCTCGGCGCGGACCAGGGTGGACATGTGGTCAGTGGCCGCGGCGACCAGCGCGCCCAGTGACTCCTCCGGTGGCTCCGCGGGCGGAATATGTGTCATGGACGGTCTCCTATCGAGGGCCTCTGTCGAACATCATGCTGCGCCCTGAGGCGGTCGTGCACGCACACCCGCGGTGGGATCGTCGCCGGAGCCGGTGTCGCGAGCACGGCTGTGGTAATCGCGCATGTGTCATCGAATATCTGCGTCGTCAGGACTTCAGACTTTAGTCCGGCCGTACGGGGGTCGGTGAGGTCCCAGTCGTCCGGTGGTGGAAATCCGCGCTACCGGGCGTTCCTTCGGGCCGGCAGGGCCCTTCAAGCCGACGGGGCCCTTCAGACCGGCGGGGCCCTTCAGATCGGCGGGGTGCGGAGACCGGGCAGGACCACCGGGTGGTTTTCCGCCCCGCGCCCTGACCGGGATGGCGGCGGGCCGTGAGAACTCTGCCAGCCGATTCGTTTCCAGCCGATTCGTTTCCGGCCGATTTGTTGCGGCCGATTCGTTTCCGGCGCCGGATGACGGCACCGGTGGGGAGGTTGGCACGGCCGAGGGCTACCCCGGCGGCGGGGCGCCGAACCTCGTGGGACGGCGAACATCGCGGGTCGCCGAACATCGCGGGTCGCCGAACATCGCGGGATCGCCGAACATCGCGGGTCGCCGAATATCACGGGGGCGGCGGGTGGAGCGCCCGAGCGTGCGAACCTCCGTCGCGGGAGGGCAGACCCCGGGTGGGCAGACCCCGGGTGGGCCATGGCTCCTGGTCCACCCGGGTCTTCCGGTTCGCTCAGTCCTCGCTCTTAGCGCTGGGCAGCTTCTCCGAGATGAGATTCATCACCGTGCTGTCGGCCAGCGTGGTGACGTCGCCGATGCTGCGGTTCTCCGCCACGTCGCGCAGGAGACGCCGCATGATCTTGCCGGAGCGGGTCTTGGGCAGCTCGGGCACCACCAGGATCTGACGGGGCTTCGCGATCGGGCCCAGAGTCTTGGACACGTGGGCGCGGAGCTCGGCGGCGATGTCCGCTCCCTCCTCGGCGTTGCCGCGCAGGATCACGAACGACACGATGGCCTGCCCGGTCACCGGATCGGTGGCCCCGACCACGGCCGCCTCGGCGACCTTCGGGTGGGAGACCAGCGCCGACTCGACCTCGGTGGTGGAGATGTTGTGCCCGGAGACGAGCATGACGTCGTCCACGCGGCCGAGCAGCCAGATGTCGCCGTCCTGGTCCTTCTTGGCGCCGTCGCCTGCGAAGTACATGCCCTCGAAGCGGGACCAGTAGGTGTCGATGTAGCGCTGGTCGTCGCCCCAGATCGTGCGGAGCATCGACGGCCACGGGTCGCGGATCGCGAGGTAGCCGCCACCGCCGTTGCCGACGCTGCGGCCCTGGTCGTCGACCACGTCGGCGGTGATGCCCGGCAGCGGGCGCATGGCCGCGCCGGGCTTGCCCTCGGTGACGCCGGGCAGCGGGCTGATCATGATGGCGCCGGTCTCGGTCTGCCACCAGGTGTCGACGACCGGGGTGCGGTTGCCGCCGATGTGCTCGCGGTACCAGACGTACGCCTCGGGGTTGATCGGCTCGCCGACGCTGCCCAGGATCCGCAGGGACGACATGTCGTACTTGGCGGGGATGTCGTCGCCCCACTTCATGAACGTGCGGATGGCCGTCGGGGCGGTGTAGAGCAGCGTGACCCCGTACTTCTGCACGATCTCCCAGAACCGGCCGCGGTGCGGGGTGTCCGGGGTGCCCTCGTAGATGACGCTGGTCGCGCCGTTGGCCAGCGGGCCGTACACGAGGTAGGAGTGGCCCGTCACCCAGCCGATGTCGGCGGTGCACCAGTAGACGTCGGTGTCGGGCTTGAGGTCGAAGACCGCGTTGTGGGTGTACGCGACCTGGGTGAGGTAGCCGCCGGTGGTGTGCAGGATGCCTTTGGGCCTGCCGGTGGTGCCGCTGGTGTAGAGGATGTAGAGCGGGTCCTCGGCATCGTTCGGCAGCGCCTCGTGGACGTCGGACTGCCGGTCCACCACATCGTGCCACCAGACGTCCTTGTCGGTCTGGCCGACCTCCTGGCCGGTCCGCCTCACGACCAGGACGTGCTCGATGCCGGGGCACTCCGCGACCGCCTCGTCCACGGTCGGCTTGAGCGCGCTGGGCGCGCCGCGACGGTAGCCGCCGTCGGCGGTGACCACGATCCTGGCGTCCGCGTCCTTGATCCGGCCGCTGAGCGCGCTGGAGGAGAACCCGCCGAACACGACCGAGTGGATCGCTCCGATACGGGCGCAGGCCAGCATCGTGATCGGCAGTTCGGGGATCATCGGCATGTAGATCGCGACCCGGTCGCCCTTGCCGACGCCCAACTCCTGGAGTGCGTTGGCTGCCTTGGAGACCTCGCGCCGCAGGTCGGCGTAGGTGAGCGTGCGGCTGTCGCCCTCGGGCTCGCCCTCCCAGTGATAGGCGACCTTGTCACCGCGGCCCGCCTCCACATGGCGGTCGACGCAGTTGTAGGCGATGTTGAGCTCGCCGCCGATGAACCACTTGGCGAAGGGCGGGTTCCACTCAAGGGTGGTGTCCCAGCGCTTCGACCAGGTCAGGCGGTCGGCCTGCTTCTCCCAGAAGGCGAGACGGTCCTGCTCGGCCTCCGCATAGGCGTCGGCGGTCACGTTCGCGGCCGCGGCCAGGTCTGCGGGAGGTGCGAACCGCCGGGTCTCGTTCAGCAGGTTCGACAACGTCTCCTGGGTCTCACGAGACTCGGAACCAGGGGTCTCCGGGGCCACTGCGCACTCCTCACATACTGCTATCGACGGGTCGTGTCCCACTTCACCAGGCCACGCATGCCCGCCACAAGAGGTCTAGACAGGTCCGTACCAATCGGTGATGGGAGATCATGTGCCTTCAAAGTGCCTTAATTTCAGGGGGACAACTACCCTGAAACGATGCGTTTCCGACACGGTAGGAAGATAGACGGCGTTATTCAATGTCTACGGACACGGTAGTGCGCCGGGCGGTGTCATGCGCTCGGCGAACGGTCCGACCGCCGCTCTCCGGGGCGGTGGGGAAGCCCCGCCGCCTGGCCGAGGCTCCGCGAGGCGGTCCCGATAGGGTCGTGCAGCGTGAGCGACCCATTGGATGTCATCGCAGGAATGCCCGGAGTGTCCGAGGCGGTCACCGACGCGCGCAAGGCCGTCGACCGGCTTTACGGGCACCGCGTACTGCGGCGTAAGAGCCCGGAGGTGTCGGCCAGGTCCGCTCTGCGCGGTGCCCGCGCGTCAGCCGCACTGGAAGGCGTGGACATCCCGCTCGATGTCATCCCCGAGGTCACCGACCCGGTGGTACAGGGCGCGCTGCGCGTCTCGGCCGAGCTGGGGCGGCTTGGCCCGACCTGGCGTACGGCGCCCCGCCAGGTGCTGGCCAGGCTGCACACGCTCGCCGCCTCGGGGCTCACCAAGGACCTCGGCCGCCCCAGGGACACAGTCGAGGCGCCCGATCCACTCGGTCTGGGGGCCGCGCCCGAACCGCAGGAGGCGGTGGCGCGGGTGGATGGTCTTGTCCAGCTGGTAACGGCCTCCTCGAAGGCGCCGGCGCTGGTGCTCGCCGCCGTCGTGCACGCGGAACTGGCGGTGTTGCGCCCGTTCGGGTCGGCGGACGGGGTGGTCGCGCGGGCGGCGGAGCGGCTGACGCTGGTGGAGTTCGGCCTGGATCCGAAATCGCTGGTGGCCGTCGAGGTGGGCCACCTCGAACTCGGGCCGGCCTACGGGGAGGGACTGCGGTCTTACCTGAGCGGTACCCCCGAGGGTGTCGCGGCGTGGGTACGACACTGTGCGACGGCGGTCACGCTGGGCGTGCGCGAGGCCACGGCGATCTGCGAGGCCATGCAGCGAGGCTGATCTCCGGGGAGCGAGGCTGACCTCTGAGGAGCGAGGCTGACCTCTGAGGGAGGCGCCGATCCCGGCAGAGGGCGGACGGCCGCGGCAGGGGGGGGCGGACGGTCGCGATGAGGGCGGTCGGGCACCTCGGTGGCCGCTGCCCGCGCTTGTCCGATCACCCGGGGTCGTCGATTACGGACACCCACCGAACACCTGTCCACACGAGCCGACGGCGCCCCTGGTAGGGGGCGCCGTCGTCGGCACGTTCCTACCGGGTTACCAAGCGTGCACCTGATAATCGTTGAAACGGGACAAGCCCGCTTCAACGCGCCTCCCGCGGCTGACGGCGCGTGGGTACCCGGCGGTCGTGCCCGGACACGTGGTCCGTGCAACCTTTGTACGTCCGATCCGCGCTGATGGGAACCCCTAGGGGCAAAACCTTTGCGGATCGAGGGACATTAATCAGCAAACCCACTCATATGCCATCCTGCGTCGCGCGCGGCCGACCGATGCCGTCCGCGCGGGCGGGGGCGGGCTCCGGCAATGATCACTTAACGTAGTCGCGGCTCGTCCGGGCGAGGAGCGTGTCCGGGCCGGACGGTATCCGGAGACTGGATCGTTACATTAAAAAACTAGTGGGAATTGAGGATTACTCCTCGACGAAACTTGAGTTGATCGGGCAGCATGAGTTGGTATCTCCCCAAACTGGAGTAACTGCGCATAGGTTGCACCGCAATCCCTTGCCATACTCTGGTTGGCCGTTGAAGCTTTCTTCTGAAACGGGACCGGCTCTACCCCCCCAGAGCCGGACCGGTCGGCGACCCCCGTCCTCCCCCCGACGGGGGTCGCCTTTTTTCCCAGCGGTCACTCCCACCCCGGTTCCCCGGTGTGACCTGCCGGCGCACCCGAACGCGCGAGGCCGGCCCGCCGAGGTGTTTCGCTTGCCCGGGGCCTTCCACGCTTTCTCCCGGACGCTGGTTTTCCACAGGCCGGGTCACCTGGGAGCCGGCCGTCCACAGTACGGCGTTCGGTGCCTCGGGGATGGGGGGCCCTCGCGGAGGGTGGGGTCCCCGCATCCCAGGAGGCATCAGTGGACCGCCCGCTGGTCATCACCGAAGACCATGATCTGCTCGACGACCTGCTCCGCATCGCCGCCGCGGCCGGAGCCGAGCTTGACGTCGCCCACGCGCCCGCGCACGCCAGGCCCTACTGGAACCGTGCGCCGCTGGTCGTCGTCGGTGACGACCTGGCAGGCGCGCTGGCCTCGACCGGACCGCCACCTCGCCACCGTGTTTTCCTGGTCACCCGCACCTGCGACGACCCCGACACCTGGCGCAGGTGCGTCGCGGTCGGTGCCCAGGCCGTGCTGGAGCTGCCCGCCGCGGAGCGTCGGCTGGTCGACGAGTTCGCCGACATCGTCGAGCCGCCCGCCAAGCCCGGATTCGTGGTGTGCGTCGCGGGCGGGCGCGGCGGAGCGGGGGCCAGCGTCCTGGCCGGTTCGCTGGCGCTGGCCGCGTCCCGTCGGCGCATCCGCACCCTCCTGGTCGACGCCGACCCACTTGGCGGAGGTCTGGATCTCCTCCTTGGCCAGGAGGAGTCCGACGGAGCGCGCTGGTCGGACCTGGTGGCCCGCGAGGGCAGGGTCAGCTGCACAGCGCTCCAGGCGGCCCTGCCGACCTTCGCAGGACTGGCCCTGCTCTCCTTCAGCCGTGGCGAGATCGAGCCGATCCCGGCCGAGGCGATGCGCTCGGTCCTCGAAGCGGGGCGCAGGGGCTTCGATCTGGTGGTCGTCGACCTGCCGCGCCACCTCGACCAGGCCGCGGTGGAGGCGCTCTGCCGGGCCACCACCACCCTCCTGGTCGTCACCGCCGACGTGCGTGGCGTGCTCGCCGCGGCACAGGTGCTCGTCTCCTTGCGCGAGCACACCGGTGAGGTGCGGGCCGTTGTGCGCAGCGGGGTCCTGACCGACGACGTGGTGACGGGCTCGCTCGGCGTCCCGCACGGCGGTAGCCTCCCCGACCAGCCTCGTCTCGCCGCCGCACTCGACCGGGGGGACGTTCCCCCGCTCGGCCGCCGCACCTCTCTTGGACGGTTCTGCGCCGCTTTCCTACACGAGCTGCTCGGGTCGGACAGGTGAGGCGGGCCGAGAGCGCGGCGACGGTCTCGCCGGAGCTGGTGGAGGCGGTCCGGGTACGGCTGGCCCGGACGGGAGTCGAGCCCAGTGCCGCGCACGTCGCGGTTGCGCTGCGGGCCGAGCGGGCGATGCTCGGCGACGCGGAGATCCTGGCGGTGGCCCGGGTCCTGTGCGCCGATCTCATCGGAGCGGGGCCATTGGAGCCTTTGCTGGCCGAGGACCAGGTCACCGACGTGCTGGTGAACGGCCCGCGTGAGGTGTGGGTCGACGACGGGCACGGGCTGCGCCTGACCTCGGTCGTCTTCCCCGGCGAAGACGCGCTCCGGCGGCTCGCGCAACGTCTCGCCTCCGCCGCGGGCAGGCGCCTCGACGACGCCTGCCCCTATGTCGACGCCCGCCTGGCGGGAGGTGTCCGGCTGCACGCCGTCCTGCCGCCCGTGGCACCAAATGGCACCTGCCTGTCCTTGCGACTCCCGCCCCGGCGCACCTTCACCCTTCACGATCTGGTCGAGGCGGGTGCGATCAGAGCGGAAAGCGTCGCCGTTCTCACCGCGGTGATCGAGTCGAGGCTCGCCTTCCTGGTCACCGGTGGCACCGGGACCGGCAAGACGACCATGCTCTCGGCCCTGCTCTCCCTGGCGGACCCCGGCGAAAGGCTGCTGCTGGTTGAGGACTCGGCCGAGCTGAGACCGCTACATCCCCACGTCGTCCGCCTGGAGGCACGCCCGGCCAATCTGGAGGGCGCCGGTGGCGTCGGCCTGCGTGACCTCGTCCGTCAGGCCCTGCGGATGCGCCCCGACCGTCTCGTCGTCGGTGAGGTGCGGGGTTCCGAAGTAGTTGATCTTCTAAATGCTTTAAACACCGGTCATGAGGGAGGCTGCGGCACCCTGCACGCCAACACCGCGACCGATGTGCCGCCCCGTCTGGAGGCACTGGCATGCGCGGCGGGTCTCAGCAGGGAGGCGGTCCACAGCCAGATCGCCGCGGCTCTGGACGTCGTCATCCACCTCGCTCGTGACCACGCCGACGGGCGCCGCCGGGTCGCCGAGATCTGCATGATGATCCGCCGCCCCTCGGGGCTGGTGGAGGCCGAACCGGCCCTCACCTTCGCCCCGGACGGCCAGATGACTCCCGGCCCCGGCCTGCCCGCGCTCGCAGCCCGAGCGCCCGGCGTTCCCGCCTCGCCGACTCCCCGACGCAGGCCCTACCCGTCGATATCACGGTCGGCGGTATGACGGGAGCCGCCCTGGTTCTCGCCACCCTGGCGGTGTGGTTGTGGACGGGTGCGGATCCCGGTACCGCCCGCCTGGGCCGCCTGCGCCGTCGTGGCCCGGTCGCCTCGCTCTCTTCGCGGGAGAGGCTCGCCGCTCACTCGCGGCCCTCCCGGCGCGCGGCCGCCTGGCGGGTCGCGTCGATCGAGCTGTGCCAGGGACTCGCCGCCGAACTGACGGCGGGACGGACGGCCGGTGACGCGCTGGCGCGGGCCGTGCGGGCAGCGGGGTTTCCCGATCCCGAGGCGCTGCGCCCGCTGGTCGCGGCCGCGAGGGACGGCGGTGACGTCCCCGCCGCTTTATTGGCCGTGGCGCCGGAGCAGGGAGGCGAGGCCTTCCGGGCACTGGCCGCCTGCTGGCAGGTGAGCATGACAGCGGGGGCGGGCCTGGCCGTCCTTGTCGATCGTGTCGCCGCCTCCCTGCGAGAGGCTCAGAGGCATCGCCAGGACGTCGCCGCCCAACTCGCGGGACCCCGCGCCACGGCCCGCCTGCTGGCAGGTCTGCCCGTCCTCGGCCTGCTGATGGCGGCCGGTCTCGGCATGCGCCCGCTGCACTTCCTGTTCGGCGGTCCGGCGGGCGTCGGCTGTCTGCTCGTCGGCCTGGCACTCGACGCCTGTGGCCTGTGGTGGACCCATCGCCTGGTCACCCGGGCACAGCGGGGCTGACCTCCCAGTGGTCCGGATCGCGAGAAGGAGAGAAAGTGATCACTCTGCTTGCCGTGCTGCTCGCCGGCATCGCCGCCCGGCTGTGGATCGCCCGGCGCGAACCCGCCGACCGGCTCCGCCGCGCACGGCGCTCGGCGCATCCGGCCGAGTTTCCGAAGGCCGAAGCACCCACGTTTTTCCCGGTTACGGGGACGGTTCGAGACTCGTTCGCGGGAACGGTTCGGGATCCGTCCATGGGGATGGTTCGGAGTCTGCCTGTGCGGACGGCTCGGAACCCGGTTGCGAGGACAGGCCGGGGTCTGTCCACGGGGACGGCTCGGAACCCGGTTGCGAGGACAGGCCGGGGTCTGTCCACGGGGACGGCTCGGGATCCGGTTGCGGGAACGGCCCGTGGTCCGTCCGCCGGAGTGGTTCATGATCTGGAGGGAAGGCGGCGGACGAGCCGGGGTGAGATCGCGGCGGCCCTCGCCGTGGGGCTGGCGGCGTTCCTGGCCGTGGGGGGTCTGCCGGGAGCGGTCGTCGGGGCGACAGGTGCCGGGATCGCGCTGGCGGTGCTGCGGCGGCGAGAGTCACCCGAACTGCGCGAGGAACGCAGGCGGTTGACGGCGGATCTGCCGCTGGCGGCCGATCTCATGGTCGCCTGCCTGCGCGCGGGCCAGCCGATCAGCGGAGCCGTCGATGTCACGGCGGAGGCGATCGGGGGACCACTGGGTGAGAGACTGGCCTGGGTGAGCGGCCAACTGAGACTGGGGGCCGCACCGGAGAGCGCCTGGCAGGCTCTGGCCTCCGAGCACTCGCTCGCCCCTCTGGCCCGCGCCATGAGCCGGGCCGCGGCGAGCGGTGCCCCGGTGGCCGACGTCCTCACCAGGCTGTCCGACGACTCCCGCCGCGCCGCCCGCGCCGCATCGTCGGCGGCCGCCCAACGGGTCGGGGTCCAGGCAGTCGCTCCCCTGGGACTCTGTTTCCTGCCCGCGTTCGTCTTTCTGGGGATCATCCCCGTCGTGGCCGGCCTCGCCGGCGAGGTGCTTCTCCCCTCCTGACCGTCACCAAGGTCACGGCCGAGATCCATTTTGCCGAGAGCTGGGTCCATTCCGCTGCGGGCGATGAGGCCAAGGCGGAAGTGGCTCGGGACAACGTGCTCCGCCTGACCGGTGACTACCGATATCGAGCCAACATTCTGCTCCACGAGGCACTCTGCATGCTCGTCAAGGGTATGCGTCGCGCGGTGGCGGTGATCGACACTCTCTCACCCGCCTACCGCAGCCGCCACATCATCGAAGCCGTCCCCGCCGCCCCCGCAGGGCCAGGCCAAGAGCTGAACTACCGGCCGTGGCGGGTCACCGTGGTACGGCGTCGCCGACGCATCCAGATCCAGGGCCACGCGAGCCCGGCGGTGCAGACCAGCCAGGCGATGTCACCGATAGTCCAGACGGGGCGGGTGACGCTGCGGCCGACCTGCATGGACTGGTTGACGTTGACGTAGACCTGTGGCGGGGCGGGGTGGCCGTGCTGGGGCGGGTAGTGGCCGTGCGGGTCCGGTGGGGGGTGGGTCACGGCATCTCCTGAGCGTGGAAGGGGGTGCGTATGACGCAGATTCGGCTGGCTGATCTAGCGGCCGTGTGGTGGCGGTGGGTAGTAGCCGGGCGCCTGCTGGACAGGGATGGTGCGGGTGACCCGCCACCCGATGAAGGTGATCGGGATGGCGACGAGGAGCCACAAGCCGATCGTGAAGATGGCCAGCCACCAGTGGATGAAGAACCACAGGCAGGCGTGGACGATGAATGTGATCGGGTTGAAACCGCGTTCGCGCACGGTCGTCATTTGGACAGGCCCGTACCCGTAGGGCTGTGGCTGCCCGTAGGGACCTTGTGGCGGGTAGGTCATAGCTTCTCCCGGTACGCGGTGGTGCGTGTGTGACGCCCGAGTTCGCCCCCCGGGTTGCTGCTGGCCGGATGCGGCCATACATGACTATCTACTGCGAGGAGTGCGAGTGACCATGCCTGCTGGCGAAGCAACTCTCGGTGAGGTCGCCCGAACTTTGGATCGGTTCGAGCGTTCCACCAATGCGCGCCTCGCGGAAGTGGCCGCTTCCATTTCTCTGATGGTTACCCGTGACCTGTATGAGGCGCACCGGGCCGCGATGCTCGACGACATCGCCCAGCTGCGAAGCGAACTGAAAACCGAACGGGAATGCAAGGCCGCTGACCGGCGCATGGTCACCGCCGCCCTGATCTCCGCCGCCCTGATCTCCGCTGCCCTGTCCCTCGTCGTAGCGATCGTCGCCGCCGCGCTGCTGGTGGCGTTCAGGCTCAACTCCTGAGGGGAGCATCATGGCCATTGAGCTCGTGACCCGCAAGGACTGGGGCGCCCGCGCACCGAAGGGCCGCTACGACCCAGCCGTACGAAGGGTGCGAAGGTTCACTACGTCGGCACCCCCGTCGACCCGGCGATCCTGGACGACCATGCCAAGTGCGTCGTGCTCGTGCGCTCCATCCAGAAGCACCACATGGACGGCAACGGCTGGATCGACGTCGGCTACAGCCTGCTCTGTTGTCCGCACCGGAAGGTCTTCGAGGGGCGCGGCCCGGGGAACGTGCCGGCCGCCAACGTCGTCGGCCTCAACAGCGCCCACTACGCCGCTTGATCCCAAGGGGTGAAGGCAATCGGACCTTTCGGAGAATCGATGAGTTCGGGACCTACAGGGAGAAGTAGGCACCCGGCCCTTGTTGAGCTTTTTCTTTTGGGAGCCTCGACGGACCGATCGTTGAGGAGTGGTCCGTGGGGGAACAGCGACGTCCATTGACGTTGGAAGATCGCGAGGAAATCTCGCGATGCCTGGCCGTCGGTCTCTCGAACAAGGAGATAGCGCGGCATATCGACCGGAGTGAGTCGGTGGTATGTCGGGAAATCCTCCGTAGCGGTGGTCGTGAAACGTATCGTGCTCATGCGGCGCAAAGACGCGCCGAGGCGGGGAGGCGCCGCCCAAAAGACCGGAAGCTGGACGGTGATCCCTGCCTGAAGCGGGCGGTGGTGTCGCGGTTGCGGCATGGGTGGTCACCTGATCAGATCGCGGGCCGGCTGAAGTATGACCGGTGTTTCGCGGAGACGGTGGACACGGTGTCTCATGAGGCGATTTACACCTGGATGTACGCGCTGCCCAAGGGAGAGCTGGGCCGGCTCGGTATCGAGTTGCGGTCGGGCCGTGAGCGCCGCAGGCCTCGTGGGCGGCAGGGCTCGCCCGGTGCCCGGATTGCGGGGATGCGCTCCATCGACGAGCGTCCGGCCGAGGTGGAGGGTCGTGAGATTCCCGGACATTGGGAGGGGGATCTCATTGTTGGCGCGAGGGGGGCAAGTGCGGCTGGAACGTTGGTCGAGCGGAAGAGCCGGTTCACTCTTATTGTCCCGCTGCCGTTCGGCAGGACGGCCGAGGCGGTCTGCGATGCGTTGATCGACACGGTCCGGGATGTTCCGTCCCAGCTGATGAAGTCGATTACGTGGGATCAGGGCTCGGAGATGGCCAGGCATACCGCGCTATCGGTCAAGACTGATATCGATGCCTATTTCGCTCACCCGCATGCGCCGTGGGAGCGCGGAACCAACGAGAACACGAACGGGCTCATTCGGGAGTACATTCCTAAAGGGACGAAGATTTCCAGCGATCCCGCCTTTCTGAATTCTGTGTCTCAATCTCTCAACACTCGCCCGAGGCGTATACTTGATTACAGAACGCCAGCCGAAGTGTTCGCCGAGATGCTCTCCGAACTTGCTTCCACCGATTGATACCGCCGCCACCTGTGACTTTTGCATGGCCACGGACAGGTTGTCAATGGCGACACGCACTTGGCCAGTGACAACCTGTGGATGCCGCCCTTCGCGCAACTCACCTGACTAGCTGATCTCATCCAGTGTAGAACTACTGAATGCTTATGCCCGATCAGCGTACGAACCTCGAAGAAGTCG
Source organism: Streptosporangium sp. NBC_01810 (assembly GCF_035917355.1). Lineage (NCBI taxonomy): Bacteria > Bacillati > Actinomycetota > Actinomycetes > Streptosporangiales > Streptosporangiaceae > Streptosporangium > Streptosporangium sp. NBC_01810. The sequence continues at coordinate 6,459,353 of NZ_CP109070.1, read as the reverse complement.
TGCTCACGTGATCGTCGCCCCCAAAAGCACGGCGCTCATGATGTCAGGAGTGAGGGTTACTCCGGTCAACCGATGCGCCAAGACCATGAGTTCTTGAACCCCTGCCAGCCTGCCCGGGCCGCAAGGTTCGCGATTGGGGTTTATGCCAGACCTGCGCATTTCAGTGAGCAGACGATCGGGATCGCTCCCATAGCGTCGGCGCGGCGACACCGGATCGAAGTTGGTGACTATCTCGCCGTTGACCGCGTAGACGAACCGGCTGGACGCGTACGGATGCTTCAGCACGACGACGACGGTGGTCTCCTGCGCCAGCCGCGCCAAGACGTCGGAATCGTCGGCCGTCCAGCCGTTGACCTGGAAGATCACGGCCCAGCCGCTGAAGTCGCCTGCGACGATCGTGTCGGGGGAAAGGTCCCCGTCCATCAGCTGCTCCAACGTCTGTGGCCGGATCGTGCCCTGATCCGCACCGATGCGCAGCAACGCCGTTGACGGTTCCGTGTCCTTCACGAAAGCGAGGCACCAGATATCCCCGAGATCCCATCCATCGACCAGCCAGGACATATCTCCACTCATTCAGGCTCTCTCGCTTTCTTCTCGACGAGCGCACGGGGGGTGCGGAAAGTCACCGTCCGCACCCCCCGAGTCATCCTAGGGCAGCTTGATCCAGAAAGGATCTTCCTTGAGGATACGATTGTTTCCGTACCAAGCGCCCAAGGCGCGGCCGAACGCCTGGTTATGGGTGGCTCTGATCAGCAGAACCGAGAAGTTGAAGTCGGGGTTCGCCCCGAGGGCACCCTCTTCGACTGAGGCAAAAGGATACTCGTCGCAGTTCTCGGCCAGTGGATCGCCTTCAATGTTACTGGACCAGGTAGCCTGAATCTCCTTACGGCACACATACTCCGACTTTTCTCGTTGCACCTCGCCAAAAGCAAGGTTCTTGAGACGCTTAAGCGGGTTCTGCGGAGATCCTCCTGGGATGTTCTTTGTCCGCCCGAACGAGTGGGGGTAGAGATTCCCGCCGTGGATCGGATAGGTGGGTTCGGTGCTCGGATTGGTCAGCGCCTTCTTGATGTGGTCGTACTGCTCAGGCCATTCCTCCCCTCTATCGTTGACATCGTTCCGCGCCATTTCCATGAAGGCACTTCGATAGGTGAAGACGCAGCCACCGGAGGGGGTGTAAACGTACGATGCGGAATCGCAGCGAGCCTTGAAATCCTTATCACTGGTCCCGGCTTTGGTCCAGACGTTGACGTACCGGGTTTTGTTTCCGATCGGGGTCACCTTGACGAGGAGGGAGAAGTTGCAGGTCGATATCTTGTCTGCTCCTTCCGCACCGGCCGCGGTGGAGGTCATCGCGAAGTTCTCCAGCGGGTTGGCGTTCCATGATGCCTTGGACTTCTCTCGGATATTCGGGCCGAACGGCGAGTCCAAGTCCGGTTGGCAGTGCGCGTTGGTCGGATAGCCCTTCGGCTTGAGTTTCAAGCCCACTGTGGTGCCCGCAAGGGTCCCCGTGCTGACGATGTTGTCGAACTTGGCTCGAATCACGACCGCGCGGCTGCGCTGGTCCGCGTCAATGAGAAGGGTTATGTCTCCCTTGAAAGTTCCCTTGACTACTAGGAGGTTATTCACCTTCTCCCCGTCTACTGCGGTTACCTGTCCGGAGTAGCATCCGGAGAATCGGCTGCGGAAACTGGTGAATCCGGCCACCTGGGCCACGTCCGCGTCACATTCCGCGTAGTTCTCGTAACGAATCGGATGGGCCTTCCCCACGGGCCACGGCAAGGGGTTCGCTGCCAACTGGGTGACGCCCTTTGCCTCTTCCGACGCGCGAGGAGTAGCCGATTCGTGGGGTGCGCTGGTCGTATCGGCTGGGCTCGTCGTCGCTCCTGGGTGCGCATAAAGGTCGCTCACCTCGGCTGCGGACAGTCCTCGGGGGAAGACCCAGAGGTCATCGATGCCGCCCTTGATGGACGTGCCTATGGTGAACGGGCCGTTGGCGTTCCACGGCGCAAAGCTGATCGTCTGTGTCTTGATCAGGTTTCCGTTGAGGTACAGGGACAGCTTCTTGGAGGCATAGTCGTAGGTGCCGGCTAGGTGGAACCACTCGCCCACGGGCGGAGCCGTCTCGGAGAGGGCGCCCTCTTCGGAGCTGGCCGCCGAGTCCGTCTGCTTCATCGTGAAGACCAGCCCGTGAGCCGGGTCGACACCGAGGTGGAACGGAGCCGCATTGGCGCCCTTTTGCTCGGCAATCGCATAGCGGCCGTCCCCGTCATCGAGACGGACCCAGGCGGCGATGGCGAAACTTTCGTCCGTGCGGATGAGGGGCGTGGCTGCGGCAGCCAGCGGTTCTTCGCCGACATTCGTCGGATCGACCGTCAGTAGCTGCCACTCCGACCAGGGCGAGGTCGCCGTGGCTGAAGCAGCGCGTGCGCGCCAGCGCACCAGCCACCCGTCGGTCAGCTCCCCGGCCGGGATGTTGGCCGCGGCCTGCGTCCCCGCGGCCACGTTGTCGGCGCTGCCAGCCCAGATCTGCCCGCTGCCCTGCCCTTGCGGTGCGGCTGGGTCGTGCTCGACCTCGAAGTCGGCCCGCAGCGTCCCACCCGCTGGGTCGTCCACCTGGGCTCGCAGACTGGGAGTGAGGCTGGACGTGGTGGTCTTGCCTCCGACCAGAGCCGAGGGGACAACCTGCAGAGCGCTCACGGCCGGACCGGAAGGCAGATCGAGCAGATCTACGGTGGCCTGCTGCCAGGCCGACCAGCCCGAAGCGGTCGCCGCGGCGGCGTTGACTGCGCGAGCGCGCCAGCGCACCAGCCACCCGTCGGTCAGCTCCCCGGCCGGGATGGCGGCCGTGGCCTGGGTGCCGGAGGCGACCGCGGTCGAGGCGCCGGTCCAGATCTGGCCGGTGCCCTGCCCCGTGGCGGCCGGGTCGTGCTCGATCTCGAACTCACCCGTCAGCGTGCCGCCGATGGTGTCGGAGACGGTGGCTGCCAGCTGTGGGGTGAGCGAGGTGACCGTGGTGACCCCGCCCGCGGCCTGGGCCGGGGTGATGGTCAGGTCGCCGATCGTCGGGGCGGAGGCCGGACCGGTGGTGGTGACGGTCAGTGTGGGCGGGGAGTTGAACTCGAAGGTCTCCTCGGCGGAGGGGAAGACCCGGTAGTTGTCGTTGGTGTTGGCCTCGTTGGGGTGTTGCAGCACCAGGCCGTGGTTGGCGGCGCCGCCGGCCCAGTCCTGAGCGATGGCGGTGACCGGCCACTCTAGCGGAGCCGGCTCACAGGTCGGGCCGAGGGCGACCCTGTTGATCTGGGCGTCCTCGGTGGTGGAGGTCGGTTTGTTGGCCCAGTACAGGTTGTTCTCATCCCACGCCGAAGTCAGGCGTCGGACTTGAATGCCCGGCCCGACCGTGGGGCCGCAGCCTTGGGCGTCGATGTTGAGCAGCGACAGCCTGGCATCGGTCACTGTGCTGCCCGTCAGGGCGGCGGTGTCGAAGCGCAGATGCACCCGAGACAAGTCGCCGAACAACCGCCCGGCCATCAGATACCCGGCGGTCGGATCGGCCGGCAAGTCGGCGTCGCTGGTGGAGGCGATCTCCACATCATGGTTGAACGGCAAGGTAGTGGTCGGATCCACCCGCACCGGATACCGGGTGGCGGGGTCGGACAGGAAAGCGTGGTCGGGCTTGAGCACCAGCTCGGTGCGGCCGCCCGTGGTCACCACGTCGGTGGCGATCTTCGCGTGCCGGGCCTGGGGCAGGCGGCCCTTGGCCAGGCGAGCTCCGGCAGAGGCGTCCCACATCACCGGCTGCGGCGCCGAGGCGACGAGCTTGTTGTCCTTACTCTTGTCCTTGCCGTTCGTGCCAGCCTTGGTGTCGGTGAGCAGCAGGCGTCCACCCTTGCCTTCAGTCAGGGTCAGACTGCCGGTTTCCACTCCGATCCGCAGCTCTAGCGGCTTAGCGGGCCTCTCACGGAGCACCACATCGTGCCGGAACCCGGTCGGCAGCACGGTCACGACCAGATCCGCGCCACGGCCCGCCGCGTCGGTGAATGTAGCCACGTTCTTGTTAAAGGTCGGCTTGGGCAGCGCCGTCGGCCACCGCAGCGCATACGACTGCCCGTCGGCGGCGGTCATCTTTACGAACGTGTCAGCTCCACCGGTAGAGATCTCCAGCGCAGTACCACTCTTAATCGCCTTCGGCTTCAGTACCCCGCCTTGCTCCAGCAGGGAGGTGTCGATTGGCACCCATGTGCCATTCCGCTTAGTCCGCACTGGGCCTGCGGCGATTTCTGTCTTGAACGTCTTCCCGTCGGGCTGGGCATAGGTGATGCTTGTTTCGGATGTCTCGGTTTTGACCTCGATAGATTTGCTCTGCTTTGCTGCTTCCTGTGAGGCGAGAACTCTGACCTGGCTAGCAGGCATGTTCGACAGGGCATGACCAGACTTGCCCGTGACCCAGGTGGAAGTGTCATTCAGCGTTACTGGGTTGTCGTTGATCGTGGAATCGGCTGCGGTCGTCCCGGTAGCCTCATCGAATAGCCAATGGGCTATGGCAGGTTTCGGTGGGACTGGCTGCGTAGGGTCTTCGCCGATATCCGGGTTGCTCCACTGCTCGATCTCTTCAGGCGTCAGACCGTCCGGCAAGGCGGCATCCTTCAGTTTGGAGCCCACCACCTCTGTCGACTGCGCGTTCTCGCTCTTGAGCTGCGCAGGGGTAACCGGATCCGGGTCGGCCGGCTCGTCGATCACCGAGTCGTCGACATGAGCCAAGACCTCATTAAGAGTTGGCGTGGAGTTGTCGCTACGAGGCCGCATGTAGAGCACTTGCAGGGGTTCCGCTGGCATTTCGTATTGGACGAAGAGGTGCGGAGGGTGACCGTCGAAGTCGGTGTAGTTGGCCGAGCGGAATTCGCGCCAGTTGATGACGCCGCCCTCCTGTAGGGCGCCGACCCGGAGGCCGTAGTTGGGCTGGCCGTTGGACCAGTCCCGGACGATGTCCTCGATGGTGTAGTACACATCGCGGGAAGTCAGATTGCCTGAGCAGTGGTCGCCGACGGCGCTGCCCTTGACGCCCTGGCCGCTGGTGGTCACCGTGGGCTGGTTGCTCCAGCTCAGCGAGTTGACCGACCAGGTGCTGGTGATGCGGCGGACGACGATGTCGCCCTTCTCGTCCCCGCAGGCATGGGAGCGGTAGTTCCACGGCCGCAGGTCGGCGTTGAGGATCTCCTGGCCCATGAACGGCGCGCCGGTCAGATCGAAGCGCAGGTAACTGCGCCAGATGGTGCTCGGGTCGTTGGTGGGGCCGTTGGAGATGGCATTGCCGCCGTTGCCCACCAGCAGCTTGTACATGCTCTGGTTGGGGCCGCCGGTGTTCCAGGTCTTGTTGTTGATGAAGGTGTCGTCGGGGTAGCCGGCGCCGTACCAGTCCGAGCCGGCCGCGGCCAACGTCACCGGGTAGGTGACCTGCGGGTCGGCGAGGAATCCCGCATCCGGAGACAGCACCACAGTCGGCCCGTCGGGCTTCTCCTCAACAGAGGTCGTTGCCGCACCGAGACGACCGGACCCGGGAGCTTCGGCCGCCGTGGCGTCCAGCATCCGCACCATGGCCAGATCGGTCACCGGCTGGTCGCCCGCCAGTACAGCGGCCTTGCCTGTGGAGGTCTTCCCGTAGTCCATCCCTGCGGGGAGATCGACGGAGATCGGCAGCTTCAGCTGTTTGGTGGGCCGTTCCCGGATCACGATCTCCTGGTGGAACCCGGTCGGGGTCACGGTGACCACCAGATCGATGCCGCGGCCGTAGACGGACTCGTATACCGCCTTGTTACCCGACAGCTTCGGGGCGGGCAGCTTGCTCGGCGCGGAGATCTCTACTTCTCCCGCCTTGCCTTTCTTCGCCCCCAGGGATTCACCTTTAGCGGTTAGCAGCGTGGTGGTGCCGCCGTTGGACAGGCTGATGTCCAGCTTGGCCACGCGCGGTTTCACGACACCATTCTCCGCGACCAGGGTCGTGTCGATTCCCCGCCAGGCGCCGTCCTGTTTGATCCGGACGGGCTGGCTGTAGACGTAGGTGCCTACGGTCTTGCCATCTGGATTGGCGACCGTGGTCGAATTCTCCGTATGGAGGCTTTCAATCTCAATCGGCTTGTTCTGCTCTTTCGCCTCCTGCTTGGCGGTTTCCACCGGGGTCGGGGCGGTGGTCGCTTTCGCTGCAGGAGCGGTGGGGGTGGGGTCGGCGATGGCAGGTGCTGCCATCAGGGATGTGGATAGCCCGAGGGCGGCTATCACGGAGGTGCGGCGTAGCACGCCGGGCCTCGGAGGGGGTGTGTTCACTCCGGCCTTTCTCGAACATTTGTAGCAAACTTGGTGATCTTTACATAGATCGACAGTAAAAGTAAAGATCATTTTTTAGTGGGCGAAGGTTCACGTAGTGTGACTTCCGGTGCCAAGAGAATCCCGCAGGACATCGGTCATCAAGGTCTGATCGGCTGCTGGTCCAAACGGCGTGAGCAGCTTCATTTACTTCTATAACGGCGACGCCAGTGGTATTAGCCGACTGAACGTGATAGAAGCGCGCTTGCTTTCGCCCCAACAGGCGAACCAACAGGGACACGGAAGTCCAGAGGTCAGTTTGTGAAGCCAACGAAGACAAGCTGACCGGCCGTGCCATGCTGGCCCCTCAGATGGGCCTGCTGCACTGCAGAAGGCCCATGGCCTGCGCGTCATGTAGGAAAGCGGGCCAAGAAGATGGTCATGCCGTACGCCGATCGCCCGGACTACCCGAAGGGGCAGCGATGACCGACGACATCCGGCGGCGCCTGGCCGCCGTCGAGGGCATCGACTGGAGCCAGCTGGAGCGCGAGCACGACGCAGAGTACTGCACCGACTGGATCCGCATCGGCCCGGTCATGATCCCGACCACGTTCCACCCCGGCCCGGATGACCTGGCCGACGTCGCCCAGACGACGGCCGTCGCCGAGTTCGTCCAGCACGCCGTCGCCGACATCCGCAGACTTCTCGATGAACGGAAGCGATCATGAGCGAGGTCATCACCACAGGCGCCGGCGACCGCTACCACGTGACCGAGGACTGCCCCGCGTTGCAGTCGGGCCGCCTCGGTGGCGAGGTCCAGGGCTACCGGCTGCACGATGTCCACCGATTCGCGAACGCCGCAGAAGCCGAGGCCGCAGGTCGGACGCCATGCGGGACCTGTGTGGGGCGGCCATGAGCGAGCCGCCGCTCTGGCAGGGCAGGGCGATCTCACCGGAGCCGCCCGCCCACGTCACCCGCATCCGGGATGACTACGGCGATGAAGCCGCCCGTGGCGGTCTGTGCGACTACTGTGGCGGCTCCCTATGGGTATGGACCCTCGTCGGCGGACAGCGCCGCACCCCTGCCCACGGTGATGACCTCGACCAAGTCCCGCTCGGGTACAGCGTCTGGGAGTGCTGGGCCGACCTCGATATCGTCGGCCCGCTGCAGAAGGTGCGACCGTGACTATGCCCGAGCCGATCGGCTACACCGTCGCCATGTATGACCGCCACGGAGACCCCTGTCTGTTCCCGGAAGGCAATAACGTATACGCCACGAAGGAGGAAGCCGAAGAGGAACGCCGAGGTTGCCTGACCCACAACCCGGACACGCGGAGGGCCGGGGTCTTTCTGCGTGTCTGGGCGAGCGGGCTGCTGTCCGTCCGGCTACCGCGCCCGCCCGGTCAGCAGCCGCTGCCACATCTCGTGCGCCTCGCGGTGCGTCCATCGCCCGGTGAAGGCGTGTTCCGTCCGCCTGCCCTGGATCACCCTGTGGATCATGTAGGAGCCGCCGCAGGAGATCAGCTCGAAGAAGACCGCCCGGCAGGAGCACGTGTGTTCCAGCACGCGGTACGGGCCAAGCGACACCGGCTCCCAGTCGAGCGCCTGACGCCCTGGGGCGACGCGTCCCGGGTGCGTGCTGACGCCGGGGCAGGTCCATTCACTGCGGGCGTCCAGATCGCCACTCAGGGCGTCGGGGATGACTGGCATCTCACGCTCCCCCCTCTGGGGGTGCGAGGGGCAGGGTCGGCTCGGCGTAGTGCTCGCCAAGGCACTCGGCGATCTGGCGCGCGACCTGGAGTAGGTCTTCGACTGGGGCGTGGCCGGCGGGCTCTTCCATGAAGGTGGCGCCCCAGCAGAAGACCGTTCCGGCGGGGTCGGCCCAAGGCGCTCGGCCATCAGCTCGCCGGACGGCTGCGCGTACTCGTGGTCGGCGGCCTGGCCGGGGCAGCCGTGCGCGTACGGCGCGTGCCCGCAGACGGCGCAGCCCATCGGCATGGGTGGGGCTTCGGCGAAGCAGCCGCAGCCGCTCGCCTTGGTCCGGTTGAGGACCGGGGTACTACGGTTGCTCACGGGTCAGGCCTCATTCCTGATCAAGGGTCCGGTACGGCGTTGCGAGCGCTTGCCGGGCCCGACTTGTGTCTGGAGGGGGACCGAATACCCCAGCCCTCGGGCGCCGACTCGTTCGCCAATCTTACTGCGATTCGCGAAAGGCAGTAATGATGTACTCATGCTGAAGTGGCTGTCCTCAACCAACCCGGCATGTTGTCGAACCGGTACGGTGGCTGCTAAATGGCCTTTCATGACCCATGGAGGAGCGCGTGGCGGACACAGGCTGGGTCAGCGTTTCTGCGCCCTATGTGAGACCTCGCCGTCCTGGAGAGTCAGATCCCTGGGCGGAAGAGGCCGCTCAGCAAGGTCACATCGGCACTCATCAACTCCGCACCGTGGAAGAGGTCCACCCGCCACAAGTGGTTGCTCAAGTCCTCGGCCTCGATCCCGGGGACACGGCGATTGTTCGTCGCCGGCTGGTACTCCTGGACGGGCGCCCGACAGAACTCGCAGACTCCTACTACCCCGTGACGATCGCCCGCGACACACCGCTGGCCGAAGCGCGCAAGATTCCGGGCGGAGCCCCTACCATGCTTGCCGAACTCGGCTACCAGCCACACAGTGCGGAGGAAGGCGTCATAGCGCGCCCCTCAACCCTTCCAGAGCAAGACCTGCTTGATATCCGACCGGAGGACTGGGTCCTGGTCCTCACTCGGGTGCTACGAACCAACGACGGAGTGCCGATTGAGGTCGCCGTAATGACGATGATCGCCGACGGCCGTGAACTGCGATACAAAATGATCATTCAATGAGGAGACCCGACAATCTTGGCAAGGCGGCTGGACCCTCGTCCTCGTCATCAGCAGATCGCTGCAGAGCTGCGCGCTGAGATCATGTCCGGCGCTCTGAAGCCGGGCCGGCAGCTCCCTTCGACGCCACACCTGGTGGCGCGCTTCAGCGCAGCCAACGCGACGATCCAGCGTGCTCTGCAATCTTTGAAGGAGGAAGGGGTCGTACGTGGCCACGCAGGAAAAGGCGTTTTCGTACGAGACAGGCAGCCCTTCGTTGTCGAAGCCGCTGCCTACAACGCCCCAGCTCCGCGTGGCTACAGCTACGAGCTGCTTCAGGTCGGCGAGGTGGAACCGCCGACCGACGTCGCTGCGGCTCTCACCATTCCGCACAGCGATCCGGTCATCATGCGTCACCGGCTACTGCTGCACGACGGCGCGCCCGTTGAGCTGTCATGGTCGTACTACCCACCCCACATCGCCTCCGGAAGTCCCCTGGCAGGTCGTGGAAAGATCCGCGGCGGGGCACCTCAAGCACTGGCCGATCTCGGGTTTCCGGAGCGACACTTCGAGGACCGCATCTCGGTGCGGCAACCCACCACGAAGGAGGTCGAGAGGCTGGACCTTCCGACCGATGTACCGGTATTTCGCCAGTTTCGGGTGATCTACAGCGACCTGAGGCGGCCGGTGGAGGTCTCAATCCTGATCAAGGGTGGCCACCTCTACGAGCTCTCGTATCAGCAGGTCGTCGACTGATGGAGGTCGCGCCCGCGCAGGTGGTATACGAGTGTTTGAGATCGGTACCTGCGTCGCGCCTGGCTGATCGCCGTTGAAAAGCACGGCGTAGTCCGTGGGGAAAAGCGCAGCGAGGGCGCTGGAGTGGTCTGGGACCGCTCACCGGTAACGCATCGTGAGGGGTGGTGGCGGGCGTTGGTCGGGTGTGGGTGACAGGGGGCGGGCCGGTGGAGCTCCGGGAGGGGGCAAAGCGGGTCATGGCGGGCGTGGAGGCGGGGCCGTGGTGGTGACGATCGGGGATTTTCCATGATCGGGGTGAGTTGGCACGCTGGTGGCGTGCGGATTCACCCCGATCAAGGAAGGCGCCACTCCCGCCCCCTGGGTGGGCCGCTTTTCGTGGTGGCAGGCCCGATTCGTCCCCACCCCCCCGGCCGAGGGCGGCCCATGACCGGACACCCCGCGGACCTTCGTACCCCGCACGGCGAAAGCCCCGCACGGCGAGAGCCCCGCGCGAGGCGGCGGCGAGGAGCGGCCCCGGATCCTGCCGCACCGCGGCGGACCCGTACCGATGGGCGGTCTGGGGCCACTCCACGGTCCTCGGCGCGCTTTTGACCTTCGACCCCGCACGACGCGACACCAGCGAGCGGCCCTGAAGCACTCCACCGCCCTCGCCGCGCTTTTCCCCACGGACGACGCCGCGCTTTTCCACCGTGACCGGCTTACCGGATTCGGATGCTCGTACACCACATCCGTGGACGCGACCCTGATGGACCGTGCTAGTGCTGCGTTCCTGAATGGGGGCGGAGATCCCTGCTGACCTGGGGTGATGATGGTCTCAGGGGGGATTGTCATGCCGAAACTGCTGCATGCGCGTCCACCGATGGACGCCGAAGAGAAACGACAGATCTGCAAGCTGGCCGGGGCCCGTCATGCCCCGGCCGACTGGATCATGAGAGCGCGGATCATCGTGTTCAGCTGGCGGGGGCTGCGCACCAGCGCCATCGCCGCCCAGCTGGGCTGTCACATGCAGACCGTGCGCGAGCGGATCGAGCGCTTCAACGCCGAGGGCCTGGCCGGGCTGGGCGACCGGCCCGGGGCAGGCCGCAAACCACGCATCACCGAGCTCGAACGCGGACAGCTCATCGCGCTGGCACGCTCGACTCCGCCCGGACGGCCGGTCCGCGACGAGGCCGGGGACCTGGCCGCAGACGAGGAGGCCGGCCCCGCCGAGTGGACGCTGGACAGCCTGACCGCCGCCGCCCGCGCGCAGGGCATCGTCATCGCGCGCAGCCAGGTCCGCCGGATCCTGCTCAAAGAGAAGGTCCGCTGGCGGCACACCCGCTCCTGGACCACCTCGACCGATCCGGACTTCGCCCCAAAAGGGCCGAGGTCATCGCCCTCTACACCGACCCGCCGCCGACCACCACGGTCATCTGCGCCGACGAGCTGGGGCCGGTGACCCCGCGCACCTTCCCACCGGCGCCCGGCTGGTCGGTCGACGGACACCGGATCAAAGCACCGCTGACCTACTCCCGCGGCACCGACAAGACCTGGGTATACGGCGGCCTGCGCATCCGCGACGGCATCGAGCTCACCTTCTGCGCTCCCTCGCGCAACAGCGACGGCTGGATCGGGCTGCTTCAGCAGATCGCCAGGGCCAACCGGCGCGGTGCGATCGTGGTCATCACCGACAACCTCTCCAGCCATTCCAGCTGGAAGGTCCGCCAATGGCTACTGCGTCACCCGCGCATCCGCCAGGTGTTCATCCCGATCAAAGCCTGCTGGCTGAACCTGGCCGAGGGCTGGTGGCGGCTGCTGCGCAAGGCGGCGTTCGCCGGGCAGACCTTCGCCGACGCCACCGAGATCGCCCACGCGGTCACCCTCGCCACCGTGCAACTCAACGCCCATGCTCATCCCTGGGTTTGGGGGCGACCGCCCCCGCAGCCCCGAGCCCTGCGCCGCAAATTCGTCTACCTGCTATGAGGAACGCAGCACTAGGGGCTGTTCTGAGTTCGGATCATGCTGCGGGGTGGAGGCTGCGGAGCCAGATGACCGCTCCGCGTAAGTGGAGTCCGGCGAGGTAGCTGGCGGGGGTCTTGTCGTAGCGCGTGGCCAGCCCTCGCCACTCCTTGATCTTGTTGATACCGCGCTCGACCGTGTTCCGGTCCTTGTAGAGTCCGGCGTCGTGGGAGATTGGGCGGCCGCCCCGCGAGCCCCGCTTCTTCCGGTTGGCGGCCTGGTCCACCTTCTCCGGGATCACCGCCCGGATGTTGCGTCGGCGCAGGTAGACGCGGTTGGCGCGGGAGGAGTACGCCTTGTCGGCGGCGACCGCGTCGGGCCGGGTGCGGGGCCGGCCGACCGGTCCGCGGACCTTGACGCGGTCAAGGACAGCGGCGAAGCGCGGGCTGTCGGCGGCCTGGCCGGGCGTCACCACGAAAGACAGCGGGCGACAGCGGCGGTCGGTGGACAGGTGCGTCTTGACGGTCAGCCCGCCCCGCGAGCGGCCCAGGGCGGCGGCTTTGAGGCGGACCTTGAGGCGTCGTCGCACCCGGCGGCGCTGGACGCGCATGGCCTCTGCCTCGGCGTCGGCCGTGTCGTCCGTTGCCGTCACTGGGGCGGTTTGTCCCTTTGGCGCAGCCCCTTTTCCTCCTCGGCGGCCTTCTCCAACTCCTGGAGCAGCTTGGGATCGATCGCCATGCCGGCGGCGTGGTGGTGGGCGCGCGCGACGGTGGAGTCCACGCTGACCAGGCCGAGATCGACCTGCCCGCGCCGGGCGGCCTCGGCGATCATCTGCTCCATCGGCGTCTCGAAGGTGCCATTGAGCGCCCACTGCTGGAAGCGGCCATAGACGGTCGACCAGGAGCCGTAGCACTCGGGTAGGTCGCGCCACGGGCTTCCGGTACGGAACCGCCACATCACGCCGTTCAGCTGCTTGCGCAGGTCAGGGATCGGTCCGCGCTCACCCAGCGGCAAGTGCGGCTCGATCAACTCCCACTCGGAATCCGTCAGATCACCACGCGTCACTCAAGACGTTTACCAGTCCGAGGGTGATCAGATGGCCGGTTCAACCGAACAGTGATCTGAACCTGGAACAGGCCCTAGTGCTGCGTTCCTCATAGCAGGTAGACGAATTTGCGGCGCAGGGCTCGGGGCTGCGGGGGCGGTCGCCCCCAAACCCAGGGATGAGCATGGGCGTTGAGTTGCACGGTGGCGAGGGTGACCGCGTGGGCGATCTCGGTGGCGTCGGCGAAGGTCTGCCCGGCGAACGCCGCCTTGCGCAGCAGCCGCCACCAGCCCTCGGCCAGGTTCAGCCAGCAGGCTTTGATCGGGATGAACACCTGGCGGATGCGCGGGTGACGCAGTAGCCATTGGCGGACCTTCCAGCTGGAATGGCTGGAGAGGTTGTCGGTGATGACCACGATCGCACCGCGCCGGTTGGCCCTGGCGATCTGCTGAAGCAGCCCGATCCAGCCGTCGCTGTTGCGCGAGGGAGCGCAGAAGGTGAGCTCGATGCCGTCGCGGATGCGCAGGCCGCCGTATACCCAGGTCTTGTCGGTGCCGCGGGAGTAGGTCAGCGGTGCTTTGATCCGGTGTCCGTCGACCGACCAGCCGGGCGCCGGTGGGAAGGTGCGCGGGGTCACCGGCCCCAGCTCGTCGGCGCAGATGACCGTGGTGGTCGGCGGCGGGTCGGTGTAGAGGGCGATGACCTCGGCCCTTTTGGGGCGAAGTCCGGATCGGTCGAGGTGGTCCAGGAGCGGGTGTGCCGCCAGCGGACCTTCTCTTTGAGCAGGATCCGGCGGACCTGGCTGCGCGCGATGACGATGCCCTGCGCGCGGGCGGCGGCGGTCAGGCTGTCCAGCGTCCACTCGGCGGGGCCGGCCTCCTCGTCTGCGGCCAGGTCCCCGGCCTCGTCGCGGACCGGCCGTCCGGGCGGAGTCGAGCGTGCCAGCGCGATGAGCTGTCCGCGTTCGAGCTCGGTGATGCGTGGTTTGCGGCCTGCCCCGGGCCGGTCGCCCAGCCCGGCCAGGCCCTCGGCGTTGAAGCGCTCGATCCGCTCGCGCACGGTCTGCATGTGACAGCCCAGCTTGGCGGCGATGGCGCTGGTGCGCAGCCCCCGCCAGCTGAACACGATGATCCGCGCTCTCATGATCCAGTCGGCCGGGGCATGACGGGCCCCGGCCAGCTTGCAGATCTGTCGTTTCTCTTCGGCGTCCATCGGTGGACGCGCATGCAGCAGTTTCGGCATGACAATCCCCCCTGAGACCATCATCACCCCAGGTCAGCAGGGATCTCCGCCCCCATTCAGGAACGCAGCACTAGGGCCCAGGTCCCTAGGCTCTGGCCGTCCGCGGTGGCAGTGAACGTCGACCGTGTCCGCTGACAGCCACAGTTTCCGATACGAGGTGAAGAGGTGGTGACACTCACCATCGGGGCTGCCCTATCCCTGACCGGTAAGCACGCCCGTTTCAGCACGCAGGCCCGGCTAGAGCGGTCACGTCGGCTGCCACTTCCTTGAGTTATCCACAGGTTTTTCCTCAAATCTCCGGGTTATCCACAGAAGATCGATAGGGGCTGTGGACAAGCATCCTGAAATCTCGCCATCTAGGGCCTGAAGTGGCTTCCTCCGGTTGAGGGAGTGTTTCGCGCTTTGGCGTTGTGCCACGTTTTCCCTGGTTGTGGAGAGTTCGACGTTCCTTGCGGAAGGGCGGCGGGCCATTACCGACGAAGGGTGACGGATCATCTTCGCGTTCGTGCGGGGTCACGCCGACCCGCGCGCACCGCCCGGCGCCTGAGTGCGGTATCCCCAATTGAGGGGCGGGCCTACGGCGTTATCCACAGAATGGCGTTCGGATTGACGGGACCGCAGGCGCATGGAGAACCCTGGCGTGACCGATGCCGGGCGGTGGGCTCGGCGGGGATCTCCAGGAGGAGCAGATGGCTCGAACGAGCGCGATTCGTGGGCGACGTGATCGGTTGCGATGGCTGCGTGCCCGGTGGGCGCTGCTGACCACCGGCGCGCGACGCGACCGTGGCATGTCCACCGCCGAGTACGCGGTCGGAACGATCGCCGCCTGTGCCTTCGCCGCCCTTCTCTTCAAGGTGGTGACGAGTCCCGACGTCCAACAGATGATCACAACTCTGATCAACCGAGCGCTGACCGTGGCGGGATGATCCTCCGGGTGGCGGTGCCCCTCTCGCGCCGGACCAGGGGGTCGGTGACCGCGGAGACAGCCGCGGTGCTGCCCGCCCTCCTGGTCGTGCTGGGAGCCGGGCTTTGGGCGGTGGCAGCGGTCGAGGCGCAGCTGGAGTGTGTGGACGCGGCCCGGGCCGGGGCTCGGGCCGCGTCACGCGGTGAGTCGCTGGAGCGGGTCCGAGGCAGCGCTCTGTCCGCGGCTCCCGCGGGCGCGACTGTCACGGTGACCCGGAGTGCGGAGGTGGCACGGGTGGAGGTGTCGGTGAACGTCAGGCCTCGCTGGGGCGCCTCGCTCCCGGGCGTCACCGTTCACGCGAGTGCCGCCTCCGTCACCGAGCCAGGGCTGGAGTTGGTAGGCCCGTGACTCCTTCGCTCCCCGGGGAGGGTGGCTTCTCGTCAAGCCGCTTTTGCGGCTTCACGGGGGACAAGCCCTGCCCGCAGGACATGGATGACGGTGGGGCCGAGCGGGGGTCGGCCACCATCTGGACGGTCGGGCTCATGGCGTTGCTCTTCGCGGTCGCGGCGGCGGTCATGGTCGCGGGCACGGCTCGGGTCGCGCGTCACCGAGCGCAGAGTGCCGCCGACCTGAGCGCGCTCACCGCCGCTCGGCTGGCCTTCGCGGACCCGGACCGGAGTTGCGCGAGGGCCTCCCTGCTCGCCGCGGACAACGGGGTCAGGGTCACCCGCTGTTCTGTGGGAAATGACGGCATCGCGGAGATCGAGGTGACCATGGACGTTTCACTCCTCTTGAAAGGAGAGGTGGCGATCAACGCCAGGGCACGTGCCGGCCCTGTTCACATCGCTGATTCAGACCGGTGACGGAGGGGATGAAAGCACGTCGAGAATCCGATGGGAGCCGACCAGATAAGGATCCTGGGAAGCTTGATCATAAATAGCTTGATCACAGATGGGTTGGGCCCGCCAGTGGCAGTCGGCAAGACGTTCCCGCCGGCGTGAAGCGGATTGTGTGGATCGGGGTGTTGGCCAGGCCGGCGCCCCGGCCCGCTGCCGGTGTGTTCCGCGGCCCTCACAGCTGCGGCTCGTCGGAGGAGAGCAGGACGGCCAGCAGGCGGAGGGCTCCGGCCTTGTCGAGAGGTTCGTTGCCGTTGCCGCACTTGGGGGACTGGATGCACGAGGGGCAGCCGCGCTGGCACTCGCACGAGGCGATGGCCTCGCGGGTGGCCGTGAGCCAGTCACGCGCGCGGGCGTGACCGCGCTCGGCGAAGCCGGCACCGCCCTCGTGACCGTCGTAGACGAAGACGGTGAGCAGCCCGGTGTCGGGGTGGAGTTCGGTGGAGACGCCGCCGATGTCCCAGCGGTCGCAGGTCGCGAAGAGCGGCAGCAGGCCGATGGAGGCGTGCTCGGCCGCGTGCGCGGCGCCGCCGAGGTCCAGGCCGTCCTCGATCAGGGGGATGATCGCCGAGGTGGGCAGCGTCCACCAGACGGCGCGGGTCCTCAGTGTGCGCGGGGGCAGGTCCAGGGGTTCTTCTCCCATGAGCGCACCGCCCTGGGTTCCGCGCTTGAGATAGGCCACGACCTGGCTGGTCACCTCCACCGAGCCGAAGTGGAGCTCTCCGGGACCGAGAGGATGCGAGCTGAAGGACTCGATGACCGAGATATCGGTGACATCCCTGGCGAAGGTCGTGTAGTCGGGTGTTCCGGCCTCGACCAGCGCGACCCCCGCCTCCAGGTCGAGTTCGGCCACCAGGAACGTCTCTCCCTGGTGCACGTAGACGGCGCCGGTGTGCACGGCGGAGTGAGCAGAGGGCTCGTCCACGGTGCCGAGCAGCCGTCCGGTGGACATCTCGACGACCTGGACCGGTGCGGCGCCCGCCCCCCGGATGTCGGCGAGGTCGGTGGCGCGTCCCCTGCTGGTCCAGAACCAGCCCGCGGCGCGCTCCCTGAGCAGCCCGTCACCGACCAGATCCGCGAGCACCTCCTTGCTGGCCGGGCCGAAGATGTCGATGTCGTCGTGGGTCAGCGGGATCTCGGCGGCCGCCGCGCACAGGTGAGGGCCCAGCACGTACGGGTTGCCGGGATCGAGCACGATCGTCTCCACGGGCCTGCCGAACAGGGCTTCGGGATGGTGGACGAGATAGGTGTCCAGGGGGTCGTCCCTGGCGATCAGCACCGCCAGCGCGTCCTGCCCGTCCCGTCCGGCCCGCCCTGCCTGCTGCCAGAGTGACGCGCGGGTTCCCGGCCACCCCGCGATGAGCACGGCGTCCAGCCCGGAGACGTCGACGCCGAGTTCCAGGGCGTTGGTCGTCGCCAGGCCGAGCAGCTCACCTGAGCGCAGTGCCTTTTCCAGTTCTCTGCGATCCTCGGCCAGGTATCCCGCCCGGTAGGCCGCCACCTTGTCGGGCAGGTCCGCGGGCGCGCTCCCGTCGGCCACCAGGTCGCCGAGCCTGGCCCGTGTGGTGAGGGCCACGGACTCGGCGGCCCGCCGGGAGCGGACGAAGGCCAGGGTCCGCACGTCGGAGACGACGAGGTCGGCCAGGAGGTCAGCGCTCTCGGCGGTCGCGGGGCGGCGGACGGGTGCCCCGCCCTCGCCCCGCAGGTCGGTCAGGGGCGGTTCCCACAGTGCGAAGGTGGTCGAGCCTCGGGGAGAGGCGTCCGTGGTCACCTCGGCCATCTGGAGGCCCGTCAGGCGCCTCGCGAAGGTCCCGGGCTCGCTGGCCGTCGCCGAGGAGAGCAGGAAGGTCGGTCGCGAGCCGTAGCGCGCGCAGATCCGGCGCAGGCGGCGCAGGATCTGGGCGACGTGGGAGCCGAACACGCCCCGATAGCCGTGGCACTCGTCCACGACGACCATCCGGAGCCGCCGCCAGAAGGCCGACCACTGGGCGTGACGGGGCAGCAGGCCGCGATGGAGCATGTCCGGGTTGGTGAGGACGTAGTTGGCATGCCTGCGTACCCAGGTCCTCTCCTCGAAGGAGGTGTCGCCGTCGTAGGTGGCGGCACGGAGTTCGGGCGGGTCGAGTTCGCGCAGCGCGCGGAGCTGGTCGGCGGCCAGAGCCTTGCTGGGGGACAGGTAGAGGATCGTGCCGCCGTCAAGCGTCGCGGAAAGCGCCGGGACCAGGTAGGAGAGGGATTTGCCCGAGGCGGTCCCGGTGGAGATGATCACGTTTTGGCCACGGTGGGCCAGCTCGGCGGCCTCGGCCTGATGGGGCCACAGGCCGGAAACGCCGTGGTTCGCCCAGCGCGTAACCAATCGCTGGTCAACCCAGTCCGGCCATCGGGTCTCACCGGCCTGACGTGCGGGAACGTGCTCAACGTGGGTGACACGTTCGCGACGTGAGGGAACATCGAGCAGGCGATTGAGGGCGGTACCCGCTCGGAGGGACGAGGATGAGGGCGGGGTCACTGGTTTCAGTCTCACATCTGTGGGCAGAGTCGCCGGGAATCGTGATTTCGTATAGACACTGAGCGTACGCATGGTTGAATGCCGCGCGTCGGGGCTTGTCGTCCGGGGGTCATCCGGTCCCAGGAGGGCATGCTCGAATCGGTACTTTCGCAGGCAAGGCGCTGGAGGATCTGTGGATCTGAAGTTGGACCACCATTCCGAGGACCGTCTCACCATCGTTGAGGTCGAGGGTGAGATTGATGTCTACACCGCGCCCAGATTGCGTGAGCTCTTGATCGACCTGGTCAACAAGGGGAATTTCCACCTGCTCGTCAACATGGAGAAGGTCGACTTCCTTGACTCCACGGGCCTTGGTGTCCTGGTCGGCGGGCTCAAGCGAGTTAGGGCGCATGATGGCTCACTGGAGCTTGTCTGCACTCAGGAGCGCATCCTGAAGATTTTCCGGATCACCGGGCTGACGAAGGTCTTCGGTATCTACGCCTCGGTCGACGAGGCCAAGGAAGCTCACGGTCGAGACAAGTAGTCGTGGCTACCGTTGAACTGACGTTCAGTGCTCTCCCCGCGCATGTGCGGACGGCACGTCTGGTCGCCACGGCGATCGCCAGGCGCACCGGTGTGCAGGAGTCGTTGCTGGATGAGGTAAGGCTCGCTGTCGGTGAGGCGTGCTCTCGGGCCGTGGAGGCACACCGCCTCCACTGTCCGGGAGAGCCGATCCGTATCGAGCTACGTGATGACCTGGGGCGCTTCGAGGTGACCGTCACCGACTCCGCCCCCAGTGATGAGCTGGAGCACGATCGCGGCCTCCTGGGGCTCGACGATCCGTTCGAGCAACTTCCCGATGACCTGATGTCCGGCTTCGGCATCGCGGTCATCGCGGGGTTGGCCGACGACGTTCAGGTCTACCCGAGCCAGAAGGGCATGTGCATCCGCATGAGCTGGCCGGCGGCGACGAACGGTCTGTCTCCGGCCTGACAGAAGACTTTGACAGCCGGGCGTGTCCACGTGGACACGCCCGGCTGTTCGTCATGGGGCACCCGGTTTCGGATGGAACATAATCGCGATACACCTCAGCTGAAATCGAGTGGAAACAGGGGCTGGTGGGGTAGGTGTGACAGGCGAAATGCCGTTATAAGCAGGCCGGTCGGTAAAAGGTGCTGGACTCGGCGTCAATTGTCCGTGGGCAGAGGCTTCATATCCGCGTCCTTGCTGCGTAGACTCCCGGAACCGGCCAAGGTTTATCCTTCGGAGCGGCCCGCACGCGAGCCGCCCTCCGTGGGGGTCTGCAACTGGAAGCGGCACTGCCAACCATCCCGGATGTGCGCCGCCTCGCTCGTCTAACACCCATAGCAGCGCACTCCGGGCAGGACGTGTTCCCGTCTTGCCAAGGAGAGTCGGATGTCTGTGCTCCATCTCGCCGCTGTCGAAGAGCCAGCGGTATCCCTGAGTGGCTACCACTTCAACATCGTGATCGTGGTCGCCGTCGTGGCCCTGCTCGCACTCGCCGTCGCCGGCACACTGGTGCGGGAGGTGCTGGCCGCCGGCCAAGGCACCGAACGTATGCAGAACATCGCGCGAGCCGTCCAGGAAGGGGCTTCCGCGTACCTTACGCGGCAGTTCCGGACGCTCGCGCTGTTCGTCGTCCTGATCCCGTTCCTGCTGTACCTCCTCCCGGCGGAGACGACCGGCGTGAGGATCGGCAGATCGGCTTTCTTCGTTGTCGGCGCGTTGTTCTCCGCGCTGACCGGATTCATCGGCATGTGGCTGGCGGTCCGCGGCAACGTCCGCGTCGCCGCCGCCGCCCGCGAGTCGGGTGAAAAGGTCGCGATGCGGATCGCCTTCCGCACCGGCGGCGTGGCCGGAATGATCACCGTTGGCCTGGGCCTTCTCGGCGCGGCCGTGGTGGTGATCACCTACGGGGGCAACGCCCCGGCCGTGCTGGAGGGCTTCGGCTTCGGTGCCGCGCTGCTCGCGATGTTCATGCGAGTCGGCGGCGGCATCTTCACCAAGGCCGCCGACGTCGGCGCCGACCTGGTCGGCAAGGTCGAGCAGGGCATTCCCGAGGACGACCCGCGCAACGCCGCCACCATCGCCGACAACGTGGGCGACAACGTGGGCGACTGCGCGGGCATGGCCGCCGACCTGTTCGAGTCCTACGCGGTCATGCTCGTCGCCAGCCTGATCCTGGGCAAGGTGGCCTTCGGCGTCGAGGGACTGGTGTTCCCGCTGATCGTGCCGATGATCGGTGTGATCACGGCGATCATCGGTATCTTCGTCACCGCACCGCGCGCCGGCGACCGCAACGCGATGGCCGCGATCAACCGGGGTTTCTTCATCTCGGCGGCCATCTCGGCCGTCCTCGTCGCCGTCGCGGCCTACCTCTACCTGCCGGAGAGCTTCTCCGGACTGTCCGGTGTGAGCCCGGAGATCGCCGCGATCACCTCGGACCCGCGCCTGATCGCGATCGGGGCGGTGCTCATCGGCCTGGTGCTGGCAAGCGCCATCCAGATCCTCACCGGCTACTTCACCGAGACGAACCGCCGTCCGGTGCGGGACATCGGAGAGAGCTCCCGCACCGGTCCCGCCACGGTCATCCTGTCCGGCATCAGCGTCGGCCTGGAGTCGGCCGTCTACTCCGCGCTGATCATCGGAGCCGCCGTCTACGGGGCGTTCCTGCTGGGCTTCGGCAACGTCACCGTCGCGCTGTTCGCCGTGGCGCTGGCGGGTACGGGCCTGCTGACCACGGTCGGCGTGATCGTGTCGATGGACACCTTCGGCCCTGTCTCCGACAACGCCCAGGGCATCGCCGAGATGTCCGGCGACGTCGAGGGCGAGGGCGCCCAGGTCCTCACCTCGCTGGACGCCGTCGGAAACACCACCAAGGCCATTACCAAGGGCATCGCGATCGCCACGGCCGTGCTCGCCGCGACCGCGCTGTTCGGCGCGTTCCGTACGGCGGTCGAGGGCGAGCTGGTCAAGGCGAGCGCGTCCGCCAAGGAGGCGCTGGGCTCCTTCAGCACGTTCAGCCTGAGCGTCGACTCCCCGAACGTGCTGGTCGGCCTGATCATCGGCGCCGCGGTGGTGTTCATGTTCTCCGGCCTTGCGATCATGGCGGTCGGCCGCGCGGCCGGCCGGGTGGTCTTCGAGGTGCGCGAGCAGTTCCGCACCAAGCCGGGGATCATGGCCGGTACGGAGCTGCCCGACTACGGCAGGGTGGTGGACATCTGCACCCGCGACTCGCTGCGGGAGCTGGCCACGCCAGGTCTGCTGGCGGTGCTGACCCCGATCGCCGTCGGTTTCGCCCTCGGCTACGCGCCGCTCGGCGCGTTCCTGGCCGGTGCCATCGCGTGCGGCACGCTCATGGCGGTGTTCCTGGCCAACTCCGGCGGTGCCTGGGACAACGCCAAGAAGCTGGTCGAGGACGGTCACCACGGCGGCAAGGGCTCTCCGGCCCACGAGGCCACCATCATCGGTGACACCGTCGGTGACCCGTTCAAGGACACCGCCGGACCGGCGATCAACCCGCTCCTCAAGGTGATGAACCTGGTGGCTCTGCTGGTGGCCCCGGCCGTGGTGGCCTACGCCGACAACCCGGTGCTGCGCATCGGCATCACGGTGGTCGCGGTCGGCATCGTCGTCGCCGCGGTCGTCATCTCCAAGCGTCGTTCGGCGGGCATCGCCCCGACGGAGGAGAACAACACCGACCGCGAGCCGGAGCAGGTCTCCAGCTGAGCAAGGTTTGACGAAGGGGTGCACGGGCCGCGTGCACCCCTTTCGCATGTGCGGGCCCTCCTGGTGGGAAACTGGCCGGTATGGAACAGCAGCCCTCCGGAGGCAGAACACTCGTCCTCATCCTGCTGGCGATGGCCGCGGTGTTCGCGGTGATCGTGGGCCTCGCCATGTGGGCTTCGAGATGACGGCGCGCACGCTCGTCGTCCTGCGCCACGCCAAGGCGGTCAGCGCCGCCGGTCTCGCCGATCGCGAGCGTCCCCTAAGCAAGGACGGCGAGCACGACGCTCACAAGGTGGCTAAGGCCCTCGCCGGCCTGGATCTCCGCCCCGACCTGGTGGTCTGCTCGCCGTCGGTGCGGACCCGGCAGACCGCCGGCCTGGCCCTTCCCGATGCGGACGTCCTTTTCGAACCGGCCATCTACGAGGCCTACCCCGACGAGTTGCTGACGCTGATTCGACGGAGTGATCCGCAGGTGCGCACGCTGGTCCTGGTCGGGCACAACCCCGGCGTCCAGGAGCTGGTCAGGGAGCTCACCAAAGGTGACGACGACACCGGGTTCTCGCCCGGGGCGTTCGCCGTCATCG
Organism: Streptosporangium sp. NBC_01810; assembly: GCF_035917355.1. NCBI lineage: Bacteria > Bacillati > Actinomycetota > Actinomycetes > Streptosporangiales > Streptosporangiaceae > Streptosporangium > Streptosporangium sp. NBC_01810. The sequence goes on along the minus strand of NZ_CP109070.1, from coordinate 6,436,611 downwards.
AGGTGGACGGCGAGTGGGCGGAGCTCGACGCCGGCCGGGTGGTCGCCTGGTGGAGCCCGAAGGGGCACTGAGGCCCGGCCCGGTCGAGGAACACCGGCCACGCAGAGCCACGCAAGCCGACGCAGAGCCACGCAAGCCGACGCAGAGCCACGCAAGCCAGCAAACCGCTGCAGAGCCGCGCAAGCCGCTGCAAAGTCACGCAGAGCCGCGCAGGCTACACAGGTCGCGCAGGCCATGCGGAGCCGCACAGGCAGTACCGAGGTGCGACGAAGGCACGGGTGAAGGCCCCGGGGAGCCTGACAGCGCACTCGGGGGCACGGGGCGCACAGGGCACTCGGGGGCGCTCGGGGGTGCTCGGGGGTGCTCGGGGGTGCTCGGGGGTGCTCGGGGGTGCCCGGGGCACTCGGGGAGGCGTGCCAGGTGTCCGTCTCCTGGGATTGGGGGTGGCATGCGGAGGATCGCCGACGCGCTGCGCGCCGACTTTCGGCCCTCCGGGCGTCCTAACTGGGGGTACGGCCTGCTGTGCATGCTGGTCGTCTCCCTCCCGTTGCTGCTCGGCGTCCTCCTCGGTCACCTCCAGGAGGGCGCCTCGGCGGCTCTGGGCGGCTATCTGACGCTCTTCGGTGATGCCCCCGGACAGCCGTACGGTGACCGGGTCAGAAGGTTGCTGGTCACCACGGCCACCGTCACGCTCGGCGCCGGACTCGGCGCGCTCATCCATCCCCACCCGTGGCCGATCGCCGCCGTGGTGGTCGGCCTGGTCGCGGCGGCGGCCATTTACTGGCGGGCGCTGGGCATACCCGCGATTCTCTCCGTGACCCTGACCTACTTCGCGTCTTCCACAACGGGCGTTCTGTTCCACATGGGGGCCTCGGCCTGCGGTGGCCTGCTGGCCGTGCTGCTGGTCATGGTGATCTGGCCGTTACGCCGCCTCCAGCCGCTTCGCAAGGCGGTGGAGGAGGCCGGTACGGCGCTCGCCGACCTCCTGGCCGCCGGAGGGCGGGCACCGCTCGCGGACGAGAGCTGGGAGTCGTTGCGCCGCCGGGCCGACACCGCGCTGAAGGACCTGGACAGGGCGCTCTCCCGCTACCGGGTCTCCCAGGAGGAGGACGGGTCGTCGGAGCGGCTCCCGGCCACGCTGACTCGCATCTTCCAGCAGACGATCGCGCTGCGCGTGCTGCGCGCGGCGGCCATGGAGGCGGGGATCGGGACGGAGTGGACCCGGGAACTGGACGAGGCGGTCGGGATGCTGGCCCGCGCGCTGCGAGAGGCGGTACTGCTCGGCGGCTCGGCCGGGATGCCGGGGGCGCTGGCCGCCGTCGGGCGGTTCGCCGACAGGGTGGAGGAGATCCGAAGGGGCGCCCGCGCGGGTGAGGTGCCGCTGCCCGGGGCCGCGCTGCTGGGGCAGGTGAGCCGGTGCGTGGACCGGATCGCGATGGCGGTGCGCTCGGTGGAGCGGCAGGCGGCCGAGGGTGTCGAGGTGGGGCCGCGCCTGCCGAGGTTCGTACGGTCCGGAAAACCGGTGATCACGGCCGGTTACCACCCGGTCCGGGTGGGCCTGGCGGTGACCGTGGCCATGGTGCTGATGCTGGTGATCCACGAGCACTATGCCAAGTGGTTCGTGGTGACCGTGGCCGTCAGTCTTCGCCCGACCTATCGCGACACGGTGGATCGGGTGCTGCTGCGGGTGCTGGGTACGGCCGTGGGCGCGGTGGCCGGGGCGGCGGTGCTGGCGGTCGCTCCGGGTCATCTGTATCTGACGTTGTTCATCTCTGTCTGCGCGGCGCTGGGCTTCGCGCTGCGCGGGTACAGCTATGGGTACTGGATGATCCTCGCCACACCGCTCTCGCTGATGCTGGCCGACTTCGCCCTTTCGCTCGACTGGGGTGCGGCCGCGGCCAGGGTGGTGCTCACGATCATGGGTGGCGTGCTGGCGCTGCTCTTCGCCCGGCTGCTGTGGCCCAGGGGGCACCGGGCCAGGCTGACCGCCCAGATCGCGGAGATGCTCGATCGGCACGCCGCGCTGGTGCGGTCACTGATCGACCAGGACCCCGAGGAGGTGAACGCCCGGATCTCCTCGGCGTCCGATGCCGCCGGGCGGCTCGCCGACTCACTCGACAGGCTGGACAAGGAACCGGGCGGCGGTGCGCCGCGACGCCTGCGGGATTCGGTGACGGCGGCCGGGCGGCTGCGGGACAACGCGCTCGCGCTGTTCGCGATACCGCCACCCGGGAACGAGCCCGGGCCCGCGATGACGGTCCTCGACCTGGTCGCCGACCGGTTGGAGAGGGCCGCGGAGGAGGTCAGGACAGAACGGCCGGGAACGCCGCCCGACGATCTGGACAGGGCTCTCGACGAGGTCGGCGCGTACGTGGACGAGTTGGCCGCCCGCCGCCTGGACGAGCTGGCCGAGGGGGTGGGCGACAGGATGACGGGCCTGCGGCGCGGCATCAGGCACGCCGCCGCCGCGCGGCCCGCCCTGCGGGGTCTCAGCGCCGAAGCCGTACGGTTGGCCTCCCTCACCGCCCCGAGGACCCGGTAGCCGCGATCGTCCGCGGAGCGAAGGCGGCCGGGGCGGGTGTGTTCAGCGGGCGGTGATGACGCCGTCCTCGGCGTCGGCGTCCTCCACCTCGGCACGGGGGATGCCGAGCAGGTAGAGGATCGAGTCGAGGTAGGGCACGTTGACCGCGGTGTCCGCGGCGCGGCGGACCACGGGCTTGGCGTTGAACGCGATGCCGAGGCCGGCCGCCGCGATCATGTCCAGGTCGTTGGCGCCGTCGCCGATGGCGACGGTCTGGCTGATCGGGATCCCCGCCTCGCGGGCGAAGCGCTCCAGCGCCCGCGCCTTGCCGGGCCGGTCGACGATCTCCCCGACGACCCGCCCGGTGAGCACGCCGTCGACGACCTCCAGGGTGTTGGCCGCGGAGTAGTCGATCCCGAGGTCGTCCACGAGGGCATCGGTGAGCTGCGTGAAACCGCCACTGACGATCGCGAACCGGTAGTCGAGCCGCTTGAGGGTCCGTACCAGCGTGCGGGCGCCCGGGGTCAGCACGAGTTCCTCGCGCACCTTCTCGAAGACCTCCTCGGAGAGGCCCTCCAGCAGTGCGACCCGGCGACGCAGTGACTCGGCGAAGTCGAGCTCGCCGCGCATCGCCTCCTCGGTGACCCTGGCGACCTCGTCCAGGCAGCCGGCGTGCGCCGCCAGCAGTTCGATCACCTCGGCCTGGATGAGCGTCGAGTCGACGTCCATCACGATCAGCCGCTTGGCCCTGCGGTGCAGGCCGGTCCGCTGCACCGCCACGTCCACCTGCTGGGCGTGCGCCTCGATGGCCAGCTCGGCCCGCAGGGTGTCGGGGTCGGCACCGGAGAGGGAGAGCTCGATGCAGGTCACCGGGTAGCTGGACAGGCGCTCGATCCGGTCGATGTTGGCACCGGCCGCGGCGATGCGCCCCGCGATGCCCGCCATGGCGGCGGGCTGCAGCGGTGCGCCGAGCACGGTGACGTTGAGCCGTCCCCTGCGCCGCTTCTCTTTCGGGTCGGAGCCGGTGGACATCTCCACGTGCAGACCGAGGTCCTCGGCGGTCCGTTCGACGGCGGTCCAGAGGGCACCGAGGGTGCCGCCGGTGCCGGTCGGTGGATCGCCCGCGTAGGAGACAAGGACGCCGAGGGTGAGCCGACCGCGGATGACGACCTGCTCCACGTCGGCGACGACGACGGGGAATCCGGCCAGGACCGAGAAGAGGCGTGAGGTCACGCCTGGTCGGTCCGGCCCGGTCAACGTGATCAGAAGCGTGCGCTGGTTCATCGGTTCCTACGCTACTTGGCTCCGGTTTCGACCGTGAATGTGGTTCATCATCCGGACGCCCGGAGTTCACGGAACGTCAGTGACCAGGGGGTGTCTGCTCCCTGCCCAGCTCAGCCGTCACCTCGGCCGCGGCCTGTTTGAGGGCTTCGGCGAGCGGGGAGTGGGTGCCCGTGGGAACCGAGGAGGTCGTGCCGACGATCGCCATCGCGGCCAGCAGAACCGGGCCGCGGAACACGGGGGAGGCGATGCTGCGCACGCCGTTGACGGAGGGGGTGTTGGCCGAGATGTTGTCCTCGCGGATCTTCACGAGTTCCTGGCGGAGCTCGGGGGAGGCGGCGAGTTGCGTTTCGAGGCCGGGAACATCCTCCGCGGGGAGGAAGGCGCAGAAGACCCGGCCCTGGGCCGACTCGGTCCGTGAGAGGCGGGAGCCCATCCGGACGCTGACCCTTATGGTGCGGTCGGTGTTGTCGTCGACGCGGACGACGACGGCGGTGTCGCCGTCCCAGACGCTCAGCACGACGGTCTCGTCGATCTCCCTGACCAGCCGCTGCATGTACGGCCCGGCGATGCCGATCACGGGCATGCCGACGCGGGCGGCGGCGGAGAGGGTGAGGATCTGCGGTCCCAGGGAGTACAGCGCCTCGCGCTCGTCGTAGCGCAGCAGATTGCTCTCACGCAGGGCCTTGGTGTATCGGTGCGCGGTGGCTTTGCTGGTGCCCAGGCTGGCGGTGAGCTGATTGAGCGTCAGGTGCGGGCGGCTCACCGTGAACGCGCTGAGGATCATCGCGGCCCGCTGGACGGTCTGGATCGCCGGGGTTCTGTTCTCGCCGGCGACCCCCTTCAGGCTAGGCGCGGGGTCGTCACCCATGTCGGTTCCTTCGCGTTATGTATGGAGGCTCAGCGACGGTATGCATTTTGCATTGCGAGACAGCATCCTGCCATTCATAACATTTAATGTCGATGTCCCTACTCGTCGACATCGCCGAGCGCGTGCCTGACGGAGATCCCGGCGTACAGGCGGGCGAAGCGCACCAGCGTCAGCGGATCGAAGACGTCCCGCCGGGGGTCGGCCGGATCGGCTCCGGCCGCCGGGCCGACCCTGGCGGTCGGGATCCCGTGGCCGCGCAGCACCACGCCGTCCGTCGAGCCCTTCCAGCCGGAGACGGCGGGCGGGGGTTCGCCGTGCTCGTCGTGCCAGGCGGCGATCGCGTGGCGGATCACCGGGGCGTCAGGTGAGGTCACCCCGGCGGGATGGACCATCCGCGCGTCCACGCTCACCCCGCAGCCGTCCAGCGGCCCGCCGGGGATTCCGGCCCGCATCCTGGCGAGTACGGTCTGGGCGATCTCGTCAGGGTCGTCGCCGGGGACGGTGACCAGGTAGAGGTGGAGCTCCACGACGCCCGGCAGCAGGTCGGGCTTCTCCAGGAGCCCTCCCCGTATCGCGCCGATGCCGGCCTCGGCGGCGAGCTGGCGTCCGGCGCCCGCCCTGGCCGCCACGTGCTCGGTGCGCCAGGACTCCAGGATCGCGGTGGCGGCGCCCAGGTTGGCGAGGAGCCCGCCACCGGCGTCCCTGGCCAGCACCGGCCGGTAGGGGCCGGTCAGCCGTACGCGAAGGAAGATCGCCCCCGGCTCCTCGTGGAGGACGCCGCGCGGGCCGCACTTGGCGACCACCGCGGCCGAGGGCAGCGGGTGTGACCGGAGATGCTCGTCGATGCCTGAGGGCCCCGCGGGGGCGAACGGCGACGAGTGCGTGCCGCCTGAGGCCAGGAGCAGGGAGAGGCGGTGCGGCAGGCCGTCGCGTCGCAGGGTCGCGGCCGCGGCCGCGTATCCCGCCAGCGCCGCGGCGGCAGGTGCGCGGGCGACGCCGAGGCCGAAACCCGCCAGCAGGCCGGACGCCGGATCGAGGGAGAGCGGCGCCACCGGTCCGTCGATCCCGGTCGCCCACCGGTCGTGTGCGACGTCGCCGGACAGGGAGGTGTCCAGGTGGGAGTAGAGGAGCAGCTCGGGCCCCGAGCCGCCGGTGGTGGACGTCAGGTTCGCCCCCTCGTCCCCGACCGCCTCGATGTTCCAGGGCAGCTCGGGCCAGCGGTTCCGGGCCCACGCCGCCAGCCGGGTCGCGGTCGCGCGCTCCCGGCCCCGAGGGCTGGGGCCGGCGGCCATCACCCGGATCGCCTCGATGATCGGCTCGCTGGAGATCGCCGCGACTGTGGCGTGCCGCAGGTTTCGCAGGGCGTCGCTCTTCATGCCCACATATTAACTCTATGCAAGACGCCATCTCGCATATTGACAATGCTTGCGGCTGGATCCTACTGTTCCCCCACGTTGCCGACGAGGGAGGACTGATGGTCTACGTCGTGACCGACGCGTGTGTGGACGTGCAGGACAGATCGTGCGTCGAGGAGTGCCCGGTCGACTGCATCTACGAGGGTGACCGGATGATGTACATCCACCCGGATGAGTGCGTCGACTGTGGCCGGTGCGAGCCTGTCTGCCCCGTGACGTCGATCTTCCATCAGGAGGACCTCCCGGCGGAGACGGCCAGGTTCGCCGAGATCAACGCCGGGTTCTTCGCCGATCTGGGCTCTCCCGGAGGCGCCAGGAAGATCGGCCGTACCGGCAGCGACCATCCCGCCGCGGTGCCTCCCGGCGGTGGGTCGTGACGGCGTACGACGTCGACCTAGTGATCATCGGCGCGGGCCCCTCGGGGCTGTACGGCGCCTACTACGCGGGCTTTCGCGGCATGTCCGTCGCCGTGATCGACTCGCTGCCCGAGCCCGGCGGCCAGATCTCGGCGCTCTACCCGGAGAAGGACATCTTCGACATCGCGGGGTTTCCCTCGGTGAAAGGCCAGCGACTGGTCGACGAGCTGGTGGCGCAGGCGGCGCAGGCCGATCCGCTCTTCCTGCTCGGGGAGAGCGCCTGCGAGCTGCTGCACGACGAGGAGGGCGTGGAGGTCGTCACCGACGCGGGCACCCGGGTACATGCCAAGGCCGTGCTCCTCACCGGGGGCATCGGCACCTTCACCCCTCGGGAACTGCCCGTGGGCGAGGACTACCTGGGCCGCGGGCTGCGCTACTTCGTCCGCAGGCTGGACGAGGTGGCCGGCCACGACGTCGTGGTGGTCGGCGGCGGCGACTCCGCGGTGGACTGGGCACTCGCCCTGGAGCCGCTGGCGCGCTCGGTGACGCTCGTGCACCGCAGGCCCGTCTTCCGTGCGCACGAGCGCAGCGTGGCGACGCTGCACACGTCGTCGGTACGGGTGCTGACGCCGTACGAGATCGCCGAGATCGGCGGCGACCCCCAGGTCGCGGAGGTCGTCGTCGAGAAGGTCAAGGAGGGCGACCGCATCACGCTGCCCGCCCAGACCGTCGTGGCGGCCCTCGGTTTCGTCGCCGACCTCGGGCCTGTCCAGAAGTGGGGCCTTGAACTGCGAAAACGGCACGTGCTCGTCGACCGGTCGATGAGGACGAACCTGCCCAGGGTGTTCGCCGCGGGGGACATCAGCGACTACGACGGCAAGGTCAGGTTGATCTCCGTCGGGTTCGGCGAGGCCGCGGCGGCGGTCAACAACCTGGCGCCCCTGGTGAATCCCGCCCTCGGTACCACTCCGGGTCATTCTTCCGATGCGGCCTGAGCTTGACAGTCGGTAGAGTCCGGTCCAACGAATGATCTGTGCGGAGGAGTCGGCATGGCGGATCAGGCGCACTCCGGCGACGCCGACGTGGCCGACGAGGTGCCCGCCATCCAGACGGTGCGGCGCGCCGCGCTGATCCTGAGTGGTTTCACCAGCGAGCACCCCTGGCTGAGCCTCAACGAGATCACCGCGCGGCTGGGGGTCAGCAAGCCCACGGCCCACCGGTACGCCAGGGCGCTGCGGGCGGCCAATCTGCTCCGCTACGACCCGCGCAGCGCGCTGTACTCGCTCGGTCCCCAGCTGCTCGGGCTGGAGGCCGCCGCGCGGGCCGGGCTGCCCATCGCCGCGGCCGCCGGACCCCACCTCGAACTGCTCATGCGCGAGATCAACCAGACGGTCGTGCTCAGCGTCTGGAACGGCGAGTGCCCGGTGGTGGTCGGCTGCGTGGACAACACCGTCGGCGATGTCCGGCTGAGCGTCCGCACCGGCTCGCAGCTCGACGTCGTCCGCTCGGCCCAGGGCCGGATCTTCTGCGCCTACCTGCCCGCGGGAGAGGTTCCCGGGCTCGCGCGGCGACTGCGGGCATCCGCGGAGCTGCGCGAACTCCTCAAGGAGGTCCGGCGGACCGGGATCGCGGTCAACTCCCCGGTGGACCACGGGGTACGCGTGCTCGCGGCGCCGATCTTCGAGGGTGACCAGGTGGTCGCCTCGATGGCGGTCCTCGGCACGGTGGCATCCCTCGCGGGCGACCTGGAGCCGCAGGCCGCCGCCGCGCTGCTGAGGGTGGCGCGCGACCTGTCGCGCGAGCTGGGCGGCACCGCGCCCGTCTGAGCGTGGGCCGGGTGGCGCCGCGCCCGTCTGAGCGCCGGGCTGGGTGGCACCGCGCCTGTTCGAGCGTGGGCCGGCGGGCTCGGAAGCGGAAATCACGGGTGGGCGGCCTGTCCCGTCGGCATGCGTTCTCGCTGATCAGACATTCTTTCCAGAAATCGCAGGTGGTCTCCGCAGCCGTCAAGCACGCCTGCAGTGTGACGCAATGCGAGATGTGATTCCGCATCTTGACACGCGCCAAGCGTTCCTCGTACGTTCATGAAGCCCGGTTGGCCTGGCACGACGGTGGGGAACCCCGCCACTGGCGCGACCGCCCGCCGATGCCCTGAGAAAAACCACCCCCCTGAACCCTCGCCGTCTCCCCCCAGAGCGGCGGCGAGAGGACTAGGAGCAAGCATGGGTATGCGACGCGCAGGGGCCGTCATGGCTTTCGCGACAGTTCTCCTCGCCACCGCCTGCGGCGGCTCGTTCTCCGGGGGGGAGGCATGAACCTGATCGCGACATCGCAGGGCCTGGCGCGTCTCGACGACGACGGCGCCGTCCTCCTCGACCTGCCCTTCGCCGATGTGGCGGAGATGCTCGCCGCGGGTGAGGGCTTCGCTCCCGCGCACGCCGCGCGGGAGCGGGACCGGATCCCGCTGGGAGAGCTCCGGCCCCCGCTGGGCAGCACCGGGGCCATCTGGGGGGTGGGGCTGAACTACCTGTCGAAGGCACGCCTGACCGGGAGGTCCGTCCCCTCCGCCCCCATCCTCTTCCTGCGGTCGCCCTCGGCGGTGTCCGCGCCGGGAGCGGAGGTGCCGCTGCCGCAGGACCGCTCCAGCCAGGTGGACTACGAGGGCGAGGTCGCCTTCGTGATCGGGCGGCCGATGCTCCGCACCCCGCCCGGTGAGGTGTGGGACCACATCGCCGGCATCACGGCGGCCAACGACATGACCGCGCGCGACGTCATGGTCGCCACCGCGACCCCCACCCTGGCCAAGAGCTTCCCCGGTTTCGGCGCGCTCGGCGCCTCGGTGCTCGAACTCTCGGCGGTCGACGACCCCGAGAGGATCGCGGTCAGGACCAGCGTGAACGGAACGGTTCGGCAGGACTCCAGCACGGCGGAACTGATCTTCGCCGTGCCCGAGCTCATCTCCAGGATCTCCCACTTCGCCGCGCTGCGACCCGGCGACGTCGTGCTGACCGGTACCCCGGCGGGCACGGGCCAGGACCGCGGGGTCTTCCTGTGTCCCGGCGACGAGGTGGAGGTGTCCGTCGCCGGTGTGCTGCCGCTGTGTACCCGGTACCGCTGAGTTTCGTGCTCCTGAAGCCCGCACAGTCCCCCATAGATGAGAGATGTGAGATGATCGAGATTTCGTTTGACCTTGTTCTGTCCGGCGGTACCGTCTTCGACCCCGTGGCGGGCACCCACGCGGTCACCGACGTGGCCGTGACCGATGGCCGCGTCGCGCGCATCGCGCCCTCGCTCGCCTCGCAGGCCCAGGAGGTCGTCGACTGCGCGGGGAAGTGGGTCCTCCCCGGTCTGGTCGAGGCGCACACCCACGTCTTCGAGAACGTCTCGAAGGTCGGGGCCCCGCCGGACGAGGCCCATCTGCGCCGGGGAGTGGTCGCCGCCGCCGACGCCGGTACGGTCGGCGCCTCGACCTTCGCCGCCTTCAACAGGTTCGTCGTCCAGCCCGCCGAGATGCGCCTGGTCAACTTCCTCAACGTCTCGGTGCTCGGACTGATCGACTTCCGCTTCGGCGAGCTGCTCAACCCGGACACGCTGGTCGCCGAGGACGCGCTGGCCGTGGCACGTGACAACCCGGACGTGGTCCGCGGCTTCAAGATCCGTCTCTCCGAGGACGTGGTCGGCTCCGCCTGGCGCTCGCTGCTCAAGAGCTCGCTCGACCTCGCGGCCGACGCGGGTCTGCCCCTCATGGTCCACATCGGGGAGACCGAGGAGCCGCTGCCCGAGGTCCTCGGGCTGCTCCGCGCCGGGGACATCGTCGCCCACTGCTACACCGGCAAGCCGCACGGCATTCTCGACGACGGGAAGGTCATCCCCGAGGTGCTTGAGGCACGGGCCCGCGGTGTGCTCTTCGACAGCGCCCACGGCAAGAGCAACCTCAGCTTCGAGGTCGCCAGGAAGGCGATCGCGGAGGGCTTCCTGCCCGACCTGCTCACCTCCGACACCAGCGCCAGGAACTGGCGCGGCCCGGTCTTCGACCTGGTCACCAGCGCCGCCAAGCTGCGGGCGCTCGGCATGTCCATGGACGACATCGTGCCGCGGATGACCATCGCCCCCGCCCGGCGGCTCGGCCTGGACACGGAGGGGTACGGCACCCTCGTCGAGGGCGGTCCCGCCCACGTCACGGTGCTGGAGGACACCGAGGAGACAACCCTGCCCGACGCGTCCGGCAACTCGATCGTGGCCCCCAGACTGGAGCCGGTCCTCGTCCTGCACGGCGGGCAGCGGGTGGAGACGACGCCCTGGCGCGGCCTGGACGCCGGCCGGTGACGCCGGTCGCCGAGGCGAGACGGAGACTGCGGACCGCGCTGGCCGGTGGAGGCCGGGTCGTCGGCACGTTCGTCAAGCTGCCCACCGTCGACAGCGTGGATCTCGCCCGGCAGGCCGGGTTCGACTTCGTCGTCGTCGATCTGGAGCACTCCTCGCTGCCGGTGGAGACGGTGATCTCCCTGGTGCGACATGCCGCCGCGACGGGCGTCCCGGCCCTGGTCCGGGTGCCCGTCGTGGATCCGCCGCTGATCAACAGGGTGCTGGAGGCGGGCGCGGCGGGAGTTCAGCTCTCCACGCTGACCGCCGCGGCCGAGACCGCGGCCCTGGTCGCCGCGGCCCGCTACGCCCCCCACGGGCGACGGAGCATCAGCCTCTCCCATCCGAGCGCGGGCTTCGGCGCCGTGGACCTGGCGACGTACCTGGCGGCGGAGGCGGCGGAGCCGCCCCTGCTCGTCGGGCAGATCGAGACCGCCACCACCCGCGACCCGCTGCCGGAGCTGCTGGACGGCCTGGACGTGGCCTTCGTCGGGACCACCGACCTGGCCGTCAGCCTGGGCCTCCCCGGTGCGGAGGCGCTGCTCGCGCGGGTGGGGGAGATCGTCGACGCGGCCCGTTCCGTCGGGGTGGCATCGGGCGGCTGGCTCGCCCGCGCGGACGCCGAGTCGGCCGCCGGGAGCGGCCTCGGCGCCGCGCGTTACCTCATCGTCGGCTCGGACCTGCAGCTCCTCGGTTCGGCCCTGCGCGAGGTAATGGACAAGTGGGATCAATGAAAGGAACGCCCGTGTTCAACCAGCGGCTGTACGCCACCGCCGTCAACTGGGACGACATCCCCGCCACCGAGATCCGGCCGGGTGTCCGGCGCAAGGTGTACTCCACTGACGAGACCATGCTCGCCTGGCACGAACTGGCCGTCGGCATGACGCTCAACCCGCACAAGCACGACGACTTCGACCAGCTCGTGCTGATCCTGCAGGGCAGGTGCAACTACTACGTCGACGGCGTGCCGCACGAGATGTCCGCGGGTTCGATGATGCTGGTCCCCCGGGGGTCCGAGCACTACGTCGAGCCCACCGAGGGGCCGTGCGTCAACGTTGACGTGTTCAGCCCCCCGCGGGCGGACTTCGGCGACTCCGTCTGGCTGCCCGGGAGCTAGCATCCCGGCCGGTCCGGAGGCTACAGCCCGAAGTCGGCCTTCCTGATCAGGCAGTGCACTCCCTTGACCTGGTCGACGACCTGGCTGATCTCGAAGTCGGCCGCCGCACTGAGGTAGGCGAGCGCCCTTGAGGGTTCCATGCCCTGGGTGAGTTCGAGGAACGTCACGGCTGCCCGTACGGCACGCCGCATGGCCTCGTTGAGGTCTGTGTGCAGGCCGACGGGGAGCCAGTGGGTCGAGGTCTCGGCGAACGGCTCGCCGAGCGCGCCGAGGAGCGTGCCGGCCTCCTCGGCGGGGATCACCGACAGGCGCAGCGTGGCGCGCAGCGGTGCCTCAAGCGCCGTCAGGGCGACCTCGCCGTCGCCCTGGGCGTAGTGCGGATCGCCCGCGTAGAACCCGGCACCCGGGACCTGTACCGGCAGGTAGAGGCTGGACCCGACCCGCAGCTCGTTGATGTCGAGGTTCCCGCCGAAGGAGCCGGGCGGCACCGAGTGGACCGGGTCGCCGGTGTCGACCGCCACCCCCATCAGGCCCAGGAACGGGGCGAGCGGGAAGCGCGCCGCCCGCCCCGTGCCGAACGGGATGACGCCGTGCAGGCGCCCGGCCTCCTCGACCACCTCGGTGAAGACGCAGACGCTGTTGTACTCCCGTGCGCCGTCCGTGAGCGGGCCGGTGTCGGCGGCGGTCTCGGGGAACTCCTCGGGGAGCGCGCCGTAGCCGTGCCTGCTGCTGATGAACCCGTACGGCGCCCGGATCAGCAGGCTGAGCACGTCGATCCTGAGCACGTCGCCGGGTCGTGCCCCGGCGACGGAGATCGGTCCTGTCACCACGTGCGGGCCGTCGTTGTCGTAGTCGTGGGCGACGTCGGACGCGGCCAGGTCGCGTGCGTCGGTGAGCACCCGGTCGGCGCCGACGCCGAACCCCGCGAGGTAGGAGACCGGATCACGGCCCTGGTCCTCCAGGATTCCCTCGTGACTGAGAGTATCGATGGTGACGGTGTCGCCGGACTCGACGTGGAGCACGTGCTGGTGATCGCGGTTGGGCAGCAGGCCCCAGAGGCTGGTGTCCGGGCTGGTGGGGAGGTAGTGGGAACCATCGATGCGGCCGGTCTTCGGCTGGAGCATTGTCCCTCCACGGGGGATACGTCGCTGTCACCGGCTGAGAAAACTCGACAGGTGTTGCGTCGTCGTTAACGGGGAGTAACCGAAGATTTCGGTGCGAAGACTGGCACTTGACACCGCGAGGGCGCGGTAGCAGCATCACATAGCGAGATGGCATCTCGAATTCTCGTTCAAAGTCCGTAGGAAGGCCAGGCGCCGCGATGACGCAGCTGACACAGGGATATCCGCTCTCCTCCCTCGTGAAGGAGGACGGGGAGGCGTTGTCGTTCAAGGTGCACAGATCCGCCTACCGGTCCCAGGAGGTCTTCCAGGAGGAGATCTCCAAGATCTGGGGGCACACCTGGCTCTACCTCGGCCACGAGACGGAGATCCCCAAGGCGGGTGACTTCAAGACGAGGACCCTCGGCGGGCGCCCGCTGATCTTCTGCCGCGACTCCTCCGGCGAGATCCAGGTCTTCCTCAACTCCTGCACCCATCGGGGCACCGTGCTGTGCCGCCACAGCGAGGGCAACACGAAGTTCTTCCAGTGCTTCTACCACGCGTGGGTGTTCAGCAACTCGGGTGATCTCTCGGCGCTGCCCGGCGACGACGCGTACGTCGACGTGCCGGAGTTCCGCGAGGCGATGAGGCTGCGCTCCGTGCCCAGGGTCCAGAGCCACGAGGGTTTCGTGTTCATCGCCTTCGACCCGGACGTGCCCGACCTGATGACCCACCTCGGCAAGGCCGCCCACTACATGTCGCTGACCGCGAGGATCGGCCCCGCGGGCATGGAGACCGTGCCCGGGGTGCAGCTGTACTCGGTCAAGGGCAACTGGAAGCTCGCGGTCGAGAACGCGATGGACGGCTACCACTTCGCGCCCACCCACAACACCTTCGTGGGCTACCTGCGCGAGACCGGCTTCGCGGTCACCGACGACGACCAGTACGCCTACGACCTCGGCGGCGGCCACGGACTGCTCATCCTGACCGGCCACAACGGGCGGATCGGCATGGTCTGGGAGCCGAGGTTCGGCGAGGCGGAGAAGGATCGCACCGTCGCCAAGCGCCAGGAGATGGAAGACCGGCTCGGCCCCGAGCTCGCCAAGGAGATCGCCGACGCCAGCCGCATCCTCTTCGTCTTCCCCAACCTGCTCCTGTTCGACCTGGAGGCGCTGACCATCCGCCAGATCGATCCGGTCGCAGCCGACCAGACCAGCGTGCGGGCCTGGCAGTTCGTCGAGGTGGACGAGCCCGCAGAGGTGCGGGCACTGCGGATCAAGACGATGGTCAGCTTCGTCGGCCCCGGCGGCCTCGCCACGCCGGACGACATCGAGGCGTACGAGGCGGTGCAGCGCGGTATCGAGGCGACCGCGAACGCGGCGGACCCAGGCTTCGACTGGAGCGACATGTCGCGCGGCATGGCCAACGAGCAAAAGGGCAACCAGGGCCGTTCCATCGACGAGGGCGCGATGCGCAGCTTCTGGCGTCACTGGGCCGGCGTCGTGGGCCGGGACTGAGCGGGCCGGGACCGAGTCGATGGACGGTAAGAAGAGTAAGGAGAGCGCCGTGGGCGGCAGGACCATCACCCGGCACGAGGTGGAGGACTTCCTCTATCGCGAGGCGTCGCTGCTCGACGAGTGGCGCCTCGACGAGTGGTTCACCCTCTTCGAGGAGGGCGGACGCATGGAGGTCGCCACCACCGACTGGAAGGGCTGGGACAGCGCCTCGGCCGGCTCCTTCATGTGTGACGACTACGACCTCATCAAGGCCAGGGTGAAGCGGCTCAAGAGCCGTAAGGCGCACGCGGAGAACCCGCACTCCAGGACCCACCGGATGATCTCCAACGTGATCATCCTGGAACAGGGCGACAAAACGGTCTGGGTGAGTGCCAACTTCATCATCCACCGCTACCGCGACGGCGGGGCCTACAGCTACGTGGGCCGCTACGAGCACGTCCTGCTGGTCGAGGACGAGGGGCTCCGCTTCAGGCTCCGCAGGTCGATTCCCGCCATGGAGGCCATGGACGCGGGCGCACGACTGAGCTTCATCCTCTGATGATCAAGCACATGCTGGTCTTCCGCTTCAAGGAGGACGTGCCGGCCGAGACGGTCGCGGCGGTCCTGGCGGAGCTGGAGACGTTCCCCGGCAAGTATCCGGCCATGCGCGACTGGGCCTGCGGTCCCAACGTCAGCACGCGCGACACGAGCATGACGCACGGCTTCGTCGTCGGGTTCGACTCCGAGCAGGAGTTGCTGGACTACCTGCACAGCTCCTCGCACGAGGAGTTCGTACGGCTGCGCTGGCGGCCGGTGATCGAGCGGCAGGCCATCGTCAGCTTCCACTGCTGACCCCGCCGCGCCGCGACGCCCGCGCCGGCACCACACGACGAGCACGTCACGAAGGACCAAGCACGTCACGAAGGACCAAGAAGGAATGAGGAAGGCACCATGACAGCTGACGCCCGTCCCCGGGCACCGTACGGGATGGAGTACGCCCGGATCGCGGTGCCGGATATGGCCGCGACCATTGAGTTCCTCCAGTATCACGTGGGTCTCCAGCTTGAACAGCACGACGACGAGTACGCCTACCTCCGTGCCGACATCGAGCACCACTGCGTGGAACTGCTCCACGAGCCCGGCAGGGAGACGTCGCACACGGTCGCGATCGGCTTCAGCGTGGAGTCCGACGAGATCCTCGACGACCTGAGGGAGAGGGTGATCGCGGCGGGGCTGGAGGTGCTGCCCCTGCAGGATCGGATGAAGGGCCTGTGCCAGCGCGGCTTCGGTGTGAGCGACCCGAACGGGCTGATCGTGGAGCTGTTCACCGAGTTCCAGGAGTACGCCGAGGCTCCTGTCATCGAGCTGCGCCCGCTCGACCTCGTGCACCCCTTCATCGCCACCGACAGGTACGACGAGTCCCTGGCCTTCTACACCGGGGTGCTCGGCTTCATGGCCTCCGACTACGTCGGGGACGGCACCGTGTTCCTGCGGGCCGAGGACCGTTACCACCACAGCCTGGCCCTGCAGCGCAACAACGAGTACTACGTCGCCCACCTGTGCTTCATGATGAAGAGCCTCGACCACGTCATGCGCGGCAGGGCGCGCGCCCTGTACAAGGGCGTGCCGATCGCGTCCGACATGGTCAACCACTCCGCGTCGACCTCGATCGCCTTCTACATGTTCGACCCCAAGCACGGGCCCAGGTTTGAGCTGTGCGACGGTCACCGGGTCTTCACCCCCGAGGAGCACGAGACGCACCGGCCCCGCAGGATGGCCCTCGACCCGCGCAACATCGACGTCTGGCGCGCCGCCGCCGACGACTGGGGCCGCTTCTGAGCGGTGTTCCCGAACGGAGAAGGCGAGGAGCCCCGGCCTGTGGCAGGACGGGGCTCCTCGTTTCTCGTCAGGTACGGTCAGCGAACGATCTTGGTCTTGACCTTCTTCACGAAGTACCAGCTCTTGGTGCCCAGGCGCTCCAGCTCGTCCCGGGAGAGGGTCTCGGCCCCGGTCGGGACGTCGTAGGAGTCGACGCCCAGGATGGCCTCGGCGGTTCGCCCCGACTTCTTGCCGAGCTTCACCGTGATCTTCATGGTCTCGTATTCATCGACATCAACGGCGTAGGGGGTCCAGCACCAGAAGCCGTCTTGGTAGTTGTCGCATTCCGTGCCCTTGGCCGCGGAGACCGAGGTGATTTTGGAGTGCTTGGGCAGCAGGCCGCCCATGAAGAAGTAGTCGGCCTTGTAGGGGCCCTTGTTGACGGCCTTGATGGTGTAAGTGATTTTTCCGCCGGACCTGACCTTCTTCGGCGCGGAGACGCTGACCGCGAAGGAGGCGTACGGTTCGTCCGCTGACTTGACCGCCGCCGTCGGCGCCTGCGTGGAAGCGGCGGAGGCAGGGGTGGTGAGCAGCATGCCGCCGGCCAGCGGGGCGACCAGAGCAAGAGCGACGATCTTGGAGATCGGGTGGCGCATCGAACGTCTCCCAGCTGAAGAGTCAGTGGGACGCAAGGGGCGTCCCATAAAGTTCCAGCGTTTTACCACATATATAGATGTGGAGAGAAATCATATTTCACTACGATCGTCGCTGTTTTTGGTGATTGCCCCAGGTAGGACGGCGGCACGCGTGGAATTCCTGGTTAGCGGAGGACCCGGGTCTTCACCCGCACGTACTTGACGTCGCTGCCGATATCGATGCCGTGGATGTCGAAGGTGCCAAGCCCACCTGCGGGAACGTCGATCGAGGCCGAGCCGAATTCGGCGGTCGCGGTGCCCCTGGCGCTGTTCTTCAGCCAGACCCTGACCTTGATGGTGGCCGACTTCCCGGGGTTCAGGGTGTCGAGCAGGCAGCCCACCTCGCGACCGGAGGTCTCGCAGTACGATCCGGCGGGCTTGCGGATGACGCGGACCTTGGAGACCTGCGAGGGAAGGTAGCCGCCGACGTAGGCGATGTCGGTGTACCACCTGCCCACGTTCTTGGTCGTGAGTGTGTAGATGTACGAGTCACCCGCCCAGGCCCTGCGCGGGTAGGTGACGGTCAGCTTCAGCGGCGCGAGCGGCTGGTCGGCGTGGACCGTCCCCTGCGGGGCGGCGATCTGGGGAGCCGCGGCGTTCGCGGTTCCCGGGGTGAGCAGCATGCCTCCCGCCAGGGCGATGGCGGCGAAGGCGGTCAGGTGCCGGCGCATTTCTTTACTCCAGTCGGAATTCGGTGATCCCCCGTTGGTTACTGCGACCAGCATGCGGGGGCCCACTTGGAAAACCCTTGTGACTGACTGGCCGGCCGAACGGTGAGCAGGTGGACGACGCACAGGGGGCCGCCGAACGGCGACTCCCGACTCTCGTCAGGCCGAGGCTGGAGTCGTTCTGTGAGTTCCGTGAGTTCCGTGAGTTCCGTGAGTTCCGGGAATGAGGGCCGGGACGCCGTGTCGGCTGGGACCGTCGCCGAGGGCGCTCGTGCCGACCTCGGTCAGTGCCGGGGAGGCCGATGAAGCCGGGCGTGCGGGACAGGACCCAGGCCGCCCTCTACGCGGTGCGGAACGGCCTGGCCTGACCAGCGTGCCGGGTCAGATGTCCTTCTTCTCCTCGCGCCGGCCCGGCGGTGGCGGCGGCGGCGGGGGAGGCGGCGGTGGTGGCGGGGTGTAGGTCCTGCCCCCTCCGCTCTTGGGCTTGGGCTTGGGTGGCGCGGGGTGGACGATCTTGGTTTTCACTGTCTTGAGGTAGTACCAGTTGGGGAAGGCCAGTCGCTTCCACTCATCGCGGCCAAGCTCGCCGCCCCCGGTCGGGACGTTCCAGGTGTCGGCACCGAGCCTGGCGACCGCGGTGCCCTTGGTCCGCTTGTTGAGCTTGATCCAGATGCGCACCGTCTCCGACTCGCCCTTGTCGAGGGCCCAGGGGGTCACGCACCAGAAGCCGTCGGTGTAGAAGTCGCAGTCGGTGCCCTTCGGACCCTTGTAGTAGACGGTGCGGCTGATGCCTTTGGGCAGGAGGGTCCCTCCCACGTAGAAGTAGTCGGCCTTCTGCGGTCCCCGGTTGGTGACCTTGACCTCGTACATGAACTCGCTGCCGTTCCTGACCCGTTTCGGGGCCTTCACCGAGACCTTGAAAGCAGACCAGGGCCTGTCCTGCCTCGTCGCGGACGGGGTCGCGGCCGAAACGTCCGTGCGGGTTGCCGACGGGACGTTGGAGGAGGCCGGGGACTGCGCGTTCGCGGCGGCGGAGGAGGCACTGGGGACGATCGCGAGTGGAGTGATGAGGCCGAGACCTAGGAGCGTGCCGAAGCTTCGGCGCATGGGCGTCTCCGCACGAGCTAGGGGTGACCGTAGTCACCATTTGTTTCAACGATTATGACTTAAGTAGGACACGCCAGAAGAGCGAATGATCTACCTGAAGATTAGTTATTTGCGTATCTTTGGTGACTCGGGGACAGCGGCGGTTCACAGGCTGGACAAAGGGGAGGCTCAGGTGCCGGATACGAGCCCGCTGCGCAGGGAGGACCCGGAGTCACTGGGGGACTACCGGCTGCTCGGCCGCCTTGGCGAGGGGGCGCAGGGTGTGGTCTACGCGGGCCGGGGGCACGACGGGGTGATGGTGGCGATCAAGCTGCTCCATCCCAGGCTGAGCGACACCGGCATGGACGGCGACAGGTTCCTTCGCGAGGTCTCCGCCGCACGCCGGGTGGCACCGTTCTGCACCGCTCAGGTGCTGGGCGCCCACATGGACGGTGACCGCCCCTACATCGTGAGCGAACTGGTGGAGGGGGTCTCCCTGCAGCGGGTGGTGCAGGCCGAGGGGCCCCGCGGCGGCAACGTGCTCCACCGGCTCGCGGTCGGCACCGTGACCGCGCTGGCCGCCATCCACCGGGCGGGCATCGTGCACCGCGATTTCAAGCCCAGCAACGTGCTGCTCGGTCCCGACGGACCCCGCGTGATCGACTTCGGTATCGCCAGGGCTCTCGACTCGGCGATGACCGTGACGAGCGGGGTGGTCGGCACCCCCGCCTACATGTCGCCGGAACAGGTCTCCGGGCATCGGGTCGAGCCCTCCTCCGACATGTTCAGCTGGGCGCTGACGATGGTGTTCGCCGCGACCGGGCGGCCCGCGTTCGGCCAGGACAGCGTGCCCGCGGTCATCTACCGGGTGATGAACGGGGAGCCCGACCTGTCCGAGCTCCCCGACGCGCTGCGGCCGATCGTCGCCTCATGCCTCAGCAAGCAGGCCGAGGAACGGCTCAGCGCCTCCGAGGTGCTGTTCGCGCTTCTGGACACCCAGTCCGATGAGGCTCCCACTCCCGCTTCCGCTCCCACCCCTGCTTCTGCGCCCGCTTCCGCTCCCACCCCTGCTTCTGCGCCCGCTTCCACTCCCGCTTCCACCCCTGCTTCCGCTTCCGCGCCCGCTTCCACCCCTGCTTCCGCTTCCGCGCCCGCTTCCACCCCTGCTTCCGCTTCCGCGCCCGCTTCCGCTTCCGCGCCCGCTTCCGCGCCCGCTTCCACTCCCGCGCCCGCTTCCACTCCCGCTTCCACTCCCGTGCCTTCGCCCGCCGCCCCGTCCACGCCGCCCGCTCCTGAGACGTTGTGGGTGCGGCCGTCGGGGACGGATCCGGAGGGCGGGGAGCCCGGTGCCGCCCCCGGCCGCGCCCCGGGCGGCAAGGCGGGCGCCTCCCCCGGCCGTCCCGACGGTGCCGCGCGGAGCGAGCCCGGTACCTCTCCCAGTGGCTCATCGGCCGGCCCTCCGCCCGCGGTCATTCCCTTCGCCTCACCCGCGGGGCCGATGCGCTACCCAGGCAACCTGACGCCCGTCGGCCGGCAGGCCACATCCCCGCAGGGGGCGTATCCCCCGCCGCCGCCGCGGCGCCCCGACCTCTTCGGAGACTCGCTACCCGTCGCGCCCGGCGAGCACAGGTCGCGGAGCAGGCGGGCCGCCCTCGTGACCGGGGTGCTCGTGGGAGCCCTGGCTCTGGCCAGCGCCGTGCTGGTGGCGGTGCCGAGCATGCGGATCGATCCCGCGGTGAGCTCCCCGGCTCCCGGTGACGGTACGCGGACGTCGCCGTCCCCAACCCTCTCCACGCGGTCCCCTGCAGCCGCCTCGCAGGCTCCCACGCAGGCCCCGACACCTGTCACCCAGGATCTGACCCCGGCCCCCACGGTGAGCCTCACGACAGGGCCGGCCTCCGAGCCGTCCGAGCCGCCCGCCCTGCCGCCCACCGCGGTGCTCTTCGACGGCCAGGACGGCAAGACGCTCAAGGGGCACAGCAAGGCCGTACAGTCCCTCGCCAAGATCGAGATAAAGGGCAGGCCCACGGTGGTCTCGGGCAGCCAGGACGGTTCGCTCGGGATCTGGGACCCCGCCAAGCACAAGAGGCTCCACCGGCTCCGCGGCCACCGGGGCGAGGTCTACGCGGTCGCCACCGTCACCTTCGGCGGCAAGCCGTACGCGGTGACCGGCGGCTACGACCACTCCGTCCGCCTGTGGAACCTGAAGACCCGCAAAGGCAGGGTTCTGGGCCACCACCCCATCGCGGTCTTCTCCGCCGCGGCGGGCGTCGTGAACGGTTCACCGCTCGCCGTCACCGGGGACGGCGACGGCACGCTCTACTTCTGGAACCTGAAGAGCCGCAGACTGCTCAAAGTCATCTCCGCGCACCGCGACGACGTCAACTGGCTCGCCTTCGGCAAGATCGGAAAGCGCTCCGTCGTCGTGTCCGCCAGCGCCGACAGGACGCTGAAGATCTGGGACCTCGTCACCAGGAAGCGATATGGCAAGGTCTACAGGGGGCACAGCGGGCGGGTCTTCTCGGTGGCCTTCGGCAAGCTGGGCGACCGCACCGTGATCGCCTCGGGCGGCAAGGACAAGAGGATCAGGATCTGGGACCCGAAGACCTCCAAGACCATCGGCAAGCCGTTCAAGGGCCAGGGCGGCAACATCTACTCCCTGGCGTTCGGCACGGTGGACGGGCGCACCGTGCTGGTGTCGGGCAGCACGGACGGGACCGTCCGGCTCTGGGACCCGGCCAAGGGCAGGCCTCTCGGCAAGGCGATCAAGGCACACAAGGGTGGGGTCTACTCGGTCACCGTCATCACCGTCGGCGACCGTATGGTGGTCGTCTCGGCCGGCAAGGACCGCGCCGTCAAGCTCTGGAAGCTGACCTCCAGCCGGTAGCCCGTCCCGCGACCTCGCCGTCAGACCAGCTCGGTGATGGCGTGGTGGGCGACCACGCGGGCCCGGCGCACCGCGCGGTCGAGCTCACGCAGGGCCTCGCCGCGTACGGCGAGCTGACCCGAGGTGAGCCCCCGGTCGTCGGCGATGCGGAGCACCGCGGAGAGGCGGGCGGCCAGGGCGGCGACCCGATGGGCGCGGGCGGGGTAGCCGGGGGCCAGGCCGTCATCGGTGATCTTCGGCTGCCGGCGGCCCTGGGCCGGGCCCTCCACGCCGAGCAGGGCGTCGGTGGCCACGCGCATCGCGCGGGTCAGCTCGTGCTCCGCGTCGGCGAGAGAGGGCAGGTCGGGTGCCGCGGTGCGGGCCTCCAGCACGCTCCAGCGAACCCCGGCGTACGATGACCCGCGGCGGTCCTTTACCGGGACCAGGCCGAGGCATCTGTCACCGAGCACGGCCGTCGCCGCCTGTCCGGCCTCGATGGCCGCGGAGTTGAAGGGGGGCGGTCCGGTGAGTCCGAGCGGGTCGCCCGGGACGGGGAGGGCCAGTCGCAGCGACTTCATGCCCTCGATCCGCAGGTCGGCGAGGAACTCGCGGAGGGGAAGGTCGCCGCTTTCCGCGGCGACGAGTTGGGGGCCTGCCTGTCGTTCCACGCGGTCGGCGGCCTCGTCGAGGCCGACCTGTCCGGCGAGCCAGGCGTTGCCCCAGCAGACCAGGGTGGCCGAGATCGGTGAATCAGGGTGCACCGATCCACGATATGCGCTTGCCCTGCAATAGGTTTTGTTCCAGCGATTCACAAGGAGGCGTAAGGGATGGGCGGTCAGGTGCTTCGGCTACAGGACGTCACCGTCCGCAGGGACGGGGCGGCCCTGCTGCGGGAGATCGACTGGACCGTTCACGAGGACGAGCGGTGGGTCGTCATCGGTCCCAACGGTGCGGGGAAGACGACGCTGCTGCAGGTGGTCGGGGCGATGCTGTTCCCCACCGAGGGCATCGTCGAGATCCTGGGCGAGCGGCTCGGCCAGAGTGACGTCTTCGAACTGCGGCCCCGCATCGGGCTCGCGAGCGCCTCACTGGCGGAGAAGGTGCCGCCGGAGGAGAAGGTCATCGACCTGGTGCTCACGGCCTCGTACGCCATCCTCGGCCGCTGGACGGAGGAGTACGACTCCCACGACGTCACGCGCGCCGTCGAGCTGATCGACCAGTTCGGATGTGCCCACCTGATCCGGCGCCGGTTCAACACGTTGTCCGAGGGAGAGCGTAAGCGGGTGCAGATCGCCCGCGCGCTCATGCCGAACCCGGAGCTGCTGCTGCTGGACGAGCCCGCCGCCGGCCTGGACCTGGGCGGGCGCGAAGACCTGGTCCGCCGCCTGGCGACGTTCGCGCACGATCCGAAGGCGCCGACCATGGTGCTGGTCACCCACCATGTGGAGGAGGTGCCCAGCGGGTTCACCCACGCGCTGCTGCTCCGGCATGGCTCCGTGGTGGCTCAGGGGCCGATCGAGCAGGTGATGACGGCGGAGAACCTGTCGCACACCTTCAGTGTCCCGCTCACCCTGGACCAGGGGCGGGACGGCCGGTGGTACGCGCGGGCGCACCAGCTCTGAGGCGGTTCCGGCCATCTGAAACCCGGTAAAGGACACCCCTGCCGTGAGATAGTCGTCGACCTCCTCTTACCATCCGGTGAGTGCCGTGCACCTTGTCATGGGCGCGAGCCTTACCAGTGAGGGAGAGTTCATGACGCCGTGGGAGGCAGCCGCGATCTTCGTGGCCGGTATCGGGGCCGGAGGTATCAACGCCGTCGTCGGCTCCGGATCTCTGATCACGTTTCCGACCATGGTCGCGCTGGGGATGCCTCCGGTCGTCGCCAACGTCTGCAACAGTGTCGGCCTGGTCCCGGGCTCGTTGACCGGCGCGCTCGGCTACCGGGCGGAGTTGAAGGGGCAGCGCCAGCGGCTGATCCGGCTCGGAATCCCGACCGTCATCAGCGCGGTGATCGGCGGGGTGCTCCTGCTCTACCTCCCCCCGGAGACGTTCGACATCGTCGTGCCGGTCCTGATCGGTGTGGCGTGCGTGCTGGTGATCGCCCAGCCGAGACTCAACAGGTGGTTGAGCGCCCGGCGGGAGCACGCCCAGCCGCACGGTGGCCTCTGGCTCTGGGCCGGTGTCTTCGCCTGCGGCATCTACGGCGGTTACTTCGGTGCCGCGCAGGGTGTGCTGCTCATCGGGCTGCTCGGCAGCTTCCTCGACGACGGCCTGCAGCGGATCAACGCGGCCAAGAACGTGCTCTCGCTGCTGATCAACGCGTCCGCCGCGACGCTGTTCATCCTGATCGCGGAGATCGACTGGCTGGCGGTGCTGATGGTGGCGCTGGGCGCCGCGATCGGTGGTTTCCTGGGTGCGAAGGTCGGCAGGAGGCTGCCCGCCCCGGTGCTGCGCTGGTTCATCGTCTGCATCGGTGTGGTGGCGATAGTCAAACTGGTGTACGGGTGAACCTGCCCACTATTGGGTACTTATCAGGCATGAAAGGTGACAAGGTCGAGGTTGTCATCGACGCAGGAGACAGTTCCCGTACCTACGAGGTCAGTGCCACCAGAGCGGGGCGCCGCGTTGAGGTGGCCAACGCGCGCGGCGGCGTCGTCGAGGTGAGCGAGGTCACCCGGAGCGGAACGGCCGTGCGCACCGCCCGGTTCATGTCCAGCCGGATCCTCGCCCTGGTCGAACACCCCGCCGACGGCAAGCCCGAACAGGCCCGAAGCAGGGAATAGGCCCGAAGTAGGCTCGAATAGGTCAAAACCGGTGGCGGGCCGGTTCTCATCGCGCCCGGGCCAGGTGGTTCGTCATGCCTGGGCGGGACGGACCTGGAGCACGCCGTCACGGCGGATCCGGGTCTCGAAGGACGGCTGGGGAGCCGTGGCCGGGCCGTGCACGACGGCCCCGTCGGAGAGCCTGAAGGTGCTTCCGTGCCACGGGCAGACCACGCAGGCGGTGCCGTCCTCAGAGATCAGGCGCCCCTGGTGGAGTGGCCCGGCCAGGTGGGCGCACTGGTCGGCGAGGACCGTGACGGCGCCCCCGACACGGAGCACGAACAGGTCGATGTAGCCGAGCCGTCGCGTCACCGGACGCCCGTCGGGCAGGTCGCCGATCTCGCACAGGTCGTGCCAGCCCAGCGGGACCAGGTGGGCGACCGACTCGGCGTGGTTGGCCCCGGCCGCCTGCCGGTAGGCCAGGTGGCCGCCGAGGTAGCCGCCCAGGCTCGCGGCGCCCAGCCCGGCGAACGACAGCAGCCGTCCGGTCCGGTCGCGCCCGGTCATCCGGAACGCCAGCGATCCGGCGTAGAGCCCGAGGGCGGTCAGGTTGGCGATCGCGTGCACGAATCCCACCCGCTGCTGCTCGCGATGGAGCGCGGACCAGTCGACGATGCCCGCGGCCACCGCGGGCGTCGCGGTGACGAGCCCGCCCGTGACCAGCAGTTGCGACGCGCGTGGATCCGAGCGGGTCACGTCGAGCACCGCGGTCGCCGCCCAGAGGCCCAGGCTGAGGTTGGCGAGCGGTGGATGGAGCGGTTTGCCGATCGGCACCCCGTGCAGCAGATCACGGAGCAGACCGGGGCCGATCCGCCGGCGCACGGCCTTGGCGAGTATGCGGATCGGCCTGTCGGCCCTGGGCGATCGCTCGATCCGATCGGTGAACTCGACTCCGGGCACCAGGCGCCTGAAAGTTCGACGCCCTGTTTTGACGGTTTCCTTCACTATCGCCCCCTTCTCGACCCATAGGGACCTACCCGGGAACGGTGTTATGCACGCGCCAAATGTCCTCGACTGACGGAGAGGGCGATGATCTCGGTGGCATAGGCGCCCAGCGTCGCCGACCCCTCCTCGATGATTTTCACCTTCTCTAGCACCTGCTCGGCCGTCACCTTGTAGAGAGACCAGGTGCCGCCCTCGTTGTGGTGGTTGGCCATGATTGGCGCGATCCGGTCGAGGGCCTTGGCGAACCTGGCCTCCGGAGTCCTGCGCTCCTCGAACTCGTCCCAGAGCTCGCGCAACCGCACGGCCTGGTCATCGGGGAGCAGCCCGAAGATCCGGTCGGCGGCCTTGCGCTCGATGCCCAGCTGGGCCTCGACGGCGGAGGCGTCGTAGATGAAGGTGTCTCCAGCGTCGATCTCGACGATGTCGTGGACGAGCAGCATCGCGACGACCCTGTCGAGGTCGGTGCCCGGTGGCGCGTGTTCGGCCAAGACCATTGCCAGCATGCCCACGTACCAGGAGTGCTCGGCGTCGTTCTCCCGCCGCGACCCGTCCATGAGGGTGTTGCGGCGGACGATGCGTCTGAGCTTGTCGATCTCCATGGCGAAGGTGAGCTGAGCGTGTAGACGGTCCTGTGCTAAAGGGGTGGTCACGCGCGTAAGCCTAATGCGCGTCGATCCCCCTTTTCCGAGCGATCATGGGATCATGCACGACCGAGTGTGACAGGAACCCCGTTGAACACGGCGTTTCCCGAGGGTACGTCCACGATGGAATCGTCTGTCAGCGCGTTCACGTTGACTCCCGCGTGCTTGGCGGCCACCAGCTGCGAGGTGCCCGCCCTCCACCGGCGAGCCGGGCGTCTCGACCGCCTTGCGGAGCATCCGGTCGAGGATCAGCTCGTCGAGCAGGTCCGGTGCGCTGTTCTCATCGGCACTCCTGAGTGCGGCAAGTGAACTCATCATGGCTGCAGGCCGGGGTGGGGGGAAGCCCCCGAGGGTGAACTCGGGGGCGTTCGCACCGCACGGAGAGCAGGACGGTCCCTGGAACCCAGGTGGGCCGCCGTCCGGTGGTCGGGAGACTCACGCGGTCCGCGATCTGCTTCCCGTGGTCGGGTGGTTCACGTGGTTTGTTGCCCGTGGTCGGGTGGTTCACGCGGCTCGTTGCCCGTGGTCGGCGGGCTCGCGCGGCACGGGGAGCGGGGCTGCGACGGAGCGGGTATCGGGCTCCTCCCGCGCGGTCCGACCCGCCCGCGGGCTCACCCAGTTCGCCCGCCCGTACAGCCGGTCGAGTCCCATCGGGGAGGCGAGGGCCTCGTCCCTGCGGACGATCTCGACGGTCAGCAGGTGAGCCCACCTGCGGTGCCGAAGGACCACGGCGTCGCGGGCGTAGCACGCCGACGCGATCTCGGCCGAGAACGCCTCGAAGTCCTCGGCGCAGATCCCGGCCCTGGCGAGGATCAGCGCCTTCTCCCCGGCGGCGGAAGGAGTGATCCACAGCACCGCCGGGAGCCGGCCCGAGCGGGTGTGTATCCCGGTCTCCGCGCACGCCCGCCGAATGCGATGCCGGGAGATCAGACACCAGGCGTGCGTGCTCACCCATCTCCGCCCGTAGTGGGAGGCGGCGGGGACGCTGGAGGTACAGGCCAGAACGGCGGAGGGCCACCAGTGGCCCTCCTTGAAGGAGAGGGCCACGGCGGTCAGGACGGTCGAGGCGGCGGCAAGCAGAACGATCTCCGTCCGCCAGCGCCACAGCCGGACGAGAAGGCCCGCCCTCCCGGACGGCCGGTCGTCGGGGCGACCGTAGCGGTTGTTGCGGAGGCTACGCCGTGACATCGCCACCCACCCCCTTGTCGGGGGTGGGTGCCAGGGCGAGGGCGGGAGCGGCGATCCGCTCGGCTTTGAGCAGGTCGAAGCGGGGCTCGCGGTAGTGCCTGGCCCCGAAACCGGTCCTGGTCACGATCCAGCCGAGCCGGTGGGCCCACTCGTCCTGGTCCATGCAGAGCTCTCGGTCGCCTATGTAGATCAAATCGAGAATGAAGGTCTTGATTCCGCAGAGTCCCTTGGTACGGTGGAGGGACATAGGAGACTCCCTTCGTGGCTTTGACGCGGAGTTCTTGTGCCAACCGGGTCGGTGGCCGCCGGCCCGGTGTTTTTTGCGCCCGATCGGACGCTTCTGGTGCGTGCGACTCTGGGCCGTCGCCGGCCGGTTTTCTCCACTGCCCCTGCTGGCCTCCCCGGTTCAACTCCGCCAGGTCGAAGACGGCGCCGTTGCCGATCGGGTGCGCGCCCGTTCCGCTCCGTGCGCGGCTCACAGAGGCCCTCGGAGACATCCCGCCGGATGATCACCGGCGGCTTCCCCGATCTTCCGAGAACCTTCCTGTCCTGATAGTCGCTCAGCGGAGATTTACCTGCAAGGCTTGCCGTAAGGAAAAAAGCAATAAACTTCTACACGTGCACTGCAACCGTTCGTGTAATTTGCACTACCATTCGTCTGGTTCCTGTTGAGGCCATGACACCTGCCCACCCGTCATGGTGAGGAGGTCGTGATGTCGGAGCGTGGTAGTCCAGAGCTCCGTCAGCGTCGGCTGGGTCTGGAGCTGCGTCGGCTCCGCGAAAGCCTGAACATGACCGGTGAGGAGGTGGCCGGCCGTCTGGGGTGGTCGACCGCCAAGGTGAGCCGAATCGAGAACGCCAAGACGCTGGCCAAGGAGAGCGACGTCGAGGCCCTCGCCGGGCTTTATGGAGTCGAGGAAGCCCTCCGGGGGGTTCTGGTCGCGCTGCGGCGCGACGCCGCCCGGAAAGGGTGGTGGGAGAGATATCGAAGTTCCACTCCGGATGACTACATCACGCTCATCGGGATGGAGGCGGAGGCCACGGTGGCGCGAAACTGGGAACCCCAGATCGTGCCCGGCCTTCTCCAGACGGAGGGATATGTCCGGTCGGTCGTCCAGGCGGGCCAGCATGCCGGCCAGGTTCCACCGATCTGGCTTCAGGACCGGGTCGAGATACGGATGGCGCGGCAGCGCACACTGCTGTACGGGCCCGATCCGCTGATCCACATGAGCGTCTTCCATGAATCCGTGCTGCGGAACCAGTACGGCGACGCCCGTGTCATGCGGGACCAGCTCGCGCACCTGATCGAGGTCTCGAAGCTGGCGCACGTGGAGATGAGGATTCTTCCCCAGGCCGTTCCACCGCCGGTGTCCACCGGCGCGTTCATGCACCTGGCGTTTTCCGACTTCCAGGACGTCGTCTACGAGGAGTCGCTCCCCGGAGGACGAATCGTCGAGGATGCGGAAATGGTCTACCTGTACGAGCGTGCCTTCGGCCTTCTGATGGAACGGGCTCTCGACGAGATGGCGTCACAGGAGCTGATCAAGGAAACAATCGAATACTGGAACAACTAGCGACAGATTTACCGCTGCCGCTATTCCGTCATTGGTGGGAAGAATGATGAACGCGCAAAATCACAACGATGTGATATGGAAGAAGAGTGTGCGAAGCGGCCTCAACGGCAACTGTGTCGAGGTGGCTCACCTGCCCGGACGAGGGTTCGCGGTCAGGGACAGCAAGGACCGGACGGGGCCGGTGCTGATCTTCGGTGGGGCCGGGTGGGCCGCGTTCATCGCCGCGGTGAAGGGCGGAGACTTTGATTTCCATCCGCCGCGGAAGGCCGTTCCCTGGTAGCGCGTGCAGGGAGTCGTAGCCGGCCTGCGGGGAGACCCGACCGACCTGACCGCGCACGCCGTGATAGACGGTGTCCACATCGAGGTGGTCACCCTCCCGTACGGTCTGCATGATCACCGGCCGGGACGCGGTCATCCGAAGGCCCGCCTGCCGGAGCCGGTCCTCGCCCTCCACGGACGACACGGTGCGATCTAAAGCTGACCTATTCAAATAAGCGACTTACTCTAATTTATGGTAATCGAATCTCGTAGGGCGAGTTGTGCCAAACAGTGCGGGTGAGATGGCATCCTCGGATACCGATGGACACGTACAGCACCGCCCGACGCCTTGCCCTGGCCGCCACGGTCACCGCCTCAGCCGTGCTCCTCGCGGCCTGCTCCACGGCCGAGTCGGTCACCCCCGGAGCGCTCGCCGACGCCGAGGAGAAGCCGACCCCCCAGACGGAACCCACGCCGGAGCCCGAGCCGGAGCGCAGGCCGTACACCATCTCCTTCGGTGGCGACGTGCACTTCGAAGGCGTGTTGCGAACCCGTCTGAACGCCAATCCGAAGACCGCGCTCGGCCCGATCTCCAAGGTGCTCAGCCGCGCTGACCTGGCGATGGTCAACCTGGAAACCGCGATCACCACCGGTGGTACCCCCGCACCGGGAAAGCAGTACACCTTCCGCGCCCCGGCGGCCGCGCTGACCGCGCTGAAGGCGTCCGGGGTGGACGTGGCCTCCCTGGCGAACAACCACGGCATGGACTACATGCAGAGCGGGTTGAGCGACTCCCTTGCCGCCATCAAACGCTCCAAATTCCCCGTCGTGGGCGTGGGCAGGAACGAGGCCGAGGCCTACAGGCCGTGGCGGACCACTGTGAACGGCAACCGCGTCGCCATCATCGGCGCCACCCAGGTGCTGGACGCGGAGTTCGTCGGGGCGTGGACCGCCTCCGGCGACAAGGCGGGCCTCGCCTCGGCCAAGAACGAGGCACGGTTGATCCAGGAGGTGCGCAGGGCCCGCAGGAACTCCGACACCGTGATCGTCCACCTGCACTGGGGCACCGAACTGCAGAAGTGTCCCAACGAGGCGCAGCGCGGCCTGGCCCCCAAGCTGGTCGCGGCCGGGGCGGACGTCATCGTGGGCGGCCACGCGCACATCCTGCTCGGCGGCGGCTACCTGAAGAACAGCTACGTCAACTACGGCCTGGGCAACTTCGTCTTCTACAACTGGGGCCCGGAGACCGGCAGGACCGGCGTGCTCACCCTGACGATCAACGGTCGCAAGGTGCTCAAGGACCAGTGGACTCCGGCCAGCATCCAGGGCGGGGTGCCGGTCCCGATCACCGGGCTCGGGCGGCAACCGGCCATCGCGAACTGGAAGGCGCTGCGCGACTGCACCGGGCTGACCGCCAGACCCGGCCAGTCCGGCTAGCCCCGTTTTCCGCACGTGCCACCGAGGCCACGACCACCCGGCCGCCGACATGATCGCGGTCCTTGGCGCGGTGGGCAAGCCGGGAGTGCGCCTCGTCGGGTACGGCCAGGGTTCCATCCAGGGCTGGAAGCTGATCGGCAGGCCGGGAGTCCAGGAGCGGATCCTCTCCTCCTCCTTCTTCTCCTCCTCCACCTCCGTCGGCGGCTCGCCGGGGGCGGAGAAATCTCGCGATTGACGGACAGGGGTTGACGAATAAGCACCGACCCGACGGTGTCAGGCGGGCAAGATGGGGGGGTGTCCATCGTGCCTGCCGAGGAGCCCGGCGAAGCTTCACTGCGGCGTCAGCCCACCCAGCGACGGAGCGCACGGCGCGTGGAGCGAATGCTCGACGCGTGTGCCGACCTGCTGGACGAGATCGGCTACGACGCGCTTTCCACCACACGGATCGCCGAGCGCGCGGGGGTCGCGATCGGCTCGGTCTACCAGTTCTTTCCCGACAAGCGGGCCATCGCCCAGGCGGTGACCCGGCGCCACATCGAGGGGTTCGTCTCCCGGATCGGGAGACGCTTCCTGTCGGAGGACTACGCGGGCTGGTGGGAGGCGGTCGACGCGATCATCGACGAGTACGTGGAGATGCACAGGACCGTGCCGGGTTTCCGGTCCCTGCACTTCGGTGACGTGGTCGACCTCAACCTGCTCGACGCCGGTTCTGAGAACCACACGGTGATCGCCGGACGGCTGCGCGGCCTCCTCCTGCAGGAGTACGGCCTGGCCGACAGTGAGGAGTTCGACCTGGCCATCCTGGTCGCGGTGGAGGCCGGAGACGCGGTGCTCAAGCTGGCGTTCCGCCGCGATCCGAACGGTGCCCCGGAGATCGTGGCCGAGGCCAAGCGTCTGATCCGTGGCTATCTGAACCGTCAGTTCGCCCGGGTCTCGGTCTGAGAGAGCTGGGGGAGGAGACCCTCTTCGAGGGACTCGCCGGTGCCCTCACGCGGGCCGCCGCCGATCGAGTCCGGCGCGGTGGACACGGACCCCGAGCCGGTGAGCCGCTCCCGGTACTGCGGGACCCCGCCCCGGCGTTCGAGCGGCGGTGTCCCCAACTCGACCCGGGAGCTCCGGACGGGCTCTGCGGGCTCGCGGCCGGAGGGGGCGACCGGCTGGAGACGCCGGGCCCGATGGACCCGCTCCATCCTCTTGATCCGGGCGGCGAGCTTCTCGTGACGGATCCTGTTCTCCAGGGTGAGCAGCTCCTGGTGGGCCTGCCCGATCGCCTCCATCTTGACCGACAGGTATCCGGCGGACCCCGGAACGATCACGGAGAAGACCAGGAGAAGCATCAGAGTGAAGGCCGTCTGCCTGGACATGCCCATCGCAGCTCCTCCCCATGATGTGCTCCTGTAGCAGGAGTCGTCGCTCATATGCCCGTTTTACTGGAGAAAAACGCGCACCGTAGCCGTTTGTTTACTCAAGGTCGCATGGCCAATACCTGCCGTTGGCCGTACGTGGTCGAGCGTCGCTCGGTACTCTCGCGATGTGGCGCATGTGACACGTGAGCAACTTGATCGATTGCTTGAGCAGACACTTCTGGCCGACGATCACGAAGCCCTGGCCCGGCGACTCGAAGCCCTGGTCGAGGCGTACACGTCCGGCGACATGTCGCGGGCGGCGATCCTCATGCTCGCCGCCGAGGAGTGGCGGCAGGCCGGACAGCCCGCTCGGGCCCTCGACTGCTTCCAGCGGGCGGTGGACGACGGCGGCGAGGTGAGCGTCGATCCCCGGGCCGGGATCGCCGACACCCTTTTCGAGCTCGAACAGCCGGAGGAGGCGAGAGAGGTGATCGCGGCGATTCACGCGGTCGGCGGGGTCAGCGCGGCCACCGCTCTCACGGTCGCCGAGACGCTCGTCGCCTATGGAGACCTCGGGGAGGCCCACCGTTGGGCCACCGAGGGGGCGCATCGGGCGGTGGAAGGCGGTGGCGAGCACATCGCCCTGCTCAGAACCCGCTACCGGATCCGCGTCGACCTCGGGCTCCCCGAAGACGAACTCGACGCCCTCCTCGACGCCTCGTACTGACGCGGCCGTCGCTCCCGCGGCCTGTCACAAGGCCGGAAAAGGGCCGTGCCCCTTGGGGCACGACCCTCCCTGCGTCGTGGTTCGAACTCCGGTGGCTACCCCACATTGAGGTCCGGGATCGTCCTCTCCAGTGCCGGGAGAACGGAGACCTCCGCACTGCCCTCCGTCAGGTGGGCGCCACCCGCGGAGGTGTCCGGCACAGCGGGGGCTTCCGGGCCCGCGGCGGCCGGTGACTCCGCCACCGGCGATCCGGCGGAGGGGGGTTCGGCCGACGACGGTTCGGCCGACGGCAGGTCCTCGGTGACGGCGTCCGCCTGCGCCGGTTGGGGCAGCGGCGCGGTGTCGTCGTCCGGTGCGACCGCCGCTCCGGCGGGTCGCTCGGGCGCCGGGGGCACCGGGGCCCGTAGCCAGCTGATGCCATCGCCGGGAGCGCCCGGCGCGCCCGGCAGGCCGGGCAGATCCGGCCCTTCGGCCATGATGCCCACCCAGGAGTTCGTCCACTCGTGGCTGGGAGGGCTCGACAGCCCGAAGGGCAGCGCGTGGAAGCCCGTGCCCGCGGCGACGCCCCCGGCATCGGCGAAGCTGACCAGCGCGGAGGCCTGGGAGAGATCGGGCAGCTCGGTGACGTGTGCGAGCCGGTCCGCGGTCACCGGCATCTCGCCCGTGTTCGCGGTCACCGATGCTCCGGCGCCGTCCGTGCTCGCCGGTGTCTCGCCCGTGTTCGCGGTCACCGATGCTCCGGCGCCGTCCGTGCTCGCCGGTGTCTCACCCGTGTTCGCGGTCACCGATGCCCCGGGACCGTCCGTGGTCGCCGGCGTTCCGGCGTTGTCGGTGGTCGTCGTCCCTTCGGCCGCCGCGGTGCCCCCGGCGTCGCCGACCTCCTCGCAGGCGGCCGCCATGGCCCCGGGCGCCTGCGGCGCCCCCGCCGCCTCGCGCTCCTGGCAGGGCGCGACCTCCGCCGAGGCCGGAGAGACCAGTGTCCAGCCGGTGCCGGCGGTGAGCAGCGCCACCGCGAGGATTCCCCGGATGTTCCGTGATGCGTTCGACATGCACATCCCCCTGTTGCGTTCGGTAATCCAACGAATGCCGAACGTAACAGGGGGGTCTTGCCCAGGGGCGCGCTTAACCCAATGGTGGCCGAGCCATTACCGGACCTCATCCGGCATTGGTCAAGCCCTTACCGGGCCGATCTCCAGGGAGTCGCTCGCCTCGTCGAGATCGACCAGCACCTCGTCGCCGTCCTGGACCTCGCCGGAGAGCACCTCCTTGGCCAGCTTGTCGCCGATCGCGGACTGGACGAGGCGGCGGAGCGGGCGCGCGCCGTACAGCGGGTCGTAGCCCGTCAGCGCCAGCCAGTCGCGCGCCGCCGGGGTCACCGTCAAGGTGAGCCGCCGGTCCGCCAGGCGCCTGGCCAGATGGGTCACCTGCAGGTCAACGATCCGGGACAGCTCCTCGGTGCCGAGCGCGTCGAACTGGATCACGTCGTCGAGCCGGTTGAGGAACTCGGGCTTGAACGCACTCCTGACCGCGGCCATCACGGCGGTTCGCTGAGCCTCCTTCGTCATGCCCGGGTCCACGAGGAACTGCGAGCCGATGTTGGAGGTGAGGATCAGGATCACGTTGCGGAAGTCGACGGTCCGGCCCTGCCCGTCGGTGAGCCGCCCGTCGTCGAGCACCTGGAGCAGGATGTCGAAGACCTCCGGATGGGCCTTCTCGACCTCGTCCAGCAGCACCACGGTGTACGGCCTGCGCCGCACGGCCTCGGTGAGCTGCCCGCCCTCCTCGTAGCCCACGTAGCCGGGTGGGGCGCCCACCAGTCGCGAGACGCTGTGCTTCTCGCCGTACTCGCTCATGTCGATGCGGACCATCGCCCGCTCGTCGTCGAACAGGAAGTCCGCCAGTGCCTTGGCCAGCTCCGTCTTGCCGACGCCCGTCGGACCGAGGAACAGGAAACTGCCGGTCGGCCGGTCCGGGTCGGAGATGCCCGCCCGCGCTCGCCGTAC
This sequence comes from Streptosporangium sp. NBC_01810, assembly GCF_035917355.1. Classification (NCBI taxonomy): domain Bacteria; kingdom Bacillati; phylum Actinomycetota; class Actinomycetes; order Streptosporangiales; family Streptosporangiaceae; genus Streptosporangium; species Streptosporangium sp. NBC_01810. The sequence goes on along the minus strand of NZ_CP109070.1, from coordinate 6,402,021 downwards.
GGCGTCGGAGACCGCTCCGACCGCCTGCCGCTGGCCGATCAGCCGCCTGCCGAGCTCCTCCTCCATGCGGAGCAGCTTGCTGGTCTCGCCTTCGAGTAACCGACCGGCGGGGATGCCGGTCCACGAGGAGATGACCTGGGCGATGTCGTCGGCGCCGACCTCCTCCTTGACCATCGGGTTCTCCGGCTGGGCGGTCTTGCTGGCCTCGGCGAGCATGGCCTCCAGCCTGGGCACTTCGGCGTACATCAGCCGCGAGGCGGCCTCGAAGTCACCGTCGCGCTGCGCGCGCTCGGCGGTGCTCCGCACCTCGTCGATCTGCTTCTTCAGGTCACCGACCCGGTTGAGCCCCGCCTTCTCCTGCTCCCACCGGCCGACCAGGGCGTTGAGCTCCTCCTGGCGGTCGGCCAGTTCCCTGCGGAGTCGCTCCAGCCGCTGCAGGCTGCCCTCGTCGGTCTCCTTGGCGAGCGCCAGCTCCTCCATCTTCATCCGGTCCACGTTCCGCTGGAGCTGGTCGATCTCGACAGGACGGGAGTCGATCTCCATGCGGAGCCGGGAGGCGGCCTCGTCGACGAGGTCGATCGCCTTGTCGGGCAGGAACCGGGAGGTGATGTAGCGGTCAGAGAGGGCGGCGGCGGCCACGAGCGCGCCGTCGGCGATCTGGACCTGGTGGTGTGCCTCGTAGCGCCCCTTGAGGCCGCGCAGGATGGCGATTGTGTCCTCGACGGTGGGCTCGCCAACGTAGACCTGCTGGAACCGCCGCTCCAGCGCGGGGTCCTTCTCGATGCGCTCGCGGTATTCGTCCAGCGTGGTCGCGCCGATCATCCTCAGCTCGCCACGGGCCAGCATGGGCTTGAGCATGTTGCCCGCGTCCATCGCGCCTTCGCCGGCGCCCGCGCCGACCATGGTGTGCAGCTCGTCGATGAAGGTGACGACCTGGCCGTCACTTTCCTTGATCTCCCCGAGCACCGCCTTGAGACGTTCCTCGAACTCGCCGCGGTACTTGGCGCCGGCGACCATCGCGCCCAGGTCGAGCGCGATCAGGCGCTTGTCGCGCAGGCTGGAGGGCACGTCACCCGCGACGATCCGCTGGGCCAACCCCTCCACCACGGCGGTCTTTCCGACGCCGGGCTCGCCGATGAGCACCGGGTTGTTCTTGGTGCGGCGGCTGAGCACCTGGACGACGCGCCGGATCTCCGAGTCGCGGCCGATCACCGGATCGAGCTTGCCCGCCCGGGCCCGCTCGGTCAGGTCGATCCCGTACTTCTCCAGCGCCTGGTAGGTGTCCTCAGGCGTCTCGCTGGTCACCCTGGCGTGTCCGCGTACCTTCTCGAAGGCGTCGAGCAGCGCGTTCGGGCTCGCGCCACGCGATTTGAGCAGCTCGGCGATGGGGCCGCCGTCCGTGGCGAGACCGACCAGCAGGTGCTCGGTCGAAACGTAGTCGTCCTCAAGCCCGCGGGCCCGCTGGGCCGCCGTGTTCAGCACGGTGAGAAGCTGCCGGGAGCTCGACGGGGCGCTGACCGTGGCGCCCTGTGCCTTCGGCAGGGCCGCGAGCTGCTTCTCGGCCTCGATCCGCAGCTGCTTCCAGTCGGCGCCCACCGCTTCGAGCAGGGGCACCGCGGTGCCGCCGGTCTGGGCCAGCAGTGAGGTGAACAGATGGGCCGGGGCGACCTCGGGATTACCCTCCGCGGCCGCTCGCCGGATGGCGGAGGAGACCGCGGCCTGGCTCTTCTGGGTGAGCTTGTAGTCCATTGACTTCCCTCGTAGTTCAGGGCCGTTCGTTCCTCGCGGCCCTTCTTCCCATGGGCCGGTCAGCCTTCCCACGGGCCGGTCAGCGGCGCGGTCTCACGGGTTGACGGCGACGCCGCGCGTCGCGGTGAGGACGCTCTTGCCTGGCGACTTCCCCACGGGAGATTCAGGCGGGAGGCAGTTGGTACTGGATGAGGGCGCGGATCATGTTCATCTCCGCGCGGAGGCGGTGGTTCTCGTCACGCAGGCGCAGGGCCTCCGTCTCGAGTACCAGGATTCGCTTGATGCCCGCGAGGTTGATGCCCTCCTCCTGGGAGAGCCGCTGGACCTCGCGGAGCATCATGATGTCGCGGGTGGAGTACAGACGTCCGCGTCCCGCCGTACGACCTGGGCTGACCAGGCCGAGACGGTCGTACTGGCGAAGGGTCTGCGGATGCAGACCGGACAGCTGGGCGGCCACCGAGATCACGTAGACGGGTGTGTCGTCCGACAGATCGAAGTAGTTGGCTTCCATGGCTACTCGCTTCTGGCCTGTTCGATCAGGTCCGCCCGCGGGTCACCACCCGAGGTGGCGTCGCGGAACTCCTCAAGGGCACCCCTTGCCTTGTCCTCCAACTGCTGTGGCACCAGAACCTCGATCGTGGCGAGCAGATCGCCCTTGGTGCCGTCCTTACGCGCCACACCCCTGCCGCGCACCCGGAAGGTGCGGCCGTTCGGGGTGCCCTCGGGGATGCGCAGCGTGACCGGCATTCCCTTGAGAATCGGCACCTTGATCTCGGCTCCCAGCGCCGCCTCGGTGAAGGTGACCGGGACGGTGACCGTCAGGTTCTCTCCCGTCCTGCCGAACACGGAGTGCGGCTTGACGTGGATCTGAACGTAGAGGTCACCGGCGGGGCCGCCGTTCTCACCGGGCGCGCCCTTCGTCTTGATCTTGATGCGCTGGCCGTCGCCGACCCCTGCCGGGATGCGGGCCTGGATCGTGCGGGTGCTCTTGCCCCGCCCGCTCCCATCACACACCTGGCACGGGTCGTCCACCAGCAGGCCGCGGCCCTTACAGTCGCGGCACGGCTCGGAGAAGGCGAAGTTTCCGAGGTTACGGCTGGCCGCCCCGGTGCCCTCGCAGGTCGGGCAGACCCGCGGGGTGGTGCCGGCCTTGGCGCCGGTGCCCCCGCACACGGTGCACGCGGAGGAACTGGTCAGGCGGAGCGAGACCGTGCTGCCCTCCACCGCCTCGGAGAAGGAGAGCGAGACCTCGGACTCGATGTCCTGGCCGCGCCGTGCCCTGCTCGTCGTCCCGGTGGGGCGGCTCGCGCCACCCCGGTTGAAGAGGCCGCCGAAGATGTCGCCGATGCGCTCCCCGGCGCCACTCTGCTGCTGATGGGTGCCCCCGAACAGGTCTCCCAGGTCGAACGGGAAACCACCCGCACCGGTGCGCGGAGCCCCTCCACCCCCCGCGTAGCCGCCCAGACCCGATCCGAACAGCGTCCGCGCCTCGTCGTACTCCTTGCGGCGCTTGGTGTCGGACAGGATGTCGTAGGCCTCGGAGACCTCCTTGAACTTGGCGGTGCTCTCGGAGGTCGCCGAGCTTCCGGGATTGGCGTCCGGGTGATACTTCCTGGCCAGCTTCCGGTACGCCTTTTTGATCTCATCGGCCGTGGCGGTCTTGGGCACACCAAGGACGGCGTAGTAGTCCTTCTCCAAGTAGTCCTTGGTGCTCATCCACGTTCCTTCTTAGAGATTGGATCTTGGGGGGTCAGTTGTCGTCCGCGGCGGGCTCTTCGGGCTCGGCCACCGCGACTCGCGCGGGGCGGAGCACTCGCTCGCCGATCCGGTAACCGGGCTGCAGGATCTCCACGCAGGTCGGCTCTGTGACGTCGGGGGAGTAACTGTGCATCAGTGCCTCGTGCACCGTCGGGTCGAACGGCTCACCCTTGGTGCCGAAGGAGCTCAGCCCCAGCTTCCCCGTGGCCGCCTCCAGTGACTCGCTCACCTTGGCGAAGCCGCCGGTCAGCTCGCCGTGGTCGCGGGCTCGGCCGATGTCGTCGAGGACGGGCAGCAGTTCGGCCAACGCGCCGGCCACCGCCTGCTCCTTGACCAGCGCCCGGTCCCGCTCGACCCGCTTGCGATAGTTGGAATATTCGGCCTGAAGACGCTGCAGGTCCGCGGTGCGCTCGGCGAGCTGGGTGGCCAGCTCGATCGAGGCCAGGTCGGACGCCAGGGAGGACGGCTTGTCGGCCTGCTCCCTGTCGTTCTGACCCGTGGCCTCCGCCGGGGCCGCCCCGCGGGCCTGTCCCGTCTCCGGGTCTATCTTCCGGTTGTCGCGGATCACCGGCTCCTCCTCGGAACCGTTCTCGCGCGTGCTCACGCTGCTGCTCCCCTCGGCTTTCCGATCATCACTTGGCGCTGTTGTCGCGCTTCGGCTCGTCGTCCACGATCTCGGCCTCGACCACGTCATCGTCGGCCTTCTGTCCGGCGGTGGCGTCCGCCTCGGGGGCGCCGTCCGGGGCCTCGGACCCCTGCGACTGAGCGTAGATGGCGGAACCCATCTTCTGGCTGACCGTGGCGAGCTTCTCCGCGGAGGCGCGGATCTCGGACGAGTCGGTGCCCTCCAGAGCCTTCTTGAGCTCGGCGACGGCCTCGTTGACCTCGTTCTTGATGTCGTCCGGGACCTTCTCGGCGTTCTCGCCGAGGAACTTCTCGGTCTGGTAGACGAGCGAGTCGGCGTTGTTGCGCGTCTCGGCCTCTTCGCGGCGCTTCTTGTCCTCGTCGGCGTAGGACTCGGCCTCGCGCATCATGCGCTCGATGTCGTCCTTCGGCAGCGCGGAGCCGCCGGTGATCGTCATCGTCTGTTCCTTGCCGGTGCCGAGGTCCTTGGCGGAGACGTTGACGATGCCGTTGGCGTCGATGTCGAAGGTGACCTCGATCTGCGGGATACCGCGCGGCGCCGGGGCGATGCCGGTCAGCTCGAAGGTGGCCAGCTTCTTGTTGTACGCCGCGATCTCGCGCTCGCCCTGGTAGACCTGGATCTGCACCGACGGCTGGTTGTCCTCGGCCGTGGTGAAGACCTCCGAGCGCTTGGTCGGGATCGTGGTGTTACGCTCGATGATCTTGGTGAAGATCCCGCCCTTGGTCTCGATGCCCAGCGACAGCGGGGTCACGTCGAGCAGCAGGACGTCCTTGACCTCGCCCTTGAGCACACCGGCCTGGAGGGCGGCGCCGATGGCCACGACCTCGTCCGGGTTGACGCCCTTGTTGGGCTCCTTGCCGCCGGTCAGCTCCTTGACGAGGTCGGCGACGGCGGGCATGCGGGTCGAGCCGCCGACGAGCACCACGTGGGCGATGTCGGAGACCTTGATGCCGGCGTCCTTGACCACCTGGTTGAACGGGCCCTTGCACCGCTCGAGCAGGTCGGCGGTGAGCCGCTGGAACTCGGCGCGGGTGAGCTTCTCCTCCAGGTGGAGGGGACCCTCGGCCGAGGCGGTGATGTAGGGCAGGTTGACGGAGGTCTCCGACTGGCTGGAGAGCTCGATCTTGGCCTTCTCCGCGGCCTCACGCAGGCGCTGGAGGGCCATCTTGTCCTTGGTCAGGTCGACGCCGTGGGCGTTCTTGAACCGGGTGGCGAGCTCGTCGACGACGCGCTGGTCCCAGTCGTCACCGCCGAGGTGGTTGTCGCCGCTGGTGGCCTTGACCTCGACGAAGCCGTGGCCGTCCTCCTGGCCGACGTCGAGCAGGGACACGTCGAAGGTGCCGCCGCCGAGGTCGAAGACGAGGATGGTCTCGTCCTTGTCCTTGTCCAGGCCGTAGGCGAGCGCCGCGGCGGTGGGCTCGTTGATGATGCGCAGCACGTTGAGGCCGGCGATGGTGCCGGCTTCCTGGGTGGCCTGACGCTGGGCGTCGTTGAAGTAGGCGGGAACGGTGATCACCGCGTCGGTGATCTTCTCGCCCAGGTAGGCTTCGGCGTCCTGCTTGAGCTTCTGCAGGACGAAGGCGCTGATCTGCTGCGGGGAGAACTTCTTGCCGTCGATCTCGACGGACCAGTTGGTGCCCATCTCGCGCTTGACAGAGCGAATCGTCCGGTCGACGTTGGTGACGGCCTGCCGCTTGGCGACCTCTCCGACGAGGACCTCGCCGTTCTTCGCGAAGGCGACCACGGACGGCGTGGTCCGCGAACCCTGGGCGTTGGCGATGACGGTGGGCTCACCGCCCTCAAGAATCGAGACGACGGAGTTGGTCGTCCCCAGGTCGATACCTACCGCACGTGCCATGAGTACGTCCTTGTAGTCAAAGTTGAGTCGATGGGACTCATAGTGGAACCTCGGGTGAGGTTTGTCAAACGACTTGAGTCTATTGGGCTCAACCTTCGACCGGGTGGGAGCATTCCCGATTTCCAGGAAACGGGTAGTGTTCTCCATCCCCTCCGACGAGGGAGCGCGCGTGGTCGTTCCCGGCGGTGACCGAAGGCCGTTCGGTCACCGTCGGCGGGACGGGGTCCTGCAGGGGCGCCGCGTCAGCGGGCGCCGTCGACCACCTTGCGGGAGCCGAGAGGCTTCTTGAGCTTGACCGTCGTCACCTTCAGGATGGCGATCTCGATGCAGGCGACGTTCTGGGCCTTGCTGCTCGGGCCCTCCCACAGGGTGACGGTCACCCGTTTGGAGGTCTCTCGTACGGTGACCCGGTCGAGCACGTTGCACGGCTCCACCCCGGACCACCAGGTGATCCGCAGGCTCCGGCCGTCCTTCGACGGTTTCGCCTTCAGCCACCTGACCTTGCGGGGATTGACTGTGTGGCCCTCCGGTCTCGTCGGTCTGGGGGCGCCGCCGGTGGGTTCGTCCCGGGGTGCCACGGTGTGGCTCGCCGGCTCCGAGGGGCCGCCGGTAAGGGCGGTGCTCCGGCTCACAGGCTGCGAGGGGGCCGTGGCGCTGGGGTCGGTGCCGCAGCCCAGGGCCAACAGAAGGCTTCCGGCCAGGATGGGGGTCGCGATCATACGCATACCCCTAAGACGGATCGGAGTCCCGCCGGGTTCAGGACGCCCTGACGTCGCGGTGCCGCACCTCGGTCATGACCGCCTGAACCGTGACGAAGTCATCGCCTGAACCGTGACGAAGTCATCGTCGACGTGTGGCGGCGTCAACCCTTGGTGCACGGCGGTCGCGCACGGCGTCGGGTCGATCCGCCCGGTGGAACGGTGCCGATAGGCTGCGAGGAGTTTCGATCCCCGATTTCGAGGTGCTCACATGATCGCGATTCTTGGAACCGGCAAGATGGGGGAGGCCCTGCTGTCCGGGCTGCTCAGAGCCGGGTTCAAGCCGGGCGACGTGATGGCGACGGCGCGGCGTGCCGAGCGGGGCGAGGCCCTCGCGGAGCGGTACGGCGTGCGGGTGGTCTCCAACGCCGAGGCCGCCAAGAGCGCCGACACGATCATCCTCACGGTCAAGCCGCAGGACATGGGGGCCCTGCTCGCCGAGATCGCGGCGCACCTGCCGGCCGACCGCCTGGTCATCTCGGCGGCGGCGGGGATCACGACCTCGTTCGTCGAGTCGTGGCTTGGCGCCGAGATCCCGGTGGTCCGGGTCATGTCCAACACGCCGGTGCTGGTCGACGAGGCGATGAGCGTGATCTCGGCGGGAGCACACGCCTCCGAGGAGCACCTGCGGCGCGCCGAGGACCTGTTCAGCCCGGTCGGCAAGGTGCTGCGCATCCCCGAGTCGCAGCAGGACGCGGCCACGGCCCTGTCGGGCAGTGGTCCCGCCTACTTCTTCTATCTCGTCGAGGCCATGGTCGACGCCGGAATCCTGCTCGGCATGCCCCGTGCCGCCGCCCTTGACATGGTCACCCAGTCGATCGTCGGCGCGGCGATCATGCTCCGTGACTCGGGCGAGCACCCGGTGATACTGCGCGAGGCGGTCACCTCGCCGGGTGGCACCACCATCGCCGCCATCGCCGAGTTGGAGCGGCACAGTGTCCGCGCCGCCTTCCTGGCCGCCATCGAGGCCGCCAGGGACAGGGGACGCCAGCTCGCCGAGGGCTGAGTTCGCCCCTCCGCCAGGAAATCTATTAGGAAATTTTCCTATAAAACGGCATCATTTCCCACGGAACTCCGGGGGAGATGGGGCGATCGTGGAGCAGGCCGTACTGGCTGATGATCAGCGGGAACTCGGCGGACCCGCCGTCTGGACACGGAGCTTCCTGCTCTTCTTCACCGCCAGGTCGATCTTCTCCTGGTCCCCGCGGTCCGGGGACTGCGCCGGGTGTCCCCCGCCTGACCGTGCCGTCCCGCGTCCGGCCGGCCGGGGAAGGACATTCCAGGTGGTGTCCCGGGCAGCGGTGCCGCGTACCGGGACGCAGGACCATTAATTGCAATAAATCATGATATTTCGCTCAGATGAAAACGGTCACATCCTCCAAGACGCCTGCGTAAACCGCATTCCGTACACGTGCGGTAACGTCGATCTGGGAGTAGGAAGATCGGGCCGTGGCGCGCGACGTCGCGACCAGACAGGGAGTGCGCATGAGCCGGTCCGTGCGGGTTGTCTGGGACGATGCGCTCATCTCCTACGATTTCGGTCCGGGGCACCCGCTCGCGCCCGTACGAGTCGAGCTGACCATGGCGCTGGCCAGGGAGCTCGGTGTGCTGGACCTGGTGGAGATGAGCGGCTGTGCGCCCGCCACCGACGACGAACTGGCGCTCGTCCACAAGCGTGACTACATCGAGGCCGTCAAGCGGGTTTCCGCCACCGGGCGACGCGACCTGGCCTACGGGCTCGGCACCGAGGACAATCCCGCCTTCGCCGGGGTACACGAGGCGTCCGCGCTGATCACCGGGGCCAGCCTGGCCGCGGCACGCGCGGTGTGGACCGGTGAGGTCGAGCACGCGGTCAACATCGCGGGTGGTCTGCACCACGCGATGGCCGCCTCGGCGAGCGGGTTCTGCGTCTACAACGACCCGGGCGCGGCGATCGCGTGGCTGCTGGCCCAGGGGGCGTCCAGGGTCGCCTACGTGGATGTGGACGTGCATCACGGCGACGGCGTGCAGGCGATGTTCTACGACGATCCCAGGGTTCTCACCATCAGCCTGCACGAGAGCCCCCGCACGCTCTTCCCCGGCACGGGCTTCCCCGAGGAGTGCGGCGTGGAGGGCACCGCGGTCAACGTGGCCCTACCCGCCGGATGCGGCGACAGTGACTGGCTTCGGGCCTTCCACGCGGTGGTCCCGCCGCTGCTGCGGGAGTTCGCCCCCGACGTCCTGGTCACTCAGCACGGCTGCGACAGCCACGCCCTCGACCCGCTGGCCAACCTGATGCTCAGCCTGGACGGCCAGCGCGCCGCGTACGCGGCGCTGCACGAGCTGGCACACGAGACCGCGGGCGGGCGGTGGGTCGTGACCGGCGGAGGGGGATACGAGCTGGTGCAGGTCGTGCCCCGGGCGTGGACCCATCTGCTCGCGGAGGTGGCGGGCCACCCGCTCGATCCGAGGACCACCACCCCCGAGACATGGCGCAAGTTCGTCAAGGAACGGACCGACCAGTCGGCACCCCTGACACTGACCGATGGCCGAAATCCGGAATTTCGTTATTTCTCAACTGGTTATGACCCAGCAGACTCGATCGACCGGGCCATCATGGCGACAAGGAAGGCCGTCTTCCCCTTCCACGGCCTCGACCCCTTCCCGTGACCGGGGTCCCCGGATCTCCCAGGTCCCTCCAGGAGGGGAATCGGCACGCCACGGGAGAGGGGGCGCGGGTGAGAGGCGGGATGAGTGATCCGTCCGAGGGACTGCCTGAGCGGCCGAACCATGACGCGCAGCGTCGCCGGTCAGCCGACAAGCCGGTCAGCCGACAAGCCGGTCAGCCGACAAGCCGGTCAGCCGACAAGCCGGTCAGCCGACAAGCCGGTCAGCCGACAAGCCGGTCAGCCGACAAGCCGACAAGCCGGTCAGTCGATAAGCCGGTCAGCCGACAAGCCGGTCAGCCGACAAGCCGGTCAGCCGACAAGCCGACAAGCCGGTCAGTCGATAAGCCGGTCAGCCGACAAGCCGACAAGCCGGTCAGCCGTGAGGACGCGCCGGTGACCGGACTGAGGAGCGAAGGAGCGAAGCGGATGAGTGAAGCGGATGAGTGACGAGGGAAGTCACCGGACTCCAGCACCCGAGCCGCGACGCGCAGCGTCGCCGTTGACCCGTGCCGAGCTTCGTGAGCACCTGGTTCGGACCCGGATCGCCGGTGATGTGGCGACCAGCCGGGAGAACAACCTGGACCACTACCGGTCGCTGGCCAACCGTGATCCGCACTACCTGTTCGGGCTGACCGTGGACGGCGCCTGGTCCTATCGGGACGTGCTGGAGTTGATGGTCAAGTCCGCCGGGGTGGTGGCCGATCCGCTGCACCGGGAGGGCCAGGACACCATCGACCCCGACCGTACGATCGAGGCGGTCGAGAAGATGGGCGACACGATCGCGGGAGTGCTCGGCAGGGGCAATCCGCAGATCCTGATCGCCACCGGGCACCCCACCGGCCTGCTCACCGTTCACCTGGCTCTGGCCCGGATGCTCAGGGCGTGCGGGGCGGTCCTGATGAGCCCGGCCGAGGGCTGGTCGTACTGGGGGAGCGGGTTCGGCCGCAGGCGCAAGATCCGTTATCTGGACGATGTCGCGATGCTCGACGACAAGGGCGCCTTCGTGCACACCCACGACCCGGCCCCGATGCGGGCCATGATCGCCGAACTTGGCGCGGACCGTCCCGATCTGGTGATCGCCGACCACGGCTGGGCCGGAGCGGCGGGCGAGGCGGGCATCCTCACCGTCGGATTCGCCGACAGCAACGACCCCGCGCTCTTCGTCGGGGAGGCCGAGGGCAAGATCGCGGTGACCGTCCCGCTTGATGACAACGTGCTACCGAGGTATTACGAGCCGCTGACACACCACCTGGTCAAGAGGGTCGCGCGAGCCCTCTGAGACGGGGGATGCGCAAATTAGGGCATCCTTATACCGGCATTTCGCGCCTGCATTCCACAGAGCTCGCCGACCGTTTGCCAACTTTTTGGCGATTGTGGGCGACTCTAATAGGAGACAGTTGGTCCGTTCCAAGATCAAAAGCAGGGGCACGGTCCGGCTGCTGGCCAGCGATTTTGTCGGTTTCGCTGACGCGAGGCTCCGAGGGCTGAGAAAATAGGGGGTTTGCGTGCCCGGCCTCCCGGCTTACGCTGACGGCAGTACACGTGCGTGAGCAATGGCACCAGTGGGGATAACCCGGATACACGTGCGGAAGAGGCGTCCGATGGGTGCAGGCGAAAGACCTCTCAGCGAGGTGAAGTTCCTGACGGTGGCAGAAGTGGCCACTGTCATGAGGGTGTCCAAGATGACTGTGTACCGACTCGTGCATTCGGGCGAGCTGCCGGCCATCCGGGTCGGTCGATCCTTCCGGGTGCCCGAACAGGCGGTGCACGATTATCTCAGGGATGCCTACATCGAGGCAGGTTGAGACAGGGGGCTCGGCGCGCGGAGCCGGGCGGCCGGTGGAGGAACATCCGGCCGCGAGGTGGGCGAGGCGCGCTGGACGGCTCGCGAGTCCTGTCTCTTCCGGTCTGACCGAAGCAAGTTTTCCGGTCCGACAGGTATGTGGCAGGTCTCTGTCTCGTCGAGGTAGCGACGTGTTCGCCACGTCGTGAGTTGATGTGCTCGGGGTCCCCCGGGGGCGATCTACCGTGGATCGCCGGTAGTCTGTTGTGCCGGTGTGCTATCGCGCACCGGTTCGGCAATCTCGGCTACCAGCTACCTGGGGGTCCCGTGGGCTCTGTGATCAAGAAGCGCCGCAAGCGCATGGCGAAGAAGAAGCACCGCAAACTTCTGAAGAAGACCCGCATCCAGCGGCGTAACAAGAAGTAACAGCGCGGATCTGCGAGGCGCCGATGACCCACACCGTGCTTGTCACCGGGGTCTCGCGCCACATCGGCGCCCGAGTGGCGAGCGTTCTCGCGGATGACCCGGATATCGACCGGGTCATCGGAGTGGATACGGTGCCGCCGCCTTCGCTCTCACGTGATGGCGGCGTACCTCTCGGCCGGACGGAGTTCGTCCGCGTCGATCTGCGCAGCCCCGACATCGCGCAGGTGATCGCGGCCGCCGACATCGACACCGTCGTTCACATGAGCCTGGTGAGCGCTCCTCCCCGGAGCGGTGGCCGGGCGCTCATGAAGGAGCACAACGTCATCGGCACCATGCAGTTGCTCGGTGCCTGTCAGCGGTCCGCGACGGTCCGCCGCGTCGTCATGCGCTCCACCACCGCCGTCTACGGTTCCTCCTCGCACGACCCCGCGGTCTTCACCGAGAACGCCGAGCCGGGGGAGCCGCCAAGCCACGGCTATGCCAAGGACGCCTCCGAGGTGGAGGGCTACGTCCGGGGCTTCGCCAGACGGCGCCGTGACGTGGTCGTGTCGACGCTCAGATTCGCCAACTTCATGGGCCCCGGCGTCGACTCCCCGCTGACGCGTTACTTCGCCCAACCCGTCCTGCCGACCGTGTTCGGGTTCGACCCGCGGCTGCAGTTCGTTCACGAGAACGACGCGGTCGAGGTGCTGCGGCGGATGGCGACGGAGGACCACCCCGGCACGTTCAACGTGGCCGGGGACGGTGTGCTGCTGCTGTCGCAGTGCGCGCGCAGGATGGGCCTGCTCCCGGTGCCGGTGCCCTCTGTCGTTTTCCGCCTCATGGGCGACCTCGCCCGCGGTACGGGGCTGGTCGACTTCTCCCCCGAGCAACTCCGCCTGATGTGTCACGGACGTGTGGTCGACACCACCCTGCTGTCCGCGGCTCTCGGCTGGAGGCCGAAGTTCTCCACCGCCGCCGCCTTCGAGGATTTCGTCCGCGCGCGAGACCTGGCCGGCGGCCTGCCCCTCGCCATGATGGACATGTTGTCCCGGGCAGTGGCGAAATGAGCGCGGTGGCGAAATGAGCGAGGCGGCGAATGAGAGCGGGGAGGCCGACGTCATCCCCATCACCCGCGCCCGCGTCTCCGATGAGGCGTCGGACGATCCTTTCCTCGGGGTGCCGACGGGTGGAGGCGACGATCAGAGGCCGGCCGAGCTGCTCGACTTCCTACGGCGCCGGGTGACCGGAGACTACGAGGTCGACGAGTTCGGGTTCGATCCGGAGCTCACCGACAGGGTGCTGCTGGAGCTGATCCGCCCGCTGTACCGCCACTGGTTCCGCACCGAGACCGTCGGCCTGCACAACGTGCCCGATGACTCCGGTGCCCTGGTCGTGGCCAATCACTCGGGCACCCTCCCGCTCGACGGGCTCATGCTTCAGGTGGCCCTGCACGACGACCACCCCGCGCGCCGCGCGCTCCGGCTCCTGGGGGCCGACCTGGTCTACCGGCTTCCGGTGCTCGGTCACCTGTCCCGCAAGACCGGCCACACCCTCGCCTGCCGCGAGGACGCCGACCGGCTGCTCCGCAAGGGCGAGCTCGTCGGTGTCTTTCCCGAGGGATTCAAGGGGGTCGGCAAGCCGTTCTCCGACCGCTACCGGTTGCAGCGCTTCGGGCGGGGCGGCTTCGTCGCCTCCGCCATCCGCGCGGGCGTGCCGATCGTTCCCTGCGCCATCGTGGGTGCCGAGGAGATCTACCCCAAGATCGGCGATATGCGTTTCCTGGCCAGGGCGCTAGGTCTTCCCTACCTGCCCATCACGCCGCTGTTCCCCTGGTTCGGGCTCCTCGGGCTGGTCCCGCTCCCGTCCAAGTGGATGATCGGCTTCGGTGAGCCGATCCGTACCGACGAGTTCGACCCGGCCGACGCCGATGACCCGATGCTGGTCTTCAACCTCACCGACCAGGTCCGGGAGATCATCCAGCAGCAGCTGGACGAACTCCGGCTCCAGCGTGGCCACGCCTTCCCGCCCTTCTCCTGAGGCACTGCCGGCACTTCCCGCGACGGGAACCGTCCGCGCTGCCGGACCGGATCACGGTCGCTCGTACGGCAGGCTGACCGGAGCCGGGCCAGGCCGTCCTGTGAGCGGCGGGGCGACGCGCGGGTCAGTCGCCGGAACGGTAGTGGCGGCGCAGGGCGATGGCGGCGGCGACGCTCCCCGCGAGGGCCCCGGCGCCCGCCGCGATGGGCAGGCCGATCAAGGTCGCCTTACGCCCCGTGCGGAAGTCTTTTATCTCCCAGCCGTTCTCCCTGGCGAAGTCGCGCAACTCGGCGTCGGGGTTGATCGCGGTGGCGCGGCCGACCAGGGAGAGCAACGGCAGATCGTTGGCCGAATCACTGTAGGCGGAGCAGCGGGTCAGATCGAGCCCCTCCCTGCGGGCCAGAGCCCTGACGGCCTCGGCCTTGGCGGGGCCGTGGAGCAGGTCGCCGACCAGGCGGCCGGTGTAGACGCCGTTCTCGGTCTCCGCGACGGTGCCGAGGGCACCGGTCAGGCCGAGGCGCTGGGCGATCACGCGGGCCAGCTCCACCGGGGTCGCGGTGACCAGCCAGACTCGCTGACCGGCGTCGAGGTGTGCCTGCGCGATGGCGCGGGTGCCCGCCCAGATACGGTCGGCCATCACCTCGTCGTAGATCTCCTCGCCCAGCCGGATGATCTCCTCGACCTTGCTGCCCGCCACAAACGCCAGCGCGGTCTCCCTGGCCTCTGCGATGTGGGCGGGGTTCTCGTCGCCGCGGACCCGGAAGACCATCTGGCCGAGCGCGAACCTGAACAGGTCCTTGCTGGTGAACAGGCCTCGGGAGGCGAGGCCCCGGGCGAAATGGTAGATGGACGCGCCGCGCATCATGGTGTTGTCGACGTCGAAGAAGGCGGCGGCCACCGGGTCGGGTTCGGCCATCGGCATCGCCACGGCGGCTGCGGCCGCGACCTCCCCGGCCGCTTTCTCCTCGGCCGTCGTCGTTTCGCCCCGTCGTCGTAGTAGCCGCCTCATAGCACCTCAGCTTAACCGGGACATGGGGGAGAGATCGGTAGCCGTGATGTTAGCCAAATGTGGCATCTCGGTGTCATACGGCATCGCGCGAGCCGAGATCCGGACCGGCACGGCTTCCGAAGGAACAGACTATTCGGGCGGCGCCAGACCGTCGATGTAGTTGAGGTAAACGTGGGCCTTGCGCTGGTCCTCGGCGTCCATCTTGGGGAGCATCCCGCTGATCTGGGTGCGCTGTTTCTGGACGAAGCGCTTGAGTTCCCTGGCGCTCGAGGCGTCACGGCGCCGTACCTGTTTGAGGGAGGTCACCGCGGAGCGAGTGGTGTCCTCCATTGCCTGGAGGGTCTCTCCGATCATGTACTCGCGCTCGCCGCCCAGGAGCTTCTCGACCTCGCGGGCACGGGTCTCCGCGTAGCCGAAGGAGCGTTCGGCGCGTTCGGCGTCGTCGGTGCTCAGGTGGAACAGGGTCCTCTCGGCGGCGCGCTTGAGCGGGTAGAAGGTGTCGCCGGGCATCGACCGGTAGGTCCATACGCCGGAGGTGACCATCGAGGCCACCAGGGCGACGCTTAGCAGTTGGGTGAACAGTCCCGTACCAGGCCTGCGCCGGGAGTGCCGTGGGCCGGTCGGCGGCCGCTCCGAGAGGTCCTCTCCGGGAGGCCCCTGCGTGAGCTGCTCGCGGAGCCTGGCGTGGAACTCGGGATGGGGGACGGCCGCCATGCGGTTGCCGAGGCGCGACACGCGGTTTTGGATGTGAGCCTGCGATCTCCGCGAGATTCCAGGCAGCCACTTCCCCATGAACGCTCCCTGCCGCCCCCGGCTCATGATCCATCGGTATCACTTGCCTAACGACGACTCCGCACGCCAGGTTACGCGCTGCACCGGCATCGGCATGGTGAACAATCCTTCCGGGCACGGCCGGACCGGGGATTCTCCCCGTCGGCTCCCACTCCTGGGGTGTCTCGGGGTCCCGGGGTGCCCCGGGGTGGCTCGGGGCCTGCCCGGAGTCTCCTGGAGGCTTCCGGTGCCTCCCGGGGCGTCTCGGGATGGGGGAAGGGGTGCGGACGAGGCAGGGAGGCGGTGTCAGCCCAGGTCCGAGGGGAGCGCGCGGGCCAGGGACCGGATCGCGCGGAACTGCAGCGCCTTGATCGCGCCGCTCTTCTTGCCCATGATGAGCGCGGTCTCCGCCAGCGACATGCCGTGCAGGAAACGCAGCACCACGCACTCCTGCTGCTCGGGGCCCAGGTCACGGACGGCGCCGAGCACCCGGTCGCTGATCATCGAGATGACGACGGCGTTCTCCGGGATGTGCGGGCCGTCGAGCGGGGTGTCGATCACCTCGGCCGTTGTGACCTCAAGACGGTACCTGCCGGACTTGAAGTGATCGGTGATCAGGTTCCTCGCGATGGTCACGAGCCAGGCCCCGAAATCACGCCCTTGCCACGTGAAGTCAGTGATCCGGCGGAGCGCGCGGAGAAAGGTCTCGCTCGTGAGATCCTCGGCCAGCGGGTGTGAGCCGACCCGGAAATAGACATAGCGGTAGACCAGGGTGAGGTAGCGATCATAGAGCGTGCCAAAAGCATCCGTGTCTCCGGTTTTGGCACGCAAAACGAGCCTCCGGAGTTCTTCGGAGGCGTCCTCACGCAGAGTGAGGTCACTACTGCGGACGGGCTGGGCCATCCCGACGGTCGTGGGGAGGTGCCCGGCGAGCGGCCACGTTTCAGGCATCCGGTATCCCTGAGGGGAAAAGGGGGTACGGCGTGCCTGATCACTCTAGGAAACCAAGCGGTAATTCCACAATCCACTTCGAAGCGCCGTGACTGGGGGTAATCGCCAGATATGGTGTGGGGTCGGTTGTTTCACGCCGACTCCGGGAGCCGACCGAGGGTTCGGCTACCGGTTAGGGGGTAATGTCCGGCAGCATTGGAGACACCATGGAAGTCCTCGTCGCTGTCATCGCCTTCGCCGGTGCATTGCTCGCCGTCATCGCCACCGGTGCTCTCATCAGCCGCCTTCGCAGTGAGCCCAAGGGCTGGCTGATCGCCTGGAGCATCACGACGGCGTCTCTCTCCGTCTCACTCGGAGTAATCGCCGTCGGCTACCTAACCGGGTTCGGGGCAGGAACATTTCGTGTTTATCAACTGACTGGATCCATGCTGGCGCCATTGTGGCTGGCTGTCGGAGTCATCCAGTTGCTGGCCCGTAAGGGCGCGGCCAGGTTCGCCTCATGGCTCCTGGGGATCGCACTCACTGTGATCGCGACGGTGATCCTGGCGGTCGACCCGGTCCTGCAGGACAAGGACTTCGCCAAGGTCCTCCCGCTGGGTAGCCGCCACTGGGACGTGCCGTCGGAATACCTGCTGCTTGTCGTCCACGTGATCGTCACGATCGTGCTGCTGGCCGGACTGCTGCTCGCGGTCGTGCGCTGGCGCGGCGGCGACGACTACGACGCCGACAACATGCACGCGCTCCTGGTGCTCGGCCCCACCGGTCTCGCCCTGGTGGGAGCCGTCAGCTTCGCGGTGCCCGGAATGTTCACCGCGCTGCTGCTCTTCGTCACCGCCGCCGCCGTCTGGTACGCCATGCTCCGCCCGCTCGCGCCCTACGAGGACGACGAGGAGAAGGCTGCGGACGACGACTGGGAGAACCGCCTCCCGACACTCCGGCCCCCCGAGTACCAGCCCCGCGACGTGCAGGTCGCCGGACACAGGATGTCCCAGGAGGCCCCCGGCGGCCGAGCCCTGGCCGAGGAGCCTCCCCGCCGCTCCGGGCTCGGCGACCTCGTCGCCGAGTACCGCGCGGGCGACCAGGACGTCGACTACGCGGCGCGCATGGGGCAGCAGCCCTTCCAGCACGACGACAGGTTCGGCGGACCCGCCACCGGGATGTTCATGGCGGGTGAGTACGGCATGCCGGCCCCCGGCCAGCCGTCCGGTGCCGACCCCGGCAGACGGGGCGGTGCTCCCGGGGGGCAGCCTCCGGTCACCGGTCAGTTCGGCATGTCGCCCTCAGGCCCGGCGACCGGCGAGTACGACATCCCGGCCCACGAGTTCGGAAGGCACGGGGCTTCCGGTTCCGGCAGGCAGTCCGGCCCGGTCACCGGTGAGTTCGGCCACCCCGTGGGGCCGGTCACCGGTGAGTTCGGCCACCCCGTGGGGCCGGTCACCGGTGAGTTCGGCCACCCGGGCAGCCTCCAGCCCATGCCCGCCGAGCAGGCTTTCGGCGGCGCGCCCTCCCCGGGCCAGGGGCAGTGGCAAGGCCAGAGCCAGGGGAGAGGGGGTGTCCGAGGCTACGACCAGGCGGGCCCCTTCGGCTATGACCAGGCCTTCGGCGCAGCCCCCCGGGCCGGTGCCATGTATCCGGGCGGCCCGGGCAACCTGGGCGGCCTGGGCAACCCGGGTGGTCCGGGCAACCTGGGCGGCCTGGGCAACCCGGGTGACCTGCCGGGCGGTCCGGGCAACCTGGGTGACCTGCCGGGCGGCTCCGGCCGCCCCTCACCGAGCATCTTCGGCATGCTGACCGTCTTCACACTCCTCGACGGCACCGGCGAGAGGTTCGACCGGCTCGCCGAGGAGACCGTCGAGGCGGTACGCCGATCCGAGCCGGACACGCTCATCTACGCCTGCCACTCGGTGAAGTCGGCGCCGCTCCAGCGCATCGTCTACGAGATCTACCGTGACGAGGTCGCCTACACCGACCATCAGCGCCAGTCGCATACGGAGCGCTTCGTCACCGAGCGCCAGCCGATGGTGCTCGTCACCAACGTCATCGAGCTCACCATGAACGCCGCGAAGGTGATGCCGCTCCCGACGGCCTTCAGGCCGTGAACGCGGCGCGCGGGCGGTGGTCGTCCGCGCGCCGGATCATGTGAAACGTCTCAGGCGCCGAGGGCGGCGCGGAGGCGGTGCTCGTCGACACGCCAGAAGTCGTGCTGCACGCCGTCGACGAAGGTGACCGGGATCATCTCCCAGTAGCGGGCCTGGTCCTCTTCGGAGGCCGTGATATCGCGTTCCTCCCACGGGACGCCGAGCTCGGCGGTGACCCGTTCGATCACCGCCCGTGCGTCGTCGCACAGGTGACAACCGGGCTTGCCGAGCAGGGTGACGCGATGGTCTCGGGGTGACATGACCGCCACGGTAGCCGAGTCACGGCGCCGTGCGGGCCTGCGTCGCGAGCGGATGGGACCCGGTGACGGTCGTGCGGAGACCTGCCGGATGCCCAGGTCAGGGCCCTGATGAGGGGGGTGTGCCACGAACCGGTGGGGGGTTTGGTCAAGATTGTGAACACTCACTTTGTGCACCGGTTCACAAAAGGACTAACCTGAATGACAGTGGCCTCACCTCGTCATCCGTCGCGTCCGGGCCGCGCCGGTCGCCTGTCCCCCTGGAGCTCCGGCACGTGATCCGCCGTATGTCCCAAGCCCGCGAACGCGGCATACCCGAGGCGACCGTCGCCCGGCTGCCGCTCTATCTGCGTGCGCTGAACGGCATGGCCGAGCGTGGCCTGGCGACCGTGAGCTCGGAGGACCTGGCCGCCGCGGCCGGCGTCAACTCCGCCAAGCTCCGCAAGGACCTCTCCCACCTCGGGTCGTACGGCACCCGCGGGGTCGGCTACGACGTCGAATATCTGATCTATCAGATCTCCCGCGAGCTGGGCCTCACCCAGGACTGGGCCGTTGCCATCGTCGGAGTGGGTAACCTCGGTCGTGCGCTCGCCAACTACGGCGGGTTCGTCTCCCGGGGATTCAGGGTCGCGGCGCTGCTCGACGCGGACCCCGAAGTGGTGGGCGACCACATCGCGGGATTGAATGTGGAGCACATCGACGAGTTGGAAGCCGTGATAAGGCGGCGAGGAGTGTCGATCGTGGTGCTTGCGACACCGGCCGTGGCGGCCCAGCAGGTGGCCGACCGGGTCGTTGCCGTGGGGGTCACCAGCATCCTGAACTTTGCCCCCGTTGTACTTTCTGTTCCAGAAGGTGTCGACATCCGTAAAGTCGACCTATCGATTGAACTACAGATCCTTGCGTTCCACGAGCAACGCAAGACGGATCGGATGACTGGGGGGCCCGCGATGGCCGAGGAGTGGCCCGAGGCGGTGGACCTGTGAAGAAGCACCGCGTACGAGCCGACGGGCACGCACTCTTCCGGCTTTCCCGGGCGACCAAGACGAGCATGATCACTATGACACGTATGACGAACGCGGAGACGACGAGGGCGGACCGTGCCTTCTCGGGAAAGGCGGTGGAGGGCCGATGAGCGTTCTCGTCGTCGGCCTGAGCCACCGCACGGCCCCGGTGGCCCTGCTGGAACGGGTCTCCGTCTCCGGTGACTCGCTGGTGAAGCTGCTCCAGGACGTTCAGCGGGACGTCCACGTCACCGAGGCCATGGTCGTCTCGACCTGCAACCGGGTCGAGGTCTACGTCGAGGTCGACCGGTTCCACGCCGCGGTGACGTCGATCTCCTGGCTGCTCAGCACCCATTCCGGCGTCCCGATGGACGAGCTGGCCGCCCATCTCTACGTGCACTACGAGGACCGCGCGATCGAGCACCTGTTCTCGGTCGGCTCGGGCCTCGACTCGATGGTCCTGGGCGAGGGGCAGATCCTCGGTCAGGTGCGTTCGGCGCTCAGGCTCGCCCAGGAGGAGGGCACGCTCGGCCCGACGCTCAACGAGCTCGTCCAGCAGTCACTGCGGGTGGGCAAGCGCTCCCACACCGAGACCGGCATCGACCGGGCCGGCGCCTCCCTCGTCGGGGTCGGGCTCACGCTCGCCGAGCGAGTCCTCGGCCCTCTCGCCGAGAAGCGGGCCCTGGTGGTCGGCGCGGGCTCGATGAGCGCGCTGTCGGCCGCGACCCTGCAGCGGGCGGGCCTCACCGACATCGTGGTGGTCAACCGGACCCACGACCGTGCGGTGCGGCTGGCGCAGACGGTCGGCGGCCGGGCCGCCGAGTTCGGCGACCTGGAGAGGGAGATGGCAGGGGTCGACCTGGTCATCTCCTGCACCGGCGCCGCCGACGTGGTCATCACGGCCGACATGGTGACCCCCCACCAGATGTTCATACTGGACCTGGCCCTGCCGCACGACGTCGACCTCGCCGTACGGCGGCTGCCCGGTGTGACGCTGGTCGACCTGGAGTCCATGCAGGAGAGCGGGGCCGACGCCGGCACCGACGACGGTGGTCGAGCCGAGGCGGTCACCGCCGTGCGCGACATCGTCGCCGAGGAGGTCGCCGCCTACCTGTCGGCCGAACGCGCCGCGCGCGTCACGCCGACGGTGGTGGCGTTGCGGAGCAAGGCGGCGCAGGTGGTCGAGACGGAGCTTGAGCGGTTCGCCGCCCGGGTTCCCGAACTCGACGGACGCATCAGGGCCGAGGTCACCCAGACGCTC
Organism: Streptosporangium sp. NBC_01810; assembly: GCF_035917355.1. Taxonomy (NCBI): domain Bacteria; kingdom Bacillati; phylum Actinomycetota; class Actinomycetes; order Streptosporangiales; family Streptosporangiaceae; genus Streptosporangium; species Streptosporangium sp. NBC_01810. Next base: position 6,380,988 of record NZ_CP109070.1, on the reverse strand, counting down.
AGGCGCGTGGTCGACAAGCTGCTCCACGAGCCCACCGTGCGTGTCAAGCAGCTGGCGGAGTCTCCGGCGGGCGATCATTATGCGGAAGCACTCCGCGAGCTGTTCAATCTTGACCCGAAGGTGCCCGAAGCGGTGCGGCGCATCGAGACGATCGACGTCGAGCCGGGTAAGAACACCGAGCCGAGCAAGAAGGAGGCAGGCTTGTGAGCAGCGTTTCTCCTCCGCTCCGGCTGGGAACGAGGCGGAGCGTCATGGCGACCACGCAGTCGGGCCTGGTCGCCACCCGCCTCACCGAGTTGACCGGGAGGGCCGTCGAGCTCGTCGGCGTCGTCACCCTGGGCGACGTGACCAAGGGCGATCTCACGCAGCTCGGCGGCACGGGCGTCTTCGTCAGCGCGCTGCGTGACAAGCTGATCGAAGGCGAGATCGACTTCGCGGTTCACTCGCTGAAGGACCTGCCCACCACACCCGACCCGCGGGTGGTCATCGCGGCGATCCCGCCGCGTGACGACCCCAGGGACGCCCTGGTGAGCGTCACCAAGCTGGCCGACCTGCCATCCGGTGCGAAGATCGGCACGGGCTCCCCGCGCCGGATCGCCCAGCTTAGGATGATCCGTCCGGACCTCGACTATGTTCCCATCCGAGGCAACGCCGAGACCCGGATCGCCAAGGTGACCTCGGGCGAGCTACAGGGGGTCGTGCTCGCCGCCGCCGGGCTCGGCAGGCTGGGCCGCGAGGCCGAGATCTCCCAGATCTTCGAGGTCGAGGAGATGCTGCCCGCTCCCGGGCAGGGAGCACTGGCCGTGGAGTGCCGCTCCGACAGGGCGGATATGGTCGAGTTGCTGAGCGTGCTCGACGATGCGCGCACTCGCGCCGAGGTCACCGCCGAGCGCGCGGTGCTCAATACCCTGGAGGCCGGGTGTGCCGCCCCGCTGGGCACGTACGCGGCCGAGCACGGGCACGATCTGATTTTGACCGCCGCCGCCGTCGCCGTCGACGGCAGGCGGGCGGTGCGCAAGTCCGCCGTCGGCAGCTCTTCTGCGCCCATGGATCTCGGCCGCGACCTCGCGGCCGAGATGATCGCCGAAGGGGCCGGCACGTTGATAGGGGAGCAAGCACATTGAGCTCCGGAAGTACCACCTTCGAGCGTCCGTCCGGGTTCGTCGCCTTTGTCGGCGCGGGTCCCGGCGATGAGGGGTTGCTCACGCTACGCGGTGCCGATCTGCTCTCCAGAGCGGACATCGTCATCCTCGACCAGGAGGCGTACGGCTCATTGCTACGCCACTGTCGTGAGGGCGTCGAGATCATCGGTGTGGCAGAGGAGGGCGCCGTCTCGCTGAAGGCCGTCAAGGCAGCCAAGGGTGGCAGCTGTGTCGTGCGGTTGTGCGCGGGCGACCCCATGTTCTTCTCCTCGATCACCGCTGAGGTGGCGGCCTGTGCCAAGGCGGAGGTGGACTTCGAGATCGTGCCCGGCGTGCCCCCGGCCACGGCGGTGCTCACTTATGCCGGGATACCGGCCGCGGTATCGGTGCCCGAGTTCCGGGTCGTGGACGCGACCCAGATCAACGACTGGTCCGGGTACGCCGCGGGAGCGGGCACCCTGGTGATCTACAACGGCGTCGCCGAGGCCGTCTCGATCGGCAAGGCGTTGATCGCGGCGGGCCGTCCGGACTCGACGCCGGTGGCGATCAGCAGCGCGGGCACCACTACCGAGCAGCACACCGTGGTGACCACGCTGGGCCGGATCGCGCCCGATCTCAAGCACGCCGGGATGGTCGAGCCCGCGCTGATCGTGGTCGGCGAGGCCGTCGGCATGCGCGACCGGCTGTCGTGGTTCGAGACCAAGCCGCTGTTCGGCTGGCGGGTGCTCGTGCCCAGGACCAAGGAGCAGTCGGCCGCTCTGGTCGATCAGTTGCGTTCGTACGGCGCGGTGCCCGAGGAGGTCCCCACGATCTCCGTCGAGCCGCCGCGCACCCCGCAGCAGATGGATCGGGCAATCAAGGGCCTGGTCACGGGGCGCTACGAGTGGGTGGCTTTCACCAGCGCGAACGCGGTCAAGGCGGTGCGCGAGAAGTTCGAGGAGTATGGCCTGGACGCCCGCGCGTTCGCCGGGCTCAAGGTCGCGGCCGTGGGCGAGAGCACCGCGCGGGCACTGGTGGAGTTCGGCGTCAGGCCCGACCTGATGCCGTCCGGCGAGCAGTCGTCGGAGGGGCTGCTGGTCGAGTGGCCCCCGTACGACTCGATGCTCGACCCGATCAACCGGGTGCTGCTGCCGCGTGCCGACATCGCGACCGAGACGCTGGTGGCCGGACTGATCGAGCTCGGCTGGGAGTGCGACGACGTGACGGCCTACCGGACCGTCCGCGCCGCGCCGCCGCCCGCCCCCACCCGCGAGGCCATCAAGGGCGGCGGGTTCGACGCGGTGCTGTTCACCTCGTCGAGCACCGTCCGCAACCTGGTCGGCATCGCGGGCAAGCCGCACAACGTCACGGTCATCGCCGTGATCGGTCCGCAGACCGCGAAGACGGCGGAGGAATTCGGGCTCAGGGTCGACGTCATGGCCGACAAACCCTCGACTTCCGCCCTCGCGGCGGCGCTGGCGGAGTACGGTGCCAAGCAGCGGCAGGCCGCGGTCATGGCGGGGGACGTCCCCCGCAGGCCCTCGCAGACCCGAAGAGGGGCCCGGCGCCGCGCAAAGTAACCTTGAATACGGCGGCTGCCCGCGCGAAAAGGGCGGGCAGACCGTGTTCGACGGTCTCGCGCGAGCGCGCCGGGCCGTGACCGGCGGCGCCCCGGCAGGCGGCGGGCCGGAACACACATCGAGCTCCTCCGGCCCGCAGTCCCCGACCGGCCGGGGGGAGGGGGAGACATGACGGCCCAGTTCCCTGTCGCACGCCCGCGAAGGCTCCGCCGCACGGCACCGATGCGCCGGATGGTGGCCGGTACCCGGCTGCACCCGGCGGAACTGGTGCTGCCGATGTTCGTGAAGGAGGACATCGACCAGCCGAACCCGATCGGCTCGATGCCGGGGGTGTTTCAGCACACCCGTGACTCGCTGCGCAAGGCCGCCCACGAGGCGGCCGAGGCAGGGGTGGGCGGGCTGATCCTGTTCGGCATCCCCGCGGTGAAGGACGGCCGGGGGTCGGCGGCCGACGACCCGGAGGGGATCGTCCAGCGAGCCGTCGCCGATCTGGTCGCAGACGTGGGCGACACGCTGGTCGTGATGACCGACACCTGCCTGGACGAGTTCACCGACCACGGGCACTGCGGCATCCTGACCGGGGAGGGGGAGGTCGACAACGACGCCACCCTGGAGCGCTACGCGGCCGCGGCGGTGGCCCAGGCACGGGCCGGATCGCAGGTGATCGCACCGAGCGGCATGATGGACGGCCAGGTCGCGGCGATCAGGGCCGCGCTGGACGGCGACGGCTTCGAGCAGGTCCCGATCCTCGCGTACTCGGCCAAGTACGCCTCGGCGTTCTACGGCCCGTTCCGCGAGGCGGCCGAGTGCGCTCCGCGGTTCGGCGACCGCAACGCCTACCAGCAGGACGCGGCGGGACCGGTCGGGGAGGCGTTGCGCGAGGTGCGCCTGGATCTCGACGAGGGCGCCGACGCCGTCATGGTCAAGCCCGCCCTGGCCTATCTCGACATCCTGCGCCAGGTGCGCGACGCTGTGGACGTGCCGGTGGCGGCGTACCAGGTCAGCGGCGAGTACGCCATGGTCGAGGCCGCCGCCGCGAACGGCTGGATCGACCGGGATCGGACGATCATGGAGTCGCTGGTCGCGATCCGCAGGGCGGGGGCCGACATGATCCTCACTTACTGGGCGACCGAGGTCGCCGCGAAGCTGAGATGAGATCGACGGCACGTACCGAGAACTGGAGGTTCGTCACTTGGCGGGGATACGTGTGCGTTAGAGTGCGATAACCGGTGCGGATGTGTCCCAGGTGGCGTAGACCCTGGGGGGTTTGACGTTCCCACTGACCAGAGTGTGGACAGGTCGTCGCATCCGGGTGGTACGCGGGATGCGCGGACGACGGAGGACACAATGGTCGGGGTACCGATGGTTCGTCGAAACAGGCGACATGGCCATCCGAAGCAGATGATCAGTTCTGTGCTGGAGTACGCCGCGCTGGGCTGGGCGAGTTGTCCCGGCGCGCGGCCACTGAAAGGCGGTTCGCGCTCCTGCTCCTGCGACCGCGTCGGCTGTCCCGACCCGGGATCCCACCCGCTCTCGCCTGCCTGGCAGATGCAGGCCACCACCGACCCCACCCTCCTCACCAACTGGTGGCGGTACGAACCCGAGGCGAATGTGATCCTCCCCACGGGGCGGGTGTTCGACGTGTTCGACGTACCGCTCGCCGCGGGGCACACCGCCCTCGCGAACATGGACTCCACCGGAGCCGCCTCGGGCCCGGTCGCCGTAAACGGCGACCGGGCCCTGTTCTATGTGGCCACCCGCAACGCCTCCGACGACGAGGACGAGTGGTGGTCCTGCGCCCTGGACTTCGGCCCGTCCACCATCGACGAGATGCCCGGCCTGCGCTGGCACTGCCGCGACAGCTACGTTCTCGCCCCGCCCTCGCTCCTGCCCAGCGGCGGGCACAGCTCGTGGCTGCGCCCGCCGGACGGCCGCCCGCTGCCGGACCCGCTCCGCGTCCTCGACCAGCTCGCCGACACCTGCGACTGAGTCGCGCCCCGCGTCCGGGACGCCTGGTAAAGGCTCGTGGTCACCGCCCTAGGGGGAGCCGCCCAGGCCGGCCTCGCGGGCGCGGACGATCGCCTGGGCGCGGTCGGCCACCTGGAGCTTCATGAAGATGTTGGAGACGTGGTTGCGCACGGTCTTGCCGGACAGGAAGAGGATCCCGGCGATCTCGTTGTTGCCCTTGCCCTGGGCGACCAGCCCGAGCACCTCCCGCTCCCGCTCGGTGAGCTCGGGGAAGACGCTGCGTGACGGATCGGGTATGCCGGTGAAGTAGGCCAGGACGCGGCGGGCGATCTCGGGACCGTAGATGGCCTCGCCCGCGGCGACGGCGTGCACGGCGCGGCCGATCTCCTCGGCACCGGCCTCCTTGAGCAGGTAACCGCGCGCTCCGGCGCGCATGGCGGCGAAGACCGAGTCGTCGTCACGGAACATGGTCAGCACCAGCACCCCGATCCGAGGGCTGGTCCTGATGATCGTCCTGGTCGCCTCGATGCCGTTGCCGCCTGGCATCTGCAGGTCCATCACGACCACGTCGGGCTGGAGTTCGGCGGCCAGCGCCACGGCCTCCTGACCGTTGGAGGCCTCCCCGACGACCTCGATGTCCATGACCGAGAGCAGGCCGCGGAGACCCTGCCGGAAGACCGGGTGGTCGTCCACGATCAGTACGGTGATCATTCGGTCTCCTCCGCCGGCAACCTGGCGATTACCTCCGTGCCGCCGCCCGGCCGAGGGCCGATCACACATGAGCCTCCCACCTCGGCCGCCCGCTCGCGCATCGAGGTCAGCCCGACGCCCGCGACCGGATTCTCGGGCAGGCCGACCCCGTCGTCGGCGACCTCCACGCGCAGCTCGCCAGGCAGGCGGCGCAGCCGGATGAGGACGGTGGCCGCGCCGGCGTGGCGGCGGGTGTTGGTGAGCGCCTCCTGGGCGATGCGGTAGGCGGCGACCTCGACGGCCGCGGGCAGGTCGTCCAGCGGGCCGTCCACGGTCACCGCGGTCTCCCCGGCCGCCACCCGCAGCGCGCCCTCCAGGCCCAGGTCGTCCAGTGCGGGCGGGCGCAGGCCGTACACCAGCTCGCGGACCGACGCGATCGTCGCGATCATCTCCTCGCGGACACGGACCAGCAGCTTCTCGACGGCCCGCGGGTCGGTGTCGAGCCTTCTCCGTGCCTCGTCGAGGGCGAAGGTGACACTGGTCAGTGCCGGGCCGAGCCCGTCGTGCAGCTCCCTGCCCAGCCTGCGGCGTTCCTCGTCGCGGGTGGACCGGATGCGTTCCCGGGAGCGGTGCAGGTCGGCGGTGAGCCGTACGGCGTGTGCCAGCTCGGCGAGGTGCCTGGCGAGGACCTCCATCGGCTCGCGGCCCGGCCGGGCCCCCGCCACCAGCAGGGTTCCGACCCGCTCCGCGTGCCAGAACAGCGGCACCTCCTGCGCCCCGGGCCGAAGCTCCCCGTCGGTGAACACGCGCGTCGCCCCGCCCCGTCCCGTGCGGACCTCGACGCCGACCCCGCCGGCTCCCAGCGCCCCGCGGATCGCGACCACGGCCTCGCTGAGGGCCGCCGCCGGATCCTGCGCCCCCTGCCCGGTACGGCCGAGCAGGCCGACGACCCGGTAGGGGTCACGTTCGACGGCGAAGACCCGGTCCACCAACCGCTGCAGGCGTAGCCGCGCCGGGTGGAAGACCCCGCCCACGGCCAGCGCCGAGATCAGCCCGATGCCCTGGCCCAGGTCGCTGGCCAGGGCGCCGGCCAGCCAGATCAGCCCGAAGTAGACACCTCCGGTGACCGCGACGAGGGAGCCGTAGACCAGCGCCCGGTTGAGCACGACGTCGATGCCGTAGAGGCGGTAGCGCAGCACCGCCGCGATGATCGACAGGGGCACTCCGGCCATGAAGAGGGTCTCCGTGGCCATCAGCAACCAGGAGCCGGTCGCCACCCGGAGGATCCAGGAGGCCAGGAGCACCACCAGCGCGCCGACGTACCAGGCGACCTGGCGCCGGAGCTCGGTGTCGCCCGCCCGGTAGCGGAAGACCAGTGAGAGCACGCCGAGCGCGGTGAGCGCCATCATCGGGGCGCCGATGTACGACTCCACGGCCGGTGAGATCTCACGCAGCGCCTCGACGCCGAAGGGGTTCGCGACCGGGAGCTGGCTCTCGAACTCGGGATCCGGGGCCAGTCCCAGGAACAGCGAGTGCCCGACCATGAGGACCAGGTTGGCGTACAGGATCGGCCGCCAGCGCCGGGAGGGCAGCCGGCCGTCGGGGAAGAGCAGCGGCAGCAGCGAGATGAACACCGGAACGTGCCACAGCCACAGCCAGAGCGCCAGCCACGCCAGGTAAGGGGTGATCCCTCCGGGGTCGGTGAGGTAGAACCAGTGGGCGGCGCTGTAGATCAGGTAGTAGAGGCCGCCGACCACTCCGCTGGCCCAGAGCAGCCAGGGGACGAGCAGCCGGGGCCGGCGCGTGATGAGGAACGCGCCGGCGGCCGGGAACAGGACGACCGTCGGATCCAGGGTGATGAAGCGGTCATTCCAGGTCGAGGCGCTCAGTTCGGCCAGCCAGATCGCCAGGAGGTTGCAGATCGGCGCCAGCACCGCACCGGTCCAGACGAGAACGGCCAACGCCCTTCGCCGCCGATCCTCCGCAGGGCCTCCGGTCACGGACGAGGTCGTGGAGTCCTCGTCCATGCAGGTGGGCACGGCGCTTGCGGTCGCGGGGGAGGTCATGCCGGCTCCGTTGTCCGTGGGTGAGGTCATGGAGTTTTCGTCCGTGGAGGAGGGCGGACCGACTCCGTTTCCGGAGGAGATAGCGGTGCTTCTGCTCGCGGGGGAGGTCGTGCCGGGTCTGTTCCGAGGGGCAGCCGGGCGACGACCTCGGTGCCGCCGCCCGGACGCGGCCCGATCGTGCACGAGCCACCCGTCTCCGCCGCCCGCTCACGCATGGAGAGCAGGCCCACACCGCCGCGGACCTTTTCCGGCAGGCCGATCCCGTCGTCGGCGACCGAGAGCCGCAACTCGCCGCCCGCCGCCGCATCGTCTGCCATGCCGCCGGGCCCGCCGCCGGTGCCCGCGGGCTCGATGTGCTCGCCCTCGGCTCGTACCACCTCGGCTCGTACCACCTCGGCTCGTACGAGGGCGGTGGTGGCCTGGGCGTGGCGGCGGACGTTGGTGAGCGCCTCCTGGGCGATCCGGTAGGCCGCCACCTCCACGGCCGGGGGCACGTCGCCCAGCGGGCCGACCAGCGCGACGTCCACCCGGGGTCCCGGCGCGTCGGCCAGCGAGCGCAGCGAGCCGGCCAGGCCGAGGTTTTTCAGCGCGGGCGGGCGCAGGCCGTACACCAGGTCCCTGACGTCGACGATCGCGGTGCCCATCTGGTCACGCACGCGGACCAGCAGCCCCTCCACGGCCTCGGGATCCCGCTCCAGCCGGAGCCTGGCCTCGTCCACGGTCATTGCCAGGCTGGCCAGCGTCGGCCCCAGCCCGTCGTGCAGGTCGCGGCGGAGCCTGCGCCGTTCCTCCTCCCGGGTGGTGAGGATGTGCTCTCTGGACCGCCGAAGGTCCGCGGTGAGCCGTACGGCGTGCGCCAGCTCGGCCAGGTGCCTGGCCAGCACGTTCAGCAGGTCCAAAGAGGTGGCGGGACCGCTGCTGAGCAGCCGTCCGACCGGTTCCCCATGCCAGACCAGTGGAGTCTCGACCGGCCGTTCCCCCAGCTCGCCGTCGACGACGGTCCCGCCGTGGACCTCGACGGCCACGCCGTCGGCGTGCAGCGCCTGGCGGACCAGCACTGCGGCGGTGGCCAGCCCCTCGGCGGGGTCGACGGCCTCCTGCAGGGTGCGGCTCAGCCGGTCGGCCACCCGGTAGGGGTCACGCTCGACCTGGAGCAGCCGGTCCACGGCACGCTGCAGGCGCAGCCGTGCCGGGCGGAAGACCGCGCCCACGATCAGTGCCGCGACGAGCCCGGCCACCGGGTCCTCCCCGCCGGACAGCGTGCCGGTCAGCCAGGTCAGCCCGGAGTAGATCCCACCGGTGACCAGCGCCAGCGCGCCGTAGACCAGGACACCGTTGAGCACGGCGTGGACGCCGGGTGACCGGGCCGCGGGCGGCTGTGCGGGGGGCGTCGTGACTGCCATGAGGGAAGGATCTCCCACACGATGTCCCGCTGTCCCGGGGCAGATGTCCCGTTCTGGAGTGAATTTTCTGGGCCTTACTGGTTCGAGGGTGTGTTTGGCGGGGAAGGGTCGGGCAGCCCGTCCCTCAGGGGGCGTGAACGCGCGGCCTGGAACCCGGAGAGGCCTTCCCTCGGGGGGAACGCCGCAGGCGGGGGCTCGCCCCGCGGTGACTACCCTTGTGGGCGTGAGCCGTACTGAGAACTCCGAGGACCTGTTCGCCCGCGCACGTGAGATCGTCCCGGGAGGTGTCAACTCCCCGGTCCGCGCCTTCGGAGCCGTCGGCGGCACGCCGCGCTTCATGGCCTCGGGGCAGGGGCCCTACATCACCGACGTGGACGGCAACCGCTACGTCGACCTGGTCTGCTCGTGGGGGCCGATGATCCTCGGCCACCGGCACCCGGCCGTGATCGAGGCTCTGCAGGAGGCGCTGCGCGACGGCACCTCGTTCGGTACGGCGACAGCCGGCGAGGTCGAGCTCGCCGAGGAGATCGTCGACAGGGTCGACCCGGTGGAGAAGATCCGCCTGGTCAGCTCCGGTACCGAGGCCACCATGTCCGCCGTGCGGCTGGCACGCGGCTTCACCGGCCGGTCCAAGATCATCAAGTTCGCCGGTTGTTACCACGGCCATGTCGACGCCCTGCTCGCCTCGGCCGGTTCCGGGCTGGTGACCTTCGGCCTGCCCGACACCCCCGGCGTGACCGGCGCCTCGGCCGCCGACACCGTGGTGCTGCCCTACAACTCGATCGAGGCGGTCACCGAGGCGTTCCAGGCGTTCGGCGCCGAGGTCGCGTGCGTGATCACCGAGGCGTGCCCGGCCAACATGGGCGTCGTCCCGCCGCTGAACGGGTTCAACGCCAAGCTGCGGGAACTGTGCACCGCACACGGCGCCCTACTGATCATCGACGAGGTGCTCACCGGCTTCCGGGTGTCGGAGGCCGGCTGGTACGGGCTCGACCCGGTCGACGCCGACCTGATGACCTTCGGCAAGGTCATGGGCGGCGGCCTGCCCGCCGCCGCGTTCGGCGGTCGCGCCGACGTGATGGCCCACCTCGCCCCCGAGGGGCCGGTCTACCAGGCGGGCACCCTGTCCGGAAACCCGCTGGCCTGCGCCGCCGGCCTGGCCACCCTGCGCGCCTGCGACGAGGGGGTCTACGACCGGGTGGACGCCGCGGCCCTGGTCATCGGCCGCGCCGCCGCCGACGCGCTGGCCGCCGCCGGGGTGCCGCACCGCCTGCAGCGTGCCGGGAGCCTGTTCTCCATCTTCTTCACGGAAGAGCGGGTCGTCGACTTCGACACCGCCCAGCGGCAGAACACCGCCGCCTACCGGGCGTTCTTCCACTCGATGCTCGACCAGGGCGTCTACCTGCCGCCGTCGGCGTACGAGGCGTGGTTCCTGTCCGCCGCCCACGACGACGAGGCCCTCTCCCGCATCGCCGAAGCCCTTCCCGCCGCGGCCAAGGCCGCCGCCCAGGTTTCCGGTTAGCGGGGCGGTCTGTTCAGGTTCGCTCTGCCGGGTGTGTGTCCCGGGTGGCCGTTGTTCTGGATGGCCAGGGCTCCCTTGTTGGTCGGCTGCTCTGCCGGGTGTGTGTTCGCGCTCCGGTGGGCGGGTGCTCCGGGCGGCCGTCGTTGGTGGCGGGTCTGGGGGTTCAGGCCTCCGGCCTGGCGGGCGCGCTGGTTGCGGATTCTTATAAGCCGCCCGGAGCACCCGCCCACCTCCGCGCACCCCTTGCCTCGCCGTACGCCCTGCGGGCCGTAGTCGCTTTCCTACGGGCCGCCCATCGGGCTCTTTGACGCTGAAGCGATCCGTACGGGGGTCGTTCTGGTTCCAGCACCGTAGCTGAAGCACCGGTGCGGGAAGGAGCGCAGGGGGCTCACCGCAGTTCATCAGGTCCGTCGTGATTTTTGGCTCAAGGGCGGGGGTGATCGTCTGGTGGGGCACACCGCGACTCGGGCCACCACCGTGACCGGAGGGACCGTCACTGTGACCGGAGGGAGGGGTACGCCTCGGGAGAGGGGCTTCGGTCAGGTGGGTCAGGTGGGTCAGCTGAAGAGGGAGCTGGGTCCGTCAGGTCCGTTGGTTTCGGTGGTTGGGAGGTGGAACCAGACGGCGGTGCCTGCTTCGGGGTCGTGGTGGGTGCCCCAGGCGGTGGCCATGGCCTCGACCAGGAGCAGGCCGCGTCCGCCGTCGCTGTCGAGACCGGTCGCGCGGACGAAGGGGAGGCTGGTCGCCGAGCCGTCGTCGATCACCTCGGCGTGCACCATGCCGCCGCCCAGGCCCAGGCAGACCGTCAGCGATCCTCCGGCGGCGCGGCCGGAGTCGGAGTGGACGACGGAGTTCGTCACGACCTCGCTGAGCAGGAGCACCACGTCGTCGAGGGTGGTGTCGGCAACTCTGCCGGTGAGTAGGTCTCGTGCCCAGGCGCGGACCGTCGCGACCGAGCAGGCCAGGCCCGCGAACTCCGCGTGGCCCAGCGGGTGCAGCACGGCCCAGCGTCCCGCGGTCGCTCGCTGTCGTTCGTAGCGGCAGGCGGTCTGCCGGTGCGCGTTCATGCGATCGCCGCCGAGACGATGACGTCGGCGGCGTTGTCGGCCCCGGCCCAGACCCCTTCGCCCGGCCGCCACACCCTGGCCCACCAGGGCCGCCAGACGAACACCCAGCCGCAGGCGCGACGGATGACGGTGATCCGGACCCGGGTCTCACCCCCGGACATGATCTCCAGCACCGGCTGCCCCACCTGGGGCAACACCAGCGAGGTGCCCACCCCCAGGCCCCGCAGGTCCCAGCCCAGCCGCACCAGGTGAATTAACTGCTCTTGTGGATCACGTTCCTTCACAGCTAGCCCTTCTGTTGCCATTTTGACTGGCATATCACTACTTTTCGATACCTTACACCTACTCAGAGTCACCAGTCGTACGCTCAGAGCATGCACGAGCAAGTGCTTTCGCGCAATCGCGTTCACGCGAAATCTTTAAGTAGGTTGTGCGTGCACGCACTGGAGGGCTTTGCCAAGCTGAGAGACCCAACGAGAGAGGTGCCGATGGCCATCAGCCCCACTGCTCGGCGTCGCCGACTCGGGATCGAACTACGGCGCCTGCGAGAAGCCGCCAGTCTCAACGGGACCGACGTGGCCGCTGCCCTGGGATGGTCCGGTACCAAGATCTCCCGGATCGAAACCGGACGGGTGAGCGTCCATCACGGCGATGTCAGCGACCTGCTTGACCACTACAAGGTCACCGACGACGGGCTTCGGCAAGAGCTGATCATGCTGGCACGCGAGTCCCGGCAGAAAGGCTGGTGGCACCGCCACCGCGACACCCTGAAGACCGGATTCGACTCCTACATCGGCCTTGAGGCCGACGCGGCGACGATCCGCACCTACGAGGCACAGGTCATCCCGGGTCTCCTGCAGACCGAGGCCTACACCCGAGCGGTTATGGGGGCGGCGGCCATGAATCCCAGCCAGCCTTACATTGAGAAGAAGGTCGGCGTTCGCCTTGCCCGCCAGCAGCTCCTGACGCGGGATGCTCCGGTCCATCTGCACGCGGTGCTCGACCAGGCGGTATTGATGCGCGAGGTGGGCGGAGCGACGACGATGAGCGATCAGCTGGCCTTCCTGCTACAGCGAAGCGAGCTGCCGAACATCACGATCCAGGTGCTGCCCCTCGAACGGGGAGCCCACCCAGCCATGGACGGTCCTTTTGTCATCCTGGAGTTCCCCGACCCTGCGGATCCGGCCCTCGTCTATATCGAACAGGCCGTCAGTGGTCTGGTCCTCGAAGAAGCCGAAGAGCTCGCGAAATATACCTGGATGTTCAATAATCTAATCACCCGGTCGCTCACCGCCGAAGAGTCTGCCACCCTCATCTCCTCCATGATCGATTAATGGCATCGTGCTTACCGAGAAAGGAGCGTGGGATGGCCCCAAACGGAGATCCTCCCCATATCGCATGGCGTAAGAGCAGCTACAGCACCGATGGCGGCAACTGCGTGGAAGTAGCTCGTGCAGGCAACCGTTACCTCGTCCGCGACTCCAAGAATCCCCATGGCGCCACACTTTCCTTCTCCCCGGGCGACTGGACCGCCTTCCTCGGCCGCGTCAAGACTGGAGACTTCGACACACATCCCTGACCGTGTGACGGGTTGGGGAGGGTCTCCAGATGTAAAGGGGAACACGGGTGTCCCAGCACTCCCTGGCCAACGCCATATGGCGCAAGAGCAGCCTCAGTGGCAACGGCGGTGCCGACTGTGTCGAGGTCGCCGCCAACCTCCCCGGCATCGCGGCCGTTCGTGACAGCAAGGACCCTTTGGGGCCAGCGTTGGTCTTCTCACCTGACGGGTGGCGAACCTTCATCGAAGGTGTCAAGGATGGTGAGTTCGACCGCCTGGGCTGATCGGGGCGTCTATCTGGGCAGGTCGCCGAGGTCGATGGTGATGGGGAAGGGCACCGGGACGGTCAGGCGGTCGTGGTGGATGCCGGTCAGGCTGTACGCGCGGGTGGCGGGGTCGAGTTCGTAGACGTGGGCGGCGGGGGAGCCGTTGTTGTTCTCCACCCGCCAGAAGTGTGGGATGCCCGCCTCGGCGTAGCGGAACGGTTTGGTCTTGCGGTCGCGGTCCTCGGACTCGGGCGAGACCACCTCGACGGCGAGGTGCACCTCGCCGGGGGTGTAGAACGTCCGGGCGTCGTCATCGGCGGCCTCCGTGTCGACGACCACGATGTCGGGGCAGGGGCGCATCCGGTGGCCGAGCTTGACGTCCATCCGGTTCACGACCGCGAGGCGCTCGGGGGAACGGGCTTTCAGGCCGATTACCAGACCGGCGAGGACGCGCTGGTGGAAGCGTGTCTGGGGAGCGGCGAAGACGAGGGCTCCGTCGATCAGCTCGGCACGCTCGAAGAAACCGGGTTCACCGTTGGGACCCTCGGAAAGACGGTCGAGGTCGTCGGCGTTCCAACCCTCCGGGGGTGGAGCAGGCCAGTGGTCGAGTGCGGCACCCATGCGGGTCACTGTAATTCCGGACCTGTGGTGACCGGACTGCTTCAGGGAGCTTTCACCTCGGCCTGGACGGGGGTAGGGGTCGTGGTGGGCGTACGGGGACGGGTGCCGGTGTAGAGGATGCCGGAGATGGTCAGGGCGGCGGCGATCACTGTCGGCCCGGCTAACGCGACGGCCATGCCGGTGACAGGTGGCCATCGTCGTTTTCGGCGATATTTCAGTACAGGTGAGAATTTCCGGCATCTGTCGTTTAGGGTTGCTTACATGTTGGATCTCAACCGGCTCAAGGCGCTGCACGCGGTCTCCGTCTACGGATCGGTGGGCGCGGCGGCCGAGGCGCTCATGGTCACCCCCTCCGCGGTCTCCCAGCAGCTGGCCAAGCTGGAGCGGGAGACCGGCGCGACCCTGCTGGAGCGCAACGGGCGCGGGGTGCGGCTGACCGACGCGGCGGGGCTGCTCGCCGACCACGCCGAGCGCATCCTCGCGCTGGTCGAGACGGCGGAGGCCGACTTCGAGGCGCTGCGCGGGGAGGTCGTGGGGCGGCTGGGCATCGGCGCCTTCCCCACGGCGGCCAGGGGGCTGATGCCCGCCGCGCTGGCCCTCCTGCGCACCCGCCACCCCGACCTGCGTCTCCAGCTCATGGAACGCGAGCCGGAGCGGCAGATCCGCGAGGTGGCCAGGGGAGAGCTCGACCTCGCGGTGATCCAGGACTGGATGAACCGCCCGATGGCGATCCCCGAGGGACTGTCCCGGGCGACGCTCCTCGACGACATCGCCGACGCGATCCTGCCCGCGTCCCACCCGCTGGCGGGCCGCGCCGAGATCGAGCTGTCCGAGCTGTCCGGGGAGCAGTGGATCAGCTCCTCACCCGGCACGATCTGCCATGACTGGCTGGTCTACACGCTGCGCTCGGCGGAGCTGGAGCCGGACATCACCTGCATGGCGGATGAGTATCCCACCCAGCTGGCTCTCGTCTCGGCCGGGCAGGGATGCGCGATCATCCCCCGGCTGGGCCGCGACTTCGTCCCCTCCGGGGTGCGGGTCGTCCCGATCAGGTCGCGTCCGACCCGCAGGCTCTACGCGCTCTGGCGCAGCGACGCCGCCCGCCGCCCGGCGATCCGCGCCGCGGTCGAGGCGCTGAAGGCCGTCTCCGCCGAGTTCCACGGTCCCATGTCCGACCACCCCACCGGGCCGGCGGCACCCCCGGTGACCGCTAGCTGAGGGCGATCGTCACCACGCCGCCGACGATGACGCAGGCGGCCAGGAGCCGCCTGGTCAGGTCGCCCTCGGCCAGCAACCTGCCGCCGAGCAGCACCGCGACGAGCACGCTGACCTCCCGTACCGGGGCCACCGCGCTGATCGGAGAGAAGGTGAACGCGGTCAGCGCCAGCAGGTAGGAGAGCGGCATCAGCACCGCCGCACCAAGCACCCGCGTCCGCTGCTCGCGCCAGATGGGCAGGATCAGGCTCCGGCGGCGGCCGCCGAGCACCGGCGCGGTCAGCACGAGGGTGCGGCCGAGGTCGCCGAAGTAGTTGAGCATGATCGGCGCGACCGGGGTCCAGACCGCCGTGGACGCGGCGGCCACCATCCAGACGAAGACGACGCCGTCGGCGTCGGCCGCCTGCTTGCTCAGCAGGTTCCAGCAGGCGTGGGCGACGGCCGAGGTGAGGATGAGGGCGAGGGCGAACAGGCTCACGGGGGGACCCTTCCGGACCGCCGGACCGCGGAACCTTAGCCGCAAACGCCCCAGACCCTACTCACTTTCGCCACGCGTTCCCAGTGGTCCACCTGACCGGCTGCGGGACCGTACCTGTGGGTAGGCTGGCGACACCATGGCTGAGACCACCGTCGTTCACCTCCTGCGCCACGGTGAGGTGCACAATCCCGCTAACGTCCTGTATGGCAGGCTTCCCGACTACCACCTCTCCGACAACGGTGTGCAGATGGCGGAGACGGTGGCCAAGGCGGTCGCCGGTCGCGACGTCACCGCGCTGTTCTCCTCCCCGCTGGAGCGCGCCCAGGAGACCGCCGCCCCGCTCGCCGCGACCTTCCACCTGGACGTCACGCTCGACGAGCGGCTGATCGAGGCCGAGAACATCTTCGAGGGTCTCCCCGTCGGCGGAGGCGACGGCGTCTTCCGTAACCCGCGTTTCTACCGCTACCTGTGGAACCCGCTCCGCCCCTCCTGGGGAGAGCGCTACACCCACCTGCTCAGCCGGATGAGCGGTGCGATCAACGCCGCTCGCAGGGCGGCGCGCGGTCATGAGGCGATCATGGTGAGCCATCAGCTCCCGATCTGGACCATCCGGCTCGCCGCCGAGGGCAGGCGCCTGCCGCACGACCCGCGCCGCAGGCAGTGCGGTCTCGCCAGCCTCACCAGCTTCGCCTTCGAGGGAGACCGTCTGATCAGCGTGGGGTACAGCGAGCCCGCGGCGGCGCTCGTCAAACGCCCCACTGTGCCGGGCGCCTGACCCCGCCGGTACAGTGATTGCTCTACCGGTTGTAGTACAGGGAGCCTCCGTCACTCATGCGCGCACAATCCTTTGCTGCCGTCGCGCTGCTCATCGCAGTGGCCGGATGCGCCGGAAACCAGGGGTCTCAGCCGCAGACCGGCGACACCCGCTTCGTGGCGGGCGACGGCAAGATCACCCTGTTCCAGGCCGCCGACCGCAAGGTCGCGCCGCCCGTTGAGGGGGAGACCCTCGACGGGGGCACCGCGACGCTCGCCGCGCACAAGGGCAAGGTCGTGGTGCTCAACTTCTGGGCCTCCTGGTGCGCGCCCTGCCGGGCCGAGGCGCCGGTGCTCAAGGACATCTCCGCCAAGACGAAGGCGGACGGCGTGGAGTTCCTCGGCATCGACTTCAAGGACCGTAAGGCCGACGCGCTCGCCTTCGAACGGAGCCAAAAGCCCGGCTACCCGAGCATCTTCGACCAGCCGGGCAAGGTCGCGCTCTCCTTCCAGGGCACCGTCCCGCCCGCGGCCATTCCCTCCACGCTGATCATCGACCGCCAGGGCAGGATCGCCGCCAGGGCACTCGGCGCGGTCAAGTACAACGACCTCCTCGACGCCCTGACCAAGGTCGGTAATGAGAGATAACGGCTCCGGGCGACGGCTGGGCCCGCGATGATCGCCGACCTCATGAGCACCGTCGCGAGTGGTTCGCTGGCGCTGGCGCTGCCGATAGCGGTCGCGGCCGGACTGGTGTCGTTCCTGTCGCCGTGCGTGCTGCCGCTCGTGCCCGGCTACCTGTCGTACGTGACCGGCATGAGCGCCGACCCCAGGCGGGGGCGCATGGTCGCGGGCATCGTGCTGTTCGTCCTCGGTTTCGCCGCCGTGTTCGTGGCCGGAGGTGCGCTCTTCGGCGGGCTCGGCGCGGTGCTGTTCGGCAACGCGGGGATCATCACCCGGGTGCTGGGCGCCCTGACGATCGTGCTCGGCCTGGCCTTCATGGGGGTCGTCCCCGGCCTGCAGCGTGACTTCCGCATCCACCGGCTCCCCGCCGCGGGCCTGGCGGGGGCGCCCCTGCTCGGCCTGGTGTTCGGCCTCGGCTGGACCCCCTGCATCGGCCCCACCCTCGCGGTCGTGCTCACCCTCGGCCTGAACGAGGGGAGCGCCGGTCGCGGCGCGCTACTCGCCTTCGCGTACGCGCTCGGCCTCGGCCTGCCGTTCGTGGTGGCAGGGCTGGCGTACAGCAGGGCCCTCCGGACGTTCAAGGCGGTACGCCGGCACTCGCAGCTGATCACGCGGGCGGGCGGCGTGATGCTGGTCGTCGTCGGCGTCCTGCTCGTCACCGGGCTCTGGGAGCAGCTCGTCGCGATGATCCAGGGCTGGGTCGGCGGATTCGAGCCGGTGATCTGATGGGGCACATCGACCCCGGGACGGGAGAGCGAGCGGTGGCCGAGCCGCAGACGGAGACGGTGGCCGCGAGCAGTCACGAGGCCAACGGGACGAGCGGGAGGAGCGGGAAGAACGCGGGACGGGGGTCCGTGGGGATCGGGTTCGTCGGCTGGGCGCGCTGGTTCTGGCGGACGCTCACCTCGATGCGGATCGCGCTGATCCTGCTGTTCCTGTTCGCCCTGGCGTCCATTCCAGGCTCGATCTGGCCGCAGCGCGGCGTCTCCGACGCCAAGGTCTTCCAGTACTTCGAGGACAGCCCCCAGCTCGCCGAGTGGCTGGACAGGTTCTGGCTGTTCGACGTGTTCAAGGCGCCCTGGTTCGCCGCGATCTATCTTCTGCTCTTCCTGTCCCTGATCGGCTGCGTGCTCCCCCGTACCGCGACCCACCTGCGGGAGCTGCGCAGGAAGCCGCCCGCGGCGCCGCGCAACCTGGGCAGGTTGCCGCAGCACGCCTCCTTCGAGGCCCCGCTGACCGTCGAGGAGGCCGCCGCCAGGCTGCGTGCCAAGCGGTTCCGGGTGACCACGGGGCCCGGCTGGGTCGCCGCGGAGAAGGGCTACCTGCGCGAGACCGGCAACCTGCTGTTCCACGTGGCCCTGCTCGGCCTGCTCATCGCGGTCGGGATCGGCACGCTCTACGGCTACCGGGGCAACGTGCTGGTCGTGGAGGGGGAGGGGTTCGCCAACACGGTCGCGGCCTACGACCGCTACATGCCGGGGCAGCAGGTGAACGCCGAGTCGCTGGAGCCGTTCTCCTTCACGGTCGAGGACTTCCAGGCGAGCTACATCGCGAAGGGCGAGAAGACCGGGCAGCCCCTCGACTTCGAGGCCAGGCTCAAGGTCGAGGACGCCCCCGGCGCCCCCGCGCGCGACTACGTCCTCAAGGTCAACGAGCCGCTGAACGTCAACGGCACGCAGAGCTACCTGATCGACCACGGCTACGCGCCGACCTTCAGGATCACCGACGGCAAGGGCCAGGTCGCCTTCGACGGGCCGGTGCCCTGCCTGGTCGTCCAGCCCGCCAACTTCACCTCCGAGTGCGTGATCAAGGTCCCGGACGCGCAGCCGGAGCAGCTCGGCATCCTGATCGGCTTCCTGCCGACGACGGTCCCGGCGGGCTCGGAGTGGGTGTCGGTCTTCCCCGGCGCCGCCAACCCCACGGCCCAGGTCTACGGTGCATTCGCCGGCGACCTGGGCCTGAAGGACGGCCGGCCGCAGTCGGTCTACGAGCTCGACCCGGCGAGTCTGAAGAAGATGAAGCCGCTGGTCATGAAGGCGGACCCGCTGGCGGTCAACGAGAGGCTAACGCTCCCGGGCGGCATGGGCTCCATCGAGTTCACCGGCGTCAGGGAGTGGATCGCCCTGCAGATCACCTACGATCCCGGCCGGATACCGGCGTTCGCCGCCTCGGTCCTCGCCGTGGTCGGCCTCGTGCTGACCCTGACCGTCCGTCGCCGCAGGGTGTGGGTACGGATCCACGGCGAGGCCGGTCGGCCCGAGGGGGAGAGCCGGCGGGTCGAGGTGGGTGGTCTCACCCGTACCGAGGGTGGCGATTTCGGCGAGGAGTTCACCGAGATCGTCTCCGTTTTGAACCCAGGAATTCCCAACCCAGGAGTTAAGGATGCCCGTTGAGGTCGATGCCGGCCTCGCCACCTTGAGCGATCAGCTCATCTTGGCGACGGTGCTGCTCTACGTCTTCGCAATGATCGCCTATGCCCTCGACCTGGCCTTCAGCCGGTCCGCGGCGGCGCAGGACCGTGCTGCGGAGCGGCCCGCGCTCGCCACCGTCGGTGCCGGCGCTGCCCCGGGAGCATCGGAGTCCGCCCCGGCGGAGGATGAGGGTCCGGTGGACCGGACGCCCTCCGCCCGGGCGGCGCGGGCGGGGATGGTGGCCGTCGGGCTGAGCTGGCTCGGCTGGGCCGCCAACCTCGGGTCCCTCCTCACCCGCGGCCTGGCCGTGGACCGGTGGCCGTGGGGCAACATGTACGAGTTCGTGGTCGCCATGTGCTTCGCGGCGGTGAGCGCGTTCCTGTTCATGAACCTCCGCTACCGGGTCCGCTTCCTCGGCGCGTTCGTCATGGTCACGGCGGCTCTCGGGCTCGGCTTCGCCGTCCGGTACCTGGAGGTGCAGGCCGGTCCGGTGGTGCCCGCGCTCAACACCTACTGGGTCCTGATCCACGTGTCGGCGGCGATCGTCGCCAGCGGCCTGTTCCTGATGGCCGGGATCGCCGGCATCCTCTACCTGGTCAGGAAGGACACCGCGGTCCTGCTGCCGCCCCGGCCGCAGTTGGAGCGGGTCGCGCATCGGGCCATCGTGATCGGCTTCCCGATCTGGACCTTCGCCGTCATCGCCGGGTCGCTCTGGGCGGACAAGGCCTGGGGTCGCTATTGGGGCTGGGACCCGAAGGAGATCTGGGCCTTCATCACCTGGATCGTCTACGCCGCCTACCTGCACGCCAAGGCCACCGCGGGCTGGAAGGGCAAGGCCGCCACGATCGTGCAGCTCGTCGCCTGCGCCTGCCTGCTGTTCAACCTGGTCGGGGTGAACATCTTCGTGGGAGGCCTGCACTCCTACGCAGAGGTTCCCTGAGTTCGGCGCCGCGCCTCCCGCTGACCGGCCGCATCGGCCGGTCAGTCGTCGTTCGTCCGGTCAGTCCTCGTCGCGCAGCCGGCGGTCGAGGTCCTTGAGGAAGTCGGGGTCGTCGTCGGGGCCCTTCGGGGCCTCGGGACGCGGTGGTGTGTCCTCTGCCAGGAGTGAGCGGGGCGCCCTGGGGCCGTTCGGCCGGCCAAGCAGCAGCCAGAAGAGCCCTCCGATGGTCGGCAGCAGCACCACGATGAGCACCCAGAGGAGCTTGGGCAGGTTTCTGGACTCCTCGTCGGGTGTGGTGATGGCGTCGAACAGACAGTAGAGCCAGAAGGCGAGTATCGCCAGACCGACAAGCAGGGGCATGCCCGAACTGTAAGCCATTGTGAGCCCCGCTGCGGTCAGCCCTCGGTTGCGGATGACTGGCGAGGGCTCACACGGTTAACGTAGAGCCCGTTGGCACTTCCCCAGGGGGTGTGATGGCACAATCGGGCGACAAGGGCCGCCATCGGCGGCGGTGGTGGCAGCGAGGTCCGGCCACACGTGCGGAGAGTGCTGTCAGGGAGGCTCCGCGTGAGGTTCCCCGCGAGGTTCCCCGCGAGGCGGAGCGCCGGGTCGGGACGGTCACGGCCCCGGTGGTCGACCGCCCGCAGTACACCTGGAAGGACTTCGAGCTCGACGACGGGCGTCCCCGGGCACAACCCAACTCTCCTGACACTCCGGATCTGGGTGACGGCCTGCGCCACTGCGGGCGCCTGGAGCGCATTCTGCACCGGCAGTGGGACTCGCGGTGGGAGATCCCGCCGCCGGAGGTCGTGCGGGCGGTGGAGAGCCTGGCCAGGTTGCCCGAGCTGCTGAAGGACAAGCTGGCCGATGGTCTCGACGGCATCTACGTCGGCGCGGGCGGGGTGCCCGATCTGGACGACATGGGGTACCTGCGCGGTGCGCCGCTTCCCTCGGGCCGGGCGACCTGGGACGTCTGCGCGGGAGCGTACGGCGATCGCAAGATCGTGGTGGGGGATCGGCCCTCGCCCACCCCCGATGTGATGATGCACGAGGTCG
Organism: Streptosporangium sp. NBC_01810; assembly: GCF_035917355.1. Classification (NCBI taxonomy): domain Bacteria; kingdom Bacillati; phylum Actinomycetota; class Actinomycetes; order Streptosporangiales; family Streptosporangiaceae; genus Streptosporangium; species Streptosporangium sp. NBC_01810. The sequence continues at coordinate 6,359,589 of NZ_CP109070.1, read as the reverse complement.
GGCACGCTCTGGACGATGTGGACGCCTCCCACGGTGACTGGGTCTCCGACTGCCCGGAGTTCGCCGCCCTCTACGCCCAGTGCGTTCCCAAGCTGGCCTCGGGGTTCCATCTGCAGTCGGGCGACCTGGGCCGCAAGGAGTTCTTCGCCGACGCCTTCTCGGCGATCGTTTCCCGGCAGCGCCCCGCGCTGGTCGACATGCTGGGTGGCGACACGAGGATGGCGCTCAACGTCATGTTGTTCTTCAACCGGCGCTACGGAATCTAGGTGATCTGGGATGTACGTCGTCAGGCTCGCTGACGGTACTCTGCGCGTTCCGCAGACCCTGGCCGGCGACGACGGGCGCCTGATCGGCAACGCCTATGTCGAGGTGTCTCCGGGGGATCCGGACTACGACCGCTGGCTGGCCGAGTCGCTCACCGAGGAGGAGTGGGCCGAGCGGCGGCGGCGCTGGTTGGAGGAGAACGACGACCTGGAGCGGGAGTTCCTGGCTTTCAAGGCCGAGCAGGAGACCTAGACGGGTTCAGGTACGGGCTTGGTCACCGTCCGCGTCGTGTGAGGTTTCACACGACTCCACGGTGACCCTGCGGCTTCCGGGTAAGGCGCGCAGGATCACCGATGGTGTGACGTCCTAAGTCGTCAGACGCGCGGGGACTCGCCTGCCGGCCGTTCGGCCGTCAAGACGTCCTCTCCACGCAGAAGGGCGTGCACTTCCGACTCGCGGAAACGCCGGTGCCCTCCGGGGGTACGGATGCTGCTGATGCGGCCTGCCGCGGCCCAGCGTGTAACCGTCTTTGGGTCGACCCGGAAGAGGGCGGCAACCTCTCCGGGCGTCAGCAGACGCTCGCTGCTACTCTCCACAATCTCTCCCCCTCGCATCCCGCTTCCTGCCAGCGGGCGGACAGGTAACCAGTGTGCCGAGCGAAGCCTGATTTATCCGTGGTTTTCAACAAAGATCACGGGTTGTTATCTACTGCCTGCCCGATTGTTATATGATAGAGCCTCTTTGGGACTCTCGTGGGTGTTTCTTTACGAAACTGGCCTGTTGTGAACACTAGCAGCGCTCGCAGACGATGCGAAGAGTGTTCGTGCAACCACCGCGGTCATGCTCGGGTGAGCGGAGTGACGTAGCCTCGACGTTGTGCATCCTGTCATCGTTTACACCGCGTCCCGGGTCGGTCTACTCGCCGTAAGCCTGGGAGTGCTCTATATCCTCGGCCTGCGTCAGCCCCTGTTCCTGCTGGTCGCCGCATTCCTGGTCAGTGGTGTGGCCAGTTATGTCCTGCTGTCAAAGCAGAGGGACGCGGTAAGCGAGCGAATCACTAAGAATCGGGAGTGATCGGCAAGGGGAACATGCCGACTCGGGCATGGTACTCGTGACCAAGCCGGGTTGTGTCACTACCAACGAGTAATCCGCCGGGGTGTGCCAGGAATGCCTTGACTCCGATTCCACGATCCCGCGTCGGGTTCCATGTCATGGCCTTGCCGGTGCGGGGGTGGATCGCTCCGATCCCCGGGCGCGCCACCGCTCCCGGCCCGGCCGAGTCATGGCCGAGCGGATTGTCCAGCCAGCGCTGGTGGCCGCCGACGTAGACCGCCGCCCCCGTCGCCGCCACGGCGTACAGCGAGTCACCCCCGGTGTGGTTCACCCAGGTCGGTCGAACCTCGCCGCGAGCGCCGGTCTCGAAGCGCGCGGCCGTGTCGCACATCCTGTCCCGTCCCCCGGGGCCGCCGGTCGTGACGACGGCGAGGTAGCTCCCGTCGGGGGCGAAGTCCAGGCCTCGCAGGTAGCCGGGAAAGTCGGCCATGCACCTGCCCCGGTAGGCGCCGGTCCGCCAGGGCGCGACAGTGGCCGGTGATGCGGCGACGTCGATCAGGCCGAGTTGCGGGCGTGACAGGCCGTCGAGGGTGGCGAAGTCGCCGCCGACGGCCAGCCTGCCGTGGCTGAGGGAGAGCGCGTGGACCCTGACCCTTCCTCCCCTGGGCTCGTCCGGCCTGATCGCGAAGGTCGGGTCGACCGAGCCGGTGACGGCGTCCAGCCTGGCCAGCGCCGTACGGGCGGCGGGGCCGACGCCGGTGAAGTCGCCGCCGACGTAGAGGTGGCGGCCGAGCCTGGCCAGGCTGGTGACCGTTCCGCCGCGGACCTGGGCGCCGAAGCGGGCCACCGGGGATCCGTCGGACAGCCGGAGCAGGGCCAGACCCCGCGTCCGCGTCCTGCCGGTCGCGGTGAACCGGCCGCCCACGTAGACGGTGTCGTGGACCCCCGCCGCCAGGGCCCGCACCGGGCGGTCGAGACGCGGTGCGAAACCGGGCAGCACCCGCCCGGTGGCCAGGTCGTAGGCGAAAAGGTTGTCCCGCGACAGCACCCTCGTGCTCCGGGCCTCGCGCACCTCGCCGAACGAGCCTCCGACCACCACCGTGCCGCCCACCAGCGCGATGGCGTTGACGATCCCGTCGAGCACGTGGGGAGTGGTGTTCACCGGATCGGTCAGCACGACCCTGCTGTGCTCCGTGGTGCCGGCGGTGGCGATTCCGGGAGGGACCAGGATCAGGGTCGTGGCTAGCAGGTAAGCGGTTCTGGCAAACATTCGACAATTTTTAGCATGCTCTGGGTAATCGAATGACTACTTTCCGTGGATTGTCGGGGCGGGCCTAGGCTTGGTGTCATGACGCGCGCTTCTCTGGACAAGCAGCCGCATGAGGTCGCCGCGATGTTCGATCGCACGGCCCGGCGGTACGACCTTGTCAACGACGTTATATCCCTGGGCCAGGTCCGGCTGTGGCGTAAGGCGACCGCCGCGGCCGTCGACGCGGGCCCCGGCGAGCTGGTCCTCGACCTCGGTGCGGGCACCGGTACGTCCACCGACTCGTTCACCTCGCTGGGCGCTCGCGCCATCGCCTCCGACTTCTCGCTCGGCATGCTGAGCACCGGGGTCAGGCGGAGGGGTGGCTCGGGCGTTTCCGGAGGGGGAGTGCGGGGTGTCAGCTTCATCGCGGGTGACGCGCTGCGGCTGCCCTTCGCCGACGACGTGTTCGACGCGGTGACGATCTCCACGGCGCTGCGCAACGTGCAGGACACCGGCCAGGCGCTGCGCGAGATGTGTCGGGTGGCCAAGCCGGGTGCGCGCCTGGTGATCCTGGAGTTCTCGCACCCGACGCCGAGGTCCTTCGACCTCGTATACTCGCAGTACCTGATGAGGCTGATGCCGCGGGCGGCCAAGCTCTTCGGTTCCAACGACGACTCCTACGAGTATCTGGCGGAGTCGATCAGGGCCTGGCCGGACCAGGCGGGGCTGGCGAAGATCATTCAGGAAGCGGGCTGGGAACGGGTCGCCTGGCGCAATCTCTCGCTGGGCATCGTGGCCATCCACCGTGCGTATAAGCCCGCGTAGAAGATTGGCGGGCGATAGCAGTACCCACCTGACACTTTGCCCCGCAAAGGCGTTAGACTTCGGGCCGACAAGTTTGTGAAGCCCTTCACAAAGGATCGAAAAGGCCCCTTACCCCGAGGCCCCCAGAGCTTTGTAGGACAGGACAGGTCCCGTGACCGTGCCAGCCGCCAGACAGCGGAATGTCGCTGAGGCTGACGCCGACGTCATCGTCGTCGGCGCCGGGCCCGCCGGTTCGACAACCGCTTTTCATCTCGCGCAGGCCGGACTTGACGTCCTGCTGCTCGAGAAGACCACCTTCCCCCGTGAGAAAGTCTGCGGCGACGGGCTGACGCCCCGAGCGGTCAAGCAGCTCATCGCCATGGGGATCGACGTCGACGCCCCCGGGTGGGTCCGTAACAAGGGCCTGCGCGTGGTCGGCGGCGGGATGCGTTTCGAACTCGACTGGCCGGAGCTGGCGAGCTACCCGGACTTCGGCCTGGTCCGCACCCGCCAGGACTTCGACGAGATCCTGGCCGGCAACGCGGTCAGGGCGGGTGCCCGCCTGCTGCAGGGGGTCAACGTCACGGCCCCGATCCTGGACGACCGCAGCGGGCACATCGTCGGCGTCCTCGCCAAGCAGAACGGCGAGGAGGTCGCCTACCGCTCCAGGCTGGTGGTCGCCGCCGACGGGAACTCCACCCGGATCTCCCTGGCGATGGGGCTGCACAAGCGCGAGGACCGCCCGATGGGCGTCGCGGTGCGGACGTATTTCAAGAGCCCCCGCCATGACGACGACTACCTGGAGACCTGGCTGGAGCTGTGGGACGGCGACACCCTGCTGCCCGGCTACGGCTGGATCTTCGGCGTCGGCGACGGCACGTCCAATGTGGGCCTCGGGCTGCTGAACACCAGCGACTCCTTCAAGGGCATGGACTACCGAGACCTGCTCAAGCGCTGGGTGAAGGGCATGCCGGCCGAGTGGGGCTATGTCGAGGAGAACATGACGGCCCCCATCAGGGGCGCCGCGCTGCCGATGGCCTTCAACCGCCAGCCGCACTACACGCGGGGTCTGGTGCTGGTGGGCGACGCCGGCGGGATGATCAACCCGTTCAACGGCGAGGGCATCGCGTACGCGATGGAGAGTGGCCACGTCGCGGCCGAGATGATCGTCCAGGCGCTGGGCAGGGTCACCCCCGCCCAGCGGGAACGTGTGCTGCGGGCCTACCCGCATACACTGAAGGACGCCTACGGCGGCTACTTCACCCTTGGCCGTGGCTTCGTCGAGCTCATCGGGCACCGCGGTGTGATGAACTTCGCCACGCGTCACGCGCTGCCGCACCCCCGCTTGATGAGGTTCGCCCTCAAACTCCTTGCTAATCTCACCGACCGGCGGGGTGATGCGTCGGACCGCATCATCAACGCCCTGTCGAAGGTGGCGCCACCGGCATGAGCTCAACGAACGCCGAACACCTGGGACTCAGGGCGATGATCGCCCTGCCTGGACTTTCGAAATACACCAACATGCAGAGCTACGCGCCGGCGCGCGTGGAGATGGGAGAGGAGGCGTAGCGATGGAGCTGTACGCACCCATCCTGGTGCTCGCCGTTCTCGCGGCGGGATTTGCGATCTTCTCGGTGACGATCGCCCCCTTCACCGGTCCCAAGCGCTGGAACCGCGCGAAACTCGACGCCTACGAATGCGGTATCGAGCCGACGCCCCAGCCCGTGGGAGGAGGCCGTTTCCCGCTGAAGTACATGATCACCGCGATGCTGTTCATCGTGTTCGACATCGAGATCATCTTCCTCTATCCGTGGGCTGTCGCGTTCGACCAGCTCGGGATGTTCGGGCTGGTCGAGATGATGCTGTTCATCGTCACCGTGCTCGTGGCCTACACGTACGTGTGGCGCCGCAAGGGTCTGGACTGGGACTAGATATGGGACTTGAAGAGAAACTTCCGAGCGGGTTCATGCTCAGCACGGTCGAGCAGGTCGCCGGCTGGGCACGTAAGAACTCCGTCTGGCCGGCCACCTTCGGTCTTGCCTGCTGTGCCATCGAGCTGATGTCCACCGGTGGTCCCAAGCACGACCTGGCGCGCTTCGGCATGGAGCGCGCTTCGGCGTCTCCGCGCCAGGCCGACCTGATGATCGTGGCGGGCCGGCTGTCGCAGAAGATGGCCCCGGTGCTGCGCCAGATCTACGACCAGATGGCCGAGCCCAAGTGGGTCATCGCCATGGGCGTCTGCGCCTCCAGCGGCGGCATGTTCAACAACTACGCGATCGTGCAGGGCGTCGACCACGTGGTCCCCGTCGACATCTACCTGCCCGGCTGCCCGCCGAGGCCCGAGATGCTCATCGACGCGATCGTCAAGCTACACGACAAGATCCAGAACACGAAGTTCGGCGCGCACCGCGCCAAGCAGATCGACGAGCTCGAACTGCGGGCACTACGGACGTTGCCGCTGATCGACCAGGGAACCGCGAAATGAGAAGCGAAACCCACGCGGCGAACGAGGAGCGGTAGGCGACCGACATGAGCACTGAAAACCTCCCGGAGGTCCCGGAGGAGCCCATCGCCCGCCTGGGCATGTTCGGCACCTCGGGTACCGGAGACACCTCGGGCTACGGCCGCCTCGTCGTGCGGCGCAAGCCAGAGCTCTCCACCCCCCGCCCGTACGGCGGTTACTTCGACACCGTCGCCGACGAGCTGGAGCGCGCCCTCGGCGGCGACTTCGCCGACGCGGTGGAGCGCGTGGTCGTCGACCGCGGCGAGCTGACCTTCCACGTCAGGCGCGAGCGCCTGCTCGACGTCGTCAGGGCGCTGCGTGACGACGCCGCCCTGCGCTTCGAGCTCTCGCTCGGCGTGTCCGGTGTGCACTACCCCCACCTGGCGGGTCAGGAGCTGCACGCGGTGATCCACCTGTGCTCGATCACGCACAACCGCCGCCTGCGCGTCGAGGTCTCCTGCCCCGACGACGACCGGCACATTCCCTCCACGGTCTCCGTCTACCCGACGCACGACTGGCACGAGCGCGAGACCTGGGACTTCTTCGGCATCGTCTTCGACGGACACCCGGCGCTGACCCGCATCATGATGCCCGACGACTGGGACGGCCACCCCCAGCGCAAGGACTACCCGCTCGGCGGCATCCCGGTCGAGTACCGCGGCGCCGAGATTCCCGCGCCGGACCAGAGGAGGTCTTACACGTGAGCACCTTTAACGAGGAGGCCGCCGAGGGCACGGTCTACACCGTCTCCGGCAACGACTGGTCGGAACTGCTCGAAACCCTCACCGGCCAGCAGGACGAGCAGCTCGTCATCAACATGGGGCCCCAGCACCCGTCCACGCACGGCGTGCTCCGCCTGATCCTGAACCTGGACGGCGAGACGGTCACCGAGGCGCGCACGGTCATCGGCTACCTGCACACCGGCATCGAGAAGAACCTCGAGTTCCGGACGTGGACCCAGGGGACGACGTTCGTCACCCGGATGGACTACCTGGCGCCGATCTTCAACGAGACCGCCTACTGCATGGGCGTCGAGAGGCTGCTGGGCATCACCGACCGGGTCCCCGAGCGGGCCCAGGCCATCCGGGTGATGATGATGGAGCTCACCCGGATCTCCTCGCACATGGTGGCCATCGGCACCTTCGGCATGGAGCTGGGCGCGACCACGCCGTTCCTCTTCGGGTCCCGCGAGCGCGAGATGGTGCTCGACGTGATGGAGTACATCACCGGCCTGCGGATGAACATGGCCTACGTCCGGCCCGGCGGCGTCTCCGTCGACCTGCCGGCCGGCGCCGTCGACAAGGTCGGCGAGCTGCTCAAGGTCATGCCGGGGCGCATCAAGGACATGCGCAAGATGCTCGACGCGAACCCGGTCTACCTGGCCCGGACCAAGGACGTCGCCTACCTCGATCTCACCGGCTGCATGGCGCTGGGCGTCACCGGCCCGATGCTGCGGGCCGCGGGCCTGCCGTGGGACCTGCGCAAGTCACAGCCCTACTGCGGCTACGAGACCTACGAGTTCGACGTCCCGACGGAGAAGACCGCCGACGTCTACGGCCGCTACCTGGTACGGGTGGCCGAGATGGAGGAGTCGCTCAAGATCATTGAGCAGGCTCTCGACCGTCTCTCGGGGCCGCTCAAGGGCGGCCGGGTGATGGTCGACGACAAGAAGATCGGCTGGCCCGCGCAGCTCGCGCTCGGCCCCGACGGCCTGGGCAACTCGCCCGACCACATCGCGCACATCATGAGCGGCTCCATGGAGGCGCTGATCCACCACTTCAAGCTGGTGACCGAGGGCTTCAGGGTCCCGGCGGGGCAGGCGTACGCCTCGGTCGAGTCGCCCCGTGGCGAGCTCGGCGCCCACGTGGTCAGCGACGGGGGCACCCGCCCCTACCGCGTGCACTTCCGCGATCCGTCCTTCACGAACCTGCAGGCCATGCCCGCGACGTGCGAGGGCGGCATGGTCGCCGACGTCATCTCGGCGGTGGCCTCGATCGACCCGGTGATGGGAGGCGTCGACCGATGAGCACGCCCGACGAGAGAGCGGTTGCCGGCGGTGCGCCGGTGGGCGGGCAGAGCACCCCGTCGAGCAACGAGGAGGTGAGCGCGACCATGACCAAGGGGTACGCGCCGGAAGTGCGCGAGCGCCTGGAGCGCGACGCCAAGGAGATCATCGGCCGCTACCCCAGGCCGCGGTCGGCACTGCTCCCCCTGCTGCACCTGGTGCAGTCCGAGGACGGCTACGTCTCCGACAACGGCCACGAGTTCTGCGCCGAGATACTCGGACTGAGCAAGGCCGAGGTCGTGGGCGTCTCCACCTTCTACACGATGTACAAGCGCAGGCCGATGGGCCGGTACCACGTGGGCGTGTGCGTCAACACGCTCTGCGCGGTCATGGGCGGCGACCAGATCTGGGACGAGCTCTCCGAGCACGCCGGTGTCGGTCACGACGAGACGACCCCGGACGGGAAGATCTCGCTGGAGCGGCTGGAGTGCAACGCCGCCTGCGACTTCGCTCCGGTGATGATGGTCAACTGGGAGTTCTTCGACAACCAGACACCGGCCTCGGCCAAGCAACTCGTCGACGACCTCAGGGACGGCAAGGAGCCCTCGCCGACCCGGGGTCCGAAGAAGCTCTGCACGTTCAAGGAGGCCTCGCGGGTACTCTCGGGCCTGCCAGACGGTCTGGCCGGTGACGGCCCCTCGGCGGCGGGTCCCTCACTGGAGGGCCTGAAGATCGCTAAGGCCAACGGGTGGAAGGCTCCCGAGGCGTGAACGGGCGCGAGGTCGACATGATCGGGCGAGCCGGCGCGTGCGGGCGCGACGGGCGAGCAGGTAGGCACGGCGCGGCCTCGTCACGGAGCGACGGGCTGCCAGGCGAGGAGACGAAGTGACCACTCTCACCCCGGTTCTCACCGCGAACTGGGACCAGCCGAACTCCTTCACCCTGGAGGGCTACGGCGACTACTCGGCGGCCAAGAAGGCGCTGGGCATGGATCCCGACGCGGTCATTCAGGTCGTCAAGGACTCCGGGCTGCGCGGCCGAGGCGGCGCGGGCTTCCCCACCGGCATGAAGTGGGGCTTCATCCCCCAGGGGGACGGCAAGCCGCACTATCTGGTGGTCAACGCCGACGAGTCCGAGCCCGGCACGTGCAAGGACATCCCGACGATGATGGCCAACCCGCACGCGCTGGTCGAGGGCATCATCATCACCGCGTACGCGATCCGGGCCAACCACGCCTTCATCTACGTGCGCGGCGAGGTGCTGCACGTCATCCGCCGCCTGCAGGCGGCCGTGGCCGAGGCGTACGCCAAGGGCTACCTCGGCACCGACCTCTTCGGCACCGGCTTCAACCTGGAGCTCGTCGTGCACAGCGGGGCGGGCGCCTACATCTGCGGCGAGGAGACGGCGCTGCTCGACTCGCTGGAGGGCTATCGCGGCCAACCTCGGCTCAAGCCCCCCTTCCCCGCCGTGGCGGGTCTCTACGCCTCGCCCACCGTGGTCAACAACGTCGAGTCGGTCGCGAGTGTTCCCTCGATCATCGCCAACGGCGCCGACTGGTTCGCCGGGATGGGCACCGAGAAGTCCAAGGGCTTCGGCATCTTCTCGCTGAGCGGCCACGTGACCCGGCCAGGCCAGTACGAGGCTCCCCTCGGCATCACGCTGCGCGAGCTGCTTGAGATGTCGGGCGGCATCAGGGAGGGCCACCGGATCAAGTTCTGGACCCCCGGCGGGTCGAGCACCCCGATCTTCACGGACGAGCACCTGGACGTCCCGCTGGACTTCGAGTCCGTCGGCGCCAAGGGCTCGATGCTCGGCACCCGGGCACTGCAGATCTTCGACGAGACCACCTGCGTGGTGCGCGCCGTGCTCCGCTGGACCGAGTTCTACGCGCACGAGTCCTGCGGCAAGTGCACCCCCTGCCGGGAGGGCACCTACTGGCTCAAGCAGGTGCTCAAGCGGCTGGAGAAGGGCCAGGGCACCGAAGAGGACCTGACCACGATCACCGACATCGCCGACAACATCCTGGGCCGCTCCTTCTGTGCCCTGGGTGACGGTGCCACCAGCCCCATCCACTCGTCGGTGAAGTACTTCCGCGACGAATACCTCAAGCACTTCGAGATCGGCGGCTGCCCGTTCGATCACGCCCCGTCCACGGTGTGGGGGGCGAAGTGAACGCGCGCGGGAAGGCAACCGGCAAGCACAGCACCGTCTCGGTCGCCAGGCCGACGGAGGAGACGCCATGACCGTCGAAGCCACCACTCCGGCGCAGGCGCCGGTGAACCTGGTCACCGTCACCATCGACGGCTTCCAGGTGAGCGTCCCGAAGGGCACGCTGATCATCCGGGCGGCCGAGCTGCTCGGCATCCAGATCCCCCGGTTCTGCGACCATCCGCTGCTGGAGCCGGCCGCCAACTGCCGCCAGTGCCTGGTGGACATCCCCGACGCCGGCAACGGCCGGGGGTTCCCCAAGCCGCAGCCCTCCTGCGCGATCGAGGTCGCCGAGGGCATGGTCGTCCAGACCCAGCTCACCTCGCCGGTCGCGGAGAAGGCGCAGCGCGGTGTCATGGAGCTGCTGCTGCTGAACCACCCGCTGGACTGCCCGGTCTGCGACAAGGGCGGCGAGTGCCCGCTGCAGAACCAGGCCATGTCCAACGGCCAGGGCGAGAGCCGCTTCGTGGAGAAGAAGCGGACCTTCGACAAGCCGGTCGCGCTCTCCTCGGAGGTGCTGCTCGACCGCGAGCGCTGCGTCCAGTGCGCGCGCTGCATCCGCTTCTCCGACGAGATCGCCGGCGACCCGCTCATCGACTTCTTCGAGCGCGGGGCCAAGGAGCAGGTCGGAGCCGCGGACGGACGTCCGTTCGAGTCCTACTTCTCCGGCAACACGGTGCAGATCTGCCCGGTCGGCGCGCTGACCGGTGCCGCCTACCGTTTCCAGGCCCGCCCGTTCGACCTGGTCTCCACGCCCAGTGCCTGTGAGCACTGCGCCGGCGGCTGCTCCCTGCGCACCGACCACCGGCGAGGCAAGGTCACCCGCCGCCTGGCCGGGGACGACCCCGAGGTCAACGAGGAGTGGAACTGCGACAAGGGTCGCTGGGCCTTCACCTACGCGACCCAGCCCGACCGGCTGAAGACCCCCCTCGTCCGTGACGAGGAGGGTCGCCTGGTCCCGGCCTCCTGGCCCGAGGCGTTCGCCGCCGCCGCCAAGGGGCTGTCCGCGGCGCGCGGGCGCGCGGGCGTGCTCGTCGGCGGTCGCGTCACCGTCGAGGAGGCGTACGCGTACTCGAAGTTCGCCCGGCTCGCGCTCGGGACGAACGACATCGACTTCCGCGCCAGGCCGCACTCCGAGGAGGAGGCGCGCTTCCTGGCGCACGCCGTCGCCGGCAAGGGCATCGAGGTGCGCTACGCCGATCTGGAGAAGGCTCCGGCGGTGCTGCTGGCGGGCTTCGAGCCCGACGAGGAGTCGCCGATCGTCTTCCTGCGCCTGCGCAAGGCATGGCGGAAGAAGGGGCTGAAGGTCTTCTCCGTCGCGCCGTTCGCCGGCCCCGGGCTGGCCAAGATGGGCGGCACGCTGATCCCGGCGGTGCCGGGCACCGAGACCGCCGTCCTGGACGACCTGGCCGCCGTCGACGTGATGGCCGCCGAGGCGATCAGGCAGCCGGGAGCGATCATCCTGGCCGGTGAGCGCCTCGCCACCGTGCCCGGTGCGCTGTCGGCACTGCTGCGGCTCGCCGAGTCCAGCGGTGCCGGGCTGGCCTGGATCCCGCGCCGCGCCGGTGAGCGCGGAGCCATCGAGGCCGGGGCGCTGCCGAACCTGCTGCCGATCGGCCGCCCGGTCGACGACGAGACCGCCCGCGCCGAGGTGGCCAGGGCCTGGGACGTCACCTCGCTGCCCGAGGGCGAGGGCCGCGACACCACCGCCATGCTGGCGGCGGCGCTCGACGGGCAACTCGACGCCCTCGTCGTCGCGGGTGTCGACCCCTACGACCTGGCCGCGCCGCAGGCGGCCCTGCTGGCCCTGGAGAACACCCCGTTCATCGTGAGCCTGGAGCAGCGCGCCAGCGCGGTCACCGACCGCGCCGACGTGGTGCTCCCCGTCGCCGTGGTGGCCGAGAAGTCGGGCACCTTCGTCGACTGGGAGGGGCGCGGGCGCTCCTTCGAGGAGGCACTCGGGGTTCCGGGGATCATGAGTGACCTGCGGGTCGTCTCGGCGATCGCCGACGCCATGGACGTGCACCTCGGCCTGCCCGACCCCGCCGCGGCCCGCCGCGAGATCGGTGCGATCGGCGCGTGGCGCGGCCCCAGGGCCCCCGCTCCCAGGGTGAGCGGTCAGGAGGCCGCCAGGCCGCAGGCGGGGGAGGCGGTCCTGGCCAGCTGGCACCTGCTGCTCGACGACGGCCGCCTGCAGGCCGGCGAGCCGTACCTGGCGGGCACCGCCCGTCCCGGCGTGGCGCTGGTGTCCGAGGCCACCGCCGCCGAGTGCGGCCTCACCGAGGGCGGCGAGGTGGTCGTCGGCACCGAGCACGGCTCGTTGAGCCTGCCCGTGCGGATCGCGGACCTGCCCGACCGGGTGGTGTGGCTGCCGGCCAACTCCGACGGCCGCTCGGTCACCCGTGACCTGCACGCCGTCGCCGGTGACGTGGTCAGGGTCGGCGCGGTGGGCACTACGGCCGGCGAGGCAAGCGCCGCCGGCGAAGCTAACGAGGAGCGGTAATGAATGCCCGGACTCTTCTAGCGGCCGATCCGACCCTCGCCGACTTCGGCAAGGACCCGCTCTGGATCAGCATCATCAAGGCCGTCGTCATCTTCATCGTCCTGATGCTGGGCGTGCTGTTCGGCGTGTGGTTCGAGCGCAAGCTCATCTCCCGCATGCAGAACCGGTACGGCCCCAACAGGGCGGGCAAGTTCGGGCTGCTCCAGTCGGTGGCCGACGGCCTGAAGATGGGGCTCAAGGAAGACCTGATGCCCCGGACCGTCGACAAGGTGATCTACTTCATCGCCCCGGTCGTCCTGGCGGTCCCGGCCTTCCTGGCCTTCTCCGTCATCCCGATGGGCCCGATGGTCTCGATGTTCGGCGTCCAGACGCCGTTGCAGCTCACCGACCTCCCGGTCGCGGTGCTGCTGGTGCTGGCGATGGCCTCGATCGGCGTGTACGGCATCGTGCTGGCCGGCTGGGGCTCGCGCTCCCCGTACTCGATCCTCGGCGGCCTGCGGGCCAGCGCCCAGGTGGTCTCGTACGAGATCGCGATGGGCCTGTCGTTCGTGGGCGTGTTCCTGTTCGCCGGGACGCTGTCCACCTCGGAGATCGTCGCGGCGCAGGCCTCGGGCGGGGTGTTCAGGCTGGGCGGCCTGGAGATCCCGATGCCCTCCTGGTACATGATCCTGCTGATCCCGTCCTTCCTGATCTACATCATCACGATGCTGGGCGAGACCAACCGGGTCCCCTTCGACCTGCCCGAGGGTGAGGGCGAGCTGGTCGGCGGCTTCCAGACCGAGTACTCCAACTCGCTGAAGTTCGCGGTCATCATGCTCGCGGAGTACGTCAACGTCTTCGTGGTCTCCGCGGTGTCCATCACCCTGTTCATGGGCGGCTGGCGGGCCCCGTGGCCGATCTCCATGTGGGACGGGGCGAACACCGGCTGGTGGCCGCTGCTCTGGTTCTTCGCCAAGATGGTGCTGGTCTTCGCCTTCTTCGTCTGGTGCCGCGCCTCGCTGCCGCGCGTCAGGTACGACCAGCTCATGGCCCTCGGCTGGAAGGTCCTCATCCCGATCAACCTGGCGTGGATCATGCTCGTGGCCACCGTCAGGGCCCTGCAGATCGACAATGTCAACCGGTCGTTCGTGCTCATCCTGGCCGCACTCGTGATGATCGGCTGCCTCGGGATCTGGTGGCGCTTCGACAGCGTGCTGCAGAAGCGCAAGGAGGCCAAGGCCGCCTTGGTCGAAGCCGAGTTCGAGCAACTCCAAGCCGAGCCGACCGCGGGTGGTTTCCCTGTGCCGCCGCTCGACCTGCCGCACTACCACGGGGTAGAGCGCAAGGAGGTTCCCAGTGGGAGCAACTGATTGGCTGAATCCCATCAAGGGATTCGGCGTGACCTTCCACACGATGTTCAAGAAGGTCGAGACGGTCAACTACCCCGAGGAGAAGCGGCCCACGGCTCCGCGCTTCCACGGCCGGCACCAGCTCAACCGCTGGCCCGACGGTCTGGAGAAGTGCGTCGGCTGTGAGCTGTGCGCCTGGGCCTGCCCGGCCGACGCGATCTTCGTCGAGGGTGCCGACAACACCGACGAGGCACGGTTCTCACCCGGTGAGCGCTACGGGCGCACCTACCAGATCAACTATCTGCGGTGCATCCTGTGCGGCCTGTGCATCGAAGCCTGCCCGACACGGGCGCTGACGATGACCAATGAGTACGATCTCGCCGACACCAGCCGTGAGAGCCTGATCTACACCAAGGAGATGCTGCTCGCACCGCTCGGTCCCGGCATGGAGATCCCGCCGCACCCCATGCGCCTTGGCGAGACCGAAGAGGACTACTACCGGCTGGGACGCAACAATGGGTGAGACCATCACGTTCTGGATCCTGGCGGTCGTCTCGGTATCGGCCGCACTCGGGCTCGTCTTCAGCCGCAAGGCGGTCTACTCGGCCCTGATGCTGGGCGTCGTCATGCTGTCGCTGGCCGTGCTCTACGCGGTGCAGGACGCCCCCTTCCTCGCCGCGGTGCAGATCATCGTCTACACCGGCGCGGTCATGATGCTCTTCCTGTTCGTCCTGATGCTCGTCGGCGTCGACTCCGCCGACTCGCTGGTCGAGACGATCAAGGGGCAGCGCATCTGGGCGGCGATCGCGGGCCTGGGCTTCGCCTTCCTGCTCGCCCTGGGGGTCGGCAACGCCACCTTCGCCGCGCCCGCCGGCCTGGCCGAGGCCACGAAGGCCGCGGGCGGCAACGTGCCCTCCCTGGCACAGCTGATCTTCACGCGGTACGTCTTCGCCTTCGAGGTCACCTCGGCGCTGCTGATCACCGCCGCGCTCGGCGCGATGGTGCTGGCGCACCGCGAGCGCATCCGGCCCAAGGCCACCCAGCGTGACCTGGCCCGCGCCCGGTTCAGCGGTCCGCAGCCCTCGCCGCTGCCGGGACCCGGCACCTACGCGCTGCACAACGCGATCGACATGCCGGCCCTGCTGCCCGACGGCACGGTCTCCGACAAGTCCATCAACCGGGTGCTCGCCAGGCACGAGATGGAGGGCGGCTTCGCGCCGACCGACCCGGTGAAGGCGGCGCTCATCAAGCAGGTCCTGGAGAAGGACGCGGAGCAAGACCGCGATTCCGACTCAGGCGACAAGCCCGTCCAGGTGGAGGACGCGGCGCCCCAGCAGGAGGACGGCAAGTGACCACTCACTACCTGGTGCTCTCCGCGCTGCTTTTCGCGATCGGCGCCATCGGCGTGCTGGTACGGCGCAACGCGATCGTGGTGTTCATGTGCGTGGAGCTCATGCTCAACGCCTGCAACCTCGCGTTCGTCGCCTTCGCCAGGCAGCAGGGCAACCTGGACGGCCAGATCATCGCGTTCTTCGTGATGGTGGTGGCCGCGGCCGAGGTCGTCATCGGCCTCGCCATCATCGTGATGATCTTCCGAACCCGCAGGTCCGCGTCGGTGGACGACGCGAACCTGCTGAAGTACTAAGAGGTGGCCGTGGAACCCGCTGAGATCATCCAGCATTCCGGGGGTGTGATCGGAGTCTCCTGGCTCATGGTCGCGCTCCCGCTGCTCGGTGCCGCGATCCTGCTGCTGTTCGGGCGCCGCACCGACCGCTGGGGTCACCTCCTCGGTGTCGCGATGTCCCTGGGCGCGTTCGCGGTGGCGGTCGCCGCCTTCGTCCAGCTGCTCGGTCTGCCCGAGGCCCAGCGCCGCCAGGGTGTCAGGCTCTACGAGTTCATTCCCGGCCTCGCCGACATGGGGCTGCTGATCGACCCGCTGTCGATCGGCTTCGCCCTGCTGATCACCGGTGTGGGATCGCTGATCCACATCTACTCGATCGGCTACATGTCGCACGACCCGGGTCGGCGCCGGTTCTTCGCGTACCTGAACCTGTTCGTCGCCGCGATGCTCCTGCTGGTGCTGGCCGACAACTACGTCGTCCTGTTCGTCGGCTGGGAGGGTGTGGGCCTCGCCTCGTACCTGCTGATCGGCTTCTGGCAGTTCAAGCCCACGGCGGCGGCCGCGGCCAAGAAGGCGTTCATCGTCAACCGCGTCGGCGACTTCGGCCTGCTGATCGCGATCTTCACGATCTGGACGACGTTCGGCTCGGTCGCCTTCAACGAGCTCACCGGGGGTGTCGTCGGCGGGGCGATCTCCTCCGGCGCCGCCTCCCAGGGCACGATCACCGCGGTCGGCCTGCTGCTGCTCCTCGGCGCCTGCGGCAAGTCGGCCCAGCTGCCGCTGCAGTCGTGGCTGCTGGACGCGATGGAGGGCCCGACCCCGGTCTCGGCACTCATCCACGCCGCGACCATGGTCACCGCGGGCGTCTACCTGGTCGTCCGCTCCGGCGCGTTCTTCGAGGCCGCCCCGACCGCGCAGCTCGTGGTGACGATCGTCGGTGTGGCCACGCTGCTCGCCGGTGCGATCATCGGTTGCGCCAAGGACGACATCAAGAAGGGCCTCGCCGGTTCGACCATGTCGCAGATCGGCTACATGATGCTCGGCGCGGGCCTCGGCCCGGTGGGCTACGCCTTCGCCATCGCGCACCTGATCGCGCACGGCTTCTTCAAGGCCAACATGTTCCTCGGGGCGGGCTCGGTCATGCACGCCATGAACGACGAGGTCGACATGCGTAAGTACGGTGGCCTGTTCTCGGTGATGAAGGTCACCGCGGCCACCTTCATGATCGGCTACCTCGCGATCATCGGCTTCCCGCTGCTGTCCGGCTACTTCACCAAGGACGGCATCATCGAGACGGCCATGGAGCACAACCAGATCCTCGGCTGGCTCGCGGTCGTCGGCGCGGGCATCACCGGCTTCTACATGTCGCGGATGGTCTTCATGACCTTCTTCGGCAAGCGGCGCTGGGCCGACGACGCGCACCCGCACGAGTCGCCCTCCGTGATGACCGTGCCGCTGATCCTGCTGTCGATCGGCTCGGTCTTCCTGGGCGCCTTCCTGATCCTGGACAACCGGCTCATGCGCTTCCTCGCCCCGGCGGTCGGTCTGCCCGAGCATCTCCCCGGGTTCCACCCCTTCAGCGTCCCCGGCCTGACCACGCTCGCGCTGGTCGCCGTCGGCGTCGTCTACGCCTGGTTCCGCTACGGTGCCGCCGAGGTGCCCCGGGTCGCCCCGCGCGGCTCGTTCCTCACCACGTTCGCCCGCCGTGACCTGTACGGCGACGCCCTGAACGAGGCGCTGTTCATGCGCCCCGGCCAGTGGCTGGCCCGGTTCGCGGTGTTCTTCGACAACCGCGGCATCGACGGCCTGGTCAACGGCCTGGCGGCGGGGATCGGCGGGACCTCCGGGCGGCTGCGCCGCATCCAGACCGGCTACGTGCGGTCCTACGCGTTGTCCATCCTCTTCGGTGCCGCCGTGGTCGTTGGCGCGCTGCTCTACGTAGGGAACATGTGATGCCCTGGCTCTCGACCCTGATTGCCGTGCCCGTTCTGGGCGCGGTGGGTGTCTCCCTTGTCAAGAGTGACAAGCTCGCCAAGCAGCTGGCCCTGGTGGTCTCGCTGGTCGTGCTGGCGCTCACCGGCGCCCTCGCGTACCTGTTCGAACCGGTCTCCGAGACGCGCTTCCAGTTCGCCGAGGTCTACGAGTGGATCCCGAGGTTCGGCGTCCACTACGGCGTCGGCGTGGACGGCATCGCCCTGGTGCTGATCGCGCTGTCGGCGGTGCTCGTGCCGATCGTGATCCTCGCCTCCTGGCACGACGCCGACGGAACCGGGGCCGCGGCCACGCCCAAGCGCTCGGTGAAGACCTACTTCGCGCTGCTGCTGGTGCTGGAAGCGATGATGATCGGCGTCTTCGCGGCGACCGACGTCTTCCTCTTCTACGTCTTCTTCGAAGCCATGCTCATCCCGATGTACTTCATGATCGGGTCGTACGGCGGAGTTCAGCGGTCCTACGCGGCCGTGAAGTTCCTGCTGTACTCGCTCTTCGGCGGCCTGCTCATGCTGGTCGCGGTGATCGCGCTCTACGTGATCGCCGACAAGGGCACGTTCATGTTCCCCGAGCTGATCGGCGTCATCCAGGACCCGACCACGCAGAAGTGGCTCTTCGCGGGCTTCTTCATCGCGTTCGCGGTCAAGGCGCCGCTCTGGCCGTTCCACACCTGGCTGCCCGACGCCGCCGCGCAGGCTCCGGCCGGTGCCGCGGTGCTGCTGGTGGGCGTGCTGGACAAGGTCGGCACGTACGGGATGCTCCGCTTCTGCCTGGAGCTCTTCCCGGACGCGTCGAAGTTCTTCACCCCGCTGGTGATCGTGCTGGCGGTGGTGGGCATCGTCTACGGCGCGATCGTGGCGATCGGCCAGACCGACATGAAGCGCCTGATCGCCTACACCTCGATCTCGCACTTCGGCTTCATCGCGCTGGGCGTCTTCGCGATGACCAAGGACGCGGGGGCGGGCGCCACCCTCTACATGGTCAACCACGGCTTCTCGACCGGCGCGCTCTTCCTGGTCGCCGGATTCCTGATCTACCGCCGGGGTTCCAGCCAGATCGCCGACTACGGAGGCGTGCAGAAGGTCGCCCCGCTGCTCGCCGGCACCTTCCTGATCGCCGGCCTGTCCGGGCTCTCCCTACCGGGACTGTCCACGTTCGTCAGCGAGTTCATGGTCCTGATCGGCACCTTCGAGCGCTATCCGGTCGCGGCGATCATCGCGACGAGCGGTGTCGTCCTGGCGGCCGTCTACGTCCTGTGGATGTACCAGCGCACCATGACCGGCCCCTCGAAGGAGTCGGCCTACGTCATGCCCGACCTCAACCGGCGTGAGATCTGGGTGATGGGCCCGCTGGTCGCGGTGATCATCGCCTTGGGCTTCTTCCCCAAGCCGGTGCTTGACGTGATCAATCCCGCGGTCGACAAGACGATCTCCAGCGTCCACATCGAACCGTTCACGCCCGCCGTGGCAGAGAAGAAGGGGGCCGGCCAGTGAACGGCACCATCCAAGCCCCGACAATCGAGTACGCGCTGCTCGCGCCGATGCTGCTGGTGTTCGGTGCGGCTGTCCTCGGGGTGCTGGCCGAGGCGTTCGCGCCCCGCTACCTGCGCAAGTCGATCCAGATGCCGCTCACGCTGCTCGCCCTGCTCGGCGCGTTCGTCATGACCGTCCTCAACGGCGTCACCGGCCTGCCGGATGCCCCGGCGGCCATGGGCTCGGTCGCGGTGGACGGGCCCTCCCTGTTCATCTGGGGCATCATCCTCGTCCTGGCGCTGGTCAGCACGCTTCTGATCAACGACGAGGACCAGTTCGTCGCGCAGGCGGCGGCGGTACCGGGAAGCCCGGACGAGGAGGAGGCGATCCTCAGCGGATACGCCCAGACCGAGGTCTACCCGCTGCTGCTGTTCTCGGTCGGCGGCATGCTGCTCTTCGCCTCCGCCAATGACCTGCTGGCCATGTTCGTCGGCCTTGAGGTCATGTCCCTGCCGCTGTACCTGCTCTGCGGCCTGGCCCGCCACCGCCGCCTGCTCTCGCAGGAGGCCTCGGTCAAGTACTTCCTGCTCGGCGCGTTCTCCTCGGCCTTCTTCCTGTACGGCACGGCCCTGGTCTACGGCTACGCCGGGTCGGTGGACCTGAAGGCCATCAGCGCCGCGCTCAGCGTGGTCAGCGGCCAGGAGACGCTGCTGCTGGTCGGCCTGGCGCTGCTCGGCGTCGGCCTGCTCTTCAAGATCGGAGCCGCGCCGTTCCAGGCGTGGAAGCCCGACGTCTACCAGGGAGCGCCCACCGCGGTCACCGCTCTGATGGCCTCCACGGTGCTCGTGGCGGCCTTCGGCGCCGTGCTGAGGGTTTTCTGGGTCGCCCTGGGCGGCCTGGAGTGGGACTGGAAGCCGGTCATGTGGGGCATCGCGATCCTGACGATGATCGTCGGTGCGATCCTGGCCATCACCCAGACCGAGATCAAGCGCATGCTCGCCTACTCCTCGATCGCGCACGCGGGCTTCCTGCTCACCGGCGTCGTCGCGATCGGCGCCGCCGAGCAGAACAAGCTCGCCCTGTCGGCCATCCTGTTCTACCTGGCCGCGTACGGCTTCACCACGGTCGGCGCCTTCGCGGTCGTCACCATGGTCCGTGACGCGGGCGGCGAGGCCGGGCACCTGTCCCGCTGGGCCGGTCTGGGCAAGCGTGCTCCCGTTCTCGCGGGTGTTTTCGCCTTCTTTTTGCTGGCATTCGCCGGCATCCCGCTCACGAGCGGCTTCTTCGGCAAGTACGCCGTCTTCTCGGCGGCGGTCGCCGGAGACGCTCTGCCGCTGGTCATCGTGGGTGTGGTCAGCTCGGCGATCGCCGCGTTCTTCTACGTCCGGGTGATCGTGCTGATGTTCTTCAACGAGCCTGTCGTCGACGGGCCGTCCATCGCGACGCCCACGGTGGGCACCTCGGCTGTGGTCGCTCTCGCCGCAGCGGCTACGGTAGTGCTGGGGATTTTCCCGCAGCCGGTGCTCGATCTCGCGGATCAGGCTGCGTCCGCGCTGTTCATACGCTAGAGGAGTAACGGTTCATGGCTGCGCCACCGGTTGTTGATCTTCCGTTTGCCGACGAACGGTTGGCGCAGGACCTCGCTACCGGCCTGGCCGAGGTCGAGAAACTGCTGCGATCCTCGGTGGAGAGTGAGGACGCCTTCGTCACGGAGGCGTCCAAGCACCTCATCGAGGCGGGCGGCAAGAGGTTCCGGGCCATGCTGGTCCTGCTCGCCGCCCAGTTCGGCTCACCCGCGGCGGCGGGAGTGGTGCCCGGGGCCGTGGTGATCGAGCTGACCCACCTGGCGACGCTCTACCACGACGACGTGATGGACGAGGCCCCGGTCCGCCGGGGCTCCCCGTCGGCCAACGCCCGCTGGGACAACACCGTGGCCATCCTGACCGGCGACTACCTGTTCGCCCAGGCCTCGGAGATCCTCGCCGACCTTGGCTCCGACGTCATCAGGATCCAGGCGCAGACGTTCTCCCGCCTGGTCCGCGGCCAGATCCGGGAGACCATCGGCCCCCGCTCCGGTGAGGACCCGGTGGCCCACTACATCGGGGTGCTGGCCGACAAGACCGGCTCGTTGATCGCCACCTCCGGCCGGTTCGGCGCCATGCTCAGCGGTGCCACGCCCGAAGTGGTCGAGCGACTGACCCGGGCCTGCGAGGCCATCGGGGTCGCCTGGCAGCTCGGTGACGACCTGCTGGACGTCGCCGCGGAGACGGCCGAGTCGGGCAAGACGCCTGGCACCGACCTGCGCGAGGGCATCCGGACCCTGCCCGTGCTCTACGTCCTGGCGGCGGACAACCCCGAGAGTGCCCGGCTGCGTGAGTTGCTGGCCGGTCCGGTGGCGGAGAAGGACATCGAGGAGGCCCTGCGTCTGCTCCGCGCCGACACCGCCATGGGACATGCCCGCGCCGAGCTGCTCGACTGGGCCGACCGTGCTCGCGAGGATCTCGCGGGCCTTCCCGACATCCCGGCTCGCGCCGCCTACCTGGCACTCTGCGACTACGTCGTCGAGCGCTCCGGCTGACCACCGGTCCAGGACAGGACCCGGTCCGGCTCGGCGGCAACGCAGATCCAGGTTTTCCGTGGTTGTTTCGCGACGTTGCTTGCATGGCAAAGCAAATATTGTATGTGCACGTAGACTCCTCCCGGACAGCACACTCCAGGAGGAATCACCATGTCATGGGACCATTTCGCCCTCTTGCACGCACGCGTGGAGGCGGAGTTGGCCAAGGCACTCCAGCGCGGTCACGGCCTGGGGCTGTCGGAGTACCGCGCGCTGATCCGGCTTGCCGCCGCTTCCGACGGCTGCATGCGCATGCAGGAGCTCGCCGAGGCGGTGGGTCTCAACCAGAGCTCGGTGACCCGCCTCGTCGCCCGCCTCGAAGAGGCCGGGATGACCCGGCGCGACCTCTGCTCGGATGACCGTCGCGGCGTCTACTCGGTGATCACCGAAGAGGGGCGCGCCCGCCTGACCGACGCCACGCCCACCTATGAACGCTCCCTGGCCGCCGCGCTGGAGCAGGCGGGCATCGACCCGCTCTTCACACCCCTGGTCCTCGCCGTACGCGGCTCTTGAGTCCTTGAACAGGGTTTATGTGGCGTTCTGTGCGGCCAAGGGTTCGGGCGTCGTGCGGCGGGCCTGAGTGGCCGTCCTGAGGCTGTCCCAGGTGAAGACCGACAGCGCCAGCCAGATGATGGCGAATCCCACCCAGCGGCTGGGCGGCATGACCTCGTGCAGGACGACCACCCCGCACAGGAACTGCAGGATCGGGGCGATGTACTGCAGCAGGCCGATCGTGGTGAGCGGCACCCGGATCGCGGCGGCGGTGAAGCAGAGCATCGGAACGGCGGTGACCACGCCGGCTCCGGCCAGCAGGAGCGTGTGTCCCGCACCCCAGTTCCCGAACGTGCTCGCCCCCTGCTGCCCCAGGTAGGCCAGGTAGGCCAGCGCGGGCAGCAGCAGTACCAGCGTCTCGACCGTCATGCTCTCCGCCGCACCCACCCCGGCGGTCTTCTTGATCAGCCCGTAGGTGCCGAAACTGGCGGCCAGCGCCAGCGCGATCCACGGCGGACGCCCGTAGTCGACGGCCAGCACGACCACGGCCGCCGCCCCCAGCCCCACCGCGGCCCACTGCCACGGCCGCAGCCGCTCCTTCAGCAGCAGGACGCCGAAGAGCACGCTGATCAGGGGGGTGATGAAGTAGCCGAACGAGCTCTCGACCACGTGCCCGGTGTTGACGGCGTAGATGTAGACGCCCCAGTTGAGCGTGACGAGCACCGCGGCCAGGACGAGAAGGCCGATCTTTCTCGGGGTGCGCAGGAGCTCGCAGAACCAGGACCAGTGGCGCCGCACCGCCAGGATGGCGACGACGGCGACCAGGGACCAGGCGATGCGGTGGGCCAGGATCTCCAGGGCGCCGGAGGGCTTCAGGAGCGGCCAGTAGAGCGGGAACAGGCCCCACATGGAGTAGGCGGCGATGCCGTACAGAACTCCACGGCGTGTTTCAGGCATGACCCCTATCTTTACTCCTTACTGAATTTAACACAATTTAGCTGTACTTTTCGATCAGTTAAGAAACTCTTGCGGGAACACGGGAGGGGCGCCCACTGTTGCCTTCTGGTGAGAACGTGTCAGGAGGAGGTTCGCAATGGGCTGGTTGTTCGGCAAGGACAAGACTTCCATGGTGTCCCCGGAGAACGCGCTCCCGGGTCGTGCCACGAGGATGGCGGTGCCCGGGCGTCATGAGGTTCTCGACGCCCCGCCGGCTCCGCCGTACCCCGAGGGGAGCGAGATCGCGGACTTCGGCCTCGGCTGTTTCTGGGGCGCCGAGCGCATTTTCTGGCAGACCCCGGGTGTGGTCTCCACCTCGGTCGGCTACGGGGGCGGCTACACCCAGAACCCGACCTACGAGGAGGTCTGCACCGGCCAGACCGGTCACACCGAGCTCGTCCGCGTCGTCTTCGACCCGGCACGGGTGTCCTACGAGGAACTGCTGCGCGTCTTCTGGGAGTCGCACAACCCCACCCAGGGCATGCGCCAGGGCAACGACGTCGGCACGCAGTACCGCTCGGCGATCTACCTCCACTCACCCGAGCAGGAGAAGGCAGCCCTGGCCTCGCGTGACGCCTACCAGAAGGTCCTCACCGACTCCGGCTACGGCGCCATCACCACCGAGATCGCTCCCGCCGGCGACTACTTCCACGCGGAGCGGTATCACCAGCAGTATCTCTACAAGAACCCCGGCGGTTACTGCGGCATCGGCGGCACCAACGTCAAGCTGGGTGACCCGTCCGAGTGGGCCGCCTGCCAGACGGGCCTTGTCCCGACGGAGGAATGACCCTCCAGGTTTCGCCTGTACGGCTCGTGCCCGATTCCTGAGTACGAGTCGTGCCGTCTGTGTGGTTTCGTCGTCATCCTTGTGTCGATCCGTCGCCCCAGCGCGGGTAGGCGCGCCGGTCCAGGTCTTCGACGGCGCGCTCGGGCCGGTCGGGCACTGTCGAATGTCAGCTTGTGGACAACTCGTCGAAGTAGCCTTTCATCAGGGGGTAATAGTCGGTGAAGTCGGGCTTGGGGGAGCCTTCGCGCGCAGCCACGAGCATGTCCAGGTAGTACTCCCAGCCGGGACCGATCTCTCCGATACCGTCTTCGCTGACAAGGTGCTGCACGAGCCGCAATTCCGTCGAACCATCCGTTTCTAACAGCGATAGCTCCAACCGCCAGGCCCCGGACTCATCGGTCATCGACAGGGCCAGCCGCCGCGGTGGATCGCATGCGTCGATTCGCATTTCGCACCACGGCATCTGCTCTTCGAACACCATCTGCACCTTGACCGTCCGGCCGGAGGCGGCCTCACCCTCCCACGGCCCGAACCAGAGGGCCGTCCGGTCGGATTCGGTGATACTGGCCCACACATCCTCGGCGGGTGCGCGGAACGTACGACTGAGGACCAGATCGCTTCCGGTGTCGGTGCGAAACAGCCGGCCAGTAGGTGTGGGGCTCATGCGGTGTTCCTCTTTTCCGGGTCTGCCGTGTCGCGCTTCCGGCGCTCACGGCGGGTTCGATAGACCTCTGTCTCGAGTGCGTCGAGGCGACGTTCCCAACCGGAGGGGCGGATGAACAGGGCAAGCCATTTGGCGAGCTCACCCAGTTGCTCGGCGTCAAGCACGTAGAACCGCTGTCGACCGACAAGTTCGTCGTGAATCAGCCCGCTCTCTCGGAGGACGCGAAGATGCCGGCTCACGGCAGGCCTGCTGATCGCGAAGCATCCGGCGATCTCTCCTGCGGTGAGGCGTTCGTTCCGCAGCATCAGCAGGATCTCCCGCCGCACGGGGTCCGCGATCGCGCCCGCCACCTTGTCCACCCATGAAGCGTAACCTATCAGTTACGCGTTTGGCGACCCGTTTGCAGGTGTTTTGCGGATACCGCGGCCTCGGTGGCACCGACTGCTCCTGGCGGCATGGCGGGCGGTGACGATGCAGGAGGAGATCATCTGATCGGGTTCGGCGACCGGCGGCATCGGCTGTTTCTCCCTGGAGACCCAGGTGAAGTCGAGGCCGACCGACTCTCGCAGCCTGACTTGAGGCGCCGACAGGAAACCCATCGTCACGCCGTCGGCACCTCGTGGGTTACCACAGCGTTGTTGGCACCAACGTCAAGCTAGGTGACCCGTCCGAGTGGCGCAGCCCTTGGCGGGGCAAGTCCGGTATCCGGCCTGCTCGCCGTACTCCGGCGGGAGAAAGTGGGGAGGTTGACTTGATGACACAATGATGATGTCATCAAGTCATGTTGTACCGTACGCCGAAGCTGGACGAAGCCGACCGCCGGGCACTCGAAGAGATCGAGCGGATGCGGTACGACCTGCGCATGCATGTTCGGCCGCAGACTCGCTGGACCAAGCAGTTGCGTAGAAGTCTCACTGCCAGGGCCATCGTCGGTTCCAACACGATCGAGGGTTACGCGGCCTCCGTTGATGATGTCGAGGCACTCATGGCTGGGGAGGAACCTCTGGAGTCCAGCGAGAGCACTCGCAGGGAACTGGAGGGCTACCAGCGGGCCATGACCTACATTCAGGGTCTGTCCGACGCCGGCGATGAGTTCGCTTATGATCTGGGCCTGCTGAACGGCCTCCACTTCATGATCCAGGAACATCACCCGGACAAGCGCCCCGGCCGACTCCGTCAAGGCCAGGTCTACGTCACCAGCCCTGATGATCCTGCCGTGGCCGCCTACACCGGACCGGATCCCGAGTCGGTCCCGGCTCTCATGGGTGAACTGGTCGCGTGGCTCAACGAAGGAGACCTCGATGCTCCAGTGCATGTCCGTGCCTCGATGGCGCATCTGAACCTGGTGAAGATCCACCCCTGGGCCGATGGCAACGGCCGCATGTCACGAGCGCTGTCCACCCTGGTGTTCGCACGAGAGGCACTGATGCCCGCGGAGTTCTCCTCGATCGAGGAATGGCTCGGCAGGGGGCAGAACACCTACGCCTACTATCAGGTTTTGGGCGGGGTGGGCGGCCCTGAGTGGAGTCCCGGACGGGACACTCATCCATGGATCAAGTTCTGTCTGCGGGCTCACCATATTCAGGCTCAGCAGGCGAAGCGCCGTGTCGATCTGCTGAGCCGTGCGTGGATGGAGTTGTCGGCCGCTACGGCCGCTGCGGGACTCGATGAACGAACCGTTTTCGCGCTTCTGCCCGCTTTTTGGGGTTCGCGTGTCCGGCGTACTGTTTATCAGCAGGACGCGGAGTTGAGCACCCAGCAGGCTATAAGGGACATCCGAGAACTTTGTCGGTTAGGGTGGCTGGCTCCTCAGGGACAGGCGAGGGGACGCTACTACGTAGCAGGTCCGGTTATGCAACCGGTCCTTTCCTCGGTACAGCAATCCACACAGCCCTACATAGATCCATATCGCGATCGCGAGGCGTCCTGACCTGACACCGGATGGAGTCCACGGCCTCCCGTTCGACGAACTCCGAGATTGTCGACCCCAACGGCTACTGCGGGATCGGTGGCACCAACGTCAAGCCAGGTGACCCGTCTTGCCGAAAGATCAAAGCTTGACTCCCGATTTTGGGTCTGAAACAGGGAGTAGCATGAAAGGGGAAGGAGAACCATCCTCATGGCTGATGTCAGACCCCGGAAGTCTTCGACGGGAGCGGCTAAGAAGCGAAAGCATCGGACGCTCCCGCCGCAAGGTGATCGCGAGACGGGTGGCACGGCGCAGGCTCCTCGTAGGAAAGAGATCGAGGAGCGGGCGGCGCTGGTCTTGTTCGAGCAGGCACAACGGCTGGACGGGGTGGCTGCCAGCACTCATGAGACCGGCACCCGTGACACGGTCCGGGAGGTCGTCCAGGATCTGCTCGCTCACGCCGAGCCGGTGCGGGCGACGATCGCGTCGAAGATTCTCGGTGTTGACGAGAAGACGGTTCGCTCGTGGGCCAAGGAGGGGCTGCTCGTCCCGGTCAGGGGGAGACCCCGCCTGATGCTTGAAGCCGAGCGTCTGTATACCGTGGCAACCCTCGTCCAGGATCTACGCCGGGCCGGCCGCACCCGGAATCTGGTCGAGGCGGTCTGGCAGCGCCTGCAGGACCGGGAGCTTCTGGAGAACGATCAGCTGACCGACGGTCTTCGGCAGATGGAACAGGGCGAGGGCCGTCCGTGGCGGGAGATCAGAGCAGAGTGGAGTTCCAAGAATTCGGAGCTGACTGCCGGTGAAGACTGAGGTCTACCTCTCGGTTCTCGCGGAGAAGCACGCTGAGACCTTGCGCGGGGTGGATCTCAGGTCATTCGTCGCCTTTGTCCGTGATCTGGAAGCGCGGGGTTGCGCGGCCCTTGGATATCGGCTCACGGGGGAACTCCCGGTGAGTCGGCTGTGCGTCAAGCATTTGAGAGGCGCCATGCGCGTCGTGGTCGCCTTCAAAGAGCCGGGTCATGCATGGGTCCTGATGCTGGGACCTCATGATGAGCGCAACCGGACGCGCGATGTCTATACCTCGCTGTGGGAAGTATGCGGGCTGGATGCGCCGCCGATGGGTGAACGCACCAAGCCCGCCTGTTGTGACGACGGTGGTGCGGACCCGAACCTGCCGGAAATAGATGATCTGGTGACTCGTTGTCGTGATCTCGCCAAGCCGCCTCGTCGGCGTAAGCGCCCAAGCTGACGACCTCCGGACTGAACGGTCATTGCACACCGACTGGCACAGGCGTGGCCTGCCCGGTCGGCCTGATGTTCAGGGCAGCGGTCTCACCGCCATCCTGGCCCAGGATCCCTCGGCAGCCTCGGTGTCGATCGTGGGTCGGAGCAGTTCCCGCAATAATATCACTAAAGGTTTAAAACCATCTATATAGCTATAAAAGGGGTGTGGCGAGGAGATAGGAGAGCCTCCTTTAAGGTGTCCTGCGCCGTGCACGGTGACGTCGGTCGTGTGCTGATCACCGCAAGGAGACCCCTGTGCCCCCAGAGCGACCTGACTGCCCTCTCACCCACCCCTGACCGTTTTCAGGAGGGTAATCGTCGTCGAGGCCGGCCTCGGCCGGCAGCAACGTGCCCGAGCAGATGGATCCGATACGACAGTGCTCGCGAGGGTTCTAAAAGATCTTGAAAAAGATTTGGCCGCGTTGTCGAATCGGTGCGACCTCGTTCGAAGCGTAGTCACAGGGCCGAGAGAAACCCGAGATCCGGCCCGGGACCCGTGAGGAGAACGGCCATGACCCAGCAGATGACGAGGACCGCGCACCCGGTGACCTGCGACCCGCGTACCAGCGTCACCAGGTCGTTGCTGGGCTACGGCATCCTCGCCGGTCCGCTGTATGTCGGGGTATCCCTGGCCCAGGCGCTGACCCGGGAGGGTTTCGACCCCTTCCGCCACGCGTGGAGCCTGCTGGCCAACGGCGACCTCGGCTGGATCCAGATCACCGACTTCGTCGTCGCCGGGCTGATGGTCGTCGCCTGCGCGGTCGGCCTGGGCCGGGCCCTGGCCGGCGGGCGCGGCGCGACCTGGGCTCCCCGGCTCGTCGGAATGTACGGGGTGAGCCTGATCGGCGCGGGGATCTTCCGGGCGGATCCGGCATTGGGCTTCCCGGTGGGGACGCCGGACGGACCCGGGGCGGTGAGCCTGTCCGGGACCCTCCACTTCGTCTGCGGCGCGGTGGGTTTCCTGTGCGTGATCGTGGCCTGCTTCGTCATCGGCCGCCGGTTCGCCGCCGAGGGACGCACGGGCTGGGCGCTTTACTCCCGGCTCACCGGCGGGCTGTTCCTCGCGGCCTTCGCCGCCATCGCGACCGGCGCGGGTGCCTCGTGGGCCAACCTGGCCTTCGTCTCCGGGGTCGTGATCATCTGGGCCTGGCTCTCTACCCTGTCCCTGCACCTGTACCGGCACACCGCCCCTCGGCACGCCTGAGCGCGCCCGCTCCCCGCGTCACACCGTCAAGAAAACAAGATCAAAGGAGATGTCCAATGCGATACATGATCGTTCTTAGGGTCACCAACCAGCCCACCACCCCGCCCCCCGCCGAGTTGATGGAGGCCATCGCCAAGCTCGGAGGTGAGGCCGCCGGGGCCGGGGTCCTGCTCGACACCGCCGGACTGGCCCCGAGCGCGGAGGGCGCGCGGGTCGAGCTCACCGGGGGCAGGCTGAGCGTCACCGACGGCCCGTTCGCCGAGGCGAAAGAGCTGATCAGCTACGCGCTCTACCAGGTCCGCTCCAAGGAGGAGGCCGTCGAGTGGACCTCCCGCTTCCTGAGGATCCACCGGGATCACTGGGAGGGCTGGGAGGGCGAGGCCGACGTGCTGCGTGTCTTCGGCCCCGAGGACTTCGCCGCCCCCGCCTGATCCCACCACGGTGTGCGATCCCCCGGCCAGGAACCCTGACCGGGGGGCACGTGCGTTTCCCGGCACCTTCGCGTCCGGACGTACGACACGTAGCGGCCCACGTCAGCCCATAGTCGGGCACACGGGCGCACGGGCGGGAAAGTGTACGCCGGGAGTCGTTCGCGAGATCCTCGGCACCAACGGCGAGTCAGGTCGAGTGTCCCCCGAGAAGGAGCGCACGGCTTCCCGCGTGGACGGCCGTGACCTTTCTTCGGGACCGTGGGGTGCGGTTGATATCGTCTTCCAAGATCGGAGAGGTGGACGACGGGGTTTGGCGAGTCGATTGTTCCCAGCGGATCGGAGCAGGTCCTCGGTTCGGAGGAACTCTTCTTCTCCACGACAGACCGGCGCGGGTTGATCCGCAGCGGGAACTCGGTCTCTGTCCGGACCTCCAGGTTCTCCCTGGAGGAGCTCACCGGGCATCGCACAACATCGTGCGCCACCCCGATATGCCGGCCGGGATCTTCCGGCTGCTGTGGGACCGCATGCTCACCGGGCGCCCGGCGGGAGCCTACGTGCGGAACCTGGCCAAGGACGGCAGTCACTACTACTGCGCCCTGGCCGACCCTCCGTAGTGCTTCGGAAAGGTCGCGACGATGTACAACGAGCCCGCTGTGGGCACAGGCTTGAAGAGGCCGGCAGGGCTCGGCGGACGGGATCGAGAGGTGTCGCGGGTGCGGGCGGGGTGGTTGGATCGGGAGATATGGCGGTTGGTGATCCTCATCGGGTGGTCGAGGCGGTCTGGCGGATCGAGTCCGCACGGGTGATCGCGGGGCTTGCCCGGATGGTGCACGATGTCGGCCTGGCCGAGGAACTCGCGCAGGATGCCCTGGTCCTCGCGCTGGAGCAGTGGCCGAAATCTGGCGTACCGGATAATCCCGGAGGCTGGCTCATGCTGACCGCCAAGCACCGGGCGATCGACATGCTCCGTCGCAGGACCCGCTACGAGCACAAGCTCGCAGAGGTCGGCCGGGACATGGAGATCCGTCAGGAGTCGGCCGAGGCCGAGCTGGACGACGCCCTTGACGACCACATCGGCGACGACGTGCTGCGTCTGCTCTTCACCGCCTGCCATCCGGTGCTGTCCACCGAGGGACGTCTGGCGCTCACCCTGCGTCTGCTCGGCGGCCTGACCACCGAGGAGATCGCGCGCGCCTTCCTGGTGCCGGAACCGACGGTCGGGCAGAGGATCTTCCGGGCCAAGCGCACCCTTGCCGAGAAGCGGGTGCGCATCGAGATGCCCGCCCCGGCCGAGCTGGGCGAGCGCCTCGCATCGGTGCTGGAGGTCATCTATCTCATCTTCAACGAGGGCTACTCGGCGACCGCCGGTGACGACTGGATGCGGCCCTCACTCTGCGAGGAGGCGCTGCGCCTGGGCCGGATCCTGGTGGGCCTGATGCCGGAGGAGCCCGAGGCGCACGGCCTCGTCGCACTGATGGAGATCCAGGCGTCACGCATCCGCGCCAGGACGGGGCCGGACGGCGAGCCCGTCCTGCTGCCGGACCAGGATCGGGGGCTGTGGGATCGGCTGCTCGTCCGCCGGGGACTGGAGGCGCTCGAACGCGCCGAGGGGCTCGGCACGCTCGGCCCCTACGGCCTTCAGGCCGCGATCGCCGCCTGCCACGCCCGCGCGCGCTCCACCGATGACACCGACTGGGAACGGATGGCCGCCCTCTACCTGGTACTCGCCTACCTCGCCCCCTCACCCGTCGTGGAGTTGAACCGCGCGGTCGCGGTGAGCAGGGCGTACGGTCCGGCGCGGGGCCTGGAGATCGTGGAAGGGCTGGTGACGGAGCGAGCGCTGAAGGGCTATCCGCAACTGCCCGCCGTACGGGGTGATCTGCTCGTGAGACTGGGCCGTCTCGACGAGGCACGGGAGGAGTTCGAACGGGCCGCCGAACTCACCCGTAACGAGCGCGAGCGGACCCTCTTTCTCACCCGTGCGGCAGCCGCCCGCGGGTAGGCGAACGCCGGCCACCATGCGGCGCCGCCGTCGAACCGGCTGACCACTTCTGGCTTGACGGCTCTGGTGCCGATCGTGGAGAAACGGCAGGGTGGAAAGGCCGATGTGGCGTTCCCCTGCTTTCTACCCCCGAGTATGGAGAAAGTGACAGGATCTCCGGCTTCTGGAAGATTTCTTCGTGCGGATATCCAGAGATTTCGAATCCGGAGAGGATTCTCCGGTGCCCCCGGTCGCCAACGCGTCGGCGAGGTCGGGAGGGTTCGGTGAGCCCGAGGGGAGAAAACCTTCGGTGAAGGACATCGCCGTGCTGATGCCGGACGAGGCTCCAGGTCCACCTGGAGCCACTGGGAGTCACCGGCCGCGCTGGACCAGCGCCTGCCGGTGTTACCGGCAGGCCCCCTCACCTGCCGGTGAATCGGGACGTTCAGACGCGGGGCACGACGTGGCCGAAGCGGAACACCCGGGCCGGGTCGTAGTGGTCCTTGAGCAGGGCGAGCCTGCGCAGCGTCGGCTCAGGCCAGGCGCGGGCCAGGTCCCCGGGGGCGAGCATCGGCCCGTGGAAGTTGAGCTGTGTCCCGCCGGTCTGCCAGGGGGCCAGGGCGCCGAGCACGGCACCGCCCACGGCCGGAATGACCGTGTCGAGCAGTTCGGGAACGGGAGCGCCGATCACCAGCACGCCGAAGGCGGCGTCCCGCCCGCCCACGGCGTTCGGCCGGCGCGGCTCGCGGCCCAGTGCCCCGCCCAGCTGGCGCACCTCCACGACGGCCAGCGGCACGTCAGCCGTCGGGCCGGCCGCCGCCAGGAGCGCCTCCACGGTCTCCGCACCGAGCTCGCGCAGCAGGGTGCCGCGATCCCAGCTCGGCATGGGGTGCACCGGGTCCTGGTGCACGGAGTCGATCGCGCTGAACGGCATCTGCGCGATCTCGCCGAGGATCGGTTCGGCGACGGCCCGCATCGGGGCGAGGAGGGACTCCGCCTCGCCGGCGTCGCCGAGGTGGACGAAGCGCAGGTGGGTCACGAAGCGGCCGCGCAGCTGCGAGGGGAGCTCGGGCAGCGGGGGCAGGCGCAGCATCGCCACCGAGGTGGTCGTGGCCTCCGGCAGCGTGCCGACCCAGGTCCGGTAGGCGTGCAGGACGGCGGGGGTGTCCTCGGCGCTGAAGTAGAGGCCGCCCCCGTACAGGGTCGACACGGGGAACAGATCGATGACCATGGAGGTGACCACGCCGAAGCTGCCCTTGCCGCCGCGCAGTCCCCAGAACAGGTCGGGTTCGGTGTCCGGGTCCGTCACCCGGACCGTGCCGTCCGCGGTCACCACGGTGATCTCCCGTACGTGGTCGGCGGCGAAGCCGAAGGTTCGCGAGATCGGGCCGATGCCACCGCCCAGCGTGTAGCCCACCGCCCCCACGCCCGAAGACGAGCCGCTCAGGGGTGCCAAGCCGTACGGTGCCGTCCGCGCGATGACGTCCGCCCAGCGGCAGCCCGCACTGACCCGCGCGGTGCGGTTGGAGGAGTCGACGGTGACCTCGCGCATCCTGGAGGTGTTGATCAGCAGTGCCCCGTCGGCTGCCTGGACCGCGCCGTGCCCGGTGGCCTGCACGGCGACGGGAAGGGAGTGCAGGAGCGCGAAGCGGACCGCTGCCATGACGTCATCGGTGCGGGTGGCGCCCACGACGACGGCCGGGCGGTGCCGGACGGCGGTGTTGAAAGCGGCGATCTCCTCGCCGTAGCCGTCCTGGCCGGGGGACAGGACGGGGCCGGCGACCTGGTCTCGCAAGGTTTCCAGCTCTCCGCCGAGATGTTCCGCTGCGGAAAAGACGGTACTCATGAGGGTTCTCCCGATGCTGTGAGACGACTCGCGCATGAGGCGAAGTCGCCGGGCCTCGACCGGCCCGGTCCCCCGGTTATCGCAGTCGGCGCTTGGAGATTACTGGGTTGTCACTAAACCACCGAGGTCAACGGGATACCGACCCCTCTCCGGCGACGAGCGCGGGCCCGTCCCTGCGGGCGGTTTCCGCACGTACCGGATCCGGCGCCGGAGCGTTTCGCGGGCCGGTCGCCGCACCACTCCGCACGGCATGGTCGCCGCACTACTCTGCACGGCATGATTGAAGTGGAATTGCGTGGATGGCGGCCCGACGACATGTGGGTCGTGCTCGACGCGTTCAGCTCCCCGGACATGGCCGAGCAGGCGGCCCGGCCCATTGACACAGCCCAGGCGGCGCTGGAGTGGATGGGGGTCTGGGGTTTCCGCGATGACGCGCGGGCGTTCGCGGTGGTGTCCAACGGTGAGGTCGTGGGGAACGTCGCCGTGAGTAACATCGACGCGCACGAGACCGGCTGGGTGTCCTACTGGACGATCCCGCGCGCCAGAGGACGGGGTGTGGCCGTGGCCGCCGCCAGGAAGATGGCCGAGTGGGCGTTCAGGGAACGTGGACTGTTCCGCCTGGAGTTGGGGCACCGGGTCGGCAACGAGGCCTCCTGCGCGGTGGCCACCAAGGCCGGATTCCTGCCCGAGGGGGTCGAGCGGGCCAAGCTGAGTCACGAGGGTATCCGCTATGACGTGGAACGGCACGCCCGCCTGGCCACCGACTGAGCAGCGCGTCCGGCCACGGGGTGAGGAGCCGTGACGGCTCGGTCAACGGACGGAGCGCGGGTTCAGCGGGTTCAGCGGGCGGCTCAGCGGGTTCAGCGGGTTCAGCGGGCGGCTCAGCGGGTTCAGCGGCTCAGAGGGCTTAGCGGGTTCAGCGGACTCAGCGGTTTAGAGAGCCTTGAGCCCGGCGAGGAGGTCGCGTAGCAGGTTCTCGCGGGGCACCGTGGAGGGAGCCGCGGGGAGCCGTACGGTGATCAGGCCGCTGTCGCGCAGGTCGCCGAGGAGCACCCGGAGCACTCCGACGGCCAGGCCGGTCTGCCCGGCCAGCTCGGCGACGGGGATCGGCGCGTGGCAGGCGTTCAGGATCGACGTGTGCTCGGGCGGCAGGTCCCGGCGCGGGGCCCTGACCGCCACCACCACGGCCATCAGGTCGAAATGGGCCCCTGCGGCCCTGGTCCGGCCGCGGGTCATCGTGTAGGGGCGGACGATCGGACCGGCCTCCTGGTCGAGCCAGCGCTCGGTCATCAGGGCCCGTCCTCCTGCCCGGCGCGCTGTCGTTCGTCGCGGAACGACGCGAGCACGCCGTTCGGGACGGCTCCCCGGACTCCCCTGCTCTCCGGGGTGGTCTCCGCGACGGGGCCGGAGGTGGTGCCCCGCTCGGCGGGTACGGTCTGGCGTACCCGTTTGGGGAGGCCGTTGCCAGGGGGAGGCCTTTCGAGCTCGACCGAGTAGGTGAACCGGGGATCGAGCGGTTCGACCACCAGCTCGCTCGGGAGCAGCACGATCGCCGTGGTGCCGCCGAAGGGGGAGGGGCGCAGGGAGACGCGGATGCCGTGCCGGATGGCGAGCTGCGCGACGACGAACAGGCCGAGCCGGTCACTGTCGGCCAGGTCGAACTCCGGCGGGTCGGCCAGCCGCACGTTGAGCCGGGCCATCTCCTCGGGGGAGATGCCGAGCCCCCGGTCCTCGACCTCGATGGCGTAGCCCCTGGCGACCATCTCGCCGTTGACGTGTACGGAGGTGTGCGGTGGAGAGAAGACGGTGGCGTTCTCGACCAGCTCGGCGACCAGGTGGATCACGTCGGTGACGACCGCGCCGATCACGGATGGGCCGTGCGGCACGCCGATGGTCACGCGCGGGTAGTCCTCGATCTCCTCGACCGCGGCGCGGACCACGTCGTAGATCGTGACCGGTGTCCGCCATCCCCGTCCCGGGACGGCACCGGACAGGATGATCAGGCCTTCGGAGTGGCGGCGCATCCGGGTGGTCAGGTGGTCCAGGCCGAACAGATCCTCAAGGGTCTCCGGGTCGCGGGCCCGCCCTTCCATGGTCTCCAGCATGGCCAGCTGCCGGTGCAGCAGGGACTGGCTGCGCCTGGCCAGGCTCACGAAGACCTTGTTGACGCCCTTGCGTATCTCGGCCTGGCCGATGGCGGCCTCGATGGCGGTTCGTTGTACGGAGGAGAACGCCTTGCTGACCCTGGCGACCTCGGTGGTGCTGCCGACATTGATCTCGGGCGCCTCGGAGCGGACCTCCTCGCCTCGGCGGAGCCGCCGGACCACGTCAGGCAGCCGCTTGTCGGCCAGGTCGAGGGCCGCCCGCTGGAGGTCGACGAGCTCGCCGCCCAGCCGTCGGCCGAACCGTACCGAGACGAAGACGGACAGCCCGACCGTGACCAGGCCGAGTCCGCCGGCGAGGCCGATCTGAACCAGGATGTCCCTGGCGAGCGGTATGGACCGCTCGCTGATGCGTTCGTTGACGTCCCCGGCGCGGCTGTCGAAGCCGTCGGAGAGCCGGGTGGCGACCTCGGACCAGGAGGGGTCCGGGATCGCCGCCGTGGCGACGGCGTTCTCGATCCCCTCGAACGAGGAGTAGTCGGGGGAGTCGTGCAGCGGGGTGTAGAGGGCCCGGAACTCGGCGTCGAACTGGTCGAAGCCCAGGGAGTAGAGGAGCCTGCGGCCGGTGACCAGTTCGCTGAACCTGGCACGTTCCGCGGGGCTCATGGCCCCCTCGATCACGGCTCCGGATATCAGGGCGGCCTGCTGGCTGAGGATCTCGCGGCTCCGCCCGACCATGACGACGGCCCGTGCCTGGTCGGTCAGCTCGATGTCGCTGGATATCCGGATCTTTTCATAGGTATCAAAGGCGGCCGAGACGACCCCGCTGTAGGCGTCGAGGATCTGCAGCCGGGTGTCGGTGCGGGTGTCGACCCCGCTGCGGATCTCGGTGAGCCGGTCCATCGCACCGAAGAGCCGGCCCAGGCGGTCCCAGGTGTCGGGGGTGATGCTGGAACGGGTTTCGGTGGTCAATCGCTCCAACTCGGCTCGCGCGCCGTTCGTACGGATGCGCTGGGCGTCCAGTTCCGTACGCGAGACGTCGATGTCTCCCAGGACGGACAGGGACAGCAGCCGCTCGTGCTGGAGCGCGGTGGTCAGCTTCCTGGTGGGCAGGACCACGTATTCGTAGCCGTCATGGATCTTGAGGAGTTCCTGGCCGCTCTGGACCGTCAGGCTGGCGGCAAACCCCCAAATAACTACGAGGGATGCGATTGGCGCCAAGAGCAAGGTAAAAATCTTCACCCTGATTGAGTATTTTCGGCCAGCCATAATACCTCGCACTCCCGAGATGCGTGGTCACCAGTCGCCAAACATAGCAATGTGGGTCACTTGGTGCTAGATGTGCATGTGGGTTACATTGAGATGATTTATTGTGCTGTATCGGTTTGGAACCTTCCGCGCCCCGGATACGTCTACTTAGGTAGGAGGGGGGCCTTCGATGCAAACGATCGCGAAGCTGGTTGAAGCCGAGGCCGAGCGGGCGGAACAACCGGTGCGCGCCCAGAGCGGCACGCTGGCGGTGCAGCTGGTCCGCTTCAGCCCGCAGCTGGTGACGGCCGAGGTCGACGAGGGCGCCGCGCGCGTCGAGTTCCGGATCGTCGACGGGGCACTGAGCTGGTACTGCAGCTGTCCCGAGGGCCGCAGCGGTGTCTTCTGCGCGCACTGCGTGGCGACGGCTCAGTCGGTCAGGACGAGAACGGACAGGAAGGACTCTCCGGGCGTGTCATCGGCGACCGCCTCGGTGAGGACGGTCCGGATGGCGTCGTAGGTCTGGCGGTCCTCGCTCCGAAGCGTCGACGGCTCGGACCAGAGCAGCAGGTGCTCGCCGGGCGGTAGCCACGACAGGTCGGTCAGTACGTCATAGAGCGAGTCGAGGTTGTGTCCGAAACGGCCGGGCAGGTCGAGAGCCTCGGCGATCGCGTCCATTGCCTCGGCCGAAGTGGTGATCTTCACGCCGTCCAGTGAGTGCGGCGTCGCGGTGCCGATCATGGACTCGATCTCCTCCGCCGACCCCCGGCGGAACGTTCCCCTGGGCAATTCGATCATCCCCGCCCGTCGCAGGGGAGGGGCGCGCGGCCGCCGTCCCGGCTCACTGTCGACCACACACCCTGAGCTGCTGGTTCGTGACGCTTCTCGGACACCTCACCCCGCCGAACTACCCGCGCGCGAACCCTGGAAAACGGGATGACGGCGTGTCCTCCCCGCTCCCCTTCCGGTCGCCCGCTGGAATAATATTGTCTGGTTGTCAGACAACATGCTTACAATCGCCCCATGAAACTCGCCGTGATCGGAGCCGCCGTGCTCTGGGGGACCGCGGGAACCGCGGGCCTGCTCGTCGCCGAGGTCGATCCCGTCTCCATGGCCGCCGCACGCCTGGTGATCGGTGGCCTGGTTCTCGCGGCCGTCACCACCCCTGTGCGGCTGCTGCGCCTCCCCCAAGGGCCGCTCCCGGCGCGTGGGCGCCGTCTTCCGGCGCGCCTCGGCCCGCTCGTGGCGGCCGCGGTGGCCGTGGCCGCGTACCAGCTGTGCTTCTTCGCCGCGGTCAGCAGGACCGGAGTGGCCGTCGGCACGGTGGTCGCCATCGGCGGCGGTCCCGTCTTCACCGGGCTGCTGTCCTGGCTGCTCGACCGCGTGCGGCCCAGCCGCCGCTGGGCGACGGCGACCGCGGTGGCGATCGCCGGCTGCGCCGTGCTCACCGGCGGGGGAGGCGAGGTGCGGGCCGACGGCGTTCTGCTCGCGCTGCTCGGTGGCCTGCTGTACGCCTTCTACGCAGTCACCGCGGCACGGACGATCAGTGCGGGGGCGCCCTCCGACGCGGTGATGGGGCTGATGTTCGGCGGGGCGGCGGTCGTCATGGTGCCCGTCCTGCTGTGGACCGGCACCGGCTGGCTCGCCGAGCCGCGCGGCCTGCTCACCGCCCTCTACCTGGGCTGTGCCACCACCGCACTGGCCTACCTGCTGTACGGAAGGGGGCTGCGCACCACCCCGGTCGCGACCGCCGCCACCCTCGCCCTGGCCGAGCCCGCGGTTGCGACGCTGCTCGGTGTCGTCGTGCTCGGCGAGCGGCTCGGGGGCGCCTCGGTCGCCGGCCTGCTGCTGCTCGGCGCCAGCCTGGTCGCGGTCTCCCTGCCCGAGCGCGTCTCTCCTTCTGGCCGGGGCAGAAGGGCAATAGGGTCGTCGGCGTGACCCTCCCGCTCCATCCCGTCTCCGCCGTCGGCGCGCTCGCCGACGCCCTGCGCCGGCGGGTGCTGTCCGGCGAGATCGACCCGGGCACCACGCTGCCGGAACAGGAGCTCTCGGCCCTGTACGGGGTGGCCCGCCCGACGGTCCGCGAGGCGCTCGCCGTGCTCGTGCACGAGGGGCTGCTCAGGCGCGAGCGGCACCGCAGCGCCCAGGTGGCCGAGGTGACCGTGGCCGACCTGGACGATCTGATGTTCGTCCGGCGCCCGCTTGAGGAACTGATGGCCACCTCGCTGGCCGGCCGGCGGGTCGGGGAGGCCGACGCGGCGCTGGCGCGGATGGCCGCGCTGCCCGCCGACGCCCCCTGGTCGGACATGGTGGCCGAGCACATGGCGCTGCACCAGGCGCTGGTCGTCGCGGTGGGCAGTCCCCGGCTGGAGCGGCTCTACGGCATGCTGGCCGTCGAGACCCGGCTCGGCCTGGTGAGATTGCGTGCCGTCTACGCCGACCGGCACGTGCTGGTCGCCGAGCACCGGAACCTGCTCGACGCGATCGGCAGCGGTCCCGCGGGGGCCGCCAGGGAGGCGGTCATCGCGCATCTCGATCACGGCTGGGGCGATCATTAGGAACTGACTTGCATGGCTCTATTGCACGCGGAGCCCTGAAGTGGTCACAATCGCGCCCATGCACGGCAACTCAGTGCCGGACTCCTACGTATATGTCACCGAAGAAGGCGTGACCCGTCACTACGCGGACGGCAGCGTTGACGCCCTCGCGTGGGAGGACGTCGTCGAGGTGCGGGTAGTAGGCGATACGGACTCGGACATCCTGTACATCCTTCTTGATCGAGGGGGTCAGGAGTGCGTGGTGCCGAACTCGGCGACCGACGCGACCTTCCTCGCCCGTCTCCGGTATCTACCGGATTTTGATCTCGATCGGCTCGGTGCGGCGGTGGAGTCCGCATGCGACGACTATGCCGTCGTATGGCGCAATCCCGAACCGCCTTCGGCTCCTCCGGATTTTGAATACGACTAATTACGCATTATTGACAAATAATAAATGATCAAACGGTACACGTTTGAAGTGCTCCGTCAAGATGTCATCTCTGTTGCACTTCGGCCAATAGTGGACAGTGGCCGGTATTCCCCTGCTCAATAGTGATCACTAGGATTTCCATGGGTATCCACGCTCCTGATGTATTAGGGAATGCTGTCAACTATTGAAATGAGATGCGTGGCACCTTATCCGGACGATTCGGGGCATCTTGGGTGGGGTGGCATGAGAGTGGGAACCGAGGAGCTCGTCATCGGGCTCCTTAAAAGTCCGGCGCGCACTGCTCCAAGTATTTGGACGCGACCTTATGTCCGTATTCTGCTGGTCGGAGATATCGCGTGTTCGGTAATCGCCTGCGGGGCCGTGCTGGGGGGCCGAATCTGGTTCGGTGCCTTCATTCCCGCGACGGAGGCGCTGCTCGGGCTGGGGCTCGCCCTGATATGGCCGCTGGCCCTGGCCTCGGGGGGCGCCTATCGCAAGCGCACGCACGGTGAGGGAACGGATGAGTTCCGGGCGGTTTTCAACGGCGCCGCGGGGCTGACGGCCGCCGTCGCGATCGGGGCCTATGTCACGCAGACACCGATCGCTCGTAGCTTCGTCATGGCGATGTTCCCGCTGGCCTTCATCCTCAACGCCGTCTTCCGCTACCGGATGCGCAAGCGGCTCCACCGCAGGCGCATCCGTGGCGACTACATGCGCCAGGTGGTGGCCGTCGGCCACCGGGAGTCGGTGCTCGACCTGGTGATACAGCTGCGCGGGCAGCCGCACCACGGCATGCTCGTCGTCGCCGCGTGCCTGCCCGCGGGCCCCGACATGGTCGAGGTCGACGGGATCCCGGTCCTCGGGGGCTTCTCCGACGTCGCCGCGGTGGTCGCCAAGGTCAACGCGGACGCCGTCGCCGTGCTGGCCTGCCCGGAGTTGGACGGCGCGGCGCTGCGCAGGCTCGCCTGGGGTCTGGAGGACGCCCGTACCGACCTGTTCGTGGCGCCCGCGCTGATGGACGTGGCCGGCCCGCGCATCAGCATCAGCCCGGTCGCGGGCATGCCGCTCCTGCACGTCGAACACCCCGACTTCCGCGGTGCCAGGAGGCTGGCGAAGAGCCTGTTCGACCGGACGGGGGCGGGCCTGGCCCTCCTGGTGCTGGGCGTGCCCATGCTGGTGATCGCCGCGCTGATCCGCGCGACGAGTCCGGGGCCCGCGCTCTTCCACCAGGTCAGGGTGGGCAAGGGCGGGGTGGAGTTCCAGGTGGTGAAGTTCCGCACGATGGTCGACGACGCGGAACAGCTCAAGATCGACTTGGCGTGCGAGAACGAGTTCGACGGCGTCCTGTTCAAGATTAGGAACGATCCAAGAATCACCCGGGTGGGCGCCTTCCTGCGCCGATACTCCATCGACGAGCTGCCACAGCTGCTCAACGTGCTGCGCGGCGAGATGTCCCTCGTCGGCCCGCGGCCTCCCCTGCCCGACGAGGTCAGGCAGTACGGCGCCGACGTGCGCCGCCGCCTGGTCGTCCACCCCGGCATGACCGGTCTGTGGCAGGTCAGCGGGCGCTCGGACCTGACCTGGGAGGAGTCGGTCCGCCTGGACCTCCGCTACGTGGAGAACTGGTCGCTCTTTCTGGACCTGCAGATCCTCTGGAAGACCTGGAGCGCCGTGACCGGCGGAGAAGGGGCCTACTAGTGAAAGCACTCGTGCTCGCCGGAGGAGCGGGCACCCGGCTACGGCCGATCACTCACACCTCGGCCAAGCAACTCGTGCCGGTCGCCAACAAGCCGGTGCTCTTCTACGGCCTTGAGGCCATCGCCACCGCGGGCATCCGCGAGATCGGGATCGTGGTGGGCGACACGCACGCCGAGATCGAGGCGGCCGTCGGCGACGGCCGCGCGCTCGGCCTGGAGGTGACCTACATCCGCCAGCGGGCGCCGCTGGGCCTGGCCCACGCGGTGCTCATCGCCCACGACTACCTCGGTGACGACGACTTCGTCATGTATCTCGGCGACAACTTCATCGTCGGCGGCATCAACGGCGTCGTCGAGCGTTTCGCCCGCGAGCGGCCCGCCGCGCACATCATGCTCACCAGGGTCGGCGACCCCCGGCAGTTCGGGGTCGCCGAACTCGACGAGGCGGGCCGGGTGGTCGGGCTTGAGGAGAAGCCACAGGCTCCCAAGAGCGACCTCGCGCTGGTCGGCGTCTACCTGTTCACCGCCGCGATCCACGAGGCGGTGGCCGAGCTCAAACCCTCCTGGCGGGGCGAGCTGGAGATCACCGATGCCATCCACTGGCTGATCGCCGACGGGCGGCCGGTCGCCTCCACGGTCATCTCCGGCTACTGGAAGGACACCGGGAACGTCACGGACATGCTGGAGGTCAACCGGCTGGTGCTGGAGTCCCTGGAGCCCCGGGTGGACGGCCTGGTCGACGGCGCCAGCCAGCTGATCGGCCGGGTGGTCGTCGAGGCCGGTGCCGAGATCGAGCGGTCCCGCATCGTCGGGCCGGCGATCATCGGCTCCGGCGCCAGGATCCGCGACAGCTACATCGGCCCCTTCACCTCGATCGCGGCAGGCTGCGCGATCAGCGGCAGCGAGATCGAGTACTCGATCGTCCTGCCCAGGTCCTCGATCGCCGGAGTCTCGCGGATCGAGGCGTCCCTCATCGGCCACGACGTCGAGGTCACCCCCGCCCCCAACACCCCCAGAGCCCACCGCCTCGTGCTGGGCGATCACAGCAAGGTGCAGATCAGTTCATGACAACCTGCAGGCTGTGCGGCTCGACGAGCCTCGCCAGCGTCATCGACCTCGGGGCGACACCGCCCTGCGAGCGGTTCCTCACCGAGCGGCAGCTGGAGGAGCCGGAGGTCACCTACCCGCTGCATCTGCGGGTCTGCACCGGCTGCTGGCTGGCGCAGATCCCGCCGATGATCACCCCCGAGGAGACCTTCACCGAGTACGCCTACTTCTCCTCGTACTCGACGTCGTGGGTGGAGCACGCGCGGGAGTTCGTGGACGGGGCGGTCGACCGGCTCGGGCTGGGAGGCGACTCGTTCGTGGTCGAGGTGGCCAGCAACGACGGATATCTGCTGCGGCACGTCGTCGAGCGGGGCATCCGATGCCTGGGCGTCGAGCCTTCCGAGAACGTCGGCCAGGCGGCCAGGGACGCCGGGGTGCCCACCCTCACGGCGTTCCTCGGCCTCCAGACCGGCGCCTCGGTGCGCGCGGAGCACGGGCCGGCCGACCTGGTGGTGGCCAACAACGTCTACGCCCACATCCCGGACGTCATCGGGTTCACCCGAGGACTGCGCGCCCTGGTGGCCGACGACGGCTGGGTCTCCATCGAGGTCCAGCACCTGCTCACCCTGATGGCGCACAACCAGTACGACACGATCTATCACGAGCACTTCCAGTACTACACGGTCGCCTCCGCGCGAAGTGCCCTGGCCGCCGGTGGGCTCTCCCTCGTGGACGTCGAGTCGCTGCCCACGCACGGTGGCTCGATCCGCCTGTGGGCCCGGCCGACGGAGACCGCGGGCGAGCCGGGCGAGCGGGTGGCCGGGCTGCTCGCGGCGGAGAAGGCCGCGGGCCTGCACGAGCTGTCGGGGTACACCGAGTTCGGCGAGCGGGTGGCACGGGTGCGGCGGGACCTGCTGACCTTCCTCCTCGACGCCGCCCGCCAGGGCCGGACCGTCGTCGGCTACGGGGCGCCGGGCAAGGGCAACACCCTGCTCAACCACTGCGGGATCCGGCCCGACCTGCTCCCCTTCACCGTCGACCGCAACCCGTACAAGCACGGCAGGTTCACCCCCGGCACGCGCATACCGATCCTGCCGCCCGAGCGGCTCGCCGAGGAGCGGCCCGACTACGTGCTGGTCCTGCCGTGGAACCTTCGCGAGGAGCTGGCCGACCAGCTGTCCTTCGTACACGCCTGGGGAGGCCGGCTGGTCTTCCCCATCCCCAACCTGGAGATCGTCGAGGTGAACCGGTGAAGGTCGTCCTCTTCTGCGGCGGATACGGCACCAGGATGCGCACCGGCACCCCCGGTGACGCGCCCAAGCCCATGCAGCTCGTGGGGCCTCGGCCGCTCATCTGGCATGTGATGCGCTACTACGCGCACTTCGGGCACACCGAGTTCATCCTCTGCCTCGGCTACGGCGCGCACCACATCAAGGACTTCTTCCTGAACTACCAGGAGACGACCTCCAACGACTTCGTGCTGCGCGGTGGCAGGGTCGAACTG
Organism: Streptosporangium sp. NBC_01810; assembly: GCF_035917355.1. Taxonomy (NCBI): domain Bacteria; kingdom Bacillati; phylum Actinomycetota; class Actinomycetes; order Streptosporangiales; family Streptosporangiaceae; genus Streptosporangium; species Streptosporangium sp. NBC_01810. Next base: position 6,315,811 of record NZ_CP109070.1, on the reverse strand, counting down.
CTGTCCACCGACATCTCCGACTGGTCGATCTCGTTCGTGCAGACCGGGATCGCCTCCCCGATCGGCGAGCGATTGCGCCGGGTCCGCGACCACCTGGACGGCGAGGAGATGTTCCTGGCCAACTACGCGGACGTGCTCACCGACGCACCGCTGCCGGAGATCGTCGACCGTTTCACCCTCTCGGGCGCGGGCGCGTCGATGATGGTGGTGCCGCCCTCGGACACCTTCCACTGCATCGAGCTGGGCGAGCGCGGCACGGTCGGCGGGATCACCCCGGTCAGCGAGATGCCGCTCTGGGTCAACGGCGGATACTTCGTGCTCCGCCAGGAGATCTTCGACCACATCCCGGCAGGCGGTGACCTGGTCGCGGACGGCTGCGCCGAGCTGGCCAAGCGCGGCAGGCTGCTGGCCTACCCGCACCGCGGCTACTGGCGGCCGACGGACACGGTCAAGGAGCGGGTCGCCCTTGACGAGGCGTACTCGCGTGGTGACCGCCCCTGGGCGCTCTGGGAGCGCGAGCACCTGGCGGTGCCGGCCACGTGATCGGTTTCAGGCCGGCCCGGGCGGGCCGGATCGCGCTGCTCGCCGCGCACTGCGACGACCTCGCCATCGGGGTGGGCGGCAGCCTGCTGACCCTCTGCTCCGCGCGCCCCGGCATCCGGGTGGACGCCCTGGTGCTCTCCGGCGGCGGGACCGAGCGCCAGGACGAGGAGCACGCGGCGCTGGCCGCCTTCTGCCCCGGTGCGGATCTGCGGCTCACCGTCCTCAAGCTGCCCGACGGGCGGCTGCCCGCGCGCTGGGAGGAGGCCAAGGAGGCGGTGGAGGAGTTGCGCGCGCGCACCGACCCCGACCTGCTGTTCGCGCCGCATCCCGCCGACGCCCACCAGGACCACCGGACGCTGGCCGGGCTGGTGCCCACGGCCTTCCGCGACCACCAGGTGCTCGGCTACGAGATCGTCAAATGGGACGGCGACCTCGGGCGGCCCTCGGCCTACCAGCCGCTCGCGCCCGAGGTGGCCGAGGCGAAGGTGAGCCTGCTCCAGCGCCACTACCCCTCGCAGCGCCACCGCCCCTGGTACGACCGCGAGGCCTTCCTCGGGCTGGCCCGCATCCGCGGGATCGAATGCCACGCCCGCTACGCCGAGGCGTTCCACGTCAACAAGCTGACCCTTGACCTGTCTGGAGGTTGAACCGGATGCGCGTGCTGCTGACCGGGCACCAGGGCTACCTGGGGAGTGTGATGGCCCCGGTGCTCGTCGCCGCGGGCCACGAGGTGACCGGGCTCGACTCCGGGCTCTTCGCCGGATGCGTGCTGGGTCCCGCGCCCGGCGACCCGCCAGGACACGCGGTCGACCTGCGGGACGTCACCCCCGAGATCCTGGCGGGGATGGACGCGGTGGTGCACCTCGCCGCGCTGTCCAACGACCCGCTGGGCGCGCTGGCACCCGAGCTGACCTACGACATCAACCACCGCGCCGCGGTGCGCCTGGCCAGGCTGGCCCGCGACGCGGGCGTGCGCCGGTTCCTGTACGCCTCCACCTGCTCGGTCTACGGCGCCTCAGGGGATGACCTGGTCGACGAGGACGCGCCGCTGCGCCCGGTGACCCCCTACGCCGACTCCAAGGTCAGGGTCGAAAGCGACCTGTTCGAGCTGGCCGACGGGGACTTCAGCCCGGTGTTCCTGCGCAACGCCACCGCCTTCGGGTTCTCGCCCAGGTTGCGCGCGGACATCGTGCTGAACAACCTCGCCGGGCACGCGCTGCTGTCCGGGGAGGTCAGGGTGCTGTCCGACGGCACCCCGTGGCGTCCGCTGGTGCACGCCGCCGACATCGCGAACGCCTTCGCCATGGTGCTGGCCGCCCCGAGCGACGCCGTCCATGCCAGGGCGTTCAACGTCGGCGCGGAGGAGAACAACCTGACGGTGGCGGAGATCGCCGCCGAGGTCGCCGAGGCGGTGCCGGAGGCCCGGGTCGTGATCACCGGGGAGACCGGGGCCGACCCGCGCTCCTACCGGGTCGACTTCTCCCGCATCCGCGACGCGCTCCCCGGCTACCGGGCGCTGTGGACGATCAAGGCGGGCGCGCTCCAGCTGGTCGAGGCGTACCGGCGGTTCGGCCTGACGGAGGACGGCTTCCGGCGCCGCTTCACCAGATTGGCGTGGCTGTCGGCCCGGCGCGAGGCCGGAACCGTCGACGGCGCGCTGCGCCCGCGCGAAGCGGCGGGGGCGGGGGCGGTGGAAGATGACCGATGACGGCGAGGGGCGCGAGATGCACGCCCTGGTGGAGCGGCTCTACCCGCTCTGCAGGAGCATCACCGGCGACGGTGTGCGCCGCACCCTGGAGATCGTCGCGGAGTCCCTCTGCCTGCAGGTCCGCGAGGTGCCGACGGGGACCCGGGTCCTCGACTGGACGGTGCCCAGGGAGTGGAACATCCGCGACGCCTACGTCAAGGACGCCTCCGGTGCCAGGGTCGTCGACTTCGCCGCGTCGAACCTGCACGTGGTCGGCTACAGCGTCCCGGTGTCGGCCACCATGACCCTGGACGAGCTCCGGCCCCACCTGCACACGTTGCCCGGGCAGCCGGGGCTGATCCCCTACCGGACCGGCTACTACGCGGAGACGTGGGGCTTCTGCCTGGCCCACGACACCCTTGCGGGCCTGCCCGACGGGCCGTACGAGGTCATGATCGACTCTACGCTCGCCAACGGCCACCTGACCTACGGCGAGCACGTGGTGTCCGGCCGGGTCCCCGAGGAGGTGCTCGTCTCCTGCCACGTGTGCCATCCCTCGCTGGCCAACGACAACCTGGCGGGCATCGCCGTGGCGGTCGGGCTCGCACGACGGCTGGCCGAGGCCGACCCGTGGTACACCTACCGCTTCCTGTTCGCTCCCGGCACCATCGGCGCGATCACCTGGCTGGCGCGCAACCGGGAACGCGCGGGGCGGATCAGGCACGGCCTGGTGCTGGCCTGCGCGGGGGATCGCGGCCCGCTGACCTACAAGCGCAGCAGGCGGGGCGACGCCGAAATCGACCGCGCCGTACGGCATGTCCTGAGGACCTCGGGGCGTGACCACGCGGTCGTGGACTTCTCCCCTTACGGCTACGACGAGCGGCAGTTCTGCTCGCCCGGCTTCGACCTGCCCGTCGGCTCGCTCACCAGGACCCCCTACGCGGGCTACCCGGAATATCACACCTCCGCCGACAATCCGGACTTCGTCTCCCCGGAGGCGATGGCCGACACCCTGGAGACCTGCTGGGAGGCCACCCGGGTGCTTGACGGCAACCGCGCCTATCTCAACCTCAGCCCCCACGGGGAGCCGCAGCTGGGCCGGCGGGGCCTGTACGGGGCACTGGGCGGGCGCAGCGACACGCAGGAGGCCCAGATGGCGATGTTGTGGGTGCTGAACCTCTCCGACGGAGAGCACAGCCTCCTGGACGTCGCCGAACGATCCGATCTGCCCTTCGCCGCGGTGGCGGACGCGGCACGGGCACTGTGCGGCGCGGGACTGCTCAAGGAGTGCGGGAAATGACACGGCAACAGTCCGGCACGGGCACCGGAACGCTCAACCTCCGGGTCGGCGAGACGGTGGAGGTGCTCAGCGAGGTCGAGATCATGGCCACCCTGGACGCGAGAGGGGAGCTGGACGCGCTGCCCTTCATGCCGGAGATGCTGGCCTTCTGCGGGCGGCGGCTCACCGTGCACAAGGTGGCGCACAAGCTCTGCGACACGATCAGCAGCAGCGGCATGCGGCGGATGGAGCGGGCGGTCCACCTGACCGGGGCCCGCTGCGACGGGCAGGCACACGGCGGCTGCCAGACGGCCTGCCAGTTCTACTGGAAGGAGTCCTGGCTCAAGCGGGTGGATCCGGCCTCCCCGGTCACCCCGGTCACCGAGCACGACCTCGCCGCGGGCCGGCCCCTGCTGCCGATCCTGCAGGCCGCGACCAGGAAGGAACCGGGACCGGGCGGGGAGGAGCGCTTCTCCTGCCAGGCGACCGAACTGCTGCGCGCCGCGCCCACCTGTCTGCCGTTCAAGGACGTCGGGCAGTACGTCGCCGACGTGCGGACGGGGAACGTGGGCGTGCCCTGGATGCTGCGCTCGTTCCTCGTCGGGCTGTTCAACCGCTTCCAGCAGGCCAGCAGGCGGTTCCTGCCCAGCCGACTGTGGATCAGGGGCGGGCTGCGCTGGGGGTTCGTCAAGGGCGAGGCCGGTCCCACCACCCCGACGCGGACCCTGGACCTGCGTCCAGGAGAGCTCGTCCGGGTCAGGTCCAAGGAGGAGATCCTCCAGACGCTCAACGACGACCTGCTCAACCGCGGCATGGGGTTCGAGGAGGAGATGTCGCGCTACTGCGGGCACGTCGCGCGGGTGAGCGCCCGCGTCGAGCGGTGCCTGGATGAGAAGACCGGCCGGATGCTGCAGATGAAGAACCCCTGCATCGTCCTGGACGGCGTCATCTGCGCGGGCGCGTACAACGTCAGCTGCCCGCGCGAGTTCGTGCCGTTCTGGCGGGAGATCTGGCTCGAACGCGTCGAGGAGCCCAGCTGAGCCGATCACCCCACAAGACAGGCGGAAGGCACGGATGAACCAGCGACAGGGCGAGGACGCCGGTGATCGCGACGGTCGCGGTGATCGCGGTGATCGCGGCGGTCGCGGCGCGGCAGGCGAGACCGGCGTGGCAGGCGTGGCAGGCGCGGTCGGTACCGTCGGCACCGCCGACGGTACCGACGGCACGGCCGTCGAGCAGGTCGGGACGATCGGCAGGAAAGCCGGTCGCGGGCTGCGCTGGAGCCTCCTGGGCAACCTCGGCACCAAGGCGACGACCTTCGTCATGGGACTGGTGCTCGCCCGGCTGCTCGTACCGGAGGACTTCGGCCTCTACGCCATCGCGCTCGCCGCGACCACCTTCGTCATGCACGTCAACGACGTCGGCATCATCGCCGCCACCGTGCAGTGGCGGGGCAGGGTCGAGGACATGGCGCCGACGGCGACGGTCATGGCCCTGGCGTTCAGCACCGGGATATACGGGATCTTCTGGGTGGTGGCCCCGTACTTCGCGGAGCTGGCGGGTAGCGCGGAGGCGACCCCGGTGGTCCGGCTGCTCACCGCGATCATCCTCATCGACGGTGTCACCGCGGTGCGGGCGGGCACGTTGATGCGCGGGTTCGGGCACGACAGGCTGATCAAGGCCAACATCGCGGGCTCGCTGGTCAACGCCGCGGTGGCCGTCACGCTCGCCGCGAACGGAGCCGGGGCCTACAGCTTCGCCTGCGGGCAGGTCACGGCCAATGCGGTCACCGGCGCGCTGGTGCTCGCCTGGGCGGGGCTGCCGTTCCGTCTGGGCTTCGACCGGGAGGTCGCGGCCAGGCTCCTGAGGTTCGGCGCGCCGCTGGCCCTGGGCCTCGGCATCGAGGCGGTGCTGATGAACGCCGACTACGTCATCGTCGGCGCCGTGCTCGGCCCCGCAGCGCTCGGCTTCTACCTGCTGGCCTTCAATGTCTCCAGTTGGGTGCCCAGCGTGATCGGGACCGCCCTGCGCTACGTCACGGTACCCAGCTTCTCCAGGCTGGCCGAGCAGCGGCCCGAGTCGCTCTCGCTGGGAGTGCAACGCTCGGTACCGCTGCTGGTCGCGTTCGTGCTCCCGGTCGCCGTCGTGACGGCCACGCTGGCACCGGAGATCGTGGCGTTCCTCTACGGCGAGAAGTGGGCGCCGGCCGCCGGGGTCCTGGCGCTGCTCGCGGTCCTGCTGGTCGTGCGGATGCTCACCTCCCTCGCCTTCGACGTCCTCACCTCGGCGGGCGCGACCAGGGCCACCGTGTGGATGAACCTCGGCTGGGCCGTGGCGCTGGTGCCCGCGCTGTGGGCGGGCACGCACTGGTACGGCATCCGCGGCGCGGCGATCGGTCACGCGCTGGCCGGCCTCCTGGTCGCCCTGCCGCTGGCGGCACTGATGCTGAGCCGCGCGGGGGTGCGCCTGGCACCGGTGCTTCCGGCCCTGGTCCGCCCGCTGCTGGGCGCCGCGGGCGCGGCGGCGGTCATCGTGGCGCTCGCCGGGGTGATGGACGGCTCCCCGTTCGTCCGGCTCTGCGTGGCCGGCGGCGGAGGACTGCTCGCCTACGTTCTGCTCGCCGTACCTGCGGCACGGCTCAGACAGCTCGGTGCGCGGGCGGTTCCCGCCCGCTGAACCACCGACAAGAGCCTTCAAACCACCGACAAAAGCCTTCGACCGCCGGCCAGAGCCCGCTGAACCACCGACAAAAGCCTTCAAACCACCGAGGAGAGGAAGAGACCGGATGCCGAACTCCGACACGCTGGTGTCCATCGTGCTTCCCGTGCGCGACGGCGCCGGGCGGATCGAGGGTGCCGTCCGCTCGGTCCTCGGCCAGGACCACGAGCGCCTCCAGCTGGTGATCTCCGACAACGCGTCCACGGACGGCACCGAGGAGATCTGCCGAGACCTGGCCGCGACCGACAGCCGGATCGTCTACCGCAGGCATCCGGAGAACGTGGGCCTGTTCGACAACTTCGTCCGTACCGTCGAGCTGGTCGAAGGCGAGTTCTTCCGCTGGGTCGGCGACGACGACCGGCTGGAGCCCGCGTGCCTCTCCCGCTCCCTGCGGGCTTTCGCCGAGGACGACCGGCTCGTCCTGGTCACCACGCAGGTCGCCTACACCGGACCCGACAAGATGGTCGCGACAGCCCCCCTGGAGAGGACGGGGCTGGCCTCGGACGACCCGGTCGAGCGGTTCACCGAGATGCTGCGGCTGCTCAACGAGAGCCACCTGCTCATCGACCCGCTCTACGGCCTGTTGCGGCGCGAGCCGCTGGCGCGGATTCCCCGGCGGAACATGCTCCGCGAGGACGAGGTGTTCGCCGCGAAGCTGGCGCTGGCCGGACCGTGGGGGCACGTCCCAGATGTCCTCGCCCACCGCAACTGGAAGCACGACACCCTGTCGGCGATCGCCCGCCGCCTCGACGTGCCGCCCTGGCGGGCCCGCTGCTCCACCCTCCTGCAGTGCGGGGAACTGCTCCGCTGGCTGCGGGAGGCCGGCCTCACCGACGAGCAGCACCGTCGCGCCCGCGCGGCGGTCCTCGGCATGTACGTGCGCCGCCAGCGGCTCACCGCGGCCCGCCGGGGGCGCAGGCTCGCCCTGATCGCCTCGGGACTCGTCCCCGGCGGGCGGTGAGAGAGCTCCCCCGGCCGTCCGTTTCAGAGATCCGCAGAAAGGAGAACCACCGTGACCACCGTCTTCTCCAACAGCGTGGTGGACGACGACACGCGCAGGGAACTGCTCTACCAGGGGCAGGTCTTCGTCTACTCGGCGACGCCCGCCTCCGCCCTGCTGGCGGCCTTCGCCAGGGAGATGACCGCCGAGGCGTTCGGCGAGCGCGACCCGGAGACCGCCCAGTTCGACATGCCTGTCGAGGAGTTCGCCGACCTGCTGGCCCGGCTCAAGCCACGGTTCATCCACCACCCCCGGTGCAAGGAACTGCTGCCCGCGGTTCTGCAGGAGCTGGGCTGCGACCTGGACCGGACCTACTTCGACGTGCCCCGGCTGCGCACCTCCACCTCCCACGACTACCTCACCTCCGGGATCTCCTACGCCTTCCACCCCCATCGGGACTGCTGGTACTCCGCCCCCTTCAACCAGCTCAACTGGTGGATCCCCGTCTACGAGGTGGTCCCGGAGAACGTGATGGCCTTCCACCCCCAGTACTTCGGCAGCCCGGTGCGCAACGGCAGCGCGCGCTACGACTACGCCGAGTGGAACAGGACCAGCCGGCTCACCGCCGCCCGGCACGTGCGCGGCGACAGCAGGGAGCAGCCCAGGCCGGAGGAGAGCGTCGTGCTCGATCCGCAGGTGCGGGTGGTGCCCGAGCCAGGGGGCGTCATGGTGTTCTCCGGCGCCCAGTTGCACTCCACGGTGCCCAACACCTCGGGCAGGACCCGCTTCAGCATCGACTTCCGCACCGTGCACATCGACGACGTGCGCGGCCGCCGCGGCGCGCGCAACGTGGACGCGGCGTGCACCGGTACCACCCTGCGCGACTTCGTGCGCTGTGCCGACCTCGACCCGATGCCGGAGGAACTGGCGCTGGAGTACGAGGCGGAGGCGCTGGCCAGGGTCGGGTGAGCGGCGGACCCCCGGCCACCGCCACACCGCAGTGGTGACAAGAAGCCGGCCACCACCACACCGCAGTAGTGACAAGGAGTTCGTGTGCCGCGACCAATACGCATCGTGTCCCGGGCGTCCGGCGCGCTCGGGGGAGCGGGGAAGACGTAGTGGAGTTCTGGAGGACCATCCTCGACCTCGCCAGAAGGAAGCGGGTCGGGTTTCCACTGGTCGGCCTGGCGCTTCTCGGCGCCGTGGCCGTCTTCTTCCTGGTGCCCCCGCGCTACCTGGCGAGCACCTCCATGGTGCTGACCACGCCCCCCGCGGGAGGGACGACGGACCCGGCCAAGCCGCTGGGGCGGAGCAACCCGCTGCTGCAGTTCAGCGACGGCCTCCGGACCACGGCGGGCATCCTCATCCTGTCCATGAACACCGAGGCGGTCGCGGCGGAGCTGGGCGTCGTGAAGGACGGCCCCGTCGAGCTGACGATCAACGACGGGCGTACCAACCCCAGCATGCTGGGCATCCTCATGAACGGCCCGTTCGTGTACGTGGAGGTGAGGAGCGACTCCGCCGACCTCTCCCGCACCGTCATGGCCAGGACCCAGCTCCGCCTGCGGACCGAGCTGATCCGCAGGCAGGAGATGCTCGGCGCCCCTCTCTCCACCTTCATCGGGCTCGTCGAGGTGGTGCCGCCCGCCTATCCCGTGGTGGACCGGAGCGGCACGTGGCAGGCCATGGGCGGGGCCGCGTTCCTCGTCGTCGCCCTCGGCCTCGGTGCCGTGTACGTCGTGGAGCGCCGCAGGGTGTTCCGGTTGAGGTCCGGCGGCGGTCGGTCGGGGGAGCCGTCCCCGGCCACGGGGGAGATCACGGCCACGGGGGAGCCGTCCCCGGCCACGGGGGAGATCACGGCCGACGGGGACGGCGAGGCGGACCACGATGACCGCGCAGGAAAGCCCGAGAGCGGCGAGGGGTGCGAGGGGCGGGAGGAGCAGACGGTGTGAGAGGTGGGCGAGGCAAGCGATAGAGGACCTGGTCACCGGCCGGGGAACCGTGCGGTTCCGCGACCCGGCGGCCTCCATGCAGCCAGGAAGCGGCCGGGAAGGGGAAGGCGTGGACTTCTGGGGGACAGTGCTCATCGTGTTGAGGCGCTGGTATGTCGCCCTGCCGGCGTTCCTGCTCTCCATCGGTGCCGCGGCGGGCGTCTACTCGTCGATTCCGACGCTCTACGTCTCGAACGCGGTGCTGGTGCTCACCATCCCGCCCACCGGCGGAAGCCTGCCGAGCGACCCGGGCCGCCCCAACGGGCTGACCAACCCCCTGCTGAACTTCGACTGGGGCCTGAGCATGTCCGCCTCGATCCTCATCCAGGTGATCAGCGCGCCCGAGACCGTGGAGTCGCTCGGCGTGCGGCCCGATGGCGACACCACCTTCACGGTCACCAACGGCAGCACCAATCCGGAGTCGCTGGACGGCGGGCCTTTCGTGTACATCGAGGGCACGAGCAGGTCACCGGCCGAGGCCCTGGACATCGTGATGCGGGTCAGGGACCGCGCGAGGATCGAGCTGGCCGGTCGCCAGAGGCAGCTGAACGCGCCCCCGGTGACCTACATCACGATGAACGAGATGGTGCCGCCGACGGAGCCGCAGCCCCAGCGCACGGGGAAGACGCGCGGAGCCGCCGCGGCCCTGCTTCTCGGGGTGCTCGCCGGCCTCGCCGCGGTGTTCTCCCTGGAGAGCTTCCTCGACGCCCGGAGGCGGAGGGGCAGGGGGAGCGCGGCGCCGCCGTCCGGGCTGCCCGCCGAGCCATCCCTGCTGCGGCGTTGAGAGCCCCCATGGTCCCCGCCTCCCTCGATCGCCCCGGTCTCCGCAGCGCCGACGGGGCCACCCTGGCCGCCGCGTTCGCCGTGGTCCTGATGCTGGTTCCCGCGCGGCTGGTCTTCCGCGGCGTGCCCTTCTCGCTCACACCGGCCGACGCGGTCGGTCTCTTCGCCGCGTTGTGGTGGTTCTGCGCGCACCTCACCACCACGCTGGGCGCCGCAAAGGGCGCCAACCCGGTGCGTACCGCGCTGTTCGCGTACGCGGTCGCGATGCTGGCCACCTACGGGTACGCCGGCGCCGGGTACCTGCCGCCCGACGAGCTCAACATGGCCGACCACGGCATCGTCCTCGTCGTGGCGACGGTGGGCATCGGGCTCGGGGCGTGCGACGGCATCCGGGGCCGGGAGCGGCTCGACTTCGTCCTGAAGTGTCTCGTGGTCTGTGGCGCGGCCGTCGGGGTGATCGCGGCGCTCCAGTTCGTGCTCGAATTCGACCTGACCAAATATCTGGCCTTTCCCGGCTTCCGGTTCACCTCGGACCTGCCGGCGATCCTCGAACGGAACACCCTGCGCCGGGTCGCGGGCACCACGGGGCACCCCATCGAACTAGGTGTCGTCTGCGCGATGATCATTCCTGTCGCGTTGCACTACGCGTTCGGTGCCCGCGATCGGGGCGAGCCCTCCCTTCGGTGGTGGGCCTGCTCCGCGCTGATCGGCGCCGGGCTGATGTTCTCCGTGTCGCGGTCGGCGGTCCTCGGAGTCGCCGTCGTCGGCGCGGTGCTCCTCGCGGGCTGGCCCGCGCGCAGGCGGCTGTGGGCGGCACTGGGCGGCGCTGGATTCCTGGCGGTGATGAAGGTGGCCGTACCCGGCCTGCTCAGCGTGTTCCTCGGGCTGTTCACCAGCCTGTCCAGTGATTCGAGCATCCAGTACAGGACCCACGACTACGCGGTGGCGGCCACCGAGATCGGGAACCACCCCTGGCTCGGCAGGGGGCTGGGCACCTGGTACGCGCCGAAGCACCTGATCTTCGACAACCAGTACATCCTGTCGCTGGTGGAGACCGGGGTCGTCGGCCTGGTCACCTTTTCCGGGATCTTCCTGACCGGCCTCTGGGCGGCGCTGCGCGCCCGCCGCCTCAGCTCCGACCCCGCCGTGCGGGACCTCGGGCTTGCCCTGGCCGCGTGCCTGGTCGTCCCCCTGGTCGGGGCGGCCACGTTCGACCTGCGCTCGTTCGCGACCGTGACCGGCCTGTCGTTCCTGATCATCGGAGCCGCGGGCTCGCTGCTGCGCGGCACCCGGCTGCCTGAGAAAGCCGTCGAGAGGCCCCGTGTCGAGAGGCCCAGTGTCGGGAGGCCCAGTGTCGAGAGGCCCAGTGTCGAGAAGCCCCGTCGAGAAGCCACGTGAGGAGGTCAACCGACCAGCCGAGCGCGCAGGTCCGCCCAGGAACCCGCGGCCAGATCGCGTTCGCTGATCGCGGTGACCGACATCGGCCACCGGATGTCGAGATCGGGATCGTCGTAGCGGACCGTGAGGTCCTCGGCGGGGTCGTACTCCCGGTCGATCCGGTAGCAGACGTCCGCCTGATTGGTCAGTGCCTGATAGCCGTGTAACAAGCCAGGAGGAACGTAGAGGTGAACGAACATCTCATCGTCGAGCACCATCGACATCTGGCGGCCGAAGGTCGCCGAGCCCGGCCGGGCGTCGACGAGCACGTCGTACACGGCGCCTCGGGCGCACCTGACGAGCTTGGCCTCCCCCTGTCCGCCCCGGCCGTGCAGTGCCCTGATCGTCCCTCGCCGGGACCGCGACTGGCTGTCCTGGACGAACGCGGCGGGCCGCAGTCCGTGGGCGGCGGCGAGCGCGGTGTCGAAGGTGCGGGTGAACAGCCCGCGGCCGTCCCTGCGCTGGGTCGGAATGAACAACAGGACACCATCTATCTCGCCTCGTTCGACTCTCATGTGCCCATCTTTCCGACTTTGGAACCTTTCGGCCATCGAGAAAGGGAAAACAATTTGCAACCTTCCGGACACAGAGAAGGAGAAAACAGTGCCGGGAACATCCCGCTCGCGGATGGGCCGCCCGGTTCTGCGGCATGCCCGGTGACCTCGGGGGAGACCGGGCGCCAGAACGGTTCGGCCGAGCCTCCGGACGGTGCCGGACCGGGCGGGTCCTCCGGCGGGAATGGCGCCGGGGCGGGATTCGCGCATGTCCCGATCGGCGCGGTCGAGGTCATGGCGGTCGACGAGGCGGAGCTGCTCGACCACGTGGCGGCGGAATGGCGGCGGGGACGTGGCGGCGCGATCGTCACCGCGAACGTCGACATCGTCCGCGCCGCCACGCGCGATCCCGCTCTGGCCGACCTGGTCACCCGCTCCGAGATCGTGGTTGCCGACGGCATGCCGGTGGTCTGGGCCGCAAGGCTCGCCGGCCTGGCCCTTCCCTGCCGGATCACCGGGGCCTCGCTCGTGCACTCCCTGGCCGGGCGCGCCGCGCGCGAGAACCGCTCGGTCTACCTGCTCGGAGGGGAGCCCGGCATACCGGAGGCCGCGGCCCGGGTCCTCGCCGGACGCTCTCCGGGACTGCGCGTGGCGGGCACCTGCTCGCCCCCCTTCGGATTCGAGAGCACGCCGGAGGGGGTACGTGAGGTGGTCACCGAGGTGGTCGCCGCCGCACCGGACCTCGTCCTCGCCGGACTGGGCTTCCCCAAGCAGGAAAGGATCATCGCCGCCCTCCGCACCGAGCTGCCCGGCGCCTGGTACCTCGGCTGCGGAGCCGGGATCCCGATGGCGGCCGGGCGGTTTCGCCGCGCCCCGGAACCGGTCCAGCGGATGGGGGCCGAATGGCTGTACCGGCTCGCCCTGGAACCGCGCCGTCTGGCCCGCCGCTACCTGCGGGACGACGCGCCGTTCGCGGTCACCCTCCTCGCCGGCGCCCTGCGCACCCGCCTGACATCGAGACACCGCACATGACCGGCGATCTCCCGTCTCCCGGCGAGACCAGCCCTCCGGCACGATCCTCCCTCACCAGAAACGGCTCCGACATGGCTGTTCCGGCCCGGCCCCCGCTCGCCGTAGTGATCGTCACGTACTCGAGCGGCCAGGTCGTCGAGGGGTGCCTGCGCTCGCTCGGGGCGGCGCTGGCCGGTGCCGGTCCGGCACGGGTCGTGGTGGTGGACAACGCCTCGGCGGACGACACCGTCGAGCGGGTGCGCGGGGCCGCGCCGGAGGCCGCGGTGATCCAGACCGGGCGCAACGCCGGCTTCGCGGCCGGGGTGAACGCGGGCATCGCCGCCGCGGACGGCTGTGACGTGCTGGTGCTGAATCCGGACATCCGGCTCGCGCCAGGCTCGGTGCCCCTGCTCAGGCAGGCGCTCGCCGTACCGGGAACCGGGATCGCAGCCCCCCGCCTCACCGCCGAGACGGGCGAGCTCCACCTCTCCCTGCGCAGGCGTCCCACCGTGCTGAGGGCGCTGGGCGAGGCGCTGCTCGGCGGCCGGCGGGCCGGGCGGATCCACCCGCTCGGCGAGCTGGTCGTGAAGCCGGCCGCCTACGGCAGGCCGCACACCGTCGACTGGGTGACCGGCGCGGCCTGGATGGTCTCCCGGGCCTGTCTGGACGCCCTGGGCCCCCTCGACGAGCGCTACTTCCTCTACTCGGAGGAGACCGAGTACATGCTCAGGGCCGGGGAGGCGGGGTTCGCGGTCCGATACGAGCCCCGGGCCGAGGCCGTGCATCTCGGTGGCGAGCAGTCCACCTCAAGCCGGCTGTGGGCGCTGTCGGCGGCCAACCGGGTCCGGATGCACCGCGAGCGGTACGGCCGCCCGCGCGGGCAGCTGATGCGGCTGGCCGTCGGGCTCAACGAGCTGGTCCGCGCGGTCGCCAGGGGCGGCGCGGGCGGCATGCGGCACCGGGCCGCCCTGCGCCAGCTGATCGCGATGCGCGAGTGGCCGCCCAGGCCCGGCGAGGAGGCGGCCCTCACGACCCGTGAGGCGACCCCCCCGGCTGGGGAGGTGACCCTTCCGACCTGTGAGACGACATCCCTGGCCCGGGAGGAGGCTCCTGTCCGGCAGGCGGACTCCCCCGGCTACGTGTGCTTCTCGGCGCAGGACTGGTGGTACCACAACCGGGCGCACTCGGACTTCCAGCTCATGCGCTCGATCGCCGCCCACAGGAAGGTCCTCGTGGTCAACAGCATCGGGATGCGGATGCCGACGCCGGGCAGGTCCACGCAGGTGCTGCGGCGCGTCGGGCGCAAGCTGCGCAGCGTCGCGATGCTCGTCAGGAGGCCGCTACCGGAGCTGCCCGGCTTCTACGTGATGTCCCCGCTGCCGCTGCCCTTCTACGGGTCGCCGCTGGTCAGGCGGGTGAACGCGCTGCTGGTCCGGGCACAGGTGCTGGCCGTCTCGCGGGCACTGGGGCTGCACCGGCCCGTGATCATGGTGACCATCCCCACGGCGTGGGACGTGGTGCGCCCGATGCGCAGGCAGGCGCTGGTGTTCAACCGCTCCGACCGGCACTCGTCGTTCCCCGAGTCCGACCGGCCGACCATCGAGGCGCTGGAACGCGGGCTGCTGGAGCGTTCCGACCACGTGGTCTACGTCAGCACCGCGCTGATGGACGAGGAGCGCCGGATGACCGGGGACCGCGCGTACTTCCTCGACCACGGTGTGGACACCGACCATTTCCGGCGGCGCCCGGAGAGCGAACAGCCCGCCGACCTTCGCGCGATTCCCGGGCCGAGGGTGGGTTTCTTCGGCGCGCTGGACGACTATCTGGTGGACTTCGACCTTCTCGAACGGATAGCCGTGGAACTGCCCGACGCGTCGCTGGTTCTGATCGGCGACGCGACGGTCCCCATGGAACGGCTCACCCGCCATCCGAATGTGCACTGGCTCGGATTCAGGCCGTACGAAAGGATTCCCGCCTACGGATCGGGGTTCGATGTCGCGATCATGCCGTGGCTGGACAATCCATGGATCAAGCATTCGAACCCGATCAAACTCAAGGAATATCTCGCGCTGGGCCTGCCGGTGGTCAGCACCGATTTCCGGGAACTCGTGAACTATGCCGATCGAGTGAGAGTCGCCGCAGGCGGTGACCTTTTCCTGGACGCTGTCCGTGCGACATTGCGTGAGGGGGGTCTGCGGCCGGCCGGCGACCTGCGGGGGTCCGTGCTCGGCGCGTCCTGGTCGTCGCGTGCGGCACAACTGATGGCGCTCGCCGAGCCGTCTACCGGGTCCGGGTTGAGGGGGACGAGGCCGTGGGGGCTGGAAGGCGCGGACGGGTGAGGGGGCGTCGGCCCAGGCGGCCGCTGCCGATGCTGGTCGGGGTGGGGGCCGCCTCGGTGACGATGGCGATGCTCGGGTTCTGCTCGGTCGACGCGCCCGCCGACCAGGCCAGGCGCCCGCTCGCGGATACGTCGCCCGGTGCCCCGCCACGGGGCGACGTGCCGGAGGTGAGAGCGCCGGAGGGCTCTACCCGGACCACCGGCCACGCGTGGTCGGCCCAGGGCCCTCCGGCGACGGCCGCGCGGGTGCCGTGGGAGGGCGGTCCCGCCTACTACGGGCGGTTTGCCGCACCCACTGCGGCGGGCTGGACGAATCCGTCGTTCTTCCCGGTCGGCGTCTGGTTCGAGTCCGTGATCAGCCAGGCCGATGTGAACAGGGACAGGGCCGCGGGGATCAACACGTACGTGGAGCTGACCGAGACCAGCGACATGGCACTGGTGCGGAAGAACGGCATGTCGGCGCTGACGAACGTCCCCCTGCCCGGCTACGGCAGCGAGACGGTGGGCTGGCTGCTCGACGACGAGGTCGACATGTGGGCGAAGGCGGGGGACGCGCGGTGGACCGGTAACCACCCCGGCGAGGGCACCCTGTGCGTCCCGGAAGAGCAGGGATGCGGTTTCACTGTTCTACGCACCCAGAAGGACCGGTTCCCGAAGGGCGACGGAAGGCTCCACTACGCCAACTACGGCAAGGGCGTGATGATGTGGGAGAAGGACGCGGACGCCGCCGCGTTCGTCAACCGCTTCACCGACGCCGTCTCGGCCGACGTCTACTGGTACACCAGCGCGAGCGCCTGCCTGGACGGGCAGAACTTCCTGGCACTGCCGGTCGCCAGGTGCCGCAGGGCCGCCAACTACGGCGCCGTCATCGACCGTCAGCGCGAACTGGACGCGTTGGACGGCCGCCGCCAGCCGATCTACGGTTTCGTCGAGGTCGGCTGGCCGGCCGAGAACGACACCCGAGCGATCCAGCCGGACCAGGTGACGGGCGCGGTGATGAGCTCGCTGATCCACGAGGCCCGGGGCATCATCTACTTCAACCACAACTTCGGCGGCCCCTGCCACTCCCAGCACGTGCTGCGCGAGGGGTGCGGGAAGGCGGTCAGGCCCGCGGTGGCCGAGATCAACCGGCGGATCGGGAAGCTGGCCCCAGTGCTGAACACCCAGTCGTACGCGCACCGCTTCGGCCCCGGCCTCGACACCATGCTGAAATACCACCGGGGCTCGTACTACGTCTTCGCGATGCCCGGCGGGAAGGCTGCGCCGGGCAGGCGCACGTTCACGCTGCCGCGCGGGGTGCGGGCCGCGCGCGCCGAGGTCCTCTTCGAGAACCGGACGGTCCGCGTCGACGGCAAGGGCAGGTTCGCCGACTTCTTCGCCGCCGAGTACTCCCACCACATCTACCGGATCACGCCTTAGTGTCCTGCGCCTGAAACCCGTCCTGACAGGGGAGGTGCCAGCGGGCCCAGACGGTTTTGCCGGGGCGGTCGGGGAGGGGAATGACGCCGTGGTCGTGGGTGAGGGCTCTGACGATCGCCAGGCCGCGGCCGTGGATGGCCTCGGCGTCGAGGGCGAGGTGCCGGGGCCATCTGGGACCCCGGTCGGTGATCTGGATCTGGAACTCGTCCGCGTTCGCCCACAGGGAGAGCCTGACCACGGGCTCGCCGTGGATGATCGCGTTGGCGAGCAGCTCGCCGACCACCAGGACGGCGTCGTCGACGAGGTGGCGCAGCGCCCAGGCGGCGAGGGTCTCGCGCACCATGGCGCGGGTCTTGCCGACGATCGGCAGATCATGTGGTAAGTCCCAGCAGACGGTGCGCGGGGCGTCTGGAGTCTGCGAGTCGTCCAGGGGGCGTGGAGCGTCCAGGGTCGGTGAGGTGTCCGGGGTCTCGGGCATGGGCTCTCCTTGGGGCGGCGGTGTGGTGTGTTCGGCCTCGCGCATCAGGCCGCGTAGTTCGTCGGCGGTGCGGGCCCGCACGATCAGGGGTTCGGGGGCGGGCCAGGCGGCGACGGCGTGGAAGTGCCGGGTGCCGGGGCCGTACCAGACGGTCCAGGCGGGCTCGATCTGGTCGAGTTGTTCGGCGGCGGCGTGTTCGGCCGGGTCCCAGGGGTGGGAGTCGACCTGCGCGGTGGCCGTTCCTTGCCGGTGCCGCCCGCTCTGCCGGGGCTGGGGGTCGCGTCCGTTCATGCCGTCGCTCCCTGCCGGTACGGGGTGTGCCTGCCGGAGGGGGGACGGGTGCCCGGTGGCCTTCCACGCCGGTACGGCACGGCGGCCGTGGTCACGGCCTGCTCCGGTCGTCGGTGTCGGCCGGGGGATGGCGTGGGGGGTTGTCCGGAGGGGAACATCAGAACCTGCTCGGCGGAGAGCGTCGGAGGGTGTGCGGGGGAGGTTGCTGGAACCCGCTTGGAAGGGGATATCGGGGGGTGTTCGGGGAAAGGTGCCGGGGCCTGCCTGGGGAAAGTGGTGGGGGGTGCCGGGGTGAGGGTCGGGTGGATGGGGTGGGCCGCCGGGTGGCTGGAGAGGTTGAGGCGGCGGCGGGCGGTCATTCGGGCGTGGACCTGGGCGGGTGTGGGCTGCTCCCAGTGGTGGTGTGCGCGGTGCGGGAGGCTGGTGGCCTCGTGCGCGTACGGGGGGTGACCACACCAGCGGCAGCCGAGGGGCATCGGCGGCTGGTCTGCGTGCCAACGTACCCGGATCGGCCTGGGGTTTCCTCTAGGGTTGTGCATCAGGTCGGATCTCCTGAGTCCGGTCGAGGGGCTTGTCATGGCGTGCCGTGCCGTGGCAGGCCCCGCTTTATCTGTGTGTTAAGGGCGATATAGCCCTGTATTTCCGTCTTGCGCGAAGTGGCTTCCGTCCACCCGGTGGGGCTTACTCAGTGGTGACAAGTGTGTGTCCGAAAGAGGCGTGAGCCGCGATCGATGGTGCGTTTTTCACTGAATCGGCAGACATTTCCACTCCTTTTATCCGGACATATGCTGCGATTTTTTCGACGGTCGTAGAGGGTTGCTCTCCGTGCTCAAGAGAGGGCCGCTCCGGTGGTGTTTCCGCTCTCCCGGACCTCTTCATAGGGTGCCCCTAGGTGACTACTTTGGGTATCGAAAGTCGAGGCACATCAGTGTGACAGTTTGTGGAAAAGCTGCTCTGCTTGTGTCGCGTGTGGAATCCCCCGCTGGACGGAGCTGAAATGTCCAAGGACCCCAAACTCAACCCGAAAAACGAAAAATGGGCTCTCTTCGGCGCGGAACTCCGCAAATACCGGAAAAAGGCAAAAATGACCCAGGATGATCTGGCCGAGGTGACTCAGTTCAGCAGGAGCCTGCTGAGCTTCACCGAGAGAGGCGAGCGCAATCCCAGCCGTAACCTGGCACAACGCTGCGACGACGCTCTGGGCGCGAACGGAGAACTCATCCAGTACTGGACGTACATCACCCACGCGGCGAGCCCTCGCTGGTTCCGCGACTGGCTCGACATCGAACCGGAAGCGCACACCCTGCACGCTTGGGAGCCGCTCGTCGTGCCCGGCCTTCTCCAGACCGAGGAGTACGCGCGGGCGGTTATTCGCGGAGAGCCGGGCATAACTGACGAGCAGGTAGAAAAGGCCGTCGCGGCTCGCATGGAGCGACAGAAGATCTTGTTGAGATCTACGCCGCCTATGCTCTGGGTTATCCTCGACGAAGGAGTCCTGCACCGCCCGATCGGCGGAGAAGAGGTCATGCAACACCAACTCCAGCATCTTCTGGAAATGGTCGAGCTACCTCGGATTGGTATCCAGATTCTTCCTTTGATACGAGGGTCGACTACGGGAACTTCGGGAGGCTTCGTGATCGCCCAGCTTCCAGGAAACCCGGATATGGTATATGTCGAGTCTGTAACGCACGGACATGTGACAAATCGGCCAGAGGATGTCGGGGCTGTCTGCGCCCGATACGACACCATCCGAGCTGAGGCAAGCCCTCAGTACGTCTCGATCGAATTGATCAGAGAGGCAGAGAGGCTATGGGCATGAGCGATGAGCTGAAAAGCGCGGCCTGGCGTAAGGCCACCAAGAGTGCGTCAAACCAAGGGAACTGCCTGGAGGTTGCTCCGTTGTCGGGTGGTCGGGTGGGGTTGCGTGACACCGAGGCTCCCGAGCGGGCGCCGTTCGTGGTGAGCGCGAGTGTCTGGGACGCCTTCGTCGACGGCGCCAAGAAGGGCGAGTTCGACTTCTGACCCCTACTACGGAAGCCCCCGGAACCCCTGGCCGCCTGGCCAGGGGTTCCGTCGTTGACCTACCCGCGTTTGATGGTTGAGGTTCTCGGGCCGGAAACTCCCACGGCGGTGCCTGCATCGCATCGGGCCAGGTCTTGCTCACGCCTGATCTCCGTAGCGAGCCGCTCCATCGCGGCGGACTTCTCGGCATCCGACAGCATAGGTAGTCCCGCAGCCCGGCGCCGCTCCCGCGCCCGCTGCTTCACCTCGTCCCAGTTGACCGCGCTCATTCGTACTCCCCGCCATCCAGCTCCATCCATGCCTTAACCCTGGCGTTAAGTTCGCAGAAAAGGGGGCGCTTTTCTGAGCAGAGGAACAAGCCGGGTCGCGTCCGCGCAGGTGGTGTACGAGTGTTTGAGATCGGTACCCGCGTCGCGCCTGGCTGATCGCCGTTGAAAAGCGGGGCGTCGTCCGTGGGGAAAGCGCGGCGGGGGTGGTGGAGTGGTTCAGAGCCGCTCACCGGTAGCGCGTCGTGCGGGGTGAAAGGTCAAAAGCGCGGCGAGGGTGGTGGAGTGGTTGGGGGCCGCTCACCGGTAACGCATCGCGCAGGGTGGGGGCGGGCGTTGGTCGGGTGTGGGTGACCGGGGGCGGGCCGGTGGAGCTCCGGGAGGGGGCAAAGCGGGTCATGGCGGGCGTGGAGGCGGGGCCGTGGTGGTGACGATCGGGGATTTTCCATGATCTGGGTGAGTTGGCACGCTGGGGGCGTGCGGATTCACCCAGATCATGGAAAGCACAACTCCGGCCCCTCGGGTGGGCCGCTTTTCGTGGTGGAAGGCCCGATTCGTCCCCGCGCCCGGTTGGGGGCGGCCCTTGACCGGACGCCCCGCGGACCTTCGTCCCCGCACGGCGAGAGCCCCGCACGGCGAGAGCCCCGTGCGAGGCGGCGGCGAGGAGCGGTGAGGAGCGGCCCCGGATCCTTCCGCACCGCGGCGGACCCGTACCGATGAGCGGTCTGGGGCCACTCCACGGTCCTCGGCGCGCTTTTGATCTTCGACCCCGCACGACGCGACACCAACGAGCGGCCCTGAAGCACTCCACCACCCTCGCCGCGCTTTTGACCTTCGACCCCGCACGACGCGACACCAACGAGCGGCCCCACACCACTCCACCACCCTCGCCGCGCTTTTCCCCACGGACGACGCCGCGCTTTTCCACCGTGACCGGCTCACCGGACTCGGATGCTCGTACACCACGTCCATGGACGCGACCGCCGTCTGCTCTGCTTCCGTAAGCTTGTCCTCTTATGCCTGTTTGCGGGTGCGGGTCGTCTTCGGAGGGCGCGAGGTGGCCCAGTTGAGTCGGCCGCTCAGCCGTTTTCGCGGGTGAACCACTCCACGGTCCGCCGCAGCCCCTCCTCAAGACCGACGGTGGGCCGCCAGCCGAGGATCTCGGCGGCGGGGGCCGGGTCGGCGATCCTGGCGCTGTCCAGCGGTCTGTCGGTGAGCGCGCCGTAGCGGGGGCCGACCCGGCCGCCGACGATCCGGGAGAGCAGGTCCACCGTGTCGCGGATCGAGGTGCCCGTCCCGGTGCCGATGTCGAAGGCCCGGCCCGCCGCGTCCGGGGTCTCGCCCGCCGCGAGGAAGGCGTCGACCACGTCGTCCACGTACACCCAGTCGAGTTCGCGCGTCCCGCTGCCCAGCTCGGGTTCCCGCCCGCGCAGCAGGGACAACGCCACGTAGGGGACCAGCTTGCGGGTGTCCTGACGGCCGGGTCCGTAGACCATGCCGATCCGCAGGTTGCTGACCTGGACGCCCCACAGGTGGTGGAACATCCGCGCGTAGCCGTCCGCGGCCCACTTGGACACCGCGTAGGGCGAGGACGGCGCCCTGTCGCCCTCATCGGGCCGTAGCTCCTCCAGCGAGCCCGCCAGCACCACCCGGGTCCCGGTGCTGTCGGCGCCGCCGGCGACCGCCGTGAGCAGGTTGACCACACCGGTGAGGTTGCTGTGCAGCATCGGCAGCACCAGCCGGGGATCCCTGGCCCCGGCGACCTCGCTGGCCAGGTGGAACACGACCTCCGGGCGGACGGAGGCGACGAGCTTCTCCACCGCGCCCTCGTCGGCGACGTCGGCGATGTGCCAGGTCTCGCCGTCCGTGCTCTCCCTGACCCGGCGGCCGACCGCGTGCACCCGCGCGCCGAGTACGCTCAGGCGTCGCACCAGGTGGGCCCCGATGAAGCCGCCCGCCCCTGTCACCAGCACCCGTTTCCCACGCCAGCGATCCTCTGCTCCGTGCACGGGGGCGTGTGCCGCTACCGGGCTTCGCATGTGAGCTCTCCCTGTTCGAGCGAGGTTCTCGGGGGAAGGACCGGATAATTCATACCGCGTGACGTCGGATATCGGCAGGCATTACCGAGAGTCCGGGGAAAAGCGATGAGGCCCGCTCCGAAGAGCGGACCTCATCAGGTGGCACCGGGTGCGGGTGTCGGGTCAGCCGATGCGCCAGGTGTCTCCGGCGAGCAGCAGGTCGTTCAGGTCAGCTGGGCCCCGCTCACCGATGGCCTCCTGGAGTTGCTCGGCCATGAGCTCGTCGTAGGAGGGGCGGGCGACGCTGCGGAAGACGCCGATCGGGACGTGCTCGAAGGCGGGCTCGTCCAACCGGGAGAGCGCGAAGGCCAGCGAGGGATCGGCGCGGTGGGCGTCGTGCACGAGGATCTCGTCCTCGCTCACCGCCGACCTCGGGACGACCTCGATGCCGCCGTCCGCCGCCCGGCGCACCGCCTTGGAAGCCGAGGCGATGGGCTGGCCGTGCTCCAGACGGAGCGTGATGTCATCACGCCGTTCCGGGTCCTTCAACTGCTCGAAGGCGTTGTCGTTGAAGATGTTGCAGTTCTGGTAGATCTCGACCAGGGAGGTGCCCCGGTGCTCGGCGGCCTGGCGCAGCACCGACTGCAGGTGCTTGCGGTCGGAGTCGATGGTCCTGGCCACGAAGGAGGCCTCGGCGCCGATGGCCAGCGAGATCGGGTTGAACGGCTTGTCCAGCGAGCCCATCGGGGTGGACTTCGTGATCTTGCCGACCTCGGAGGTCGGGGAGTACTGGCCCTTGGTGAGACCGTAGATCCTGTTGTTGAACAGCAGGATGTTCAGGTTGACGTTGCGGCGCAGCGCGTGGATGAGGTGGTTGCCGCCGATGGACAGCGAGTCGCCGTCACCGGTGATCACCCAGACCGACAGGTCGGGACGCGAGGTGGCCAGGCCGGTCGCGATCGCCGGGGCACGGCCGTGGATCGAGTGGAACCCGTAGGTGTCCATGTAGTACGGGAACCGGGAGGAGCAGCCGATGCCCGAGACGAACACCATGTTCTCGCGCTTGAGGCCGAGCTCCGGCACGAACGACTGGACCGCGGCCAGGATGGCGTAGTCACCGCATCCGGGGCACCAGCGGACCTCCTGGTCGGTCTTGAAATCCTTCATCCCGAGCTTGACCTCGGACTTCGGGACCAGCGAAAGCCCCCCGCCGGTTCCGGGGACGGACGATTCGGTACCACTACTCACTGTCGATCACGTCCTGGATCACGCCGGCAAGTTCCTCGGCCTTGAACGGAAGCCCACGCACTTGGTTGTAGCTGATGATGTCGACCAGGAAGCGGGCGCGGAGCAGGAGCGCGAGCTGGCCGAGGTTGATCTCCGGCAGGAGCACCTTGTCGTACGCGCGCAGGATCTCGCCGGTGTTGGCGGGCAGCGGGTTGAGGTGTCGCAGGTGAGCCTGGGCGACCTTGCCGCCGGCCTTCCTGATGCGCCGCGCGGCCGCCGCGATCGGCCCGTACGTGGACCCCCAGCCGAGCACCAGCACGCGGGCGTCACCGTCGGGATCGTCCACCTCCAGCGCCGGGATGTCGTGGGCGATCCCGTCGATCTTGGCCTGGCGGACCCTGACCATCCGGTGGTGGTTGTCGGGATCGTAGGAGATGTTTCCGGTGTTCTCGGCCTTCTCGATGCCGCCGATCCGGTGCTCCAGGCCGGCGGTGCCGGGAATCGCCCAGGGGCGGGCGAGGGTCTCGGAGTCGCGCTTGAACGGCAGGAAGGTCACGCCGTCCTCGGCGTTCGGCCCGGAGGCGAACTCGGTGGAGATGTCGGGCAGATCGGCGGCGTCGGGCACCTTCCACGGCTCGGAGCCGTTGGCGAGGTAGCCGTCGGAGAGCAGCATGACCGGGGTGCGGTATTTCACCGCGATCCTGGCCGCCTCCACCGCCGCGTCGAAGCAGTCGGAGGGGGTCGCGGGGGCGATGATCGGCAGCGGCGACTCGCCGTTGCGGCCGTACATGGCCATCAGGAGGTCGGTCTGCTCGGTCTTGGTGGGCATGCCGGTGCTGGGACCCGCGCGCTGCACGTCGACCACGATGAGCGGCAGCTCGGTGGTCACCGCGAGGCCGACGGTCTCGGCCTTCAGCGCGACACCGGGCCCGGAGGTCGTCGTGATGCCCAGGGCACCGCCGAAGGCGGCGCCGAGCGCCGCGCCGACGCCCGCGATCTCGTCCTCCGCCTGGAAGGTGCGGATGCCGAACCGCTTGTGCTTGGAGAGCTCGTGCAGGATGTCGCTGGCCGGGGTGATCGGGTAGGACCCGAGGAAGAGCGGCAGCTTCGACTGCACCGAGGCGGCGATCAGGCCGTAGGCGAGCGCCTGGTTGCCGGAGATGTTGCGGTACACGCCAGGGGCCAGTTTGGCCGGCTTGACCTCGTAGGAGACCGAGAAGGACTCGGTGGTCTCGCCGTAGTTCCAGCCCGCCTGGAAGGCGGCGATGTTGGCCTTGGCGATGTCGGGCTTCTTGGCGAACTTGGTCTCCAGGAACTGGATCGTCGCCTCGGTGGGCCGGTGGTAGAGCCAGCTCAGGAGCCCGAGGGCGAACATGTTCTTGGACCGCTCGGCGTCCTTCTTGGACAGCGCGAAGCCTTCGAGGGCCTTGACGGTCAGCGAGGTCAGCGGCACCGGGTGGACCCGCCACGCGGCGAGCGAGTCGTCTTCGAGCGGGTTGACCTCGTAGCCCACCTTCTGCAGGTTGCGCTTGGTGAACTCGTCGATGTTG
The DNA here is from genome assembly GCF_035917355.1 of Streptosporangium sp. NBC_01810. Classification (NCBI taxonomy): domain Bacteria; kingdom Bacillati; phylum Actinomycetota; class Actinomycetes; order Streptosporangiales; family Streptosporangiaceae; genus Streptosporangium; species Streptosporangium sp. NBC_01810. The sequence goes on along the minus strand of NZ_CP109070.1, from coordinate 6,291,319 downwards.
GCGATGATGTCGGCGCCGCGCGGCAGGTCCGAGAGGTTCGCCTTCAGCGCGGCGGGGTTCATCGCGACCAGGACGTTGGGCGCGTCACCCGGGGTGAGGATGTCGTGGTCGGCGAAGTGGAGCTGGAAACTCGACACGCCCGGCAGGGTGCCTGCGGGGGCGCGGATCTCAGCGGGGAAGTTGGGGAGTGTCGACAGGTCGTTGCCGAACTCAGCCGTCCCGGCGGTGAAGCGGTCGCCGGTCAGCTGCATGCCGTCGCCGGAGTCACCGGCAAAACGGATGATCACGCGTTCGAGTTGCTGAACCTGCTTGGTCACAGCTCAGTCCTCCTCGACGCGACAGGGCGCCGTTGCTCGTGGCACATTCTTTTTTCCATGCTAGATCCTCGGGGTCAGGCGCCATGTTTTTCGCTAGATCCTCGGGGTCAGGCGTCGTGTTTTTCGCTAGAACCTCGGGGTCACGCGTAGTGTTTTCGCGTTCCACTCGGCCGAGGAAGGCAACCCGTGTCGCATGTCCTCGGCGGCCGCTGGGTCGAAACCTGGGCGCGCAGTCGCGTGTTGGGCCGTACCACGGCCTACGTGAAAGTCACGATCGCGGACGGTCGTCCCGACACAGCCCCGCTGCGAGCCGGCACAGGTCGACGTGCAGGCGGGCGAAGAGGACAGTTGAGGTCACGCTGCCTAACTATACGTCCCGCTGCGGACGTGCTCTCATCGTCTCTGGCTATGGCCCCATAGCTCCAGGTTATGACATCGGCTACCGGTCCAGCGCCGTCGAAACGCCCCCGGAGTCGTAGATTCGGCCGGGCACCATCCCGCGCGAGCCGTACAGCTCGGGAACGGTGACAAAGGTATAGCCCGCCGCGGAGAGCCGGCGCAGGATTTCGGGGACCGCGTCGACCGCCGCGGGATGGGAGTCGTGCATGAGGACGATCGCTCCGGGCTCGACCCGGGTGACGGTCCGGTCGGCGATCGCCCGGGGGGGGCGGTCCTGCTGGTCATCGGGGTCCACGTTCCAGCGCACCACGGCCATGTTCAGGCGGCTCGCGATGGAGGCCACCTGAGTGTCGACGCCGGCGTACGGCGGGCGCACCAGGGTGGGGGCCTGGCCGATGATCGGGGCGATCGCGTGCTGCGCGCGGGTGAGCTGGTCGGCGATCTCGGTGGGGGTCAGCATGGTGAGATCGCGGTGGGACCAGGTGTGGTTGGCCACCAGGTGGCCCTCGTCGCGTATCCGCCTGAGCAGGTCGGGCCGGGTGGAGGCGTTGGAACCGAGGGTGAAGAAGGTCGCCCTCGCTCCGTGGGCGCGGAGGATGTCGAGTAGCCGCGCGGTCTCCGGGCCCGGCCCGTCATTGTAGGTCAGCGCCACGCACCTGAGCTTCGCGCAGTCCACGCTGCCCGCCTTGGAACTGCGCGCCGGAGGCTTGTCGGTGCTCGCGGCCTCGATTTCCTCCCGCGACGTGGGGGCCGGAACCTTCTTCGCCGCCACGGCCGTGCGCTGTGCCCGCAGCCCGATCTCCGACAGCAGCGGCGCCGCGGTCGCGGACGGTACGGCGACCGCCACCCGGCCGGCGACCCCCAGCCCCACCTGCTCGTCGTCGAACTCCACGACGAGGCCGCCACGCGGGTTGAAACCGAGGGAGTCGAACATCTCCCGGTCCGGCCTGAGCGCGTTCGGGTTCACCAGCGGTCTTCGCAGCGCCAGTTCGCTTTTGACGATCCCGGCCAGCGTGACCAGCGCGGGACGGCCGGTGAGCAGGTCGGAGGAGTCGAGGGCGCGCCGCTTCACCCGGTCGTACCAGACGGTGGTGCGCGCCTCGTGCCAACCCGACTCCTTGGAGTGACCGATGCGCAGCCGTATCCCCAGGACCTCGGGGGACGCGGCGGCGAGCTGCCAGTCCACGTTGAATTCGGGCTTGGGCAGGGCGTCGGCGAGGCCGTTGCGCCGGGTGAACCCGTCGAACCCTTCGCGCACGATCCCGTGGAGCTTCTTGGTGAGGAGGGGGGCGTCGGTGACGATCGGATAGGCGGCGTGCGCGTGCAGGTTTCCCGCCTCTCCGGAGAACAGGGTCTGGGTGCTCAGGCCCTGGACCACGGAGGGGTCCACATAATTGATCAATGTGGGCTCCGAGGGCATGGGGGTCTTCGCGGAAGAGGGGGTGATGGCTGCGCCGCAACCGGCGATCGTCACGGCCATCCAGGCGATTCCTCCGACGAATCGCAGGTTGGGCATGAAGTCACTTTAGGCGAGAAAATGGTGCATTTACCCTGATTTGAGATTAAGTGCACGGAGGCTTTAGCACCTTGGGCGCATGGGCTTCGCTGCATGACGGGAAGGGCGGATACTGCTATAGGTAGGGCGTACGGCAGATCCAGGGAGGCCGTGCGGCAGGCCCCGAAGAGGAGAGGCCATGAGCGGATATTTCGGCTCTTATGTGGTGGTCCTCGCGCTGTTCGCGATCGGCCTGCTGATCGTCGCCGGGGCGCTGCTCGTCAACCGGGCGCTCCGTCCCAGCCGCCCCACCCCCGAGAAGCTGCTCACCTATGAGTGCGGCGTCGACCCGGTCGGCGACGGCTGGGCGCAGTCCCAGATCCGCTACTACGTGTTCACCTACCTGTACGTGATCTTCGCGGTTGACGCGGTCTTCCTCTTTCCCTGGGCGACGATCTTCGCCGAGCCCGGCTTCGGTGTGGCCACCCTGGCCGAGATGTTCGTCTTCCTTGGCTTCATCACGCTCGGCATCCTGTACGCCTGGCGCAAGCGCGTGCTCACCTGGACCTGAACCGGGCGAGCGCGGTCACCGACCCTGAAGGAGAATGCGAGCCATGGCAGATCTCCCGATGCCCACGGTGGGCCCGGCCTCACGGCTCGCCCCCAAACCCATGCGCTTCATCCTCAACTGGGGGCGTCGCTACTCACTGTGGGTGTTCAACTTCGGACTGGCCTGCTGCGCCATCGAGTTCATCGCGACCTCGATGAGCAGGCATGACTTCATCAGATTCGGGGTCATTCCGTTCGCCAACGGTCCCCGGCAGGCGGATCTGATGATCGTCTCGGGCACGGTGACCGACAAGATGGCCCCCGCGGTCAAGCGGCTCTACGAGCAGATGCCCGACCCCAAGTACGTGATCTCCTTCGGCGCCTGCTCCAACTCCGGCGGTCCGTACTGGGACTCCTACTGCGTGACCAAGGGCGTCGACCAGATCATCCCGGTGGACGTCTACGTCCCCGGCTGTCCTCCCCGCCCCGAGGCGCTGCTCCACGGCATCATGATGCTCCAGGAGAAGATCGCCGCCGAGAACCTGGGTGACCGCTATGCCTGACCCGCAGCCTTTCACCTACGGCGAGAGCGCCCGGGTGTCGGAGTCCTTCGGCTACCGGACCGTCGAGGTGGACGCCGACGACTGGATCACCCTGCTGGAGTCCGCCAGATCCCAGGGGTACGAGTTCTTCGACTGGCTGACCGCGGTGGACGACCCGCCGGAGGCTTTCGCGGTCGTCGCCCACCTCTTCGCCCCCGCCTCCCACGCCCACCTGCTGCTGCGCACCAGGGTGTCGCGGCTGGACCCCCGGCTGCCCAGCGCGGTCGGCGTCTTCCGCGGAGCCGACTGGCATGAGCGCGAGACCTTTGAGATGTTCGGCGTCGTCTTCGAGGGCCACCCGAACCTCGTCCCGCTGCTGCTCCCCGAGGGCTTCGAGGGCTTCCCGCTGCGCAAGGACTTCGTACTGGCCGCCCGGGTCGCCAAGGCGTGGCCGGGAGCCAAGGAACCCGGCGAATCCGACCACGGCTCGCCGAGCCGCCGCAAGACGCTCCCGCCCGGGGTGCCCGCCGACTGGGGGCGAGAGCGTGGCGGCTGAGACACTCCGGCGGCCGGGACGCCCCGGTGCCCGTACCGCCTGTGACGTCCGTACCGCCTGTGACGTCCGTGACATATGTGAGGCCCGTGGTGACCGGGGGTTTCCCCCGGAGGAGCGGAGGTGCATGTGATCGCCGAGGTGCTCGACGTCGCGGTCCGGCTGGTCGTGATCGTCGCGGCCTTCCTGGTGCTGCCGCTGGTCGCCGGGCAGATGGAGCACAAGGTCATGGCGCACATGCAGGCGCGCCTCGGCCCCATGTACGCCGGAGGCTTCCACGGCTGGGCCCAGCTGATCGCCGACGGGATCAAGTTCATGCAGAAGGAGCAGGTGGTCCCGACCGCCGCCGACCGCCGGGTTTTCAACCTGGCACCCGGCGTGGCGCTGGTCCCCTATCTCCTGGTGCTGGTCGTCATCCCGGTCGGGCCCGGGCTGGTCGGGGTCGACCTGGACGCCGGGTTGTTCTTCGTCCTCGCGGTGATGGGCGTCGGGGTGCTCGGCTCGATCATGGCCGGCTGGTCGTCGGGCAACAAGTACTCGGTCCTGGGCGGGGTGCGCTCGGCGGCCCAGCTCATGTCGTACGAGCTGCCGCTGGTCCTCGCGGCCTCCAGCGTCGCGATGGCGGCGGGCACGCTCTCCCTGCCGGGCATCGTGGAGGCCTGGCAGTGGTGGTGGCTGCCCTGGCAGGCGATCGGCGGCGTGGTCTTCTTCGTCGCGGGGCTCGCCGAACTCCGCCGCCCGCCGTTCGACATGCCGATCGCCGACTCCGAGCTCATCATGGGCCCGATGACCGAGTACACGGGCATGAGGTTCGCCCTGTTCATGCTGGCCGAGTACGCGGGGATCATCGTGGTCTCCGCGCTGACCAGCGTGCTGTTCCTGGGCGGCTGGCAGGGGCCCCTCCTGCCGGGACCGGTGTGGATGCTCATCAAGGTCTTCCTACTGGTCTTCGTGGTCATCTGGCTCAGGGTGAGCTATCCCAGGCTCCGCGAGGACCAGCTGCAGAGGCTCGCCTGGGTCGGTCTGGTGCCGCTGGCACTGGTCCAACTCGCCCTGACGGGGATCGTCAGGGTCGCCGCCGGGTAGCCTCGCACCACGCGCCCGCACCGGTTTCCCGCTCGGCCCACCGCAGGGCTGATCTGACGTTCGAAGCGCCCACGCTGGGCAGGGGGCAGCGCGCCCTGCGACACCACTTGCCAAGGACGGAACGGATGACACTCGCGCTTGCCGTGGAAAACGACGAACTGGTCGTCGATGTGCCGGAACACCCGCCGGTGCGGCTGCCGCTCATCGGTACGGGCCGGGCGAACACGTTGCTGATCTTCGGCTATCCCGGCAGGGGCAGGACGAGATACGGCCTGGCGGTGCTCGACGAGTCCGGCCTGGTCATGCTGGAGGCTCCGGGCTCCCGGTCGAGGGGAGCGGTGGAGGCGTTCGCCACGGCCAACGGGCTGGAGTTCGAGCTCCGGGCGTTCGACACCCCGCAGCAGGCCAGGGTCGCGCTCGCCCGCAGATCGCCGAGGTGGCGCGCGGTGATCTGGCGCAGGGCGCCCGCGCCCCTGCCGCGTCTGCGGGTGCCCGGGGTGAGAAGCCTCAGGCCGCCGCTGAGCTCGCCGCAGGTGTGGTGGCGAGAGCAGTTGCTGTACGTGCTCATGTGGGCGGTGCTCGCCTACGGGGTGGTCTTCGTGGTGCTCGTGCTCCTCAACCTGACCGACGCCCGTGCCGACGTCGCCCGGGGGATGGGCCCGCTCGTGATCGTCGCCCTGGGGCTGGCCGGGCTGACCGTCGCCGGGGCCGTCGTCGTGGTCGGGATCGGCCGCCGCAGGTCCCGTGACCAGACCGCCCAGGGACGCGTGCTCAGGCGCGAGGATCAGCCGCACTGCCGCCTGGTGGTCGTCCACGGCCGTCTGTTGCTGGAGACCGCGCGCAGGACCCGCGAGCTGGACGCCTCCGAGCTGCTGCTCTACCGGGCGGAGTCCGGAGTGACCGGCCTGCTGGTGGGCGGGGGGCTGTTCCACCTGCCGGGGCGCTGGAACGCGGGGGATGTCGAGCGCTTCGCCATGGGTAACGGCCTGAGGTTCCAGGCTCGCTCGCTGACCCACGAGGAGTACCTGGACCTGACGGCAGGGGCGAAGGACGCGGTTCCCTGACCTGCCGGCCGGGAACGTCCGCGGCCGTCGCACCGGCCGGTGGATCTCCTTTGGGGTCCCTTACCGCGGGACCCCTGGCGGGGGATCCTTACCGCGAGCCCTCTGGCGGGGGATCCTTACTGCGGGACTTCTGGTGGGGGATCCTTACTGCACGATCCGCAGCATGATGTCGGCGGCCGTGGGCCGGTTGCGGGGCTGCTTGTCCAGGCAGGCCGCGGCCAGCGGGCGTAGTGACCGGGGCAGGGCCGTCAGGTCCGGTTGGTGGTTGATCACCCGGTTCAGGATCGCGGGGATGGTGTCCTCGCCGAAGGCCACCCGGCCGGAAGCGGCGAAGATCATGGTCGAGGCCCAGCTGAACACGTCGGTCTCCGGGCCGACCGTCTCGCCCGCGAGCTGCTCGGGCGACATGTAGGCGGGGGTGCCCATGATGTTGCCCGACGTCGCGGTGACCTGGTCGAGGGCTCGGGCGATGCCGAAGTCGATCACGCGGGGTCCGTCGGCGCCGATCAGCACGTTGGCCGGTTTGAAATCCCGGTGCACCACGCCGGCCCGGTGGATCGCGGCCAGCGCGCCCGCCGTGGCCAGGGCCAGCCGGGTCAGCCCGTCCTCGGCACGCGGACCCTTGTCGCGGACCAGTTGCTCCAGGGAGACGCCTTCCACGTACTCGCTGACAACGTACGCCTGGTCCTCGTTGATGTTCACGTCCAGCACCCGGGCCGTGGAGAAGGTCGCCACCCTGCGCGTCGCCTCCACCTCCCGCAGGAATCGCTCCCTGACCACCTGGTTGCCGTTGAAGTGCTCGTGCAGCACCTTGATCGCGACCTTCTGCCCTTGTGGGGTGAGCGCGAGGTGGACTGTTCCCTGGCCGCCCTTCCCCAGGTTGCCGATCAGGCGGTAGGGCCCCAGCCAGCCCTGGGGGGCCGGGGTGTTCTGGGGGCTTTGGGGATTCTGGCCCTGTGCGGCGTGGGTGGGCTGGCCCTGCGTGAATTGCCCCTGCGTGAAGTGGCTCTGCGTGAATTGGCCCTGGGCGTATTGGGGCGGTCGGTCGTCACGATGATGGGGCTGTGCCTGCTGGTATCCGCCGTGGTGCGCGGGCCCCGGGTGCCGCTGCGGTGGCCGTTGGGCCGGCGGGTGCAGGTTCGAGGCCACGGTGGGGCCGGTCTGGTACGGCGCAGCCTGGGGCGGATGCCCGTACTCCGGGGTCGGTCGCGGGGGGAATTCCTGGAACGGTCGCTGCCGGAACACCTCTCCCCTGAGGATCAGCGCGTGACCCAGCCCGCCGAGCCAGCTGCCTAACAGGCCGATCATCTGGATGGTCTCCAGCCAGACCGGGATGAGATCGGAGCTCCCGTAGATCCCGGCGGCGATCACGAAGGTGCCGATGCCAAGGCCGTAGAGGGCGGCGGCGAGGGCCAGTAACGGGCTCCGCAGCCGGCGCGCGGCGTGGCCGATGACGAACGGCGTCCCGACACCGCAGGTCAACAGGGGTACCAGCGCCCACACCACGCTCCACGCGGTGTTGGATCGTGCCGGTGGTCGCGACTGCCAGGCCGGTCCGTACTGGTGGGACATGTGGCGAACAATACGATTTTTTCATGATGCCCGCAGTCTCTTCTGTGTCGCCCTGGTGCCTGGGGGCCGATTATCGAACACACAGTCTGTGGATAACTTCTGTGGATAACTTCTGCGGGTAACCCGAGTCTCCTTGCCGCGGCGGTCTGAGAGGACCAGCCGCATTCCCGTGCGCGCCGCTGTGCGTCATGATGTTGAGTTGTGGCACGGATACCAGGAGTGGGGTTGGTGAAGGGACTCTCCGTCACCCTTCGCCACATGCTGAGCAGATCGGTGACTCAGCAGTACCCCGAAGTCCGGCCGGATCTGCCCCCGAGGAGCAGGGGGGTGATCGCGCTGGTCGAGGAGAACTGCACGGTGTGCATGCTCTGTGCCCGCGAGTGCCCCGACTGGTGCATCTACATCGACTCCCACAAGGAGACCCTTCCCGCCCCGGAGGGGGGCCGCCCCCGCGCCCGAAACATGCTCGACCGCTTCGCGATCGACTTCTCCCTCTGCATGTACTGCGGGATCTGCGTCGAGGTCTGCCCGTTCGACGCGCTGTTCTGGTCCCCGGAGTTCGAGTACGCCGAGGGCGACATCCGTAACCTCCTTCACGAGAAGGACAAGCTGGCCGCCTGGGCCCACACCGTCCCGCCGCCCCCGGCCCACGAGCCAGGCGCCGATCCGCCGAAGGAACTGGCGGCCACCTCCCGCCCGGTCCGCCCCCGTCCCGCACCTGCCTCCCAGGCTCCTTCGGCTCCCCCGCCCGGTGCGCCCGCCCCGCCCGCCCCGCCCGGTGCGCCCGGTGCGTCCGCCACGTCCGACGCCCCGGCAGCCCTCGCGGAGCCGCCCGCGCAGCGCGTTCCGCCCCCCGGCAGGCCGTCCAGGCCAGGCCCCTCGGCGGGGCACGCGAGCGTCCGGGCCATCCGGCCGCCGGGCGCCCTTCCCAAGAAGGACGCCCCGTCCACAGGCGAGTCATCCGCCGAGAAGTTATCCACAGGTAGGGGTGACGTTCCTCCGGAGGCGGCCCCACCGGAGCAGACTTCTCCCACGGATCCGAGTGGAGAGCCAGAGGAGGAGAAGTGACCGAGGCGCCGTCCTATCTGTCGCCGACCGGGCAGGAGATCGTCTTCCTCCTGCTGGGCGCGGTGGCCGTCGGGTCGGCGCTGCTTACCGTGACCACCAGGCAGCTCGTCCACGCCGCCCTGTGGCTGGTGGTCTGCTTCGGCGCGCTGGCCGGGTGTTACCTGGTCCTCACCGCCGAGTTCGTCGCCTGGGTCCAGGTGCTGATCTACGTCGGCGCGATCGTCGTCCTGCTTCTGTTCGGCATCATGCTCACCCGCGCCCCGATCGGCAGGAGCGCAGACCTCGACAGTCCGAACCGGCCGGTCGCCGTGATCGTGGCGATCGCCACCGCGGCCGTGCTGGTCACCGTCGTCGTCGACGGCTTCCGCATGGCCTACGTCCCGCTTGAGCCAGGCGGCGGCTCGGCAGGGGAACTCGGCTCCAGCATCTTCCGCAACTGGGTGCTCCCGTTCGAAGTGCTCTCGATCCTGCTGCTGGCGGCACTGATCGGCGCCATAGTCCTGTCCCGCACCGACATACGCGGGAGGGACTGAGGTGCACGTCGTCTACCCCCTGGTCGTCTCGGCACTGCTGTTCTCCATCGGCGTTTACGGCGTGCTCGCCCGCCGCAACACGATCCTCGTGCTGATGTCCGTCGAGCTCATGCTCAACGCCGTCAACCTCAACCTGGTCGTCTTCGACGTCTGGTTGCGCGACCGGCTGCACAGCGGGCAGGTCCTCACGCTGTTCGTCATCGTGATCGCCGCCGCCGAGGTCGGCCTCGGCCTCGCGATCATCCTCGGGCTCTACCGCAACCGCCAGACCATCGACCTCGACCGCCTTCGCTCCCTATCCGAGGCGGACACCAGGCCGGGTGACGCGCCATGATCGCTATTACCTCGCTCGTGATCCTGCTGCCCTTCCTCGCCGCGGCCACCGGGCTTCTCGGCTCCCGATTCCCCCGAGGGCTTCGCGGCGCGACGCCCCTCAACCCCGGTACCGGCACGGATCCCAACGCCGACGCCAACCGCCGGGCCGCCTGGATCGCCGTGGCGCCCACTGCGATCTCCACCGCCCTGGCGATCTGGCTGGCCTACGCCACCTGGACGGCCACGGGCCAGGGCGGAATCGAGCCGTCGGCCCCGATCGGGAGCGGGGGGCAGGGCGCGGTCGACGGCGTCACCGCGACGTTCACCGTCATCGAGACGGGGTCGGTGCCGATCTCGGTCGGGCTGCTCGTCGACGGACTCGCCGCGTCGATCGCGGTGCTGGTCACCGTGGTCGCGCTGGCCGTGCAGGTCTACTCCATCGGCTACATGCGCGGTGACCGGCGCTACCCGTCCTACAGCTCCTTCATCAGCCTGTTCACCAGCGCCATGCTGCTGGTCGTCTACGCGGCAGACCTCCTGGTCCTCTACGTGGGCTGGGAGATCATGGGCCTGTGCTCGTACCTGCTGGTCGGGCACTGGTGGGAGGATCGGGCCAACTCGCGGGCGGCGATCAAGGCGTTCCTTGTCACCCGGATCGGCGACGTCGGCTTCCTGTTCGGCATCTTCGTCCTCGGGACGGCAGCCGGCAGTTTCAGGATCGCCGATGTCCTCGCCGGGGTTCCCGAGATGTCATCCGGCACGCTCATCGCCGCCACCATGCTGCTGCTGGCCGGGGTCGCGGGCAAGAGCGCCCAGGTGCCGCTGCACGTCTGGCTCCCCGACGCGATGGCAGGACCGACACCGATCAGCGCCCTCATCCACGCGGCCACCATGGTCGCCGCCGGGATCTTCGTCGTCGCCAGGCTCTACCCCGCCTTCCTCGCCGCCCGTCCCACCCTGGACGTACTCGCGGTCCTGGCCGCCCTCGGCATGCTCGGCGCGGCGCTCGCCGCCCTGGCCCAGGACGACCTCAAACGCGTCCTCGCCTACTCCACGATCAGCCAGCTCGCCTACATGGCGGGTGCCCTGGCCGCGGGCTCACAGAACGCCGCGATCTTTCACCTGATCACCCACGGTGCCTTCAAGGCACTGCTCTTCCTCTGCGCCGGGGCGGTGATCCACGCGGTCGGCTCCAACCTGATGAGCACGATGGGAGGTCTGCGCAGAGAGCTTCCCGTCACCTTCGCCGCGATGACGATCGGCTTCGCCGCACTGATGGGCCTGCCTCCGGCCAGCGGCTTCTTCAGCAAGGACGAGATGCTGGTGGCCATCGAGCACTCCCTGTCCGCGGGCCCGCTGACCGATGCCGCAGCCCTCCTGCTCTATGGTTGCGCGCTCGCCACGATCGCGGTGACCGGCGCCTACGCCACCCGCGCGTGGCTGCGCACCTTCTTCGGGCAGCGTGCCCCGCGGCCCGAGCCCGTGGCGGGCGAGGCCCACGCCGCCGTATCCGAGGTGCCGGCCACCATGCGCCGGCCCATCGTCGTCCTGGCCGTTCCGGCCCTGCTTCTCGGCTTCGCCCGCATCGGCGACGTCCACTGGGGCACCGCCGCCCTCAGCCTCACGGTGGCACTGCTGGGCGCGGGGGCGGTCTACGCGGTGTGGCGCTCCGGGCCCCAGGCCGACCCGGCCCGCGTGCTCGGTCCCTTTCGCGCACCCTGCGAGCGGGCCTTCTACGTCGACTCCGTCTACACCAGGCTCCTGGTCCGGCCCGTGCTGCTCCTCGCGGGCCTCGTCGTCCGTACGGACAACCGCGTGGTGGACGGTGCGGTACGCGGCTCGGGCCGGGCGACCCTGAGACTGGCGGGGTTGGTCCGTCTGATGCAGAACGGCAACGCCCAGCTCTACATCACCGGCCTGCTGGCGGGCCTCCTCCTGATCGCGGCCGGGGCGGTGATCTTCAGGTGAGTTCTCTGTTCCTCTGGGGCGGCGTGGTCGTCATCGTGCCGCTCTCCACCCGTCTGGCGGTGACGCGCCGTTGACCTCTCCCCGGCGGCCGACCTCTCCCCGGCGGCCGACCTCTCCCCGGCGGCCGACCTCTCTTCGGCGATCGAACTCACCGAACTCGGTGCCGAACCTGGAACCGAACTCAGAGCTGAACTCAGAGCTGAACCCGGGGCCGAATCTCTGTGAGGTGGCCGCGCCATGAGCTGGCTCCTGATCGCGCTTCTCGGCGTGCCACTCGCCGGAGCAGGCGTGCTGCTCGTGCCGTCCGGGGCGGATGCGGCGGCAAGGGAGCGGCTACTAAGGGTGCACGGGCCGGCCGTCTCCGGGGTCACGTTCGTACTGTCGGTGGTGCTGGCCGCCACGTTCGACTACGGTGACGCCGCCCGCGTGCAGTTCGTGACCGACCTGGCCTGGATCCCCGGTCTGGATCTCAGGTTCCACCTCGGCGTGGACGGGATCTCACTGCCACTGGTCGTGCTGACCACGCTGCTGACCTTCCTCTGCTTCGTCTACCTGTGCCGGGGTCGCGCCGACGGCCCCGGACAGCTGCTGGGACCCGGACGCGGCGGCAGTCGGCCGCGGGCACTGGTGTTCACGCTGCTCGTCCTCGAAGTGGGCATGATCGGCACGTTCCTCGCGCTCGACCTGCTGCTGTTCTTCGTGTTCTTCGAGGTCGTCCTCATCCCGATGTACTTCGTGATCGCCATCTGGGGAGGACGTGCCCGCCGGGCGGCGGCGATCAAGTTCATCCTCTACACCCTGCTGGGCTCGGTGGTCCTCCTGCTCGGTCTGCTGATCATCTGGTCGCAGACCGGCACCCTGGACATGACCGCTCTGGCCCGGGCGCGGGGAACGGGCATGTCCCGCTCGGTGCAGATCATCGCCTTCCTGGCCGTCGGCATCGGTTTCGCGGTCAAGACCCCGATGTGGCCGCTGCACACCTGGCTGCCCGACGCCCACACCGAGGCGCCCACCGTCGGCTCGGTGCTTCTGGCGGGGGTGCTGCTCAAGATGGGCACGTACGGTTTCGCCAGAATCGCGATCCCGGTCCTGCCCGACGGGGCCGTCGCGATGGCCCCCTGGCTCGGAGCCTTCGCGGTGATCGGCATCATCTACGGCTCGTTGGCCTGTCTGGCCCAGCGCGACCTCAAAAGGATGATCGCCTACTCCTCGGTCGGTCACATGGGCTTCGTGCTCCTGGGGTTCGCCACGCTGACCCCGGTCGGAATCAACGGCGCGCTGTTCGGCAACATCGCCCACGGCCTGATCACCGCCCTGCTGTTCTTCGTCGCCGGGGCGATCAAGGAGCGCTACGGCACCTGTGACATGCCCACCCTCGGTGGCGGCATGCTGACCCGCCTTCCCCACCTCGGTTCCCTGCTCACCTTCGCCTGCGTCGCCTCGCTCGGGCTGCCGGGACTGGCGGGCTTCTGGGGGGAGATGCTGGCCCTCCTCGGCGCCTTCGAACCGGCTGCGGGCCTGTCCGGCCCCCTCTATCTGGCCTTCATGGCTCTCGGAGGTCTCGGCACCGTGCTGACCGCCGCCTACTTCCTGCTCATGCTCTCGCGGGTCACCCATGGCCGGAGCACGGAGACCGTCCACGTTCCGCTCCTCGCCGGGGCCACCGCGGGTGCTCTCCCCGCCACGGGCCCGACGGGAGCCGAGGACGATGCCGTCACGACCGAGGCGAGCGGGGAAAGCCCCGCCCTCCACCGGAAGGACGGCAGCACGGCCGAGGTGGGCGGAGAGAAACGCGCCGGCCACGAGGACGATGCCCTCAGATCCAGGGGAGGCGGTGAGGAAGACCTCTCCGGGGCTGCGGCACCCGCCGGTGGGGGAGTCGCGCACCCGCCGGGAGCGGCGAGCGCGGGCAGGCCGCGGATGCCCGACGTCATGGGTTACGAGCTGGCCGCCTGGGTGCCGCTGATCGCGCTGATCCTGCTGTTCGGGCTCTGGCCCAAGGCGCTCCTCCTGCTCACCGATCCGGTGGTCCGGACCCTGGTGGGGGCACCGTGATCCAGTCGATCGACTACTACGCGGTCGCGCCGCTGCTGATCCTCGCCCTCACCGCCGGGCTGGTGCTGCTTCTGGACGCCTTCCTGCCCCGCAGGCCGTACGTCCGGCCGGCACTCGGCGCGGTCACGCTGGCGGGGGTGATCGGTGCCCTGGCGGTGGTGGTCTCGCAGGCCCTGCGTACCGGCGGCCCGCTGAGAACCTTCTGCGTGCCGGAGGGACTGCGCGGCTCCCCGCACGCGGTGATCGACGCCATCGCCCCCCTGAGCACCGAGTCCACGGCGACCTCGGCCGCCGTGGCGCCGTGCTCGTTCGTGGTCGACGACTTCACGCTGGTCTTCGCGGGGCTCGCGCTGGTGGCCGGGATCGTCGTGGTGCTGCTGTCGGCGGCCGAGCTCTCCTTTGGGGACATCCCCGTCGGCGAGTGGTACTTCCTGCTGCTCTGCACGTTGGCGGGTGCCGTCGCGCTGCCGGCCTCCCGTGATCTGATCATGCTGGTGGTCGCGCTGGAGCTCGTCTCGCTGCCGGTGTTCGCGCTCACCGCGCTCAGGCGCTACGACGGCCGGAGCTCCGAGGCGGCGGTCAAGCTCTTCCTGGTCTCCGTGGTCTCCACGGCGGTGATGCTCTTCGGGGTCTCCCTGCTGTACGGAACGACCGGGACCGTCTACCTCGACCGGATCGCCCACGCTCTGCGACAGCGTGTTTCCGGTGAGCTCGGCCTGAGGCTCGTCCTGGACGGTGCCGACACCGCCTACGGCTCCTCACTGGAGATCGGCTACGACCTGCCCGCCGTGGTCACCGTGGCAGTGGTGCTGGTCCTCGCCGGTTTCGCCTTCAAGATCGCCGCAGTGCCGTTCCATGCGTGGGCGGGCGACGTCTACCAGGGCGCGCCCATCCCCATCGCGGCACTTCTCTCCGTCATCTCCAAGGCGGCCGGGTTCGCCGGGCTGATCCTCATCCTGGTCGTCGCCCTGGGCAGTCAGGGCGCCACCTGGATCCCGCTGATCGCGATCATTGCCGCGCTCACCATGACCGTGGGCAACCTCCTGGCCATGCGCCAGCGCCACGCCGTGCGACTGCTCGCCTGGTCGTCCGTCGCCCAGTCGGGCTACATCCTTGCTCCCCTGGGCATCAGAAGCGACGAGGCGATGAACGCCTCGATCGCCTACCTGGTCTTCTACGCGGCGATGAACCTCGGGGCGTTCGCCGTGGTCACGCTGGTGTCGAGGCGCTCCGGCAGGGGAGAACTGGACGACTACCGGGGCCTGGCGTTCCGGAACCCGGCGGCAGGGCTGGCGCTGGCCTTTTTCCTGATCTGCCTGGCGGGCCTGCCCCCGGGGCTGGCCGGGCTCTTCGCCAAGATCGTGGTGTTCCGGGAGATCCTCGGCGGCGGTGGCGGCGGCTGGCTGGCCGTGGTGATGGCGGTCAACACGGTCGCGGGCCTCTACTACTACATCGCCTGGGTGATACGGATCTTCACTCCGGCTGCCGAGGGCGCGGAAACGGCCGGTCGCGCCGCCGGGTGGATGCCCGCAAGTGTGGCGATCGCGGTGGCCGGGATCGTCGCGGTCGCGTTCTCGGTCGCCCCCCAGTTGGTCTTCGATCTCATCCCCGGAGCACTCATCGCCGCCGGTTGAACCACCTGGGAACGTTCGGCCTGGCTGGAAACGTTGTCACAGGTGAATCGGCATCAACCGAAAGGGGGGTGTAGTGCACCACAACGGTCTGCGTACCGCGGTCCTTCTCGGCGCACTGTCCGCGGTGATCATCGCGGTGGGGGCGTGGGTCGGAGGCGGCGCAGGCGTGCAGATCGCGGTTCTGGTCGCGCTGGTGACCAACGGTGCCGCCTATTTCTTCTCCGACCGCATCGCGCTGTCGGCCATGCGTGCCCGGCCGGTGAGTGAGGTCGAGCAGCCGCTCCTCTACCGGATCGTGCGCGAGCTCTCCACGGAGGCTCGCCAGCCCATGCCCCGGCTCTACGTCTCGCCGACCATGCAGCCCAACGCCTTCGCGACGGGCCGCAACCCTCGTAACGCCGCTGTCTGTGTCACCTACGGGATCACTCAGATGCTCGATGAGCGAGAGCTGCGCGGTGTCATCGGGCACGAGCTCTCCCACGTCTACAACCGCGACATCCTGATCTCCTCGGTGGCCGGAGCGCTCGCCACCATGATCACCTATCTCGGCTACGTCGGGTTGTTCTTCGGCGGCGGAGACGACGACGAGGGTCCCGGGTTCATCGGCGCACTCCTCATGATCGTGCTGGGCCCGGTCGCGGCCGGGATGATCCAGATGGCCATCTCCCGCTCCCGCGAATACCAGGCGGATGAGTCAGGGGCTCGGCTGACGGGTGATCCGCTGGCACTCGCCTCGGCACTGAGAAAGATCGAGATGGGCGCCCGCCGGCTGCCCCTCCCGGAGAACGGCCGGATCGCCTCCACCTCCCACTTGATGATCGCCAACCCCTTCCGCGGCGCTGGGATCGGCCGGATGTTCTCCACCCACCCGCCCACCGCCGAGCGCGTCGCCCGCCTGGAGCGCATGGCCGGGTACCGCCGCTGACCGCTTGACGCGAGAGCCTCCGGCAGGTTGCCGCTGCTGACCGCTTGGCGCGAGAGCCTCCGGCAGGTTGCCGCCGCTGACCCCGCCGCATGAGGCGGGGTCAGGGGGTCAGGCCGGTGATGATCGGGTTGTGGACGGATCCGGGCACGATGAAGCCGCCGATCCGCTCCGTCCGGCCTGACTCCGGGTCGACCCGGTACCAGGTGTAGCGGGTGCCTCCCCCTCTCCTTAACCTGCGCGGGGTGACCGTCTGCAGGTCAAGGTGGCCCTTGCCGTTCCAACGCAGCCTGGTAGGGGTCCTGCCACGGGGCACGGCGATGGGACCGGGCCTCAGCGCACTGCCCGCGGACACGTCCCACAGGCCGATCCCCGCGTCACGCGCCGTGAAATGGGCGACGGTCTCCCCGCCGGGACCGAGCGCGCCTCCCGCCGGGACGCGTCCCCACTCGGCGAAGGGCGACATCGAGTAGATCCCCGCCTGGAACGAGTCATCCACCACCAGCACGAACCTCGTGTCGGGGCTGAAACTCCAGGGCCGTAGCCCCGGCGGCACCGGGACGCTCTCACCGCTGTACGTGTCCAGGATCCGGTGCCCCCGCCTGATGCCCAGCACCGCGTACCGCCCGCCGGGAGAGAGTTCGATCCGCGCCGCGCGCATGGCGCGCGACCATCTCACGCCGGGCACCGTGCGTGTCTCGCCGGTCGCCATCTCCCGCACCACCAGCGCCCCGTCGCCGAGCTGAAAGTAGGTGACATACCTGCCGTTGGGGGACAGGGCCAGCGGAGCACGTTGCCTACCCCTGGAGAACACCCGGGCGTCGGTGAGGCTGACCACCCTGCCGCCGCGTACCCAGAGCTTCCACGGAGCACAGACGCACCCGTCGAGCCCCGCGTACCGGACCGGAGACCTCGCGTCTCCGGCCTGGGCCGGGATGCCCGTTCCCATGACCAGGACGACCAGGCCGACGCAAACACTCAAGCGGCGGAACAACCCCACTGAGGACCCCCCGAGTCTTCCGGACATCCGGGGGGCGTCCGCTACGTACGGGCTACTGTACGCCTCGGCCAAGGCCGACCGGCGGTGCCGCCATGGGTGTCATCCGACCTCGGAGAAAGACCGGAAACCTCATCGGACCAGGGCGAAAGGACCGGCCCTCGGGGGCTGGTCCGGATGAGGCGGTGGTCTCAGGAGTGCTGGGTGACCGGGTCGGTCTCCTCGGAGGAGAGACCGGGGATGCCGTCGATGCTCTCGCGATTCTTCGTCGCCCGGTAGGCACGTTTCTCCTGGACATCCTTGCGGCCCGCCCACTCGTCCAGCAGCGTCCGGTCACTGTCGAAGGACATGAACGGCACGGAGAAGCCGCAGGAGTCGGCGATGCGGTCGCAGTCGACGACGATGATCGATCGCACGCCCGGGTGCGGACCGAAGTTCCTGATCAGTGTGGCGAAGTCAGGGTTCTCCGGTACGACGACCCGGCCGGTGCCGTACAGGCGAAGAATGTTGGGAGGGCCGGAGAAGGCACAGAACATGACCGTGATCCGGCCGTTCTGGCGGAGGTGGGAGATGGTCTCCACCCCGCTGCCGTCCAGGTCAAGGTAGGCGATGGTGGTGTCGTCGAGAACGGCGAAGGTGTCGGCGTATCCCTTGGGGGACATGTTGACGTGACCGCCCTGCTCGGGAGCCGTCGCCACGAAATAGACCGGCTGCGCTCCGATGAACTCGCGTAGCCGGTCATTGATCCTGTCGTGAATTTTCCCCATAAAAGGACGATAATTCACCGTTACTCGCCGGGCAGCCAGCAGACCCACACGTTCTTCCTGAGGCCGAAGGAATCCCGCTTGCGGGGTGGTCCCGGTCCCGGCGTTCAGCGTCCGCTTCACGGCGGAGCCCAGCTCGCAGCCCAGCTCGCGTCCTGGTCGCTGTGGCTGGTCCAGAGAGTGGCTGTGGCTGGTCCAGAGAGTGGCTGTGGCTGGTCCAGAGAGTGGCTGTGGCTGGTCCAGAGAGTGAGCGAGCCGGCCGTGTCCCAAGGAGCCGGCGAAAGGTCCGGGGAGGCGGCCGCGCCGTGGGGTCGTCAGGGAACCTCTTCCGGCCGGGTGGCCAGGGCGCGCAGCCGGGTGCGGATCCCGGCTCGCGAGCGCTGGTACGCCGAGGTGTCGTCGAGCAGCAGCGCGGCCGAGTTCGCCGCGGTGGCGAGCGCGTCGAGCTCGAACGCCGGCTGGGCCGGATCGACATCCGCGTCGAGCTGGCCGAGCTGCTGGGCGTCCCGGATGGTCTGCTCGTACAGGCGCAGCCAGTCGCGGCGCGCCTGGGCCAGCAGATCGCGGAGACCATCAGACGGCTTGGCCGTCACCTCGCCACCGGCTGACCGGCTCTGGGCCACTCAAGCCTCATGATCGCTTTGAACGCGTCCGGAGGAGAGCGGCCCGAAGCGCCTGCCGTCGACTCCGCACTCGGCAGTGCGCATCCGAGAGTGGAGGGCGGTAACCGTGCGAGTCACAACTCCGCGAGTGGAGGGCGGTAACTGTGCGAGTCACAGCTCCGCCCGGCCCTCGGTCTATCGGTAGTTGGTGAACTGGAGGGCGACCTCCAGGTCCTTGCCCTTGAGAAGGGCGATGACCTCCTGCAGCTCGTCCCTCTTCTTGGAGCTCACTCGCAGTTCCTCGCCCTGGATCTGGGCCTTGACCCCCTTGGGCCCCTCATCCCGGATGATCTTCGAGATCTTCTTGGCCTGCTCCTGGTCGATACCCTCCTTGAGGGTGACCAGAAGGCGATACTCCTTGCCGGACAGCTTGGGCTCGTCCGCGTCCAGAATCTTCAGGGACAGGCCACGCTTGATCAGCTTGTCCTTGAACACGTCGAGGACCGCGTTGGCGCGCTCCTCGCTGTTGGCCCTGATTTCGACGGCCTTCTGGCCACCCGACCAGGCGATCGTCGCGCCGGTCCCCTTGAAGTCAAATCGGTGCCCGACCTCCTTGACCGTCTGGTTCAGCGCGTTGTCGGCCTCCTGATGGTCGATCTTGCTAACGATGTCGAACGATGAATCCGCCAAAGCCCAATCCCCTCTGAACTGCTGGAACTATCAGTCGCTGCCCGGCTCCCGCATATCACGCCCGCGAACCGCGGCGGCGTCCGCGAGCCGGTTCGGTAGACGCGTACGTAACGGATCAGCCTAGCCAGCATCTCCCGCCAATGCTGGGGCGGCAGTGTGTCCCGCCTCGCCCTCAGCGTGTCGCCTCACCCCGCCGTCCTGGCCCGTCATCCCACTCCGCGGACAGCCCTCCCTCAGGTCACCCCCGGCCCACCCGCCTCACCCGCCCGCTACCTGCCGTCGAACCCCCTATCACGCCCGTATCGTGATGTCCCTCCTGTCCATCCCTTCCCGCTCAAGGCCGGCGCGAGCGACAACACCTGCCCCAAAAGTCCCAGTGTGCCCATCTATCGGCGGGTGCCCTCTGCGGATGTCACGTCACCCCTGGAAGTCCGCTATTCTTTTCCTGTCGCCGCGGTACGCGGAGGACGCGGCAGGTTGCCCGAGTGGTCAAAGGGAGCGGTCTGTAAAACCGTCGGCTCAGCCTACGCAGGTTCAAGTCCTGCACCTGCCACACCAGCAGAAACAGCCCCCTCACCAGCGGAAACGCGGTGAGGGGGCTGTTCTCGTATGTCCGGCTGTCCATGGTCGTCAACGGGCATCTACGGGGCGCTGTGCCGAATACGTGCCCAGGTTTTCAGGGCTTGCTAGCGTCCCAGATTCGGCGCGTGGCCTCGCCCTGCTGGCCATGGATGCACTTGGCGTAGACCCGCAGCAGGACATCCACACTGTGCCCCGCCCACTCGGCGACCTGGGGAGCCGGGACGCCGGCATTGAGCCACGTGGACACGGCCGCGTGCCGAAGCGTGTACGGCACATCCATCAGCGGTGAGGCTGCCTCAGGTTGCCGGGGTGAACCTGCCCCAGAGCGTGCAGGAGGAGGACGATCCGATGGAGATCTTCCGCTTCAGCGCGGATCTCGGCAGGGACCTCAACCATGCGACGCTCAACGCGCTGACTGATCTGGAAGTCGAAGCAGCGGCGAACGCACGGCTGACGCCGGGGGCTGCCGATCTCATTCGGCGATCGAGGGAGGAAAACAAGTCGGTTGCGGCGGCCAGCAACAACTCGGTAGCCGCTATCACCGCATTCTTGGAGGCGCACGGCCTTCTAACGGCCGTTGATCTCATCTCGGCCCGGATGGACCCCGATCCGGGGCTTATGAAGCCGAGCCCTTATCTCGTCCGGCAAGCCCTCGACCAGCTCGGCGCGGATGCAGCGCTCTCGCTCCTAATCGGTGACTCGGTTACCGACATGCAGGCGTCCAAGAGCGCGGGCATTACCACCGTGGGTTACGCCAACAAGTTGGGTAAGGCGGATCGACTAGTGCTCCGGCCCTCAATGGAGGGCGCGAATGCGCGGCCGAAAGACTGAGGCTATCAGGGCGGCCTCCCCGGCCTCCTGGGCCGGTGTGGATCTGTGCTTCCGATGAGGAACGTCGCACTAGCAGTGGCCGGGGCCGACTTAGTGGTGATGAGCATGCAAGAATTGGCGGCTTCCCTGTAGGGGGCCGTCCTCACTTAAAGCTTAGACTCTAAGGTTCCGTTTTCTTTAACGAGATATTTCCGGATCGGAGTATGTCTAGCATGGGTGGTTTGGCGCCTATCTTTCGAGCGCCATCATAGATGGACTCCCGGATAAACGGATAAAGTATCGGCACCGCTATTTTCTCGGCAAATTCTTGCATAAGGTCGTCGGAAAAATCGATCGCTTCATTGTCCAGGCTTTCATTGTCGTCATCTTCTTTAATCGAGAAGACGGCTACGGTGTCAGCAATGAGTATTGCTTGAGGCGTCTTTATAGTCATGCGACCCCGCACAGAAATGCTTTTTTCGTCTACGGTTTGCATCACTTGAAGGTCATTAATGATGTTGATAGGCGGCGCCTCCTTATCGCCTATTCCGGAATTCCAGCGTCGGCTCGACGATTCGAAGAAAAAAACACGGCGTAACTCTAGGAGAGCTTCGAGCTCTTCTAGAGTTACCGATGAAGTTTCTCGCTCAACGCTCATCGCACCGAAACCTTATAGTGCGAAGCCTCTGTGTGGTCCCAGCCTTTCATGGCATTAGTCATGAAAGCGCCATTGTCGTCTGCCTCGCTTACTGTGAGGTCGGCTTTGTATACAGCTATAACGCCAACCTGTCGAGTTCGGCGCCAGCGATCCATTGAAAGCTTTGTCTTGTGCTGCAAGTTGCAGTTTAGTGCAGAGTCAATGTCTGCCATTTCGTTACGACTTGGTCTATTGACTTCGTCGTTTCGGCCGATCTGTTCTAGCCATTTATTAACTTCTGTCCACAGCCATACCTGGGTACGCCCTGCTGTGCCTTCAGATGGAGGAAAAGGCAAAGCTTCGCTATGCCGCTTTCCGGTTATCCATTGATGGATATTCTGGCGTGATAATCCCAGTCGTTCTGCGATTTCTGGAACGCCAACCAGATCGCGATGTAGGCGAAGTACCCGAAGGCTCGGAACAGATATTGTCGCCTCGCGAGCCGCCTTCATTGCGGCAGCTAAGGCATCTGTGCCTTCAGCGGCAATATCAAGGAGGTCAACGCCTCCACCGCGGAACAACATGGCGTCGAGCTCTCGATCAAGAGTCTCCACAACATCGATGTCATCGACGGACACGCCTTCGACTACGAATCGGAACTCGTACTCCATAACCTTCCTCCCGCCTGTACCTGAGCTTCGCAGGGGTGTTGACGTTCGTCAACGCCTTCTATCATTCTTTCCGATCCAGGCCGGTCAAGCTTCTGCGAGGGTCCTCGGGATCCTTTGGGCACAGCTGGGCTGCCGTGCGGATGCCTCGGACTCTGCGCTCGGGTTTGGGGACGGTGCTGCCGACAGGGATGGTCGTGCACTTGCCTGGACACGGGCAGTAGAGCCGGAAGCCGTGACCTTCTTTGCGAAGTAACCACCCCAAACTCACCCAATAGGCAAGTTCCTTGCGAATGTCCTTATTTGAGTGTTCTGACGGGTCCACTGCTTTGCCCGTCATCACTCCACCTCTCTACGTAACCGATCACCTAGCTTGCCATGCTCACGACACTGCTGAGGGCGAAAGTTTGGGGCATAGTTCACCGAAACGAGGGGAAGAATCTGCGGATGCTGAGAACCTCCTGGTGAGGGCTGATCGTCTGCGCAGTGCTTAGCTGGATTCGACAGAAACTTGAGGATGGCGCAGGTACTGCCCCCTGCTCGGCAGGGCATCGATGTCTCCTTTGGATGTCATCGAAGCTCGCGTCAGATTGAAGCCGAGCTGACGGGTCAGCGCGGGCGTTGCGGGACATGCGCGGGATATGAAACCCCGGAATGCCGAAGGGGCTCCGGGAGTGTGTCCCAGAGCCCCACAGCAGAGGTGATCTTCACGCGGCCAGCGCGTCATCAATCCTCCGGTTGACCGTCTCCTCCTGGCCGTCGATGCACTTCGCGTAGACGCGGAGGAGGACATCCACGCCGTGACCGGCCCGCCTTGCCACCTCGGGAGCGGGAACCTCGGCATTGAGGGCTCTTTGACTTTGAGGGGGATGTTCACCCTCATGCCGCTGGCACGTGATCAAGGGCGGCTGCTGCCCTCGCTGCCCTGCTACGGGGAGATCCCTGATGCCTCGGTAGGTTGGGGCTGAGGCACGAAGTCCCAGACTTTCGATCGGCCCCCAGCCACGTATGGGCTCAGCCGCCGTCGGGCGATCGTGAGGGCGATGGCTGGGGGGAGAGATGACCAATTCTGGCCACTTTTTGTGATGGGCTAATATCGCACAGCGATGACTGTTTGACAGTGATCAACTTCCCCGCCTCACTCTACGGAGGAAGGATGGCAAAGTTCACTGCCACGCTGGTGGCTCGTCACAGCGACAAGTTGGCGTCGGTCGTCGCAGAAGGCACCGACAATGGCGCCCAGGCAATCCAGTGGACCAACAAGGGCAAACCCAACCAGGAGTGGAATCTGGAGGCGACCAGCGCCGGTTACTACGTCGTCCGCGCCATTCACAGCGGTAAGGCTCCGTCGGTCCTCGGCGAAGGACTCCAGGACGGCGCCGAGGCGGTCCAGCGGGACTATGTGAACAAGCTCAACCAGGAAGCGAATGACAAGCGACAGAGCAGGGAGCATGTCCGAAATATGAGAGCGTTCGCCAAGTTGGAATCCGGCGTCGACAGTATTGAACTGGCAGAGGTAGCAGTCCCGCAGATCGACGATGATGAGCTGCTTGTGCGCGTCAAGGCCGTCGGCGTCGGCATTCACGACTCCTACTTCCTGCCGGGTGACGCGAAGTACCCGTTTCCGATCGGAATCGAGGCAGCCGGTGTCGTCGAGCAGGTCGGCAGCAGAGTCTCTGGTCACCGGCCAGGTGACCGCATTGCCTTCGTCAGTTCGATGCAGCCGAAGGGCGGAACCTGGGCGGAGTACGCCGCGGTCAAGGCCGGCTCCCTCATCGTGCCGGTCCCCACTGGCCTGGACTTCGTTGAAGCGGCGGCCGTCCCCGTTGCGGGTAATACTGTCCTGCGGGCGCTGAAAGCCCTGGAGGCGGTACCCGCTGGCGGTTCATTGTTCATTGCGGGAGGTTCGGGGGCGATCGGCACCTTGGCCATCCAGGTCGCTCGGACACGGGGATGGCGGGTCGGCGCCTCGGCCTCTGAACGCAATCACGACCACATGCTCTCGCTCGGGGCCGAGGCGGTTGTCGACTACCACGATCCAACCTGGCGCGAACAGGTCCGACAGTGGATGCCTGGCGGGGTCGACGCAGTGATGGCGGTTCAGCCCCATACCTCAAAGGACAGCTTGAGCGTTGTGAGAGATGGCGGGAAACTTATCACCATCTCCGGTGACGTCGTGGCTCCGGAGCGCAACGTGCACGTGGAAGTGGTCCCGCACGAGACCGACGTCCGAGGCGAACTGACGCAGCTGATGATGGAGGTCGCCCAGAACGAGAAGCGAGTGGAGATTGAACGGGTGTATCCGTTCGAAGAGGCTCAGGCAGCCCTGGCGAAGGTCCAGACTCGACACGCTCGGGGCAAGCTCGTCCTGCGTCTGGAGTAGTGAGAGTCGGGTCGCCCGGGGCATCTCAGCCCCGGGTTCCCGCGGAACGGAGCGTGACGGTCTCCCGTCACCCCGCTTGCTTCTCACCTAGCCTTCAGAACGCGGTCATCCACGCCCAGCGCGCAAATAGTTCGGGCTCTCTTTCGATGAGCCCTTGCCACCATGCCTCGAAGCGTTTGAATGCCTTCAGCCGTCTGTGCTTCTTGCGAGCCCACCGCATCAGATAGCAGACCACCGGTAGGCGTTTCCGCACGTCAAGTTGGAGACTCGTGGACTAGACGGCATCGTGATCCGGTGAACCCAGGCATAGGTGGACCGAAGTCCGGCAAACACCTCGGGTACGGGCCTGACCGCCGCCTCAGCCGCGGCCGAACCCGTGATGTCCCAAGCGGGGCCGACCGCTCAGCCAGACCGGTCGAGGCTGTGCCGGAGCACCGCGAGCAATGCGTCGATCACCGAACCGCGGTCACGCGCGTCGAAAGTGACCAGGGGCGTGTCCTCGCTTATCGCCAACGCCCACCGCACGTCCGCCAGCTCGTGGTTGAGCACACCGTCGAACAGGTTGATGCCGACGCCGAACGGCATTCCGGACCGCTCGAAGTAATCGACCGCGGGGTAGCCGTCGTCAAGCCTCCGGCTGTCCACGATGACCAGCGCGCCCAGCGCACCCTCGGTCAGGTCGCGCCACATGAACCCGAACCGGTCCTGCCCTGGAGTACCGAAAAGATACATCTTGATCTCGTCGCTAATCGCGACGCAGCCGAAGTCCAGGGCGACGGTCGTGGTGGTCTTTCCCGGCACCTCGTCGACGCTGTCCAACGCGGCGGCCAGCTCCGTGATCGGGGCTTCGGTCGTCAGCACCGGGATCTCGGACACCTGGGCGACAGCGGTCGTCTTACCCACGCCGAACCCGCCGGCAATGACCATCTTCACCGGCAGCGGCGGCCGACCGGCCGCACGCTCAGCGGATTGCGGTGAGTCCACGGATTACCCTTTCAAGGATCGCTACCTGCCGGCTGCCGGCAAGGTTTCCTTCGTGAACGTCGAGCAGGCCCAGCGCGGCGAGGTCGGCGACGAGGACCCGTACGACGCCGAGGTGTAGCCGCAGGTGCGCGGCGACCTCCGCGACCGAGATCCAACGATCGCACAGTTCGACGATGTCGCGATGCTCATACGTAAGGCGCTCGGTCGCCACCATGCCGTGCGGTGTGGACCGGATCTGGGCCGCGATGTTGAGCGGGGCCGGGTGCACCGGCCGGACCCGCCCGCCCGTCAGCACGTACGGCCGCACCCCGGTCACCGGCGATCGCACGGGCTCCTCGCGGCCGGGCGGCTGATCCATCGGCATACCCGGTCAGATCCGGACCGTCGACTTCAGCTCGTCGATGAGCTGAGGCGTCAGGACCGGCCCGGCCTGATTGGAGAACATCGCCATCTCGAAGGCGAGATTGCCGAGATTGGCCTCCTTGCGGGCAAGCACGCCTAGCACACAACCCCGGCCGATATTGCTGACGAGCACGTACCCGCCGTCGAGATCAATGATGATCTTGTTGGTTTCACCCAGGCCGTAGAGCCCGGACGCGCCATTTGCCAGGCTGGCCAACGCCGAGACGATGGCGGCGAGACGATCCGCGTCGATCCGCCGCATCTCGTTTGACATCGCCACCAGCAACCCGTCGGTGGACACGGCGATCGCCTCCGCTACCCCCGCGGTGTCGCGGGCGAACCGATCGAGCAGCCAATTGAACTGCTGTGCCTCGTTGCTGACCGGGTACGCGGGAACAGTCATAATGAGCTCCTGTTCGGATCGGTGCCTGCCGCTCTGGCAAGGCCCTGTTGGAACAACTCCAGCCCGGCGCGCTCCGCCTCCGGGTTGCGGAGTCGCGGTGCGGGGGCGGGCGTCGACGCTGCCTGCGGCCCGGCACGCCAGGCCCCGGGACTTTCCGGTGTGCCACGCACCGACTCGGCGAGGTGCTGGCCCGGGATCCGCCGGCGCAGCCCACCGCGCTGCTCACCCACCGTCGCTGACGGAGGCGCTGACGGAGGCGCTGACGGAGGCGCCGGCTCTGGCGTCCGCGTCTGCCGCTCCGGGTAACCCGGCCGTGTCGGGCGATCCGGCCCGCTCGCGTGGTTCGGCTGGCTCGCGTGGTTCGGGTGGCTCGCGTGGTTCGGCCGGCTGTTTCGGTCGGGCTTGGCCGGGCCGCCACCCGCCGGTCCTGCACCTGCGGCACCAGGCACAGGAAATGAGCTCCTGTTCGGATCGGTGCCTGCCGCTCTGGCAAGGCCCTGTTGGAACAACTCCAGCCCGGCACGCTCCGCCTCCGGGTTGCGGAGTCGCGGTGCGGGGGCGGGCGTCGACGCTGCCTGCGGCCCGGCACGCCAGGCCCCGGGACTTTCCGGTGTGCCACGCACCGACTCGGCGAGGTGCTGGCCCGGGATCCGCCGGCGCAGCCCGCCGCGCTGCTCGCCCACCGTCGCCGGCGGAGGCGCTGGCGGAGGCGCCGGCGGAGGCGCTGGCGGAGGCGCCGGCGGAGGCGCCGGCGGAGGCGCCGGCTCTGGCGTCCGCGTCTGCCGCTCCGGGTAGCCCGGCCGTGTCGGGCGATCCGGCCCGCTCGCGTGGTTCGGCCGGTTCGCGTGGTTCGGCCGGCTGTTTCGGTCGGGCTTGGCCGGGCCGCCACCCGCCGGTCCTGCACCTGCGGCACCAGGCACAGGAGCGGCGGTGCTCCCACCCACCGCCGCAGGCGGAGGGATCGATGTGTCGAACCATTGAAAGTCCGCGGACGGCTCCAGCACCGGGACCGGGGCCGCCACGTCGGCGGCCTGCTGCCGATGCTGAACGGCGGCCATGGCCGCAGGCGGTCCGTGGACCTCTGTGCGGAGCAGTAGCGCCGCGGGCACCACGATCTCGACGGTGACGCCGGTCGGGACGGACGGCAGCAGCCGCACGGTCATTCCGTGCCACCGGGCCAGCCGGCCCACCACGAAGAGGCCGAGCATCGTGGTCGGTGTGACGTCGAGGCGCTCCCGCGACACGAGGCGACGGTTCTCCTGCTCGAGCCGCTCGGCCGACATGCCGACGCCTTGGTCCACGATCCGTATGTGGCAATCGCCGTCGAGCCTCGCCGACAACTCGACCGGCACGTTCGGTGGCGAGAACACGGTCGCGTTCTCGAGCAGTTCGGCGAGCATGAGCGTGAGGTCGACGACCACTCCGGCCTGCAACACCACGTTGTCGATGGTGCCGAGGACCACCTGACGGTACCCCTCGATCTGTGCGGCGGCGGACCGTACGATCTCATGTAGCGGGGCCGGCATGCTGAGCGGCCCGGCGTCGCGCTGCCCAGCGATCACGAGCAGGCTTTCCGCGCTGCGGCGCAGCCGTGTCGTCAGATGGTCCAGCCGGTACAGGTGCGCCAGCCGCTGCTCGTCGAATTCGTCGCGCTCAAGCGAGTCGATGCTTGCCAGCTGCCGCTCGACGAGGCTGCGCGTGCGGTTGGCGATGTTGCTGTACATGACGGCGACGTTGCGCCTGCTCGTCACCTGCTGCTGCATCAGCAGCGTGGCGGTGGCCTGCACCCGGTTGAACGCCGAGGCGAGCTCACCGATCTCGTCCGCGGAGCTGATGGTGACGGCCGCCAGCCGCGGCGGGTCCTCGTCGGCGTCGGCGACGTCCGTGTCGTGCACGCGTCGCAGTTCGCGGGTGGCGAGGTCGGCGACTGCCGTCGCCGCGAGCGTCACCCGGCGCAGCGGCCGGTCGACCGAGCGGCTGATCAGCGAGCCCAGCCAGACGACCGTGGCCAGGAGCACGCCGACGCCGACGGCGACGCCGACCGCCGTGTCGGTCGCGGTGCGGGCGCGTGCGGCAGCCAGCCGGCCGATGTCGGACACGACGGCCATCTGCGCGCTGTACCGCACCACGGCATCACCCTGGGCGATCGACAGCGCCTGCGCCGCACTTGTCGGTGGGCCCGACCTGCCCGGGGTTTCGTTGTGCGTCAGTGCGGCGATCGCCGCGCCGCTCCGCAACGCCGACGGACCCGTCTCGGTCGCGGCCAGGATCGTGACGTGCCGCGGGATCGCCTGCCGCTGAAAGCGTTCCCAGTGGCTCTGCACCAGCGTGGCGGAGTCCCTCGCGAGGAGGCCGGCCACAGTCTGGTCGCCGACCGCCACCAGCAACGCCGCCACGCCGACGCCGGCCTCCTCATCGAGCCGCATCAGCGTGTCGAGGGACGACAGTTCCCGCTGCCCTATCACGTCGGCGTCCGGCTGGTCGGTCAGCCGCAGCTGGTTCAGGAGCGTGACAACCGTGTCATGGTACACCCGAACGACCCGGGACGGCTCCGCGTCACGGCGCAGGACCGCCTGACGTACCTGGCGTACCTTGCGCAGCGCGGCGACCGAGGCACGACCCTCTGGAACCGCCGCCGCCGCCTCATCGGCGGTGTGCACCTGGCTGACGAGCGCGGTCCGGCCGACCCGATCGGACAGGACATAGGCCAGTGCCAGGAGCCGTTCGCGCTGCAGTTCGGCGACGGCGACCGCGGTGGTGTGGACCCGCTCCGCGCTGTGTTGCACGGCTTGCGCCGCCCGGGCGTCGTCGACCCGCTCGACGACGCCCGGGACGCTCGCCGCCGTCATGGCGGCGACCGCGATGAGCAGCAGCAGCCCGAGTCTCTGGGTGATCCGCAGGTTACGGAGCATCGCCGGACCCATCCGACGGCCGGACCCGCACCCCGCGGCCGACATGCACGAGTTCCTCCATTGCCAGCAGCTCCCGCGCGTCGACCTCCGGCAGGTTGATCGAGAGCGACGCGACATCCGCAGTGGTGGTATCGGCGGTGCCGTCGACTTCGTCGTCGTGGTACCTGGCCGGGATCGACCGGTACAGCAGCAGCCCGCCCAGCACCACACCGGCGATCAGCATCGCCAGTTGCTGCAGGTGCTGCCAATCGACGTCCTGCTGGTACCGCTGCAGCGCCTGATCCAGCGCGGCGAACGCCGCCGTCGCCAGCGCCGTGGCCGATTCGCGGACCCGCTCGGCGCGCTTCGCGGCGTCGGCCGCGCCGGTCAATGAACGGGTCTGTTCGAGGACCGCGGGCGCGGCGAGCCGGCCCGCGTCCTTGCGGAACTCGTCGAGCGGCCCGGCGACGTCGCGCCCGACGTCGCGCCCGACGGCGCCCTCCGGCGTGGCCGCGAGCAGCACGATCCCGGTGTCGAGGGCCTCGACCGCCGACGCGACCTCCGACCGGGCGACGGCGACCGCGAGCGACGCCCGCTCCCTGGCCGCGCCGGTCGCCCCGGCGTCCAACGCCAGGCGGTCGGCGATCTGCCCGGCGCCGACAACGACGGCCGGGAGTCGCTCGACGACAAGTTCGGCCAGGAAACGGTGATACAGGTCCGGATCGGCGTCCAGCCGCGCGGTCGCACCCGCCATGCGCAGCAGGTCGGTCGCCAGCACGATCGCATCGTCGTAGCGCTGCACTGAATACGGACCCGACGGCTTCTCGGCCCCCAGCGCGTCGGCCACGGCGCGCAGGTCCACCGACCGCTGCCGGATTTTGACGTCAGCGGTCTGCCCGGCGGTCGACACCGCGGCCGCGGCGTGGGCGATGGCATCGACGTTGACGGGTGCCGTGTGCGCGGCCGCCGTCCTGGCCTGGACCAGTTCGGTCAGCAGCTGCGTCGTCGACCGCAGCAGCGGTACCGCCTGCCGCGCGGTCCGCGCGGCCGCCAGGTGATCCGCGGTGGTGCTTCGGGCCTCGTGCAGCAGCAGTCCGTACAGCGTCGTGAGCATGGCCAGCAGGATGAGGTTCGCGACAATCCGCGAGCCGCGCCGCGGGCGGCGGCGGGCGCCGACCGGCCGGTGGTCGGCAGGGTGCGCCACGTGCTCAGCCATGGTTCGGCACCCGCGTCGCGGCCGTCTCGTTCGGCACCCACGTCGCGGCCGTCTCGCTGGGCGCCTGGATCGCATACGCGGACTCACCGTGCTGGAAGAGGTCCAGCCCGATGACCTCGCCCCGTGGGCTCACCCGGTTGCCGAACATACGATCGGCCAGTACCACGATGAGCAGCGTGACGACCGCCGAGTAGACGACCGCCGCGCCGAGGGTCAACGCCTGGACGCCGAGCAGGCGGTAACCGCCGCCGTAGAAGAGCCCGTTGCTCGCCGCCGGGTTCACCGAGGTCGTCGCGAGCAACCCCACGGCCAGCGAACCGACCGCGCCGCCGCCGAGATGCACGGCGGCGACGTCGAGCGCGTCGTCCAGCCCCAGCAGCGCCTTCAGGCTCACCGCGAAATGGCAGATGACGCCGGCGGCCGCACCGATGGCAACCGCGCTGAGCGGTGTCACATAGCCGGCGGCCGGGGTGATGGCGACGAGTCCGGCGATCGCGCCCGACGCCGCGCCGAGCGTCGTCGGCTTGCGGACCCGGATCTGTTCGGCACAGGCCCACGCCATCAAGCCGGCGGCCGCGGACACCTGCGTATTCGTCACGGCGAGAGCGGCGATCCCGTTCGGGGCCAGCGCAGAGCCGCCGTTGAACCCGAACCAGCCGAACCACATCATGATCGTGCCGAGCAGCATCAGCGGCAGGTTGTGTGCCCGATGCTGGACAGCGGGCCAGCCGGTGCGCCGGCCGAGGACCGCGGCGACGACGAGTGCCGCGACGCCGGCGTTGACATGCACGACCGTGCCGCCGGCGAAGTCGAGTGCGCCGAGCCTGCTCCCCCAGCCCAGCGGCGAGAAGAACCAATGCGCGATGGGTGCGTAGACCAGCATCGACCACAGCGCGACGAACGTGATGTAGGCGCTGAACCTCCAACGTTCCGCGCCCGCGCCGGTGATGAGCACCGGGGTGACCACCGCGAACATCATCTGGAAGACGGCGAAGGCCAGTATCGGCACACCGTCGATGTGCATGCCGGGCACCGTCTGGGCGAGGTCGCGCAGACCGGCAAGGTCGAGTCCGCCCACGAAGCCGTTACCCGCGCCGAACGCCAGCGAGAAACCCACGAGCACCCACAGGACGCTCACGGTCCCGATCGTCATGAGGCTCTGCATGATCATGCTGAGGACGTTGGACTGACGGATCATGCCGCCGTAGAAGAACGCGACGCCGGGTGTCATGAGCAGCACCAGCGCTGCGGAGGTGAGCAGCCATGCCGTCGATCCGACATCCAACTGAGGTTGGTCCACCGCGATTGCCTTTCCCGCCTGCCGGTCGGACGCGACCGGGTGCGGCCCACACAACGTAACCCACGCTCTTGTCGTTCAATACGAAGACAAACTGTTACATGGCGGCCACGCCCGGCTTCTGTGGTCGTGCCACACGATGAGGCCGGTCTCGTCGAGGTACAGGACCTGATCCGCGTTGTACGTCGCCAGGTGCGACGGCCACGTCATGTTCATCCGGCGGTATGTAATGCCGTCCTCGACCCACGGATCGCCCTCGGTGGTCAGGAACCCCGGCATCGTGAAGGAGAACGGCCGCGTCGGGTACGTCCACCTCGACGTTGCCACAGTTCAAGGCGTCGTAGAGGGCGCCGTGACCGTGCCGATGTTCTGGCGTCAGCGTCAGATCGACCAGCGCATCGGTCCCGGCGGTCAGGCAGTCATACACGTTGGTCCGAAACCGGGACAACACGGTCATTGACTCGACTCGGGTGACATCGTCCACCAAGTTGTGGAAAAAACACAATTTCTCACATGTCTTAATGGTTTAGGGTGCGGTGCGCTCGCGTTTTGCTGCGCACTGCTCAACGGGTGCCGTGTCCGGCCCCCCGAACCTTGCAATGCTGGAGCCAATTGGCGATGGTCAGAAACAGTCAACGATTCTTGCGGATTCCACTGTTCCGGCGCGGCGGAGTGTCCCAGTGACCGTGGTCATCAATGAGTGCGCCGCGACGCGTGGCGCGTCGCCTGCCGACATACGCATGGCCACGCTGCATGCACATCACGCGCCTTCGCTGTACCGATTCCTGTTACGGCTGGCGCTGGGCGAGCCGTATCTCGCCGAAGATCTTCTGCAGGAGACCATGCTGCGGGCGTGGCGGAACATCGAGGACGTGCCACACGGCTCCGAACCGGAGCGGCGGTGGCTGTTCACCACCGCCCGCCGGATCGCCATCGACGAGGCCCGGGCCCGGCAGGCCCGGCCGACCGAGACGGGCGCCACAGACCTCGCCCGGCTACCCGAAGCGGACGACGCGATCGAACGACTGGTCATCATCCACACCATGCGTGAGGCGCTGCCGAAGGTGAGTGACGCCCAGCGCCAGGTGCTCGTCGAGATGTACTACTTCGGACGGTCGGGCGCCGAAGCGGCGCAGCGGCTCGGCATTCCCGAGGGAACCGTCAGATCGCGGGCGCACTATGCCTTGCGGGCGCTTCGCGCGGCGCTCGGGCTCGACGGCTGACCATCGCGGGCCCGCCGTCCTGCTCGACCCGGTCCGGTCTTCGGCGTCGTCGCCGGAGACCGGACCGGGTCGAGCATCACCAAGCGGTCACATTCATGCGCGTACCGTTACTCGATCGCGATCAGTCCCGGACGTAGCCCTCTGTCGCAATCCGTGACTGCTTCACACACTTTGCGGCTGAGTCGCACGCACCTGGCCATTAACGCGGTGCAGGGGCTTCTTCGTTTTTGATCTTGAATTTCCGTCGGTCACGGACGGCCTTGATCCGGAGGAGTCAAGAGCTGCGAGGTCGGGGAGGTGATCGCGAGCGGCACCGGCGCCTCCAAGCCCTGGCTGCCTGGTTGGCGAGTGCTGACTTCGACGTAGATGGTTGCGATGATGACGAGCAGCGCGTAGGAGCCGGCGATGGCCAGGGCGAAGGTGCCCCGGACGGTCGGTTCGCGCTTTCCCGGGCTCTCCACCTTGCTTGCCGGAGGAGCCTTGACGGTCACCCGGCTGCCCCACCCGGTGTAACGGGTCTCAACGCTGAGCTGCCTGTCCTCCGCCACTGCCGCACTGACGTGGGTGCTCCCCGGATAAACAGCGATCAGCCGCTGGGGGAGTTGGGGCGCGCTACGGCAACGGCCTCGGTAGCAAATGCCCGCGGTCGTGCTTGACGAACTCCTCCCGCAGCGCGGACCGGTCCGCGGCGGTCAGCGACATGTACGTGGTACTTCGGGCGGGTGTCCACCAAACCGGGTCGGCGGTCTCCCAAACCGTTCGGCGCAGCGGCGCCTTGTTGACCTTGTTGGTGCCCGTCTGGGCGATCGATTCCGTGACCCGGACGAACCGGGGACGCCACTTGGTGCCGAGATCCTTCTGGTCGCCGAGGAACCGCTCGAACGCCTTCGGGTCGAATGCCCGACCCTCCGGGAGTTGGACCGCGCACATGACGTTGTCGCCGGTGTGGGGATCGGGGACACCGTAGACCACCGCGGATGAGATGCCGTCGTACCGGCTCAGGATGCGTTCGATCGGGGCCGCCGCGAAGTTCTCCCCATCGACCCTCAGCCAGTCCGAGGTGCGGCCGGCGAAGAAGAAGTAGCCGCGCTCGTCGCGGAAGGCCAGATCCCCCGACCAGTAGTCGTCGCCGCGGACGCGGTCCGCTATGGCCTCGGGGTTGTGGTAGTAGCCCTCGAAGGCCTTGACTCGATCGATGCCGACGATCTCGCCGATTGCCTCGTCGGCGTTGAGCAGGCGGCCGTTCTCGTCGAACTTCGCCAACGGGCACTCCTCGCCCGATTCGTTCAGCACCTTGATGACCTGGCCGACAGCGGGCAGGCCGAGCGAGTTGGGCGGCGCGTCCGGACCGGGAAAGATGCTGAGCACCCCTTCCGTGGAGCCGTAGGACTCCCAGATCCGGCATTGAAACCGGTCCCTGAATTTGACCATGTCGGCCGGAGAGGCTTCGCTTCCGTAGGCCACCTCGAGCGTGCTCAGCCGATCCCTGGGGTCCTCCGCCGTGGCCAGCACGTAGTTGATCGCACGGCCCACGTAGTTCGTGAACGTGATCCCGTGCTCGTGGATGTCGCGCGCGAATCCCGACGCGGAGAACTTGCGGCGCATGACGATCGTCGCCCCGGATCGGACCGAGGGCGCCAGATTGGTGAAGATCGAGTTGCCGTGAAAGAGCGGCATGCACAGATAGGTGATGGTGTCACGATGCACCCCGATCCTGTCGCCCAGCACGTGTGCGCGCCTGGTCATCGCGCGCTGCGAGGAGATGACCGCCTTCGGCGCACCGGTCGAGCCGGAGCTGAAGAGCAGGAGAAGCATGTCCTCGGCGGCCGGTGACCCGGCGGGCAGCGGTGCGCCTCGGTAGGGGCGGAGGTAGTCCGCGTACTCGGCGGTGTCGACGTTCAGGACCCGCCGCACGGACGGCAGCTCGGCCCCGGCGATGAGCGAGAGATGCTCATTCTCGGTGACCAGGAGGTCGCAGTCGGTGTGGCGAATGTCCTGCGCGAGCTCCTCGCCGCGTCGGGTCGGGTTGATACCGACGATGACAAAGCCACCCAGCCCGGCGGCGAGTAGCCAGAAGGCGAAGTCGGGCAGGTTCTGCAGCAGCACCCCGACGTGCACCTGCCGGCGGTCGCCGGCGGGGCGGATGTCGCGGATCGCCGCCGCGCGGTCCGCCGCTTCCTGCACCGTCTCCCGCCAGGTCCAGGCCCGGCCCTCGAAACGGAGTGCCACATGGTCATCGCTCGAGCGAGCCCGTACCAATTCCGAAAATGGACCCACAAGAACTCTCCTCGTACCAACGCACCGGGCAGAAACGTCACCCGTAGAACTATCAGATGAGTGTTTGCCGGCAAATCAGGAGGTGGTCGGCGCCACCTGCCCATCCGCCGATCCCGTGGTCCGGTCGGCGGGCGGGACATCCGTGGCACGACGAAGTGCCATCTTGTCGATCTTCTCGTTCGGCGTGCGGGGAAGCCGTTCGAGGACTCGGACGTCGTCGGGCAGCCAGAACTTGGGTACGGAGCCGACGAGCGCGCTTCGGATCCGCGCACCCAGCGATTCCACATCGGCGGACTCCCGTGCCACCACGTACGCGACCGGCCGTTCGCCCCATTCGGGATGGGGGATGCCGACGACGGCGCACTCCGTCACGCCGTCCACCTGAAGGATCGCCTCTTCGAGCCGGCGCGTCGCGATCCATTCGCCGCCGGACTTCACGAGGTCCTTGAGTCGATCGACGATCCGCATGTATCCAGACTCGTCGATCGAGGCGACGTCGCCCGTGCCGAGCCAGTCATGCGACTCCCCCGGCCAGGCCCCCCACAGATAGTCGTTGATGATCCATGGGCCGCGGCAGTTCAGTTCGCCCGTCGACCGGCCGTTCCACTCGACCGGTTCCCGGGTCTCCAGGTCCCGGAGCTCGAACTCGACACCGGCCACCGGAACGCCCTGAGCGCTCTGGGAGTGGCGGCTGGACTCGGGGTCGAGCCAGCTGCGCGGACGGGAGACCGCGGCGATCGGGGAGGTCTCGGTCATGCCCCAGACCTGGATCATCTGCCCGCCGAGGTCGGCGACGCGATCCACGAGAGCGCGATCCACCGCGGAACCGCCTGAGATCATCCGAGTGCCGGCCAGCGGAGTCGGCGTCCCGGCGGACCTCAGTGCCTCGGCGACCCGGTGAACCACCGTGGGGACCGCGCCGAAGCAGGTGACCTTGTAGGACTCCACGAGCTCCGCGAGGAACGGTCCGTCGCCCGCCCTGCGCCCCGGCAGAACCATCGAGGCGCCGGCGAGCAGCGAGGCGTACGGCAGCCCCTGGCTGTTGGCGTGGAAGAACGCGGCGGCGGGCAGGACGACGTCGGCCTCGCGCACACCGAGGGTGTCCGCTCCCAACGCCATCATCGCGTGCAGCATCTGGGAACGGTGGCTGTAGACCACCCCCTTCGGCATGCCCGTCGTTCCGGAGGTGTAGGAGACGAGCATCGGCTGGTTCTCGTCCAGCGTCGGCCAGTCGAAGGAGGTCGGCTGGGACGTGGCGAGCTCGTCGAGCCCGGGACAGTCGCAGTCCGGTGCCGCGGCGCCCGACCGGAGCAGCGTCATCTCGCCGCCGGCGTGTGCTCGCAGCGAGTGCGCGAGCTCGGCCAGGTCGGCGTCGAACACCAGCACGCTGATCGGAACCTTCGCGAGCACGTGGTGCAGGTGCTCCACGGAGGAGCGGGGATTCAATGGGACGACGACGTCGCCGACGGCCGACGTGGCGAGAATGACGCCCAAGTGGCGATCGTGGTTCCAGGCGAGGGTGGCGATACAGGCACCCGGCTGCGGTGCTGCCTGAGTGAGCACGGCGGCGTACTGTGCGCTCATCGCGAGCAGGTCACCGTAGGTCCGGCAAACCATGTTCTGGCGGTCGTCGACCGTCCAGTACTTCTTTCCGGAAAAGAGGTGACCCATTCGCCACAGAAGATGACTGACCGTCAGACCGTCGCGCCCGATCTCTGGCCGCATGTGAACTCCTCGAATGTCACGATCTCGCGCCGTGTTGATTACACCGGATCGCCTTTGATTTCTGGGAATTCGTGAGTTGGCCGTTCCCAATGGGCACAGCGTAGATGCGGGCGAGTGGGCCGGGCAATGCAGACTCCCGGAATACATTTCCATCACGCGGAACGGCCCCGGCGCACGGCGGGTCCTTGCTGCGGCCAGGCAATGCGGGTTCCCGGAATTCATTTCCGCTGCACGGAACGACTGATGCACGGCGGGCCTTGTAATCTGGCGAGCCGGAGTGAAATCTTTATCCCGGTGTCTTCCTTGAAGGCGAAGAACGAGCAGCGACAGCACGAGAGGAATGCGGAATGGCCGACTTTGAGTTCTTGGACGTGACGTGCCGGGAGGAGGTGGCCACCGTCCTGATGCGGCGACCGCCGGTCAACGCCGTGCATGGGGAGATGTACCGCGAGATCAAGGAGGTGTTCTCCCGGATCGAGGAGTACGCGCCGGAGGCTCGCGTGGTCATCCTGACGGGTGAGGGCCGGCACTTCTGCGGCGGCAACGATCTCGAAGAGTTCCGCACCATGACGCCGCAGAACTCACGGCCCCGGATGCAGGCCGTGCGGGAGGCGTTCTGGGCCATCTACGACTCGACGCTCCCGGTCATCGCCGCCGTCCAGGGCGTAGCCGTCGGAACCGGTGTCGCGCTCGCGGCCTCGGCCGACCTCGTGGTGGCCGCGCAGGGCGCGAAGTTCAGCCTGCCGGAGATCCAGGTCGGTGCGATGGGCGGCGCGAAGCACCTGTCCCGGCTGGTCCCGCAGGGTGTCGTGCGCCGGATGCACTTCACCGCGGACATGGTGCCCGTCGAGGAGCTGGTGCAGTACGGCGGCATCGTGAGCGTGGTGCCGGCGGAGCGGTTGCAGGAGGAGGCCTTCGACCTCGCCCGGCGGATCGCCCGGCACAGCCCGGTCGCGATCCGGGCCGCCAAGCGGAGCCTCAACCAGATCGAGTACATGGACCTCAAGTCCGGGTACCAGTTCGAGCAGGGGCTCACCGGTGAGCTGGCCGGGACCCACGACGCGAAGGAGGCGGTCGCAGCGTTCTTCGAGCGCCGCGAGCCCCAGTACATCGGCGAGTGACCGTCGTCGGGTCGAATCCGCCGGCCGCATTCGACCCACATCGTACCCGGCGGAGCCGCGCGATCGGAAAGGCCTGCCTCGCCTTGGGCTGAGGCCCGACTGGGCGGGGGCGAGCGATCATGACGGGAACGTTCCACACCGGTCATGACGTGGGGCGTCTTCCAATGCTTCAGAGGACATCTGTAGCATGCAGCCATGAGCGGCATCAACCAACCCATCGAGGCGCTCGCCCGTGGACTTCGGGTGCTTGAAGCCCTCTCCAGGTCTTCCGGAAGCATGGGCAACGGCCAAATCGCCCGTGTGACCAATCTGCCGCCCTCCACGGTGTCCCGCTTGACCGACAGCCTCGTGCGTCTCGGTTACCTGCAGATGGATTCCACCTCCGGGGCCTACAGTCTGACGGCGAAGAATCTCCAGCTGGGATATCCGGTTCTCGCGAACATCTCGATTCTCGGCCGGAGCCAGCGGGTCCTCAACACGCTCAGTGCGGACACCGGTCTCACCTCCGCGTTGGCGATCAGGGACGGCCTGTACCTCGCGACCGTCGCCACGGTACGCGGCAGACACCCGCACTCGGTCAGCCTGGCGGTCGGTGGACGACTCCCGCTCGCTATCTCCGCGTCCGGCATCGCTCTCATATCCGGGCTGGAGGAGCCGCACAAGACCAGGCTGGTGAAGGAGATCCGCGCCGATCTCCAGGCACGCGGCAGGAACGTGAGCGACTTCGACAGCCAGCTCAAGGCATGTGAGGAGACGACGGTGGCCGTCAGCCGGGGTGCCTGGCACGACGACATCGGCGGCATGGCGATGCTGATACGCAGCGGCGGCCAACCGTACGCGTTGGGAGTCGCCTTCAGGTCCAACGGCACTTCCGCCGAGCTCGGCAAGCTTCCTGTGCAAGCCCTCCGACGAGCCGCGGAGGAGCTTGCCGACTGAGTGCACGGTCGGTTGACGCCATGGTCGGGTCCGGTGCCGTTGTCTTCTCCGGTTCCCCATGTCGCCGCGCAGCGGGTCGGTGAGGTCGCCCCTGACCGACGACCAATCATGCGATCACTAACCTGACCGCTTACCAGGCCGACCCTGCCCACCTGGCCGACCGTCTGCACGGCCACTGGGGTGTCGGAGCCTTCCACCATGTCCGTGACCCCGCACGCCCCTTGACCGTGACCGCCCTCGGCGTTCAATTGATCGCGACCGCCCTCGGCGTCCAACGCGGCTAAATCAGATATCCCACTACTTTGCCGGGCCTGGCGGTTCCCATTCGACCCGGAGCCGCGTTTTCATTCCACAGAGCGGAAAGAGATTCCAGGCGGGATGTTGTGCGCCAAGCACCGGCCCCCTACGGTTGCGGCATCGAAAGTAAGGCGGCTTGTTTTTCGGCTTCATGGTAAGGATCCTGCGGCCCGATGAACGCGATCGGACGGGTTCGACATCGGGCCAGAGGAGCTCCCGCGGAAAAGATCGGTACGCCTGAGCCAAATTAGAGAACGTCAATGCAAATAGTTTGTCGCACCCTGTGCGGAAGGAACATGAGGAAATTGAAAAGAAGAACTCTTCTTGGAGTGGTTCCGGCGTTGAGCGCCATGCTGGTGCTCAGTGCGTGTGGTGGTGGCGGCCAGGCCAAGGGCGGTGCCGGCGAAACCATCACGATTAAGCTGGCCACCCCCACCGCCGGGTCGCACCACTGGTCGAAGAACGCCCTTCTGCCGTGGCAGAAGCTCGTTGAGGAGAAGACCAACGGCCGGGTCAAGGTGCAGCTGTACGAGGGCGGCACGCTTGGAACGTTCAACTCGGTCCTGACCGACCTGCAGGGTGGTCTCTACGACGTCGGCATGGTGGTTCCCAGCTACTTCATGAACTCGAAGATGTACCCGCTGAGCATCCTGACGCTCGGGTTCGCGTACCCCGATCCGGCCACGGGCGGCAAGATCGGCGCCGAGTTCTTCCAGAAGAATGCCGACAAGGTCAAGATCGACGGTGTCCGCAACCTGGGCGTCGCGGTCTCCGACAGCTACGTGTTCTTCTCGACGAAGCCGATCAAGACCCTCGCCGACATCAAGGGCATGAAGATCAGAGCCCAGGGCGCGGCGGACGCCGAGATCGTCAAGGCATGGGGGGGCGTGCCGGTCAACGTCCCCGTCCAGGAGAGCTACGAGGCGCTGCAGAAGGGTGTCGTCGAGGTCTCCCCGTACAGCTCCGTCGGTGCGCTCGGTCTCAAGATCCATGAGGTAGCGCCGTATTTGCTCGACACGAAGGCGTGGGGCACCGTCACCGTGCCGGCGATGAGCGAGAAGTTCCACGCCTCGCTGCCGGATGACCTGAAGAAGGTATTCGACCAGGAGCTCGGTCCGAAGCTCGCCGAGCTGATGCAGCAGTCCTACATCAAGGAGGAGGACGCCGCACGGCAGCAGCTCCCCGAACTGCTGAAGAAGAACGGTGGCGACTGGCTGAGTGTCAGCAGCGCCGACCTGGCCCAGTTCAAGGCGGGATCCCAGAGTCAGTGGGACGTCTGGATCAAGGACGCCAACAGCAAGGGCTACGACGGTCAAGGTCTTGTGCGCTCATACCTCGAGCTGATGTCGGCAGCGGGCGCCGAGCCGCCCGTCAAGGGCTGACAGACAGGACGGAGTGGACGGCTCGGCAGTCCGGGCAGCCGCCGGACGGGCGTCAACGAGTCGAACTCAATGGCGCCAGGTCCGGTGGCCTCGGCCACCGGCGGGCTAGCCGGTCCCCATAGAAGAGATGGAATGAGGTGAAACATGCTCCGGACAAGTATCGAGGCATTGAATCGAATTATGGGGTGGATCGCCTTCGCCGCGGCGGTCCTCCTGATGGTGATCACGGTCGTCGGCGTGGCCTCCCGCTGGGTTGGGCTTCCGCTGCTCGGGGTCGACGAACTCATCGCGCACACCATGGTCGTCCTGATCGCGTTCTCGCTGGCCTACACCCAGTCCAAGCGCTCCCACATCTCGGTCGATCTCATCGTGGAACGCCTGCCGGCCCGGGTGCAGGCCGTTTTCAACGCGGTCGGCAGTCTGCTCATCACGGGCATGGCGTTCACCATCGCCTGGATCTATGCGCAGGAGAACCTGGTCAAGGACGGCTCGGCCTCCATCTCCACGGGCCTGCTGAACATCCCGGCACTGCCGTTCAAGGTCGTTCTCGCGCTGGGATTCGCATCGTGGAGCCTGACCGCGCTGGTCCAATTGCTTGACCTACGGGCGGTGCCGGCGCATGGCGCGGAACGCGGGCCCGACGCTGACGTGGAGGCGAGTCACTGATGCCGTTGGAAATTATCGGCGCCGTGGTCCTGATCGCGATGCTGCTGCTGATGCTGGCGCGCGTACCGGTGGCCGTCTCCATGGCGATTCCCGCCATGATCGGGATCTACTATCTCTCCGGTTGGGAGGTGTTGTCGGCCGCGGTCAACTCCATCGTCTGGCAGCACACCCTCAGCTACTCGCTGGTGACCATTCCCATGTTCCTGCTCATGGGCGAGATACTGCACGTCTCCGGCATCACCGGCGAGCTCTACCAGGCATTTCGGGTCTGGACCGGGCGGATGCGGGGTGGACTGGCGGTGGCATCGATCGCGGCGTCCGCCGGGCTCGCCGCCGCCTCGGGATCGAGCATCGCCACGACCGCGACCATGGGCACCGTCTCCTCGAAGGAGATGCTCAACGCCGGTTACGACAAGGGCCTCGCCGGTGGGGCCATCGTCGCCGGGGGCGGCCTGGGGATCCTCATTCCCCCGAGCACGGTGCTGGTCATCTACGCGACGCTCACCGAGCAGTCCATCGGCAAGCTTCTCATCGCGGGCATCCTCCCCGGCATCATGCTGACCTTGCTCTTCATTCTCACGGTGGTGATCAGCGTCGGGTTCAACCCGCGGCTCGCGCCCGCCGGTCAGCCTAGTTCGTGGTCGGAGCGTCTGAGCTCGCTGAAGTACGTCATCTGGGTGCTGGTTCTCTTCGCCGTGGTGACCGGTGGAATGTACTCTGGCCTGTTCAGCCCGACCGAAGCCGCGTCGTTCGGGGCGCTCGCGGCGACCGTGATCGTCGCCCTGCGCAGGTCGATCGGCTGGAAGCAGTTTCTGACCGCGGTCACGAGCACCGTCAAGACGGTCGGGTTCGTCTTCGCGATCATCATCGCCGGCTTCATCCTGAACTACTTCCTCGCCATCACCAGGCTGCCCATCACGATCTCGGAGTACATCGGCGGCCAGACATTTCCGCCGGTGCTGCTCGCGGCCGCGCTGCTGCTCATGTACATGTTGCTGGGGTGCGTGATGGACGCCCTCGCCATGCTGGTCGTCACCCTCCCCATCGTCTTCCCGATCGTGCTCGCGATGGGATGGGATCCGATCTGGTTCGGCATCGTGATGGTCATCGTGATCGAGATGGGGATGATCACACCGCCGATCGGAATGAACTGCTTCGTCCTTCATGGCGTGGCCCCCGAGCTGGGCCTGAATCGGATCTTCGCCGGCGCGATTCGGTTCGTCATCCCGATGTTGATCGCGCTGATTCTGCTCTACGCCTTCCCCCAGATCGCGCTGTTCCTGCCAGGAAAGATGTAGCGATTCCGCGAGCGGGTGAATGGGAGCAGATCGCTGAAAGGACGCCGCACCGGGGGTGCGGCGCATCGCTAGGAGACGATTGATGGATGTCGAAGACGTGAGCAGCCGCCTCCTCGCGGCGGCGGCTCCGCACCTGAACAACCCCGGCCCTCGTCGCTGGTCCCCCCGGCCGATCGAAGTGTCGGCGGTGTGGAACTTCTGCGAAGCGGTGGAGGACGGGAATCCGGTCTACTGGGACCACGAGCGCGCGACCAGTTCGCGGTTCGGGCGGATGATCGCCCCGCCGCAGGCGCTCTGGGCGCTGAGCATGCGCAACTGGTGGCTGCCGGAGTACTTCCGTGACCGGGATGACCTCGTCGGACTGGGAAACGACAGCATCCCCTCAATGATCGCACGGCAGATCGTCCAGGACTTCGGCTTCAACACGGCGACGAACGTGACACGCAGTGAGGAGTACCTTGAGCCGTTCGGCCCCGGAGACGGTCGGCTCGGGCAGTCCGAGACTCTCGTCGGCCTGAGCGGGGTGAAACGCACCCGGGTGGGCATGGGCGTTTTTCTCAACACGGAGATCGAGTTCGTCACGGAGAAGGACGACCGCCTGGTGGCCCGCGCCCACAACACCTTGTTGATGTACCAGCCGTTCGCCGCTGAGGAGGCCTGAGTAATGGTGCGAGCCGAAGCGGTTTCACACGCGGAGATACCGGACGGGATGGAGCTTGCTCCGCTGCGGATCGCGGTGACCGCCACCACGTTGGCGAAGGACGTGGCCGGGACCCGGGACCTGTACCCGATTCATCATGACCACGAGTTCGCCAAGGCGGCGGGCGCTCGGAACATCTTCCTCAACACGATGTGGTACCAAGGCGTCCTCGGCCGCTACGCGACCGACTGGGGCGGCCCCGAGTCGTTCGTCCGGCGGTTGTCATTCGAGATGCGGGCCACGAACTGTCCGGGTGACACCCTCACCGTGCGCGGCACGGTCGTAGGCACCTCGGTCACCGATGACGAGACGCTGGTGAACCTCGACGTTCGCATCGACAACCAGTTGCAGCAGGACACGGTGACGGCGCGGCTGACGCTTGGGCTGCCGCGGCCCGCGCAGTGACCCGAGCGCCTTTGTCCACCAATCCCCGACCGCGCCGACGCGGTGGGCAACGTCAAGGAAATTCCCCGTGTTTCTCAGCTACACCGACGAGCAACTCGAGCTTCAACGCGAGCTGGACGGCTACTTCGGCGACCTGCTCACCCCGCAGGTGCGGGCCGGCCTGCGGGCCGAGCCACGATGCGGGCCGACGACGCGGCGGCTACGGCGGCGGCTGGGTCAGGACGGCTGGCTGGGCGTGAGCTGGCCACCCGAGTTCGGCGGGCGCGGCATGTCCGTCCTCGCCGAGCAGGTCGTCTTCGACGCGGGCTACCGGGCGGGCGTCCCGCTGCCGTTCCTCGGGCTGAAGACGGTCGGCCCCACCCTGATGGCGTTCGGCTCCGCCGATCAGAAGGCGCTCTACCTTCCGGCGATCGTCGCCGGGGAGGTCGAATGGGCGATCGGATACTCCGAACCCGAGGCCGGCAGCGACCTCGCCGCGCTGACGACCCGAGCGGTGCGCGACGGCGACGAGTACGTCATCAACGGCAGCAAGATCTTCACGACGGGCGCGGACACGGCGGACCACATCTGGCTGGCGGCTCGGACCGGGCCGGTCGAGGCGCGGCATCGCAATCTCTCGGTGTTCATCGTGCCCACCGGTAGTCCGGGTTTCAGCGCCACGCCGCTGCCGGTCATGACCGACAAGCACACCGCGTTCAGTTTCTACGAGAA
This sequence comes from Streptosporangium sp. NBC_01810, assembly GCF_035917355.1. Lineage (NCBI taxonomy): Bacteria > Bacillati > Actinomycetota > Actinomycetes > Streptosporangiales > Streptosporangiaceae > Streptosporangium > Streptosporangium sp. NBC_01810. The sequence goes on along the minus strand of NZ_CP109070.1, from coordinate 6,247,180 downwards.
CGTGCGGGTGCCGGTGGCGAACCTGGTCGGCGCCGAGAACGACGGATGGAAGATCATTACGAGCCAGCTCAACCGAGAGCGGGCCGGAATCGCGGCTCGATCCGGGAGCTGGTCGCAGCAGGCGTTCGACGATGTCGTCACCTGGGCCCGCGAGCACACCACACCCTCGGGGCGCCGGATCATCGATCTGCCGTCGGCTCGGATGCCGCTGGCTCGGGCCTGGACCCTCGTCGAGGCGATGAAGCTGTCGACCTGGCGGGTCACCGCCGCCCTGGCTGAGGGAACGCTGACGGCGGCCGAGTCATCCGCCGCGAAGGTCCTCGCGACAGAGGCACATCAGGAGGTCGCCCGGCTGCTGCTCGAGGTCATGGGGCCGGCGGGCGCGCTCAAGGCCGGGTCACCCGGGGCCGAGCTGCAGGGGCGGGTCGAGCAGGAGTACCGCACGGCTGTCCTGTACACCTTCGGCGGCGGGAACAACGAGATTCAACGAGAGATCATCGCATGGACCGGGCTCAACCTACCTCGGGGGACGAGATGAGCGACCCCACACCGCCCGCACCTCGGCGGCCACAGCCGTTGATCGACCAGGAGAACGAATTCTTCTGGGAAGGCGTCAAGCTGGGCGAGCTGCGCGTGCAGCAATGCGACGCATGCCGGTGCCTCATCCACCCGCCCCTTCCACACTGCGCCTCGTGCGGGTCGTTCGATCTGGGACACCGCAGCGTCTCGGGGCGCGGAACCGTTTACAGCCATGCGACCGTTCACCGGCCGCTGGTGCCACCGTTCACCGAACCATATTCGGTCGTCGTGGTCGAGTTGGCGGAGGGAGTCCGGTTGGTGTCTCAGCTCGTCGGCGTCCCGCCGGGCGACGTCGCCATCGGACTTCCGGTGGAGGTCGAGTTCACAGAGGTGGAAGAGGGGCTCACGCTGCCGCTCTTCCGCCCGATTCACGGTGAGAGCGGTTGAGTTGATGGACTTCAGTCTGAGTGAGGAACAGCGGGCGATCCATTCGGCCGCGGAAAGCATCTTCGGTCCCCGCTCCGCCGCCTCGGCCGGCCACCAGGCGCCTCCCGGCCCGGCCGAGTCGTTCGACTCCGAGGCCTGGGCCGACATGGCGAGGGCCGACCTGCTCGGTATCGCGGTCGGCGAGGAGTTCGGTGGATCCGGCCTCGGTCTTCTCGAGGCGTGCGCCCTGCTGCGGGCGCAGGGTAACCACCTGATCCGGGTTCCCGCCGGTCCGGCCCTGGCCGTCGCGGCACCCGCGATCGAACGGTTCGGATCCGGCGCCCTGCGCGAGTCGGTCCTGGCCCGAGTGGTGACGGGTGACTGCATCCTGTCCACCGCACTTGTCGAAGCCGGGGCGCACGATCCATCCGACGTCGGAGTGTCGGCGCGGCCCGGCCCGGCGGGGACCTGGCTGGTCACCGGTGAAAAGATCTGCGTACCGTACGCCGGGCTCGCGGAGCGCATCCTGACCCCGGTCCGCACCCCGGATTCCGGGATCGCCGTCGCCGCCATCGATCCCGGCGCGGCCGGTGTCCGGTTGACGCCGCAGCAGGCGACCCACGACGAGCCGGTGTACCAGGTCCGCTTCGACGACGCGGTGATCGGTGAGGGCGACATACTCGGGCGCGGGGCGGAGGAACGCGCGGAGGCGTTCAGCTGGGTCCTCCAGCGATCCACGGTCGCGGTCTGCGCGCTGCAGCTCGGAGTAGCGGAGCAGATCCTGGCGATGACCACTTCCCACGTCTGTGAGCGGCGACAGTTCGGACGCCGGCTCGGCGCCTTCCAAGGGGTCGCGCTGCGCCTGGCCGACGCCTATCTCGCGGTGGAGTGCATCCGGAACAGCATGTGGCAGGCCGCCTGGGCGTTGTCGGACGGACGCGATGCCGCGCAGGCCGTCAGGCTGGCCAAGTACTGGGCCGCCGAGTCCGGCCAGAAGCTCGCGGTGATCGGGCAGCACCTGCACGGTGGGGTCGGTGTCGACATCGAGTATCCGTTGCACCGCTACACCCTCTGGGCGAAGTCGCAGGAACTCAGCCTCGGCTCGGCCCACCCGATGTTGGACCAGATCGGACGCCACCTGGCCGACGCCGGCACAGCGGCGGTGGGGCCCAGCCCCGGCGACCCGTACCGGCCGAGCGGTGTCGAACCGGCGGAGATGAGCTGACGATGGAACAGTTGAGGGACAAGGCCGCGATCGTCGGCATCGGACAGACGGAGTTCTCCAAGAACTCGGGGCGCAGCGAACTGCGGCTGGCGATCGAGGCCGTGAAGGCGGCGATCGCGGACGCCGGACTTCGACCCGAGGACGTTGACGGGCTGACCACGTACACGCGTGACTCGAGCCAGGAAATCGACATCGCCAGAGCGCTCGGTCTGGGGCCGCTGACCTTCTTCTCGCGGGTGGGTTACGGCGGCGGTGCCTCCTGCGCCGTGGTGCAGCAGGCGGCGCTCGCGGTGGCCGCCGGCGTGGCCAAGACCGTGGTGATCTATCGTGCGATCAACGCGCGCTCCAGCCGGCGATACGGGGCCGGGCGGCGTTCGCACTCCGCCTCGGCTGAGGGATTCGACTCGGTGATGAGCTGGGTCGCCCCGTACGGGCTGTTCACGCCGGCCGGTTGGGTGGCGCCGTTCGCTCGGCGGTACATGCACGAGTTCGGCGCGACGAGCGAAGACTTCGGGCGGGTGAGCGTCGTGGGGCGCAAACACGCCGCGCGCAATCCGAATGCCTGGTTCTATGACAGGCCCATCACCCTGGCCGAGCACCAGGCCTCGCCGTGGATCGTGGAGCCGCTCCACCTGCTGGACTGCTGCCAGGAAAGCGACGGCGGCGTCGCCATCGTGGTCACCAGCGCCGAGCGGGCGCGAGAACTCACCGACCGGCCCGTCATGATCAGGGCGGTGGCCCAGGGTGCCGCGGCCGACCAGCACATGATGACCAGCTACTACCGGCCGGACGAGCAGATGGTGGAGCTGCCCGAGATGGCGCTCGTGGCGCGCCAGCTCTATTCGGCCGCTTCCCTGGGCCCGGAGGACATCCAGGCCGCGATCATCTACGACCACTTCACACCGCTTGTCCTACCGCAACTGGAGGCCTTCGGCTTCTGCGGCAGGGGAGAGGCGAAGGACTTCATCCGTGACGGTCACCTGGAACTGGACGGCCGGCTTCCGACCAACACGAACGGCGGCCAACTCGGTGAGGCCTACATTCACGGCATGAACGGAGTGCTCGAAGCCGTACGACAGATCCGCGGATCCTCCTGCAACCAGCTCGCCGAGGTGGAGCATGTCCTGGTCACCGCCGGCACCGGGGTGCCGACGAGCGGCCTCATCCTGGGGCGGGACGGATGAGCGCAAGGGTGATCGCGCCACTTCGCCAGGCGCGACGTGTGCCCGTGTGACCGCCGTATCCCCCGTCCGTTTACCGTCCTTGGAGGAATGGCATGCCGCTTTACCCGGACGCCTTCGGAACAAAGAAGACCCTCACCGTTAACGGCAGCCGCATGACGTACGTGGAGGAGGGCGAGGGGGACGCGATCGTGTTCCAGCACGGCAACCCGACCTCGTCGTATCTCTGGCGCAACGTCATGCCGCACTGCCGGGGGCTCGGGCGGCTCATCGCGTGCGACCTCATCGGCATGGGCGACTCGGACAAGCTTTCCCCGTCCGGGCCCGACCGGTATCGCTACGCGGAGCAACGCGACTACCTCTTCGCTCTCTGGGACGCCTTGAATCTGGGGGACCGGGTCGTGTTCGTCCTGCACGACTGGGGGTCGGCCCTGGGCTTCGACTGGGCGAACCGGCACCGGGACCGCGTCCAGGGCATCGCGTACATGGAGGGCATCGTCACGCCGGTCACCTGGGACGACTGGCCCGAGAACGCGCGTCGGGTCTTCCAAGGCTTCCGCTCCCCGGCGGGCGAGGAGATGGTGCTCGAGAAGAACACCTTCGTCGAGCGGGTGTTGCCGGCCTCGGTCATCAGATCGCTCACCGAGGCGGAGATGAACGAGTACCGGCGGCCGTTCGCCCGGCCAGGCGAAGATCGCCGTGCCACGTTGACCTGGCCGCGACAGATCCCGATCGACGGCGAGCCGGGCGACGTGGCCGAGGTGGTGCGGGACTACTCCGCGTGGCTGAGCACGAATGACGTGCCGAAGCTGTTCGTCAACGCCGAGCCCGGCTCGATCCTGACCGGGCGACAGCGCGAGTTCTGCCGAAGCTGGCCGAACCAGCGCGAGGTGACCGTGCGGGGAAGTCACTTCATCCAGGAGGACAGCCCCGACGAGATCGGCCGGGCCGTGGCCGAGTTCGTTCGCGAACTGCGGCGGTGAGCACGCCAGGCGCGCCGGCGAGGTGCCGGCGCTATCGCCGGCCCCTCGCCGGCGATAGCGCTGGGCACGCCGGCCATGCCGGCGTGTCCGGATCCTGACCCGGGAACGCCGGACATGCGAGAAGAGCCCCGCCACCGGGCGGGGCTCTTCTCGCATGTCCGGCTGTCCACGGCCATCACCGGGGATCCGTGGATGCCCAGGTCAGATGCGCGTCGGCGGTCAGCCGGCCTTTCGCGCAGCACAGGTCGGCGCCTCGAATACCACGCCGTCCAGGAAGTTACCGGCCGTCGGGGTGCCTCCCGCGGCCGACACCGACTCGAAAGCGAATCGTGTGGTGGTCTGTCCCGGAGGCACGACGTACACCCCGGTGTAGTGGCGCCAGGCGGTGTCGTCGTCGGAGATGTCCGGGGAGGAGGCCCCCGTAGGGATTTGAGCCACGGTCGCGCCTGGTGCGCCGATGAGCACCCGCATCACGTCGGTACCGAGGCGGCCTCGGTGATACAGCGACCAGGTCATCGGTGTTCCCGGAACGGTGGGCAGATCCTGGTAGAGCGTGGAGACCTGGTTGGCGTTGAGTTCGGCGAACTGCTGGCCGTCGGCTGCCGGGACCCCGCTCGCGCCGCCGCGCCAGAACTCCAGCTTGTTGTCGGTGGCGGTGGTGTGCCAGCCGACGCTCGGGTTGACGGAGGCGTCGGGGATGGAGTAGTCGATCGTGGCCACGGGTGGTGTCTCGAAGCTGCCGTTGGCCAGGTTGACCGGTGTGTAGTCACAGATGACGGTGACGGTGACCGTGGCGGTGCTGGTTCCGCAGGCGGTGGTGATGGTGTAGGTGAAGGTGTCGGTGCCGCTGAAGCCTGCGGCGGGTGTGTAGATCACGTTGCCGCCGGAGATCGTCGCGGTGCCGTTGCCGGGCTTGGTGACGCCGCTGATCGTCGGTGCGGTCGCGGTGTCGTTGGCCAGGACGGGCACGCTGACGGGTGTGCCCCGGGTGACGGTGGTGGTGGCGCTGTCGTCTACGGCCCTGGTGGGCGAGATGGACTGCCCGCCCACGATCTGGATCGGGGGGGCGGCCGTGTTGTTTCCGAGCTGGCCCGGAGCGGCGAAGACGCTGCTGATCCCGGTCGGCCGGATGGTCATGCTGCGCCCGATGGTGCCCTGCCTGACCTGGAAGGTGATGACCTTCGCAGGTGGGTCGGTCTTGGTGCCCGGCGAGGTGATCGACAGGGTGTTACCACTGATGGTGCCGGTCCCCGACTGGCCGATGACATCGGCGTTGGCCAGCAGCGACGACAGGTCCCAGGTGGTGGTGTAGCTCCTGACCAGCAGCGGCCACTGGGCCGTGCGGTGCGCCAGGGTGAGGGTGAAGGTGCCGCCCGGGGTGATCTGCCCGCCCCACAGGGACGGGGCGGTGTTGACGGAGATCGCCCCGCTGCCCAGCCGCATGCCGAACGCGTTCTTCCAGTAGTACTCGACGGGGTAGGCCGCCTGCCCTGGCCGGACACAGGGCGCGGCGGCGGCCTGCGCAACGGCCTGCCGCCCCGTGGTGGCGGCCTGCGCACCGGTGTCGGCCGCCACCGGCGTTCCCGATGTGACCAGCAGCGCCGCTAGGGCGCAGGTGAGCGCGGTGAGCGCGGATCTGGATCGTTGTGACATCAACACTGAACTCCACTCTGTCGCGAGGGATGCCCTCGTAGATCGACTTCACGATGAAGTTACTCTGCGTGTTCGATCTGTTGCGTCAGATGTTGAGTTGGGTGATCTCCGTGTCGCGGTAGCTGTCAAACCGATTGAGACATCAGGCTACTTGTGGTGTTTGTGCTGAGGTCTCGGGCCTTTCTCAACCCCGGCGAGGAGCGACGCCCGGTTCACCGGTGATCCCGGACCTAGCCCCTGCTGCCGCCCCGGACGGTTGGCTCGCGCTTTCCCACGCTCTCCACCTTGCTCGCCGGAGGAGCCTTGACGGTCACCCGACTGCCCCACCCGGTGTAACGGGTCTCAACGCTGAGCTGCCTGTCCTCCGCCACTGCCGCACTGACGTGGGTGCTTCCCGGATAAACGGTGACCAGTCGCTGGGGGAGTCGGTCGGAGCCCAGGGTGAGCCTGAAGCGCAGCACCGCGGCCTTACTGTCCTTGGACATCCTGACCAGGCTGACGTTCCGCAGCCAGGGGGAGATCTTCTCCAGCGCGCCGAAGCTGATCGTGCCCGAGTAGGTGCGCCCCGTTCGCTTCCCCTTTGTGATCAGGGCCTTCAGGGTCGCTGGTTCGGCCACGTTCACCAACTGGCCGTACCAGCCGCTGAAGCCGGCGCTCATGCCGTTCGGGTGTTTGATCCAGGTCTTGCCTTTCGGCGGTGCCCAGGGCCCGCCGGAGTAGTAGCTGGTGGTGCCGATCCTGATCGTCCGCTCCGGTCTGTCCAGCGCCCACGAGATGATCTCAGATGTCTCTGGGGCGTCAGTGGTGCGCTTCGCGCTGACGTCGGAGGCGACGATCCCGGCCCTGCCGAACTGGAAGGAACCGGTGCGCTTGAAGAAGGATGTGTTCCCGGTGAACTCGACCAGAGTGGTGACGTCGGTGAACTTCACCCCCTTGCCCGCGACGAACTGGCTCTTCAACGCCTTGACCGGATCCGCGGCGGCGGCTTGAACAGGGGTCACGGCCACGGACGTGGTGACCAAGGTCGCGGCGATACACGCGATCACTCGCTTCACGGTGATTTCCTCTCAGCCCGTACGGGAAGGGAAATCCTGCCGGGCCTTGATCACGAACGCGTCTCGTAACGTGTGGCTCCACCGTCCGGCTCCTTCCCCGTAGGGGACGGGCAGGGTGGCGTCGTGTCCGGGGAGTCCGAGAACAGCGTCATCCGCGCCGAGTTCCCCGTGAACTACGCGCAGTTCTACCTGCTCGACGGCAACAAGTATCGAACCGCGCATCCAGAACCGGGAGCACCTGGAGAGTCAAGCGCGGGCATTCTGTGAACCGTGCGCGGAGGGTGTGTCCAGTTAACGACACGCCCGGGAATGTGGATCTACGGGTGCATGGGGGTTGCTTTAGATCACCCTGGAGGTGGCCGCGAGGATCGGGAGGGCCTGGGGTGGCGCTTCAGCGGACTCTCTCGAGGGGACCGTCGCCTTTAGGCGACGGGGGAATCGGGAGCGGGAGGGCCGCCCAGGCCCGAGCGTATGGTGACCTGTCAGGTCTGCGCATTCCGCGTCGCCTCTTTTCGAGATTCGATAGGGAACGGGTGTGTCCAGGGTTGCGTCCACGGACGTGGTGTACGAGCATCCGAATCCGGTAAGCCGGTCACGGTGGAAAAGCGCGGTGTCGTCCGTGGGGAAAGCGCGGCGAGGGTGGTGGAGTGGTTCAGGGCCGCTCGTTGGTGTCGCGTCGTGCGGGGTCGAAGGTCAAAAGCGCGCCGAGGACCGTGGAGTGGCCCCAGACCGCTCATCGGTACGGGTCCGCCGCGGTGCGGCAGGATTCGGGGCCGCTCCTCGCCGACGCCTCGCGCGGGGCTCTCGCCGTGCGGGGCTCTCGCCGTGCGAGGTACGAAGGTCCGCGGGGCGTCCGGTCAGAGGTCGCCCTCGGCCGGGTGCGGGGACGAATCGGGCCTTCCACCACGAAAAGCGGCCCATCCGAGGGGGTGGGAGTGGCGCTTTCCTTGATCTGGGTGAATCCGCACGCCCCCAGCGTGCCAACTCACCCAGATCATGGAAAATCCCCGATCGTCACCACCACGGCCCCGCCTCCACGCCCGCCATGACCCGCTTTGCCCCCTTCCGGAGCTCCACCGGCCCGCCCCCGGTCACCCACACCCGGCCAACGCCCGCCACCACCTCGCACGATGCGTTACCGGTGAGCGGCCCTGAACCACTCCACTGCCCTCGCCGCGCTTTTGACCTTCCACCTCGCACGATGCGTTACCGGTGAGCGGCCCTACACCATTCCACCGCCCTCGCCGCGCTTTTCCCCACGGACTACGCCGCGCTTTTCCCCACGGACGACGCCGCGCTTTTCCCCACGGACGACGCCGCGCTTTTCAACGGTGATCAGCCAGGCGCGACGCAGGTACCGATCTCAAACACTCGTACACCACCTGCGCGGACGCAACCACACCCGATGCAATTGCTCACAGAATCCAGGCGTGATGACCATCAGCGATGGCCGACGAGTTCTGGGCCGTGTCGCGCGCCACGAGCGGGCGAAATCCGGATGAGCGGGGGCGTCTGGGCTGCTAACGTGACCGTCATGGCACGAGGTATCTGGTCGCAGAAGATCCGCTCCGCCCGCTGACGGCGGCGCCTTCTTCCTGCTGAATCCGCGCTCGCCGTCCCGGTTCCCGCCGGGCGGCCGCTTGCTGCTGCCCGGCTCCACTGCGAGCTGCGGAGCACCGTTGAACCTCACCCCGAATTCCGAAACCATGTCCCTGCCCGTCGAGGCGGGCGATGGCGCACACGTCCGCGCCACGAGCGTCACCGTCACCCGCGGGTCCCGGCGTGTCCTGAACGACGTCTCGATCACTGTCTCCGCCCGGTCGAGGGTCGCCGTCGTCGGCGAGAACGGCCGTGGCAAGACGACGCTGCTGCACGTCCTCGCCGGACTGATCGCGCCAGACGAAGGCACCGTGCACCGGGCCGGCACGATCGGCCTGGCTCGCCAGGAGCTGTCCGCGCGAGATGGTGAGACCGTCGCCACCCTGACGTCCGAGGCGCTGGCCGCGTCACTCGCGGCCCTCGGCGCGCTGGAGGAGGCGACCCTCGCCATGACCGAGGGCGATCCCAGTGCCGACGACCGCTACGCCGCCGCACTCGACACCGCCACCCGGCTCGACGCGTGGGACGCCGAACGCCGCATCGACGTCGCCCTCGAGGCCCTCGGCGCTTGCACCGACCGCGACCGTCCATTGGTGATGCTGTCGGTCGGCCAGCGCTACCGGGTGCGGCTGGCGTGCCTGCTCGGCGCGCGGCACGACGTGCTGCTGCTCGACGAGCCGACCAACCACCTTGACGCCGGCGGGCTGGACTTCCTGACCCGCAGGCTGCGCGAGCACGATGGCGGCCTCGCCGTCGTCAGCCACGACCGGGCGCTGCTGCGCGACGTCGCGGACCGGTTCCTCGACCTCGACCCGACCCGCGACGGGAAGCCGCGGCTGTACGCCGGCGGCTATGACGCCTGGCAGGATGCCCGGCGTCGCGAGCGGGAGCGCTGGGAGCAGGACCACGAGCAGCAGCAGGCCGAGCACCGGCGGCTGCAGGAGGCGGTGTCGAAGGCCCGCGACCGGCTCTCCACCGGCTGGCGGCCGGGCAAGGGGACCGGCAAGCACCAGCGCCAGTCCCGCGCACCGGGCGTCGTGCAGGCCCTGAACCGCCAGCAGGATGCCCTGCAGGCGCACCGGATCGACGTGCCGGAGCCGCCGCCGGCGTTGCGGTGGCCGAACCTGGGCGTCCGGCCGGGGGCGCCGCAGTTGCGTGCGCATGGCATCGCCGTCGACGGGCGGCTGGCCGGTCCGGTCGACCTCGCCCTCGACGGGGGCGACCGGCTGCTCATCACCGGACCGAACGGCGCCGGAAAGTCCACGCTGCTCGCGGTGCTGGCCGGTTCGCTCGAGCCCACCGACGGGCACGTCCGGATGGCGAAGGGGGCACGGATCGCCCGGGTCACCCAGGAGACCGCCGAGCAGGACCCCGCCGAGCAGGACCCCGCACTCACCACCCGCGAGGTGTATGCCCGCCATGTGGGACGGCTGGTGGCCCGCGAGGCACTGCGCAACGCCGATGCCGTCCCGCTCGGGGCGCTTGGGCTGCTGGACTCCGATGCGATGCGCACGCCGGTCGGGCGGATGTCGCAGGGACAGCAGCGGCGCCTCGACCTGGCGCTCGCGCTGGCCGGGCGGCCCGGCCTGATCCTGCTCGACGAGCCGACCAATCACCTGTCGCCGGCGCTGGTCGACGAGCTGACCGACGCGATCCGCGACACGAGCGCCACCGTCGTCGTCGCCACGCACGACCGGCAGCTGCTGCGAGACCTCGCCGACTGGCCGCGCCTGGAGATAGGCGAATCTCCAGCACCGGGTGTCCGATCCTGCGCGACCCGTTCGTCAGGTGAGTGATCACTACCGTCGTCGTCATGGCGAGGACGGTCGGGGTGATGGCCCGGGTGGCCTACGGCACCCGAGCCAGGCCCGGAGCTCCTAGGGGCCCAGTAGTACGCCTGTCGTTAAGGAAGGTGCGCTACACGTCGAGAGCGGAAAGGAGCAGGTAAGCCCCTTTCCTTTCACGTTCGCCAGACGCCCGGGCACCGCGCCATGAACCGGAAGGGGATGGCCTGCCCCCTGGTCTGGTCGGCGGTGCCGGTCAAGTGCAGGTCGAGCTCCGGACAGTGGAAGAGCCAAGTCCCGGTGGCTCCCGAGTGGCCGACGCGCGTGACAGGGCGGCGCTCCGGTGACATGAGCCGACCGACCTTGAGGAACATGCTGCCCAGTCCGTACCGGAGGACGGGGATGTTGCGCAGCCGGTTGCGCCGCTCGGTGAGCAGCTCCAGTGAGCGGGCGTCATTGAAGAGTTCGCCGTCCAGCAGCGATCGGTCACCGTCTCCACGATCCGGATGAGCAGTTGGAAGCCGGTGTCGGAGTAGCGGGCCTTCTGCCGAGCGGCGGTGAGGTCCTGCGGCTCGAAGTACGGGCGCGCCTGCTCGACACCCCCGCGCGCGGCGACTACCGCACGCGGATCGACGACGCGGTGCACGGCGGCTCCACCATCGCCCGCGCCGCCCTCGCCGACGCCGTGCTCCGCGTCCTGCCCGACTCAGGCACCCACCGCCACACCGTCGACGTGGCCTACTGATCAGCGTGGGCGGCTGAGGGCGGCCTCGGCCAGATCCGTCCATTTCTCGGCCGAGGAGTGGGGCACGACCACCCAGTCCTTTATCGCCCTGCCCTGCCCCGAGGGGTCGAACAGGGACGCCCCGGCCAGCTGGAGCGCGGCTGTGTGTTCGGGGGTGTCCCTGACCAGCCGGAACACCATCGCGCCGTCGCGCTGCAGGCTCGCGAACACCTTCCCCGCCTGATCTTTTAGCGCGGGACTCCCCATCATCCTAGAGATCCCTACACCCAGGTCGGCCAGCTCGGCGCCGACCTGCTTGAAATCCTCTTCCGCGCTCATCGTCAGTCGGTCCCAAACTCCATGGCGGCGTGGTCGAGCAGCTCGTCGTGGTCGGGGCTCTTCTCGCGTGACGCGATCGCCTCGGCCCCGCCTTCCGGCAGCACGGCGATCAGGCTAGTCGTCCTGGCGGCACCGATCAAGGCCGGATGCGGGGTGCCGACCATGCCGAGTCCCGCCGCCGGTCCTCGACGTAGGCCAGGCAGCGGATCCCGTCCCATTTCCACCGCCCTCGCCTCGCGGTCGGCCCCCGCGGGCACCTGACCCGCCTGGGCGACCATCGGCTGGTAGACGGGCAGCATGGCCGAGGCCTACCCGCGGCCGGGATCGCTACGGTCTAGCGCCGGTAGATACCCGGCGTAGCTGCTCGACCCGCTCGGCGACTTCCTCGACCACGGGGGCCGGCCACCGCCCGTCCTCGGGCAGTGGCTCAGGCCCTCGTCGAGCGTTCAATTCCGGCCGGATAGCCCCAAGACTCCTTCCTGAAAGACCCCGCCGAAACAAAGACCCCGCCGAAACCGGGTCGGCGGGGTCTTCATGTCGTATGCCTGGATTTTGTGAATGTCGGCTACTGACGATCAAAGGTGGACGTTACCCGAAGCTGCAGGGCAGCGGCATGATCGTGCGTCATGCCGGGCTTTCGGGTTCAGTACGGGGCCGCCGCCTCTTGGCGGGCCGGTCGAGAGGTCAGGGACAGCCCAGTGCCCGGTACTCCCAGCCCGCCGCTCGCCAGACCTCCGCGTTGAGCGCGTGCCGGCCGTCCACGATCCGTGTGTGCTTGACCACCTGCGCCAGCGCCGCGGGATCGACCTCGCGGAATTCGGCCCACTCGGTGAGCAGGACCACCACGTCCGCGTCACGGGCCACGTCCAGGGCGCTCGTGCCGTACCTGAGCTCCGGGTAGGTGCGGCGCGCGTTGTCCAGCGCGGCCGGGTCGTACACCCGGACGTTGGCGCCCAGCCCGTGCATGGTCCGGGCCACATCCAGCGCCGGGGCGTCCCTGATGTCGTCGGAGTTGGGCTTGAAGGCCGCACCCAGGCAGGCGATCCTCTTGCCGTCGATCCGGCCGCCGAGCAGTTCCCGGACCAGGTCGATGGTCCGGGAACGGCGGCGCCGGTTGATCGCGTCGACCTCGCGGAGGAAGGAGACGGCCTGGCCGACGCCGATCTCCTCGGCCCGGTGCGCGAAGGCGCGGATGTCCTTGGGCAGGCAGCCGCCGCCGAAGCCCAGGCCCGGCTGGAGGAACCGGCCACCGATCCGGTCGTCGTAGGCGAGGGCCTTGGCCAGGTCGCGGACGTCGGCCCCGGTGGCCTCGCAGACCTCGGCCATCGCGTTGATATAGGAGATCTTGGTGGCCAGGAACGAGTTGGCGGCCACCTTGACGAGCTCCGCGGTGGCCAGGTCGGTGACCACCACCGGGGTGCCGAGGTCGAGGATCGGCCGGAACGCCGAGGCCAGCCGCTCGCGTGCCCACTCCGAGGGGACGCCGAACACGAGCCGGTCGGGCCGGAGCGTGTCGTCGACCGCGAAGCCCTCCCGCAGGAACTCCGGGTTCCAGGCCAGCTCCACCTCCTCGCCGGCCGGGGCCAGCTCGTGGAGCAGGTCGGTCAGGTGGGCGGCGGTGCCCACCGGGACGGTCGACTTGCCGACCACCAGGCAGCGCCGGGTCAGGTGGGGGGCCAGGTCGCGTACGGCGGCGTCGACGTAGCTCAGGTCGCAGGCGTCCGAGCCCGGCTGCTGGGGGGTGCCGACGCAGACGAAGTGAACGTCGCCGTGTTCGGCGGCCTCCGCGTAGGAGGTGGTGAACCGGAGCCGGCCCGATGCCAGCGCCTTGTCCAGTAACTCGGGTAGGCCCGGTTCGAAGAACGGTACCTCCCCGGACTGCAGCTTTCCTATCTTCTTGCTGTCCACGTCGAGGCCGACCACGTCGTACCCCAGCGACGCCATGCAGACCGCGTGCGTCGCTCCGAGGTAGCCGGTTCCGATCACAGTCAGCCTTGGGAGCTCGGCTCCGTCCATCTCTGTTTTCCCTGTCTACTTGTCCTTGAGCCCCTGCTCAGGAACAGACATCTTTTTTGGTGAGCATGCCGCCGGTGACCTTGTTGTCACAGGCGATCGTGTTTCCGCCGGCCGTGTCATTGATGCCGACTCCGCCGGAGTCGCCGAGGTCGATGATGTTGGCTCGGAACACGTTCCGGGTGCCCCAGCCGTCCACGATCTTGTGGGTCTGGAAGCCGTCCGCGTTGGTGCTGCGACCGGTGTTGCCCTGGATGAGGTAGCCGTTGCCCTTGACGTCGACCCAGGAGTCGTTGTGCTTGGAACCGCCGAGGCCGGAACCGTCGAAGATGTTGCCGACGATGTGACCGTCGGAGGTGCCCTCCTTGATGTCGATCGCCTCGGCGGTGGACCGGATGACGTTGCCGCGCACGATGTTGCGGTCGCTTCGGTCCATCTTCCCGCCGGAGAAGGCCGCCCAGTTGCTCTCCGCGGTGCCGAGGTAGACGCCCTCGCCGAACTTCTCCCGGCGCAGGCCGGTCGCGTAGATCATGCAGTACTGGACGGTGTTGTCGCTGCTGAAGTTGCGGAGGTGAATCGCCTCGTCCCCGATGTGGTGGACGGTCAACCCCTGGATGATCGTGTTGTTGGTCTGGTCGGCCATCACTCCCTTCTGGCTGTTGCGGACGGTGAAGCCGATCAGCCGCCAGTGATCGACCTGGTTGAGGTGGAAGGCGTAGCCCTTCTTGACGCCGCCGCCGTCGATGATCGCCTCGGGCGGGCCGCAGACGAAGATCGGATCAGCCTCGGTGCCTGAGATCGCCGCCACGAACCGGCCGGCGTAGACGCCGGGCTCCAGCCTGATCACCGTGCCCGGCTCGGCCGCCTCCAGCGCCTCGACGAGCTCGGTGGCGTCGGCGACGGTCACCGTGGCCTCGGGGCAGTCGATCATCCCTTTCCCGGTGGGGACGGCGATGTCGGGTGGCTCCTGCGATGCGGTGAACTCCGCCACGTCTTCCTCCACCTGCGAATCGTCTTCCTTCACCTGCGAATCGTCTTCCTCGATCTGCGAGGCCGGCGTGTCCGCGCTCCTTGGCCGGATGTCCTCGATCGGGGTGCTCGGCCCCTCTCCGCCGCCGAACAGTCCGCGCAGCAGCACCACGACGATCACCGTGATGGCCGCCCCCGCCAGCATCCCCAGCAGGGTCTTTCGGTCGACGTCCAGGCGCATCGCTCAGTTCCTCTCAGCAGGGGGCCGGGCGGCGGCGGTGCTCAGGATCCGGACCGGTCGCTCTTCCATCAGCAGCTGCTTCTCGTATGGGTAGACGAATCTGTGCCCGACCCGGGGGCCGTCACCGCGCAGCGCCCGGAGTGCCGAGATCGCGATCAGGGCGATCACACCGAACCAGATCAGGTTCATCGGCTTGGCGATCCGCCCGACCATCGTCCAGAAACCGGCGGTGTCCTGCCAGCCGCCGGTGTTGTTCTGCGTGACGGTCATGGCTCCCCTCGCCCGGCTGGTGTCGAGCGCGCTGCGGCCGGCCCCCCCCAGAGTGTTGCCGGTGACCTTGGTGTCCTTGACGTCGCCGAGCAGTGAGATCGCGTGCAGCGAGGCGGACTCGACCGTGTTGCCGGAGATGGTGGCCTTCGCGTCGCGGAGATAGATGGCGGTCAGGGTGTTCCGCACGATGTTGCCGCTGACCCGGGCCGACCGCACCCCGTCGCGGAGTGCGATCCCCTGGCTGAGCTGGCCGGTGAGACGGTTGCCGGAGACCTGGACCCCGGTGGCGTCCTGGCTCACCACGATGCCCATCTCCCCGCCGATCACCTCGGTGGTCTGTACGGCGAGTTTGACGCCCCCCTGGATCTCCACGCCGTAGCGGCCGTTGTCCCGCGCTGTGCTGCTGGTCACCGAACTGCCGCCGAAACTGCGCAGTGACTCCCCGGATGCAGACGGCCCGCGGGCCAGCGGCAGGCCGCTGATCGTGAAGCCGTTGCCGGTGTTGCGCGATGCCTCCGAACCGGTGATCGTGACGTTCTGGGTACCCCGGGACAGGACGAACCCGTCACCCCGGCTGTCGGTCACGGTGGTGTTCTCGATGGTGGCGTTGCGCGCGAACCGGTGGAGCAACACCCCGTGAACCAGGCTCCCGGTGACCGAGACGCCGGTGATCCGGGTCTCGTTGGAGGCCGTGATGAAGATCCCGTACGCGTTGCCGGTGATCTTGGTGTCGGTGATGTCGCCGGTGACCAGGTTGGCCTCGGGGAACCGGTAGGAGACCCTGCCGAGGCCTGCCCCGTTGGTGATCTCGATCTGGTCGGTGCCGCCCCGGCTCGGCACGAGGAGGCCGTTGGGCAGGAGCGCCCGCTGCTGGGAGGTGGTCGACTCCGACGGGGGAGCCGCGGTGGGGACGGCGACCTGCTCCGCGCCCTGGGTCGGCCGGTCGCTGCCGGTCAGCGCCAGCCCGCCGGTCGGGCCGCTCCAGAACCCGAGATGCTCCACCTGCGCGTGGCTCATCTTGAGCTCCCCGCCGATCGTGCGCAGGTAGGCGCGTCCGTCGGAGACCTTGGTGTCCGCCGTCTTGGCGTGCGTGTCCCAGCTCGTCATCCGGACCGGGTTCTGCGCCGAACCGTTGATCCGGACGCTCGCGCCGAAGCTCACGATCGAGACGAAGGTGCCGGGCTCGCTGCGCATCCGGATCACCAGCGGGCCGGTCGCGTTCTGGAGCACCAGTTTGGCCCCCGGGCCGACGAACACGTTGATGCCGAGCAGGTAGGAGCCGTCCGACTGTTTCTGGAAATGCTCCTGGCCCAGGCGTTCCAGATCGGCGACCCGGTACGGATCGCGGCGCGGCGGTAGGACGAGCGTCCGGCCGTTGGCCGAGCTGGAGATGTGCGGCACGCGGGCCTTCGCGGCGGCGGGGCCGCCCCGCGCCAGCGTCGAGCTCAGCGTCGCGCGGGTCTGCATGATCCGCAGCTCCTCCTGGTCGACCAGGGTGGACTGCTGCTGCGCCTCCGCCGGGGAGACGTCGTTGACCGCGGGAGGTGCGGCGGGGCCGTCGAAGTAGGAGAGGTAGGTCCAGGTGCCGGCTGCGGACAGGCCCAGCACCAGGACGAAGAGGAGAACGCGGCTCTTCTTCCGGCGTGCGTTGCTCATGCCCTGCCTCCGGCCACGGGGGCCGAGCCGGCGTGCAGCGGCGGAGAGGACTGCCGGCGCCGCCGCGTGGGAGGCCCGGCGGGTGCCGGTTGCTCCGGCTGGTTCGGTGCGGCGTGCGGGAGCACCAGGACCTGCTTCTCGACGAGCGCCTGCTGATGCTCGTAGGGGTCGCGGATCCCCTGGCCGTGTTGCCGCCGTTCGGCGACGCCGCGGGCTCGGAACGCCGATACGACTATCAGCAGGATGACAGCGGCCCAGATCACGTTCATGGGCTTGATGAAGCGCTTGACCTTGACCCAGAGCGACGAGGTGTCATCCCACTGTTCCTCGTCGTTGTTGTGCGTGTTCAGCCTGTCGTTGGCCCGTGCGACGCTGATCGCGCTCGTCCCCGCACCGATGAGGGTGTTCCGGGTGATCTCGGAGCCCTCGGCGTCGCCGACCACGGTGATCCCGTGGGCTTTGGGGGCTTTGAGGGCGGGCAAGGTTGTGATCTTGTTTCCGACGATCATGCCGTTGGAGTCGCGGAGGTAGATTCCGGTGATGGTTCCGGTGATGGTGTTGCCGGCCACGTGCGCGCCGGTCGCCCCGTCGCGTAGCGCGATCGCCTGGCGGCGCTGGTCCGTCAGCCTGTTACCGGAGATCTGCACTCCGCCGGCACCCTCGCGTACCACGATGCCCATGTCGCCGCCGATGACCTCGTTGGTCTGCACGGCCAGCCGGCTGCCGCCGAGCACCTCGATGCCGTACCTCTTGTTGTTGCGGGCGACGCTGTTGCTGACCGAGCTGTCGCCGTAGACGGCCAGTGACTCGCCGCTCGCGGACGGGCCGCTCGCGAGCGCCCGGCCGTTGAGCGTGAAGCCGTTGCGTCCGTTCCTCTCGGCCAGGGAGTCGATGACCTTTACCTTCTCGGTCGCCCGGGACAGCACGAAACCGTCGCCGCCGCTGCCGATCACCTTGGTCGCCTCGATCGTCGCGTTCTTGGCGAACCGGTGCATGAACACGCCGTGTACCAGGCTGTTGAGGATTCTGTTGTCAATGATCTGCGTCTGGTTCGAGCCGGAGACGAAGATCCCGTAGGCGTCGCCGTTGATGACGCTGTTCTTGATCGATCCGGAGACCAGTTCGTCGGCGAGTACGTGTGAGGCGGTGCCGGGGCCGATCGGGATGGTCTCCACGTCGCCGAAGTTGCTTTCGCCCTGCTCGCCCTTGGTGTTCGCCAGCCGTTCCTGCTTGTCCTGGTGGCGCTGCTCCTTCGTCCGGTGCCGGTAGACGCTGGCCGGCCGCTCGGTGCCGGTGAGCGCGATTCCCCCGGTACGGCCGCTCCAGAATCCCAGGTGGGAGACGTGGGTGTAGGTCATCTCGAACTCGCCGCCGACCGCCCGGATGTAGGCGCGGCCATCGGTGGTGATCCGGTCCGGCTTCTGGGTCCGCACATCCCAGCTGGTGATCCGCACCGGCCTCCGGGCACTGCCCTTGATCTCGATGTCGCCGCCGAAGGCGATGATCGAGCTGAACGAGCCGGGCAGGCTGCCCATCCGCAGCGTCAGCGGACCGCGCAGATGCAGGCGCGCCCCGTCGGCGACGAAGACGTGCACGCCGAGCAGGTAGGAGCCGTCCTTCAGCCGCTTCAGGTACCGGCCGTTCTCGACGGCCGCCAGGTCCTTGATGGTGTACGGGGTCTCGTTGTTCCGCGAGGGCAGCACCAGCGTCCTGCCGTGCGCCGAGACGAAGACCTGGGGCTGTTTGCGCTGGGCGGCCGCGACGCCGCCGGCCTGCAGCAGGGCCGTGAGCGCGGCACGGGTCTGGATGATCCGCTGGTCCTCGACGTCGACCAGGGTCGCCTGCGCCTCGGCCTCGCCCGCCGTGAAGGTGCCGGCCTCCAGGATCGCGTCGTCCGCCATGATCGCGTCTTCGACCAGGGGCGGGGCCTCTTCCTCGGCCGGATCCGCGGTCGGAGCCGGGCCGGCTGTGCTGGCCGGTCCGTTCGTCGGGGCCGAGCCGGTCGGGTCCGGATCGGCGGTCGGGTCCGGGTCGGCTACCCGGGTCGGCTTGACGGTCGGGGTCGGGGTGGGTTTCTTCGGAGGGCGGTCGTCCTCATCGGGAGGTTCCTCCTTGGGGACCTGGTTGTCCTCTTCGAACGGGTTGCCATCCGAGGTGGCGCTGCTCGACGGGGACGGCTTGACCCCGGAGTTTATCTCGGACTCACCGGGTGGGTTGGGAGACGAGAGGGCGGTGGCGGCGGCCGGCCCGGTCCCCAGCCCGAACGCCAGCACCGCGGCGGTCAGCAGGACGGGAACGCTGCGCGACATCTCAGGCCATTCCCTTGAGGGTGGCGGCGCTCTGGCCCGCCCCACCCACCTGGTCGGAGGTACGGGTGAGCCAGCCCTGCTTGTTCATCGTCAGGAACGCGTACAGCTTGATCGGCAACGCGATCATGATGACCACCAGGCAGAGCAGTGGCAGCAGCAGGATCTCCTTGGGGTGGCGGCGCAGGTGTGACCAGCCGCGGATGCCCCGGCCCAGGAGCACCCAGCCGACGGCGAGCCCGATGCTCACCGGGGTGAGTTCGAGCCTGCTGAAGAACAGGTAGGCGAGTGTGACGCCCATGGTCACCGGGGTGAGCAGGATCTGCAGCACGGTCACCTTGGTGACCAGTGGCGTCTTCCACAGCCACCCCTTCCACAGCGCGGTCAGGTAGCAGCGGTAGGAGTTCCGGCTCCACCGGACGCGCTGCTTGACGAAGGCGCGGAAGGAGTCGGGGAACATCGAGATGGCAAGGGCCGAGGACTGGTGCACGGTCTTGTATCCGGAGGCGAGGATGAGCCAGGTGAGCCGGCCGTCGTCGCCGGCGATGCACCGGCGGCCGAGGAAGAACTCGTTCTCCAGATGGGTGACGACCGGGGTGATGGCCGCACGCCGGTAGGCGGCGGTCCGGCCGGACAGGCAGGCCACCCCGCCCCTGCTTCCCATCGCCGGCACGTAGTCGTAGTAGCGCAGGTTGACCAGCCAGTCCGCGATGCGCCGCCAGACGCTGCTGGTCCGCTGGTACACGTTCTGCTGGGTGCCGACCCCGCCGACCGCCGGGTCTTCGAAGGGCATCTGCACGGCGGCCAGCAGGCCGGGCTGCCACCAGGTGTCGGAGTCGGCGAAGACCACGATCTCCCCCCTGGCCGCTCGGATGCCCACCCCGAGTGCGGAGCGTTTGCCCGAATGTTCGTACACCAGGACGCGCAGCCGAGGGTCTGTCACCTCGTGGAGCCTGGCATGGCACTCGGTGTCCCCGACGTCCACGACTATGATCACTTCGTTCGGGTCCTGGGAGAGCCAGCTCTCCAGGCAGCGCACCAGGATCTCGGCGTCCTCCCGGTAGGACGGGACGACCACGGAGACCGTGGTCCGGTAGCCGTTCACGATCGGTTTGGCCAGCCGGGAGAGGATCACCCGGTAGAGCCAGAGGCCCCAGACGAGCAGGCCGGCCAGCCCCAGTGGAATCACGTCCCGCCAGGACCCGTTTGCACTGGAACGCACCACCCATTCATAGGCAGAGTCAAACCAATCCGAAATGGGCGCCACGGAGCCTCCTGGGCGATTTGTCCTCGTATGCCTGCGTGACCTCGGGCAGACGACCCCTCGACAGACAGATAAGGACAATACTGGTCCGAATTTCCTAAATCTTTTGGAACGGTGCAATCGTTACAAGACTGAAGAAAATTTCACACGGGGCATCTGTGGTTGGTGTGGTGGTGCCGAGGTCCCCCGTCTGGGAAATTCCGCCCTGGCGTCGACGGTGGTTTGCGCTAAATGCTGATCATTTTCAGCTGTGTTTATTTTTTGCTCGTACTTGCGGGTATTTTTCAGCAACAGTCGGTGGACGGGTGGTTTTCCGCTGGCACTTCGCCGATATGGATCATGGATCGCAGAGGTCAACTTACGGCTCCCGGAGGGCCCGTGAGGACAAATCAACTGATTTCGATCTCGGTCGCGGAATGCGATCTTGATCGTGGCGACAATCGGTGGGAATGCCGTGGGGGCAGGTTCATGAGGAGCCGTCCCGGCAGGAGGCCGCGCCCCGAGGCGGAGCGGCGTGCGCTTTCGGTGACATCCATGTCCGGATCACGCACGCGGAAAGCCTGGGCTCAGGCTCACCGGTCCGGTTGCTCCGCGGTGGCGAGCCGGGCGGCGCGAGTGGTGAGGTAGTCGCGCTCCGGGGTGCTCGTCGTGCGGCTCGCCGCCGCGCGGTAGTCGTCGACGGCCGCCCGCGGGTCACCGGCCATCTCCAGCAGGTGGGCCCGGGCGGCGTGGAAGCGGTGGTGTCCCGACAGGCGGTCTTCGAGTTCGCCGAGCATCTCCAGGCCGGTCGCGGGGTCGTGCGCCATGGCGGCGGCGACGGCGCGGTTGAGCGAGACCATCGGGTTGTCGGACATGCGTTCCAGCAGGCCGTACAGGGCAAGGATCTGCGGCCAGTCGGTCTCCTCGGCCGTCGGCGCCTCGTCGTGGACCGCGGCTATCGCCGCCTGGAGCCGGTAGGGGCCGACCGCACCCCTGGCCAGGGTGTCGGTGATGAGCGCGATCCCCTCGGCGACCGCCTTGCCGTCCCACAGGCTCCGATCCTGCTCCGCCAGCGGGACCGGGGCGCCGTCCGCGCCGGTCCGCGCGGGGCGCCGGGCGTCGGTGAGCAGCATCAGCGCGAGCAGCCCGGCCACCTCGCGGTCGTCGGGGAGCAGGTCGTGAGCCATCCTGGTCAGCCTGATCGCCTCGCGGGACAGCTCCACGCGCTGCAGGTCGGGGTCAGCGCGGGATGACAGCAGAGGAACAGCGTGGTCAGCGTGTCGTCCCGGTCCCTCGCACGCGCGTCGTCCGCCGGCGGGGCGGTACGCAGCTCGGGGGGCGCCTGCGCGGCCACCAACTCCTCCCGGCGGCGGGCCTGCTCGTTGCGCACCTGCTCGGTCATCCGGCGGTACGTGACCTGGATGAGCCACCCTCGCGGGTTGGCGGGTACGCCCTCCGCCGGCCACTGGGCCATGGCGTCGAGCAGCGCCTCCTGGACCGCGTCCTCGGCGGTGGCGAAGTCTCCGAAGCGGCGGGTGAGCACGCCGACGACCTGCGGCACCAAGCGGCGCAGCAGGTCGTCGATGGCCGGGCTATCCAGCGGTCACAGCTTCTCGGGCGGGGCGGCCGACATCACCTCGCGCACCTCGATCGGCATGTTCAACGGCTTGCCGCCGGGGCCGGGCGCGGCGGAGACGTACGCGGCGAGATCGACGGCGCGCTCGGGGCCGTCGCAGTCGATGATCCAGTAGCCGATCAGGAATTCCTTCGTCTCGGGGAACGGGCCGTCCGTGACGACGGCGGCGCCGCCCTCGCCGGCCCGGACGATCCTGGCCTGGTCCGGGGCCGCCAGCCCCTGCGCGTCCACGAACTCCCCGGCCTCGATGAGCTTCCTGTTCGTGTCGTGCATGAACTCGATGTGGGCCTTGACGTCCTCGACAGGCCAGGTGTGAATCGGCGGGATCTCGTCCTGTGGCTGCCCGCTGAACTGCATCAACATCATGTACTTCATGTCTTCGCTCCTCGTGTTCGAGCGCCGTCCTCGACGCTCTCACCCACAGGTAGAAGCAGACCCATCCGTTCTCGACATTCTGTCGGACATCCGGGAAGAAAAATCTGCCGGAGTCCAAGCGGCAGGCTCCGGCGAGCCGCTACGGGGTGAATGTCGGGCGCCGCAGACGGGGGTCCCAGGGGCCTGTCCCTTCCGCAGGCTCCGCCCGCCGTGGCGGCCCGGAGGCGGGGAGCGGGCGGGACTACAGGCCCATCTCGCGGGTCAGCAGCCGGTGTGCCTGCTCGATGTCGGCGGAGGTGTAGCCGGGGATGCTCCGGTCGAGCTGCTGGAGGAGGTCCATCAGAGCCTGCTTCTGTGCCATGTGCTGGACGGGGATCTGGTCAAGGTCCACGTTGATGAGCCAGTCGAACAGCACCACCGCGTCGGCGGTCCACAGGCTCAGCGCGGTCATGTCCGAGGCTGCCATTCTCAGGCCGGGCGTTCCGCTCATGCGAGCAACCTACCCCCATGCATATATGCGAAATAACCTGCTTTGTCGTCTTAAGGTGCCGGGCTTACGGCGGGGCCGGGGCTACTGCCGAGTAATGATCGAAAACATTCGAAAATCAATAGAAAATGATATCGCATACCCTTCTGGCCGTCGGCTTCATGTTTAGGTGGTGAATGTCCGGATTCGAGCTTCGGCTGAGCGGCCAGGAGTTCCGGCCGCTCCAAGAACCCCGCCTGAGCGGTAGGGGGCTTCCAGGGGCGGTTCCGAAGACCTCCTCACCCGCTGAGCGCGGCCCACAGGGTTTCGAACTCCTCGGAGGTCAGGGAGTTCAGGCCGAAGTCGCCGGGGTAGATCGGGCCCTCGGCCAGGAAGCCGTGCTCGTCCTCGATGTGGCTCCACGAGTACGTGCGGGCCAGGCCGTCCGAGCCCAGCTCGGCGTGTCGCACGGGCCAGTACTCCCCGCCGCTGTCGATGACGGTCTCGAACAGCCACACGTGGCCGTCGCCGTCCACCCCGTGCCAGTACAGGTGTGGCCGGTCGCTCTCGTCGAGCGCCCGGATCGTTTCCTTGCGACGGCTTTGCAGCATTCTGCTCCCTAATATTCACCAAAGGCAGTCCAAGGGCGCTTATCCTGCCCTTTGCTATGTTGCGAGTTCTTGGTCCGCTTCAGGCGGAGATCAACGGCCATACTGTCGACCTCGGCACCTCCCGTCAGCGGGCCGTGGTGGCCAGGCTCGTCGCGGCGGGTGGACACGTGGTCTCCACCGATCGTTTCATCGATGACCTGTGGCGTGGGCAACCTCCTCCCAAGGCGCTGGCCGCCCTCCAGGTCTACGTGTCCAACCTGCGGCGGGTGCTCGAACCCGGAAGGCTGCCGCGCACGCCCGCCACGATGCTGGTCAGCGCCGCACCCGGTTACCGCCTCCGGCTGGAGCCCGAGCAGGTGGACGCCTGGCTGTTCCCCCGCCTGGTCGACGCCGCCGGGGCCGCGCTCGCCGCGGGAGACGGGACGCGGGCACTGGAGGCGGTGGACCGGGCGCTCGCGCTCTGGCAGGGGCCGGCCTACGCGGAGTTCGCCGACAACGAGTGGGCGGAGCCCGAGGCCGTACGGCTGGACGAGTTGCGGCTGGTCGCAGTGGAGCACCGGGCGGAGGCGCTGCTGGTGCTCGGACGCAACGCCGAGATCGAGCTTGAGCCGCACGTCCGAGCCCATCCGCTCAGGGAGAGCGCCGTCCGGCTGCTCGCCCTGGCCTACTACCGGGCCGGGCGGCAGGCCGACGCCCTGGCCACGATCAGGAAGGCCCGCGAGACCCTCGTCAACGAGCTGGGGGTGGATCCGGGCCCCGCGCTGCGCGCGCTGGAGGGCGACATCCTCGCCCATGCCGATTCCCTGAACCGCCCGCCCGCGCCCGCCTCCGGACAGGCACCGATCTCCGGTGCCGACCCCGTACCCGACCCCGTACCCGACCTCGTGGGCCGTACGGAGGAGATGGCGGCGCTGCAGGCGATCGCGGACCGGGGCGGGCTGCGCACGGTCTGGCTGGGCGGAGATCCCGGAGCGGGCAAGAGCGCGCTGGTCGCCGCGTTCGCCAGGCGGCTGGCGGCACGTGGCTGGCTGACCGCGACCGGGCAGTGCCCGGAGACCGACGGCGGGGCGCCGCCCGCCTGGGCGTGGAGCGAGGTGCTGCGCGCCCTGGCCGTGGACCGGCCGCCCCAGGACGACCTGGCCGCCCGGCTGGCGCCGCTGCTGGACGACGACGCCCCGCCGGCGGGACCGTTCCTGCTGGCCCGGACGGTGGGCGACTACCTCTCGCGGATCGTCGGGCAGGGCACCCGGCTGCTGGTGGTCGTGGAGGACGTGCACCGGGCCGACAGCGAGACGCTCCAGCTCCTGCGCCACCTCGCGACGGGCGTCGCCGAGGCCGACATCATGATCGTCGCGACCTACCGGCACACCGAGGCCGTCGATCACCTGGGGGCGACCTGGGCAGCCCTGGCCGGGCGCGAGACCCACCGGCTCGACCTGCACGGGCTCGGCGGCGAGGACGTGGCGCTGCTGCTGCGCGAGCGCTCGGGCCGGGAGGTGGACGAGGTGACCGCGCGGACCGTGGCCGAGCGCACCGGCGGCAACCCGCTGTTCGTCTGCGAGACCGCGCGGCTGATCACCACGGACGGCACCTCGGCCGCCCGCGCGCTGCCGCCTGGCGTGCGCGACCTGATCCGGCGCAGGATCGCCAGGCTGCCCGCGGCGACCCAGAGAACCCTGCGGGACGCGGCCGTCGTCGGGCGGGACATCGACGTCGACGTGCTGCTCGCCCTGGACGGCTCCGACGAGGAGGTCGTGCTCGAAGCGCTGGAGGCGGGCGTGCTGACCGGGCTGCTGACCGAGCCCGCGCCGGGCCGGGTGCGCTTCGCCCACGTGCTCGTCAGGGAGACGCTGTACGAGGACACGCCGGGACTGCGCCGCATGCGCCTGCACGGCAGGGTCGTCGGCGCGCTGGAGCGGGTCCGGCCGGGGGAGGTCACCGCGCTGGGACACCACGCGCTCGCCGCGGCCACCCCGGCCTCGGCGGGGCGGGCGGTGTCCTACGCCAGGGCGGCGGCCGAGCAGGCGCGCGGCATGCACTCCTACCGGGAGGCCGGGGCGTTCTACCGGGGGGCGCTGGAGCTGAGCGACGACGACGCGCTCCGGCTCGACCTGCTCTGCTCGCTGGTGCAGGTCCAGGCGCACGAGGGCAACGCGCTGGCCGCCAGGGAGAACCGGGAGCGGGCCATCGCCCTCGCGCGGCGGCTGGGCGACGGCCTGAACCGGGCGCTGACCGCCTACGACGCCCCGGTGACCTGGTCGATCCAGCCCGACAGGCACGTGGACCAGCCGCTCGTCGACGCGCTGGTGGAGGCGCTGGACGGCGCCGACGACGAGACCCGCTGCCGGCTGCTGGCCACGCTCGTCTTCGAGTTGGAGGGGCACGACGACGAGCGCTGCCGTGCCTACAGCGCGGAGGCGATCGTGATCGCCCGGCGGCTGGGCCGTACCGACCTCGTCTGCCTGGCCCTCAACGCCCGCTACTTCGTGCTGCTGACACCGGGCCGCCGTGACGAGCTTGAGATCCTGGGCCGGGAGCTGGTCGAACTGGGCGACCGCGACGGGCTGCCCGGGTACGCGATGCAGGGGCACCACGCCCTGTTCATGGTCAGCCTGGGCCGCTGCGACCTGGCCGCGGCCAGGCGGCACGCGGACCGCGCCCTGGAGCACTCCACCACCGGCCAGCTTGGCCTGGCGCTGGGCGTGCTGTCCATGCTCGACACGCTGGTCCTGCTGGTCAGGGGTGACTTCGAGGGCGCGGAACGGTCCTACCTGGCGATCGGCGAGCGGATGGTGGCCGTCGGCGGGGCCAACGCCCACATCATCGGTGCCCTGGGCCGTTTCGTGGCCCGGCTGGCGGCCGGTGTGCCGCACGACATACAGGAACTGCTGACGCTGTACTTCTTCGCTCCCGAGGGGATGGCGGACATCGTCGTCCGGGCGCTGGTCGCCGAGGGCCGTCTGGACGAGGCTCGCGCCTACTGGAAGCCTGATCAGGAGCCCCACCTGGACTACTACTGGCTCCTCTGGCAGGGGCTGCGCGGCGAGAGCGCTATCGCGCTGGGCGACCGTGCGGTGGCCGAAGGCTGCTACCGGGTGCTGCTGCCCTGGGACGGCGAGCTGGCCGGGATGCACTCCGGATCGGTCACGCTGGGACCGGTCGCCCTGATCCTGGGCGACCTGGCCGTCTTCCTCGGCCACGACGCGAGTGCCCACTACGAGCAGGCGGTGCGGGTCGCCGAGCGGATCGGCTCGCCGCACTGGGCACGCAGGGCGGCGGAGGCACTCGCGGTGCGAGGTGGCCGGACCCCAGCTGGAGGCTCGAACCGGTCGTAGGCGGCGCCCGCCCGGGGCGGGCGCGAGGCCCGGCGGCCTGGGTCAGGAGCCGAAGATGAGCAGCAGGCGGCGCCGGTGGCCGCGCCGGAACAGGGAGAGCATCAGCGTCAGCATGGGACCGGCGAGCCTGCGCAGCCTGGCCAGCTCGTCGGGCTTGGCGTACTGCTCGATCCTCGGCAGATCGATCTTGACGTTCCCGCCCTTGCGGACCGCCGTCTCGACCGTCTCCCAGTCGGCGACGGACACGTACTTCTTGATGATCGGGAAGAGCAGTCGCTCCTCTTCGATGATGTGCTCGTCGAGCATGTCGGCCAGCCGGGTGAGGGACTTGGCGAGCGCGGAGGCGTCGCCGGTCGAGGCGAACGCGGCGGCCTGGCCGTTGATCTCGGCCAGCAGCGGGTCGAGATCGGCGTGGTCGTCACTCAGGTCGCGAAGGTCGACCTCGGCTCCGGCGGACCGTTCGATGACGGGCCAGAGCACCTCGTCCTCCATCGTGTGGTGGTGGTGGATGCCCTGGTTCAGGGTCGCGATGAATCCGGCGATGGCGCCGGCGCGGGCCGGGCCGGCTACCTGCCGTCCATCGGTCAGCTGGGTCGCGAGGTCGGCCAGGCGGCGGACGTCACCGCGCATGGCGCGGTGGGTGATCTGGAATCCCAACAGCTCTGGGGTCATGTCGGAGGGCTCCTTGGGCGATGCGGGCGGCTTACCCGACTACGGTGCGGCAGCTCTCTTATGGGCTACTTGGCGGCTACTTGGTAGTGCGATCGGCAGCCCGACGCGGTGGGCTTGGTGAGGCGCGCCTCCGCTGCCGCCCGCCGGCCGTCAGGTGCCGCCCGCCGGCCGTCGTGGTGGCCGTCGTGGTGGACGTCGGGAGGTTCCCCGGCAGAGGCCGGATCCGGGGCGTCGGTGGTGGTTTGAGGGGGCCGTCGGGGGAGGAGCTGTGGTGATCCGGGCGGTCCTTGATTGATTTCGCATCCCGCTGCGGAGCCGTGTATGGTTACACCTGTCCGCAAGCGAGAGCGACACGGACAGGCCCCTTTAGCTCAGTCGGCAGAGCGTCTCCATGGTAAGGAGAAGGTCTACGGTTCGATTCCGTAAAGGGGCTCACAGTCTGACCAGTAGAAACGCCCGACCCGCGAGATCGCGGAGTCGGGTGTTTTTCGTTGTGCGCGATATTTGCGCGACAGCGCCGTCAGCCCACTCTCGCGGCGGGGAATTGCAGCACGTCTGCGCGATCCGCCACCGGGGAGACCGGCCGATGCCGGAACAGCTCATCGCGGACGCCGGCGGCGACCGCGACGAGGCGATCCGACTGCTGACCCGATGATGAGGCGGCTGGCGTGCGGCGGTAGCAGGACGGTCCACTCTTCGCCAGGCACCCGGTAGACGGCGACGGCGTCATCGACGTTGCCGGACACCTGCTGTAGGACGCCGACCCGGTGGGCGAGGCTTTCGGCTTCGTCGGGGCTGATGCTGGGGATCACGGTCGGGTGCTGGCCGGGGCCAGGTGTCCAGCGGACGCCGTACTTGATTCCTGGGGCGGCGGGCGCCTGCTCGTGAGCGTCGGCTTGGCCGTCGGGGGCGCTCAACGCTGCGCCTCCTGCCGGAGCGGAGCCATAGGG
Source organism: Streptosporangium sp. NBC_01810 (assembly GCF_035917355.1). Lineage (NCBI taxonomy): Bacteria > Bacillati > Actinomycetota > Actinomycetes > Streptosporangiales > Streptosporangiaceae > Streptosporangium > Streptosporangium sp. NBC_01810. Next base: position 6,218,949 of record NZ_CP109070.1, on the reverse strand, counting down.
GGGTGGCCGGAGGGGCGGCAGTGCAGGAACAGGCGCCCGTAGCGCTGCTCAGCGTCTGGGATGGACACGCACAGCCCAGCGGGGTTCGTGAGGAGCAGCTCGATGTCGGGGTGGCCGTGCACGAACCACAGATGCTTGATCTCCGCTGAGGCGACGACATCGCCAGGCAGGAAGACGGTCACGTGCTCTCCTCAGGGGTCGGGTACTGGGTGCGCGGCAGGGCCGGTTTCTCCAACATCCACTCGACCAGCTCGTCCACGGATGGGCGGCGGTGGCGGGCGGTGAAGGCGTCGAGCTGCTGCTGAGCGGCGAGCGCCTCGGCCAGCGAGTCAGCTAGAGCATCGTCTTTGGGCGGTTCACTCACCGGGTTCTCCTTCGGGTTCGGGTGGTGGCCCCCGCCGCGTGGGGAGACGGTCGGGGGCCAGGCCGGCAGATCGGAGTCACCAGAAACCGGTCTGCCGGAGATCGGTGGGGTTCCCGCCCCTGATCGGGGAAGACGGGGGCGGGAACCCCTGGCCCGGCGGCACCGTGCCGGGCCGTGCAGACGGCCTCACCTCTTCGACCCCTCCGCCGGAGGAGTGAGGCCACCAGCCCCGAGAGCGGACCAGCCGTTCCGCTTCGGGGGTTGTGCGCCGGCCGCCACCACCTCAGGGCAGAGGCGGCCGGGAGATCATGAGGGCGGGGTGTGCGGGCCGTAGGCAGTACCCATGAACACGTTCTTCTGGCATTGACCCGGGCCAAGAGCGCCTTCCCGGGTGCCCCAGAAGTGGCCGACGTACAGGGACCACATCCGCTCCAGAGGCAGCCCGCACTTCTGGCAGGTGAACCCGGGAGGACGGGAGGGCGGCTCGGGAGGGGGCGCTGTCACGCCAGCCGCTCCGCCTGCTCCTTGAGCAGGAGCTCCACGAGGCTCTCGGGGTCATCGGCGTTGAGGGTGCGGGCTACTCCCATGTCTGCCTCGTCCTGGGTCAACTCGGTGCGGCGGGTGGCCCACCAACGCCCGGTGTCGCTGGTCCACATAGTCCAGCCGAGGAAGCGGTCGGCGATGAGCGCCTGTACGGCGTCGGCCCACGCGGTGTGGGCCTCGGCCTGGCTGGTGAAGCAGCGGGCTCCGGCCGCCTGGCCGTCGCGGCAGGCGAGGTGGAACAGGTTGGTGGCGGGGTCGAGTAGCACGGCCGCCTCGGCGTTGACCTTGGGCCAGGTGGCGGAGACGATGCGCCGGTGATGGGTCAGGATGCTGCTGGCGACGGATCGCCAGAACGCGGCCTCCGCCTGGGCGGGGTCGGGGTATGGCGACCCCTGAGACACGGTGGAGCTGACCAAGACAACGGCGGGCTCCGGGGTGTCGAGCAGGTGCCAGTGCTCGTCCCGCCACATGTAGGACAGGCGAGCGTGATGTGCCGGATCATGAGGGGCAGCAGCGGGCATGGACACTCCAAAGGCGAGGCCATATACAGAGTGAGTAAGTTCGTATACGAACTTGCCTGATCGTGTACGCTCCTGTCAAGCCAATTCGAGGTTTACGAGATTCAGGAGGTAGACGTGACCGAAAGGCCACACGCGTACCTCCGTGTCGCCGATCACCTGCGCGAACAGATCACATCGGGTGAAGTCGCCCCAGGAGTGAAGCTCCCGCCGCAGCGGGTGCTGGCCGAGGAGCACGGAGTCTCCGACATCCTCATCCGGCGGGCGCTGGAGATCCTCCGCAACGAGGGCCTGATCGAGTCCCGCCAAGGGTCGGGAACCTACGTACGGGTGCGGCCGCCTGTCCGGCGTATCTCCATGGACCGCTACCTCGCTGACGCCGGCCCGCAGACCTCCCCGCAGACCTCGTTCACCCGTGATCAGGGGATCACATGGTCGCAGTACCGGCTGGACAAGGCCTATCGGTGGACTACTGCTGACGAGCGCCTGGCTGACCTCTTCGGGGTCGCGGCCGGTGACCGAGTACTTGAGCGGCGGTTCGTGTTCTACGCTGCGGGCCTGCCGAGCCAGATGTCGCGCTCCTGCCTCCTGGCCGCCGATGTCGAGGGCACGCCAGTTGCCGACCCGCACAACGAGCCCTGGCCGGGTGGCAACATCGGCCAGTTGCGGACGCTCGGTATCGAGATCGACCGCATCGCTGAGGAAACCGCGGCGCGGATGCCGACGCCGGAGGAGGCCGAGCGGCTCGGGATCGCGTCCGGTGTGCCGGTCTTCTCCATCACCCGGCTGATGTACGCCCAGGAACGCGTGGTCGAGGTCGCGGATCCGATCGTGATTCCTGCTGATCGGGCTGTACGGGTAGATCACATCGTGCTGTGAGGGGCGGCCGGTCGCGGTGGCTGACATTGTGATCCCCACGGAACTGTCGATGCTCGGCTAATCCTGGCGCATCGACGTGGAGTGATCGGTCGGTACGGTACGAGGCGGCCTCGCGCACTCCCAGTGCGAGGCTGCGTCGTGTCCGGCTGGGGTCGGCGGCTCCTCGTGACTCTTGTACTGACAAGCGCATGAGCGCTTATAGTCACGCGTATAGGTGCTGACCTGCGCCTATACCCTCAAGATCGTGATTGATCATGGCTCCTACACGCCGGTCTTCAGACAGCTCGCGGACATCCTGCGTGCGCGGATCGGCGAGCTTGGTCCCGGGGCGAAGTTGCCATCCGAAACGGAACTGATGCAGGAGTTCGGACTTGCCCGGATTACGGTCCGCGCGGTGTGCTGTGTCCGTCAGTCCAGGCAACCGCCCCTGGTCTGACGTCTGTGCCGCTCGGAGTGCGCGATTTTTGCGCGATGATCTCGCGCGCTCCGAGGGAACCACGACCACTGGTGCCTAGCGTGTACCATGGCTGACGAGCAAGTTCGCGGGGACGCACAGATCATCTCTACGCCGGGTTCTGCGTGGTAAGGAGAAGGTCTACGGTTCGATTCCGTAAAGGGGCTCGACAGCCTAAAGGCCCTAGCCATCCGGTTAGGGCTTTCGGCTTGGTTGGCCTTAAAGGCAGCCAGAAAACACTCAAGGTTCCCGAGGCATGAACGGGCATACTGGGGTAACCCAGAAGAGATCGCCCTGACCTGCACAAGTACGCAGTCACTCTGCGGGTCGGGTATCCTTGCGGGGTCGGTCGATTCCATCGGCCTCAAGGCGGAGTAGCTCAGTCAGGCAGAGCAAACGGCTCATAATCGTTGTGTCGCCGGTTCAAGTCCGGCCTCCGCTACTACCCACCCGGGTCCTCTCCCATAAGAGGGGCTCTGTCGTGGGTTGTCCACTGTCCCGAAGGTAGAAAGGCACTCCCAAGTGGCTGCCACCGACGTTAGGCCGAAGATCACGCTGGCCTGCCAGGAGTGCAAGCACCGCAACTACATCACGCGGAAGAACCGGCGCAACGACCCGGATCGGCTTGAGCTGAAGAAGTACTGCCCGAACTGCAAGACGCACCAGGCGCACCGCGAGACTCGCTAGTCTGCGCGAAGCCTTCCGCTCCGGCGGGAGATGAGTGTCTGATGGGCACGCACATACTCCACGAGAACCGGCGTCCCCAGGTGGGCGCCGGTTTGTCGTATCGGCATAGTTTTTCCGCTTGGGCGTTGACCGTGGCGGACAGGTGGGGCTGTAGCGGCCCCGAGCTACGGTTTCCTGGTGGCCCCGGAGGCCACCCTGGAATCTTGTTCTGTTACTGTGTCGGCCTGACCCACCGGTTCCGGCCTTGCCGGCTCGGTATCCGCAAAGGAGCACGATGGCTCTGAACCGTGACTTCGTCGGGCGGGCGTCCGCGCCCTCCTCGCCGTACGAGGTCAGTCGCGTGAAGATCAAAGAGTTCGCGACCGCGATCGGCGACGACAACCCGATCTACCGGGACCGGGAGGCCGCCCAGGCGGCAGGGCACCCCGACGTGATCGCCCCGCCGACCTTCCCCATCGTGTTCGGCCTGGCCGGGGGGTCGATCCTGAGCGACCCCGAGCTCGGCCTGAACTTCGCCATGGTGGTCCACGGCGAGCAGCGTTTCGAGTACCGGCGGCCGATCCGCGCCGGGGACGAGCTGGTCAGCGTCTCCACCGTGACCGACATCCGCAGCGCCGGCCGCAACGGGCTGATCACCGTCAGGAGCGAGGTCAGCACCGTCGACGGCGAGTCCGTGTGCACGACCTACAGCACCATCGTCGAGCGTGGAGGGGCGGGCTGAGATGGCTGCGACTGTCAAGTACGACGAGGTCGAGACGGGTCAGGAGATCCCGCCCGCCGAATACCCGGTGCGCCGCGCCGGCCTGGTGATGTACGCCGGGGCGTCCGGCGACTTCAATCCCATCCACTGGAACGAGCGCTTCGCCAAGACCGTCGGGCTGCCGGACGTCATCGCCCACGGCATGTTCACCATGGCCCAGGGCGGACGGTTCGTCACCGACTGGGCGGGCGACCCGGGCGCGGTCGTCGACTACGGGGTGCGGTTCTCCTCCATGGTCGTCGTTCCGGACGACGACCAGGGTGCCGTGATCACTGTGAGCGGGCTCATCGAGGAGAAGCTGGAGGACAAGCGCGTGGTGGTCGTCCTGACCGCCAGGTCCAACGACTCCCGGGTCCTGTCCAAGGCCCGCGCGGTGGTCCAGCTGTCCTAGGCCCTGTCGGGCGGCGGCATACTCGCGGGCCGGGGCCGAATCTTCTCCCGGTCCGTGGGTAGCGTCCCCAGCATGAGCGAAGTATCACCTGACGTGACCGACCTGGCCGAGCGGTGGGCCAGGGCGCGAGCCGAGCACGACCATGCCATGGCCGACGCGCTCCGTGACGAGATCAGGGCTGAGGGCTGGCTCGTCCAGGACACCGCGGTCGGCTTCGAGCTCATCCCCGTACCGCCCTTCGAGGTGTGGCCCACGCTCCGTTCCCTGCCCGAGGACGCCTCGGCTGCCGGGGGGCGCGAGGGCCCCCCGGCGCGGGACGGTTCCGGTGCGCGGCCGGGTACCTCCGCGGGCGCCGGCACCGAAGACTCGGTCCGGGGACGGGACGAATCTGCCGATGCCGGACAGGTCTCCGAGGCTGCGGATCCGGGACGGCACCCCGGGCGGCTCGGAGCCCTGGACGCGGAGCGGGTCGCCGAGACCGAGGCGGCACCCCAGTCGAGGCCCGAGGGCTCCGAGCTGGTCGGCCGGTCGGACGATCTCCACGGCCATCCCGAGTGGATGGTCTCCTCCCAGTTGCTCTGGGATGCCAGCCTGTCGGTTTCCAGGCTCGACGAGACCATCGTCGCCCCCGCCGAGGTCGAGGAGCCGAGGGCCGCGCACTCGACGGTGACCGTCGCGCTGCTGGTCGACGGCCGGCCAGAAGAGCTGCGCGAGTGCGTACGCGCCCTGGTCGCCCGTACGGAGGCCAGGATCCTCGCCCTCGATCTGGGGAACCTGGACGGAGCCGGAGCCGTCCTGCAGGAGTTGGTGCGGGAGTTCCCCCACCGGGTGGCGGCATGGCATGTGGCCGAGCTTCCGGACTGGAGGGGCGGCTCCGCCGGGTGGGGGGAGAGCCGTGACAAGCTACTGCGCCTCGACACCTCTGACGTGCACGTCGTCATGGACACCTCGATGCTCCTGGACGGAGACGCCATCACCCCGCTGGTCAAGGCGCTGGACGACGACATCACCGCGGCGGGCTGGAAGGGCGTGAACCCTCGCGAGGACGGTCAGGAGTGGCTGGAGGCCGAGCCCGGCGAGGTCCGGGCACTGCTCGGCCACCTGATCGCGGTCCGGCGCGATGCGGTGCTCGCCGCGGGCGGTTTCCCCACCGAGGCCCGCTACTACCGCAACGCCGACCTGGAGTTCTCGCTCGGGCTCCCCGGCATCCTGGTCGGCCTGGGCAAGGACCTCCCGGTCCACCAGGAGCGGCACCGCGGTCAGGACGATGTCGACCCCGAATACCGCGAGGCCGAGTCGTGGCGGACCTACGACCGGGTGCTGAGGTTGCTGCGCTCCCCGTAGGCTGGTCGCGGATTTCTGCCGGGTGTGGGGAAGCGTATGACGGAGCGGGTGGCAGGGGTACGGCTGGCGCCGTACACGACGCTTGGGCTGGGCGGGGCGGCCAGGGCGTTCGTGGCGGCCGGGTCGGCCGAGGAGATCGTCGAGCTGGTGGCCGAGGCCGACCGGGCGGGCGAGCCGGTGCTCGTGCTCGGCGGTGGCAGCAACCTGGTCGTCTCCGACGAGGGGTTCGACGGCCTGGTCGTGCGGGTCGCCTCCCGGGGCGTTGAGATCGACGGGGGCCGGGTCACCGCGCAGGCGGGCGAGGACTGGGACTCCCTGGTCGAGCGCACGGTGGCGGAGGGCCGTTCGGGAGTGGAGTGCCTGTCCGGCATTCCCGGGCTGGTCGGGTCCACACCGATCCAGAACGTCGGCGCCTACGGGCAGGACGTCTCCCAGACGATCATTGCTGTCCGGGTCTACGACCGCCGGAGTGGCGAGGTGCGGGACCTGGCCGCGCGGGAGTGCGGGTTCGCCTACCGGCACAGCGCGTTCAAGGAGGATCTTGGGCGGCACGTCGTGCTCGCGGTCACCTACGAGCTGGCCGCCGGCACGTCGGCCGGCGACGCGCTGTCCGGCCCGATCGCCTACCGGGAGCTGGCCCTGCGGCTGGGGGTCGCCCTGGGTGACCGGGTGCCGCTGGCGCGGGCTCGCGCGGCGGTGCTGGAGTTGCGCGCGGGCAAGGGCATGGTCCTGGACGCGGCCGACCCGGACACCCGCAGTGCGGGGTCGTTCTTCACCAACCCGATTCTGACCGGCGGACAGGCCGCCGAACTGGAGCTGCGGGCGCCGGGGTTCCCCCGCTGGGACATGCCGGACGGGACGGTCAAGGTTCCGGCGGCGTGGCTGATCGAGAACGCCGGGTTCCCGAAGGGATACCGGCGTGGCCCGGCCCGCATCTCCACCAAGCACACCCTTGCCATGACAAATCCGGAACTGTCGGCATCGACCGAGGAGCTTCTCGACCTCGCCCGCGAGGTCAGGGACGGGGTCCTGGAGAAATTCGGCGTCACCCTCGTCAACGAGCCCGTGATGGTCGGCACCCGCCTCTGAGCGGCACCCGCCTCTGAGCGGCTTCCGGCTTTGAGTGGCTTCCGGCTTTGAGTGGCTTCCGGCTTTGGGCCGGGAGGCGGGCTCACGGGCCGAGGGGACCTGCCTACGCGAGGGTCCTGATCCTTGGAGGGGGAGTGACCCAAGAGGCATGGATCTTCGGGGAGCCGGATTGCCAGGGGGCCTGACCTGCGAAGGTATCGGTCTCCGGACTAGGACCGGGGCGAGGGAATGAGCGTCAGGTCTCGGCTGCTAGGGTCTGATGGAAACACCCGAAGGGGAGTAGTCCCAATCGCGTGATCGACATACTGGCGCCCCAGGGCGCCCGGTCGCGCGGGCCTTGGATCCGGCCGTTCTCACACGGCTCCGGGGCGGACGAGACCTTCGGCCTGGCAGGCAATCATCGATGCCGCCGGGCCGAAGACGTGCCCGAAACTCCCCGGGTTCTCCCCTTCAGCCCGGCCGCGCACGCGGGAAGGGCACCCTCCATTGGAAGCGTTCTGGATCAGCCTTGTTGTGATCTTCGTCGCGGAGTTGGGCGACAAGAGCCAGCTCATGGCCATGACCTTCGCCACCCGGTTCAAGCCGTGGCCGGTCCTCGCCGGAATCACCCTGGCCACCGCGGTGGTCCACCTGGTCAGTGTCGGTCTCGGCGGTCTGGCCGGTGACCTTCTTCCCACCACGGCGATCACGATCATCGCCGGAATCGCCTTCCTCGGCTTCGCCCTGTGGACGCTGCGCGGGGACGAGCTGACGGACGAGGAGGCCCAGAAGGCGCAGCGCACCACCCGGTCGGCGATCATCGCTGTGACCGTCGCCTTCTTCCTCGCCGAGCTGGGTGACAAGACCATGCTCGCCACCATCACCCTCGCCACCCAGCACGGCTGGTTCGGCACCTGGATCGGCTCGACCGTCGGCATGGTCGCCGCCGACGCCCTGGCCATCCTGGTCGGACGGATGCTCGGCAAGCACCTGCCGGAGAAGACCATCAGGTACGGCGCCGCCGCCGCGTTCGCCGTCTTCGGCGTGATCCTACTGGTCGAACCCCTGCTGGCCTGACCGTGCTTCTCCCCGGCGGAGCGGTGACCGGTCAGGCCAGCCGGGCTTCGATCTCCCGAACGCTGGGATTGACCAGCGCCGATCCGTCGGGGAGGAGCACCGTGGGGATCAGCCAGGAGCCGCCGCCGAGGTCGGTGATGAGCTCGATCGCGCCGGGCGTCCGATCGACGTCCACCTCGACGAAGGGGATCTCCGCGCGGGTGAGCGCGGCCTTCAGCCGGTGGCAGTGACCGCACCACGGAGCGCTGTAGACGGTGAGGGAGGACATGTATTCCCTATTCAAAAGGTGGGTTTGACGTGAACGGTGAATAGTGAATATTCTCACTCGCCAAGTGGATATTAATGGTAGACACAGCAGCTGAGCGGGCTGGCTGGTCGCACGAAAGTGGGTCCCCGTGACCGAGCTCCCCGACGTCGCCCTCACCCGGCGGTCCCTGCTGAGATCCATCGCCATCGTGAGCGGCCTGGCCGCCGTCCCCGGCCTCGCCGTGGCCTGTGAGTCGCCCGAACCGGCGACCGGGGGCCCGGCCGGCGCGGCGAAGTCCCTTGACGTCCTCAAGGTCGCGCTGCCCTCCTCCCTCGGCTCGCTCGACGCGAGCAAGGAGGCGGGCATCATGAACTACGTCGTCGCGCTCCTGTGCCAGGAGGCGCTCGTCGGGGTGGGGCGCGACGGCAGCCTCCAGCCATCGCTCGCCGAGTCCTGGACCAGGAAGGACGCGACGACCTATGTCTACGCCATCCGCCAGGGCGTGACCTTCTCCGACGGGACGCCGCTGACCGCGGACGACGTCGTGGCCAGCCTCGACCTGCACGCGCGAAAGGGCTCCACCTCGGCCTTCGCGTACGCGTACGCCAATGTGAAGAAGATCGAGGCAAGCGGGCCGGCCGAGGTCACGATCACGCTGAAGCGGCCCGACGCCTCGTTCGCCTGGACGCCCTCGCCAGGCACCCTCATGGTCACGAGCAGGAAGTTCATCGAGGTCTCCGGCGACGGCATCGGCACCCCCACCGCGAAGATCCTGGGCACGGGCCCGTACCGGGTGACGGAGTTCGCCCCCGACTCGCACGTGACGCTGGAGCGCAACGACGCCTGGTGGGGAGGCAAGGCCCCGTACCGCCGGATTGACATCGACTTCGTTCCCGAGGAGTCGACCAGGCTCCTCGCCATGCGCGGCGGGTCCGTCGACGTGGCGCTGAACGTGCCCGCCGAGCAGATCGACCAGTGGAAGGGGCTGCCCGGCGTCGAGGTGAAGGCGGCGAGCGACCGCTCCCTCGTCACGCTCGCCTTCAACACCGCCAAGAAGCCGTGGGACGACGTCCATGTCCGCAGGGCGGTCGCCCACGCCGTCGACAGGGAGGGAATCCTCCGCAGCGTGCTGCGCGGTCACGGCAGGGTGGCCACCACGCTCACCGACCCCGCCCAGTGGGGCGGCGTGCTCGGGGAGGCGGAGGTGGAGAACCTGTACGCGAGCATTCCGCAGTACGGGTTCGACCTGGCCAAGGCACGTGCCGAACTGGCAGCCTCCTCGGTGCCCGGCGGCTTCGCCGACGTGCTGACCTATCCGAACAGCGGGCCGCAACTCGGCAGGGCCGCACTGACCCTCGCCGAGAACCTCAAGGGCATCGGCATCACCCTGGAGGTCAAGGAGGTCCCGCTGGAGCAGTGGATCGCCGAGCTCGGCAAGCACGCCTCCGGCATCTACCTGGGATGGTACTTCGCCACCACGGGCGACCCCGCGGAGTACATCCAGCAGCTCCTGAACGGCGCCGCCACCGGTGTGAACGGCACGAACATCGCCGAGTACGCCAATGCCGAGGTGACCGGGCTGCTCGACGAGGCGAAGACCGGAACGGACGACACGGCACGCGGCAGGCTTCTCGGGGAGGCACTGGTCAAGGCTGCGGGTGACGTCCCGTACCAGCCGCTCTGGTGGGGAGAGGCGGCGACGGCGTTCGGCCCCGGCGTGGGGACCGGCGAGTTCGGACCCTACTTCTTCGTCGGTCCCTGGGCCACCGAGATCACCACCCGCTCATGACCGCGGCACTGGAGGCGTACGCCGCACTCGCCGGTCTGCGCGTGCCCGAGGCCGTGGTGCTGGATGCGGAGGGGGCCCGCGTCGCCTGTGTTCTTCCGCGCCCGGACGGCCGGCCCGTCGCACACGTGCTCGACCTGTCCGGAGCCGGAGCCGGAGCCGGAGCCGAGAGCGGAAGCCGAGGACCGGTCCCGGTGCCCGTTCCCGTGGCGGGCACGGGGACGGAATGGCACGCGTTGACGCGGTGGCTGCCGGACGGGAGGCTGCTGCTCGCCGCCGGTGACGGCCCTGACCTCGACCACGTCGAGGTCCGTTCGCCCGGCGATCCGGTCCCCGCCTGGCGGGTCCGCGTGGGAGGGGAGATCGAGGACCTCGTCCCCGGTGGTGACGGTACCGTGCTCGTGCGGTTCGCCGACCCGGGCAGCGAGCGCGACGGCAGCCACCTCGGCCTCCGGGTCCGCGATGAGACCGATCCCTTCGTCCGCACGCCGGGTGACAGGCGCAGGCGACTCGCGTGGGCACGGGTGGGCGACGGGGAACTGCGGACGGTGCCGCTGCGCGGCCTGACCGTGTGGGACGCCGATTGGCGGGACGGCGTCGTACTGGCCGTCACCTCGGCCGACGAGACGCCCGCCGGGTACTACCGGCCCGCCCTCGACCTGGTCGATCCTGAGAGCGGTGAACTCCGGACCCTGCTGCGCACCTCCTGGCAGCTCAGCCGTCCCCGGCTGGCGCCCGGCGGGCGTACCGCCGTCGTGGTCGAGGGGCTCTCCATCGTCTCCGGGCGGATCATCCGCGTCGACCTCGTCACCGGGGAGGCGACGCCATTGGCCGCCGTCGACGACGTCACCGATCTGGGCTGGCTGGACGAGGACACCCTGTGGTTCACCGGGTGGTCGGGTACCGGCACGCACGGCGGCACCCTGACCGCCGACGGCCGCCCGCTGACCCGCTGGACCTCCTGGGGAACCCTGGGCGGGCGCGACGGGCAACCGTCACTCTCGGTGGATCGCACCGGTGCGCTCGCCGTCGCCGTCTGGGAGACGGCCGAATGCCCCCCAGAGGTGGCGGTCGCCCAGGTGGCCAAGGGCGACTGGCGCCAGGTCACCGATCTCAACGCCGTGCTGGCGCCGCTCGCCGTGCACCAGGAGGAGGTCTCCTGGACCGGCCAGGACGGCCTCGCCGTCCAGGGTCTCCTGCTGCGGAGGTCGCCGATCTCACCCGTTGCCACCGTCGATCCCGCCGTTTCCCCGAACCTCTCCCCTTCCGCCGGTCCCGCCAACCCCATCGGTCCCGCCGGTCCCGCCGGTCCCGCCGGTCCCACGGGAACCGGCGGGACCGGGGCGGGACCGGCGCCGCTGGTGGTGATCGTGCATGGAGGGCCGACCTGGCTGTGGTCCACTGCCTTCGCGCCGGCCGAGTCCGGCGGGCTCGCCGCCGCGCTCGCGCACGCGGGTGCGGCCGTACTGCTGCCGAACCCGCGCGGGAGCAGCGGGCGCGGCCAGGAGTACGCGCGCCGGGTCATCGGGCGATTCGGTGAGGACGACCTGGGCGACGTCCTCGCGGGTGTGGACCACCTCGTCGCGGCCGGAGTCGCGGACCCGGAGCGGATGGCCGTCATGGGGCTCAGCTACGGCGGCTACCTGAGCGCGTGGGCGGTGACCCGAACCGGCCGGTTCCGGGCAGCCGTGGTGATGTCCGGGGTGAGCGACTGGCTCAGCTTCGCCACCGCGAGCAACCTCGGCGGCGGCTTCGACCTCCTCTATCACCGAGGGGCCGACCCCGCCACACCCCAGGGCAGGGAGTTTCTCGCCGCCCGCTCGCCGGTGTGCCACGCGGCCGGGGTCACCACACCGACGCTGATCCTGCACGGCGCCGAGGACCGCACCACCCCCGTCGGGCAGGCGGAGCAGCTCTATCGTGCCTGGTCGGCGGCCGGCGTCCGGACCCAGCTGGTCGTCTACCCTCGGGAGGGCCACGAGCTGACGGAGGGAGCGCACCGCGGGGACGCGGCGGAGCGCGTGGTCGCGTGGCTGACAGGAAACGGGGTGCTCTGATGGCGGGGCGTGACCGGGGTCTCTTCCTGCTGCGCAGGTTCGCGGGCACCGTCGTCGTCGTCGCGCTGCTGTCGGTCGGCATGTTCGGCCTGCTCTACCTCGCCCCCGGCTCGGTCCAGCAGACCCTGCTGGGCACCCGCCCCGCCACCCCGGAGACCATCGCGGCGATCCAGGCCCGCTACCACCTCGACGAGCCGCTGCCCGCGCAGTACCTGCGCTGGCTCGGCGGCGTCCTCCACGGTGACCTCGGGACCTCGGTCAGGACCGGGATGCCGGTCGCCGACATGATCGGTCAGCGGCTGCCGCTCACCCTGGCGCTCGTCGGGTACGGCGCGCTGCTCGCCCTGCTGGTGGGGGTTCCGCTGGGCGTGGTCGGGGCGCTGCGGCGGGGCCGGGCCGCCGATCGCCTCGTCGTCACCGCCGGTGTGGTGGGGTTGAGCGCCCCGCCCTTCGCGGTCGGGCTGCTGCTGCTCGTGGTGTTCGCCGCGGGGCTCGGCTGGTTTCCCGTGTACGGGACGGGCGAGGGCCTGGTCGGCCAGGTGTGGCACCTCACGCTGCCCGCGGTCGCGCTGGCCGTCGGCGCCGTGGGCATGTTCGTCCGCTTCAGCAGGGCGGCGCTCATCCGCGAGCTCGACCAGGACTACGTGGTCTTCGCCCGCGCGCGTGGTCTGGGCGGCGCGGCCGTCCTCGGATACGCGCTGCGCAACTCGCTGGTCCCCATCCTCACCGCGGCCGGGCTCATCGTGACCGGCATGCTGGCCGGGACCGTGCTGGTCGAGGTGACGTTCGCGCTTCCCGGTCTCGGCTCGCTGCTCGTCGACTCGGTCACCTTCAAGGACGTCCCGGCCGTCCAGGCGCTCGGGCTGCTGTTCACCCTGCTCATCGTCGCAGTCAACCTGCTGGTGGACATCGGCTATTCGGTGGCCGACCCCCGGGTCCGGTTCGGCGGGAGGACATCGTGAGCTCCACGGGCGGGCACGCCGTCGTGTCGGGTGGGAGGCTGCCGTGATTCGCTGTATCTCGCCTGAGGGGGCATCGTGAGAGGCCGTTTTCCGGCGGTCGTGCGGCGCCGTCCCCAGGTGGCCGTGGCCGGCGCGCTGGCCGTCCTGCTCGCCGTGGCCGTGGCCGCGGTGCTCTCGCCCTGGCTGGTGCCCGGCGCGACCGACCAGGACCTCCTGCTCGGCATCACCGGCCCCGCGCCAGGTCATCCGCTCGGCACCGACGACCTTGGCCGCGACGTGCTGGAACTGCTCGTCGCGGGAGCCCGTACGGCCGTTCCCGGCGCGCTGTGCGTCGCCGCCGGGTCGATGCTGATCGGCAACCTCATCGGGCTGCCCGCCGGATACTTCGGCGGCTGGGCCGACGCGCTGGCCATGCGCTGGGCGGACCTGATGTTCTCCCTGCCCGCCCTGCTGGTGGCGATCGTCGTCGCCGGGGTACTGGGCGGAGGGTACGGCCTGGCGGTCGCCGTGCTCGTCGTGCTGTTCGCCCCCACCGACACGAGGGTGGTGCGCGGAGCCGTGCTCGAACAGCGGCACCGCCCCTATGTCGAGGCGGCACTTCTCAAGAACCTCTCCGCGTGGCGGATCATGACGAGGCAGATCTGGCCCAACATCGCCTCGGTCACGCTGGCCAACGGGTTTCTCAACTTCGCCTACGCCCTGGTGTCCCTGGCCTCGCTGTCCTTCCTCGGCCTGGGGGTGCCCGCGGGCTCGCCCGACTGGGGGCGCACCCTGGCGGACAACCGGGCCCAACTGCTCGTCAACCCCTGGGCAGTGGTCGCACCCGGCCTCGCCATCATCCTCACGGCCGCCGCGCTGAACATCGTCGGTGACTGGCTCCACGAACGCGTCGATCGCCGGGGAAGGGCACGTTGAGATGAAGGAGTCCACCGGAACCGGGGCGACCGCCGAGCCCGCGATCCGGGTCGAGGGAATCAAGGTCCGGCAGCCCTCCACCGGGCGGACCCTCCTGTCGGAGGTGTCGTTCGAGGTGGCGGCCGGAGAGTCGGTCGCCATCGTGGGGGAGTCGGGTTCGGGCAAGTCCCTCACGGTCCGTGCGATGCTCGGCCTGTTGCCTCAGGGATTGGAGGCCACGGGGCAGGTGCGCATCGCGGGCGAGCGGGTGGACGACGACCCGCGTGCCCGGCGGCGGCAGCGCGGCGGCGTGGTCTCCCTCCTGATGCAGGACCCGTTCACCCTGCTCAACCCGTTGCGCCGGGCCGGGCGCCAGATCGCCGACGGGTTGCCGAAGGGCGCGGACGCGGCCGTCGAGGTGCCGCGGCTGCTGGCGGAGGTGGGTCTGCCGGCGAATGTCGCGGGGCGCTACCCCTTCCAGCTGTCCGGCGGCATGCGCCAGCGGATCGGGCTGGCCGCCGCACTGGCCGGAGGGCCGCGGGTGCTGGTCGCCGACGAGCCGACGACCGCGCTCGACGCCACCACCCAGCGCGAGGTCCTCTCCCTCATCCGGCGTGTCCAGCGCGAACGGGACATGGCGTTCGTCCTCATCACCCACGACCTGCGCCTGGCCTTCTCCACCTGTGACCGGGTCATGGTGATGTACGCGGGACGGGTCATGGAGACCGGCCGTGCGGCGGCCGTGCGGCATGAGCAGTTCCACCCGTACACCCGGGCGCTGCTGGCGGCCGAGCCGCCCGCGGACCGGCGGCTCGCGGTGATTCCCTCGGTGCCGGGGGCCGTCCCCGCGCACGACGCGGCGGCAGGGCGGTGCGGGTTCGCCGATCGGTGCTCGCTGGCCGTGCCGGAGTGCCGCGCGGGAGTGCCGGAGCCACGTCCCGTACGCGTGTCGGGGCGCGTCCGCGAAGGGCGGCTGTCGGCGTGCCTGCGGGCGGCCGAGCTGCCCGCGCCGCCCGCGCCGGAACCGGGGGTCGTCTCCAGGCCGCCGGTCGCGGCCGAGCCGGTGCTGGAGGTGCGTGACCTGCGCCGGTGGTTCGCCGGGAGCCCGCACCCGGCGCTGGCGGGCGTGAGCCTGACTGTCGCTCCGGGCGAGGTCGTCGGTGTGGTCGGCGAGTCCGGATCGGGCAAGACCACGCTGGCCCGATGCGTCGCCGGGCTGGAGCGTCCGGACGGGGGTGCGATCCTGCTCGGCGGCGCGGACTGCTCCGACTACGGGCGGATGGGGCGCGCGGCCGTGCGCCAGGCCCGCCGGATCTCACAAATGATCTTCCAGGACCCCTATTCGACGCTCAACCCCGCCCGGACCGTGGGGGCGACCCTGCGGGAGGCGCTGTGGGCCGACGGCCGTCCCGCCGGGCCGGACGACCTCGCCCGGCTCCTGGAGTCGGTCGGCCTGGCCCGTGACATGGCCGGGATGCGCCCGGCAGGGCTGTCCGGCGGCGAGCGGCAGCGGGTGGCGATCGCCCGCGCGGTGGCGGGCGAGCCCCGCCTGCTGATCTGCGACGAGCCGGTGTCGGCGCTCGACGTCTCGGTCCAGGCCCAGGTACTGGGTCTCCTCGCCGAGCTGCGGGAACGACTGTCCATGGCGATGCTGTTCATCACCCACGACCTGGCCGTGGTCCGCCAGATCGCCGATCGGCTCTACGTGCTGGAGTCGGGCACGTGCGTGGAGACCGGCCTCGCCGACCGGGTGCTCGACGCGCCCGAGCATCCCTACACCCGGGCGCTGCTGGCCAGCGTCCCCGACGGCTCCGGCGACTGGCTGGACTGACCGGCTCGCGCGCTCCGGTGGAGAACCGCACGCGACGGTCGTCAGTCCTCGGAGAACGAGATCAGGGTCAGGACGCGGCAGGCGGCGGAGCCGGTGGCGTAGACGTGGTCGGACTCGGCGGCGAAGCGCACGGCGTCGCCCGCGGCGATGGTGACCGACCACTCCTCGGTCTCG
Source organism: Streptosporangium sp. NBC_01810 (assembly GCF_035917355.1). Taxonomy (NCBI): domain Bacteria; kingdom Bacillati; phylum Actinomycetota; class Actinomycetes; order Streptosporangiales; family Streptosporangiaceae; genus Streptosporangium; species Streptosporangium sp. NBC_01810. The sequence continues at coordinate 6,202,913 of NZ_CP109070.1, read as the reverse complement.
ACGGTCACCTCGCCGGAGACGACGTAGGCGTGTTCCACCGAGCCGCGGCCGTGGGAGCTCTTGGCGCTGCGGGTGCCCGGCGGGATGTGGCCCTCGGCCAGTTCGAAGCGGCGCCGGTCGGGGGCCGCGAACAAGGCGCGGACCGTCGTGTCCCCGGCGGGGAGGACGAGTCCCTCGTCGTGGCGGATCACCTCCGGGCCGATCAGGTGGACCCGGGTCAGCTCGCCGAAGGTCAGTTCCAGGGAGGTCGCGAGCCGCGACAGCACCTCGACCGTGGGGTTGGCCACGCCGCGCTCGACCTGGGAGATGAGTGCCTTGCTCACGCCGGTCAGCTCGGCCAGCTCGCGAACGCTGAACCCTCGGGCCAGGCGGGTGCGGCGCAGGTTGGCGGCGATCGCTCCGCGCACCCCCGAAGACTCAGGGGGAGCGGGGGCCATGCCGACGGCGATGCCATTCTCGCGCTGCACGTCTGTCTCCTCTTCCCGATCCGATCGGTATCCATGATGCAGGAGGTCAGCCGATCAGGGCGAGGCGGTGGGCGGCCGCGACCTCCTCGGCACCGCACTCGCGGACGAGCCGGCGGATCGCCGCGGTGAACGGCGCGTAGGCGAGGCCCTCGGTCGACAGCATTTTTCGCTCGGTGAAGTCGATCTTCTACGGGGGCGGAGAGGCCCGGCCGGGCGGAATGAGGCGGCCGGGCTCTCGGGACGTGGTCATGCCGAAATGATCTTGCCGAGGAGGCCCCTGCCGCGCTTGCCGCCCGGGCGGGCCTTCCTGTTCTCCTGGGCCTCGCGGGCGAGGCGGTGGTTGTCGGCCTCCTCAAGGAGCTCGGCGGTCCGGTAGGCGATCAACTGGAGCTGAAGCTCGGGACCCATGGGGGTTCCTTCCTGGTGTGGCGCTTTCCTTACAGACTCAAGACTCGTCCTAAGGCCCCCGGTCCCACATCGGGAGGATGTCCTATCTCCGGACCGCTCCGCGCCCCGCCACTACCTAGGCCCCACCTAGTGCGACGTTCCTCACCGGAAGTGCGGATCCACCTCGGTCCTGGCATCAGGAAGGCAGGCCCGATCATGGATGCGAAGCCTCCGGTCCACCTGAAGATCCGAACTCCGAACGCGGCCTGGTCGAAGAAGTCGAATTCTCCGGCGCGTACGCAGGCCGGGCAGGGACTGAAGTCCTCCACGCGCTCGTGGAGGGGTGGCCCGGGGGTGCGGTCAGATGAGAGGTTTCTCATCTGGGCTTCAGCGTGGTCTCCTCGAAGGGTGTCAAGGTCGATCTCATGAAACATCGGGGAGCCGTGATCCTGCTCGTCCTCGGTTTGGTGGCGGTGGGGTTCATGTCCATGGGGTTCATGCGGGCGGCCAACGAAGGGTCCGATCTGGGCGGGCCCGTCGTCGTGTCGCCCTCGCCCGGGCGCGGTGGGCAGGGCACTCCTTCGGCCTCGCCTGGGAAGAGCGGGGAGCCGGGGTCGGGCGTGAACAGCGGGGATCCGGGGTCGGGCGTGAAGAGTGGGGATCCGGGGTCGGCCTCGCCGGGCAAGAGTGAGAAACCTGCGCGCAGCGCGCAGCCCACGCCCCGCAAGAGCAAGGCCGAGCCGGTCAGGCCACCGTCGCCTCGGCTGGGGGGCGGGGGCGATGACGACGATGACGACGATGGCGAGGGTGATGATGACTGACCAGGTGAGCGCATGAGGGTGAGCGCCCGTGCCCGGATCGTGGGCTGGATGCTCGCCGTCGTCGGCCTCGCCCTGTCTGTCTCGATCTCCACGACCTGGACCTTCCTGGTCAACCGGCTCGACGACCGCATAGGCTCCGAGCTGCGCAATGAGGTGGACAAGCTGCGCAGCTACGCCAAGGAGACACGCGATCCGCAGACCGGCCGCACGGTCACCGACGTCCAGAAGCTGCTCACCGATTACCTGGCGCTCAACTCGCCCGATCGGTGGGAGACGTTTTTCAGCATCGTCGACGGCAGCGCCGACAGGGTCACCGCGATCGAGCCGCTCGTGCGGCTCGACACCGATGCCGAGCTGGTCGGGCGGATGGCCAAGGCCACCAGGATCACGCGTGACACGGTTGAGAGCGACGCGGGAACGGTCCAGTACGCGGTGATCCCGGTGACCGTGTCCGGTGACTCCCGCCCCGGCCACTTCGTTGTGGCGATCTTCTACGATCGGCATCGCGGCGAGATCGTGGACGCGGTGTGGGCTCTCGGGCTGTCCGCGCTGGCCGCGCTGGTGCTGGCAGGGGCGGCCGGGTGGTTCGTGGCAGGGCGGGTGCTCGCGCCGGTGCGGCTGATCGGCCAGACCGCGGAGCAGATCAGCGACTCCACCGACCTGACCCGCAGGCTCGACGTGCCGGGCGACGACGATGTGGCGGCGCTGGCCGCGACGTTCAACCATATGCTCGACCGGCTGGAGAAGGCGTTCGTCGTGCAGCGGAACTTCATGGACGACGCCGGGCACGAGCTGCGTACGCCGATCACCGTCATCCGCGGCCACCTGGAGCTGATGAGCGACGATCCGGCCGACCGGGCCGCGACCCTCGCCCTGGTCACCGACGAGCTCGACCGGATGAACCGCATCGTGGACGACCTGATCACGCTGGCCAAGGCCGAGCAGCCGGGGTTCCTGCACCTGGACAACGTCGAGCTGGCCGACCTCACGGTGAGCGTGGTCGCCAAGGCCCGCCCGCTGGGTGAGCGCCGGTGGCGGGTCGACGAGGTGGCCGAGGCCCGCCTGCCGGCGGACCGCCAGCGGCTCACGCAGGCGCTCATGCAGCTCGTGGCCAACGCCGTGCGCCACACCGCCGACGACGACCTGATCGCCGTTGGCTCCGCCGTCCGCGACGGGCGCGTCGACCTGTGGGTACGCGATAGCGGGCCCGGCGTGGCGCCCGCCGAGCGAGAACGGATCTTCGGGCGGTTCGTGCGCGGCGCGGGCCGCACCGGCACCTACGACGGGGCCGGTCTGGGGCTGGCCATCGTCAGATCCATCGCCGAGGCCCATGGAGGCGGCGTGAAGGTGACGGAAGGTCCCGGCGGCGGGGCCTGTTTTGTCATATCTCTCCCGCTATGGGAGACGTGGAGGCTGCCATGAACCGCATTCTGATCGCCGAGGACGAGGCCAGGATCGTCTCCTTCGTGGAGAAGGGGTTGCGAGCCAACGGCTTCGTGACGGCTGCGGTCGGGGACGGTATCGCGGCCTACGACCTGGCGAGCACGGGCGGGTTCGACCTGCTCATCCTGGACATCGGGCTGCCGTTGAGCGACGGGTTCACCGTGCTGCGGCGGCTGCGAGAAGCCATGGTCACCATTCCTGTGATCATTTTGACCGCTCGTGACAGTGTGAGCGACACGGTGGCGGGGCTTGAGGGCGGCGCGGACGACTACATCGCCAAGCCGTTCGCCTTCGAGGAGTTGCTGGCTCGGGTACGGCTGCGGCTGCGCGCCGACCGCACACCGGAGGTGACCGTGCTGCGGGTGTCGGATTTGTCGTTGGATTTGCGGACGAGGCGGGCTTATGTCGGCGAGCGGGCCGTGGATTTGTCCACCAGGGAATTCGCGCTGGCGGAGATCTTCTGTCGGCATCCCGACCAGGTGCTGACGCGCGAGCAGTTGCTCAGCCACGTCTGGGGGTTTGATTTCGATCCCGGGTCGAACGTGGTGGATGTGTATGTGCGTTATCTAAGGCGCAAAATCGGTGTGGATCGGATCGAGACCATAAGAGGAACCGGCTATCGCATGAGAGTCGCCTAATCATCGCCTCATGATCACTTCATCCTGAGTGGAGATGCTGTTCATGAACAGCGGCAGGAAAAGGGGCGATTGTGATAATCGGACTGGTGATGGACCTCTCGGCGATCATCGTGCTGGCCTACGGTCTTTACTATCGGCGCCACCATCGGCGTGATTTGTTGTTCGCCTATGTCGCGCTGAACGTGGGGATCTTCGCGGTGGTGTCGCTGCTGCTCGTGCAGCGGGTGGACATCGCCGTGGGATTCGGGTTGTTCGGTGTGTTGTCGATCATCCGGTTGCGGTCCAGCGAGATCACTCAGCAGGAGATCGCCTACTACTTCGTCGCGATCGTGCTGGGGCTGGTCAACGGCATCGCCGGAGCATGGCCGCTGACCGCGCTCGCGCTCAACGGGGTGCTGCTGGCGGTCATGTACATCGCTGATCACCCCAGGTTGCTCGGGCGCACGAGACACCAGGTCGTGACGCTGGACGTGGTGCATTCCGATCCAGAGTCGCTGCGGGTGGACCTGGAGGGCAGGCTGCGGGCGCGGGTGCTGCAGTGCGTGGTCATGCAGATCGACTACGTGCGGGACATAACGGTGGTCGATGTCCGCTACGTGGGTTCGAACGCGCGTGCCGGAGTGGTGCGGTGATGGCCGAGCCGAACGCGGACGTGCTGCTCGTCGGGGTCGCGGCCGAGGTGCCGCCGATCGGGCTGGAGGACGTGCCGGAGCTGATGAGCCGGGTGGACAACAAATACCTGGTGACGGCCGCGACCATGGCGGCGCTCGCGGCCGAGCTGAGTGACCGGTTCGTCGCTCTGGAGATCGCAGGGCGGCGACAGTTCCGCTATACCTCCACCTACTTCGACACGCCGGATCTGCTGACCTTCCGCCAGCATCGCCAGGATCGGCGGCGCAGGTTCAAGCTGCGTACCCGTACCTATCTGGACAGTGGAGACCGCTGGCTGGAGCTCAAGCTCAGTGGGGCGCGGGGCAGCACGGACAAGCATCGCATCCCGTACGACGACGCGCCGGATCAGACGCTCACCCGGGAGGCGATGGACTTCGTGCGCGACACCCTCCTCGGCGGGTTGCGGCTCGTCGCGCCCGAGACGCTGGAGGCGGTGCTGGCCACGGACTACAAACGGGTGACGCTCATCGACCGGGCCGGGGCGGCGCGGCTCACCTGCGACACCGGTCTGCTGTGCCGCGACGGGCAGCGCGATGCGCCCGCCCGCCGGGACCTGGTGCTGCTGGAATCGAAGTCGGTGGACGGGAAGGCGCTGGTAGACAAGGTGCTGCGGGGGATGGGGGTGCGGCCGGTGACCGTGAGCAAATATTGCGTCGGGATCGCCGCGCTCCGGGGGCTGCGGGCCAACAGGTGGCAGCCGGTGCTGCGAAGCTACCTCGTGCACCGGCCGGTGGCCGGGTCTCCTCGGCCGCCTTCTCCAGCTCCTCCAGCAGTTCCGGATCGATCGGCTCCGTGGTGTCAACGGTTCCCCGCGTGCCCCGGAGAGCCCGCGGCGGTCGCGTCAGGCCGGACCCGGCGGATGTTGACGAAAACCGACGAGAGGGCTGTGCAAGGTCCAGTTTGGAAGTAATCACACCAGTGGGCATGCTGGAGAGGTGTCAACTATGACGACCTCGCTCGCGGACGTGGCAACGTCCAACGCCACGCTGCGAACCTTCCTGCACGGCCTGCCCGGTGTCGACCGCGTGGGCGCCGACCAGCGCGCCGCGATGCTCGGCACCCGATCCATCAAGACGACCGCCAAGGCCCAGGCCATCGATCTCGCCATCGGCATGGTGGACCTGACGACCCTGGAGGGAGCCGACACCCCGGGTAAGGTCCGCGCGATGTGCGCCAAGGCCCTCCACCCCGACCCGGCCGACCCCTCCGTCCCCAGGGTGGCGGCGGTGTGCGTCTACCCTGACCTGGTCGCCGAGGCCGTGGTTGCGCTGAAGGACTCCGGCGTCAAGGTGGCCAGCGTCGCGACCGCCTTCCCCAGCGGACGCTCCTCGCTCGATGTCAAGGTCGCCGACACCGTCTTCGCGGTGGCGGCCGGAGCCGATGAGATCGACATGGTCATCGACAGGGGCGCGTTCCTCGCGGGTGACTACGTCAAGGTCTTCGAGGAGATCGTCGCGATCAAGGCCGCCTGCGGTGCCGCTCACCTGAAGGTGATCCTGGAGACCGGCGAGCTGTCCACGTACGACAACGTGCGCCGCGCGTCCTGGCTGGCCATGCTGGCCGGGGGCGACTTCATCAAGACCTCCACCGGAAAGGTGCAGCCCGCCGCGACCCTTCCGGTGACGCTGATCATGCTGGAGGCGGTCCGCGACTTCCTGGCCGCGACCGGCCGCAAGGTCGGGGTGAAGCCCGCGGGCGGCATCCGGACCACCAAGGACGCCGTCAAGATGCTCGTCCTGGTCAACGAGACCGTCGGTGAGGGCTGGCTCAGCCCCGACTGGTTCAGGCTCGGCGCCTCCACACTCCTCAACGACCTGCTGATGCAGCGCCAGAAGATGGCCACCGGCAGGTACGCGGGTCCCGACTACTTCACCCTCGACTAAGGCGTTCACATGTTTGAGTACGCACCGGCGCCCGAGTCGCGTGACGTCGTCGACATCAGGCCGTCCTACGGCCTGTTCATCGACGGCGAGTGGGTCGACTCCCAGGACGGGCATCTTCACAAGACCGTCAACCCCGCCTCCGAGGAGGTCCTGGCGGAGATCGCCTGGGCGACGGAGGCCGATGTCGACCGGGCGGTCTCGGCCGCACGCAAGGCGTTCGGCGTCTGGTCGGCGCTGCCCGGCTCGGAACGGGCCAAGTACCTGTTCCGGATCGCGCGGATCATCCAGGAACGCTCGCGCGAACTGGCCGTGCTGGAGTCCCTGGACAACGGCAAGCCCATCCGCGAGTCCCGCGACGTGGACCTGCCCCTGGTGGCGGCCCACTTCTTCTACTACGCCGGCTGGGCGGACAAGCTCGGATACGCCGGGTACGGCCCCGGCCCGCGCCCGCTCGGGGTGGCCGGCCAGGTCATCCCGTGGAACTTCCCGCTGCTCATGCTCGCCTGGAAGATCGCCCCTGCCCTGGCCTGCGGGAACACCGTGGTCCTCAAGCCCGCCGAGACCACCCCGCTGACCGCGCTGCTGTTCGCGGAGATCTGCGCGCAGGCCGACCTGCCCCCCGGCGTGGTCAACATCGTGACCGGTGCCGGACAGACCGGCGCAGCCCTGGTCAACCACCCCGACGTCGACAAGGTGGCCTTCACCGGTTCCACCGAGGTCGGCCGCCAGATCGCCAGGTCGGTCGCGGGCTCCGGTAAGAAGGTCACCCTGGAGCTCGGCGGCAAGGCCGCGAACATCGTGTTCGAGGACGCCGCGCTTGACCAGGCGGTCGAGGGCATCGTCAACGGGATCTTCTTCAACCAGGGCCACGTCTGCTGTGCGGGCTCCCGGCTGCTGGTGCAGGAGTCGATCGAGACGGAACTGCTCGACGCGCTGAAGCGGCGGCTCGGCACGCTCAGGCTGGGCGACCCGCTGGACAAGAACACGGACATCGGCGCGATCAACTCCGCGGCCCAGCTCGCCAAGATCCGCGAGCTGTCGGACCTGGGGGAGGTGGAGGGCGCCGAGCGCTGGTCCCCGGCCTGCTCGTTGCCCGACAAGGGCTTCTGGTTCCCGCCGACCATCTTCACCGGTGTCGCCCAGTCACACAGGATCGCCCGTGAGGAGGTCTTCGGCCCCGTCCTGTCCGTGCTGACCTTCCGCACCCCGGCCGAGGCGGTGGAGAAGGCCAACAACACCCCGTTCGGCCTTTCGGCGGGCGTGTGGACGGAGAAGGGTTCGCGCATCCTGTGGATGGCGAGCAGGCTCCGCGCCGGTGTCGTCTGGGCCAACACCTTCAACCGGTTCGACCCCACCTCGCCGTTCGGCGGCTACAAGGAGTCGGGATACGGGCGCGAGGGCGGCCGGCACGGGCTGGAGGCGTATCTCGATGTGTGAGCATCAGCGCGTCAGGCGCCGCCGCCGCCGTGCCCAGAGCACCCGGGGCCACGGCTTCGCCCGCACCGGGCGACCGGTGCTGCGGGGCTGGTTCGCCCACCGGTGCGGTGTGAGCCGCTGCGGTCAGATCTTCGTGCCGGCCCGGCTGGCGCAGCAGGAGAGCTCGTGGAGAGGGCTGGGAAATGAGTAAGGCGGAGAAGCCGAGCCGGGCGCGGGCGACCAAGCAGGCCACGGAGCGGGCGACCAAGCAGGCGGCCAAGCAAGCCACGGAGCAGGTCACGGAGCAGGCCACGGAGCAGGCCACGGAGCAGGCCACGAGGCAGGTTACGGAGCGGGCCACGGAGCGGGCCATGGACTCAGGGGACGAACGTCGGCCCGCACGGCTCGCCGTGCGTAAGACGTACAAGCTGTACATCGGCGGGGCGTTCCCGCGCTCCGAGAGCGGAAGGTCCTACGCCGTGACCTCCTCCAGCGGCGACTTCCTCGCCAACGCCTCCAAGGCCTCCCGCAAGGACGCCCGCGACGCGGTGACGGCCGCGCGCAAGGCCTTCGGCGGCTGGTCGGGTGCCACGGCGTACAACCGGGGACAGATCCTCTACCGCGTCGCCGAGATGCTGGAGAGTCGCCGGGACCAGTTCATCGCCGAACTGGCGGAGTCCGGGACGAAGAACGCGCGGGAGGTCGTGGACGCGAGCGTCGACCGGCTGGTCTGGTACGCCGGATGGTCTGACAAGATCGCTGCTGTCGCCGGGTCCGCCAACCCCGTCGCCGGCCCCTACTTCAACATCTCCTCGCCGGAGCCGACCGGCGTGGTCGCGGTGGTCGCCCCCGACAAGCCGCTGCTCGGGCTCGTCTCGGTGATCGCCCCGGTGATCGTCACAGGCAACACCTGCGTGGTGATCGCGAGCGAGCGCGCCCCGCTGCCCGCGATCACCCTGGCCGAGGTGCTCGCCACCTCCGACCTGCCAGGCGGGGTGGTCAACATCCTCACCGGCTCCGTCGCCGAGATCGCCCCCCATCTGGCCGCGCACATGGACGTCAACGCCCTCGACCTGGCCGGGGTCGCCGACGACGCCCTGGCGGTCGCGTGCGAGGAGGCGGCGGCGGAGAACCTCAAGCGGGTCCTCCGCCCCGTCGAGACCGACTGGTTCACCGACCCCGGCACCGGGCGTATGACCGCCTTCCTGGAGACCAAGACGGTCTGGCACCCCACCGGCGTCTGACCCGTACGGGCCACCCGCGCGGCGCGGCTCCGGCGCCGCGCCGACCGGTTGTCGGGCATGCCGTTGAGCGGCGGCCAGGTGATCAGGTGATCAGGTGATTAGGTGATCAGGCGGTCGGGTGATCAGGCGATCAGGCGGTCGGGTGATCAGGCGGCCAGGCGGTCGGGTGATCAGGTGGGTGGGGCGTGGCGGGTCCAGGGGCGGGCGGTCTCCAGCTGGCCGGCCAGGGCCAGGAGCTGTGCCTCGCCCCCCGGGGCGGCGACGAGCTGGACGCCGATCGGCATGCCGCTGGAGTGCCGGCCGTACGGGACGGTCATGGCGGGCCAGCCGGCCATGTTCCAGGCCGCGGTGGTGGGCGCGTACGTCAGGTTGGCGCGGGCGTTCGCCAGGAGCCCACGTCGGCCCCAGCGGGCCGCGGCCGGTGGCAGGTCGGCGAGTGTCGGCGTGACGAGCACGTCGGCATTGCCGAACCACTGGTCGGCACCGTACGCGCGCCAGCGGTCGCGTCCCGCCGTGCCGTCCGCCCCGAACCTGGCGAGCAGCCGTCCGGCTCTCGCCAGAGACCTGGTGCGCCGTTCGAGACCGCGTGGGTCGAGGCCGTCCACGTCGCCCCTGGCGCACGCGAACCAGGTGGCGACGGCGGCGGCACCGACCCCGAGGGGCATCGGCCGGGGGTGCTCCACCACGGTGTGCCCCGCCGCGCCCAGGACCTCCGCCGCACCGGTCACCGCCCGCTGGAACTCGGCGTCCACCGAGAGCCCGGAGGGCAACGGCATCGGCGCGACCGCGATCCGCAGCCGCAGCGGCTCCGACAGGGTCAGCCCGCCCGGGTAGTCGTCGATGGCGCTGTCCACGCCGAGTGCCTCGCTCTCGCCGGGCGTCGCCAGTGACATGTCGTCCGCCATGACGGCCAGGGCCAGGGCGAGATCGGCCACGGTCGTGGCCAGTGGGCCGTTCTCCGACATCCCGTACCAGTCGTGCTCGGGCGGTGGGACCACCCCGTGGCCCGGCTTGATCGAGACCAGGCCGCAGCAGGCGGCCGGGATGCGCAGCGAGCCCAGTCCGTCGTTGCCGTGGGCCAGCGGGACCATGCCCGCCGCCACGGCGGCCGCGCTCCCGCCCGACGATCCGCCGGGGGTGCGCCCGAGGTCCCACGGGTTGCGCGTCACGCCGTACACGCTGTCGGAGAATCCGGCCAGGCAGAGCTCCGGCACGTTGGTGATGCCGACGACCACCGCGCCCGCGGCCCTGAGCCTGGCCACCACGGGATGATCCTCGTCCGCGGGCGCGTCCGGCGTCGCCGCGGAACCGTTGCGGGACGCCTCGCCCCGGATCGGGACGTTGTCCTTGATCGCGATCGGCACCCCGGCCAGTGGCAGCCCGGACAGGTCCGCCCGCTCCTGTAGCGCCCTCGCCTCGGCCAGCGCCCGCTCGGCGAGGACGACGCGGAACGCCCCGACGTGTCCGTCACGCTCGGCGATGGCGTCGAGGTGCTCCTCGACGACCACGGGCGCGGTGGCCTTCCCCCGTCGCACGGCCTCCGCGATCTCCACTGCGGAACTTCCCACCCACGACATGAACCGAGTGTGGTCCGGTGAGTCCGCCAGGGGAAGCGTCCCACGTCTCAATCAGATGACTTGTCCGGCTCATCGGTGTTATTCCGCTCGCCCCGCCGGGGCTCGCGCCCCGCCGCCTTGAGTGCCAGACGGAGCGCGTACTCCAGTTGGGCGTTGACACTTCTCAGGTCGTCGGCCGCCCATTTGGCGATCACCTCGTAGACGGCCGGGTCGAGTCTCAACAGGATCTTCTTGCGCTCAGCCATAGAGGCTGCCGGCGTTGACCACCGGCTGTGTCGCCTTGTCACCGCAGAGGACGACCAGCAGGTTGGAGACCATCTGAGCCTTGCGCTCCTCGTCGAGTTCCACCACGTTCTCCTCTCGCAGTTTGGTCAGCGCGAGCTGGACCATACCGACCGCGCCGGCGACGATGTGGGTGCGTGCCGCGACCACCTGGGCGGCCTGCTGCCGGACCAGCATCGCCTGGGCGATCTCCGGCGCGTAGGCGAGGTGGGTGATCCGCGCCTCCAGCACCTCCACGCCGGCGAGCTGGGTGCGGTCGCTCAGCTCGGTGGTGAGCTCGGCGGCCACCTCGGCGCCGTCGCGCAGGCTGGTACGGCCCTCCTCGTGGGCGTCGTACGGGTGGCTGGTGGCCAGGTGCCTGACGGCGGCCTCGGACTGGATCGCCACGTACTGCTCGTAGTCGTCCACGGCGAACGCCGCCTTGGCGGTGTCGGCGACCTTGTAGACGACGACGGCGGCGATCTCCACAGGGTTGCCGTCGGCGTCGTTCACCTTGAGCTTGGTCGTCTCGAAGTTGCGCACCCGGAGGGTGACGCGCTCCTTGCTGGTGAACGGCAGCACCCACTGGAATCCGGCCTGGTTCACCGTCCCGATGTAGCGGCCGAAGAACTGCACGACCTTCGCCTCGTTCGGGTTGATCACCGCGAACCCGGTGGCCATGACCGCCGCGACGACCCCCCACACGATCGCCGCGGCGATCAGCCACGCTTCTCCCGCCGCCCACCCGGCCCAGGCCAGGACGGCCCCGAGTGCCAGGAGCCCGATCAGGACACCGAATCCGTTCATCCGGAAAGCACGTCGTTCCATGTACTCCACCCTTGCTATCGAAGTGATATCACTACGATAGCTCATAAAAGCCGGCCGCGCGCCGGCCGCCGGGAACATCGGGTACGGCTCCCGGGGCGGCGACGGGGATGGGCGAGGTGGGTTCCCGGTCCTGTCACCGGGAGCGTCGGGTAAGGCTTCCGGGCAGAAGGGGAGGTGAGCGGGAGCCGGGGTCAGCGGTGAGGGAGGTGAGCGGGAGCCGGGGTCAGCGGCGAGGGTTGACGCGGCGGGTGGCGGTGGCCGACATGGGGTCGTCCGGCCAGGGATGCCTGGGATAGCGGCCGCGGAGCTCGGCGCGGACCGCGCGGTAGCCCTCGCGCCAGAACGAGGCCAGGTCGGCGGTGACCGCGGCCGGGCGGCCCGCAGGGGAGAGCAGGTGGATCACCAGCGGCACCCCCGCGACGCGCGGGGTCTCGGCCCAGCCGAACAGCTCCTGCAGCTTGGCCGCCAGCACCGGCTGCTCGCCCGAGTAGTCGACCCTGATCCGCGACCCGCTCGGCACCTCGACCCGTTCCGGGGCCACCTCCGCCAGCCGGACGTTCCACGGGACCAGGCGGTGCAGTGCGGAGACCACGTCGAGGCGCTCCAGATCGGGGCGGCGGCGGGCACGCGACAGCTCGGGCTCCAGCCAGCGGTCGGCCGCGTCGACCAGCGCGTCGTCGTCCATCGCGGGCCAGGGGTCGCCGAGAGTGCGCCGGCAGAAGGCCAGGCGCTCGCGCAGGGCCACGGCCTCGGGCGTCCAGCGCAGGATCGACAGGCCCTCGACGCGCAGCCCCTCCAGGACGGCGGGCCGCACGTCGGCGCCGCTGAGCACGCCGCTGGACAGCTCGATCGCGCCCAGCCGCTCCACCTGGCGCGCCGACACGTCGCCGCGCCGCTCTCCCGGCGGTACGCGCCAGACGATCTCCTCGCCGGAGCCGTACAGGGGAGCGGCGGCGAGCCTGGCGATCTCCTCGTCGATCACCACCGCCTGCCTGATCCTGGCGGACACCGCCCCGGCGGGCCGGTCCGCGACCGCGATGGCCAGCCACTCCGCCGTCCCCAGCCGGGACCCGCGCGGCAGCTCGGCGGCCGTTCCCGAGGCCATCAGGTACGACCCGCCCCGCCGCCGCGCCACCCGTTCGGGATAGGCCAGCGCCACGACGATCCCGGCCACGGCATCGTCATCCCGGGCCGTCTCGTCCCACCGGGACGCCTCGTCACCTCGGGCCGTCTTGCCGCCTTGGGCGGTCTTGCCATCTCGGACCGTCTCGTCGCCCCGGTGCGCCGCGTCGCCTCGGGCGGTTCTGCCGTCCCGGGCCGTCTCGTCACGCCGGGCCGTGACATCGGTGGGCAGTGGTCGTCCCGGGCGCCGGTCGGAGCCGGGGACGGCGCGAGCCAGCCGCCTGGCCTCCTGACGCCACCGGGCGGAGAAGCCGTCGCCGCCCTGGCGCGCGGAGCGCCAGACCGCCACCAGGTCGTCGCCGGCGTCCCGGGGAAGCTGTTCCGACAGCAGCGCCACGACCTCGGCGGCCCGGGGCCCGGTGTCGACCAGTGCCCGCGCCAGGCGCGGGTGGACCCCGGCCCCGGCCATCCGCCGTCCCCGGTCGGTCACCCGGCTCAGGGAGTCGAGGGCGCCGAGGGCGTGCAGGGTGCGGCGGGCGGCGTCCATCGCGGCGGCCGGGGGCGCATCGAGCAGGGCCAGGCCGGTGGCGGCGGGGTCGCCCCAGCAGGCGGCCTGGAGGGCGAAGCCGGTCAGATCGGCGAGCGCGATCTCGGGCCGCGCGTGCTCGGGCAACCGCTCGTGCTCGGCGTGCGACCAGCAGCGGTAGACCACGCCAGGCGCCTCGCGGCCCGCACGCCCCGCACGCTGGACGGCCGAGGCTCGGGACGCGCGGACCGTGGTGAGCGAGCCGAGGCCGCGGGCGTGGTCGGTACGGGGCTCCCTGGCCAGGCCGGAGTCGACCACGACCCGCACGCCCGGCACCGTCAGGCTCGACTCGGCGACCGAGGTGGCGAGCACCACCCTCCGCCCCTCGCCCGGGGAGAGAACCGCGTCCTGGACGCGGGCCGGGGCCTGGCCGTGCACCTGGAGGACGTCGACGCCGGGAAGCATCGCGGCCACCCGGCCGATCTCGCCGACGCCCGGCAGGAAGCAGAGCACGTCCCCCTCGTGCTCCACCAGCGCACGCCGTACGACGCCCGCGACATGGGTCAGGAACGCCGGGTCCACCCGCATGCCGTGGGGCGGCGCGACGCTTCCGGAGGGCGGGGCCCAGATGGGTGAGACCGGGTGCATGGTGCCCAGGGCGTGCACGATCGGCGCGGGGTCGCCCGAGCCGAGGAGGCGGGCCCAGGGAGCGGCGTCGGCGGTGGCGGAGGTGGCGAGGATCCGCAGGTCCGGGCGGAGCGTGGCGCGGACGTCGAGGAGGAACGCCAGCGCGGTGTCGGCGTCCAGATGGCGCTCGTGGCACTCGTCCAGCAGGACCGTGTCCACGCCTTCGAGATCGGGGTCGCGCTGGAGCCGCTGGAGAAGGACCCCGGTGGTAACGACCTCGACGACCGTCCTCGCACCGACCCTGCGCTCGCCCCGGATCGAGAACCCGACCTCCGCACCCACCTCCGACTCACACAGCCACGCCATCCGCCTGGCCGCCGCCCGTACCGCCATCCGTCTCGGCTCGGCCACGATCACCCGCTTCGGCGCCGAGCCGTCGAGGAGCCCGGCCAGCGCGAGCGGGACGAGCGTGGTCTTGCCGGTGCCCGGGGGCGCGCTGAGCACGGCGACGCCCCGCTCGCCCAGCGCCGCGAGCAATTCGGGCAGGGCATGGCGGACGGGTAGGCCGGACCAGTCGGAACGCACCCGTCCAGTCTCCCCGAGTCCGCCCCTTCACGAGACGCGCCCCCGGTGGAGGGCTCCGGCCAGGCAGGGGAAGGGCAGGGGCCGGTCGGACGGTGGAGAAGCCTTGCGCGTCCGGTCGGACGGGAGAAGGCAGGGGCCGGTCGGACGGTGGAGAAGCCTTGCGCGTCCGGTCGGACGGGAGAAGGCAGGGGCCGGTCGGACGGTGGAGAAGCCTTGCGCGTCCGGTCGGACGGGGAAAGGCCCGTCGGTCGCGGCACTCTCGGTCGTGTTGGTGTCCGGCGTGCCCGGCGGGGGAATGACTCCCCCGTGATCGGGCTCACCGCCATGTTCGCCGCCGTTGTGACCGCCTATCAAGACGCCGCCCGGCTGCGGGCGGACGACCGGCCGCCTCCAGCCGGAACCGTGGAGGAGAGCGACACCTCGCAGCCCGCCTAGCGGGCGCGCATCGCTGCTGAGCGCCGGGTCGCTAGGCCGACGGGTCGCTAGGCCGACGGGTCGAGGATTCCGGTGCTCACCAGGGCGATGATGACGACGCCGAGGGCGATCCGGTAGATCACGAAGCCGGTGAAGCGGTGCGTGCTGATGTACTTCAGGAACCACGAGACCGCCAGGTAGCCCACGATGAAGGAGATCACGGTGGCCAGGATCGTGGGGCCCCAGTCGGGGGCCGGGCCTTCGCCGATCTTGGACAGCTCCAGGAAGCCCGCGCCCAGCACGGCCGGGATGGCCAGCAGGAAGGAGTACTTCGCGGCCTCCTCCCTGCGGTAGTCCAGCAGCAGACCGGCGCTGATCGTGCCGCCTGAGCGTGACACGCCGGGGATCAGCGCGAGGGACTGGGCGAAGCCGTAGATCAGGGCATGGGTGAAGCTGAGGTGCCGCTCCAGGGTGAGCTTGTTGCGAGCGGTGCGGTCGGCGTACCACAGGACCAGGCCGAAGACGATCAGGGTGGTGCCGATCAGGCGCAGGTCGCGGAAGACACTCTCGATGGAGTCCTTGAAGAGCAGGCCGAGCACCACGATCGGGATGGTTCCCGCGATGACGTACCAGCCCATCCGGGCGGAGTGGTGGCTGCGCAGGTCGGGTGTCCACAGGGAGCGCGTCCAGGTGGAGACGATCTCCCAGATCTCCTTTCGGAAGTAGATCACCACCGCGGCCTCGGTGCCGAGCTGGATGACCGCGGTGAACGCGGCCCCGGGGTCCTCCCAGCCGAAGAACGCCGACGCGACCCTGATGTGGGCGCTGGAGGAGATCGGCAGAAACTCCGTCAATCCCTGAATCAGTCCGAGGACCACCGCTTCGAACCAGCTGATCACTTGAGCGCCTTCCGTACCAGCACGTGCGTAACCTACGCGAGGGTAGCGGAGCGCAAGGTGAGCGTGCGTGGTCGTTCGGCTGATGTTCACCACGGCTCTTCTGGACCTACGCATCCGTGTTTCCGACTTTTCGCGCCGGCGACGGGAAGGATGCGGGCGATGAGGTCCGAGAGGGGGGTGACCCGCATGGCGGGCCGTCCGGAGGGGGCTGCCGAGCAGGTTCAACGACTGCGACGACGTGGGTGGAGCGGTGCGACCCGCGTGGCGGGCCGTCCGGAGGGGGCCGGACGGCCCGGGAAGGGGAAGGCGCGGGTCGCACCCGGTCTCGCTTACTGCCGGGTTATCTTTACGTCGTCCACTCCCGCCTCGACCAGGGAGGCGGTCGAGGCGTCGGAGGCCTCGATCAGGATGCGGACCGTCTGGCCCGCGAAGGCGGAGAGATCGGCCGTGGCGACCGCCCAGGCCCCGTTGCGGTTGGAGGCCGCGCCGAGTTGCTGGAACACCTGGGTGGTGGTGGAGCCGACGACCTTGACGCGCAGGAAGTCGGCGGTGGAGGAGTTGGAACCGTGCGCCAGGTACCACGACAGCGACAGGTTCAGTGTCCGGTGGGACGGCGGCCGACGCCGATGGTGCGGTGAACGCCAGGGGGATGGCCAGGATCGCCGCCATGCCCATGGTCCACAGACTGCGCATCATGCTCTTCGGGTTTGAGGGTGTGGGGGTCCCCCGAGCGGCGCGCACCTGCGGTGGGTGCGCGCCGTACAGCGTGGTGGTGCGCTTTGCTGGACTTTGCCGTTAGCGGGCCGCGCCCTCGGGAGCCGTCGCGGTCTGCGCCGCGGTCCTGGCGAGCGTCGCGGCGTTGCGGTCGGGGATGCCCGTCAGGTCGTAGGCGAAGAACGCGGTGGCGTAGCCGACGGCCTTGGCGTTGCGTTCGAGCGCGGCGGCGTCGATGTTGTCGATGCCGTCGCAGGCGGCGTGGTAGCAGGGGTCGTAGGCGACGCCGGCGGTCCCGCCGAACTTGGCGGCCTGCTCGGCGGTCTTGAGGACCTCGGCGCCGCTGAAGATGCCTCCGGCCGGGATGTCGTTGGCGATGAAAGCGCCGTAGTCGGAGCGGCCGGTGAAGTCGGTGCCCTCGAAGGGCAGGCCGCGCTTGCCGTAGAACCTCTCCAGGCGCTTCTCGATCTCGGCCGATCCCGTCGGACCGGCGGGGGCGCCCTCGGCGTCGGAGTCGTCACCGTCGTACAGGAAGGTGCCGCCGTTCGGCGAGCCGATCATGTCGAAGTTCAGGTAGAGCCTGATCTTGTCCCGCTCGGATTGGGACAGGCCCGCGACGTACTGCTCGGAGCCGAGCAGGCCCAGTTCCTCGGCACCCCACCAGGCGAAGCGGAGCTTGTACTTGGTCGGCACCTTGGCCAGCCTCAGCGCGGTCTCCAGGACGGCGGCGCTGCCGGAGCCGTTGTCGTTGATGCCGGGGCCCTCGGGAACGCCGTCCAGGTGCGCGCCGACCGCCACGATCTCGCCGGACTTGCCCCAGCGGGAGTCGGCGATCAGGTTCTTGGTACGGCCGACCGTGGTCTTGGCGTCCACCTTCAGGCGGACCGTGGTGTTCGGGGCGGCGGCCAGGTCCAGGCCGACGGCCGTGCTCGCCATCACGATGGGGAAGCCGAAGCGCCACTCGATGATGTCGAAGAGGAGCGGGTCGGTACGGCCGGGCTGGCCCTCGTTGAAGAAGATCACACCGGCCGCGCCGGCCGCCTTGGCGTTGGTGGCCTTGTCGATGAACGGGCAGGTGCCGCGCTGGATCAGAGCGATCCGGCCAGGGACGAACCCGGCGAAGTCAGCGGCCTCGCAACCCGCGTTCGAGGTGTTCGCGTTCGGCGGCGGCGGGATGATCGCGTCGACGACCTGGATCTGGGCGGTGACGTCGCCCGGGTTGGAGGAGATCACCGTCACGAAGTCGGCCGGGTTGGCGTAGGTCTTCGCCTCGGGGGCCGTCTTCTGGAGGATCGACGGGCTGAACTCCTCCCAGTTGATCGGGAATTCGACGTCGGTCGTGGAGGTCTTGTATCCGGCCTTGTGCAGCTTGTCCTGCACGTAGGCCAGAGAGGCGTCGTAGCCGGGTGTGCCGGCCGCCCGGTTGCCGCCGTTGGCGGTCGCGATCTGCTGGAACTTGTCCAGGTGCTTCTTGACGTTGTCGCCCTTGATCTGCGTCGCGAACACGTTGGCGAGGACGTCTGGGACGCTGGGGGCCGTTGTGGTAGCGCTCGCCGGTGCGGTGAAGGCGAGGAGGAGGGCGATGGCCGTGACCAGGGTGGCGGTCTGGACCATGCTGCGTCGTAACCTCAGGCGCATAACGCTCCTAGGGGTGGAACGGAGGGGGATTCCCTATTAGGTACATGGCGGAACGTACCGTTATCGACCGCGTTCGCCTAGATATGTTGACGCCGAGTTGTGAGAAAAGTTATCAAGCCCGACCCTGTCAGGGTTTTCTCAGGGGTACCTCGGGAACGTGGCGGTTCCGGTCGTTCGTTTGACGGGACGAGGAACACCGATTCGGGGAGAGGCACTGTGTACCGTTCGAGAAACCACAAGATAATCGCCGGGGTCTGCGGCGGGATCGCGGAGAGTCTCAACATGCCGCCCACCCTTGTCCGGGTGCTGTGGCTGCTGCTCTCGCTCATTCCCGGGCCGCTCTGGATCGTCTACGTGCTCATGTGGATCTTCGTACCCAAGGCGCCGGCAGCTCGCTACTGAAAATAAGCTGGGGGTATGAGGCAACGCCCCCTGTCACTGATCCAGGACGACCTGGTCGACTACGAGAAGGCGATGGAGCGGATGACCGACATGGTCGGTCAACGGCAGCGCGACGAGCGCTCCGACACGCTCTGGCTGCTCAGCCACCCGCAGGTGTACACCGTGGGCAGGCGAACCCTTGAGCAGCACCTGCCGGATCCGGCTCACGGCATCCCGGTCGTGAGCACGGGTCGCGGCGGCCAGCTCACCTACCACGGCCCCGGCCAGCTGGTCGGATACCTGGTCGTCAAGCTCGGCGAGGACGAGGGGATCGTCGACTACGTCCGAGAGGTCGAGCTGAGGCTGGTCGGCGCGCTCGGCGCGCTGGGAGTCGCGGCCGAGCGCCGCGACACCCCGCCGGGCTCGGAACTGCTGACCGGCGTGTGGACCGTCGAGACGGGACGCAAGATCGTTTCGATCGGCATGCGGCAGAGCCGTGGCGTCACCAGCCACGGGTTCTCCCTCAACGTCGACGGCGACCTGACCCCGTGGGGCTGGGCGGTGGCCTGCGGCATGCCCGAGGTCGACATGACCTCGATGTGGCGGGAGGCCCCCGCCGCCACGGCCACGGAGCGGGTCCGGGCCGCGGTGGCGGAGGCGTTCGAGGCGAGCTGACCGCCTTTCCGACGCCCGGGTGGCCCGGGCGTCGGAAAGTGGGCCGGTCAGCCGATCGGTTCCTTGCCGGCAGGGTCGACCGTAGCCTCCAGGCCGGGCTCGTCGACGGTGCGGCGCGGGCCGGTGAACCAGTGCCTGGCCGACAGCATCCACCACAGGCCCACGCCCAGCACCATCACGCCGACCACGATCGGTGCGTAGTTCACCGCGGCCGGTGTGAAGTCGTCACTGAACGGCACGGCCGCCGGGACCAGCGGCATGATGAAGTAGATCGAGACGATGACGATCTCGACGATGGCGATCCAGCACATGACCCGGTACTTCGATCCCAGCGTCCAGGGCCCCGGCTCGAACCGGTCGCCCATCCGCAGCCGGAGTCAGATCGGGATCGCGAAGGCGATGTAGAGGCCGATGACCGCCACCGAGACGACCGCGTAGAAGGCCAGCGGCAACCCGCCGGGGGCCTCGTACAACGCGGGCAGGGTGAGGATCAGCGCGGCCGCGCAGCCGAAGACGATCGCGTTGACCGGGGTCCTGTTGCGGTCCACCTTCGACCACAGGCGCCAGCCGGGGACGGCGCCGTCCCGGGAGAACGCGTAGGTCATCCGGGACATCGAGGTCACGCAGCTCATCCCGCAGAAGAACTGGCCGATGGTGGAGATCGCGAAGATCGCCGTGGCCAGGTTGCCGGGGAGCGCGCTGGTGAAGATGGCGCCGACGAAGCCACCCGCCTCGTTGACCGCGTTCACGTCGGTGGCCGCGAACAGGAAGGCCAGCCGGGGAAGAACCGGTTGAGGGTGATGTTCAGGAAGGTCGCGCAGCCGTAGTCGACCGAGGCCGTCACGGCGATCAGGCCGATGAGGTTGAACCAGCCGGTGAACCAGCCGTGGACGGGCCTGCCCATCTTCGCGGCCCACCAGTAGATGCCGCCGGCGGTCGGGTAGGCCGACACCAGCTCCGACATGCACAGCCCGATGATCAGGATGAAGATCGAGATCAGTGGCCATCCCCACGAGATGGCGATGGGGCCGCCGTTGTTCCAGGCCTGGCCGAACGTGGTGAAGCAGCCGGCCAGGATGGAGATGATCGAGAAGGAGATGGCGAAGTTGGAGAAGCCGCTCCAGGTTCTGGAGAGCTCCTGTTTGTAACCGAGTTCGGCGAGTCGCCTCGCGTCCTCGTCGACCGACGTTGGCTTGGTCAATTCAAGCCTCCTAGCGTGGTGGTGCGGGGGGTGAAAATCCGGTGCTCGCGCCCCGGACGTCATCGACGAGCCGCCCGAACGCCGGGTCGTCCAGGTCTCGTACGGCCTGTGAGAACTTGTCGGCAGCCTCGGCCTCGTAGTCGAAGTCGGCGTCGGCGGCCCGCTCCTTCAGCAGCCCGTGGTGCACGGCGAACCAGAGTGTCCAGGTGAGATTGGACATGATCAGGTTGAGCCGGACCCTGGAGGCGAGCCGCCGGTCGTCGGTGCCGAAGTAGGCGCGGGCCAGCCGAGTGGTCAGGTCCGGGTCGTAGTCCGCCTCGGCGGCGATGTCGCCCAGCTCGAAGGCCGGGTCGTTGTTCCCGGAGAGCTGGTAGTCGACGATCCTGACCTCGGTGCCGCAGCGGATGAAGTTCTCCGGCAGCAGGTCGTTGTGGCACGGCACCTTGGGCAGCGGATCGGCGGCCAGCGCCCGCTCGATCTCCGCCACTGTGACAAGACGGTCCTGGTAGCCGTCGGGTGTGCTCAGTTCGTGGGTACGGCAGAGGGCGAGGAACTCGTCGAGCTTGCGGAAGACGGAGAAGTCGTTGACGAATCGGGGCCCGGCGTGCAGCCGGCGGCAGGCCGCCGCGATGGGGCCGGGGAGCGTCCGTACGGTGTGCGCGTCCAGGGTGACGCCGTCGAGATACTCCAGCACCAGCGCGCCGGGCAGCCGATACAGCACTCTGGGGCCGACCCCCGCGTCCGCCGCGTGGACGGTGTTGGCGATCTCCTGGTCGAGCGGTATGCCCAGGCCGGCGGCCGACACCCGGGGATCGAGCACCCGCAGCAGCCAGCGCTGCCCGTCGGCGGTGTCCAGCCTGGCGATCCGATGGCTGAGCCCACCCTTGATCGGTGTCTCGGTCACGGGTTGTCCGGCCCATTTGCGGACGTCCCCCAGAGGATCTGGCATGCCGCTCTCCTTTGGCCTACCTTCAGACCATTGATCCGATTCTGCGGACGAGGTGTTACAGAGGGGTTGCGGACTTTGAAACTTCCCAGCTCTGCGCGGGCCGTTGTGATCGGTGGCGGGGTGGCCGGGTGCAGCGTGGCCTATCATCTGGCAAGACTTGGCTGGACCGAGGTGATACTCGTCGAACGACACGAGCTCACCGAGGGGACCACCTGGCACTCGGCCGGGTTCGTGGGCCAGCTCCGCTCCACCGTCACCCAGACCAAAATGATCATGTATTCGGCCGGTCTCTATCCCGAACTGGCGGAGCTCACCGGCCTGGACCCGGGATGGCACGGGGTCGGCGGTCTCCGCCTGGCGACCACGCCCGAGCGGGTGGAGGAGTCCCTGCGCCTGGCCGGGGCCGGGGAGACCTACGGGCTGGGTCTGGAGGTGCTCTCCGGTGCCGAGGCCGGGGAGATGTTCCCGCTGCTCGACGCCGACGACGTGCGGGCCGCGCTCTGGCTGCCCGGGGACGGCTGGCTGGACCCGGCGCTGCTGGCCAGGGCGCTGGCGGCCGGGGCGCGGAAGCTGGGCGTGCGGATTCTCACCGGGACCCGCGTGGTGGGGCTCGACGTGGCAGGCGGGGCGATCACCGGTGTACGGCTCGCTTCGGGTGCGGAGGGCGCGGAGGGTGCGGAGGACTTCGAGGAGTGGTCGGTCCTGGCGGAGACCGTGGTCGTCGCGGCGGGTGCGGCCAGCGGGCGGGTCGGGCGGCTGGCCGGTGTGGACATCCCGGTGGTGCCGATCAAACACCAATATGTGGTCACCGAGCCTTTCGGGGTTCCTTCCTCCATGCCCACGGTGCGGGATCCGGATAACATTGTCTATTTCCGGGAAGAAAGTGGTGGGATTCTGGTCGGCGGGTATATCCGAAACCCGGAGATCTGGGACACGGCTGCCCCGCTTGAGGAGCCTCGAACCGTCTTTCCCCCTGATATGCCGAAATTTCAGGAATCGTGGGGGTCGGCGGTGCGGCGGGTCCCCGCCCTGGCCCGTACTGAGATCACGAAGGTCGTCCACGGCCCCGAGGCGTTCACCCCCGACGGCGAGTTCCTTCTCGGCGAGACCCCGGTCCGCGGGCTGTGGACGGCGGCCGGGTTCTGCGTCCACGGCCTGGCCGCGGCGGGCGGCGTGGGCAAGGTCATGGCCGAGTGGATCGTGGACGGCTCGCCCGAGTACGACGTGTTCGGCATGGACCTGCGACGCTTCGGGGCCCACGCCCGTTCCGCGTCGTGGAACCGTGCCAAGGCCCTGGACTCCTATTCGAAGTACTACGACATCGTCTACCCGGGCGAGGAGCGCTCCGCCGCCAGACCGCTCCGCCGCTCTCCCGCCTGGGTACGGCACGTCGAGCTCGGGGCGGTGTTCGGTGAGAAGGCCGGCTGGGAGCGGGTGAACTGGTTCGAGTCCAACGCCCGCCCGGACGCGGAGCCCGACCGGGATCCTCCCCTGGACAGCCGGGGTACCGACGCGAACGGCCGGGGTTCCGGTGAGAACGGCCGGGGTTCCGGTGCGAGCGGCCAGGGTCTCCGCCCCGGCGGGTGGGCGGGCAGGATCTGGTCACCGGCCGTCCGTGAGGAGTGCCTGGCCACCCGCGACGCCGCGGGCCTGTTCGACCAGACCTCGTTCTCCAAGCTGGAGGTGGCGGGACCCGGGGCACTGGAAGGGCTGCAGCGGGCGTGCGCCGGGCAGCTCGACAGGCCGGTGGGCTCGATCGTCTACACCCAGCTCCTCAACGCGCGCGGCGGCGTCGAGGCCGACCTGACCGTCACCCGCCTGGCCGACGACCGCTTCCGGCTGGTCACCGGCACCGCCTTCGGCGTCCACGACGCCGCCTGGCTCCGTGGCCGGGGCCTCGACGTCCGTGACGTCACCTCGGCACATGCCTGCTACTGCTTGTGGGGCCCACGAGCGCTCGACATCCTCGGCTCCGTCTCCGGCGACGACCTGACCTTCGGCTACCTGGGGGCCAGGGAGATCAGCGTCGGAAACGTCCCGGTGCTGGCTCAGCGGGTGACGTTCGTGGGCGAGTTCGGCTGGGAGCTGTACTGCCCTTCGGAGTACGGGCTGACGCTCTGGGACACGCTGATGGAGGCGGGAACGCCGCATGGCATGCGCCCGGCCGGCTACCGCGCGATCGACTCGATGCGCCTGGAGAAGGGCTACCGCGCCTGGGGCCTGGACCTCACCCCGGAGACCACCCCGTACGAGGCCGGTCTGGGCTTCGCGGTCGCTCGCGACAAGGACTTCCTTGGCCGCGCCGCGCTCGACGCCGCACGCCACCCCGCCGACGACCGTCCCGCACCGGTGCGCCCGGTGCGGGACGGGCAGGGGGTGTCAAGCGCACCGGACGCGCTGGACGTACAGGGCGCGCTGGACCCACGAAGCACGCTGGACGTACAGGGCACGCAGGGTACGGGTGCCGGAGCGCCCGCGCGGCGCCTGTTCTGCCTGGTCCTGGACGACCCCCGTCAGGTCTGCCTCGGCGGCGAGCCGGTCCGCTCCGGCGGCCTGCCCGCCTCGCGGGTGACCAGCGGCGGGTACGGGCACCGCGTCGACCGCTCGATCGCCTACGCCTACCTGCCCGAGGGCACCGCCCCGGGTGACCACGTCGAGGTCGGCGTCACCGGCACCTGGGTGGGCGCCGTCGTCACCGCGGAGCCCCTTTACGACCCGTCCTCGGAGCGAGTCCGGCGCCTGCCCTCCTGACCTCGCCGGGAGGCGCTCCGCGCTGAAATCCGCCTCCCGGCGGATACGGGTGGGGCGTCACTCCAGGTATGGACCCCTGTTCTGGAGCCCTGCGTCGATACGGTGTCGCAGGGCCGGGTGGATGGGGTGGTCGTCCAGATCGGCGGGGGTGACCATGGCTCCCACGAGCACTGGGATCAGCCGTGAAACACCTCAAGGGGGTTATGCGTTCCCAAGGTGAGAGAGTGGAACGCGTCTGGACACACCTATGGCGGGGACGACCGCCCGTGCCGGGCCGGCTCCAGGCCCATGGCGAGGCCCACGACGAGGTTCGCGGCGAGGCCCATGGCGAGGCCCATGGTGAGGCCCGCGACGAGGTTCGCGGCGAGGCCCATGGCGAGGCCCATGGTGAGGCCCGCGACGAGGCTCACGCCGATCAGGCAGCGCCTGATCATCTCTTCACCGTACCGGCACCGCCAGGTCGGCGGACGGTGCGGATTCGACGGCGGCGCTCGGCTCCGATCATCCTGAGCACGCCGATCGCGATGGACGACATGCGCCTCAGGACTTCTGCGGGTACGTCTCCCGCGAGGCGCGGCGGGCTGTTCCCCACGCTGTCTCCTCCGGCTGGAGCGCCGTTTCCATGGGCCGTGGTGGAGCGCCGTTTCCATGGGCCGTGGTGGAGCGCCGGATGGCGGGCGGCTAGGTTGGATCTGCTCGTACCATTTATCTCACGAGCTAAACTTCTTGCAGGCTAAGGAGAATGTGCGATGGAAGGCAAGTCCAACCCCGGGGCCTCGCCGCTGGATGTCCTGACCCGGATGGATCGGCTGGTCGCGTTGAGCATGGTCGGGCAGCACACGCTCGCCGAGCGCCTCGGCATCAACGTCACGGACCTGACATGTCTCGGCTTCATTCTCGGCGCGAAGGAGGAGGCGCTCACCGCGGGGCGCCTCGCCGAACTGGCCGGTATCACCACCGGAGCCGTCACCGGGGTGGTCAACCGCCTGGAGAGCGCGGGCTACGCCCGGCGCGTTCCCGACCCCCACGACCGCCGTCGCATCCGGATCGTCCCGGAGGGGGACCCGGCCACCCGCATCGTGGCGGCGTACGAACCCGCCTATCGGCGGCTCGTCGAGCTCTTCGAGAGCTACCGCCCGGACGAACTGGCCGCCATCTCCGACTGGCTCACCCGCGCCGCCGACGCCATGCGGATCTCGCTGGCCGAGATCCGCGAGTCTCCGGCGCCCTGAGGCCACGCGATCGAGGGGCCTCGAAGTCGCCCGGCGGTCAGTCGTTTCTGAAGGGGTCGTGCTCCGCCAGCAGCTTGTCCAGCCTGGCCTGGTCGACGCGGCTGACGACCGTGGCCTCCTCGCTGCGGTCCCGGACGCACTTGGCGAGAGTGAACGTCGACGTCACCACGTAGAGCAGCCCGATGCCTATGAAGGACCGGACCCAGGTGGTCACGGGCAGGTAGGCGATACCGATCACCATGGCCGTCACCGACAGCCCGAACGAGATGACGGCCTGCAGGTAGAAAGCGGGGGTCGTGGTGTTCTTCACCGGTCGTGTCATGCGTCCATCGTCCAGAGAAGCCGTCTCGCGGGCCTGAGTGCGGCTACTTAGTTACTCGTGAGTACAACGGTTGTGGTTCCGGACGTCCCGAGGTTCTGGACGTCCTGGACGTCCCGTGGTCCTGGACGTCCCGTGGTTCCGGACGTCCCGAGGTCCCGGACACCTGTCGTCCTGGCGCGCGTCGCGGTTCGAGGCGGGATCAGGCGGGCCGGGACGGGAGGTGCGAGCCCTCCGGCGGGCCTCCGAACCGCGCACCGCCGGGGTGGCGTGGGAGGATTAGCACATCATGCCCGCGACCTGGCCCTTCCGCATCGCCCGCGCCGCCGCCTTCGCCGCGGTCTGCCTGGGGCTGAGCGTGATGGCACACGTCCTCGCGGGCGGCTCGGTCTCCGCGCCGAGCGCGGCCGCCGCCCTGGCCCTCGCCTTCGGCGCGGCCCTCGCCACCTCGGGGCGCGAACGTACGCTGGCGGTGATCCTGCCGCTGCTGGCGAGCGTGCAGGCCGGTGTGCACGTGCTGTTCTCCCTCGCGCACGCCACATCACCCGTCGAGATGATCGGGCATGCCCACACGGGGCTGCTGCCGGGACTGGGCATGCTGGTGACGCACGGGTGGGCCGCCGGTCTGACCGCGCTCTGGCTGGCGCGTGGCGAGGCGGCACTCTGGGCGCTGCTACGACGGCTCGGCGCACGGCTGGGCCGCGTGCTCGTCGTGCTCGTGACCCCGGCGTACGTGTCCTTCCTCACCCCACCCGCGGTCGAGCCGGGCGCCCTCCGCTCCGCCGTGCTGCGCCACGTTCTCAGCCGGCGTGGCCCTCCCCGGACCGTCACCGCCATCTCCGGCTGACCACCCAGGTCACCCGGGGAATCACCCGTTCCCGAGCCCGCACGCGCGGGCCTGCGCCGATGCCGCCGTCCGGCTGCTCGGCGGACCGAACCAGTGTGACAGTCCAGGCTGCCTGTCCGGCATGGCCATCGAGCGGCGTTCGGCCGCGGCCTGCCGGTCGGCCGGCCAGAAGAAAGGCAGCAACATGTCCGTTCGTCGTATCGCCCCTGCCGGAATCCTGATCGCGGCCGTGGTGGCCCTGGGCGGGTGCGGCTCCCAGGACACCACCGCTCCGGCGGCGGTCCCGGCTGCGGTCCCGGGTTCCGGGGCACCCGTCGCCGCTCCCGCGTTGACGATCACCGACCCGTGGGTGAAGACCGCCGGGAAAGGGATGAGCGCCGCCTTCGGCACCCTGGTCAACAACACGGACGCCGAGGTGACGGTCGTCTCCGCCGCCTCGCCGCTGTCGCCGAAGGTGGAGCTGCACGAGGTCGTCGACTCCGCGGGAAAGATGATCATGCGGCCCAAGGAGGGTGGGATCGTGATTCCGCCGGGGGGAACCCATCGGCTCCAGCCCGGCGGTGACCACATCATGCTGATGGGCGTCACCGAAGCGGTGAAGCCCGGTGCGGAGATCCCCTTCACCCTCAGTCTCAAGGACGGCAAGACCCTGGAGTTCACCGCGGTCGGCAAGGACTTCGCCGGAGGCCAGGAGAACTACCAGCCCGGCACGGACTCGGAGGGCCACAAGGGCATGGACCCGGAGGGCCACAAGGGCATGGACATGGGCGAGAGCCGCGGCTGATCGGGAAGATGGAGTAGAACTCATGCAGAACCCCCGAATCAGCCGTAGGGGACTGCTCGCGGGGGGCGCCGTCACCGCGGCCGGTGCCCTCGCCGCGTGCGCTCCCGACCAGGCTGTTCCCCCGGCCGCTCCCCGGACCGCTCCGGCCGTCCCCGTCACCGGTGGTTCCGCGACGGAACCCTTCGACGGGGTCCACCAGGCGGGGATCGCGACCATGCCGCAGACCTACGGGGTGTTCGTCGGCCTTGACCTGCTGCCGGGCACCGATCGCGAGGCGCTGGTGCGGATGATGCGGCTGCTCACCGACGACGCCCGGCGGCTGACCCAGGGCAGGCCCGCCCTGGCCGACACCGAGCCCGAGCTGGCCCTGCTGCCCGCCAGGCTGACCGTGACCTTCGGATTCGGCCCCGGCCTCTTCGCGGCGGCCGGGCTGGCCGACCGCCGGCCGAAGACCGTGGAGCCGCTGCCCGCCTTCACCGTCGACAGGCTCAAAAAGGAGTGGAGCGGCGGGGACCTGCTGCTGCAGATCTGCGCCGACGACGCCCTCGCCCTCGCCCACGCCCTGCGCATGGTCGTCAAGGACGCCCGCTCCTTCGCCAAGGTGCGCTGGACCCAGCGGGGCTTCCGGCGTGCCGCGGGCACCCACGCGGCCGGGGAGACCCAGCGCAACGTCATGGGCCAGCTCGACGGGACCGTCAACCTCAAGCCCGGCACGCCTGAGTTCGACCGGGCCGTGTGGGTGAGCGAGGGGCCGTCGTGGCTGCGCGGCGGCACCACGCTGGTGCTGCGGCGCATCCGGGCGGAGATGGAGACCTGGGATGCCGTCGACCGGGTCGCCAAGGAGTTCACCGTGGGCCGCCGCCTGGACAACGGCGCCCCGCTCACCGGGCGCGACGAGCACGACATGGCGGACTTCACCAAGCTCAACGCGATCGGTTTCCCGGTCATCTCCGAGCAGGCGCACATCCGCCGTGCCCACGTCGCCGATCCGGGAATGCGGATCCTGCGCCGGGTCTACAACTACGACGAGGGGCTCACCCCGGACGGGCACGCCGACTCCGGGCTGCTGTTCGCCTCCTACCAGGCCGACATCGCCCGGCAGTTCATCCCCATCCAGCGCAGGCTGGACGAGGCCGATCTGCTCAACGAGTGGACGACCCCGATCGGCTCGGCGGTCTTCGCCGTCCCGCCCGGCTGCTCCCCGGGCGGCTGGATCGGAGACACCCTCCTCACCTGACCGAATCCGTACGGTAAAACACGGCCCCGAATGCCCTCCCCTCCCCGAGACGCGGGACGGACGGGAGCACCATGGGAAACCACCTCGGGGGTGCTCTCCCGAGGAGACCCTGACATCCGTACACCGGAGGATCGAGATGAGACTCGCGGGCGCTCGCGTGCTGATCACCGGTGCGTCGTCCGGCATAGGGGCCGCGACCGCGCGGGCGATGGCGGGCGTGGGGGCCCGCCTCGTCCTGTCGGGGCGCGATCGGGACAGGCTTGAGGCCGTCGCCGCGGAGACCGGCGGCCAGGCACTCGCCGGCGACCTCACGACGGACCTCGCGAGCCTGGCCGGGCACGCGGGGCCGGTCGACGTGCTGGTCGGCAACGCCGGGTGCGGGTGGGCGGGACCGTTCACCACGATGCCGGACGAGACCGTCGAGCGCCTGGTCGCGGGGAACCTGACCGCTCCCATCCTGCTGACCCGGGCGCTGCTGCCCGCCATGATCGAGCGCGGCCGGGGACACCTCGTCTTCGTGGCCTCGATCGCCGGAGCGATCGGTGTGCGGGACGAGGCGGTGTACGCCGCCACCAAGGCGGGCCTGCTCTGCTTCGCCGAGAGCCTGCGGTACGAGCTGCGCGGGATCGGCGTGTCCGTCGTGCTGCCCGGCGTGGTGGAGACCCCGTTCTTCGAGCGGCGCGGCGCCCCCTACACACGGCGGTGGCCCGCGCCGATCCCCGCGGAACAGGTCGCCCGGGCGATCGTCTCCGCCGTCGAGCGTGGCCGGCCCGAGTCGTACGTCCCGGGCTGGCTGCGGCTGCCGGCCAGGCTGAAGGGCGTGGCGCCCGGCCCCTTCCGCGCCCTCGCCGGGGTGTTCGGAAGACAGCCGGAGCTTAGCCGCCGCCCAGAGCCCGGAGCGACTCCTTGAGGGAGGTGAGCGTGGCGAAGACGGCGGTCGGCTCGTATCCGCAGTGGGCCATGCAGTTGGCGCACCGGTCGTCGCGCCCCCGGCCGTAGGCGTCCCAGTCGGTCTCGGTGACCAGCTCCCGGTAGGTGGCCGCGTAGCCGTCGGACATGAGGTAGCAGGGGCGCTGCCAGCCGAAGAGCGAGTACGAGGGGATGGCCCACGCCGTGCACGGGAAGTCGATCTTCCCTTCGAGGAAGTCGAGGAAGAGCGGTGTGTGGTTGAACCTCCACCTCCGCCGGTTCCCGTCGGAGAACGCCTTGCGGAACAGCTCCCGGGTCTCCCGCACGCCGAGGAAGTGCTCCTGGTCGGGCGCCTTCTCGTACGCGTACCCGGGAGAGATCATCATCTCGTCGACGCGGAGATCGTCGTTGAGATAGTTGAGCACGTCGATGACCGTCTGCGGGCTGTCGGTGTTGAAGAACGTCGTGTTCGTGGTGACCCGGAAACCACGGCGCCGGCACTCCCTGATCGCGGCGACCGCCTCGTCGAACACGCCCTCCTTGCACACCGACTCGTCGTGGCGCTCGCGCATGCCGTCCAGGTGGATCGTCCACGCGAAGTACCGCGAGGGCTTGAACTGGTCGATCTTCCTGGGGATCAGTAGCGCGTTGGTGCACAGGAACACGTACTTCTTCCTGGCGACCAGCTCCCTGACCAGCTCCCCTATCTGCGGGTGCATGAGCGGTTCCCCGCCCGCGATCGAGACCATGGGCGCGCCGCACTCCTCGATGGCGGCCAGGGCCTGCTCCACCGGCATGCGCTGTTTCAGCACGTCGGCGGGGTGCTGGATCTTTCCGCAGCCCGCGCAGCTCAGATTGCAGGCGAACAGGGGCTCAAGCTCCACCAGAAGCGGGAACTTCACCCGCCCGCGAAGCCTCTGGCGGAGGATGTAGCCGCCGATGCGAAGACTCTGGCGGATCGGTGTCGGCATCTGGGTTGCATCTCCTTGGGTGATGGAACGGGACGGACTCCTCGGGGAGAGCGGCTGAGATCGCGGCGGCCCAGCGCGCCAGGAACGGACCGAGCCGGCACAGTGTGCGGTATGCCACGATGCCGCCGCGTATCGTGGCCGGCCGCGACAGCGCGGCACCGGCGACGTCGGCGACGACGCGCAGAGCGGCGAACGGCAGGCCGGGTACCGCACCCGCCAGCGGCCCGGTCTCCATGTCGACGGCCGACGCCCCCTCGGCGGCGAGCCCGCGGCGTTCGGCCCCCGTCACGATGTGATCGGAGGTGACCAGCGGTCCGGTACGCGCGGACAGGCCGGCCCGCGCCAGCTCTTCGGCCAGCGGCCATGCCGAGGGACAGGGCACCGTCCGGCCCCCGAAGCGGACCTCGCTCGCCACCAGCACGTCACCCGGGCGCAGGCCCTCGTCGAGGGCCCCGCAGAAACCGGTCACCGCCAGCGCGCCCGCGGACGGGAGCCGAGCCGCCGCGCCCGCGGCGCGGCGCGGGCCCATCCCGGTCCGGATCACCTTCACGTCCTCGACCGAGAGGCCGCTCCGTACGGCCCGCGCCTCGACGGCCAGGGCGGTGCAGATCAGCAGGCCGGTCACCCGGCCTCCACGGCGACCGCCTCGTCCCTCAGGGCGGGGTGGGGGTGCGAGGACACCCCTCGTGAGCGCACGTAACGACCCAGCGCGCTGATCGGGAAGACGAGCCGGTAGAGGTGGTAGTTGATGTAGAAGGCGCCGGGGAAGCCGGTCCCGGTGAAGTACGGCTCGTCCCAGCCGCCGTCCGGGCGCTGATGGCCGACCAGCCACTCCACGCCCCGCTCCACCGCCGGTGACCGCTCCCCGGCGGCGAGCAGCGCCATCAGGGCCCACGCCGTCTGCGAGGGCGTGGAGTGGCCGCGCCCGATCCAGCGGGGATCGGTGTAGGAGCGCAGGTCCTCCCCCCAGCCGCCGTCGTCGTTCTGGTGCCTCTCCAACCAGGCGACGGCACGCCGTACGCACGGCCTGCCGGGGCGTACGCCTGCCGCGATGAGCGCGGGGAGCACGGCGCCGGTGCCGTAGACGTGGTTGGCCCCCCAGCGGCCGAACCACGATCCGTCCGCCTCCTGCGCCCTCAGCAGCCAGACGACGGCACGCCGCACGACGGGGGAGTTCGGCCGCTCCTGCGCCAGCGCCTCGACGACGTGGGCGGTGACGTCGGCGGACGGCGGGTCGATGACCGCGCCGAAGTCGCAGAACGGCAGCTTCTTCACCATCTCCCGGGTGTTGTCGGCGTCGAAGGCCCCGAAGCCGCCGTCGCGGGACACCATGCCCGTGATCCAGCGCACCCCGCGGTCGATGGCCGGCCTGGCGTCCGGGTGACGCACCCGGCGCAGGGCGAGGATCGCCTCCGCCGTGTCGTCGATGTCCGGGTAGCCGTCGTTGTCGAATTCGAAGGCCCAGCCGCCGGGTGCCAGCGAAGGGCGCCGTACGGACCAGTCGCCGGGGCCCCGGATCTCCTCGGTGAGCACCCAGCCGGAGGAGGCGACGAGGGCGGGATGGTCGGCGGGCAGGCCGGCGTCGAGAAGAGCGTTGACCGCGAGCACCGTGTCCCACACGGGGGACTGGCAGGCCTCCAGTCTGCGGCCTTTCTCGTCCCGGATGGTGAACCTGTCGAACCCCTCGATGCCCTTCCTCATCACCGGGTGGTCGAGGGGGTAGCCGTGCAGGCTCAGCGCGATCAGCGAGTACACCCACGGCGGCTGGATGCCGCCCCAGGAGCCGTCCGCCTCCTGCCTGGCCACGATCCACTCGGCGGCCCGCCTCAGCGCGATCCGCCGCAGGCCGGGGACGGGACGTCGCCGGTAGCGGTGCAGGGCGCGGTCGAGCATGCCGAACGGCCCGCGGGGGTGCGGCGGTGCGGGGCGTCCGGTGCGCAGCTCGGCCAGGTCGAACGGGAGCGGTCGCACCGGGCGGTGCGCGCTCACGATGGTGAGCGGGACGATCGTCTGCCTGGCCCAGCAGGCCCAGTCGTAGACGTTGAGCGGGAACCAGCGCGGCAGGAACATCATCTCGGGGGGGAGCACCGGGAGGTCCTCCCATCGCCACTGCCCGAACAACGCCAGCCAGATCCGGGTGAACACCCGGCCGGCCTCGATCCCACCGGATTCCCGGACGAACCGGGCCGCGGCTCGCAGGTGAGGGGCATCGGTCCGGTCACCGGCGAGCCGTAGCGCGGCATACGCCTCGATCGTGGTGGACAGGTCGCCGGGGCCGCCGTGGAAGTTGGCCCAGGTCCCGTCGTCGCGCTGCTCGGAGCGGATCCATCGGGCCGCCGCGGCGGTGTCCTGTTCGGTACGGATGCCGAGGAACTCCCTGAGCAGCAGGTCCTCGGCGTCCATGGTCACGTTCGTCTGCAGCTCGCCCTTCCACCACCCCTCGGGCGACTGGAGGCCGAGCAGGTGGTCGCATGCCGCGTCGAGGGTGAGCTCGGCGGGAGTGGAGGCGGCGGTGGTCATGTCAGTGGCCCCTGGATGTGAGGAAGCGGACGATGTCCAGGAATTCGGCGCGAACGTCCGGGGGCATGTCCGCGCCGGCGAGATGGTGTTCGGCGACGTCGAGCCGGTGTTTGGCCTCGGTCTCGGCCCAGGACCGCCCGCCCGCCTCCTCCACGAGCCGGGCGGCGTCGTGCAGGTCGGACTCGGAGAGCGGCTCAGGAGCGGCCAGCAGGCGGGCGAGCCGCCGGCCGGCCGGTGTGTCGCTGGTGAGCGCGGCGACGATCGGCAGCGACTTCTTGCGGGCACGCAGGTCGGAAAGGACCGGCTTGCCGGTCGTCTCGGGGCTGCCCCAGATGCCCAGCAGGTCGTCGACGAGCTGGAAGGCCAGGCCGGCCTGGGTTCCGAACGCCGTCAGGCCGGCGATCAGCGGAGCGGGGCCGTTCATCACCGTCGCACCGATCGAGCAGGCACAGGCCAGCAGGGAGCCGGTCTTCTGCGTGGACATCCGCCGGCACTCCGCCAGGCTCACCTCGGCGAGCTGTTCGAACTCCAGGTCGAGCGCTTGGCCGGCGATCAGCTCCCGGGTGGCGACGGCCAGGTGCCGTGCGGCCCGCAGGCAGGGGAGGCCGTCTCCGTCAAGCAGCAGCTCCGCCGCGAGCGAGAGCAGGGCGTCGCCGGCGAGGATGGCCGCGGAGCAGCCGAAGACGGTCCACGCGGCCGGCCGGTGCCGACGCATCCGGTCGCCGTCCATGATGTCGTCGTGCAGCAGCGAGAACGCGTGCACGAGTTCCACCGCGGCGGCGACCGGCAGGCCCTGCTCCGCGTTTCCCCCCGCCGCCCTCGCCGACAGCATGGCCAGCGCGGGGCGTAGCGCCTTGCCGCCGGAGGCGACGGGCAGGCCCGCAGGGTCGGCCCAGCCGAGATGGTAGGCGGCGACGCGCGAGGTCAGCGGGTCGAGCCGGGCCACCGCGTCCCGGAGTACCGGCTCCACGAGTTCGCGGGCGGCCGTGACCGAGGGTGGGATGACCGCCGTCACCGGGCGAAGTCCCTCTTCAGATGACGCCTGACCAGACAGGTCGCGTTGAGTCCGCTGCGCACGGCAGCCTCCATCGTGTCGGGCCAGCCCGTGTCGGTCCACGCGCCGGCGAGAAACAGTCCGGGCCACCGGGTGGCGGCCTCGGGGCGGAGCGCGCCACTGCCGGGGCACTGGCGGAAGGTGGCGCGACGTTCTCTCGTGACGAAGAAGTCGATGATTCGCGCCTGCCGCGCTCCCGGGAAGATCTGCTCAAGCGCGGGTACGAACGTGGCTCGCACCCGCGCGGTGGACGTGTCGATCCACCGGTCCGCCGCGGAGACCGAGACCGCGAGGTACTGGCCTTCGCACAGTCCCGCGGCCCGGGTCTTGTCGAACACCCACTGCACGGGCGAGTCCACGACCGCCGCGAACGGCACCCGGGTGACCCTCCGGTCGTAGACGACGTGCACGTTGACGATCGGGCTCGCGTTCAGGCCGCGCCAGCGCTCTCTGCCGGGGGCGGCCTCTTCGGGGACCAGGGCCGCGGCCTGCTCGTGCGCCGTGGCGACGATGACGGCGGACGCCTCGACCCGGCTGCCGTCCACGATCACCGAGTCCGGCTCGATGGCGGTGACCTTCGCCGACAGGCGTACGGCACCGCCGCGCCGTTCGATGGCGGCCCGGGCCGCGGTGCCGTGCAGCTCGCCGAGGGGCACGGCGGGAACACCGATGTCGGCGGCTCCCGCCCGGCCGAGCAGCGCGGTCTTGAAGACCATCGCCGCGGGTCCCAGGGCCGCGCCCTCGACCCCGACGTTCAGGGCCGCCATCGCGAACAGCTCCCAGAGGGCGTGTCGTGCGCGCTCGCGTTGCCCGTGGGCGGTCAGCCAGCTCCCGAGATCGGTCAGGTCCAGCGCGGGGTCGGCCGGGTCGAGGCGGCGAAGGGCGAGTGAGACCCGCATCGCGCGCAGCCGGTCGGCGGGCTTGAGCAGCTGGTATCCGGCCAGCGCGGGCAGCAGGTGGAACGGCCCGGGCAGCACCCCGCGCCTCAGCCGCCCGCATCGCCCCGCCGGGGTGAGCACCCGCACGTCGAACCGGTCCTGCAGGTGTACGCGTCCGGCGACGCCGAGCCGGTCGAGCAGGCCGCGATAGGCCGTGCAGCAGCGGAGGAACACGTGCTGGCCGTTGTCGACGCTCAGCCCGTTCCTGACGAAGGAGCAGGTGGCGCCACCCAGCCTCGGCCGGGCCTCGTACAACGTCACGCGGTGACCGGCCTCCCCGAGCGCGACGGCGGCGGCGATGCCCGCCAGCCCGCCGCCGACGATCGCGACCGGAGCGGGGCTCATCGGGTCGCCCCGGCCAGGGCTCGCGCCGCCACCATCGCCTTCTGCCACGGAGGCAGTGACAGCCGCGAGGCCAGTGCCTCGGCGGGATCGGCGGCGATGCGGCCGAGCAGGCACCGGTAGATGCCGGCCATCGCCGCGGTGCACGCCGCGCTGCGCACGTCGAGCGCGGTCAGCAGGCGCATGCCGTCGTCGAACCAGTCGCGCGCCCGGCCGGCCTCGAACCGCATCAGCTCGGTGAGCCGGTCAGGAGGGTCGGTGAACCTGCCGGAGGAGTCGATGTTCAGGGTGCAGCCGAATCTCCTGAGGTCCTCGGCGGGGAGGTAGGTCCGCCCGGCCAGCCGGTCCTCGCGCACGTCCCGCAGGATGTTCGTGATCTGCAGGGCCACTCCCAGCGCGTCCGCCAGCTGCGCCACTCCCGCCGCGTTCTCGCCGTCCCCGCTGCCTTTGGGGTCCTCGGTGCCGAAGACCCCGAGGGAGAGCCGCCCGATCGACCCGGCGACGCATCGGCAGTAGCAGAGCAGTTCGTCAAAGTGCTCGTAGGTCTCCCCGCGTACGTCCGCGGCGCAACCGTCGATCAACTCCTCGAACGCGGAGAGCGGCAGTGGGTAGCGGAGGGCGGTGTCGTGCAGCGCGACCAGCACCGGGTCCTCGGGGTCGGGCCGTGCCCTGCCGAGCGCGGCGCGCGCGCCGGCCAGATCGGTCAGGCGCCGCCCGTCGGGGCCGTCCCCGTCGGCGATGTCGTCGATCCGGCGGGCGAACGCGTAGACGGCGCTGAGCGCGCGGCGCTTGGGAGTCGGCAGCAGCCGGAGTCCGTAGGAGAAGTTCCGAGCCTGACCGCGGACGATCTGTTCGCAGTGCCGGTAGGCGTCAGCGGTGTCCACGGTCGTACCCCCTGCTCGTGAGGATCCGCAGCCACGCCGTCAGGAACCGCGTGCCGCGCGGGCGCACGGCGCTGCCGAGCACGTCGTGACCGGCCCGGGCCAGTGCCGCGGTGGTGGCCCGGCCGCCCGCGACGTAGCCCGCGATGGCGAGGCGGGCGAACCCCGTCGCCGATCGGGCGAGCCGGTCTCCCTCGTCGAGCAGCCGATCGGCCCGCCGCGTCTGAAGCGCGACGACATCGCGCAGCCGCGCCGAGGCGGTGGTCTCGGCGAGATCGTCCTCGCCGCAGCCGAACCGGCGCAGATCCTCTCCCGGCAGGTAGACCCGGCCTCGGGCGTAGTCCTCCGCGATGTCCTGGCAGTGCTCGATGATCTGCAGCGCCGTGCACACCCGGTCGGACAGGGCCAGGTGCGAGGGAGTGACCATGTCGAACACGTGCAGCACGATGTGCCCGACGGGGTTCGCGGACAGCTCGCAGTAGGAGAGCAGGTCGTCGAAGGTGTCGTATCGGCTGACCGTCTGGTCGCGCCGGTTGGCCTCGATCAGCCGGCGAAAGGGCTCGGCCGGGACGGAGCAGGTCTCGACGGTCCGCGCGAGAGCGCGGACGACCGGCAGGCGGGGCACCCGCCCGGCGTACAGGCGGGCGAGGTCGTCGTCGACGGTGTCGAGCAGCCGGAGCGGATCCTCGGTCTGCGCCTCGTCCCCGATGTCGTCGACGGCCCGCGCGAAGCCGTACACCGCCAGGAGGTGACGGCGACGGGTACGCGGCAGTAAACATGAAGCGACCGGGAAGTTCTCCCTGCGCGCTTTGAGCATGACGTCCCGCGTATCGGCTCCCCTCCAATTCATAAATTGAGGTTGTCCCCGGCGGGCTGTTATAAACGCGGATGAACGATCTACTGGTTTTTATCGGTGGGAGCTGGGAAAATATTTAGTATCGCGTTATATCCCTGCTTTTGGAAAAAAGATGAATGCTTTGCCGGGAGGTGATCCGGGTCGGGTCCGGGTAAAAGAAGTCACAAAACACGGTGCGGTTTTTCCAGCGCGCTTTTTTGAGGAGCGGTGATCTGAGGAGCGGTGATCTGAGGAGCGGTGATCTCACGAACGTCATGAAGGACCGCGCGGCCGCCGGAGACGCCGTGCTCCCGCAGCGGTCCGATCCGCAGACCCGCGGAGCGGCAGCGAGCCACCAGTTCGGGCAGGGCGCCGAGCCCCGACCGCCAGGAGCCGGGGGCCGAGGTGTGGTCGGAGTCGTGCAGCAGGAGCGTCGCTCCGCCGCGCACGCCGGGGGCCAGCGTGGCCAGCACGGAGGCCGGGTTCGCCGAGCGTGTCCAGTCCCTGCCCCAGGCGGTCCACAGGACGGGCCGCAGCCCCCGCATCCTGGCGGCGAGCAGCGTCTCGGCGCTGAGGACGCCGTAGGGCGGCCGGTACCATGCGGGGCCGACGCCGGTGACGGCGGTGACCAGGTCGGCCGCCCTGCCCATCTCGGCGGCCATCCGGCCGGGGCGGGTCAGCAGGGCGTTCTCGTGCGACCAGCCGTGCACCGCGATCTCATGGCCGTCCGCGACGATACGGCGGCCCAGCGAGGGATGACGTTCGAGCATCTCGCCGAGGACGAAGAACGTGGCCCGGCAGCCGAGCCGCTCCAGCTCCTCAAGGAAACGCGGTGTGGATCGCGGGTCGGGCCCGTCGTCGAAGGTCAGCGCGACGTGGTCGGCGAGGCCAACCCCGGCGAGGCCGGGCAGCAGGCGGCGCACGGAGGGCAGCCAGGTCGCCGCGGGCCCCACGTGCAGAACGGCCAGACCGGCGAGGGTCAGCGCGGCACGGTTCACCGTGTCAAGTCTGCGTCACGGGGGTCGTGATGCCAACGCGACGCACTGTGCTGATCGTCAGCGCCGGTATGGGAGCCGGGCACGACGCGGTCGCGGTGGAGCTGGCCAGGCGGCTCGCCGCCGAGGGCGTCGAAGCGGAGATCGTCGATGTCCTGAGGCTGCTTCCGTTCCGGCTCGGAGCGGCGCTGCGCGGGTGGTACGGCTGGATGATGCGCTCCGCGCCCTGGCTGTACGCGCTGATCTACCGGGTCTTCTTCGTGTCGGACCTGGCGCTGCCGACCTCGCCGCTGACGGTCCTGGCCGCGGCCCGGCTGCGCGGGCTCATCCGCCGCCGGACGCCGGCCGAGGTCGTCTCGACCTTCCACCTGGCCGCGCAGGCGGCCGGCCACCTGAGGCGGCGTGGCCGCCTGCCGGTTCCCAGCACCGTCCTGCTGACCGACTTCGCGGCGCATCGGCTCTGGTTGCATCCTGGCAACGACCGGTATCTCTGCTCGGATCAGGCGACCGCTCGCGCCGTCCACGCCGCGACCGGCCGCCCGGCGTTCTGCCACGCCCCCCTCGTACGCCCGGAGTTTCGGCGGGCGGGGGGCAGGCGGTCGGAGTTCCGGTGGTCCGGGGTCCGGTGGTCGGGGGTCGGCACGGCGCCGGTGCGTTCCCGGATCGGTGCCCGTGCCGGGGATCGGCTGGTCCTCGTCTCGGCCGGTGCCTGGGGGGTGGGAGGGGTCAGGGAGACGGCTCGCGTCCTGGCGCGTTCGGGACGATATCTGCCCGTCATCCTCTGCGGGCACAACCGCGAGCTGCGCCGTCTGCTGCGGCATGCCGGTGTCGCCCTCGGCTGGTGCGATGACATGCCGGACCTGATGGCCGCCGCGTACGCGCTGGTGGACAACGCGGCGGGCCTGACCTGCCGGGAGGCGATGGCCGCCGGAGTGCCGGTCATCTCCTATCGGCCGATTCCCGGCCACGGCAGGGACGGTGCGCGGGCCATGGCGCGAGCCGGGCTGAGCGTGTACGCGGGTGACGCGGGGGAACTGCTCGCCGCGCTGGACCGGTTCGGACCCGGCGCGGAACGGGAGCGGCAGATCGCCAGGGGAGCCGCCCTGTTCGCCTTCCCACCCGCGGAGTCCTTTCTCATCTCCGCGAGGTTCTTACTTGATGAGCGGCGACCGGCTCAGCAGGATGCTGCCGTAGAAGATCAACCCCACGCCGATGAGCTCCGGGACGACCCACCAGCCCAGCCGGATGCTCTCGCCGAACAGCGCGACGCCGTACACGATGCTGGCCACGGGATCGGCGATGTTGAGCGTCGGCTGCACGACCACCAGGGGCGCGCTGCTCAGCGCGCTCTGCAGCACGAAGACGCTGAACAGGCCGGCCACGATCATGGCGTAGAACGCCCAGCTGGTCAGGATGCCGGCGTCCTCCGCGGCGAAGATCTTGGTGTTCTCCTTGATCAGAGCGGCGGTGAAGGCGAATCCCAGGGCGGAGGTGATCCCCAGTAGCGCCCCCCGGGACGCGCCGCTGTGGGTCTTCGCCATCGAGATCAGACCGGCGGCGACGCCGACCGTCACGACCACGGTGATCAGCCAGAGGTCCATGGTCGGGGACCGGGTTCCGCTCTGTCCCGGATCGGCGGAGACGAGGAAGACGGCCAGCCCGATGGTCAGGATGCCGATGGCCAGCCACGACTCCCGGCCCAGCCGGACCCGGAACATCCACGAGACGAGGATCATCGTGAAGGGCAGCTCGGTGACGAGAATCGGCTGTACGAGAGCGAGGGCACCGAAGTTCAGCGCGGCCGCCTGCAGCAGGAAGCCGGCGATGAGCGCGCCGATGCCGCCCAGCCATGAGGGTTGCCGGATCAGGTATCCGATCAGTGCCAGCTTGAACACGCGGCTCTGCGGCGCGGTTCGCGCCGCGCGCCGCTGCAGCACCGATGAGAGGGCGTTGCATGCGGCGGTGAGCACGGCCAGGATCGCCGCGGTCACCGGCGCACGGCTTTCCGGCTCCCGATGGTGTGCCGTCCGTCAATGAAGATCATCGAGCGTGTCACCCTTGCTGCCGGGGCAAGCGCGGTGACCGCCGGAACGCATCCCGTGGTGACGGCGTGTCCGCGGGACATGAATCCCTCCTCGACCTTGGCTTTCATGGCCTGAGGGGGTGATCGCCCCCTGTCACGGGTTGATCACGTGATGCGGGCAATGTCACCTTAATTCAGCGGCGGAGGGCAGGGCGGTAAATGCCGCGCGCCACGCGGGCACCGGTCCGCCACGAAGAATTCTGGTGGTGTTGAGACTTTCTACGGTATTCAGCTGATATTTGTGGAGTTGCGGGATGGCGGCGGCCATCTTCCGGGAGGTCCGCCGGAAAGTGGTTGTCGGACCTGCCTCTACCCTCCCGGCATGGATCTGAGGCGGCTCACGGACGAGGTCGAAGCGGGCGACGTCCGCGCTTCGGACAGGGCACATCGTGTCGATGTCGCCTGCTGTGCCCGTGCGA
Organism: Streptosporangium sp. NBC_01810; assembly: GCF_035917355.1. Classification (NCBI taxonomy): domain Bacteria; kingdom Bacillati; phylum Actinomycetota; class Actinomycetes; order Streptosporangiales; family Streptosporangiaceae; genus Streptosporangium; species Streptosporangium sp. NBC_01810. Next base: position 6,162,428 of record NZ_CP109070.1, on the reverse strand, counting down.
TCCGCGATTACCACAAAATCGTGCTTAAAAACGACATACGCTTTGCCCATGGTGCAAAGCAATGCGGAAAACGTGGACGGTTACCTCGCCGAGGTGCCCGACGAGCGTAGGGCGGTCCTGACCGACCTACGCGAACTGTGCCGTACGGAACTCAAGGGCTTCACCGAGGTCATGGCGTATGGAATGCCCGCATACGAGCGGGACGGCGTCGTTGAAATCGCCTTCGCAAGCCAGAAGCAGTACATCTCCTTCTATCTCATGCGCAGCGACATCCGCGCGGCCTACGAACAGCGTCTGGCCGGGCAGGACATGGGCAAGGGCTGCCTGCGCTTCCGCAAGCCGGAAAAGATCGATCTCGGCCTCGTACGGGATCTGCTGACGGCCACCGCGGCCGGACCGGGCAAGATCTACTGACGCGGAGGGGCGCTGGACCGGGTTGCGATACCCGGGCGGTAACACACTCACCGGCAGCGTCTCCTCCGGGACGCGAACCCTCCCTGCCGAAATGGACGGGCCGGTGGGGACGGCTGTGATGGCCGTCCGCTCCGGTGCCGAGTCTCGGTGACCTGGGGGAGCGGGTCGCCGACTACCCCCGGACCACCGCGAACAGGGGCCCACTCTCGTGATTCGGCCTTTCAAAACGCGCCATTACAAGATGTTGTAATTCCTGTAAAGAGCGATCGTTTACGAACACCCATGCCGATCTTGACGAAGATCCGTTCCGGCGCATCAGGTTATTTCGTTTCATTGTTAGGCGGTGGCAGAAACCTGCCGTGAGAGGCATCCCCCAGACAAAGGCAGAGCCCCATGGTCAAACGATCCCTCGCAGCCGCCGCCCTCTCCCTCGTTGCATTACTCGGATTAACGCTGCCCGCCTACGCGGTGACACTGGAGCAAAAGCTCGCCGCACTTTCCGGTTTCACTCAGCCCACCGCGTCCAGCGCCGCCGGTTGGCGCGCTGCGTGGCAGAACCAGGCGGGCTGGGCGGACTACGCCTTCAACTGGTCGACCGACCTCTGTTCGGGCAGCCCCGATCAGCCGCTCGGCTTCGACTTCAGAACGCCGTGCCGACGGCATGACTTCGGCTACCGCAACTACAAGGCGGTGAGCCGGTTCCCGGCGAACAAGGCGCGCATCGACGACGCGTTCTACTTCGATATGAAGCAGGTCTGCGCGGGATATTCCAGCATCCCCAGAAACACCTGCAACGGCCTCGCCTGGACCTACTACCAGGCGGTCAGGGAATTCGGCACCCTCAACGTCACCGAGGCGCAGATCGAACGAATCCGGCAGACCGCCGAACAAGCCGCCCGGACCACCGAGATGTGACCCGTCCTCGCGGGATCACCCCCACCCGCCGACCTCCGCCGGGCCGGTTTCGCGGAGTTCGACCGCACAGTTGACAGCGGCCAACTCGAATTCCAACGTTCGCACCGGCCCGGGCTTAATCCATGTCGACGTTGTCGAGGAGTTGGAGGAGGCGCGAGAGCACCTGGACGCAGGCGGCGACCTCGGTGTCGGTCAGGTCGCCGCCGACCTGGCGCAGCACCGCGCGCTCGCGGTCGATCACGGCGGTGATGGCGGCCTGGCCCTCCTCGGTTAACTGGATGAGGGAGGACCTCTTGTGCGCCGGGTTGGGGACGAACTCGACCAGGTGTCGCGCGGCAGCGTCGTTGATCATGCGGGGCGGCGACCCGGGCCACCGCCTTACGGCGCCGCATAGAGCCCCGCTTCTTACGCGCCAAGTCTTGCTGGGCGGCGGCGAGCCGGTCAGCGGACGCGGCCAGATGGCGCGGGTTGTCCAGGTGCTCACCGTCGGAGGTCGTCACCGGCGACGCCACGCCCAGGTCGATGCCGACGACCGCGCCGGTCGCGGGCAGCGGTTCGGCGGGCACGTCGTCACACGACAAGATCACGTACCAGCGGGAACCCTCCCGTTTCACGCCGACCGTTTTCACCATGCCGCGAACGGCACGGTGCCGGTGGACGCGGAGGTGTCCGATGCCCCGGAGACGTACGAACGTCGCGGACGGGTGTTCGGGCTGGGAGTCCCAGCGGCAGCCGTCGCCGTCTTTGGGCCACTCGACGGTGTCGAAGCGCCCCTTGCCCTTGAAGCGGGGAAAGCCCGGGGTGCGCCCGGCCTTGAGGCGGGCGAAGAATGCGGCGAACGCCTTGTCCAGGCGGCGCAGGGTGGCCTGCTGGGAGGAGAACGACCACCGACCCTGACCGTCGGCGTCATCGGCGCGGATGTGCTTGAGGTCGGCCGACTGGTCGCCGTACTTGATGCTCACCACCGCTTTGGCGTAGGCGGTGCGGCGGTGTTCCAACGCGGCGTTGTAGAGGGCGCGGTGATCGTCCAGGCACGCGGTGAGCGCGATGACCTGGTGGGCGGTGGGGCGCAGCGGGAACTTAAACGACCTACGCACGCGCACCCCCGCTTGTGGGGGTGCGCTCGTACTGAGTCTCGATGTAGCGCCGCACCGTGCGGGTCTTCACCCGGCCGCCCAGAACGGGGCGGCGGTACTTTGGGCACCACACCACGTGGTATCCGAGGTCGTACGCCGCGCCGGGGGAGGTGCGCACCTGACGAGTCACACGATCATTGCAATAGTTCCGCGCATCTACTGTGGCGACGAACGGAGAACGCTGATGCGTAAGCCAGACGGGTCACTGCACGCTCGGGCCTTGGCGGTCCTCCCGCTCCCGATTCCCCCGTCGTCTGAAGGCGACAGTCCCCTCGGGAGGAACTGATGGGGGCAAGCGTCGCGGTCGACACGGCGCTTGAGCACCCGGAACTGGTCAGCGCCGTGGTCGTCAGCGGCGCCGGGACCAGCGAGCCGTATTTCACCGACCCCTGGACCACCCGGGCCATGGCCGTGTGGCACTCGGCGATGGCCGCTGGTGATCTTGATGCCTCGGTCGAGGCGGTCACGCTCTTCGCCGCGGGCCCGCACCGCACCCTCGACGATCTCGACCCCGAGGTTGTGAGCCGCCTGCGCAGGATGGCCCGGGGCACCATGTCCAAGCACACCGGCGACGAACCCAACCGGCTCGTCCCGGTGCGCGACACCTGGGACCGCGCCGCCAAGATCGACGTTCCCGTGCTGGCCATCAACGGCGCCATCGACTCGCCCGACCACATCGGCATGGCCGAACGCCTCGAACGCCTCGTCCGCACCGTTGCCAACGGCCGCGCGATCTCGGTCGACGGGACCGCCCACTACCCCAACATGGAGCGCCCGGACATCTTCCACGAGATCCTCGAAGGCTTCCTGCGCACCGTGTGACCACACCGCCGACAGTTCCGATCAGCGCCTTCCGGCACGTATCCGGCGCGGAAACGAATCACCCCTCTTCGGGAAGCAGGCCGCCGGAGGCGAACACGATCCCGGGGACCGTCATGTGCTCGTGCCGGTCGATCCGGAACCGGAAGGGCGTCTCCTGGATGAGTCTCGTGGACGTGTCGTATCGCGTCATGTCTCCACCTGACGCATCGGGGTGGCCGCCGTGAGCCCGTCGCGGTGGAGGCGTGTCACCCCCCGCCCTTGACGAGGCCGGCGGCGAGTAACAGTTCGTGAGCGAGCCGCGCGGCCTGCTCGGGATGCGTCTGCCCGGACTCCTCCATGGGGCCTGCCTCCATGCCCCGCGCGAGGGCCAGATTGGCCTCGGCCAACACTTGGATCTGCTTCTCGATCCTGCTGACCCGGGCCTTGAGAAGGTTCAGTTCGACCTCAAGCGGATGCGTTTCCCCGGATGCCGGAACCGTACTGGGTTTGGCCTGAGACATCAGACCCACCTCCCAGGAAGTGTTCTCCTTTCCACCCTTGCCGGGGCCGATACTCGCGGCACAGGGACTTACGTCCTTCGTTGGCCGGTCCATAGGTCCCATCGACGGGACCGTTCCGGTGCCGCCGTGCTCAGCGATCGGCCGCTCCGCGCGGGGCCGGCTGGATGCCCTCTTGGGGGTTTTTGGTAGGTATTGCCAAATCGTGGCACCGGACCTCGGCCGATGAACGGGGAGTTGGGTCTGGTCGACTTCGAGCGGTACGCAGACGCTGAAAGAGGCACAGCCCGCGCCGCGTCCTCTCTGAGCCGGGAAAACAGGGGGCGGGTCAGGGCGGGTCGAGTCCCGGTGATGCCCCCTGAGTGACCGTGGTTCCCGCCTGTTCCGGCACGCGATCGATCGTCCCGAGTAGTAGTGTCACAGCCACAACGCCTGGGAGGTCGGTCGTGCGCTTGGAGACGCCCAGCGGTTACGTCGATGCCGTCGGTACGTGGCTCGCGGGACGATGCGTTCCATTGGCTTCGAAGAGCCACCAGAATGACCCGAAAGCCTGAAACCCGATCCATGGCCATCGCCCATGCCGTACCCATCCGAGATAAGCGAACCCGCGCTGTCGACTTTGGCGGAATGAGCTGGGGGAACAGGGGCGCAGAGCCGTCTCCGACGCCTCCTGGCGGGAACTGCGCAGCATGCTGGAGTACAAAGCGCGGTGGTACGGGCGGGAACTGCGGGTCGCGGACCGGTGGTTCCCCTCCTCGAAGCTCTGTTCCGCCTGCGGCGCCGTTCAGCGGTCCATGCCGTTGAACGTCCGGTCGTGGGAGTGCGCCTGCGGCGCCGTCCACGACCGCGACGTCAACGCTGCGAAGAACATCCTCGCCGCCGGGCTGGCGGAGAGGTAAAACGCCTGTGGAGGGCAGGTAGGACTCGACCCGCGAAAGCGGCGAGGGCGCGGCCCGACGAAGATCGAGGACTCCTCCACGGTGGAATCGCGCCGCCCTCGCGGCGCCGTGGCCACTCTGGAGGCCGCTTTCCTCCGCTCCGCATCCGCTGGGTATCCGTGCGCGCTCAGCCGTGTATCCGCCAGGTATCAACGCCTGGGAGCCGGGGTGCAAGCGGTGGGCAGCCTGATCACCGGGATAGCTATCCGCCGAGGGGATGGGGACAGGGGGAGGGCGCTCGGCGCAGCAACTATCCGCACGTGAAGGTGGAACCGCCGGTCCTCTCATACCTCAACTGGACGGGCGGAAGCGGCGGGGCGGGGTGTGGATGTCGAAATGCAGCCGGGGCTGGATCAGGACCGAGTGCGGCGGCATCTCCGAAGTGATCAAGCCAAGGCGCTCGAAAACCGGGAAACTCGCGGAGACGGCCGCGAAATGCCGCGGGCGCATCGGCGGGTGCCAGATGCTGTAGGTGCCCACCCGCTCGTTTCGGCGCCGGTACCAGCCCTTAGTGGGATGGGTGAGCAGTTCCATCCAGTGCGACTCGCCGGTGAAACCGTCCAGCCACGTGGGAGGCTCGGGGAGCTCGGCCGCCTCGCAGGCGGCGCCCCCGGCGTTCAGCCGCCAGCGCGCCGGGGTGCCGTTCCACTCGGCCTCGATGCGGATGCGGTCGCGACTCCAGGGCATGCCCCACAGGTGCCGCGGGATCGCGACCACGGGGTGATCCAGGCTGGTACCGAAGAACCACACACCTGGCTCGCCGTACGCGGTGACATAGGCGCGGTAGTTGATTTGTCCACATGTGATAGCCGCCGGTGGGCAGAACCGGAAATGAAAGTCCCGGTCCCGGAAGACGACGGCAGAGACAAGAGCGCCTTGGCCGTCATCGAAGGCCAATCTCATTGGGGTGAACCCGGTGGGCAGGTGCCGGGCGAGCGCATCGGTGGGCACCCGGTAGCTGACAATCGCGAAGTCGTCCAGCTCGGTCTGCGCATGGTGCCAGCGTGGGTGCGGCCGGGGCGTGCCACGGAAGGTCATGCCCGGAAAGGATACGGCGGTGGGTCCGTGGCCAACAGGTCTTCCCGCCTCCCTCGTTCCAGCCGGAGGGGCGACAGCCTGGAGATGGAGGGGCAAGGTGGTTTTCGCCGCCATTTCCACTTTCCAATGAGTCATCTTGGTACGGGACCTTGATCCCAAGGGGTGAAGGCAATCGGACCTTTCGGAGGATCGATGAGTTCGGGACCTACAGGGAGAAGTAGGCACCCGGCCCTCGTTGAGTTTTTTCTTTTGGGAGCCTCGACGGACCGATCGTTGAGGAGTGGTCCGTGGGGGAACAGCGGGCCGAAATCGGCGAAACCGCGATAGTACTGCTGGCGGGTGAAGACGACGGGGATACCGGCCGTCCGTGCGGCGGAGACGACCGCGGCATTGGCGTCGACGACGCGGGCGATGTCGTACAGCGGCGCGCCCAGCACGTCGTACATGGCGCCTTTGGGATGGCAGAAGCTGTTCTGCATGTCGACCACGAGCAGGACGTCGACTTCAGGGGCGATGGTGGCCACGGAACTCCTCAAATCGGGGAATCAGTCAGCGCGGAGGTGGCACGCCGGTCATCGGATTGGGCAGCCGTCGGTGGTGTGCGCCCGGGTCACCTCGGCGAAATTCCTGAGCAGCGACAGCGCCAGCCGCGCGGCCCCGTCGGGCAAGCGGCACACCCCACGGTCGAACAGCGTGCTCATGAACAGGTCAAGTTCGGCTACCGCCTCGGGCCCGCCGGTCCCGGTCTCCAGGCCGCGCAGCAACCCGGCCATGTCCGGCAGCCCGCGGGAGCAGGGCGGGCACTGGTCGGCCGTCTCGGCCGCGAAATAGCCGACGATCTCGGCCGCCACCCCCACCGGGCAGCGGTCCGCGCCGATCACCTGGACCGACTTGGTGCCCAGCGATGCTCCGGCGGCGGCGAGCGCGGCCGGGGTCAGCGCGATGTCGAGGGCATCCGGGGTGAGGAGACCGCCCGCGTAGCCGCCGACGAGCACCGCACGGGCGCCCTCGGCCAGCCCGGTCTCGGCGAGCAGATCACGTAGGGCGTAGCCGTAGGGGCGCTCGACGACGTGATAGGGCCCGCCGAACGGGCCAACGGAGAACAGGCCGGTGCCCGGTGCCTCCTCGGTGCCGGCGGCGCGGAACTCGTCGGCGCCCAGTGCCGCGGCCAGCGCGACCTGGGCCAGGGTCTCCACGTTCTGCACGAGGGTCGGGCGGCCGAACACGCCCGAGTCGCTGGGGAACGGCGGCCGCAGCCGGGGCACGGCGGGTCCACCGCTGAGGAGGCTGATCAGCGCGGTCTCCTCACCCGCGACGTAGCTGGTGGGCACCTTGTGGGTGCGGATCTCGTAGCCGTCGAGGAGACCGAGTTCGGTCGCCTCGGTGATCGCCGCCGTCAGCGCGTCGTGCTCGGCGATCGCGTCCTCATCGACGGCGGCGATGGCTTCGGTCGCGCCGACGGCCCGCATCGCGAGCCGTATCCCGTCGAGTACGAGCCCGGGCCGGTGGGTGAGAAGGTGCCGGTCCTTCATCGTGCCGGGTTCGCGTTCGGCCCCGTTGACCACGACGATCGATCGCTCGGCTCCGGCCACTCGCCGCCATTTGGCCGCGGTGGAGAACGCCGCGCCGCCGTGCCCGCGGATCCCGGCTCGTTCGACCAGGTCGAGCAGAGCATCGCGGTCGTGGTGGGCCCAGCCGCCGCGTCGCTGCCAGTCCGGCACCGACTCCGGTGCGTCGAGCAGCAGTCGCGACGGCGCCGCGACGGAGGTGGGAGGTGCGGCCACCGGTGCCGGTCGCGCTGGCGGCAGGGGTGCCTCGAAGATCGCGTTGCGCGGGCACATCGCGTCGGCTTCGAGGCCCCGCGCCCGGACGTCCGGGTCCTCGGCGGCCAGGCGCTCCGATCCTGGGACCACATAGGCGATCCCGTACCGGTCTAGGGCGAACAACTCGGGGGCGATGAGCACGCAGACGCCCTGGCCGTCACAGCGGGTCGCGTCGATCCTGAAACGTAGCGACTCGCGGCTTTCGGCCAGGCGGCGGTCCATAACGTTCGTCCGTTCGTCGCTAGAGGATGATGCTCAACGAGCCGTGCTCGTCGAGGGTCTCCTGATCGAGTTCGGCGCGGCGGAACGCGATCAGGAAGGAGTCCCCGTCCGGGAGCAGGCGGTAGCGGTACTGCCCGACGTAGCAATGGGTCTGGGCGCCGCGCGTACGATAGACCGCGAAATTTGCCCCGACCTGGAGCTCGCCGGAGGGCAGGACGGCGAGCACCCGCACGTTCCCGACGATGCGCCGGGTGCGCGACCACGGGAACTCGCGGTGCGCCTTGCGGCTGTTGAGCCGCTTGACCCGCGCGCCGATCATCGACCTGGTGTCCGAGATGAGCATCAGGGTGGTGTCCGGGCGGCCGTCGGGCCGGTCGGTGCTGGGCACCTCGTAGCGCGCGTCCGGGGTGAGCAGGGCCAGCCAGTCGTCGAGCCGCCACTCATCGAGCAGGGCGGCTTCAGCGTAGAGGAAGTCCTCGATCTGGGCGCGCAGGGCGGTGCCGGTCGGCACTGTGGCGGTCATGACCGCGCCGCCGGGGTGCTGACCTGCGGTGCCTCGACGTCGACGATCTGTTCTGGAAACCCGGCACCGTCCAGTTGCGACGCCCAGGCCCGCCAGAACGTGCGGATCTGCAACTCGTCATCGGGCTTGGGGACCCTCGTCATGCCGCGCGAGATGTCGCTCCACTCCACGTCGGGCTGCGCGGCGTAGCCCTGCTGGCAGGACTCCAGGGCCTCGACATCGTCCGGACTGGCGAACCCGCCGGGGCCCAGAAAGGTCAGGAAGCTGTCCAGGCGGCGCTGCAGCGCGGCGCTTCCTTCGGTCTCCTCGGCGGGAGCCAGAGCCCACGCCTCCACTGAGACCCGGTCCGGGGCCACGGGCTCGACGCGGCGGATGGTGATGGCGGCCACGTCATTGATGATCAGATTGGGGAAGATCAGCAGGTTGCGGAAGGTCTCGGCCATCCGCCGACCGCGTTCCGCCCCGTAGCGGTTGATCAGGTCGGCCCGTTTGGCCTCGATCTCCGGGCGGGCCTGCTCACCGAAGAACGGCTCCCAGTAGGCGATCGGCCTGGCCCAGGCCGCCTGGCTCTCGATGACGGCGTGCCCGTTGCCGAGGTCGAGTCCGCCGCCGGTGCCCAGGGCGGCCGGGTTCTGGCCACCGCCGCTGTCCTTGACGAAGTCGATGTAGGTCGCGTGCACCGTCGGGGCGTGGTAGCCGTCGATGCTGTTCTCCACCATCAGCTTCCAGTTCGAGCCGACGCTGTAGCGGTGGGTACCGCCCACCACGCGCATGCCCTCGTCCGCCTGGTCCAGCACGAGATCGAGGTACTCCAGCGTGGCGCCCAGGTAGGTACGCAGGTCCACGGCGTGCTCGTCGTAGTTGAGGAAGTACAGTCCCCGGTATTCCTCGACCCGGGCCGGGCCGCGCAGACCGTAGTCGGCCTTGTCGAACCCGGGGCCGTAGGCGTCCGCGCCCGGGGTGACCACGAGCCGCCCCCTCGTGTCGAAGCTCCATGCGTGGTAGAAGCACTGGAACACGCGCGTGTTCCCGGATTCCTCCCGGCACAGGGTCGCGCCGCGGTGGGTGCAGGTGTTGAAGTGCACCCGGACGGTGCCCGCGCTGTCCCGGAGGAAGATCACCGGCCGGCCGGCGACCCAGCGCCGGACGTAGTCACCGGGCTTGGCGACTTCCGACTCGTGTCCGACATAGAGCCAGCACCGCTGGAAGATGCGTGCCTGTTCGTCGGCGAAAACCTGCTCGGAAGTCATCGATGACCGGTGCACGCGGAAGACACCCTGCGACCGGTCGTCGATGACCAGCTCGTTTCGGTAGGCCATGCGAGGTCCTCCTGATTGTCGTTCAGGACAGCCGTAGTGTCCGGCAGCCGTCATTACGGCTCGCGTTAACCGTTTCCGGACGTGGGGCTTCTTTTCTCGTGAGCGAGCGTGACCTCGATAACGCGGCTGATAACGCGGACCGCTGACGCTAGCGGTGTTCAGCCCGCAAACGAGAGGAGCCGTTCGCCATGACCGTGCAAGAGGTCGCCTTCAACAGCGGGGGAGAGACGGTCCGCGGTGACCTCTATCTACCCGAGGGTGAGGGCCCGTTTCCCGTCGTCGTGATGGCCGGCGGCTGGTGCTACGTCAAGGAGCTCCGTCAGCCGCAGTACGCGAAGGAGTTCGTCGCGCGCGGATTCGCCGCGCTGGTCTTCGACTACCGCCGGCTGGGCGCCAGCGACGGTGAGCCGCGCCAGCATTTGCTGCCCTGGGACCAGATCGAGGACTACAAGAACGCCATCACCTACCTGGAGGGTCGCACCGACATCGACGCCGACCGGATCGGGGCCTGGGGCATCTCCTACAGCGGTGGGCACGTGCTGATCCTCGGCGCCGTGGACCCACGGGTGAAGGTCGTGGTCAGCACCGTGCCGGTGATCGACGGTTACGAGAACATGTGGCGCGTGCACGGCTCGGAGCGCTTCCGCAAGCTGCAGGACGCGATCGTCGAGGACCGCCGCCAGCGCTTCGAGAGCGGCCGGCACACCTACATCCCCATGTCGGGCACCCCCTCCGGCCCGCACGACGAGCTGGTGACCTGGCCCTTCGACGAGGTCAAGACGGTCTTCGAGGAGCTGAAGGCCACCCAGGCGCCCAGCCACGAGCACCGCAACACCATCGAGTCGGTGGAAAAGCTCATGGAGTACGACGTCACGCCGTACGCCAGGCGGCTGGTCAACAAGCCGGTAATGATGATCGTGGCGCACAGCGACGACATCACGCTGTGGGACCTGGAGACCGCGGTCTTCGACTCGCTTCCGACCGCGGACAAGAAGCTGGTCGTGCTGCCCGGCACCAGTCACATGACGCTGTACAGCAACCTGACCGCGCTGGATCTCGCGGCTCGGGCGGCGGGCTCGTGGTTCTCCACACATCTGGCGGAGCTGCCCACCATCGGCAGCCGCATCCAGGAGTTCTCGTAGGTGATCCGGCTCCGCATCCCCGCTGACCGGCGCGACCGCCACCGGCGCGCCGGTCACTGGCGGGATCGGTTCGTCGACGGCTTCGTCGCTGAGGCCGCCCGCGTCCGGCCCGACACGGTGGCGGTGGTGGACGGGGCGAGGACCCTGACCTATCGCGAGCTCGAGCACTCGGTGCAGGCGGTGGCGGCGGGCCTGGCGGAACTCGGCGTGCGGCGCGGCGAGGTCGTCTCCTGGCAGCTGCCGAACTGGTACGAGGCCGTCGTGCTGCACCATGCGGTGCTCCGGCTGGGTGCGGTCAGCAACCCGATCATCCCGATTTACCGCCAGCGCGAGGTCCGCTACATCCTGGCGCAGGCGGAAAGCCGGGTCGTCGTGGTGCCCGGGACCTTCCGGGGCTTCGACTACCCGGACATGGTCGCGCAGCTGCGCCCGCAACTGCCGGACCTGCGGCATGTCGTCGTCGCCCGGTCCACGGACGAGGCGGCGCTGCCGTTCGAGGACCTGCTCGGCGGTGACCCCGGCAGCCTCCCACCGGTCACCCGCGGCGCGGACGACGCGATCCTGCTCATGTTCACCTCCGGCACGACCGCGGACCCGAAGGGCGTGCTGCACACCCACAACACACTCGACTACGAGAATCGCAGCATCATCGAGGTCTATGACCTCGGCGCGGACGACGTGGTGTTCATGCCCTCACCGATCACCCACATCACCGGGCTGCTCTACGGCCTCCAGCTGCCGGCCATGCTCGGTACGCGGGTCGTGCTGCAGGACATCTGGGAGCCCACAGCGGCGCTGCGGCTGATCGAGACGGAGGGCTGCTCGTTCACCGTCGCGGCCACGCCGTTTCTGCACGGACTCGTCCACCATCCCGAGCTCGCGTCGTTCGACGTGACCTCGCTGCGCGTGTTCGCGTGCGGGGGTGCCGATGTGCCACCGGCACTGATCCGGCAAGCCGGCGACCTGCTCGGTTGCACCGCGACCCGGGTGTACGGCTCGACCGAGTTTCCGACCTTGTCCACCTCGCCGCCGCACGCACCCGAGGACAGGCGCGCCGAGACCGATGGGAGGGCCATCGCGCCCGCCGAGTTCCGCATCGTCGATGAGGCCGATAAGGATGTCCCGGTCGGCGAGGTCGGCGAGCTGCTCGTACGTGGACCCGAGCTTTTTCCGCACTACCTGCGCGATGCCGACAACGACGGTGCCTTTACCGCTGACGGCTGGTTCCGTACCGGAGACCTCGCGGCGGCCGACGCCGGGGGATACATCGCGATCCGCGGGCGCAAGAAGGACATCGTGCTGCGCGGCGGGGAGAACATCAGCGTCATCGAGGTCGAGAACCTGCTGTTCGAGCACCCGGCGGTGCGGGAGGTCGCGATTGTCGCGATGCCTGATCCGGTGATGGTCGAACGGGCCTGTGCGTTCGTCGTCCCCGTGCCGGGCGCGACGCCGACTCTCGACGAGCTGGTCGCGTTTCTGCTGGGCAAGCAACTGGCCAAGCAGAAGCTGCCGGAACGGCTCGAGATCGTCGCGGAGTTGCCGAAGACCCAGTCCGGCAAGGTCCAGAAGTTCCGGCTCCGCGAGCACGTCCAGGAAAGGCTCAAGGCGGCGGGGGAGCACCCGGCCCCGGGCGTGAACCGGTAACGCGCGTGGTAATCGCGTCGCGCGAGCCTGAAGTCATCGAGGCGGTCATCCGGGCCGCCGGGGTACCGCCGCGCCGACGCGCGGGGGAAAGGACGGTGGGCGATGGCCCGTTTCGGACGCCTGGAGGCTCGCGAATGGGCCCGCGCCGAGATGCGGGGGGTGTGCAATGTGATCATCCCCTCCTTCACCAGCGACCTGCGGGGACTGAACGAGGCGGCGATCCGGCACGACGTCCGCCGGGAGATCGAGCTCGGCTTCAAGGGCGCACTGGTCGTGGCCGAGACCGCGACGACCCCGGACGAGTACGTGCAGATGGTCGAATGGGCCGCCGACGAGGCGGGCGACGACCTGGTGCTGCTTTTCCAGGCGAGCTTCAACACACTCGCGGAGAACATCGAGATGGCGAAGCGGTGCCAGGAGGCCGGCACCGACATGGTTCTGCTGTCCTACCCGCCCAGCTTCTACCCGGCCTCGCTGCGCGAGATCTACGACTACACCGAGGCCTTCTGCGCGGAGACCGACATGGCGGTGCTGCTGTTCCCGGTGCCGCTGTGGGGTTTCGAGCGCCTGCACCCGGCGTCCATCCCGATCGAGATGCTCACCGAGATGGTCGACAACATTCCGAACGTGGCCGCCATCAAGGCCGAGGGCGGCATGCCCGCCATCGCCGGGTTCACCGAGGCATGGAACGCCCTCGGCGACCGGGTGGTCGTCACGATGCCGTTGGAGCAGCAGGCCATCCCGCTGGCCACCATCCTGCCATTGCAGCTCATCGCGACCTCGAACACCGAGTGCCTCGGCGGCGCGGTGCCGCGGATGTTGTCACTGTGCCAGCAGGGCCGTCACGCCGAGGCGATGGAGCTGTACTGGAAGGTCGACCCGGCCCGGCGGGCGAACGAGCGGATCGGGGTCGCGGGCACGAACAGCGTGCACCGCATGGCCTGGAAGTACCAGGCGTGGCTGACCGGCTTCAACGGCGGCCCCCTGCGGATGCCCACCCAGCGGCTCGTGGCGGCGCAGATGAACGGCTACCGCGCCGGCGCCGCCGCCGCCGGGATCCTGGACGCGCCGGAGGCGGACGCGGAATTCTTCATCGGTCGCAATCCCGCCTGATGTGAACACGCGACGGACCCGGACAGATCCAGGAGATCTTTCCGGGGCCGCCGCACGCTCGATGGGGCACATTCGGTGAAGATGGCTCAACCGCGATGGTCATGCACTTCGAGGATGCCGCCGCCGCGGCGGCGGCCGAGATCGAAGGTGGCGAAGCCGGGCCCGTCGCCGGTGCTCACGGCCACCACGCCCGGGATCCGGAAGTCCCGCCGGTCCGCGGTCGCGATCAGCAGGTCACATCCGCGCGGCGTCCCCCCGTCGTCGGTCTCGGTGCGGAATCGGACCTTCTCCACGCCGTGGAACTCCCCGCCCTCGAACAGGTAGCCCAGCGGGGCGCGGCCGGTGGGAGTCCGGTATTCGACGATCGAGAAGAACAGGTCCTCGCCGAACACGCCGCGCACTGACTGCACCGGATGCGTGTCTGTGGCCGGCACGCCCCAGATGTGCCGGTAGAAAGCGTACGTCGACAGTTCCAGTGCCCGGCCGCCGGCCTGGACCGTCCCGGTGACCCTCCCGAACGACTCGTAGTACTCGCCGCCGGGGTCGGCGCGTTGCCCGCTCATCGAGAACCGGAAAGGTTCGGTGAAGGCGGTGTACTGGACTTCGGAACCTGGGCGCCCGGCCGCCACGACATACGAGCGCAATGGCATGACCGTGCGCACCAGCAGGTCTCCGAACCGCAGGGTGCCCACGTGGCCGCCCCCCGGCGTGTCGCCGGGCCGGACGATGGTCTGAACGTCCTTGGCCACCTCGGCCCCGATGGCCGTCCACGTACGGACCTCCGCGGTTCTCCGTGCCCAGTCCGTCCGGAGGCGGTACGCGCCCGCGGCGCCGGACTCGGGGTCGTACCAATCCAGTGACCAGCTCTCCTGCCAGGCAGGACCTTTGCCCGCCGGCGGGATGTGTGGGCCGTCGTCGACGGCGGTCAAGCCCGGCACGGTGCCCCCTTTCTCTCGTGCTCCGCCTCGTCTCGGGATTTCCGGTCGAGGGTGCCTCTCGGTGACCGATCGGCGCACGTAGTCGTAATGACGCCGGTAACGACGTCGGCGAAATCGCGGAACCAGAAACGGTCAGCCCGGAAGCGGCGCGGCGCCACACGCGCCGCCGGCCCGCAGTTCAGCCAGTTCGGTGCCGGTGAAGCCCAGTGCGGCGACAACCTCCTCGGTGTGCGCACCGACCGCGGGGGCCGGGTACCCGGGGGCCGACGGGGCGCCGGCGAAGGTACAGGGTGAATCGACCGTGGCGTAGTGCCCTCCCGCGTACCGGACCTGCCGGACCGCGCCGCTGCCGAGGACGACCGGGTCGCGCACGGCATCGGCCAGATCCTGTACCGGGGCCACGGTAAGGCCGGCCGCGGAAAGACGCCGGCACCATTCGTCGCGCGGGCGCTGGCGGAAGATCTCGTCGAGCGTCTCGACCAGGGCGGCGCCGGACTCGGCGAGCAACCTGGGATCGCCTCCACGAAAGCGCGGGTCGTCGTCGAGCCAGCGCGCGTCCAGCGCCGTCAGCAGAACATCCCAGTCCCGTTCCGGGAGCATCGACTGCAGCCAGAGCCAGCGGCCGTCGCGGCATCGGAAGCAGTTGACGGTGGGGATCGGCGCGGTGAGGCGGTCGATGCTGCGCGGCACACCCGGGTCACGCAGCGCGTCCGCGACATCAGAGGCCATCAGCCACATCGCGGTGCGGAGCAGGGAAACCGAGACGTGGTCACCATGCCCGGTGCGCTGCCGCGCGAACAGGGCGGCGCAGACCGCCCCGGCGAGCGCCGAGCCGGTGGCCCGGTCGCCCATGCCGCCGGCGGGTTGGGGTGGCGTACCCGCGCTGTCACGGAACAGAGCGGCCATGCCGGAATACGACCAGAACGCGCCGTGGTCGTAGCTGCGCCGATCTTGGGCGTCGCCCTGCCCGTAGCCGGTGACCTGTGCGTAGATCAGTCGCGGGTCCGCGGCGCGAAGCGTCGCGCTGTCCAGGCCCAACCGTGTCAGCGCGACCGGACGCATGTTGGTGACGAAGACGTCCGCGGTCCCGATCAGCCGTCGCGCCACGGTTTGGCCTGCCAGGGTGGTCAGGTCGAGCGCGACACTGCGGCGTGTCCGGTTGTGCACGTCGAATCGCGGATTGACCCCGGCGGCGCCATTAGTGCCGGGGAGCGAACCTGGCCCTCGTGCCGGGTCACCGTGCGGCGGCTCAAGCTTGATCACCTCGGCGCCCCAGTCGGCGAGAATGGTCGCGCAGGACGGTGCGGAGGCGAAGCGGCCGGCCTCGATCACCCGGATGCCGGACAGTGGTCCTTGATTCACCCCAGCATCGTGGCTCTCCGGACATTACCGGCGTCATTATCGCGAGTCAGGTTCCGTTGGTTCTAACGGCGCGCGCACCGGGTTGGGGTCGGATCTCGCGTCGGGGTGCGGCGGGTTTGGCCTCGAGCAGCCGGCGGGCGTCGCCGGGTCCAAGGCCGAGCTCCTGCAACGCGGCCACCGCCCGGCGATAGGCGGCCAGGACGGAGCTCTCGCTGCCGATCGTATGCTCGATCTGGACGAGCAGCCGGTATCCCGGGTCGCTGTACCGGTTGAGCGCCAGCAGCTGTTCGCACTCCTCGCGGGCCTGCTCGGGTTGGCCGAGCTCGACCAGCAGCCGGGCCAGTTCCAGGCGCGCCTCCTCTTGAACGACGTCGAGGTGATGGCGTCGCTCCTCGGCCCAGCTCAGGTTGCTGCCACCCAAATAGGGGCCCTGGACGATCTCAAGGGCGGCGCGAAGCCGGAGAACTCGCCCGTCGCCGCTCGCCCAGCTGGCGGTCCGCAGAAGGTCCTCGAACCGCACGTCCGCAGCGTCGACGACGGTGTCGGTCGGCAGGCCCACCAGGTTCCCGTTGCGCCGGTCCAGCGACAGCCCCGTGATCCGCCGGAACTGGAACGAGATCTGGCGGAAGTGGTTGCCGCCGTTGCGCAGAGGGACGTCCGGGAACAGGACGCTCTGCAATCGGGTGCGGTCGATCCCATTGGGATGCAGAACCAGCAGCGCCATCAGCTCGATGATCTTCATGCGGCCGATCTTCTGGGGCACGCCGTTGATCCAGATGTCGCGTTCCGGTCCGAACGGTTGCAGCCCCAGCCGGACGTTGCCCACCGCGGTGGGCAGGCGGAGCGGCCGGGCCGACGGGGCGATGACGAGCCTCCGCCAGCGCATGCCGATCGGGTCGCGGGCGTCCTCCCGCTTGGCGATGTCCGGGAATGCCCGAAGGGCAGGCAGTAAGGTGGTGAAGCTGCCCATCAGGGCCGCCGTGTGGTAGGCGAGGTCGGCGGCCTCGTGCGCGGCGTCAAGGTCGCCGCAGCGTGCTTCGGCTTCGGACAGGCATGCGGCCGCGAACGGCAGGTAGAGCCGCCGATGTGCCTTGTTCATCGACCGCACGCACTCGTTCAGCAACGGTCGCGCGGTTTCGGCACGGTCGTCGACGAGCAGCGCGAGCCCGAGGTATGTCTGACCCCACTCCAGCAGCGCCGTCTGACCCGTGGTCGCGGTGCGCTCGATGCCGTCCTGGAGCGCGGCGACCGCATCCTCCCGCCGGCCGAGTTGGAGCAGGATGTAGCCGGACAACAGCTCGTAGGCGGGGAACAGGAAGAAGGTGGTCTTGCGGCTGTCGGTGAGCGCGACCCTGATCGCCGACAGCGCGAGCTCCCGCTCACCCTCACTCAGCAGCAGCAGGGCCTCGATGAAGTGTGACTGCGGGCGTTCCCGGATCTCTTCCGGGACGCGGTTCCACAGACCCTGCGCCTCTTCGACCTTGCCGGCGAAGATCGACGCCAGAATCACATTGGGGTTGACCACGGGAGCTTTGGGATCGGCCGGGATGAGCGCGCGGAGTTCGGCGACCCTGCCCTGCAGCAGCAGACCCCAACTCATGATCCGCTCCACGTCGCCCCAGTCGGATCCGAGCGGCGGCATGGCGGGAGTGAGGTCGGTGCACACCGAAAGCATGAAACGCATGACGTCGGCCCGGTAGTCGCCCTGATAGCGGTCGAGCAGCCGGCGGGCTTCAGCGGGGTCGGACTGTAGCGCCCACGCCGCGGTGGCCAGCAGGGCGTGGTCGGCCTCCATCGCCGCCCGCAGCAGGCCGTTGCGGTCGAGGTTGCGGATCAGCTCGATCGTCTCCTGAAAGCAGCGCTGGCCGAACAGCGACCGGATCAGCGCGGCGAGCAGCTGGGGGCTGCTGTGCAGCCGCTCGCGACCGAGCCGGTTCGCCCAGCGCAGGAAGGTGTCCCAGTCGGAGCGATCGCACAGGGCCGCCGCGGCCATCTCGGCGGTCGTCTGTGCCTGACCGAGCTCGTCGATGGACAGGTACAGCTCGGTCGCCTCTTCGGCGTGCCGGTGGGCGAGCAGGAAGCGGGCGTACCGTCGCACCAGCTCGACTCGCCGCTGCGGGTCGCGGGCGAGCAGCTGGCGGTGCAGGAACGAGCGGAACAACGAGTGATAGACGACCGTGGTCTCGGTCATCGTGGTGGCCGGCAGGTGCAGCGTGCGGAGCGTGTCCCAGAGCGCATGCGCGTCGTCGCCGCACAGCGCCGCCGCCGTCTGCCGGGTGAGTACGTCGGGCACCGAGCTGTCCAGCAGGAACTGCTGTTCGGCGGGTGTCAGCTCGGACAGCACGTCGTTCATGATCACCGACGGCAGGTCGTGCGACAGGCGCTGCTCGTGGAGGCCGTAGCGGTAGCTGAACGCCGCGCCCGCGGTCCAGCCGCCGGTCGCCTCGTGGACACGTGCCCGTTGTTCCGGCGGCCCTCCGAGCAGCTCGCCCAGGTGCTCGTTCTCCTTGGACGTCAGCCGAAGCTGAGTGTCGGTCACCAGCCGGATCCGGCCGTCGAGCATCCGATGCCGAAGCGGGCCGGTGAGATCGGTCCGGCTGAGCAACAGGATCCGCAGGGGTTCGGGGCAGTACTCCAGAAAGGTTCCCAGCGCCGACTGCGCGTCCTCGGAGTACTCGAGGTGTTCGCATTCGTCGATGACCAGCAGCACGGGCTCCGGCGGCACCGAACCGGCGATGAGCGACGCCGCCTCTTCCAGTGTCGTTTCCAGATGGAAGGCCGTGTGGCGCCCGCTTTCCTGCCCGGAACCGCGCGGCGTCATCAGCGCCTCTTCGAGCCCGGACAGCAGTCGGCGTGGCGAGCTGTGCGAGCTGTCCAGGGTGATCCAGGAGATCGGCAGGGGGGTCAGCGCGCCGTACAGCTGTGCCTGAACGGTCTTGCCCGATCCCGGTGCCGCCGACACGAGCAGCACGTTGCATTCAGCGAACAGCTCGTCGAACAGATGGTCGAGTCGGGCGCGCCGCAGCACCTCACGGGGCATCCCGGGCTGGCGCAGGCGGTGGGGGAGCAGCCCGGGTTGCTTGGCCGCCACAGTGCCCGGTCCCTGAGGTCTGCCGTCGGAGGCGTCGTCGCTGGTCACCAGGGCCCTACTCCTCTCTGAGCGAGTTGTGGTGCCCATTTGCACCCGACTGTCCGAATCTTAGTCATTTGCGCAAGTAATGCAAGGATCCGACACCGCTGGCCGGGCGACCGTCGTTAACGGAGCGGATAACGAGCGGGTCCGAGCCTTGGTATGTCCTTCCAGTCCACCCGCGCAAGGGGAATTTGTGACCTTGATCCTGAGCGACAAGGATGTCCGCGGCCTCGCGGACATGCCCACCCTTGTCGATGCGCTCGAACACGGCCTCCGGGAGGAGGCGACCGGGCCTGGCGCGATCTTGCCGGAGCGCATGAACCTCGCGCTGGGCTTGACGTTGTTCCGTGTGATGCCGGCGATCCTTCCGGCCTCCGGGGTGCTCGGCCTGAAGTTCTTCTACGGCACCCTGTCCGAGGGGGTCCGGTATTCGGTCATGGTCTCGGCGATCGATGGCGGCGAGGTGCTCGCGGTGGTCGACGCCGCCTACCTCACGGCTCTGCGGACCGGCGCGACCAGCGGCGTCGCGACCCGGTATCTGGCCAGCCCGGACGCGCGTACGGTCGGGCTGATCGGATCGGGCATGGAAGCCGAGACGAATTTGGCGGCGGTCTGCGCGGTTCGCCCGATCGAGACGGTGCGGGTCTACAGCAGGAACCCGGCGCGGCGGTCCGATTTCGCCCGGCGGATGTCGGCGAGGTTCGGAATCGCGATCGAGCCGGTCGATACGCCGGAGCAGGCGGTCGCCGGAACCGATGTGGTGGTGGTGGCCACCAACACCGGCCGCGGCGGGGATGTCGCCTTCCGCGGTGAATGGCTCACGGCCGGGCAACATGTCGTGTCGATCGGATCGACGGCGACGTTCCTGCGGGAGATCGACGAGAACACCTTCCTGCGCCCGGAAGTGGTGGTTTTCGATGCCGCGCCGGCACAGGTCGGGGCCGAGTCGGGGGACGTCGTGGCCTTGATCGCCGAGCACCCGGGCTGGGAACCGCACGGCATTCTCGACGACGTGCTGGCCGGACGCCTCGCGCGTACCGATCCGGGACAGATCACCCTGTTCAAGTCCGTGGGCACGGCGGCGCAGGACCTGATCGGCGCGCTTGCCCTGTACCGGAGCGCCAGCGCTCGCGGCGTCGGACTCGTTGTGCCTGAACTGGCCGAACCCAAGGCGTTCTGAGGAGTTTCCAGCATGATCATCGAAGGAGTACTCAGCGGCCGGACGGCGTTGATGGTGGGCACCAGCCCCAACATCGGCGCCGGCATCGCCATCGAGCTCGCCCGGGCCGGCGCCCGCGTGGGCTGCGTGGACCGCGATCCGCACCTGGCCGCGCTGACGGCCAAGGACATCGCCGAGGGGGGCGGTGCCGCCCATGCCGTCGGCTGCGATGCCACCGATCCGGCGGCGGTGACCCGTGCCGTCGACGAGGTGACCGAGTCCCTCGGCCCGATCGACCTGCTCGTCAACGGTGCCGTCGTCTATGCGGTCAAGGGGCTGCTCGAGATGGAGTTCACCCAGTGGCGGCGGCAACTGGCGGTCATGCTCGACAGCGCGTTCCTGTTCTCCTCACTCATCGCGAAGAGGCTGGTCGCCGACGGCCGCAGCGGCGCGATCGTGAACCTCATCTCGACTGCGGGACACCAGGGCGAGCCGGGGAACATCGGCTACGCGACGGCCAAGGGCGGCCTGCTCAACATGACGCGATCGGCCGCGACCGAACTCGCGCCGCACGGAATCCGGGTCAACAGCCTCACCCCGACCGCGACCGACCCGGCCGAGGCCATGGCTCGTGCGCAGCGGTGGGGCGTGCCGGGTCCGGACGAGGCGACCCGTGCGGCGCTGGCGCTGGCCGAGAGGCAACTGCCGCTGGGGGCACTGCCGTCGCCGTCGGACTACGGCCGCGCAGCGGTGTTCCTGTGCTCGGACGCCGCTCGCATGATCACCGGTATTGATCTGCCGGTCGACGCCGGTTCGCTCGCGCGGTACTGGCGGGCCAAGCCGGTCGAAGGCCCGTGAGCGTGCGGTAACGAGGCCGGTAACCGGTCGGCCGCCATTCTGCTTCAACAAATGAGGAGGAAGTTCGGCACATGAGTCTGATTCAGGAGATGGGCTACGCGGCCTACGGCGTCCGCGATCTCGACCATGCGGTCGAGTTCTTCCGCAACGTCTGCCAGTTGGAGGTAACCGAGCGGGGCGACGGCGTGGTGTTCCTCAGCGGCGACAAGCGCCACCACTGGGTGCGCCTGGAGCAGCGCGCGGAACCCGGTCTGATCCGGCTGGGCTACCGGGCCGTGGACGCCGCCGCGATCGACGAGGTGGCGCGCAGGCTGGACCGGCTCGGGGTGGCGTACCAGCGGGTCGAGGACTTCGTACACAACCGGGTCACCGGGGCGCTGCGTTTCACCGCGCCGGACGGTTTCGAATACGAGGTCTACGAGCAGATGCTGAGCCTGCCGGCGTCGCCCGCCCCGGCGCGCGGCATCGCGTGCCTGCTGCACGCGGTGATCTTCGTGACTGACGTCGCGAAGGCGCGGCAGTTCTACACCGACGCGCTCGGCATGCTGGTCTCCGACCGCATCGAGGAGGTCATCACCTTCCTGCGATGCGGAAACCAGTACCACCACTCGCTCGCACTCGCCCGGGGCGAGGCCGGCAAGCTGGACCACATCGCGATGCTCGTCGACGAGATGGATGACGTGCTGGCGTTCCGCGCCCACGGCGTGGTCACCGACACCCTCGCCGGTGACGTGGTCAAGCATGTGGCGTCCAACTCCGTCTCGGTTTACCTGCGCGACGTGGTCGAGGGCATCGGCGTCGAGTACTGCAACGGCCACGATGCGATCGCCGACGAGAGTTACCCGGGCCGGTTGATCAAGGCTGGGCCGACCACGGTGAACGCATGGGCGGCCGGTTTCCCCGTGCGGCCACCGATGGATTCGCTGGACAAGCAGGCTGCCGTGGGAACAGGGCGGGGTGGCGGCACCGCGGCCGGGGCGGCCGCGAGCGGGGCCCCCGAACCATCGGCGGCGGACGCGTGAGCACCGAGACGCTGAGCCTGATCGGTGAGCGCTCCACCGGAGCGGATCCGATCCCGGTGTACGACCCGTCAACCGGTGACTTCGTGGCGTCGGTGCCGGACGCGACCGAGGACGACGCGCTGCGTGCGGTGGACGCGGCCTCGGCGGCCTTCGCGGCGTGGCGTACGTGGGCGCCGCGGCGGCGGGCCGAGGTGCTGCGGCGCTGCTACGACCTCATGTCCGAACGCGCCGAAGCGATCGCTGTGCTGATCTCCACCGAGAACGGCAAGCCACTGGCGGACTCCCGGGGTGAAGTGGGCTACGCGGCGGAGTTCTTCCGCTGGTATTCCGAAGAGGCCGTCCGGGCCACCGGTACGCTGGGCCGCTCTCCCTCAGGCGCCAACCACATCCTCACCCAGCAGGAGCCGATCGGTGTGGCGGTGCTCGTCACGCCGTGGAACTTCCCGGCCGCGATGGCCACCCGCAAGATCGCCCCCGCGCTCGCGGCGGGCTGCACCATGGTGCTCAAACCCGCAACCGAGACCCCGCTGACAGCCTTCGCGATCGCCGAGATCTGCCGCGAAGCCGGGGTGCCCGACGGCGTGGTCACGGTGCTCACCACCCGGCGCTCGGGGCCCGCTGTGGCCGCGATGCTGCACGATCCTCGGGTGCGCGCGCTGTCCTTCACCGGCTCGACGGAGGTGGGCAGGCGGCTGCTCCACGAGTCGGCCGACCAGGTGCTGAAATGCTCGATGGAACTGGGCGGCAACGCGCCGTTCCTGGTGTTCGCCGATGCCGACCTCGATGCCGCTGTCGACGGCCTGATGATCGCGAAGATGCGCAACGGCGGGCAGGCCTGCACCGCCGCGAACCGGATCTACGTGGAACAGCCGGTGCTGACCGAGTTCGCCGAACGGCTCGCGGCCCGGATGGGTGCGCTGCGGGTCGGTCCCGGCACGGCCGAGGACACCGAGTGCGGCCCGCTGATCAACGCGGCAGCCGTCGCGAGGGTGTCCGATCTGGTCGACCAGGCCATCAGTGCCGGCGCTCGGGTGCTGACCGGAGCGGTCGCACCCGACGGCCCCGGGTCGTTCTACCTGCCCACCGTGCTGACCGACGTGGCACCGACCTCGGCCCTGGCCTCGGAGGAGATCTTCGGGCCGGTGGTCGGTTTCCAGGCATTCACCTCCGAGGACGCGGCCGTCGAGGCGGCCAACTCCACCGAGTTCGGCCTGTCGGCCTACGTCTACACCGGGGACCTGAGCCGGGGACTGCGCGTCGCGGGGCGCCTGGAGAGCGGCATGGTCGCGATCAACCGCGGCCTCGTATCCGACCCGGCGGCTCCGTTCGGGGGAGTCAAGCAGAGTGGTCTCGGCCGTGAGGGCGCGCACGACGGGCTGCTCGAGTTCACCGAGACCAAGTACATCGCGGTCGACTGGTGAGCCGGCCGCGTTCACCCCGGCGTCCAGGAGGGGTGAACGCGGCCGGCCCGTGGGCCGTGGCCTCGTCGGCCTCGTCGGCCTCGACCACTCGGTCTTACCGATCCCGGCCGCTGCCGGAGCTGCTCGGCGCGGCCGAGGATGTCCTCACCTGACCCCTCAGCCCACTATCGCGTCCCCGGACATGGCCACGGCGGCGGGGATCCAGGCGGCGATCCGGTCCCACAGCGTGGCGCGGTCGTCGGCCAGGTTGTGGCAGTGCCCGGACCTTGTCACGACGTAAAGGGTCACGTCGCGGGAGGCGGGGTAGTTGCCCGGCTCGGCGTGCGGGTCGGGTGAGTTGTCGCGCACCGCGCCGAACCCCAGGAACACCGGCACCTTGATCTCCGGGACGTACTTCGCGGCGAAGCCGGGCGTGATGGCCTCCGACACGGCTCGGACCGACACCCGCGATTCGGCGGCGTCGTCAGCCGCGACGACCTCCTCGGGCACGCCGGGTGCGTGGAAGATCGGGTGCAGGCCGCTCCGCGGTACGACGCACGAGGTCGCGTCCGGCGCGGTGCCGTTGACCTGCCGGAAGATCGCCTCGCTTCGGGCGACGCGCTCGGCCAGGTCGTCCGCGCTGTTGTCCTTGTCGTAGGCGCTGACGAACTGCACGCCGTAGCCCAGCAGAACCACCGCGTCGAACGGCCGGGCCTCGGCCTGTACGACCGCGGTCAGGCAGGCACCCAACGAATGCCCCACGCCGACGAGCGGCAGCTCCTGCGCGGGCAGGCCCGATGCCAGCGTGCCGTCGCGCAGCCGCTCGCCGAGCTGCGCCGCGACCGCGGCGTCTCCGCGGGCGAGCAGCCGCACTCCCCGCTCGCCCGAGTGCCGTGGGTCGCTGCTGCCGCCGACCCCGAGATGGTCGAGGGCGACGACAAGGTAGCCGTTCGCGGCCAGGTGCTCGGCGAAGCTGTAGCCGGGATGCCCGGGCACCTCCAGGTGCCAGTAGCGCTTGTCATAGGTGCCGCCGGCCAGGCACAGCAAGGCCGCTTTCGGTGCTCCGGCCGGAGTGAACAGCCAGGCGGTCTGGGTCAGCCGCTCTCCCGTCCCCACCGCGTCGGTCACGTCGAAAACCAGTCCCTGCGGTCCCATGTCTCTCCTTCGCGCATTCCACGAACAGGCCTTCGGACTCGGCGATGCACGTGTGCGAAGCATGCGGCATCGCCGAAGTCCAGGGGTTCTCGCCAAACCAGCCCTTGGAACAGGTGGTCTAGGCCAATCGCTGCCTCAGCGGTCGCGGTCCTTGTCCAGGTGCAGCATCTTGATCGCGTTGCCCCGGCAGACCTTGTAGATCTCCTCCTCGCTGAGCTCCGCGAACATCTCCTTGGCCAGCACCGCGGTGTGCGGCCAGGTGGAGTCGGTGTGCGGGTAGTCGACCTCGAAGGTGGCGTTGTCCACGCCCACATCGTGCAGGTTCTTGACGCCGTAGAAATCGCGGAAGAAGCAGCCGTAGACCTGGCGGTAGTAGTAGTAGGACGGCGGCTCGGGCATCGCTTCGGCGAGCACGCCGTTCCACCCTCGGTGCTCCTGCCACACGGTGTCGGCCCGTTCGAGCTGGTAGGGCATCCAGCCGATCTGGCTTTCCGAGTAGCCCAGCTGCAGCGACGGCCACCGCGCGAGGATTCCGGAGAACAGGTACTCCGTCAGCGAGGCGATCGCGTTGCTGGCGGCCAGGCTGATACCGACCGCCGGCGGCGCGTCGGGCGAGACGGTCTCCATCTTCGAAGAGGAGCCGATGTGCATGCAGATCGTCGTGTCGGTCTCGGCGCAGGCCTCGAAGAACGGGTTCCAGAATCCGGAGTGGATGCTCGGGAAACCGAGGACCCACGGATTCTCGCTGAACGTCACGGCGTGGAAGCCGCGTTCGGCGTTGCGTCGCACTTCGGTGGCCGCGAGGTCGGCGTCCCAGAGCGGCACGACACCGAGCGGGATGAGCCGGTCCGGGTTGGTGGCGCACCACTCCTCGTGCATCCAGTCGTTGTAGGCCTTGATGCAGGCGAGACCCAGTTCACGATCCTTGGTCTCGCTGAACTCCTGCCCGCAGAACCGGATCATCTGCGGGAAGCACAACGACGCCTCGACGTGGTTGAGGTCCATGTCCTCCAGCCGCGCCACCGGATCGAAGCAGCCCCTGCGCATCTCGTCGAAGCTGATCGGGTTGAGGTCCATCTCCTCGCGGGCCAGACCCACGGAGGCGATGTTGCGGCGGATCGGCTTGACGACCTCATCGAAGACCCAGACGTCGGTCTCCGGGCCGTTTTCGTCCTTTTCTGTGACGAAGGACCCGGCATTCCACCGGGTCTTGCCGACCGAGCGGCGCTCGTAGTGCGGTGCCCGGTCCATGAACTTCTGCGGCAGCCGATCCGTCCAGACGTTCGGCGGTTCGACGACGTGGTCGTCGACGCTGATGAACCAGGGCAGCTCACCGCCGGTCGGCGAGGTGGCTTTGCTTTCGGTCATGCCAGATCCCTTCTGACGCGTGTCGGAGCCCAGGCCTGTATCCCGGTTTTCGTGTGGGGCCGAGTCTGCGCCGCGGCCTATTACCGCCGTCATTACGAGGGCGATGGGTAACGCCCGCGGTAATCGGACCGGGCGCACGCTGCTTCGCGATGGCCGCAGGTAAGGGCTTGCGGGGAAGGAGCGCCCGGATGACCGAGGTACAGCCTGTGGAGATCGAGCGTTTTTATCGACCGCGGTCGATCGCGGTCGTCGGCGCACACGACACACGAGCGGGTCTGGCCGGGCTGACGGAGAAGGCGATCACGCACGCCAAAGCCGTCGGGGCGGCGTTTCACCCGGTGAATCCGAAGCGAGAATCCGTGTTCGGGATTCCCTGCGTCGCGAGCCTGACCGATCTCCAAGGGCCCATCGATGTGGTGGTCGTCCAGGTCGGCGACCCGGTCGGCGTGATCGACGCGGCGGCCGACGCCGGGCTGAAGGTCGGGTTCTATCTGGTCTTCTCCAACGGGTTCTCCGAACTCGGCACCCCCGAGGGGGTCGCCCGGGAGCGCAGCCTGCTCGAGGCTGTGCGCCGGGCCGGAGCCCGGCTGGTCGGTCCGAACACCAACGTCAACGCCTGGGACCCGCTCGCCGACCTGCCCGGCCGCCGGCTCGCGGTGGTGTCGCAGAGCGGCGTGCAAGGGCGGCCGTTGACGCAGGCCCAGGAACTGGGGGTCGCACTGAGCTACTGGGCGCCGACGGGCAACGAGGCCGACCTGGAAGCGGCGGACTTCGCCGAGTTCTTCGTGCGCGACCCGGAGACCGCGGCCGTCTGCGGCTACATCGAGGGTTTCAATTCCGGCGAGAAGCTGCGCTCGGCCGCCATCGCCGCGATCGAGAACGACACCCCGATCGTGCTGGTGAAGGTCGGCCGCAGCAGCCTCGGCAGCTCGATGGCGCAGTCCCACACGGGCCACCTCGCCGGCGCCGACGAAGTCTACGACGCGTTCTTCGAGCAGTTCGGCATGGTCCGGGTGCCCGACGTCGACCAGCTCGTCGAGGTCGGGGTGGCGCTGGCCCGATGTCCGATACCGACCGCCGAAGGCGTGGTGATCTGCAGCGCCTCCGGCGGCACCGCGGCGCACGTCGCGGATCTGGCCACGCTCGGCGGCCTGTCGATGCCTTCGCTGTCCGCGCGGACGCAGGCGGATCTCGCCGAAGTCATCCCTGCGGGCTTCCGCCTCGACAACCCGGTCGACAACGGCGGCGCGGTGGTGATCGGCGATCGCGAGGCCGGGCGGCGGATCTGGGAGCTGTGCCTGCGTGACGAGCACATCGGCGTGATGCTCTGCCCGATCCCGGCGTCGGCCCCCCAGCTCACCGACGCGATGATCGAGATCGTGCTGCAGGTCGCGGCTACGGCGACCAAGCCGATCCTGCCGATCTGGAGCGGCCCATCCGTGCGGCATCCCGGTTATCAGGCATTGTGGGATGCCGGGCTGCCCGTGTTCCGCAATGTCAGCAATGCCGTCGCCGCGGCCCGTGCGCTGATCGGCCATCCGGCGCGTACGCCCCGGCTGAAGGAGATCGCCCGGCTGGCCCGGGAGCATCCCTCGCCGGCGGTGCCCAGCGGCGAGGGGTGGGTGCTGGAGGAGAGCGAGTCGACCCGCTGGCTCGAGAGCCACGGGATTCCGTTCGCCCGGCACGCCTTGGCCGGCACGGTCGAGGAGGCTGTCGAGGCGGCGGAGACCATCGGCTGTCCCGTCGTGCTCAAGGGCCGCGGCGCGGCACACAAGAGCGAGCGCGGGTTCGTCGTCACCGGGCTCGCCGACGCGGCTGCCGTGCGGGCGGCCGCCGAGCTGCTTCGCGACCGGGGAGCGGCCGGATTCCTCGTCGCCGAGCAGGTCAGCGGGGGCATCGAACTGCTGGTGGGCATCACCGCTGACCCCGTCCTGGGCCCGGTGGTGCTGGTCGGCGCGGGCGGGGTGACCGCCGAGGCTCAGCGTGACGTCGCCCGCTCGGTGTTGCCGCTGACCCGCGAACGGGCCATGGAGATGCTCGCTGGCCTGCGCATTTCACCGCTGCTCGACGGCTGGCGCGGCGCGCCCGCGGCGGACCGCGACGCGGTGGTCGACCTGCTGTTGAAGCTCGCGAGCATCGCCGAGACCGGCCAGGTGGTCGAGCTGGACGTCAACCCGATTCTCGCGCGACCAGGCGGTGTGCTCGGGCTGGATGCGCTGGTCCGACTGGCTCCCGGGGTGACGGGCCCCGTAACGGGTTCGGGCACAGGGTGGTCGGCATGACCACGGAACCGGATTTCGACGTCGCCGTCATCGGTGCCGGCGGCGCCGGACTGGCGGCGGCGGTGAGCGCCGCGGACGCCGGAGCGAGCGTGCTGATCGTCGAGGCCGCCGACACGGTGGGCGGCGCGACGACACTGGCCGGCGGGAGTTACATGGCCGCCGGTACGCCGGTGCAGGCCGCCGCAGGTTACCCCGGTGACACGGCCGACGCCTTTTTCGACCACTATCTCACCTTCAATCGCTGGGCCGTCGACCCGGCGATCGCGCGCCGTTTCTGCGACGCGGCGTTACCGACCTTCGAGTGGCTGGTCGGCCTCGGGGTGCGGTTCACGCCGGAAGGCTTGTATCGCGCGACCCGCGAGCCGGTGCCGCGCAGTCACCGGCCCGTCGGCGGAGGCCAGGCCTATGTCGATGCGCTGCACCGGGCCGTTCGCTCGCACGGGGTGGACATCGCGCTGAGACGGCGGGTGGACAGCCTCGTGCCCGGCGGCGAGGGGACCGGGTACACCATCGGCGCGGGCGGTGACGAGATGACCGCACGCTCCGTCGTGCTGGCCACCGGGGGGTTCGGGGCCAACTCGGACCTGGTGCGGCGGCATTTCCCGGACGCACAGGGCGAGGTGTGGTCTCCCGCGCCGCAGACCTGCCGGGGCGACGGCCTCGAACTGGCCACCGCCGCGGGCGCCGCGACCAGCGGTGTCAACCACGGCGACCTGCTGCTCACGGCCGGTTTCGTACGGGACATCGAGCCCTTCGTGCCACCCTGGCTGCTCATGGTCGGCAGACACGGCCGCCGGTTCGTCGACGAGAGCGCCCCCTACGCCGTGGTGACCCCGCTCGCCCTGGAGCACGGGCCCTGTTGGGTGGTCCTCGACGACCGGATGCTGCGATCGGCGAAGGCCGATCCGGCCAGCGCCTGGGGCGCGGGAACATGGACCGCCGACACCTTGCTGCCCGCGGTCGCCGACGGCCACGTGCTGCGAGCCGACACCGTCGAGGAGTTGGCGGCCGCCATCGGCACGCCGGGACCGGCGCTGGCCGCGACGATCCGCCGCTACAACGAGTCGTGCGCGGCCGGGGCGGACACTGAGTATCTCAAGAAGCCGGCCGGGCTCGTCGCCGTCGACCAAGCGCCCTACTACGCGGTCCGGCTGTGGCCGGCCGTGGTGGCGCTCACCGGGTACGGGCCGCGCATCGATCCGGACGCGCGGGTGTTGCGGGCCGTGGACGGAGACCCGGTGCCGAACCTCTACGCCGCCGGCGAGCTGACCGGCAACGTCCTCGGGCCCCAGTACCTCGGTGGGGGCAACGCGATCGGCAATGCGCTCGTGTTCGGCCGGATCGCCGGCCTGTCCGCGGCCGCGGGAGCCGACCGATGAGCAGGGCGGGAACCTGCGCCATCGCGGGAATCGCCAACACGCCGTATACGCGGGGCACCGACAAGTCCACCTTGGACCTTCATCTGGAGGCCTCGCTCGCCGCGCTGGCCGACGCCGGGCTGACCCCGGCCGACGTCGACGGCGTGCTGCCCAGCGCGAGCGCGGGCCGCACCGCCGAGGACTTCATCCTCAATCTCGGCCTGCGCGATCTGGCGTTCGCCCCGACCGCGCATATGGGCGGCGCGAGCCTGATCTCCTCCATCCAGAACGCCTGCCTGGCCATCGACGCGGGCGTCGCGTCGTGCGTCCTCGTGCCGGCGGGGCGGCGCGGCTACTCGGGAGAGCGGATTTCGGCAGGTCGTGGCGTGATGGAGCCGATCATGTCGACTCTCGTCGAGTTCGAGGCGCCCTACGGCAACGTCGGTGCCGCCCAGTGGTTCGCGCAGGCAGCCCAGCGGCATATGCACGAATACGGCACCACGAGCGAGCAACTCGGCCACGTCGCGGTGACCTGCCGTGCCCACGCGAACCTCAATCCGCAGGCCCTCATGTACGGAAAGCCGATGACGCTGGCCGACCACCAGGCCTCACGGATGATCACCACCCCGTTCCGGCTGCTGGACTGTTCGCTGGAGTCCGACGGCGCGGGAGCCCTGGTGATCACCAGCGCCGACCGGGCACGGTCGCTTGGACGTGGCGACGCGCTGATCGCCGGAGTCGGCGAGGCGCACAGCAGCGCGCCGACCTCGATCACCCAGAAGCCCGACGTCGCCGTCGTACGGAGTCTCCAGGTAGCCGCGGCACGGGCGTTCGCCATGGCCGGCATCACGGTGGCCGAGGCCGACACCGTCCTGATCCACGAGGGTTTCAGCTGGTACGTCATCGCCGCGCTGGAGGCCCTCGGTGTCGTCAAACCCGGTGAGGGCGGTCCGTTCGTCGCCGACGGCAACATCCGGCTCGGCGGGCCGCTCCCGGTGAACCCGCACGGCGGTGCCCTCTCCGAAGGACACGTGTCCGGCGTCAATCATGTGATCGAGGGCGTCCGCCAGCTCCGCCGAACCGTTGAGCCGGCCCGGCAGGTTCCCGACTGCGCCACCGTCGTGGTCGTCAACGAGGGGAACTTCTTCGACGGCACCGTTCTGGTCCTGGAGAAGGGACAGTGATGAGCAGCCGACCGATGCCGCCACCCAATCCGCTGACAGCCGGGTTCTGGGAAGCTGCCCGCCGTCACGAGCTGGTGCTCCAGCGCTGCGCGTGCGGCCGGTTCCGGCACTACCCCCAACCGTTGTGCCCGGAGTGCTACGGCGGCGACTGGAGCTGGGTACCGGTCAGCGGCAAGGGCGCCATCTACACCTACACCGTGACGCACCGGCCGTTCCATCCGGCGTGGGCCGGGCAGACGCCCTATGTGGTGGCGACCGTCGAGTTGCCCGAGGGAGTTCGAATGGTCAGTGACCTGCCACCCGAGGACACCGAGGCGGTCCGCATCGGGGCGCCCGTCGAGGTGTTCTTCGACGACCACGAAGCCGTGACACTGCCCCGGTTCCGGCTGGTCCGATGAAGCCGTTCCGGGTGCACGTCGCCGAGGACGCGTTGGCGGAGCTGGGTCGCCGCATCGCCGCCACGAGATTTCCGCCGCCCTCTCCGGGTGAGCCGTGGTCGGACGGGACATCCGAGGCGTACCTGCGTGAGCTGCTGGAGTACTGGCGGGATGGATTCGATTGGCGCGCGCAGGAGGAACGCATCAACGCCCTCCCGCAGTTCCAGGCCGAGGTCGACGGACGGGAACTGCATTTCGTGCACGCCCGCTCGGCGGAACCGGGTGCGTTCCCCCTCCTGATGACGCACGGGTGGCCCGGATCGTTCTGGGAGTTCCACCGGATCATTCCGCTGCTGACCGACCCGGCCGCACATGGCGGGGACCCACGCGACGCCTTCCACGTCGTCGCACCCTCGCTTCCCGGCTACGGCTGGTCGGCCATCCCGGACCAGCCCGGCTGTGACCCTGCCGCCATCGCTCGCGCGTTCGCCGCGTTGATGGCGAACCTGGGCTACTCCACCTATGGCGCGCAGGGAGGTGACTGGGGAGCGCGGATCTCGGCCCAACTGGGGGTGAGCGACGCCGACCACGTCGCCGGCGTGCATCTCAACTTCCCGAGCTTCATCACCCCGCCACCCGACTTCGACGGCTCCGGCCTGGACGCCGCCGACCGCGCGGCGCTGGCGGCCGCCCGAGCCTTCGGCAGGGACGCCGCCGCCTATCTCCACTTGCAGTCCACCCGCCCGCAGACGCCCGCGTTCGGGCTGTCGGACTCACCGGCCGGCCTGGCCGCCTGGATTGCCGAAAAGTACCGGGAGTGGACCGACTGCCACGGCGAGGTGGATCGCGCGGTCGGGCGCGACGACCTGCTCACCATCATCACGATCTACTGGGTGACCAACACGATCGGCCCGTCGATGCGGCTCTATCACGAGCACGGTCGCCGGCCGTGGAATCAGCGGGTGCCGGTGCCCGCGGGCTGCGCGGTGTTCCCGGCCGAGACCTCGCCGCCGGTGCGGAGCTGGGTCGAGCGGTTCCTCGACGTACGCCAGTGGACGGATATGCCACGGGGCGGGCATTTCGCGGCGCTCGAGCAACCCGATCTACTCGCTGCCGACATCCGCCGATTCTTCCGTCCGCTCCGTGCGACGTCCCGCTGAACCGCAGCGGGCCGAGCGCGACTGGCCCCCACCCACCACCACAAGGGAAGGCGGACCAAAGATGAAGGTAACCGTCGACGTCGGCCGCTGTCAGAGGCACGGCCGTTGCAACACCACCTGCCCCGATGTCTTCGCTTTCGACGAGGAGGGTTTCGTCTTGTGCTGACCTCCTCGGTCGGGGACGAGCTGGCGGCTGACTGAGGTCCGGAACGCCGGACGCAACTGCCCAGAGCGAGCCATCTCCACCGAATGAGCCCGTCGAACGTGGAGCGGCCCCGGAAAAGATCTCCTGGATCTGTCCGGGGCCGTCGCATGTTCACATCAGGCGGGATCGCGGCCGATGAGGAATTCCGCGTCCGCATCCGGCGCGTCCGGGATCCCGGACGCGCGAAGCCGGCACAGCACGGGCAGTCCCAGTAGGCGTGGTCAGCGTGAACCCGTGCATGAGACCGCGCCTAGCCGAGCGCGCCGGATTCCCTGAGCTTGGCGATATCCGGTTCAGTGAACCCCAGCAGCCGGGTCAGGACCTGCTCCGTGTCCTGGCCCACGTCCGGGTGGCGATGCAGCGGTCCCTCGCTGACGCGGGACATCTTGATCGGGTTTCCCGGCATGAGCACGGGCCGCTCGGTGCCGGTCGGGATCTCGACAAGCATATTGTGCTCGCGCACGTGCTCGTCGGCCGCCAGATCGTCCATCGTGAAGCACGGCCCGGCCGGAATGCCTGCCGCCGCCATTTCCTCGACGGCCTGAAGCCTGGTGCGCCGCCGCGCCCACTCTTCGATCGCCGGCCGGAAGATGTCCTCGATGTGAGCCGTCCAGGCCAGACGATCGGACAGGCGCGGATCGTCGAGCCACTCCGGCCGGCCGAGCAACTCCGCGAGGCCGGCCAATTGGTGCTCACGGATCACCGCCATCAGGAAGTACCCGTCGGCCGCCTCGAACGTCGTCATGATCCCGACACCATGGCCGGTGGCCATCCTGGCCGGCAGCCCCAGCGACCACAACTGCGGGTACATGTCGTTCATCGCGATCATGGCGTCGAACATCGACACGTCCACCTGCTGCCCCAGCCCCGTCACCTCCCGATGCCGGACCGCCGCGAGCAGGCCGATGACGGCGAACAGGCCCGCCGAGAGGTCACCGAGCGCTCCGGCGACCCCGGTGCGCGGGGGGTCGCCGGGCTCCCGGGCGATCTCGGGCAGCCCGGCCATGGCTTCGACCACCGGCGCATACGCAGGCCATGAACGGTACGGCGAGGGCGTGTGGTTGCCGAACCCCGACACCGACAGGTAGATCGCGCGCGGGGCGACCTTGGCGACGTCGGCGTACCCGAGCCCGAGCCGGTCCATCACGCCGGGCCGCATGTTCTCGGCGACGACGTCGACCTCCCCGGCCAGGCGCAGAAAGAGCGCGCGGCCCTCGGGATTCTTGAGGTCGAGCACGATGCTCGACTTGTTGAGGTTGCTCCGGGCGAAGGTGCCGCCGACCGTGGTGCCGCCAGGTTCGGGCACGATCGGGCGCGCCGCACGGCCACCTTCGCCGGCCGGCGGTTCCACCTTGATCACCTCGGCGCCGAGGACTGCCAGCAACTGGGTGCCGTACGGCAGTGACAGCATGTGCTCGGCGGCCAGGATCCGCAGGCCGGCCAAGGGCTTGCCCCACTCCGCCCGGTCCTCGCCGTATACGGTTTCGAGTCGCACGTCGACCCTCTCTGCTCAACAGTGAAAACGCTGGTCAACCGAACGCACCGCTGCCGCGCAGCCCGGTGATCTCCTCGTCGGTCAGGCTGAATCCGCGCAGGAGTTCGTCGACGTCCGCCGTGCTGGTCGGTCCTACGGGCTGCTGGTTCAGGTCCGGGGGATCGGGGACGGCCAGCCGGGGGGCGAGTTGGCGGATCGAGCGGCCTTCGTGCTCCACCTCGATCGTGAGCGCGCGGCTGCGCAGGTGGGGATCGGCGAGGGCTTCGGCGGGCGAGTTGACCGGGGCGACGCAGGCGTGCGGCCCCAGCTCGGTGATCCATTCCGCACGGGTACGGGTGGCGAACACCGCGGCCACCTCAGCGCGGATCTCCTCCTGCGAACCCGGATGGTGCTGATCTGGTATCCGGTGTTCCAGACCAAGCCCCCGGCACAGCGCCGCCCAGAAGTGGGGTTCGATCGCACCGACGCTGAGCCATCGGCCATCGGCCGTCCGGTACACGTCGTAGCAGGCCGAACCACCGGTCAGCAGGCCCGGCCCCGAATGCTCCTCGCCGGCGAGGTGGCCGTCGAGGACGAATTGCATCACCCGAAGCACACTGTCCATCACGGACACGTCCAGCCGGGCGCCTTCGCCGGTCTGCACCCTGCGCAGCAGAGCGCTGAGCAAGGCCACGGCGGTGGAATAGCCGCCGACGGCGTCGGCGACCGTTCCTCCTGGCAGCGCCGGTCCTCCGTCGGCGCGACGCGTCCCCGCATCGAGGAAACCGCCGAGCGCGAGCCAGTTGAGGTCATGGGCGGGCCATTGCGCATAGGGTCCGTGCTGGCCGTAACCGCTCACCGAGCAGTACACGATGGACTCGTTGGTGCGGCGGACGTCTTCGTAGCCGATGCCCAGACGGGCCGCGACGCCGGGCCGGAAGCTCTCCACCATCGCGTCGGCGGTGCCGAGCAGCCGATGGACGAGCGCGCGACCGCTGTCGTGCTTGAGGTCGACGGTCAGCTGCGGGATGCCCCGGTTCGCGCTGTAGGCGTACCACGGCGCCGCCATGACCCGGTTGCCCCGGTCCGGCGGCCGCACCTTGATCACCCGCACACCGTAGTCCGCCAGCAGCCGAGTGCATCGCGGTCCCGGACCCATGCTGGAGAAGTCCAGCAGAACGAGCTTGTCCAACATGCGGCAAGGCTCTCGTCCGACTCGTTATCAAACCCGTTAACGGGGGTGTAATCCGCCAGGCCGTGACTGGTAACGCGGACCGTAATGGAACGCCGCCGATGCTCGCACGATCAGCCGACGAGGTGAGGAGAAGTCATGTCAGGGCCACACGACGGACGAATAGCTGTTGTCACAGGTGCCGGTCGCGGCATCGGTCAGGAGTACGCCGCCGCGTTGGCGTCGGACGGTGCGACTGTGGTCATCGCGGATGTGGACGACCGGCTCGCCGCGGAGACCGTCCAGCTCATCACCGACAAGGGCGGCAAGGCGGTCGCGAGGCACGTCGATGTCGCGGCCAAGGAGTCGACCGCCGAACTCGGTGACTGGGTGCGCAGAGAGTTCGGTGCGGCGCACATCTTGGTGAACAACGCCGCGATCTATCACTCGATGCGCATGGACGCTCAAATGGATGTCGACATCGATTACTGGCGCAAGGTCTTCTCGGTCAACCTCGATGGCGCGCTGCTGATGACGCAGGCGTTGGCGCCGTTGATGATCGAAGCCGGGTGGGGCCGCATCGTCAACCAGACCTCCACCGGGGCGTATGCGGGACTCGGCGGCGCGTACTCTGTCTCGAAGCTGGCCCTCATCGGCCTCTCACAAGGATTCGCCCGGGAACTCGGCAAGCACGGCATCACAGTCAACACGATCGCCCCCGGCCTGATCCACACCGAAGCCACCATGGTGACCGTCTCAGCCGAAGCCCGCGCCGCGATGCTGGCCCAACAGGCGGTGAAGAAGGAGGGTCAGCCCGCCGACCTGGTCGCCGCGCTGCGCTTCTTCTGCAGCGACGAGGCCGGCTGGGTCAGCGGCCAGGTCACCATCGTCGACGGGTTCAAGACCCTGCGCCTCTGAGGCGCGCGGCGCGCCCGCGGTGCCGCGATTTCTCCGGCACCGCGGGCACAGGCTCACTTCGCGACGGGGACCACGCCGACCGGGCGCGCGCTCGGACCGCCCACGTCATGCTGGACGGACAGTTCGGTGAAGCTCTCCATGCCCCAGGCGCCCAGTTCGGCGCCGAGGCCGCTCTGCTTGACACCCGCGATGGGCTGCACCGGCCACAGCACGTTCTTGTGGGTGTTGACCCACGTCGTCCCGGCTTCGATCCGATCGGCGACGACCCGGCCACGCGCCGGATCCGCGCTCCACACCGAGCTACCGAGACCGTATTCCGACGCGTTCACCGTGGCCAGCACCTGTTCGACGTCGCGGTAGGCGACGACCGGCAGGGCGGGGCCGAACTGCTCCTCGTCGACGATCCGGAACCCGTCGGCGACCGAATCGAGGATGGTCGGCCGGTAGAAGTAGCCGGGGCCCTCGATGGGCGCGCCGCCGGCGGCCACCCGCCCGCCGCGTCGAACCGCGTCGGTCACCAGTTCCCCGACGATCGACCGCTGGGCGTCGTAGGTCAGCGGCCCCATCCGGGTGGCCGGGTCATGGCCGTCGCCCACCACGACGGTGTCCGCGATGGCGGCGAGCGCGGCGACGAGTTCATCGCGCAGCGATTCGGGCACGTATACCCGCTTGACCGCCACACAGGTCTGCCCGGCGTTGCCGAACGCACCCCAGAAGAGCGCCTCCGCGACATCGGACACGACGGCATCGTCCAGGACGATGGCCGGGTCGTTGCCGCCCAGTTCCAGCACGGTCCGCTTCAGGTCCCGTGCCGCCGATTCGGCGACGAGCCGCCCGGTGCGGGGAGACCCCGTGAAGGTGATCAGCCGTGGCACCGGGTGGCTCGTCATCCACCGGCCCAGGTCGGTTGCCCCCCCGCTCAGCACGTTGACCACACCTGCGGGCAGCACCGGGCGCAACACCTCACCGAGGCGCAACGTGGCCAGCGGCGTGAACGGGGACGGCTTGAGCACAACCGTGTTCCCGGCCGCCAACGCCGGCGCGATCTTCATCCCGCCGGCGACCAGCAGCGGCGCGTTCCACGGTGTGATCGCCGCGACCACACCCACCGGGCGGCGCCGGACGACGACCCGCGCCTCCGGGCCGTCCTGCAACACCATCGGTTCGAGCCGCACACCGGCGAAGTGCCGCAACGCGGCGACCGTGCCGAGCACCTCCGCCCGCGCCTCGGCGAGCGGCTTGCCCTGTTCACTGGTGACGAGCTCGGTCAGCTCGTCAGCCGCGGCGACGACCGCGTCGGCCGCCGCGTTCAGGGCGGATTCCCGACCGTCCGCGTCGGCGGCCCACCCCGGCAACGCACGGGCGGCCGCCCGGAAGGCGTCGTCGAGCTGGGCCGAGGTGGCATCCGGAGCCACGGCGAGGACCTTGCCGGTCGCCGGGTCCTCGACCGAGAAGGTCGCGCTCCCACGCACTGCGGTCCCATCGATGGTCATGGTCAGCCCGTCGGGTGCCATTTCCTACCTCCCTTTTGGTCGGGCGGTCGAAACCGCCGCATGTGCGCGCCATTGCCACAGGTCTGTGTTTCGGCTGCGAGCGTGACCGGCTGCGGGTTACCGGCCGCGTTACCGCGCGCCCGCCGCCTTCGACCGGCTCGGCCGGGATGTCACGAATGGCCAACGCTACGGATCCGGTGTCCGAGCACCGGATGGGGACCTGCTCGCACGTGTCGCGCTACGCCGCCACCTTCATCCATCCGCGGACGCCGAGGGCCGCCAGCACGCGGCCAGTAGTCCGAGTGCGCCCAAAACCCCGGCCGCGAGCACGCCGAGGGCCGGCCAGCCGCCCGCGAAGTCGATGCCCACCAGGTGGTCGAGCGACCACGCGCCGGGACCGAGCGCGGCGAGCGCGGCCGATGCCACCGCGAGCACCAGCACGTATTCGTATCCGTCCTTGAACACGAAGAATCCGTTCGGCCGGTGGGCCGCGATCCCCGCCACCGTGGCCACCCCCACCGTGGCGGCAGTCCACAGTGGAGTCGCCAGGCCGAGCAGCAGGCCGACCCCGGCGGCCATCTCGAGCAGCCCGCTCGTCCAGGCATGCAGCGCGGGCGGCCGCAGGCCAAGCCCGCCGAACCAGCGCGCCGTGCCGGCCACTCCGCCCGGCCCGAACAGATGGTTGTGGCCGTGCGCGATCATGGTCACGCCGATCACCGCCCGCAACAGGGCCGCCGCGAGATCGATCTCGGTCAACTCGATCACCCGCCCAGAGCCGGCAGGACCTTGTCGATCACCAGGTCGAGCTGCTCGCGCTGGTGCCACGACGCGATCCGCAGGGCTAGGTGCGTAGTGCCCTCCGCGATTACCGCGCGGAGCTGCTCGACGCACTGCTCGGGTGAGCCCGCCGCCGTCATGGCGGCCGCGGCGTCACGGTCGAACATGCCCTCGCCGTAGTACTGGTCGAAGAAGCGCTGTGCCTCGTCGAGGCAGGCCTCGCGATCGGGTCCGATGTTGACGCTGTGGTATGCCGCGACCGGGAACGTGCCCGGGTCCCGGCCCGCGGCCACCAACTGCTCGTCGAGCTGGACCCTGGTGTCGGCGATGTAGCCCGGCCGCACGCGAACCGTCAGCAGGCCGTCGGCCTTCGTGGCCACCCGTTTGATCACCCGCTCGGCGGCCGGGCCTGCCGGGGGGTTCGCGCTGATCCAGATGGGGCAGGGCCGCTGCACCGGGATGGGCTGGATGCGGATGGCGTCGTACTGCGAGAAGCGCCCGTGGAAGGTCACCGCGTCGCCGGTCCACAGCCGGCGGACCAGGTCGATGTTCTCCTCAAGCCGCGCCGCTCGCAGCTTGTCGGGCACTCCGCCGAAATGCGCGCCTTCGAGCTCCGACGCCCCGCCCCGCTTCTGCAGGCCGTTGCACACCGCCAGCAACATCCGGCCGCCCGAGATCTCATCGAGTGAGGCCCACTGGTAGGCGAACAGGGCCGGGTCGCGGATGGGGAAGCTCGCCATGCAGCCGACGGCCAGCCGAATCCGGCTGGTCACCCCGGCGAGCGCTCCGAGGCACGCGATCGAGTCCGCGCGCGCCTTGGAGGTGAGGCTGTCGCCCACCCAGACCGTGTCGAACAGGCCGGACTCCTCGGCCACCGGAGCCATCCTGAGCAGTTCGGGCAGGTCGGCGACGCCAAACAGCGCGCTTCGCTGCGGGATGATCAGGCCGATCGAGTCCACCATGGCGCCTCCTCGCGCTGGGAAAAGCTGAGGCCCACCTTGCCCCCGGGGACGTTATCGACCTCGTTAACCGGCAAGCCCGTAACGTTGCCGGTAATCCGTCGCAAGCACGCTCGCTGATGTGACCACTGAGAAGACATCCGTCGCTCGCTTGACCGCCGATCGCCTCGGCCGGGTCGGCGCCTGGAGTTTCGGCCTCGACGGGCTGCCCGTCGCCGAGGCGATCCGGGTCGCCCGCGCTGTGGAAGACCTCGGTTTCGGATCGCTGTGGATCGCCGAGGGCGCCGCGAGCCGGGAGGCGCTTTCACATGCCGCCGTCCTGCTCGGCGCGACCTCCCGGCTCGTGGTGGGTACCGGGATCGCCAGCATCTGGGCGCGGGATCCCGCCGCGATGGCCGCGGGGTGGCGGACCTTGGCGGACGCGTTCCCTGGCCGGTTCGTACTCGGCATGGGAGTGAGCCACGCCGGCGCGGTCGGGCGCCGGGGCCACGAGTACACCGCCCGGCCACTCACCCGGATGCGCGAGTACCTCGACGCCATGGACTCGGCCACCCTGCACAGCCCGGTGCCCGAGCCCGGACCCACCCGGGTGCTCGCCGCGCTGCGCCCGCGCATGCTCGAGCTCGCCGCGCAGCGAACCGACGGTGTGCACAGCTATTTCGTCCCCGTCGAGCACACCCGCCGCGCCCGCGCGGCGATCGGCCCGGACGCGCTCCTGGTGCCCGAGCAGGCCGTTGTGCTGGAACGCGACCCGGCGACCGCCCGGGCGGTGGCACGGACGCACACCGGGCACTACCTCGCCAGGGAGAACTACCGGGAGAACCTGCGCTCGCTGGGCATGCCCGCGGAGGAACTGGACCACGACGGAAGTGACGGCGTGGTCGACGCGCTGGTCGCCTGGGGCGATGACGACGCCATCCGGGCCCGGATCGAGGAACACCTCGGCGCCGGGGCCGACCACGTGGTGCTTCAGCCGATCGGGGCGGTGCCCGGCGCGGACGCGGCGATCGAGCAGTTCACCCGGCTCGCCGCGATCGTCAAGGCGTGAGTCCGGAGCCCGCCGTCAGCAGTTCGCCGCCGTCGATGGGGATCGTCACCCCGGTGAGGTAGGCCGCGTGGTCTCCCACCAGGAACGCGACGAGATCCGCCACCTCTCGAGGGGTGCCGAGGCGGCCCTGCGGATTGAGCGGCTGATCGCGTTTGCGCGCCCATTGAACGATGGGCCCGACCAGATCGGTCTCGACCTTGCCCGGCGCCACGCCGATGACCCGGACCTGCGAAGAGGCCCATTCGAGAGCGAGCACCCGGGTGAGCATGACCAGAGCGGACTTGCTGACGTTGTAGGCGACCAGCCCGCGCGAAGGATAGTAGGCGGCAGTGCTGGCGTTGTTGACGATCACACCGCCGCGCTCACCCATCAGCCCCTTCGCGCGGCAGGCCAGGTACCAGGGCGCCGACAGATTGACCTCGAGGGTGTGATCCCAGACGTCCTGGTCGGTGCGCTCGGCCCGGGTCGCGGTCGGCAGCACGCCGGCATTGTTGACCAGGATGTCCAGGGAACCGAACTCGTCCTCGACGCGGTCCATCAGCGCGCTCAACGACGATCGGTCCGCCATGTCGGCGGCGATCGCCGCCGCCCGCGCACCAGAGGTCCGCAGTTCCTTCGCGAGTGCGGTGATTGGGCCCTCGCTGCGGGCGACGAGCACCACCTCGGCGCCGTCCTCGGCGAGCCGCCGGGCGATGGCTTCGCCGATTCCCCGGCTCGCCCCGGTAACCAGGGCTCGACGTCCATGTAGCTGCATGCCATCACTGTCGGCACGGCATATTACCGCCCGCGTTATGAGTGGTGGGCGGCGTAACGCCCCCTGGATAGACCGGTGTAGAACGCCCAGGCTCGACAGCCGGACGCGATGAGGAGGTAACAGGTGAGCTTCAGCCCGGACGAGGAAGCCGAGGCCTTGCGCGCGGTGGTCCGCGACTTCCTGGACAAGCAGTCGCCCGAGGACGAGGTTCGCCGCCTCATGGAGACCGGTAGCGGCGTCGATCCCACGGTCTGGCGGAAGGCGGCCGAGGAGCTCGGGCTGCACGGGATCGCGATCCCCGAACGTCACGGTGGCAGCGGGGCGGGCCCGGTCGAACTCGGGGTGGTGTTCGAGGAGATGGGCGCCGCGCTCTACTGCGGCCCGTTCTTCGCCACCGTGGGCCTGGCCGCGACCGCGCTGACCGAGTTCGGCGGGGACGGCGCCGCCGAGTACCTGCCGGGCATCGCCGCGGGCGACACGATCGCGACGCTGGCCTGGCCGGGTACCGGCACCGGCGGCGGTGCGTTGAGGGCCCTGGAAACCGACGGTGGGTGGACGGTGTCGGGGACGGCCGGCATCGTCATCGACGGCGCCGCCGCCGATCTCGTCCTGGCCGCGGCCGACACCGCCGCCGGCGTGGGCCTGTTCGCCGTCGACGGCACGGCGTCGGGCCTGCGGCGCACCCCGCTCACGACGCTGGATTCCACCCGCAAGCTCGCTGAGCTTAAGTTCCACCGCGTCCCCGCCCGCCTGCTCGGCAGGGCGGAAGGCGTGCTCCGCCGCACCGGCGACCTCGCCACCCTGTATCTGGCCGCGGAGCAGCTGGGCGGGGCGGCTCGGGTGCTCTCGACCTCGGTGGACTACGCCGGCACCCGCGTGCAGTTCGGCCGGGCGATCGGCTCGTTCCAGGCCATCAAGCACCGCTGCGCGGACATGCTGATCGACGTGGAGTCCGCGCGTTCGGTGGTCTACCACGGCCTGTGGACCGCGGTGCACGACCCGGTCAACCTGCCGGCCGCCGCGGCGCTGGCCCGCGCGATCGCCTCCGACGCCTACCAGCGCGTCGCGGCGCACAACGTGCAGATCCACGGCGGCATCGGATTCACCTGGGAACACTCGGCGCACCTGTATCTCAAGCGGGCCAAGAGCAGCCAGCTGCTGCTCGGCCCTCCTGCCCGCCACCGTGCCCGGCTCGCCGAACTCGTCGACATCGCCGGCACCGGAGCGGCTGGCACGAGAGCCGCCGCCCTTGAACCGGCTCTCGAACCCACGCCGCTGGAGGAGGCCGTCTCGGAGTTCCTCCGGACGCACCCGGTTCCCGATCCGGCCGACCGGGCGGCCGACCGGGCGTTCCGCGAAGCCCGGTTCGACTCCGGGCTCGCGGTGGTGAACTTCGCCGCCGGTTTCGGCGGGCGGGGACTCGACCCGTCCCTGCAGCCGGCGGTCGAGGAACGGTTCGCCCGGGCCGGAGCCGCGGACCATAGCGGGCGCAATGTCATCGGGCTCGGCATGGCCATGCCCACGATCCACGCCCACGGCACCGACGAGCAGAAACGACGCCACCTGCGCCCCTGCTTCTCCGGCGAGCACATCTGGTGCCAGCTTTTCTCCGAGCCGGGCGCGGGTTCCGACCTCGCCGCCCTTGCCACCCGGGCCGTGCG
Organism: Streptosporangium sp. NBC_01810; assembly: GCF_035917355.1. Lineage (NCBI taxonomy): Bacteria > Bacillati > Actinomycetota > Actinomycetes > Streptosporangiales > Streptosporangiaceae > Streptosporangium > Streptosporangium sp. NBC_01810. The sequence goes on along the minus strand of NZ_CP109070.1, from coordinate 6,119,666 downwards.
CGACGGTGACGACTTCGTGGTCAACGGGCAGAAGATCTGGACCTCGCTCGGGCACGTCTCCGATTGGGGCATCCTGCTGGCCCGCACCGATCCCGACGTGCCCAAGCACCAGGGGCTGACCTACTTCCTGCTGGACATGCGCTCACCCGGTGTCGAGGTCCGCCCGCTGCGCCAGCTGACCGGCGAGGCCGAGTTCAACGAGGTCTACCTGACCGACGTGCGGATCCCCGTGGCGAACGTGCTCGGTGAGGTCGGGCAGGGCTGGCGGGTCGCGATGACGACCCTCGCGAACGAGCGGGTGTCGCTCGGCGGCCGTACGGCCGAGCGCGGCGCCGGCCCGATCGCCCAGGCCGTCGAGATCTACCGCACCGCGCTGGCCGAGGGGCGCGTCGACGCCGCGACCACCGAGCGGCTCATGCTGCTGTGGACCCGGGCCGAGGCCGCCCGGCTCACCAACGCCCGGGCCGCGGCGCAGATCGGCCGCGAGCCGGGGCCGGAGGGGTCGATCGCCAAGCTGCAGATGGCCGAGCTGAACAAAGCGATCTACGAGCTGTGCGTCGACCTGTCCGGGGACGCCGGCCTGCTGATCGACGACTACACCGAGACCACGCCCGACACCACCGCCGTGCACGGCGGTTCCGATGTGCGCAAGGCCTATCTGCGTTCGCTGGCCAACTCGATCGAGGGCGGCACCTCGGAGGTGCTGCGCACCATTCTCGGGGAGAGGGTGCTGGGCCTGCCCGGCGAACCCCGGATCGATCGCGACATCCCCTGGAAGGACACCCGACGCTCGTGACCATCTCCTTCGACTTCACCGGCCGTACCGTGATCGTCACCGGCGCGGCCCAGGGCATCGGGCGGGGCATCGCCGCCCTGTTCGCGGATGCCGGCGCGCGCGTCGCGCCGTTCGACCTCGACCCCGCCGCGCTCAAGGTGGCCTGGGGCGAGCGCGGTGACACCATCGCTCCGGTCGCCGTCGACGTGGCGGACGCGGACGCGGTCGCGGCGGCCGTCGAGGACGTCGCGGGCTGGGGCGGCGGCATCGACATCGCGGTGAACAACGCCGGCATCACCCGCGACGCGGTGGTCTGGAAGCTGTCGTCGGCGCACTGGCAGCAGGTCCTGGACGTGCACCTGGGCGGCACCTTCCACCTCACCCGGGCGGTCGTGGGGCACATGCGCGCGGCCGCCTTCGGCCGGATCATCAACGTCACCTCCTACACCGGCCTGCACGGCAACATCGGCCAGTCCAACTACGCGGCCGCCAAGGCCGGGATCATCGGATTCACCAAGGCCGTCGCCAAGGAGGTCGCCCGGTTCGGCATCACCGTGAACGCGATCTCCCCCAACGCCGCCACCGCGATGGTCGCCGGCGTTCCGGCGGGCAAGCTCGCCGAGCTCACCGCCGCGATCCCGCTCGGGCGCTTCGCCGATCCCGCGGAGATCGCGCCCGCGGTCGGCTTCCTGGCCTCCGAACAGGCGGGATACATCACCGGGACCGTCCTCCCGGTCGACGGCGGGATGTCGATGTGAAGATCACTGATTCCGTCGCCCTGGTCACCGGCGGCGCCTCCGGTCTCGGCCGGGCCACCGCAGAACGCCTGCGGGGCGATGGCGCCCGGGTGGTCATCGCCGACCTGCCCGCCTCCGGCGGTGAGGCGGTCGCGGCGCGGATCGGCGCCGTCTTCGCCCCGGCCGACGTCACCTCCGAGGCCGACACGCGCGCGGCGGTCGCCGCCGCGACCGGGCTCGGCCCGCTGCGTGTCCTGGTGAACTGCGCCGGCGTCCCGGAGTCGCTCAAGGTCCTTGACCGGTCCGGGCAGGCCTCCGACCTCGAGCGGTTCCGCCGAACGGTGTCGGTCAACCTGATCGGCACCTTCAACGTGATCCGGCTCGCCGCCGAGGCCATGATCGGCAACGAACCCGTCGACGGCGACCGCGGCGTCGTGGTCTGCACCTCCTCGGTGGCCGCCTTCGACGGCACCGTGGGCCAGGCCGCCTACAGCGCGTCGAAAGCCGGCGTCGCGGGTATGACGCTGCCAATCGCCCGGGAACTCGCCGAGCACGCGATCCGGGTCGTTTCCATCGCCCCCGGCATGTTCGAGACCCCGCTGTTCCTCGGACTTCCGGAGAAGGCCCAGCGCTCGCTGGCCGCGCAGGTGCCGCACCCCAGCCGGATGGGACGACCGGTCGAGTTCGCCGACTGTGTCTCCTTCATCGTCGGCAACCCCATGATCAACGGCGAGACGCTGCGGCTGGACGGCGCGCTCAGAATGGCACCCCGGTGACGGGTGCCGACCAGCAGCAGGCCGCTCGCGGGTCATGACCGCGGCCGTCCTTCGATCGCATGCCAGGACGCCCGATTCGCCGGTCCCGCCGACCGACGCCATACATCAATCCCCGAGAGGAAACCCTCATGCGTGACGCCGTCATCGTCGAGGCCGTCCGTACGCCCGTCGGTAAACGCAACGGCGGCCTGTCCGGCGTGCACCCGGCCGACCTGTCCGCCACCGTGCTCCGCGCCCTGGCCGACCGCGCGGGGATCGCCCCGGCGCTCGTCGATGACGTGGTGTGGGGCTGTGTGAGCCAGATCGGCGAGCAGACCTTCGACATCGCGCGGACCGCGGTGCTCGGCGCGGGCTGGCCCGAGTCGGTGCCCGGCACGACCGTCGACCGGCAGTGCGGCTCATCCCAGCAGGCGCTGAGCTTCGCCGCGGCCTCGGTGATCGCCGGGCATTACGACCTCGCCGTCGCCGGCGGCGTGGAGTCGATGTCGCGGGTCCCGATGGGTTCGGCCATGAGCGACGGCCAGTCCCCGCTGGGGCTGGGCTACGTCGCCCGCTACGGGGCGGACTTCCCGAACCAGGGGCTGGGCGCGGAGGAGATCGCCCGGCGTTGGTCGATCACGCGGGAAGCCGTGGACACGTACGCGCTGCAGTCCCACGAACGTGCCGCCGCCGCAGCCGACGGCGGGCTGTTCGCCGGCCAGATCATTCCGGTCACGACTCCTGACGGCACGGTGGTCGACGCCGACGAGGGGATCCGCCGCGGGGGCACGCTCGAGACGCTCGGCGGGATCAAACCGGCGTTCCGGCCCGACGGCGTAGTGACCGCAGGAAACAGCTCGCAGATCAGCGACGGCGCGGCAGCGCTGCTGGTCACGACCTCGCAGCGGGCGCGTGAACTCGGGCTGACCCCGATCGTGCGGGTGCACACCGCCGTCGTGGTCGGGTCGGAACCGGGAATCATGCTGACGGGGCCGATCCCGGCCACGCACAAGGCGTTGCGGCGCAGCGGTCTCGCGCTGGCCGATATCGGCGCGTTCGAGGTCAACGAGGCGTTCGCCACCGTCACGCTGGCCTGGCTCGCCGAGATCGGCGCGGACCAGAAGCTGCTCAACCCCAACGGCGGCGCGATCGCGCTGGGGCACCCGCTGGGCGGGTCGGGCGCCCGGCTGGCCACCACCCTCGTCCACCACATGCGCGACAACGGCATCCGCTACGGCCTGCAGACCATGTGCGAAGGCGGCGGGCAGGCCAACGCGACGATCCTGGAGCTGATCGCGTGACCGTCACGATCAGCTTCGACGAGCTGCGCGGCGCCGCCGGTCGCGACCTCGGGTACAGCGACTGGATGGTCGTCGATCAGTCCCGCATCGACACCTTCGCCGACGCGATCGAGGACCACCAGTGGATCCACCTCGACCCCGTCCGCGCGAAGGACACCCCGTTCGGCCAGACCATCGCCCATGGCTACCTCACGCTGGCCGCGGCCGGCACCCGCCTGGGCGAACTGCTCAAGGTCGACGGCGCGTCGAGCATCATCAACTACGGCCTGGACCGGGTCCGGTTCCCCGCCCCCGTCCTGTCCGGTTCCCGGATCCGCACGCATGCCACGATCACCGAGGTGAGCGAGGTCCCGCGCGGACTCCAGGTCGCGGCCCGCGTCACAGCCGAGGTCGAAGGCGGCGACCGGCCGGTCTGCGTAGCCGACGTTCACATCCGCTACCTGCGCTGACGCGAGCGGGGGACGCCGATTGCCCGGGTCGGGCAATCGGCGATGGTGTGTGCGTGGCCCGAGACGGTCATTCGGTCAGGGCCGGCTCCGAGCCGGTCTCTGGACGCCTGTGTCCCATGTACGCCTCGCGAAGTCCCGAAAGATCTTCGATGTCCTTGGCCGGCGTCGACAGGGTCACGCGGCCGTGATCCAGGAGCACGACATGGTCGGCCACCGGCATCGCCTTGTCCACGAGCTGCTCGACGAGCAGGATCCCGATCCCTTCGCTCTTGAGCCGATCGACGATGTGCAGGACCTCCTTGACGATCGAGGGCGCCAGTCCTGCCGACGGCTCGTCGAGCATCAGCACGGTCGGGGAGGGCATCAGCGCCTGTGCGATGGCCAGCATCTGCTGCTGCCCTCCGCTGAGGGAGCCCGCCAGGGCCTTCCGCTTGTCCGCGAGGATCGGGAACCGGGAGTACGCCTCCTCCATCGCTTGTCTGCGGTCGTTCTTGTTCATGGAGTACCCGCCGAGCACGAGGTTCTGCTCGACGGTCCGCCGCTTGAAGACGCGTTTGTTCTCCTGCACGAGGGCCAGACCAGCCCGGGTCCGGCGATGAGCGGGCATCGAGGTCAGGTCCTCGCCTTGGAAGCGCACCCCTCCCGATGAGGGCCGGATGACACCCGACGCGGTGAGGAGGGCGGTCGACTTGCCGGCGCCGTTCCTCCCGAGAAGGAGCGTGCAGGCGCCGGCCCACACCGACAGCGAGACGTCCCACAGGACCCTGATGTCCCCATAGCCGGCGGTGATCCCCTTCAGGTCCAGCGCGGGCTCAGTCATGATGACCTCCCATTTCGAGAGCAACGGTGGCCGCCGCATCAGTCGGTTCGAGCACGGCTTCGACGTCGTCGCCCAGGTAGCTGCGAACCACGACCGGATTCTGCTGGATCTGGTCGGGAGTGCCCGAGGCGATCAGGCGACCGAACTCCAGCACGTGCACGACATCGGACACCTCGCAGATCAGCCCGAAGTTGTGCTCGACCAGCAGGACCGTCGTGCCGAGGTCGGCGACCCGGCGGATCAGGCGGCCAAGGTCCTCGACCTCTCCCTCGTCCAGACCTGAGGCCGGCTCGTCCAGGAGCAGTACGGCCGGCTCGGCCACCAGGGCGCGGGCGACTTCGACCATGCGACGGCTCCCCAGGGGCAACGACGCCGCGGCGACGTGCTGCAGGTGCTCGATGCCCAGCATCCGCAGGACGTTCAACGACTTCTCATGGTCGAGCGCCCGCTGCCGTCGGTACGGCGGGAGTCTGAGGACCGCGGCCGCTATGCCCGCGTAGTGGCCGGCGTACCGCGCTGTGGCCAGCACTTCGAGCGTGGTGAGCGACCGGGGGATCACGGGTGTCTGGAAGGTGCGAGCCACGCCGCGACGGGCGACGTGGTGAGGCGCCTGGGCGCCGATCACCTTGCCGGCCAGCGAGACTGTGCCGTGGTCGGCGCGGTAGAAGCCGGAGACGATGTTCAAGATCGTGGTCTTCCCCGATCCGTTGCCGCCGATCAGACCGGTGACCTGTCCCGGCAACGCGGCGAGGGACACCCCGGACACGGCCTTGACCCCACCGAATTCCTTCACGACGCCCTCGACCTCCAGCGCCTTGCCCTGGATGGGGTCGATGGTCGCTTCGGCGGCGGCTGTTCGGCGGGTCGGCTCCGGGTCGGTGAGGCGGGACTTCGCGAAGCCGAGGACCTGCCGCGCGAGCCCAGCGGCTCCGCCGGGGAGGAACACCCCGCCGAGCAGCAGGAACGCGCCGTACGCCACCAGCGCGTACTGGGCGAACCCGGCCGTCTGCATCGGGCCGATCTGCAGCAGGAAGGCGCCGATGAACGCACCGTAGATGCTGGCCGACCCGCCAAGGACACTGGCCGCGATGAAGGCGATGGAGAGCTGGAAGGTGAAGGACTCGGGCGCGAGGTAGAGATCCACGTGGGCGAACAGCACGCCCGCGAGCCCCGCAGGTACGGCGCCGAGCACGTAGGCGGTCATCTTGGTCCGGTAGACGTTGATACCGAGCGACGAGGCCAGGACGGTGCTCTGGCGCAGCACCTGAAGGGCTCCGCCGTGACGTGACTTGACGATGTTTCGCATGACCGCGAGCCACAAGATCATCACCGCGATCACGACCATGTAGAAGGCGTCCGGTTCCAACGGGACTCCGAACAGGGTGGCCGGAGGGATGCCGGCCAGGCCCGAGTAGCCGCCGGTGTACTCCCTGAAGAGGCTGACGGCGTCCGGAATCATGATCACCAGGAAGAACGACGACATGGCCAGTCCCCAGCCGGCCAGCCGAGCTCCAGGTATGCCCGACACGAAACCGAGCACAGCGGCGACGACCACACCCGCGAGCAGTTCCAGCGCCAGGTCCCACCCTCGGATCGCCATGATGCCGCTGGTGTAGGCGGCAGCGGCGTAGATCGCGACCTGACCGAGTGAGAGCTCTCCGGCGTAGCCGAAGCTCAGGTTCAGACCGCTCACGACCAACGTGAAGATCGCGATCAGCATGAACTGGCGCGTCCATGACTGGTTCATCCCCAGCAGCGGGCCGAACAACAGCAGCACGCCCAGACCGAGCGGGATGAGCCACAGTGGTAGCCGCTCGGCGGTCTGGAACGAGGACTTCAGCACACTCATACCACTCGCTCCGATCGCATCCCGAACAGCCCCTGGGGCCGCAGCAGCAGCACGCCCATCAGCAGGACGAACAGGGACAGGTTGGCGTACGACGCGCCCAGGTACCGGGCGCTCAGGGACTCCGTCACACCCACGGCGAGCGCGCCGACCAGGACGCCCAGGTTGCTGCCGTATCCGCCGATGGTCAAGACAACGAAGGCGTGCATGACGAGCAGCGCTCCGAGGTTGAAGATGGCGTAGGTCTGCGGGCCGACGACGGGGCCCAGCGCCCCGAGCAGCCCTCCGCCCATGGCGAAGGCGACGGTGGACAGGAGCTTGACGTTGATGCCGCGCAGCGTCGCGGCCTCCCTGTCCTCTGCCGTCGCGAGGTTCGCCAGACCGGCGAGGGTGGCTCGCAGCCAGACGTGGAAGCCGATGGCGGTCGCGACGGCGAGCGCCACGATCACGAACTCGTTGATCGAGGCCCGGCCACCGATGAAGTCGATGACGGTGCGAGAGCCGAACCCTTCCAGTTCCAGTGGGTCCGGACCCCAGATCAGCAGGATGACGCTGACCATGACCACCGACCAGCCGAGCGTCGTGACCAGCTCACCGTGGCCACCGGCGCGCAGCGGCCGGATGGCTATCCGTTCCTCAAGTATTCCGATGACCGCACCGACCGCGAGGCCGATGGGGATCGCCATCACCACGGGCCAGTTGAGGGTCGAGGTGGTCAGGTACGATACGAACGCGCCCGCCACCAGGAACTCAGGCTGGGCGAAGTTCAGCGTCCCCGACGCGACGTAGACGATGTTGAACCCGATCGCCACCAAGGCCAGGACCGCCCCGGTCGAGATACCATGCCAAATGGTCAACATGTCGCCCACCTCGTTGCGAGCGGGCCTAGGACAGAAATGTGGGGCATGGCGCGCTCCCTGTTCAATGGCAACCTCAGATGTTTCCAACTGCTCAAAGTTCCGTTGCGTCGTTATGAGGGGCATTACGTGAGCCGGGTCATACCGCTTCCGGCCGTCGTCGTCTCCCCGGCGCGCTGAGCTTGCTGTGGCCGACCTGGCTCGTGCCGCGACGCTGGGGGAGGCCCGACCATGACGGGGCCGGACCTCCCGGCGCTGTCACTACTTCCAGGTCCCGTCCTCGAGGGGCGTGACCGACTTGACGACGGCGTAGTCGTTCTCGCCCGCGTCGATGAAGTGGTCGGTGGCGCTCCATGCCATCGTCGTGTAAGCGACGTAGGGACGGTCCTGCTCCGCCGGCTGCTCGAGATTCTCCAGCGCCTGCTTGACCTGGTCCGGGTCGGTGGAGCCTGCCTGCCTGACGCCCATGGCCACCAGCTGGAGCAGGTCGTGCGGCCACGCGTAGTTGAGCAGGACGGCCTCCATATTCCCCTTGGCCTTGAGCCCGGCCTGAAGCGAGGTATAGGCGGGGGTCCGGGCGGCCGGCTCACGGTAGGCGTTGATGGCGTAGGTGTGAATGGAGACGCCTTCGAGCTCCTCCGGGCTGACGAGGTTGTACACGTCGGTGGTAATCGCCTCGTTCAACATCAGCGGGGCGTCCCAGCCGGACTTGGCGCGGCTCTTGATCACGTACGGCGCCGCCGGGCCCGCCGCGAACGCGACGACGCAGTCCACGCCGGCGGACTCCAACCGGGCCAGCGGAGCCGTCATGTCGATGTCCCCGGTCGCGTACTCCTCGACGGTCAACGGCAACCCCGCGCTCTCGAATCCCGCGGGATAGTTGTCGCGTACCGGCTCACCACTCGCGTCGTTGGGTGCCAGCAGGCCGACGGACTTGCAGCCGAGTTCCTGCATGGCCGCGACGTTCGCCGGCATTCCGTCGGTCGCCTGGTGTGCGGACGAGTGGAAGGTGTAGGGATACTTCTCGGGGTCGTTGATCGCCTCGTTGCCGGTAGCGCCGATCGAGAGGATCTTGCGCTGGCTCAGCACCGGGAGCAGGGCGAGAGTCTCCGCGCTGATCGTGCCGTCCCACACGAGGTCGGGCTGGTCACCGCCGGCGAGCTCCTGCTGAAGCAGGCTGACGGCCTTTGTCGGGTCGCTCTGGGAGTCCAGGACCTTCAGCTCCACCTGCTGCCCGAGGATGCCACCCGCCTTGTTAAGCTCGTCGGCTGCGACCTGCAGCCCAATAAGGAACGGCTTTCCGAGAGCGGCCAGTGGCCCGGTCTGTGAGGCCACGACCAGGACCTTGAACGTCGAGTCTGCCGAGTCGCTGGAACCGCTCTCGGCGTCCCCCCCACAGCTGGACAGAAGGAGGGCGGACGCGGTGACCACAGCCGTTACCAGGATCTTGGGCTTCATTGGGTCTACTTGCCCTTCATGAGATGACAGGTAGCGGCGAGTAGAGGACCCAGGCTGTTACCTCGAACGTTATGCGCGTCACACTCATGGCGTCGCGACGGTGCCGGATGTCCCGTGTGTCCGTACGCTCTGTCGAGAAGGCGCCGCGACCTCGTCGGTCCGCGATCTTCGACCTGGACCCAGCCTTTCCAGGGCGTTAACGGTGTTCGGTCACGGCGTGCGTAACGGTCCGGCCCGAGACTGGCGCCATGACCACAGGTATCAGGATCGCCCGCGCCGTCGTCGTGCTCGAGGACGGCGGTCAGCCCGTCCTCGAGGAGGTCGAGGTGTGGCCGCCCCAGCGGGGCGAGGTGCTGGTGCGTATCGTCGCCTCCGGGGTGTGCGCCTCGGACGCCCACGTCGTGAATGGTCGTAGCCCGGTGGCGAAGGCCCCATGCGTGCTCGGTCACGAGGGCGCGGGAGTCGTGGAGGAGGTCGGTCCGGGCGTGCGGTCGGTGAGCCCCGGAGACCGCGTGATCATCACACTCGTGGGACCGTGCGGCGAGTGCTCCTACTGTGTGGACGCCAAGCCCTGGCTGTGCAACGGGCCGGACACCCTGCGCGCCATGACCGGCGTGATGAGCGATGGTCGGACCCGCGTCCGGCTGGATGGCAAGGATCTGTTCCCGTTCATGGGCGCCGGCACGATGGCGGAGTTCTCGGTCGTGCGAGCCGCCCAGTTGGTCAAGGTGGATCCTGACCTCCCGCTGGACCAGGTCTGCCTTCTCGGCTGCGGTGTGGTCACCGGGACCGGGGCCGCTCTCAAAACCGCGCGGGTCCAGCCTGGCGATGCCGTGGTCGTGATCGGTTGCGGTGGGGTCGGACTCAACGTCATCCAGGGGGCACGGCTCGCGGGCGCGACGTCGATCATCGCGGCCGACACCAAGCCCGACAAGCTGGAGCTCGCACGAACGCTCGGCGCCACGCACACCGTCGACGTCGGCTCCGTCGATCTGTTCCAGCAGGTCCTGTCGATTCATCCCGAGGGCGTCGACTTCGCCTTCGAGGTCGTGGGGATCCCTCAGCTCGCCGCCGACTCCCTCAAGCTGCTGCGCCGGGGCGGGACCACCGTACTGGTCGGCTCCTGCCCACCGGGGTCCGTCATCCCGGTCACGCGGGAGAACCTCATGATGGAGCGGCGGATCATGACCACCGTGGCGGGCAGCACCAGTCCCCAGCTGGACATCCCCAAGTTGATCCGCGCCTACCGGGCCGGGCGGCTGCAACTCGGCGAACTGGTCAGTTCCCGGCTTCTCCTCACCGACTACGCCCAGGCCTTCGCGGCCCTTGAGACCGGCAGCGCGGCGCGGACGGTACTCACCTTCTCCGAGTGAATCGTTCGTCCGCAGCGTTCGCCACGTTCCGACCGTAGCAGGTCGTTTTGCCCTGAAAAAAACGAGCCACTACCGTGCTGGCAGCGCTCACCGGCGTAAAGCTGACCGGCGGCAGACCGTTCTCTGGCGGATCTGGCCGCTAAAACAAGGGGGCAGGGCAGTTGAACGACCCGGTTGAGGTGTGGTTCCGTCGGTCCACGTCGGCCGCCGAGGCCTGGCCGATCGAACGCCTCCTCGCGGCCAAACGGGCCACCGAGGAGACGATCAGTGTGGTCGCCCCGGTTCGTGACCGGTCTGCTCGGGCCGTTGCTCAGCCGGCCCGAGACGCTGCTGGTGAAGGGCCTCTACCGGCGGCTGTTCATCGCCATGGCCTCGACGCGCTGGCGCAGGTGGATCTGGGCTGCCGGGGGCATCGGCACCAGCCGGTGCACGATCTGGGAGTGATGGCGGCCGAGTTGATGGGCGTCGCCCAGCGGCGGGGCGCCGGGTTCGGGACGCGCACGCCCGATTCGTTCTACGACAGGGGTGTCACCTTCGCCCGCGAGCAGGCGCTGCGGCGGGTAGAGGAGGTCGTAGCCGAAGGCGCGGACATCGTTGACATCGGCGGTGTCAAGGCGGCTCCGGGGGTCGAGGTCGGCGTGGCCGAGGAGATCGACCGTACGGCCGCCTTCGTGGCGGAGATCCGGGAGCGGTACCCCGATCTGATCATTAGCGTGGACACCTGGCACTCGCTGGAGGTGACCCGCCGGTTGGCGGAATTGGTCGCCACCGGATGGCCGGTGCTGGTGTCGCTGTCGAACAAGGACTTCGTCGGCGAGTCCCTGGGGCTGCCCGTCGACCAGTGCTGCTGCCGGGCCTCACGGGTGGGCGCGTCGCCGAGGTCGAGGAGATCCGGCTGGCGGCGCGGGCCGCCGTCGAGGCCGTCGTCGGACAGGGGGTCGACGAGGTCGTGGTAGTGGGCGGCACACCGTGCACCAGGACGTATCCCGTGGACGCGCCGGCCCCGTCGGGGCGTCTGGCACCCGCTTCAGGGCGTCTGCCTCGCGACGGGTCGCTGCCGGTGTCCCTTGCCGTCGGCCGGTTGCTCCTGGCGGAGTCTCCGGTGCCCAGGGACGCCCGGACGTCTACACCGCCGACCAGGTCAGTTGGTACGACTCCCCGCTGGGCCAAGCGCTCTTTGCCCTTCCCATGACCGGTGCATGGGGCGGCTCCCGAGAAGGGAGAGGCCATGGACACGGGCCGCACGGAGCTCCAGGTCAGCCCGATCTGCTACGGCACCTGGCAGTTCGGCGGCGACTGGGGCCAGGTCGACGAGCGCGCCGCCGTCGCCGCCATCCAGCACGCCCGCGCCTTCCCGGGCGTGGAGATCGTGCAGCCGCCGTATCACGTCATGGAGATTCGGAACCAGTCCGTGCGCCCCCATCCCTCCGTGGTGGATCCATGGGCATGGGGTGGCTTAGCGGTCTGGATCGTCCTCACGACACTCGGAAGCGTGGGGTTGGCGGTGGGGTTGAAGGCGCTCGGCGTCGCTTACCCAGGGACCGTGATGGGCGTCACAATGACCGTGACCGCGGTGATCACCACGCCTATCCTGACCCGATGGATGTCCATGCGGACCGTTCGCCGGGCGGAGATGACGAACTGATGACCCCGCAGCTCGATCCGGTCATCCACGCCCCGACCCGGCTGCAGATCGTCTCCCTGCTCGCCGCCGCCGAGGAGGCCGAGTTCGCCTTCGTGCGCGACAGCCTGGACATCAGCGACTCGGTGCCGGGGCCACCGGGGCGGGCAAGGGCTCGGTCATCTGGTCCACCATCCGGGGCCTGCTGCCTGCCGTCCGTGCGGGCCTGGTGCAGATCTGGGCGCTGGACCCCAAGCTGATGGAACTGTCTTTCGGCCGTGACCTGTTCGACCGCTACGCCGCTGACCCGGCCGAGTGCGCCGATCTCTTGGAAAAGGCCGTGGAGATCATGCAGGAGCGTGCGGGCCGGTTCGCGGGAGTCCAGCGCAACCATGTCCCTACCGTCGATGACCCGTTCGTCCTGGTGGTGGTCGACGAGGTGGCCTTCCTGACCGCCTATCAGTCCGACAAGGGTCTCAAGCTCCGCATCTCGGCGGCACTGGCGACCTTGACCACACAGGGCCGTGCGGTGGGGGTCGGTGTCCTGGCGGCGTTGCAGGACCCGCGCAAGGACGTGCTGAGCATCCGCAACCTGTTCCCCGACAAGATCGCGCTGCGGCTGGACGAGTCCGAACAGGTGGACATGGTCCTCGGTGACGGCGCTCGGGATCGGGGCGCGCTGGCCGACCTGATCTCACCTCAGCCGGACCTCGGCGCGGGCATCGCCTACACCCGTCTGGAGACCTCACCCGAACCGATGCGTGCCCGTGCCGGCTACGTCTCCGATGCCGATATCCGCGACATGGTCGCCGTGTTCACCGCTGACACGCTGCCGCTGACGGTTGAGGGGGCCTGATGAGAATCACCCTGCACGGCACCCCGGCCGAGATCGAGGGCTTGCCCTTCCGGCGGCTGCGGACATTCAACGGCTCCGACCTCGCCGAAGGGACGGTGACTGTCGATCTCGACACTGCTCACCTCCTCAAGGCCCCCTACAGCGACGTCTGCCGGATCTCCGCCGACGTGGTCAACCGAGAGGAGGCCATGTGACCGTCACCCCGGCTCCCGCCGAGTCCCTTCACCAAGCACCGTAGTGGTGCCTGCGAGAAAGATGGTGCCCTAGTGACCAGGAAGACCAAGCAAGAGCACAACTCGCTCCTCCCGGAACTCGCACAGGGCCGGTTGCTCACCGTCGAAGAGGCGGCCGAGCGGCTGAACACCTCGGTCCGCTTCCCCCGTCGCCTGATCGAGGAACGGCGGATCGCCTTCATTCACGTCGAAGGAGGCCGAGATCCTCGCGGAGGACTGGAGTAACCCGGACCTCGGCAAGGTGGCCTTCAAGGAGTACGGCTCCGACTGGGTGAACGAGCGCCCCGGCCTGCGACCCAAGACGGTCCAGCTCTACGAGGGTCTGCTCCGCCTGCACCTGGTCCCGACTTTCGGCAACCTGGCCGTGAGTGAGATCAAGGCGGCTCACGTACGCAAGTGGCGCAAGACGCTCCTGGACGGGGGAGTAGGGCCGGTGACCGTGGCCAAGGCGTACCGGCTGCTCAAACGGGTGTGACGCTGCGGGAGTTGATGAACCGGATGGGGCACTCGACCACGCGGGCGGCGCTGATCTATCTGCACACCGAGAACGGGCGGGATCAGATGATCGCCGACGGCATGGGAAAGCTCGCCGAAGCGGCCCTCAAGAAAGAAGATCCACCGGCATCGGGCACGTAACGGGCACGGAAGATCGAAGAGGCTCCGAAAACGACTAAGGCCCCGCTCTGGATTCACATCCTGACCTGGGCCTTTGAGGGTGGAGCGGGTGACGGGAATCGAACCCGCGCTGTCAGCTTGGGAAGTGCATCGATCACGGCTGGTAGGGCTGCCGGCCTGGGCTTCGGGCCGGTCGTGAGTAACCATAGTTGACCCCTTGTCACCCTGGTTAATGGCCCGCTAATGGCCCGGCGATCAGCTCGCGACCTGGTCTTACCTGTACAGCACCCACACCCTGCCCACCTGACCATCTCGTCCGCCTCGGTCTGCACGCGGGAGAAGCGGATTCGGGTTGGCTGTCCGGCTGGAGTGCTTGGTTCCTTGTGGGTTTGCGTGATCCGCGAGTATGGCACTTGCCCGCCGTATAACGTCCGTGTTATGACTTGGGGAGAGGTGGAGCTGGAGCCAGAGGTGGACAAGTGGTTCGACACGCTTGATCAAGAAGGTCAGGAGACGGCGGTGTTCTATGTCGACCTGCTGGCCGAGCGGGGTGTCTTGCTCGACGAGCCCTACACCCGGCAGTTGCGTGGCAAGTTGCGTGAGCTGCGTTTTCATCTTGAACGAGAGGCGGTGCGCGTCAGCTACTGGATCGCACCGGGCAGGCGGATCATCTTGTTGACGGTCTTCCGTAAGCAGCGGATGCGTGAGACTGCCGAAGTCGAGCGTGCGTGGCGGGCCATGCAGCGATGTATCGCTGAGGCTCACACGGCAGATGAGGAGTGAGCGGAATGGGCGAGCGCAAGACGTGGGCCGACAAGCGGGAAGAAATCATGAGTCGTCCCGGCGCGGGGGCCGCGTACGAAGCAGCGCGGATCCGTTTCGAGCTTGGTGAGGCGGTACGGCTGCGCCGCGAACAGCTCGGGCTGACTCAGGCCGAACTGGCCGAGCGCACAGGGTTGAAGCAGCCCGCGGTGGCGCGGTTCGAAGCAGGTGGGACGATGCCGACGATTCCGATGCTGGAGAGGCTTGCGGAGGCGTTGGAGATGCGGCTCAGTGTCCAGTTCCAGCCGTTGCGTGAGGCGAGCTGATCTGTTGAAGAGGTGCCGAAGCCATCGGGCAGGCAACGGGCATAGGTGGTCGTTGAATTTCTGGAAACGACTAAGGCCCGGGTCGGGAATCCGTCCCTGACCTGGGCCTTGAAGCGTGGAGCGGGTGACGGGAATCGAACCCGCGCTGTCACTTGGGAAGTGCGTTGATCGTCGCTCGTAGGGCGGTTGACCTGTGGTTTGGGCCAGTCAGATGACCGTGGTTGCCCTGGTCACCTCCGACCTGTGGCGGTATGGCAAAGCGTTCGGCTCGTTGCTCGCCGAGCTGCCGCCGGGCCCGCCGACGACCCGGGTCCGGCCTGACCCGGTCCTCCATCGGCGCCCGGCGGCGCGACCGTCAGTACCCCGGGTGGTGTCGGCGTACTCTCCGGCGTGCAGAGGTATGTACGGGGAAACGGGCTCTGTCGCTGATCTCGGGATGGTCGACTTTTAGGTCCGGAGCAGGATCCGCTTTCGGAGCAGATCGAAGTTAGCTCGCCCATAGCCTTGCCGCTGGATCAACTTCACTCGCGTGTTCTGTCCCTCGGCCTGGCCGGAGTTCCAGGGAAGCGACATGCCGGCGACGATGGCGTCCATGTCGTAGCGCAGGCCGTCAGCGAAGCGGTGCAGGTGGGGCAGGTCGTCGTGGTGAACTCCGTCGATCCAGCCGGGCAGTCGATCACCGCGTAGGTCACGCATCATGACCGCGAAGGTGCGGACATGGCGCAAAGTGGCATCCAGCTCGGGGCAGGCTTCGCGGACCTGCTTGAGGTCGAGAGCGTCGTCGAGTCGCAGATGATCAGGATGGCTCACGATCCACGCGGTGATCGTTCGGGGCTTGGGGGCGGGCCTGGGCGGTGGCGGCGCGACGGTGCCCTTGTAGATACCTCCTGAGAACAACTCGGCAGTGCTGAGCA
The DNA here is from genome assembly GCF_035917355.1 of Streptosporangium sp. NBC_01810. Taxonomy (NCBI): domain Bacteria; kingdom Bacillati; phylum Actinomycetota; class Actinomycetes; order Streptosporangiales; family Streptosporangiaceae; genus Streptosporangium; species Streptosporangium sp. NBC_01810. The sequence goes on along the minus strand of NZ_CP109070.1, from coordinate 6,103,968 downwards.
TCGCTGCATCGCACCTGGCCGGGCATGTTACTTCGACGGCATTGATGGCCAGCGAACGGTCAATACGACTGAGTCTTCTTCGGCTTGCCAGGAATGGTCGATGCCGGGTCCCCAGACGACGTAGTCGCCTTGGTGTTCGAGGGTCGTGCTACCCAGATTGAGGTCAAGGCGGAAGCGGCCTTGGATCAGCAGCAGAAGAGTGGTGCGTTGGTCGTCGGCAGTCCACTCGGGGCGTTGCTGGCCGGCGGGGTGGATGCCCCACTTCACTTCGAGCGCGTCGGTGGAGCGGATGCCTCCGGCTCCGGGGTCGACGAAGTGGCCCATGAGCCAGCCCCGGTACTGGTCGGCGTCATTGGTGGCGTTGCCGGTGTAGCAGTTGTCGGCCATGGTTATAGCTCCACTTCGATGGTCGGTAGGTTCACGCGGCTGCCGCCGATCTCACTGAGTCGCCGGAGTCCTTCGGAGAGGGCGAACAGGCCTTCGTTGCTCCAGGCGGGGTCGCGGAGTAGCGAGGCGATGAGGTCGGTGTCGAGGGTGGAGTAGCGCCGCATGCCGCTGGATTCCCAGTTCGCGGTGGTGTGGCCGCCGAAGCGGGTCCACCATTCCTCGTTGTCGATGACGATGAGCGAGGCGAACTCGAAGTTGCCGCTGACGAGGTTGAAGCCGAACCCGGTGCACTCTGTGCGCCAGTGATCCGGATGTTCCGCTAGCCATGCCATGGGTTCGGACAGCCGGCTGCCGCCTGGCTCCCATCCGGCTTGCTGGTCGAGCCAGTCGAGGGCGGCGGTGATGTGCCGATCGGTGGCAAGGCGCAGTTCGGCCTCCTCCACCTGTGAGGTGACGCCGCCCATGTGATCAGGGGCCGGATCGCCTTGGGGAGCGTTGGTCAGGACGGGAACCGCGGTGCCTGGAGGTGTTTTCACGATCTCGTCACGTACAGGGCGGGAGAAACCCAGCTCCTCCGGTGTCAGGCCGGTGAGCTGAGTCAGGGCCAGGCGGTAGGGCGTACTGGGCCACCTGACGTCTCCGGTCTCCCAGCGTCGGACCCGTTCTTGATCACAGGCCAGGGGGTCGGCAATTCCGGTCGGGGTGGAGTTGATCTGGTCGGCCATTTCGACTCGGGTGAGCCGGTTGGCGTTGCGCCATGCCCGTAGCAGGGCATTCAGTGCCTTCTCGGGCATCTACAGCCTTTCCTCTCGGCAGGGGGAGTCAAGAGGGGAGCGGAGAGGGGGCTGCGCAGGGGTCCCGTCACGCTCCGTTTGCCGGTGGACTTGCCATCGAGCAACACGGTACGTCAGCCCGCTTTCCGCCGCAGGGAGCGCGGATCAATCCGAGGAGATGGCGACGGTGACCCGGCCAGAGGAGACCAGCGAGACACGCCCCTGCCCCGCGTGCCGGGGACGTGGTACCAAGCTGCGCAGCTCGCGCCGTGCCCTTCTCGTCGGCGAGAGCAGTGGTGATCACGAGACGCAGGGAGAACAGGAATGTCTCGACTGCCTCGCAACCGGCCGGGTCGAAAGGAACGTGAGATGAATCCGATCATGCAGGCCGCTGCGGCCTGCCTACAGCAGGAACGCCGGCAGAACGAGGCGCATGCCCTCACCCGGCTGCGGAACGCGTTGCTGCGGCTCGGCGTACGGGCCGAACTGCGCGACAACGACAGTGCGCTGATGATTCCCCGTCCACAGGTCGGCCTGCCGGTGTGGGTGTTCGTCGGCTACGGCGGCGCCTTCCACTCCTGGCAGTCGGCCGAGAAGCGCCACCCGATCAACGACGTGGCGGGCGCGGCCCAGGTACTGGCCGACTACGCCGGTCGATAGGCGGGCGCGGCGGGGCGGTGTCCTCCAGCGCGGAGGGTGCTGGAGAGCGTTACCGCTGCTCCGTCGCGCTCTTCGACATCCCGGCAGGCAGCAGAGCGGCGCGCGGCCCACCCCATGCAGCCGCAGCGTCCTTCTTCCCTCTCTCCGCCTGCCGGGATCTGTACGAACAGGGCTGGATCGACTCCCAGCAGGGCAAGGGACGCTTCGTACGTGGTCGTCCGGCGATGACGATGGAACAGCCTCGCCCCGGACAGGCGTACCTGACCGGTCCCGAGAGTGCCTCCGATGGCGAGGTGCTGGAAGCGGCGGCGCTGGCCTTGCCCAACCGGGTCGCCGCCCTGCTGGACATCACCCCGAAGAGCAAGGCGTTCCTGCGGCGTCGCCTGGTCAGCCGGGCCGGCGAACCGACCGAGATCGTCTCGGTGTGGTTGCCGCTGGAGCTGCCCGAGGGCACCGACCTGACCAGCGCCGACCCACTGCCCGAAGGGCTTCGCGAGCATCTCCAGTCGCGAAAGGGGGTGCGCTTCGACCACATCGTGGAACAGATCGTCGCGCGCATGCCCACCACCGAGGAGGCCAAGCGACTCGGCATGCCGAAGAACATCCCGCTGCTGTGCGTGTACGCGGCGGTACGTGACGCGGCCGGTCACGCCCTGGTCGTGGCTGAAGTGCTTCTCCCGGCCGATCGCCATGAACTGGAAGACGCCTACCCGATCACGTAACCTGTCACGGGCGGTGCCTTGAAATCTCAGGTAGAACGCTTCGTCTGCCACGGCCTCTCCAGTTGGCTTCCACTACGGGTCATCGACTCACAGCCGCGCTCGCCCACGCGGTAAGGCTCTCGCAGGGTGAAAGCCAATGACCCGAGAAGATCGAAAAGTCCTGGAAACGACTAAGGCCCGGGTCGGGAATTCATCCGTGACCTGGGCTTTCATGAGTGGAGCGGGTGACGGGAATCGAACCCGCGCTGTCAGCTTGGGAAGTCTCTAACGCATCTGGTGGCTGAGCTGGGAGAGGGCTGACCTGCGGAGGAGGGGGCCGAGTATCCGTGGTTCCCCGTGAGTCCCCCTTGTTCCCCCTCCTGACGGGCACGCAACGGGCACGGGGTCATGCGCCAGCGTGATCGGTGAAGTCTCCACGTGCCATGGCGATGGCCTACCAGGACGGCAAACCACCACGCAGCGAATCCCCCTGACCTCAACCCCGTACAGGCCTAGCGGACGGCCGGCGGGGCCAACTATCGCCTCAGTTAGGCCAAGGGCTCAGCTGAGGGCATAGCGGCTGATCTGGGATGGCAACCAAGATCGAGGAGTGGACACGAGGTCAGGCCTGGTGCTCATCTCCGCCGCGGGTTACCATCGAGTGCATATACTATTGATGGTATGTCTCAGTGGGAGATCGACCTGGAGCCGGAGGTGGAGTCTTGGCTGGACGGACTTTCCTTTCCGTTCTATCAGCGGGTCATGCGGAACGTAGACGACTACCTCGTCACTGGTGGCATCCCTGATGGGGATCACGTGAAGAAGCTGAAGGATGCCGAAGGGGTGCACGAGCTGCGTGTTGCTCTCGACCGCACGACCTGGCGGTTGACCTTCTGGAAGCCGTCCAACAAGGTGATTGTGATCCTGACGGTTTTCCGCAAGACACAGGATGGGACACAGACCACCGACATCGACCGAGCGATCGCTGCTAAGAAGCGGTGTGAGGCAGAGCACGACTTAACCACCACGCACGTGTTCGAGAGGAGCGCATGATGGGGCACAGCCGTTGGGAGACCTACAAGGCGAAGCGTCTGCGCGAGATGGAGGCGGATGCGCAGCCCCACTCCGAGTACGAGCAGGCAGGCCGTGACCTGGAGCTTGGAGACCAGTTGCGTGAGATCCGTAAGCGCCGAGGCTTGTCTCAGAAGGTCGTAGCGGAGCGCTCCGGGATGTCCCAGCCCGCCCTGTCTCGCATCGAGGGCGGTGGTGGCATTCCGGATATAGCGACACTGCTGCGCCTCGGTGCGGCAATGGGGGTTCGGTTCCGCGTCGAGCTCGTCGTCGACGACGACACCACTGAAATCGAGCCTCTAACGGTGCATCACCGACAGCTCACGAACGCATAAGCTGCAGGCGGCCACTTCTAGGCTCAGTCTGTAAGCTTCCGCTGCTCCTTCCGCAGTAGCGGTCTTCAGCTGCGACAGCCTTGCTCGGGAGTCGTCGGCGCCAGGGGAACGAGGAAAGGCCCAGCTCTAGATCACGTTCTTGAGCTGGGCTTTTGATATCAGAGCGGGTGACGGGAATCGAACCCGCGCTGTCAGCTTGGGAAGCTGATGTTCTGCCATTGAACTACACCCGCAGCGGTGTTCCGCTCCACCACTGTAGCGGAAAGTTGGGTGACTCTCGCCCACCTTGGGAAGCGAGATCGGGAGTATGCGCCGCCGCCCCGGGGAGGGTGTGGCGTTGGTAGGTTGCCTCACGTGCTGCTTTCCGATCGTGACATCGTTGCCGAGATCGAGACGGGGAGGGTGAGGATCGATCCCTTCCAGCCGGAGATGATCCAGCCGTCCAGTGTCGACGTACGCCTGGACCGCTACTTCAGGGTCTTCGAGAACCACCGGTACCCGCACATCGATCCGGCCGTCGAGCAGCCGGATCTGACGCGGACGGTCGAGCCCGAGAAGGATGAGCCGTTCATCCTGCATCCGGGGGAGTTCGTGCTGGCGAGCACGTACGAGGTCGTCACACTGCCGGATGACATCGCCTCGCGGCTGGAGGGGAAGAGCTCGCTGGGCAGGCTCGGCCTGCTGACCCACTCCACGGCCGGGTTCATCGACCCGGGCTTCAGCGGGCACGTCACGCTTGAGCTCTCCAACGTCGCGACGTTGCCGATCAAGCTCTGGCCCGGGATGAAGATCGGACAGCTCTGCATGTTCAAGCTCAGCTCGCCGGCGGAGTATCCCTACGGTTCGGCGAAGTACGGATCGCGTTACCAGGGGCAGCGGGGGCCGACGCCGAGCCGTTCGTACCTCAACTTCCACCGGACGCCGATCTGAGGTCCGGCATCTGCTCTTCAGCGGGATCAGGTCCCAGTGAAGGCGCATTTCCGGCTTGAGATGAACTAAAGATGAATTCAAGGTGAATTTTCATGCCGGATCGGGTGTCGTGGCGGGTGAACCTTCGCGTCGTCGGGGCCTTCCGAAGGAGCCGGCGGGGGCCTTCCGAAGGAATCGGCGGGGACCCTCGGGGGAAGAGGGACCTTCCGGAGAAGAGGGGCATCCGGGACTCTGAGGGGACGGAAGGCTACGGGAACGGGGATGAGTGACAGTCCGCGGGTGGGGGCGAGGAGGGTTGCGGTGAGCAGTCCAAATGCGGTTCAGTGAGTGACCGTGATGTAAATCACCCTGATTTTCCGCAGGGGTCGGCCGGTTCCGGTGACCTTGGTGGAACCGGAGGGAAACCCGGTGAGAGCGGGGGGTCCGGCCGGGAGTACGGGCAACACGCGGGATGGCGTTTGAGGGTAGAGAAGTCCCATACTTGCTCTGTCTTCGACATACTGTGGCCGAAAACCAGCAAAACGGTCAGCGGAAAGATGCCCTCAAGGCTGCCTCAAGCTGTGTGTCGCCGGGTAGCGACATCGGGAAGAGTGCGTGTCTAGCGGGTGAAGTTCGCATTTCCGCTGGTAACCCGTACCCTTCTCTGCGGACCATCCCCGCACATCTGGAGAACGACGTGCGCCTCCGTCTCACACCAAGTGAGGACAGCTACTACGACTTGTTCGCAGATTCGGCGAACAACCTCGTCACAGCGTCCCGTCTGCTGGTAGAGATCATCAGCGACGGATCGGACAGGGAAGCTCTGGCCGAGAAGATGCGCGCATGTGAGCACGCCGGTGACGAGCGTACTCACGCGATCATGAATCGGCTCAACGAGAGCTTCATCACCCCCTTCGACCGCGAGGACATCTACCGTCTCGCCTCGAACCTCGACGACGTGATGGACTACATGGAGGCGGCCGCCGACCTCATCGTCCTGTACCAGATCGATCACCTTCCCAAAGAGGTGGTCCGGCAGGTCGAGGTTCTGGAACGTGCCGCGGAGCTCACCGCCGAGGCCATGCCGCGGCTGCGCTCGATGAAGAACCTCAACGAGTACTGGATCGAGATCAACCGGCTTGAGAACCAGGCCGACCAGGTCTACCGCCGCCTTCTCGCCAAGCTCTTCGGCGGGGAGTACGACGCGTTGACGGTGCTCAAGATGAAGGAGGTCATCGATCAGCTCGAGATGGCCGCCGACGCCTTCGAGCACGTGGCCAACACGATCGAGTCGATCGCGGTCAAGGAAAGCTAAGTGGATCTCACGCTCGCACTCGTCATCGGCGTGGTGGTCATAGCGTTGGTGTTCGACTACACCAATGGCTTCCATGACGCCGCGAACGCGATCGCGACCTCCGTCTCAACACGCGCTCTGACGCCGAGGGCCGCGCTGTTCATGGCAGCGGCCATGAACTTCCTGGGCGCGCACCTTGGCACACAGGTGGCCGCGACCGTCGGCAAAGGCATCATCGACGCTCCGCAGGGAAGCCACGGCCTCGTCATCGTCGGCTCGGGCCTGATCGGCGCGATCACCTGGAACCTCGTCACCTGGTACTTCGGCCTTCCCTCCTCAAGCAGTCACGCGCTGATCGGCGGCCTGGTCGGTGCCGCGCTCGCCTCGGCGAGCAACGTGCACTGGGACGGGGTGCTGGAGAAGGTCGTCATCCCGATGATCCTGTCCCCGGTGATCGGCTTCAGCCTTGCCGGGCTCATCATGATCGGTATTCTGTGGGGGTTCCGGCGCTCCCAGCCGTCGAAGACCAACCGGGGCTTCCGGCACGCGCAGACCGTCTCCGCGGCGGCGATGGCGCTGGGCCACGGTCTCCAGGACGCGCAGAAGACCATGGGCGTCATCTTCCTGGCTCTCGTGGTCGGCGGCTACCAGAATGACGGCGATCCGATCCCGCAGTGGGTCATCCTCGCCGCCGCCACGGCCATCTCGCTCGGCACGTACGCGGGAGGCTGGCGGATCATGCGGACGCTCGGCCGCCGGATCATCGCACTCGACCCCCCGCAGGGATTCGCCGCCGAGACGGCCGCGGCGACGGTGCTCTACACCGCGGCCATCGGCTTCGGTGCCCCCATCTCGACCACCCACACGATCACCAGCGCGATCATGGGCGTCGGCGCCACCAAGCGCCTGTCGGCCGTGCGCTGGGGGGTCGCGGGCAACATCGTGACCGCCTGGATTCTCACCATCCCGGCAGCCGCGCTCGTCGCCGCGCTGTCCTACTTCGCGCTCCACTGGATGATCGAGTAGTCCTGCCGCCGAGGGCGGGCCAGGTCCCTCGGGGGAACCTGGCCCGCCTGAGGACCGTCAGGTGCTGTTTTTCCGGTACATCACGTCGATGTCCCACCGGGTGAAGCCCAGCCCCTTGTACAGGCGGATCGCCGCGGAGTTGCTCTCGTCGACGTACAGCATCACGTGGGTCAGGTTCCGTGACCGCAGGTGGGCCAGGCCCGCCAGGGTCAGTGACCTGCCCAGGCCGCCGCCCTGCTCGGCGGGGTCGACGCCGACGACGTAGACCTCGCCGATCGGGTCGTGCGCGTGGTCGCCGTCGCCGTGCACCTTGGTCCAGTGGAAACCCACCAGCCGGTCACCGCCCCCGGGGCCGCCGGGCCGTACGGCGAGGAAGAATCCGGCCGGATCGAACCAGGGTTCCCGCTCGCGCAGCTTGAGGTCGTCAAGCGTCCACGCCCCCTGCTCGGGGTGGTGGGCGAAGGCCTTGGCGTTGAGGGCGAGCCAAGCCTCCTGGTCTGAGGTGCCGGGTTCGAACGTGCGTAGCCGCACGCCCTCGGGGAGGTCGAAATCACCGATGTCGACGGACAGGGAGCGGCGCATCTGCCACAGTGACCTGGCCCTTTCGAACCCCTCCGACAGGGCGAGGGCATCGGCCGCAGGGTGTCCGCCATGCGCCCACAGACGCAGCCGCCCGCCGGCGTGGTCGAGCACGGCCCGCAGCAGCCGCCTTCCGTATCCCCGCCCGCGAAAGGCGGGGTGGACGACCAGCTCTCCGCTGGGCCCCTCGACGGGGTCTGTCGGGTCCAGGTGGGCGTAGCCCGCCAGGTCGTCCCCGGCGTACAGGAGTACGGCTCTCGCCCGCTCGTCGCCGCCGTAGCGCAGGTGCAGCATGACATGTTCGTTGACCGGCCGGACCCCGTCGGCCTTCGTGGCCGCATCCACCACCCTGAGGACCTCGGACACCTCTTGTTCGCCGAGCAGTCCCCGGTGTTCAACACGCGCTTTCATGCTGTGGACTCTAGGCGGGTATGTATCTCGTGGGGGCACCGGGTACTGGCAAAAGCCGCCATTTACCGGCCTGGTGAATCGTTATCTCTCGGACATTCCCTGCACAGATAGTCCCTTTAGTGTCGTGGACCATGATGTCTCGTTCCTTCCTGCGGCTGGCCATGGCGTGCGTGCTCGCCGGTGCCGGTGTCGCGCTCGCCATGGGGCCTGCCGAAGCGGTCAACAAGCCTGCCAAGACGGTGCCGGTCCGCCTGCTCTCCCTCAACGACTTCCACGGCAACCTCGAACCGCCGACCGGTTCGTCCGGACGCATGGTGGACGAGACCGGCGCCACCGTCGAAGCGGGCGGTGCCGTGTACGTCGCCACCCACCTCAAGCAGTTGTCCGACAAGAACACGCTGAAGGTCGCCCAGGGCGACCTGATCGGCGCGACCCCCCTGATCTCCGCGGCCTACCACGACGAGCCGTCCGTGGAGTTTCTCGGCAAGGTCGGCGTCACCGCCTCCGCCGTGGGCAACCACGAGTTCGACGAGGGATACGCCGAGCTCAGGCGGATCATGAACGGCGGCTGTCACCCGGTGGACGGCTGCTCGCCCGCGGGGAGGTGGAAGGGCGCGAACTACAGCTACCTCGGCGCGAACGTTCTCTTCAAGCGGCCCGCGCAGGGCGCGGAGAGGCAGGCGCTGGACGCCCTGGGCGGGACGAACACCGCCTCGCTGCGCGCCCTGCTCAAGGACTACGGCATCCCGGCCCTGCCCCCGGTCGCGATCCGCTGGATGAACGGCGTGCCGGTCGGCTTCATCGGCCTGGTCACCGGGAGCACCCCGAGCATCGTCACCTCCGAGGGCATCAAGGACCTTGAGTTCATCGACGAGGTGAAGGCCGCGAACGTCGCGTCCAGGCTTCTCAAGCTCGTTGGGGTCAAGGCCCAGGTCGTGCTCGTCCACGAGGGCGACCAGGTCACCGCGGGCCAGTCGCCCGACAGCTGCAGCGCCCGGCCGGGTACGGGCAACCGGATCGCCACGCAGGTCGACGCCGAGATCGACATGATCCTCAGCGGCCACTCCCACCAGGCCTACCTCTGCACGGTGGTCGACCCCAAGGGCGCCGGCCGCCTCTACAGCCAGGGTGGCTCCTTCGGCCGCGTCATCACCAAGGTCGACTTCCAGGTGGACGTCAGGACCCGCGACGTCGTGCGCTCCTCGGTCGTGGCCGACAACCAGGTCGTGACCAGGACCGTCACCCCCGACCCGGAGATCAGCACGTTCGTCCAGACCTGGAAGGACCGTGTCGCGCCGGTGGCCAACAGGCCGATCGGCAGGATCACCGCGGACATCACCAACGCCGCGTCCGCGTCCGGCGAGTCCTCCCTGGGCAACCTCATCGCCGACGGCCAGCTCGCCGCGACCAGGACCGGTGGCAACGCCCAGATAGCCCTGATGAACCCGGGCGGCGTGCGGGCCGGCCTCACCTACGCGGGCTCGGCCGCCGGTGAGGGCGACGGGGTGGTGACGTACGGCGAGGCGTTCACGGTCCAGCCGTTCAACAACCTCATGCAGGTGGTCACGCTCACCGGTGCGCAGCTCAAGACCGTTCTGGAGCAGCAGTTCACCGGTGGTCCCAACGCCCAGGCGTTCACCAAGATCCTGCAGCCCTCGTCGAACTTCACCTACACCTACAGTGCGAGCGCGGCGTGGGGTTCGAAGGTCTCCGCCATGAAGATCGACGGGGTCGACGTGACGGACACCCAGACGATCAGGGTCGCGGCCAACAACTTCCTCGTCGGCGGCGGTGACGCGTTCCTCGCCTTCACCGGCGGCATCGACCTGTGGAGCGGCCCGCTCGACATCGACGCCTTCGCCGCCCACTTCGCGGCGAACCCGTTGATCACTCCCCCGGTTCCCAACCACATCACGGTCGCTCCGTAACAGGGGCGAAAGGCGCGGCGCGCGCGTCAGACCTGCCGGACACCTCCGGTGGGTCCGGCGGGTGCGGGTGCTTGAGCAACTGTCCCCGCTGCCGGCCGCACATCGGGGACCCGTGCGGCCGTACGTCGGGGACCCGTGCGGCCGTACGTCGGGGACCCGTGCGGCCGTACGTCGGGGACCCGTGCGGCCGTACGTCGGGGACCCGTGCCCACGGGGCGCCGGAGGCATGTGTACGACCGAGGGTGCGCGAGTTCGCCGGGCACTTCGCGACCGGCACGAGGCCGGGCGGCAGAAGGGAGCATGTGTACGACCGAGGGCGCGCGAGTTCGCCGGGTGGCGGCCGACCTGGTGCCTCAGATGAAGGCCAGTGCCGATCGCGGTGGGACAGGCCGCCAGGCGTGCCTGTTCTCCGGCCTCGCGCGGTGACCGTCGCGGGGCGGGAACCGCTCTCCCTAGTGGCGGGCCGGCTCGCGCTCCTCGACGGCCTCGTTGCCGCGCTCGGGGACGAACCGGTAGCCGACGTTGCGGACCGTTCCGATCAGCGCCTCGTACTCGGCGCCGAGCTTGGCGCGGAGCCGCCGGACGTGGACGTCCACGGTGCGGGTGCCACCGAAGTAGTCGTACCCCCAGACCTCTTGGAGGAGCTGGGCGCGGGTGAAGACCCTGCCGGGGTGCTGCGCCAGGTACTTCAGGAGCTCGAACTCCTTGAAGGTCAGATCCAGCGCGCGGCCGCGGAGCCGGGCGGTGTAGGTGGCCTCGTCGATCGACAGGTCACCGTTGCGGATCTCGTCCGGCACCTCCTCGGCGGCGGCCAGGTTGAGCCTGCCCACGGCCATCCTGAGCCGGGCCTCGACCTCGGCGGGACCGGCGCTGTCGAGGATGACGTCGTCGGTACCCCACTCCGCGGTCAGCCCGGCGAGACCGCCCTCGGTGACGATCACTACCAGAGGGCAGGAAACGCCCGTGGTGCGGAGCAGCCGGCACAGGCTTTTGGCCTGGACGAGCTCGCGGCGCGCGTCCACCAGGATCGCGTCGGCGGGCGGGGCGTCGAGCAGAGCGGACGCCTCCGCGGGCACAACACGTACCGAGTGCAGTAGCAGCCCCAGCGCCGGAAGCACCTCAGTAGAGGGCTCAAGGGCGTTGGTGAGCAGTAGGAGATTGCTCACAATGCCTCCTTCCCGCGTCATGTCGGCGATAGCCGTACAAACACGTAAGGACCCGGGGGCTACGTTGCCCAGGTCCCGTAATACGTGAGGATAACCCACGAGGATGAGGCGTCCAGCGAACGTCCACCTGCTGAACACCCGTTCTCCGGTGAATTCGCCGTAATGGTGTGGTAACCCTTTGTGTGTTCAAGGAGTTGATGCACAGGTGGCGACGGGCACTGTCAGATATTGGGCCGCGGCCAAAGACGCGGCGGGAATCGCGGAGGAGTCTTTCGAGGCCGAGACTCTTGCCGAGTTGATGACGAAAATCACATCGAGCCGTGAGGAGCTGGCCCGCGTGGTGAGGCGGTCGTCGTTCCTGGTGAACGGGGATCCGGTGGGCCGGCGGGCGCACGAGAGGATAGTCCTGCCCGAGGGGGCGACGGTGGAGGTGCTCCCGCCCTTCGCGGGTGGTTGATCGGGCGCTACCGCCGACGCCGCGTTTCGGACAGGATCGCCAGGGGAGGTCATGCGGATGGGCCTCCCTCGTGCCGGAGGATGAACAGGGAGTCGGATGCGCAAGCTGATCGCTTTTCTGGTCCTGCTTCTCGTTCTCGTCGCGATCCTGGACAGGGTCGCCGTCACCGGAGTCCAGCGCGAGATCGCCACGCAGGCGACGGCCAAGTACGACCTGGAGTCCCCACCCGAGGTCACCATCGAGGGCATCCCCTTCCTGACCCAGGCGATCGCCGGGCGCTACGAGGAGGTCAAGGTCGCCGCGGGCGAGATGACCGTCTCGGGTGTCGCGCTGTCGAGCGTCGACTTCACCCTGTACGGTGTCACCGCGCCGCTCGCGGACCTGGTGCTCCGCCCACAGCAGGTCGACATGCGCGCCGAGCGCGTGGTGGGGACGGTGGTCGTCCCGGTGGAGACGCTCAGCCGGCGGGCGCCCCGCGGGATCAAGGTCGATGTCGCGGGCGACGCGCTCAACGTCAGCGGGGAGATCACCGTGCTGGGACAGAAGGTGCCGGTGAAGGCGGCGCTCAAGGTCGAGATCGTCGAGGGCGGCCTGAGGCTCGCCCCCGAGAAGGTGACCCTGGGCGGCGGCGTCCCCGTGCCCGATCCCGAGCGGTTCATCAACTTCCAGATCCCGATCGGGAAGCTGCCGTACGACATCAAGCTGACCGACATCAAGGTCGTGCCCGAAGGTCTGCGCATCTCGGGTGAGGCGTCCGACGTGCCTCTGAGAGGCTGAACGTGCCCCGTGTCTGAACCGGATCGTCCCGCCGTACGTCGTGGGGATGTGAGTCAAGCCGGAACCGCCGACGAGCAGCTTGTCAGAGCGCTCTTCGACGAGCACGGCGGGCCACTCTACGGTTACGCGCTGCGGCTGACGGGCGACTCGGGGAGAGCGGAGGACGTCGTGCAGGAGACGCTGTTGCGAGCCTGGCGCCATCCGAACGCGTTCGCCGGCCGTTCCATCCGGGCGTGGCTGTTCACGGTGGCCCGCAACCTCGTCGTCGACCAGCACCGGGCACGTAAGGCGCGCCCGCCGGAGACGGGCGACGAGGCGCTCGCCGTGGTGCCCGCCGATGACGAGCTGGAGCGGGCGGTGGAGTCGTGGGCGGTCGCCGAGGCGCTGGCCGCGCTGCGGCCCGAGCACCGCGAGGTGCTGGCCGAGGTCTACTACCAGGGGAAATCCGTCGCCGAGGCGGCCGCGTCGCTCGGCATCCCCGCCGGAACGGTTAAGTCGCGCACGTATTACGCGCTTCGGGCGCTCAAGCTGGCGCTGGAGGAGCGGGGGCTCGCGCCGTGATGACCTGTGACGAGGTACGGATGTCGCTCGGGGTCTACCTGCTCGGAGCCCTGGAGCCGGACGAGCGCGTGCTCGTCGAGGCCCATCTCGCCGAGTGCGCGGAGTGCGCGGCGGAGCTCGCCGAGCTGAGCGGGGTGGCGACGTTCCTGGGCAGAGTGTCCGAGGCTGACGTGGCGCAGGTGGCGAGCCCGCCCACGGTGGTGCTCGACCGGCTGCTCAGCGCCAAGGTCAAGCGGCGTCGCACGACCCGGCTGATGCTCGCCCTGGCGGCCTCGGTCCTGGTGGTCGGGCTGGGCGGCGGGACCCTGTGGGCCGTCACCCGGTCCCCGGAGAACGTCGTGTCGGCCGCCGCGCCGGAGTCGTCGGCCGCCGACCTGAGCACTCAGGTACAGGAGGCTCCGGGACAGGCCGGGTCCCTCCCCGCCTCGCCCGTGCCCGACGCCAGAGCCAAGGCCGCTCCCTCCTCGGCGCCCAGCGTCGACCCGCAGATCATGATCGCCCCGAGCGACCTGCGGGTCACGGGGAAGAAGGGCACGATCCGCGCGGTGGTGACCGCGTCCGCCGGACAGGGGGCGACCACGGTCAAGGTCGTGCTCACCGGCGTGGCCAAGGGCACGCGCTGCCGGTTGGATGTGATCGGGTACGGCGGCGTCAGGGAGACGGCGGGCAACTGGACCGTCAACAGGGCCGCCTATGACGAGTCGGGCGCCTTCACCGGTACCACGACGATCCCGCCGGAGCACATCACGTCGTTCGAGATCGCCACCGCCGAGGGGCGGGTGCTGCTCACGGTCGCCGTCCCCTGAGCCTGTCCGGCGCCGCCGGGGCACGCGGGCACACAAGGCATGCGGGGCACGCGAGGCACGCGAGGGCGTTCCGGGCGAGAGGCGTTCCTGGCAGGCGCCTTCCCGGCAGGGACCGGGTGCCTTCCCGGCAGGGACCGGGTGCCTTCCCGGCAGGGACCGGGTGCCTTCCCGGCAGGGACCGGGTGCCTTCCCGGCAGGGACCGGGTGCCTTCCCGGCAGGGACCGGGTGCCTTCCCGGCAGGGACGTTCCGGGTAGGGGACGTTCCCGCAGTGCGCGGAAACGGAGCCGGGTGGGTGAGCGGTGCGGGAATGGCTCGGAGCGCCCGCCTGTTGTCGTGTTCCGTGACCGGATTGACGGTGGTGGTCGTCACCCTCGCCCTCGCCACGCTCGCGGGTGTGGTGATGCGGCGGCGGAACGGCGTGGCGCGAGAGGTGAGGGGCGAGGTGGAGCGGCTCACGTCCGGCGACATCCACGCGGAACTGGGGGAGCGGGCCACGCTGGTGCAGTTCTCCAGCTCCTTCTGCCAGCCGTGCCGGGCGACCCGGCGGATCCTCGGCGAGGTGGCGGGGATGGTGCCCGGCGTCGCGCACGTGGAGATCGACGCGGAGTCCCGCCTCGATCTGGTCCGGTCGCTGAACATCCTGCGCACCCCCACCGTCCTCGTCCTCGACGCGTCGGGGCGGGTCGTGCGGCGAGCCTCCGGCCAGCCCAGAAAGGCCGATGTCATCGGCGCCCTCGGTCTGGCGGTCGGCGAGTGAGCGGGGCAGCTTATCGCCCCTTAAGCGATCATGTCTCAGAAATTGGACAGGGATGTGACAGATGGCGGGACGCCGGGGTAATGTCGTGGACATGAACCCCACGACGGAGCTGCTCACAAAGCGGCGCGCGGTTGATTTCTGCCGCGTGACCACCGCGCTCTGTCGCGTTTCCTAAAGGGCGATCTCAAGCGGCCGTCGAGCCGCACCGATCTGCACAACCCTTCAGGAGCATCACGCGATGCAAGCTGATTCCCGAGCCCTACGCTTCACCGCGGCCGTCACGACAGTCGTGCTCGCGCTCGTCCTCATGACGGGCAGCGCGTGGTTGCTGGCCGTACAGGCCGCGGCGTTCGCACTGGGCATTCTCGGCCTCTCGCCGTACGGAATGGTTTTCAAAGGGATAGTGAAGAGCCCTCCGAAGGCGTTGGAGGACGCCGGCCCGCCGCGCTTCGCGCAGGGAGTCGGACTCGCCTTCGCGTCGGTGGGCTTGGTCGGATACGTCGCACAGATCACGCCGCTGGCCCTCGGGGCCACCGCGGCGGCACTTTTCGCCGCATTTCTCAACGCCGCTTTCGGCTTCTGTCTCGGCTGCGAGATGTTTTTGATCATTCGCCGCCTACTACCCGCCGCACGATGATCCTGGAGGATCAAAATGAGCCGCTCCGCCGTCCTGGTCGATGCTGACTGGGTCGAGGCCAACCTCGATACCCCCGGTGTCGTTCTCGTTGAAGTGGACGAGGACGCCAGCGCATATGACAAGGGCCACATCCGTGGCGCCGTGAAGGTCGACTGGAAGAAGGACCTTCAGGACCCGGTCCGCCGTGACTTCGTCGACCGGGAGGGCTTCGAGGCGCTGCTGTCCGCCCGAGGCATCGCAGGCGACGACACCGTGGTCCTCTACGGTGGCAACAACAACTGGTTCGCCGCCTACGCGTACTGGTACTTCAAGCTGTACGGCCACGAGAACATCAGGCTTCTCGACGGTGGCCGTAAGAAGTGGGAGCTTGAGTCCCGCGAGCTGGTCAAGGACGTTCCCGACCGCCCCGCCACGGACTACAAGGCCAAGGAGCAGGACCGGTCCCTGCGCGCCTCCCGCGACGAGGTCGTCGCCGCGATCGGCAAGCTCAGCCTGGTCGACGTGCGCTCGCCCGACGAGTTCACCGGCAAGCTGCTCGCCCCCGCGCACCTTCCGCAGGAGCAGGCGCAGCGTGTCGGCCACGTGCCCACCGCCCGCAACATCCCGTGGTCCAAGGCTGCCAACGACGACGGCACCTTCAAGTCCGACGAGGAGCTCAAGGCCCTCTACGAGGGCGCGGGTGTCGACTTCAGCAAGGACATCATCGCCTACTGCCGCATCGGGGAGCGCTCGGCCCACACGTGGTTCGTGCTGCACGAGCTCCTCGACCAGGCAGGTGTCAAGAACTACGACGGTTCATGGGTTGAGTACGGCTCGCTGGTTGGCGTGCCGATCGAACTGGGAGAGGCCCGATAATGACTCAGGGATGCGCTGCTCCAGAACAGACGATTGCCCTTCCGGCCGGGATCGATCTTGCGAACCAGGCCGTCATCCAGGGTGTGGTCACGGGCACGGGCACGGCCTACGCCCGCCTGCTCGACCACACCGGTGAGTTCACCGGTGAGGTCGTGGTGTCCGAGGAGGGCATCTTCCGCTTCTTCGCCGCCCCCGGTGACTGGACCGTCCGCATCATCGCGGGCGGCGGCGTCACCAAGGACATCCCGGCTCAGGCGCGCCTGGGTGAGGTCACCCAGCTCGCCGTGGCCGTCTGACCTTTCGGTCCGACGCACGCCGAACCAGTAAAGCAAAAGGACCGGCACTCCCTCGAAGGGAGTGCCGGTCCTTTTTGTCACGCCGGAGCGGCATCACCGCCGGGCGCTTTCGAGCACGTCGGTGAGCGAGCCCCGCTCTACCGGCGGATGCTCGGGCCCTCCGGCAGCGCCCGCTTCTGCGCGCGGCTACGCGAGACGCTGGTCGCGGAACTGCGTGGTCCCTTCGCGGCGGGCTCCCGGCCCCCGGGCATGACGAGGTGCCACCGGAGATCCATGCCCATCACGTGGCGGGCACGCTGGTCGGGCTCTTCACGTACTGGCTGGGAGAGCAGCCGCCCCGCCCGGCCGAGGAGATCGCGGCGATGGCGTGGAACCTGATCCGCTGATTCGGAGATGGGACGCCGTCGTCCGGGTGGACCCTCGGAGGGGGAGTCACGGGAGACGCACGGGAGACGGTGGTGATCGGTGATGTCCATCCCACCCGACTCATCAATCCCTTAAGTGATGGTAAAACCGGGGAAAATGCAGCGGATTGCTGGGAACGCTGCCCGAATATGATGTCGAACTCTTACGCTGTCTCCGAGGCTTCCGATGAGCCCGACGGCGGAGGGGTTCCGTGGCGGACGTGCATCCCGAGCATGCGCAACTCCAGGCGGACCGGATCTACCTGGGCTGGCAGTATGCGCTGTTGCACCCGGATCCAGGTCCGGCTCCCAAGCGACCCTCGCCGGTGGAGGCTCCCGAGGAACCTGTCGACCCCGAGTGGGTGCGCAGGGAACGCCTCAACGAAGACCTCCTGAACCGGCCGGTCAAGATCGTCCGTGCGTTCATGACCGCACTCGCCACGCTGATCCTCGTTCTCGGCGTCACCGAGATGCTGAGCTGGTCGTTCGCCGTCGTCGGGGTGATCGCCGCCGGCGGCATCGCGGCGTTCTGCAGCTACGCCGTCCACCAGGGCGACCGGGCGGTCCGCCACCGCATCAAGGCGAGGGAGGTGGCCGGTGACCGGCTACGGGAGGAACGGGACAGGGAGCTCTTCGCCGCCCAGGAGGAGCATGCCGCCCGCTACCGGGAGTGGGCGGAGAAGAAGGAGCGTCACGACCGTCAGCTGACCTGGTACGCGGTGGCCGTGCCCGACGAGATCGACCGGATCGACGTGGCCGGAGGCACGCTGCCCGGCTGGTCGGCGCTGATCACCCTGCTGGGCGCGACCCGCCTCTACAGCGGTGGCCACCTGACCGTGCTCGACCTGTCCGAGGGCGCGATCGCCAAGGACCTGATCGAGCTGGCGCGCAGGGGCGGTGACGACCCGCTGGTCTGGGTGCTGCCGGTGGACCTTCCCCGGCTCGACCTGGGCGCCACGCTGACCCCCGAGGCGTTCGCCGACGTCCTCGCCCACGTCGTGAGCGTCAGCGAGGAGCACCGCACGACCAGGGACCTGTCGTTCGACAACGCCATCCTGGAGCGGGTGCTGGAAGTCCTCGGCGAAAGTGCCACGATCAACCAGGTCACCGCCGCGCTGCGCGCCCTGGCCCAGGTCGGCGACCCCCGGGAGGACCTGCGGTTCGGCCTGATCACCGCCACCCAGCTGGAGCGGATCGGCACGCTCTTCGGCCGTGGCGTCAGCGACCGCGTGGTGATCGAGCGGGCCTGGGCGCTGGAGTCGCAGCTGCGCAAGCTGGAGACCCTCGGCTCGGAGGCGGTGCGCCTGCCGCCCGCGCGCCTGCGCGTCGTGTCGATGGACCGTCAGGCGGGCGTGTTCGGCAACCGTGTCCTCGGCACGTACGTGGCCACCGCGCTCACCCACATCCTGCGCCAGTCGCCCGCCTCCGAGCGGCCGTGGTACCACACGATCATCGTCGCGGGCGCAGACAAGCTCCGCGGTGACGTCCTGGACCGGCTCATGGACGCCTGTGAGACCTCCAGGACCGGACTGGTGCTCACCTACCGCTCGCTGACCCCGACGGTGCGGGAGCGGCTCGGGCGTGGGCACGCGGCGGTCACGTTCATGCGGCTCGGCAACGCCGAGGACGCCCGGATCGCCAGCGAGCACGTCGGCACCGAGCACCGCCTGGAGCTCGCCCAGCTCACCGAGACGATCAGTGCCGCCGGGGCCGGTATGGACGGCGGCTACATCTCCACGGTCGGCCAGGCGGAGGAGGGCGACGACGAGCGCGACGTGAGCCGCGCCGACCTCAAGGAGGACATCACCTCCTCCACCGAGTGGGGCCGTCGCGCGACCAAGGCGATGGGGGAGACGGAGCGGGTGTTGCACCGGTCCCGGGAGTTCCTCGTGGAGCCTCACCAGCTCCAGCAGCTTCCCACCACCTCGGTGATCGTCACCGATGCCACCGTCCAGGGGCGCAGGGTCCGTCTCGCCGATGCCAACCCGGCCATACTGACCTTCCCCAAGACGACGCTGGGCGAGTTCGACGAGATCAAGGAAGCCGCGCTGGAGCGCGTACAGGAGAAGAAGGAGGAGGAGCCGCGCGAGCCGAGCCCGTTCGAGGACGCGCCGCCCAACCTCGGCCCGCCCCCGGCCAGGCTCGACTGGCGCCGCCGCCAATGAGGCCCCGGCCCGCGCCGCCGACGAGTCGGCGGGCGGGGATTCGGGCGGTGGGGATCCGGGTAGCGATGATCCCGTCGGTGACGGTATCGCCGGGCATGCCAACGGGGCGTCCGTATGTCGTAATGGGATGGTCAATGTGGGGGTGCGAGCCCCGAGTCAGGTTCGACCGTGGTTACGGGGGTGACCTACCCCCGATTACGCGTCGGCCGGTATGGCGGAGTGATCCGTGAAGCGTCAACCCTCCGGCCTGGAGCCGGGTCCCCCGGGTGGAGACCAAATGCAGCCAAGTGTGTCCCGTCCGCCCAATGCCCTGACCGGTCCCTGGTACAGAATCCAGGCGATCACGGCGCCCTCCCGTAGTTCCTCCGCCGAGTGGGACTTCGTCACGGTCCTGCCCGCCGTACTCTCCACGGCCCAGCGCAACCGGCCCTTCGTGGTCGGCTGGCTCTCGCGGGGGTCCGGCGCTCCGCTGGAGCTGATCACCAACGCGGGGCCGCTGACCCCGCCGCGCCCACCCCGCAGGGCCGCCACCGAGGTCGAGCACGCCCCCGGCGGTCCCGAGCCGCTGCTCTTTCCCAGCGGCGCCCGCGGTGTCCGGATCGGTGACGAGTGGCTCCGCGACCTGTCCGACCTGGCCTGGACCGTCTGCCCCGGCCGGCAGGCTCCGCCGCTCGGCGGCCGTCGCGAGCCGGACGCCGACGAGCTCAGGCGCCCCACGCTTTTCGAGTCGACGCTGGTCACGCTCATGTCCCGGCCGTTCGCCTGGCTGGTGGTGGCCGAGCAGACCGATCTGCTGGACGCCGAGGTCGCGCACCTGCGTACCCAGCTCAACGTGCTGCGGCAGTACGGTGACGCCTCCGAGCGCTCCCGCTACGACGCGGAGCGGGCCGAGCGACGCATGCAGGAGCTGGACGCCTTCCGCGAGGCGGGACTCTGGAACGTCCGGTTGCTGGCCGGGGCCGCCGGGCCCGAGGAACTGCGCCAGATCGCGCCGGTGCTCGTCGGCTCCGCCGAGATGAGCCACCACCCCTACCGTCTGCGCAGTGCGCTGTCCGGTCCCGTACACGGTTTCGCCGAGGCGCTGACGGTGACCCTGCAGGATCCGGCGGACGGTGCCGCCGCCCCGTTCGCGGCCACCGCCGGGGCGCTCGCCGCTCTCGCCGGGCTGCCGCACCGGGAGGTGCCGGGGGTACGGGTGCTCGACGCGGGCTTCTTCGACGTGACCAGCGAGGCCGACACCGCGCCCGGCGCGCCGGCCGTCGAGCTCGGAGCCATCCTCGACGGCCAAGACAGGCCGGTCGGCTCGTTCAGGGTCCCGCTGGCCACCCTCAACCGGCACGCTTTCGTCACCGGCGCCACCGGCTCCGGCAAGTCCCAGACCGTCAGACACCTGCTGGAACAGCTCACCGGCGCGGGCATCCCGTGGCTGGCCATCGAACCCGCGAAGTCCGAGTACGCCTCGATGGGCGGCCGGATCGAGCACCTCGCCCCGGTGACCGTGATCAACCCGTCCGCCCCGGAGAGCGTGCCGTTCAGCGTCAACCCGCTCGCCCCCGAACCCGGCTATCCGGTCCAGGCCCACATCGACATGGTCAGGGCGCTGTTCATGGCGGCCTTCGACGCCGAGGAGCCGTTCCCGCAGATCATGTCGCTCGCCCTGCAACGGGTGTACGAGGCCAACGGGTGGGACGTGGTCACCGGCTGGGCCGCCCCCGGCGCCGCCGTGCGACCCGCTGTGCCGACCCTCGAACAGCTGCAGCGGCACGCGATGGAGGTGATCAAGGAGATCGGCTACGGACGGGAGGTCCAGGCCGATGTCGAGGGCTTCATCTCGCTGCGGCTGCGGTCGCTCCGGGTCGGCTCCGCCGGCCGGTTCTTCGAGGGCGGCCACCCCGCGGACATCGGCGACCTGCTCCAGCGCAACGTGGTGCTCGCGATCGAGGACGTCGCCAACGACGAGGACAAGGCGTTCCTGATGGGCACGCTGATCATCCGGATCGTGGAGCACCTGCGGATGCGGGCCAGGAAGGAGCGGAGCAGCGGGCTCAAGCACGTCATCGTGATCGAGGAGGCGCACCGGCTGCTCCGCGACCGGGGCGCCGGGCGGGCCAGCACGCACGCCGTCGAACTCCTGGCGGGCATGCTCGCCGAGATCCGCGCGTACGGGGAGGGCATCGTGGTCGCCGAGCAGATTCCCACGAAGCTGGTCTCCGACGTGGTGAAGAACACCGCGCTGAAGGTCATCCACAGGCTCCCCGCCGAGGACGACCGCCGGCTGGTCGGGGCGGCGACGAACCTGAGCGAGGAGCAGTCCCGGCAGGTCGTCTCGCTCCCGCCCGGCGTCGCCGCGGTCTTCGCCGACGGCATGGACCGGCCGCTCCGCATCCAGGTGCCGCTGGGCGAGGACCGCGAGCGCCCGGTCCCCGGCCACACGCCGCCCATCTGCGGCCGCCGTTCGGCGGCGTGCGGGCAGGAGTGCCGCAACGGCCGGGCGTGCACGCTGGTCGAGTTGCGCGAGGCGGACCTGCTCGCCGAGGCGCCCGAGTGGGCCTGGCTGCGGATCTGGACGGACACGCTGGTGCTGGCGTTCTGCACCAACAGGCCGGCGCCCGGGGTGCCCCGGGCGCTGGCCGACCTCTGGGCGGAGCTCCCGGCACGGCGGCGCGAATGCCTGCTGGCCACGACCGCCGAACGGTGCGTGGGCCGCCGCGCGTGGTCGTTGCGGACCGTCAGTGACCCGGCCAAGCTGACCGAGCAGGTCGCCGCGATCGCGACCAGGCTGCTCGGTCCCGACCGCGACCCCGGCGAGCGGCCGGGACCCGCCTGGGTCATCCCGCAGGTGCGGTGGCTGCATGAGGTGGACCGGCTCTTCCCGCACGGCCAGCCCGCGCCCAACCCGCGCGGCTCCGCGCCGGTCATGGAGTACGCCCTGTTCAACCGTCCCGCGGGCGGCTCCGAACTGCTCGGCCACCGGGCCAAGGCGCTCCGCCACCACCCGCTCTCCATGGAGGTGGACCGCAACCGGGAACTGGCCTGGCGGGTGATTCTCGGCGACGACGAGCGCGAGAGTGTGGAGCGCGACATCCTCACCGTCACCATCGGCGTCGACCCGGCCGAACGGCTCCGGCACGTGGCCCAGATGATGGGGGCAGGCTGGCTGGAGAGCGTGCTGTCGTGGCCGCACCGGTTCGTGCTGCCGTTCGACGCCGACTCGCAGGAACCCGTCGAACTCGCCTTCGCCGAGCAGTGAGGTGTGGCCGAGTAGTGAGGTGTGGCCGGGAGGGACACCCGGCCGCATTTCCCGCTGTGGAGCCGGTGGAGCCGGTGGAGCCTGCGGAGTTCGCCTTCGCCGAACCGTGGGAACGGTCGGGTCTGAGGGTCTTTACGCCTCACCGTCACCGGACGGTACGTGTGACGTGCCGTCCGGGGGTGAGGGTGCCGAAGCACGGCTAAGATCTGCGGCATGAACGATTCGGTGATTCCGGCCCTGCGGCCGAGCCGGCCGGCCACCGGGTCGTCCCGCGAACGGTCGCCAAGCGAGGAGACGGTATGACTCAGCTTCCGCTGCGGGCGCAGCTCGCCACCGCTCTCGGCCGGACGGCCGCGACCCTGTCCCGGGTCACCGGACGCGGAGACGGGTCAGTGATCGGAGGCCGGGTCAGCATGCTCCTGGAGCCCGACCTGCTGCGCAAGCTCGCCCGCGACCGCAAGCTCGCGCTGGTGAGCGCGACCAATGGCAAGACCACGACGACCCGTCTGATCACCTCCGCGCTGTCGGAGCTCGGCGACGTCGCCACCAACGCCTTCGGCGCCAACATGCCCGCCGGGCACGTCTCGGCGCTGTCGTCGGCCAAGCACGCCCCGTACGGGGTGCTTGAGGTCGATGAGAAGTACCTGCCCGAGGTGATCGACACCACCGGCGCCGGGGTCATCTGCCTGATGAACCTCAGCCGGGACCAGATGGACCGGGCGGGCGAGATCTGGCTGCTCGCCCAGAAGTGGCGGCGGGCGCTGGCCGGCAAGAACACCCACGTGATCGCCAATGCCGACGACCCGCTGGTGACCTGGGGCGCCTCCACCGCGGCCTCGGTCACCTGGGTGTCGGCCGGGCAGCCCTGGAAGGAGGACTCCTGGTGCTGCCCCGAGTGCGGCGGCCCCCTCGACCGCAAGGGCATGGAGTACGTTCCGCCGGGCAGCCTCGGCTCCGGTGCCCTCTCGGGAGCGGGGGAGAACGACTGGGCCTGCCGTGAGTGCACCTTCCGGCGGCCTGAGCCCTCCTGGGTGCTCGACGACGACGCGGTGATCGACCCGCGCGGGCAGCGCTGGGTGCTGGACATCCAGCTCCCCGGGCGCGCCAACCGGGCCAACGCGGCGATAGCGCTGGCCACCGCCGAGGCGTTCGGGCTGCCCGTCGAGCGGGCGCTGCCCCGCCTGCGCGAGGTCAGGTCGGTCGCCGGCCGCTACACCACCGTGGAGCGCGACGGGCGGCACGCCCGGCTGCTGCTGGCCAAGAACCCGGCCGGCTGGCTGGAGGCCTTCGACGTGCTCGACTCCTCGCTGCCGGTGATCCTCTCGGTCAACGCCCAGGGCCCCGACGGCCGCGACACCTCATGGTTGTGGGACGTCGACTACCGCGTGCTGCGCGGCAGGCCGGTCTTCGTGACCGGGGAGCGGCGGCTCGACCTCGCGCTCCGGCTGGACGTGGCGGATGTGCCGTTCCAGCTGGCCGGATCGTTCGAGCAGGCGCTCGGCGCACAGCCGCCGGGCAAGGTCGACGTGATCGCCAACTACACCGCCTTCCAGCAGATTCGATCGGAGTTCGGTCGTGCAGTCTGACAGCGCCCTGCGCCTTGTTTGGATTTATCCGGACCTGTTGAGCACTTATGGCGACCAGGGCAACGTCCTGGTCCTGGAGCAGCGCGCCCGGCGCCGCGGCATCCCGGTCGAGACCGTGCATGTGCGCTCGGCCGACCCGGTCCCGGAGAGCGGTGACATCTACCTGATCGGCGGCGGCGAGGACCGGCCGCAGATCCTGGCTTCCGAGCGGCTCCGGCGTGACGGCGGCCTGCACCGGGCCATTCAGCGGGGCGCGGCCCTGCTGGCCGTGTGCGCGGGCTACCAGATCATGGGCACCACCTTCGGCGGCGAGGAGGGGCAGCCGGTCGACGGCATCGGCCTGATCGACATCTCCAGCGGCCGTGGCGAGGGCAGGGCCGTCGGCGAGCTGGCCGGGGAGGCGGACCCGGCACTCGGCATCCCGACGCTGACCGGCTTCGAGAACCACATGGGCGTCACCCGGCTCGGGCCCGGCATCCGGCCACTGGCGCGTACGGCGGTCGGCACGGGTAATGGCGACGGCACCGAGGGCTGCTACACCGGCAAGATCGTCGGAACCTACCTGCACGGTCCGGCGCTCGCCCGTAACTCCGGCCTCGCCGACCTGCTGCTCACCTGGGCGGTGGGCGCCCAGCTGCCGCCGATCGACGACTCCTGGTTCGAGCGCCTCCGCGAGGAGCGCCTGGCCGCGGTGCTGCCCGGCTGACGCCGGAAACCGGCCGTCCGGCGTTGCCGGGCGGCCGGAGGGCACGCCTCACGAGGGGGCCGTCAGTAGAGGGGCCGTCAGTAGACGAGAGCCTGGACGCCTTCGCCCAGGACCTCCTCGACGAATGTGGGCGCGCCCGCGATGCGGATGCCCTCGATCAGATCGTCGACCGTGATGCCCCGCCGGGCCGCGCACTGCGTGCACAGTGTCACCCTGCCGCCGGTGAGCACCGCGTCGAGCAGGTCGCCGAGCTGGGCGGCGTGCGGGAGGGAGAACTCCTTCGCCCGTCCGGGGAGGGCGAACCACGCGGACTCGCCGGTCAGCCAGAGCGAGACGGGGACTCCGCTCGCCAACGCCGCCGCGGCCACCGTGAACGCCTGGTTGCAGCGCTCGGGTGAGTCTTCGCCGACGGTAACCTTGATCACCAGTGATCGTGCCATGCCCGAAGCCTATGCGGGTCCGCCCCTTCCCCGCCACGGCGGGATCCGCGTGACAGGGCCTAGGCTCGGACCCATGGACGTTCCCGAACTGCATCCTGATCTTGAGCCGATCGCCTTCCTCGTGGGCGTGTGGGAAGGCGCCGGCGTCGGGGGATATCCGACGATCGAGAGTTTCAACTTCGGCCAGGAAATCGTCTTCGGCCACAACGGTAAGCCGTTCCTGACCTACAGCAGCCGCACCTGGCTGCTCGACGAGGCGGGGGAAAAGGTCCGCCCGCTGGCCACCGAGACCGGTTTCTGGCGTCAGCTTCCCGGGCGTCAGCTGGAGGTGTGCCTGTCACATCCCACGGGCATCGTGGAGATCTACGTCGGCGAGGTGGTATTCCACAAGATCGAGCTCCACACCGATGTGGTGGCCCGCACCGCCACCGCCAAGGAGTACACCGGAGGCCACCGGCTTTACGGCCTGGTCAACGGCAACCTGATGTGGGCGTACGACATGGCGGCCATGGGCCAGCCGATTCAGTCCCACATCTCGGCCGAGCTCAAGCGGGTCGGTGACTTCGTCCCCGACGCCGGGTGAATTCCCGAAGGGGCGCGAGCCGGGTATCGGATGAGCGCTCCTGCTCGCACCCGGGGGCGACAGAGGCAGGGCGCTGACTACGCTTTGTGGGATGAGCACTCCCTTCACCCCCGAAGCGGTCGAGGCCATCAAGCGCCACATGAACGACGATCACGCTGACGACGCGCTACTGATCTGCAAGGGCCTCGGCGGACAGCCCGAGGCCACCAGTGCGACGACGACCGGTGTCGACGCCGAGGCGATCGAGTTCGCCGCCGTGGTCGGCGGGCTTGAGATTCCGGTCCGGGTCCCGTGGAGCACCACGCTGACCGAACGCGCGCAGGTCCGTACGGAGGTCGTCCGCCTCTATCGGGACGCCTGTGCGGCCCTCGGCGTCCCCGCCCGCGGCGAGCACTGACCGGCGCTCCCTCACATTTCATCCCTTGGGCGACTTTCGCCCTGAATTCCTACTAAAAGCACTAAATAAGGGAGTAATTCGGAAAGAGGAAGGGCTGGTGGGGGCGTTGGTGACAGTCGGGTCAACGTCAGGATTGATCATGGCATTCATGGAAAGCTCCCAGATGCTGAAATTTCCTGAAATGAGGAGGCGCGGTGAAACCGCGAGCCCTTGTGCTGGCGCCAATGCGAGGTCCGGAGTGGGACCGTCTGAGAGAGCTGATCGACGTCCACTACGACCCGGCTGAGCACAGTCCGCACCCGGCGGCCGACCTGGCCCGGCGGCTCGCGGACACCGGGGCGCGCATCCTCATCACCGAGTCCGACGAGGTCGCGGGCCCGGTGCTGGATCTTCCCCTGCTGGTGGTGGGCTGCGCCCGCGGCGACGCGGGGAACGTGGACCTCGGCGCGGCCATCGACAGGGGCATTCCCGTCGTCTGCGCCCCGGGGCGCGACGCCGACGCGGTGGCCGAGCTCACCCTCGCCCTGATCCTCGCGGTGACCCGCCGGGTTGCGGTCGGCGACCGGGAGATCCGCCACGGCATGGTCTCCTACCGGCGGCACCGCGCGTGGGAGCTCGCGGGCCGGACCGTCGGCCTGATCGGCTACGGGGCGGTCGGCCACGCGGTGGCCTGGCGAATGAGGGGGCTGGGCATGCGTGTCATGGTCTACGACCCCGAGGCGGCGGAGAAGCGGTACGGCCTCGACGTCCTGCTGGCCCAGGCCGACGTCGTCTCCGTACACGCTCCCGCGTCGGCGGGTCTGCTGATCGGCGCCGTGGAGTTCGCCGCGATGAGGACCGGAGCGATCTTCGTCAACACCTCCGACGCGGTCCTGCACGATATGAACGCCCTCGTCGGAGCGCTGAAGGCGGGCCATCTGGGCGGCGCGGCCCTCGACAGGTTCGCCGGGGACTGGCTCGACCCGGCCCATCCGCTCGCCGACATGGACAACGTGGTGCTCACCCCGCACCTGGGCGCGGGAACCTACGACACCGAGATCAACCACACCCGGATGATCTGCGAGGACATCGTCAGGATCCTTGGCGGGGAAAGGCCGCTGCACTGCGCCAACCCCGGCTTCCAGGGGTGACGACCTCCGGGGCCTCGGCCCCAGGAGGGACCCCGGCAACGCGGCGGCTCACCGCTCCTCGCCGGCGAACACCGAGAATCAGCGAACGGCATCGCGCCCCCGGAGCCGTGACGTGGCGGGGGCGGTCGCGAGCGGTCCCGAGGATGTACGG
The DNA here is from genome assembly GCF_035917355.1 of Streptosporangium sp. NBC_01810. NCBI lineage: Bacteria > Bacillati > Actinomycetota > Actinomycetes > Streptosporangiales > Streptosporangiaceae > Streptosporangium > Streptosporangium sp. NBC_01810. Next base: position 6,076,768 of record NZ_CP109070.1, on the reverse strand, counting down.
GGAGGGCCTGGAAAGAAAAGCGCCTGGAAAAGGGAAGAACCCCGGGCCACTTCCTCCCTGCTGAGCGGGAGGGCCGGTGGACCAAAGGCGGGATTGCCCGCCCCCGGCGGCCCGGGGTTCCGGTGATTGTCGTGGATTCGCCGAACGTCGCCAGACGCCCGGACAGAGTCCGGTCGCGGCGTCCTAGCGGACAGCCACCTCGCTAGCCCAACTATGATCAACCATTGTTCGGACCACCTCCTTTCGGCGTGCCTGTACGTTATGAAACCGACCACGCTTAGAGCAAGTGGATATTTCGACCCTGGCATCCTGGCTGGCCCGCCCTCTCCACGAGGGCCGATGGGAAAAGAATGGGAACATCCTGCCAACGATTGAGCTTTCCGGGCTTTCGCTGACGGTTCCTGGACACGGGGCAGCACCCGCTCCGCTGCACCGCCGGGGACCACCTGCCGCACATGCGCGTACAGAGCTGAACCGAGACCACCTTGACATCCAACCCGGTCTCCAGCGCGCGCGGACCGCAGTCAGCGTCGAACGGGGACGCGATCAGCCGATCAGCTTCGTTGACCATTGGGCTCATCACTGATCCGGCCGACCAGCATGAGCGCCGGCAAGGCGCGAATGCGGTCTTGTAGGTCTTCGGCCTCGACGCCAGGGCTGGCGACGGTGAACAAGTCGTGGTTGAGGTCGCGAAGCCTGACACGGCTGGTCTCCCGCAAGGCCGGTGCGGGAATCACATCGAGTACCTCAATGCCAAGTGCTGCGGCATCGGAGAGCTGGCCGCGGGCAGCCTCCGCGCGTGCGAGGACGAGCGTGGCGGCGGCCCAGCCGGGCCGACCGACGGGAAGGGACCGTCGCGAGGTCTCAGCGTGGCCGCGGGCGGCAGCGTGGTCGCCGAGTTGAAGGTTCGTCTCGGCCAGATGCAACTGGAGTTCGGCGCGGTCGAAACCGAACCGACCCGGACGTTCGCCGTCCGGGTCGGCCGCCAGCTTTCGTTGAGCGTTGGCCATCACCAGGGCGGCGTCCGACCGGGAGCTTTCTCCCAGGTAGGCAAGGGAGCGCAACTGCCCCCAGGCGAGGATCTGAGCGCGGCGGAGCGGGGTCTCGGCGTACTCGTATGCCTGCTGCGCCAGCTCCAGGGCTTCGACGGGCCGGTTGCCCGTGTACGCGGTCATCGCCTGAGCACCAAGCGACCAGCAGATCAGATCGTTGTCGCCGACCGCGGTGCCCAGCCGCGCGGCGGTCGCGAAGTGAATCGCCGCCGCCGGGTAGTCCGACAGGTGGAACGCCAAGTTGCCGACCAGAGCCGATAGCCAGCCCGCGAGCCGCCGAAGTTCGACGCGGGCACCGTCGAGCTGGGGAAGCTTCAGCATGCCGCTGACCAGTGCCCGGGTCCGATGCACCTCGATCGCGAGGAGACCGGGCGGGAACGCCGAATAGTTCACGTCGTAGTAGGCCAGGGCCGCGGCGAGATTCTCCAGAGCGAGCGGCCCCCCGGCGGGCCCTTCGACTTCCAGGGCCAGGGTGACGGAGTCGCGGAGGGCGGCCAGGATTGCGTTGTCGTGATCGGCCGTCATCGAATCCCCATCCGTGTATCTCGGTCGCGGAAGTGCTCGCCCGTCACGGTATGCCCGGCTGCCACCGCCCATATGCGGTACGAGCGTGGTGCTGTGGTGGAGGCCGAGTTGGGCGGGGTCTGCCTGATACACCGCGCACAGGGCCGCTGTGTAGTCGTGACCAGGGGTGATCTCTCCGTGCTCATACTTGCAGAGCATGCTCGCGTTCAGCAGCGACTCGCCGATCCGAGTCCGCTCGTAGAACTCCGCGATCTCGCTGATGGTCTGGGCGCGCGACCAGCCGAGCGCCCACCGCCACGCCTCCAAAGGCAGAACCTGCGGCAGCTCACGGACGATCGCCGAGGCGATTTGCTGGAGCGGCCATTGCTGCCGTTGCCCCTGCCGGCGGATCTCCTGGGCTCGGCGTGAGAGTTCAGCCCGCCGCATCCGACTGATCGTCGCCATAAGGCGCGCACCTCCCAGTGCGTCGCTGGGCACCGATCGTAACCCCGCCGTGGCGGTCACGACATTGTCTTGCCGGCAATGGCCGAGGCAATGTCCTGCGCCGATGGCGGCATTGATGCGTTCACCAGCGGTCCAGCACCGTGAGGAGGGTCCGCAGCGCTCGTTTAGGGAGCCGATCGCTTGACGAACCTCAAACCCATCGCGGTCACACCGGCCGCCACCGGCCCCGGGCTGGAGGGCCGCGAATGGACTCCGGTGATCGACCAGCACGCCTCATGGCTGGCGGTGAACCCGATCCAGGGCTGCCCCAAGAAGTGCACCTACTGCTTCTTGAACCAGCGGGGGCAGACCCGGGTCGCTCCGGTCCAGCTCCACACTCCCGCCCAGACCGTCCAGTTGCTGCTGGAGTCGGACCTGTACGGGCCCGATCGGCCGGTCGCCCTATTCACCTGGACCGACGTGATGGCAGTGGCGCCCTCACGCGCCTACCTGGCGGAGCTGCTGCGGGCGTTCGTCGCCGCAGGGCTCCCGAACGCGGTCGTGCTGATCACGAAATGCCGGGTGCCCGCCGACACCATCGAGGCCATCACCCAAGCACAAGTCGCGGGCCTGCGCGTCATCGTCTACCTCAGCTACTCCGGACTCGACGCCGAGATCGAGGTCGGCGTCCGGCACGAGCAGATCCGCGACAACTTCCCGGCGCTGCACGCCGCAGGAATCCCGATCGTGCACTACTGGCGGCCCGCGTTCCCGGCGTTCACCACCAAGGAGATCATGATCCGGGTGCTGGACACCGCCGCCAGATACGCCACCTGCACCATGGCCGCCGGCCTGAAAGTCGAACCCGAGGCCCTCGACCGGCTCGCCCAGCTGTGGCCCGCGCTGGCCACCACGCCGGGGGTGACCGAGGCCGAGGGGGTGTACCCCGAGTCGTTCTGGGAGTTCATCCACCACACCTCCGACCGCCACCCCGGCCACCCGGTGTTTCACACCAACTCGTGCGCGCTGGCGTACGTACTGAGGGAAACCGACCGGTTCGGCGTGTACGGCGGGCAGGTCTGCACAACCCGTAACCGCTGCCCGCAGGCCCAACGGACACGATGCGCCTCCGCAGCGACCGCGGCCGTTCCCGACCACGCCGCGATCTCCGCGGCCCTGGCCCGGCGAGGGCTGGCCGGTGCCGCGTTCGACGTCCTGCCGGAGCGGCGCGAGCTCGTCATTCACGCCGCGGTCGCCAACCGGCTGGTGTCCGCCCTCACCCAGGACCTCGGTGTGCGGATCAGCGTGGCGGGTCAGGGGGCGGACGCCTACTGGAGCAGCGGCACCTCGGGCGCCCGTCCTCTGATCATCAAGGAGGGCCATTCATGATCGGTAACGACGAACTGGCGGAGATGCTGGAGCAGACCCGACAGCTGCGCCGAGGGTTCGCCCCTACCGCGCCCCGCTCCTGGGATGCTGCCACCGCCGGGGCCGAGCTCGCGGTGCAGCTAGGACACCTGGCGTTGTGCGTCGCCCGCCGCCACGGCATCGACATGGTCGCCTACGACGACCCGGGCAGGCCGATCAGCGACATCGGCGACGAACTCGCCGATGTCACCTTGGCGGCCCTCAGCATCGGTGTCCTGGCCGATGAACCGCCCGCCTCAATCCGCTCGTCCCACTCGGCCGCTTCGGTGATCGAGGCGCTGCTGATGCTTCTGGTCTGCGCGGGACGAGCCGCAGAAGCCGGACTGGTCAGCGCCGGCTACCGGCACCAGCCCACCGGGTCCCCGCCACCCGTCCCCGAAGCGTGCGCGACGACCCTGCAGGCCGTCGACCGGCTCGCCGAGCTGCTCGGCCTGGACCTGCCGGAGCAGTTCCAGGCGATGTACACCGACGCCACCCGGTTCCTACGCTCCCACCAGAACGGAGACCAGGCATGACGTTGCTCCAGCGCCTTGGCGACGGCCAGGTCCTCAAGCTCATGAGCGCCTCCCGCAGCACTCCGATCCGCTGGCTGACCGCCGACGATGTTCAAGCCCTCCACGTCGGCCGCTACATCGAGGAGCTGCGCACGGTCGGAGTCCAACTGCCCGCCGACGTCAGGATCGTGAAGTCCGGGCGGCGGCCCGCAGTCCAGCACCTGTGGATTCCCGGAACGCCGCTGCCCGATCTGGCCGCACACCACCCGGTCCTGTTCACATCAGCCGTGCGGCAGATCGCCGCGTGGGTCGCCGCTCTCGATTCCAGCGGAGCCCGTCTGGACACCAACCTGGCGAACTTCGTCATCAACCCCGACGACGGCCTGGTCTGCATCGATGTGCTGCCGCCGCTGCTGACCGATCTGCGCCCCCCCGAACACGACGACTGGCAGCGCCTGTTCGGCGGACTGTGCTACGACACCGACATCACGATGTGCGCGCTGGCCGGCTACGCAGCCCGCGCGCTCCTGGCCGCGCACGGTACCGGCGTCGCCGACCACATCCCAGACCTTGCCGGGCTCTGCCCCGGCCACACCCACCCGGATCGGCTGCCCGTCCACTGGTTCCACCTCCGGCAGAAGGCCGCGGTGGTTGCGCTGTGCGGCGAGATTCCCCCGCGGACCGCGCTGAAGGTGTTCACCGCCACGTCGGTCCTGCGGCTGCGTAACACCCCGACCGCCGCCCGGCAGGCACGTATCGACGCGGGCCTGGCGGCGATGCACCGCCTCGACCCGAAAGGCAGCCTGTGACCACCCACACCGACCTGACCTGCTACGCCGGTGACGTCCCGCTCACCGTGATGAGTACCCCCGCCGACCACGAGGCTCTGTCCCGGCACATCGCCGACTACCTGGCTGGCCGCATCGGGGAGCTACAGCTGCCCGGCTACCAGATTCATGTGCACACCGACACCGGCCGGTTCCGCACCGCCGCGGCAACCTTCACTGAGCTGGCAGTCACCACGGTGCAACCGGTTCCTGGGGTCACCCTCAGCGAAGGCCGCATCGGTGCCGCAGGCCGCTGCTACACCGTGGCGGCGGACGTGCTCGAAGGACGGCCCGGAGCCTGGGCCGTACAGGTCGAAGGACCCGTCATCGACCTGTACGTGGCCGAACGGGCCGCCGCGCCGAAGTACACGCTGCGCGTGATCCGCGAGGTGATGCTGCGGACGTACGAGTCCGCCGGCGGAATCGTCTTCCACGCCGCCGGGGTCGACATCGCCGGCCGCACGGTGATGGTCTGCGCGAACCGCGGCGCGGGCAAGACCACCACGCTCGCGGCGCTTCTCCACGGCCTGGGCGGCCGAGGAGCGCTCCTGTCCAACGACAGACTGATCATCCACGGGCAGCGGCGGGTCGTCGCCGTGCCCCTCCCGGTCCCGGTCGCCCGCGGCACCCTGGAGGCGTTCCCCGAACTCTGGGCCGCGGTACCCCCGGGGGAGGCGGCTGCTCTTCCCCGCCAGTTCGGCACACGAGACAAGACCGCCTTGTCCGCGCGGACGTTCGCCACCGCGTTCGGTTCCCGCCAGATACCCGGGTCGGTCCTGCACACCCTCGTCGTCCCCCGCTTCACCGACACCACCCAGCCCCCGCAAGCACGCCGCCTCACCCCGGCCGAGACCCTCAAGGTCCTGACGGAGGCGTGCTTCACCCCGGTAGATGAGTTCTGGCTGCCCTGGCTGATCCACCGCACCCCCGGTGACGCCGAGCTGGCCAAGGCCGCAACGGCCCTTTGTGCCCGCCTCGCGGTCTCCGTGCCCTGCTTCCAGGTGGAGTACGGGGTGCGCGGCCCGATCGACCGCCTTCATCGTGTCCTGGCCGACCTGATCGGAGATCTCCTATGACCCGCCTTCCTCAGCGCCCGTCGTGCCCGGCAGTGGTGACCGCAGCCGGGTACGGAACCCGATTTCAGCCGTTCAGCACCTGGGTTCCCAAGGAGATGCTGCCGATCGGCTCCGAACCCGCCCTCGGTCACGTCATCACCGAATGCCTGGCGGCCGGCGCGGACCTGGTCCACGTCGTCACCCGCCCCGGCGACCAGATCATCCCCGCCTACATCAGCGGCCTGCGCGAGGAAGGCCTCCCTGTGAGGGCAACCCCTGAGGACCTGTCCCACGGGTACGGCAACGCGGCCCCGCTGCTGACCCTCGCCCAGCAACTGACCGACTGTGACCTGTTCATGGTGGCGTTCGGTGACGATGTCCTCCTCGGCGGCGTCCCTGGCGCAGACCTGGCAGCCATGCGCGAGCAGGCCGGGCGGGGAGCGGACTTCGTCATCGCCGCCCAGCTCATCGACCGCGCCGACATCGGCTCGTTCGGAATCGTCGACCTGGCCGAACCCGGCGGGGACCGGGTCAGCGGGATCCGGCAGCGGCCCGCCCCGGCGACCGTCGACGAACCGCTCGCGGTGGTGTCCCGCCTGGTACTGCGCCCGTTCGTCCTCCACCAGCTCATCGCGCGCCCGCAAGCCCGCGGTGAGGTCGACCTCGGCCTCGCCGTCGGAGAACACGCCCATACCGGCGATGTACGTGTACGGAGACTTTCCGCCGACTGGGTTACCGTCGGAGAGCCCCGCCGCTACGCGGACGCGCTCACCCGTCACTGGCGCGACCACGCCCCGCCGCCGACGCCCCTGCGGGCAACGCCCTGACCACCCTCGCTGTGCCGTCTGGGAGGACAGCATGCTCATCGACATTTACAACGACCGCAACAAGCACATCGGCGCCGAGGACAAGAAGGTCGCGCACGAGAAAGGGCTGTGGCATCGCACGTTCTCCTGCCTGACCGTCAACCCCTCCACCCAGACCGTGCTGCTCCAGAAGAAGCAGCCGGGCCGCTACGCCTTCGACCGGCCCGACCACGCCGATTTCACCGTCGGCGGCCACTACGAAGCCGGTGAGAGCATCACCGACGGCGTCCGGGAGATCCGGGAAGAACTCGGCCTCGACGTCGACTACAAGGAACTGCAGCCGCTGGGAATCCGCCAGACCGCCGTAACCCTGGCCCCGACATGGATCGAGCGCGAGTTCCAGTACTGGCACCTCCTGGCGCTGCCACTCGGCCTGGAGGAGATCCCACTCGACGACGCCGAGGTCTCCGGACTCGTACAGATCGGCCTCCATGACGCGATCTCGCTCGCGGCCGGCGACCGCACCGAGGCCCCCGCCCGCTACCTGATCCGGTCAAGGGAAGGCCGCGAATATCAGGACGCGACGCTGACCCGAGACGACCTCGTGCCCGGCTACCTCGACGAGGACTCCGATCGGCTCTACCTGCGGCTGTTCATCGCCGCGCACCGCTACCTGCAAGGCGAGCACGACCGCCTGTTCTGGTGACCACGGAAAGGACCGACCGCTGATGTCTTCCAGCACCGACCGCTGATGTCTTCCAGCACCGACCGTTCGATCGCTGTTGTCCTCGGCACCCGACCAGAGATGATCAAACTATCGGTGCTGATCACCCTGCTCGGCGACCAAGCACGCGTGATCCACACCGGCCAGCACTACGACCCGACGATGACGGGCGACTCCGCTTCCAACGTCCATCACCCCCACCTGCAGCTGAGGGTCGGCGGCCAGCACCGCGGCGTCCAGATCGGCGCCGCCACCGCCCAGCTCACCCAGGCGTGGCACGACGATCCGCCCGCAGCGGTCATCGTGCAAGGCGACACCAACGCGGCCTTGGCCGGCGCTCTGGCCGCCAACGCCGTACAGGCCCCGCTCATCCACGTTGAGGCGGGACTGCGCAGCCACGACCGCGCGATGCCCGAAGAGCACAACCGCATCGTCATCGACCACCTCGCTGACCTATGCTGCGCGGTGACGTCGCAGAACGTCTCGAACCTGTGGGCCGAAGGCATCCCCGACAGCCGGATCGTGCTGACCGGCAACCCCATCGTGGAGGCAGTCCACCTGACGGAGAGAGATCACGCCGCAGCGCTGCGCCTCACCGCTCCGCTGGGCGGCGAACCATACGTGGTGTCCACGCTGCACCGGCCGGAAAACGTTGATGACCCCGACCGGCTCCGCCGCATGCTGACCAGCCTCGCCGCACTCGACCTGCCGGTTCTGCTAGTGATCCACCCACGCACCCGGCAGCGGGTGCAGCAGTTCGGCCTCAGCGATCTCTTGGCCCAGCTACACGTCATCGACCCACTCAGCTACCCGGCGTTCCTCGCGGTCGCCGAACAAGCCTCCTTGCTGATCTCCGACTCAGGAGGAATCCAGGAGGAGGCCGGCATCCTCGGAGTACGTCTGCTCGTGCTGCGCCAGTCCACCGAACGGCCTGAAGCCTTGAGTGCGGACTGCGCGTTGGTTCCCCAGCCGGAACAGCTCCGCGTGTTCGCTCAATCGATGGCCGCGCTCCCTGGCAGACCATTGCCGGGCCTTAGCGTGTTCGGCGATGGCCGGGCCTCTGCACGCATCGCGGACCTTACCGAAATTCTTGCCGCAAGCGCACCCTGAGGCCACGTCCGGGGAGGTGGCCGGGCGCGGCATCTGTGCCCCTCTTGCCAGGCCCGGGTGCTCATACACCGCCTCCGTGAACGCACTCCGCCCGCTCTGCGGTACGCGTTCAGGGGCGGCTCACGGGTCCGTGCTCGGTCGGGCGGCAGTGGATGGTCAGCATGCCGTACAGGCGGATGGCGTCGGCCATGGGCACGCACGTTCCGGTGGCGCCGGTGAGGAACAGTTCGACGCCGGGATGGCCGTGGACGAACCACAGGCGGCCGGTCGTCTCCGACGAGACGATGTCACCGGGGCGCGGCTCGGTCATGCGGGTCTCCTCGCTGTTGGGCGGGTACCGGCTCCGGAGTGACGCCTCGTTCTTCGACGCCCGCCCGACCGGTCCGTCAGTGGATGGTCGGTGCTGAAGGTTTCGAGGCCCCGCTGGGCGGCGGGCGCTTCGGCTCCGTTCTCGTTCATCGCTCCTCCCGAAGGAGGGCCGGTCCCCGCCCGCACCTGGGGCGGGCGGGGACCGGATATCCAGCGGCAGGCACGGGGGCACCTGCCGTTGGACGGACGGGGGTCTCCGCCCGAGCGTGGCCGGGCGGAGACCGAGCCCGGCAGAAGGTGGGACTTCTGCCGGGCGGGGGCCGGGCGGTAAGCGCGGGTCTTTCCGCCGACCCGGCATTGGGCGGTCCCGCCCTTTCGCCCCTCCAAGCTGGGGGCGGGACCGCACCTCACGGGCCCCTACGACGCGTGAGGCTCCCGGCCTGTCATGGCAGGCCGAGAAACGGCCCGGCTACCGCACACCCGACGGCAACGGCAGCCGGGGGCTCAGGGGGTGGAACCGCTGCACTTGTCGGTCAGCGTGGCCTGCTCGGTCAGCTGCCGGCACAGGTCTGCCGGGGTGTCGGCATCGATCGTGCGGTCGATGCCGGGCTGCTGCTCCTCGGCCTTGCTGAGCGGGGCGTGGCGGGTGGCCCACCAGCGTCCGGCGTCGCTGCGCCAGATGGCCCAGCGGGGAAACTTCTCGGCGAGCAGATCGCGAGCGGTCACCTCGGCGAGATCGGGCGTGGTGGTCATGGGGTGACCTTCTTTGCGGCTTCGGCGGGGTCATCCAGGATTTTCTTGCCGATCGTCGGCGCCGGATGTTTGTTCGTCGCCCACCGGTAGTTCGTTCCGAGCGGCCGGATGAGCCAATCGGGGGGTGCTGCACGCCCACCGTCCACAGGTAGCCTTTCTCTCACAGTCATGACTCCTACACTCTGTGTAGTGGTTGAGTGCCCCTACAATCACTCCCAAGACTCAAACTTGCAAGACCAAAGCAAGCAATACCCAAATGTCTGTTTTCTCCCTCGACCGGTATCTCCCTTCAGGAGGCGCCCATGACCTACAGCCCAACGGTGAGACGTCGTCGCCTGTCCGCCGCCCTTCGCCGGGCCAGGGAAGACGCCAACCTCACCGCCGACGCCGCCGCCAAACTCCTGCGCTGGCCGGCGTCCAAAGTGACGCGCATCGAGCGCAACGAGTGGCGGCGGCCAACCGTCAGCGACGTGACCGATCTGCTCGACATCTACGGCGTCACGGACGGAGCCGTACGTCAGGCCATGAGCACGCTCGCCAGGCAGGCGCGTGAACGCGGTTGGTGGGAAGGGGAGCTCAAGGCCGAACTCGGCGGCAGCCTGGTCGAGTTCGAAACCGAGGCTTCACAGATCAGAACATTCCAGGCGCTCTTGGTTCCCGGCCTGCTACAGACCGCCGACTACGCGCGAGCGGTGTTCAAAGGCGGCATGGTCCTCGACGAGACCGTGATCGAACGGCGTGTCCACGCCCGGCTCGCCCGCCAGAGGCTCCTGAGTCGCGACCATCCGCCCGTTTTCTGGGCCGTCATCGACGAAGCCGCCCTGGCCAAGCATGTCGGTGGCCCGGAGACGATGCGTGAACAGCTCCGTCATCTGATCAAGATGGCCGCCAGGCCGAACATCGGGATCCAGGTCCTGCCGAATTTCGTGGGCGCGCACGCGGCGATGACCGGCTCGTTCGCGATCCTGTCCTACGCGATCCCCGATGACTCCGATCTGGTGTACATGGAAACCGGTGCGAATGGGGACCTCTATATCGAATCTCCGGAGGAGATAGAGCGCTATACGCTCAAGTATGACCATGTACGCGCGAGCGCGCTCTCGGCGGATGCCTCGGTGTCGTACCTGGCGGACCTGGTCGAACAACTGAAGTGAGGGAGATCATGGACAAGACCCAGTCTGAGATGCTTACCTGGCGGAAGGCCCGTCGCAGTAGCGCCGACGGCGGCGACTGTGTTGAGGTGGCGGATCTGTCCGGTGGTGGCAGGGCCGTGCGGGACAGTAAGGACCCGGGTGGGCCGGTGCTCCGGTTCACTTCCAAGGAGTGGGGCGCGTTCGTCGCCGGGGTGAAGGCCGACGAGTTCGGCTGATCGACTCAAGTCGCGAGTGAGCCTCCGCTCATCCGGCGAATGGCGAGGGCTCTCCTCCACCGGGGCTGGAGGAGAGCTTCGAAGGGAAGGGTTGGGCGTGCGGAGCTTCGAAGCTCATAGACTCTTGGCATGACCGAGACGTCGTGGCATGAGGAACTGCGGGCGCGCGGTTACCGGGTCACTCCGCAACGCCAGCTGGTGCTTGAGGCGGTCAAGGCCTGCGAGCACGCCACTCCAGAGGAGATCTGCAACCGGGTGCGGGAGACCGCTCGCGGGGTGAACATCTCGACCGTCTACCGGACCCTTGAGCTTCTTGAGGAGCTCGGCATGGTCACCCACTCCCATCTGGGGCACGGTGCCCCCACCTACCATCTGACCTCCGAGGCCGATCACGTGCACCTGGTCTGCCGTGGCTGCGGGGAGATCAGCGAGGTCAGTCCGGAGCTGGTGGAGAGCTTCGTCGACAACCTCGACCAGAAGCTCGGGTTCGTCACCGACGTGCACCACCTGACGGTCTTCGGCCGCTGCCGCAACTGCCGCAACTGCCGCTGAGCCGCTGCCGTCGTTGCCGGCGGGGCCTCGTAGGCTGTGTGCATGCGAAGCCCTCTGCTGGACACTCCCGGCGCGGTCGCGGCCGAGGCCCCCGACGCCGATGTCGCCGGACACTACGGCGACCCGTTCGCCGAGCAGCGCACGCTGCTCGCCGGAGAGGCGATGGTCGACCGGAGCAATCGCGAGGTCGTCCGGATCTCCGGACCCGACCGTCTGAGCTGGCTCAACAGTCTCAGCTCGCAGAAACTCGACGACCTGAAACCCGGTCGACCCACCGAGACGCTGCTGCTGGACGCCCAGGGCAGGGTGGAGCACCACCTCGTCCTCGTCGACGACGGTGAGGCCATCTGGGCGCATGTCGAGCCGGGCACCGGTGCTGAGCTGGCCGCGTTCCTCGACAAGATGCGGTTCATGCTGAGGGTCGAGGTCGCCGACGTGACGGATCGCTACGCCGTGGTCTCCGTGGCCGAACAGGCGCGGCCCGCCCTGCCCGAGGGGGCCGTCGCCGTGGGTCACGACATCCTGCTCCCGCGCGAGCGGCTGGCAGCGGGGCTCGGGCTGAGGCTCGCCGGGCTCTGGGCGTATGAGGCGCTGCGGATCGAGGACCACCGCCCCCGGCTGGGTTTCGAGACCGACCACAAGACGATCCCGCACGAGGTGGACTGGATCGGCACGGCCCTGCACCTCAACAAGGGCTGCTACAAGGGCCAGGAGACCGTGGCCCGCGTGCACAACCTGGGTCACCCGCCGCGCCGCCTGGTCTTCCTGCACCTGGACGGCAGCGTCGACACCCTGCCGAAGCACGGTGCCCCCGTGACGTACGACGGCGCGGATGTCGGCTCCGTCGGCAGTTCCGCGCGCCATCACGAGCTGGGCCCGATCGCGCTGGCCGTGGTCAAGCGGACGGTGCCGGTGGAGGCCACGCTGGAGGCCGGCGGGGTGGCCGCGTCCCAGGAGGTCATCGTGCCGCCGGACGCCGGACGCAACGTTCAGATCGACCCCGCCCTGCGCCGACGCATCCGCTGACGGCACCGAGTCGCGTCACGGGTGGCGTCGACCTCCGGCCGGCATGTCACGGGTGGCGTCGACTTCCGGCCCTTCTGTCACCGGTGGTTCGGCTCACCGGGAAACCTCGGGTCAGGCTCAGGTCATCTCTCCGGGGCATCGAGCCTCGGAGAGATCGGCTGGCCGGGGAGAGTCCCGGCCGTCCCGGTCCCGCGGCTCAGACGTCCAGGATCAGGGTGATCGGGCCGTCGTTGGTCAACCCGACCTTCATGTCGGCGCCGAAGACCCCCGTCTCCACATGGGCGCCCAGCCCGCGCAGTTCGGCGCAGACCGCCTCGACCAGGGGCTCGGCGACCGGACCCGGTGCGGCGGCCTGCCAGGTGGGGCGGCGGCCCTTGCGGGCGTCGCCGTACAGGGTGAACTGGCTGACCACCAGCAGTGGCGCGCCGATGTCGGAGCAGGACTTCTCGCCGGAGAGGATACGCAGGCCCCAGAGCTTGGCGGCGAGCCTGGCCGCCTGGTCGGGGGTGTCGGTATGGGTCACGCCGACCAGGACCAGCAGTCCCGGCTCGTCGATCGCTCCGACCGTCACGCCGTCCACCACCACTGACGCGGAACTCACCCGCTGCACGACCGCACGCATGCCTCCCATCATCTCGTGCCTCCCGACCTCTCTAGAATCTGGGCGAAAGGAGACAAAGGTGTCTGCTGAGTCATTGTTCGTCGAGGTTGTCCGTTCGGGGTTCGTGGAGTCCACACATCGGGCGCGGATGCTCGCCGTGGCCGCCGACGGCTCCCCGGTGAGGGTCCACGGGGCGGTGGACGCCCTGGCCTCGCCGCGCTCGTCGATGAAACCCCTACAGGCGCTCGCCATGGTCCGCGCCGGGCTCCCCCTGTCGGGGGAGTTGCTCGCGCTGGCGTGCGCGAGTCACGCGGGTGAGCCGTTCCACGTGGACGGGGTACGCGAGATCCTGGCCGGGGCCGGGCTGGACGAGAGCACGCTGGGCTGCCCGGAGGACCTGCCGGAGCACGTCGCCTCCCGGGAGGAGGTTCTGCGCTCCGGAGGGGGTCGGGCCAGGGTCTACATGAACTGCTCGGGCAAGCACGCGGCGATGCTCGCCACCTGCGTGGTCAACGGCTGGCCGCTGGAGACCTACCTCGACCAGACCCATCCGCTACAGCGGGGCATCCGCGCCACGGTCGAGGAACTGACCGGCGAGCGTGTCGCGGCCGGCGGGGTGGACGGCTGCGGCGCGCCGCTGTTCTTCGTCTCGATGCGGGGCGTGACCCGGGCGTTCCGCGCCCTCGTCCTGGCCGAGCCCGGCACCCCGGAGCGCCGGATCGCGGACGCCTTCCGGGCCCACCCCGAGTGGACGTCGGGCACCATGCGCCCCGAGGTCCGGCTGATGCGGGCGATTCCCGGACTGATGATCAAGCTCGGTGCGGAGGCGTTCGACGCGTTCGCCTTCAGCGACGGGCGCTCGGGGACCGTCAAGATCGAGGACGGTGGCCAGCGCGCCCGGGTCCCGGTCACCATCACGGCCCTCCGGGCACTCGGCTTCGAGGGTCCCGAGCTCGACGAACTGGCCACGGGTGTGCTGTTCGGCGGCGGGCGTCCGGTGGGCGAGATCCGGGTGCGGTAGTGCGGCGCCGGGGAAGCCACACCGGCTTCCCCGGCTTCCCCGGTGCTCCGAACGGTGCTCCGAACGGTGCTTCGAACGGTGCCCCGTCGCCGATGTCACACGGAGCGGAGCCGGCGGGTGGTGGAGATCGCGCCGGAGGTGGTCATGGTGAAGGTCCGCATCGAGTCGGCGAACCTGGACAGGTCCCACTCGGCAGGGCCGTGGTACCAGTACAGGTTGTCGGACTTCTGGCCGTCGCCGGTGACCGAGGAGACCACGCGGGCCCAGCGGTCGACGCTGTCGAAGATCACGGCGTAGGGCAGGTAGCGGGAGAACAGCTCGACCCGCTGGGCTTCCGGGACGTCGTCGCCGATATCGCCGCCGGTCAGGTACTCCTTGAAACCCAGGGTGTGGGCGAGGGCTCCCGAACCCTTGGCGGTCTTGGCCGGCATGTACTGGCCGCCCACCGCCAGGGCGGCACCGGCGATGATCAGGGCCAGGCCGAGCAGCCCGTAGCTGGTGAGCCAGGCCAGTGCGAGGGTGGCGAGGACGCCGAGCACGGTGAGGACCCCGCCGAGGGTCGTCCAGCGGGTGCGGACGGTGTCGGGGCGGCGGGCGAACCAGCCCTGCTTGACCACGTCGCGGTAGAGCGCCTCGCGGACCTTGCCGAGCCTGGCTCCGAACGATCCCCGGAGTTCCGAGAGCAGTACCGTGTCGCGGCCGTCGAAGATGGCGTCGTAGAGCTCCAGTTCGTAGGCCATCAGTGAGGCGACCTGGGTGGCGGGTAGCCGTACGAGCCTCCAGTCGGGTGTCTCGTACGTCTGCCGGGGCTGCTCGTCGATCCTGAGGTATCCCCGGACGGCCAGATCGACGATCGTGGCGGTGACGTCGAGCACGTCGGCCTGCTCGTCCATGAGAGTGCCGATCTGACCGGGGCGGACGCCGGCCGGCGGGGCGAAGTGGCCGTTCTCGACACCGCTGAGCGATCCCGACTCGTGGCCGACCACGCGGGCGTCCCGGCCTCGTGTCCAGTAGAGGAGAGCGAGGCCGCCGAGCATCAGGAAGAGCAGGGCGGCCAGCGCGCAGCCGGTGACGGTGTTCAAGGTGAAGGCGTTGGAGAGCTCGAAGCGGCGCGCCAGGATCGGCGCGCCCTTGCTGGCGGCGGCAGGGTAGCCGACGACCACGGTGAGCACCTCGCCGGTGTCGAGGCCCTGCTGCCCGAACTCGGCGGCGACGCCCATGTGGTCCATTGATGCCTCGGTACAGGCGATCGCCGAGGTCAGGGGGCCGGCGAAGCACGACAGGCTCTGCAGCGCGGCCGGACCGCTCACGGTGACCCTGGCCAGCTCGACCGGGACCGACCAGCCGCCCACGGCGTACCACCGCAGCTCCTGGGTGTCGGCGAGTGGCGTGATGGTGCCCTTGACGTCGTACTCCAGGACGGCGCTGCCCGTGCCCTTCAGCGTGATGACATCGCCGGTCAGCACGGCGTCGCCCTTGAGGTCGGTGACCTGGTAGAGCCGGTCACTGCGGTCGTCGTAGCGGGTCCGGTCGACGAGGTCGCGCGACGGCGCGTCGCCCTCGAAGGTGACCTCTTCCCTGACATGGAGCACGCCGTCCTGCCGGAGCTCCAGCTGGACCGTCGTGCTCGTCACCTTGCCGTCCGGTGTGGCCTGGGGAGACGCAGAACCGGTCGCGAGAGCAGGGGAGGCGCTGACTGTCAGCGCGAGGATGGCCGTCGCGGCCAGGCTTCCGACTGCTCGGTGCGAGAAAGATGCCGCCATGGGTCGGGAGCTTAGCGAGAAGCGTCGAGCCGTGATGATCGGCCTCGTATCCATTTCCTCCCGCCTATAAACCCATATGTGTAGATATCCGCTAGATTGCCGCCCGGAGATCCACTCTTTGGAGAGGCGGTTGCATGCGCCCACGGGGGTCGAACCCGCTGGCCTTCGGTGCTCTGGGCATTCTCGCCCTGGTGTTCGCCGCGGTCGTGGTGGTCGCCGGTCTGGCCGGTGGCGAGGAGGCCGAGATCCCGGCCGGTCCCGGTACCGCTCCGGTGGCGACGGGGAAGGCCGTCCCCACGCAGACGGGCGACACCGAGGTCACCCCGCCGGCCTTCACCCCACCGCGGAGGCTGAACCTCGGCTCGCTGGGCGGCACCGAGATCGTGCCGGCCGCCGCGGTGCGGAGCACGGCCGTCGACCTCCGCCACATGCACCGCTCCGACACCGCGGCCCGGCTCAAGCGCAACCCGCTGTACGGCACCGGCCTGATGCGCCCCACCTCCTGCCGCGCTCCCCGGCCCTCGGAACGACCCCGCGACATGCTCGCCTACCTCAACGCCGTCACCGGCTGTCTGGACCGGGCGTGGAGCGCGAAGTTCTCCCAGGCCGGAGCGGTCTTCCTGAAGCCGAGCAAGGTCTACTGGTCCCGTGCGGGGCGCGGGCCCTGCGGGGTCTATCCCAACCCCGGCGCCTCCGCCTACTACTGCCCGTCCAACCGGGGCATGTACATCGGCCTGAGCCACGTGATCGAGCGGAGCGGCCAGGTCGACCCCGCCCGGAACCATGTGCCCTACCTGACCGTGCTCGCCCATGAGTACGCCCACCATGTGCAGTCCATGGCGGGTATCGGCGGGGCCTGGTGGTGGGAGGTCTCCAACAGATCCCGTGCCGCGCAGGACGCGTACTCCCGGCGCCACGAGCTTCAGGCGCAGTGCCTCGCGGGGGCCTTCACCCGCACCGTGCGGGTCCCGCTGGGTATCACCGGCGCCCGCTGGCAGGAGGTGCTGCGGACGGACTACGGGCGCGGTGACGACCAGAGCGGCAGCCCCCGGCGCGACCACGGCAGCGGCGAGCACTACGCCGCCTGGCTCCACCAGGGCTGGAAGTACGCCCGGATCGCCTACTGCAACACCTGGGTGGTCGCCCCCTCCCGGGTCAGCTGATCCACCCTCGCCGGGCGGGGAGGCTTCGAGCCCTCTCGTGACGGCGCGGAAAGGCTTCCGGACTTTGTGATGCCACGGGGTCCGGCTTTTCGGCTTTCCGGGTCCGGGTACCGGTGGACATCTACAATCATGTCGGCACTCCGACGTTCCCCGAGGTGGCATGCGCACGCCCGCACGTAGACGACCGTGGGCGTTCGCGGTCGCATTTGTTGTAGCGATTTTCTGTCTTATTTCGGGATGTAGCCCTGGAAGTGGTGCGACCGTACCCGTGATGGTGGGTGCCGAACCCCCCGCCTCGACCACCCCGCCACCTCCGATCCCGGCACCGCTCGTCATGATCATCGGTGACAGTTTCACGGTCGGGTCGGGGCCGGTACGCGGATGGGACGGTTACGCGGCACAGGTCGCCCGGCGGCTGGGCTGGCAGCTGGTCACCGCGGGCGCCGCGGGAACGGGCTTCGTCAACCCGGGCAGGGTGGGCCGGACCTTCCAGCAGTCCTTTGTCAAGGAGCTCTCCTGGCGCCCTGAGCCCGACCTGTTGATCATCTCCGGCGGGCGTAACGACCGCGGGATCGGGGCCGCCAGGATCGAGACGGCGGCGGTCCACCTGCTGGAGCTGGTCAGGCGGCAGTGGCCGCACACCAGGATCGTGCTGGTCGGCCCGATCTGGATGACGAGGGCTCCCCGCTGGGCCTACCGGGTGAGGGAAGCCGTCTCGACCGCGGCCGACCGGCTGGCGGTGCCCTTCCTCGACCCGTTCGAGCCACTCGGCCCGCATGGCCGGGGCTGGGGCCGGGGGGCGGTCCTGCCCGACGGCGTCCACCCCACCCTCGTGGGCCACCTGCGCCTCTCGCGCTGGATGGTCACCAGACTGCACGAGTACGGCATCGAGGCGCGCCCTTCCTGACCGGGCGGAACCGGCCGGCCGGAGTGGAGCTCGGCACCGCTTCGGCCGGCCGGAGTGGTGCCGATGCGCGCCGGGTGCGCTGACGCTCGGCGTGGCACGCACCGCGGCGCGTCCGTTCAGGGGGTGAGGCGGTGGTGTCAGGCGGTGGTGTCAGGCGGTGGGAGGGCGACTCGGCGTCTGACGTGCCGCGTAGAGGATGGCTCCGACCGCCAGGACGGCGCTGCCTGAGAGTACCGAGATCACCGGGAGACTGAAGGCGAGAGCGACGCAGCCGACCATCCCGAGGATGGGAACGGCCCGGAGCGGGCGTCCTTCGCCGGGGGCCAGTGTCCAGGCGGCGGCGTTGGCGATGGCGTAGTAGGCCAGCACGCCGAAGGAGGAGAAACCGATCGCGCCGCGCAGGTCGGTGGTCAGCACGAGTACGGCGATGACGGCGCCGACGGTGAGTTCGGCCCGGTGTGGCACTTTGAAGCGCGGGTGCACGGCGGCCAGGAAGGAGGGCAGCCGGCGGTCCCTGGCCATGGCCAGGGTGGTGCGGGAGACGCCGAGGATCAGCGCGAGCAGCGACCCGAGGGCGGCGATCGCGGCGCCGGCGCCGACGATCGGGCCCAGGGCGGGCATACCTGCGGCGCGGACCGCCTCGGCCAGCGGGGCGGCCGTTTCGGCCAGTCGCCGGGGGCCGAGGACGGCCAGGGTGGTGACGGCCACGGCCGTGTAGACGACCAGGGTGATACCGAGGGCGAGGGGGATCGCGCGGGGGATGGTCCGGGCGGGATCGCGCACCTCCTCGCCGAGGGTGGCGATGCGGGCGTAGCCGGCGAAGGCGAAGAACAGCAGGCCGGCGGCCTGCAGCACGCCGCGCACGCCCGCATCGGTGGTGATGGCAAGCCGGTCCGCCTGCGCTTGGCCGCTGATCAGGCTCGCCACCACCACGGCGGCCAGCACGAGCAGCACCGTCGCGACGATCGTGCGGGTCAGCCAGGCGGCCTTCTGGACCCCGGTGTAGTTCAGCGCGGTCAGGGCCACCACCGCGGCCACGGCCACCTCCCGCTCGTGTCCCGGCCACACATAGGCGCCCACGGTCAGTGCCATCGCCGCACAGGAGGCGATCTTGCCGACCACGAAGCTCCAGCCGGCCAGGTAGCCCCACAGGGGGCCCAGGCGCATCCGGCCGTAAAGGTAGGTGCCGCCGGAGGCCGGATAGAGTGCCGCCAGCCGGGCCGAGGAGGTGGCGTTGCAGTAGGCCACCGCCGCCGCGAGCCCCAGGCCCAGAAGCAGTCCCGACCCGGCTGCCGCCGCAGCCGGGGCCAGTGCGGCGAAGACTCCGGCGCCGATCATCGAACCCAGGCCGATCACCACCGCGTCCCCCAGGCCCAGGCGACGCTCCAGCCGTGGCTGCTCGGCTCCGGCGGGCGGCTCGGCCACGGCATCCCTCCGCTCCAGGAAAACGGGACTCGATATCAGGGCACGATACCGAGTCGCGGCGTGCGGAGATCACTCAGGTGCGGCGCCGGTCGGCAGATCGGAATGTGCCACGGGGCGATCGATGTCCCGGCTGAGGGCGAGCGTGCCTGACAGATCAGGTGACGTCCCCGGGGGCGGTGCGGGCTCTGTGATCGACGTGATCTTCGTGGCTTGCGGCCGCTAGGTGCATAAAGGACATTTCATCTCAAAGCGACTTGTAAGAGTTTAATATCCGCCATAAGCGGACAAGGGGAGTGTAAAAGCCTCGAATTGCTGTTTGTCGGCAGACATGCCAGGAAACTATGACAATTAGAGATGGCGCATAGATGGTCATCTCAGATGATTTCCGGCCGATCTAGGAAATGTCGGAAATTAGGGTAACTGAACCTTTCGAGGGGAAACAAAATGCCCAAGTCCAAGAGTGTTATCGCAGGGCTCGCGATCAGTACGGCGCTGACCGGCGGGGTCGTCGGTATGGGGGCGGCGACCACCGCCACGAGCGCCGGCGCGACCACCACCGCGGTCACCGCCGCGGCCTTCCCGACCTGGGGTGGTGGCTGCGGGCGCGGCTGCGGCTGCGGCGGCGGCGGTGGCTGCGGCGGTTGGGGACGCGGTCACCGCGGCCACAGCCGCGTCAGGGTGACCATCAACAACCACAACCACAACAACAACCACCTGAGCAACAGGAGCGGCGGCGGCCGCTTCGCGGGCTTCGGCGACGACGACTAGGTCTCCTGCTCGCCGAACCGCGGTCGTGCCCCGATTCGGGCACGGTGCGGGGGCCGGTAACCGTCCGGTTGTGAGGAGGAACTGTTCTGGGAGCGTGTTTACCGGAGCACACTCACCGGCAACGGCAGGATATGAGGCCGTTTGCGGCCGGATTCGTGATTTCGAGTGGCCGCGGAAGCGTCGAGTGGCCCCGGAAGCACGGCGAAGAGGCAAGGATCCCGCATTCACCGGGGCCGCGCTTTCCACGAGGAAACGCCGTCCAGAGCGGTGAAGTTGGAAACCGGAGGGGAACCTCTTCGGGATTCTGACTCTTGATGCAGTGCGAGTTCTCATTCATCGGGAATTATGGGCGGCGGCCCCGTGCGTCTCGAATCGAACCGCGGGGGCGTCGCCCGGTGATGTCCGGCTTCTGCCGCGTTACCAATGATCTTGAAATGGGGAGGCCCCGTGGCGCGGTGTGAACCGGCCACGGGGCCTGTGAGGTCGATGCGAGGCCGACGGTGCCGCAGGACGCCGTGCACGCCCGACGCGTGGCTGAAGTCGCCGTACGCGACCGGCACGCCGGTCATCCCGGCCAGGGCGAGAGTCTGCAGGAACTCATCGAGCCGGTCGCGGTCGGAAGTGTCAAAAGACGTCTCCGAAAAATCACCATCTGTATGTCAAATTTCCCTGACAGTCCAATCAGGGGCAAGTATCGCCATGATTACGGAGTCGTGCCACTCACCGTTCATGCGCAATGCGTCACGGCACACCCCCTCCTGGGCGAAGCCGATCTTGCGATAGACGTGCGCGGCCCGCTCGTTGAAGGCGTAGACCTCCAGACTCACCCGGTGCAGCGGCGTGGAGGTGAAGACGTGGTCGAGGGTCAGCCGGATCGCCTCGGTGCCGTAACCCCGGCCGTAGGCGCGCGGGCCGATCAGCGCGATGCGCAGGTTGCAGGAGAGATTGTCGGCATCGAACTGGTTGAGCACGATCTCGCCCACGTAGGCGTCGTCGGTGGCGGTGCAGATCGCCAGGTCCAGCCGGTCGTCGTGGTCACCCCGCGATCCGTACCAGATCTTGATCGATTCGAACTCCGGCTTGCCGTGCGAACCGGTCAGCCGGACGGTCTCGGGGTCGTTGACCAGCTCCCAGAGGCCGTCCACATGCTCGGGGCCGACCGGCCGGAGCGTCACGTGCTCTCCGGAGAGAGTGGGTTTGTGCGTGAACATCATCCGGTGTGTCTATCGGCCGGAAACCCCGCAGAGCAACCGGATCGCCGAAGGCTCCGTCCCTCAGCCGAGGGGAGAAGACCTCACCAGGGTCCGTACGGCCCCTGGTTGCCGCCCTTGCCGATCTCCCGCACGGCGGGGCGCACGTCGGCGAGGTAGATGCCCGAGACGACGACGGACGCGATCGTGAAGATGCTCAGCGTGCTGAGATACCCCACCGCGGCGGCGAAGCCGAACAGCGCCGCCAGTCCCAGGATGACCAGCCACAGGTTCTTGCTCTGCTTGCCGGTGACCGCGAACGCCCGTGCGGGGGTCCTCACCGCGTGGATGAGCGCCCAGCCCGACAGCGCGAACACCCCGACGGCCAGGATCCAGAAGACCAGGTCCAGGGCACCGTGGATTTGGATCATCGTCTCTCCAGAACGCTCGCCTCACCGGTTTCCCTCAGCCTAATGCCGAAAGTCCTCTTCGCGGGGTCCTCGGCCGCCACAGGCCCGCCCCGGTTGGACGCGTGAGCGGGCCTCGCCGGCCGGGGAACGGCCCTCGAACGCCGCGGGACCCGCCCCGGCGGTGCCGGAACGGGTCCTGGAGCCGGTGTCCTGCCCGGCCGCGACCTGGTGGAGGCATCGCCGAGCCCGCGACGGGCTCAGGCCTTGGAGGTGCCGGACTTCGAGGTACGGGTGCTCTTCTTCGGGGTCGTGACGGCCCTGGGCCGGGCGGCCTGGGAGAGCTCCTCCAGCTCCAGGGCGGCCTCGCTGCTCGTCTTGGAGACGACCTTGCGGCCGCGGTTGGCGAACTCCTCGTAGAGCTCGGTGGCCTTGCCCGCGAACTGGTCGGCG
Organism: Streptosporangium sp. NBC_01810; assembly: GCF_035917355.1. NCBI lineage: Bacteria > Bacillati > Actinomycetota > Actinomycetes > Streptosporangiales > Streptosporangiaceae > Streptosporangium > Streptosporangium sp. NBC_01810. The sequence goes on along the minus strand of NZ_CP109070.1, from coordinate 6,054,617 downwards.
TAGTCGCGCGCCTTCACGGGGAAGTCCTTGGCGTAGCCCTCGGCCTTGCCGGCGAGCTCCCTGGCCTTCTCCGGGAGGTCCTTGGCGGCCTCGCGGATCTCCTCGCGGCGGCTCTGCAGCCTCTGGATCCGCTCGGGAAGCTCCAGGAGCTTCTCGACGGCGAAGTCGCCGGCCCCGGCGACGGCGTAGAACGGCTTGGAGTCGGCCAGCTTCTTGACTTCGGTGGCGATGGGCATGGGTTAACCTTCCTTGGTTTCCTTTGTGATGTGGCCGTTGCTCTGGGACGCCGCGTAGGGTTTCAACGCGGTGAGATATTCCCCGGGCAGCGGTACCTCGTCGTCAGGCGAGGAGTCCGCGTCACCCTGCCGGGGCTCCGGTGCGGGATGCGTTTTCTGGGAGGTCTGCGCATCCTCGTCCGGAGCCTCGGCCCGGCTCTCCTTGCGAAACGACTCGTAGATGTCGATCAACACCTGGCGCTGGCGCTCGGTGATGAGATGGTCGGCCCTGATCGCGGTCAGCACGTCGCTGTCCGGCTCGCGCTCCTCAATGAGGCCGGCCTGGACGTAGAGCGCCTGCGACGAGATGTGCAGGCCCTTGGCGATCTGGTTCAGGATCTCGGCGCTGGGCTTGCGCAGCCCGCGCTCGATCTGGCTCAGGTAGGGGTTGGAGACCCCCGCCGCCGCGGCGAGCTGACGCAGGGAGATCTTCGCGTGCGTGCGCTGCTCGCGGATGTACTCACCGATCGAGCCAACCTTGGGTAGTGCCATGTCTTGAGTCTGCCGCACCGTGCTTGCAATTGCAAACGTATTGGCTAACACTTGCAAGCATTTTGGGGTGAAGTTGTACTGGACCGGCCGGCATGCCGAGGTGAGGTCGGTGCGGGATCAGCCATGCCGAGGTGAGGTCGGTGCGGGATCAGCCATGCCGAGGTGAGGTCAGTGCGGGATCAGCCAGAGCAGCGGGGCCGAGGACGTCAGGGTGACGGAGAAGGCGACGATGGCGTAGCGGACCCCAAGCGGCAGGATCGGGCCCGGTGTCACCAGGCGCTCCACCCTGGCCATCACGGCGGCGGACGACGAGGTCGTGGCGCCCAGCGCGCCGTGCGGCGCGGGGACGGCGCCGGCCGTGCCGAAGCGCAGCAGGGCGGTCGCCAGGCGGCGTGGGGAGCAGTAGCGGCGGGCGACGTCGTCGGCGGCCATCTCCACCAGCAGACCGACCTCGCTCTGCGCGTCCTTGACCACGCGCGACCAGGGCAGGGCCCTGCGCAGCGCGGCGAAAGGCAGCAGCACCAGGTCGTGCCGCTCGCGCACGTGGGCGGTCTCGTGGGCGAGCACCGCGGTCAGCTCGTCGGCGGAGAGCAGTTTCAGCGCACCCTCGCTGACCACCACCTGGGAGCGGAGGCCGGGCACGCAGTAGGCGGTGGCGCACGGGTGGTCGAGCACCCGTACGCCGGGGACCACCGGGTCCTCCCGGGCGATCAGGGCGAGCAGGGTGCGGTGGCGGTGCCGGGCGCGGAACGTCTGCACGCCCGCGGCGAGTAGCACCATGATCAGCACGGCGAGGGCGGTCAGCCCGGCGATGAGCGCGAGGATCCTCGGCAGGTCGTACGGCCGAGGCAGCCCCCTGCCGCCGCCGAACGCGGAGGCGGTGAATTCGGCCAGGCCGTGCAGCACGCCCTGACCGTAGGGCTCCAGCGCGTAGCCGAGCAGAGCGCCCGTCCCGGCCAGTCCCCAGGTGACCCCCAGCGCCTGCCACAGCACGATGGCCACGTGTGGAGCGCGGTAGGTCCACCGTGCCCCGGTGAACCGCCAGGCACCGACCGCGCAGGCCAGGGCGAGCGTCGCCAGGGCTGCCGCGGTCATCTACTCGTCCTCCAGCTCCTCCTCAAGGCCGGTCAGGGCCCTGCGCAGGATGTCGGCTTCGGCGCCGGTGACGGCCTGGGCGAACCGGGTGAGGGCCGCCGACCGGTCACCGGTCAGATCCAGCGCTTCCAGCATAAGCTCCGCGACGTAGGCGTCGCGGCTCTCCGCGGGTGCGTACCGCCACGCGCGCCCGTCGCGGGTGCGGAGCAGGAAGCCCTTGCGGGTGAGCCGGTCGAGCACGGTCATCACGGTGGTCGGCGCCAGGTCGCGGTCGGATATCAGGCGCCCGACCTCCCGCGCCGTCACGGGGGATGACTGTGCCCAGATGATGTCCATGATGCTGCGTTCAAGCTCGCCGAGACCCTTCACACCATTAAGACTAACCCCCGCACCACGAGGGGTAGTACTACGGGTTGTCGAGTGACGTGTCTCACGACGTACCCGCTCGCCCCGGCCTTCGCCCCGGCCTTGTCTCGGGCTCGCCCGGGGCGAGGCCGGGACTACCCGGTCGGCTGAGGGGCGACCGCGGCCCAGGGCAGGGTGATCTCGCCGAGCCGCCAGCGCGACCGGCCGCCGAGCGGGGGGTGCTCGGCCAGCGGCCAGGTTCCGGCGAGCGTCTCGGCGGCGGCGATCCAGCGCTGGCGGGAACCGTAGGAGCCGAAGGGCGCGTTGACCGCCCAGGCGTGGTCGAAGTCGCGCAGGAAGGCGTGGACGGGCTCGCCGGGGACGTTGCGGTGAATGAGCGTCTTGGGCAGCCGGTCGGCCAGATCGGAGGGGCGCTCGAAGGAGTCGAAGCGTGCCGAGAGGGTGAGTGTCCGGGGACCCGAGCGGTCGAGCCCGACCCAGACCGCGCGGTGACCCACCTCCGAGCAGGTGCCCTCGACGATCACCCCGTCCGGCGCGAGCCGCTCGCGGAGCATCGCCCAGTAGTCCCACGCCTGTGCCTCGCCGTACTGTCGTAGCACGTTGAACGCCCTGACCAGCAGGGGCGGCCGGTCCACCGGCAACTCGAAGCCGCCCAGCGCGAAGGACAGCCCCGGGCGCTCGTGGGGTCTGGCCGCCGCGACCCTGGCCGGGTCGATCTCGATGCCGACGACCTCGACCGAGGGACAGACCCGGCGCAGCCGCAGGAACATCTCCAGGGTCGTGGTGTGCGAGGCCCCGTAGCCGAGGTCGACCACCAGCGGGCGGTCGGCGGCGCGCAGCAGGTGGCCGTACGCGGCGACGACCCACCGGTCGGCCCGTCGCAGACGGTTGTGACCGGTGGTCCCCCTGGTGATCTCCCCTATCGGCTTGGGCATGGTCAGACGCGGTGGACCTTGTGCTGGGCGGCCTGGGCCCGGGGGCGTATGACGAGGCGGTCGATGTTCACATGGGCCGGGCGGGTCACGCACCAGGCGATGGCGTCGGCCACGTCGTCGGCGGTGAGTGGGTCGGGCACGCCCCGGTAGACCTCGTCGGCGGCGGCTGAGTCGCCGCGGAAGCGGTTCAGCGAGAACTCCTCGGTGTGAACCAGCCCGGGGGCGATCTCGACGATCCTGACCGGCAGGCCGACCAGTTCCAGCCTGAGCACCTCGGTCATCGAGGTCTGCGCGTGCTTGGCCGCGTTGTAGCCGCCGCCGCCCTCGTAGGAGACGAGACCTGCCACCGAGGTCAGCATCAGCAGCACGCCGTCGCCGGACTCGATCAGCCGGGGCAGCAGCGCCTGGGTGACGCGGAGCGTGCCGAGCACGTTGACGTCGTACATCCGCTGCCAGTCCGCGACCTTCCCGCTCGCCACGGGCTCCAGGCCGATCGCGCCCCCGGCGTTGTTGATCAGCACGTCACAGCGGTCGAGTGTGGAGGCCAGTTCGTCCACCGACTCCTGCGACGTCACATCCAGGGTGACCGTGCGAATGCCGGGCACCTCGGCGGCCAGCGCCTCCAGCCGCTCCGTGCGCCGTGCCGCGGCCACCACGTCGAAGCCCTCCGCGGCCAGACGGCGGGCCGTCGCCGCGCCGATCCCACTGCTGGCCCCTGTCACCACAGCTGTCCTCTTCATGACCCTCCATCCTGCCAGGGCCACCTCGCGCGGACCCTTCTGCGGTGATGTGCCGGGAATGTTGCGGATTCTCAGATGGTTGAGCCCACTCGGAGGTGGTGTCGGTGAGGCGACGGCGGGTCAACCGAGTCGCGACGATCAGCATGCACACGTCCCCCCTGGACCAGCCGGGAACCGGGGACGCGGGCGGTATGAACGTCTATATCGTCGAGGTGGCCAAACGCCTGGCCGAACTCGGGATTGAAGTGGAGATCTTCACCCGGCAGACATCCCGCGACCTGCCGCCGGTCGCGGAGATCGTCCCGGGTGTCTCGGTCCGCCACGTCACCGCCGGGCCGTACGAGGAACTCGACAAGGGCGACCTGCCAGGTCAGCTCTGCGCCTTCCTGTCGGGTGTGCTGCGCGCCGAGGCCATGTACGAGCCGGGTCGCTACGACGTCATCCACTCCCACTACTGGCTCTCCGGCCAGGTGGGGTGGCTGGCCAAGGAGCGCTGGGGCCTGCCGCTGGTGCACACCATGCACACCATGGCCAAGGTGAAGAACCTCCTGCTGGCCGAGGACGACAGGCCCGAGCCGACAGCCCGGGTACTGGGCGAGCAGCAGGTCGTGGACGTCGCCGACCGCCTGGTGGCCAACACCCCCGCCGAGGCCAGTGATCTCGTCGAGCTGTACGGGGCGGCCCCCGCCCGGGTCGAGGTGGTCAACCCCGGCGTGAACCTCAGGGTCTTCCAGCCCGCCTCCAAAGGCGCGGCCCGGCACAGGCTCGGGCTGCCGCAGGATGCCCACGTGCTGCTCTTCGTGGGCCGCGTGCAGCCGCTGAAGGCCCCGGACGTGCTGCTGCGCGCCGCGGCCAGGATGCTCCTCGAAGATCCCTCTCTCAGATCGAGACTGGTCGTCGTCTGCGTCGGCGGCCCCAGCGGCAACGGCCTGGCCAGGCCCTCGTATCTCACCGACATGGCCGTCTCACTGGGGATCTCCGACGTGGTCAGGATCGTGCCACCGGCGCCCCAGCACGAACTGGCCGACTGGTACCGCGCGGCCGATGTGACGGTCGTCCCCTCGCACAACGAGTCGTTCGGCCTGGTGGCCCTGGAGTCCCAGGCATGCGGCACCCCCGTCGCCGCCGCGTCCGTGGGCGGGCTGCGCACCGCCGTGCGCGACGGCGTCTCCGGGGTGCTCGTCGAGGGGCACGACCCCCACGACTGGGCGCGGGTGCTCGGCCGGTTCGTGTACGCCCCCGCCTGTCGGGAGGCGCTGTCCGCGGCCGCGGTGGCCCACGCGGCGGCCTTCGGCTGGTCGGCCACCGCGGCCAGGCTGGCGGATGTCTACGCCGGGGCGATGGCGAACCTGCACCGGGTTCCGATCGCGGTCAATTCATGAGACCCGCTCGTAAGCTGGGCCCATGCGCGAAGTGATCGAGGCGGCGCTGAAGAGCGCGGACGTCTCCTACGAGCAGCCCAGGCCGGGGGCCTTCCTGGCGAGGCTCCCCGGCCAGCACAAGCTCGCCACCATGACCTGGCTGATCGTCGGCGACCAGGCTCTGCACGTGGAGGCGTTCTTCTGCCGTCGGCCGGACGAGAACCACGCCGAGTTCTACCGCTGGCTGCTCACCAAGAACGGTTCCATGTACGGGGTGCACTTCGCCCTCGACCCGATCGGTGACGTCTACCTCGTGGGCCGGGTCCCGCTGGAGGCGATCACCGAAGAGGAGATCGACCGCCTCCTCGGGTGCGTGCTCACCTACTCGGACGAGGGGTTCGACCGCGCTCTGGAGCTGGGCTTCGCCTCCTCGATCCGGCGCGAGTGGGAGTGGCGCGCCAAGCGCGGGGAGTCGCTCGCCAACCTCCAGGCATTCGCCCGCTTCGCCGATCCAGAGCGCTGAAGGGCACCGCGGGGCGCCCACTAAGCTTGTCGGCATGTCGACTTTGGTACTGCTCCGGCACGGTGAAAGTGAATGGAATGCCAAGGGCCTGTTCACCGGATGGGTGGACGCGGGACTCTCGGCCAAGGGCGAGGAGGAGGCACAACGCGGCGGAAGGCTGCTGCTCGACGCCGGGGTGCGGCCCGACGTGGTGCACACCTCGCTGCTGACCAGGGCGATCCAGACGGCCAACCTCGCGCTGGGCGCCGCCGACCTGCTCTGGCTGCCGGTCTCCAGGTCCTGGCGACTCAACGAGCGCCACTACGGTGCCCTGCAGGGCAAGGACAAGGCACAGACCCGGGCCGAGTTCGGAGACGAGCAGTTCACGCTCTGGCGTCGCTCCTACGACGTCCCGCCGCCCGTGATCGCTGCCGACGACGAGTTCTCCCAGGTCGGCGACCCCCGCTACGCGCTGCTGCCGAGCGAGCTGCTGCCCAGGACCGAGTGCCTCAAGGACGTCGTCGAGCGCATGCTGCCCTACTGGTACGACCAGATCGTGCCAGACCTCGCGGCCGGTAGGAGCGTGCTGGTCGTCGCGCACGGAAACTCGCTCCGGGCGCTGGTCAAGCACCTGGACGGGATCGGCGACGACGAGATCGCCGGGCTCAACATCCCCACCGGCATTCCGCTCCGGTACGAGCTGGACGCGGACTTCCGCCCCGTCGTCAAGGGCGGCCGGTATCTCGACCCCGCCGCCGCCGAGGCCGCCATCGAGGCCGTGGCCAACCAGGGCAAGTAGTCTCGGCCCCATCTACAGGAAACGTCAGGAGGGGCCGCCGGATCCGGCGGGCCCTCCTGACGTTTCAGGGGACTGACCCCTGGTGTTTCGGAGGACTGAGAAGATCGGTAGGAGATCTCGGCAGGGGAGTCAGGGAGCGCCGGTGTCCTGCGGCCGGGAGCCCGTCACCAGATAGACCACGTCGTGCGCGACGCGGACCGCGTGGTCGGCATAGCGCTCGTAGTAGCGGCCGATCAGTGTCACGTCGATGGCCGGCTCGACACCGTACTTCCAGTCGGGGGCCATCAGGACCTTGAACAGCCTGCGGTGCAGCTTGTCCATCGCGTCGTCGTCGGCCTCCAGCTCCAGGGCGGACTCCACGTCGCGCGAGGCGATGCAGCTGCCGGTCTTGGTGATGAGGCGTTCGGCGATCTGGCCCATCTCCAGGATGGTGGCACGGATCTCCGGCGGGATCGCGGAGTCGGGGTGACGCAGCCTGGCGACCTTGGCCACATGCTCGGCGAGGTCACCCATCCGCTCCAGGTCGGTGCCCATCCGCAGCGCCGCGATGATCATTCTGAGATCCACGGCCACGGGCTGCTGCCTGGCCATCAGGTCGAAGATCGTGGCCTCGATCTCCGCGAAGATCCGGTCGACCTCCTCGTCCTGGGAGATGACGCTCTCGGCGAGGTGGAGATCGGAGTCCAGGAGGGCTGTGGTGGCCCGCGATATCGCCGACCTCACGAGCCGGGTCATCTCGACCAGCCGTTCGGTGAGGGCGTCGAGGTCTTCGTGATAGGCGTCTCGCATGAGACTCACCGTATGAGGGGATCGGTGAACGAACTTCGACCGCAAAGTGAACTTTGCGGGAAAGGCCGCTGTCACGTCCCCCCTGTCGTCCCTAACAGGGAAACCCCGACCTACCATCGAAAATGTGAAGTCTACGGGAGGACCACGTGAGTGAGCTGATGGCGAGCCTGGCCGCGCTGGCCGGTTTCGTCGTGGGAGCGCTGGCCGTGATGGTCGTCCGCCAAAGCCAGGGGCAGCACGGCCAGGCGGCACCGATGAACGGCGTCGAGCCCGGCGCCCTTCCGCACGGCGTCGCCTCGGTACTGGCCGTGCTGCCGTCCTCGGCGGTCGTGCTCGACGCCGAGGACCGCGTGCTGCGCGCCAGTTCGGCGGCGCGCGCGTTCGGCCTGGTCAAGGGAGAGCACCTGATGGCGGCCGAGTTGCTCGCGCTGGCCAGGAAGGTACGCAGGGACGGCGAGATCCGCGAGAGCGAGATCGAGGTGGCCGGTCACAAGTTCGGCCAGGAGTCGACCAACTTCGCGGTGCGGGTCGCCCCGCTCGGTTCCTACGGCCAGGTGCTCGTCCTCGCCGAGGACCAGACCGAGTACCGCCGCGTCGAGGCGGTCCGCCGCGACTTCGTGGCCAACGTGAGCCACGAGCTCAAGACGCCGGTGGGCGCGATGTCGTTGCTGGCCGAGACCATCCAGGACGCCGCCGACGATCCCGAGGCGGTCACCCGCTTCGCCGGGCGTATGCAGCATGAGGCGGCCCGGCTCACCTACCTCGTCCAGGACCTGATCACCCTCTCCCGCATCCAGGGAGCCGAGCCCATCCCCACCCCGTGCCCGGTCCTGATCGACGAGGCGGTGCACGAGGCCATCGACCGCTGCAACACCACCGCGGCGGCCAAGGACATCACCCTCGTCGCCGGCGGCGTCGAGGGCCTGCGGATCTGGGGCGACGACGAACTTCTCGTCACCGCCCTGCGCAACCTCATCGACAACGCGGTCGCCTACAGCCCCGAGCACACCCGGGTCGTGGTCAGTGCCCGAGGGGCGGGCCCCAACACCGAATACGTCGAGATCAGCGTGAGCGACCAGGGCATCGGCATCCCCGAGAGCGCCCAGGAACGGATCTTCGAGCGGTTCTTCCGTGTCGACGCGGCACGCTCGCGCGCGACCGGTGGTACGGGACTCGGCCTGGCCATCGTCAAGCACGTGGCCGCCGTCCACAACGGGGCGGTCACGGTGTGGAGCAAGGAAGGCTCAGGCTCCACCTTCACCCTCCGCCTGCCCGCCTTCGGCGGCACGGCGGTGGCAGTACCAGCTACCACCACAATTCCCCTGGAGGCCGCGCAGTGACTCGCGTGCTTGTCGTCGAGGACGAGGAGTCGTTCTCCGACGCTCTGTCATACATGCTGCGCAAGGAGGGCTTCGAGGTGGCCGTGGCCACCACAGGGCCGGAAGCCCTGGAGACCTTCGACCGCAACGGCGCCGACCTGGTGCTACTCGACCTGATGCTTCCCGGCCTGCCCGGGACGGAGGTCTGCCGCTCGCTCCGCCAGCGCTCCAATGTGCCCGTCATCATGCTGACCGCCAAGGACAGCGAGATCGACAAGGTCGTCGGGCTGGAGCTCGGCGCCGACGACTACGTCACCAAGCCCTTCTCCTCCAGGGAACTGGTGGCCCGCATCCGCGCGGTGCTGCGCCGCCAGGGCGACGTGGAGGAACTGGAGTCGGCGGTGCTGGCCGCCGGGCCGGTCCGCATGGACGTCGACCGCCACATCGTCGCCGTGCGGGGCGAGCCGGTGCAGCTGCCCCTGAAGGAGTTCGAGCTGCTGGAGGTACTGCTGCGCAACGCCGGGCGGGTGCTCACCCGGGGCCAGCTCATCGACCGGGTCTGGGGCGCCGACTACGTGGGCGACACCAAGACCCTGGACGTGCACGTCAAGCGGCTGCGGGCCAAGGTCGAGTCCGATCCGTCCAACCCGCGCTGCATTCTCACGGTCCGGGGTCTGGGCTACAAGTTCGACCCCGTGGAGGCCTGAGCCTCCACGCTCGCCTCCGGACGGTCCGAGGGGTCGTACGGCGTGCCCGCGCCGTACGACCCCTCGGCGTGTCCGGAGGCGGCCACCGGGGCCGGTCCGTGTCCGGTGACCGGCTCCCGGGAATCCGGTTTCCCCGGCTCACCGCGGCCGTTCGTCGCGGTCGCCCGCCGCCGTCCCGCCACGGTGAGATCAGCGGGGAGCGGGTCAGTGGCCGTGCCCCTCCTCGGCGGAGGCGGAGGGGGTGGGGGTCGGCGTGGGAGCCGCGGAGGCGCCGGGAACCTGCGGGTAGGCGGTGAACTCGCGGCTGCGGGTGATGACCGGGATCGTGAGCTGCACGACTCCCGCGTTGGCGAACTGTAGCTGCACCGGGATGGCCTCGCCGCCCCTGAGCGGCTTCTTCAGCCCCTCGATCAGGATCGTGGGAGTCGGCTTGCCGACGCTCACCAGCTGGTTCTGGGGGAGCGGTACGGGCGCGCTCACCTTCGCCGTGCCGAGGGCCGGGTCGACGCCGAGACCGACGAGCTCGTCGGGGCCGTTGGTGTTGACCAGGGACAGGTAGAGCGGCGTGGCCGCACCCGCCGGTAGCGTCCCGCCGGAGTCGGGGCCAAGGAAGAAGGCCTGGGAGATGTCGATGCCCTCCTTTGTCTTGACCGACAGGGCCTCGGTCGGCGAGTAGGGCATGTTGGTGATCGCGTCGGATCCGGCGCCACAGCCGGTCAGAGTCAGGGCGGCTGCGAGGAACGCGGCGGCGGCGATCGCCCGGTGACGGCTGTTGCGGGTCACGGTGCGAGTTCTCCTTGTCACGCATGAGGTAGGGCAGGGCCAACCCTATCGGCGACGTTTACCGGGTTTCCCCGCGCCCCGCCTGATCATCCGGAGGTGGGGAACGCAGGTCATAAGTGCTTTTTGCCCCCTTGATTCACACACTTGAGCACTTGTCAAGTCATAAGACGCGGCTTTGACCTGCAGTTATGGTGATTTCACTGTTCCGGGAGGCTGTGGATACGTGGTACTCTTGAGTACAGCGGAAGGGGTACTTGTCACATGACTTTCCAGGTCGGCGACACTGTCGTCTACCCCCACCATGGGGCTGCTCGGATCGAGGCGATCACGACCCGAACCATCAAAGGTGAGGAAAGGACCTACCTGGTTCTCAAGGTCGACAAGGGCGACCTTACCGTCCAGGTGCCGGCTGACAACGCCGAACTCGTGGGTGTTCGCGACGTAGTCGGACAAGAGGGCCTTGAGCGCGTTTTCGACGTGCTTCGAATGCCTCACACCGAAGAGCCCACGAACTGGTCCCGCCGCTACAAGGCGAACCTTGAGAAGTTGGCGTCCGGTGATGTCAACAAGGTCGCGGAGGTTGTTCGCGACCTGTGGCGACGAGACAGGGAGCGCGGACTTTCCGCGGGAGAGAAGCGAATGCTGGCCAAGGCCAGGCAGATCCTCGTCAGCGAGCTCGCACTCGCGGAAAAGACCAATGAGGATAAGGCCGAGGCCCTGCTGGACGAGGTTCTCAACTCCTGAGCAAGACATTTCCACGGGTGGGCGTCGGGGTCGACGTTCACCCGTTCGCTTCTGGCCGCGATCTTCATCTCGCCGGCCTGCACTGGCCCGGCGAGACCGGCCTGGCCGGGCACTCCGACGGTGATGCCGCGGCCCATGCGGCCTGTGACGCGCTGCTGTCCGCGGCCGGTCTCGGTGACCTCGGGGGCCTGTTCGGCACGTCCGATCCTCGCTGGGCAGGTGCCTCGGGTGCCGCCCTGCTGGAGGAGACCGCACGCAAGGTGAGGGCCGCGGGCTTCGAGATCGGCAACGTGGCCGTCCAGGTGATCGGCAACCGGCCCAAGATGGCCCCCCGCCGCATCGAGGCCGAGAAGGCTCTCAGCGCGGCCGTGGGCGCCCCGGTGAGCGTCAGCGCCACCACGACCGACGGGCTGGGCCTCACCGGCCGAGGCGAGGGCGTCGCGGCCATTGCGACCGCGATCGTGGTGAACCTGTAGCGGTTGTCAGACGTCTTCTCATGCGGAACGTGGAAACGTTCCGGCGGGCGGCGCGGAATGCCCGTCAATCCATATCGAGGTGGTGGCCCGTTTCCTGGCGCGGTACGGGCCACCCCTTTTTGGGATGATCTATGAGTGCGCTGGGTAACTCCCTGATGACTGTGTCTCGTGACAGGGGGAGCCGGACATGATCGGATCGATTGTCTCCGCAATCATCATTGGCGCCGTCATCGGCGCGCTGGCACGCCTCATCCTTCCGGGGCGCCAGAACCTGAGCATCGGCCTGACGCTCATCGTCGGCATCATCGCGGCGCTTATCGGCACCGCCATCGCCGCCTCGGTCGGCCTGACCAACACGCGGGGGATCAATTGGTGGGAGCACCTCATCCAACTCGCGCTCGCCGTAATCGGAGTGCTCCTCGTCGTTCAGATGCAGGCGAGGAAGTCGCACTGACGGAATTTTTACCGGTCGCTGGAATATCCATGACATAGGGGGTGGCCACCTCCCTGTTGAGAGTGAAGGTCTCACCCTCACGGGGAGGTTGTGATGACTATTGAGTCCATTCTTGGAGCAATCGTCATCGGCGCTGTCATCGGTGCCATCGGTCGTCCCTTGACTTCCCGGTAGGCAGGCGATCGGATGGATCCTCACCGTCGTCGTCGGCATTGTCGCGGCGCTCATCGGCACCGCCATCGCCCAGGTTCTCGGCGCTGCCACCACGGATGGGATCGACCGGATCGAACTCATCATGCAGGTGGGTCCGGCCGTCGTCGGTGTCGGCCTGGTCGCCGGTCTCAAGCGCTCCAGGGTCTGACAGGTGGATCGCCGGGCGGCCTGAACATCCGGCCCAGGCTCGTCTCGTGCTCGACGGACGGCTGGCGGCGGATCAGGTCCGCCACATGGAGCGGCAGGTGCGTCAGCACTTCGTCACGGCCCGCTTCGTTCCCCGGATCCGGTCAAGGGGGTATGCGGGCCCGGTTAAGCTCTCTTCCCTCACTCACCGGGCGGGACGGGCGTGCTGCGCATCCGCCCGGAGGGCGGGGCCGCGATGCCGTCCTCCTCGCGCGCCTGGGCCTCCTCCCCGGTCTCCCCGGTCTCCGCGGCCTCGGCGCCGTGTGCGGGCGAGTCACCCGCTTCGCCGTCCGTGACATCCGCCTTTCCTGCCGCCGTGGACGCTTTCGCCGCCGTCCCGGCGGTCCTCCTGCCGGGCGTTACGTTCGCCGCCCGGTCCTTCACGGCGAGGATCGGCTGGGTGTCGGCGTCGCGCTCGCTCACCTCGTCTGCGTCGCGTGGGGTCGTGTCGCGTCGTGTCGTGTCGCGTGGGGTCGTGCCGTGTCGGGTCGTGTCGGGTGGGCCGGCCTCGGCCGTACCGGGTTCGCTCGCCCGGGACCCCCGCTCCCGCGGGACACCGGCGTCGGTGTCCCAGGTCTCCACCCGCTCGCTGATCCTGCCTCCGCTCCCGGGCTCCTCCTCGGTCACTCGTACGTCGGAACGAGGCGGATGAACGAGCAGATCGCCCTGGCGGGGGCGGATCAGGTCACCCCAGCGCATCGGCTTTCCCGGCCGGGGAGCCGTGGGCCTTCGCGGGAGCGGAGGGCTCTGCGGGACATCGGTGATCTCGGGGGTCTCCGGCGCCGCGGTAGGACCGACCACCGGTTCTCCCGTCGGGAGATCATGGTGTGGGGCCGTCTCCAGGGGAGGGGCGGCATGCGGGTCGAGCATGATCTCGGCCGCGGGGTGGTGCACCAACTGCCCGGGGTGGCCCGGCCCCTGCCGCCGCTCCTCGGGGGCGGGCACGCCCGGATGCTCCGAGGACGGTCGGCCCGCCTCGGGGAACGGCACGATGTCATGCCCTGAGGCGGGCCGGCCGACCAGGGCCGCGTCGGTCGCGGCACGCCTGGCGGCGGCGTGCTTGATCAGCAGGAGCCAGAGCCAGAGAGCCAGGATCAGCATCACCCAGGGGGCGACGGCGACCACGACGGCCGCTCGCTGCTCGTCCACCGCCATCCGCATGGCGGTGGCCACCTCGGCGGTGGTCGCGCCGGCGAACAGCAGCGTCAGGATCACACCCGCCTGCAGCCGTACCGGCCACCACCCGCCTCTCAGCAGCAACACGCCGATCATCGCGACGACGAGCAGCGCGTCGAAGGCGGCGGGGTAGAGATACGCGAGGCCGGCGGGTGCCCTGCCCGCCAGGGCGAGGGCTCGCAGGTCCTCGAAGGAGAGCACGCAGGCCGCGGCGGTGAGGGCGGTCACGCCGACTCCGGCGATGGCGATCCCGGTGCGGCGCAGGGCGACGGCCGTCCTGCTCGGTTCGGCGGCGGTGGTCAGGGGCGGTGACGGGCGGGAGAGCGAGGCTGCCGCCGCGGGGGATTTGGCGTCCATGGCTCTTCGAGCCTACAGAATCGACACCCGGCATGATCGTCTTGATCACCCTCGAATATGTCTTCTGCCGAGGTGCTCTTCAGGTGAGCCGACCGGGCGACATTCGCCGCCAATGGTCAGAAAATCCTCTAGCGGGTGTCTTCAACGTCCCGCAACCTGGCTTGTGAGGGGAGGTGAGGCATTAGCCTTGCCCTCGTGAGCCTGCAGCTATACGACACCAGCGTACGCACCGTCCGCGAATTTGTCCCGGTCGAACCCGGCCGGGCCTCGATCTACCTGTGTGGTGCCACCGTGCAGGCTCCCCCGCACATCGGGCACATCCGCTCAGGCGTCAACTTCGACGTGCTCCGCCGCTGGATGATCAGGTCGGGCTACGAGGTGACCTTCTGCCGCAACGTCACCGACATCGATGACAAGATCATCAGGGTTGCGGCGGCGGAGAACGTGCCGTGGTTCGCCGTCGCCGAGCGCAACCAGAGGGCCTTCACCTGGGCCTACGAGGTGCTGGGCTGCCTGCCCCCGACGGTGGAGCCGCGGGCCACCGGCCACGTGCCCGAGATGATCGAGCTGATGGACCGGCTGATCGCCGCCGGCCACGCCTATGCCTCCGGCGGCGACGTCTACTTCGACGTCATGTCCTACGCCGACCGGTACGGCTCGCTCTCCAACCAGAAGCTTCAGAACATGCGGGCCGCGGGCGACACCGAGACCGACTCCTGCAAGCGCGACCCGCGTGACTTCGCGCTCTGGAAGGGCGAGAAGCCCGGTGAGCCGACCTGGCCGACCCCGTGGGGCCGAGGCCGCCCCGGCTGGCACCTGGAGTGCTCGGCCATGGCGACGAAGTATCTCGGCTCGACCTTCGACATCCACGGCGGCGGCGTCGACCTGATCTTCCCGCATCACGAGAACGAGCTGACCCAGTCCCAGGCGGCCGGCGACGGCTTCGCCCGCTACTGGATGCACAACGGCATGCTCAAGATCGGCGCGGAGAAGATGAGCAAGTCGCTCGGTAACTCCCTGCTGGTCCCCGAGGTCACCAAGAAGGTCCGCCCGGTCGAGCTCCGCTACTACCTGGCGGCCCCGCACTACCGCTCCCCGATCGAATACTCCGAGGAGGCCCTGTTCGAGGCCGCCACGGCCTACCAGCGCATCGAGGGCTTCGTCACCCGCGCGGCCGAGGTCATCCACGACGTCGACGCGCACGCGCCGCTCCCGGTGGCCTTCTCCGAGGCCCTCGACGACGACCTGGGCACCCCCCAGGCGCTCGCCGTGGTGCACGAGGTGGTCCGCGAGGGCAACGTCGCGCTCGCCCAGGGAAACAAGGAGCAGGTCGCCAGGCTGCTCGCCGAGACGCAGAACATGCTCGACGTCCTCGGCCTCGACCCGCGTTCGGAGCAGTGGCGTTCCACGGGCGGCGAGACCGGCATGCGGGCGACCGTCGACGCGCTGGTCGCCGTCGCCCTGGAACAGCGGCAGGCGGCGCGGGCGCGCAAGGACTTCGCGGCGGCCGACAGCATCCGTGACCAGCTTTCCCGTGCCGGGATTCACGTCGAGGACACCCCCCAGGGCACCCGCTGGGA
The DNA here is from genome assembly GCF_035917355.1 of Streptosporangium sp. NBC_01810. Taxonomy (NCBI): domain Bacteria; kingdom Bacillati; phylum Actinomycetota; class Actinomycetes; order Streptosporangiales; family Streptosporangiaceae; genus Streptosporangium; species Streptosporangium sp. NBC_01810. The sequence continues at coordinate 6,039,268 of NZ_CP109070.1, read as the reverse complement.
ACTCTCGCGCTAAAACCAGGCCGTACGCTATAGACCATGGCTGGTGGGGGTAAAGGGTCCGGGCGACCCGCGAAGAAGAAGAGTCCGACCAAGGGCACGGGCGGCAACGTCCGCCGAGGCCTGGAGGGCAGGGGGGCCACCCCGCCGGCGCACATGCGGCACTGGCACAAGGACAAGTCGCGCACCGAGCGGATCGAGCGCGAGGAGAAGACCGGCAGGACTTCCTCCCCGCGCACCCCGGTTCGCGCGAGGCGGAGCGATGACGCGCCCGAGCACATCGGCGGGCGCAACCCCGTGGTCGAGGCGCTGCGGGCCGGGGTTCCGGCCAGCACGCTCTACGTGGCCCTGCGCATCGACAACGACGACCGCGTCAGGGAGTCGGTCCGTATCGCCGCCGACCGCGGCATCGCGATGCTGGAGGTCGGGCGGGAGAAGCTGGACCGACTCACCGAGGGGGGGATCCACCAGGGCATCGCCCTGCAGATCCCGGCGTACGACTACGCCCACCCCAACGATCTGGTCCGCGGCGCACAGGAGGCCGCGGAGGTCCCGTTGATCGTCGCCCTCGACAGTGTCACCGACCCCCGTAACCTGGGCGCCATCGCCCGCTCGGCCACCGCCTTCGGCGCCCACGGCCTGGTCATCCCCTCCCGCCGCTCGGCCGGGGTCACCGGTGGTGCCTGGAAGACCTCGGCGGGCACGCTGGCCACCCTGCCGGTCGCCCGCGCCGCCAACCTCACCGCCACCCTGCGGGAGTACCGCGAGGCGGGTCTGTTCGTGATCGGCCTGGACGGCGAGGGCAAGGTCGACATCGGCGAGGCGAATCTCCTCGACGGCCCGCTGGTCGTCGTCGTGGGCTCAGAGGGCAAAGGCCTGTCCCGCCTGGTCCGAGAGTCATGCGACCTGGTCGTCCGCATCCCGATGAACGCCGCGGCCGAATCCCTCAACGCGGGCGTCGCCGCCGGCATCGCCCTCTACGAGGTGGCCCGCCACCGCCGTTCCTGACGGTTCGCAATTGTCGTGGCGTACCTCGGTGACGTGCGGCAGGTAATCCGACTACACTCGTCTGGCGGCCATGCCGACGTAGCTCAATCGGCAGAGCGACAGTCTTGTAAACTGTAGGTCAGGGGTTCGATTCCCCTCGTCGGCTCGCATAGGACCCCCAGTGACCTGGGGGTCCTTCCTTTTCCCCAGAACTGTTGGTCCGATCCGCCTCTTCAGGGGGGCCAAAGGGGGGCCAACGGTCGGGGACGCCTCCCCAACCCCGGCCTTCCGGGGGACCAGCGCGGCGATCATCTCAGCCGCCTCGCGTGCCACCTCGGGCATGATCGACGCGGAGGTCTGTCCAGCGGCAGCCGCACGACTCGCCCCGGCGCAGGCCCGCGAACACGATCAGGCGAAACCGGGCATACAGCCGGTGACTCATCACGGCGCCGAGGAACGCCCCGAGTTGGGCGGGCGTCCACACCATGACCTTGCTCGGCCGGGGCGCCGACGCCCAGACCTCAAAAGCGTCCACGCGGCGCCCTGTGGCCTCCTCCGTCGCTTTCTTCAGTGCACGCTCGTTAGGCACCGTCCAGGCGGCCACGCGTTCCTTCGTCCAGACCAGGCCCTTCGGCCTCTTGGTGGTCTCCAGCTTGACCAGCTTGGCCACGTTCTCGGTGATCAGACCCTCAACGACGGCGTCGCTCAGCGCCGAGCGCGGCGTTGCCCGGATGCGCTGCTTGGTCGTCGGCCCGGTGACCCGCTGGCCGCGCACCGAGGCACGCACCGCGGGGTCCTCCGACGCCTTGGCCTCCAGCAGGACCTCGTTCTTGGCGTCGACTCGGTGTCCTCGCGACGATTGGTAATGACGATCGGCCACGTGTACGGCGCCAAGATCGGCTGACTGCGCTCCGAGGCCTCGTATGCCCGGGTCCGCGCCGGCGATGATTCTGAGTTCGTGGTTGTATCGCGTACCAGGACGGTTCAAAGGTATGGCAGGGCTCTTCTCCCAAGAAGGCATGGAGAATTCTCGATATCGGGACGGTGCCCTGGGAGGATGGATGTACGAATCGTGTGAACGCCTGGCCGTGCCGATCATCCGAAGCGATGAAAATACCGCTGTCAGCGCCCGGCCGGAAAGCGGCCATCGCGGTGTGGGTGCGGGCTCCGAGCGAACCTGGAAAGCACCACGTTTACTGCAAGGTGATCGGCGCGCGGGGGCGGACACCGTTAACACTCAAGCGTCCAGTCCTCCTGAGTGTCCAGGTAGGACAGTCCTGACCTGCGGATTCATTTGTCCAAAAATCTAAGTGGCAGCCTTGGACGGACTGCGGACAAAGATTTCTTGGTTGGCTGGCGGCCTGCATGCCACCATGGTCGACATCCCGGCATTTCGTATCAGCGGGATATCGACCGGCGCTACACGGAGCGCTTTCTGGATCGCGAAGCGCTGCAATTCGCCCACGCGAAGCGCCGTAATCCGTTCACGAGGGGAAATCAAATATGATCAAGGTAATTGGTTCGCTGGCCGTCGTCGCAGATGCGTTTGCCGTGCTGGTGCCGTTCGGCGGAGTCGCCCAGGCCGCAGAGACGGGCGCGTCCACGATCATGGCCGCGAAGGTGACGTGCAACGCCCCCGGAACCGGAAACACCACTGTTTGGGGAAAATGCAAGAACAGGGGCAACGCGACCGGTAAGGCGCGTCTGATGTACTGGTGTGTCAACGCGATCGGCAACGGCTCGAAGCTGTACAACACCGGGTGGAAGAAGGTCGCACCCGGCAAGACGGTCAAGTTCGTGGGCGAGTGCACCTTCAAGGCCCGCAACCCCTACTTCCAGATCGGCTGACTTCACCTGGCCTCGCAGGGCGCGCTCCTCGCGGTGAAGCCCGGCCGCTCTGACCGGCGGACGCGGCGCGCGTTATACGCCCCCGTCCGGGGGTGGCGCTCACCGGGTCGCGTCCACGGAGGTGGCGTACGGCAGCCGATGACGGGATCTCCGGGTATCACGACGCCGCCCTGGCGGTCGCGTCCTTTTGAGGACATCCGATGGATCACCACAACACGCAGCACTCCGTCAGCGTGGCAGGCGTGATCATCGACGACCAGGGCCGCGCACTCCTCACCCAGTTCGTCGGCTCGTATATGAAAGGCCGGGTCAACCCGTTTCCGGGTTGACCCGGCCTTTCATCGTTCCGCGGGTCTTCGCGCTTCTCCGTGCCGGTCGCGTGGCCGCCGGACTGCGGCGTGCTTTCGACCTGATGCGTGACCGGGAATCCGGAGAGTCCGATAGTGGCGACACGTCTTCCCGGGAGCTTGCACTTTCTGTTACACGATGACTACTATGCGCAAAAAGGATCTTGGAGGGTCTCTGTGCCGATCGCCGCCACCTTGTAGACCCACCCGTTGGTCGCGCGGGGCCGCTCGGTTCGACCGTGAGAATTTCGATCATGAGAATGAGGAGGCTGCGCGGTGGCCGGGAGGCTTCGGCGTGTGATCGCGGCGTCCTTGCTGGCCGGGGGCGTGGCGTTGGCGGTGGGGCCGGAGGCTTCCGGGGTGTCCGGCGCGGCTGGGGATCCGGACTTCTCGCTGACGGTGAGTCCGGCACGGTTGGTCGTCCCACCGGAGGAGATCGACGAGCACCAGTCGTTCCATGTGATCAACGGGGGTCGGTTGCCTGTCGACATCGTCGTCGACAGGACGAACTTCACCATGGACGGGTCCGGCAAGATGCTCTTCGAGCATGACGCTCCCCACTCGGCCGTCGCGTGGCTCAAGGCCAGGCCGGCGAGATTCCATCTCGCCCCCGGTGGGGAGCGGAGCGTCAGCGTACTGATCGATCCCCCTCCGGAGCCCGAGCACGGTGAGCACCAGGTGGCCCTGCTCTTCGTCACCCCGGCCGGAGCCGGTGGGGGCAACATCTCGCTGAACCGGGCGATCGGAACACCGATTTACATCACGGTGCCGGGGCCGATCGACACGTCCGTGCGTATCGACGGGTTCCGTGCCTCCGTCGCCTTCCCGACGGGCGGTCCCGTCGACTTCACCGCCACCGTGGAGAACCGCGGGACCGTTCACCGTGACTTCTTCGGCCCCCGGGCGCTGAAGGTCGACGTGAACGGGTACGAGGTGCCGTTTCCCGACTTCACGGTGCTCAGGGGAGAGGGCAGGGACGTCGTCGTCAGGTGGGCGGATCCGCCGTTCATGTGCGTCTGTCACGCGACGGTGTCGGTCTCCGGGATCGGTGGGACATCCCGGCAGAGCATCACTTTCCTCATCCTCCCGCTTCACCTCTTCGGGGCGCTGATCGCGGTGGCGCTGGCGCTGTACGCCATCGCCTGGCTGTTGTACCGCCGCCGTCGGGCTCAGGTGCCCGGGGCGGATCAGGCCCCGCGTGAGCGCGCCGACCGTGATCGCGACGACCTCGACCGGGCCGACAGCGATGTCTAGGGCGCGGATCGTCCGGTTGCAGGGCAACGGAGGTCTGCCGGGTGCCTGAGGCGTTCGGCCGTCCGGGAGGGCGTGTTCCTGGGAGGCGAGGGCTTCCGGTGCGACGGGGCCGCAAGAGGTGTGAACCGGCTGGTTTCTCCCTGATTCGGCTTTCTGTGCCGGCAGATCGGGGAGGCAACCCTGTGGATTTGCTCCGTACGGGCACTCCTTCGTCACATACTGAGACGCTAGATAAGCGGAAAGTGACCGACGAGGGGCGCGGCGGTGGCGGTAACGACTCTTCAGCGAGTCCGCACGGGGCGGGGCGGCTGCGATATCACGCGAGAGGAGGCGATCCGGTCCGACGTCGACGTCACCGTGATCGTCCCCCTGCACAACTGCGGGCCCTATCTCGACAGGTGTCTGACCTCGCTGCTGATCCAGCGCGTCGCCCTGGAGGTGGTGGTGGTCGACGACGGTTCCACCGACGGCGGTGCCGCGCTGCTCGACCTGTACGCCTCCTGCCATCGCGGTGTGATCCGCGTCGTCCGGCAGGAGGCGTCCGGCGGCGCGGGGCGCCCGCGCAACGTCGGTCTCTCCCGCGCTCGCGGCAGGTACGTCTTCTTCTGCGATGCGGACGACTACCTCGGCCCTCAGGCGCTGGAGCGGATGCTCGCGATGGCCGACCGCAACGGTTCGGACATCGTGCTCGGGAAGATCGTCGGTCATGATCGCAAGGTGCCGATCTCGATGTTCAGGGAGAACGCCGAGCGGGTGCCGCTCGGTGACAGCGCGGTCTACAACAGCCTGAGCTGCTTCAAGCTGTTCCGCAGGGAGATGCTGGAGCGGCACGCCATCCGTTTCGACGAGACGCTGCTGGTGGGCGAGGACGTCGTCTTCACCACCCACGCCTACTGCCACGCGAACGTGATCTCGGTGGTCGCCGACTACGACTGCTACCACCTGGTCGCCCGGCCCGACGGCACCAGCATCATGCAGCGGCAGGGGAGTCGCGACCCGGTCTCCTGGCTGCGGATGATCAGGCGGCCGATCGAGTTGATGCTCGCTCACGTGCGGCCGGGAGACCTCCGCGACCACCTCCTGCGGCGCCACTTCCGGATGGATGCCTTCGGCCACCTCGGCGGGCCCTTCCTGGAGGCAGGGGAGGCCGAGCGTAAGGAGATCGCCGCCGAGGTGGCCGACATGTGCGAGCGGTGGCTGACCGACGGGGTCCGCGACCGGCTCCCCGCGATCGATCGGAGCAGGATCGCCGCGCTGGAGGACATCGACCGCCTGGTGCGGCTGGCGCACATCGAGTCGGCCTCGGTCCGCAGAGAGCTCACCGCGCTCCGCTGGGAGCGGGAGGGAAGGCTGGCGATCTCCGGCAAGGTGGCGCTGAGCACGCTGGAGCGGTACGACCGCCCGGAGATCGTCGGCGGAGATCTCGCCCTGGTGCTGCGGCGCCGGCACGCGGGCACCGGTCCCTCGGACGAGGTCGTGGTCCCGGTGACGGGCGACTGTGCGGAGTTCACCGGGGTCGTCGACGTCACCGGTCTGTCCTCCGGCATCTGGGATGTTCACGTGGGTGTCGCCTTCGAGGGCGTTCCCCGGCTCGCACGCCTGGGCTCCGACAGGGATGGGTCGACCGCGCTTCCGGTGCCGCCCGCGCCACGAGTGGTCGGCGACGTCGTCGCCCTGCCGTACTTCACCCGCCCCTACGGCAACCTCAGCCTTGACATCGGCGGTCATGTGGTCGCGGTGCCGGGCAGCGCGAGGCTGGTGCGTGCCCACTGGGCGGCGGGGCACCGGCTGGTGCTCCACGGTGAGGTCACCGTGGGTGCCGCCGCTCCGGCGGCGGACGCGGTGCGGTATCTGGTCTGGCGGGAGCGCGAGTCGAGCCGGGAGCGGCGTGAGCCGGTCACGGTCGGCGAGGACGGCACGTTCACGGCCTGGCAGGCGATGGGCCGGCTGGGTCCCGGTACCTGGGACGCCTACCTGGAGATGGACCTGGGCGGACCACCCGCCCGCTTCAGGATCGAGGCGGTGCCCGAGATGATCGAGCAGCCGCGCACCTGGTGGCGCGGCGCGACCCGGTGGAGTGTCAGGCCCTACGCCACGGCGGGCAAGGGGCGGCTCAGCACCGTGGTCCGCACCCTCGGCCCCCGGACCTTCGTCAGACGCATCGTGTGTTGACGGCGTCTGGGACCGCCGCGAGTCCCGGTGCAATGCGGAAGTCGCCAGACCTTCTCCGGGCGTTAATGCCACTAGCTTGCAAGTACAAGCCCATGGCCTAAAGTGGAGTCAAATCCGCGCTTCGGAGGCTTGTCGTGCACGTACCCGATGGCTTTTTCAACGCGGTGGTGTCGTTGTCGACGGGAGTGGTCGCCGCTGCGGGCGTGGCCGTCTGCCTGCGCGGCGCCCGCCGTGAACTCGACGACCGCACCGCCCCCATGGCAGGCCTGGTCGCCGCCTTCGTGTTCGCCGTCCAGATGCTCAACTTCCCGGTCGCCGCGGGCACGAGCGGCCACCTCCTTGGCGGTGCTCTCGCAGCGATACTCGTCGGTCCGTATACGGCGGTGTTGTGCGTGGCGGTGGTCCTCCTCGTACAGGCGTTCTTCTTCGCCGACGGCGGCCTGACCGCGCTGGGCGTCAACATCACGCTGATGGGCGTCGTCGCCGTACTGGTCGGGTGGGGCGTCTTCCGCCTGATCACCCTGAATGTGCGGGGCAGGGGAGCAGTGGTGGCGGCCTCGTTCGTCGCGGCGCTGCTCTCGGTGCCCGCCACGGCGCTGACTTTCACCCTGCTGTTCTGGATCGGCGGCACCGCGCCCATCGAGATCGGCACGGTCGCCGCGGCCATGGGCGGCGTGCACCTGCTCATCGGCATCGGGGAGGGCCTGATCACCGCGGTCACCGTCAGCACCGTCCTGGCGATCCGGCCCGACCTGGTGTACGGCGCCAGGGAACTCGTCGCGCCGCTGATCCTGCGCGGCGCGGGCGGCGACGTGACCGTCACCTCGGAGTCTCCGGCGTCCCCGGCACCGGTCGCCGCGCGCCGTCCCGGCTGGTTCCTGCCCGCCGGTATCGCGGTGGCGGCGCTGCTGGCGGGCCTGGTCAGCTTCTACGCCTCCTCCTCGCCCGACGGTCTGGAGCGCGTCGCCGAGGACAAGGGCTTCAGCGGACAGGCGGTCGACCACTCGCTGGGTGAGCAGCCGCTCGCCGACTACGGGGACGTGGGTGGCATTCCGGTGGGTGTGGCCGGTCTGATCGGCGTCGGGGTGACCCTCGCCGTCGGCGGCGGGTTGTTCTTCACGGTGCGCCGCCGTGGCGAGAGCGCCGAGGGCGGCGAGGACAGCGACAGGAAGGTCTCCGTCTAGTGGGGGCGGGCCACCACCATCGGCTCCACCGGCCGGGCGACACGCTCGTGCACCGGCTGCCACCCCAGTGCAAGCTGGCGGCGGTGGCCGGGTTCGCCCTGGTTGTGGTCGCCACCCCACGTGAGTGGTTCTGGGCCTTCGGCCTGTACGCCGTGCTCCTGGCCGCGGTCGCGGTGGCCGCGCGTGTCCCGGCGGGATTCCTGCTGCGGCGGATGGTGGTCGAGGTGCCGTTCGTGGTGTTCGCGCTGGCCATCCCGTTCATCGGGTTCGGCGAGCGGGTGACGTTCATGGGGCTCTCGCTCAGTGTCGCCGGTCTGTGGGCCGCCTGGAACATCCTGGCCAAGGCGACCCTGGGCGTGGTCGCGAGCGTGCTGCTCGCGGCCACCACCGAGCCACGGCTGATACTGCTGGGTGCCCAGCGCCTGAGGCTGCCGCCGATGCTGGTGCAGATCGCCATGTTCATGCTCCGCTACATGGACGTGATCCTGGAGGAGATGCGCCGGATGCGGGTGGCCCGGGAGTCGCGCGGGTTCGTGGCCAGGGACGTGCGGCACATCCAGGTGATCGCCAGATCGGCGGGTGCGCTGTTCATCCGCTCGTACGAGCGGGGCGAGCGGGTACACCTGGCCATGCTCAGCCGGGGCTACACCGGCTCGATGCCGGTCATCCAGGATCTGTCCGTCGCGTCGCGGCAGTGGCTCGTCGCCGGTATGTTGCCGGGTGCGGCGCTCGCCGTGCTGCTCGGGAGCTGGGGGGTCGCATGACCGCGCCGCCGCCCTCGTTGGAGGTGAGCCGTCTGGCGTACGCGTACCCGGACGGTACGCAGGCGCTGTTCGGTGTGGACTTCCGGGTGGAGCGCGGTGAGCGGGTCGCGCTGCTCGGGCCGAACGGCGCGGGCAAGACCACGCTGGTGATGCACCTCAACGGCATCCTGACCGCCGGCCACGGCACGGTGGCCGTAGCGGGGCTACCGGTAGGGAAGGGATCACTCAAAGAGATCCGCAGGCGGGTCGGACTGGTCTTCCAGGACCCCGACGACCAGCTCTTCATGCCGAGCGTCCGCGAGGACGTGGCCTTCGGCCCGGCCAACCTGGGGATCACGGGCGAGGAGCTGGAGCGCCGGGTCAAGGACGCGCTGGAGCGCGTGGGCATGCTGGAGACGATCGACCGGCCGCCGCACCACCTGTCCTTCGGCCAGCGCCGCCGGGTCGCGGTGGCGACGGTGCTGGCCATGGAGCCGGAGATCCTGGTGCTCGACGAGCCGTCGTCCAACCTGGACCCGGCCTCCCGCCGAGAGCTCGCCGAGATCCTCAGAGGGCTCGACGTGACGGTCCTGATGGTCACCCACGACCTGCCCTACGCGCTGGAGCTGTGCGAGCGCTCGCTCATCCTCTCCGGGGGAGTCATCGCCGCGGACGGGCCGACCCGCAAGATCCTCGCCGATGCCGACCTGCTCGCCGCCCACCGGCTCGAACTGCCCTACGGTTTCGCGGCCCCCTGACCCCGGGGCGTCTCGGCTGCGACTTCCTGTGAAGGATCGCGCACGACCTCGCGTGCGGTGGTGGCGAAGTAAAGTGGGTTTGCCCTTTGGGCGCGAGGAGGACTGATGAAGCTACGGCTGGCTCGCCGCGCGGTCGGCGACGCCGTGGTGGTGGCTGTCGAGGGCGAACTCGACCTGTTCACCGCTCCCTTCCTGCGAGACGAGGTCCGTGACGCGATCAAGCTGGACGGTGCGCGGCTGGTTCTCGACCTCACCGACCTGTCCTTCATGGACTCCAGCGGGTTGTCGGTGCTGATCGAGGCGTGGCGGCTGGCCACGAGCGGTGGCGGTGGGGTCTGCCTGGCCGCTCCCCAGGCGCCGGTGGCCCGGATCCTCCGCACGACGGGGCTCGACCGGCGGATCAAGGTCTATCCCGACGTGAGCAGTGCCGTCGGAGGGTTCTAGGCTCCGTTCCGTGGATCTTGCCGTGGCGAGGCGTCGTCTGACCGGCCGCGGTGGGCGAAGGGTCCAAGGGGCGGGACCTGGCATCGGAGAGATTTAACCCACCCCAAGTAGAACTTCATTCGGTCGCAGGTTAAAGTCCGCTCATGGACCTGAACGGAGCAGCAGCAATCATCTCGGGCGGTGCCAGCGGCCTTGGCGAGGCCACGGCTCGCGACCTCGCCGCGCACGGCGCCACCGTCGTCATCGCCGACCTCAACGAGGAGCGCGGCAAGTCCCTTGCCGACGAACTCGGCGGCGTCTTCGTCAAGACCGACGTGTCGGACGAGACGCAGGTACAGGCGGCCGTGGACGCGGCCGTGGCGACCGGCAAGCCGCTGCGCGTCGTGGTGAACAGCGCGGGCATCGGCTGGGCCAGCCGGACCGTGGGTCGCGACGGCTCTCCCCATGACCTGGCCTCCTACCGCAAGGTCATCGAGGTCAACCTGATCGGCACCTTCAACCTCATGCGCATCGGTGCCGCGGCGGTCGCGAAGACGGAGCCGGTCGACGCGGACGGCCAGCGCGGAGTTGTGATCAACACCGCCTCGGTGGCGGCGCTGGAGGGGCAGACCGGCCAGGTCGCCTACTCGGCGTCCAAGGGTGGCATCGTCGGCATGACCGTCCCGGCCGCGCGCGACCTCGCCGCCGTCGGCATCCGGGTCAACACCGTCTGCCCGGGCATCATCGACACCCCGATCTACGGCTTCGCGGCCAACGCCGAGGAGTTCAAGGCCAAGCTCGTGGCCCCGGTGGTCTTCCCCAAGCGGATGGGACTGGCCTCGGAGTTCGCGCAGCTGGTCCGCTCGCTGATCGAGAACGACTACATGAACGCCGAGACGATCCGTTTCGACGGCGGTATCCGCTTCCAGCCCAAGTAGGAGTCATCCGGTGTCTGACGAGGTTCTGGTCGAAGTGGACGGCGGCGTGGCCGTCATCACGATCAACCGGCCCAAGGCCAGGAACGCCATCAACGGCGCGGTCGCCCGGGGCGTCGCCGCCGCGCTGGACGAGTTGGAGGAGCGCAAGGACGTGGCCGCCTACGTCCTCACCGGCGCCGGTGGCACGTTCTGCTCGGGCATGGATCTGAAGGGCTTCCTGGCCGGGGACATCCCGGTCGTGGAGGGCAGGGGATTCGGCGGCATGGCCGAGGTGCCGCCGAAGAAGCCGCTCATCGCCGCCGTCGAGGGCTACGCCCTGGCCGGAGGCTGCGAGCTGGCGCTGGCCTGCGACATCATCATCGCCTCTGAGGGGGCCAAGTTCGGGCTGCCCGAGCCAAAGCGAGGCCTGATCGCGGGGGCCGGCGGCGTGATGCGGCTGCCGCGGCGTATCCCGTACCACATCGCCATGGAGATCGCCCTGACCGGCGACCACTTCCCGGCCTCCCGGCTGTACGAGGTCGGCCTGGTCAACCACATCACGCCCGTGGGTGAGGCGCTGGCCAAGGCCGTCGAGCTCGCGAGGAAGATCGCCGCCAACGCCCCGATGGCGCTCGCCGCGACCAAGCGTGTGATCGTCGAGTCCGCGGACTGGAGCCTCGACGAGATGTTCGAGAAGCAGGGCGAGATCATCAGCCCGGTGTTCGGTTCCAAGGACGCCATGGAGGGCGCGGCGGCCTTCGCCGAGAAGCGCGCCCCCCAGTGGAAGGGTGAGTAGACCCCCTTCGGATTCCGGAGGGGATTCGCCGGCCGGGTGTGATCGATGGATCACACCCGGCGCGTTCATGGCCGGGAGTGCGTACGGTAAAGGTGTGGGCAGGTGCGGCGGGGGCACTTGACGCCCACGACACCGCTCCAAGGCCAGGAGAGTGAATGAACGACCACGCGACCGGGATGACCCCCACCGGCCGATCCTCCGGCGACCTCCTGAAGCGCAGGGCGGGAAACCTGGCGGCGGGCGCGCTGGGCGCCGCGATCGTCAACGTCCTCCTGGTCGGCGTCATGTGGGTGGTCGAGATCGTCGACTACGTGCTGCCGGGAGAGGGAACGCTCGACGCCTACGGCATCTGGTCCTGGGTCCCGGAAAGTCTGGGCGGCATCCTGCTCGCCCCCTTCCTGCACGGCGGCTTCGGCCACCTGATGGCCAACTCGCTGCCCCTGCTGATCCTCGGCTTCCTCGCCGCGCTGCGCGGGATCGGCCGCTTCCTGGCCGCCAGCCTGATCATCGTCCTGGTCAGCGGCCTGGGCATCTGGTTCGTCAACGAGCCGAGGGTCCTCACGGTCGGTGCCAGCGGCCTGGTCTTCGGTTACTTCGGCTTCGTCGTCGCCCGGGGCCTGTTCGACCGCCGCGTCCTCGACATCGTGATCGGCGTCGGAGTGGCGATCACCTACTACTCGATCATCTGGGGAGTGCTCCCCGGCGAGGCGGGCATCTCCTGGCAGGGGCACCTGTTCGGCCTGATCGGCGGCGTCATCGCGGCCTGGGTGGTGCGCCGTAGGCGTCACCGGGGCCTCTCCCCCGCCTACTGAGGCTCCGGGCCTCTTCTCTGCCTACTGAGGCTCCGCGCCTTTTCGCCGCCGTCCTGCCCGCCGACCGGGCTTCGCCCTCCGCGCCACGTGGGCTCACCGCTCTCGCGGCGGCCTTCCAGGCCGGCTCTTAGGTGGTTCGCCCCGAGATGGTTGCTGTGCGGGGCTGTAAGGGCTCTGTAAGGCTTTGTGGTGCTACTGGAATGTCCGAGGCTGGATTGGGTCGTGTGCGACCTTCAGGATCGAATGGGGGCGATCTGGAGCACGATCTATTAACTGGAGCACGATCTATTAAGAGGGTCGATATTTACCAGCTATGGCCGCATCGATGGATTTAAGTAACAATATGACCAAATTTCATGTGTGACCCTGCCTGGCCGCGTGCCCGTACATGTTCTCCAGGGCCATTCGTAGCCGGGCGCGACCCTCGAAAGGTGGCCGCGGGTGAACCTGGGATCCCTGGAACGCGCGATCATGGACGTGCTGTGGGGCTGCAAGCAACCACTGCTGGTCCGCCAGGTGCAGGACATGCTGAACCAGGACGCGGAACGGAGCCTGGCCTACACCACGGTGCAGACCGTCGCCGAGCGTCTCGTCAGGAAGGGCCTGCTGGAGAGGGCACCCGTGCGTAACGCCTTCCGCTACACCGCCAGCCGTTCCCGGGACGAGCATGTGGCGGGGCTGATGCTCGCGGCCCTGGCGGGTAGCCCCGACCGGGCTCCCGTGCTCTCGCGGTTCGCGGAGGGAGTGGATCCGGACGACGCCCTGCGCCTGCTGCACGAACTGGCCCGGCGCGCGGGGGAGCAGGCGCACACCCCGGGCGCGGACGTGCCCCCGAGTTCCCTGACCTAGATCTCCGACCCCGAGTTCCCTGACCTGGATCTCTGCCCTGGATCTCCGGCCCCGAGTTCCCTGACCTGGATCCCCGCTCCCGCGCGGGAGTGGGGATCTCACCGGATGAGGCCCGGCGGTGCCGGGTACCAAGCCCGGAACCGCCGCAGGAGCGGGACTACAGACGCTCGACCACGTAGTCGACGCAGGTGGTCAGGGCCTCGACGTCGTCGGGGTCGACGGCCGGGAACATCGCCACGCGCAGCTGGTTGCGGCCGAGCTTGCGGTAGGGCTCGGTGTCGACGATGCCGTTGGCGCGCAGGATCTTGGCGATCGCGGCGGCGTCGACGTCATCGGAGAAGTCGATCGTGCCGACCACGTTGGAGCGGAACTCCGGACCTGCGAACGGGGTGGTGTAGGAGGTCTTCTCCGCCCAGGTGTAGAGGCGCCGGGCCGACTCGGCGGTGCGGGCGGTCGTCCAGGCCAGGCCGCCGTTGCCGTTCATCCACTCGATCTGCTCGGCGAGCAGGAAGAGCGTGGCGACCGACGGGGTGTTGTACGTCTGGTCCTTGGAGGAGTTGTCGACGGCCACCGGCAGGCTGAAGAAATCGGGGACGTAGCGCCCGCTTGAGGCGACCTCATCGACCCTGGCCAGCGCGGCCGGGGACATCAGGGCGATCCAGAGGCCGCCGTCGGAGGCGAAGCTCTTCTGCGGGGCGAAGTAGTAGACGTCGAACTCGCTCGCCTCGACCGGCAGGCCGCCGGCGCCGGAGGTGGCGTCGACGAGCACGAGCGAGCCCTCCTCGCCCACGCGCCTGATCGGCATCGCGACGCCGGTCGAGGTCTCGTTGTGGGTGAGCGCGTAGACGTCGACGCCCTCCTCCAGCCTGGCCTCGGGGTGGCTGCCGACCTCCGACTTGATCACGGTCGGGTCGCCCAGCCACGGGGCCTTGGCCGCCACGGAGGCGAACTTGGAGGAGAACTCGCCGAAGTTCAGGTGCTGCGACCTGTCACGGATCAGCCCGAAGGCGGCGATGTCCCAGAACGCGGTGGTGCCGCCGTTGCCCAGGACGACCTCGTACCCCTCAGGGAGGGAGAACAGCTCGGACAGCCCCGCGCGGACGCGCCCGACGAGCGACTTGACCGGCTTCTGGCGGTGCGAGGTGCCCAGGAGGCTGGAACCGGAGGCCGCGAGAGCCGAGAGCTGCTCGGGGCGCACCTTCGAGGGCCCGCAGCCGAAACGGCCGTCGGCGGGCTTGATGTCAGAGGGAATCACGATGTCAGCCACATGACCAGCCTACTGAGCCCGCAGATCGATCCAGGACGAGGTCCGGATTTTGAGACGAGACGTGGGATGGTTTTGGGCCTAGTGGGGTGATCACGGGGCGGGAACCCGGAAGGAGAGCGGGGCAGAGGGCCTCGAAGGGCCGGGAACGGCTGTCGCGCGAGACACCCACGCGACAGCCGTATGAGACGGGAACTCGGAAGGGTCAGAAGGAGTGGACGGCCTCGGTGGCGCCTGGGACGTCGTGGACCGAGCGCTGAGGGGGACCTACATAGTCGGCGCTGGGGCGGACAAGCCTGCCCGTGCGCTTCTGCTCCAGGATGTGGGCGGCCCAGCCCGCGGTGCGGGCGCAGGTGAACATCGAGGTGAACATGGATGAGGGAACCTGGGCGAAGTCCAGGATGACCGCGGCCCAGTACTCGACGTTGGTGGCGAGCACCCGGTCGGGCTTGCGGGCGTGCAGCTCCTCCAGCGCGGCCTTCTCCAGCGCCGCGGCGACCTCGTAACGCGGTGCGTCGAGTTCCTTGGCGGTGCGGCGGAGCACCCGTGCCCTGGGGTCCTCGGCACGGTAGACGCGATGACCGAAGCCCATGAGGCGCTGGCCCTTGTCGAGTTCCGACTGCACGTACTTCTTTGCGTCGCCGACCTGCTCGACGCCCTCGATCATGTGCAGCACGCGCGCGGGCGCACCGCCGTGAAGCGGCCCGGACATGGCGCCGACCGCACCGCTCAGCGCCGCGGCGACATCGGCTCCGGTGGAGGCGATGACCCGGGCGGTGAAGGTGGAGGCGTTCATGCCGTGCTCGGCGGCGGACGTCCAGTAGGCGTCGATGGCCTTGACGTGCCTGGGGTCGGGTTCGCCCTGCCAGCGGATCATGAACCGCTCGACGATGCTCTCGCCCTTGTCGACCTCGCTCTGGGGGACCATCGGCCTTCCCAGGCCGCGCGAGGACTGGGCGACGAAGCTCAGGGCCGTGACGCTGGCCTGCGCCAGGTTGGCGCGGGCCTCATCGTCGTCGATGTCGAGCAGCGGCTTGAAACCGTACGCGGGGGCCAGCATGGCCAGCGCACTCTGCACGTCGACGCGGATGTCACCTGAGTGGACAGGAATGGGGAAAGGCTCGGCCGGGGACAGACCCGGCTGGAACTTGTTGTCGACAAGCAGGCCCCACACGTGTCCGAAGGAGACACGGCCGACCAGCTCTTCGATGTCAACGCCCCGGTAGCGGAGGGCGCCCCCTTCTTTGTCCGGTTCCGCGATCTCCGTCTCGAAAGCTACTACGCCTTCGAGCCCGGGTTTGAAGTCGGACATTTTCGGCTGCCTCCCTTTCTTGAAGTCAAAGCCTTGATGTCGAGATACCGGCGGGTCATATTCAACCCCCTGAGCTGAGGCGGTGTGCCGCCGGACCCGCCAAAGCGCGATCGCCGCAGGTGGGGGGCGCTGCGCGGGCTTCCAGCTCGGCACGCGAGAATACCTTCCCGTGGATGCCGCATCGCGACCGCCCTCGATGGAGGGACTTCGCCGCACGTACCAGGGGCTGCCTCTCCTTGAGGCGGACCTCGCCCCCGACCCCGTGTCGCAGTTCGCCGCCTGGTTCGGCGACGCCGTGGACGCCGGGCTTCCAGAGCCGAACGCGACAGTGCTGGCGACCGCCTCGGCGGGTGGCCGGCCGACTGCCAGAACCGTGCTGCTCAAGGGCTACGACGAGAACGGGTTCGTCTTCTACACCAACTACGAGTCGCGCAAGGGCCGTGACATGGCGGAGAACCCGAGGGCCGCCCTGCTGTTCCCCTGGCACTCCATCCGCCGCCAGGTGCGGGTGGAGGGGGCGGTGGTACGGCTGCCGCGCGAGGAGTCGGCCGTCTACTTCAGATCCCGGCCCTACGGGTCGAGGATCGGCGCCTGGGCATCGCGGCAGTCCGCGGTCGTGCACTCCAGGGACGAGTTGGACGCCCGCTACGAGGAGCTGTCGGAGCGCTGGCCGGAGGATCCGCCGGTTCCGGACTTCTGGGGTGGGCTGCGCGTGGTGCCGGCCGAGGTGGAGTTCTGGCAGGGCCGTACCGACCGCATGCATGACCGCCTCCGTTACCGGCGCTCCGGCGCCGGCTGGATCGTCGAACGCCTGGCTCCATGACACCCTGCCCGCTCTTTGCTGATATATCCACGTATGTCCGGTAGCGAGGGAGCGGTGTGAGGTTCGGAAATTTCGTCCGTAGGCACGCGGCCGACACACGCCCGCTCGGCATCCCCGCCTACCGGCGACTCTGGGCCGGTCAGGGTGTGTCGTTCATCGGCTTCCAGCTCACCTCGGTGGCCGTCAGCGCCCAGATCTACGACATCACGGAGTCGTCCTTCTGGGTCGGCATGCTCGGCCCCGCCAACCTGATCCCCCTGATCGTCTTCGGGCTCTGGGGCGGCGCGATCGCCGATGCCGTCGACCGGCGCAGGCTCCTCATCATCGGTGCGCTGATCGCCTGGTCGGGGACGCTCGCACTCCTGGTCCAGGCAGCCCTCGGGTCGACGAGCATCGGCCTGTTGCTGGCCACCGTGGCCCTGCACGCCACAGGGTTCGCCATCACGGGCCCGACCAGGGGCGCCATCATCCCCAGGCTGGTCCCGGCCGATCTGGTTCCGGCGGCCAACACCCTCAACTTCCTGGTGGGCGGCCTCGGCACCGTCGTCGGGCCGTTGATCGGCGGGGTCGTGCTCGCCCAGAGCGGCTTCGCCGCCGCCTACCTGATCGACGCGCTGCTGTTCGGCGCGGGCTTCTACGCCGCGGTGAGACTGCCGAGACTCGAACCGATCGGCGAGGTGACACGCCCAGGCCTGCGGTCGGTCGTGGACGGCCTGCGCTACGTCTGCGGACACCCGGTCGTGCTGATGTCGTTCGTCGTCGATCTCATCGCCATGGCGTTCGCGCTGCCCAGGGCACTGTTCCCCGAGGTCGTGGCCGAGAGGTTCGGCGGATCACTGGTCGCGTTCGGCTGGCTGTCGGCCAGCATCGCCATCGGCTCGGTGCTCGGCGGGGTGCTGTCGGGCTGGGTGGGGCGGGTCCGGCGTCAGGGGGTGGCGCTCACGTACGTGATCGCCGCCTGGGGACTCACCGTCGCCGCGGCCGGACTCGCCGACCAGTTGTGGCTGATGGTCGCGCTGCTCGCGTTCGGCGGGGCCGCCGATCTGGTCTCCGCGGTGTGGCGGCAGACGATCCTGCAGACCCACGCGCCGGACGACATGCGAGGGAGGATGCAGGGCGTCTTCATGGTGGTGGTCGCCGGGGGTCCCAGGCTGGGGGACCTCCGGGCCGGGGCCACCGCCTCGTGGTTCGGGGCCACGGGGGCCTGGGTGGGCGGCGGGATCGTCTGCGCGGTGGCCGTGGTCGCGGTGGGGCTGGCCGTCCCGGCCTTCAGAAATTATCGCCCGCTCGCGAGCAGTGTTTGAGTAGTTAGGGAAGGATTTGGTGGCCCCCGGTGTTGCCGTCCTTTGCCATCGAGAGCCGTTCTCCCAATAGGGTCGTGTCTTCGAACTCCGAAGGTCCCGCGCCGCCCTCCCGGGAACACCGCGCGATGGACGTAGCATCGAGAGAGGACGGGAGGAACCTTGACCGCACACGGCCTGATCGACACAACTGAGATGTACCTTCGTACGATCTTCGAGCTGGAGGAGGAGGGCATCGTCCCCCTGCGCGCGCGAATCGCGGAGCGGCTCCAGCAGAGCGGTCCCACAGTCAGCCAGACGGTCGCCAGGATGGAGCGCGACGGCCTGGTCCGCGTCGAGGGCGACCGGCACCTGACCATGACCGACCTGGGACGCACTCTCGCGACCCGTGTCATGCGCAAGCACCGTCTCGCCGAGTGTCTGCTCACCCAGGTCATCGGCCTGCCCTGGGAAGAGGTGCACGTCGAGGCGTGCCGCTGGGAACACGTCATGTCCGAGTCGGTGGAGGCGCGGCTGGTCCGCCTGCTCAACAATCCCACGGAGGATCCGCACGGCAATCCGATCCCCGGCCTCGAGGAACTCGGCGTCGCGGGCCTTCCCGACGGGCGGCTGGAGTCGCTACCGTCGATGGCCGCGATGGCCGGACCCAGAGATATACCCGTTGTCGTGCGGCGAATTAGCGAACAAGTGCAAAGCGATCCGGCTGTGATGCTTAAACTCAAGCAAGTTGGGATACAACCCGGACGCGAGGTAACGCTCGCGGTGAGTGACGACGGTGTGCGGGTGACAGGTGACGACGAGGCGGGCAGTTTTCTTGCGGATCTCCCGCGAGAGATTGCCGCGCACGTTTTCGTCTCCATACGCTGACCGGGGCCCCTTAGCTCGGTTGGATCCCGTTCGGGAGTCCCTCCGCTCCCAGGCCGAGACTGCAGGAGCAACCGTGGTTCGCTTTGCACACACCCGCCCCCGAGGGGCGGTCACCGGATGAAGCGGTGGGGGGATGTTTCCCAGGATGCCGCTGATCACCTTACGGCTGGCTCCGTCCTAGATCATGCTGAGATGGCGGTGGTGGTCACCGACAGGTTCAGCAACCTGCTCTACTGGAACCCTTTCGCGGAAAGGCTTTTCGGGCGCCCGGGCACATCGGGGCCCCGTGACCGGTCCCTCTCCCTGGGCATCATGGAGAAGGATCATCCGCTGGCCGTCGAGCTCTCCAAACACGTCCTCAAGGGCGGCGTCTGGGAGGGCACGTTCGACGTCAGGCGCGGTGACGGGACGATCATCTACGTGCGGGCCCAGGCCGTGCCGCTGCGGCACCCCTCGGGAGCGGTGACGGGCATCGTCATCACCGCTCGCGAGGCGATGCGCAGCAACGAGCGGGAGAAGGACCGCTTCGGCCTGCTGGAGCGGATCGGCGAGCGCCTCGCCGGATCGCTCTACGTCGAGGAGACGCTCAAGCGCGTCGCCGAGATGCTCGTCCCGCAGTTCGCCGATCACTGCTTCATCGAGCTGATGGAGGAGGGGCGGCTG
Organism: Streptosporangium sp. NBC_01810; assembly: GCF_035917355.1. Taxonomy (NCBI): domain Bacteria; kingdom Bacillati; phylum Actinomycetota; class Actinomycetes; order Streptosporangiales; family Streptosporangiaceae; genus Streptosporangium; species Streptosporangium sp. NBC_01810. The sequence continues at coordinate 6,019,951 of NZ_CP109070.1, read as the reverse complement.
ACCCGCAGGGTCTCCACACACGTCCAGGGCTGGAGCCCGCCGCCCAACACCTGGGCGCCGATCGGGGCGGAGATCCGCTACCCGGCGGGACATTACGCCGACATCGCGCTGCGCCGCCAGGAGACGATCCTCGTCGAGGACTTCTCCCAGACCAACTATCCCAGCCCCGGTGAGGCCAACACCCGCCTGGCCGCCGAGATCGGCATGACCTCGGCCATCGTGGCGCCGCTCTGCGTGCGAGGTGAGATCCTCGGGCTGATGTACCTGGGGCTGTCCAATCTGACCGACCGGCGTAGCCCGCACTACGACGCCTTCGACCGTGACTTCGTGGGGGCGATCGCCACCAGGGTCGCGCTCGCCGTCGACAACGCGCTGCTGTTCGAGGAGGAACGGCACACCGCGGAGTCCTTCCAGAAGCACCTGCTTCCCCGCGCGCTGCCGCAGCTCGACGGACTGGAGATCGCGGTCCGCTACTTTCCCGCCGCCCCCCTGGCCAGCCACGGGCAGGGCATCCAGACCCAGGTCGGCGGCGACTGGTACGACGTCATCCCGCTCTCGGCGGGCCGGGTCGGCATCGTCATCGGCGACGTCGAGGGCCGGGGCGCCAAGGCCGCGGCGGTCATGGGGCAGCTGCGGGCGGCCCTGCGGGCCTTCGCCCAGGACGACAAGCCGCCCGCGGAGATCCTCGCCAGGCTCGACGAGTGGACGCGCATCATCGCCACCCCGGAGCAGGACGAGAGCGGCACCGACATCAGCGTCCCGCCCATCGTCACCTGCCAGTACCTGGTGTACGACGCCTGGTCGCGGCAGCTGTCGTTCGCCAACGCCGGTCACGCCCCCCCACTTCTGCTCATCGGCGACACCTGCACCGAACTCGACATCCGTGAGGTCGGCCAGCCGCTGGGGGTCCGTGCCAAGGGCATGCACGCGGACCTGGTCTACAAGGAGGAGACGCGGAAGCTGCCCCCGGGGGCGGCGCTGCTCCTCTACACCGACGGGCTCGTCGACCGCCGCCCCATCCGCGACGCCGACGGCAGGCCGCCCAACGTCGAGGAGACGCTGGGGAAGCTCTGCGAGAGACTCATCGAGATCAGTGACAGCTCCGTCGAGCGCATCGCCGACGCCGCCACCGTCGCGGTGCCCGGCGAGATCGACGATGACATGGCCATCCTCGTGCTCAGGTCCGCCCCCGAGGACCTGGCCGTCGAGGAGCGCACCTTCCCGGCCCAGCCGATCATGGTGGGTGAGGCACGCCGGATGGCCTCGGAGGCGTTCGTCGGCTGGAACGTCCCCGAGGAGCGCGCCGAGCTCGCCTGCCTGCTGGTCTCCGAGGTCGTCACCAACGTCGTGCTGCACGCCGCCAGCGCCAGCATCCCGCGCAGGGAGCTGACGATGGACGGTCCTCCGCTGTCGTTCGACGAGTCCTGGGACATCCCCGGCTTCGAGGACGAGATCATCAACGAGAAGGAGTTCACGCTCCGGTTGCGCCGGGGCGGGGAGTCCGTCTGGGTCGAGGTCTTCGACCAGGACCTCCGGCTGCCGCGCATCCGTAGCGCGGGGGAGAACGACGAGGGCGGACGGGGCCTCTATCTCGTCGACCAGCTCGCCAAGCGCTGGGGTTCCCGACCTACGAAGGAGGGCAAGGCCGTCTGGTTCGAGATCCCCACCAGATCGCGCTGAGCGACACGCGGCAGAGCTGGAACAGGTGCCCGATCGGTGGTTGACTCGGAGCATGGAGCTGGCGTTCGAACGGCGTGGGACGGGCTCGCCCCTGGTCCTGCTGCACGGCATCGGGCATCACTGGCAGGCATGGTTGCCGGTGCTCGACCGGCTCGCCGCCGAGCGAGACGTGATCGCCGTTGACTTTCCCGGCTTCGGCGTCTCACCACCGTTGCCGTCCGGCACGCCGTACACGGCCGAAAGCCTGGCGGACGCGATCGAGTCCTTCTGCGGGGTGCTCGGCCTGCGCGACCCGCATGTGGCGGGAAACTCACTGGGCGGTTACGTCGCCCTCGAACTGGCCGCGCGTTCCGTGGTCCGCTCGGCCACCGCGCTCTCTCCCGCCGGGTTCTGGAACCGCAGTGAGCTCGCATACCTGCGAGTCGTCCTACGGGCCATCGGGACCTTCGCCCGCGGACTTTCCCCTGAACGGGCGCTCGCTCTCGCGGAGGACCCGCTGGGCCGCGTTCTCTCCGCGGGCCTCCTGGTCGCCCATCCCACCCGGCTCTCCCCGGAGGCGCTGCTCGCCGCTCTCCAGGCGCTCAAGGACGCCTCGGGGTTCGACGAGACCCTCGCCTCGTTCGCGGGACTGATGCCTCCCGCGCCGCCGAAGGTGCCGGTCACGATCGCCTGGGGCGAGCACGACCGGCTGCTCCCGCGCAGGCAGGCGGTAAGGGCCGCCAGATGGTCGGGGCAGCGGGTGAAACTGCTCAAGGGGTGCGGGCACGTGCCGATGACCGACGATCCCGAGTTGGTCGCGCGTGTGCTGCTGGAGGCATCCGCGTAGGGCGGGGTTTCCCGGTGTCCCGCCGGGGCACGCGCTCTAACGGAAGCTCTGCCCCCAGATGGCCAGCATCGCGATGACGAACACCACCATGACACCGGCGTACGCGACAGGGCCGAGCCGGAAGGCGCGCCGTACCCGATTCAGGCCCCAGGCGAACAGGAACGCCAGGAAGATCAGCAGAATCAGCCCGCTGTCCATCGTCACCCCCTCGGAGAAGTCTCCGCTGACCAGTATGCGGCGGCGGAGCCGTTTTCGCGGTGGGTAAACGCGATCCGGAACCCGTGAGATCGTTACGTTTTGTGAAAAGGACATCGAAGGTAACGCGTGCCCTGCTGATGGCAGCCCTGGCCGTAGGCCTCTCCGCATGTTCGAGTGGAGGGGGCGGGTCGGACGCATCGGCGACCGCGACCGTTACCGTTACCGCGACCCCTTCCGCTGAGGTTTCCCCGCCCCCGCCTGCGTCGTCTTCCCCCTCTCCGTCCGCTTCCGCGCCCCTGGAGGAACCTCCCACAGCGGCGCCGTCAGTGAACGTGCCGGGGGGCAGGGGCATCGATGACACGACGCGGGGGCGGATCGCCCTGCGGGAAGCGGACACGATCACGGTGACCTCCGGCAGTGACCAGGGGGTGAAAGCCCTCCTCGTGCCCTACACGGTCGTGCTCGACGCACAGGGTCTGATCTGCAGGGAGGGGAAGGCTCCGCACACCTGCTCCGTGGAGCAGCTACGGAAGGCTCTCGGCAAGGGCGACGTCCTCCTTGCCAAAGTGACGATCAAGGACGGGGTGGCCGTCCAGATCCAGGAGATCACCCAGGGGTGACGGCACCGGCCGGCCGATCACGGGAGACCGCTGTCTCGTCGTCGCGAGGACGGCGGTTCTCCCGTTTGGCGGTTCTCCCGTTTGGCGGTCAGGCCATGTCGCGTCAGAAGCCGAATGAGCGGCCGATGATCTCTTTCATGATCTCGGTGGTGCCGCCGTAGATGGTCTGGACACGGCTGTCGACCCAGGCCTTGGCCACGGGGTACTCCATCATGTAGCCGTAGCCGCCGTGCAGTTGCAGGCAGCGGTCGATGGCCTTGGTCTGCAGCTCCGTGGTCCACCACTTCGCCTTGGCGGCGTCCACAGCGGTGAGTTCCCCGGCGTTGAGGGCTCGGATGCACTTGTCCACGTAGTGACGGGCGATCTCCACCTCGGTGTCCAGCTCCGCCAGGACGAACCTGGTGTTCTGGAAACCACCGATGTTGCGGCCGAAGGCCGTGCGGCTCTTGCAGTACTCGATGGTCGCCCGCAGGACCGTCTCCGCCGCCGCCACCGCCATTACCGCGATCGACAGGCGCTCCTGCGGCAGGTTGGCCATGAGCTGGAAGAAGCCCTGTCCCTCCTGTGGCCCCAGCAGGTTGGCCGCGGGAACCCGGACGTTGTCGAAGAACAGCTCCGCCGTGTCCTGGGCGTGCATGCCGATCTTCTCCAGGTTGCGGCCCCGGCTGAAGCCCTCCATGCCCCGTTCGACGACCAGCAGCGAGATCCCGCGGGCGCCCGCCCCCGGGTCGGTCTTCGTGACCGCGACGACCAGGTCGGAGTTGATGCCGTTGGTGATGAAGGTCTTCTGGCCGTTGACCACGTAGTGGTCGTCCTCGCGGACGGCGGTCGTCCGGATGCCCTGCAGGTCGCTACCTGCGCCGGGCTCGCTCATCGCGATCGCGGTGATGAGCTCGCCACTGGTGAACCCGGGCAGCCAGCGGGCCTTCTGCTCGTCGTTGGTGAGGTCCACGAAGTACGGCGCCATGACGTCGTTGTGCAGCGAGTACCCCAGGCCGGTCGCGCCTATCGCGATGATCTCCTCGACGATCACGGCGTTGTAGCGGAAGTCGGTGATCCCCGCCCCGCTGAACTCCTCGGGCACTCCGAAACCGAACATGCCGATCTCTCCGGCCTTCTTCCACACCTCGCGGGGGACGATGCCGTCCTTCTCCCACTGGGCGTGATGGGGCGCCACCTCACGGGCCAGGAACTCGCGTACTGTCTCGCGGAAGAGCCGGTGCTCCTCTTCGAAGAGGTCTCGCTGCATTGTGTGCCTCCTAGGGGTCCGTGACACAGAATACAATTCTGTTACTTTGGGGTACACCTGATTGGGCGCCGCCGGTACGGCTTGCGGTGGTTTGTGGATGTACATCCAGATCACAAGTGCGCCACGGTCTCCGTACGTACCCGATATCTCGCTGCGCCGAAGATGGTTGAAACCGTACGATCTACCCTTGGTGTGCTATGGCTATGCCCGTTGACGGCAGCCTTTGTGATCGGAGTGTGTGGTGGTTCGGTGGCGATCTGGGCTCCGTAGATCTCTCGCGGTTTCGGCCCTGTGCCTTGTCGGCGGCGCGCTGGTCGCGCTGCCCTCCGAAGCGGCCGATGCCGGCATCGCCGAACTCGTGGTCGACTACGCGTGCACCGGAGGGGTCGCGCTGAACAACAGCACGGTCAACCTCCGGACGAAGGTGTCGATCCCCACCACGATCAAGGTCGGCGAGCCGCTCAACATCGGCTGGAAGCTCGGCTACAAGCAGGATCCGACCCGGTTCGGTTCACCCGACTTCTTCGCCCCCGGGAGCAAGGTCCTGGTCACCGGGAACGCCCAGCTCTCCGGCAGCTGGGTCGGTGTCCTGCAGCCGAAGGGCAGCCTGGACCAGGCCAATCAGCTCCAGCCGGGCAGCATCCTGAGGCTTCCCGAGGGGATCTCTGATTCCGCCCACATCGACCGGGTCGGGACGCTCAAGGTCAGCCCCAGGAAGTTGTTCGTGGACTTCATACCGCCGGCCGGCGAGGTCATGGTCAACGACGACGACCCGCGGGTGAGCTACCATGCGGCGGCCGACTGGACGTACCTGGGCAGCGAGCTTCTGAGCATCGGCGACTACGGCCGCGACCTCCACCGTACAGACAAGGTGAACTCCTGGGCCTCCTTCACGTTCACCGGCACCGGGATCGAGTACGTCGCCCGGCGCAGCAATGAAGCGGGGAAGGTCGGGTTCAGGATCGACGGCCAGGACGCCACACCGTCCTTCGTCGACGCCTCGAAGAATCCCGACGGCACGCAGACGAACGCCGCCCACGAGGGTGGGCTCACGCTGTGGAGGTTCAACGGCCTCAAGTACGGCGAGCACACCATCGAGGTCAAGAACCTGGAGAACGGCAAGTGGGCGCAGCTCGACGCCTTCCGGGTGATCACCAGGGAGCTGCAGAACCCGCCGAACGAGTACCGGGCCACCTGCTCGCTCGTCAGCGCGCCGGTCTCGGTGGACGTCACGATCTCCGCGGTGGGCGGGTCCCAGTCGCCCAACCCGACGGGCACGGGGACCGGGTCGCCGAACCCCACGGTCACGCCGACGACGCCGACCGCCACTCCCACCAACACCCACACCGGCACGTCGACCCCCACCCACACCGGTACGTCGACCCCCACCCACACCGGCACGACGTCTCCTCCGGCGAACGGGGTCAACAGCACGACCACCTCGACGCCGAAGCCGACCCTGACCGTGACCGCCACCGTCACCCCCACCCGGCCCACGCCCGTCGCGCCACAGGTGATCATCACGCCCAGCGGTGGGGCTCAGACCGGTGAGGCGCCGGCAGGAGGCTTCGGGCTGGGGCTTCTCGGCGCGGGAACGGTGATGGTGACCGGTAGCGCGCTGGGCGGTGTGGCCTTGATGAGGCGGCGGGCGGCACACGCGCGTGGCCAGAGGGATAGCTGAAGGAGACGCCGGATGTACCAAGGACCTGCGCAGGGCGGTCCCGACCCCTACCACGGCGGCGGCTCAGCGGCCAAGCCCAAGGGAAACATGCTGATGGCCGGGCTTCTCGTGGCCGGGTCGCTCGGCGGAGTGGCCGCGATCATGGCGGGGCTGCTCGCGTACCTCTCACCGGCGCCGGAGGATCCGGGCTATGGGCTGTCCGAGCCGCAGGCGGCGGTCAGCAGCTTTCAGGCACAGCCGGGCGCGCAGCCGGGTACCGGGGAGCAGGTCGCCGACCAGCAGCCCGCGGGAGTGCTGCCGTCATCGGTGGGGCCGGGCGGACTGGACGTCCCGCTGACGGCCGCCGCGCCCACGGCGCCGCCGCCGCTGCCGGTGGTCCAGCCTCCGGCGCCGTTGAAGAGCAACGGTGTGAAGCCCCGGCGGCTGGCCATCCCGAAGATCGGCGTGCTGGCCCCGCTGATGGCGCTCGGTGTCGACTCCAAGCGGGAGATCCAGACGCCCCCGCTGAGCAAGCCCAACCAGGCGGGCTGGTACAAGCACGGTCCGATCCCCGGGCAGCAGGGACCTTCGGTGGTTCTCGGGCACGTGAACACCCGGAGCGGGGCAGCCGTCTTCAGCCGGCTGAAGGAGATCAAGCGCGGGGACAAGATCAAGGTCTCCCGGACGGACGGGACCCTCGTGGAGTTCACGGTCGACGGTGTGGAACAGGTCAGCAAGGCGGCCTTCCCGTCGAAGCGGGTCTACGGCAACACCGGCGAGGCGACCCTGCGCCTGATCACCTGCGGCGGTGTCTACAACAGGAAGACCGGCCACTACACCGACAACATCATCGTCTACGCGACCCTGTCGAAGACCCGTCGCGCCTGAATGCGGTGTCCGGCCGCCGTACTCGCTGAACCGGCATATCGCGGCCTCTCCGGTACCCGCCTCCGATCGTTAGCCTCCCCGGCAATCCGGGTAGGGAGTTGTTTGTACGAAGTGGCCCCCCCGAATGATCAGAAGGCGGGGGTGTGCCCAGATGAGCATCGTGCGGGCCGGTGTCGTGGCCGTACTCATAGGGGTGGCCGCCCTCGGCGCCGTCCAGCATTCGAAGCCGGCGCACGAGCGGTCCACGAGTTGGGGTGCCCACCGGTCCGCGAACTCGGGGGCGAAGCACGCCGGAGGTTGGACGATCAAACGGCTGCGTTCGGGGAACGGACGAACGGCCACGCGCTCTGAGTCGAGAATCGAACGCGGGGGGAACTGGGGGTTCGGGCGACCGAGGCGTTGGGATACCGGGCGCCACAAGGCGCGGGAGTTCGGGCGGCGGGGTCACGCGGCGGGGCGTCACGGGGCTCGCTGGTCCGGGTGGCGGGGGCGGGGCGGCGAACGCGATGGGGGGCGGGGGTTCGGGCGGTCAGATGACCCCGATCCCGGGCGATATGAGGACTACAGATTCAGTCGGCCGGGTTCAGACGCGGAGCGCGGTGAGGGTTGGGGGTTCGGACGGTCAGATGATCTGAGGTCCGGGCGGTATGAGGAGCGTGGGTTCGGGCGGCGGGGTGTTGAGGGTGGAGGGTATGGCGACCGTGGGTTCGGACGGTCAGATGATCTGAGGTCCGGGCGGTATGAGGACCGTGGGTTCGGGCGGCGGGGTGTAGAGGGTGGAGGGTATGGCGACCGTGGGTTCGGGCGGCGGGGTTCCGAAGCCGGGCGGCACGGGGGGCGTGGATTCGGGCGGCGGGGTCAGGAGGCTCGGCGACACGGGGATCGGTGGTTCGAGCGGCAGGCGCGGGCGAGGCACGGTGGGCACCACAGACACAGACACAGACACAGGCACGGGCCGCCGGGCCGGGCGGGCTGGTAACGGCCTGGCCTGTCATTTGAAGTCGGCGTGATACCGATCGTCGATCGCGCTCGGTGTGACGCCGGTCGGCCGTATGAGAGCCGTATGAGATCGGCAAGGGGACCTGAGGCAGGTGCCGGAGCCTGAGGCTTGCATGGGGCCTGAAGTCGGATCTGAGACCTGCATGAGGTCTGAGGTCGGACTGAGGCCCGTATGGGGTCCGAGCTGGATCTGAGGCCCGTATGGGGTCCGAGCTGGATCTGAGGCCCGTATGGGGTCCGAGGCTGGATCTGAGGCCCGTATGGGGTCCGAGGCTGGATCTGAGGCCTGCATGAGATCTGAGGTCGACGCGGTGGGCGGCCGCGAGCTGAATCGACGCGCCGGTGATGACGTCCCGGGAGATGTCGAGACGTGAACCGAGTGATCAGCCACTCATTCTTTCTCCGTGGAATACCGCACGCCTTCTCCGTGGAATACGGCACGCGCTGGGTCGCGTCACAGCGGGCACCGCACTTGAGCACGTCCCACTGGGGCCGTCGTCACGCCGGTCGCGGTGATGTCGGCTGCGCCGAGGGGGCGTGATGCCGACGCCGCTGGGGGAAATTTCAGATTATTTCCGGAGAAATTCGCGCAACGCGATCCCAATGGGGAATCGCTTCTGATCGTTAATCACCTGTCCGGTCCGGGTATAGGCGTTTATGTGAATGTGTCCCCCCTCTGACCTAGAGCGAGGGGTGTACGCAGGTGAGCAAGGCGCGGGCCGGTGTGCTGGCCGTACTCATAGGAATGGCCGTGATCGGCACCCTCCATCACGAGGATTCGACGGGTACGCGATCCGCGAGCCCCACGGCTGAACGGTCCGGCGACTCGGTGCCCAAACGGCTCACGGATTCCACGGCCGAACGGTCTGTGGACTCTGTGGCCGAGCGTCAGGCGAGCCCGGCGGTCAAGCCGTCCGCGCGTCGCGAGGGCGAGCCGATCATCATCGCGCATCGCGGGGCCAGCGCCTTCCGGCCCGAGCACACGCTTCTCTCCTACACGGTCGCCATCTCGATGGGCGCCGACTACATCGAGCCCGACCTCGTCTCGACCAAGGACCATGTGCTGGTCGCCCGGCACGAAAACGAGCTCTCGGCGACCACCGACGTCGCGAGGCATCCCGAGTTCGCCGACCGCAGGACTTCCAAAGTCATAAACGGCATCCGGCACACGGGCTGGTTCACCGAGGACTTCACCCTTGCGGAACTGCACACCCTCCGTGCCAGGGAGCGCTTCCCCGTGCAGCGGCGGGGCAACACCGCCTACGACGGAATGGAGAGAATCCCGACATTCGACGAGGTGGTCCAGCTCGCGCAGAAGCACGGTGTGGGCGTCTACGCCGAGACCAAGTTCCCCACCTACTTCGCCTCGATCGGGCTGCCGCTGGAGGAGCCGCTGCTGGAGACCTTGCAGAAGTACGGCTGGGACGACGAGCGGGACCCGGCCTTCATTCAGTCCTTCGAGACCGGGAACCTCAAGCGGTTGCATCCCCTCACGCGGCTCCGGCTCATCCAGTTCATCGGAGCGAACGGCGCCCCGTACGATCATGTGCGGGCCGGTGATCCGGATACCTACGACGACATGGTCACCACGGAGGGCCTGCGGAAGATCGCCGGGTACGCCGACGGCATCGGCCTGGTCACGAAGCGGATCGGTCCCCGCGATCCCGGCGGTTTCGAGAGCAGGCCGGTGTCACCCGCCACGCTCGTCAGGAACGCCCAGGGAGAAGGGCTCCTGGTCCACGCCACGACGGTTCGCAAACTCGCCGTACGGCTCCGGGCGGACCTCAGGGGCGACAGCTCCGGCGGGCGCGCCGACGAGGAGGTACGGAAGTGGCTGAGGCGCCTGTACCGGCTCAACCTGGACGGGGTGATCGCCGACGACCCCGGTATGGCGCGTACCGTACGGGGCCGGCTGCAGGCCGGGGGCTGACCGTGCCCGTCCATACGGGGCCGGCTGCAGGCCGGGGGCTGACCGTGCCCGTCGAGGCCACCCGGCTCCGCGGCGGTCGCGGCCAGGGGGAACGTCACTCCGTCTCGGCCCTGGCCGGATAGCGCAGGATCCGGTCGTCGCCCTCGCGCACGTCACCGCGTCCGTCGGTGTTGGACGTGGTCAGCCAGAGCGCCCCGTCCGGTGCCACGGCGACCGTGCGCAGGCGGCCGTACCGGCCGAGTAGTTCGGCCCGAGGTTCGCCGGTCCTCCCGTCCCGCAGGGGCACCGTCCACAGACGTTCCCCGCGTAGCGCCGCCACATACAGTGTGTTCCCGGCGATGGCGGCACCGGAGGGGGAGGCCTCGCTCGTGGGCCACGTGACCAGCGGGTTGGTGAACTTACCGCCGTGCGTGTCGCCCTTGCCCTCCACCTCCGGCCAGCCGTAGTTGTGGCCGGGCTCGATCAGGTTGACCTCGTCCAGCGCGTTCTGTCCGAACTCGGTGGCGAACAGCCGCCCTCGTTCGTCCCACGCCAGCCCCTGGACGTTGCGATGGCCGAGGCTGTAGACCGGCGAGCCCGGCACCGGGTTGCCGGGGGCGGGCCTGCCATCCGGCGTCAGCCGGAGGATCTTCCCGTTCGGCAGGCGCGGATCCTGCGACGAGTCCCGCTGCCCCGCGTCTCCGGTGCCGGCGTACAGCATGCCGTCCGGTCCGAACGCGATGCGGCCGCCGTCGTGGAAGGAGGCCCTGGCGATGCCGTCGAACAGCACCTGGGGCGTGGCGTCGCCAAGGCGGAAGCGCACGATCCGGTTGTCGGAGGAGGTGGTGAGGTAGGCGTACACGTAACGGTTCCTGGCATAGCCGGGTGACACGGCGAGCCCCAGCAGACCGCCCTCGCCGCTCGCGGCCACGCCGGGCACCCGGTAGACCTCGCGCGGCCGCCCGCCGCGTCCGGGGACCTGGAGCACCCGGCCGCTGTCGCGCTCGGCGACGAGCGCGTCGCCATCCGGAAGAAACGCCAGCCCCCAGGGCACCTCGATCCCGCCGGCCACTTCCCTGCCCGCCTGGAGGTCCGGCACCCCGTCCGGCACCCCGCCTGGCACCTCGCTCGAAACCGGGCTCGGGGTCTCGCCGACGGCTCCGCTCCCGGGGGTCGCCGACGCCGCCCTCGGGGGAGCCGACCCCTCGGCGGCCGGGTCGTTGGCGCAGGCGGCCAGCACGGCCATCAGTCCGGCGGCCACCGCGATCCGGCCCGCGTTCTTCCTCATGGTCACCCCTTCTGCGGCCGAGCGTTCCTGGACGGGTACTCCGGGGCCGGGTCAGCCCCGGCGTGCTCGACCGCTGTGCCCCATGCTCACCGTAAGTCCCGAGCGGTGGCACCTGGCGCACCGACCTTCCTGGAATCGACCGGGATCGACCGGGATCGACCGGGAAGGCGCCGTCAACCGGTGTGCATGGCGGCCCGTACCCGGTCGAGGGTGATCGGCAGGTCACGCTGCCGGGAGCCGGTCGCGTGGAAGACGGCATTGGCGATCGCGGCGGCGGTGCCGACGATCCCCACCTCGCCGATGCCCTTGACGCCGACGGGGTTGAGCTCGTCGTCGTGCTCGTCGATCCAGTGGGCCTCGATCCCGCGGACGTCGGCGTTCGATGCGATGTGGTAGGTGGCCAGGTCGTGGTTGGCGAAGTCACCGAAGCGGGGGTCCATCCGCAGGGCCTCGTGCAGGGCCATGGAGATCCCCATCGTCATGCCGCCGAGGAACTGCGAGCGTGCCGTCCTGGCATTGACGATCCGGCCGGCCGCGAAGACCCCCAGCAGCCGTTCGATACGGACCTGCCCGCTGTCGACGTCGACCTTGACCTCGGCGAACTGCGCTCCGAACGAGTGGCGGGAGAAGCGCCCACGGGCGGCGAGGTCCGCGGTGGTGTCCGCCCGCGCCTGCAGCCCTTCCGCGGGGACCACCCCGGACCGCTCGTCGAGTTCCCTGGCCAGTGCCCGGCACACCTTGCTCACCGCCCAGCTCCACGAGGCGGTGCCCATGGACCCGCCGGCGAACGGCGCGGGTCCGAAGACGCTGCGGCCCACCAGGATCGTGACCTGGTCCATCGGCACGCCGAGCTCGTCGGCCGCCACCTGGGCCAGCGCGGTGCGAGCCCCGGTGCCGATGTCGGCCGCGGCGATCTCGACCACGAACCTGCCCATGGGCTCGGCGCGGGCGGTCGCGGTGGACGCCATGATGAAGACCGGGTAGGTCGAGGACGCGACGCCGGTCCCGACGAGCCACCGGCCGTCTCTGCGGACGCCCGGCGTGGGGTCGCGTCCGGCCCAGCCGAAGCGCGCCGCCCCCTCCCGCAGGCAGGCGAGCAGGTTGCGGCTGCTGAACGGGAGGCCGGATTCGGGATCCACCGCGGGCTCGTTGACGATCCGCAGCTCGACGGGGTCCATTCCGAGGGCGTACGCCAGCTCGTCCATCGCCGATTCGAGCGCGAACATCCCCGGAGCCTCGCCGGGCGCGCGCATCCACGACGGGGTCGGCACGTCCAGCTGTAGCAACCGGTGGGCGGTGTGGCTGTTGGGCGTCGCGTACATCATGCGGCTGGCCGCGACCGTCTGCTCGGTGTATTCGACGCGCTTCGAGCTCTGCTGGAGCGCGTCGTGCCACACCGCGGTCAGCCGGCCGTCCCGATCGGCCCCCAGACGTACACGTTGCACGGTGGGCGTCCGGTAGCTGACGAGCGGGAACATCTGCTGCCTGGTCATCGCAACCTTGACCGGCCGCCCGACGGCGCGGGCGGCCAGCGCCGCCAGCACGGTCGGCGGGCGCGGTACCGCCTTCGACCCGAAACCGCCGCCGACGTGGTCGGCGACGATGCTCACCGCGCCGTCGGCGAGGCCGAACAGTGCGGCGATCGCGGTCGCCGACATCCAGGGCGCCTGGTCGGCGTTGTAAAGGGTCAGGGTCTCACCCTCCCAGAACGCGATCGTGGCGTGCGGCTCCATCGGGCTGGCGTGCTCGGCCGGGGTCGTGTAGGCGGCGTCGACGCCGACCGGCGCCGCCGCCAGGGCGCTCTCGGCGTCACCCCAGTCGACGGTCCCGGTGAAGCCCGCGTTGGCCTTCCGGGGTGAGAAGATCCGCGGGCTGCCCGGACTCAGCACGACGTCGTGTTCCTGCTCGTCGTAGTCCACTCGCACCGCCGACGCCGCCTCTCGGGCACCTTCCAGGGTGCTCGCGACCACGGCCGCGACGATCTGCCCGCGGTAGGCGACGTCGGCCGACTGCAGGACGGCCAGTTCGGCGTCGTCGACGGGGTGCAGCCGGGAGACGTTGCCGCTGTCCAGCACGGCGATCACCCCCGGCAGGGCCAGCGCGGCCCCGCCGTGGACGGCGCGCACCCGGCCGCGGGCGATCGTGGACTGCACCGGCCAGACGTAGACGGCGTTCGGCACGGGGTACTCGTACGCGTAATGGGCCGCGCCGGTGACCTTCTCGCGTCCCTCGACCCTGGCCGGTGCCCCGCCCACCACTTTGTCGAGCGTGGTCATCGCCGTCCCTCTCCCGCGAGATCCCCCGTGAGATCGCGTACGCTCGCCGCGATCAGGTCGGCGGCGAGCCCGATCTTGAACTCGTTCTCCGGCAGAGGGCGTGCCGACACGAACTCCGCCTCCGCCGCCGCCAGCAGCAGTTCCCTGTTCGGCCGGTGACCGGCCAGCATCCGCTCGGCCTGGTGTGCCCGCCACGGCAGCGGGGCCACTCCGCCCAGCGCCAGCCGGATCTCCCGCAGTGACCCGCCGCCCTCGGTCGTGACCAGGGCCGCGACCGAGACCACCGCGAACGCGTAGGACCAGCGGTCGCGGACCTTGCGGTACCGCATGGCCGCACCGTCCGGGGGCGGCGGCAGCTCGACACCGGTGATCAGGTCGCCGGGCCCCAGCACCGTCTCGCGATCGGGGGTGTCGCCGGGCAGCAGGTAGAGGTCGCGGAGCGGCACCGCCCGCTCCTCGCCGCCCGCGAGCCTGATGTGCACCACGGCGTCGAGGGCGGCCATCGCCACCGCCATGTCGGACGGGTGGGTGGCCACGCAGCTGTCGGAGGTGCCGATCACACCCAGGTCGCGGTGACTGCCGCCGATCGCGGAACAGCCTGTGCCCGGGGTGCGCTTGTTGCACGGTTTGGTGACGTCCTGGAAGTACGGGCAGCGCGTGCGCTGCAGCAGGTTGCCGCCGGTGGTGGCCATCGACCTGAGCTGCCCGGAGGCTCCGGCCAGCACGGCCTGGGCGAGCATCGGGAAGCGTTCCCGGATGCCCCGGTCGCCGGCCAGGTCGCTGTTGCGCACCGTCGCGCCGATGAGCGCGCTTCCGTCGGCCCGGTGCTCGATCCGGTCGTACGGCAGCCGGGTGACGTCCACCAGCGCCGCCGGCCGGGCCACGCCGAGTTTCATCAGGTCCACCAGGTTGGTCCCGCCGGCCAGGAACATCACGTCGGTGCCGTCCAGGACGGCGGTGGCGGCCGCGTCGGGGTCGGTGGCGCGCTCGTAGGCGAAGGGCCTCATCGCGTGCCCCCGGGACTCGCCCCGGCGACTTCGAGGACCGCTTCGACGATTCCGGCGTACGCTCCGCAGCGGCAGAGGTTGCCGCTCATCCGTTCGCGGACCTCTTCGGCGTCCAGGGCGCGACAGGAGGCGACACCGGCCGCGACGTCCTCGGTGACATGGCTGGGCCAGCCCGCCTCCGCCTCGGCGAGCGCGCCGATCGCCGAGCAGATCTGGCCCGGCGTGCAGTAGCCGCACTGGAGGCCCTCGTGGTCGAGGAACGCCTGCTGAACGGGGTGCAGGTCGTTCGGGTGAGCCAGGCCGGCGATCCCCTCGATGGTGACGATCTCCTGTCCGGTGGCGGTGACCGCGAGCGTCAGGCAGCTGTTCACCCGCCGGCCGTCCAGCAGGACCGTGCATGTCCCGCACTGCCCGTGGTCGCACCCTTTCTTAGCCCCGGTCAGGCCGAGATGCTCTCGCAGCGCGTCCAGCAGGGTCACCCGGTTGTCCAGGGAGACGGAGTGGTCGGCACCGTTGATGCGCAGCGTGATATCGCTGCTGAACGCTTCGACTGCCATGCCGTTTATCCTGCCAATTCCCTAATTAGGGTTGGATCACCTATTAATCTGAAAATCTAAAAGAAGCGGCAACCGTACTGCCGTGAAAATCACGGGCGGGTCGGAGAGGCGCCAAGATCGGAAACGATCAGGCCCGAAAAGCGGCCTGTCGCGGACGGGGGCGAGAGGCGGCCGCCGGAGCCCCTCAGCCCGCTCGCACGTCGGCGACCATCGCCGAGACGGCGGCCCTGTGCCGCCGGAGCCGTTGCCGGCCCTGGTCCAGCATCACCACGAGGATGACCACGGCCCCTTTGATGAGGATCTGCCAGAACACCGACACGTACAGGATCGTCAGGCCGTAGGCGAGGAGACCGATGACGACGGCCCCGACGAGGGTACCCGGTACGGTGCCGCGCCCCCCGCTCAGCGCGGCGCCGCCGAGGATCACCGCGGCGATCGCGTTGAGCTCGTACGTCTCACCGGCCTGCGGTACCGCCACGGTCAGTCCCGAGGCGATGATGAGACCCGCGAGCGCGGCGCAGGCACCGGAGATCACGTAGACGACCGTCTTGACCCGCCTGATCGGGACACCCGAGAGTTCCGCGGCCCGCTCGTTGCCGCCCGCGGCGTACAACCACCGCCCGAACGGTGTCCTGGTGAGCACCAGCATGACGACGACGGCCAGAGCGATCATGATCCAGATCGACGTCGGGAGGCCGAGCGGGCGTTCGTCGCCGAGGAGGCCGAAGCCGGTGTTGCCGAGTTCGGGGCTGCCGTCCAGATCGGTGTAGGTCGAGCCGCCGGAGATCAGCAATGCGAGCCCTCGCGCCACGTACAGCATGCCGAGTGTCGCGATGAACGGCGCCACCTCGAAGCGGGTGACGAGGACGCCGTTCACCAGGCCGACGAGCATGCCGACGGCGACGCAGAGCACGATCACGCCCCACACCGGCGGGTAGGCGATCACGTCGACGAACCGGAGGTCGAGACCTTCGAGCAACTCGCCGGCGACGACCCCGGAGAGCCCGGCGACCGAGCCGACCGACAGGTCGATGCCTCCCTTGAGGATGACCAGCAGCATGCCGAGCGCGATCACCCCGTTGACCGCGATGTGCCCGGCCATCGTGATGAGGTTCGGCACCGTGAGGAACGAATCCGACAGCAGGCCGAGAACCGCGATCAGGGCCGCGAGCGCGATGAGCGCCCGCAGCTCGAACAGGCCGGCCAGCAGGGACAGGCGGCGCGCCTGGGCCACCGTCCTCTCCGGCGGGGGGCGGTCCGGCGGCGCCGGTGCGGAGGTTGTTCCCCGAGGTGTCAATTCGCACCGTCCTCGGCGTGGCCGATGGTGGTGCCGTCCAGCACGCTCATCAGTTCCTCCCGGGTTATCGCGCCACGCCGGAAGTCGCCGGTGACGACCCCGCGGGCGAGCACCAGCAGCCGGTCGGGGATGTGCAGCGCTTCCTCGGCGTCCGACGTGGTGAAGAGAATGGCCAGGCCGCGTCGTGCCCGTGCCGCCATGAGCTCGAAGATGTCGGCCTGGGCGCCGATGTCGACGCCGCGCGAGGGCTCGTCCAGCAGCAGTACCCGAGGGTCGGTCAGCAGTGCCCTGCCGATGACCACCTTCTGCTGGTCGCCGCCGCTCAACGACTCGATGGGCGCTCCGGCATCGTTGGTCCCGATGGAGATGTCGGAGATCATCCGGTCGACGGCGTCCAGTTCGAGCTCCCGGGAGACGAACAGTCGCCGGACGAACCTGCCCAGTCCGGCCAGGGAGAGGTTCTCCCCGACCGACATCGTCTGGACGAGGCCGTCGCGCCGACGGTCCCGGGGGACCAGGACCAGGCCCCGGTCGATGCGTTCGCGGATGCTCGCACTCTCCAACGGGGTGCCCGAGAGCAGGACGTCACCCGACTGCGAGGGGATCCGGCCGGCGAGCGCCTCCAGCAGTTCGGTCAGGCCCGAGCCCATCAGGCCGTAGATCCCCACGATCTCGCACTCCCCGACGGTCAGGGAGAGGTCGTCGATCGCGAGGCGGCCGGGGTTGGCCGGGTCGGCCACCGAGAGGCCGCGCAGGGCCAGCGAGTTCTCCTCACGCGGCGGCGGCTCTCCCTCGATGAGAGGAACGCGGCGCGGGAACAGGGAGTCCCGGTCGCGGCCGGTCATCTGCTCCGCGATCCGCCGGATGTCGACGGTCCTGGCGTCCGCCGTGGTGACCAGCCGCCCGTCGCGCAGGACGGCGACGTCATCGGCGATCTTCAGCGTCCTGTCCGGGTGGTGGGAGGCGTAGACCACCGCGACCCCGCTCGCGGCCAGCCCTCCGATGACCCGGAACAGGACCTCGAACTCCGGGGGGGTGAGCGCCGAGGTGGGCTCGTCCATGATCAGCACCCGGGCCTCCTGGACGAGCGCCCGCGCGATCTCGACGATCTGCTGCCGGGCCGGGCTCAGGTCACCGACCAGCCGATCGGGATCAAGATCTTCTCCCAGGCTGTGCAGGATCGCCGCGCTGGTGGCCCGCTGGGAGGAGCGGTCGATCATCCAGAGGCCCCCGCAGTTCTCGCGGGCCAGGAACAGGTTGTCCTGGATGCTCAGGTTGGGACAGAGGAGGAGCTCCTGGGGAATGATCGAGATGCCCCGGTCGGCGGCGTCGCGCGGCGACAGGAGCTTGACGGGTTCCCCGTCGAGCTCGACATGGCCGGTGGTGGGTTGCTCGACCCCGGAGAGGATCTTCAGCAGGGTCGACGTGCCGGCCCCGTTCTTGCCGAACAGCGCGGTCACCCGACCGGCGGTGATATCGAAGTCGACACCCCTGAGCGCGTGCGTGCCCCCGTACACCTTGGTGACGTCGTGGGCGCTCAGGACCTTGGCCGCCGCGGCCTTCACGACACCTCCTTGATCGAGACCGGGGTGATGGTCACGACGGAGGGGGTGAGGAAGTTGAAGGCCCCGATGAAGGAGATCCTCCTGCCGTTCAGGCGCGCCGGGTACAGGTTCCTGAGCAGTTTCTCCCACAGCTGGTTGTTCAGCGCGGTGGCGGCGGCGGCGTACTCCGCCTGGTTGCGGAACCGTCTGAATCCGATACCGGCCACGTCCCGCAGCGCCGTGCCGTTGACGGCCGGGCCTACCTGCAACGAGACCCGGGTGCCCGGTGGCAGGCCCGGCACGGTCACGGGCATCAGCCCGGACTTCGCCATTCCGGCCCTGCCGGTGCCCTTGACCGCGAAGCCGTAAGGGCCGTTGCCGTGCCGGATGCCGTAGCGTCTGTCGGCCGCCCTCTTGTCGGCGGTCATGGCCTTCACCAGCACGGGCAGTTCGACGGCCTTCCTCTTGATCGCGGGCACCACCTCGCTCTGGTACGCCCGCGCCCCGAACGCGGCCGGGTCGAACCGGTTGCCCGACGCCGCGACCGACTCCACGGAGCGGTAGTGGGTGCTGAACCCGATGGCGGCCAGAAGGACCGCCGCCAGGGCGACGGCCACCCATCTCACCGGGATCCGCCGGCGGGGCAGCTGCCCGCCGTGCGTGTGCGTCGTAACCGGCGTGTTCATCACAAACCTCCAGCGTGGGAGGGTGTCAAGAGCCGTATACCCGCTCGCGCGGCTTCCATCGGCTCCTCCCCGAACGGGAACCGGTCGAGCTGCTCCTCCTCGAACGGGAACCGGTCGAGCTGCCGGAAGCCTTCGCGGGTACTGTCCCGCGGGCGTGCGGGCGCCGTGCCGATCCCGACGAGGCCCGGCTACTCACCGTGAGCACCGCGTGCCGCATCCCGTCTGTTGTTCGAAACTTCACCGATGTACGGTGTCGTTTGCTGTGGGATAGATGGGAATTTGTGTCCGTTTCGCCGACTTGCTCGCGCGTCCCGGTCTCTCTTCGTAGGATCTATGCCGAACCTTGACCAAGGCGTGTAAGCCTTAACAGCCGGTGCGAGCCGGTCGATAGATCTGGAATGGGGAGAGACTGTGCTGAAGTCCAAGACGCGGCGGCGCGTCGCGGTCAAGACAGCCGCGATCGCCGCAGCGGGCGCGGGCGTTTTTTTCGGCGCGGTCCCTGCGGTCGCCTCCATGTACGCCGACCCCAACCCGGTCAGCTACGCCTGCACGCTCGCCGGCGTGTCGTCACCGTCGGCGACGTACACCTTCCAGATGGACCTCACCGGCCCGACGGCGGCGGCGACGAACTCACCCCTGGTGGCGACCTGGAAGATCGCCCAGCCCGCCACGGGGCCCACCGTCACCCCGACCGCGCCCGCCCCGGCGGGTGCGCGTGTCGTCATCGACGCGGAGGTGCAGATCGGCGCCACTCCCTCGCCGGTCCTGGCGCTTCCCTCCGAACTCCGCTCGGTCGCGGCCACCGCCGCTCCCCCGGCCGCCGGGCAGCCGATCACCGCGCCTCCCCTGCTCGTCACGGTGACCCCCAGCGCGACCGGCGTGGTGGCCTTCCAGCCGGGCCCGTTCACCCTGTACCTGGACCCCGGCACGGGAACCGGAAACGAGGCCGAACTGCTCGACTGCGGTGTTCCTCTCAACTCGGCCAAGGTCACCGCCGCCGCGCTGCGGGTGGTCGTGGGCACGGCCGGCCCGAGTACGTCGGCCAGTTCGAGCACGTCGACCAGTCCGAGTCCGAGCCCGAGCGCGAGCCAGTCCACGAGTGCCGGCACCACCCCCAAACCGACGGTCACCGTCACCCGTACCAAGACTTCCAAGCCCGCCCCCAGCCGGCAGATCGACGAGACCCCTGAGGGCGCGGCCTCCACGGGCGGTGGCGGGGACGCCGGCCCCGACGCCAGAATGATCATGTTCAGCGGCCTGCTGATGGTGGCGTTCGCCGGGATCGGCGGCCTGGTGCTGCGGCGTCGCACCGCAGGCCGCGGCTGATCGGGGTGGCCGGATGAGCACCCCCCCGCCGGGCGGTCGACACCCTGGGCCGGCGCCCCACTACCGGCCGGTCCCGGTCCAGCCGCAGTACCCGCACCCGTTCCAGCGGCAGCACGGCCCGTCGTACGGGGAGCCGTACGAGGAGTGGCCGCGACAGGGACACCTCGACGGGCGTCTCGACGGGCGTCTCGACGGTGGGCGGGTGATGCGGTCGGTGCTCATCCTGGCCGGGATCGCCGGGGTGGTCACGGTGCTGGTGGGCATGCTCTACGTACTGGCCGCGCCCGAGGAGTACGGGCTGGACGAGCGCACCACGCTGCCTCCCAGGAACCAGGCCGCGGTGGCGCCGGTGAATCCGTACTTTCAGGCGCCCCCGACCGCGCCGCCGCCCCTGCCCAGCCTGCCGGCGGCCCCGGCCATGCAGCCCTCCAGCCCGGTCCGCCTGGTCATCCCGCGGCTCGGCGTCAACGCGCCGGTCAGATCCGTCGGGCTCGACAGCAAGGGCGCGATCGAGGTGCCGCCGGTCGGCAACCCGAACCTGGTCGGCTGGTACCGCTCGGGACCGACACCCGGTGAGGCCGGTCCCGCGATCATGCTCGGGCACAAGGACACGCGCTCGGGAAGCGCGGTGTTCGGCCGCCTCGACGAGATCCGCAACGGCGACGTCATCGAGGTGCACAGAAAGGACGGCGTCATCGCCGTCTATACCGTCGGCGGGCTGGAGCAGGCGGACAAGTCGGTGTTCCCGACGCAGCGGGTGTACGGCGAGTCGCCGAACCCGCAGCTGCACCTGATCACCTGTGGCGGCACCTATAACCGCACGACCGGTCATTACACCGACAATGTCATCGCCTACGCGACCATGACGAGCACCAGGATGGCCTGAGCGACACCGCCCAGGTCAGCGCAGAGTTCCTGATATTTCCTGCAAAAGGTGTGCTTGCCCTCTCGGCCGAGAAGCACCCCCGGGTAGGGTGTGGACGAAAGTTCTGTTGTAACCTCCTGCTGACCGAACGATGCTCGGTTTCGCAGGCAACTCGGCTCCACACGCAGGAGGCACTGTGGCAGAGGCGTACATCGTCGGGGCGGTCCGCACCCCGGTCGGTAAGAAGAAGGGCGGTCTGTCCACCGTCCACCCCACCGATCTGGCCGCGCACACCCTCGGGGCGCTCATCGAGCGTACGGGTGTCGACCCGGCCGCGGTCGAAGACGTGATCATGGGCTGTGTCATGCAGTTCGGCCCGCAGAGCATGGACATCGCGCGCAACGCGTGGCTGTCGGCAGGTCTCCCGGAGAGCGTCGCCGGTGTGACCATCGACCGCCAGTGCGGCTCCTCCCAGCAGTCGATCCACTTCGCGGCCCAGGGCGTGCTCTCCGG
Organism: Streptosporangium sp. NBC_01810; assembly: GCF_035917355.1. Taxonomy (NCBI): domain Bacteria; kingdom Bacillati; phylum Actinomycetota; class Actinomycetes; order Streptosporangiales; family Streptosporangiaceae; genus Streptosporangium; species Streptosporangium sp. NBC_01810. Next base: position 5,998,563 of record NZ_CP109070.1, on the reverse strand, counting down.
CACCCAGGACCTTGTCGTGGCCGCCGGTGTGGAGTCCATGAGCATCGTGCCCATGGGGTCGAGCATCACCGCCGCGCTGGAGAAGGGCATGCCCTTCCCCTTCGGTGACAAGTGGGTGGAGCGCTACGGCGAGCAGGAGATCTCCCAGTTCCGCGGCGCGGAGCTCATGTGCGAGAAGTGGAACCTCAAGCGCGAGCAACTGGAGCGGTTCGCCTACCAGAGCCACCAGCGGGCGGCCAAGGCCGTCGCGAACGGCTACTTCAAGGACCAGATCGCCCCGCTGAACGGCGTCGAGGACGACGAGGGCCCGCGCCCGGACACCACGCTGGAGAAGATGGCGTCGCTGAAGACGCTGCGGGACGGCGGCCAGATCACGGCCGCCACCTCCTCGCAGATCTCCGACGGCTCCGGAGCGATCCTGATCGCCTCCGAGCAGGCGGTCCGCGACCACAACCTGAGCCCCAGGGCGCGGATCGTCACCCTGGCGCTCACCGGCGACGACCCGGTCTACATGCTGACCGCGCCGATCCCGGCGACGCGGAAGGCGCTGAAGCGGGCGGGCCTGTCCATCGAGGACATCGACGTCACCGAGATCAACGAGGCGTTCGCCCCGGTGCCGCTGGCCTGGATCAACGACCTCGGCGCCGACCCGGCCAAGGTCAACCCGAACGGCGGCGCGATCGCCCTGGGCCACCCGCTGGGCGGCACCGGCACGATCCTGATGACCAAGCTCCTGCACGAGCTTGAGCGGACCGGCGGCCGGTATGGGCTGCAGACGATGTGCGAGGGCGGCGGCCAGGCCAACGTCACGATCATCGAGCGTCTGTGACGCCGCTGCCCGCGGCCTCGGGCCGCGAGGCACCGTGAGACATGGGAAAGCCCCGGCCTGTGGACCGGGGCTTTCCTGTAGCTCAGTGATCGCCTTGGCTCAGCGACCACCCTTGCCGGGGATCCGGCGTGGCTGTCGGGTGGGCCTCATCGGCATGGGCGGCATCGGCATGTGCCGAGGCGCCGCGGGCACGACGTGCTCGGGCAGCGGGGTGCGGGGCTTGGGGGCTGTGGCGGTCTTGGACTTGCCACTGCGCTTGCGGGCGGCATGAACTCGCATATGGACTCCTTGAAGAATGTGACGACGCGGTGAGATCCCGGGTCGGACAACTCAGCTACCGCGTCAGATGAACGGGGCCGAAATGCTGAGTGCGAGCGGACCAGCGAAGGCTGATCGACGCCGGCTCTTAGGAGTTGATCCACATGCGAATGACTTTATGGCGCCCCTGCCAAGGCGTGCAACCTATTTGTTTCCCTCATCCGGCCGTCACCTCGTGCCAGGCCACCTGGCGGCCGCGGGGGAGGGGGCGGCGCGCGCGGGTCACTTCGGCACTCGGGCGACGCAGAAGACGGTCTGCCCGAACGGCGGGCGGACGAAGCGCTCGATGAGGCGGGTGAGGGGTACCACGGTGCGGTCGTAGATCTTGACCAGGCGGGGGTCGGGGTAGCCGACACCGCCGCGGCGGACCGCGGCCCACCAGGCGATGCCGCCCAGGAAGTTGATCGGCTTGAGCACGTCGATGTCCAGGCCCGCACGAGAGACCGTGCTGCGCAGGGTGGCGGGGGTATAGCGGGTGACGTGGCCGACCTTGCGGTCGAAGTCTCCGTAAAGCTGCATGTAGCCCGGAACCCAGATGATGATCCGGCCGCCGGGGAGGGTGACCTTGGCGAGCGACCGCAGAGCCTCGACGTCCTCCTCGATGTGCTCCAGGACGTTCATCATCACGACGGTGTCGACCTTCTCGCCGATGGGGATCTCGGTCGGCAGGCCGAACTGGAGCACGTCGATGTCGTCGCGGCCCTCGAAGCGCTTCCGGAGCCGCTCCACGCAGTAGGGGTCGAAGTCGCTGACCACCAGCCGGTCGAGGCGGGGCAGGAACTGCTCGGCGAAGTGGCCGAGACCGGAACCGATCTCCAGCATGGACCGGCCCACGTGCGGGGCGACCATGTCGAGCTCGTACTGCCGGTAGTTCCTGGCCTCGTCCCCACCGAGATGGTTCTCCAGGGCCTCGTCACCGGCCGCGGGTTGCACTACGCGGTCATACCCAGACATGCGGTTCCGTCCAGCTCGATTAAGGAAGGCCGCGGCGGGAGGCCACGGCCAAGAACAGCCAGAGTCTAATGGCGCTTCCCCCGGGACGGCCCCCAAACGGTCCACGGAGAGTGCCCCCGGGAGCCGCTCCCCGGGGGGGGCGGCCTCCGGGTGGGCTCACCCTCCGGCCACCACCCCCGATTACCGGCTCCACCGAATCAGTTATAAAGCACCTGCATTTCCGCGTTTCACGTCGTACGGGGGAAGTTCGACCTCGATACGGCGGTGAGATTTGCACCGGGGGACAAGGAAACCCTCCTGGGGAATCACCGGCCGACCGGTTCGTGATTTGGCAGGAGTGCGATTCCCGGTAAGTGGAGAAGGAGCGCGAACCGATGGAACAGATCCAATGGTGGCAGGGGAACCTGCCCGCGGAGCCGGACGGCTTCATCGGCCGGGAAAGCGAGGTGCGGCGGTTGCTGAAGCTGCTGGCCGACACACCGCTGACCACGGTCACCGGTGTCGGAGGCATCGGCAAGTCACGGATCGCGATGAGGGCCGCGCGCCGATGGCACGAGCACCACCCGGACGGCACGTGGCTGGTGGAGCTGTCCGGCGAGCGCAACGGCGATCTGCTCGCCCACACGGTCGCGGCGGTCCTCGGCCTCCCCGAGCGGTCCGCGCGTCCGCAGGACGAGACGCTCGTCGAGTTTCTCGCGAGCCGGAGGCTCCTGCTGCTTCTCGACGGCTGCGAGCACCTCCTGCCCGCCTGCCGCGACCTCGTCGCCCAGATCCTGGCGGCGGCGCCGGGGGTACGGATCATCGCGACCTCCCGTCGGCCGCTCGGGCTGCCACAGGAGGCGCTGCTGCCCGTCGAGCCCTTCGACGCGCCATGGCCGCAGGAGGAGGGGATGGCTACGAGCGACGCGCTCCGCCTCTTCCTCGACCGGGTCGCCCGCGTGGCACCCGGTCTGGAGATGACCGAGACCGGTATGGCGGCCGCGGCCAGGATCTGCCGGCGGCTGGACGGTGTCCCGCTCGCCGTCGAGCTGGCCGCCGGATGGCTGGGGGAGCTGCCGGTGGAGCGACTCGCCGACCACCTGGAGGGCCGGTTCGAGACCCCGCCCGACAGCCGGGCGCCGGTTCCCCGCCACCAGACCGTACGCGCCGCGATCAGGTGGAGCCACGAGCTCTGCGGCCCCGGGGAACGCCTGCTCTGGGCCAGGCTCTCGGTCTTCGCGGGAAACTTCGACATGGCCGCCGCCGAGCGGGTGTGCGGCGACGAGCACCTGGGTGACGTACCGGACCTGCTGGAAAGCCTGGTGAGGAGGTTCCTCCTGGTCCGGGTTCCCGGCGGCTACCGCCAGCCGGCCACGGTCAGGGAGTACGGCGGGGAGCGGCTCGCGCTGCTCGGGGACGAGGCCGGGCCGACGCGGCGGCACCGCCGGCACTACCTCGACCTGGCGCGCAGGGCCGAGGCCGACTGGTACGGCCCCGGGCAGGAGGAGTGGGCCGCCAGGCTCGCCTTCTCCATGACCGAGCTGCGCCTCGCCCTCGACCCCGCCTCCCCGGTGTCCATCGAGCTCGCCGGCACGCTCTGGATCCTCTGGTTCTGCCTGGGCCGGTTGAACGAGGGCCGCTACCACATGGCACGCGCGATCGACGCGGCTCCTGTCACCGACCCCCACCTGCCCAGACTTCTGTGGGCCGACGGCTGCGTGGCCATCGCCGGGGGCGAGCTGGAGCTGGGGCGTCGCAGGGCCGAGGCGGCGCTCGCCGCGGCCCTCGACTGGGGCGACTACGCGGCGGCCGGGCACGCCCAGCTCCGGCTGGCCAGCCGTTCCCTGTGCGCGGGCGCCCTCGACGAGGTCGAGCCGTGCGTCGAGCGGGTGCGCGAGTACTTCCGCAGGGCGGAGGCCGCCACGGTCAGCGAGCCCTTCGCCCTGGTGACCGCGGCGATGGCGGTCACCTGGCGCGGCGAGTTCGACAGGGCCGTCTCCGTGCTCAAGGAGGTGCAGCGGCTCTGCGACGCGCGCGGCGAGCGCTGGGCCCGCTCCTGCGGCGACTACGTCCTGTCCATCGCCCAACTGGGCCTCGGCCACCTGGCCGAGGCGGCGGAGGCGGCCCGGCAGTCGCTCGACGTCAAGTGGCGCCTGCGCGACGCCACCGGCGTGGCGCAGGCCGTCGACCAGCTCGCGGTGATCGCCGCGATCGAGGGCGACGGCTGCCGCACGGCCAGGCTCCAGGGGGCGGGAGTACGGCTGTGGGCCACCTTCGGACTGCGGGGCTTCGGCTCGGCGGGCATGTCCGAGCCGAGAACCGTCGCCGAGCGGACGGCCAGGCAACTGCTCGGTGACGAGACCTACGACGCGATCTTCGCCGAAGGCTACGAGGCCGACCCGGACGCGGCGGTCGCCTACGCCCTCCGTGGATCCCGGCCCCACACGGCCTGACCTACCTGCCCCGGGGCGGAGGCGAGGTCGAGGCCCGCCCTCGCGCGGCCGGTCCCACCCTCATCTGGCAGCGCGGGCGGGTCGGCCTGCGGCTGGAGGGGGCCGGGGACATCGGCCGAGCCCTGGAGATCGCGCGCTCAGTCCGCTGAGGCCAGCCAGTCGTCGATCTCCTGGAGGACCTTCTTGCGCACCGCCTCCGGCGCCGCCGACGCCCGTACCGACTGGCGGGCCAGTTCGGCCAGTTCCGGGTCGGAGAAGCCGTACACCTGCCTGGCGAGCTCGTACTGGGGCAGCAGCCTGGCGCCGAACAGCAGCGGGTCGTCGGCGCCCAGCGCAATCGGCACCCCCGCCTCGAACAGGCGCCGCAGCGGCACGTCCTCGGCCCGCTCGGCCACCCCGAGGCCGACGTTGGAGGTCGGGCAGACCTCGCAGGTGATCTGCCGGGCGGCGAGGCGCTCCATGAGCCGCGGCGACTCGGCCGCCCGTACCCCGTGCCCGACCCGGTCGGCCTCCAGCACATCGACGCACTCGGCCACGCTGGCCGCGCCCAGCAGTTCCCCGCCGTGCGGCACGGCCAGCAGTCCCGCCCGCTTGGCCAGCCGGAAGGCTCCGTCGAAGTCGCGGGCCCGGCCGCGCCGCTCGTCGTTGGAGAGCCCGAACCCGACCACACCCTGGTCCATGTAGTGCGTGGCGAGGCGGGCGAGCGTCTTGGCGTCGAGGGGGTGGCGGGTACGGTTGGCGGCCACCACGACCGCGATCCCTATTCCCGCGTGCTCCGCGGCCCTGCGCGTCGCGTCGAGCATCAACTCCATGGCCGAGGTGAGCCCGCCGAACCTCGACGCGTACCCGGACGGGTCGATCTGGATCTCCAGCCAGGCCGACCCCTCGGCCGCCTCGTCCTCGGCCGCCTCGCGCAGCAGCCGGTAGACGTCGCTTTCCCGCTGCAGGACGGAGCGCGCGATGTCGTACAGCCGCTGGAAGCGGAACCAGCCCCGCTCGTCCGTCGCGCGCAGCCGGGGTGGCCAGTCCTCCTCAAGCGCGTCGGGAAGGTGCAGACCGTGTTCGTGGGCGAGCTCGACGAGGGTCGAGTGCCGCATGGAACCGGTGAAGTGCAGGTGCAGGTGCGCCTTGGGCAGTTCGCTGAGGGGACGTGGCATTTCAATATGGTGCCGTACCTCCGACGGCCCCGGCGTTTTTTGGTGTCGACCTGACGGTCGGCCCGCGTGGCGGAGAGGACTAAAGGGGACCTATACGACAAAAAGCGACGAGGAGGTTATTGCGGGACGAGTATGGTCGGTTTCCGGAAGTGCCCGCCCATGTCGTATCCCCCGTTATATCGAGGAAATCTAGGAAACGGGCTTTCAACGGACCATGTCTCCGTGCGACGGTGGACGCACACGTTGTCAGGACGCTGGGGCTGCCATGAAAGCGGACGTCTTCGTCGTCGGCAGGGAGACCGAACTCGCCGACGTCTCCGCACTGCTCGAAAGGGTGCGGCACGTCACGCTGACCGGTCCCGCCGGAGTCGGGAAGACCTGCGTCGCCCTGCGGCTGGCCCGTACCCTCGAACCCCGGTTCCCGGACGGTGTCCACATCGTGGAGCTGTCGGAGGCGCCCACCGACCTCGACTCCCTGGCCGAGACGTTCGCCGACGCGATCGGCGTCCGCCGGAGGCCGGACGTTCCCGCGCTGCGGGCACTGGTCGACGAGCTCGTCACGCGCCGGATCCTGCTCGTCCTCGACACCTGTGACCGCGTCGTCGGCGTCACCGGCATCCTGGTCGGCCTGCTGTTGCGCTCGGCCGAGGGACTACGTGTCCTGGCCACCAGCAGGCAGCGGCTGGGCCTGCCCGGCGAGCACCTCTACCCGGTCGGCGGCCTGCCCGACACCGACGCCGTCAGCCTGATCACCACCCTCACCGGTGACATGATCGGCGGCCCCGACGCGGCCGAGCTCTGCGGGCGCCTCGACAACCTGCCGCTGGCGATCCGGCTCGCCGTGGCCGGAGGCGGCCCCGGTGCCCTCGACGGGCTCGTCACCTTCGACGGCCGCCCGCTCTCCACGGCCGGGCTCGCCGCCTTCGACGGCCGCGTGGCCTCACCCGACGAGCTCACAGCCGCCTTCGAGGGCGCTTCGATGCTCACGGCAGGTCGCGAGACCCACGGCGAAGGGCCCGACGCGGAACCGCACCGGCTCCCCTCCGCTCCCCGGCGGCACACTTCCATGCGCGTCGCCCTCGGCTGGAGCCACGAACTCTGCACCCCGCCGGAGCGCCTCCTGTGGGCGCGGGCCTCGGTCTTCGCCGGCACCTTCGACATCGAAGCCGCGGAGGAGGTCTGCGCCGGCGGCGCCCTGGCCGCCAAGGACATCCTCGACGGGCTGCTGGGGCTGCTCGACAAGTCCGTCCTCGTCCGCGAGGAAGGGGAGAGCGGGGTCCGCTACCGCCTGCTCAACACGGTCCGCGAGTTCGGCCTGGCCTGGCTCGACCGGCTCGGCGAGACCGAGGAGATCCAGCGCCGCCACCGTGATCACTTCCTCGCCCTGTCCGCCCGCGCCGAGATGAGCTGGCAGGGCCGCCAGCTGGAGTGGTACCACAGGCTGGTCCTCGAATGCGGCAACATGCGCGGCGCCATCGAATACTGCTACTCCCGGCCGAGCGAGTACCGCCGGGGTCTCGACCTGGTCGGCAACCTGTGGTTCCTGTGGGCGTGCTGCGGCATGCAGGCACCCGGCGACGACCTCCTCCAGCGCGGCCTCGACCTCGACCGCACAGTCAGTCCCGAGAGGGTCAAGGCGCTCTGGGTGCACGCCTGGGTCTCGATCCAGCGCGGTGACCTCGAACGCGCCGAGCGCATCCTCAGCGAGTGCGCGGCCGAGGACGCCAACGGCTTCGCCACGGCCTACGTCAGCCAGTTCCAGGCGCACCTGGCCGTCGTCAGGGGCGATGTGGGCGAGGCCCTGCGGCTCATCAGGCACGCCCGGGTGCGCCACCGCTCCACCGGCAACGTCTTCCCCGGCTTCCTGCCCACCTACACGGTGGTCGCCACCGCGATGATGCTCGCCGGCCACCACGACCAGGCCGTGTCCATCCTGCGAGAGGGGCGTGAGCTCTGCGAGTCCTGCGGCGACTACTGGACCCTCATCCGCCTCGACCTCCTCCTGGGCCAGGCCGAACACCTCCTCGGCAACACCGTCTCCGCCGCGGAGTCCGCCCGCGGCTCCCTGCGCGGAGGCCGCCTGTTCGGCGACACGATCTCGCTGATGGAGGCGCTGGAGGTGTTCGTCGTGATCGCCGAGTCATCCGCCGACGACACCTTCGCCGCCACCATGTTCGGGGCCTCCCGCGCAGCCTGGAAGAGTGCCGGGGTCCCGCCCAGCCGCTCACCCATGATCGCGAGCCTGCTCCGCACGTCCGAGCTGAGGCTGCGCGGGCGCCTGGGCAGGGCGGAGTTCGACCGGTTGGAGGAGCAAGGAGGTTCGATCAGCCTGCGCGATGCCGTGGAACACGCACTCCAGGGGAACCTCTCTTGACGCCGCGCGGCAACCTGCCGGTCGCGATGAACAGCTTCTTCGGACGCGCCGCCGAGCTCGACGAGATCACGAAACTCCTCACCGGAACGCGCCTGCTCACCCTGCACGGCGCCGGGGGCGTCGGCAAGACGCGCCTCGCCCTGCAGGCGGCGCGGCGCGTCCGCGACGACTACCCCGACGGCGTCTGGGTGGCCGAACTCTCCGCGGAGACGGACGGCGACCTGCTCGCCGGCAGCGTCGCCGGGATGTTCGGCCTGCACGCGCGGGCCGGACGCCCGGTCCTGGACTCCCTCGTCGAGTTCCTCGCCGACCGGCGGCTCCTGCTCGTCCTCGACACCTGCGAGCACCTCGTCGGCCCCTGCGCCGCCATGGTCACGGCCATCCTGGCCGGCGCGCCCGACGTCTGGATCATCGTGACCAGCCGCCAGGAGCTCTGCCTGCCGCGCGAGGTCGTCATGGTCGTCGAGCCCTTCCCCGTCCCCCCGCCCGAGGCACCCGACCTCGCGGGGTACGACGTGATGAGCCTCTTCCTGGACCGCGCGACGGCCGTCGCCCCCGGGCTGCGCACGGACGAGCGGGCCATGATGGCCGTCGCCAGGCTCTGCCGGAGGCTCGACGGCGTCCCGCTCGCCATCGAGATGGCGGCCAGTCACGCGCGGGGCCTGTCGGCGATCCAGCTCGCCGACCAGCTCGAAGACCGCTTCAAGCTGCCGGCCGACGGCGGGGGACTCCTCGTCCGCCACCACACGCTGCGCACCGCGGCCGGCTGGAGCCACGAGCTCTGCACCCCCGCGGAACGCCTGCTCTGGGCCCGCCTGTCGGTCTTCGCGGGCACCTTCGACGAGGAGTCGGCACGCGGCGTCTGCGAGGACGAGCGCCTGCCCGACGTGGCCGGCGTGCTCGCCGTACTCGTGGCCAAGTCCGTCGTCGCCCGCGTGGATGATCGATACCGCCTGTTCGACACCGTCAGGGACTACGGGCGCGACTGGCTCGACAAGCTGGGCGAGGGCGCCCTGATGAGGCGCCGCCACCGTGACCACTACCTGGCCACCGCCCGCCGCATGGACGCCCAGTGGTGCGGCCCTCGCCAGCTCGAATGGGCACGCTGGGCGCGCGGGGAACTGCCCAACATCCGCGCGGCACTCGACCGCTGCCTCGCGGGCGGCGACCACCGCACCGCCCTGGAACTGGCCGGATCCCTGTGGGTTCTCTGGTGTCACCTGGGCCTCGTCCGAGAGGGCCGCCACTACCTCGACCGCGCGCTGGCCGCCGTCCCCGCCCCGGACCGAGCCAGGTCCAGACCGCTCTGGGTCGCCGCCCACCTCGCGCTCCTCCAGGGCGACATACCCCTGGCGCGCGAGCGGGCCACGGAAAGCGTCCAGAGCGCCCGGCGGCACGGCGACGGCGACAGCGAGGCCCACGCCCACCTTCGCCTCGCCGGGGCCTGCCTGCTCACCGGCGACCTGGAGGGCGCGCGGACGTACGCGCTGCGCGGAGCAGCCGGGTTACGGCAGACCGAGCCCGGCTCGTCAGGCCTGTTCTCCGTCCCCCTCCTCCTGGCCATGGCCGCCACCTTCGGCGGTGACTTCGACAAGGCGGTGGAGATCCTGTGCGAGACGCGCCGTCACTGCGAGGCGCGTGGAGAACTCTCCCAGCGGGCCCTGGGCGACTACATCGGCTCCCTGGCCCTCCTGGGCCGGGGGGAGGTCGCGGAGGCCTCAGACGCGGCCAGGGCGGCGCTGGAGGTCAAGTGGCGGCTGCGGGACGTGGTCGGCGGCGTGCTCGTCATCGACCAGCTCGCCCGGATCGCCGCCGCCGCCGGTGACGGCTCCCGTGCCGCCTGGCTCCTCGGCGCCGCGCAGCGCATCTGGATCACCTTCGGGCTGCCCGGTCTCGGGGCCGACACCATGACCGGACTCCGCGAGGCCGCCGCGACCCGCGCCGAGGCCCTGATCGGAGAGACCGCCTACGCGCGGGCCTTCGCGGAGGGGACGGCCTCCCACTTCGAGGCCGCGGTGACCTACGCCCTGCGCGACTGAGCCGCACTCATCCGGCGAGCAGGGAGGCCGCACGCCTCCGGCGAGTACGAAGGCCGCACGCCCGCCGCCCCGCCGGTCGAGGCCCGGCCCCGGCGGGGCGGCGGCGCATCACCCGTCTCCCGCCTCGGGCGGAGACGCTCAGCGGGCCTGGCCGAGGAACTTGACGATGCGGCTCACACCCTCGACCAGGTCGTCGTCGCCGAGCGCGTAGGACAGGCGGAAGTAACCCGGGGTGCCGAACGCCTCACCGGGGACGACCGCCACCTCGGCCTCCTCCAGGATGAGCTCGGCCAGCTCGGCGGAGGTCGCCGGACGGCGGCCGTCGAAGTCCTTGCCCAGCAGCTCCTTGACCGACGGGTAGGCGTAGAAGGCTCCCTTCGGCTCGGGGCAGAACACGCCCGGAATCTCGTTGAGCATCCGGAGCATGGTCTGGCGGCGGCGGTCGAAGGCCTCACGCATCTGGGCCACGGCCGACAGGTCGCCGCTGACGGCGGCCAGCGCGGCGATCTGGGCGACGTTGGAGACGTTGGAGGTGGCGTGCGACTGCAGGTTGGTCGCGGCCTTGACGACGTCCTTGGGGCCGATCAGCCAGCCCACCCGCCAGCCGGTCATCGCGTAGGTCTTGGCGACGCCGTTGAGGACCACGACCTTGTCGCCCAGCTCGGGGACCACGGTGGCGATGCTCGCGAACGTCGCGTCGCCGTAGGTCAGGTGCTCGTAGATCTCGTCCGTGACGACCCACAGGTCGTGCTCGACGGCCCAGCGGCCGATCTGGGCGACCTGCTCGGGGGAGTACACCGCGCCGGTCGGGTTGGACGGGGAGACGAACAGCAGGACCTTGGTCCGGTCGGTGCGCGCCGCCTCCAGCTGCTCCACGCTCGCCAGGTAGCCGGTGGTCTCATCGGTCACCACGTCGACCTGGACGCCGCCGGCCAGCTTGATCGCCTCGGGGTAGGTGGTCCAGTAGGGGGCGACGACCAGCACCTCGTCACCCGGGTCGAGCAGCGTGGCGAACGCCTCGTAGACGGCCTGCTTGCCGCCGTTGGTGACCAGGACCTGGGCCGCGTCGACCCGGTAGCCGGAATCGCGGAGCGTCTTGTCGGCGATGGCCTGCTTCAGCTCGGGAAGGCCGCCGGCCGGCGTGTACTTGTGGAACCTGGGGTTCCGGCACGCCTCGACGGCGGCCTCGACGATGTAGCCGGGGGTGGCGAAGTCCGGCTCGCCGGCGCCGAAGCCGATGACCGGGTGGCCTGCCGCCTTCATCGCCTTGGCCTTGGCGTCCACGGCGAGCGTGGCGGACTCGGAGATCGCGGAGATGCGGGTTGAGATGCGAGGACGGGTCATACCTCCATGGTTACAGACCTGTGCCGCTGTTCCCGCCGGGTATCCATCATGCGGACGGCCCCTCCCGGAGGTCGCACGCGCGCGTGGAGGAATTCGCTGAGCTGGGCGATCATCCTCCGGTTCGACGTGGTGAGCAATCACACGTAGACTCCGGCATGTTCTTTCCGCCGCATGCGTGAACCGGCGGTCAAGACCGTGAGCCGCGGACAAACTTCGGTCCAACCGATGTATGGTGGTTCATGTCTTAGGGCACTAGCGCAATTGGTAGCGCACCGGTCTCCAAAACCGGCGGTTGGGGGTTCGAGTCCCTCGTGCCCTGCGAGGAGCGGTCCGCGCATCTGGCGTCTAGCGCGCCGCTGATATGCGTTGGACTCGATGGATTCAGGTGAGGACTGTGGCGATCGACACGCGCGGCGAAACCGCAGACAAGCCGAGCGGTGAGAAGAAGGCGAAGCGCACTTCTCCCGCCCTTTTCTATCGGCAGGTTGTCGCCGAGTTGCGTAAGGTCATCTGGCCTACGCGCAAAGACCTCATTTCGTACACCATCATCGTCCTGGTCTTCGTTCTGATCATGGTCGGGATCGTGTCGGCTTTGGACGCGCTGTTCACCGAGGGCGTGCTGAGAATCTTCGGCGGAGCCTGAGCCGCGGTCTCCGGCGGGCGGGCCGCCCTAGGGACGAGTCCATCAGCCATCGACGAAAAGAGAAAGAGCACCGTGTCCGAGTCTGCACAGTCGGCCGGCGAGCCCCGCGAAGAGCGCGAGGAGGAGCTGGAGAAGGCCGTGGACGTCACCGAGGATTCGCTTGACGAGTCCGCCGGGCAGGATGTCGACGCCGAAACCGACGCCGACGCCGAAACCGAGGCCGAGCAGGCCCCGACCGGCGCCGTCGACGAAGACGGTGACGTCCTTCCCGACGTCGACCCGGTCGAGGAGTTCAAGCGGCACCTGCGGGGTCTGTACGGCGAGTGGTACGTCATCCACTCCTACGCCGGCTACGAGAACCGCGTGAAGTCCAACATCGAGACCCGCACGCAGTCCCTCAACATGGAGGACTACATCTTCCAGGTCGAGGTGCCCACCCACCACGTGACCGAGATCAAGAGCGGCAAGCGCCAGCTGGTCAAGGAGCGGGTGCTGCCCGGTTATGTGCTGGTCCGGATGGAGCTCACCGACGAGTCCTGGTCCGCGGTGCGTAACACGCCCGGCGTGACCGGCTTTGTCGGCCTTTCTAACAAGCCGAGCCCGCTGAGCCTCGAAGAGGTCGCCAAGCTGCTCGCGCCGGAGCCGTCGGAAGAGGTCAAGAAGTCGACCGCGAAGGCCTCCGCCGCGACCGTCGACTTCGAGATCGGTGAGTCCGTCACCGTCATGGACGGCCCGTTCGCCACGCTGCCCGCCACGGTCAGCGAGATCAGCGCCGAGTCGCAGAAGCTCAAGGTGCTCGTGTCGATCTTCGGTCGCGAGACCCCGGTCGAGCTCTCGTTCAACCAGGTCTCGAAGATCTAGGCCGGTCGCGTAGACTTCGTCAGTCTGCCCCGCGGTCGCGGGGATGTTCCGTCCATCACGCCGGTCAAGTGCAGTTGCCGTGGTGGGCCCCGTGGTCACGGGGTTTTCAGGAACACCGTTCAGAGAAGAAGGACCCGGAGAGAAGCATGCCTCCTAAGAAGAAATTCGCCGCGCTGGTCAAGGTTCAGCTCCCCGCCGGCCAGGCCACGCCCGCGCCGCCGGTCGGTACCGCCCTCGGTCCGCACGGCGTCAACATCATGGACTTCGTGAAGCAGTACAACGCTGCCACCGAGGCTCAGCGCGGCAACATCATCCCCGTTGAGATCACCATCTACGAGGACCGCAGCTTCACCTTCGTCACGAAGACGCCTCCGGCGCCCGAGCTGATCAAGAAGGCCGCCGGTGTCGCGAAGGGTTCGGCCGTCCCGCAGAAGGACAAGGTCGGCAAGCTCACCAAGGAGCAGCTGCGCCAGATCGCCGAGACCAAGATGCAGGACCTCAACGCCAACGACATCGAGGCGGCCGAGAAGATCATCGCCGGCACCGCCCGGTCGATGGGTATCACGATCGCCGACTAGTCACACCCGCCGTACGGACCCGGCGGCGATCTCACGGCGGTGAACCGCATCCGCGAGATCGAACAGGGGCCGGCGGCGAACGCGATCTCGATCGCGTCAGACCACCAAACGTCGAAGTAAGTGGAGGGGCCGGCGCAGGCCCGTACCACGGACACTCGGATCCACAGGAGTGAGCAAGTGAAGCGCAGCAAGGGATTCCGCGCCGCAGCGGCGCAGGTCGACCGCGAGACCCTGTACAGCCCGGCCCAGGCGGCCAAGCTGGCCAAGGAGACCAACGTCGCCAAGTTCGACGCCACCGTCGAGGTGGCTCTGCGGCTGGGTGTCGACCCCCGCAAGGCCGACCAGATGGTCCGCGGCACCGTCAACCTCCCGCACGGCACCGGCAAGACCGCCCGGGTCCTGGTCTTCGCGACCGGTGACCGTGCCGAGGAGGCCCGCGCCGCGGGTGCCGACATCGTCGGTGCCGACGAGCTGATCGACGAGGTCGCCAAGGGCCGCCTCGACTTCGACGCCGTCGTCGCCACCCCGGACCTCATGGGCAAGGTCGGTCGCCTGGGCCGCGTGCTCGGCCCGCGTGGCCTGATGCCGAACCCCAAGACCGGCACCGTGACCCCGGCCGTCGGCAAAGCCGTCACCGACATCAAGGGCGGCAAGATCGAGTTCCGTGTCGACCGGCACGCGAACCTGCACTTCATCATCGGCAAGGTGTCCTTCGGCGAGCGCCAGCTCATCGAGAACTACGCCGCCGCCCTCGAAGAGGTGATCCGTCTCAAGCCGTCCGCGGCCAAGGGACGCTACGTCAAGAAGGTCGTCTTCTCCACGTCCATGGGCCCCGGCATCCAGGTCGACCCCAACCAGACGCGGGCGCTGACCGCCGAGCTCGACGCCTGATAGCAGACGTTTTTCGCGGAGGGCCTCAACCGAATGGCCATTCGGTTGAGGCCCTTCTTCGTTCTTCCGAAGGAAGCGCCCGGCTTTTCCGACGCGTAGTGTCGTAGTCAGGATCATCGGGGGAACGAAAGGATGAAGACGAAATGCGCCGATTGGCTCCGGCAGTGGCACTGGGAGCGGCCGCGCTCGTCGCGGTCGCGGGATGCGGTGCACAGGGCACCGGCTCCCTCGGAAACGTCAAACTCGCCGCGGCCGACGCGGTGCAGCAGAGCGCGCAGAAGGCCGAGGAGGTCACCTCCTACTCCGCGGACCTGGTTCTCGACGCGAGTGGCGGCGAGAAGGGCGCGAGCAAGATCCAGGGCAGCATGCTCTACCAGAGCAAGCCCCAGCTGGCGACGGACATCAAGCTCGACACGGTCACCTTCGGCGGCCAGAACGTGCCCGGCGGGGCGCGGGCCATCCTGTCGGGTGAGACGGTCTATGTGAAGTCCGAGCTTCTGGGCAGGTTCGCCGGCGTCACCAAGCCATGGGTCAAGGTGTCGCTCAGCGAGCTCGACACCAAGGGGCAGGCCGGGGTCAGGGAGTTCATGGACCAGGCCCGGCAGTTCGACCTGGCCGGCACCGTCAAGCTGCTGACCGCCTCGAAGGACGTCAAGGCGGTCGGCACCGAGACGGTCGGCGGGGTCGACACGACCCACTACAGCGGCACCTTCCCGGTGGCCGAGGCCGCACAGCTGCTCGACCCGGCCAAGCGCGAGAACCTCCAGGAGGAGTTCTCACGGGTCAAGAACGTGAAGTTCGACCTCTGGGCCGACGCCCAGAGTCTGCCCCGCAAGGTCACGCTCGGTGGTTCCGAGCGGGATGTGACGTTCAACCTGACGGCGTTCTTCAAGGGCTTCAACGAGCCCGTCGAGATCACCGCGCCGCCCGCCGACCAGGTGGGCGACCTGCCCGAGCAGCGCGGCGGAAACTGAGGTTTCCCCGAGATCCGCACCCCCCGCCCGCACGGGCGGGGGGTGCGAGCCTTTTTCTCACCGGCGGGGGCGACGGGACCGGTTTCCGGGTCTGATTTGGCATTCGCGGGCGGTAGGCCGTACGCTGTCAACGCCGAAGACCGCCGGTCGTCGTCAGGTCGCATGGCCTGATGACCTAAGGATCCACGTCAGTGGACGGCCCGCGTAGGTGTGATGTGAGTTTTCATCTGGATTAACCTCCTCATGTGAGCCCCGTGCGCCTGCGCCGGGGCTTGTCTGTTTTTCATGGGCCTTTACCCCGGCGGCACATCTGGAAGGAGGCCCATGGCGAAGGCAGAAAAGGCAACGGCTGTCGCTGAGCTGAAGAGCAGCTTCGACGGCTCCAATGCTGCCGTTCTGACCGAATACCGCGGTCTCACCGTCGCCCAGCTCAAGCAGCTGCGCGTTTCTCTCGGTGAGAATGCGAAGTTCGCCGTGGTGAAGAACACGCTGACCAAGATCGCGGCCACTGAGGCCGGGTTCAACCAGCTCAACGACCTGCTCGCGGGTCCGTCGGCGATCGCGTTCGTCAACGGCGACGTGGTCGAGGCTGCCAAGAGTCTGCGTGACTTCGCCAAGGCCAATCCCCTCCTGGTCATCAAGGGCGGTGTCGTCGACGGCAGGTCGATGACGCCGGACGAGATCACCAAGCTTGCCGACCTCGAGTCGCGTGAGGTTCTCCTCGCGAAGCTGGCCGGTGCCATGAAGGCGAAGCAGGGCCACGCGGCCGCCGTCTTCAACGCGCTGCCCACCAACATGGCTCAGCTGGCCGAGGCACTGCGCGCCAAGCGCGAAGGCGCCGGCGAGTAGGTCCGCGCAGGCGGTCACAGGGGATTAACGCAACCGCGGTCCCAACTTTCCTTAGTAGTCAGATCCGTATGGAGGAACCATCATGGCGAAGCTCAGCACCGACGAGCTGCTCGACGCTTTCAAGGAGATGACTCTCCTTGAGCTGTCCGACTTCGTGAAGCTCTTCGAGGAGACCTTCGACGTCAAGGCCGCCGCCCCGGTCGCCGTCGCCGCCGCTGCCGCCCCCGGTGCGGCCGCTGCCGAAGAGGTCGAGGAGCAGGACGAGTTCGACGTCGTCCTCGAGGCCGCCGGCGAAAAGAAGATCCAGGTCATCAAGGAGATCCGCGCCCTGACGAGCCTGGGCCTCAAGGAGGCCAAGGACCTCGTTGACGGCGCTCCCAAGTCCGTCTTCGACGGCAAGGTCAACAAGGAGCAGGCCGAGAAGGCCAAGGCCGCCCTTGAGGGTGCCGGCGCGAAGGTCACCGTCAAGTAGTTCGTCTTACCGGAAAGAGCGGGTCCACCTGGTGCCGGTGGCCCGCTCTTTTTGTGTGCCCTCTGTTGGATGCGATGTCTTATAAGCGTGGCACAACGATCGAAGGAAGCCGGCGGGCGGGTAGCGGGCGCCCTGTCGCCCACCGCGCGGGACGGAGCTCTGGGGGAAATGGCCCGGGGCAGGTGCGCGAAGGCCGTTATGCGGATCTGTGCGGCGGGTTATGATCCGGCGATCGGGGAGCATACCGTCCCGGTGGCGGGAAAGCCGCGCTCACCGGCTCGCGTTCCGCGGACCGTGCGATGGGAGAGAACGCATGGCAGTGCACGCCGCCCGCCCCCGTCGTCCCCGTCGCACGCTCAGGGTCGCCGGACCGGTGCTGGGGTTGCTGATCGCGATGCTGCTCGCAGCCGCGTTCTGGGTCGGTGTCGACCTGCGCGACGCCCAGGCGGCGGCGGACGACAGGCAGGCGGCGATGCGGGCGGCGGGAGCGCACGCCGTGCATCTGCTCTCCGTCGGATACCGGAGCGCCGACGCCGACATCGAGCGAATCCTCGACGGCTCCACGGGTGAGGCCAGGGCCGAGTACGTCAGGACCGCCGCGGAGCGCAGGGAGGGCACGATCAAGGAAAAGATCCTCCGTGCGGGCGCGCTGCGCGCCCTGGCGCTGGTCTCGCTGAGAGGGAACACGGCCCAGGTGATGGTGGTGGGTGACGAGGTGATCCGGTGGGACGGGAGTAAGAATGCTCCACGGGAGCAGTTCCACCGGTGGAACATGGAGGTTACCGAGGTCGGGGGAGCCTGGCTCGTGTCCAAGGCGGAGCTGGTGCCGTGACGCGCGCCTCCCGGTTGGCGGTCGGGCTCATGGTGGTCGTGGCGCTCGCGCTCGCGGCGGTGATCTGGATCATGTTCACGGATCTGAGCAGGCTGCGCGCGGACGAGAGGGCGGGACAGGAGGCGCTCGCCACGGCCCGGTCGGTCGCCTCCGACATGCTGTCCTACGACTATCGTACGATCGAACAGGATTTCGCGAGAGCGAGCGGTTACACGACCGGGGCGCTCAGCCTGCACTACAGGCAGCTGGCCAGGGGCATGGCTTCGCAGGCCAGGAAGCAGAGGACCGTGCAGCAGGCGGCGGTGACCGGGGCCGGGGTGGAGTCGGTGGAGTCCGGTGACTCCGGCCGGGTTCAGGTGCTGCTGTTCATGAACATGAGCACTGTGAAGACCCTTCAGGGAGAGAAGGAACCGCGCCGGCAGGTCAGTCAGAACCGGGCCAGGTTCATCATGGTCAAGAAGGACTCTCGCTGGCTCGTCGCCGAACTCTCCACACTGCTCGGAGATCCTCCGCCACCATGATCGGCGCGCCGCTTCATTCAATTGTTAGTAAAGCTTTGGTTTGGGATGGGTTCGCGGTTGGGTACACCTGCCACGGCAGCGTCGATCGTCAGTCGAACCATCGGCTGGCGTTCGAACCACCATGTGACTCAGTGTCAGCAACGCCAGGTCGGACATCGTGTTGGATCCTGGGGTGTGCGCAGGTCACCGGGTGGGAAAACTCCCAGGGTCTCGGCTATTTCCCGGTCGAAATGTCAGCTCCCGGGCTTGACGTTTCGGCTCCGACGGGCGATGCTGCGACCAACGTGGAGCTTGCAGTGAGACTGAGGTGGACAGGTGTGTGCCGTTCGGCTACACTGCCCCTTTGCGCTGCCCTTTGACGACCCGCTTCTTTTGGTGCTCTGATGCATGGTCGTCTGGCGTGCGTGTAGTCAGTCCGCCGCGAGCCCTCGGAAGGACATCTGTTGGCAGCCTCGCGCAACGCCTTCGCCGTACCCGCCGGTCCCCGTCGTGTGTCTTTCGCACGAATTCAGGAGCCGCTCGAAGTTCCTGACCTTCTCGCTCTTCAGACCGAGTCCTTCGACTGGTTGCTCGGCAACGAGAAGTGGAAGGGGCGGGTCGAGGCGGCTCGCCAGGCCGGGCGCAAGGACGTTCCGGCCCAGTCGGGTCTCGAAGAGATCTTCGAGGAGATCAGTCCTATCGAGGACTTCTCCGGGACCATGTCCCTGTCGTTCCGCGACCACCGGTTCGAGCCGCCCAAGTACTCAGTCGATGAGTGCAAAGACAAGGACATGACCTACTCCGCCCCGATGTTCGTCACGGCGGAGTTCATCAATAACACCACTGGTGAGATCAAGAGCCAGACCGTGTTCATGGGCGACTTCCCGCTCATGACCGGCAAGGGCACATTCATCATCAACGGCACCGAGCGTGTCGTCGTCTCCCAGCTGGTCCGGTCCCCGGGCGTCTACTTCGACCGCAGCGTCGACAAGACCTCCGACAAGGACCTCTACGGATGCAAGGTGATTCCCTCCCGGGGCGCCTGGCTAGAGTTCGAGATCGACAAGCGTGACAGCGTCGGTGTCCGCATCGACCGCAAGCGCAAGCAGGCCGTCACCGTCCTGCTCAAGGCACTCGGCTGGACCAGCGAGCAGATCCTTGAGCGTTTCGGGCAGTACGAGTCCATGCGGGCGACCCTGGAGAAGGACCATACGGCCGGCCAGGACGACGCCCTGCTGGACATCTACCGCAAGCTGCGCCCGGGTGAGCCGCCGACCAAGGAGTCGGCGCAGACCCTGCTGGAGAACCTGTACTTCAACTCCAAGCGCTACGACCTCGCCAAGGTCGGCCGTTACAAGATCAACAAGAAGCTCGGGGTCGACAGCGAGATCACCCAGGGCACGCTCACCGAGGACGACATCGTCGCCACCATCGAGTACATCGTCCGGCTGCACGCCGGCGAGGTGTCGATGCCCGGCGCCAACGGTGAGATCGTCGTCGAGACCGACGACATCGACCACTTCGGCAACCGCCGTCTCCGTACGGTGGGCGAGCTCATCCAGAACCAGGTCCGCCTGGGCCTGGCCCGCATGGAGCGCGTCGTGCGCGAGCGGATGACGACCCAGGACGTCGAGGCGATCACGCCGCAGACCCTGATCAACATCCGCCCGGTGGTGGCGTCGATCAAGGAGTTCTTCGGCACCTCCCAGCTGTCGCAGTTCATGGACCAGACCAACCCCCTCGCCGGTCTGACGCACAAGCGTCGTCTGTCCGCGCTGGGTCCCGGTGGTCTGTCCCGTGAGCGGGCCGGCTTCGAGGTCCGTGACGTCCACCCCTCGCACTACGGCCGCATGTGCCCGATCGAGACGCCGGAAGGACCGAACATCGGTCTGATCGGCTCGCTGGCCTCCTTCGGCCGGGTCAACTCCTTCGGTTTCGTCGAGACCCCGTACCGCAAGGTCGTCGAAGGCCAGGTCACCGACCAGGTCGAGTACCTGACCGCGGACGAGGAGGACCGGTACGTCATCGCCCAGGCGAACACGCCGATCGGCCCCGACGGAACGTTCCTTGAGCCGCGGGTGCTCGTCCGCAGGAAGGGCGGGGAGTTCGAGTCCCTGCGCGCCAACGAGGTCGACTACATGGACGTCTCGGCACGCCAGATGGTGTCCGTGGCGACCGCGATGATCCCGTTCCTGGAGCACGACGACGCCAACCGCGCGCTCATGGGCTCCAACATGCAGCGCCAGTCGGTGCCGCTGCTCAAGAGCGAGGCGCCGCTGGTCGGCACCGGCATGGAATACCGTGCCGCGACCGACGCCGGCGACGTCATCACCGCCGAGAAGGCGGGCGTGGTCGAGGAGGTCTCCGCCGACTACGTCACGGTGATGAACGACGACGGCACCCGCACGACCTACCGCGTCGCCAAGTTCAAGCGTTCCAACCAGGGCACCTGCTTCAACCAGAAGCCGATCGTCGCCGAGGGCGACCGGATCGAGGTGAACCAGGTCGTCGCGGACGGTCCCTGCACCGACGACGGCGAGATGGCGCTGGGCAAGAACCTCCTCGTGGCGTTCATGCCGTGGGAGGGTCACAACTACGAGGACGCGATCATCCTCTCCCAGCGTCTGGTGCAGGACGACGTCCTGTCCTCGATCCACATCGAGGAGCACGAGGTCGACGCCCGTGACACCAAGCTGGGCCCCGAGGAGATCACCCGGGACATCCCGAACGTCTCCGAGGAGGTCCTGGCCGACCTCGACGAGCGCGGCATCATCCGCATCGGCGCCGAGGTCGTCCCCGGCGACATCCTCGTCGGCAAGGTCACTCCCAAGGGTGAGACCGAGCTGACCCCCGAGGAGCGCCTGCTCCGCGCGATCTTCGGTGAGAAGGCCCGCGAGGTCCGTGACACCTCTCTGAAGGTGCCGCACGGCGAGCAGGGCAAGGTCATCGGTGTCCGCGTGTTCAGCCGCGAGGAGGGCGACGAGCTCCCCCCAGGCGTCAACGAGCTGGTCCGCGTCTACGTGGCGCAGAAGCGTAAGATCACCGACGGTGACAAGCTGGCCGGTCGTCACGGCAACAAGGGCGTCATCTCCAAGATCCTCCCGGTCGAGGACATGCCGTTCCTTGAGGACGGCACGGCGGTCGACATCATCCTCAACCCGCTGGGCGTGCCCGGCCGGATGAACGTCGGCCAGGTCCTGGAGACCCACCTGGGCTGGATCGCCGCCAGAGGCTGGGACATCTCGGGCATCCAGGAGGCATGGGCCGAGCGGCTGCGTGACAAGGGCTTCGCAGAGGTCGACCCGCGCACCAACATGGCCACGCCGGTGTTCGACGGTGCCAACGAGGAAGAGATCATCGGTCTGCTCGACAACACCCTGGTCAACAGGGACGGCGGGCGCATGGTCGGCGCGAACGGGAAGGCCCAGCTGTTCGACGGCCGTTCCGGCGAGCCGTTCCCGCACCCGATCTCCGTCGGCTACATCTACATCCTGAAACTGCTCCACCTGGTCGACGACAAGATCCACGCTCGCTCTACCGGCCCGTACTCCATGATCACCCAGCAGCCGCTCGGCGGTAAGGCCCAGTTCGGTGGCCAGCGCTTCGGTGAGATGGAGGTCTGGGCGCTGGAGGCCTACGGTGCCGCCTACGCCCTGCAGGAGCTGCTGACCATCAAGTCCGACGACGTCCTCGGCCGGGTGAAGGTCTACGAGGCGATCGTCAAGGGCGAGAACATCCCCGAGCCGGGCATCCCGGAGTCGTTCAAGGTCCTCATCAAGGAAATGCAGTCGCTGTGCCTGAACGTCGAGGTGCTCTCCAGCGACGGCATGTCCATCGAGATGCGCGACACCGACGAAGACGTCTTCCGCGCCGCGGAAGAACTCGGCATCGACCTGTCCCGGCGTGAGCCGAGCAGTGTCGAAGAGGTCTGATCTAGAAGCTGAGGAGGGGATTACAAGTGCTCGACGTCAACTTCTTCGACGAGCTTCGGATCGGCCTCGCGACCGCCGACGACATCCGCCAGTGGTCGCACGGCGAGGTGAAGAAGCCCGAAACCATCAACTACCGGACGCTCAAGCCCGAGAAGGACGGACTCTTCTGCGAGAAGATCTTCGGTCCGACCCGCGACTGGGAGTGCTACTGCGGTAAGTACAAGCGCGTCCGCTTCAAGGGCATCATCTGTGAGCGCTGTGGCGTCGAGGTGACCCGCGCCAAGGTGCGTCGTGAGCGGATGGGCCACATCGAGCTGGCCGCGCCCGTCACGCACATCTGGTACTTCAAGGGTGTCCCGTCCCGTCTGGGATACCTGCTCGACCTGGCCCCGAAGGACCTCGAGAAGGTCATCTACTTCGCGGCCTACATGATCACGCACGTCGACAAGGAAATGCGCGAGCGTGACCTGCCGTCGCTGGAGGCGAAGATCTCCGTCGAGCGGCAGCACATCGAGCAGCGCCGTGACGCCGACATCGAGGCTCGCCAGCGCAAGCTGGAGACCGATCTGGCCGAGCTTGAGGCCGCAGGCGCCAAGGGCGACCAGCGCCGCAAGGTGCGTGAGGGCGCCGAGCGCGAGATGCGGCAGCTGCGTGACCGGGCCCAGCGCGAGCTGGACCGGCTGGACGAGGTCTGGAGCCGCTTCAAGAACCTCAAGGTTCAGGACCTTGAGGGCGACGAGCTGCTCTACCGCGAGATGCGCGACCGCTTCGGCCGTTACTTCCGCGGTGGCATGGGTGCCCAGGCCATCCAGGAGCGCCTGACCAACTTCGACCTCGCTCTTGAGGCCGAGAACCTGCGCGAGACGATCCGCAGCGGCAAGGGGCAGAAGAAGGCCCGCGCGCTCAAGCGTCTCAAGGTCGTGTCGGCGTTCCTGAACACCCGTAACTCGCCCAACGGGATGGTCCTCGACTGCATCCCGGTCATCCCGCCGGACCTGCGCCCCATGGTGCAGCTCGACGGTGGCCGGTTCGCCACCTCGGACCTGAACGACCTGTACCGCCGCGTGATCAACCGGAACAACCGACTCAAGCGGCTTCTCGACCTCGGCGCCCCCGAGATCATCGTGAACAACGAGAAGCGGATGCTCCAGGAGGCCGTCGACGCGCTGTTCGACAACGGCCGCCGCGGCCGCCCGGTCACCGGTCCCGGCAACCGCCCCCTGAAGTCCCTCAGCGACATGCTGAAGGGCAAGCAGGGTCGGTTCCGCCAGAACCTGCTGGGCAAGCGAGTCGACTACTCCGGCCGTTCGGTCATCGTCGTCGGCCCGCAGCTGAAGCTGCACCAGTGCGGTCTGCCCAAGCAGATGGCGCTGGAGCTCTTCAAGCCGTTCGTGATGAAGCGCCTGGTCGACCTGAACCACGCGCAGAACATCAAGTCGGCCAAGCGGATGGTCGAGCGCGCTCGCCCGGTCGTGTGGGATGTCCTCGAAGAGGTCATCACCGAGCACCCCGTGCTGCTCAACCGCGCGCCGACCCTGCACCGCCTGGGCATCCAGGCCTTCGAGCCGCAGCTGGTCGAGGGCAAGGCCATCCAGATCCACCCGCTCGTCTGCACCGCGTTCAACGCGGACTTCGACGGCGACCAGATGGCCGTGCACCTGCCGCTGTCCGCCGAGGCGCAGGCCGAGGCCCGCATCCTGATGCTGTCGACGAACAACATCCTGAAGCCGGCCGACGGTAAGCCCGTGACCATGCCCACCCAGGACATGATCATCGGTCTCTACTCGCTGACCACGCTCAAGGACGAGAACGAGAACGGTGTCGGGCGGGGACGGGTCTTCGGCTCGGTGTCGGAGGCGCTCATGGCCTTCGATCGCCGTGAACTCGACATCCAGTCGCTGATCCAGATCCGGATGCGGGGCGACGTCCCGCCGCCCCGCGGCTGGGCGGGCCCCGAGGGCTGGGAGGCCGGTGACGGCTACCGCCTGGAGACCACTCTGGGCCGGTGCCTGTTCAACCAGACCCTGCCGGCGAACTACCCGTACGTGAACTCGCAGGTCGGCAAGAAGCAGCTGTCGGTCATCGTCAACGAGCTCGCCGAGAAGTACCCCAAGGTCGAGGTCGCGGCCGCGCTCGACGCCCTCAAGGACGCCGGCTTCTACTGGGCGACCAGGGCCGGTGTGACGATCTCCATCGAGGACGTCATCGCGCCGCCGAACAAGTCCGAGATCATGGAGACGTACGAGCGCCGGGCCGACAAGGTCCAGCGTGAGTACGAGCGCGGTCTGATCACGGACGAGGAGCGTCGTCAGGAGCTCATCGAGATCTGGACGCACGCGACCAGCGACGTGACCGACGACATGCAGAAGGCGTTCCCGAAGACCAACCCGGTCTGGATGATGGTCCAGTCGGGCGCCCGAGGAAACCTGATGCAGGTCCGGCAGATCTCCGGCATCCGCGGTCTGGTGTCCAACACCAAGGGTGAGACGATCCCGCGCCCGATCAAGGCCTCGTTCCGCGAGGGCCTGTCGGTGCTGGAGTACTTCATCTCCACCCACGGCCAGCGGAAGGGTCTGGCGGACACCGCGCTGCGGACCGCCGACTCGGGTTACCTGACCCGTCGTCTGGTGGACGTCGCGCAGGACGTCATCGTCCGCGAGATCGACTGCGGCACCGACCGTGCCGTCCCGCTGCACGTCGCCGACCGCGACGCCCAGGGCAACCTGGTCAAGGCGGAGAACGCCGAGAGCAACGTGCACGGCCGCATCCTCGCCGAGGACGTGGAGGTGGACGGCAAGATCATCGTGCCCGTGGGCGTCGACATCAACGACATCCACGTCACCGCCCTGGTCGAGGCCGGAGTGGAGACCGTCAGGACCCGCAGCGCACTCGTCTGCGAGGCCAAGATCGGTGTCTGCGCCACCTGCTACGGCCGTTCGCTCGCGACCGGCAAGCTCGTGGACGTCGGCGAGGCGGTCGGTATCATCGCCGCCCAGTCGATCGGTGAGCCCGGCACCCAGCTGACGATGCGGACCTTCCACACCGGTGGTGTGGCGGGCGCCGACATCACCCACGGTCTGCCCCGTGTCCAGGAGCTCTTCGAGGCGCGCGTCCCCAAGGGCGTCGCCCCGATCAGCGAGGCCGAGGGCCGGGTCCGCGTCGACGAGACCGACAAGACCCGGAAGATCGTGATCGTCCCGGACGACGGTTCCGAGGAGGTCGCGTACCCGGTGTCGATGCGGTCGCGCATGCTCGTCTCCGACGGGCAGCGTGCCGGTGTCGGCCAGCAGCTGATCGCCGGTGCGGTCAACCCCAACGAGGTGCTGCGCATCCTCGGCCCCCGGGCCGTGCAGCTGCACCTGGTGGCCGAGGTCCAGCAGGTCTACCGCTCGCAGGGTGTGTCGATCCACGACAAGCACATCGAGATCATCGTGCGGCAGATGCTCAAGCGCGTGAACGTGCTCGAGTCCGGTGACGCCGACATGCTGCCCGGTGAGCTCGTCGAGCGGCCGCGCTTCGAGCGGATCAACCGCGAGTGCGTGGCGGAGGGCGGCACGCCGGCCTCCGGGCGTCCGGTGCTGATGGGTATCACCAAGGCCTCGCTCGCCACCGAGTCCTGGCTGTCCGCGGCGTCCTTCCAGGAGACGACCCGAGTGCTCACCGACGCGGCGATCCACGCCAAGTCGGACTCGCTGCTCGGCCTCAAGGAGAACGTCATCATCGGAAAGCTCATCCCGGCCGGTACCGGCATGCCCCAGTACCGCAACATCCGGGTCGAGCCCACCGAGGAGGCCAAGGCCGCGATGTACACGGTCGGCGGCTACGACGGTTCCGCGGCGGACTACACCTTCGGCTCGGGCTCCGGTGAGGCCGTGCCGCTGGAGGAGTACGACTTCGGTCAGTACAACCGCTGAGTGGTCACAGGCGGCGCCCGGTCCCCGGCAGGGGATCGGGCGCCGTCGCCTTTCCAGGGCGTTCTCGTCCCGAACCGGTGGGTGTGGCCCTTTCTTGACCGGAATGTTGCGGCGAAAGCCGTACGTTAATAAGGAGAACGGCCGGAGAAGTGCTCTGCGGCGGGTAAGCTCGACATGGACCCGGAAGCGGTCGGTCGGAAACCGGTCGTGGGAGTCATGACACGAATGCGGGCACCCACAGCGGTGCCTGGCCGGTGCGGCCGTTTTGACGTGTTGCGCTGGGCTGGGTAGTCTTGCCCTTCGTGCCCATGTCTTCGTGGGCCCTCATGCGTGTGCGTCGACAGGTTCCCGATGGGGAGTCGTCAGGGGCGCCGCATGGCCTCCTCCACCGGACCGGCTTTGATCGGGAAGTGGCGCGACAAGTGCGCGACACGCCCGACCGCGTGGGTCGGAGGGGATGAAAGAACCGCAGGTCATGACACCGGCAGCACCTGCAAAATGCACGACATTCGATTAACCGGCTAGCACGAACGGAGACGCGGTGCCCACGATTCAGCAGCTGGTCCGCAAGGGCCGCCAGGACAAGGTCACCAAGACCAAGACCCCGGCGCTCAAGGCCAGCCCTCAGCGACGCGGCACCTGCATGCGCGTTTACACCACGACCCCCAAGAAGCCGAACTCCGCCCTCCGCAAGGTCGCGCGTGTCCGGCTCACCAACGGCATCGAGGTCACGGCCTACATCCCCGGTGTTGGTCACAACCTCCAGGAGCACTCCATCGTGCTCGTCCGCGGTGGTCGTGTGAAGGACCTGCCGGGTGTTCGCTACAAGATCATCCGTGGTTCGCTCGACACCCAGGGTGTCCGTAACCGCAAGCAGGCCCGTAGCCGTTACGGCGCGAAGAAGGAGAAGTAGGAATGCCTCGCAAGGGTTCTCCTGGCCGTCGTCAGCTCATGGCTGACCCGGTTCACAACTCGCCCCTGGTCACCGCGCTCATCAACAAGGTGCTCCTGGACGGCAAGCGATCCATCGCTCAGTCCATCGTGTACGGCGCCCTCGAAGGTGCCAAGGAGAAGACCGGCAACGACCCGGTCGTCACCCTGAAGCGCGCGCTGGACAACGTCAAGCCCACCCTTGAGGTCCGCAGCCGCCGTGTCGGTGGCGCGACCTACCAGGTTCCGGTCGAGGTGCGCGCCGCGCGTAGCACCACCCTGGCCCTGCGTTGGCTGGTGCAGTACTCCCGCGCCCGCCGCGAGAAGACCATGACCGAGCGCCTCATGAACGAACTGCTCGATGCCAGCAACGGCCTCGGCGCAAGCGTCAAGAAGCGTGAGGACACCCACAAGATGGCCGAGTCCAACAAGGCCTTCGCCCACTACCGCTGGTAACAGCGGCTTCGACGAGACGACGAGGACGCGAGAGAAGTGGCCACCACGACCGCTCTTGACCTGGCCAAGGTCCGCAACATCGGGATCATGGCTCACATCGACGCGGGCAAGACCACGACGACTGAGCGCATCCTGTTCTACACCGGTATCAACTACAAGATCGGTGAGGTCCACGAGGGCGCAGCCACGATGGACTGGATGGAGCAGGAGCAGGAGCGTGGTATCACCATCACCTCCGCTGCCACGACCTGCGAGTGGCTTGGCCACACGATCAACATCATCGACACGCCGGGTCACGTGGACTTCACGATCGAGGTGGAGCGCTCGCTCCGCGTCCTCGACGGTGCCGTCGCCGTGTTCGACGGCGTTGCAGGCGTCGAACCCCAGTCCGAGACGGTGTGGCGTCAGGCCGACCGTTACGAAGTGCCCAGGATCTGCTTCGTCAACAAGCTGGACCGGGTCGGCGCGGAGTTCCACCGCTGCGTCGACATGATGGTCAGCCGTCTGAACGCGACCCCCGCCGTCGTCCAGCTTCCCTGGGGCGTCGAGGCCGACTTCAAGGGCGTCATCGACCTGGTCAAGATGAAGGGCCTGTACTGGGGCACCGAGACGGCCAAGGGCGAGATGTACGAGGTCGTGGACATCCCGGAGGAGTACTCCGAGGCTGCTCGCGAGTGGCGTGACAAGCTGGTCGAGACGGTCGCCGAGAACGACGACGAGCTGATGGAGCTCTTCCTGGAGGGCGTCGAGCCCACCGAGGAGCAGCTGGTCGCGGCCATCCGCCGAGCCACGCTGGCCAGCGCCATCAACCCGGTCCTGACCGGCACCGCGTTCAAGAACAAGGGCATTCAGCCCCTGCTCGACGCGATCGTCGCCTACCTTCCCGCCCCGACCGACATCCCGGCCTTCAAGGGCCACGCGGTCGGCAAGGAAGAGGAGATCATCGAGCGTCACGCGGACGTGAAGGAGCCGTTCTCCGCACTGGCCTTTAAGATCATGAGCGACCAGCACCTGGGCCGTCTCACCTACATCCGCATCTACTCGGGCACGCTCGAGACCGGCACCGCCGTGGTCAACTCGGTGAAGGGCCGCAAGGAGCGGATCGGCAAGATCTACCAGATGCACGCCAACAAGCGCGAGGAGCGCCCGTCGGCCGTCGCCGGTCAGATCGTCGCCGTCATGGGACTCAAGGACACCACCACCGGTGACACCCTGGCAGACCCGGCTCACCCCGTGGTGCTGGAGTCGATGAACTTCCCGGCGCCGGTCATCAGCGTCGCCATCGAGCCCAAGACCAAGGGCGACCAGGAGAAGCTGGGCACCGCGATCCAGCGTCTGGCCGAGGAGGACCCGTCCTTCCAGGTCCGTCGTGACGATGAGACCGGGCAGACGGTCATCTGGGGTATGGGCGAGCTCCACCTGGAGATCCTCGTCGACCGGATGCGCCGCGAGTTCAAGGTCGAGGCCAACATCGGCCGGCCTCAGGTGGCCTACCGGGAGACCATCCGCCGCAAGGTGGAGAAGGTCGACTACGTCCACAAGAAGCAGACCGGTGGTTCCGGCCAGTTCGCCAAGGTCATCATCGACATTGAGCCGCTGGGCGAGGGCAACGACGGTTACGAGTTCGCGAACAAGGTCTCCGGTGGCCGCATCCCGAGGGAGTACATCCCCTCGGTCGACGCGGGCGCCCAGGAGGCGGCCGAGTTCGGTGTTCTCGCCGGCTACCCCATGGTCGGGGTCAAGGTCACCCTGCAGGACGGTGCCTACCACGAGGTGGACTCGTCCGAAATGGCCTTCAAGATCGCTGGCTCGATGGCCTTCAAGGAGGCCGCGCGCAAGGCGGACGCCGTAATCCTGGAGCCGATGATGGCCGTCGAGGTCACCACGCCCGAGGACTACATGGGTGACGTCATCGGTGACCTCAACGGTCGCCGCGGGCAGATCCAGGCGATGGACGAGCGCTCCGGCGCCCGAATCGTCAAGGCGCTCGTGCCGCTCTCTGAGATGTTCGGCTACGTGGGAGACCTCCGTAGCAAGACGCAGGGACGCGCGAGCTACAGCATGCAGTTCGACTCCTACGCGGAAGTGCCCGCGCACATCGCCAAGGAGATCGTCGCGAAGGTGCGGGGCGAGTAAGTCCAGCACCCACTTTGGTTGCGGGTAGCGAGGAGATCGTCGCCCCGCCACCGGAGGGGTGCGGGGCGAGTAAGTCCAGCACCCACTTTGGTTGCGGGTAGCGAGGAGATCGTCGCCCCGCCACCGGAGGGGTGCGGGGCAGGCAAGTCCGGCATCCAACCCGGCGCCGGAGGCGAGGAGACTCGCGATCGGTTGCCGGGGGTGTGGGGCGAGAGCTTTCTCGTGGGCCGGTTCCGAGAGGGATCGGCCTCCCCAAACCCGAATATGAAGACGCAAGTCACGTCAGAATCTCTAAGGAGAGAGCAGTGGCCAAGGCCAAGTTCGAGCGGACCAAGCCGCACGTAAACATCGGCACCATTGGGCACATCGACCACGGCAAGACCACTCTGACCGCGGCGATCACCAAGGTGCTCCACGAGCGTTTCCCGAACCTCAACGAGGCGACCCCGTTCGACAAGATCGACAAGGCGCCCGAGGAGAAGGCTCGTGGTATCACGATCTCCATCGCGCACGTCGAGTACCAGACGGAGAAGCGCCACTACGCCCACGTGGACTGCCCCGGTCACGCCGACTACGTGAAGAACATGATCACCGGTGCGGCTCAGATGGACGGTGCGATCCTCGTGGTCGCCGCCACCGACGGTCCGATGCCGCAGACGAAGGAGCACGTCCTCCTGGCCCGCCAGGTCGGCGTCCCCTACATCGTCGTGGCCCTCAACAAGTCCGACATGGTGGACGACGAGGAGATCCTGGAGCTCGTCGAGCTCGAGGTCCGCGAGCTTCTCTCGGCCCAGGAGTTCCCCGGCGACGACCTGCCGGTCGTCCGCGTCTCGGCGCTGAAGGCGCTTGAGGGCGACGCCAAGTGGGGCGACTCGATCATCGAGCTCATGGCCGCGGTGGACGAGAACGTCCCCGAGCCGGTCCGTGAGACCGACAAGCCGTTCCTGATGCCGGTCGAGGACGTCTTCTCGATCACCGGTCGCGGCACGGTCGTCACCGGTCGTATCGAGCGCGGCATCGTCAAGGTCAGCGAGACCGTCGACATCATCGGCATCAAGGAGACCAAGACCACCACCACGGTCACCGGTGTCGAGATGTTCCGCAAGCTCCTCGACGAGGGCCAGGCGGGTGACAACGTCGGTCTGCTCCTGCGCGGCATCAAGCGCGAGGACGTCGAGCGCGGCCAGTGCATCATCAAGCCGGGCACGACCACCCCGCACACCGAGTTCGAGGCCCAGGTCTACATCCTGAGCAAGGACGAGGGCGGCCGCCACACGCCGTTCTTCAACAACTACCGCCCGCAGTTCTACTTCCGTACGACTGACGTGACCGGCGTGGTGAACCTCCCCGAGGGCACCGAGATGGTCATGCCGGGCGACAACACCGAGATGAACGTCGCGCTCATCCAGCCCATCGCGATGGAGGACGGTCTCAAGTTCGCCATCCGTGAGGGTGGCCGCACCGTCGGTGCGGGTCGAGTGACCAAGATCATCAAGTAGCACGATCGTGGAGTGGCGGTCGGCCCTCAACGCAGGGCCGGCCGCTTCCCCACGAGGGGGCCGCGCCGCAGGGCGCGAACCCTGGCAGGGACCCCACGAACCGTGATCTCGCAGTTGGTTCGGCCGAACGATGACCGAAGTAACTGCCAGATCACGGAAGAAAGCGCGGACTTACAGCGTCTGCTACGTGGGGCATGTGCGGAGAACGTCGCCCCAGGGCGAAGTGGGCTCCGCACAACGTGGAGGGGACGTCCAAGGCGACCCCGGCCATGACACAGCGGCAACAGCCGCACGTAACTTTTTCAGACGACAGTGAAGGACACCGAGGCCATTATGGCGGGACAGAAGATCCGCATTCGGCTCAAGGCCTATGACCACGAGGTCATCGACGTCTCGGCCAAGAAGATCGTCGAGACGGTGACAAGGACTGGCGCCAAGGTCGCGGGCCCGGTGCCGCTGCCGACCGAGAAGAACGTGTACTGCGTCATCCGCTCGCCGCACAAGTACAAGGACAGCCGCGAGCACTTTGAGATGCGCACGCACAAGCGGCTGATTGACATCATCGATCCGACGCCGAAGACGGTCGACTCGCTCATGCGACTCGACCTTCCCGCCGGCGTTGACATCTCGATCAAGCTCTGAGGGAACGCACTGACATGGCTAAGCAGATCAAGGGCGTCCTGGGCAAGAAGCTCGGCATGACCCAGGTCTTCGACGCGGACAACCGGATGGTCCCGGTGACCGTCGTCGAGGCTGGTCCGTGCGTCGTGACCCGCGTCCGCACCGCTGAGAAGGACGGCTACACCGCCGTCCAGCTGGGCTTCGGGCAGGTCGACCCGCGGAAGGTCAACAAGCCGCTCGGCGACTACCTGCGCAAGCACGACATCACCCCGCGCCGTTACTTCGCGGAGATCCGCACTGACGACGTGAGCGAGTACACCCTGGGCCAGGAGCTCTCGGCCGACACCTTCGAGGCCGGCCAGTACGTCGATGTGACGGGCAAGAGCAAGGGCAAGGGGTACGCGGGTGTCATGAAGCGTCACGGCTTCAAGGGCCTGGGTGCCTCGCACGGTACGCAGCGCAAGCACCGCTCGCCGGGTTCCATCGGTGGCTGCGCCACCCCGGGCCGCGTTTTCAAGGGCGTGCGCATGGCCGGCCGGATGGGCAACGTCCGCACGACCGTCCAGAGCCTCAAGGTTCACGCCGTGGACGCCGAGAAGGGCCTCATCCTGATCAAGGGTGCGATCCCCGGCGCCAACGGCAGCCTGGTTCTGGTCCGCACCGCCGCCAAGAAGGGGGCTGCCAAGTGAGCACCATTGACGTCCTCGACGTGAGCGGCGACAAGGCCGGGACCGTCGACCTGCCGGAGGACATCTTCGGCACGAAGGTCAACATTCCGCTGATCCACCAGGTCGTCGTGGCCCAGCTCGCCGCTCGCCGGCAGGGCACCCACAAGGCCAAGACCCGTGGTGAGGTCAGTGGCGGCGGCAAGAAGCCGTACCGCCAGAAGGGCACCGGCCGCGCCCGTCAGGGCTCGACCCGCGCTCCGCAGTTCACCGGCGGTGGCACCGTCCACGGCCCGGTTCCGCGGGACTACTCGCAGAAGACTCCCAAGAAGATGAAGGCCGCCGCCCTGCGCGGGGCCCTGTCCGACAGGGCGACCGGCGGCCGCGTTCACGTGGTCAGCGGTCTGGTCACGGGGGAGACCCCGAAGACCAAGGCGGCTCTTGAGTCGCTTCGCAGGATCACCAAGGCCCGTAGCGTCCTGGTCGTCGTCGACGAGGGTGACGAGCTCAGCTGGCTGAGCCTGCGCAACGCTCCCGAGGTCCACCTGCTGGACGCCGGGCAGCTCAACACCTACGACGTGCTCTGCCACGACGACGTCGTTTTCACTCAGGCGGCGTACGACCAGGTCGTCGCGCGTCTGAGCAAGAGCGGGAAGGAAGACGCCTGATGGAGAAGATCGCCGACCCGCGCGACATCATCATCAAGCCGGTTGTCTCCGAGAAGAGCTACGGCCTGATCGACGAGCACAACAAGTACACGTTCCTGGTGCGGAAGACGGCCAACAAGACGCAGGTCAAGATCGCTGTTGAGAAGATCTTCGGCGTCAAGGTGGCCAGCGTCAACACCATCAACCGCCAGGGCAAGCGTAAGCGGACCAGGTTCGGCTACGGCCAGCGTCCGGCTACCAAGCGGGCGATCGTCAGCCTGGTCGAAGGCGACCGGATTGACATCTTCGGCCAGATCGGCTGACGCGCTCGCTCAGTAAGTACAGGGAGAAAGCCCCTCACCGCCAGGTGAGGGGCGTTCGACCGGATTAACCGACGAAGGATGAACGAAAAAGATGGGCATCCGTAAACTCAAGCCGACGACCCCGGGTCGCCGCGGCGCCAGCGTCTCGGACTTTGCCGAGATCACGCGCAGCACGCCCGAGAAGTCGCTGCTTGCACCCCTGCACAGCAAGGGTGGCCGTAACGTCCACGGCCGTGTCACCACCCGTCACCAGGGCGGTGGCCACAAGCGCGCCTACCGGATCATCGATTTCCGGCGTCACGACAAGGACGGGATCCCGGCCAAGGTCGCTCACATCGAGTACGACCCGAACCGCACCTCCCGTATCGCGCTGCTGCACTACGCCGACGGGGAGAAGCGCTACATCCTCTGCCCGACCGGCCTCAAGCAGGGCGACAAGATCGAGAACGGCCCCACGGCCGACATCAAGCCGGGCAACTGCCTCCCGCTGCGCAACATCCCGACCGGTACCTTCATCCACGCGGTGGAGCTCCGTCCGGGCGGTGGCGCCAAGCTGGGCCGGTCCGCCGGCGCGCAGATTCAGCTCCTCGCCAAGGAGGGCCAGTACGCCACGCTGCGTATGCCCTCCGGTGAGATGCGCCAGGTCGACGTTCGCTGCCGGGCCTCCATCGGCCAGGTCGGCAACGCCGAGCAGGCCAACATCAACTGGGGTAAGGCCGGACGTATGCGGTGGAAGGGCAAGCGCCCCACCGTCCGCGGTGTCGCGATGAACCCGGTCGACCACCCGCACGGTGGTGGTGAGGGTAAGACCTCCGGCGGTCGTCACCCCGTCAACCCCAAGGGCAAGCCCGAGGGGCGTACTCGTGCGGCGAACAAGGCCAGCGACCGGCTGATCATCCGCCGTCGTACCAAGCGGAAGAAGCGGTAGGAGCAGCCAAAATGCCACGTAGCCTTAAGAAGGGTCCCTTCGTGGACGATCACCTTCAGAAGAAGGTGGATGTCCAGAACGAGAAGGGCACCAAAAACGTCATCAAGACGTGGTCGCGGCGCTCCATGATCGTGCCCGACATGCTCGGTCACACGATCGCCGTTCACGACGGCCGTAAGCACGTCCCGGTGTTCGTCACCGAGTCGATGATCGGTCACAAGCTGGGCGAGTTCGCGCCGACGCGGACCTTCCGCAGCCACGTCAAGGAAGACCGCCGCAGCCGGCGATAAGCGCCTTAGGGAGAGGACGTCGAACAGGGAACGGTCGGAGACGATCGTCAGCTGGCACGACGGACTCGCCCGATACGAAGCAGAAGGTAAGAGGAGTAAGCGATGGAAGCCAGGGCTCAGGCGCGGTTCGCGCGCCACACGCCCATGAAGGCCCGCCGCGTGGTGGACCTCATTCGCGGGCTGCCCGCTTCGGAGGCGCAGGCCGTGCTGCAGTTCGCTCCCCAGTCGGCGAGCGAGACCGTGTACAAGGTGCTGTCGAGCGCCATTGCCAACGCGGAGCACAATTTCAAGCTCGACCGTGACACGCTCTTCGTGAGCCGTGCCTGGGTCGACGAGGGCCCGACGCTGAAGCGGTTTCGTCCCCGTGCTCAGGGTCGTGCCTATCGGATCAACAAGCGGACCAGCCACATCACCGTGATCGTGGAGTCCCGCGAGCCGAAGGGGAGGACCCGCTAGTGGGTCAGAAGGTTAACCCGCACGGGTTCCGCCTCGGCATCACGACCGACTTCAAGAGCCGGTGGTATGCCGACAAGCTCTACAAGTCGTACGTTGCCGAGGATGTGGCGATCCGCCGCATGCTCAAGAAGGGCATGGAGCGGGCCGGCATCTCCAAGGTGGAGATCGAGCGGACCACCGACCGGGTTCAGGTCGACATTCACACCGCCCGTCCGGGCATCGTCATCGGCCGCCGCGGCGCCGAGGCGGACCGGATCCGCGGTGACCTCGAGAAGCTGACCAAGAAGCAGGTCCAGCTGAACATCCTCGAGGTCAAGAACCCTGAGATCGACGCTCAGCTCGTCGCTCAGGGTGTGGCCGAGCAGCTGTCCAGCCGTGTCTCGTTCCGCCGTGCCATGCGCAAGGCGATGCAGTCGGCGATGAAGAGCGGTGCCAAGGGCATCCGGGTGCAGTGCTCCGGCCGTCTTGGCGGCGCTGAGATGTCCCGTTCGGAGTTCTACCGCGAGGGCCGCGTGCCCCTGCACACCCTCCGTGCGGACATCGACTACGGCCTGTACGAGGCCCGTACCACCTTCGGCCGCATCGGCGTGAAGGTGTGGATCTACAAGGGTGAGGCTCCGACCAGCCGCGCCGAGCGCGAGGCGGCTGCCGCCGGTGCTCGTGCGGGCCAGCGTCGTGACCGCGACGACCGTCGCGGCCCCGGTGCCGGTGGCGGCGACCGTCCCCGTCGTGGTGCCGGTGGCGCCCGTCGTGGTGCCGGTGCCGGCCGTGGCGACCGCGCCCCCAGGACCGAGGCGGCCTCCCAGGCTGCCCCCGAGACCGGCCCGGCTGCGCAGCCGGGTGCTGAAGGGAGCTGACCATGCTGATCCCGCGCAGGGTCAAGCACCGTAAGCAGCACCGGCCCGACCGCCACGGCGCCGCCAAGGGCGGCACCAGGGTCGTGTTCGGCGAGTTCGGCATCCAGGCGATTGAGCACTCCTACGTGACCAACCGCCAGATCGAGTCGGCTCGTATCGCGATGACCCGTCACATCAAGCGTGGCGGAAAGGTCTGGATCAACATCTATCCGGACCGTCCCCTCACCAAGAAGCCCGCCGAGACCCGTATGGGTTCCGGTAAGGGTTCGCCGGAGTGGTGGATCGCCAACGTCAAGCCCGGCCGCATCATGTTCGAGCTGTCGGGTGTCGCCGAGCCGGTGGCTCGCGAAGCCCTGCGGCGTGCGATGCACAAGCTGCCGATGAAGTGCCGGTTCGTCAAGCGTGAAGTGGGTGAGGCGTGATGGCTAAGGGCCTGACCGCCGGTGAGCTGCGGGTGGAAGACCAGGACACCCTGGTCACGAAGCTGAAGGAAGCCAAGGAGGAGCTGTTCAACCTCCGCTTCCAGGCTGCGACCGGCCAGTTGGAGAGCCACGGGCGGCTACGTGCCGTTCGCCGCGAGATCGCCCGTATCTACACGGTGATGCGCGAGCGGGAGCTCGGAATCGTCACGGTAGAGAAGGAGTCGATTGATGGCTGAGGCCACGGAAACCACGACCGAGACGCGGAACTACCGCAAGACCCGTGAGGGTCTGGTCGTCAGCGACAAGATGGACAAGACTGTCGTGGTCGCTGTCGAGGACCGCGTCAAGCACCCCCTGTACGGCAAGGTCATCCGCAGGACGACCAAGTACAAGGCGCACGACGAGGCCAACACCTGTGGTGTCGGCGACCGCGTCCTCCTGATGGAGACCCGGCCGCTCTCCGCCAGCAAGCGCTGGCGGGTCATCGAGATCCTCGAGAAGGCCAAGTAGTTAACGCGCCTCGTGGGGGGTGACACCGTCACCCCCCACGAAGGCGTCCAAGGGGGCGAAGCGATCTTCGCTCCGCCTGCGCCGGCGGTCCCGCAAGGACTGTCGCCGGAGGACAAAGACCCAGCAGGTTCCGCAAGGCTCACCCACGGGTGAGAACCAGCGAGACAAACAGGAGTACAAGTGATCCAGCAGGAGTCGCGGCTCAAGGTCGCCGACAACACCGGTGCGAAGGAAGTCCTTTGCATCCGTGTGCTCGGTGGCTCGGGCCGGCGCTACGCGGGAATCGGCGACATCATCGTCGCCACGGTCAAGGACGCCATCCCGGGCGGCACCGTGAAGAAGGGCGATGTGGTCAAGGCCGTCATCGTCCGCACTGTCAAGGAGCGCCGCCGGCCCGACGGCTCCTACATCCGCTTCGACGAGAACGCCGCCGTCATCATCAAGGACAGCGGCGACCCCCGGGGCACTCGCATCTTCGGTCCCGTTGGTCGTGAGCTGCGTGACAAGAAGTTCATGCGGATCATCTCGCTCGCGCCGGAGGTGTTGTAATGCCGAAGCTGCATGTGAAAAAGGGTGACCTCGTACTGGTCATCGCCGGTAAGGACAAGGGTGCCAAGGGCCGGGTGATCGCCGCCCACCCGCGCGACGAGCGCGTGGTGGTCGAGGGCGTCAACATGGTCAAGAAGCACTCCAAGGAGACCAACCAGGGTCCGCGTGGCGCCAAGACCGGCGGCGTGCAGACCATGGAGGCTCCCATCCACGTGAGCAACGTCAAGAAGCTCAAGGATGACGACAAGCCCGCCAAGAAGGAGTCGGCCAAGGCTGCTTCCGAGGAGACGGGTGAGGACAACTGATGACCGCGAACACTGAAGAGCGGACCCTCCCGCGCCTCAAGCAGCGCTACCGCGAAGAGATCATCGCGAAGCTGAACGAGCAGTTCGGGTTCGAGAACATCATGCTGGTGCCCACCATCACCAAGATCAAGGTGAACATGGGCGTCGGCGAGGCCGCGCGTGACTCGAAGCTCATCGAAGGCGCCGTCCGCGACCTCACGGTGATCACCGGCCAGAAGCCGGCGGTCGTCCGCGCCCGCAAGTCCATCGCCCAGTTCAAGCTGCGCGAGGGCATGCCGATCGGCGCGCACGTCACGCTCCGTGGCGACCGCATGTGGGAGTTCCTCGACCGGCTGCTCTCGCTGGCGCTGCCCCGCATCCGTGACTTCCGCGGCCTGTCGCCCAAGCAGTTCGACGGCAACGGGAACTACACCTTCGGTCTCACCGAGCAGGTCATGTTCCACGAGATCGACCAGGACAAGGTCGACCGCCAGCGTGGTATGGACATCACGGTCGTGACCACCGCTAAGACCGACGACCAGGGCCGGGCGCTGCTGAAGCACCTCGGCTTCCCGTTCAAGGAGGCCTGATCATGGCGAAGACGTCGCTCAAGGTCAAGGCTGCTCGCAAGGCCAAGTTCGAGGTCCGGGCGTACACTCGGTGCTCGCGCTGTGGTCGTCCCCGCGCCGTCTACCGGAAGTTCGGCCTGTGCCGCATCTGCTTCCGCGAGATGGCGCACCGGGGCGAGCTGCCCGGCATCACCAAGTCGAGCTGGTAGCCGTCCGCGCGGCCCCGTGATCATCGCGGGTCCGCGCGTGGCACCGGCCACACATAGAAGTTCGTATTCACCGGGCGCCGACTACAGGCGCCCATGACCGCACCGAAGGTCCCCAGTGGAAACCGTGGTGAGGAAGGCCACCGGCCATGACGATGACCGACCCGATCGCAGACATGTTGACGCGTCTGCGAAACGCGAACTCGGCGTACCACGACAGCGTGGCGATGCCGTACTCGAAGATCAAGGCGCACATCGCCGAGATCCTCCAGCAGGAGGGTTACATCCAGGCCTGGACCGTCGAAGACGCCAAGGTCGGAAAGAACCTCGTGGTGGAGCTGAAGTTCGGGCCGAGCCGTGAGCGGTCGCTCGCGGGCCTGCGACGGGTTTCCAAGCCCGGCCTGCGGGTCTATGCAAAGAAGGACAACCTGCCCCGAGTCCTGGGCGGACTGGGCGTCGCGATCATTTCGACGTCCGGCGGTCTCATGACGGACAAGCAGGCCGGCAAGCGTGGAGTGGGCGGGGAAGTCCTCGCCTTCGTTTGGTAGAGGGGAGAACGAACAGCATGTCAAGAATCGGACGGCTGCCCATCCCCGTACCGAACGGAGTGGACGTCGCCATCGACGGCCGGGACGTCACGGTCAAGGGCCCCAAGGGCACGCTTTCGCTTACGGTCGCGGAACCCATCGCGATCGCCAAGGGTGATGACGGAACTCTCTCCGTCAGCCGCCCCAACGACGAGAACAAGGTCCGTGCGCTGCACGGTCTGTCCCGCACCCTGGTCGCCAACATGGTGACCGGTGTGACCCAGGGGTACTCGAAGTCCCTGGAGATCGTGGGCGTCGGTTACCGCGTGCAGGCCAAGAGCCCGACTCAGCTTGAGTTCGCTCTCGGCTTCAGCCACCCGGTGATCGTCGACGCCCCCGAGGGTGTCACCTTCCGCGTCGAGAAGCCGACGCTGTTCCATGTGGACGGCATCGACAAGCAGAAGGTCGGCGAGATCGCCGCGAACATCCGCAAGCTGCGCAAGCCCGACCCGTACAAGGGCAAGGGCGTGCGCTACCAGGGTGAAGTTATCCGCCGCAAGGTCGGAAAGGCTGGTAAGTAGGCATGGCTGGCAAGACTGCGTTCGGCAAGCACACGGCCGCCCGCGCCGTCTCGCGGGCCCGCCGCCACGGCCGAGTCCGCAAGAAGGTGGTCGGCACGGCCATGCGTCCGCGCCTGGTCGTCAACCGCTCCACGAGGCACCTCTTCGTGCAGATCGTCGACGACGCCCAGGGCCACACGCTGGTGAGCGCCTCCACCATGGACGCCTCCCTGCGCTCGGCCGAGGGCGCCAAGACCGACAAGGCCAAGCAGGTCGGCGAGCTTCTCGCTCAGCGGGCCAAGGCAGCCGGGATCACCGCGGTCGTGTTCGACCGGGGTGGCAACCGCTACGCGGGCCGCATCGCGGCTCTCGCGGACAGCGCCCGCGAAGGTGGACTGGAGTTCTGATGACTCCTTTCACCAGAGCGCAACCGATGGCCCGTCTTACGAATGAGAAGAGGAACCACTAATGGCTGGAGCTCCGCGTCGCGGTGGCGCCGCCGGTGGCGAGCGGCGTGACGGTCGTCGTGACGACCGCCGCGGTGGCAACGCTGACAAGGGCGTCTCGTACATCGAGCGCGTTGTGAAGATCAACCGAGTGGCCAAGGTCGTGAAGGGTGGTCGTCGCTTCAGCTTCACCGCCCTCGTCATCGTCGGTGACGGCAACGGCATGGTCGGTGTCGGCTACGGCAAGGCCAAGGAAGTGCCCGCGGCGATCGCCAAGGGTGTCGAAGAGGCCAAGAAGCACTTCTTCAAGGTGCCCCGTATCCAGGGCACCATCCCGCACATCGTGCAGGGCGAAGAGGCCGCCGGCGTCGTCTTCCTGCGTCCGGCGTCGCCCGGTACCGGTGTCATCGCCGGTGGTCCGGTGCGCGCCGTGCTGGAGTGCGCGGGCATCCACGACGTGCTGTCCAAGTCGCTCGGCTCGGACAACCCGATCAACATCGTGCACGCCACCGTGGCCGCTCTGAAGGGCCTCAGCCGCCCCGAGGAGATCGCGGCCCGCCGTGGCCTGCCGCTCGAGGACGTCGCCCCCAAGGCGATGCTCAAGGCTCGCGCCGAGGGTCTCGCGGAGGCCGCGGCGGCGAAGGCGGTGAGCTAGCCCATGGCACGCCTGAAGATTACCCAGGTCCGCTCGAAGATCGGTGGCAAGCAGAAGCAGCGTGACTCGCTGCGCTCGCTCGGTCTTAAGCGAATCGGCGACGTCGTCGTCAAGGAGGACCGCCCGGAGATCCGCGGCATGGTCTCCGTGGTGACGCACCTCGTCACCGTGGAAGAGGTCGACTAGACATGGCAGAGAACACTCCGCTCCGCATCCACCACCTGCGTCCGGCCCCCGGCGCCAACAAGTCGAAGGTCCGCAAGGGCCGCGGCGAGGCGTCCAAGGGCAAGACCGCGGGTCGTGGCACCAAGGGCACGAGGGCCAGGAACAAGGTTCCGCTCGGCTTCGAGGGTGGTCAGGTTCCGCTGCAGCGGCGCCTGCCCAAGTTCAAGGGCTTCTCCAACGCCCTGTTCAAGACGACCTACCAGGTCGTCAACCTTGACAGGCTTGGCGAGCTGTTCCCCGAGGGTGGCGACGTCACCGTCGAGGCACTGATCGCCAAGGGTGCGGTTCGCAAGAACCAGCTCGTCAAGGTTCTGGGAACCGGTGACATCTCCGTGGCGTTGAACGTGGAGGCGCACGCCTTCTCCGCCAGTGCCAAGGAGAAGATCGCTGCTGCCGGGGGCTCCGTCTCCGAGCTGTAGGCGTCATCACGCGGCGCGGGGGCTCGTAATGGGCTCCCGCGCCCGTAGTGCGTTAGAGTTCGCTGGACAGTGGGCCTCGACTCATTTCCTTGGGCTCATTGACTGGATATGGCAAAGATGGAACACCCCCGCACCATCGCTGACCGACCTCGCCTTTCAGGCGCGCAGGAGGGACCGTGCTGACCGCATTTACCCGAGCGTTCCGTACGCCGGACCTGCGTAAGAAGTTGCTCTTCACCTTGGGCATCATCGCGCTGTTCCGACTTGGGTCGGTCCTGCCGACTCCGGGTGTGCATACCGAGAACATCAGCCGTTGTCTCACCCAGGCGCAGGCGGGGGACGCGGGCAACATCTACGGAATGGTGCAGCTGTTCAGCGGCGGCGCCCTCCTGAAACTTTCAGTGTTCGCCCTCGGCATCATGCCGTACATCACCGCGAGCATCATTCTCCAGCTGCTCGTCGTGGTCATTCCGCGCCTGGAGGCCCTCAAGAAGGAGGGGCAGGCCGGACAGACCAAGATCACACAGTACACGCGTTACCTGACTGTCGGGCTGGCCATCCTGCAGTCGACCGCCTTCGTGGCTCTGGCCCGCGGCGGTCAGCTGTTCCCGCAGTGCCGCGAGGAGATCCTCCTCGACAAGGACAACGTCTTCGCCATCGTCACGATGGTGCTGACCATGACCGCCGGTACCGCCGTCGTCATGTGGCTGGGCGAGCTCGTCACCGACCGGGGCATCGGCAACGGCATGTCCATCCTGATCTTCACGCAGGTCATCGCCGTCTTCCCGTCCGAGCTGATGAACATCGCCAGGCAGAAGGGCGGCTTCGTCTTCGCCGTGGTCGTCGTCGTCGGTATCGCGATGATCGCCCTGGTCGTGATGGTGGAGCAGGCCCAGCGCCGGATCCCGGTGCAGTACGCCAAGCGCATGGTCGGCCGTCGGATGTACGGCGGGACGTCGACCTACATCCCGCTGAAGGTCAACCAGGCCGGCATCATCCCGGTCATCTTCGCCTCCTCGCTGCTCTACCTTCCGCAGCTGATCACGACGCTCTTCACGAACAGCCAGGAAGAGCCGAACCAGATCATCCAGTGGATCTCGCAGGAGTTCGGCGGCGCAGGGACCACCCCGACGTACATGATCACCTTCTTCCTGCTTATTGTGTTCTTCACGTACTTCTACGTGTCGATTACCTTCAACCCCGTTGAAGTCGCCGACAACATGAAGAAGTACGGTGGTTTCATCCCGGGCATCCGCCCGGGGCGCCCGACGGCTGAGTACTTGAACTATGTGCTCACGCGACTCACCGCTCCTGGCGCGTTGTATCTGGGCCTGATCTCCATGGTGCCGATCGTCGCGCTGGCGCTCGTCGGTGCGAGTCAGAACTTCCCGTTCGGAGGGACGAGCATTCTGATCATGGTTGGTGTCGGCCTTGACACCGTGAAGCAGATCGAAAGCCAGCTACAGCAGCGCAACTATGAAGGCTTCCTGAAGTAGTGCGCCTCGTCCTGGTCGGGCCCCCCGGAGCGGGTAAGGGGACACAGGCCCAGTTCGTTGCGTCGAACCTGTCGATCCCGAAGATTTCGACAGGTGACATCTTCCGTGCCAATGTCTCGGGCGGTACGGAGCTCGGCAAGCTTGCCAAGGAATACATGGACCGCGGTGACCTCGTACCCGATGAGGTCACCATCGCGATGGTCCGCGACCGACTCGCTGAGAAAGACGCGCAGGATGGTTTCCTGCTCGACGGCTTCCCCAGGAACGTGCCTCAGGCCGAGATCCTGAAGAAGATCCTCGCCGAGTTCGGAGCGGGTCTGGACATCGTCCTGGAGCTCGTGGTCGACGACGAGGAGGTCGTCCGCAGGCTCGCCGGGCGCCGCACCTGTGGCCAGTGCGGTCGTATCTGGCACGTCGACTTCGATGACAAGAAGGACGACATCTGCGACGCCTGCCAGGGGCGGCTGTACCAGCGGGACGACGACAAGGAGGAGACCGTCAGGCACCGCCTGGAGGTCTACCAGGAGCAGACCGCGCCCCTGGTCTCCTTCTACGCGGACGAGGGCATCCTGGTCGGCGTCGATGCCACCGGTCCGGTGGAAGAGATCACTCAGCGCGCTATGGAGGCACTGAACCCTTTCATCGGCTAGCGAAGCGATATGTGCCTTGCACGCCATCCATGGGAAGCCATGGGTGGCGTGCTGTCATTTAGGGCAGAATCTGGGGAATTGAGCTTCCGGACCGCCCGTTGAACCACCCCAGGGGGTGCGCACGTGTTCAAGAAGAACAAACACGGAATCCAGATGAAGACGCCCGAGCAACTGGAGAAGATGCGGGCGGCGGGCCTGGTGGTCGGCCGTACCCTGCAGTTGCTGCGGGAGAGCGTCCAGCCGGGCATGACGCCCATGGACCTCGACGCGATCGCGGAGAAGGCCATCAGGGGTGAGGGGGCGATCCCCTCCTTCAAGGGCTACCAGGGCTTCCCGGCGACCATCTGCGCGTCGGTCAACCACGAGGTGGTCCACGGCATCCCGAACGACCGCCGCGCGCTGCGGGAGGGCGATGTCATCTCGATCGACTGCGGTGCCATCCTGGACGGCTGGCACGGCGACTCGGCCATCACGGTCCCGATCGGCGAGGTGGATCCCAAGCTGACCGAGCTGATGCGGGTCACCGAGGAGGCGATGTGGCGGGGCATCGCCGCGCTCACCGCGGGCCGCCACCTGTCCGATATCGGCCACGAGGTGGAGAAGTACGTCCGCTCCCAGGGGCGCTACGGCATCCCGCAGGAGTACGGCGGGCACGGCATCGGCACCGAGATGCACATGGACCCGTGGGTGGCCAATCACGGCAAACCGGGTCGTGGCCCGCGTTTCGAGCCGGGCATGTGCTTCGCCATCGAACCGATGGTCAACCTGGGGACGGACAGGACCAAGGTGCTGGCCGACGACTGGACCGTGGTCACGATCGACGGGAAGGCCTCGGCACACTTCGAACACAGCGTCGCCGTGACACATAATGGACCTTGGGTGTTGACCGCACTTGACGGGGGAAAAGAGCGGCTTGCCGACTTGTTGGGAGACGCGGGCTAGATCAGGCCCGCAGCTGAGCGGATGTGGTTGATATGGCGGCTGGTCCGGAGATGCGAGCTTCCGATGGGGACCGCGACAAGGTCGCCTCGGTCCTGCGGGAGCACTACGCGCAGGGGCGCCTGACCACCGAGGAGTTCGACGAGCGCCTCGAACAGCTCTACACCAGCAAGACCTACGGCGAACTCGCCGTCCTCACCTCCGACCTTCCCGAGGTCGACCTGCGCCGGCTTCCAGAGACCCCCTCCCGCTCCCCTGAGCGGGCCAGGAAGCCCGGGCAGGGTAAGGGGCAGAACAAGGGGCTGGCGGCCGCCTGGGGCGTCTGGGCGACGGTCAGTGGTGTCAACTGGATGATCTGGCTCATCATCGGGGTGACAAACGGCTTCGACTTCCCCTACGCGTGGCCGCTGTGGATCATGGGCCCGTGGGGTGTGGTGTTGCTGGTGACGACCTTCCTCGCCGGGCCGGAGGAGGACGAGAAGCCGTCCTGAGGAGTGGGGGAAGGGCCACGGCGGATACCGGGTCGTCGGATGCCGGCCTGTGGCGTGGGCCGCCTCGGGATTCAGGTGGGACTCCGGATGGCCTCGACCGGGGCGGTCCGCTGGGAGATCCGGCCTGACCGGGCCGCCGGAGTGCTGGTCTGACCAGGCTGGACATGCCACAATGAGGCCACGGGCATTCGCGCGTCGAGCCGTGCC
Source organism: Streptosporangium sp. NBC_01810 (assembly GCF_035917355.1). Lineage (NCBI taxonomy): Bacteria > Bacillati > Actinomycetota > Actinomycetes > Streptosporangiales > Streptosporangiaceae > Streptosporangium > Streptosporangium sp. NBC_01810. The sequence continues at coordinate 5,953,707 of NZ_CP109070.1, read as the reverse complement.
GTCCATCCCTTCAGGGATCTGCGGTATCCTTTGTAGCGGTTGTGTCAAGGTGCCGGCCGTGTGTTTCGCATTTCCTCGCCCGGTGCCGTACACTCCTTCTTCGGTTCACTATGACCATTGCGCGTCGGCGGTGTCGCAACCGCCGCTCTCATCGAAGCGCTGGGTCGCGGCTGCTTAGTGTTCCGAAGCCTCAGACGACCGATCAGTGAAACGCGAGGGACATGGCCAAGAAAGACGGCGCCATCGAGATCGAGGGCACTGTGGTTGAGTCGCTCCCGAACGCGATGTTCAGGGTGCAACTCGATAACGGCCATAAGGTCCTGGCCCACATCAGCGGGCGGATGCGGATGCACTACATCCGGATCCTTCCTGACGACAGGGTTGTCGTCGAACTGAGCCCCTACGACCTCAGTCGTGGGCGGATCGTCTACCGATACAAGTAAGCGTCTGAGGGACGAATAGGACTATGAAGGTCAAGCCGAGCGTCAAGAAGATCTGTGACAAGTGCAAGGTGATTCGCCGGCACGGTCGCGTCATGGTGATCTGCGACAACCTGCGCCACAAGCAGCGCCAGGGCTAGTCGTTCCAACAGGCCCCACGAGAGTCCGCTCCTAAGAGGAGGGCTCGGCACATGTGGGGTTTTCAAGGTAATCGCGTTTCACACCTGCGTCGGCGGCTCGCGCCGTACCCCGCAGGAGACCCCCGGTCGGAGGCCGGGGCCCTCACCCCGGGCATGGGGAGGGGAAGTGAGGCGTAGGACCTCCGCCACAACGAAGGAGAATGCCCGACCATGGCTCGCCTGGTTGGCGTCGACCTCCCCCGCGACAAGCGGCTGGAGATCGCTCTCACCTACATTTTCGGGATCGGCCGCACGCGCGCGCTCGAAACCCTCAAGGCCACCGGTGTGAACGGCGACCTCCGCGTTCACCAGCTCACGGACGAGGAACTCGTCCCGCTGCGCGACTACATCGAGGCGAACTACAAGATCGAGGGTGACCTCCGTCGCGAAGTTCAGGCCGACATCCGTCGCAAGATCGAGATTCAGTGCTACCAGGGCATCCGGCACCGCCGTGGCCTTCCCGTGCACGGTCAGCGCACGCAGACCAACGCACGCACCCGTAAGGGCAAGAAGAAGACCGTGGCCGGTAAGAAGAAGCCCGGTAAGAAGTAGTCCGCGTAGCCGCAGGACCGAAGACCTCAGGAGTGAAGGCAAAGAATGCCTCCTAAGAGCCGCCAGGGTGCACCGAAGAAGGTGCGCCGCAAGGAAAAGAAGAACGTCGCTCACGGGCACGCCCACATCAAGAGCACGTTCAACAACACGATCGTTTCGATCACCGACCCGAGTGGGAACGTGATCTCCTGGGCCAGTGCCGGCCACGTCGGGTTCAAGGGCTCTCGCAAGTCCACCCCGTTCGCCGCGCAGATGGCCGCGGAGAACGCCGCCCGCCGCGCCATGGAGCACGGCATGCGCAAGGTCGACGTCTTCGTCAAGGGCCCCGGCTCCGGTCGTGAGACCGCGATCCGCTCGCTGCAGGCGACGGGTCTTGAGGTCGGATCCATCCAGGACGTCACCCCCGTGCCGCACAACGGCTGCCGTCCGCCTAAGCGCCGTCGCGTCTGAGCCCAGGAGAAGATAGAAAATGGCTCGTTACACGGGTGCGGACTGCAAGCTCTGCCGTAGGGAGAAGACCAAGCTCTTCCTCAAGGGCAAGAAGTGCGAGTCCGCGAAGTGCCCCATCGAGATCCGTCCTTACCCGCCGGGTGAGCACGGCCGCGGCCGTCCCAAGGAGTCTGAGTACCAGCTCCAGCTTCGTGAGAAGCAGAAGACCCGCCGCATCTACGGCGTCCTCGAGAAGCAGTTCCACAACTACTACGAGGAAGCCAACCGCAAGACCGGCAAGACCGGTGAGAACCTCCTCCAGATCCTGGAGAGCCGTCTCGACAACGTGGTCTATCGCGCCGGTTTCGCCGAGTCGCGCGACGCCGCCCGCCAGCAGGTCCGTCACGGCCACATCCTGGTGAACGGCAAGAAGGTCGACATCCCGTCGTACCGGGTGCGCGAGCACGACATCGTCGAGGTCCGCGAGAAGTCGCGCAACCTCCTGCCCTACGAGGTGGCCCGCGCCACCGCCGGTGACAAGACGTACCCGGCGTGGCTCGGCGTCGTCCCGGACGCGCTGCGCGTCCTGGTCCACCAGCTCCCGGTCCGTCAGCAGATCGACACCCAGGTCCAGGAGCAGTTGATCGTCGAGCTCTACTCCAAGTAGCGGCTCCTCAGGTGCCGTGCGGCGATCTGCCGCACGGCACCTATGCTGTTGTTCGAGCGGCGTCAAATAGCGGGCGCCGTCATGCAAGGGAGATTTCACATGCTGATCGCTCAGCGTCCCTCCCTCCTCGAGGAGTCACTCGAGGAGACCCGGTCCAAGTTCATCATCGAGCCGCTGGAGCCGGGTTTCGGCTACACCATCGGCAACTCGCTGCGGCGCACGCTGCTGTCGTCCATCCCGGGCGCGGCGGTGACCAGCATCCGCATCGAGGGCGTGCTGCACGAGTTCACCACCGTGCCGGGTGTCAAGGAGGATGTCACCGACATCATCCTGAACCTCAAGGACCTGGTCGTCTCCTCCGAGCACGACGAGCCGGTGGTGATGTACCTGCGCAAGCAGGGCCCCGGTGACGTCACCGCCGCCGACATCGCGCCTCCGGCCGGTGTCGAGGTGCACAACCCCGAGCTGCGCATCGCCACCCTGAACGGCAAGGCGAAGCTGGAGATGGAGCTGACCGTCGAGCGCGGTCGCGGTTACGTCTCCGCCGCGCAGAACAAGCAGCCGGGCCAGGAGATCGGTCGCATCCCGATCGACTCCATCTACTCCCCGGTGCTCAAGGTCACCTACAAGGTCGAGGCGACCCGTGTCGAGCAGCGCACCGACTTCGACCGTCTGATCCTGGACGTCGAGACCAAGCCGTGCATGAAGCCCCGCGACGCGGTGGCCTCCGCGGGCAAGACCCTCGTCGAGCTGTTCGGCCTCGCCCGCGAGCTGAACGTCGAGGCCGAGGGCATCGACATCGGCCCGTCGCCGACGGACGCGGCCCTGGCCGCCGACCTGGCGCTGCCGATCGAGGAGCTGAACCTCACGGTCCGCTCCTACAACTGTCTCAAGCGCGAGGGCATCCACACCGTGGGTGAGCTCGTGGCGCGCAGCGAGCAGGACCTCCTCGATATAAGGAATTTCGGTGCGAAGTCCATCGAAGAGGTCAAGCAGAAGCTGCACGAGATGACGCTCGCGCTCAAGGACTCCCCGCCCGGGTTCGACCCGAGCGCGGTGGCCGGTGGCGGCTACGACGACGACGACAGCGCCTACGTCGAGACCGAGCAGTACTGATTTTTCTGTGACGGGGATCGTGAGCGACTCCCCGGCCCGACCCCGGTACCTCGTACGGCCGGGGCGGGTTTACTCCCAAGGAGAACGTTATGCCTAGGCCCACCAAGGGTGCCCGTCTCGGTGGCAGCCCGGCCCACGAGCGGCTGATCCTGGCGAACCTCGCCACCCAGCTGTTCCAGCACGGCCGGATCAAGACCACCGAGGCCAAGGCGAAGCGTCTGCGCCCGCTGGCGGAGAAGCTGATCACCAAGGCGAAGAAGGGCGACATGCACAACCGTCGCCAGGTGCTGACCGTCGTCCGGGACAAGGGCGTCGTCCACCACCTCTTCACCGAGATCGCCTCGACCTTCGCCGAGCGTCCCGGCGGCTACACCCGGATTACCAAGATCGGGCTTCGCAAGGGCGACGCCGCCCCGATGGCCGTGATCGAGCTGGTGTCCGAGCCGCTGAACACGGTTCGCGTCGGCCAGGCCAAGGCCGCCCCGGCCGCCAAGGTCGAGGAGACCAAGGTGGAGGAGGCCAAGGTGGAGGAGGCCAAGGTGGAGGAGGCCAAGGTGGAGGAGGCCAAGGTCGAGGAGACCGAGGTCGAGGAGACCGAGGTCGAGGGCGCCGAGGAGCCGAAGGCCGCTGAGGCGACCGAGGCTCCCGCCGAGGAGACCGAGGCCAAGAAGGACAACGCCTGATCTTTCAGGCCCCGTGAACGGGCCCGGCACTCCCTCCACCGGGATGCCGGGCTCTTTCCGTTCTCCGAGAGTCTTTCGAGAGGAGCATCGTGGTACGGCTGAGGCTGGATCTCGCCTATGACGGCACCGATTTCTCCGGCTGGGCCAGGCAGCCGGGACGGCGTACGGTCCAGGGGGAGATCGAGGAGGCGCTCGGCAGGATCCTCCGGCTTCCCGAGCCTCCGGCACTGACCGTGGCGGGGCGGACCGACGCGGGTGTGCACGCCCGCGGCCAGGTGGCCCATGTCGACCTGGACGCCGACGCGCTCGGCGCGCTGGACGGCCGCAACCACCGTGGGGCGCCCGCGGGCCAGGAGCCCGGATCGGTGGAGAAACTCGACGAGAGGCTCTCTGCCATGCGCAGGAGGCTCGCCGGAGTCCTCCCCCCGGATATACGTGTACATCTCGCCACGGTGGCTCCTGAAGGCTTTGACGCGCGGTTCTCGGCACTGTCAAGGCGATACGCCTACCGGATCTCCGACGCCCCGGGCGGGGTCGACCCGCTCCGCCGTCGGGAGGTCGTCTGGTACAGCCGGCCCCTGGACGTGGACAGGCTCAACGCGGCCGCCGCCGGTCTCCTCGGTGAGCACGACTTCGCCGCGTTCTGCAAGAGGCGTGAGGGTGCGACCACGATCCGTGAGCTACAGCGGCTCGACTGGGTCCGCGAGGACGGGCTCGTCGTGGCGACGGTCGTGGCCGACGCCTTCTGCCACTCCATGGTCCGGGCGCTCGTCGGGTCGCTGCTGCCCGTCGGTGAGGGCAGGCTCGCGGTCGAGTGGCCGAAAGGGGTGCTGGCGCAGGCCGTACGGGACTCGGGGGTGCATGTCGCGCCCGCGCACGGGCTCTGTCTTGAGGAGGTGCGCTACCCCGGCGCCGAGGAACTCGCCCGGCGGGCCGCGGAGACCCGCCGGGTGCGCACGCTCAGTTCGTGACGCGACGCTCCACGACCTTCGCGGTCTGGTCGCGGAAGGCGCCGCTGACCTTGCCCAGCGCCTTCTCCTTGGCCGTCGGCGTGTGGCCGTCGCTGTAGGTGGCGTAGCTGAACACGATGTAGCGACCCCACACCATCCCGGCCGCGTAGCCGCCCGCGATGTGCACCCGCTCGCCTCCCGTGCCGGCGGCCGAGGGCAGGCCACGGAACCAGAGGTTGCTCTCCAGGTTCTTGGCCTGGTCGGAGGCGACCGCGGACTCGCGGGTGGGCAGCACGGCGATCCCGGTGGTCACGGCGTATCTGCGCTTGCTGTCCACGTACGTCGCCCGCAGCACCCGGCGGCACTCCTGGCTGCGCAGGGTGCTGGCGAACCTGCCGGTCGCGGCCTTCTGGCACTGCTCGGTGACGTTGGTCTTGACCCGGGTGAACGTCGCCCCGGCCACGGACACCTTCTTGACGAAGGTGTCGGCCACCGTCATCTTTCCCGGATCGGTCCTCTCGGAGTTGAGCATCGTGGTGTTGATCGGCTCGGGCTCACTGGTGATGTCGAGTTCGTCGGTGGGGTCGATCTTTCCCGAACCGGGGATCGGATCCGTCGCGTTCGCCTCCTGCTTGGCACTGAAGGACTGGTAGGCGAAGAAGGCTCCGATGCCGATGCCGACCATCACGACCGCGACCACGGCCGCGAGCAGCGTCGTGCCGGCCCTGCTGCGGGCCGGTGGGGGAAGGGCGGGCGGGGGCTCGGGGGTGAACGCGGAGAGTGGGGTGAACGCCCCGCGCGTCATCGCCGGGTCACTCGGGGGGACGGGCGGCCCGCTCACGGCTGAGGACGCCACCGGCAGGGGAGGGAACGTGGGAAGCGGGGACCGCGGGGCGATCGCCGGAACACCGCTGGGCGGGGTGACCTGGTCCGCGGGGGGGAAGGACGGGGGCGGGCCGGCGGGGGCCGCCTGGGGAGGTGTCCGGGCGGGGACGGTCTGTTCGGCGGCGGGTGGGGGCAGCTGCGAGATCGGCTCCGGCGCGGCTGTCACGGGTTGCGCGACGGGCACGGGCACGGGGGGCTGAGCCGTCGGCACGGACCGGTCGCCGTCCTGGGGGCCCGCCTGGGCGGGGGCCGGAGCCTGGAGCGGCGTCTCCCGGTGGGCGAGGGGAGCCTGCGGGGGCGAGGCGGTGCGGGCGCTGACCGTTTTCTCGCTCTCGCCGACGCCCTCCTGGAAGGCGGCGTCCGGCGGCCAGACGGCGACGTCGCCGGGTTCTCCCGGGCGGGCGGGCGCCTCCTCGGGGTCCGTCCACACCGGCTCGCCGGTCGCGGCGGGCCATGGGGTCTCCTGCCCGGACGATGGCCAGACCTGCATTCCCGCGGCGGCCGCGGTGAAGGCCGGAGGCGGCTGCCAGAGCGGTGCTCCCGGCACGATGGGCGCGGTGGACAGCGGCGGGCCGTCCTCAGGCTGGGCGTACCAGTCGTAGGGGGCTCCGTCGTCGCCGGGGACCGTCCATGGCTGAGCCGCCCCCGGATCCGTCTTCGGCCACGCGGAAGGGCTGTGGGGCTGCTCGTCACCTGTGACAGGGTCGGTGACAGGGGCCCGCGGCGCATGGGGCGAGGGCTGGCCGAAACTCGGCGGCGGCGTCGCCGGTGCCGCCGAACCCTCGGCTTCATGTTGGTGCTCGGACCCGGATTCCTGGCCACGCATACGCGGCAGCCTAGCGACAGCTGAAGATCGTCATGCGGGTATGGCTGTATCGTCTGCCGGATTCATGCCTGAAAGCAGTGGTATGGGGGTCATGCTCAGGGGCGTTTTCCGGTCAGTGAACGCGACTCCAGTGCGGGGGTGACCGTCGCGTCCGCCGCTCCGAAGGCGGCCTGGTTCAGTTGCTTGACCTCGTTCTTCTTCGGCAGGTGCCCGTCTTTGTACTGGAACCAGACCATTACCACGTAGTGCCCGTGGCGCCACTCACCAACGAATGCCTCGCCGGTTCCAAGAAGTTTGGTGACCTTATCCTTACCTGGAAGCGGTTTGATGTACTCCTCCCGCTCCTTGCCCGTGCCGGCCGAGACGACTTTGGTCGCCCCCGCGGACGTCTTGAGGTTGGCGACCCCCACGGTTCCGATGATCTTCCCCGAGGCGTCGCGGAAGCTGGCGCGCAGGAGCTGTGTGCACTTGGCGGCGCTGAGGGCCTTCTGCAGCTTTTCCCCCACCACGGCGTTGCCGCACTTCCTGTCCGTCCTGCGCGTGGTCATCAGGTAGTTCTGCTTGCCGATCCGTACCTTCTTGTGCTTGAACACCTCGTTCAGGGTGAGTGCGTACGGGTCGGTCGCGCGGGAGGAGGCGAGGCCGAACTTGCCTTTCGCGATGTTGGCGGGCGGCATGAGAGGGGCCTTGGCCGAGGGAGTCGCCGTCCCGGGCAGCGGGGCGGGGTCGGAGTTGGCCAGTACGGCCAGGCCGATGCCTCCGGCGATCAGCGCGGCGAGCGCTCCGAGCGCGATGAAGATCGGGCGGCGTGAGCGGGGGCCCTCGTCGTAAGGGCTCCACATCTCCTTTCGCGGTCGCTCCTGCGGCGGGGAGGGCTGGGAGGGCTGGAGGGGTTGGGCGGGCGGCGTCGGCGGGGGCTCGGGGGCGCGGTTGTGCGGCGAGGCGTCGAACCAGTGCTGGCCCTGTGCGGGCGGCGACGCGTCAGGCCGGTGGTAAGGCTGGCGGCGCGGCGGCTCCACGGGAAAACCCATGTGCCGAGCGTAGCCCGGTATCAGGGCCGGTTGGCTCAGGAGTATCCGAAGTCCTGGGTCCACCACGGCCCCTCGGGCCCCTGGACGGCCCCGACGCCGGTGGCGGTGAGCTCGCAGTTGAGGATGTTGCGCCGGTGGCCGCTGGTCTCCATCCAGCTCCGGACCGCCTCGTCGGCAGAGGTGTAACCGCGCCCGATGTTCTCCGCGCCGCCGTCGCGGTAGCCGGTGGCATCCATCCGCTCCCAGGGCGACGTGCCGTTGGGGGAGGTATGGGAGAGGGTGCCGGCGGACGCCATCCCGGCCGAGTGTCTCCTGGCCGACAGGGTCAGCCTCCTGTCGATGTTGAGCGGCCCGCAGCCGGCCCGCCTGCGCTCGATGTTGATGAGCCTCACGACCTCACGCTCCATCGCGCCGAGGGCGGAGGTGGCGTCGTCGTCACCGTCGCCGTTGAGGAGATAGCGAGAGGGGCCGTCGTCGCCGGATCCGCCGGGCGTCGTGCGGGCGTCGTGGGTGGGGCGCGGACGCCGCTCCGCCGGGGCGGTCGGGAGGGCGGAGGGACGGGCGACCCGGGTGAGCGGGGCCCGCTCCACCTGCCCGGCCAGGGCGCCGTTGCTGGGCGTGGGCCTGGTCGACCCGGGGCTGTTCAGGTAGATCTGGTCGGTGGCCTCCTCCTCGCGGCTGCCCCGGCCGATGATGAAGCCGACCAGCAGAACCGCCATCAGGCACACGAACACCCCCATACGACGCAGGCGCGCTCGCTGGGTATGCCCGGGGTGAGGAAGCTGCCACATACCGCTGTCAAAGATAGAGATGTTTGCGGTGAGTAAGAAGAGAATGGTGAGAAAGTGTTAGAACCGTCACGGACCCATGCCCGACGCTCTCCGCCGGGCTCCGGTGAGGACCTCCCCGGGAACCTCCGAGTCGACCGTGTGGACGCCGGTGGGGCCTCCCCTCTCCGCCGGGCTCCGGCTAGGCCTCCCCGGGAACCTCGGTCTCACAGCGCCGGCCACGGCTGATCCCCTGCCTGTGTGGCGGTTCCCCGGCACTGCCGGGTCCCGGGTAGAATGCCAGGGGCACCGCCGGAGAGGCACGTCTTTTTGACTCGCGCTCATCCGCGCCGGTACTCTGCTAGTTCGTTGTGTGCGAATTGGTCTCCTCTGCAGACCGATACGCGGCGCGTCCGGCGTCATCTCCTCTGTTCTGGAGACGGAAGGTCCGGGCTGTCGTGTGCCCGCACCTACCGACCCATGTTGCTGTCGTCTCCGACAGCGCCGAAGACGCGACCAAAGAAGGCATACGACCGTGCGCACGTACACACCCAAGCCTGCCGAAGTCGAGCGTCAGTGGCACATCATCGATGCCACCGACATCGTGCTTGGCCGGCTGGCCAGCCACGTCGCGATCCTGCTTCGCGGTAAGCACAAGCCGACCTTCGCCAACCACGTCGACACCGGTGATTTCGTCATCATCATCAACGCCGACAAGATCGCGCTGACCGGCAACAAGCTTGAGCAGAAGAAGGCTTACCGCCACTCGGGCTACCCGGGCGGTCTGCGTTCCATGACCTACGGCGAGCTCATGGACAAGCGTCCCGACCGCGCCGTCGAGAAGGCCGTGAAGGGCATGCTGCCCAAGAACGCCCTCGGCCGGAAGATGATCAAGAAGCTCAAGGTCTACTCCGGTTCCGAGCACCCGCACCAGGCGCAGCAGCCGGTGCCCTTCGAGCTCACCCAGATCGCCCAGTAGTCGCTAGCTGCTTGTCGCCAGCAGCGTTGGCCGATGGCCGACGCCGAGTAGGAAAGTTAGAGGAGAACCGTGGCTGAGCCCACCGGTGTCGAGACGCCCGTCGAGGGCGATCAGGAAGCGTACTCCTCGGAGGAGTTCCCCTCCGAGTACACCTCCGAGTCCACTGTCAGCGGCGACGTCGCCGTCCGTAAGCCCATCACCACCGGCAACTCGTACGGCACGGGGCGCCGCAAGGAATCCGTGGCCCGCGTGCGCATCGTGCCGGGCACCGGCAAGTGGACGATCAACGGTCGTACGCTTGAGAACTACTTCCCGAACAAGGTCCACCAGCAGATCGTCAACGAGCCCTTCGTGGTTCTTGGCGCCGAGGACCAGTTCGACGTCATCGCCCGCATCAACGGTGGCGGCGTCACCGGCCAGGCCGGCGCCCTGCGCATGGGTCTCTCCCGCGCGCTGACCGCCCTGGACGTCGAGGTCAACCGCCCGCCGCTGAAGAAGGCAGGCTTCCTGACCCGTGACGCCCGCGCCACCGAGCGCAAGAAGTACGGTCTCAAGAAGGCCCGCAAGGCTCCGCAGTACAGCAAGCGTTAAGTTGGGGCGCCTTTTCGGCACCGACGGGGTACGTGGGGTCGCGGGACGCGACCTCACGGCCGAGCTCGCCATGGACCTGTCCGTGGCCGCGGCTCATGTCCTCGGCGATGCCGGGGCGTTCAACGCCAGCGTCGGGCGGCGAGGCCGCCCCGTCGCCGTCGTGGGCCGGGACCCCCGGGCTTCAGGAGAATTCCTGGAGGCCGCGGTGGTCGCCGGCCTTGCGTCGTCTGGCGTGGACGTTCTCCGGCTCGGCGTGCTGCCCACCCCGGCGGTCGCTTACCTGACCACGGCTCTCAGAGCCGACATGGGCGTGATGATCTCCGCCTCCCACAATCCCGCCCCGGACAACGGGATCAAGTTCCTCACCCGCGGCGGCTACAAGCTGCCGGACACGGTGGAGAACGAGATCGAGCAGCGCCTCGGCGAGAAGTGGGAGCGCCCTGTCGGTGCCTCGGTCGGCCGCGTGCGCGAGGCGTACGGCGAGGCCGACCGCTACGTGTCCCACGTGCTGTCCACTGTGGACTGCCGTCTTGACGGCCTCAACGTGGTCCTCGACTGCGCCCACGGCGCCGCCCACATGGTGGCTCCCGAGGCGTTGCTGCGGGCAGGGGCCACCGTCGAGACGATCGGGGCGCGCCCCGATGGTCTCAACATCAACGCGGGGGTCGGCTCCACCCATCTGGACAAGCTCCAGCAGATCGTCGTCTCCCGCAACGCCGATGTCGGTATCGCCTACGACGGCGACGCGGACCGCTGCCTGGCCGTCTCGCACACCGGCGAGGTCGTCGACGGCGACCAGATCATGGCGGTGCTGGCCATGGCCATGCACGCCGAGGGGAAGCTGGTCGGCGACACCGTGGTGGCCACGGTCATGTCCAACCTGGGTTTCAAGCTCGCGCTCAAGAGCGCGGGGATCGACGTGGTGGAGACCGCCGTGGGCGACCGCTACGTCCTGGAGTCCATGAGGGCGGGCGGCTACAACCTGGGCGGCGAGCAGTCCGGCCACGTCCTGATGCTCGACCACGCCACCACCGGGGACGGCCTGCTGACCTCGCTGCACCTGCTGGCGGTCGTGGCGCGGGCGAAGAAGTCGCTGGCGGAGCTGGCCTCGGTGATGACCCGCCTGCCGCAGGTCCTGGTCAACGTCAAAGACGTCGACCGGGCCAAGGCCTCGGCTCCTGAGCTGGAGGCCGCGGTCGTCGCCGCGGAGTCGGAGCTGGGGGAGACCGGCCGGGTGCTGATCCGGCCGAGCGGCACCGAGCCGATGATCCGAGTCATGGTCGAGGCCGCCTCGGCGGAGCAGGCCGAGCAACTGGCGGGCCGGCTGGCCGAGGTCGTCCGTACGGCCTGCGGCTGAATCACCTGAATCACCTGAATCACCAGAGCACGGCCCGCACTCGGAGTGCGGGCCGTGCTCTGTCATTTTCCCGGCCCTCGCCGCCGCGACGATGAGCGATCGCGGATATAACGCCCCTTCCATCCATCTTGGGGTGCCTTGTTCTTGCTGTCGCTTTGCACCACTCTTGTCCGGCGCCACGCCACACTTCGCATTGATTGACACTCTGGGTCGTTGATCAGACACTTTCAGTGGTTGCGGAGGGATTTCCCTTCCCAGCACGGTTCATCGTGTCGGACGGCTCCGAACCCGGCGATCATCTGATCGCCTCGATCGCCACGATGCCCGCACGGTGGAAAACCGCCGACATCACGATCGATCGAAGGGGTGCCGCGCCGTGCCTTTGTTCCTTGCTGTTCTCGGCGCTGTCCCCATGACCGGTTCTGCGGATCTCCGGTGGTCACGATGAACGGCCTCCCGCGTCCGGCGAGGGGCTCAGGCCGATCCATGGTCATGGCGGGAGGCGCGCTGCCGCGATGCGGGCGGACCCTCTCCAAACTTCTCGTGCTGAGCATGACCGTCGGCGCGCTGAGCGTCCCGGCCACCACCGCCACCGCGTCGGCGGCCGGCACCGTTGTGTTCAACCAGCCCTTCCGCAACAACACGGCCAACGGCGCCGGTGCCGTGGTGCTGCCCTCGTTGCCGAGCGGTTCGTCCGGGTCGAACTACGCCTGCCTGACCGCCTCCGGCAACACCGGCACCGGCGTCCTGCAGAGCTGCGCTACGAACACGGACAGTCAGGGCTCGGGCAAGCTGCGCCTGACGAACGCGACGACGAACAAGACAGGCGGCCTCTTCGGCGCGGTCAGCGTGCCCGCCTCGCAGGGGCTCGACGTGACGTTCAACACCTATCAGTACGGCGGAGGCGGGGCCGACGGCATCACCTTCGTGCTGGCGGCGGTCGATCCGGCGAACCCGAAGTCACCGGCCAACATCGGTCAGTCGGGCGGCGCGCTCGGTTACTCCGGGACCGGCTCCGTCATCGGTCTGGCGTACGGGTATCTCGGCATCGGCCTCGACGTGTACGGAAACTTCAGTGTGATCTGGCGTGGAACCCCGGGTGTTCACGCCCGGGAGGAAACGACAGTGCGGGAGGGCCGCCAAGGCCCGAGCGGTGCGGTGACCGGTAGGCCGTCGAGCGGCTCAGCCCGGGCGTCTCTGGTCTTCGATGTACTCCTTGATGATCGATAGGGGGGCGCCGCCGCAGGAGGCGGCGAAGTACGACGGCGACCAGAAATGCCCGCCCCACAGATACTGACGGATATGTGCCGGATACTCCTTGCGCAGTAGCCGGGCAGATACGCCCTTGAGGCTGTTCACCAGCGTCGAGAGGGCGACCTTGGGTGGGTAGCGCACGAGCAGGTGCACATGATCTTCCTCGCCGTTGAACTCGACCAGCTCCGCCCCGAAACTGTCGCACACCTCGATCATGATGTCCTCGCAGCGACGCAGGATCTCGTCGGTGAACACACCTCCCCGATATCTCGGGATAAAGACCAAATGCGCATGAAGCGCGCAGACCACGCTTCGGCCCCTTCTTACGTCGGGGTTCGGTTCCCATCTCGGTGACATGGACCTAACGCTAAAGTGTTCGATATGAAGCTGGTGGTGCAGGTCAAACTCCTGCCGACACCTGAGCAGGCGGCGGCGCTGGAGGCGACTCTGCGCGCGGCCAACGACGCGGCCACCTGGGTCTCGACGCTCGCCCACCACCAGCGGGTATTCCGCAATTACGACCTGCGCCGGCACGCCTACGGGCAGATCAAGGACAGGTACGGGCTGGCGGCTCAGGCCGCGCAGCATGTCATCAAGAAGGTCACCGACGCCTACGCCACGCTGCACGCCAATCTCCGCAACGGCAATGTGGGCACGCCCGGCTCCGCGTGGCGCGAGCGGGCCCTGGCCACGCCGATCGTCTTTCGCCCCGGCGCGGCCCAGCCGTTCGACGACCGCTGTCTGTCCTGGCAGATGGACGCGCGGACGGTGTCGATCTGGACCACGGGCGGGCGGATGAAGAGCGTGGCGTTCACCGCCTCGGCCGATCAGCTCACGACGTTGGCCGCCTACCGCAAGGGCGAATCGGACCTCGTATACCGCGATGGCAGGTGGTTCCTCATCGCCACCTGCGACCTGCCCGACCGGCCGGTCGCCACCCCGGACGGATTCCTGGGGGTGGATCTGGGGATCGCCAACATCGCGACCACCAGTGGCGGGGTTCGCCACAGCGGCAAGGGCCTGAACGCGGTCCGCCACCGCCACCGCGAGCTGCGCCGCCGCCTGCAGGCCAAGCAGACCACGTCCGCCAAACGGCTGTTGAAGCGGCGCCGCCGGGCCGAGGCCCGGTTCGCCGCGAACACCAACCACACCATCGCCAAGCAGATCGTGACCGAGGCGACACGCACCGGGCAAGGGATCGCCCTGGAAGACCTTCGGGGCATCCGCGACCGGGTACGGCTCCGCAAGCCCCAGCGGGTCACGTTGCATTCGTGGAGCTTCCACCAGCTCGGCCGGTTCATCGCCTACAAGGCGGCCCGTGCCGGTGTCGCTGTGGTGTACGTGGACCCGGCCTACACCTCGCAAGGCTGCTCGGCCTGTGGGCATGTGGACAAGAAGAACCGGCCCGGCCAGGCCGGCTTCGCCTGTACGTCGTGCGGCTTCGCTGAGCACGCCGACGTCAACGCAGCTCGTAACATCGCCTCGCGTGGTGTCGCGAGCTGGGCAGTGAGTCACGCTGCCTGACGCGGACCAAACCGTCGAAGCCACCGACGGCGAGGAGCTGCAAGCTCAGTCCTTCAAGGCTGAGAAGCTGACCAGCAGCACCTACCAGGGAAGCGGCTGCACGAACCTGCCGGGCACGGGTATTCGGGTGCCCGGCCAGGTCGTCATCCGCGGGCCGGGCAACGGCACCGTCGGATACTGCGCGCTCAACACCACGGCCGCCTCGACGAGCGCCACCCCGCTGGCGCTGCGGGCGACCAGCCGTACCGCCGTTCCCGTTCAGATCGGTATCAACCCCACCGCGGTGTCGCTGACCACCGCCGCCGGCCTGACGGTCCCGCCCGGCAGTTACGTGGTGGTGGTCACCCTGGTGGGCGGTACGAACAAGACCCTGACCGGTAGCCTTCCGACGGTTCCCACCGGCCTGTACCCGGCGAGCTGGCTGAACGCCAACGGGACTCCCCGGCAACTGGCCTTCGGCTGGGTGGCCTCCACCGGAAGCGTGACCGACTTCCACGAGGTCGACGCAGCCACGGTGACCACGGTCAGCTCGGTCCCCCAGCTGACCGTCGCGCAGACCGGCTACAGCGCCACGACGCCGGCGCCGGGCGCCCCCGTGACCTACAGCGTCGTCTCCGGCGTCGGCGCGGACAGCATCGCGGAGTCCTCGCCGATCTCGATGACCCAGACCATGCCGGCCGGGGTGGTGCCCACCGGCGCCTACGGAACGGGATGGGTCTGCGCGGCGCCGGTCGGGCAGTCCGTCACGTGCACCAATAGCAACGTCCCGTTCGCGGCCGGAGCGACGTTACCGCCAGCCCCCCCACCGGTGACAAGCTCCTGAGCAACGACGTCGCCTCCACCGAGATGGGCAACACCTGCCCGCCCGGCAGCGGGAGCTCGGCCTGCCGTTCGGGGATCGTCATCCTCACGCCGCTCCTGACGATCGTGAAGACGCCCGGCGTCACATCGACCACCCCCGGGGGGACGGTCGGCTACACGGTCACCGCCACCAACACCGGACAGGTCCCCTTCGCCGCGGCGACGTTCACCGACGCGCTGGCCGGAGTGCTGGACGACGCCGTCTACAACGGCGACGCGAGCGCCACGCGCGGCACCGTCACCTTCGCCGGCTCCAACCTGACCTGGAGCGGAGCGCTCAACCCCGGCGACGGGGTCACCCTCACCTACAGCGTCACGACGAACACCCCCGGTACCGGTGACCAGAAGCTGACCAACACGGTCACCTCGACCACTGCGGGCAGTACCTGCCCGACCGGAAACACCGACGCCCGCTGTTTCGGCGAGGTCCTGATCTCAAGAATCAAGATCACTATGGTGGCGGACGCCGTCACCGCCATCCCGACCGGGGTCGTCAACTACACGGTCACGATCGCCAACACCGGGCAGACGCCGTACGGTGACACCGTCGTGAACAGCCTGCTCGCCAGGGTCCTCGACGACGCGGTCTACAACGGTGACGGAACGGCCTCGGCGGGCAACCTCGTTTTCACCCCCGAGACCAGCCGGCTGGTGTGGACCGGTCTTCTCCCGATCGGCACGAATGTCACCGTCACCTTCTCGGTGAGGGTGCGGAACCCCGATCCGGGCGACAAGATGCTGAACGTCGTCGCGACCTCCAGTGCCCCGGGCAACAACTGCCCCGCCGGGAGCACCGACCCGCTCTGTGTCTCGGAGGTCACGGTGCTGACCCCCGTCCTGACCATCGCCACGAGCGCGGACCGGACGACTGTCACTCCCGGCGGGACCATCACCTACACGACCACGGTCACCAACACCGGGCAGACGGACTACGCCGCGGCCTCCGTCGTCGCCGCGCTCGACGGGGTGTTCCCCGACGCCGTCTACAACGGGGACGCGAGCGCCTCCACCGGCGTCTTCGACTACACGGCGCCGAAACTGACCTGGACCGGCGCTCTCGCGATGGGCGCGAGCACCGCGATCACCTACTCCATCACGGTGCAGGATCCCGACCCCGGAGACAAGGCCCTGACCAGCGGCGTGAGCTCCACCACGCAGGGCAGCACCGACCCGGCGTGCGCGACGCTCGTGCGCGTCCTGGTGCCGCAGCTCACGATCACGGCGACCGCCGACACCGGCACCGTCGTCGCCGGGGGCGCCGTCCACTACACGGTGACCCTGGCCAACACCGGCGAGACCGACTACGCCGGTGCCGCGTTCACCGAGTCGCTGGCCGGGGTGCTCGATGACGCCACCTACGGCAACGACGCGAGTGCCTCCAGCGGCACCGTCACCTTCGCCGACGGCGTCCTCGGCTGGAGTGGCGACCTCGCCGTCGATGCCACCGCGACGGTCACCTATTCGGTCACCACCATCTATCCCCCTCCGGGGGACAAGGCCCTGACCAGCACTGTCATCTCCGCCACCGCCGGATCGACCTGCCCCGAAGGGGGAGACGATCCGCGCTGCACCATGACCGTCACCGTCCTGACTCCCGGTCTCACCATCACCAAGACCGCGAACAACAGCGGTGCCGTGGTGGCGGAGGCCGCCGTCCAGTACACGATCACGGTCACGAACACCGGTGAGACCCCGTACGCCGCTGCCGCGGTCACCGACTCGCTGGCCGGGGTGCTCGACGACGCCGTCTACAACAATGACGCGACCACTTCCACCGGCACCGTCGGCTATGCCGACGGGGTCCTCGGCTGGACCGGGGCGTTGACGATGGAGGCGAGCGCGGTCATCACCTTCACAGTCGTCACCGATGCGGAGGTCACGGGTGACGGAACCCTCGGCAATCGGGTCACCTCGGCGACGACGGGTGGCAACTGTCCGGTCGGGGGCACCGACCCGCGATGCTCGGTCCTGACCACCTTGATCCCCACCAGCATCACCCTCGCCGACCTGACCAGCGGCTTCGTCTTGGCAGGCGCGCCGGATTCGACGGCCGGGAGCAACGGAGCCGTGACCATGACCGTCATCACGAACAGCGTCGACGGCTACAGCGTCACCGTGCAGGCGGATTCGGCCGAGCTCACCTCGGACCAGCCCGGCAACGACGTCACCATCCCGATCGGGAACCTGCGCGTGCGGGAGAGCGGCACGTCGGCCTTCCAGGCCGTCTCGGCCACCATCCCGGTGCTCGTCCACCGGCAGGACAGCCCGTCCGCTCCCGACGGGGACGCCATCGGCAATGACTTCGAGGGTTACATCCCCTTTGTCCCGGTCGGCAGCTATTCGGCGACGCTCACCTACGTCGCGACGGCCAGTTGACGCGCAGACGCCCCCGCAGGGAACTCGGCGGGGCCTACCAAGCACCTCTCACTCGAACCCGAACAACGTGAAGGAGCAAGCCATGGCAGTGATCACACGGCGTGCCGCCGCTCTCTGCGGACTCGGCGCGGCCCTGGTCGTCGCCCTTGCCACGCCCTCGGTGGCGTTCGCGCTCAAACCGCACCCCGATGACAAGGAGGTGAAGGCGGCCGTCGTGGCCGCCCCCAGGCTGAGCATCGGCATCGACAACGGCCAGACCACCGCCGAGGCGGGGGACCGGTTCACCTACACCGTCACCGTCGACAACGTCGGCACGGACAAGGCGCGTGAGCTCAGGATCACCCAGAGCCTGCCGACCGGCCTGCACCTCGTCTCGGCCGACGGCCAGGGCAAGGCGGAGGAGGGCCAGGTCCGCTGGACCGCCGATGTGCCGGCGGGCAAGAAGGCCGTCTTCCACACCATCGCCGAGGTGCGAGACACCCCGGAGGACCTGCTCCGCCTGGCCACCGTCGCCTGTGCGAGCATCAAGACGGACGACAAGCCCCTGGTCTGCGCCACCCACTCCGACCTGTTGCCGGCCGGTGCGACCGCCGAGACGGCCGCCCACGAGGCGGCCGACCCCGTGACGAGCCGCCTGTGGTACGCGGGCGCGGGCGTCGGCCTGCTGGCCCTGACCGTGCTGCTGGCCCTCCGCCGAACCAGACTCCGCCGTCGCCCGGGGCGGTCGCCCTCGTAACGATCCGCGCCCAGTCTCATGACACGGGCGAGACGAACCCGTATAGGGGCACCCCCGGCCGTGGGTGCACACGGCCATGGGGGCACCCGGGCACCCCCGGCCGTGGGGGGTGCACACGGCCTACTCGTCGCCGGTGAGGGAGAAGACGCGTAGCCGCCGGCCCGCCAAGACGACCGCGCCGACGGTGATGATCAGCAGGGCCGGTACGGCGAAGCCGAGAGTGATCTCGGTGGAGAAGAACGGTGAGGAGGACACCTGGTCGGCGATCGACTGGGCCCACTGCTGGATGGAGAACCTCCGGGCACCGGGGACGAAGTTGCCCACCACGCCCTCCCAGACGAGCGCGTAGACGATGCCGATCGTGACCGCGTGCCGGGTCAGCACGCCCAGCAGCATGAACACCGCCGCGTACGCGATCCCGCCGACCAGGGCGCCGAGGGCGAAACCGTACGCGATCCCGGATTCGAGGTTGACCAGCAGGTAGGCCGCGACGAAGGTCGGCACCGCGGCGAACAGCGCGAGCATCGAGGCGGCGACCACGAACTTGGTCTGCGCGATCACCGGGCGGGAGATCGGCTTGGCCAGCAGGTGGATGATCGTGCCGTCGTCGATCTCGGGGGCGATCACCCCGGTCCCGGCGATCAGGCCGAGCAGCGGCAGCATGGTGCCGATGGCGAAGGTCCGCATGAGCGTGACCGCGGTCCGCTCGTCGGCGGCGCCGATGAGGTTCAGCAGGGCGGCCATGGCGACCAGCACCAGGGGCAGCATGATCAGCAGCCAGATTCGGCGGCGGCCGAGGAGGGCCCGGTAGGAGATTCCGGCGATGACACCGTTCATGATCAGCTGCTCCTGTTGATCAGGTAGGAGAAGACGCTCTCCAGGTCCTCGTCGGCGGGGGAGACCTGCCAGACGCGTACGTCCGCGTCCCTGGCGACCCTGGGCAGCAGGCGGGTGAAGCGTCGGAAGTCGACCGCCTGCACCTCCAGGCCCGCCTCGGTCAGCGAGACCGCGCCCGAGGAGGCGTCGGCGATCAGCGCGGACGCCAGGCGGCGGTCGTCGCTGGAGCGGATCCGGAACAGGTGCGGGCGGTCGGTCATCCGGCGGCGGATCTCACGGAAGTCCCCGGAGGCGGCGTGCCGTCCGGCGACCAGCACCTCGATGTGCTGGGCGACGCGTTCCACCTCCTCCAGGATGTGCGAGCTGAACAGGATGGTCTTGCCCGCCGCGCCCATGGTGCTGACCAGGTCCATCAGGTGCAGGCGCTGGCGGGGGTCCATGCCGTTGAACGGCTCGTCGAGCAGCAGGACCTGGGGGTCGTGCACCAGGGCGGCGGCCACCTTGACGCGCTGGCGCATGCCCTTGGAGTACGTCTCGATCCTGCGGTCCTTGGCGCTCTCCATCTCCACCAGGGCGAGCGCCTTACGGGCGGCGTCCTCAGGGGCGGGCAGGTGATGCAGGCGAGCGCTGGAGAGCACGAACTGCCAGCCGGTGAGGAAGCCGTAGACGGCCTCGCGCTCGGGGACCAGGCCGATGGAGCGGTAGATCTGGTGGTTGCGCCAGATCCGGTCGCCGTCCAGGGTGACGGTGCCGCCCGAGGGTGCCAGGAACCCGGCCATCATGTGCAGCAGCGTGGACTTGCCCGCACCGTTTGGGCCGAGCAGCCCGGTGACGCCGGGGCCGACGGTCATGGTGATGTCGTTGACGGCGACCACGTTGCCGTACCAGCGGGAGACCTGGGCCAGTTCGATCCTCATCGGGAGGCCGCCTTCCGGTAGCGCGCGATCAGGGCCGTCACGGACAGCGCGATCAGCACGATCATGATCACTCCGGCGACCAGGCTGCCCGCGCCCGAGGGGTAGATGACGTTCGAGGCGGGGGTCGCTCCGAAGATTCCGACGTGCACGGCGGCGTCCACCAGGAAGAACGGGTTGATCAGCCAGGCCCACGCGGCGGCGGCGTCGTTGCCCATCGACTCCAGCGTCCCGTACAGCACCGTGGAGACGGCGGAGGCGAGCAGGTAGAGGGCGATGACCGAGGCCACGCCCAGACCGCGCCTGGGAGTGAACGAGGCGATGGCGATGCCGAGGCAGGCCAGCAGCAGCGCGTAGCCGGCCGCGCCGGCCATGCTGGTGAGGTATTCGACGGTGTGCGTGTCGCCGGGCAGGTCGATGACCACCTCACCGATGAACAGCACGGTGAGCGGCACCGCCAGCAGCAGGAACATCGCCGCGGTCATCGCCGCGAGCTTCGCGCCGACGTAGTCCCAGAGCGTCACCGGGCGCGACAGGTAGAGCGGCAGCACCCGGAAACGCAGGTCGGGGGCGACGGCGTACGGCGACTGCGAGGCCAGGAAGATCGCGAGCACGACCTGCATGAAGACCGCGTACTCGGTGTAGCGCATTCCCTCCTGCTTGATCAGCGCCATCGCGGCGATGGAGACGACCGCGGGCAGGAACATGACGCCCACCAGCATGAATGGGATGATCTTGGAGCGGGCGGTGCGGCCGAGCCCGAAGATCCCGCGCAGGCTGTGCACGGCCAGCGCGGTGGTGGCGTGGCCCCGGCCGAGCCGCGCCCCGTCGTAGTGGCGGTATCCGATGTCGTGGATGACACCCGTGGGTTCAGACATTGACCGGCTCCCTGAAGACGTCCTCGATGCGCTGGCGGCCCTGTTCCAGGCGGACGAGGCAGAGGTCGAGCTCGCAGACGGCGTCGCGGAGGACGTCGAAGGTCTCCGGCGCGCGGACGTGGACGAGCAGCATCCTGCCGTGCGGGGTGACGGTCTCGCCCAGCTCGGTCAGCCGGGCCGCGAGCGCGTCCTGGCCCTCCTCCACCTCGACGGTCACGGTCTGGGTCTGCTGGGTGAACTCCCCGATGGCCGAGGAGCGCAGCAGCTTGCCGCCGTCGATCACGATGACGTGGTCGCAGACCCGCTCAAGCTCGCCCAGCAGGTGGGAGGTGACCAGCACGCTGATGCCGAACTCCGAACCGATCCTGCGGATCAGCGCGAGCATCTCGTCGCGGCCCTGCGGGTCGAGACCGTTGGTGGGTTCGTCCAGCAGGACCAGGCGCGGATCGTGCACCAGGGCCTGGGCCAGCTTGACCCGCTGCTTCATGCCGGTGGAGTAACCGCCCATCGCACGGTAGCGCTCCTCGTACAGACCCACGTGGCGCAGCACGTCGGCGGCGCGCTCGCGGGCCGCGGTGCGCGGCAGGCCGGACATCTGGGCCATGTGCACGGTGAACTCGGTGGCGGACAGGTCGGGCGGCAGACAGTCGTGCTCGGGCATGTAGCCCACGATCCGGCGGATCTCCGCACCCCTGGTCACGGTGTCCATGCCCAGCACCTGGGCACGGCCGGCGCTGGGTTCGAGCAGGCCGAGCAGAATCTTGATCAGCGTGGACTTGCCCGCGCCATTGGCGCCGACCAGGCCGGTCACGCCGGGGCCGACGGTGACGGTGAGCTGGTCAAGTGCCGTCACCCGGGGGAAACGTCTGGTAAGTCCCTCGGTGGCGAGGATAGTCATACCGGGACACTATCCGCCGCCGCAGGCGGGCACCTCCGTCATACGAAGGAGTGCCGCATCGTCCGAAAGGGCAATTTTCCGGCCGTCACCCTCGTCCTGAGCGCGTCGGAGGCCGCATGCCGAACCGGGACCAGTAGGCCCGCTGCGCGAGGAGCGTCAGCACCCCGGAGATGATCATGCCTGCGATGTTCACCCCGAGCTGGGCGGCGGAGGCACCCATGTCACCCCAGCGCGACAGTGCGGCGGCGACCGCGAAGTAACCCGCGGCCGGGACCGTGGTGACGGAGATGAAGACGCCGACCAGCGCCGAGGACTTGCCCGCGGTCACCGAGAGCACCCCGGCGGCCCCGGCGAGCAGCGCCACGATGAACGACCACTTGTCGGGCTTGACGATGAACTCGATCTCCTCGTGCCCGGTCCCCAGCGAGCCGGCGTCGATCCAGCCGAGCCACCGCGAGACCAGTGCACAGGCGAAGGTGATCGCGATGGCGACGGCGAAGCCCACGACCAGGGTACGGAGCGCGCGGCCGATCAGCTGCCGATCGATGCGGATCAGACCGAAGCAGATGGCCGCGATCGCGCCGAACTCCGGCCCGAGCACCATCGCGCCGACGATGAGGATCGGCGAGTTGACGATCACACCGATCGCTGCGATCTGTGCGGCGATCGCGAAGAACGCGAGAAAGGCCCAGGTGATCCGGGAGTCGTCGCTGACCCGCTGGGCGAACTCCGCCCAGACCACCGCGTCGTCCCCATCGCCGGGCGCCTCCTCCTGGGCACGCTCGGACACCTCCGAGATCGACAGGTCGACCTCCTCGGCCGCGATCGATCCCTCGGCGTGCAGGCCGAGCCGCTGCAGCCGCTCGATCACCTCGTTGGCGGCCTCGCGGGCGACGTCGAACTGGACGAGGTCCCCGGCGGGGGAGCGCGCGGCACCGGGGAGCACGACGATGTTGACGACACCGACGCAGGTGTCGAGCACCTCCAGCACCCCGTCCGACAGCTCCGACGGACTGATCACGCGCAGATGTAACACGGGCCAACCTTAGGACCTGTGGGGCGGTTCTCCTCAACCCCTTACAGGTCGATGTGGTCGACCCGGATCGCACGGTCTCCCGGGATCACGATCGGGTCCGCGACCTCGACCACTCGGCCCCGGGAGTACATCAGCCTGGTGATCGAGAAAACGGGTACCCCGGAACCGATCCCGAGGCGTTCGGACTCGTCCGGGCTCGGCATGCGGACCGAGGTCTCCTCCGTGATCCTGTCGATCTCGATGCCGAGCGTGCGCAACTGGCCGATGGTGCCGCCGGGCCACGGCTCGTTCCTCGGGTCGGCGACCGGTGTGCCCTCGACGTCCGAGGCCAGTAGGCAGGGCCGGGACATCTGGGAGGGAACGCCCTTGGCGTAGAAGACGAATCGGCGCTCCAGCACACGGACACCGGGCTCGACACCGAACAACCCCGCCAGGCGATCGTCCGCCTCGATCCACCGGAACGCCTTGTCCAGCCGATACTCCGCCCAGGTGATTCCGGCATCCGTGGTGAACGACGTCTGCGGGGTCTCCTGCGGACCGGCGTCGGCCCGATAGCGATCCATGGAGATGCGCCTGGTGATCGGCTGCTCGCGGACCCATGTCCCGCCCCTGCCTTTCGATCACGGCACGGGTCTGTTCCATGTTGATCGCGGAGCGGGTGCCGTGATCGGGCTGGACGAGGCGTGCGTGAGCCCGCACCTGGGCATGGCGCAGCGCGATCATGTTCGGCTCGACTGGCACGGGCCGTGCCGGACGCCCGTACGGGTGCGGCCGGTGGCGTGGACGTGTGTGTGCCAGGCCACGGTGTACGAGCTGTGCGAGGGCGGCGGCCAGGGGTTCATTCGGCGGACCAGGCAGCTCAAGGGGGGCCATCGGGTGGACGAGAGTCACCGCTGGTCGATCGCTGGGTCTCGGGCGACCTGGGCGGCACTGCTGTCCGGAGGAGCCCGATAGTACGGCGTGGCGGCGCGGGATCTGGAGGGACTCGCGCCGCCACGCCATCATGTGAAACTCGGACGGCCGGAGCCTGCCCAGCTGAACGAATGTGTGATCACTCTGATCACACATCCCGACGCGTCATGTCCGCGAGTGCGCGATGCGGTTCGGCACGGATGAGGTCACGGTCACGATCTCGTCTCACCCGGTGGACGCGGCGCGCAGTAGCCGGAGCTGGCCGATCTCGGCGACGTTCTTCATCAGTTCCGCGTTGCCCCAGGCGAGCATGTGGGCGACGGTCAGCTCGGGACTGTCCTGCCAGGGGAAGGGCGCGGTGGCGTCCAGGTCGGTGTCGGTGAGCCGGCCCAGCACCGCCAGCCACTCCGTACGGAGGTCACGCAACCAGTCGACGGTCGCCTGCCCGTTACCGGGCCATCCGATCTCGGTTCGCTCTCGCGGCGTCCGTCCCTGGGCGTGGTCGAGGGTCACGGTCCACCACCAGCCGATGTGCCAGGTGACCCATCCGAGCGTGGGGACCGGGACGGGGTCGAGCTCGGACTCCTCCCAGTCGGGCACCCACACCCCGTCGGCACCCGGACGCACCGTCCAGCAGTGGGCCGCGGGCTCCCACAGGAAGTCCTCCGGCTTCAGCTGCTCTAGGTGAAACTCGAACAGTGACCAGGTCAGGTCGAACTGCCAGCGCAGCAGTTCACAACGGGAAACAGGCACCGGCCGACCCTGCCACACCGCACGCCCACCTCGAAAGTCGTTTTCCGCGGGCCTGCGAGACCCCTCGCCCGCGGCGCCGTATCGCCTTCTTGGAGCCGCGCGAGAGCACTTGGCCGCGACGCCCGGAGCCGCACGGCGTGGCGCGGAGGCCCGGGAGGTGGGGCGGAGCTCCACAGGACACAGCGCGGAGCCTCACAGGACACAGCGCGGAGCGCCGAAGACCGGACGGTCAGATGCGGCGGAGGCGGACGCGCTGGATGGAGTGGTTGGAACCCTTGTGCAGCACCAGGTCCGCCCGGCCCCTGGTGGGGGCGATGTTCTCGACGAGATCGCGTTCGACGTGCAGGTCAACGTTTGGCAGCGAACACCGCGAACCATGTGGAACACTCTCGCATCTAGCCTTTGCTTCGCAACGAAGGCCGGGGCATAGCACACCAGCACGCCTGGTGCCAGACTGAGGGCGTGAAGGAGCGGGAGAGTCCGAACTTGTCAGAGCTTTCGGTTGTTGTTGACTGGAGCGCAGCGGACGGCGTGCCGATCGAGCATGTCAACCAGTTCATCGGGCAGCCTGGTCCGCCGACGCTGAGCAGGACGCCCGATGGCGTCTTCCTGCTGCTTGGCAGCATCCCTCCACCGGTCATCCCCAATGATCCCGAAGGGCAGCGTCGCGCCATTGAGGGGTTGAAAAACGGTTTGAAGGTCACTGTTCACGGTCGTTTTCACTTAAGCCGTGAGCGCCTCGAAGAGCTCATCGATGTTCTGCAGCAGACCGCCGCTAACTACGACACCCTGGTAGAGCAAGGCCGTGCCATATCCGGCCAGGGTGAGAAGGAGTGACTTCGATGGCATCCCTCGTGCTCTCCCCCTTTTCTTCCGCTGGTACCGCTGATGAGTTCCGTTATCAAATTCTCTCTTCCCCTCCCGGTGGCACACGCTCTCGACTTCGCCGGCCGACCGTATCCGCGACGTCACAAGAGGTGCATGTCGTGGTTCAAGGGCCGTGGTCCAAGGTCGTCAGCAACGCTCAAGTGGCTGGGCGTGAACTGACGTTGGAAGAAGAGTTTGATCTCGTGGCCGATGACACCTTCGCTTGGGCCGAAGAGAACCTGCCTGTAGCGGCAGAGACCTGGATGGACGAGTAGCCACAGTGCCCCATCCTTCGGACCCGCCCAAGCGGGGTGAGATCTACTGGGTTGATCACAACCCCGCACGAGGGTCTGAGCAGGCTGGGATGCGGCCAGGTGTCATCATCTCGCGCGACTCTTTCAACAGCCGGATGCGTGTTGTCGTGGTCGCCACCATGACAAGTCAAGTCAAGCCGTCGCTTACGAAGGTGGCGGTGATGCTCCCCAGGAATCAGCCTTTGAAGAAGGAGGGACAGATTCTCTCCTTCCAGATCATGACCATCGACAAAGCTCGTCTCGGCGGATACATGGGTTGCCTTGACAAGAATCAGATCGAGGATCTTAAAGAGTCGCTGCGCTTCGTCTGGGATCTGTAGGCCTTGGCTTCGTTTTTGGCCCGATGGTGGGTGTCAGGTCGAGTTTGATATCTGGAGGATCGGTCGTCGGCAGGGGAGTGTGAGGGGCCGGCAGGTCCCTCGCCCGGGGTGTGGGGCGGAGCCCCACACGGCGCGGCCCGAGCGCGGAGCGCGAGGCCCAACGGGTCAGATGCGGCGGAGGCGGACGCGGCTGACCGAGTGGTCGGCGCTCTTGTGCAGGACCAGGTCGGCGCGGCCTCTGGTGGGGGCGATGTTCTCCAGGAGGTTGCGCTCGTTGATGTCGCGCCAGATGTCCTTGGCGAACTCGGTCGCCTGCTCCTCGGACAGCTCGGCGAGGTGCCTGAAGTAGGACTTCGGGTCCTCGAAGGCGGTCTGCCGCAGCTTGTGGAAGCGGTCGATGTACCAGTCGCGGATGTGCTCGGCCTTGGCGTCCACGTAGATGGAGAAGTCGAAGTAGTCGTTGATCGCGAGCGCGGTGGGCGGGGCCGGTTGCAGCACGTTGAGGCCCTCGACGATGAGGATGTCGGGGCGGCGGATGGTCTGGACCGCACCGGGCACGATGTCGTACTCCAGGTGGCTGTAGACCGGGGCCGTCACCTCGGGCAGGCCCGCCTTGACGTCGGCGACGAACCTGACCAGGGCCCGCCGGTCGTAGCTCTCCGGGAAGCCCTTCCGGTGCATGATGTTCCTGGCGGTGAGGACCTCGTTCGGGAACAGGAAGCTGTCCGTGGTGATCAGGTCCACCCGGGGGTGCTCCGGCCAGCGGGCCAGCAGGGTGTGCAGCAGCCTGGCGGTGGTCGACTTGCCGACCGCGACGCTGCCGGCGATGCCCAGGACGTACGGGGCCGTTCGCCGCTCGCCGCCGAGGAAGGTGTTGAGTGCCGCGCTGCGCTGCCTGACTCCGGTGAAGTGCAGGTTGAGCAGCCGGGTGAGCGGCAGGTAGATGTCGGTGACCTCGGTCAGGTCGATCGGGTCGTCGACGCCGCGCAGCTCCTCCAGTTCGCTCTCGGTGAGCGTCAGGGGGGTGTTCTTCCGCAGGTCGCTCCACTGAGCCCGGCTCAGTTGCACGTACGGTGTCGCGGTGTCCAAACCGGTGGCCATGTTCAGCAAGCGTACTGATCGCCTCTGCGTACGATCCTGCCGGGTGCCGGGCGGGATTCTTGGGCTGTCTGGGGGGTTCTCCATAGACAAGGTGGCCGATCTCTCAGGGAAGGGGGTAGGGCATGTGCGGCATAGTGGGATATACGGGACAGCGGCAGGCGATCGAGGTCGCCGTCGAGGGACTGGGCCGGCTGGAGTACCGGGGGTACGACTCGGCGGGAATCGCCCTGGTCGGATCCGGCGGCCTGGTCGTGGAGAAACGGGCGGGGAAGCTGGCCAACCTGCGCTCGGCACTGGTCTCGCGGCCCGCGCCGCCGTCGACGGTCGGGATCGGGCACACCAGATGGGCCACCCACGGGGCGCCCACCGACCGCAACGCCCACCCGCACACCGACTGCCACGGGCGGATCGCGGTCATCCACAACGGGATCATCGAGAACTTCGCCGTGCTCAGGACCGAGCTGGAGGACAAGGGACACCGGATCGTCTCCGAGACCGACACGGAGGTGGTGGCGCACCTGCTGGAGGAGTTCGCCGCCGGCGGCCTGGCGGAGGCGATGCGCCGGGTCTGCCTGAGGCTGGAAGGGGCGTTCACGCTGCTCGCGGTCTCGGTGGACGAGCCCGAGGTGGTGGTGGGGGCCCGGCGTAACTCGCCGCTGGTGGTCGGCAGGGGGGAAGGGGAGAACTTCCTCGGCTCGGACGTGGCGGCCTTCATCGCCTACACGCGCGAGGCGGTGGAGCTGGGGCAGGACCAGGTGGTCGAGCTGCGTCCCTCGAAGATCACGGTCTTCGACTTCCAGGGGGCTCCGGTCGAGACGCGTGACTACCACGTCGGCTGGGACGCCTCGGCCGCCGAGAAGGACGGCTACGACCACTTCATGCTCAAGGAGATCGCCGAGCAGCCCAGGGCCGTCGCCGACACGCTGCTCGGCAGGGTCGGCCAGGACGGCCTGCTGGTGCTGGACGAGATGCGCCTGTCCGACCAGGAGCTGCGTGACATCAACAAGATCATATTGGTGGCCTGCGGGACCTCCTACCACGCCGGGCTCATCGCGAAGTACGCCATCGAGCACTGGGCCCGGCTGCCCTGCGAGGTCGAGGTGGCCAGCGAGTTCCGCTACCGCGACCCGATCCTCACCCGGGACACGCTGGTCATCGTGATCAGCCAGTCGGGCGAGACGATGGACACGCTCATGGCGGTACGGCACGCGCGTGGGCAGCGCTCCCGGGTGCTGGCGGTCTGCAACGTGAACGGCTCCACGATCTCCCGTGAGTCCGACGCCGTCCTCTACACGCACGCGGGCCCGGAGGTCGCGGTGGCCTCCACCAAGGCGTTCCTCACCCAGCTGGTGGCCTGCTACCTGGTGGCGCTCTACCTCGCGCAGGTCCGGGGCACGAAGTTCGGCGACGAGATCACCCAGATCGTCGACCGGCTGGCGGAGATGCCGTCAAAGGTGAGCGAGGTCCTCTCGACGGTCGAGCCGGTCCGCGCGCTGGCCAGGTCGCTGGCCGATGAGCGGTGCGTGCTCTTCCTCGGGCGGCATGTGGGCCTCCCCGTCGCGCTGGAGGGAGCGCTGAAGCTCAAGGAACTGGCGTACATGCACGCCGAGGGCTTCGCGGCGGGGGAGCTCAAGCACGGCCCGATCGCACTGATCGACAGGGGGCTCCCCGTCGTGGTCGTCGTCCCCTCCCTGTCCGGCCAGCGGGTGATCCACGACAAGATCGTGTCCAATATCCAGGAGATCAGGGCCAGGGGCGCCAGGACCCTCGTCATCGCCGAGGAGGGCGATGACGTGGTCGAGCGGTACGCCGACACGCTGATCCGCGTCCCGGCCGTGCCGACCCTGCTCCAGCCGCTGGTCGCCACGGTGCCGCTCCAGGTCTTCGCCTGCGAGCTGGCCACCGCCAAGGGGCACGACGTCGACCAGCCCCGCAACCTCGCCAAGTCGGTCACGGTGGAGTAAGGCCCGGACGGGGGTTGTCCACAGCCTGTGGACAACCCCCATGGATTACCGATGGGCAAAAGTAGGAATAGGGGCTGCCCGCTTTCCTGCATGGTTAATTGTCGATTTATGCCATATAACGGACTAATAGGGAGGGATTAACGTGACGTGAATCCACCGGACCTCAGGGAGTCGCAAGATGGATCGTCGTCGTTTCCTCGCAGGTAGCGGTGCGCTGGCCGCGGTAGGGGTGGCCGGGCCGTTCGCCGGCGTCGCGCAGGCGGGGCTGAACGGGGAGACCCGCCCCGGAGGCGGGTACGGGCCGCTGAAGCCGGTCGCCGACGAGCGGGACGGCACGGTCCGGCTCCACCTGCCCGACGGCTTCCGCTACGCCTCCTTCAGCGTCGCCGGGGACAGGTTCGGCGACGGGTCCGTCGTCCCCTCCCGGCACGACGGCATGGCCGCGTTCCGCGGGCCCTCGAACACCGCGATCCTCGTCCGCAACCACGAGGTCAGCGGCCCGGTCGGTGCGTTCGGCGACCCGGCCAAGGCCTATGACCCGGTGGCGGGCGGCGGCACCTCCACGCTCAGGGTCACCCGCTACGGCAAGGTGATCTCCGCGGCCCCCAGCCTGACCGGCACCCAGATGAACTGCTCCGGCGGCCCCATGCCCTGGGGTGCCTGGGTGACCTGCGAGGAGACGGTCAACGGGCCGGACGTGGGCAACGACTTCACCGGCCAGGACAACGGCAAGCTCACCCAGAAGCACGGCTACATCTTCGAGGTTCCGCTCAACGGCGGAGCCTCGGGGCCGATCAGGAGCGCCGGGCGGTTCGCCCACGAGTCGGCCGCGTTCGACTCGTTCACCGGCGCCGTCTACCTCACCGAGGACAACTTCGCGTTCGCCTCCGGCTTCTACCGCTACCTGCCTCCGAAGAACCCGCTCCGGGCCGGTCGCATCCTCGACGGCGGCAGGCTCCAGATGCTGGCGGTGCGGGGCGCGCCGGGCAAGGACCTCTCCCTCGGTCAGTCCAGGGGTGCGACCTACGCGACCACCTGGGTGGACATCGACGACCCCGACCCCGCCTTCATCGGCACCCCCGCCAACGACGTCGCCGTCCAGGCGGTCGGCAACCAGGGCAGGGCCAAGGGAGCGGCGCTCTTCTCCCGGCTGGAGGGGGCGATCAACCACCACGGCACGATCTACTTCACCTCCACGCAGGGCGGCGCGACCGCGTCCGGCGACACCCCGCCCAGCGGCTTCGGCAAGGGGCGCGGCCAGGTGTGGGCGTACGAGACGTGGAGCGGGCGGCTCAAGCTCGTCTACGAGTCGCCGGGCTCGGTCACCCTCGACCTGCCGGACAACGTCACCGCCAGCCCCCGGGGCACGCTGGTCCTCTGTGAGGACGGCCCGGGCGACAACTACCTGCGCGGCCTCACCAGCCGTGGCGAGATCTTCGACTTCTCCCGGCTGGCCCCCGTCTCCGGCGACTCGGGTGCCGAGTTCGCCGGCTCGACCTTCGGCCCCGGCGGGCACACCCTCTACGTCAACGTCCAGTCGTCGGCGGGGATGAGCTTCGCCATCTGGGGCCCCTGGCGGCGCGGCGGCTTCTGACACCCGCGAACCGATGCCCGCGCCGGGCCTCATGAACCTGATTCCCGCGCCGGGCCTCATGAACCTGATTCCAGGGAGAACGAGGCTCCGCGCGGGAGTACGGCATGCCGTGTGCGCGGCCCGGGTGAGGACGATGCGGCCCCCGTAGGCCCTAGCCTGGGGGAATGATCGTTGGGATCGGTGTCGACGTCGTGGACGTGGCCAGGTTCGAGGCGACGCTGGCGCGCACACCCGCGCTGCGGGGACGCCTGTTCACCGCGGCCGAGAGCACGCTGGCGACGGAGTCCCTGGCCGCCAGGTTCGCGGCCAAGGAGGCCGTCGCCAAGGCGCTGGGCGCGCCCCCCGGGCTGCGGCACCTGGACGCCGAGGTGCTCATCGGCGAGCACGGCCGGCCCGAGCTGCGGGTGACCGGCCGGGTGGCGGACGTCGCTCTCGCCCTGGGCGTGGTCAGGTGGCACGTCTCCCTGACGCACGACGGGGGCGTCGCCATCGCCTACGTGATCGCCGAGGGATAGATTCGGTGGAATGCGGACCGCGTTCACATCCGACCAGATCAGGGCGGCCGAGGCGGCACTGATGGCGACCCTGCCCGAGGGCACCCTGATGGAGAGGGCGGCCACCGGGCTCGCGGCGGTCTGCGCCAGGATGCTCGGCGGCGTGTACGGCTCCCGTGTCGTGCTGCTCGTCGGCGGCGGGGACAACGGCGGCGACGCCCTTTACGCCGGGGCACGCCTGGCCGCCAGGGGGGCCAGAGTCGACGCGATCATCGCGGGGACGCGCGTCCACGAGGCGGGGCTGGAGGCCCTGCGCCGCGCGGGCGGCCGGGCGACCGCCCCGGACGGCCGGCCGGTCCCCCGAAACAGTGCGGAGTCCCCCCGGGAGAACGCGGAGTCCCCCCAAGAAAGCGCGGAGTCACCCCGGGAGAGCGCGGGGTCCCCTCGAAACAGTGCGGAGTCCCCCCGAGAGAACGCGGAGTCCCCCCGGGAGAGCCCGGTGGGCACGGCTGTCCGCGGCCTGATCGACGCGGCGGACCTGATCGTGGACGGGATGCTCGGGATCGGCGGGGCCGGGGTGCTCAGGGAGCCTTACGCGACTCTCGCCGGGCTCGCGAGTGACGCGCCGGGCGAGGTCGTCGCGGTGGACGTACCGAGCGGGGTGGACGCGAGCAGCGGCCGGGTGGAGGGCGCGGCGGTCCGCGCGGACGCCACGGTCACGTTCGGGGCGTGGAAGACCGGGTTGCTGGTGGATCCCGGCGCCGAGCACGCGGGCCGGGCGGAACTCGTCGACATCGGCCTCGGCCCTCACCTGCCGGAACCCGACGCGACCGCGCTGACGGACGCCGACGTGGCCGCGCTGCTGCCCAGGCCCGGCGCCTCCTCCGACAAGTACCGCCGGGGCGTCGTCGGGATCGCGGCGGGCAGCGAGCGCTACACCGGTGCGGCGGTGCTGGCGGTGGGCGGGGCACTGCGGGCGGGGGTGGGCATGGTCCGCTACGCGGGGGGCGCCGAGCCGGTGGCCCAGGTGCGGGCCCGCTGGCCCGAGGCCGTGATCACCACGCTCGCCCCGGGCGAGGGCGTCGAGGAGGTGGGGCGTGTGCAGGCGTGGGTGCTCGGTCCCGGGCTCGGCACCGGCGAAGAGGCACACGCCGTCGCCCGCTCGGTGCTGGCGAGCGAGGTCCCCGTGCTGGTCGACGCCGACGCGCTGACCCTGGTGGCCCGGGAGCGGGGGCTGCTCCGTCGCGACGCGCCCGTCCTGGTCACCCCGCACGCCGGCGAGCTCTCCCGCCTGATGGACGTGCCGAGGGAGCTGATCGAGGCGCGGCGCCTGGAGAACGTACGGCGGGCGGCGGCCGAGCTGGGCGTGACCGTACTGCTCAAGGGCTCGACCACGCTGGTCGCCGGGAAAGGGCTGCCGGTCAGGATCAACCCCACCGGAAGTCCCTGGCTCGCGACCGGCGGTACCGGTGATGTGCTGGCCGGGCTGGCGGGCGCGCTGCTGGCCGCCGGACTGAGCGGCTATGACGCGGCCTCCTGCGCCGCCTACCTGCACGGGATCGCCGGTAGGCGAGGCCCTCTCGCCGCCTCCGACGTCGCCGAGGCCCTGCCGGAGACGGTGCGGTCATTGGTCAACAGGCTCCGGCAGAGCCGCTCACCTGCCAAACTGGAACGATGAGCTTCCCGATGACTCCCGCCGAGGCACGGGTGGACCTTTCGGCCATCCGCGAGAATCTGGCGCTGCTCGGGAGCCATGCTCCCGGTGCCGAGATGATGGCAGTGGTCAAGGCCGACGCCTACGGGCACGGGCTGGTCCCCGCCGCGCGAGGCTGCCTGGAGGGCGGCGCGGGGCGGCTGGGCACCGCCTACGTCCGCGAGGCCCTCCAGCTGCGGGCCGGCGGGATCACCGCGCCGATCCTGTCGTGGATCCTCACGCCCGGTGAGCCCCTGGAGCAGGCGGTCGAGCACGACATCGAGCTGTCCGCGGGCTCCGCCGGGGTGGTCGACACGATCGCCGACGCCGCGGCCCTGGCCGGCCGGACGGCCAGGGTGCACCTGAAGGCCGACACCGGCATGTCTCGTGGCGGTGCGACACCGGGTGAGTGGCCCGCCCTGCTCGATCGGGCGCTGTGGCGACAGGCCGAGGGGACCGTCGAGATCGCCGGGCTCTGGTCCCACCTCGCCAGCGCGGACATTCCGGGAGATCCGTCCATCGCGGCCCAGCTGATGGTGTTCGACGAGGCGCTGGCCGTCGCGGAGAAGGCGGGCGCCGGAGGCTCCCACGTCATCAGGCACATCGCCAACTCGGCGGCCACCCTGACGCTGCCGCAGGCACACTACGACATGGTCCGTCCCGGGATCGCGACCTTCGGGCTGAGTCCCGTGCCCGAGCTCGGAGACTTCGGGCTGCGCCCCGTGATGACGCTCATGGCGCGGATCGCGCTGGTCAAGCGGGTGCCCGCCGGGTCGGGTGTGTCGTACGGCCATCTGTACGTCACGGATCGGGAAACCACGCTCGGCCTTGTCCCGCTCGGATACGCGGACGGGATCCCGAGGCACGCCACCAACCTGGCGGAGGCGCTGGCGGGCGGCCGCAGGCGGCGGATCGCCGGCCGGGTCTGCATGGACCAGTTCGTGATCGATGTGGGCGACGACCCGCTGGCGGAGGGCGACGAGGTGATCCTGTTCGGTGACGGTTCGCGAGGTGAGCCGACCGCCCAGGAATGGGCGGATTCTCTCGGCACGATCACGCATGAGATCGTGACCGGGATCGGTTCGCGGGTCCCACGCGTTTACCGGTGAAAGGCAGCTCAGGGGGTCGCATGAGTATTACCACACGGCGCAAGGTCGGTATCGCGGGCGCGATCGTCGGTGTCGCGTCCGCGGGAGTGGCCGCCGGGGCCCTCGCCAAGCGGTATGCGGTAGGCCGGATCAGACTCCGCCCCGACCTGGAGGTGAGCGAGCCGCTGGGAGAGCTTCGGGGCCGTCCCACCACGGTCACCACCTCCGACGGGGTTCCGCTGTACGCCGAGGTGGACGGCGTCCAGGACGCTCCGCTGACCGTGGTGTTCTGCCACGGCTACACGCTCAACCTCGACTCCTGGCACTACCAGCGGCGCGACCTGAGTGACGCCTATCGCCTGGTCCTGTGGGACCAGCGCTCCCATGGGCGCTCGCCGCGCATCCCGACGAAAGACTGCTCGATCGACCGGCTCGGCGACGACCTGGCCGAGATCATCGAGGCCCTGGTGCCGGGCCCGTGCGTGCTCGTCGGCCACTCCATGGGCGGTATGACGATCATGGCGCTGGCCGACCGGCACCCCGAGCTGTTCGGTGACAAGATCAAGGGCGTCGCGCTGATCTCCACATCTCCCGGCAAGCTCGGCGAGATCTCCCTCGGCCTGCCCGCGCTGCTGTCGAAGGTGGTGCACAAGGTCACGCCGGGCACGGTGTCGATCCTGAGGCGCGGTGGCACGCTGGTCGACAAGAGCCGCCAGGTCGGCAATGACGTGGCCTTCCTGGCCCTGCGCCACCTGGGTTTCGGCGATTCCATGAACGTCAGTCCCACGGTCGTCGACTTCGTCGAGTCGATGATCCGTTCCACCCCTTTCGAGGTGATCGCCGAGTTCTACCCGGCGCTGATATCGCACGACAAGCTGAGCGCGCTGGGCGTGCTGGACGAGGTGCCCACCTCCATCATGGTCGGCGACAAGGACTGGCTCACCCCCGTCGAACACAGCAAGGCGATGGCGGCGGCGCTGCCGAGCGCCCGGTTCACCGAGATCTCAGAGAGCTCGCACCTGGTCCATCTGGAGCGGCCGGCGGTCGTCAACAACGCGCTGCACGACCTGCTCAAGCGGGCGATCGCCGATGCCGATGCCGATGCCGACGCGGGCGACGAGGACCGATGAGCTCGGACACGGGTGCGAGTGGTGACGGGAGTGACGCAGCGGTGAGAATCGTGGCGACGGCCGAGGAGATGCGGGAGCTGGGCGAGAGGCTGGCCGCGCTGCTGCGGCCGGGAGACCTGGCGGTGCTGTCGGGCCCGCTCGGCGCGGGCAAGACGACCCTGGTGCAGGGGATCGCCGAAGGGCTCAAGGTACGCGGACCGATCACCTCGCCGACCTTCGTCATCGCCCGGGTGCATCCCTCGCTCTCCGGCGGTCCCGCGCTGGTCCATGTGGACGCCTACCGCCTCGGCGGTGACCTGGAGGTCGACGACCTGGACCTGGACGCCTCGCTGGAGGAGTCGGTGACCGTCGTGGAGTGGGGCGAGGGCCTGGTGGAGGGGCTCGCCGACGACCGGCTGGAGATCCTCATCGGCAGGGGTGCGTCCGGCGAGCCGGGCGAGGAACGGACCGTGACCCTGCGCGGGGTCGGACCGCGTTGGGAAGGTGTCATCTGATTTGCCTACGGGGACGGGGAAATCCTGACACGCTGGTACTGCGAGCCATTGGTCTAGATCGTCGGGCGCGTTGATCGACTCTGGCGGGTTTGCCCATGTTTAATGGGGAACAGGTGGGACATCGTGCCGGGCGAGGGTCGTCGGCCGGAGGGCGAAGTGGAGTTCGACGGTGCCAAGCGTCAAGCGTGTCGCGGTTGCGGGAGCCATCGTTCTTTTCGGGATTGCCGGGTGCTCGGCGGAGGCCAACTCGGGCAGCCCGACGAGCACGCCCACGGCAGCCCCGCCTGACTCCGGCAGCAGCCGGCAGGACATCGAGGTCCAGCTCCAGCCGGCCCGCGCCAAGGCCGGGCAGAAGGTGTGGGTCCTGGCGAACTGCCCGATCCCGCAAGGGGGTCCCGAGCACCGCGGCACCGCGTCATCCCGGATCTTCCGCACCCCGGTGACCCTTGACCCGATCCTCGCGACGCCCACACCGGCTCCCGCGAACACCGCCAGCCCGACGCCGCGCCCGTGGGTCCGCGGTCAGGCCACCGTCGCCGACGGCACGGCCGCCGGTGTCTACGAGGTCAACGCCAGGTGCGAGGGGACCAACGACACAGGCAAGACCAACCTCAGGATCGTGTCCGACACCGAGCCGAGCTCCACCTCGACGTCCAAGCCCACTTCCAAGCCGACCAGGACGATCATCAGCACCGAGGCGCCGGGCACGGGCGGCGGTGGCACCGCGGCAGGAGGCCCCGCCGACTCGGGCGCGCCGATCGGCACGACGGGCGTCCTGCTCGCCCTCGGCCTGGCGGGCGGCATCGGCATCGTGGTCGTGCGTCGCCGTCGCTCGTAGTCCCCGATGGCCGATTCCACCCGCTGGTCCAGGGTCATCCTGGCCGGAGTCGTCACCGGTGCCGTCGTGGTCGCACTCAACAGCAGGGGCGGCGGCGAGGAGAAGCCGCCGGCCCGCGCCTCGGTCGTGCCCAGCCGCATCGACATCCCGTCCCTGGGTATCAAGGCGCCCCTGATGAAGCTCGGTGTGACGGACGGCCGGATCGACCTGCCACCGTACGAGAAGCCGAACAGTGCGGGCTGGGTCAAGGACAGCGCGGTCCCCGGGGACGAGGGTTCCGCGGTGATCCTCGGGCACGTGGACACCAAGACCGCGCCCGCCGTCTTCTACAAGCTCAAGGAGATGAGGGAGGGACAGGTCATCAAGGTGGTGCGCAGCGACGGCAAGGTCGCCCAGTACCGGGTGGACACGATCGAGCAGATCAGCAAGAAACGGTTCCCCGCCGACAAGGTCTACCTTGAGGACGGCCTGCGGCTCATCACCTGCGGCGGGACCTTCGACTGGGACAGCAACGAATATCGCGACAACCTCATCGTCTACGCCACCCTGGTCAAGACCTGAGCCCACTCACCTGGGGCTCGGACGGGGGAGCGGCAGGCCACCCGCCGAGCAGGCCCTCACCCGCGCCCCACGCGGGCAGTGCTCCTGAGCCCTCCCGGGAAGGACTAGGCTAACTGTTCGTGCTGGTCCTGGCCTTTGACACCGCAACCCCCGCCGTCACAGCAGCGCTGCACGACGGTGCGAGGGTCCTCGCCGAGTCGACGACGGTCGACGCGCGCCGCCACGGCGAGCTGCTCGTGCCCACGATCGAGACGGTCCTGAGCGAGGCCGGAGCCTCGCTCCGCGACGTCACCACAGTCGTCGCGGGCTCCGGCCCCGGCCCCTACACCGGGCTCCGGGTCGGACTGGTGACCGCCCAGGCCCTCGCGACGTCACTGGGCGTCCCGGCGTACGGCGTGTGCACGCTCGACGCGATCGCCTACGGCAGCGGGCTGACCGAGCCGTTCCTGGTGGCCACCGACGCCCGGCGCAAGGAGGTGTTCTGGGGGCAGTACCAGGAGATGCGCGCCCGGCTGTCCGGCCCCGCGGTGGACCGGCCCCAGGACCTGCCGGGGGAGCTCCCGCTGGTCGGTGCGGGCGCGCGGATGTACGCCGAGGTCGTCGGGGCCTCCCGGCTGCTGGACGCGCCGGAGTATCCCCACGCGGGCGCGCTGGCCGCGCTGGCCGCCGAACAACTCGGCGAGCCGGGCGTCCGCGCGGTCGTCGAGAGCGGCACCCACCCCGTGCTCGGCCTGCCCCGCCCGATCTACCTGCGCCGCCCCGACGCCCGGGTGCCCTCGGCGCCGAAGAAGGTCTCCGCATGACGACGGTGCTCCGTCAGATGACCTTCGACGACCTGCCCGCGGTCATGGAGATCGAGCGCAAGACCTTTCCCGCCGACGCCTGGAGCGAGGGCATGCTCCGCGGCGAGCTCAACGACCAGCCGAGGACCAGGCACTACGTGGTGGCCCTGGCCGAGGAGGTGATCGTCGGCTACGCGGGCCTCGCCGCGGCGGGGGACCAGGCCGACGTGCAGACCATCGCCGTCCTGGCCGAGTGGCGCCGGAGCGGTGTCGGCGGCGCCCTGCTGACCGAGCTGCTGACCGAGGCCGCGCGCCGGGGCGCGGTCTCGGTCTTCCTTGAGGTGCGCGCCGACAACCCGGGCGCGCAGGCGGTCTATGACAGGTTCGGGTTCGAGCAGATCGGCCTGCGCCTCCGCTACTACGAGGACGGCACCGACGCGATCATGATGAGAAAGGATCTCCATGCGTGACGAACCGGTGGTCCTGGGCATCGAGACCTCCTGCGACGAGACGGGGGTGGGCATCGTCCGGGGGCACACCATGCTGGCCAACGCCATCGCCTCCAGCGTCGAGCAGCACGCCCGTTTCGGCGGGGTGGTGCCCGAGGTCGCCTCCAGGGCGCACCTGGAGGCGATGACCCCGACCGTCGAGCGGGCCCTGGAACGGGCGGGCCTGCGCCTCGCCGACATCGACGCGATCGCGGTCACCGCCGGGCCGGGCCTGTCCGGCGCGCTGCTCGTCGGCGTCGCCGCCGCCAAGGCGTACTCGCTGGGCCTGGGCGTGCCGCTGTACGGCGTCAACCACCTGGCCGCCCACGTCGCGGTGGACCAGCTGGAGCACGGAGCCCTGCCCAAGCCGTGCATCGCCATGCTGGTCTCCGGCGGGCACTCGTCCCTGCTGCTGGTGCCCGACGTCGCGAGGGACGTCATCTCGCTGGGATCCACCGTGGACGACGCCGCGGGTGAGGCGTTCGACAAGGTGGCCAGGGTGCTCGGCCTGCCGTTCCCCGGCGGGCCGCACATCGACAGGGTGGCCCGCGACGGCTCCGGCGCGGCCATCGCCTTCCCCCGCGGCAAGTACGACGACGGGACGCTCGACTTCTCCTTCTCCGGCCTGAAGACCGCCGTGGCCCGGTGGGTGGAGGCCAGGGAGAAGGCGGGTGAGTCGATCCACGTGCCCGACGTGGCGGCGTCGTTCCAGGAGGCCGTCGTCGACGTGCTGACCCGCAAGGCCCTGCGCGCGTGCGCCGAGTACGACGTCGGTGACCTGCTGATCGGCGGCGGCGTGGCGGCCAACTCCCGTCTGAGGGCGATGGCGCGGGAGCGCTGCGAGGCGGCCGGGGTCCGGCTGCGGGTCCCCAGCCCCGGGCTGTGCACGGACAACGGCGCCATGGTGGCGGCCCTGGGCTCCGACCTGGTGGCGGCAGGTGTCGAGCCGTCGCGGCTGGACATCCCCGCCGACTCCTCGCTGCCCGTCACCACGGTCCACGTGTGACGCTCGCGGCCGTCCACGGGGGCCGGTGCGCCGGGTGTGACGCTCGCGGCCGTCCACGGGGGCCCCGGTGCCCGCCGGCCGTCGCGCCCCCGGTAGGCGGCGGCTGTACGGGCTCTTCGAGGCGGTTCCCGGCCGCCGGTCGCGCCGCTCCTACGCGGAGTGCAGGGCCAGCACCGGGTAGTCCGTGTAACCGCGGTGGTCGCCGCCGAAGGCCGAGCTGAAGTCGGCCTGGTTGAGCTCGGCGCCGAGGCGGAGGCGGAGCGGCAGGTCGGGATTTGCCAGGAACGACGCGCCCAGCGAGACCAGGTCGGCGCCGCGCTCCAGCGAGTGCGAGATCCTGGCGGCCGGGTCGCCTATCGACGTGTCGTTGACGATGAGGGTGTTCGGCCAGGATCTGCGGATCTCCTGGGTGAGGTCGTCAGAGGAGCCCGCCACCAGGTGCAGGTAGGCCAGGTCGATCCCGGCGAGCTCGGAGGCCAGCGCCGGGTAGACCTCGTGCATGTCCTCCTCGACCAGGTCACCCGCTCCGCTGCCCGGCGAGAACCGGATACCGACCCGGGATGAGCCGATCCGGTCGGCGACCGCCCGCGCGGTCTCCACGCCGAAACGGATCCTGTTGTCCACCGACCCGCCGAAGCGGTCCTCGCGCAGGTTGGCGTTCTGTGACAGGAACTGGTGGATGAGATAGCCGTTGGCGCCGTGCAGTTCGACCCCGTCGAAGCCCGCCTCCACGGCGCGGGCGGCGGCGTCCGCGAAGTCCTGGACGGTCGCCTCCGCCTCGGCGGTCGTCAGCTCCCGCGGCGTGGGGTAGTCCTGCATGCCGTTGGGCGTGAAGATCTGTCCCGCCGGTCGTACGGTGGACGGCCCGATGGGCAGCGCGCCGGTGTTGTCGGGGTGGCCGATCCGGCCGGAGTGCATGATCTGGGCGAAGATCCTGCCGCCCGCCGCGTGGACGGCGTCGGTGACCTCCCGCCATCCGGCCACCTGCTCGTCGGTGTGCAGTCCCGGGGTGTCCATGTAACCCTTTCCCGCCTGGCTGGGCTGCACCCCCTCGGTGATGATCAGGCCGGCGGAGGCCCGCTGAGCGTAGTAGAGGGCGGTCAGCGAAGAGGGGATCCCGTCGGCGTAGGACCGCGAGCGGGTCATGGGGGCCATCACCAGGCGGTTGGGCAGCTGGAGGCCGGCGAGTGTGAACGG
The DNA here is from genome assembly GCF_035917355.1 of Streptosporangium sp. NBC_01810. NCBI lineage: Bacteria > Bacillati > Actinomycetota > Actinomycetes > Streptosporangiales > Streptosporangiaceae > Streptosporangium > Streptosporangium sp. NBC_01810. The sequence goes on along the minus strand of NZ_CP109070.1, from coordinate 5,913,345 downwards.
TGCGAACGGCATGACGAATCCTTTCTTGGCCGACCAACTTGGCTAGCCAATAGGCAGTTCTACAACTTGGTCGGCCAACATGCAAGCGGTAGTCTCGGAAGGGAACGGAAGGACCTGAACATGGCGGAGCCGCTGTTCGACGAGGAGTGCGAAGCGACCAAGGGGTGCGGCGAGTACGACGGTGACGGGCGCTGGAGTCCCACAGTTCGCCCAGGTCCAGAGGACGCGACCAAGGGGTGCGGCGAGTACGACGGTGACCTCAACTGCCTGATGGCCTACACCGGCCGCGGTCACCGGGTCCTGCTCGCCAGCCTTCTCGGGGAGATCGACCTCTACCCGGGCCAGGAGCGCGTGCTGGGCGCCCTGTGGGACAACGGCCCCCAATCGCAGAACGCGCTGGCGAAGATCGTCGGCATCGACGTGTCCACCATGACCAAGACCTTACAGCGTCTGGAGCGCAGCGGCTTCGTCAGCCGCAGGCCAGACCTGGCCAACCGGCGGATCAGCATCGTCGAGATCACGCCGAAGGGGCACGCGCTCCGCCCCGAGGTGGACCGGGTCCTCACCGAGATGCACCGTCGGATGACCCGGGGGCTGACGGCGGAACAGACGGAGGAGCTGACGTCCCTGCTCGGCGTGGTCAGGGGCAACCTGTGCCGCGAGACGGATGCGAAAGGCCCGGCCGCGGACCACGCCCTCGGCGCCGCGCGGACCTGCTGACGGCGCCCGTACGGGATCGGCCGGCTGCGGGGCCCTGAGCGGCCGGGGAGGGCGCCGGTCGGTCCCTGACCCTTCAGCCCTTGTCCCTGACCCTTCAGCCCTTGTCCCTGGCCGGTCCGTCCCTGACCCTTCGGTCCTGTCCCTTCAGTCCTTGTCCCTGATGGGGCGGAGCAGTGCCTCGGCCAGGGCCAGCATGGTCTCCTCCAGGGCGCCCAGCCGGCGGGTGAGGTCCGCGTGCGCGGGCTCCACGGTCTCGCTCAGGGCCTCGGAGAGCTGGTCGCGGTCGGGCTGGGCGCGGAGCATCTCGACCAGCGGCGCCAGCGCGGCCTCGGCCCGGATGACGTGCTCGTCCAGGGAGTCGAAGCGCTCGCGCTGCTCGTCGGTCTGGGCGCCGATGAGCGCGCCGACGCCGGCGCCGACACCGAGGACGGAGGGCAGGGCCTCAATGCGCTCGTCCAGGCTCTCCAGGCGCTCGCCGGACTTCTCCGCGCGGCCGTCCAGGGTGGACAGGCGGGAGTCGATGACGTCCATCCGGCCGGTGAGGCGGCCCTCGATGTCGTCGAGGCGCTCGTCGAGGGTGTCGAAGCGGCCGCCCGCCGCCATGCGATGGCGGTCCAGCCGGTCGACGCGACTCTCGACGGCGGCGGCGCGCTCGTCGATCCTGGGCACCACCAGATCGACCTTGCCGCCCACCTGCTCGACGGCGGCGAACACCCGGTCGGCGGCCGTGCCGACGGCGTGCTGGACGCCGGCGGACAGGTCGAGCATCCCCGCCTCGATGCGCCCGGCGCGCTGGGAGAGGTCGGCCAGCGCCCTGTCCAGGCGACCGAACCGGTGCGCCGCGATGCCCATGTCGGCCTGGAGCCGGCCGAGGTGCTCGGCCAGCTGCCTCACCTGCTCGTCGATGCCCTGGGTGCCGTCGGAGATCGCCCGGAGGCGGGTGAGCGCCTCGTCCACGCTCTCGCCCACGGTGCCGAGATCGGTCCACAGGCTCGGCAGCTCGCCGAGGGGGGTGACCCGGTCGCGGACGGCGTCGACCCGGCGGCCGAAGGACTCGACCCGCTCGCCGACGGCGTCGACGTGGTCGCGGACCGCCTCGACGTGCTGGGCCAGGCCCTCGGCCCAGGAGGGCGGGCGGGCGGCGATGTCGTCCAGACGCCCGTGAACGGACTCGAGCGTGCCGTTCAGCCCGCCGATCTCGCGCTCCCTGACCTCGCGCAGCAGCCACTCCATGCCCTCCAGGCGCTGCCGGATCTCGTCGAGCACGGCGCCCTGGGTCCGCTGCTCGTAGACATGGTCCTGGGCCGCCCGGGCAAGGAGCTCGCGCATCCGGTCGGAGATGGCGGTCTGGCTGCCCGCCTGGAGCAGGGTGTGGTCAGAGTGATCCACCGAGAGCTCCTTCACTCGCCGACGCTCAGCCGCGCGGTTGGATTGGGTCGGTCCTGCCGATGAACGAGATGGAACCGGAGACGAGAGAGAACTCCTGACCGGCAACCTTAGCCTCTGGATCAAGGTTTTCCGGCGGCGAGGTTAAAAGATAGGAATTGTCAGCTTGCTGGAATGATCAATCATTTTGGCTGGTCAGCTGGGGCTGCATATGAAAGCAAATGGCCTGTCGCCTATTCGGGTGAGAATGACCGTCGCGGATTCACCCCCGGGCAGCCGGAGATCTTTCCTGAGGCGGTCGACATCCACCGCGGAGCCACGTTTCTTGATCGTCACATTGCCGGCCCCGCGCTCGCGGAGCGCCGCCCGCAGCCGCTTGAGCGAGAACGGCAGCGTCTCGTGGACCTCGTACCGCGACGCCCACGGCGTCGGCGCCGCGACATCGCCGGTGATGTAGGCGATCTGCGGGTCGAGCAGGTGCCCGCCGACCGACGCGGCGATCTCCGCGACCAGGTGGGCGCGGATCGCCGCGCCGTCAGGTTCGTAGATGTAGCGGCCCGCGGGGCCGGTGCCGGGGTCGCCGAGGGCGGGGTCGGGCGTCATCGTGGCGCCCGACGGCAGCATCGTGGCCCTGCGCGCCGTCTCGCCCGCCAGTGTGCCGCACCAGATCACGGCCTCCTTGACGTCGCCCCGGTAGGAGACCCACTCGGCCTCCGCGCCGGCGGGGACGAACTCGTACGGGATCCCGGGGGCGACCTTCAGGCAGGCGGCCCCGGCCCTGGCCACCATCTCCAGTACGGCGGGCCAGGCGGGCGAGTACCCCATCGGGTCGAAGGTCCTGCCCCGCGCCGTGCGGCGTGCGGGGTCGGCGAACAGGACGTCGAAGGCGGCCGGGTCCAGCAGGGAGGCGTCGGCGGCGCGGACCGAGACCCGGTCGCCGAAGCCCATGGCGTCCGCGTTGGCCGCCGCGATCGCGGCGGTGAGCGGATCGGCGTCGACCGCCTCGACGACACAGCCGGCCCTGGCCAGGGCGAGGAGGTCTCCGCCGATACCGCAGCAGACGTCGGCGACCCGTGAACCCGCCGGGACGCGCCGCGCCCGGTGGTCGGCGACCTCGCGGCGGGTGGCCTGCTCCAGACCGGGCCGGGTGAAGTACATGAGGCCGGCGTCGGCGCCGAACTTCTCCCTCGCGCGCAGCCTGAGTTCGGCCTGGGTGAGCGCAGCCGAGGTCAGGTCCGCATGGTAGATCTTTCTTAACCTTGTCACCGCCGCCACCGGGTCGTCGCCGATGGCCTCGGCCGCCGCGCCCAGCGCCTCCTGGCCGCGCGGGGTCAGAAGTTCGCGGAATGCGTCGAGATTCACACCACCCGACGCTACCGCCTTCGCCGTGGGGCTTTGCGAAGGGCTTCCACCTGGTTCGACGTTCGCCTGAAGCGCAGAAGGGCGCTTCGTGTTGACTGTCAAGCCCTCCTTGCATACTGTTCCGTATTGGCACTCTCCCGGTGAGAGTGCCAAATACATGCGACGAGGCAGGTCTGACACCCGCGACGGCAGACCGCTGGTCGCCTCTTCTAGATCATTCAAATCTGAAGGGGAGGTCCGACGTGACGACCGCCACCAAGGTTCCCGTTAAGCCGCTTGGCGACCGCATTGTGGTCCAGCCGCTTGAAGCCGAGCAGACCACCGCTTCCGGTCTGGTCATCCCGGACACCGCCAAGGAGAAGCCGCAGGAGGGCAAGGTCCTCGCGGTGGGTCCGGGCAACTGGGACGACGAGGGCGAGAAGCGGATTCCGCTCGACGTCAAGGAGGGCGACGTGGTCCTCTACAGCAAGTACGGCGGCACCGAGGTGAAGTACAACGGCGAGGAGTACCTCGTGCTCTCCGCCCGTGACGTGCTCGCCATCATCGAGAAGTAGTTCTCGCTTCACAAAGATGACGTATCGAGCCCCGGGTCGCGAGAGCGCCCGGGGCTTTGATGCGCCGACGTACTTATAGAGAGGATTGTCATGCCGAAGATCCTGTCGTTCGAGGAGGACGCGCGCCGAGCTCTCGAGCGCGGCGTGAACGCTCTCGCGGACGCGGTCAAGGTGACGCTGGGCCCGCGTGGCCGCAATGTCGTCATCGACAAGAAGTTCGGTGCGCCGACCATCACCAACGACGGTGTCACCATCGCCCGAGAGGTCGAGCTGGAGGCGCCGTACGAGAACATGGGCGCACAGCTGGCCAAGGAAGTGGCGACCAAGACCAACGACGTCGCCGGTGACGGCACCACCACCGCGACCGTCCTGGCCCAGGCCATGGTCCGCGAGGGCCTGCGCAACGTGGCCGCCGGAGCCCAGCCGCTCTCCCTCAAGCGCGGCATCGACATCGCGGCCAGGACCGTCAGCGACCGGCTGATCGAGTCGGCCCGCCCGGTCGAGGACAAGAAGGAGATCGCGAATGTGGCGACGATCTCCGCGCAGGACGCCAAGATCGGTGAGCTGATCGCCGAGGCGTTCGACAAGGTGGGCAAGGACGGTGTCATCACCGTCGAAGAGTCCAACAGCATGGGCCTGGAGCTCGAGTTCACCGAGGGTCTCCAGTTCGACAAGGGCTACCTGTCGCCCTACATGGTGACCGACCAGGAGCGCATGGAGGCGGTTCTTGAGGACCCCTACATCCTGATCACCCAGGGCAAGATCGCCTCGGTCGCCGACTTCCTGCCGCTGCTAGAGAAGATCGCGCAGACGAAGAAGGCCCTGCTGGTCATCGCCGAGGACGTCGAGGGCGAGGCCCTCGCGGTGCTCGTCACGAACAAGATCCGTGGCACCTTCACCTCCGTCGCCGTCAAGGCGCCGGGCTTCGGTGACCGCCGCAAGGCCATGCTGCAGGACATCGCCATCCTCACCGGTGGCCAGGTCGTCAGCGAGGAGATCGGCCTCAAGCTGGAGCACGTCGGCCTGGAGGTGCTGGGCACCGCCCGGCGCGTCGTCATCACCAAGGACTCCACCACCGTCGTCGACGGTGCCGGTGAGGCCTCGGCGATCGCCGACCGCGTCAAGGAGATCAAGCTCGCCATCGAGCAGTCCGACTCCGACTGGGACCGCGAGAAGCTCCAGGAGCGTCTCGCCAAGCTCTCCGGCGGCGTCTGCGTGCTGAAGGTCGGCGCGGCCACCGAGGTGGAGCTGAAGGAGAAGAAGCACCGCCTGGAGGACGCCATCTCGGCGACCCGCGCGGCGATCGAGGAGGGCATCGTCTCCGGCGGTGGCTCCGCGCTCGTCCACGTCTCCAAGGTCCTCGACGACCTGGGCCTGACCGGCGACGAGGCGACCGGTGTCGCCATCGTCCGTAAGGCGCTCGTCGAGCCCGCCCGCTGGATCGCGGAGAACGCCGGCCTCGAAGGCTACGTCGTGACGTCCAAGGTCTCCGAGCTGCCCGCCGGTCACGGCCTCAACGCCGCCACCGGCGAGTACGGCGACCTGATCGCCCAGGGTGTCATCGACCCGGTCAAGGTCACCCGCTCGGCCGTCCAGAACGCGGCCTCCATCGCAGGCATGCTGCTGACGACCGAGGTGCTCGTGGTGGACAAGCCCGAGGAGGAGGCTCCGGCCGCCGCCGGGGGCCACGGTCACGGCCACGGCCACTGATCCCTCACCGGTTCCGTACGGCTCGCGTCTCTCGGGAGACGCGAGCCGTACGCGTTTTGCGGTAAACCAAATGTGCCCTCAACGCGTCATGGTACGCCACTCGTAAGGGCGAACACGGTTCCTACGAATAGTCGCCGTATTTGGCAATCGAATGAAATATTTGTACATACTGCAGTCGCTGCGGTCGTCACTCGATTACGCGCCGTTATCTCCACCTCAATGTGACCAATCCGTAGCCGTTTGCGATGGCGACAGGCACTATCAGGGCGGGCATCATGCCTAACGTGACCGAGGGATGCGTCGCCGACGCCAAAAATGGGGTGAGGCTTGCGACGAGGTCCGAAGGGGTTGTCCATAGGGATGATCTCAAGGATCTGACGAGCCTCGCCGTTCAGGGGGATCGCGCCGCGATCGAATCTCTGATCGCGCAACTGCGGCCGATGGTCGTCCGTTATTGCCGTGGTCGTCTGGGCCGGGTTTCCGGTCAGTATCACATCGCGGACGACGTGGCCCAGGAAGTATGTATCGCGGTGCTGTCCGCACTGCCCCGCTACCGTGACATGGGGCGCCCGTTCGCGTCCTTCGTCTTCGGCATCGCGTCGCACAAGGTGGCCGACGCGCTGCGCAGCTCCGTGCGGTCCGCCGTGCCCACCCAGGATCTTCCCGACGGGCCCGACGAGGGACCGGGGCCCGAGGAGACCGTGGTGCGCTACATCGAGGCCGAACACGCCCGCCGGCTGCTGTCGCGGCTGCCGGACAACCAGCGCGAACTGCTCATGCTCCGAGTGGTGTCGGGCCTTTCCGCGGAGGAGACGGGTAATGTACTTGGCATGTCACCAGGTGCGGTCCGGGTCGCCCAGCACAGGGCACTGGCCCGGCTACGAGCGATGGCGGAGCTGGAGTCGATAGCTTGACCGCCGAGCTGTCGAGCAGGGGCCGTGAGGAGGCGCCCGAACCGCGGGACGGGGCTCGCGACGACCCGGAGCGAGAACGATCATGACAACGGTTCACCCGCGACGTCCGGCTCGAAGATACGGGCCGGACGAGGATCCGGCCGTGGCCGAGACCGACGCACTCGTGGAGGCGCTCTCGGGCAGGACGCCCGTCCCCGCGTCGGACGCCGCGGTCGCCCTGCTGGCCGCCTTGATCGACGACGTGGATCAGCGGTGTTCCTCGGTGTCCACGTAGTCTCGGGCGCACTTCCAGCTCGCGGTGGGCGGGCTGGTGCGACCGACGACGTGGATCAGCGGTGTTCCTCGGTGTCCACGTAGTCTCGGGCGCACTTCCAGCTCGCGGTGGGCGGGCTGGTGCGACCGACGACGTGGATCAGCGGTGTTCCTCGGTGTCGATCACGCCGTCTACGTAGCCTCGGGCGTATTCCCAGCTCACATAGTCGGTGGGGTTGGGCTGGTAGGCGGGCTCGTGCACCTGGGGCTGGCCGTTCTCGATCATCTGGCGCAGGTTGCCGCGCAGCAACTCCCAGTCGAAGTAGTGTTGCTCTCCGCATTCGGGGCAGTCGAGCACCAGGCCGAGCACACCCTGGGGCTCCAGCAGTGAGCGGAAAACCTCCACGTCGGCGAGGTCGGTCATGGCCTCGTCGCGCTCGTCCGTGGTCAGCGGCTCGGGATCGTCAGGATCGCCTAGCGCCGCCGCCGGGTCGTCGGGGTCATCCGCGAACGGGTCGCGAGGGACATCATCGAGCACGATCCCACCTTATGGCCTGGATGTGATAGACAGACCCCGAACTGCACGAGTATGACGATCCAGGGCGGTAAGGGCAGGCGACCGCGGTGGCCGGGAGGTCCTGGACGCGGGGACTCGAAGATCCCCGGTGCGTGCGAGAAACCTCGCCGATCCGGGTATGCGGTCCAGGCGGACGATCCGAGCATCCGGCCTTTCACCCGCGTCCACCAAGTTTGGCGCCAGACTCTAAACTGTGACCCGGGGGTCGGCGCCTTTCCCCGTCATGAGAGCGCCGTGGCAGGAGGGTTGCAGATGGCCAAGTTCACCGAGCGGGGGCTCACGTTCGACGACGTGCTGCTGGTGCCCGCGTATTCGGACCTGCAACCGGGGCAGGCCGACACCACCACCCGGCTGTCACGGGGCATCACCCTGCGGATTCCGTTGATCTCCGCGGCGATGGACACGGTGACCGAGGCCCGCATGGCGGTGGCGATGGCGCGTCAGGGCGGCATAGGCATCCTGCACCGCAACCTGTCGATCGAGGACCAGGCCCAGCAGGCCGACCTCGTCAAGCGCTCCGAGGCCGGGATGGTCACCAACCCGATCACCTGCTCCCCGGACGAGACGCTCGCCGATGTCGAGCGCCTCTGCGCCACCTATCGGATCTCCGGCGTCCCGGTGACCGACGCGAGCGGCGTGCTCGTCGGCATCGTCACCAACCGCGACATGCGCTTCGAGAGCGACCACAACCGTCCGGTGCGCGAGGTCATGACCCCGATGCCGCTGGTCACCGCGCCGGTCGGGGTCTCCACCGACGACGCGTTCGAGCTGCTCAGGCGGAGCAAGATCGAGAAGCTTCCGCTGGTCGACGCCGGGGGGCGGCTGCGCGGGCTCATCACCGTCAAGGACTTCACCAAGAGCGAGAAATACCCGCTCTCGACCAAGGACGCCAACGGCCGGCTCGTCGTGGGGGCGGCCGTCGGCGTCGGGGGTGACGCGGAGAAGCGGGCGAGCGCGCTGATCGAGGCCGGGGTCGACGTGATCGTGGTGGATGTCGCGCACGGCCACTCCAAGGGCCTCGCCGACATGATCGCCAAGATCAAGGCCAACAGCAAGGTCGACGTGATCGGCGGCAACATCGCCACCCGCGCGGGCGCCCAGATGCTGGTCGACGCCGGGGTCGACGCGGTCAAGGTCGGTGTCGGGCCCGGCTCCATCTGCACCACCCGGGTGGTCGCCGGTGTCGGCGCCCCGCAGGTGACGGCCATCCACGAGGCGTCCCTCGCGGCCGGCCCCGCGGGGGTTCCGGTGATCGGCGACGGCGGCCTGCAGTATTCGGGCGACATCGTCAAGGCCATCGCGGCAGGGGCCGACTCGGTCATGCTCGGATCGCTCCTGGCGGGCTGCGAGGAGTCCCCGGGTGAATTGATCTTCATTAACGGCAAGCAGTTCAAGTCGTACCGGGGGATGGGCTCGCTCGGCGCGGTCCGCAACCGTGAGCGCGGCGGCGCCTCGTTCAGCAAGGACCGCTATGCCCAGGCCGATGTCGGCGGCGAGGACAAGTTCATCCCCGAGGGTATCGAGGGGCAGGTCCCCTACCGGGGCCCGGTCGCCGCGGTGGCCCACCAGCTCGTCGGCGGCCTGCGCCAGGGCATGTGGTACTCCGGATGCAGCACGATCCCCGAGATGCACGTACGGTGCGAGCTGATGCCGATCACGTCGGCGGGTCTCAAGGAGAGTCACCCGCACGACATCCAGATGACGGTCGAGGCCCCCAATTACCACGGTCGCTAGAGCGGCGCGCACCGCGCACTCGTGAAAACGTGGCGTGCGCCATGCACGCCACGGAACGGAAAAGACAGACATATGACTCAGGTAGAGATCGGCCGCGGCAAGAACGGCCGTCGTGCCTACGCGCTCGACGATATCGGCATCGTTCCGTCCCGTCGTACCCGCGACCCGGAGGAGGTCTCGATCGCCTGGCAGATCGACGCCTACCGCTTCGAGCTGCCCGTCGTGGTGAGCCCGATGGACAGCGTGGTCTCGCCGAAGACCGCCATCGAGGTCGGCAGGCTCGGCGGTCTCGCCGTGCTCGACCTCGAAGGGCTGTGGACCCGGTACGAGGACCCGATGCCGCTGCTGCAGGAGGTGGCCGAGCTCAAGGGGGAGCCCGCCACCAGGCGGCTGCAGGAGATCTACAACGCGCCGATCAAGGAAGAGCTGATCGGCCGCCGCATCGAGGAGATCCGGGCGGCCGGGGTGGCCACGGCGGTCCGGCTCTCCCCGCAGCGCACGGTCCAGTACCACAAGGTGGTCATCGACGCGGGCGTGGACATCTTCGTGATCCGCGGCACCACGGTCTCCGCCGAGCACGTCTCCGGCAGGGCCGAGCCGCTCAACCTCAAGCAGTTCATCTACGAGCTCGACGTCCCCGTGGTCGTCGGGGGATGCGCCACCTACACCGCGGCGCTGCACCTGATGCGGACCGGCGCGGCCGGGGTGCTCGTCGGCTTCGGCGGCGGCGCCTCGCACACCACCCGCACGGTGCTGGGTGTGGCGGTGCCGATGGCCACCGCGATCTCCGACGTGGCCGCCGCCCGCCGCGACTACATGGACGAGTCCGGTGGCCGTTACGTCCACGTCATCGCCGACGGCGGCATGGGCACCTCAGGCGACATCGCCAAGGCGATCGCGGTGGGCGCGGACGCGGTCATGGTCGGCTCGCCGCTGGCCAGGGCCGTCGAGGCCCCCGGCCAGGGCTTCCACTGGGGGTCGGAGGCGCAGCATCCCGATCTGCCCAGGGGCAAGCGGGTCGAGTTCGGCACGATCGGCACGCTGGAGCAGATCCTGCACGGCCCCTCCTCGGTGGCCGACGGTTCAATGAACCTGATGGGCGCGCTCAAGCGCACGATGGCCACCGCCGGATACTCCGACCTCAAGGAGTTCCAGCGGGTCGAGGTCGTCGTCGCCCCGCAGGTCAGCTGACATTCCGTGCGAATGCCCGGCCGACCGGCCGGGCATTCGCCGTTTCCCCCGCGTCGCCGGACTTTCTCCCGCGTCGCCGGACAGCGATCGGCTCAGCGGGGTTCGGCTCAGCGGGGTTCGGTGATCCAGGAGCCCCTGCGCATCACGCCGGAGACCTCCAGCTCGTCGGTGAGCACCACCAGATCGGCCTGCTTGCCGACCGAGACGGACCCCAGGCGGTCGGCGAGGCCGAGCACCCTGGCGGGGGTCAGGGAGGCGATCTCGGACGCCTCGGCCAGTGACAGGCCCACCTCACGCACGGCCCGCCGGAACGCGACGTCCATGGTCAGGGTGCTGCCCGCGATGGCGCCGCCCTCGGCCAGCCGGGCCACCCCGTCCACCACGTCCACCTTCATCGGGCCGAGCCCGTAGAGGCCGTCACCCATGCCCGCCGCCGCCATCGCGTCGGTGATCAGCGCCGTCCTGCCGGGGCCGGCGACCTCGAAGGCCAGGCGCGTCATGGCCGGGTGCAGATGCACGCCGTCGTTGATCAGCTCGACCGTGACGCGCTCGTCCTGGAGCAGCGCGGCGATCGGCCCCGGGTCGCGGTGGTGCAGCGGCGGCATCGCGTTGTAGAGATGGGTCGCGACGCTGCCGCCCGCCTCTATCCCGGCGATCGTCTGGGCGTAGGTGGCGTCGCTGTGGCCAAGGGCGGCGATCACGCCGCTCGCCGTCGCCTCCCGTACGGTGTCCAGCGCGCCGGGCAATTCGGCGGCGATGGTGACCATCCGCACCTGGCCGCGCCCGGCCCTGATCAGCCCGGCGAGCTCCTGGGGCGAGGGCTCGCGCAGCAGCGCCGGGTTGTGCGCGCCGCACCGGGCCGCGGAGATGTAGGGGCCCTCAAGATGGATCCCGGCCAGCAGGCCGTCCTCGCACAGGTCGGCAAGGGCGGCGGCGGTCCTGGCCAGATCGTCAAGGGATGCGGTGACCAGGCTGGCCATCAGCGTGGTGGTGCCGTGCCGGGCGTGCAGCTCGATGGCCCGGCTCGCCTGCTCCGGATCGCCGGTGGGAAAGGAGCCGCCCGCCCCGCCGTGGTTGTGGATGTCCACGAAACCCGGCACGACATACCGGCCGCCCAGCCCGAGCCCCGGCCCCGGAGCGGACCCCTGGCCCACATGCGTGATGCGGCCGTCTTCAATGGTGAGCCAGCCCCCGTGGACACCTTCGGGGGTCACGATGCGTGCGTCAGCGAGTGTGATGCTCATGCCCCTATCCTCGCGGTTTCCCGGGGAAGGGTGATCTCGACGCGACCATCGGTCGCCGCCACGAATTCGTCCGGGGCGGGGACACCCGCGGACCCCGGCAGCCCCTTCCCCGGCCAGAGCCGGACTGGCCAGAGCCGGACTCGACGGCGTCGGGCTCGACGGCGTCGGGCTCGGCTGCGTCTGCGTCTGCGTCTGTGTTTGCGTCGGCATCGGCATCGGCATCGGCGTCGGCATCGGCATCGGCATCGGCATCGGTAAGAGTGGCGGGGTGGCGAGTGGTGGTGAGTCGGGGCAGGTCAGACTGGCAAGGGCCCCGATTTATCCCAATGAAAACGAGGCTCTCAGCTGATACCGTGGCCGGGCAGTAGTGGCGGAACGGAGCATGACATGGCAGGCGAAGAAGACATCTCCGGGTGATACCGGATCCCATCGCCATCGGTGACGTGCCCATCACGGGACCGCTGATCGGTGATGCCTTCGTGTCCTGACCATTTCGCCGGGCGGGCCTCACCGTGCCGGCCGAACGCGGAAGCGATTCGATGTCCGACGCCCTGATCGTGGTTTCCAACCTGTCCTTTTCCTGGCCCGACGACACCCCGGTGTTCGAGGACCTCTCGTTCAGTGTCCCCGCCGGACACACCGGCCTGGTCGCGCCCAACGGTGCCGGCAAGAGCACGCTGCTCAGGCTGATCGCCGGTGAACTTCGCCCGGCCGCAGGGTCGGTCACGGTGCGGGGGATGCCGGGCTACCTGCCCCAGACGCTGCCCCTGGTCGGTGACCTGACCGTGGCCGAGGTCCTGGGGATCGCCCCGGTGATCAGCGCGCTGGACGCCATCGAGTCCGGGGACGCGAGCGAGGAGCATTTCGCTGCCATCGGTGACGACTGGGACATCGAGGAGCGCACCCGTGCCCAGCTGGACCGGCTCGGCCTCGGGGACGTCTCCCTCACCCGGCGCCTGCACACCCTCAGTGGTGGCCAGGTCGTCTCCCTCGGCCTGGCGGCACAGCTGCTGAAGCGGCCCGACGTGCTGCTGCTCGACGAACCGACCAACAACCTCGACCTCGACGCGCGCAGGAGGCTCTACGACGTGCTCGCCGACTGGAACGGCTGCCTGCTGCTGGTCAGCCATGACCGGGCACTGCTCGACCGGATGGACCGCATCGCCGAACTCGATCGGGGCGAGATTCGCTCCTACGGTGGGAACTTCACCTTCTATGAGGAGGCCGTGCGCGCCGCGCGGGAGGTCGCCGAGAAGAACATTCGCACTGCCGAGCAGGAGGTCAGGCGGGAGAAGCGGGAGATGCAGCAGGCCCGTGAGCGGGCCGCGCGCCGGGCCGGCAACGCCGCACGCACCCTCAAGGACGCCGGACTGCCGAAGATCTTCGCCGGGACGATGAAGCGGAACGCCCAGGAGTCGGCGGGGAAGGCGGACGAGACGCACGCCGCGCGGGTCAGCAGGGCCAGGGCCCGGCTCGACGAGGCGGGCCGCGCCCTGCGCGACGAGCAGAGAATCTCGCTGGAACTGCCCGGGACCAACGTCCCGGCCGGCCGTACGGTCTTCCTCGGCGAGCGGATGCAGGTCCGCCACGGTGAGCGGGCACTTTTCGCCGGCCAGGGCGCCGACCTGACGATCCGGGGGCCCGAGCGGATCGCGCTGACCGGCCCCAACGGTGCCGGCAAGTCCACCCTGCTGCGCGTGATCAACGGTGAGCTGGAGCCGGAGGGCGGCGGGACCAAGCGGGCCGACGGGCGGGTCGCCTACCTGTCCCAACGGCTGGACCTGCTGGACCTGGACCGCACCGTGGCGGAGAACCTGGCCGCGTTCACGCCCGGGCTGCCGGAGGCGGAGCGGATGAACCTGCTCGCCCGCTTCCTGTTCCGTGGCTCCCGCGTTCACCTCCCGGTCGGGGTGCTGTCCGGCGGCGAGCGGCTGCGCGCCACCCTGGCCTGCGTCCTGTGCGCCGAACCGGCGCCCCAACTGCTGCTGCTGGACGAGCCGACCAACAACCTCGACCTGGTCAGCTTCGCCCAGCTGGAAGGCGCCCTGCGCTCGTACGAGGGCGCCTTCGTGGTGGTCAGCCACGACGAGCGGTTCCTCGCCGAGATCGGCGTGAACCGCCGGCTACACCTGTCCGAGGGCCGCCTGCTCGAAACGAGCGCCCCTGACCTGTGAGGTGACCTGAGTGCTTGACGGGCGCATGCCTCTTTCTTCAGGGCTCTGTTGCTTAATTGCGGTCGCGTCCACGGATGTGGTGTACGAGCATCCGAGTCCGGTGAGCCGGTCACGGTGGAAAAGCGTGGCGTCGTCCGTGGGGAAAAGCGCGGCGAGGGTGGTGGAGTGGTTCAGGGCCGCTCGTTGGTGTCGCGTCGTGCGGGGTCGAAGGTCAAAAGCGCGCCGAGGGTGGTGGAGTGGCCCCAGACCGCCCATCGGTACGGGTCCGCCGCGGTGTGGAAGGGTTCGGGGCCGCTCCTCGCCGCCGCCTCGCGCGGGGCTCTCGCCGTGCGGGGTACGAAGGTCCGCGGGATGTCCGGTCACGGGTCGCCCCCGGCCGGGTGCGGGGACGAACCGGGCCTTCCACCACGAAAAGCGGCCCACCCGAGGGGGCGGGAGTGGCGCCTTTCTTGATCTGGGTGAATCCGCACGCCCCCAGCGTGCCAACTCATCCAGATCATGGAAAATCCCCGATCGTCACCACCACGGCCCCGCCTCCACGCCCGCCATGACCCGCTTTGCCCCCTCCCGGAGCTCCACCGGCCCGCCCCCGGTCACCCACACCCGACCAACGCCCGCCCCCACCCTGCGCGATGCGTTACCGGTGAGCGGCCCCCAACCACTCCACCGCCCTCGCCGCGCTTTTGATCTTTGACCCCGTACGATGCGATACCGGTGAGCGGTCCTGAGCGACTTCATCGTCCTCGCTGTGCTTTTGGTCTTCGGCCCCGTACGATGCGTTGCCGGTGAGCGGTCCCGAGCCACTTCATCGTCCTCGCCGCGCTTTTCCCCACGTACTACGCCGTGCTTTTCAACGGCGATCAGCCAGGCGCGACGCAGGTATTGATCTCAAACACTGGTACACCACCTGCGCGGACGCGACCATCGACGCTCCGCCGTGTAGATGATCTCCGCCCCCCGCGCATTGACCGGGAGCCCTTGTGAGGGTGATACCGCCAACCGCCATACGCGGAGAAGCCGACTAAAGATCTCAATCAGCTGAGGGCTCAGCGCGCTTCTTCTTGTTGCAGGCGCTTGAAGAGGTCTGGGTGGGCGCGCTGAAGTAGATCTCGTACCTGCCGCTCCAGTTCGGGAACACTCACTGTGGCGGCGCTGTGCACGATCTTCCAGTCGACGCTGAAGTATCGGTGGACCACGTTGTTGCGCAGCCCTCTGATCAGCTTCCACGGGATCTCAGGGGTGGAGGCTCGGGTCTCGTCCGAGATCCCTCCGACGGCCTCACCGATGATGGAGAGCTGCCAGATGACCGCATCGCGGCGCATCGAGTCAGTGGCCCACACGTCGGGTGAGACATCTTCGAGCTAGGAGGCGATCTTCCTGGCGGCTTCCACGATGTCCACCAGGTAAAGGCCCTCACGCTGCATACAGCACCTGGGCGTCATCGAGGACCTGGTCCCGGATGACCCAGTGGAGGCCTTCCTTGGAGACCACGTCGACCTTGCGGCCAAGCAGAGCTTCCAACTCCTCCTGGAAACCGAAGAACTCGATCCCGATGTCACTGTCCGGCTTCAGGACGTAGAGGAGGTCGACGTCGCTTCCTTCGTGATCCTCGCCACGAGCAACCGACCCGAAAACAGCCAACTCGGCAATACCGTACTTCTCGCAAAGTCTGACCAAATGCGTATAAACGGTCGTGAAGTCAACGCTCATGACACCTCCCACGTCCCATGCTGCCATCTCGGTCGCGTCGCCGCATGCTCCGGCCCTCTCGGGCCGATCTGATTCAGATCCGGCGAGTCCTGCCTCTCCACAGGATCATCAAGATCACCAACCTGTACGTCGGACCGCTGATCTTCAAGGCCCCGGCCGGTCCCGGACCGTTCTCGGGACCAGCCAGTCATCTCCTGGCATTCTTCAGCCGATGCCTCTCCAGGTCGGCACGCTCAATCTCCTGGATGTCGATTCCAGAGGTGTCGTTGAAGGCCGGTCACGGGTGAAAAACGGGGTTAGTCGAACTCGCCGTTCCGCACGCCGTGCAGGAAGGTGGTCCACTGGGTCGAGGTGAGGGTCAGGGCCGGGCCGGTGGGCTTCTTGCTGTCGCGGATGCCTCGGTGGCCGCCGGACAGCTTCGCGATCTCCACGCAGTTGCCGCCGTTGTCGCCGGACAGCGAGGACTTGCGCCACGCGGCCGTGCCGAGTTCCCTGGTTACGTCGTCCACTGTTTCCTCGTCTCCCTGATCAGGTCGGATGAGGCTCGCTGTGTCTGGGCCTCACCGTGGATCGTCTCGTACCTTGCGGTGATCTCCGCCACCTCGTCGGAATCGCCGGTGACCTGGCCGTACACGGAGGACTCGGCGTAGGCCATGTCAGGCATGTTCCGGCCGCGCGCGATCACGAACGCTCCCATGAGCCCCGTGGTGCTCCACGAGTCGCGGGGGAGCACCTGAACGGTGACGCGCGGACGCCCCGCCATCGCGAGAAGATGATCCATCTGTCCGGCCATCACCGCCTTGTTGCCGACCGGGCGGGTGAGGACGCCTTCGTCCAGAACTACCCATAGCATGGGCGGGTCTTCCCGGTCGAGGATGTGTTGCCTGTCTATCCGTGCGGCCAGGGTCGCCTCCACCCGGTCGTGGGTGACACCCGGCTTGCCGGTGATGAGTGCCCGCGCGTAGTCCGCTGTCTGGAGCAGGCCGGGGACGATCAATGGTTCCCAGGTCCGCAGCGAGTCGGCGCTCTGCTCGATCTCCACCCAGCGCCGGAACCAGGTCGGCAGGCGGGTGGCCTGCTCGTTCGCCTTCCGCCAGGCCGACAGCAGCGCGCCGCCCGCGTTGAGAACCTCGTCGACCTTGCTGGCGAACTCCTCCTTGGCGGCACGTTCGCCACGCTCGATCATGCTGATCTGGGAAACCGACCATCCCAGGATGGCGGCCAGGTCTTTTTGTCGCATTCCAGCGGCTATGCGGTATTCACGAAGTAGTGCCCCGAATTGTAGACTAGGTGCAATCAAAGGCTCTTGGTCCGCGATTCTCTCGGTCATGCTCCTCCCGTCATCGCACAGGAAATGCACAGTGAGCGTGCAATCCAGTGCAGCGTTCGTGCGTTGATTGTGTAGCGAATCGACTACCGACAGTAGTCATTGTTTGGGATGGTCGATGGACAAGTCAACAGGTGGCGGATTTCCGGTCAACATATTCAGTGGGAGCCGCCACGCCGGTGCGGACACCGGGGCGAAAGGCCACAATCATGCAATCGGAGTCAAAGAAACTCGGAGAAGTTTTCCTGCCGCGTACGGCTGAATCGGTTCCCCGCGCCCGGAGCGTGGTGGGTGAACTGCTCGGTGTCGACCATCACGCTTATGAGTCTGTGAGACTGGTCGTCTCCGAGCTGACCACCAACGCCTTCAAGCACGCCGATCGGGGCCAGGTCGATGAGTCGATCCGGCTCGCCCTGTTCCGGTGTGGCTCGATCATCCGGATAGAGGTCACCGACCAGGGAGCCGCGTTCGACGCGCCGCACCGTGAGGCTCCCCGTACGGCGATCCAGAACGCCGGGGCCGAGTTCGGGCGCGGTCTGATGATCGTCGACGAGCTGTCGCAGGGCAACTGGGGAAGCCGCGACCACGGCCGGGGCCGAGGGCGGACCGTCTGGTGCGAGCTGCCCGCCGACCTCCTCCCCGAGGATCCCGAAACCGTCGATCAGTTTTCCGCCGGCTCCGCTGCGCCGGTCACGACCATCGGTTAATCGAAAACCACTGGTTAATCACAAAGAGCCGCCCCCGGCAGGAAAGCGGAATGCGTCCTTCCCCCTATTGGTGTATTCCGCCGCTCCCATTCCCCGATGAGAGCCATGTCGGGGGCCGACCGGCCGCCGTTCAAGCACGACAGCGGCTTTATGTGGCGCTGAGAACCGTTGCCGCTCACATATTTCTTGAACCACCCCGAAAATGCCCGGCTACCCGATGAAGGGAAAAGGGGTGTTCGCCAACCTGGCGGAAGCGTCGGCCCTGTTCGACCGGCGGTCGCAATTCGAGTTCAGGACGGCATAGGGCCGACGCGCCCGTCGTCCGGGTGCCTCCCGGCCGGTGGTCTGACCGTCACCGGTGCCGGCCAGACCACCGGCCGAGGCGCCCGAGGGGCCCGCTGTCGTGTGCGCGGGTGAGCTCCTCGGGAGGGAGGCCAGAACGGCCAGAAGTGATCTTCTTGAGCGCGCGGGTTCTCCTCTGCGGGGCGGCAGACGACCCGGGAGTTCGGATCGGCTTTGCGGGCCCCTTTGATCTTGCTGGGACGGACGAGTGTCCGATGTCGAGCCCAGAGTGTGCAGCTGGGGTCAGCCGGAAGGTTAGGCAGCGCCTTCACCCCGTGCCGTCCCCCGTGGGACTGATCGACGCTCCGCCGCGTAGATGATTCCCGCCCCCCGCGCATTGACCGGGAGTCCTTGTGCGGGTGGTGCCGCGCCGGTTGTTCCAGCACGGCACCGTACGCGGGGGCCTGGGGCCGAGGCCTCAGGGTTACCCCCTGGCGTCCATTGCCGGTGAGCCAGGAGAGCAATGGGGGGCGGATGGGGCATTTTGCAAAAGCAAGTCGTGTACGGGGTCATGTACATGGGGGTCGGTCTGGCGTACACGGGTCTCGTCCTCGCCGTCCTCATCCCGGCCGTGGGCGGCGACTCCACCATGTACTGGGCGTACGGCCACCTCGGTGGCAACATGTCCGCGGTGGTCGTGCACGTCCTCAGCGACCCGCTGGGCGTCCTCGGCAGCCTCTTCAGCCCGCAGGTCAAGCTCGACACGCTGGCCTTCCTGCTGTGGCCGACCCTGCTGGCCTGCCTGTTCTCCCCGCTGACGCTGATCGCCCTCCCCCAGTTGCTGGAGCGTATGCTCTCCGACCGCACGCAGTGGTGGGTGACCGACTTCCATCACAGCGCCATCACGGTGGCCGTCCTGTTCTGTGCGGGAGTCGACGGAGCCGCCCGGGTGATCCGCTGGGCGCGACGCCGCGAACCCGGCCTGAGCGAGCGCGGCGCGTCGCTGCTCTGGGCGGCCGCCGTCTGCGCCGTCGCGCTCACCCTCCTGCCGCGATTCCCCTTCGACCAGCTCATCAGGCCCGGCTTCTACGAGAAACACCCCGATGTGGTCGCGGCCGAGCAGGTGGTCGCGGCCGTACCTTCCGGTGTGGTCGTCGAGGCAGTCAACCACGTGGGCCCCCGCCTGTCCGCCCGCACCACCGTCCTGCTGTGGGAGGACAGACCCCCTACCGCCCCCTGGATCGTCGCCGACACCGCCCGCGCCGCCTACCCCTGGGGCTCACTCGACCGTCAACGCCAACGCGTCGACGAACTGAGGAGCCAGGGCTACCGGGTCGTCTACGAGCGCGAAGGCTACGTGGTCCTGCACCGCACCTGATCTTCTGGTTTAGGGCTTGCAGTACGCCTTCCTGATCATGCTGGTGCCGTTGGTTGCGAACGCGGCCCAGCGGATCATCGCCTACCTGCCTGAAGGTGTCGCGGTCGGGGTCGTAGCCGGCTCCGGTGACCGGAGCTTAAGTCCGAGTGAAAGTCCGGCAGGCCGGATACGGTGCCGGAGTTCGGGGAAAGGCTTGTTCGAGGGCCCGCTCAGCACCGGCCTGCCGGGCCGGACCACTCACGTAGTGGGCACTGGTGGTCAAGGTGTGGGGAACGCCTTCACCGCTTGGTGCCACTTCTGTCGGACCGGACATCGAAAAAGGTCACCGCTTGTGATCATCGTGATCTCGCTGGGTGCGGCGTGCCTTCTCGGCCTCGGCTTCGTCGCACAGCAGCATGCGGCGTACCGCCAGCCCCTGGAGGACATGCTGCGCCTGCGCCTGCTGCTGCACCTCATCCGCACGCCGTTGTGGCTGGCCGGGATCGGGCTGATGCTCTGCGGCCAGATCCTCGGCGCCCTCGCGCTGCGGGAGGCGGACGTGGCGAAGGTGGTGCCGCTACTGGCGATGAACCTGCTGTTCGCGCTGACCGCGGCCCATGTCATCTACCAGGAGCCGTTCGGCCGCATGCTGCAGCTGGGCGCGGTGCTGGTGGGCGGAGGAGTGGCGCTGTTCCTGTACGGCGGTCGGCCCCATGGCGGGACCCTGCCTGCACCGGGTTCCCTGCGGTGGCTGACGGTGCTTTCGGTGATCGTGGTGGCGGGTGGGCTGGTCATGTTCGGTCTGCGGCGTTCCCTGCAGGTCAAGGCGATGTTGCTGGCGGCGGCCGCCGGGGTGCTGTACGGGCTGCAGGACGTGCTGACGCGCAGCTCCCTGCTCACGCTGAGCAACGGGCTGAACCTGGCCGCTACCTGGCAGCCGTACCTTCTGCCCTGCGTCGCCGTGGTGGGGCTGCTGCTCAACCAGAGCGCGTTCGACGCCGCCCCGCTCCGGATCTCGTTGCCGGCCACCACGGCCGCTGAGCCGATCACCGGGATCGTGCTGGGCGTGGCGATCTTCTCCGAGCGTCTGCGGGTCACTCCGGAGGCGCTCGCGGCGGAGGTGGCCGGCTTGATCGCGATGGTGACCGGCATCGTCATCCTCGGCCGGTCTCAGTCTCTGGCCAAGCCGATGCGGAATGCTCTTCGGCGCCCGGACGGGGATCGGCAGTGATCTCCGCGGTCCTGGCGTTGCTCGCGGTGACCGGCAATGCCTCCGGCCTCGGTGCTACAGCGTGGAGGCCTTCCTGCCTCTCCGTAGGATCACCAAGATCAACAGCCTGTGCGCCGGTGGACGGGTCGCGAGACGGTCGGCGGCCGCAGCCTGTGATCTTGCGGGGGCGGCAGCCGACCGGCTTGGTCAGGGAGTCACGATGGCGATTTTGTCGACGTAGTCCTCGGTGAGCCAGAGATTGTCATCGGGGCCGGCCGTGATGTCGAACGGCCCGGAGACGACGGTCGGCAACGCGTACTCATTGATCGTCCCGGCGGTGGTGATCCGCCCGATCTTGTTCCCGGCCGACTCGGTGAACCACACCGCGCCGTCCGGTCCCGTGGCGATGTGCGCCGGCTGGGAATCGGTGGTGGGGGGTGTGGCGGAGGGGTGGAGGCGGATACCGACAGAGGGGTGCTTGCCGCCAGGACCAGAGCCATGACCACGAGCGGATACCCCAGGCGCCGAGAGCGATGACGCATGACATCCCTTCCCAAAGAAAGAAGAACCAAAAAGGAACGCGGGCGGGCCGCTGGGCGCGGTTGAGCGATCGAGGTCCGCGGCGTCAGACCGCCGTCGGCGGGTGTCGGCACAGATCTCCAGAAGACCCGATCCGGACGAGGTTCCTCACCTCTGTCCGGCCCCGGTGACTCCACTATCTCCCGTGTCCGGCCCCGGTGACCCCACTATCTCCCGCAGCCGTCGACGGCCGTCGATCATCTGCGTTCGTGGCTGGTCAGGGAAGCGCCAGCTCATCGGATGGGGCCGTCCAGGAGCACGCCGGATTCCCCCGGGCGGGCGATCCGGGTTCCGCCCCCACGCCGGGGACGTGCGGATTCGAGGCGACCCCTGGGGGCGAAGCGTCGCTGAAAGGGGCGCCGAGCCGTTGCGCCACCGCTTCCCGGTACGCCGGTTGATCCCGACGATCCGGCACGCCTCATAGTTACTGAAGCCTTGATCCATAAGGCGGAAGTATGCCTTCCGCTCTGCGGTCAGCTTCCTCCGCCCCTGAGGGGATCGGATCTTGCGGATCTCGAAGTCCATCGCACTCCCTGAGCTGGGGTGTTGCGACGACCGCTAGAAGGGAAGCCCGGCGAGTGTCAGGGCGATGGCGATGGCGAGGGTGATCGTGGCGGGACTGGTCGTCCAGAGGTGTCGCAGGCCGTCCGGGACGGGCACGTCGGTGGCGGTCAGCGCGTAGAGGGCCCACACCGACAGCCCGCCGCCTATCGCGGCGGAGGGGTTCCAGCACACGGACAACAGCAGGCTGAGTGCTGCGAGCACCGCCATGGGCCCCAGCCATGCCATGATCAGTGCGGAGGCCAGCCAGATCGCCGGATTCAGCAGCCGGGCCTCCATCGCCAGCAGGGCCCACGCCCTGTGCAGCCCGCGTACGGCAGCTTCCACGTGCGGTGACGAGGTCCTCCGCGATGGTGCTGGTCGCCGTGCGGACTCCGGCGCGGCCGGAGTCAGGCCGTCGAAGGCGGCCCTCATCAGGGCGGCGCGCACGATCTCGGGGCCGGGCGGAGGCGGGATACCGTCGCGGATCTCCCGCAGCTCGGGCCAGTCGTGGATTTCCGCGAGCCCGGACAGGTCGTGGATCTCTGGCGGTCTGGGCCGCTTGTGGGGTTCTGTTGGCTCAGGACGGTTGTTCATCGACGCACCTCCTCAGGGTCGCTCGGGCGTGATGCAGGCGGCTTTTCACCGTGCCGACCGGGATTTCCAGCACTTCGGCGATCTCCCGGTGGCTCAGGTCGTCGAGGAAGGCGAGTACGACCACCTCGCGCTGGGCCAGCGGCAGCCGGGCCAGCACCGTCCGCACCCGGTCGTCGCCCACGGCCAGTTCCTCGGGGCCGGGCAGGGGGTCGACGCCGTCGGGCGGTTCGGCCGCCAGAGGAGGTGGAACGCCGCGGAGCCGGTTGTGCGCCTGCCTGCGCGCCACCCCGAACAGCCAGATGTTGACGCTGGAGCGGCTCTGGTAGGTGCCCGCCGAGCGCCACACGGCCAGCAGCGTGTCCTGGAGGATCTCCTCGGCCGTGCCCCGATCCCCGGCGAGCCGGTAGATGAAGGCGAACAGCGGCCTGGCGTATCGCTCGTACAGTTCGGTCAGCGCGCCCGCGTCGCCGTCGGCCACCCTGGCCAGCACACGGGTGTCGTCCTCCCTCGTGCGGGCACGCCGACGCGCGGCGCCGAACCAGCGCAGTGCCATCCTCTCGGTTCCCCCGTCCACGCCAGGTGTGTAGCGTCGGCCTCGCCCTGGGGTTCAGGTGATCCGCGGTGAAATGTCGCTGACCGTGCTGAGCTCGATCTTCGGGGACAGTTCTCCCGTCGGACATAGGGATGTTGTTTGAATCTGGCCCACTGCTTCCTACTGGTCAGTAATGGTGCCTAGGGTGGATGGGTAGATACATCGCGTAAGGCGACAAGCCGCACCCCAGGGGGTTGCAAATGACGGCGCGAATGGGCACCGCACGGCTCGGTCCTGCCGAGCGGTCCGCCGCACTGGCGCAGATGAGCGCCGAGGAACTCGACGTGGTGGTGATCGGAGGTGGAGTCGTCGGAGCGGGGGTCGCGCTGGACGCGGCGACCCGCGGGTTGTCGGTCGGGCTGCTGGAGGCGCGTGACTTCGCCTCGGGTACCTCGTCCAGATCCTCCAAGCTCATCCACGGGGGGTTGCGCTACCTGGAACAGCTCAACTTCGAGCTGGTCAGGGAGGCGCTCCAGGAGCGGGCCCTGCTGCTGCAGCGGATCGCCCCGCACCTGGTGCGGCCGGTGCCCTTCCTGTTCCCGCTCCAGCACACGGGCTGGGAGCGGCCCTATGTCGGCGCCGGCCTGGTGCTGTACGACACGATGGGCTTCTCCTCCGGGCTCACCCGGGGCGTGCCCGGCCATCGGCACCTGTCGCGTACCAGGGCGTTGCGGCTCGCGCCCGCGCTGCGGAGGTCGGCGTTCTCCGGCGCGGTGCAGTACTGGGACGCCCAGGTGGACGACGCCCGCTATGTCATGACCATGCTGCGGACCGCGTCCACGTACGGGGCCAACGTCGCCTCGCGGGCGCAGGTGGTGGGCTTTCTCCGCGAGGGGGAGCGGGTCACCGGCGTCCGGGTGCGCGACCTGGAGAGCGGCGGTGAGCTGGACGTACGGGCCCGCCAGGTGGTCAACGCCACCGGGGTGTGGACCGACGACATCCAGGAACTGGTCGGCGGGCGCGGGCAGATCCACGTGCGCGCCTCCAAGGGCATCCACCTGGTGGTGCCGCGCGACCGGATCCACTCGCTCACCGGGATCATCCTGCGCACCGAGAAGTCGGTGCTGTTCGTCATCCCCTGGGGCCGTCACTGGATCATCGGCACCACCGACACCGCCTGGAAGCTGGACCGGGCACACCCGGCGGCGTCGCGGTCGGACATCGACTACATCCTCGACCACGTGAACGAGGTGCTCTCGGTCCCGCTCACCCATGAGGACGTCGAGGGCGTCTACGCGGGGCTGCGCCCGCTGCTGTCGGGGGAGTCCGAGGAGACCTCCAAGCTCTCCCGCGAGCACGTGGTGGCCCACCCGGTCCCGGGGCTGGTCATGGTAGCCGGAGGGAAATACACGACATATCGCGTTATGGCGAAGGATGCGGTGGACGCGGTGGCGCACGGTCTGGACCAGCGGGTCCCGCCCTCCTGCACCGACCGCGTCCCGCTGGCCGGGGCCGAGGGCTACCAGGCGCTGTGGAACTCCAGGCAGCGGCTGGCCCACTCCTCAGGGCTGCACGTGGCCAGGATCGAGCACCTGCTCCAGCGGTACGGCTCGATGATCGACGAGGTGCTGGAGCTGATCGAGCGGGACCCGTCGCTGGCCAAACCGCTGACCGGAGCGGACGACTACCTCCGGGCGGAGGTGGTCTACGCGGCCACCCACGAGGGGGCCAGGCACGTGAACGACGTGCTGACCCGGCGTACGCACATCTCGATCGAGACCTTCCACCGTGGCGTGGCCGTGGTCGAGGAGGCCGCCCAGTTGCTCGCCGGGCCGCTGGGCTGGGACGCCGAGCAGATCAAGCGCGAGGTGGAGTACTACACCAAGCGCGTCGAGTCGGAGCGGCTCTCCCAGGAGCAGGACACCGACCAGGAGGCCGACGCCATCCGCCTCGGTGCCCCGGAGATCGTTCCGGTGGCCGGTCCGGAGGTTCATCCGGTCTAGGGCCCACTCCCTGGACCTTGCCCCAGACCTTCGCTCCCCAGACATCATGACAAGATCTTGTAAAGGTTGATATGTCGGTGTAATAGGATATTTAGGGCGCCCCCGGTGGCGAGGCGGGGGCGCGGAGGGCAGGTGCTTTCAAAAGGTCAGGAGAAGGGGATCCAGGCCTGGTCGGCGAGGTTCTTCAGGTCGTTGACCTTGAGGCCGAGGTCGGAGAGCGTCCACAGGCTGTCGCCGATGACCACCGAGCGGCGGATGCCCGGGTCGTAGGGGGCGAAGCGGGTGTCGTTGACCGGCTTGGGCTTGGGGTGGACGACCGTGCCGGTCCTGGTGACGGCTGAATCACCGATGTTGAGGACCAGAGCTGTGCCGTTGGTCTGCTCGGTGCCTGTCCAGGAGTTCAGCGGGAGGACCGCCGTCCCCGTCTTGGCCCAGTACAGGAAGGCGTGCGGGTCCCACTCGGCCTCCGAGCCCGAGTCCTTCTGGAACATCTGCGACAGCCGGCGCGGGTTGGCCGGGTCGCCGACGTCGAACAGGGAGACCTGGGTGCCGAGCGTGCGGCCCTTCTCACTGGCCTCCTGGCCCACGCCGATCAGTCGTCCGTCGCCCGCCGGGTGCAGGTAGGCCGAGTAGCCGGTGATCTTCAGCTCGCCGGTCTTCCTTGGCGCCGCAGGGTCGCGCAGGTCGAGCGTGTAGAGCGGGTCCACCTGCTTGAACGTCACCACGTAGCCGACCGGGCCGATGAAGCGGACCGAGTAGATCCGCTCGCCCTGTCCCAGGCCGCCGACCTCACCGGCCTTGGCCAGGGTGTCGGCGTTGAGCACGTAGACGGCGCTTGAGCTGTCCTGCCCGGCGGTCGAGGTGGTGGCGATCCGCAGGTGCCCCTCGTGCTCGGACAGGGAGTATTGGTTGAGCAGCCTTCCCGGCACCTTGCCCGAGGCGACGTAGCGGGGTGCCTCGGCGGCGGTGATGTCGAACCTGTGGACCTCGGTCTCCTCCGGAGGCTCCTCAGGGGTCGCCGTCGGCGTCGGCGAGGCGGTGTCACTCGGTGGTGGGGTGTCGGTCGGTGGCGGGGTGTCGGTCGAAGGCGGTGGGCTGGTCCGGGCCTCGGGCGGTTCCGGGAGCAGGGTCGGAGCGGGGTCGAGGTCCGAGGCGGCGGTGGCCGGGGTCGCGATGACGGTAGGAGTGGTGGCCGGGGTCGCGGTGGCCGTGGGAGTGGCGACCGGGGGACTGGCGACCGGGGTGGCCGGGGCCTCATCGACGATCACCGAGTCGATCGGCCTGGCCCACCACCAGCGCGGATTGCTGGTCACGTACAGGCTGGAGCCCGTCCCGTAGACGGTGTCGCCGTCGGCCGCCACGCTGATCGGGGTCGTCTCGGCGAGCGCCTGTGACAGGTCGAGGGTGTGCACCGTCAGCATCGACGTCCCGGTGTACTCCGCCGGGTGGCTGACCCGCTCGCAGCCGACGGCGTGGTCCGAGGTCACGCCGGTCGCGGACGTCAGCTCGTACTTCGGCAGCCATGCCTCGATCGGTGCCCTGGCGACGACCTCCATGTTCCGCCGGGTGCGCTCGTTGTCCACGATGTCGGACCCGGCGTCGGGGAATTCGATCCGCGGCTGGCTGCGGACCACGATCCGCACCGTCGAGCCGACCATCCTGGCGTCCACGTGGGAGCCGTCCGGGGTGAGCGAGCCGATCACCTTCGGCTCCCCGGACAGGTCGACGAGGACGTAGCGCGGTCCCGGGCTCGGCGCGCGCTTGGCCGTCGCGCCGTACGGGATGATTCCGCCGCCGGAGAAGAGCACCAGTGCCCTGTCCCCGCTGACCAGCAGGTCGGCCGGCGCCCACGCCTGCTCGGCGTCCACCAGCTTGAGCGTGCCGGTGACCTTCCTGGTCGCGGCGTCCACCACCCTGAGCACACCGCGGTTGACGGTGATCACCCGGTCGCCGTCGGTCTTCACCAGGTCGGGCTCGTCGACCCCGGCCTCGTGCGTGTTCGTGGTGGAGTGCTCGGGCGGCGCCGCGCCCGCCTTGGCGGAGGCGACGTCCGACCGCGCCTCCGCGTACAGGATCGGGGGGCCGCCGAGGCCCCACGGGCCGACGTTCTTCGCCGTCGCCGCGCGCAGCCCGGCCAGCATGTCGTCGCAGCCGCTGTAGGAGACCAGCCTGATGTTCCCCAACGTGACCGGTGCCGCGGATCCGGCACCGCTCTTCGTCTCCGTAGAACTGCACGCCGTGGCGAGCAGGGCCGCGGCGAGGGTGACCGCGCCGGCTGTACGAATCGATGTCCTCATGCCACTACGACGGATCGGAGGTGTGTGTGGTTCATTGCTTCGCTACCCGTGAGTAGCCACGGCCCGCCTCCCGCGATTACCCTGCGGACATGGCCGTTCCCCTTGAAATGACACGGGACCTCAACCCCCGCATGATCGAACGTGTCGTATCGCACGTGACCTCCGCCGGCAAGACGCAGGAGATCACGGCGCCGTTCACCGGCGAGGTGCTCGCCGAGTTGCCCATTTCCACAGCCGACGACGTCCGCGCCGCGTACGCCACGGCGCGGGAGGCGCAGCGGGCGTGGGCGGTGCTGCCCGTGCGGGAGCGGGCCGAGCCCTTCCTCCGCCTGCACAACGCCATCCTCGACCGCCGTGAGGAGATCCTCGACGTGGTTCAGTGGGAGACCGGCAAGGCACGCAGGCACGCCTTCGAGGAGGTGCTCGACGTCGCGGGCTGCGCCCTCTACCACGCGCGGCGGGCCCCCGGCCTGCTGGAGACCAGATCGCGGGCCGGGATACTGCCCGTCGCCACCAGGACCGTCGAGGCGCGTCGGCCCCGGGGAACGGTGGCTCTGATCTCGCCGTGGAACTACCCGCTCTCGCTCGGTGTCACCGACGCCGTCCCCGCGCTGCTCGCGGGGAACGCGGTGGTCCACAAGCCCGACACCCAGACCGCGCTGTCCACGCTGTGGACCATCGACCTGCTGGTCTCCCTTGGGATGCCCCGCGAGATCTGGCAGGTCGTCCTCGGCGAACCCGCCGAGGTGAGCGACCCGCTGATCGACGGCGCCGACTACGTGGCGTTCACCGGCTCCACCCGGGCCGGCCGGAAGATCGCCGAGGAGGCCGCCAAGCGGCTGATCGGCTGCTCGCTGGAGCTCGGCGGCAAGAACCCGATGCTGGTACTCGACGACGCCGACCTCGACACCGCGACCCAGGGCGCGCTGCGCGCCTGCTTCACCAACGCGGGGCAGCTCTGCCTGTCCATCGAGCGGCTCTACGTCCACGACTCGGTGCACGACGCCTTCGTGGAGAAGTTCGTCCGGCAGGTCAGGAACATGCGGCTCGGCGCTGGACTCGACTGGAGCGTGCAGATGGGCTCGCTCTCCTCGCTGCGGCAACTGGAGGCGGTCGGCGCCCAGGTGGACGACGCCGTCGCGAAGGGCGCCAGGGTGCTGGCCGGGGGGAAGGCCCGCCCCGATCTCGGCCCGCTGTTCTACGAGCCCACCGTCCTGGCCGACGTCGACGAGAGCATGGAGCTCTGCCGCGCCGAGACCTTCGGCCCCGTGGTCGCGGTCTACCGCTTCGGCGACGACGACGAGGCGGTCGAGAAGGCGAACGACACCTCCTACGGGCTCAACGCCTCCATCTGGACCCGCGACCTGTCCCGCGGCCGCGCGCTGGCCTCCCGGATCAAGGCGGGCACCGTCAACATCAACGAGGGGTACGCCTCGGCCTACGCCTCCTACGACGCGCCCATGGGCGGGATGAAGTCCTCGGGGCTTGGCCGCCGGCACGGCGCCGAGGGGCTGCTGAGGTACACCGAGGCGCAGACCATCTCCAGTCAGGCGTCCTGGCTGGGCTTCGAGCCGATCCTCGGCATGGCGTACGAGAAGTACGCCGACACCCTCGCGGGCGCGCTCAAGGTCATGAAGGCGCTCCACCTGAAGTGAGGCCCGGGGAGCCCGGCCCGGCGTCTTCGAGCCGGGCCGGGAGACCGGGGAGGTCGTGAGGGGGCACGACGGCCGATCGCGCGAGGCACGAGCGCGCCCTGCCGTCAGAGGTCGTCATCGAGGCCCGTCGTCTGAAACCGTCGTCTGAGAAGGAGTCGCCGTGTTCGACCATGACGTGCTGGTGATCGGCTCCGGCGCCCTCCGCCTCCCCATCGTCGGCATCACCTGACGGGACGCTACGTAACTCATCACAACCGGCGATCTGCCGCGGGTTCGACTACGGCGAAGTCGCCGTTCTTTCGACGGGCGTTGCGCTGTTCGGGACGGCAGGGATCGCACCGGCCCGGTATGCGCCTTCGCTTCTAATGTTCGGGGTGCCTTCACCGCTGCCGTCGAATCCAGATGCCTCGGCCGGCGCGGCGGCCGAGCATGTCCTGAGATCTCATATCGCCGCGGGCCTCATACCATCAGGCCGGACTCCAGAGAACATGGTAATCCTATGCTGGCATCCATTGAGGGAGCGTCATAGGCTGTTACGTGCAGGCTCTATGCACCAGGACGTAGATGACAGTGCAGAAAGCCCTGTCTCGGTAGGAGGTCTACGGTGCTTATCCGTTTCCGGGTGGCCAACCACCGGTCCATCCGTAATGAGCATGAGCTGTCTCTGATCGCAACTGAGTTCGATGAGAGTGCGGGACGCAGGACCGGCCTCAAGCACCGTGGACGAGAGGTTTCGGCGCAACCTGTAGCGGGTGTGTTCGGAGCCAACGCGTCGGGGAAGTCGAACCTGCTCAGTGGTTTCCGGCTCATGCGCGATGCGGTGCGAGACTCTTTCGCTGACTGGGCCAAGGCGCCGGAGGTGGTTCCCCGGCAGCCCTTCAAGCTAGATCCCGCATCTCGTGAGGAGACAACCCTGTTCGAGGTGGATCTTGCCCTTGGCGGGGATCCTGTCCGCTACACCTATGGCTTCGAGCTGTCGGATGAGCGAGTGGAGGCGGAGTGGCTTCACTCATATCCGCATGGTCGCCGCAACGTCTGGTTCGACCGAGAGGCAGGCCGTCCGGAATCAGAGGGTGGGGAGTTCATCTTCAGGGGGGAAGGTTTTAAAGGGGGACGGGAACCCCTGGTCAGGCTGACCCGTCCAAACGCTCTGTTCCTGTCCGTCGGTGCGACTCTCAACGATCCCCAGCTGTCGGCGATACACAGGTGGTTCCTCGACAACCTGTGGCTGGTGACACCGGGAAGAGATCTCAGCGCCCGGGTGGACTGGACCAAACGGCTCCTCACGCGCTCGGATCAGGAGGAGAGCTACCACCAACGGATCACGCGGTTGCTGCAATCGGCCGACTTGGGGGTCACCCGCCTCGACACGGACCCTGAGACCGGTGAGATCAGATTGTGGCACCGTACGCCGGATGGTGGAGAGACACCGCTGGACTTTCGCACGGAAGAGTCGCTGGGCACCCACGCCTGGTTCGCTTTCCTTGGGCCCATGCTCACTGTGCTGGACCAGGGATCGGTCCTGCTGGTGGACGAGCTGGATTCGAGCCTGCACCCCACACTCGCAGCCGAGGTCGTACGGGTCTTCCAGGACCCTGCATCCAACCCGCATGATGCACAGCTGATTTTCACGACGCACGACGCGACCTTGCTGGGCAGCGAGGTGCTCGACAGGCCGCTCAACCGTGATCAGGTGTGGATCACGGTGAAGCAACGCTCAGGAGAGACCGAGCTGTACCCGCTGACAGAGGCCAAGCCGCGTAAGGAGGAGAACCTGGAGCGCGGTTATCTACGTGGCCGCTACGGCGGAGTGCCTCGGGTCACCGCCGGAAAAATCGTCCGTGAACTGTCCAGGCAAGAGGCGAAGTGAGGTTCCCCCCGTACGACAGCCACCGATGGTGTGGGATCACGAGGTTGCGTCTGAGGGCTTGTAGAGCTCTTCGACCGTGATCGGTGGAATGACATCCCGCAGGCGGTCAAGGCCGCCGCCGAGTCCAGGGTCGAGCTCGCGTTCTCACACCCGTCGTTCGACCTGTGGTTACTGCTGCACTTCCAGACGTTCGGAGGGGCACAGAGCGGCAGCAGCAAGCTCGTGGTCGAGAAGCTGCGGCAGGTCAGGGGTACGGACGCCTTCAAGGACTATGGCAGGAAGGGAGAGAAGAGCATCAAGGGCGCTCGGCGCGATGCCCTGAAAGGACGGGAGGGCAAGGCGGTGGCGCATGCCCGAAGTCTGGTGGCCTCCTGCGCCCAGGGGTTCTGTGAGCCCGATCGTGCGAAGACCGGGCCGGTCGACCGCCAGGCCGAACCGGAGTCTCCTCAAGAGTGGGCGGCCCGTTCCGGGCATGCCCCGGAGTGCCTGGTCCTCCAGCGTGACCCGTCCACCGACGTGTGGCGGCTGTTGGTCACGTTGGGCATCGATGGGCGGAAGCCCGGCAAACTCCTGCTTGTGCGGCGTTGTAGGCGCAGGTGCACAGCATCTGGGCGTAGGCGGCGGCGTGGGCGGGCGTGCCGAGCCCTGTGGCCTCCAGGCGGTGGGTGGCCTGCAGAGTGAGCTGGTCGGCGATTTTCTGGCGGCCCTCATGGCGTAGCACGATGCCCAGGGAGCGCGCCGAGGCGGCCATGCTGATCGGGGAGCCGGACAGGCCCGCGAACACGCTGGCGCGGTCTGCGGTGATCCTGCTCGCCTCATACCTCCCGATCTTGTCCAAGGCCTCGGTCGCCAGGTCATAGCAGGCGGCCGCCTGCGCGCAAGCATCCGCTCTTCGGCTATCGGCCGCTTCGTGAGCCAGGGCCAGAAGATCAGGCAGATCAGCGACAAGCCGAGCCAGATCACCGCTGTCGAAGCGACTTCGCGCCCAGGTCAGACGGGAGGCAATTTG
The DNA here is from genome assembly GCF_035917355.1 of Streptosporangium sp. NBC_01810. Classification (NCBI taxonomy): domain Bacteria; kingdom Bacillati; phylum Actinomycetota; class Actinomycetes; order Streptosporangiales; family Streptosporangiaceae; genus Streptosporangium; species Streptosporangium sp. NBC_01810. The sequence continues at coordinate 5,881,852 of NZ_CP109070.1, read as the reverse complement.
CTCGGGCAGGGGAGGACTGGAGGATGCGGGCGGGATGGCCAGCGCGTCATCGAGCCTGGCCAGCAGATGAGCAGGGATAGCGAGTCCGGCGGCGGACAGCAGAGTGCGGCGGCGCATCAAGTCTTCTTTCGCGAGCTGACCCATCGTTTCGGCCACCGTAACCGGATTGATCAGCGCGCTGAGGATATGACCAGGTACCCCAGCTGCGTGGGCGACGCGGCGCAGCACATGCAGGTCGACCCCCGCACGCCGACCCGTCTCCAGCCGGGAGATCGTCGAGGCTGAGTAACCCGAGGCTTTCCCCAGGTCGACTTGTTTCCAGCTCTGTAGTTGCCGCGCGAACCTGATGACACCGCCGACGTCATGGGCGCGGCCTCACGATCGTCGAGGCCCTCGCCCACGACTCCGGCGTCACCCCGCTCCGCGACCATCCCGGCAAAACCGTTTGGGCCCGCTGGTGGCTTCCCTCCTGAACGACTCACCCGACCATCCGGACACCGTCCTGAGTCCGAGGGGGGCAGTGGACGGTCGCGGCGGTCGCGTCCCGGCCGACCGTAGGCGGTGAATTCGACCGGTGCCTTCCCGTCGTCGGCATCGCTTGGAAGTACTTCGTCTGACACGGCACGCGAAGATGGATGGCGGGTCGACGATCATGGGCCGGTGTCAGGCCATCGCGTGGCGGAGGCGCTCGCGATCTTTTTCCGGAAGCCGCCGCTGGAGGCGTCGGGCGCGGATGAGTGAATCCGCGATCTCGCACACCTCGGCGAGCTCCACCTCCATGGGCGAGACCTCGGCAAGGCGATTCCTGTGAAGCCAGGTCGCCACCTCCGCCCACGACCACAGGCTCACGCGGGGACGCCGCACCTTCGGTTCGGGAAAGTCTCCCGGCCCGCGGCGGCCGACGGCCCAGTGGTCGGCCGTGGCGAAGGTCCGGCCGGTACGGTCGGCGATCTCGGCGAGCGTCACGAGATCCTCGCTCACCCCGGTCACCTCGATTCCCGCTGAGCGCCCCTGGGCGATCGCGGACGCGATCGCCTCCACCGCCCCGGTCGCCTCACGATCAAACGAGGCGATGCCGGGTCCGCCCGTGGCCGGGTCGAGTGACACCGTGGCGTCGTCCCATCCAGCCTCGTACAGCGCGTCGATCACCGTTTCGCCGCTCGGGGCCGTGAAGTGAAGTTCGAAACTGTAGACGGTCACGGGGCTCATACTCCCTCTGGTAAATCGTTCTCAAACCCATGCGGGCACTGGTCGACGAGACGCCGCAGTCGCCTGGCGTGCACCTCCGGTGAGCGCGGTGTCGACCAGACGGACGTGGGAGGTCTGCATCCCTGATGTCCACCGGGACATGAGGCGCGTCCCCATGCGTGACCTCCTGCCTTCTCGATGGTCCAGCCTGCGGCGATCATGTAGTCGATCGCCGCTCGTATCTCCTTGTTGGGATGCCGATCCATGCGGAGATGACGATGCCTGACGTAGAGTTAATTCTACAGAATGCGTAAGTTGATCGGGCGGAAGGCCGGTTCGTAGACATGGGCCGTCTCGATGGATCCGATCTCGTCCGGGCATGATCCTCCGGGATACGGCTCGGTTGGCGGGGTGTGGTGAATTCGACCAGGATTCCGGTGTGACCTGGAATGTCGAGGAGTTCGTGCGCGCGGCCGGGGTGACCGTCGAGGAGCTGGCCGCCTACGTGGCGGAGAGCCAGCAGGGGGCGGCGCCGGTCATCCGGCGCAGGCCCCCGGGGGAGCTGGCCGAGCGGCTCGGGCTCGCCCGGTGGATCCGCGAGGGCGGGATGACGGCGGAGAGCCACCGGGAGTTCCTGCGCGGCTACCTCGCCGAGGGCACCCGGATGCACCACCCCGCCTACCTGGGACATCAGATCGCCGCGCCCGACTTCCCCGCCGCGCTCGCCGACTTCGTGCACGGCGCGACCAACAACCCGATGGCCGTCTACGAGATGGGCGCCTCGGCGGCGACCGTCGAGTTCGAGGTGCTGCGCTGGATGCTGGGCAAGGTCGGGTTCGGCGAGGCGGGCGGCGGGGTCCTCACCCACGGTGGCTCGCTGGCCAACCTCACCGCGCTGCTGGCCGCGCGGGCGGCGGTCGCCCCGGACGCGTGGACCGACGGCGTCCCCGGCGGCCTCGCCCTGCTCGCTCCGGCCTCGGCGCACTACTCGCTGGCCCGCGCCGCCGCGATCCTCGGGCTGGGCGAGCGCGCGGTCATGCCGCTGGACGTGGACGAGCTCGGCAGGATCGACGTCGCCCGCCTGCCCGACGCCCTGGAACGGGTGCGCGAGGCCGGACGGCGGCCGATGGCCCTGGTGGCGAACGCCTGCGCGACCGGGACCGGGCTCTACGACGACCTGCGCGGGATCGGCGAGTTCTGTACGGCGAGCGGCGTCTGGTTCCACGTGGACGGCGCCCACGGCGCCTCGGCGCTGCTGGCCGCCGAGCACCGTCACCTGCTCGACGGGATCGAACTCGCCGACTCGCTGATCTGGGACGCGCACAAGATGCTGCGTACCTCCAGCCTGGCCGCCGCGGTCCTGACCCGGCGCGGGGGCGACCTGGACGCGGCCTTCCGGCAGCGGGCCGGCTACCTGTTCTACGGCGAGCAGGGCTTCGACCTCATCGGCAGGACCGTGGAGTGCAGCAAGGCCGAGCTGGGCCTGAAGATCTTCCTCAATCTGGCCTGGCGGGGCGAGCGGGGCCTGGGCGAGCACGTCGCGCGGCAGTACGCCACGGCGCACCGCTTCTGGGAGCTGGCCCGCGAGCGGCCGGGCTTCGAGTGCCCGTACGAGCCGGAGAGCAACATCGTCTGCTTCAGGTACGGCACCGCCGACCAGGCGGATATCCGCGAGCGCCTGATGGAGGACGGCGCGTTCGCGCTGACCTCGGCCGAGGTTAGCGGGGTCCGCCACCTGCGGGTCACCGTCATGGCCCCCGCCACGGACGACAAGACACTGGAGGCGCTGCTCGACCGGATCACCGAACTGGAGGCCCCGGCCGGTCTCCGGTGAGTCCCGGAGGGTACGGCCGGGCCTCGACGCCGGTTCTCCGCGGGGTCCGGAGCGTACGCCCGGCCGGTTCTCAGCGGATCCCGGAGTCGGGGTTGGCGGCGTCCCAGCGGCGGCGCGACCGTCGCCGGGCTGCCACCTGGAACCGTTCTCCGCAGGTCGGTTACCATGATCGTCCTGGGTCGGCCTGGATCACGTGCGGAACACGGGCACGGAGGCGCTCCCCGCCCGGTGGGGGCCGGGCCGCTGAGCGCGTACGTCGGGGAGAGCCGGACGCGTTTACCCGGCAGCGGGCCGGGGCGACAAACGCCGTCCTGATATAGCGTCGCGACCATGACCGAACTCGACGGCCGCCTCCGGGCGGTGTGCGACCTCAGTGTCTCCGGTGTCCGGGAAATGGCCGGGCGGCACGAGTACGACGGCCTGATCCAGGACCTGTCGCCGACGGGGGTGCGCGCCGGGCCGGCCGCGCTCGGCCAGGGGGCGTTGCCCGCCGATCCGTACGACGCGGCGCACCTGCAGATCTTCGAGGAGTCCGCGCGGGTGCAGTTCGCCGAGCTGGAGCTGCACCGGCGCAGCCCCATGGAGCACCTGGGCAACCTGGACCTGGCCACCTACGACCGCGAGTACGCCCCCGAGGCCGAGCGGGATGCCGCCAAGCAGGCACACCTCGCCCGCTGGCCGGAGGCGGTGGACAACGCGGTCGCCTCGCTCGACCTGCTCAGCGCCCCCGTCGCGACCGCGCTGCTCGGGGCGGTACGCGGCCTGGCCGCCGGGGTGCCCCGCGACGCGAAGGAGAGCGTGCGCGAGGCGGCGTTCAGGGCACACGCCCGGCTGGTGGAGCACGTCGAGAAGGCCGCGCACTCCGGCGACCCGGACGCCTCGCTCGGCGCCGGCGGTCTCTCCAGGCTGATGAGCGCCGGCGACGGTCTCCCGGTCGACCTGGGACGGCTCGCCGAGCGCGCCGACGCCGAACGCGACCGGCTGATGGCCCGGCTGGCGGAGTCCTGCGCGGCGCTGGGGTTCGCCGATCGGCCGCCGCTGGACGTCGCGCGCGAGCTGGTCAGGCAGCATCCCGGCCCGGAGGGCGTGATCGAGGCGGCCAGGATCGGCACCGAGAGCGCCATCGCCTTCACCCGTGAGAAGGACCTGGTGCCCTACCACGACGGGGAGTGCCTGGTCGGCATCGCGCCCGAGTCGCGCCGGTGGGCCATGGCCATGATGAGCTGGTCGGCGCCCGGCGAGCCCGACGGCCCCTCGTGGTACCACGTCACCCCGCCCGACCCCTCGTGGCCGCAGGGCGACATCGAGGAGTGGCTGGAGGTCTTCAGTGAGACCACACTCCCCGCGATCAACGTGCACGAGGTCGCCCCCGGACACTTCTCGCACGGTCGCGCGCTCCGCCGCGCCCGCTCCGACGTGCGGCGGACGCTGATGTCGACGGCCTTCGCCGAGGGCTGGGCGCACTATGCCGAAGAGCTCTGCGTCGAGGAGGGCTTCGCGCCGGAGGACCCGCGCTTCGAGATCGGCGTGTGGCTGGAGGCGCTCATCAGGGTGACCCGGCTGGCCTGCGCGATCGGCGTGCACTCCGGCGCGATGACCGTCGAGGAGGGTGCCCGCCGCTTCGCCGCCGACACCCACATCGCCGGCCCGGCGGCCCTCTCCGAGGCGGCGCGGGCCACCTTCGACCCCACCTACGGCCGCTACACCTGGGGCAAGCTGGAGATCCTCGCCCTCCGCGAGCGCGCCAGAACCGTCTGGGGCTCCGACTTCGGCCTTAAACGCTTCCACACCGCCATGCTCGACCTCGGCTCCCCACCTCTCGGCCTCCTCGACCACGCCCTTCAGGACCGTCCAGGCGCCCGGTAGGTCCACCCGGCGCCGCCGCTCAGGTCCGGGTCAAGGGCGGCGCGGCCGCCGACACCGGCCTGGTGGGGAGTTCCGGCCGAGGCGTCAGCGGTCGACGGCGGTGGCGCCGCCGTCGACGACCAGGTGGGTGCCGGTGATGAAGGACGCCTCGTCGCTCAGCAGGAACCGTACGGCCGTCGCGACCTCGGCGGGGCGGCCGAGGCGGCGGAAGGGGGACTTGTGCTTGAAGGACTCCACGAGGCTCTTGTCGCCGCCGGTGGCGTTGACGAGCATGGGGGTGTCGATGTAGCCGGGGCAGACGGCGTTGACCCGGATCGGCACCAGCTCGTGGGCCATGGAGCGGGTCAGGCCGAGCAGGCCCGCCTTGGAGGAGCAGTAGGCCGGGATGAACGCCTGCCCGACCAGGCCCTCGACCGAGGAGATGCCGACGACCGCGGAGCCCTCGTGCTCGCGCAGGTCCGGAAGCAGTGCCTTGACCAGCATGGCGTGGGCGCGCAGGTTGACGTTGAGCACCGCGTCCCAGGCGGCCTCGGTCAGCTCACCGACGCCCAGGGGGGCCGCGATCCCGGCCGCGTGCACGAGGCCGCCGATCGAGCCGAGGGCGTCGCGGCTGGTGGTGATCGCGGCGGGGAAGGACGAGGCGTCGGTGACGTCGACGGTGACGGCGATCGCGGGGGCGCCGTTCATGGCGACGAAGGAGGCGGTCTCCTTGGCGCCCGTCTCGTCAAGATCCCAGATCGCGACCGGGCGTCCGGCCTCGGCGAGCGCCAGCGCGCAGGCCCGCCCGATCCCTGATGCTCCGCCGGTGACGACGACTCCGGTGCCTGTCATGGCCTGCCTCCTCGACTGATGGTGAGCTGAACGTTAGCTTTGTGACCAAACGGCCGCTAGGTATGGTGCGGCCGGAGACGGCGCGATGTGTGAACCGTCGGTTCAGTGGTAACACGATGCGGGAACCGTCAGGCTGGAGGAAACGCCATGCGTGAACTGTCAGGCAAGGTCGCGGTCGTCACGGGGGCGGGCGGCGGGATCGGCCGAGCGCTCGCGCTGGTCCTGGCCGCGGAGGGGATGGCCCTCATGCTCGCCGACGTCGCCCCCGACTCTCTCGCGGAGACCGCCTCGCTGGTGGAGGGGGTCAAGGTCATCACCGAGATCACCGACGTCTCCGACCGGGCGGCCGTGGAGCACCTCGCCGACCGGACCTTCGGTGAGCTGGGCGCGGTCCACGTGCTGTGCAACAACGCGGGGGTCTTCCAGGGCGGCCGGCTGTGGACGAGGAGGCCCGAGGACTTCGCCTGGCTGCTCGGGGTGAACCTGTGGGGTGTGCTCCACGGGATCCGGGCCTTCGTCCCCCGTATGATCGCCCAGGACACCGAGGGCCACATCCTCAACACCGTCTCGGCGGCGGGGTTGTTCGCCGCGCCGTTCTCCGGCGCCTACTCGGTCTCGAAGTACGCCGCGTTCGCCGCCTCGCTGTCCCTCGCCCAGGATCTCGCGATGGCCGGTTCCAAGCTCCGGGTGACCGTGCTCTGCCCGGGCGGGGTGCGGACCGGCATCAACCGCTCAGAACGGGGCAGGCCAGAGAATCTCGCGGTCGCCGGGCCGACCGAGGACGAGATGGCCTCCGTCGGGATGATCGACGGCCTGGTGGAACGGGGCATCGACCCCGAACAGGTGGCGCTCGCCGCGGTGGCGGCCATCCGCGAGGAGCGTTTCCTGGTCTTCACCCACCCCGGCTACGCGGCGGGCCTGCGCGAGCAGACCGAGGCCCTGCTCGCCGGGGCTCTGCCCCCGTTTCCCATCTACGAGTAGCGCGCTGACGGGCGCCGATAGACTGGCATCACCGCTCTGTTCCTTTTGGGGGTCTTGGTGTCTGAGTTCGACACGGTCCTGGTCGTCGATTTCGGCGCGCAGTACGCGCAGCTGATCGCGCGAAGGGTGCGTGAATGCCACGTCTACTCCGAGATCGTCCCGTCGACGATGCCGGTGGAGGAGATGATGGCCAAGAGGCCCAAGGCCATCATCCTGTCCGGCGGCCCCTCGTCGGTGTACGCCGAGGGCGCCCCGGCCGCCCCCGAGGGCCTGTTCGACACCGGCGTGCCGACCTTCGGCATCTGCTACGGCTTCCAGGTCATGGCCCAGGAGCTGGGCGGGGAGGTGGCCAGGACCGGGACCGCCGAGTATGGCGGCACCCACCTGGAGGTGAGCGAGCAGGGCGTGCTCTTCGCGGGGCTGCCCGCGAAGCAGTCGGTCTGGATGTCCCACGGGGACAGCGTCTCCGCCGCCCCCGAGGGCTTCACGGTCACCGCCACGACCGCCGAGACGCCCGTCGCCGCCTTCGAGAACCCCGGGCTGGGCCTGTACGGCGTCCAGTTCCACCCCGAGGTCCTGCACTCCGAGCACGGCCAGGCGGTGCTGAGGCACTTCCTGGACGCCGCGGGCTGCCGCCCCTCCTGGACGATGCTCAACATCGTCGAGGACGCGGTCGAGGCGATTCGCGCCCAGATCGGCCCCGAGGGCCGCGCCATCTGCGGGCTCTCCGGCGGCGTCGACTCCGCGGTGGCCGCCGCCATGGTCCAGCGGGCCATCGGTGACCGTCTGACCTGTGTTTTCGTCGACCACGGGCTGCTGCGCAAGGGCGAGGCCGAGCAGGTCGAGCGCGACTTCGTGGCCGTCACCGGGGTCAAGCTCCGGGTGGCCGACGCCCAGGAGCGCTTCCTGAAGGCGCTCGAAGGGGTCACCGACCCCGAGGAGAAGCGCAAGATCATCGGTCGCGAGTTCATCAGGGTCTTCGAGGACGAGCAGCGCGCCATCATCGCCGACGGCCCCGTCGACTTCCTCGTCCAGGGCACCCTCTACCCCGACGTGGTCGAGTCGGGCGGCGGCACCGGCACCGCCAACATCAAGTCCCACCACAATGTCGGAGGTCTCCCCGACGATCTCCAGTTCTCGCTGGTGGAGCCGCTCCGCGCGCTGTTCAAGGACGAGGTCCGCCGGGCCGGCGAGGAACTGGGCCTGCCCGCCTCCATGGTCTGGCGCCAGCCGTTCCCCGGCCCGGGGCTGGGCATCCGCATCGTCGGCGCGGTCAGTCGCGAGCGCCTGGAGATCCTCCGCGAGGCGGACGCCATCGCCCGCGAGGAGCTCTCCCGCGCCGGTCTCGACCGGGAGATCTGGCAGTGCCCGGTCGTGCTGCTCGCCGACGTCCGCTCGGTGGGCGTCCAGGGTGACGGCCGCACCTACGGCCACCCGATCGTGCTGCGCCCGGTCTCCAGCGAGGACGCGATGACCGCCGACTGGTCCCGCGTCCCCTACGACGTGCTCGCCCGCATCTCCACCCGCATCACCAACGAGGTCCGCGAGGTCAACAGAGTGGTGCTGGACGTGACCAGCAAGCCCCCGGGCACCATCGAGTGGGAGTAGGAGGCCGCCGCCGGAACGCGGTTGATCAGCGGGTCGGTGCCCCCGTCCGCCGGGCCGGAACAGCGGGTGGTCGAGGTCCGGATCCGGAACAGCGGGTGGTCGCGGTCCGGATGGCGCCGATCGCCGTCCGACGGGGGGAGGTTACCGCCGATGGCGGGGTTTCGCGGGGTGCCGAACGGTAAGTTGGGGCGGGTGTCCTCCTCCACCCTGATCGGCGCAGGTTCCACCAAGACCCCCGCCCCCCGCCTGGCGTGGCTCGACGCGCTGCGCGGGATCGGTGCGGTCGCCGTGTTGCTGGAGCACATGCTGCCCTGGTTCATGCCCGGCCTGAGGCCGTACTGGTTCAACCTCGGGATGTACGGCGTTCTGGTGTTCTTCCTGGTCAGCGGCTACATCATCCCGGTCTCGCTGGAGCGGCGCGGTGACGTGCGGGCCTTCTGGATCAGCCGGGTGTTCCGGCTCTACCCGATCTACCTGCTGGTCGCGGTGGGAGTCCTGGTCATGGCGATCTGGATGCCCGTCCGTGAGCAGGTGCCCAGGGACCTGTCGTCGGTGTTCGCGCACGCCACGATGCTGCTGGACGTGGTGCACCTGGGCGGCCTGGCCGACACCATGTGGACGCTCTCGTACGAGATGGTCTTCTACCTGATCGTCACCGCGCTGTTCGTCGGCGGGGTGCACCGCGCGAGCGGCACTTTCGCCATCGGCTTCGGGGCGGTCGCGGTCGTGGCGGGGCTGGTGCTCACGGCGCCGCTGCTGAAGGGGCCCTGGCCCGCGTACGTGTCCGGCGTGGTGTTCTTCGCGGGCCTGGCATGCCTGATCGGCGGTCGGTTCACGAAGATCGCCGCATATGTCCTCGGCGCGATGGCCGTGGTGCTGCTGATCTTCTCCGGTTTCGTGCCGTGGCTGGGGGCGGCGATCCTCGCGGTGATGTTCGCCGGGACCGCGATCCGCCGCTGGGAGCACGGCGAGGGAGCCCTCTGGCCGGTGGCGGTCGTGACGGTGCTCGTGGCGCTGGCCCCGGTCTGGTCGGAGCAGGCCGGCTGGTGGTGGGTGCGGCCGGGGCCGTGGTTCGCCACCATGGCGCTGGCCGGGGCGTCGTTCGCGGGCGCGATGGCACTGCGCGAGCGCAGGCTGCCCCGGTTCCTCGTCTGGCTGGGCCTGGTCAGCTACTCGGTCTACCTGCTGCACCACCCGCTGCTGCGGCTCGTGTCCGCCGTTGTCGGAGACGTGCGGGCCGCGGGGCCGGTGGTGCAGCTGTCACTGTCCGCGGCGTTCGTGCTGGTGGTGCTCGGCCTGAGCCTGCTCACCCACCGCTACGTGGAGCTTCCCATGCAGCGGTGGGGCAGGCGGTGGGCTCGGCGGCCCTCCTTGAGCGAGGTGGCTCAGGTGCCGTCCGCGGGCGAGGTGGCTCAGGTGCCGTCCGCGGGCGACTCCGCGAAGTCGTCCGGGTCGCCGGTGGGCGAGTCGGAGATCAGGCCGTCGTCCTTCTCGGAGCCGACCGGGTAGACCTCCCCGGCCTTCGTGGCCTTGGCGCCGCGCAGCGAGGAGATCGCCACCACGTGGTAGCCCTGCTTCTGCAGCGCGGTCAGCAGCTTCGGCATCACCTTGACCGTCTGCTCGACCCAGTCGTGCATGAGGATGACCCCGTCACGCTTGGCGTTCTTGAGCACCTCGTCGTAGATGGCCTTCTCGTTCCTGGTCGCCCAGTCGCGGGAGCCGCCGTTCCACAGGTAGATCGGCATGCCCATCTCGATGGCGATCGCCGTGACCCGCTGGTCGAACTCGCCGTACGGCGGGCGGATGGCCGCCGGGTACTTCCCGGTGACCTTCTTGACGATGTCCTGGGTCTTGTCCAGCTCCTCGCGGATCTTGTCCTCGGACACCTCCCGCAGGTGCGGGTGGCTGTAGCTGTGGTTGCCGATGTCGTGGCCTTCGGCGACCATCCGCTTGGCGAACGCGGGGCGGGACTTCACGTACTGGCCCTCAAGGAAGAACGTCGCCTTGGACTTGTACTTCTTGAAGGTGTCGAGCAGCTTGTCGGCGTACTTGCCGGGACCGTCGTCGAAGGTCAGCGCGATGCACTTGACCTTCGCGCAGTCCACGGGCACCGGCTTGGGGGCGGGCTTGGCCTTACCCGTCGCCTTGGTGGTGCCCGTCGTTTTGGGCTGGTCCGCACTCCACGCGGCGGTCGGGGTGGCAATCATGGCCAGCGCACAGGATGTGGCCAGCAGCATTCGGACAGGAGACTTCATGAGGGGAGCTCCGGGTCAAATCGACGTCGGTCGAATGGGCATCCTATCGAGGTGTCTGATGGCTCCTGGGGCTGAAGCGTCACAATGTCCTGTGAAAGCCCATGTGTTCCGATGATCGCAGCACGGCGGCATGCCTGTCACAAACTTGACGTTTCCCCAGGTCATGGCTGTGTATAGCGGTGCGGGCGCGCCCCGCTCGTGCCCGATGATGGGCAGCGGCCCCCTGCCGGAAAACGCTGGGGAGAGCATGACGATCGCCACGGTGGGGCCGCCCTCGGCCGGCGAGGAGCGAGGTAGGACGCGCGACCGGCGGTTCACGCTCGCCTGCTACGCGATCGGCCAGCTCGTGCTGCTCGGCTGGTGGCTGGCCTTCCACCCCGGGCTGATGAGCCCGGACTCCGTCACCTACGTCGCGCACGTCACGACGGGGCCCTGGGTGGCCGGCCAGTCGGTCGCCTACGACGCCCTGCTCGGCCTCTGCCTGAGGGTGACCGGCGACCTGTCTCCGGTCACCCTCGCGCAGACGGCGGCGATGGCCGCGGCGCTGGCCCACCTCGCGGGCGCGCTCCGGCAGCCGGGCGTGCGCGGGCGCCGGCTGCTCGTGGCGGTGGGGTGCGCGACGCTGTCACCGCCGCTCGGCGCCTTCACGGTGACGATGTGGAAGGACGTGCCGTTCACGGTGTGCGCGGTGCTGGCCGCGGGCACCGCCGTGCGGCTCGCGACCGGGCCCGCCGCCGTACGACGTGCGGCCGGGGCCGGGAAGCGGGGCGTGCTCAAGGGCGGGTGGAGCTGGGATCCGCGCCTGGCCGCCCTCGGTGCCGAGCTCGCCGGGCTGGGGCTCTTCAGGAACAACGGCTTCCTCGTCGCGCTGATCGCCGCGATCCTGCTGCTCCCGCTCCTGCCCTCGGCCCGCCGCCTGCTGGCGGTGGTGGCGGCGGGTGCGGTGGCGGCGCCCCTGCTGCTGCTGGGTGCCGGCTACCCGGCGATGGGCATCGCGCCGCCGTCCCGCTCGTTCGCCTACCAGACGGTGTTCGGCGATCTCGCCGTGGCGTACGGGGAGCGCCCCCGGCTCTTCGACCACGAGCAGCGGGCGCTCCTCGCGACGATCGCCCCGCTGCACGCCTGGCAGCGGGGGGCGACCTGCCAGACCATGGCGCGGGTCTTCTTCGCCCCCGGTTTCAGCCACACGCGGGCCGAGCAGCGGATCTCCGACGTCCTGGAACTCTGGCGCGGGCTGCTGGTCCGCGCGCCCGGTGTGATCCTGAGCGCCCGGGTCTGCCGCGCCGCGCTCGCCTGGCAGGTCGGTTCGACCTCGGGCGAGCCCGGCGGCGAGCTCTACCGCTTCTCCCTGCGCGATCCCCGGCTCCCCGACGGCTGGGAGGGCAGCCCGGCGGCCTCGGCGATGCGGCAGCGGCCGTTCTCCGCAGGTCTGCGGGCCGCGGGACTGTCCGTGCTGGACGCGAGCACGATCAGGCAGCTTGAGTGGCTGCTCTGGCGGGCGCCCTTCTGGTGCTACCTCGGCTACGCGGCGGCCGCGCTCGCGTGGCGGCGGACGGGGAGCGTGGCGGCGCTCGCGGGGACGGCCGTGGTCGCGGGGCAGCAGATCGGCGTGATCCTCACCAACACCGCGCCGGACTTCCGGTTCATGGTGGCGCCGATCTTCGTCGGTGTCCTGCTCGTGCCGCTTCTCCTGCGGGAGGCGCGGACCCTGCTGCCCCGGCGATGAGCGAGTCCTCGGACGTGCGGGAGCGCGGGCGTGGCCGCTTGTGTCAGCGGCCACTGACGCGGGCGTGGTCGCTCGTGTCAGCGGCCACTGACGCGGGCGTGGTCGCTCATGTCAGTGACCGCTCGTGTCGGTGACCGCCCGCGTCAGCGGTCGATCTCGTCGAACAGCGCCTCCCAGCGGTCCAGGACGCGGGGCAGCCGGTAGGCCCTCATCCGCTCCCTGCCCCTGGCCCCCATCCGCCCGCGTAGCTCGGCGTCGGACATGAGGCGCTCCAGGGCGGCGGCGAAGCTCCCCGCGTTCCCCGGTTCGGCCAGCACGCCGTTGTAGCCGTCCTCGACCAGGGTCCTGACCCCCGCGGAGGCGTCGCAGGCCACGGCGGGCAGCCCGCAGGCCGCGCCCTCGGCGAGGACCAGCCCCCAGCCCTCGAAGTCGCTGCTCAGGGTGACGATGGAGGCGTCGAGGTACTCGGCCTCGACGTTCTCGACCTGCCCGCGGAAGACGATCCGGCCGCCGAGGCCGGTCTTCGCGGCCTGCGCCTCCAGAGCCGCCCGAAGCGGCCCGTCACCGATGATGTGCAGCTCCCACGGTTCGGCGACGGCAGGGGCCGCGGCGGCGAAGGCGTCGATCAGCAGGTCGATCCGCTTCACCCTGACCAGCCGTCCCGCCGAGACGATCCGCGGGTTGCGCAGCGCGGCCGCCTTCTCGGGGAAGACACCGACCGGGTTCAGCATGGTCCCGCAGTTGGCGAGCCGGTGGTTGGTGAACGCCTCGGCGTAGTCGTCGCAGAGGAACAGCGCCTTGTCGAGGTGCGCGAAGTGCTTCTTGATCAGACGTAGGTTCGGGGAGTCTACGGCCTCGGCGTACGACTGGTGGTACTGGCCGATCTTGGCGACGTGCGGCATGGGCAGGTCGGCGATCCAGTGGGCGGCCCAGGGCGAGGCGATGACCAGGTAGCCGCCGTCGATCCGGTCCGTCAGCCGGAGCAGCCGCTGCCTGGCGGTGGCGATCTCCTCCGGGGTCCGCCGCGCCTTCGCCCTGCGCCACGGGAGCGAGCGGGAGACGGCCTCGGGGGCGGGAGTGTCGTACAACGTGGCGTGCCGGTAGACGGGGTCGGCGAAATAGGTCTGCGGCTGCCTGGAGGGGTTGATGCTGACCAGGGTCACCCGATGCCCGCGAGAGGCGAGGCCCTGGGCCAGGGTGTGGATGACCCGCTGGGACCCGCCCATCGAGTCGCCGTCGGTGCTGAGGAAGAAGACGTTTCGCGATCTCATCGCACGGCCTCCGGAAAGAACGCGTCCACGACCCTGCCGCTCGCCTGCCCGTCGTCGAGGCCGCACCAGCGGTCGCGGAACTCCGCGTAGCGCCGCCCGTACCGCTCGGTGATCTCACCGAGTCCCTCCAGCACGGCGGCGAGTTCGCCCGGGTCGCGCAGCAGCGGCCCGGGGGCGACCTCGGCCAGGTCGAAGCAGACCCCCCGCTGGGCGGAGGCGTAGCGCTCGTGGTCGTCGACGTAGTAGAGGATCGGCCGGCCGAGGCAGGCGTAGTCGAACATGATCGAGGAGTAGTCCGTCACCAGCACGTCGGAGGCCAGCATCAGGTCGTTGACCTCGGGGTACTCCGAGGCGTCCCGGGCCAGCCAGCCGAGCGGGTCGGGCACCGTGAAGCGGTCGTAGGGATGGGCGCGGACGAGGATCACCCAGTCCGGGGGCAGCACCGCGGCGAGGGCCGGCAGGTCGATCCGGAACGACTCGCCGCTGAACCGCCCGCCGTCGCGGTACGTGGGCGCGTAGAGGATCACCCGCTTTCCCGCCGGGATCTCGAAGAACTCCCGGACCCGCCGAGCCCGTTCGCGCTGCGCCGGTTCGGCGTGCCGCACCAGCACGTCGGTACGCGGGTAGCCGGCGTGCAACAGCTCGCCCTCGAACCCGCTGGCCTCGGCGAAGTCCCGGCGGAAGTCGTGGCCCGGCGTGAGCAGCACGTCCCAGCGTGCCACCGCCTCGGCGTACTTCCTGGCCAGGGAGGGCTGCGTCCGGTGGCGGGGCTCGTCAAGCCCCATCTTCTTGAACACCTGGCCGTGCCAGGTCTGCAGGTAGCGGGTGCTCTTGCGCTTGCGGTAGCAGTAGGGGAGGTTGTGGCTGTCCACCCAGTAGCCGGCACGCGCCAGGGTCCAGGCGTAGCGGAAGGTGTCACGCCGGACGAGGTCGACGTCCTCGGGAAAGCGTTCGGGAACGGCCGCGTGGGACCAGACCGCGCGCAGGCCGGTGGCCCGCCGCTGCAGCTCCTCGTGGACATAGCGTGGGTTGCCGGTGTAGCCGCCGCCCTCGGTGGACTCGAACAGCACCAGGCGGCGGTTGACCGGCACCGTCGCGCTGACCAGCCGGTAGAAGCGACCCAGGTTGCGGGGGGTGGCGAGGCCGGACAGCAGGTGTTGCCAGAGCTCCGCCAGGCTCGGGAGGCGCCGCCCGGGCACGTGGCCGATCCTGCGGGCCATGAGCCGGAACGGGATGTCGGCGGACGCTTCGAGGACCAGGCGGCCCGTGCCCACCGTGCCCACCGAGGTGAACGACAGGCCGGGGAGCGCCAGCAGGGGCCTGGCGTTGCGGCGCTCGCCCTCGTGGAGCGAGATCGTGACCGCCTGCGGCCTGACGGCGTTGTCCGGCCAGTCCAGCTCGGGCAGGGAGATCGACACCGTCGCCTCCAGGATTCCCGTTCCCTCGGGAACCTCCGTGCACTCCGCCTCCTCCGGGTCCCACTGTCCTTCGAGTCCCCGCCGCTCCCGCGCACCCTCCGGCGGCCCGGTCACCACGGGCACCGGCTCGAAGGGGATCGAGGTGATCCTCTTCTTCCTGCCGCCGATGTGCAGCCACGCGGTCAGCGAGCGGCCGTCGAGTACCCGGCCGGGATCGTAGGTGCGCAGGCGCAACCGGACCTCGTCCCTCGACGCCTGCAGGTCGACGAGCTCGTGCCGGAGCAGCGCGCCGGCCAGCGGTTGCTCCGCCAGGTGCAGCTCGGTGACGTCAAGCTCGCTCCTGCCCTGCTCGCCCGTCGGGAGCGTCGTCCCCCAGAACACCCGCCCGCCTTCCGTCGTGACCGCCCGGGGCGGGATCGAGTGCCTGTACCCCAGTTCGACGGCGGCGAACGCCGCCTCGGCGCCGCGCCGCTCGCGGACGAGCTGGACGCAGACCCGCTCGGCCCTGCTCAGGCGCTCGATCGCGGTGGGTTCGAGCGTGTCCACGTACGGGATGACGAGGTCGGCGAACTCGGCGATCCACGCCGGGTCGCGCTGGGGCAGGTCGCCCAGGTAGAGGCGGAGGTCGTGGGAGAGGAAGCGGAAGTCCTTGTCCCCTTTCAGGTCGAGGGAGTGGGTGGCGGCCAGCACGCGGTCGCTCAGGACGGCGGCCGTGACGCGCTGGCGCACGTTCTCCAGCTCATGTCGCCGCGACGAGATCGACCTGGTCGCGGGCGTGGCGGCGAGCAGCCAGCGGTAGACGGGCCACGGCACGACGGCGAACAGCTTGCTGCGGCAGAACAGCTCCGTCGACCAGACGATGTCCTCGTGGTGGATGTCCTCGTGGAACCGGATGCCGGTGCCGTCGAGGAAGGTCCGCCGGTACAGCTTGTTGGTGGCCAGGCAGTTGAAGAGGAGTTCGGGCTCGGCGCGGATGTCGTCCACGATCCGGCGTTCCGCGAACAGCCGCGGGTACCAGAGGGTGACGGCGCCACTCGCCTCGTCGACGCGTTCGACGGTGCCCATGACGAAGTCGGCACCGGTCGTCTCCGCCTCCAGCAGGAGGCTCTTGCAGGCGTGCCTGGGCAGCTCGTCGTCACTGTCGAGGAACATCAGGAAGGGCGCGCGGGCGGCGTCCATGCCCGCGTTGCGGGGCGCGCCGCAGCCGCCGCTGTTGGCGGGCAGCCGAAGATAGCGGACCCGGCCGTCCTCCTCGGCGAGCGCCTTGGCCACCGCGGGGGTGTCATCGCCCGAGCAGTCGTCCACGACGACCACTTCGAGGTTCTTGAGTGTCTGGCCGAGTACGGAACGTACGGCCCGGGGTAGCCGGGACGCGTCGTTGTAGGTGATGACGATCACACTGACGTCCGGGGCCGTGTAGGGCTGTGTCATGATGCGCAACTCCAGGGCGGCTGGGAGGAGAGCCTTGACCTGCGGCGACTCGTGCCCGATGGGCAGCGGCCGGGCAAGGCGTCATGGGATTGCCGGTTTCGGTGTTCCGCCGGTATCTGTCGGCGTCCGTCGGTGACGGGTGGTGGGTGAGCGGCCGGTCCGGTCAGGAGGCCATGGGGCCGAGGACGACGGGGGCATCGCGGCCGGTGCCCCTGGCGGACCCGTGGCCCGCGCGCTCCTCGTGGTACTCCGCGTCGACGTTGACCTCCCAGACGTCGTGCTGGGCGTCCTCGACGAGGTTCTCCACGGTCAGCATCGCGGTGAGCATGGAGTGGTCCTGGTTGTTGTACCGGTGCATGCCGTTGCGGCCGACCGGGTGGATCCGCGGCCACTCCACGTCGAGATACTTCCTGAGCACCTCGACGTTGTGGACGTAGTCGGCGTCGTAGACCGGGTAGGCCTTCGGCATCCGCACCACGTAGCCCCGCTGGACCTCACCGGGGGTGACCAGGCCCAGGTGCTCCAGCTCCCGGGTGCCGAACGCGACGAGGTCGTCGTCGGGCATGCGCCACAGGTCGTCGCCCTCGTTGACGAAGTACTCCAGGCCAAGGCAGGTCCGTCCGGCCCGGACCAGGTACGGCGACCAGGAACCGTAGTTCTGCACCCGGCCGAGCCGCACCTCGGGGGAGTGGATGTAGATCCAGTTGTCGGGGAAGGAGAACCGCTCGGGGACGACCAGCGCGACGGTGAGGAAGTCGCGGTACCTCAACCCCGCGGCCGCCTCGGCGACGATGTCCGGCACATCGGGCCCGAACGCGTGGATCAGGGCGCTGAGCGGCATCGAGGAGATGAGGTTGTCGCAGTACACCTCGCGGGTGGTGCCCTCGCCCTCGCCCGTGCGGACGGTGAGGGCGAGGCGGCCCCGGTTGCGGCGGATGCGCTCGACCCGGGTGCCGAGGCGCACCGTGGAACCCCGCTCGCGGACCCGGTCGGCACAGGCCTCCCACATCATGCCCGGCCCCAGCTTGGGATAGCGGAACTCCTCGATGAGGCTGGTGATCTCCTTGCTGTTCCTGCCCGGCGTCAGCGCGCCGGCGATGGCCCTGCCCAGGGAGAGGTTCCTGATCCGCTGCGCGGCCCAGTCGGCCTGGATGCTCTCCGCAGGAACGCCCCACACCTTCTCGGTGTAGGTCTTGAAGAAGATTCCGTAGAGCCGTCGGCCGAATCTGGCCGTGACCCAGCCCTCGAAGGTGGACTGGTCCGCGGGCGGCCTGATCCGGGCCCAGACGTAGGAGCCGACACACCGCGCGGATTCGAGGACACCGAGGTTGCGCAGCGCGTTGGACGCCTTGAGCGGGTAGTCGTAGAAACGGCCCCCGTAGTGGATGCGGCTCATCCTCGGCCGGAGCAGGAAGTCCTCCTCATCGAGGATCTCGTTCCAGAAGTCCGTCACCCGCGACACCTTCGTGAAGAAGCGGTGGCCGCCGATGTCGAAGCGCCAGCCGTCGCGTTCCTCGGTCCGGCTGATCCCGCCGACCACCCGGTCGGCCTCGAAGACCTCGCACGGGTGTCCTCGCCGGGTCAGCTCGTAGGCCGCGGTGAGCCCGGCGGGCCCCGCCCCCACGATGACTGTTGAGTCCATGCGCTTCCCCCCGCGAATGCCGTTTGCTGCGATCTCGCCCGTCTCGGTCACCCGATCGTGTCGGACGGCCAGGGGGGACCGAAGGGTCATCACGACTTACTAGGACGTGTGCATTCCCAGCCTTGACCAGGGCATGGTGAAGGCGTTGCCGCACCGCGGGCCGGAGGCGGGAACGGCCGGGTGCGGGGGATGGTCAAGTCTCGGTCTGCTCAGTCCATCGCGGTCATATTTTGGGCGCGCCCCACCGGTCGCGAGGCCATGCTGCTGACGTGACGTCTACCTCGCGCTCATGGCCGCGCCCGGATGACCGCCCGGCCCCCGTCACGCGCCCGGGACGTCTTCCACGATGAGTGGATCTTCACCCGCGTGACGTGTCCGGCGTTCGCGCGGACGGAACCGGACTGTGAGCTTTCGACTACCGGAGGACCGATCGTGGCCCCAGTGAGCATCATCGTGCCCATCTACGACGTGGAACCGTACCTTGAGGCGTGTCTGGAGTCGTTGGTCGCGCAGACCTGGAGTGACATCGAGGTCGTCATGGTGGACGACGGTTCTCCCGACTCCAGTGCGGAGATCGCCGAGGCCTTCGCCGCGCGCGACGCGCGGTTCCGGCTGATCCGGCAGGAGAACGCGGGCCTGGGCACCGCGCGCAACACCGGCATAGGACACGCCACCGGCGAGTTCCTCGCCTTCGTCGACAGCGACGACATGCTCCCGCTGACGGCGATCGAGACGATGGTGTGCAGCCTTCGGGAGAGCGGGTCCGACTTCGCCACCGGCAACGTGCTGCGTTTCAGCGGGCAGGGGGTGCGCCAGTCCGCGATGCACAAGGTGATCTTCGCTGACTCCGTCCGGCGTACCCATGTGACCCGAGACGAGATCCTGCTCAAGGACCGGCTGGTCACGAACAAGCTCTGGCGCCGCTCCTTCTGGGACGAGCACGGGCTGAGCTTTCCCGAGGGGGTCCTCTGGGAGGACATCGCGGTCTCCCTGCCCGCGCACTTTCTGGCCGAGTCGGTGGACGTGCTCTCCACCCCGGTCTACCTGTGGCGGGAGCGGGAGGGGGAGAGCGTCTCGATCACCCAGAACCGGGGGCACGTCAAAGGGGTCGAGGACCGGTTCGCCGCCGTCAACTCCGTGCGCCGCTTCCTGACCGACACCGGCAGGGCGGAGCACCTGCCGGCCTGGGACCGGATGGTCCTCGACAGCGACCTGCCGAACTTCCTGCAGGTGCTGGACCAGGCGGGTGAGGCGTTCCAGCAGCGCTTCCTCGACCTGGCGTGTGCCTACCTCGACCAGGCGGGGCCGAAGGTCCTCTCGCTCATCCCCGCGCAGCGCCGGGCGAAGTGGGCTCTGGTACGACAGCGCCGGATGGACGACCTGGTCCAGCTGCTGGAGTGGGACAGGACGGTCAAGCCGACGGTCCGGGTCGGTGGCGGCGGTATACGCGGATACCACCTCAACAGCCCCGTACCGGTCGAGCGGTCCGCCACCCGGATGCGCGAGGAGCTGGACCTGCGGCAGCGGGTGGACAGCCTGGACTGGAAGGACGACAGACTGGTCGTCGAGGGCAGGGTCTCGCTGCGCTACCTGCGTCCCCGCCGGCGGATCCAGCAGCACGTCTTCGCCTGGCTGGTCCCCGAGGGGGCCGGGCGCGGGATCCGGCTCCCGGTCACGGTCAAACGTGCTCTGTCGCTGGTGGACACGGGCCCGCGCAGGCGCAAGGACTGGTGCGGGTTCCGGCTGACCGTCGACGCGGCCGGGCTTCCCGCCGGCTCGTCCTGGCACATCGACCTGCGCGTGCTGTCCCGGGGTCTCCTGCGGAAAGGCAGGCTGGCCCAGCCGAGCCCGGCCGCGCGGCGGCTGGAGCTCACCGAGGGCGAGTCGGGGACCGTGGCGTGGACGGAGTGGACGCCGGCCGAGGAGTTCAGACTCCGGGTGGAGCGGCCGGGCGGCCGGGTCACCGGTCACCGGGTGGCCGAGGGCAGGCTGCGGATCATCGGCCGGTGCGGCGACGACCTCGGCGCCGCCCCGGTGCTGCGGCTGACCCGGCCGCAGGGCGGCCGCGACCGGCGCTACCCGATGGCCGTGTCGGACGGCACCTTCGAAGCGGTGATCGACCTCGACGAGGTGCTGTCCGAGCGCTGGCCCGGCCTCGACCCGGCGAGCCTGGAGATGAGCGCGCTCAACCCCGGGACCGAATGGCACTTCGAGGTCCTCCCGGAACAGGGCGCCGCCCGGCCGCTGGTCGTCGACCGTGACGTGGAGCGCGGCCTGCACCGGCTCCGCGGCCGGGACGTGGTGCTCGACAGGTCGCGGACGGGCGCTCTGGTGCTGCGCGAGCAGCGGCCGACGTTCTACGTGGAGCGGGTGGAGTGGAACGAACGGGGCCACCTGGCGCTGACCGGGGCCCCGATGCGCCCGATCGACGGCCAGGCGTGGCTGGTCCTCACCTCGCGCAACCGGTTCAACGAACGGCTCTTCCCGATCGTCGGCGGCAGCGCCACGGTGACGCCCGAGGGGACCGCCACGCTCGGCGGGTGGTTGCCGCTGCCGGCGGGTACGCACGGTTTCGCGATCCGTACCGACGCGGGCGACATGCGGATGGAGTTCCGCCTGTCCGCGCCGCTGGAGCACGTATCCGCCACCCGCACCTTCACCTTCGACACCGACCTGACCTCCGAGGCCGTCTTCACGGTGAGTGACGACCTGCGCGCCTCGGGCAGGCCGAAGCAGCAGCGGCTGCTGCGCGAGGACTTCTATCCCGCCAAGTGCCAGGAGGCGTTGCGGCCCGCCGTCCTCTTCGACAGCTACGACGGCAGGCAGTTCTCCGACAGCCCGAAGGCGATCTACGAGGAGCTGGTGAGGCGGGGCGCCGATCTGGAGTTCATGTGGGTGGTCAGGGACGGGCAGGTGGAGCTGCCCGAGGGGGTGACGCCGATCCGGCGGTACGGGCGGGAGTTCTATGACGCGCTGGCTCGCTGCCGGTACGTGGTCACCAACGGCCATCTGCCCTCCTGGTTCGAGCGCAGGCCGGACCAGACGGTGCTGCAGACCTGGCGCGGCACCCCGCTGAAGCGCGTCGGCTTCGACGTCGAGAAGATGCTGTTCGCCAGGCCCGACCGTCACGAGCGGCTGGCCAGGACCGTCGCCCGGTGGAGCCACCTGATCTCGCCGAGCCCCTGGTGCACCTCGGTCCTGGACAGTGCGCTGCGGTTCGAGGGGGAGGTCCTGGAGATCGGCTCCCCCCGGGACGACCTGCTCCGCCGCGACGGAGCGGCGGAGATCCGGGAGCGGCTCGGCCTGCCCGAGGGCAGGAAGGTGGTCCTGTACGCCCCCACGTGGCGTGACGACAAGTTCTACAGCAGGGGGCGCTACCGGCTCGACCTGCGCCTGGACCTCCAGCGGATGTTCGAGGAGCTCGGTGACGACCATGTGCTCATGATCCGTAAGCACCCGAGCGTCACCGACAGGGTGCCTCGGGTCGGCAGAGATTTCATCCTCGATGTCTCCATATATCCAGACATTCAGGAGCTCTATCTGGTCGCGGACATGCTGATCACGGACTACTCGTCGGCGATGTTCGACTTCGCGGTGACCGGGAAGCCGATGCTTTTCTACACCTACGACCTGGAGCGCTACCGCGACGAGGTGCGCGGCTTCAACTTCGACTTCGAGGCCGAGGCCCCGGGCCCGCTGCTGCGCACGACCGAGGAGGTCGTGGAGGCCGTACGGGACATCGACGAGGTGCACACCAAGTACCGGAGGCTGTACGACGCCTTCACCGCCAGGTTCTGCCCGCTGGAGGACGGCGGCGCGGCGGCGCGGGCGGTGGACCGGATCTTCCGGTAGCCGCCCTGTGAAATGGGCGGGCCGGCACGGAGAAGGCGGCGGCGGGCCCTGCGAAAGGCCGGGGAATCCCTCCTCGGCCTTTCATGTCTCCAAAGCGGCCGATCACTGTGACGCGGGTCGGTCAAGAAGTGGCATGGAGATCTTCTAGTAGTTACAGAGCGTAGGCGACAGGAGATGTGGCGTGGCCATGCTGGGACGCATGAGGGCCTATTCGTTGGACGACGTCCACGCGACCCGGAAACGAAAAGACTCCTGGTGGACCGTTTTCCTGGTTGACCCGGTGGCGTGCAGGCTCACCCTGCTCATCGCCAACCACACGTCCATCACCCCCAACGGGCTCACTCGCTTCTCCCTGATTCTCGGGATGTGCTCGGCGATCTGCTTCGCGTCCGGACGGCTGGTGGCGGGGGCCCTGCTGTTCTACGTGAGCTTCATGGTCGACTGCATGGACGGGAAGATCGCCCGGCTCAAGGGGACGGGGACCGCGTTCGGCCTCTGGCTCGACTACGTGGGCGACCGGATCAGGGTGGTCTGCTGCGCCGCGGGGCTGGCGTCCGGGCAGTACGCGGTGACGGGGGACATCGCCTACATCCTGCTCGGCGCGGGGGTGGCGGTGCTCGACCTGTTCCGTTACGTGAACGCGCCGCAGATGAAGCGCGTGCGCGAGGTGGTCAAGGAGAACCGGCTCGGGAGCCTGACGGCCGTCGAGTCCGTGGTGGCCGCGGGACACGCCAGGCCCGCGGAGGCCGTGGTGGCCGCCGGGCATGCCGGGCACGTCAGGCCCGTCGAGGCCGTCACGCCCCGCGAGGCCGTCACGCCCCGCGAGGTCATCACGCCCCGCGAGGCCGTCACGCCCCGCGAGGCCGTCATGCCCCGCGAGGTCATCACGCCCCGCGAGCCGATGCGGGTCGTCGCCTTCGAGGACCGGAGACCGAGGCCACGGGGCGGCAGGCGGCCGAAGCTGCCCCGCAGGTTCGGCCGCCTGCTGGCCCGCCACCGGGTGCGGACCCATCTGATCAGCGGCATCGAGTTCCACGCCGCCGTGTTCGTGGTCGCCCCGCTGGTCGGGAGGGGCGCCCTGGTGCCCCTCGCGGTCGCCTCCGGGGCGCTGCTTCTACTGAACGAGGTCTTCCTGATCTATCGAATGTGGCTCTTCTCCCGGGTGGTGCCCGCCGCACCGCTGGTGGAGAAGGTGCCACGCGTATCTGTTTGACCAAGCTTTACGGGGGTTCGTTGTCATGCAGTCCGACCGCCCGATCTTCGTGATCGGTTGTCCACGTTCAGGCACCACCATGTTGCAGCTGATGCTGCACTCGCATCCACGCATCGCGGTTCCTCCGGAGACACGGTTCGTGGTGCCCGGCTACTACCGCAGGTTCTCCTTCGGGGACCTGCGCGAGGAGCGCAACCGGCGCAGGGTAGGCCGGTGGATCGTGAGCGACAAGGACACCAAGTTCAAGGAGCTCAAGCTCGACGGGGACAGGTTGATCGACGACATCGTCGCGGGGCCGCCGACGCTGGGCTCGGCGATGGGCATCACCTTCCGCTCGTACGCCGAGCAGTACGGCAAGAGCCGCTGGGGTGACAAGCGGCCCAGCTACTACCACCACGTGGACCTGTTGACGCGGCTCTTCCCCGACGCCCAGTTCGTGCACCTGATCAGGGACGGCCGCGACTGCGTGGCGTCCCTGAAGGAGATGCCCTGGTACACCAAGGACGTCTTCCACGCGGCGGTCAACTGGAGCGAGGCGATCGACTACGGCCGCCACCACGCCAGGAAGCTCCCCGCCGACAGCTACTACGAGCTGCGCTACGAGGATCTGACCGCCTACCCGGAGACCGAGCTGAGCAAGCTCTGCGAGTTCCTGGGCGAGGACTACGACCCGGCGATGTCCGAGCCGTACCACGTCGCCAGGGTGGCGATCCCGCAGCACAAGGTCTGGCACAGCAACACCCACGGCGACGTCACGACCGCCAGGGCGGGCTCGTGGAAGGCCAGGCTGGAGCCATGGGAGATCTCGGTCTGCGAGACGGTCCTGGCCGAGCGGCTGACCGCCAACGGCTACGAGCTGAGCGGCGCGCCCAAGGCGGGCAAGGCCCACGTCCAGGCGTGCGAGAAGGCCGCCGCCAA
Organism: Streptosporangium sp. NBC_01810; assembly: GCF_035917355.1. NCBI lineage: Bacteria > Bacillati > Actinomycetota > Actinomycetes > Streptosporangiales > Streptosporangiaceae > Streptosporangium > Streptosporangium sp. NBC_01810. The sequence continues at coordinate 5,857,818 of NZ_CP109070.1, read as the reverse complement.
ACGGCGCTGGGCACGCAGGCGCAAGGAGTTCCGCGACCGGATCAACCGGTTCCGCGAGCCGAGCCCGGTGGCCGCGAGGCTCACCAGCCGGCAGCTCGGCGAACTGGCGAAGGTCTGACATGAAGCCCGACCGTCCGATCTTCGTCCTGGGCTGTCCCCGCTCGGGGACGACGATGCTGCAGCTGATGTTGCACGCCCACCCGCGCGTCGCCATCCCGCCGGAGACCCGCTTCATGGTCTCCACCTACCAGCGGCGGCTCCAGTTCGGCGACCTCAACGACGCGGAGCACCGGCGCGAGCTGGCCGAATGGGTGGTCGACCGGCGCCAGACGCGCTTCCACGAGCTGAACCTGGACCGCGACGAGGTGCTCGGGCAGATCGTCGACGGGCCGCCGACGCTCGGCTCCGCGCTGGGCATCGTGCTGCGCGCCTACGCGGCCAGGCACGGCAAGCCGCGCTGGGGCGACAAACGGCCCTCGTACTTCCAGTACACCGACGTGCTGCTGCGACTCTTCCCCGACGCCCAGTTCGTGCACCTGGTCAGGGACGGCCGCGACTGCGTGGCGTCGCTGAAGGAGATGCCCTGGTACAACGGGAGCGTCTACAGCGCGGTCTCCGCCTGGGCCGAGGCGATCGACTTCGCCAGGCACGGCGCGCCGAGGCTTCCCGAGGGCAGCTACCACGAGCTGCGCTACGAGGACCTGACCGCCGAGCCCGAGGCTCACCTGCGCAGGCTGTGCGAGTTCCTCGGCGAGGACTTCCACCCGGCCATGTGCGACCCGGCCGCGGTGGCGGGCATCGCCGTACCCGCCAGAAAGACCTGGCACGTGCGCACCCACGGTGAGGTGACCACCGCGCGGACCGGCTCCTGGCGCGAGCGGCTCGACCCCGGCGAGATCTCGCTCTGCGAGAGCGTGCTCGGCGACCGCCTGGAGACCTACGGGTACGAGCTCAGCGGGGCGCCGAGGATCGAGACCTCGCGGCTGGTCTCCTACGAGCGGACCGCGGCCAAGCGGAAGCTGGCCCGGGTCAAGCGGGTCACGTTCGACCGGCTGATGCGGCTCCGCGAGCCGAACCCGCTGGGGGCGCGGCTCACCTCCGCCCAGATCGTGCTGGCGGGGGTGCCGATGCCGCGCAACGAGCCCGTGGCGGTCAGCGGGTGACCTGCTCGAACAGGGGCGCGGTGACCCGGCGAGCCGCAGTGATCAGCGGGTGGCCCGCTCGAACGAGGGCGCGCTGACCTGGCAGCCCGTGGCGGTCAGCGGGTGACCTGCTCGAACAGGGCGTCCCAGCGGTCCAGGACGCGATCGGGCCGGAACGCTCCGACGTGAGCGCGGGCGGCGGTTCCCAACCGCCGCCGCTCCTCGGCCGAGGCCATCAGGTGGGCCAGCGCGGCGGCGAGCGCGGTCACGTCGGCCGGGGGCACCAGCACCCCGGTCTCCCCGTCCAGTACGAGCGATCTGAGCCCGCCCGACACGTCGAACGCCACCGAGGGAACCCCGTAGGACGCCGCCTCGCCGACCACCAGCGGCAGCCCCTCGTGCTCGCTGGCCAGCGCCAGCACCGACCCGCCCAGATACTCCTCCCCCATCAGGGGGGCGGGCACCGTGCCGCGGAAGACCACCCGGTCGCTCACCTCGCACGCCGCGGCGTGCGAGGTGAGCCGTTGCCGCTCGCCCCCCTCACCGATCAGGTGTAGTTCCCAGCCCTCACCCGCCTCGCGACGGGCCTCGGCGAGGCCCGCCCGGAGCTCGGGCTCGCCGGGGACCGAGCGGCCACAGGCCTGGGCGAAGGCCGAGATCAGCCGGTCGAACCGCTTCACGCCCTCCAGCCTGCCGATCCCGAGCACCCGGCGGGCGGTCAGCTCCGAGGTCCCCGACGGCCAGGCGGGCAGCGGGTTCGGGATGGACCAGGTGTTGGGCAGCAGCGCGTGCTCGGAGAAGAGCCACGCGTCCCGCTCGCTGAGGAAGACCGCCTTCTCCAGGGTGCCGTAGTGATCGCGGACCGAGTCGAGATGCCAGGATCCGCGTGCGTGCTCGTACGACCCGTGGTACTGCCCGATCGGCAGCAGCCGCTCGGGCAGCAGTGCCCTGATCCGGGCGACCACGCTGGGCGAGGAGAGCACGGCGAACCCCGGCCCCACCTGTCGCAGCAGCCTGTCGAGCGCCCGGTGCTCTCGGCGTCGGCCCAGCATCGACAGCGTGCTCACCGGAGCGCGGTGGATCACGTGGCTGGTGTAGCGCGGCTGTTCCACATAACGGAACGGATTCCTGGCGCGGTGCAGCCCGATCACGTGCACCTCGCGACCCCGTTCGGCCAGCCCCTGCGCCACGGTGTGGGTGACCCGCTGGACGCCGCCCAGGGTGTCGGCGTCCACGCAGGCGAACACGACCGCCCCCGCGCGTCCGCCGCTCATCCCGACCACCTGGGCGGGTGGATCGGCCGCCGCACCCCCGGCAGGTGTCCCAGCCCGGCCGGGGTACGTCGCTCCCGCCCGGCGGGCACCCGGGGAACCTGTGCGGGCACCCGGACCGAGGGAGGGTCGAAGAAGGCGTCCACCACCCTCGCCGAGGCGTGGCCCTTCTCGTCGGCGCACCACATCCTGCGGAACGCGATGTACCTGGCGGCGAAGGACACGGTCATGCCGTCGAGGTCGCGCAGCGCCTCGATCAGCTCCTCGGTGGTGGTCAGGCAGGGGCCGGGGGCGATCGCGGGCAGGTCGTGGTAGACCCCGCGTTCCACCCTGCGGTACTCGTCCCAGTCGTCGATCAGGAACAGCATCGGCCGCCCGGTGATCGCGTAGTCGCACATCAGCGACGAGTAGTCGGTCAGCAGCGCGTCCGAGAGCAGCATCAGGTCGTTGACCTCGGGGTAGGACCCGGCCTCGCGGACGAAGTGGCGCAGGTGCTCGGGCACCTCGAACCGCTCGACCGGGTGGGTGCGCAGGACCACCGTCCAGTCGCCGGCCAGGGCGTCGGCCATCGCGGCGAGGTCGGCCCTGACCGACTCGCCGGACCCCTTGGCCCGGTCGCGGTAGGTGGGGGCGTACAGCAGCACCCTGGACCAGTGCGGGATCTCCAGCCGCTTCCGCGCCCGCCTGGCCGCCTCCCGGTCGCCGTGCACGAGCACGTCGCAGCGGGGCGAGCCGTGGCGCAGCAGTCGCCCACGGTAGCCGTTGGAGGGCACGAACACCCGCTCGAACTCGGCACTGGGTGAGATCAGCGCGTCCCAGCGATCCACCGCGGCCCGCCAGGTCGCCCTCGGCCCGTCGAAGTCGGCGCGCAGGTCGGGCGCGTCGAAGCCGACCGACTTGATGCCCTGGCCGTGCCAGGTCTGCAGGTAGCGCGTGCGCGGTGGCTTGGGATAGGGCAGCGGCATGCCGTGGCTGTCGATCCAGTAGCCCGCCCTGGCCATGGTCCAGATATGGCGCCAGCTCATCCGCCGTACCAGCCTGGCGTCGGCGGGGAAGTCTTTCTCCGACCCCGCGACCGACCACACCATCTCCAGCGACGCGCCCCGCCGCCTGAGCTCCTCGTAGATGTAACGCGGGTTCCCGGTGTACCCGGCGCCGACGTCGGACTCGAACAGGGCCAGGTCCCCGCGGGGCGGCAGCACGGAGATCAGCCCCTTGTAGACGCGGAGCTTCGTGCTGGGGCCGCTCACCTTCCGCCGCAGCCGGGCGCCGATCCGCCGCAGCCGGGGTAGCTGCCGCAGCAGTCCGCCGCGGCGCCAGCGCACCCGCAGGAACGCGGCGGTCCCCTCCGGCATGACGGTGACCTCGTGCCACGGGACGGCGACCGTGAACGGCGCGGTGGACGCGTCGACGAGCAGCCGGTCGGAGGTGACCCTCCCGTCGGGGTTGACGATCTCGACCGCCGGGTCGTGGTGGCCGTCGAAGCCCAGCCGGCCCAGGTGGCCCGCGCGACCGGGGTGGAGCGCGGCGAGGTCGACCGCCGCCTCGCTCAGGTGGCTCCCGTCGTCCTGTCCGCGGGGCGCCAGCGGAACCCGGTGGTTTCCGAACCGAAGGAACGCGGTCCAGCCAGGGGTGGCGGCGAGCACTCCGAACGGGTCGTACGTCCTGATCACCAGTCTGAGCACCGTGCCCTCGCCGGTGAAGGCCGCCTCGTGGCGGAGCCGGGAGGCGGAGAAGGGCAGTTCGGCCATCCGGAGCGAGGTGATCTCCCGCATCTCGTCGGGGACCGTGCCCCAGTAGGTGCGCCCCCCTTCCCGCAGGGCGACGCGCGGCGGGGCCTTCGGCCCGTTCAGCGAGCGGGCGGCCACCACGAGCTCGTCGGGCCTGTCGTCGAGGATGAAGCTGCAGCAGACCCGGATGAGCGGATCGATCGTCTCGAACACCGCCGGGTCGAGTTCGGACAGGTAGGGACGGATCACCGAGATGAACTCCTCGACCCACGCGGGGTCGCGCGCGGGTAGCGGGTTGAGGTAGACCCGCAGGTCCTGGCGGACGAACCGGCGCTGCCGCTCGTTGATGAGGTCACCGAGGCCGTTGTCACGCAGGATGTCGTCGCTCAGCCGGGCCGCCCTGATCCTGGAGCGGACGTTGGACATGTCGGTCAGGCTCAGCGAGATCGACAGCCGCGCGTCGCTCTCCTCCGAGGCCCGGTGCCAGAGGTAGACCACCCAGGGAACCACGGCGAACCGACGCGCCGCGCAGTACAGGGCGGTGCTGAAGACGTGGTCCTCGTAGTGCATGTCCTCGGGGAACGGCACCCGCCGGAGCAACTCGGCCCGGTAGAGCTTGTTGGTGCTGAAGGAGTCGAGGAACATCTCCGGTTCCTCGACGATGCCCTCGACGGTCCTGCGCCTGGCGAACAGGGCGGGGTAGTAGCGCGAGGTCTTCCCGCTCCTCTCGTACAGCCGGGAGATCTGCCCGGTGACGAAGTCGGCGCCGGTCCGCTCGATCTCCAGCAGCATGCTCTTGCAGGCGTGCCGGGTCAGCTCGTCGTCACTGTCCAGGAACATCACGTACGGCGCCCGCGCGGCCGCCACGCCCCTGTTGCGCGGGGTCCCGCACCCTCCGCTGTTGACCTTCCCGCGCAGGTAGCGGACCCGCGCGTCCTTCCGCTGCAGTTCCCGGACGACCTGCTCCGTCTCGTCGGTGCTCGCGTCGTCGGCGATGATCACCTCGATGTTGCGCAGCGACTGCCGGAGCACGGACCGCACGGCCCTGGGCAGCCGCGCGGCATCGTTGTAGGTAATCACCACAACACTGCACTCCGGGACATTGATCACATCCCGAGGTATCCCCGCGAAAAAATAACTGGTTGTCCTACTTGTCCACTGATAACACTCTTTTTGATGTTCTGTGGGGTGGCCACTCCCGCTTAGTGCTCGGTTCCTCAAAGGAGGGCACGACGCGCGGCCGAAAACCTGAGGCTGTCAGGGCAGCCTCCCCGGCCTCCTGGGCCGGTATGGATCTGTGCTTCCGATGAGGAACATCGCATTAGACGGCCTCACGCGGATCCTCAGGAGTTCGGGGTATGCGCCGGACGCAAGCGGGTCGATGCTCAGCGGCACAGTGCTAGGGGGCCGGATTGCTAGGGGGCCGGATCGCCGGCCGCTTCGCGTGGTCCGACTGGAGTGGCGTCCACCGCTCCGCCCTTTCAGTAGATGTCGCGGACGTAGCGTTTGTCGGTGGACAGGCGTTTGACGTAGGTGTCGGCGGCTTGTTCGGTGAGGTCGCCATGGGTGGTGATGATGTCGCGGAGTGCTTTGTCGACGTCTTTGGCCATGCGGGAGGCGTCGCCGCAGACGTAGAGGTGAGCGCCGTTCTCCAGCCAGGTCCAGAGGCGGTGGCCGTGTTCGTGCATGCGGTCCTGGACGTAGATCTTGTTGCGCTGGTCTCGGGAGAAGGCGGTGTCGAGGCGGTCGAGGGTGCCGTCGTCGCGGAGTTCGGTGAGGCCGTCGCGGTAGTAGAAGTCGGTGGCCTGGTGCTGTTCTCCGAAGAACAGCCAGTTGGGGGCGGGGTGTCCTTGGGCGCGGCGGTCGTGGAGGAAGCCGATGAAGGGGGCGACGCCGGTTCCGGGGCCAATCATGACCATGGGGGTGGCGGGGTCGGCGGGTGGCCGGAAGTGCGGGGAGGGCTGGACATGGATGGGGATGGGGGTTCCGGGTTCGGCGTCGGCGAGGAACGCGGAGCAGGCGCCCTTGCGGGCCTGACCGAGGGTGCTTTCGTAGCGGACGACGGAGACGGTCAGGGACACCTTGTCGGGGTCGGTGCGAGGGCTTGAGGAGATGGAGTAGAGGCGGTTCTGGAGCCGTTTGAGGGTCGTGGCCCATTCTTGGGCGGTGGCCTTGACGGGGTGTTCGGCGAGGACGTCGGCGGCCTGGCGTCCCCAGGACCATTGGGCGAGCTCGCCCTTGTTGTCGGGGCGGAGCAGTTTGCGCAGGTGCCTGTCGCCGGTGCGGTCGGCGAGGAATCCGAGCAGGCCTGGGGTGATCTTCGTGATGTCGAGGTGCAGGTGCAGTGCCTCGCCGAAGGGGACGGTGCCGGGGCCGTCGAGGTCGACGGGGGTCTGGCCGTCGATGCCGGTGAGCGTCAGCCATTCGGCGACGAGGCCCAGGTCGTTGGCGGGCCGGACGCTGAGCGCGTCTCCGGCTTGGTACGCGAGCGGACTCCCGGTGAGGTCGAAGGTGAACCGGCGGACCTCCTTTCCGGCGCCGGGAAGGCTGAGTAGTTGATTCCCGACGAGCGGAGCGGTCACCGCCACGGGGCCGGTCCGGGGCGGGGGTGACGACTCGGTCCGGGGCGGGGGTGACGACTCGGTCCGGGCCGGGGACGGCTCGGTTTGGGGCGTGACGGTCGCGGATGCCGTCGTGGGAGCCTCGGGAAGGCCGCCGGTCAGCGAGGCGAGGACCAGGTCGAGCCAGGCGGTGGCCGCACTCTCGAAGTCGGGTTCGCAGTCGGTGCGGGGGGACAGCCGGGTGGCGCCGAGTTCTTCAAGGCGCTGGTCGAGACGGCGGCCGTGGCCGCAGAAGTCGCTGTAGGAGGAGTCACCGAAGGCCAGGACGGAGTAGCAGAGGTGATCAAGGCGCGTGTCGGTCGCGGCGAGAGCATCCCAGAAGCCGCTTCCGTTGTCGGGTGCGTCGCCGTCGCCGAAGGTGCTGGTGATCAGGAGGGTGTCGGAGGGGGGCAACGCGGTGGGGTCGACGTCGTCCATGCCGAGAAGGGTGACCTTGTGCCCGGCGGCGGTGAGGCGCTGCGCCGCGGTGGCGGCGAACTCCTCGGCGTTGCCCGTCTGCGACGCCCACAGCACGGTGATCATGCGGCCCTGCACGGGTGAGCTGTGGCCGGGGCGTTCGGCCGGTTCGATGGCCGGGTGAGAGGCGGCGCGGGAGAACCGCCCGGCCAGGAGCCCGTCCACCCACAACGCGTGCTCGCGGCGGAGCGGTGCGGTGGGGGGCAGGACCGGCACCCCTGCCGGGTCCGCCCCGATTCCGTTGAGGAATCCGGCCAGGTAGTGGCGTTCGTGTTCGTCGAAGACGGGCGGCCGGAGGTCGGTGATGCCGAGGACGTCCGCGAGCACCGGGTGATCCGCGCCGAAGGCCGCCGGAGCCGACGGCTGGGCGGGCACGACCTCGGTGGTCTCGCCTTCGGCGGTCTCGCCTTCGGGCCCGGTGACCACGACGGGGATGGCCGACTTGGCCAGGGACACGGCGCAGACCTTGAACTCCGGCTGGAAGGACAGGGGGTCGACGGCGTCGTTGGTCACGGCGTTGACGCTGAGGTACTCGCCGAACAGGTCGTTCCAGTGGAAGGGGGCGAAGCAGCAGCCGGGCCGGACCCGGTCGGTGACGACGGCGGGCAGGACCGCCTTGCCGCGGCGGGAGGCGATCTCGACCGGGTCTCCGTCGGTGAGTCCGAGGTTCCGGGCGTCGTCGGGGTGGATCTCGACGAACGGGCCGGGGTTGAGCTTGTTGAGCTTGTCGACTTTTCCGGTCTTGGTGAGAGTGTGCCACTGGTGCTGGAGCCGGCCGGTGTTGAGCGCGAACGGGTAGTCGTCGTCCGGCATCTCCCGGGCGGGCAGATGGGGCCGGGCGAAGAACACCGCCCGGCCTGAGGCGGTGGGGAAGACCGGCCGCCCGTCCTCGCCGAGGTAGCGGATCGGGTTGCGGTCGGGGCCGCCGGGCTCGGCGGGCCACTGGACGGGCGTCTCGCGCAACCGTTCATAGCTGACGCCGCTGAGGTCGTAGCCGGTCTTCGGGTTGCGGGCGCGTTTGATCTCTTCGAAGATCTCTTCGGCGCGGGTGTAGGCGAACGCGTCGGTGTAGCCCATGGCCTGGGCGATCCTGGCGATGATCAGCCAGTCGGCGGTCGCCTCACCGGGCGGGTCGGCGGCGGGTTGGGCGAGGGTGAGGTTGCGTTCGCTGTTGATGAGAACGCCCTCGGTCTCGGTCCACAGGGCGCCCGGCAGGACGATGTCGGCGTAGCCGTTGGTCTCGGTGTCGGTGAAGACGTCCTGGGCGACGACGACCTCGGCGGCCTCCAGCCCCGCGATCACGGTCTTGCGGTTGGCGACCGAGGCGACGGGGTTGGTGCAGATGATCCAGCAGGCCTTGACGCGGCCCTCGGCCATCTGCTCGAACATCTCGATCGTGCCCTTGCCGACGCCGTCCTCCCGGAGGGCGCCGACCGGCAGGTCCCAGAGGTCCTCGATGAAGGCGCGGTCCTCGGGGACCAGCACGGACCGCTGGCCGGGGAGCCCGGGGCCCATGTAGCCCATCTCGCGGCCGCCCATCGCGTTGGGCTGTCCGGTGAGCGAGAACGGGCCGCTGCCGGGGCGGCAGATCGCGCCCGTCGCCAGGTGCAGGTTGACCAGGGCGTTGGTGTTCCAGGTGCCGTGCGTGGACTGGTTGAGCCCCATCGTCCAGCACGACATCCACTCCCCGGCCTCGCCGATCCACTGCGCGGCGGTGCGGATGTCCGCCTCCGGGATGCCGGTGAGCTCGGCCACCGCGGCGGGCGGATAGTCGGCGAGGAACTCCGGCATCGCCTCCCAGCCCTCGGTGTGGTCGGCGATGAAGCCGGGATCGGTGTGCCCGTTCTCGACCAGCAGCTGCAGCAGCCCGTTCAGCAGGGCGAGGTCGGCGCCCGGCTTGATCTGGAGGAACAGGTCCGCCTTATCCGCGGTGGCGCTGCGGCGCGGGTCGACGACGATCAGTTTCGCGCCGGCCTTGACGCGCTCCATCATGCGCAGGAACAGGATCGGGTGGCAGTCGGCCATGTTCGATCCGATGACGAAGAAGACATCGGCCTTCTCGAAGTCCTGGTAGGAGCCGGGAGGTCCGTCGGCTCCGAGGGACAGCTTGTAGCCGGTTCCGGCGCTGGCCATGCACAACCGCGAATTCGACTCGATCTGGTTGGTGCCGATGAAGCCCTTGGCCAGCTTGTTCGCCAGGTACTGGGCCTCCAGGCTCATCTGACCCGACACGTACAGGGCGAAGGAGTCCGGGCCGTGCTCGTCGATGACGGCGCGAAACCGGCGGGCGGTCTCGGCGATCGCCGTTTCCAGGTCCGTGGGGATCGGCTCGGCTCCCCGCTCCGGCCGGATCAGGGCCGTCGTGAGCCGTCCCGGCGCCGCCAGCATCTCCGCGGTGGTCACGCCCTTGGTGCACAGCTTCCCGAAGTTCGCCGGGTGGTCCTTGTCGCCCGAGGCCTTACGGACGGAACGCCGCCCGTCCGGTCCGACCGCAACGTCCAACACGATGCCGCAACCGACCCCGCAGTAGGAACAGACGGTGCGAACCCGCGACTTGCTCGGCTGCGCGCTTCCTGCGGCCATGGACGCCCCTCCCCGACAGAGATCAGCGTCGACCATAGGAAACATCCGTAACACGAAGGTGACATGGAGTGGCTTCCGATGTTTCGCTTCCCGCACCGCACGATCGAAACCCTTGTTTCCGTGGATTGTCGTGGGTGGTCTTTATGGTCGGTGGCGGTGGGACAACGATCAGTGGAGGCTTCGGTGCGAAAGATCTTCTCGTTCATCATGACGACCCTCGACGGGTATTTCGAGGGGCGGAACCATGACCTCGGCTGGCACAACGTCGATGAGGAGTTCGGCGAGTTCGCGGCGCGCCAGCTCGACGAGAGCGGCACGCTCGTGTTCGGGCGGGTCACCTACCGGCTGATGGCGGGCTTCTGGCCGACGCCCGAGGGGGAGAAGGCCGATCCGGCGGTCGCGGCGAGGATGAACGGCACGGACAAGATCGTCGTCTCACGAACGCAGGACAGGGTCGAGTGGGCCGGCACCCGGCTGATCAAACAGGATCTCGTCGAGGAGTTCACCAGGCTCAAGCGGGAACCCGGCAAGGACATCGCCATCCTGGGCAGTTCCGACCTGACCGTGAGTCTTCTCCGGTTGGGGCTCGTCGACGAGCTGCGGATCATGGTGAATCCGGTCGTCCTCGGCGAGGGCACCCCGCTCTTCGGGACCGTGATGGGCAGGATCGACCTGAAACTACTGAAAACCAGAACTTTCAACTCCGGCAACGTCCTACACCACTACCGGCCCGCTGTCTGACGCGCTGCCCCGAACGTTCACCGGGTCCGCAGAGGGGGCCGGGATCCTCCTCTTCCCTTGCTGCGCTTTCGTCACGCACGATGTCACGCGGAAGGCGGAGGCGGGCGTGGAAATGGAACTACCTGACACTTTTTTGCGTTCTGCGAAGTGGTCGGCGGCGAGACGCGGTCTCTTTGTGCTGCCGAGGGCCCGTGTTCCGGCGCGGTCGTGGTCAGGTGTAAGGATTCTTACATTTTAAACAGCGAACGTGCGGTGGCGGCGAAAACAGGGGTTCCACAGTTCTCCAGCGAACTCAGTACATCCTCGATGGACATAGAGGAATGAGGTGGTTTGCCGGTTGAACTCGCTTGCTCCCGCAGTACCTGGAGGATGATGTCTGGCGCCTGCTCCAGGTTGTAACACAGGAATGTGTCAGGGTGTTGGACCTCAACATCGAGATGGTCGCATGCCGAGCTTGGGAAATCGCGCAAGTTGAGGGTCACGACCACATCGGCATGGCCACGAACCGCAGCGGCCAGGACGTGGCGATCCTTGACGTGGTTCCCCATCGAGTCCTCGAGAGGCTCCCATCCCTTGACCATGGCTTCGGGGAAGGCGCCTCGGACGAATGACAACGTACGGTCTACAAGCTGTTCGGAGCGTCCGTTTCTCACCAGGGCGCCTCGAACCTCCGCCAGTATCCGCTCGCTCCACAGGGGTTGGTAGATGCCGGCTTCCGCGGTTCTTAAGAGAGTGTCTCGCAGTGCGTTGGGATAGAGCACGCAGGCATCGAGCACGGCAGAGAACGGCACCGGAACAGCATAGGCTGTTCAGAACTCGCCGGCGGGCTTGTCGTACGTACCCGCATCTACGGAATCCGCGGTGAGTTCGTCCAGCAGCCGTCGCCGCTCTGTGCGTCGCCTTTCCTTAAAGGCAAGGACATCTTTGAGCTTTACTCGCCGATGTGCTCCAGGGCGATCTGTCGCACGTTGGTAGGGAATTTCCCCATTTTCTAGGAGTTTGACCAGAGTCGGCCTGGAGATTCCCAGCAGCTCGGCCGCTTCATAGGTGGACATTGTCATGTGCTGTGGTGCGACAGTGACAGCCAGGCCCTTTGACAGGGCCTCCGCTACTTGCAGAAGAGCCTGATAGACCTGCATTGGCAGCGGAAGGGATGGTGATCCATCTGGACCTGTGAGTAGTGCTGGACAGTCGGCTACCGATCGCCCTCGCCTGCGCAGCTCCTCGACCAGATCAACGATGGCCGCCTGAGTCTGAGGATCTTCTTCCGGGAGGAACGTCCTGGCGTCTGCCGCGGCCAACGACGTGTCGCCCATGTGAGTCCTCCGTCACCGCGCGTTGCTGTACGTGAACAGTACCCCAAAACGAAACTAATGAAAACCTGCTTCGTTGATCAACGGTAGTGGTGGAACGATGGTTGGCGGAGGCTACGGTGCGAAAGATCTTCTCGTTCATGATGACCACCCTCGACGGGTATTTCGAGGGGCGGAACCATGACCTCGGCTGGCACAACGTCGATGAGGAGTTCGGCGAGTTCGCGGCGCGCCAGCTCGACGAGAGCGGCACGCTCGTGTTCGGGCGGGTCACCTACCGGCTGATGGCGGGCTTCTGGCCGACGCCCGAGGGGGAGAAGGCCGATCCGGCGGTCGCGGCGAGGATGAACGGCACGGACAAGATCGTCGCCTCACGAACGCCGGACAGGGCCGAGTGGGCCGACACCTCTACCGGCCCGCCACTGTCTGACGCGCCGACCAGGGGCAGAAGCGCAGCGAGGGCGCCTCAACCAGTGCTCGGCCAAGTGGGGGGTACGTGAGATCGACGGCCGCCGCGCGGTTTGGGCACTGCTGCCCTCCACGGGGCGCTGCCTGCTACCTCGGGGACATCCGGTGCAGGGCGTCGATGGCGAGGCGGTAGCCGTCCACGCCGAGGCCGACGATGGTGCCGCGCGCGACGGGGGAGATGTACGAGTGGTGGCGGAAGGACTCGCGGCGGTGCACGTTGGAGATGTGCACCTCGACGAGCGGTAGTTCGGTGCCCTCGATGGCATCGTGCAGGGCGATCGAGGTGTGGGTGTAGGCCCCGGGGTTGAAGACCGCGCCGATGACCTCACCGGCCTTGACGCGTGCCCCGGCCTCATGGATCCAGTCGATCAGCTGGCCCTCGTGGTTGGACTGACGGAAGACCAGGTCCAGGCCGAGCCGAGTGGCCTCCTCGCGGCACAGTTCCTCGACGTCCGGCAGCGTCATGGTGCCGTAGACCTCGGGTCTGCGGGTGCCGAGCAGGTTCAGGTTCGGGCCGTTGAGCACGTGTACGCAGGTCACGAGGATCATTCTCGCTCATCGGCGGGACCGGCGGTGTCGGCAGTGAGGGTGTGCGGGGGGCAGTACGGAACCGGCCACCCACACCGGTACGGGGGGCGGATCTTCAACAGCCGTCTGTAGTACGTCCCCGAGATCATCCGGGCCGCCCGCGACGGTTCTGAAGCGTGTCGGAGTCGCCCGACGGCTCAAGCTTGGGGAAGGCCGGGAGGTTGTTTGGGGCTGGGGTGGGGGCGGGGGCGGTAGACCGGGAATATCGCGGCATGTGCACGCATGTCGGGCTCGACTGTGCCACCCCGGGGGGACCACTCATGGCCGACGACATTCTTGCCGCAGGAGAGAACTTCGGACAGGGGATGCCGGGGGTTCCGGCGCGGGGGCGCGGGCCCAACACCGGCGAGCCCTTCTCCAGGCGTGACTACCGGCATCCGGCGGCGGGCTGGGGCGCGGCGCTCAGCGTCGGAAAGGTGCTGGCCAAGACGCGGGAGCCGGTCGAGGGGACGCGCGCGATCTTCCGGATGAACCACGAGAACCACGGTTTCGACTGTCCGGGATGCGCGTGGCCGGACGACAGGAAGGGCCTGCGCCTGGACATCTGCGAGAACGGCATCAAGCACGTCACCTGGGAGATGACCCCCAAGCGCGTCGGGCGCCGGTTCTTCGACGAGCACACCGTCACCGAGCTGTCCGGCTGGAGCGACTTCGCGCTGGAGGACCAGGGCAGGCTGACCGAGCCGATGGTCTACGACCCGGAATCCGACAAGTACCGGCCGATCTCCTGGCCGGACGCGTTCGAGCTGGTCGGCTCGACGCTCAGGAGGCTGAGCAGCCCGGATCAGGCGTCGTTCTACACCTCCGGGCGGCTGAGCAACGAGGCCACATTCCTCTACCAGCTCTGGGTCCGCGAGTTCGGTACCAACAACCTGCCGGACTGCTCGAACATGTGCCACGAGGCGAGCGGCCGCGCGCTGAAGGCCGCGCTGGGTACCGGCAAGGGGACCGTCGACCTGGACGACTGGGGCAAGGCCGACGCGATCTTCCTTCTTGGCTCCAACGCGGCCTCCAACGCGCCGCGCATGCTGACCGCGCTGGTCGACGCCTACCAGCGCGGTGCCCAGATCGTGCACATCAACCCGCTCGTCGAGGCCGCAGCCGGGAAGACGATCGTGCCGCACGAGCTCCTCGCGATGGGCACCTTTCACGCCACCAGGACCGGCACCCTCAACGTGCAACCGAGGATCGGCGGTGACCTGGCGCTGCTGCGCGGGGTCGCGAAGGCCGTGTTCGAGGCGGCGGAGACCGACCCGAAGGCGATCGACCAGGGGTTCGTCGACGACCACACGCACGGCTTCGAGGACTACCGGCGGGCGTGCGCCGAGGCCGGCTGGCCGCAACTGGAGCGCCAGTCGGGCGTGGACGAGGCGAGGATCCGCGAGTTCGCCGACGTCTACCTGCGTTCCAAGCGCACCATCATCAGCTGGTGCCTGGGCGTCACCCAGCAGGAACACGGCGTCGACACCGTGCGCGAGATCGTCAACCTGCTGCTGCTCCGCGGCAACCTCGGCCGCGAGGGTGCCGGTCCGTGTCCCATCCGAGGGCACAGCAACGTCCAGGGCAACCGCACCTGCGGGGTCAACTCCCACCCGGACGAGCGGTTCCTCTCCCGGCTGGCCGAGGTGTGCGGCATCGACCCGCCGAGGGCCTGGGGCCTGGACACCGTCGGCACCATCGAGGCGATGCACCGGGGCGACGTCAAGGTGTTCGTGAGCATGGGCGGCAACTTCTCGCTGGCCACGCCCGACACCCCGCGCACCTTCCAGGCGCTGCGCGGCTGCGAGCTGACCGTGCAGGTCAGCACCAAGCTCAACCGCAGCCACCTGGTGCACGGCGAGAAGGCGCTGATCCTGCCCTGCCTCGGCCGTACCGAGAAGGACTGGCAGCGCCGCAGGCTGCAGGGGGTCACGGTCGAGGACTCGATGAGCATGGTGCACATGTCGATCGGCATGCGGAACCCGGCCTCCCGGCAACTGCTCTCCGAACCGGCGATCATCGCCGGGATGGCGCGGGCGACCCTGCCGGACAGCGCCACGCCCTGGCAGGAGTACGTCGACGACTACGACCGGATCCGCGACACCATGGCCCAGGTCCTCGACGGGTTCGAGGACTTCAACCGCCGGGTCCGGATGCCGCTGGGCTTCCGGATCCGCCAGCCCGCCCGCGAGCGGGTCTTCCTCACCGAGTCCGGGCGCGCCGAATTCTGCACCGCCCCGGTTCCGAACGTCATACCGGAGGCGGGCCGCCTGACGCTGGGCACGGTGCGCTCCCACGACCAGTGGAACACCACCGTCTACTCCGACGACGACCGCTACCGGGGCGTCAAGAACCTGCGCACCCTGGTGCTGATGAACCGCGACGACATGCGGGACCGGGGCCTCGCCGAGGCCGACCTCGTCGACATCACCAGCATCGCCAAGGACGGCAGCAGGCGCAGCGTCTACGGCTACCGGGCCTTCGGCTACGACATCCCGCGCGGCAGCGTGATCGGTTACATGCCCGAGCTGAACGTGCTCTGCGCGCTCGGTGACTTCAGCCCGCAGAGCGGGCAGCCGCTGGCCAAACACCTCACCGTCGAGATCACCCCGATGGACGGCCGCGCGGCCGACGACGGCCTTCGGCGAGAGGCCGAACGCCCGGTCGGCCACGGTGCGGGCGGGTAGAGGAAACCTCGCGGGAGCCACTTGTCCAGTCGTGCGCGTTTCGCCCTTGCGCCACGGCGCGGACCCGGACACCGCGAGACGGCTCACCCAGGTTCATCTACGAGACCCAAAAAGATTCGGACGGCGATGTCGAGAATTCGTGACTGGCTCCGTCCCCGCAATGAAAGCGACCAAAATGGGTGGCACCAGCACCGAGGAGAACACGATGGCCAAGTATTTGCTGCTCAAGCACTACCGCGGCGCCCCGGCTTCGGTCAACGACGTGCCCATGGACCAGTGGACGCCGGAGGAGATCTCGGCCCACGTGCAGTACATGCACGACTTTGCGGCCCGGCTTGAGGGGACCGGCGAGTTCGTCGACGGTCAGGCGCTTGCCCCCGAGGGGATGTTCGTCCGGTACGACGGCGAGGGTCGCCCGCCGGTCACCGACGGCCCATTCGCCGAGACCAAGGACCTCATCGCCGGCTGGATGGTGATCGACGTCGACAGCTACGAGCGCGCCATCGAGCTGGCCGGGGACCTGTCGGCCGCCCCTGGGGCAGGCGGGGAGCCGATCCACGAGTGGCTCGAGGTGCGCCCGTTCCTGGCCGCGCCGCCCACCATCACGGAGTGACCTCCGAGGTGAACGAGGTCCTGCTCCGGAGCCTCACGCCGAGCGTGCTCGGGATCCTCGTCCGCCGCGGAGCCGACTTCGCGGCGGCCGAGGACGCCGTGCAGGACGCGCTGGTCGAGGCGGTCCGCGTCTGGCCGGCCGACCCGCCGAGGGACCCGAAGGGCTGGCTGGTCACCGTGGCCTGGCACCGGTTCCTCGACGCGACCCGGGCGGACGCCGCCCGCCGCCGGCGTGAGGACCTCGTCGACGAGGAGCCGGCGCCCGGGTCCGTGCCCACGGTGGACGACACGCTCCAGCTCTACTTCCTGTGCGCCCACCCGTCGCTGACGCCGTCGTCCGCGGTCGCGCTCACGCTGCGCGCCGTCGGCGGGCTGACCACCCGCCAGATCGCCCAGGCCTACCTGGTGCCCGAGGCGACCATGGCGCAGCGCATCAGCCGGGCCAAGCGCACCGTCTCCGGCATGCGGTTCGACCAGCCCGGCGACGTCGCCACCGTGCTACGCGTCCTCTATTTGGTCTTCAACGAGGGCTACTCCGGCGACGTCGACCTCGCCGCCGAGGCCATCCGGCTCACCCGGCGGCTCGCGGCCGCGATCGACCACCCCGAGGTGGCGGGGCTGCTCGCCCTCATGCTGCTCCACCACGCCCGGCGCGCCGCCCGGACCGCGCCCGACGGCAGCCTGGTGCCGCTCGCCGAGCAGGATCGCGGCCGGTGGGACACCAAGTCGATTGCCGAGGGCGTCGAGATCCTGCAGGCGGCCCTCGCCCGCGACCGGCTGGGCGAGTTCCAGGCCCAGGCCGCCATCGCGGCACTCCACGCTGACGCGCCCACCGCCGAGGAGACCGACTGGGTGCAGATCGTCGAGTGGTATGACGAGCTCGCGCGCCTGACCGACAGCCCGGTCGTCCGGCTCAACCGCGCGGTGGCCGTCGGCGAGGCCGACGGACCGCGCGTCGGCCTGGCGGCGCTCGTGGCGCTGGACAACTCACTGCCCCGCCACGCCGCGGTGGCGGCGTACCTCCACGAGCGCGACGGCGACCTGGCGACGGCGGCACGGCTGTACGCCGAGGCGGCCCAAAAGGCCCCCAACCTCGCCGAGCGCGACCACCTGACACGCCAGGCCGCCCGGCTCAACGCCCGCCGGTGCAGCTGACGGGTCGCGCTCGGACCTGCGGGTGAGGGAGACGCCCGACGATCTCACCATGCCCAATCGTTCGCTGGGCGCCGGACGGCACCTTCGCCGGGATATCGCAGGCCGATGCCGACGTCCGGGCCGACGTTGAATCGAGCAACCGCGACCGTGCAGGCCAGACCGGGCTGATCTTGGCGACTTCGCTGTCCGGACCCGCGGAGGGTCGATTCATAAGCCTCGTCAGTCAGGCCATTCGGTGAGGCCGTACACGTCCAGAGCCGCCGATGTCGCGGCCTCCGCGTCGCGGTTTCTGAAGGCGGTGATCAGTCGTTCCCGCTGCGTCGGGGTGATTGCCGCAGGGGTCGGCAAAGGGATGCGTCGGAGGTACTGAGCTTGAAACCGGAGCGTCTTGCCGCGCATTTTCACCGCGTACGCGTCTACGAAGGCCTCTGCCACCTTGGACAGCAGCAACCCACCGAGGACCTCCAGGTCCCAGACATCGGAGGTGATGAAGTAGAGGTTGTGATGCGGGTAGAAGTCACCCTCGTCGAGAACCGGATGACTACTGAGCTTCATGTCAGGAAACAGCAGCTTGGGTTGCTGCCTGAGACCAGTTTCAACCTTGTCGATAGTTTTGTACCATTTTTCGGGGTTCTTTCTGGCGATGTAGCGTCCCCTGAGAGCGGCAGCGTTCCGTGTGAAGTACGCCCGAAGCTTCGGATACCGCTCAAGATCTACTAGATGGCCGTTGTCGTCCCACGGGTTGACCAGGTAGTGCCCGGACCATTCGAGCCGGCCGCTGGTCGTGTCGCGGACCATTGACATCCGAAGAAGCCGATCAGCCTCGACGAGATCGGAATCACGGGTGATGAAGACCTTGTCGGCCCCGGTCGCGACACCGATTCCCACCCGGACCCCAGGCGTCTGGCCCATGACCGTGAACCGCTCTGTAAGGTCTTCCAGGACCGCGAGCCGTGCGGGTGAGCCTGTCGGCCACAGGTCATCACCGGAGAACCAGTGAGGCATCCTCGCGGCCTCGAAGGTTCCCCGTCGGAGGGGTTGGTCCTCTCGGCGGTTGATCCAGGAGAAAAGGTCTTGAGCCGCGGTCTCTCCGAAGCGGCTTGTCGTGTCAGCGACCACTGCGGACTCCTGAACGCCCCGGCGTAGCACCGTCACCGCCGGATACGCCGCGACCTGCTCCTCGAAAGCGTCGACGTCGTGCATCGCGATGCAGGCATCCAGTGCGAACTCATCACCGACGAGCTTGCGGAGCTCCCTGCCGTACTGGTTGCGCATCCACCGGTCCGCGCAGATGAACCCAAGTCGGCCTCCCGCACGGAGAGAGCGGAGAGCGGCCTCGAAGAAGCCGACGTAGATGTCTGCCCGTCCCACCATCGTGGGCCATAGAGCCCGATAGAGACTCATTCGCTCCTCAGGCAGGTCCTCCAGGCGGATGTAGGGCGGGTTGCCGACGACGACATCCACTCCAGGGGTGCCCGCAGGCCGCTCAAACAGGTAGTCGGCTCGTCGCACCCAGGCTTGAGCCACATGGAAGGCGTCATCGGCCGCCCAGCCTTCCGCCGTCAGAATGCGCTCGACCAGAGCGCGGGATGCGGCCACGTTCCGAGGAAGAAGATCGAAGGCCCGCACCGCGTCCAGGGCGGCTGTGATGTCTCGCCCGTGCTTGCGGCATGAGGCGCTGACCCGCTGGGCGATCACACCGAGGAACGCCCCACTGCCGCAGGCGGGCTCGACGAGTCGGAGCAGGGCAAGATCCTGATCTGGACGGTAGCCGACCAGGTCAAGGATCATCTCGACGACCCATTTACGGGTGAACACCTCCCCGTGCTCCACCGCCTCGTCGGGTATGTCGGCCGGCGCGGCTCGGGGGACGAGGTCGATGTCCAGGGCAAGAGTCTTCACGATGCCACCTTACGAGGGGGTGGTGATCCACGATCGCGTACGTGCCCATGGCTGGCCAGAGCACAGGACGATAACGGGGCGGGACGAGTGGACGAACCAGCGTGATGCAGCGCTTTTCCCTGTTACCTTGATCGGATTCAAAACCCGAATCGGGGCAAGGAGAGCGCTGGCAGTGCGCAAGGAAGCGGTTCAGCAGGCAGTCGAAGAGTTCTGGTCAGAGCGACGGGTGCAGATAGAAAAGCTTAAAGATCAAGGGAAATCCGGTGGTGCCGCCCGCGCCAACGGTCATATGGGGGGCTTCACGAACTTGGTCGCTCAAGAATTCGTCGGTGCTGGAGTCCCTGCGGAGTGCATTAAAACGGGCAAGCCTTACCTGCCCGGCTACTATCGGGTCCGCAAGCAGTGGGACCTGGCGATCGTATGGGAAGGCGTCCTCGTTGCGGCGATCGAGTTCAAGTCGCAGGTCGGCAGCGTCGGAAAGAACATCAACAACCGATTCGAAGAGGCATTGGGAACCGCGACGGACACTCACGCGGCACACATCAAGAACGGGATCTATGGCGAGATTCCTCCCTGGCTAGGGTACGTGTTCGTCCTGCAGGAAACAACCGAGACCGAACAACGGAACCGATCAACGAAGACCCTCTTTCCGACCGATCCGGCATTTGATGGCATGTCCTACAACGAGCGTTACCAGGAGATGGCTAAACGCTTCGTCAGGGAACGCATATACCAGGCCGGCTGGTTTGTGACCACTAAGGTCACAGATGAGGGAGTTGTGTATAACGAGCCCCTGGCTATGGCGGGCGCCGCGGAATTCGCGGTACAGATCAGAGAGCGAGTCGATTACGTGAAGGCTGTTCTCAGCGAGACGCACTGAGTCTAAGGCGTGACGGATAAAAAGTCGGGATTGCTGACTTATCCGTACTGGGCGTGGTGGGTCGGGTTTGTCTGTGGTCGCGCCTCTGGCCTGTCGCGACGAGAATTTTCCGGGTAACGATCGCTTTTGATCACCGGTAAGGCATGGTCGCGCCGTCCTTATGGGAACCGCTGATGGTCGACGACGATCTTGCATCAGCAGGTTTCGAAGGTCAGTTGAAAGCGGCGTCGATGTCGTCGGCCAGGGCCTGAGCTGAGACGGCGACGAGCATTAGTGCGGGGACGCCGGTGTCCTTCGGCACCCCATACCAGAACCCGCTCCACGGTCCGAACCAGATCAGCCAGTCGGTGTAACGAGCATTCATCTCGGCCTGGGCGGCGGCAACGGATGTCTGGGGAACCAGTGGAGAACCATCCATGAACTGTTGAGAGGCGGGGGCATGCCAGTCCAGTTCGGCCCAGACCACCCTGCCCGTTTGATCGCCGTCGATGCCCCGGCGGACCGCCAGCGCGGCCACCAGTGCTAACCCGCGCCCACCGGGGGCGTTCTCGTCCCGGCAGCGCACTACAGGGTCGGTGGGGGCGCCGCCGTCCAGAACCGCGATTCTCGCTCTGAACCCGTCCTTGCCGAGCGGCAACTGGGTTACCTCGACAACGAAGACTCCGCCACGCCCGCTGGCCGTATGGCAGATCGCGTTTGATGTCAGTTCCGAGGTGATCAGGATCAGGTCGTCCAGCAGAGGGCTGGATGCCAGCAGTGTCCTAACGAAGCGCCGAGCTTCACCGATCTGCTCCTGAGCGCCGGGGAAGGCCCTACACCAGCGCATTGCCGTACTCCTTTGCATGGCGCCCGGAACGGCGCGACGGACGATGCTTTTGTGTAGCTGTGCATCCGCTCTGACTTTTGGTCATGTTTGCTCCAGATTGCGTACTGGTTGTACGAATTCTCGAAGCCAACCCCTCGCTTGTAACTCTCTGAAGTCAAATGGGCACGGAGGGGGGTCGTTCCCTCACGATGGCCTCTCGGTTCGGAGTAGGCAAGTCGTTTCTAAGAAAATTTTCTCGGGAAAACCATCCTTCCGGAGGGGCATGGATGCGGCACACTGTGTCGCGTGAGATTGACGGAGGGTTGTCGTGGCCGGTGAGTCTCTACCGCCGACGCCGACGGTGCGGCTACGTCGACTGGGCGCGACTTTGCGCCGCTTGCGGGAAGCGGCGAATCTAACGTTGGAGGAGGCCGGCGCTCAGTTGGAACGCAGCCTGTCCTCGCTTAGCAAGATCGAGAATGGCCGGGTTCGCATCCCGCCCCGTGATCTGCGGGTCATCCTCGACTTCTATGGAGTCAATGAGGAACCAGCCAGAGAGGCGCTGCTTCTCCTGTCACGGGATGCCCGCAAACGCGGTTGGTGGCAGCGCTACGGCGATGTGCTGTCCCCCTCCTACCTGGACTTCATCAGCCTGGAAGCGGACGCCGCCGAGATCTGCACCTTCGAGACCGGCCTGGTCCCCGGGTTGCTGCAGACCCAGGACTACGCCAGAGCGGTCATCGCGGCGGTCCCCGACACCGATGGCGCCGCTCGCGACGTCGACCAACTCCTGGCAGTGCGTATGGCCCGTCAGGAAGTCCTCAGCCGTGATCATCCCCTCACCCTCTGGGCGATCGTGGATGAGGCATTACTTCATCGTCATATCGGCGGACGAGAGGTGATGCGCTCTCAGTTGCAGCACCTGGTCCAGGTTGGCGGAAGCAGCCATGTCACCTTGCAGGTCCTGCCCTACGCCGTGGGCGCCCACGCCGGCATCAATGGTCCGTTCACCATCCTGGAGTTCCCGGAGATCGCGGACTTGGACGTCGTACTCCTGGAGAGCCAGACCAGCGGGCTGTATCTGGAACAAGCGGAAGAAGTCCGCCGTTATAGGACTATTTTCAACCATTTACGCGCTTCAGCGAAGTCCGCGGCGGCTTCCCGGGTGATGATTGAGGATATAGCCAAGCAGCTATGACGACAGGAGATGATAGCGGCGTGTCCCGATCAGATCTGTCCGACGCCACCTGGCGCAAGAGCAGCCTAAGCGGCAGTGACCATAACTGTGTAGAAGTCGCCTTCTTGAGCGGTGGCGCTGTCGCCGTCCGTAACTCCAACCATCCCGATGCCGGAACCGCCGTGTTCACCCCTGCCGAGTGGGCGGCCTTCATCGGCGGCGTCAAGAACCAAGAGTTCGACCCGCGCTGAAGAAGTACGGGCCTGTTCGATTGAAGACCGGGACCTTCGGCTCCGGCAATGTCCTGCACCACTGCCGACCCACTGCTGCTTGACTCACTGACCCGGGCACTCACCGGCTCCGCTGCTCTGGGCTGTGGCTGCGTTGCTTTAACCGCGGTTATTTCTTACTGGAGCGCGCGACCACCTGCAGTCCTCGACAGGGTTGAAAGGCCGGAGCGTGCTCAGGCGATCCGGCTTCACGCTCAAGGTCGTGTCACGGTTGCGGGACAGTGTCGGACTCGCACCGACTTCCCCGGAGAACACTCGCGGGCGGCAGGAAACCCCAGGCCGGAGCGTCCCGCGTCCGGATGCGCCCGCTAGCATCGGGGTCCCCCTGTCCCGCCTCGCGGATGCCCCCACCGCGACGGACGCCCGGCCGACTCGCGACGGAGCCCGCGTGCCCACGATCGACCCCCGACGTCTCCTCGTCCTCCGTGCCTTCGTGCTGTCCGACTCGGTCACCGCGACCGCGGCGGCGCTGCACCTGACGCCGTCCGCGGTGTCGCAGCAGCTCGCGGCGCTCGAGCGCGAGGTCGGCCACGCGCTCGTCGTACGCACGGGGCGCAAGCTGGCGCTCACGCCGGCCGGGCGCATCCTCGCCGGGCACGCCGAGGAGATCAGCTCCCGGCTGAAGATCGCCGAGGCCGACCTGGCCGCGCACGCGGGCGGTGTCCTCGGGCAGCTCCGGATCGGCGCCTTCCCCACGGCGATCAGCTGGTTGGTGGCACCCGCCATCGTCGAGCTGCGCCGCCAGGCGCCGGGCGTCGACGTCACGGTCGTCGACGCGGAGGCGCACATGAGCCACCGGATGCTGATGCGCGGCGATATCGACGTGACCGTCAGCATGGAGTACGAGTCCGACCCCGAGCGCGACTCCCCCGACATCGTGAAGTTCCCGCTCTACATCGAGCGGTTCAAGGCCGTCCTCCCCCACGCGCACCCGCTGGCCGGCGAGGAGGGCATCGGGCTCACCCAGCTCACCGAGGAGGGCTGGATCATGCCCTCGCCCGGTAACCCGTGCCGCACGATGGTGCTGCAGGCGTGCGCCGAGCTCGGCTTCCACCCGCCGATCACCCACGTCTCGGACGACTACCGCGCCGCGCTGGCGCTGGTCGCCGCCGAGGCGGGGATCTGCCTGGTACCGGAGTCCGCGCTCTCCGCCCGCGACGCCGACTGGGTGACGATCCTGCCGACGCGCGGCATCGCGCCGCTGCGCAAGGTGATCATGACGACGCGGCGCGACAACCAGGGCCACCCCGTCGTACGCGCGGGGCTGGAGGCGATGCGGGCCGTTGTCGCCGAGCCGGACTCGGAGATCTACGGCCCGCTCGCGCGGTCCGACACCTTCAGCGTCGAGTGACGGCTCTGGCCGACGGCGCGTTCTCGCGGAGGAAGGCGTCGACGTGCCGGTGGTACTCGTCCGGCTTGTCGCGGCGCACGCAGTGGTGGGCGCCCTCGATCACGATGACGTCGAAGCCGGGCGCGACGGCGGTGAGGCGCTCACGGGAGTGCTTGTCGACGATGACGTCGCCGGTGCCGGTGACGAGCAGCGCCGGTACGCCGGCCGGGCCGACCGTGATCTGCCGCGCGGTCGGCGTCCAGATCCGGCGCTTCTCGTGGACCCGCTGCTCCATGTAGTCGATGTTGACGGCCTTCATCGCCTCGGCGAGCGGGCGCAGCTCCTGCTCCGCCCAGTGGGGCTTGAGCTCGCGCTGCATGTCCATGAGCTCCTCGACCGACGCCGTGTCGGCGTAGTCGAAGGGGTCCTTGACGGTCTGCTCGACGCTGAGCCACGGGTTGGGGCCGGCCTCCGGCACCCACCACGGCGGGTCCTCGAGTACGACGCCGGCCACGAGGTGCGGGGCGTCGGCGGCGACGAAGGCGGCGATCCGCGCGCCCATGGAGTGCCCGACGACGAGCGTCTTGCGCCCGGTCTCGTCGAGCATGTCCTTGAGGATGTCGATCGCGTCCTGCACCATCACGTCGGTGGACGGAACGCCCTCGTGCTCGGGCAGGCGGCTGGGCGACTTCCCATGGCCCCGGGCGTCCGGCGCCACGATGTGGTAGTCGCCGCACCAGCGGTCGACGGCGTCGCCGTAGCACGCGCCGGACTCCACGGCGCCGTGCAGGATGAGGATGGCGGGCGCATCTGCTGCGTCCCGCCCATACTCTCGGACGAACAGGTCGGTTCCCACGTGTCCTCATTCAGTACTCTGTCGCGCCGGCCTCCGGCCGGCTCACGGCGGGGTGGTCGTTCGGTGAGCCATGGTCATGATCGTGGCACGCCTGGTCGGCGTCGCGCAACGCTCCCGCAGGCCAGGCCGGCAGCTCCGCCTCCGGTGTCGCCTCGACCAGCGCGCGCGTGCAGGGGTGCTGCGGGGAGCGGAAGATCTCGTCGGACGGGCCGGTCTCGACGATGCGGCCGCGCTGCATGACGGCGACGCGGTCGCTGTAGAGCCGGATCACCGCCAGGTCGTGGCTGACGTGGAGGAACGAGATCCCCTGGTCGCGCTGCAGGTCGGCCAGTAGGTTGAGGATCTGGGCACGCACCGACACGTCGAGCGCCGAGGTCGGCTCGTCCGCGATGATCAGGTCCGGCTTGAGGGCGAGCGCGCGCGCCACGGCGACGCGCTGGAGCTGCCCGCCGGACGCCTCGTGCGGGTAGCGCCCCAGGTAGTCGGCGCCGAGGCCGACCGACTCCAGCAGCGCGACCAGCTCGGCGGTCGACGTCGTCTCGCCGTGCGCACGGAAGACGTTCTCCAGCGTCTGCCGCACGGTCTGCAGCGGGTTCAGCGACGCCAACGGGTCCTGGAAGACCATGGCGACGTTGCGCCGCAGCCGCCGCAGTCCTCGCCGACTGAGGCAGGCGACGTCCTGCCCGCCCGTACGGACGGTGCCGGACGTCGGCATCACCAGGCCGTTGGCCATCCGCGCCAGCGTGGACTTGCCCGAGCCGGACTCGCCGACCAGGCCGAGCGCCTCGCCCCGCTCGACGTGGAGCGAGACGCCGTCGACGGCGAGGAAGCCCTTGCGCCCGCGGCCGAAGCCACCGGCGGTGCGGTAGCGCTTGCTGACGTCGGTCATCTCCAGGATCGGCTCGCTCACCGGGCGACCTCCTGCGGTGCGGGGAGACGATCGAGGTGGCAGGCCGCAAGGTGCAGGCCGCCGCCCTCGCTGGTCGGGCGGACGGTGGGCAGCGGTGCCTCGACGACACAGCGCTCGCCGACCTGGTCCGCGAGGCCGCAGCGCGGCGCGAAGGCGCAACCCGGTCCGGCGTCGCGCAGCGACGTGGGCGCGCCGGGGATGGCGCGGAGCCGGGTCCGCTCCCCTCCAGTGTCGAGTCGGGCGTCCAGCCGCGGCGTGGCCGCGCGGAGACCGACGGTGTACGGGTGGGCGGGCTGATCGAAGATGTCGCGGAGGCTGCCGTACTCGGCCTGGCGGCCGGCGTACAGCACGAGGACGTCGTCCGCCACGCTCCCCACCACCCCGAAGTCGTGGCTGATCAGGAGCATCGCCATGCCGTACTCCTGCTGGAGCTCGCGGAGCAGGGCCAGGATCTGCGCCTGCACCGTCACGTCGAGCGCGGTGGTCGGCTCGTCGGCGATGAGGAGCGCCGGCCGGTTCACCAGGGCCATCGCGATCACCGCGCGTTGCCGCATGCCGCCGGAGAACTCGTGCGGGAAGCGGCGTACGGCGTCCGCGGGCTCGGGGATGCCGACCCGGTCGAGCATCTCGACCGCACGGGCCCGCGCAGCGCGGCGGGTGACCGACGGGTCGTGCAGGCGGACCGCCTGGGCGATGTGCGCGCCGATGTCGAGGTACGGGCTGAGCGCGGACATCGAGTCCTGGAACACCATGGCCACGTCGGAGCCGCGGGCCCGGCGCAGCTCGCGCTCGTCGGCGGAGAGCATCTCCCGGCCGGCGACGACGATCCGGCCCCGGGCGCTCGCCCCGCGCGGCAGCAGCCGCATGATCGCCCGGCCGGTGATCGTCTTGCCCGACCCCGACTCGCCGACCACGGCGAGCGTGCGGCCGCCGTCCAGCCTTACGGAGAGGTCCCGGACGACATCGGCGGTGACGCCGCCGCCGGTGAACGAGACGCACAGGTCCTCGACCTGGAGTACGGGGTCAGGCACGGCGGATCCTCGGATCGAGAAGCGGCATCAGCAGGTCGGCGATCAGGTTGCCGACGATGATGAGGAAGGCGGAGAAGAGCGTCACCCCGACGACGATGCTCAGGTCGGACTCGTTCACGCCGGACAGCAGCAGGTCGCCGAGCCCGTGCAGGCTGAACACCTTCTCCGCGATCACCGACCCGCCCAGGAGCGCGGTGACGTCGAGCGCGAACATCGCCACGACCGGCACCATCACGCCGCGGACGGCGTGCCGATTCACCTGCCGGGCCGACGCGCCGCGCGCGGTCATCGCGACGAGGTGGTCGGCCGAGAGTTCGTTGAGGAGCTGGGTGCGGGTGACCCGGATGTAGCCGGCGGCGAGGATGAACGACAGCACCATCCACGGGCCGATCAGGTGCCAGGCCCAGTCCGTCGGTGACTCCGAGAACGACACGAAGCCGGAGTAGGGCAGCGCGTTGAGCATGAAGCCGAAGACCTGGACGACGAGCAGGCCGACGAGGAAGGTCGGCACCGACAACCCGAACATCGCGAAGCCGGTCGAGAACCGGTCGACGATCCCGCCCTTGCGTATCGCCGACAACGCGCCGAGGCCGATGCCCACGACGAGGCACAGGACGGCCGCGCCGAGCGCGAGCGACAACGTGACGGGCAGCCGCTCGGCGATGAGCGTCGTGACGTCGCTGCGGTTCGGGAACGAGTAGCCGAAGCAGGGTGCCTGGCAGTGCACCTGCTGGGCGCCCTCGCCGTACGTACGGCCGACGAAGAGGCCCTTCACGAACTCGGTGTACTGCCACACCGTGCTCTGGTCGGTCTGCATGTAGGCGCTGACCTTGGCCCGAGTCTCGGGCGGGCACGGCTTGCCGCACATGGCGCGGGCCGGGTCCTTCGAGGCCCCGAAGAAGAGGGATATCGTCACGAAGGCGATCGCGAGGAGCATGAACACCGCGGTGACCATGCGGCGGGCGATGTAGACGATCATGCAGCATCCTCCGTGCGCACGTCGAGGACGTCGCGGAGCGCGTCACCGGCGAGCGTGGCGCCGAATACGATCAGGAACACCACGGCGCCCGGGAAGAGCATGTACCAGACGTCCGCACCGCTGTAGATCCACGGCAGCGAGTCCGAGAGCAGCTTGCCGAGGTCGGGGACGTCGCCACGCAGGCCGACGCCGAGGAACGACAGTCCCGCGACGACGCTGACGTTGCCGGGCAGTGACATCGCGAACAGGACGATGACCAGGCCGAAGAGGTGCGGCAGCATCTCACGGCGGATGATCTGCCAGGGCGGAGCCCCGGTCGCGCGCGCCGCCTCGACGAAGGCGCGGGCGTTGACGGCGCCGGCCTGGGCGCCGATGATCCGGGCCGGGACGGTCCAGCCGAAGAAGGCCAGTACCAGTACGAGGACCAGGCCCCGCGGCATCTCCGGCGGCACGATCGCCATGATCGCGATGACGAACATCAGGCCAGGGAAGCCGAACATGAAGTCAATCACCCTCCCCGCGACGGCGTTGAGCCAGCCGCCGAAGTACCCGATCGCCGTACCGAGGACGGCGGCGAAGGCGATCGACAGGATGCTCGCCCCGAACGCGATGAACAGCGACGAGCGGATGCCGTAGACGATCTGGGCGAACAGGTCGACGCCCGTCACCGGGACGACGCCGAGCCAGTGGTCGGCGCTGACGCCACCGAAGGCGCCCAGCGGACGGCCGCCGTCCGGGTCGAGCAGGTCGGTGTGCAAGGTGCTGGGGTCCTGTCCCTCGATCCACACGAGCAGCGGGGCGCAGAGCCCCGCGACGAGCGGTACGACCAGCATGACCAGGCCGGCGACGCCGGACCGCTTCCGGAGGAAGCGGCGAAGGACCGAGGTACCCCGGCCCTTCGCCTGCTGGATCTCAGCGATCGACACCGACGACCAGCTCGTTCGTGAACGGCGGGTAGGCGGGGATGAAGTAGTTCAGGATCTTCGAACCGGCCAGGGCCTGCGTGCGCTGCACGAGGATCGGCACGACCGGGGCGTCCTCCATGATCTGCTTGTCGATCGCGGCCCACATCTCGGCGGCCTTGTCGAGGTCCGGCTCCGCGGTCGCGGCGTCGATCGCGGCGTCCACCTCGGGGTTGGAGAACTTCGAGGCGTTGCCGCCGCCGTTGTCGATCTCGCTCGACGCGAACAGCGGCTGGATGGTGCTCATGCCGCTCGGGAAGTCCGCTCCCCAGCCGTTCGTCGTCATGTCGTAGTCGCCGTCGGCGGACGAGATGAGCTCGTACCAGGTGTCGCCGTCGAGGCCCTTGAGCTCGACCTCGACGCCGACCCGCGCCAGCGAGTTCTTGATGCTCTGGGCTTCCTTCTCCTCGATCGCACTCACGTCGGTCGGGTAGGTCAGCGTGAGCTTCAGGTCGGAGACGCCGGCGTCGGCGAGCAGCTCCTTCGCCTTGTCGACGTTGCCGGTGTCACCGCCGTCGTACAGGTTGTACTCGGTGTAGCCGGGGATGCCGGGCGTCATGATGGTCGAGGTGATCTGGCCGCCGAACTTCGGGCCGCCGTACACGCTCTGCACCTCGGCCTTGTTGATCGCGTAGTTGATCGCCTGCCGCACGCGGACGTCGGAGAGGCCCGGGCGCTTGACGTTCATGGCGAGGTAGCGGAAGTAGCCCGACGGGCTGTTGGCCATGCGGTCGGAGATCGACGGGTCGGACTCGATCCGCTGGAACTGCGACGGCGAGATGAGCGCGTTGCTGATCGCGGTCTCGTCCTCGCCCTTGTCGTCGATGAGGCGCTGCACGATCGTGTCGTTGTTCAGGCCCATGTCGAGGACGATCTTGTCCGGGCCGGCGAACCGTGCCTGGTCGGTGTCGGCCTTCCAGTTCGGGTTGCGGACCAGCACCGCCTGCGAGCCCTTGCGGAAGCTCGTCACCTGATACGGGCCGCTGGCGACCGGGTGCTCGCCGTACGTCTCCGGCTTGGTGTCGGCCGCAGCCGGCACCGGCGCGAAGGCCGGCATGCTGACGATCCACGGCCAGTTGCCGAACGGACGCTTCAGGCGGAAGACGATCTTGTGGTCGTCGACGACCTCGATGGAGTCGAGCTCCTTGCCGTCGTACGGGCCGTCGTAGTCGGTGCCGCCGACCAGCAGCGTCTTGTGGTAGCCAAGGCCACCCTGGAACATCGGCGCGAACGACCGCTCGATGCCGTACTTCACGTCCTGCGCGGTGATCGGGCTGCCGTCGGAGAACTTCAGGCCCTCCTGCAGCGTGAAGGTCCACGTCTTGCCGCCGTCGTCCGTCGTACCGGTGTCGGTGGCGAGGTCCGGCACGAGGATCGTGTCCTTGTCCGGGAACGTCCGCCACGACGTCAGCCCGCGGTGCACCCACCGCAGCCGGCTGGTCGGCACCATCTGCGCGTTGGCGGTCTCGAAGGACTCGGTCGCGCGCCGCGAGAGGTAGTGCAGGGTCCCGCCCTGGGACACGGACTCAAGCGCCGTCGTGTTCTTGTCCTTCGTCGGCTCGGTGGATTGCGAGTTCGCGTTGCAGCCCGCCGTCACGAGGGCCAGGACGAGCGCGAGCCCTGCGGGCACCACTCTCCGGGATCGATTCGCCATAGATCGCGCTTCCTGTGAGGCGGTCCCGATCGGTCGGGGCCGCTGCTTGGATCTCAGGAAGGGAGTCTGTTGGCGGGCGAGAGCGCGCGTCCATCGAGGAGTTCTACAGGGGACCTTTCAGAAAATCTGAAAGATCGCGGAGATCTACGCGCCCGGCGTCCACGATAGTCCGGCGGTCCCGGTGGCTGGAAGACCGTGGCGCACACCTGCGGGCGGGACCCGGCGTTCGCCCCATGGCGCCGATTTCCCTCGCCGACAACACTCGTATCAACGCCCTGTACAGAGGAGGGTCGTCCCCACCGCCCCGGCCTTGGAACCGCGCCCACCCGTAGCGACATACGGGCCATTGTCATGCCCGCGACACTCACATTCGCTGGACGAAACAGCTATAGAGATCAAAATGCCCCAGATAGGGATCATGCCTCACTCCTCCCCGACTGGCCGTGGCCGGGACCGGAACTCGCCAGGGGTGACCCCTGCATGATTTAATAAATGAACGAACATTTATTAACGAGGGGTGGCGGTGGTGGGACGCCCCCGAGGGGTCGAGGATGCGGTGATCCTGCGTGCGGCGGCGCAGGTCATGGGCCGGGTGGGTCCCGCGGGTCTCACGTTGGCCGCCGTGGCGCGCGAGGTCGGGTTGGTGCCGGCAACCCTGGTGCAGCGATTCGGTTCCAAGCATGGTCTGCTTCTGGCACTCGCCGACCGGTCTGAGAAGGACGCGAGCGAGATGGCTGGGCGAGTGCGTCAGTCGCACGACTCGGCGCTCGGGGCCTTGGCGACGCTGACGGTGGAGTCGGCGGCTGCGATGGCCACGCCGGAGAGCTTCGCCAATCATCTGGCGTTCTTGTGCATGGATCTTGGCGATCCGCAGCTCTACGAGCGTGCGCTGGCCATTCACCGTACTCAGAAGCGGGCGATCGAGGAACTGCTGACGGAGGCGGCCGGTACGGGCGAGCTCCGCGCCGGAGCCGATGCCGCGGCGCTGGCCCGCACCGTACAGGCGATCATCGCTGGTGCGGGCCTGACCTGGGCACTCGAACGCGAAGGCACCCTTGAACAGCGGCTCCGGCAAGAGCTCGACGTCGTGCTGTCCCCTCACCTTCCGCCCCGACACGGCCACGACCCGGAGGAATCATGACGACTGACGCACGCCCGCTGGCCGGAAAGGTGGCTCTGGTCGCCGGCGGTA
Source organism: Streptosporangium sp. NBC_01810 (assembly GCF_035917355.1). Taxonomy (NCBI): domain Bacteria; kingdom Bacillati; phylum Actinomycetota; class Actinomycetes; order Streptosporangiales; family Streptosporangiaceae; genus Streptosporangium; species Streptosporangium sp. NBC_01810. The sequence goes on along the minus strand of NZ_CP109070.1, from coordinate 5,826,504 downwards.
CCCGGGGCGGCGGACGGGGCATCGCCGTCGAGCTCGGCGCCGCCGGCGCGACGGTGTACGTCACCGGTCGCAGCAGCACCGGTGGGCGCTCCGACCTGGACCGCCCGGAAACCATCGAGCAGACCGCCGAGAAGGTCACCGCCGCAGGCGGCCTGGGCATTCCCGCCCGAACCGACCACAGCCGTCCCGACGAGGTCCAGGCCCTCGTCGACAAGATCGCCGCAGAACAGGACGGACAGCTCGACATCCTGGTCAACTCCGTATGGGGCGGAGACCCGCTGACCGACTGGGAACACCCTTTGTGGGAGCAGGATCTGGACACCGGTCTACGGCTGCTTCGACAGGCGGTGGAGACCCACCTCATCACCAGCCGGTTCGCGCTTCCCCTCATGGTCGCCCGCAAGAACGGTCTGGTCGTGGAGGTCACCGACGGCAACACCGCCCGCTACCGCGGCACGTTCTTCTACGACCTGGCGAAGTCCGCAGTCATCCGCCTCGCCGTCGCCCAGGCCGCCGAGCTCAAGCCCCATGGCGTCGCGGCCGTGGCCATCACGCCTGGCTTCCTACGCTCGGAGGCCCTGCTGGAACACTTCGGTGTCACCGAGGCCAACTGGCGCGACGGCGCGGCCCAGGACCCGAACTTCGCCCACTCCGAGACCCCTGTCTACCTCGGCCGGGCCGTCGCCGCACTGGCCGCCGACCCCGACATCATGGCCAAGACCGGACGGGCCCTGGCCACCTGGGGCCTGTACCAGGAGTACGGCTTCACCGATGCCGACGGCACACAACCGGACTTCGCCGCCCACTGGGCCAAGAACCTGGAAGAGCAGTACGGACCCCTCGGAGACCCGCTGTAACCCTGGCCGGCAAGGGCAAGGGCAAGGGACAGTTGCTGAGTGCCGCCGGTTGCCTACTCCTCTTTCGGCGGGGAGTCATCCCAACGTCGTGTCCGGGCTGGAGTTTGCTGGGTGGCTCATCCGGTCACCGAGACGGTCCTGCCCCTGACGGGCGCTCCACCGCGAAGTACTCGACTGTGGTGTGAGTGAGGATTGATACCAGATGTCGACAGGTGCGGCTCCAGCCGCCCGAGCCGGAAAGGCCGTGTCAGTGAGTCTTGAGACCAGGGTGTCCGGCCGGTGAGAAGATCGGGATGCTTCGAAATAGCAAAAGCAGTACTCGCAAGATTGCCAGGTCCGCTGCCCGCCCTTGCGCTGAAGCACCGTGAGCTGCTGAAGTTCGCGGTGGTGGGTGGAACAGCGTTCCTGGTGGACAACACGGTGTTTTATGGGCTGAAACTAACTATTCTGGAACAGAAGCCGGTGACTGCGAAGGTCGTCGCGGTACTCGTGGCGACGATCGTGTCCTATGTGCTGAACCGTGAATGGTCGTTCCGGACCCGGGGCGGTCGCGAGCGCCATCACGAGGCGGCGCTGTTCTTCCTGGTCAGTGGCGTCGGCCTGGTGCTCAGCTCCGTGCCGCTATGGATCTCCCGGTACGTGTTCCTGCTGGAGACCCCGGACGTGAGCCTGGTCACCCAGGAGATCGCCGACTTCATGAGCGCGCAGGTCATTGGCACGCTGATCGCCATGGTCTTCCGTTTCTGGGCGTTCCGGAAGTGGGTCTTCCCCGACGAGGAGGCCCACCCCGGCCGCGTGCGGCCGGCTCCAGCTCCCAAGCCCAAGGACGAGGCGGCCTGATCCAACCCTCCACTCGCCGGGTAGCCGCGGTGCTGCTGCATCGAGGCTCCCTTGCCCGGATCATCGGCACGGTTCAGGGGCCTTATGGGCGTGCGGCGATCGCGCTGGCACGCACGTCCTCCCACGAGGGTATGGAGAGCCGGATCCTGATCGACCCCTCCACCGGTGACCCGCTCGGCCTTCGCAAGATGCCGGTGACGGCCGGGGACGGCATGCCGTCGGGCACCGTGACGACGACGATCACCGTTCAGAGGTCCGGTTGGACCGATACGTCGCCGCGTATACCCAAGGGCTGCACGTCGGACGACGCCAAGAGGTGTGTTTACTGACGCTTCCGGCGGAGGGTGCGGCGGATCAGCCAGGCGGTCAGGGCGAGGCCCACCAGGGCGACGAGCAGCGGGGCGGCGCGCTTGAGCAGCGGCAGGCCCGCCACCTCCAGGAGATTCATGGCCTCCTCGTCGGGGCTGAGCGAGGTGCGCGAGGTGCCCGCCGGGTGGCTCTGGCGGGACCCGGACTTCTCGTCGACGACGAGGCCGGGCGGTGTCGGCACCGCGCTGAGATGCCGCCCGGACGCGCCCGATGTCGGACCCGCTCCTGCCCCGCTCAGCTCCTCCTGGCCGGCCGGGGTCGCGGGGCCGGGGCCCGAGGCCGCCGAGACCACTGGAACCTCGTCGGCCGGGCCAGGCTGGGAGGGAGCACTCCAGCCGCCCACGCCCGGCGTCCCGGAAGGGGCCTCGGCGGCGGTTTCCACGGTGGGGCCCTCGCCCAGCAGCAGGGAGAGGTTGGCCGCGAACCTGTCGATCAGCTTCTCGCCGACCTCGGACATCACACCCCGGCCGAACTGGGCCGGGCGGCCGGTCACGTTGAAGGAGGTGTCGACGGTGACCCTGGTGTTCCGTCCCTCGGGGTGCAGGCGCGCGACGACCGTGGCACCGGCGGTGCCCGAGCCCCTGGCCTCCTTGCCGGAGGCCTTGATGGTCATGGAGTGGGTGTCCTCGTCCACCTTCTCGAAGGAGGCCCGGCCCTGATAGGTCACCGTGATCGGCCCGACCTTGACCTTCATCCTGCCGGTGAAGGAGTCGTCCTCGACCTCGTCCACGGTGGCACCGGGCAGGCAGGGGCCGACCCGCTCGACGTCGAGCAGCACCGGCCACGCCTGCTCGACAGGCACGGGAACCGTGAACTCGTGCTCGAACCGCATCGCCATCGATCCGCTCCTTGTCGGTCGGCCGCTGTTGCGACATTACGACTACACGGGGGCGTATTACCAGTATGCCGCCACGGGGCCGGTTGACCGCCACACGTCGGTACGTGTCGGTCCACATCCGTTACCACTGCCCCTCCGGGCGGGAATGATGCCTCCGCCCCCCCGCGAGGCGCTCTCGCCCGCGGAACGGGGAGGCGCTCTCGGGCTCCCATGTGAGGGGGGCTCATCTGCCACCCTCCCCGCCGTTCACGGCGAGGAAACTCGCAGGCTCGTCAGGGGGTACGGGGTGAGAACCCGCCGGGTTCTCACCCCGTCACGGCGGGACTCAGCCGCTCGCGGCTCTGACCGCCCTGCGGGTCAGCACCCGGGCCAGATGGCGGCGGTAGTCGGGTCTGGCGTGCAGGTCCGCGGGAGGCGAGGTGCCGTCGTCGGCCTCGGCGCACGCCTCTGCGACGGGGTCGGTGCCGTTGGAACCGGTGGGTGCGAGGTCCACCCCGCGCAGCGCCGTCTCCACCGCACTCGCCCGTACCGGGGTGGGGCCCATGTTGGTCAGCGCGATCCTGGCCTCCTCGACGGCCCCGCCACTCCGCCGTACGGCCGCCGCGACGCCGACGATCGCCCACGCCTGCGCCGTCCGGTGGAACTTCTCGTAGTGGAAACCCCATCCGGGGCCGAGTACCGGCACCCGGGCGCCGATCAGCACCTCACCGGGTTCGAGCGCGGGCTCCAGGTAGTCGACGAAGAAGTCCGCGGCGGGGATCTCCCGCTCGCCGTCGACGGAGCGGACGACGAAGACGCAGTCGAGCGCCAGGGCCACGGCCGGCAGGTCCCCCGCGGGGTCGGCGTGGGCCATGGAGCCGCCGAACGTGCCACGGTGCCGTACGGCGGGGTCGGCCACCGTGGCCGTCGCCAGCGCGAGCAGCGGGACCCGCTCCCTGATCACCCCGGAGCGCAGCACCTCGTCGTGGGTGGTCAGCGCGCCGACGAACACGTGGTCGCCCCGGTCCTCGACGCCGCGCAGCCCGGGCAGGCGCCCGAGGTCCACCAGCGCCGACGGGTAGGCCAGGCGCAGCCGCAGCAGCGGTAGCAGCGACTGGCCCCCGGCCAGCACCTTGACGTCGTCGCCGGCGGCCGCGGCCTCGCCGAGCACCTGGCACGCCTCCTCCACCGAGGAGGGCCTGACGTAGTCGAACGACGCGGGGATCATCGCGCGCCCCCCTCGGTGGTCGTGTCGTTCCCCGCCGATGCCGATGCCGATGCCGATGCCGATGCCGATGCCGGTGCCGGTGCCGGTGCCGGTGCCGATGCCGGTCCCGGTCCCGATCCCGATCCCGGTCCCGATCCCGGTCCCGATCCCGGTCCCGGCCAGATCGCCGGGTCCGCCTCGGTGACGGTTCGCCAGATCCGCTCCGGGGTGCAGGGCATCCGCACGTCGTGCACGCCGTACGGGCGCAGCGCGTCGACGATCGCGTTGACCACGGCGGGGGTGGAGGCGATCGTCCCGGCCTCGCCGACGCCCTTGACGCCCAGCGGGTTGGTCGTCGCCGGGGTCTCGGTGCGGTCGGTGACGAAGTCGGGCAGGTCGGCCGCCGAAGGGATGAGGTAGTCGGCCATCGTCGTGGTGAGCAGGTTGCCCTCGGTGTCGTAGACCGCCTCCTCGAACAGCGCCTGGGCGATGCCCTGGGCGATGCCGCCGTGCACCTGGCCCTCGACGATCAGCGGGTTCACCACGGAGCCCACGTCGTCGACCGCCACGTAGGCCCGGATCTTCGAGGCGCCGGTCTCGGTGTCCACCTCGATCGCGCACAGGTGGGTGCCGTGCGGGAAGGAGAAGTTGTCCGGGTCGAAGGTCGCGTCGGCGTCCAGCGAGGGTTCGAAACCGTCGGGGAGGTCGTGCGCGGCGAAGGTGGCCAGTGCCAGCTCCTGGATGGTCCTGCCCGCCTCGGTGCCTCTGACCCTGAACGTGCCGTCGGTGAACTCGATGTCGTCGGCGGAGGCCTCAAGCACGTGCGCGGCGAGATCCTTGGCACGGTCCTTCACCTTCTCGCAGGCGGCCAGCACGGCGACGCCGCCCACCACCAGGGAGCGGGAGCCGTAGGTGTCCATGCCCTTGTGCGAGACGGACGTGTCGCCGTGCAGCACGGAGACGTCCTCGAACGGCACGCCCAGCGCGTCGGCGACGATCTGGCTCCAGGCCGTCTCGTGTCCCTGGCCGTGCGGTGAGGAGCCGGTGATGACCTCGACCTTGCCGGTGGGCAGCATCCTGACCGAGGCGTGCTCCCAGCCGCCCGCGCCGTAGCGGAGGCTGCCGAGCACCCGCGAGGGCGCCAGCCCGCACATCTCGGTGAACGTCGAGACGCCGATGCCGAGCTGGACCGGGTCGCGCCGGTCGCGCCGGTCCGCCTGCTCGGCCCTGAGTTTGTCGTAGCCGAGCAGGGTCAGAGCCCGCTCGGTCGCCGCCTCGTAGTTGCCCGAGTCGTAGGTCAGCCCGCAGATCGTGGTGTACGGGAACTCCTCGTGGGTGATCCAGTTGCGGCGCCGCAGCTCGATGGGGTCCATGCCCAGCTCGTGGGCGAGCTCCTCCATCGCGCGCTCGATCGCGAACGTCGCCTCCGGGCGGCCCGCGCCCCGGTAGGCGTCGGTCGGCATCTTGGTGGTGAAGACGCCCGTACAGGTGAAGTCGTAGGCGTCCATCTTGTAGATGCCGTTGTACATGAACGCGCCGAGCAGCGGTATACCCGGCGTGACCAGCATCAGGTAGGCGCCCATGTCGGCGAGCAGGTCCACCTTGACGCCCCGCACCCGCCCGTCCCGGTCGGCGGCGACGGAGATCCGCTGGAGCTGGTCGCGGCCGTGGTGCACCGTCAGGTTGCCCTCGGAGCGGGACTCGGTCCACTTCACCGGCCTGCCCAGCCTGCGGGCCAGCAGCAGCGCGAGCACCTCCTCGGCGGTGACCTGGAGCTTGGAACCGAAGCCGCCGCCCACGTCGGGGGCGATCACGCGCAGCTTGTGCTCGGGGATGCCCGTCGTCAGCGCGAGCATGACGCGCAGGATGTGCGGGACCTGGGTGGACGAGTAGAGCGTGAAGGTGTCGCCGTCGGTGGTGGCCACGACCGCGCGAGGCTCCATGGCGGTCGGGATGAGCCGCTGCTGCACGTAGGTGCGCTCGATCACCACGGGGGCGTCGCGGAACGCCTCCTCGATGTCGCCTCCGGCGAACTTCCAGGTGAACGCCTGGTTCCCGGCTTCGTGGACCTTGGGGCTCCCCTCGGCGAGCGCCTCGGTCATGTCGAGCACCGCTTCCAGCGGCTCGTAGTCGATCTCGATCGCCTCCAGGGCGTCGGCCGCCCGGTAGCGGTCGGTGGCGACCACGCAGGCCACCGCCTCGCCGACATAGCGGACCTCGTCCACCGCCATGGGCGGGTGGTCGGGGATGACGATGTCCTCGCTGACCGGCCAGGCACAGGGGAGGCTGCCCTGCTCGTCGGCGAAGTCGCGCCCGCTGTAGACGGCGACCACGCCCGGCCGGCCGCTCGCGGCCGAGGTGTCGACGCGGGTGATCCTGGCGTGGGCCATCGGGCTGCGCAGGAAGGCCACGTACATCATGCCGGGGAGCTGGATGTTGTCGGTCCAGGTGGTCCGGCCGGTGACCAGCCGGGCGTCCTCCTTGCGCCTGCGCGCCCTGCCGACCTCGTGGGCGGCGGACGGGCTGTTCAGCCGGTCGCTCTCGGCGATCCGCTCACCGACCAGGCCGGCGTCGAGCTGCTCGGTCATGGCGTTGGCACCTCCTGCTCGGATGTGCTCCGCCGCGACATCTCCGCCGCGCCGCGCCGCACCGCCCTGACGATGTTGCAGTACCCCGTGCACCGGCACAGGTTGCCCTCCAGTCCCTCGCGGACCGCCTCCTCCGACGGGTCTGGATCGTCCCTGAGCAGGTCGATCGCGGCCATGATCATGCCGGGGGTGCAGTACCCGCACTGCAGGGCGTGCTCTTCGTGAAAGGCCTGCTGCATGGGATGCCACTCGCCTCCCCGCGCCAGGCCCTCAACCGTGACGATGTCGCTCCCGTCGGCCTGCACGGCGAGCACGGAACAACTCTTCGCGCTCCTGCCGTCGAGCATCACGGTGCAGGCGCCGCAGTTGCTGGTGTCACAGCCGATGGGCGTGCCGGTCTTGCCGAGTCGATCTCGTAGCAGATGGACGAGGAGGAGGCGCGGCTCGACCTCCTCCTCGTATGCGATTCCATCGACGTTGACGGTTATTCGGGGCATACGTCCTCCAAGGGCAACCACAGGGGTACGGGAGAAGTGAGAACCGATAAATGAGAACTTACGCCCCAGTTCTCCCCGGTCAACCCCCTGGTCTCACGCCGGTCTCACGCCAACGGAAGTTCTTCCGGTCCGCGGCCGCCGAGAATACGGCGGTCCGCATCGTCGATTCTGAGGTCGTTGATACTCGCCTCACGACGCCGCATCAGCCCGTCGTCGGCGAACTCCCACAGCTCGTTTCCGTAGCTGCGCCACCACTGACCGTCCGCGTCGTGCCACTCGTACTGGAACCGTACGGCGATGCGGTTGCCGCCGAACGTCCACAGATTCTTGCGGAGCCTGTAGTCCTGCTCCCTGGCCCACTTGCGGCTCAGAAACTCCCTGATCTCCTCGCGCCCGGTGAGGAACTCGTCCCGGTTGCGCCAGACCGAGTCGGGCGTGTAGGCGAGCGAGACCCGCTCGGGGTCACGCGTGTTCCATGCGTCCTCGGCGGCCTGGACCTTCGCCCTGGCGGTCTCCTCGGTGAACATCACACTTCCTCCAGAGATATCGCCCGCGCGGGACAGGCAAGCGCGGGTCCCTGACCTCGTCGATCAGCGTGCCGCCCGGTTCGGCGACGCCGACCAACCGATCATCGCCCAGGTCGAACGGCTTGGGCGTGACGGACACGCCGCCCGGTCCATGACGACCCTCGTCACGGCCCCTCTCCCCGACCGGGGCCTGCCGTGAGGCCGAAGCCCGCCGTGAGGGCGGCATGCGCCGGTGGGTTGTGCCGGGAGTACTCCCCGAGCCGCCAGCGGAGCGGGCCGGCTCCCTGTACGCGGATGATCCGGTCCAGCTCGAACCCGACCAGCCGCTGGGCCCCCGGGACGCCGCCCGGATCCCAGTCGACGCGGGCACGCCCGGTCAGGTGCAGGGCGTCGCCGTTCTCCCAGTCGAGGAAGAGCAGGCCGCAGCGTTCGTCCAGTTCCAGGTTCCCGAGCGTCATGTACATCGAGTTGCCGACGTAGTCCGGCCAGACCAGCCGCCGGTCGCCCATCACCCGGACGAACCCCGGGTTGCCGCCCCGGTGCGACAGATCGGCGCCGAGGCCGGGGGCCGAGGTGGCGATGAAGAACGTGTCGGCGCCTTCGATCCACGCGCGGTCGCCGTCGCCGAACGCGGTCGCCGAGGAGGAGCCGGTGGCGGGCCCGGTGACCTCCGCGACGACGTCCCGCGCCTGGATGTACTTGGGGCAGTTGGCGTACGTCTGCTCGGTGCGGACGACCAATCGCCCGCCGTCCCGCAGGACCGTGCCGTTGACCCGCATCCTGCGCCTGCTCCACGGCTCGATCGCGAGCATCCCGATCTCGCCCTCGTCCAGCCCCGCCAGCGGGTCGTGCCCACCCGGCACCGCCTTGATCACCACGGTCCGCTCGTCCACGGCCTCGGCGAACCCCTCGGGACCGGTCAGGGCCGTCGCCCACGGGAGCCCGTTCCGCCCCAGGGCTCCGATCAGCAGCATCCGCTGTCGCCCCAGGAACTCGGCCGCCACCGCCGGGACCTCCGGCCGGGCCCTGGCCGAACCCAGTGCCACCGCGCGGACCCCGGCCTTGTGCTGCACGGCGAGCTCTCCGGCGTGCTTCATGATCGCCTAGAAGAAGCCGCAGGTGGGGGCGGTGGCCACTGGAACCGGGGAGCCTTCGGCGCCGGTGGGCGCGTAGATCTCCAGCCGGATTCCGTCCGGGTCCTCGAAGAACACGCCTCCCGAGGACGCGCCCTCGCCGTGCGCCACCACGCCGTCGTGGTGGATGGTGGCGCCGACCGCCCTGATCGCCTCCTCGGCCCTGCGGACCGTCTCGATGTCGGGAACCTGGAAGGACAGGTGGTGCAGGCCGGGCAGTCCGGTGGCGAAGCGGCCGTCGCTCTGCTGCCAGAGGGTGAGCACCAGCTCGCCGTCGCGGCCGAGGAAGGTGTACCGGCGATCCGCCTCGCCGGACTCGGCGAGGACCTCGAAGCCGAAGATCTTCGAGTAGAAGTCCGTGGACCTGTCGAGGTCGGAGACGTTGAGGCCGACATGGCCGGTCTGGAAGGTCATCTGATCTCTCCCTCACGTTTTCTAACGGCTGGATCCGTTAGGTTCGCTGCTCACAATCTAACGCGAAATGGATATTTGTCACGTTAGAAATATGTGGCATAAATCACTATTGATTAGCTGGGGGCGGGCCTGGATGAGAGGGGCAGCCGAGGTGGAACCCGCCGGATGGGTGCACGGCAGGCGTGGCGCGGGACCACACGGGACCACACGGGACCACGCCGCCAGGCGCGAAGACGGGTGCGAAGGCAGGCGTGGAGACGGATGTGAAGGCAGAGGTGAAGACGGGTGCGAAGGCAGGCGTGGAGACGGATGTGAAGGCAGAGGTGAAGACGGGTGCGAAGGCAGGCGTGGAGACGGGCGTGGAGACGGATGTGAAGGCAGGTGTCGCCGGATGCGGAGACGGGAGAGGTGAGGCCGCCCGGTACCGGGCGGGTCAGCCGTCCCGGTGCTGGCGGTAGTGGCGGGCGGCGCGGGCCCGGTTGCCGCAGCCGACCGAGCACCACTCCTGCCGGGCGTGCTCCTTGACGAAATAGAGCACGCAGCGAGGGGCGGGGCAGACGCGGATCTGCTCGCGCCGTGGTCCGGCCAGCAGTTCGATCACCGACGTCGCGAGGACCGCCCGGATCCGTTCGGACTCCGTGGCCCCGACACCCGGGACCGTCCCTGCCCGGGGGGCCTCTCCGGCGGGCCACTCCAATCGCGGGGCCGACGGCACGGCCAGCGCCACGGCGTTGACCAGGTCGAGCGACTCGGCGAAGTCCGGGAGCCGGTGCGCGTCCGCGTCGCTCGCGGCGCCCGGCGCCACGGCCCTGGCGAAGAGCGCCCGCACGGCCTGCCGCAGCTCGACCACCTCGCGCCGCAAGCCCTCAGAGGCGGTGAAGTCCGGGCCGATGCCCAGCTCGGCGGCGTGTGCCCGGGCCCACGCGGTCATGCCCTCGACGTCGGCGAGCAGGTCCGTCAGACCGGTCCGCGTTGCGCGGACGGTACTGACGAACTCCAGGGCCGACATGCTTCGAGCCTAATGCCCGATCTGACCCTTTGCCGTGAGGTCCGGACCGTCCTGATCTCCACGCGTACCGTATCTCCGCCCCGCGGTGACGGACCTGGGCCAACGTGGGTGTGCACCGGCCCCGCTCACCGCGCACGCGACATCGTCGCAGGCCGGCGACTACGCGAGATCCAGCCGTTCCGGGTAGGGGTCGCGTGCGGAGTGCGGGGCTAGCGCCGGATGACCTTGGCGAGGATGGCGACCAGGCCCGCCAGGCCCAGGCCGCCCACCAGGACCGTGAGCATGCCCAGCGGCTGGACGGACGGCCGGATGATGAAGACGATCCCGGCCGCGATGAACAACATGCCGCTGAGCAGGGCCATCCAGTCGGTGCGATGCACGCTCCGGGGCTCGGGCCGGTCGTGGTCAGGCAGCACGGCGCACCTCCACGTCCCCGATGCCCGCCTTGACGTTCAGCACGATGGTCGCCACGTCGCCCTTGGGGGCCACCTCGGGCTCCAGGATTTTGTCGTGCCGGATGTCGGCACCCCCCTCCACCGTGTGGTCGATCTTGACGTCGCCGAACCTGGTGCGGCCCTTCACCTCGATCCTGGCCGTCGCCGGCAGGATCACGCTGATCTCGCCGACCGAGACCGAGATGTCCACAACGGTTCGCGAGCCCGGCGGCAGGACCAGCTCGCTCAGGTCCAGCACGCCCTCGCCCACGCCCACCGAGTAGCTGCGGGCCATCTCGGACAGGGAGGTGGGCTCCCAGTGGTAGTTGCCGTACCTCTTCGGCACACCGCCCAGCATGGGCCCCGCGACCAGGGCGATCGACAGAACGGTGCCGGTCGCGACCAGCCCCGCTCCCCGGCCGAACCAGGCGGCGACCAGCAGTCCGACGCCGACGACGACGAGCGCCGCGCCGCCCGCGACCGTCATGTTGACCTGTCCTGAAGCGGACTGGATCGCCACAGTGATCCCTCCAACGATCATGGCCAGGAAGATGGTGACGACCCCGACGAGCGATCTGGGCCGTCGCGGTCTGGGGGGCCTCATCGCCGTCGCGCCGTGCCCGGACGGGGCGTAAGGGGTGTAGGGGGAGTACGGCTGCTGCCGCCTCCGGGGGTCAAGCGGCCGGTAGGGGCCGTACGGCGAGAAAGGCTCACCGGAGGAGTCGAACGACGGTCTCGCGGTGCGGTACGGATCCGGTGGGATGTCTCCGGGTGGCGGGGCAGGACGGGCAGGTGAGTCCGGGACAGCCCCGGCGAAGGTCTCGGAGGCGCTCTCGGGACCGGCTTGGGGACTGGATTGGGGACCGGCCTCGGAACCTGGGCCGGGCGGCGTGCCCGGGGCTGACCCGGCACGGGCCTCCGGGGCGGGGGCGGGGGCGGGGGACGGCCGCTCCGGCGCGGACCACGGCCCGGCCTCCGCGGCGGGCGCGTACCGCTCCGTGACCGTCTCGCCGCCCGGGCGGGTGGCGTACGCCCCGAGGCCCGAGGCCGGCGGCGCGGTGGTGCGGGAGGCCGGATCCTGCTCCCCGACGGGACGCCGGACGGCGGCGGTGCCCGGCCCGTGGGCGAACGGGCCCGGCCACTGGTCCGCCGGGCGCGGTGCGCGGCGCCTGCGCAGCCGGTCGGGCAGCGACCTGGCCACGGCCAGCAGGTCCACCCCGCGGGAGTGGGCGGCGAGCAGGGCGATGGCGAACACCGTGCCGACCACGACCGTGGCGGTGCCGACGCCGTCCGAGGAGACATTGACGACCAGCCCGAGGGCGAACAGGCCTGTCAGCAGGGTCAGGACCGTCTCGCTGTCGAAGTCGCGCCGACTCCACTGCTCCACGTAGCCGGGGCCGCCGTTGGTCTCGCGCATCAGCAGGAACGCCGCGATGTAGAGCATGATGCCGATTCCCGAGCCGAGCACCAGCACCGCGAAACCTACCCGCAACAGCACCGGGTCGATTCCGGCGTACCGCCCCAGACCCGCGCAGACGCCGGTCAGCATGCGCCCCTCGTCGCTGCGCCGCAGGCAGCGATCCTCCGCGGGGGAGCCGGGCGGTGAGCCGGGCGTGGCGCTCGCCGGATCGGTGTCGTTCATGTATCCATGGTGGCCTTTCCCCGGCTCGTGCCGCATCCGGGACACCCCTGAGTCGTCCCGGAGGGGAAACACCTCTCTCAGGGTCGCTTCAGGGGAACGCCTGATGTGCTGGCAGGGTGGTTCGTGTGACGATGCTGACGATATGGCTGACCGAACGACAATTCATGACACGGCGCCCGTGACCTCCGAGGATGCGCCTCTCCCTCGCCTGATGAGGCCGGTGGAGGGGCGGCTGGTGGCCGGGGTGGCCCATGGGGCCGCCGCCCAGCTCCGGCTCGACCCGGTCGTGCTGCGGCTGGCCTTCGTGCTGCTCACCGTCCTGGACGGGTTCGGAGCCGTGGCGTACGCCGCCCTGTGGATGTTCACCCCGCGCGAACCGTACGAGGGCAAGGAACCCGCCAGGGACTGGAGCCAGCTCGCCGCGTACACCGCGATCGGGCTGGCGCTGCTGGCCCTGGGCTGGCTCACCGGAACCTCGGGGGCCGGGATCGGGGCCTGGCCGATCGCCGTGGGCGGCATCGGCTCGCTGATCCTGTGGCAGCAGGCGGATCCGGACCGGCGGCAGCGCTGGATGACCACCACCGTCGGACAGGTTCGCCGGAACCGGGTCCGCACCGTCGCCGGGCTGGTGCTCGTCATGGTCGGCGCGATCGGTTTTCTGGTGGCCAACGACGAACTGGTCGAGGCCCGTTCCGGCATCATGTTCACGCTGGTGGTCGTGGGCGGTGTCGCGCTGATCGTGGCCCCCTGGCTGGCGGCCCTGTGGAAGGAACTGCAGCGCGAGCGCCGCGAGCGCATCCGGCAGGAGGAGCGCGCCGAGGTGGCCGCCCACGTGCACGACTCGGTGCTGCACACGCTGACGCTCATCCAGCGCAACGCCTCCGACTCGCGCGAGGTGATGAGGCTCGCCCGATCCCAGGAGCGGGAGCTGCGCAACTGGCTTTACCAACCACAGCAGGACGCCGACGCGTCGATGGCCGCGGCCGTGCGGCGGGTGGCGGCCGAGGAGGAGGACGCGCACGGGGTGCCGATCGAGGTCGTCTGCGTGGGCGACTGCCCGCTGACCCCCGAGCTGTCCGCGATGGTGCAGGCCGCGAGGCAGGCGATGGTCAACGCCGCGAAATACTCCGGGTCCGAGGTCATCTCCGTCTACGCCGAGGCGGAACCCGAAGAGGTCACCATCTTCGTCAGGGATCGAGGGGTCGGGTTCGACATGGAGGACGTGCCCGAGGATCGTATGGGTATCCGCCAGTCGATCGTCGGCAGGATGGAGCGCCACGGGGGCAGCGCCCGGGTGCGGACCGAGCCCGGCGAGGGCACGGAAGTGATGCTGACCATGAAGCTGGAGAAGGTGTGAGTAGCGAGCGAGTCACGACACAGCGAGCCGGGGTCCCGTCGCCGGGATCACAGCGAGCCGGGGTCCCGTCTCCGGGATCACAGCGAGCCGGGGTCCCGTCTCCGGGATCACGGCGAGCCGTGGACCGGGCCGTGAGGCGCGAGGGTACGCAGACGCGACCGGCGAGGGGAGCCCGATGAGCGCGGTGAAGGTCCTGATCGTCGACGACCACCGGCTGTTCCGCTCCGGTGTCCGGGCCGAGCTGGGCGACTCCATCGAGGTGATCGGGGAGGCCGAGGACGTGGAGTCCGCGGTCAGGGCGATCACCGAGCTGGGGCCCGACGTGGTCCTCCTCGATGTGCACATGCCCGGTGGCGGTGGCCAGGAGGTCTTGCGCCGGGTCCTCGGCTCAGGCTCCACGGTCCGCTTCCTCGCGCTGTCGGTCTCCGACGCGGCGGAGGACGTCATCGGCGTGATCCGGGGCGGTGCCCGGGGTTATGTGACCAAGAACATCAGCGGGCGCGAGCTCACCGACGCCATCCGCAGGGTGGCCGACGGCGACGCGGTCTTCTCTCCGAGGCTGGCCGGGTTCGTGCTGGACGCGTTCGCCTCCAGCGAGGCCCCGCCGATCGACCCCGAGCTCGACTCGCTGACCCAGCGCGAGCGCGAGGTTCTGCGGCTGATCGCCAGAGGGTACGCCTACAAGGAGATCGCCAAGGAGCTGTTCATCTCGGTGAAGACGGTGGAGACCCATGTCTCGTCCGTGCTGCGCAAACTCCAGCTCTCCAACCGCCACGAGCTCTCCCGCTGGGCCACGGCGCGGCGCCTGGTCTGATCGGCCGGTCTTCCGGACCGGCGGCTTCTGTACGAGTAGTGACTTGTGTGCGACTCTGCGAAGTATGGGACGCGACGTACCTGCGATGGTGTTCAGCCGCGAGGACCGGCGGCGCTACCGGGACAAGGTCCGCCAGTGCCTTGACGTCTTCGCGTGGATGCTCCACGAGTCCAGGTTCGAGTTCGATCGGCCCAGGGCCGGGCTGGAGATCGAGCTCAACCTCGTGGACGACCGCGGCGAGGCCACCATGAAGAACACCGAGGTGCTGGGGGCCATCGCCCAGCCCGACTGGGCCACCGAGCTCGGCCAGTTCAACGTGGAGATCAACGTCCTGCCCGAGTCCTTGGCGGATGAGGGCGCGGCCCGGCTGGAGAAGGTGATCAGGGACCGCCTCAACCACGCAGAGGAACGGGCCCGCACCGTCGGCGGGCACATGATGATGGTCGGCATCCTGCCCACGCTGCGGGAGAGCGACGTCCACGAGGGCACCCTGTCGGCCAACCCGCGCTACAGGCTGCTCAACGAGCAGATCTTCGCGGCCAGGGGCGAGGACATGCACCTGTCGATCGAGGGGGAGGAGTCCCTCGACACCTACGCCGACAGCATCACCCCCGAGGCCGCCTGCACGAGCCTGCAGCTCCATCTCCAGGTCAGCCCGGAGGCGTTCGCCGCCAACTGGAACGCCGCCCAGGCCATCGCGGGCCCGCAGGTGGCCCTGGCGGCCAACTCGCCCTTCCTGTTCGGCCGCAGGCTATGGCAGGAGACCAGGATCCCGCTGTTCGAGCAGGCCACCGACACCCGCCCGGTGGAGCTGAAGATCCAGGGGGTGCGGCCCAGGGTGTGGTTCGGCGAGCGGTGGATCACCTCGGTCTTCGATCTCTTCGAGGAGAACACCCGCTACTTCCCCGCGCTGCTTCCCCTGTGCGACGAGGCCGACCCGCGTGAGGAGCTGGCGTGCGGGATCACCCCCCGGCTCGGCGAGCTGACCCTGCACAACGGCACCGTCTACCGGTGGAACCGGCCGGTCTACGCGGTGGTGGACGGCACCCCGCACCTGCGGGTGGAGAATCGGGTGCTGCCCGCGGGGCCCTCGGTGGCCGACGTCGTCGCCAACGCCGTGTTCTACTACGGGCTCATGCGGGTCCTCCCCTACACCGAGCGCCCGGTGTGGACGCGCATGTCGTTCGCCGCGGCCAGGGACAATCTGCGCGCCGCCGCCCAGTACGGCCTGGACGCCCGGCTCTTCTGGCCGGAACTCGGCGAGGTGACCGCCTCGGAGCTGATCCTGCGCCGCCTGCTGCCGCTCGCCTACGAGGGGCTCGACCAGTGGGGCGTGGCCCCCGAGGCCAGGGACCGGCTGCTGGGGATCGTCGAGCGGCGCTGCCTTACCGGCAGGACCGGGGCGAGCTGGCAGATAGACGCGGTGAACGCGCTCGGCCACCTCGAAAGGCACGAGGCGCTGCGCCGGATGACCCTGCGGTACATGGAGAACATGCACACCAACGAGCCGGTCCACAACTGGCCGTCACTCTGATCGCACCGACTCCTCATGATGAGGTCACCGGATCTCCCTGAGCGTGGAGCCCTCGGGCCCTGACCTCGGGGGAGGAGGCCGTCGACGACTCCGGGGGAGGAGGTCGTCGACGCGTTCTCCCCGGTACGTCGCGATGAGTACGTATGAATCCGTCGGGAGGTTGATGTCCCGACGCCGCGATCCACCTAGTCTGAGGGCCGAGCCATCAGGGGGTGATGCCATGCGGGTAATGGTCGAGGAGATCGGCTGGGCCGTGCGGGGTGCCTGCCGTACCAGCGATCCCGAGCTGTTCTTTCCGCTGACGCAGTCGGCCGAGCACGAGGCGCGGGCGAAGGCGGTCTGCGAGCGGTGTCCGGTTCTCCAGGAGTGCCGGGCATACGCGGTCCGGGCGGCCGAGCCCGAGGGGATCTGGGGCGGCCTGACCGCGCGGGAACGCCGCGGCCTGCGCTTCCCCGCAGGCTGGCGCCAGACCGCCACGGACCGGGCCCCGGTCGCGTAGCCTCGAACCGGATTCGAGAGGATCTCCGCGGTCCGAGGTCCCCGGCGAGGCCCGGCACGCCGGGCGTGGACGGTTGCGTCCACGGAGGTGGTGTACGAGTTGATCTCCGCGGTTCACGATCCGCGGCGCGGCCCGGCACGCCGGGCGTGGAACCGACGTCCGAGGGGGCTGAAGGGGTGGAGCGGAAGCCGACGCGGGACGCCGGTGCCGGGTTTCGGCCGGGGGTTTCGGCGGGGGTGGTGGCGGTGCTGGTGGGGGCCAACGTGCTCAACAACCGCCTGGCACCGAGGCTGGCACCGCTGACCTCGGCCGTGGCCACCGGCGCGCTGCTCCTCCTGGCCCGCCGTTCCGGGATCTCCTGGTCCGAGCTGGGATTCCACGAACGCTCGCGGGGCCTGCGGATAGGTGGCGTGCTCGCCTCCGCCGTGGCGGGGGTCTACGCCGTGGGCGTCACGGTCCCGGTCACCCGTCGCTTCTTCCGCGACGAGCGCGCCCTGTCCCTGTCCCACGCCCGCGCGCTGGAGGAGGCACTGGTCCAGGTGCCGGTCGGCACCGTACTGCTGGAGGAGGTCGGCTTCCGCGGGGTGGTGCACGCCCTCGTTGCCCGCTCCCACGGTCACGGTACGGCGACCGCCGCCTCCTCGATCCTTTTCGGCCTCTGGCACGTCCTCCCCGCGGTGGACATGATGGCCGCCAACCCCGCCCTGAGCCGCCTGGCCTCCGGGGAGGCTCCCACCCGTGACTCCGGGGCGCCCGGCACCCCGGCGGGGGCGCCCGGATGGCAGGTGACGCGCGTCGTGGCCGGTTCCGTGGTCGCGACGGGCCTCGCCGGTGTGCTCTTCACCGAGCTGCGCAGGCGGGGCGGCCTGATGGCGCCGGCGATGTTCCACGTCGCGACCAACTCCCTGGGCTACCTGTTCGCCCGCTTGGCCCCGCCGGACCCGGCGGCGAGGGAGGATCCCGCCCCGCCTGCGACGCGGGCGGGCGGGCGGCGGTGGTGGCGAACGAAGGTCGACGGTGTTCAAGGGGAGCGGGGCCCTGGTGACCTCCTGGGAGGTCAGGCGGTGAAGACCCGCTGGAAGGCCTCGACGTAGCGGCCCTCGCCGAAGCCCGCCTCCGCGGCGGTCCGTGAGAAGCGATCCCGCAGGAAGTTCTCGAAGTCCTCCAGGTGACCGATCTGGCTGGCGTGGGCGCGCAGCGCGGCGAGCTTGCGGTCGAAGGTGTCGGTGATGTCCACGTAGTGGTCGGGTGTCGGGCCGCCGTTCAGCCAGACCTCGCGGACGGTCCATGCCTCAAGGCCCTCGTCGATCAGGAGCGAGGGGAAGGCATAGGGGTTGCGCGCGTCGGGGTAGACGGCGTCGAGGGCGCAGCCGCCGACCGCGCGGTGGTCGGGGTGGCTGGGGGCGATGAACCGGTGGTTGCGCTCGGGGCTGTGGGTGATCACCAGATCGGGCTTGACCTGGCGGATGACCTGGGCGATGTCACGCCGCAACTCCAGGCTCTGCGTCACCGTCCCGTCGTGGTAGCCGAGGTAGCGCACATCGGTCACGCCGACGGCCTTGGCGGCGTTGGACTGCTCGGTGCGGCGGAGCTCGGCCATGCCGCCGTTGTCCAGCTCGCGGTCGAAGCCGCCCGCGTCGCCGTCGGTGACCACGCAGTAGGTGACCTCGACGCCCCGGTCGGTGAATCGCGCGATCGAGCCCGCGGCACCGAAGTCGACGTCGTCGGGATGTGCGGCGACCGCGAGTACACGGTTGATCTCATCTTCGGACAGCATGGAACGCCCTTCCGTCTTTTCCGCGTACGCTCGATCGTCACAACCGCAGCGAAGCCCGCCCACATTCCTTTATGGCCGTTGGACCCGGTTGTCGGCCGGTCGTTCTAACCTAGGGGACGTGTCGATCCCAGCCTCCTCTCTGACCCACCCGTTGCTCGACGGGCTCAATCCTCAGCAGCGCGAGGCCGTCGTGCACCACGGCAGCCCCCTGCTCATCGTCGCGGGCGCGGGCTCCGGCAAGACCCGGGTGCTGACCCACCGCATCGCCTATCTGCTGGGTGAGCGGGGTGTGCAGCCGCAGGAGATCCTGGCGATCACCTTCACCAACAAGGCGGCGCGGGAGATGAAGGACCGGGTCGACAAGCTCATCGGCCCGCGTTCGGCGGCGATGTGGGTGATGACCTTCCACAGCGCGTGCGTGCGGATCCTGCGCCGCGAGGCCAAGCGCCTGGGCTTCCCCTCGGGCTTCTCCATCTACGACCAGGCCGACTCGCAGCGCCTGATGGCGATGGTCTGCCGCGAGATGGACCTCGATCCCAAGCGCTACCCGCCGAGGTCGTTCTCCGCCCAGGTCAGCAACTTCAAGAACGAGCTGATCGACTACGAGACGGCGGCGGCCCAGGCCTCCACACATCTGGAGCGCAAGCTCGCCGAGGCGTACCGCAACTACCAGCAGAAGCTCACCGAGGCCGGAGCGATGGACTTCGACGACCTCATCATGCTGACGGTGACGCTGTTCCAGATCTTCCCCGACGTGGCCGAGCACTATCGGCTCCGCTGGCGCCACATCATGGTCGACGAGTACCAGGACACCAACCACGCGCAGTACACCCTGATCCGCGAGCTGGCGGGCCGTCCCGAGCTGCGCACCGCCGACGGAGACCTGGTCAGGGAGGGTGGCGTCGCCCCGGCCGAGCTGTGTGTGGTGGGTGACGCCGACCAGTCGATCTACGCCTTCCGCGGCGCGACGATCCGCAACATCCTGGAGTTCGAGCGCGACTACCCGGAGGCCAGGACGATCCTGCTGGAGCAGAACTACCGCTCCACCCAGACGATCCTGTCCGCCGCCAACGCGGTGATCTCGCGCAACGAGAGCCGCAAGCCCAAGAACCTCTGGTCCGACCAGGGAGCCGGGGTGAAGATCATCGGCTATGTCGCGGACAACGAGCACGACGAGGCGATGTTCGTCGCCCAGGAGGTCGACAGGCTCACCGACCACGAAGACGTCGTACCAGGTCAGGTCGCCGTGTTCTACCGGACCAACGCCGCCTCCCGGGTGTTCGAGGAGATCTTCATCCGGACCGGCCTGCCGTACAAGGTGGTGGGCGGGGTGCGCTTCTACGAGCGTAAGGAGGTCCGCGACCTCCTGGCCTACCTGCGCTTCCTGTCCAACCCGAACGACGTGGTGTCGCTGCGCCGCATCCTCAACGTGCCCAAGCGCGGCATCGGCGAGCGGGCCGAGGCGATGGTCGAGGCGTTCGTGAGCAGGGAGCGGATCCCTTACTGGGAGGGGCTCCGCCGGGCGGACGACGCGCCGGGCATGGCCACCCGCTCGCTCAAGGCCATCGCCGAGTTCGTCGAGCTGATGGACGAGCTGATGGTGAAGGCAGACGACATGTCGCCCTCGCAGCTGGCCCAGGAGGTGCTGGCGAGCACCGGATACCGCCTGGAGCTCACCGCCTCCAACGACCCGCAGGACGAGAGCCGCCTGGAGAACCTGGACGAGATGATCTCGGTCGCCTCCGAGTTCGAGGAGGCCAACCCCGAGGGCACGCTGGTGGAGTTCCTGGAGCAGGTCTCCCTGGTCGCCGACGCCGACCAGATCCCTGCGGCCGACGGGGGCCAGGGCGTGGTGACGCTGATGACGCTGCACACGGCCAAGGGGCTGGAGTTCCCCGTGGTGTTCCTCACCGGCATGGAGGACGGGGTCTTCCCGCACATGCGCTCACTCGGCGAGCCGAAGGAGCTGGAGGAGGAGCGCCGACTGGCCTATGTCGGCATCACCCGCGCCGAGCAGCGCCTCTATGTCTCCCGGGCCGCCGTCCGCAGTTCCTGGGGCTCGCCCGCCTTCAACCCGGCCTCCCGGTTCGTCGCGGAGATCCCGGCCGAGCTGGTCGAGTGGCGCGGCACCTCGGAGAAGACCGCCTGGGGCGCTGCCACCCGCCGTGACTCCCGCCCCGCCCCGGCCAGGAAGTCCGACGGCAGGCAGATCCCCAACCTGACCCCCGGGGACCGGGTCACCCACGACAAGTTCGGCCTGGGCACCGTCGTGTCCGTGGACGGTGTCGCGGAGAAGACCAAGGCCAAGATCGATTTTGGTGGCGGGGTGGGGGAGAAGGTCCTGCTGCTGGCGTACGCGAAACAACTGGAGAAGCTCTGAGGTCCTGTGGGGCGCCCGGCGGCGACGGAGCGACCGGCCTCGTAGGAAGGGGCACGGTGGCGACGGAGCGGGACCGGCCTCGTAGGAAGGGGCACGGTGGCGACGGAGCGGGACCGGCCTCGTAGGAAGGGCACGGCGGCTGCCGCTCACCGTGCCCTTCCCATGCTCCTCGATCCCCCGGATCAGTTCGTGAGAAGTTCCCTGATGGGGTCCTCGGGCTGGTCTGCGCCAATGGTGAGCTCGTTGAAGTCGGCCACCTGGTCGGCGGGCGGCGCCTTGACGGTGACCTTGGTGCCCCAGCCCGTGTAGCGGGTGTCGTTGACGTAGGTCAGCTCGGTGCTGTTGAGGCCCTGGGTGGACTCGGTGTACGACGACACGACCCGGCGGACCAGCTGGTCGGAGCCGATGTAGATCTTCCAGGTCACCGGGAGGGCGGCGGACCTGCCGGTGGGCTTCCTGCCCAGCATCGCGCGTACCGAGGGGGAGACCTTGAAGAGCTCGCCCAGCGTGATCGTGCCCGAGTGGACGGTGGTCCGGGTGCCGTCCCAGGTCCCGCCGGGGCGCCTGGCGCCGGTGTGGGCCAGGGTCGCCTTCAGCGTTCCGGGCTCGACGGTGCTGATGATCTGCTGGACGGCGCTGACCAGGGAGAGCGAGTCGCCGCGGACGCGCAGCCACTTCTTGCCCTCGGGCATGGAGTCGGCGAAGAAACCGCCCGAGGTGTAGGAGACGCCCTTCAGTGAGATCGTCCGCGATGGGGTGAACAGGCCCTTGAACTCGCCGTCCTGCGTGGGCAGGTTGAACGTGGTGGTCAGGTCCGAGGCGACCAGACCCGGCCTGCCGAACTCCAGCACACCGTTGCGCCGGGTGAAGATCGTCCGATATTTTTTGCCCTCACCGACGATCTTCGTGTTCTCGGTGAGCTTCACGCCCCTGTGGGTTCTGAACTGGCGCTTCAGCGCCGAGACCGGGTCGGACTTCGCGGCCGGGTCGGTCTTCGCGGCCGGGTCGGTCTTCGCGGCCGGGTCGGTCTTCGCGGCCTGGGCGGTCTTCGTGGTCTGGGCGCTCGCCGGGGTGACGGTCACCAGCGTGGGAACCATCAGGGCCGCCACGGTGGCGCCGGTCAGGGCGGCGATCGTTCGCCTCATCGAGAGATCCTCCCGTATGTGTCCTCGCGTCGTCGCGGAGGGGGGAAAGAAGATTCTTCCCTATATGCCGAAATATTGGATCAAGAATCACCGGGCCCCGCGCGGCTGAGGGGAACCGGCGCCCGGTGGGCGAAGCGCGGCCGTGCCCGGCAGGTGCAGCCTGCCGGGCACGGCCGTCCGGTGCCGGGTGTGATCAGCGCGGAAGGATCACTTGACGGTCAGCAGCGGGATGGGCGTGTCGGCTTCGAAGCCCGCCTGCAGTTCCTTCACCGTGGCGACCTGGTCGGCCGGCGGGGCGTCGATCGTGACCTTCGAACCCCAGTTGGTGTAGCGGGTGTCGACGGTCCAGGCCGGCCCACTCGAGAACTGCGTGTACGAGGTCGCCAGTCTCGCGGGGAGCCGGTCGGCGTTTAGGAACAGCTTCCAGTTGATCGTGGTCTTGGCCTGTTCGCCGGAGAGCTTCCCCCCATCGTGTGACGCGCGGAACCACGGCGAGACCTTCTGTAGCTCACCGAAAGTGATCTTCCCGGCGTAGGCGATCGGCTTCTTGAGCGTGGCGTGCGCGAGGAGGGTCTTGAGGGTCGCGGGCTCGGCGACGTTGATGAGCTGGCCCATCGAGCCGGTCACGCCGAGCGTGTCCCCCGGGTACCCGAGCCAGGGCTTGTCCTGCGGCAGAAACTGGCCGAAGGCCCCGCCTGAGAGGTACGCCTTTTTCTTGACCCGGACAACTCGTTCGGGCTCGGCCAGTCCGGCGAGCAGCTTGCTGAACTTCTTCTGCTCCTCGGTTTCCTCGGTGCCGTCTTCTCCGGCGCTGAATGCGAAGGCACCCTCATCGAAACGCAGCTGGGTGGTGTGGTCCGACGCGCTGATCCCGGAGGTG
The DNA here is from genome assembly GCF_035917355.1 of Streptosporangium sp. NBC_01810. NCBI lineage: Bacteria > Bacillati > Actinomycetota > Actinomycetes > Streptosporangiales > Streptosporangiaceae > Streptosporangium > Streptosporangium sp. NBC_01810. The sequence continues at coordinate 5,803,784 of NZ_CP109070.1, read as the reverse complement.
CTGAACTGCAATTCACCCCTACGGTGGCCGGCAATCGTGTTCTTGGAGCTGCCCTGCGTCTTCAGGATGTCGACGTAGGTGACGCCATGGCCGTTTTTGAGCTGGCCCTTCAGCGCGGTGATCGGATCGGCGGCCTGTGCGTGCGCGGTCGATGCCAGCGCCGGAGCGCCGAGTACGGCCGTTGCGGCGCACGCCAGTCCGGCGATGTATCGCTTCAAAGGAAAATCCTCCTGACTGACCCCTCCGCCCCGTCGGGGAGGGGATTACACACTCTCGCTGCGCAAGATCACGAAAGGGTAGCGCATTTGGAGGATTGCCTTGAATTAAACGTGCATATTTCATGCAGAGACGTCTCCTCGGGCGTCGGAAGGCCGCCGGGCATGTCGGTGCGGATATTTTATCTCCGGCCAATCACGGACCGTCAGATTTGTTTTTTCGCGATTCAGCCGATCGGCAGGACCGTCGGCCCGGGGAAAACGGCGCCGACCCGGCCGGCGTCGGCGGTGTCCTCGGGAGGCGGCGGAACGAGGGTGACAGACGAGCCCCAGCCGGTGTAGCGGGTGTCCACGACCGTGCTCGTGTACCTCCCGGGATTGCCGCTGAGCGGCTGCCGCCAGGTGGTGCTCAGCCTGCGGACCAGGTTCGAGCGGTCCAGCCAGAGCCTGAAGCCGACCGGGATCCTGGCGCTCCTGCCCTTGGGTGGCCCGGCCGGCCTGTCGCGGAGCGAGGGGGAGGCATCCTAGAGCGCGCGCAGCGTCACGGCGCCGAACGTGCCCGAGCGCAGCTCCGAGGGGCTGAGAATCGCGGCGGCGGGAACGCTTCGGCGAGATGGAGGCCGGTTACGCTGCCGACAGAGTTCACGTTGCGAGGAGAGCGCGGATGGGGAGGTCTGGATGGACGCCGTGCCGAGGATCCGCGTCGTCATCGCCAAGCCGGGGCTGGACGGCCATGACCGGGGGGTGAAGATCGTGGCGAGGGCGCTGCGGGACGCCGGGATGGAGGTCGTCTACACGGGCCTGCACCAGACGCCGGAGCAGGTGGTGCGCACCGCGATCCAGGAGGACGCCGCGGCGATCGGGCTGTCCATCCTGTCCGGCGCGCACATGACGCTCTTCGCCAGGGTGCTGGAGTTGCTGGAGGAGAACGACGCGAGCGACATCGTGGTGTTCGGCGGCGGGATCATCCCCGAGGCCGACATGCCCGCGCTCCAGGAGATGGGCGTCGCGCGGATCTTCACCCCGGGGGCCACCACCCAGGAGATCGTCGACTGGGTGCGGAGTGCGATCCCCTCGCCGGCCTGACGGGGTCTGACCGGCCCGACGACAGGTGCCGGCAACGTCCGGTCATGGTGGCGAACAACATTCGGGATGCGTGATCTGGGACCCGGTTACCTGGCCATGCCATAAGGCGGGCTACGCTTCATTGGCGCAAAACCGCCGAGCTCCCCCTTGGATTGTGGAGCCGGCCCACTCACATCTATACACCAGCCGGACAAGCAAGGACGGACCCTCGTGGACCTGTTCGAACATCAGGCGAAGGAGCTCTTCGCGGAGTACGGCATCCCGGTGCCGCGCGGCATTGTCGCGCACACCGTGGAGGAGGCACGGGCGGCAGCCGAGCAGCTGACCGGCCGTGTCGTCGTCAAGGCCCAGGTCAAGACCGGTGGCCGAGGTAAGGCCGGCGGCGTGAAGGTGGCGGACGACGCCGCCGACGCCGCAGGCAAGGCCACCAACATCCTCGGCATGGACATCAAGGGCCACACGGTCCACAAGGTCCTGATCGAGGAGGCCAGCGCGATCGCGGAGGAGTACTACTTCTCCTTCCTGCTCGACCGCGCGAACCGCACGTTCCTCGCCATCTGCTCCGCCGCGGGCGGCATGGAGATCGAAGAGGTCGCGCACACCAATCCCGAGAAGGTCGCGCAGGTTCCGATCTCCCCTCTGGACGGTGTCGACCGGGCCAGGGCCCGCGAGATCGCCCAGGCAGGCGGCCTGCCGGAGGTGGCGCTCGACGGCGCCGCCGACCTCATCGAGAAGCTCTGGTGCGCCTTCGTCGACGAGGACGCCTCGCTCGTCGAGGTCAACCCGATGATCCTGTCCGCGGACGGTCAGGTGAAGGCCCTCGACGGCAAGGTCACCCTCGACGACAACGCGTCCTTCCGCCAGGCGGACCACGCGGCCTTCGAGGACAAGGCCGCCGAGGACCCGCTGGAGGCCGCGGCCAAGGCCAAGGACCTCAACTACGTCAAGCTCGACGGCTCTGTCGGCATCATCGGCAACGGCGCGGGTCTGGTCATGTCGACCCTGGATGTCGTCGCCTACGCGGGCGAGTCCTTCGTCGGCCGGCCCAAGCCCGCCAACTTCCTCGACATCGGCGGCGGCGCCTCGGCCGAGGTGATGGCGGCCGGCCTGGAGATCATCATCTCCGACCCCGCGGTGAAGTCGATCTTTGTCAACGTCTTCGGCGGCATCACCGCCTGTGACGAGGTCGCCAACGGCATCGTCTCGGCCTTCCAGCTGCTGGAGTCCCGCGGCGAGAGCGTGAGCCGCCCGCTGGTCGTCCGGCTGGACGGTAACAACGCCGAACTCGGGCGTCAGATTCTCTCCGACGCCAAGCTGTCCGGCGTCGAACTGGTGGACACCATGGACGATGCGGCCAAGCGTGCCGCCGAGCTCGCAGCGGTAGGTGCGTAATGGCCATCTGGCTGACCGAGAACAGCAAGATCATCGTTCAGGGCATGACCGGCGGTGAGGGTACCAAGCACACCCGCCGCATGCTCGCCTCCGGTGCCCGTGTCGTCGGCGGCGTCAACGCCCGCAAGGCCGGCACCGTCCACGAGGGCCTGCCCGTCTTCGGTACCGTCGCCGAGGCCATGAAGGAGACCGGCGCCGACGTGTCGGTCGTCTTCGTGCCCCCGGCGTTCACCAAGGACGCCGTCAAGGAGGCCATCGACGCCGAGATCCCGCTCTGCGTGGTCATCACCGAGGGTGTCCCGATCCACGACACCACCGAGTTCTGGGCCTACGCGATCGCCAAGGGCGGCAAGACCCGCATCATCGGGCCGAACTGCCCCGGCATCGCCTCGCCCGGCGCCTCCAACGCGGGCATCATCCCGGCCGACATCACCAGCGCAGGCCGCATCGGCCTGGTCTCGAAGTCGGGCACGCTGACCTACCAGCTCATGTACGAGCTGCGTGACATCGGTTTCTCCACCGCGGTGGGCATCGGTGGCGACCCGGTCATCGGCACCACCCACATCGACGCGCTGCAGGCGTTCCAGGACGACCCGGGCACCGACGCGATCGTGATGATCGGTGAGATCGGCGGCGACGCCGAGGAGCGCGCGGCCGCCTACATCGAGCAGCACGTCACCAAGCCGGTCGTCGCCTACGTGGCGGGCTTCACCGCCCCCGAGGGCAAGACCATGGGGCACGCGGGCGCGATCGTGTCCGGTTCGGCCGGTACCGCCCAGGGCAAGAAGGACGCCCTGGAGAAGGTCGGCGTTCGCGTCGGCAAGACCCCGAGCGAGACCGCCCGTCTGATGCGCGAGGTCATCGAGTCCCTCTAGCGAGGGTCCGGGACGCGAGTCCCGGGTGGGCGAACGCGGCACGGTGCCGCGCGATCCGGCGGCACTCCCGTCGCCGGCACCTCGCGCGGATTCCGCCACGTCGAGGCCGCGTCGAGTACGACCGAGGGCGCCCGGCATTCCGCCGGGCGCCCTTCGCCGTCCGGGGTCTCGGAGTACGGTCGTCCCGGATGTCACCGATGTCCTGCCGACTCCCCGTATCGGCACTGTCGGGACGGCGCGAGGAAGACCGAACGCGGTGTGCGGGGTCTCGGGGGCCGGTGTCGCCCGGATACCACAGGCCGCTTCTGTCACGCCGTCCGCGACACGCGGGGCGCGGAAGTCTCTTCCGCACCGAAGATCCTGAGACCATCGACTACTGTGACGGCCCTCTTCGATCAGCTCCGGACGGCTCCCCGTAACGTCCTCAGCCGTATCCCCCTGCCCGGCCTCACGGGTGACGACGACGACGTCCGCCGGCCGCTTCCCGTCTCCGGGATGCTCGCGGCCGCCTGGACGCTCGGCGTGGGGCTGGCGGTGCTCACCACGCTCACCCTGGTCGGCTGGATCGCCGCACCGCGCGGCGCGCTCGGCTCGGGACTGCCCGCGGTGTTCCGCACGGCCTCGCAGCTCTGGCTGGCCGCGCACCACGCGGGCTTCGCGATCCCCGGCGGCTCGGTGGGCCTGCTCCCGCTCGGACTGGCGGTCCTGCCCGCCTTCCTGCTCTACCGTGCCGGGATATGGATGGCCAGGGACGCGGACCTGCGGCTCCGGCTGCCCGCCCGGCTGCCCAAGAACACCCCCAGGCAGGTGTCCAACGCCCGCCGCAGGGCACAGCTGATCCTGATCGCCCAGGCGGGAATCTCACTGGCGGCACCGTACGCGTTGCTGGCCGGGATCATCGCGCTGGTCGCCAGGAACGAGATCACCCAGCCATTCCTCGGTGAAGTGCTGGTCAGCCACCTGGTGCTGGCCTTCATCGCGGGCTCCGTGGCCGTCGCCAGGACGATCGGGCCCTGGCGATCGATGCTGCGCCTGCTGCCCGAGCGGCTGCGCTCGGTGGTGGTCGGCACGTCCGCCGCACTGGTGATCATGCTTGTGGCGGGTGCCGTCATAGTTCTCGGGGCCGTCGCGGTCAACTTCGGGCAGGTCGGGGAGCTGTCGGGGGTCCTGTCGCCGGGGTTCGTCGGCGGTCTGCTGCTCCTGCTGATCCAGGGGCTCTACCTGCTCAACGCCGTCATCTGGGGCATGGCCTACATCGCGGGACCCGGTTTCGCGGTCGGCACCGGCACGCTGGTCGCGCCGACGGGCGTGCAACTGGGCACGGTGCCCAGCCTGCCGATCCTGGGCGCGCTGCCGGAGGCGGGCCCGACCCCCGTCTGGGTGATGGTCGTGATCGCGGTGCCTTTCCTGGCCGGGGCGGTGGCGGGCATCCTGGTCGTCCGGATCTCGCCCTCCCCCTCGTACGAGGGGGCACCGCTGTGGGGGTTCGTCTGCGGGCTGGCGACCGGGGCGGTGGCGGGTCTGCTGGCGGCGCTCTCCGGCGGCTCGCTCGGCGGCGCGAGGCTGTCCGAGGTGGGTCCGGCCGGGTGGGAGGTGATGCTCTCGGTGACGCTGGAGGTGGGTGTCGCGGCGGGGATCGCCGCCGGGCTGGCCAACTGGTGGCTGATCTTCCGGGGGCACAACGCGGCGGTCACCAAGGCGGCGGCCAGGGTCGGTACGGCCACCGCGCCGGTCCGCAAGGCCGGGGTCAAGATTGCCAAGGCCGCCGGCTCGGTGGCCAGCAAGGTCGGTTTCGCCGAGTCGGAGGAGCTCCGCAAGCTCCCCGGTTACTGGTTGGATGCCACGGAATGCGACACCCAGCCGATCCCGGTCATCAGGGACGACTGGGAGGACGAGCACGCCTCGGCCGCCGCGGAGAGCTCGCCGAAGGCCGGCCGTCCGGAGCCGCCGCGCCCGCCCCGGCGCGACATCGTCGACGAGACCGACGACAAGGGCGGCCATGTGATCTACGTTGACCCCTACGCCTGGGACCGCGACTGATACGCCTGGGGCCGTGACCGATACGCCTGGGACCGTGACCGATACGCCTGGGACCGCGACTGATACGCCTGGGGCCGTGACTGATACGCCTGGGGCCGTGACTGATACGCCTGGGACCGTGACCCCCTATGCCTGGGGGCGTGACCTACGCCTGGGGCCGTGGACTGAGCGCCGTCGCGGATCACGCGCCCGGCCGCCCCGCCCCAGGCGCCTCGATCAGGCCTGGTGAGCCCTCCTCATCCGCTCAGGGAGGGAAGGGGAACTGCAGCTGGCCGGGCTGGACGAAGGGCATCTTCTTCTCCATGGCCCGCTCAAGCCGCTCCACGCACTCGTTCTGCGCCGAGACGGTGCCCGCTCCCTTACCGCACTCGGTGTAGGTGGTCAGCTCGGCACCGAAGTAGAACTGCATGGCCGTCACCGAGGTCGACACCAGCAGAGCGCCGACCGACAGCACGACGCCCGCCACGGCGGTGCCGGCGGGTTTGGGGATGGAACGCAGTGTCCGGATGGCGCGAACTGAGGTGACAAGGGCGAAAATCGCCATGACGAGTCCCGCGAGGGGGAGTACCAACGTCATCACCACCGCGGTGACCGTGAGCCACAGCGCCCTTCGACCGGCGCTCTCGGTGGACCGCACCTGGACCGGTAGTGTCACCTGACCTCCTTGCATCGTTCGTGCGGACAGGCCGATACCCTTGCAGCGGCGTGAGTCCCCGTCCGAATGGAGTGCGTCGGTGTCATCCCAGGCCGTTCGGCTTGTGGTCCTCGTGTCCGGTTCTGGGACCAACCTACAGGCCCTTTTGGACGCTGTGGCAGACGAGACCTACGGTGCCGGCGTGGTGGCGGTGGGTGCCGATCGCGACGGTGTCGAAGGGCTGGCCCGCGCGCAGCGTGCGGGAGTGCCGACCTTCGTGGAGAGGGTGTCCGACCATCCCAGCCGTGAGGAGTGGGATCGGGCGTTCGCCGCCCGCATCGCGGAGTACCGGCCGGACCTCGTGGTCTGCGCGGGGTTCATGAAGATCCTCGGCAAGCCGACGCTGGAGGCGTTCCCGGTCCTCAACACCCATCCCGCTCTGCTGCCCTCGTTCCCGGGCGCGCACGGTGTCCGCGACGCGCTCTCGTACGGTGTGCGCGTCACCGGCTGCACCGTGATGCTCGCCGACGCGGGGGTCGACACCGGGCCGATCATCGCCCAGGAGGCCGTGCCCGTGCTGGACGGCGACGACGAGGCGGCACTGCACGAGCGCATCAAGTCCGTCGAGCGTCACCTGCTCGTGGACACCGTCGGCCGGATGGCCCGCGAGGGCTGGACCGTCACCGGCAGGACTGTTCGATTCGGACGACCCGGCGAATGAGCCGGGCGCCCCGGAGAAAACCGGAACCAACCAGGAGGAGCACGAAGTGACCCGCATCGCCATCCGGCGCGCGTTGATCGCGGTGTATGACAAGAGCGGGCTGGAGGAGTTGGCCCGTGGGCTCGACGCCGCGGGGGTGGAGATCGTCTCCACCGGGGGCACCGCCGCGAAGATCACCTCTTTCGGCGTCCCCGTCACTCCCGTCGAGTCGCTTACCGGCTTCCCCGAGTGCCTCGACGGCCGGGTCAAGACCCTGCACCCGCGCGTGCACGCCGGCCTGCTGGCCGACGGCGGCAACCCCTCCCACGTCAAGCAGCTCGAAGAGCTGGAGATCGAGCCGTTCGAGCTGGTGGTGGTCAACCTCTACCCGTTCCAGGAGACCGTGGCCTCCGGTGCCTCCGACGCCGAGTGCGTGGAGCAGATCGACATCGGCGGTCCCGCGATGATCCGGGCCGGGGCCAAGAACCACAGCACCGCCGCGGTCGTGGTCGACCCGGCCTCCTACGGCGACGTGCTCGCCGCGGTCGCCGAGGGCGGCTTCACCCTCACCGAGCGCCGCCGCCTGGCCGCCGCCGCGTACGCGCACACCGCCTCCTACGACACCGCGGTGGCCACCTGGTTCGCGGACGTCTACGCCGCGGAGGAGGGCGTGTGGCCGCGCTACCTGGGCGCGGCCTGGGAGCTCAAGTCGCCGCTGCGCTATGGCGAGAACCCGCACCAGGGCGCGGCCCTGTACTCGAGCGGGAAAGCCGGCCTGGCGGACGCCGAGCAGCTGCACGGCAAGGAGATGTCCTACAACAACTACCTGGACGCCGACGCCGCCTGGCGGGCGGCGTGGGACTTCGACGGGCCCGCCGTGGCGATCATCAAGCACCAGAACCCGTGCGGCATCGCGGTCGGCGCCGACGTCGCCGAGGCGCACCGCAAGGCACACGCCTGCGACCCCGTCTCCGCGTACGGCGGCGTGATCGCGGTCAACGCGGAGGTGACCGAGGAGCTGGCCCGCCAGATCGCCGAGGTGTTCACCGAGGTTGTGGTGGCTCCCTCCTACACGGCCGAGGCACTGGCGCAGCTCACCGGTAAGAAGAACATCCGGCTGCTGGCCTGCCCGCGGGGGCCGTCCAACCCGCTGGAGTTCCGCCGGATCGACGGCGGTCTGCTGGTGCAGAACGCCGACCGGGTCGACGCCCCGGGCGACGACCCGTCCACCTGGGAGCTGAAGGCGGGGGCCGCCGCCTCCGCCGAGGTCCTCGCGGATCTGGCCTTCGCCTGGCGGGCGTGCCGTTCGGTGAAGTCCAACGCGATCCTGCTGGCCGCGGACGGCGCGAGCGTGGGCGTCGGCATGGGCCAGGTCAACCGGGTCGACTCGGCGCGGCTCGCGGTCTCCCGGGCGGGCGAGCGCGTCCAGGGGGCCGTGGCGGCCTCCGACGCGTTCTTCCCCTTCGCCGACGGCCTGCAGATCCTCATCGACGCGGGAGTGAAGGCGGTCGTGGAGCCGGGCGGCTCGATCAGGGACGAGGAGGTCATCGCCGCGGCCGAGGCCGCGGGAGTGACCCTCTACTTCACCGGCACCCGTCACTTCTTCCACTGATCTCCCCTGTCGGCCGTCCTCTCCGTACGGCTGCCGCACAGGTGTGGCAGCCGTACACGGGAGATAGGAGAGTGGCCAATTAGACAGGATTACCTGGGTGAAAAAGGTTTGACCTGCGGTTAGTCTGAAGCGTCCCTTTCCTTCCTGCCGCGGAGACCCCTCATGCCACTGCTCGACCACGCCCTGCACGCCTTCGTGATCATGCAGGATTTCTGGGGCAGCCCACTGATGATGATCATCGTCGCGCTCGGCGCGGCCTACCTCGGCGGGCGGGCCATGGAGTGGATCCCCTTCACCCGCAGGATCATCGAGCGTAAGGAAGCGGAGCGCGGTTCGTCCTCGTGAGAGGGTTGGCATCATGAGTGCGCGTATTCTCGACGGCAAGGCCACGGCGGCAAAGATCAAGGCAGACCTCACGGCGCGGGTGACCGCGCTGCGGGAGCGGGGCATCGTCCCCGGACTCGGCACGGTTCTGGTGGGAGACGACCCGGGCAGCCAGATCTACGTCGCGGGCAAGCACCGCGACTGCGCGGAGGTCGGCATCTCCTCCATCCGCAGGGACCTGCCGGAGAACGCCACCCAGGCCGAGGTCGAGACGGTCATCGACGAGCTCAACGCCTCCAACGAGTGCACCGGCTACATCGTCCAGCTTCCGCTGCCCCGTCACCTCGACACGCAGGCGCTGATCGAGCGGATGGACCCGGCGAAGGACGCCGACGGCCTCCACCCGGCCAACCTGGGTCGTCTGGTCCACATGGTCGACGCGCCGCTGCCCTGCACGCCGTACGGCATCGTCGTGCTCCTGCAGGAGTACGGGGTGCCGCTCAAGGGGGCGGAGGTCGTCGTGGTCGGCCGCGGCATCACCGTGGGCCGCTCGCTCGGCCTGCTGCTGACCCGCCGCTCGGAGAACGCCACGGTCACCCTCTGCCACACCGGCACCTCGGACCTGGCGGCCCACACCCGGCGCGCCGACATCGTCGTCGCCGCGGCCGGGGTGCCACATCTGATCACCGCGGACATGGTGAAACCAGGTGCCGCCGTGCTCGACGTCGGTGTCTCCCGGGTCGACGGGAAGATCGCCGGTGACGTCGCCCCCGGCGTCGGAGACGTCGCGGGCTTCCTCACCCCCAACCCCGGCGGTGTGGGCCCGATGACCCGGGCCATGCTGCTCACCAACGTGGTCGAGGCCGCGGAGAGGCGCGCTCGCGAGCGGGGCTGACCCCGCCGGCAGGCCGGCCCCGCGTGCGGGCCGATCTCACAGAGCCGATCTCACAGAGCCGATCTCACAGAGCCGATCTCACAGAGCCGATCTCACAGAGCCGATCTCACAGAGCCGATCTCACAGAGCCGATCTCACAGAGCCGATCTCACAGAGCCGATCTCACAGAGCCGATCTCACAGAGCCGATCTCACAGAGCCGATCTCACAGAGCCGATCTCACAGAGCCGGTCTGGCGGGGTCGATCCAACAGGGCCGATCTAACAGGGCCGATCCAACAGGGCCGGCTTCGCGGGGCAGACCGATCTCACCGAGCAAGCCGGTCCCTGGGGAGGGACCGGCTCCTCGGGTGGTTCGGTCTCCCGGGCGGCCCGACTACGACGCCCTGCGGTTCGCGGCGGTGGCCGCCGTCTGGGACTCCGCGGCGCCGGTCGCGCGCTGCGGCGGCACCACGGGGGTGGGCCTCACCAGCCCCAGGGCGACGACCTCGTTCGCCAGCCTGGTGCGCCGGTTGGTCCCCTCCGGGATCCGGAACTTCTGGTAGAGACGCAGAAGGTGCTGCTTGACAGCCGCCTCCGTCACCACCAGGTCGTCGGCGATCTCCCTGGCCGTGGCCGGTGCGACGAACGCCTCGTCCGACAGCGCCGGACGGCAGAGCGATGTCAGGACGTCCACCTCCCGCCTGGTCAGCTCCGGTGCCGCGGCGCGGCGGAGCTCGACCTCCGGGGCGAAGTCCTCGCGCGGCACCCCGCCGATCCTGCCTCGTGCCGCGCCGAAGGACACCACGTCACCGTCATCAAGCACCCTCCGGGCGATCGGCCGGCCGTTGACCCGGGTGCCGTTGCGGGACAGGCCCAGGTCAACGACATACAGGTAGGGGCCGCGCCGGACGAATTCCGCGTGTAGCCGGGACACACTCGGATCGGTCAGCCGGATGTCCACTCCACGGCCACGTCCGATCGTCGTGATCTCGGGGCGCAACGGGACCACCTCGCCGGTGTCCTCGATGCGTATGAACGGCCCCTCCACGGCAGTTCCTCCCCAGGTAGCCCGCCGTAACTATTCCTACAGCTCCGGCTTACCCAAACGAGGTGATGGGGAATCGCCTTTGCCAGAAAGAGAATCATTCCTGAAATTGGCCTGGACCTCTTGGGAGGGTTTCCGCTGCTCACAGGTAGACTTCGGGCACAGATAAGCGGAGGAAACACTCATGGCGGACAAGCCCACCAAAGGCCTCGCCGATGTCGTAGCCGCGTCCACAGCGCTCAGTGACATCGACGGTCAGGCCGGTCGCCTCTTCTATCGTGGCTACGACATCCACGATCTGGCCGACCGCACCACCTTCGAAGAGATCGCCCACCTTCTGCAGTACGGCGCACTCCCCACAGGGGAACAGCTGTCGGCGTACGAGGAGGAGCTGGTTCGAGGACGTACGCTCGGCAGACTCGTCGAGGCCAACATCCCGGAGATCGCGGAGAAGCAGGCCCCGATGGAGGCGTTGCGCACACTGGTCTCGCTGGCCGGAGGTGATGATCCGGACAAGGACTCCAACGACCCCGAGGCGAACCTGCGCAAGGCCGCCAGGCTGACCGCGCAGCAGCCGATCCTCGTCGCCCGCTACCACGCGGCCAGGACCGGTGCCGTCATCCCCGACCCGGACCCCGAGCTGAGCGTGGCGGCGAACTTCCTCCTCCAGATCACCGGCCGTACCCCCGGTGAGCGCGAGGTCGAGATCTTCGACACCTGCCTGGTCCTGCACGCCGACCACACGATGAACGCCTCCACGTTCGCCGCCCGTGTCTGCGCCGCGACCCTGTCCGACATGCACTCGGCCATCGTGGCGGCCATCGGCACTCTCAAGGGGCCCTTGCACGGCGGCGCCAACGAGCAGGTCATGCGCACCCTGGAGTCGCTCGACGCGGGCACCGTCGCCCAGTCGGTACGCGACAGGCTCGCCGCGGGCGAGAAGATCATGGGCTTCGGGCACCGCGTCTACAAGACCGAGGACCCGCGCGCCACGCACCTGCGCCAGATGTCGCGGGAGCTCGGCGAGGCCTCCGGTGACGACACGTACTACCGGATGTCGAAGGAGATGGAGGAGGTCGTCTTCGAGACCAAGGGCCTCTATCCGAACGTCGACTTCTACGCGGCGACCGTCTACCACTACCTCGGCATCCCGACGGACCTGTTCACCCCGGTCTTCTCGGTCAGCCGCATGTCAGGATGGACCGCGCACGTCATCGAGCAGCACGCCGACAACCGGCTGATCCGCCCGGACAGCGAGTACATCGGCGAGCGGGACCAGAAGTGGAAGCCGATCGCCGAGCGATGAGCCGGAATCAGATGCGAGAGCGGGGGGTGGGCCGATGAACGCGCGAGCGGTGAACGCGAGCGAGGAGCGTTGGGGGCCGTATCCGCTGGTGGTGGCCGGTGCGGCCGCCGCAATGGTCTTCGCCGTGCTGCTGGACATGCCCGAATGGGGCGGTTTCGCCCTCGGCGCCGTCATGACGCTGGGGGCGCTGGCCCGGCTGGCCGGAGGTGGGCGGCTCGCCGTGCGCCGCAAGGCCACGGACGCCCTCACCCTCGCCGTCCTCGGAATCGCCCTGATGGCGGGCGGGCTGATCCTCGAGTTTCCGGCTCTCATGCCGATGCGATAGGTCGGAGGAACGGGTACGCCGCAAGGCGGCCGGCCCCGTCCGATAGCCTCAACGGCCAGTGAGCCTCAAAAAGGACTGTCTGGCCAATTTAGTTCAGAAGGGGAACCACACGCATGCCCAAGATCAAGGTAGAGGGCCCCGTCGTCGAGCTTGACGGCGACGAGATGACCCGGATCATCTGGCAGTTCATCAAGGACCAGTTGATCCTTCCCTACCTCGACGTCGACCTGAAGTACTACGACCTCGGGATCGAGCACCGTGACGCCACCGACGACCAGGTGACGATCGACGCCGCCAACGCGATCAAGCAGTACGGCGTCGGCGTCAAGTGCGCCACGATCACCCCTGACGAGGCTCGGGTCGAGGAGTTCGGCCTCAAGAAGATGTGGAAGTCCCCGAACGGGACCATCCGTAACATCCTCGGCGGCGTCATCTTCCGCGAGCCGATCATCATGTCCAACGTGCCGAGGCTCGTCCCCGGCTGGACCAAGCCGATCATCATCGGTCGTCACGCGTTCGGCGACCAGTACCGCGCCACCGACCTGAAGATCCCCGGCGAGGGTACCCTGACCCTCACCTACACGCCCAAGGACGGCTCGGAGCCGATCGAGCTCGACGTCTACGACTTCCCCGGCCCCGGCATCGCGATGGCGATGTACAACCTGGACGACTCGATCCGCGACTTCGCCCGCGCCTCCATGCGGTACGGCCTGTCGCGCGGTTACCCGGTCTACCTCTCCACGAAGAACACGATCCTGAAGGCCTACGACGGCCGCTTCAAGGACATCTTCGCCGAGGTCTTCGAAGAGGAATTCGAGGCTGACTTCAAGAAGGCGGGCATCACCTACGAGCACCGCCTGATCGACGACATGGTCGCCGCGGCGCTCAAGTGGGAGGGCGGATACGTCTGGGCCGCCAAGAACTACGACGGCGACGTCCAGTCCGACACCGTCGCCCAGGGCTTCGGCTCGCTCGGGCTGATGACCTCGGTCCTGCTCACCCCCGACGGCCGGACCGTCGAGGCCGAGGCCGCCCACGGCACGGTGACCCGTCACTACCGTGAGCACCAGAAGGGCAACCCCACCTCCACGAACCCGATCGCCTCGATCTTCGCGTGGACCCGGGGCCTTCAGCACCGCGGCAAGCTCGACAACACCCCCGCAGTGATCGACTTCGCGGACAAGCTGGAGCAGGTCTGCGTCGAGACCGTCGAGGGCGGTCAGATGACCAAGGACCTCGCCCTGCTGGTCGGCGGCGACGCCAAGTGGCTGACCACCCAGGACTTCCTGGCGGCGCTGGACGAGAACCTGAAGAAGAAGATGGCCTGACCGGTATCCGGTCAACCCCCGGCAGCAAGGAGAGGGCCGCCCCACGGCGGCCCTTTTCCGCGTTCTCCCGTGCTCTCGCCGTACGGCGGGGGCACGGGGGCGGCAGGGTCACGGGGCCGCCACGGCCCCCAGGACGATCGGGGCGTCGGCGGGGAGGCCGGGCAGGGGGCGCGCCCGTCCGGTGACGGCGTCCACCCGGAAGAGGCCGAGGGGTTCGCCGCCGGCCCTGGCGCTCATCCTGACGACCACCTCGCGGGTGTCCAGCCAGCTCACCATCTCGGCGCCGGCGGGTTGTTCCGTCTTGGGGAGCGGGAGCCGCCTGAAGACCCGCCGCGACTCGGTGTCGATGACATGGAGGCTGTGGGGCTCCTCGCCCTTCCCGGTGACGATCGCGGCGGAGTATCTCCCGCTGGGAGAGTCGGCCCAGGTGTCGTACCTCTTGCCGAGCCAGGCGGCGGCCTTCTCGGTCGGGGGCAGCTGCCCCGCGGACACGGACGTCAGGTCGCCGGTCGTGAAGTCGGTCCGCAGACGACGCTCGCCGAGCGTGACCGTGAAGTGGCGGCCGTTGGAGGAGACGCTCACCAGCGTGCCGTTCTCGGTGTCGGCGGAGGCGAGAACCGGCGACAGGTAGCGCTTCACCCCGCTGCCGAGGTCGTGGGCGACATAGCGGCGCTCAGCCGCGCTGAGGTAGGCGATACGGCGCCCGTCGTGGCTGATGGCGGGAACCAGCCGAGGGTGCTCCCCGCCGTCGCCGCGCGCGAGGCGCTGGGCGGCGTCGGGGACGCTCACCGTCGACTCGCAGGGATCCGAGCCCTCGCACCCGGAAAGGCCGGGAGTGGAGTCCTCAGAGCCGCTGGGGACCAGTTCCAGGGTCCAGCCCGCGCAGGTGACGTCACCGGCCCGCGCCGGGGGCGTGCCATCCGTCTGGACGCCCGGGCCGGGACACCGTCCGGGAACCGCGTAGCGGATCACCGAGGAGGTCCGCGGCGCCTGCCACGGCGCCGGGGTGGTGCTCGGTTCGGGGCTGGAGACCGCTCGTACGGGCTCCTGGGCCTGTGCCGCGTGCGGCCGGTTCCGCTCGCCCAGCGCCGAGTTCCACACCTCCGCGCGCTGGAGCATGACGAAGGCGGCGATCAGGCCGACCGGTACGAGCGCCGCCGCCACGGCGAGAAGGGCTCCCCGGTTGCGGCGCCGCCTGAGCGTGCGCATGGCCCGGGCGCCGAGGTCGGGGACGGACGCCTCGCCCGCCGCGGTGGCCATCCTGTTGACGAGACGGCTCTCGTTGCCCTTGGTGAGGGCCTCGACCCCCTCGGCGATCTCCGTCTGCACGGCCTTCTCCGGCATCCCGAGGACGGTGGCCATCTCGGCACGGCTCCTGCCGTCGTGCAGGCAGGCGACGATGAGGAGCCGCTGCCGGGGCGGGAGCCGCACCAGAGCGGTCGATCCGGCGGCGCTGGGCCGTGCCAGGAAGCGGCGGTAGAGCGCGATCTGGGCATGCGTGGTGGGGTTCTCCCACACCGGCGGCGGCCAGGAGAGGGCGACCGTGTGGAAGGAGCGCAGGGCGAGACGGATGGCCTGCTCGTGGCTACCGGTGAGAAGAAGGGCGGTGCCGACGAGGGAACGCTGATCGCGCTGCACGAACTCGCGATAACCGATATATCGGCGCATGGAAGTTTTTGCTCCGGCTTGCCTGAGGGACGTACAACGGTAGCGATCTAAGCGGCTGGAGCGCCAGATTGGGGTGAATGTCGGAGATTGGGGAGTGGGTGTGTCTGGCATCTCACCATGACACGGGCTGGAGACATGGCCACGTTGTGGGAAAACTGAGGTCACGTCGGGATAACAAAGGGAGGGGGCGGGTCATGGCGCCGTAAAGTTTGCCATGTCGGAGATTACGAGACCGTGGGGACGATGATGTCGGAGATCGCGCCACTGGAAGCGGGAGAGCCGCGCCAGCTCGGGCCGTTCCGTGTCGTCGGGAAGATAGGCGAGGGCGGACAGGGCATCGTCTACCTAGGGATCAACGCCGCGGGGGAACGCGCGGCGATCAAGCTGCTGCACGTGAAGTTCTCCGGCGACGCCGTCGCCAGGTCCAGGTTCGCCAGGGAGGCGCGGGCGGCCCAGCGGGTCGCGTCCTTCTGCACGGCGGGCGTCCTGGACGCCGACCTCAAGGGCGACACCCCCTACATCGCGAGTGAGTACATCGAGGGCAGGTCGCTGCGCGAGGTCGTGGAGACCGACGGTCCTCTGCGGGGCGCCGCGCTGCAGCGGCTGGCGATCGGCACGGCCACCGCGCTCACCGCGATCCACCACGCCTCGATCGTGCACCGCGATTTCAAACCGGACAACGTGCTCATCGCCGCCGACGGCCCCAGGGTCGTCGACTTCGGCATCGCCCGCATTCTCGACTCCACCGGCACGATCACCAGCCGGGCCATCGGCACTCCCGCCTACATGGCGCCCGAGCAGATCTCCGGCTCCGCCGTCGGGCCGCACAGCGACGTCTTCGCCTGGGGGGCGACCATCGCGTTCGCCGCGACCGGCGAGACGATCTTCGAAGGAAGATCGATCGCCGTGGTGCTCAACCGCATCCTCAACCACGAGGTCGACCTCGGCTCGCTGCCGCAGCCGCTGCGCGGTGTGGTCACCTCGGCGCTGGCCAAGTCACCCACCGCCCGGCCCTCGGCGGACCAGATCCTGCTCAGGATGCTCGGTCACCCCGAGACGGTGAACGCCTCGCCCGCGATCCTCACCCAGGGCGTCAAGGTCGCCACCCCCGACGAACTACGATCTCGCGCCCAGAACCGTGATCAGGGCCGCGACGAGCCCCAGGTTCGCGATCAGGGCCGCGACCAACCCCAGGTTCGTGATCGGGGCCATGATGAGCCCCAGAACCGTGATCAGGGCCGCGATCAGCCCCAGGTTCGTGATCAAGGCCGCGACCAACCCCGGTCCCGTGCCCAGGATCAGGGGGTCGACGACGACGCGACCAGTCTCATGCGCACCCCGAGTCACCGGACGAACGTCCCAGGTGAGCCGGTTCTTCCGTCCACCGGGTTCCGGATGGGATATTCCGCCCAGGACCAGCCCTTCCGGCCTGGACAGGAGGGTGCCGGCGGTACGGGTGGTCAGGGGGGCCGGACCGGGCGGTCAGGCCAGGGCGAACGCCGTGAAACCTCCGACCAGGGTGATCTCCCGTCCTCGCACGGCCCCGCGGAGAACCCGCCCCACCCCGACCACCGCCCTTCGGAGCGCCGCCCACCGAGCTACGGTGAGTACCCGTCCTCTCCCGGCTACCGGGAACACGGCTACCGGGAACACGGCTACCGGGAACACCCTTCGGCTCCCGGCTACGGCGACAGCCCGGTGTCCCCGGAACAGGCCGGAGAGGTGCCGCCGCCCAGCTGGCAGGTGTCCGCGACCCGTGTCAGTGAGCCGAAGGCGCCGCGGCGCCCGCGCGGGAGGCGCTGGATCGCCGTCGGGGTGGCCGTACTGCTGATCGCGGGGGCGACGGTCGCCGCGATTCGCTGGTGGCCGAGGACCGTCTCCCAGGGCGAGCCGGCCGAGACCGCCCGCCCCTCATACACCTCGGTGGTCGACAAGGCGGCCAAGACGGGCAAGCTCACCATCGGCGTGCGTGGCTTCCTTCCCGGCATCGCACTGAACAACGGCGGGAAGTGGGGCGGCTTCGAGATCGACCTGGCCCTTGAGATCGCCAAGGCCCTGGGGGTGCCGGAGAGCGGCGTCACCTTCAGGTCCACCGCCCGCTCCGAGCGGCCGAAACTGCTGGCGGACGGTGACATCGACCTGGTCCTGGCGACCTACTCGATCAACGACACCGACGACGTCACCTTCGCGGGTCCCTACTACCTCGCCCACGTCGACGCCCTCGTCAAGGACGGCTCGCCGATCGTGACCGTGAAGGGCCTGGAGGGCAGCCGGATGTGCCAGCCGGCCGCCAGCGTCTCCGTGGCCGCGATCCAGGGCGCGGTCGAGCGGCTGACCCTGGTCCCCGCCGAGACCTACTCCGAGTGCGTCGACAAGTTGCGGGCCGGTGAGATCGACGCGATCCCCGGCGACGACCTGCTGCTGGCCGGCTTCGGTAACCGGGAGAACATCCGCTACAAGCTGCTCGGCCTCAAGCTCACCGACGAGCGCTACGCGGTGGCCCTGAAGAAGGGC
The DNA here is from genome assembly GCF_035917355.1 of Streptosporangium sp. NBC_01810. NCBI lineage: Bacteria > Bacillati > Actinomycetota > Actinomycetes > Streptosporangiales > Streptosporangiaceae > Streptosporangium > Streptosporangium sp. NBC_01810. The sequence continues at coordinate 5,785,845 of NZ_CP109070.1, read as the reverse complement.
GACGGGCGCGCCTGCGAGGCCGTCAGGGGAGCGATCGCCGCCCTCTACCAGGACGGCACGGTCCGCAGGCTGCTCGACAAGCACTTCTCCAGGGTCGAGTTCCCCGGACGGGAAAACCACCTCCCCGCCATGGCCGCCTGTTCCTAGCGCGACGTTCCTCGTCGGATCAGGGCACTCGCCGGATGGTCGTCCAGCGTGGACGGGTAACATCCGAGCGTCACAATTCATCCTTCGAGTGGGGGAAGGTCATGGCCCAGACTCCCGTAAAGGTCACCGTAACCGGCGCCGCCGGTCAGATCGGCTACGCGCTGCTTTTCCGCATCGCCTCGGGCCAGCTGCTGGGCGCCGACGTCCCGGTCAAGCTGAGTCTCCTGGAGATCCCGCAGGCGGTGAAGGCCGCCGAGGGCACCGCGATGGAGCTCGACGACTGCGCGTTCCCGCTGCTGAGCGGCATCGAGGTCACCGACGACGCGAACACGGCGTTCGACGGCACCGGCGTCGCACTGCTGGTCGGTGCCCGCCCCCGGACCAAGGGCATGGAGCGCGGAGACCTCCTCCAGGCCAACGGTGGCATCTTCGGCCCGCAGGGTAAGGCGATCAACGACAACGCGGCGGACGACATCCGCGTGCTGGTGGTCGGCAACCCGGCCAACACCAACGCGCTCATCGCCCAGCAGCACGCCCCGGACGTCCCGGCCGAGCGCTTCACCGCGATGACCCGTCTCGACCACAACCGCGCGCTGTCCCAGCTCGCGGCCAAGCTCCAGGTCCCGGTCAGCGAGATCAAGAAGATGACCATCTGGGGCAACCACTCCGCCACTCAGTATCCCGACCTCTTCCACGCCGAGGTCGGCGGCAAGATCGCCGCCGAGCTGGTCGACGAGACCTGGCTGCGCGACACCTTCATCCCCACCGTCGCCAAGCGCGGCGCCGCGATCATCGAGGCCCGTGGCGCGTCCTCGGCAGCCTCCGCCGCCAACGCGGCGATCGACCACGTCTTCGACTGGGTCAACGGCGCCGACTGGACCTCGGCCGCGATCCCCTCCGACGGCTCGTACGGCGTGCCCGAGGGGCTCATCTCCTCCTTCCCGGTCGTCTCTCGCGGCGGCAAGTGGGAGATCATCCAGGGCCTGGAGATCGACGCCTTCTCCCGCGAGCGGATCGACGCCACGGTGCGCGAGCTTGAGGAGGAGCGTTCCGCGGTGCGTGAGCTCGGTCTCATCTGAGTCGGAACTCGAACAGGGCCCCGGCGTGCCGGGGCCCTTTTGCGTCCCCCTGCGTCGGGGTGTCGCAACGACCTCTTGAACCGAGGCATGCCGGGGCCCTTTCACCTCTCAGGTCACCGGAGTGCGTCAGGCTCCCGGAACGCCCGGACGGCAGCGGGAAAAGGCGGCGTGTCGATCATCGCGGAGCGGTGTGTCCCGGCGTTCAATGATCACCTATGGTCGGGGGATCGCTGTTCAGGGAGCACGTCGCGGTACAGGTCGTCGCAGGGGTGATCTGTCTCGTGCTCGCGGCGGTACCCCGGACGGCGCTCGCCTCGCCGGAGGACGAGGGCTGGGGCGGCGCCGACCTGTCGGTGCGGCTGACTGTCTCCCCGAAGCGCGCGCAACCGGGACAGCCGCTGACCTACCGGGCCGAGGTGCGCAACGCCGGCCCCGGAGACGCGGTGCTGCCGCTGCTCACGGTCCGGCTGCCCGAGCAGGTGGAGGTGATCGGGGTCGATGTCGCCGAGTGTCTCCCCGGTGCCATGGCCGGTGAGGTGGTCTGCGCCGCGACGAAGGACGTTCCCGCCGGGCAGAGCGGCGGGGTGGCGATCAACGGGGTGGTGAGGTCCGGCGCGCGGGGCCCGCTGAGGGCGAGCGCGACGCTCTCCTCCGAGGTCGTGGACGACGACGAGACGAACAACCGCTCCCAGACGCTGACCGAGGTGGACGACGGTACGGACCTCGCGGTCAGGCTCTCGCGCGCGGCGCGCGCGGGCCGTCTGGTCACCGTGGCCGCGGTGGTGCGCAACCGCGGACCGCGGCGTGTCCACGACGCCGGGGTCTTCTTCGACACCGGCGGCGCGCGCCTCATGTCGGCGAGGGGGGCGCGGTGCGACTCCCAGCTCGCCTACGTCGGTTGCAGGCTGCGTACGGTCGGCGCGGGCAGGCGGGTGAGTTTCATGCTCGCCTTCGTGGCCCGCAGGCACGCGCCGCGGGCCGAGGCGACCGTCTACTCCCTGCGGCTGGGTGACCGCCGTCCGGCCAACAACACGGCTCGCTTCAGTTTGAGGTAGGCGTGGCACCCCCGGGCGGCGTGTGGCCGGGTTCCGGCCGTACGTCGCCGGAGGTCACCTCCCCGGCCGCGGTGGGCGGGCGCCTTGGGTATGGCGGGAGCGGGTGCGGCGGGAGACGGTCAGCGGATCAGGGCGGCCCAGGCGTCGGCGACGATGTCACGGACCGACGGGTGTTCGGGCTTCCAGCCGAGCTCGCGCTGGATCTTCTCGGAGGAGGCCACCAGCACGGCCGGGTCACCGGCGCGGCGCTCGCGCACGACCGCGGGGATCTCGTGGCCGGTCACCTCGCGGCAGACCGACAGCACCTCGGAGACCGAGAAGCCGGTCCCGCTACCCAGGTTGTAGATCTTGTGCTCGCCCGGCGAGCAGGCATCCAGGGCCAGCAGGTGGGCCCTGGCGAGGTCGGCCAGGTGGATGTAGTCGCGCACGCATGTGCCGTCGGGGGTCGGGTAGTCCGTGCCGAACAGGCTGACGGACTCGCGCTCGCCGAGCGGGACGGCGAGGATATTGGGGATCAGGTGGGTTTCCACGGCGTGACGCTCGCGGTAGACGTTGCCGTCCCCGGCGGTGTAGGCGCCGCCCACGTTGAAGTAGCGCAGGCTCACCGCGGCCAGGCCGTACAGCCCGGCGAAGGTGCTCAGCGCCGTGTCGACCGCGAGCTTGGACGCGCCGTAGGGGTTGGTGGGCCGGGTCGGGTCGGTCTCGGAGATCGGGGAGCGCTCCGGCTCGCCGTACGTCGCGGCGGTGGAGGAGAAGACGATTCTCCCCACCCCGGCGCCCCGCATGGCGTCGAGCAGGGTCAGGGTGCCGCCGAGGTTGTGCGCCCAGTAGAGGCCGGGACGCTCCACGGACTCGCCGACCAGGGACCTCGCCGCGAAGTGGAGCACGCCGTCGATGCCGTTGAGCACTCCGGCGGCCTCGGTGATCGACCCCTCGACGAAGCGGGCGCCCGGTGGCACCGCGTCGGCGTGGCCGGTGGAGAGGTCGTCCAGCACGGTGACCTCGTGGCCCGCCTCGACGAGTTGTGCCGCCACGGCGCTGCCTATGTATCCGGCGCCTCCGGTGACGAGCAGCTTCACAAGGCCTCCTGTTTGATGTTGTTTGTACTTGTTTATTTTTGTAACTCTACGCCAGCATATGCTGGCACATCAAATATCGGCCACCGCCGGAACCGGCGAGCGCCATGACGGAGACGATCTCGTGAACAGCGTCCTGGCGAACATCGCCTTGGTCATGCTCTTCGTACTGATCGGAGGCTTCTTCGCCGCAGCCGAGATGGCCATGGTCTCCCTCAGGGAGAGCCAGGTCAGTCGGCTCGACACTCGCGGGCGCAGGGGGGCGAGGGCCGCCAAGCTCGCCCGGGACCCCAACCGCTTCCTGTCCGCGGTGCAGATCGGCGTCACCGTGGCGACCATGCTCTCGGCCGCCCTGGGCGCCGACACCCTCGCCAGGGACCTCATCCCGGTGGTGACGGGCTGGGGGGTGCCGGGGGCCGTGGCGGACCCGCTCGCCCTGGTGCTGGTGACGCTGGTGATCTCGTACGCCTCGCTGGTCCTCGGCGAGCTCGCGCCCAAGCGGATCGCCCGGCAGCGCGCCGAGGGGATCTCCCTGCTGGTCGCGCCGTTCCTGGACAGGATGGCCGCGCTTTCGCGGCCGATCATCTGGGCGCTGTCCAAGTCCACCGACGGGGTGGTGAAGCTGCTCGGCGGTGACCCCGGCACCGACCGGGAGGAGATCTCCACCGAGGAACTGCGCGAGATGGTGGTGGGCCACCAGGAGCTCACCGACGACGAGCGCCACCTGATCGGCGAGGTCTTCGCGGCGGGCAAGCGGCAGCTCCGCGAGGTGATGCTGCCGCGTACCGAGGTGGAGTTCATGGCCGTCGACACGCGGCTGGCCGAGGCGGCGATCCTGGCCGCGGCCATGCCGCACTCCCGCTTCCCCGTCTACCGCGACTCCTATGATGACATCGTGGGTTTCGTCCACATTCGTGACCTGCTCGACCCGGTGCTGACCGGGTCCATCGAGCCGATCAGCGAGCTGGTGCCGATCCGCCCGATCAAGCTGGTCCCCACCAGCAAGCGGGTGATGGCCACGCTGTCGGAGATGCGCAGGGAGGGACACCACCTGGCGATCGTGGTCGACGAGTACGGCGGCACTGCGGGCATCGTCACCCTGGAGGACCTGGTCGAGGAGCTGATCGGCGACATCCGCGACGAGCACGACGTGGCGAACGAGCACGTCGTGCTGCCCGCAGGGGAGGTCGAGATCGACGGGCTGGCCAACCTCGACGAGGTGGCGGCCGAGAGCGGGATCCGCCTGGCCGACGGCCCGTACGAGACCCTCGGCGGGTTCGTCATGTCGAAGCTCGGCCACCTGCCCGCGCTGGGGGAGCGGGTGGAGATCCCCGGGTTCGAGATGAAGGTCACCGGCATGGACGGCCGCCGGGTCGCCAGGGTCAGGATCAAGCGGAGCACTTCACGCACCGAGGCACCGACCACTCCCGACAGCTGACAGAATTGGTGGCTATGGCCAGTCCTCGCGTCCTGTCGGGAATCCAGCCCACCGCCGACTCCTTCCACCTGGGAAACTACCTCGGTGCGGTGCGGCAGTACGTCGCGATGCAGGAGGGCTACGACGCCTTCTACTGCGTCGTCGACCTGCACGCGATCACGGTGGACTACCGCCCCGATGAGCTGCGCAGGCGCAGCAGGGTCGCCGCCGCCCAGCTCTTCGCCGCCGGTCTCGACCCGGAGCGGTCCACGGTCTTCGTGCAGAGCCACGTCCGCGAGCACACCGAGCTGGCCTGGGTGCTGATCTGTCTCACCGGCATGGGCGAGGCGGGGCGGATGACCCAGTTCAAGGACAAGTCGGCCAAGCACGGCGAGAGCTCGGCCGGCGTGGGGCTGTTCACCTACCCGATCCTGCAGGCCGCCGACATCCTGCTCTACCAGGCCAACAAGGTGCCGGTCGGCGCCGACCAGAAGCAGCACCTGGAGCTCACCCGCGACCTCGCGCAGCGCTTCAACCACCGCTTCGGCGAGACCTTCACGGTGCCCGAGCCGCACATCGTCAAGGGGGTCGAGAAGATCACCGACCTTCAGGAGCCGACGGCGAAGATGTCGAAGTCCTCCTCCTCGCCCGCCGGCATCCTCGACCTGCTGGAGCAGCCGGGGCCGCTCCGCAAGAAGGTGATGCGCGCGGTCACCGACACCGGTTCCGAGGTCCTCGCCGACGACGAGAACAAGCCGGGCATCACCAACCTGCTGCGCATCCAGTCCGCGCTGAGCGGGACCCCCATCGGTGAGCTGGAGGCCCGCTACGCCGGGCAGGGGTACGGCACCTTCAAGAAGGACGTCGCCGAGCTGGTGGTCGACACCTTCACCCCGATCCGCGAGCGGACCGAGAAGTTGCTCGCCGACGAGGCCGAGCTCGACAGGATGCTCGCCGTCGGGGCCGCGCGGGCCCGCGCGGTGGCCGCCGAGACCATGGCCAAGGTCCGCGACCGGGTGGGCTTCCTGCCCACCCCGTGATCCTCCGTGCACGCACGGCTGCTTTTTCACCGCCGTCCACGATCGGTACGGCGGTGATTGGGTAGGGGGCGCACGTGGCAAGTGTGATGGAACGTGTGCAAGCGGGTCGTGAACGGTTCAGAGCGGTGCTGAACGCGACCCGGATCAGATGGCCCTGGTTCGACCATCTGGTCAGGACCTTCCATCGCTACCAGATTCAGTCCGGCGACCGGCTCGCGGGAGCGATCAGCTACTTCGCCTTCCTGTCGTTCTTCCCGATCATCGCGCTGGCCTTCGCGGTGTTCGGCTACTTCCTCTCCGTCAGGCCCAACGCCACCGCGCCCCTGCGGGAGGCGATCAACCAGTACCTGCCGGGTCTCGCCGACAAGCTGCCGATCCAGGAGATCGCCGACTCGCGGGCGAGCGCGGGCGTCATCGGCCTGCTCGGGTTGCTCTACGCCGGGCTCGGCGCGGTCGACGCCCTGCGCGGCGCGCTGCGTGAGATCTCCATGACGACCGAGCCGCCGCTCAACTTCTTCCTGGCCAAGCTCAGGGACCTGTCGGCGCTCGTCCTCCTCGGCACCACCATGGTCGTCTCGGTGCTGGTCGGCGGTTTCGCCACCCAGGCCAGCGGGACCGTGGCCGGATGGCTGGGCCTGTCGGAGTCGGTGGTCGGCACGGTCACGATCCGGCTGGTGGGCGTGGCGGTCAGCGTGCTCGCCGACGTCGTCGTCTTCCTGATCATCCTGCGCTGGCTGGGGCGCTCCAGGCAGCCGCTCCGGGTGCTGCTGCGCGGCGCCCTGTTCGGCGCGGTCGGCTTCGCGCTGCTCAAGCAGCTCGCGGCGCTGATCCTGGCGCACACCCTGAACAATCCCGTCTACGGGGTGTTCGCCGTGGTGGTCGGCCTGCTGGTGTGGATCAACCTCTCGGCCCGGGTCATCATGTACGCCGCCGCCTGGACCGCGACGGCCTCCCTCGGCCCCCCGCCCTCTCCCACCCCGATCCCGGCCAACGCCATCCCCACCTGACCACCGGTGTGAGGCCGGGGCATCGAAGGACACGCCGGCGAACCCGTGAAGACCGGCGAGAGGACGATTCCGCGACCTTTCCCCGGGCGGGGGCGCCTAGCGGAAGCGCCTGCGCAGGCCGTACGCCAGCCAGAGCAGGCCGCCGAGCAGGCCCGCGCCGAGGACGTAGTAGCCGATCGGGACGCCCTCGGCGGCGGGTCTCGAGGCCGCGTCGGGGTTCTGTCCGGAGGCGGGTGCGGGGGTGGCGGGAGACGCCGAGGCGGTCGGGGGAGCGGGCAGCGGGGTGGGTTCGGGGATCGGGTCGACCAGCTGTCCGATCGGGGTCACCTTGCCGCGGTTGGCGAAGCCCCAGTCGAGCAGGTCGGAGACCTCCTCCCAGAAGTAGCCGTCGTGGCGCATGATCGACACGATGATCGTGTGACCGTTGCGCTTGGCGGCGCCGACGAAGCTGCCCAGGGCCTTGGAGGTCCAGCCGTTCTTGACGCCGATCATGCCCTTGTAGCGCCAGAGCAGCTTGTTGTGGTTGCCGATCTCGTAGTAGCCCCTGGGCGCCGGGAATTTATCGGTCTTCGTGCTGATATATCGCCGAAAATCGGCGTTGGCCAGGCCGGCGCGGGCGATCAGTGCCAGGTCGTACGCCGAGCTGCTCTGGCCGGGCTTGTCCAGCCCGCTCGGGGTCTTGGCCACCGTGTCGAAAGCCTGCAGGCGCTTGGCCTCGGCGTTCATGTCCGCCAGGGTCGCGGTCAGGCCGCCGTTGGCCTCGGCCAGCGCCATCGCGCAGTCGTTGCCCGAGACCACCATCAGCGCCTTGAACAGGTCGTCGACGGTGTAGAGGGGCTTGGTGACCAGACCGACCGCGCTGCCCTCCTCGTTCACGGCGCGGGCGCTCGGCCTGATCCTCCGGTTCTTGTTCAGCTTGGGGATCAGGGTGAGCGCGGTCAGCGCCTTCAGCGTGCTCGCCGGAAGATAGCGCCCGTGGGCGTCCTTGGCCGCCAGCACCGCGCCGGTCTCGGCATCGGCGATCACGTACGCCTTCGCGGCGGTCTTGGGAGGGGCCTTCGCGCCCGAAGGGACGATGAGGCCCCGCTCACCGAGCCGGGATCCGCCGACCGGCTCCCTCTCGCCCCGCGCGCGCGGGCCCAGCGAACCGGTGCCCGACGGCAGGCCCCCGAGGTCGTTCAGGAGATCCGCGCCATGCGGACCGGCCGGAGAACCGGTCGCGGGCACGGTCGCGGTCCTGGCCTGTGCGGGTGCGCCGAGAAAAGTGGTCGCCGCGAGCAGCACCCCGACGGGCGCGAGATGTTTGGTCCCCATGATGATCTCAGGGTAGCTTCGTGCCGGTTCGCATGGAGTTAGAGGTGCCCTGACCAGGTACAGGCCACTCGGAGGGATACTGACATCATGCAAATGTCACGAAAGATCGCCGCTTTTCTGATCGGCCTTGCCGCTTTCATGATCTTCGAATGGATCAACCTTGGCTTCAACCTCGCGGACGGCCATCCGACGGCCTTCTACGTGGTCCACGGAATTCTGATCGCCGTCAACATCGTGCTCGCGATCGTGCTCGGTGTGATCGGCCTACGCGGTTGGTCGCAGGGTAAGCAGGGTTCTTCTGTGTAGTTCGGCGGCCTCATCGGCGGAGTCGCCGATGCTGGTGAACCCCAGCTTGCCGAACTCCGTGACCGCGCCCAGCAGGTGAAGCACGTTCCCGGTGCGGCTCTCGCGGTCGAAGCCGAGGCCCGCGTCGTGGACCAGCTTGACGACCTCCCCGGGGGTGCGGCCCTTCAGTGAGGGGGAGGCGCAGTTGTCCGTCGCCACGTAGTGCTTCGGCCGGCCGTCGCGGATGAGCGTGCCGGTGCCGGGGTCGTACGACGCGCCGGTGGTCAGGATCGCGGCGCCGAGCGGGTGGGTGGTGCCGCCGATGCGCAGGTTGATCTCGCACAGCAACGTCCGGTAGCCGCCGTCGGTCTTGACGGCGAAGAAGTCGACGCCGAACAGTCCCACCACGCCACGGGCCGCCAGGGCCCTGGCGATCCGTTCGGTGTGCGCGCCCAGCTCGGCCCGGTACTCCTGCCGCGCGGGGAAGCTGCAGCCCTGGTAGACGTCCCCGTTGGGGCCGCCGAGGACCTGCTCGTGGGTGGCGACCACGTCGTAGGCGCCGCCGGGGGTGATCCTCGCCAGCGCGCTGGGTGAGCGCAGCGGCCGGTCCTCGATGAACTCCTCGATCACCGCTCCCCGCTCGGCGATCTTCTCGGCGAACGTCGTCCAGCTCTCGTCCGAGGCGGAGAAGCTCGTGGGGCAGGAGACGAGCGGCCGGTCGTCCTTGGTCACGATGGCGTTGCCGAGCCCCGAGTAGCTGTTGTTGAGCTTGACCATCAGCCTGGTCGTGGGGCCCATCGCGCGGGCGGCGTGCTCCACCTCGGTCAGCGAACGCAGGTCGCCGAAGCCCCTGACCGTCGGCACCCCGGCCTCGTCGCCGATCACGCGTCCGCCGCTCTTGGATCCCAGGTGGGTCAGGGAGGTGGCGGGGCCGTACACCGGCAGGGAGAGTATCCCGGCGAGGCGTTCCTCGTACTCGCTCACCACGAACGGCACCATCCAGGCGCCCCCGCCGCCCCCGCCGCCCCCGCCGCCCCCGCCGCCCCCGCCGCCCCCGCCGCCCCCGCCGCCCCCGCGGGCCTTCCGGCGGTCTCCGAGTGCGGTGCGGATGCGCTCGATCACGTCCGGACGGCGCAGCAGCGCCTCGCTGAGCGGGTGCGTGTCAGGATCATCCAAACTGATCATTTGCAGGCGGGTACGGGCCTCGTCCGGATCGTCGAGGAAACTCAGGTAGTAGTCCACGACCGCGTCGTTCACCGGCGTCGAGGTGAGATAGACGACCTCTACCTTCGGCTCTCTCAGGGTGAGGAGAAGAAAGAGCAGTCGTTCCTCGTAGCAGAGGGCTCCGGTGATCCTGCGCAGTTCATCCTGGGGAAGCGACAACGAGGGAAGGACCACCAGCGTGCCCTCGTTCGGTTCAAATATGCTCAAACGCGACTGCCTCTCCCCGAATGGGATGTTAGTGATCATGCGAGGAGTGAAACATGCATTCCTCCCGTTTGCATCACTCCGCCGGGTTCGATGACCGGCACCGGAGGTCAGGTAAGTTGCCAGGTCGGCGATGTTTGGAAGTGGTCCGGGGCTGCCACCCTCCGGCCCGGCCGTCACCCAACGTGACTAACGTCTCGTGGTCAATACGAGTCATCCCTTCTGGTTCTTTCGGGGCAGGAGATGTACGAGGGGGGTATGGGACGGCAAAACATTTGGTGTGGATGTCGGCGAGTTGCTCGCGGGGCGAGATAAAGTCGTTGTCATCGCCAATGCGACGGCTGCCCCGGACAACAGGCCCGCAGCTCCCGCGGCGGCGTCAACCAGCCCGCGCTGACACGGCCCGTGAGACCCACTCCGGCCCGTCGGTGCGGCGATCGCTTTTTTCGAGACTGCCTCATGGGTTTCGAGATCCTGGGCAGTGGCACGGTGCGTCGAGGATTCCGGACCGCCGGCGCGGAATAGGACGGTGAGCAATGCGGGGGCGTAATTTGCGGGGAGAACTCGACACGTTCCTCGCCGGTCGCGAGCAGGAACTGATCAACTTCCGTCGAGACCTGCACATGCATCCCGAGCTCGCGTTCGCCGAATACCGCACGACGCAGCGCATCGCCGAGCGCCTGACCGCCGCTGGACTGGCCCCCTCGGTGCTGCCGCGCGGCACCGGCCTGCTCTGCGACGTCGGCAGCGGCGACGGCCCGACCGTGGCGCTGAGGGCCGACATCGACGCGCTGCCGGTGCCGGACGAGAAAGACGTCTCCTACAGCTCGACGGTCCCCGGCGTGTGCCACGCCTGCGGCCACGACGTGCACACCGCGGTCCTGCTCGGCACCTCGCTCTTCCTCGCCCAGCAGGCCGAGGCCGGCCTGCTGCCCGGCAGGGTCCGGCTGATCTTCCAGCCCGCCGAGGAGCTTCCCGGCGGTGCGCTGGAGGTCATGGCCTCCGGCGGCATCAGCGGCGTCGACCGCATCTTCGGCCTGCACTGCGACCCCCGGCTGGACGTCGGCAAGGTCGGCCTTAAAGCCGGTCCCATCACCTCGGCCTGCGACAGGGTCACGATCCGGGTGAGCGGTCCCGGCGGGCACACCGCCAGGCCGCACCTCACCGCCGACCTCGTCTTCGCGCTCGCCAAGATCCTCACGGAGTTGCCCGCCGCGCTCTCGCGCCGGGTCGACCCCCGATCCTCGCTCAGCCTGGTCTGGGGCCGGGTGGAGGCGGGCTCGGTGGCCAACGCCATCCCGGACGACGGCATCGCCGAGGGCACCGTGCGCTGCCTGGACGAGGCGGCCTGGCACGCGGCCCCCGACATGATCAAATCGCTGCTGGAGTCGGTCGCCGGCGCGTACGGCGTCGAGGCCGAGATGGACTACGCGCGCGGCGTGCCGCCGGTGGTCAACGACAAGGTCAGCGTGCAGATGCTGGCCGAGGCCGCGGAGGGTGTGCTCGGCGAGGGTTCCTCCGTGCCGACGGAGCAGAGCCTGGGGGGTGAGGACTTCGGCTGGTACCTGGAGTCCATCCCCGGCGCGTTCGCCAGGCTCGGCACCCGCGAGCCGGGGACGGCGCACCTGGCCGACATCCACCAGGGCACCTTCGATGTGGACGAGAGTGCCATCGGCACCGGGGTGCGCTTCCTCGCGGCGACCGCGCTGACCGCGCTCTGGGAGGGGCAGCGCCCCGTCGCGGGCGAGGCCCTGATGGCGCTGAAGGCACTGAAGGCCGACAACTGACGCGTTGAGACCATACGGGTCCGGTGGGGTTGGGCTGCCCCGCCGGGCCCGTTGTGCATCCCACGGAACCGACGGCCGAACCAGGAGCCGGAACGGAGAGATTGGTCACAAGCACCGGGCGTTTCCGAAGGGGAGGCGACCGGGGGGGAGAGGCCGGTGGGCCGATGTTCGGAGCCTTGATCCTCCGAAAAGATGTCGGGGGCGAAGTCCTCTCTGGTCACAGTCTCGCTTGAGGTCGGTAACAGGCAGGTTGCGGACTTGAGTGATGGTTTGGAGTGCTCTATCCGACCAACTACATTCCGTCCAGGGTTGCCGTGCGTTTCTTCGCGCGTGCACAAATTCGGTACGGCGAAGAGGACGGAGGAGTCACCTTGCTCCGCAGTCAGTTCGGCAAGATGACGATGGCCACCGCGGCGGGGGCCATGCTCATGGCAGCGGCCGCCTGTGGCGGCGGTACGGATACGGCGGCCAGCCCGGCGGCGAGCGCAGGGGCGAGCAGCGAGGCACCTCAGGCGTCCGGACTGAAGGTCGGCCTGGCCTACGACGTCGGCGGTCGCGGGGACAAGTCCTTCAACGACTCCGCCTACGCCGGCCTGGAGCGCGCGCAGAAGGAACTCGGCGCCGAGATCAAGGACCTCAGCCCGGCGGCCGACGGCTCCAACCGCGGTGAGCTGCTTCGCCAGCTGGCCGAGGCGGGCTACAACCCGATCGTCGGCGTCGGCTTCGCCTACGGCGAGGACATCCAGAAGGCCGCCGCCGAGTTCCCCGACATCCAGTTCGCGGTGGTCGACTCGGCTTCCAACGGGCCGAACGTGACCGGTCTGCTCTTCGCGGAGGAGCAGGGCTCCTACCTCGCGGGTGTGGCGGCGGCCGAGAAGAGCAAGGCGAAGCACCTCGGGTTCGTCGGCGGCGTCGAGAACGACCTGATCAAGAAGTTCCAGGCCGGGTTCGAAGCTGGTGCGAAGTCAATCAAGTCGGACATCAAGGTCGACATCAAGTACCTGACCCCCGACGGCGACTTCAGCGGCTTCAAGGCTCCGGACAAGGGCAAGATCGCCGCGGAGAAGATGTACCAGGACGGCGCGGACATCGTCTACCACGCCTCCGGCGACTCCGGCCTGGGGGTCTTCCAGGCTGCCGCCGCGGCGGGCAAGCAGGCCATCGGCGTCGACTCCGACCAGTACGAGACGGTCAAGGAGGCCGACCTCAAGAAGGTCATCATGACCTCGATGCTCAAGCGGGTCGACGTCGGCGTGTTCGAGTTCATCAAGGCGTTCCAGGGTGGCGCCAAGGGTGGCACCAACAGCATCTACGACCTGAAGGTCGACGGCGTCGGCCTGTCCACCTCCGGTGGCTTCATCGACGACGTCACCGCCAAGGTCGACGAGGCCAAGAAGAAGATCGTCGACGGTTCGATCACCGTTCCCTCGAAGCCGTAAGCCTGTTCCCCGCCCCCTCGGAAAAAGGGGGCGGGGAACGACTTTCGAGAGCCCGGGGGTGACCCCGGGCTTCTCCCTGTCTTGATCACGATCCGTGAGCCGGTTGGTTCTTCAGGAGAACGCATTGTCGACGAGCTCGGACACCCCGGCCGAGGCGCCCCCCGCGGTACAGCTGGAGGGAATCACCAAGCGCTTTCCCGGCGTCGTCGCCAACCACGACATCCGGATCGTCATCGAGTCCGGTTCCGTGCATGCCATCGTGGGAGAGAACGGCGCGGGCAAGTCCACGCTGATGAAGATCCTGTACGGCATGCAGAGACCCGACGAGGGCAAGATCTACGTCAACGGTGCGGAAGTCACCTTCCGGACCCCCGGCGACGCGATCGCGGCCGGGATCGGAATGGTGCACCAGCACTTCATGCTCGCCGACAACCTGACGGTGCTGGAGAACATCATCCTCGGCGCCGAGCCCGCGAAGGCCGGCGTCCTGGATGTGAAGGGCGCGCGTAAGCGCATCGTCCAGCTCGCGGGAGATCACGGTCTGCGGGTCGACCCCGACCGGATGGTCGAGGAACTCGGCGTCGGCGACCGGCAGCGGGTGGAGATCCTCAAGGTCCTCTACCGGGGCGCGCGCGTCCTCATCCTCGACGAGCCGACGGCCGTCCTCGTACCCCAGGAGGTCGAGGAGCTCTTCGCCAACCTGCGCGAGCTCAAGGCCGACGGCCTCACGGTCATCTTCATCTCGCACAAACTCGACGAGGTGCTGAGCATCGCCGACGCCATCACGGTGATCCGGCGCGGCACCACCGTCGCCAGCGTCGACCCCGGTTCCGTGACGGCCAGGCAGCTCGCCGAGCTGATGGTCGGCAGCGAGCTGCCCACCCCGGAGACCAGGGACTCCACGGTCACCGACCGCGTCGTCCTCGATGTGCGTGACGCGACGCTTCAGGGAGCGGGAGCCAAACCTCTCCTTTCCGATGTCAGCTTCACGGTCCACGCCGGTGAGGTCCTGGGCATCGCGGGGGTCGAGGGCAACGGCCAGTCCGAGTTGATCGAGGCCATCATGGGCCTGCAGACGCTCGACGGCGGGCAGATCATCCTCGGTGCGGAGGACATCACCGCCTGGTCCACGCTCCGCCGCCGTGAGTCCGGCATCGGCTACATTCCGGAGGACCGGCACCGCCAGGGGCTCCTGCTTGAGGCGTCCCTGTGGGAGAACCGGGTGCTCGGCCACCAGACCAGGAAGCCCGCCCGCAAGGGAATCTGGGTGAACCGCGCGGCGTCGCGCAAGGACACCGAGCGCATCGTGCGCGAGTACGACGTCCGTACCCCGAGCATCGACACCCTCGCCCTGGCGCTCTCCGGCGGAAACCAGCAGAAGCTGATCGTCGGACGTGAGATGAGCGGCGACCCGAAGTTCCTCATCGCCGCCCATCCGACCCGGGGAGTGGACGTCGGCGCACAGGCCGCTATCTGGGACCACCTGCGCGCCGCCCGCGCGGGCGGCCTCGCGGTGCTGCTGATCTCGGCCGACCTCGACGAGCTGATCGGCCTGTCGGACACCCTCCACGTCATCTACGGCGGGCGCATGGTGGCCCGCCTCGACCCAGGCCAGGTCACCCCCGAACAACTCGGCGGATACATGACCGGTGCCATCGCGGAGGAGAGGTCATGATGCCCGCGAGGCTGCAACGCACGCTGCTGACCGTGGCGGGTGCGGTGGTGGCGGTGCTGCTCGCCGTCGGGGTTTCGAGCATCGCGATCCTGGCCGCCGGCGCCAGCCCGGTCACCGCTCTGGGGGCGATGTTCGACTTCGGCGACACCCAACCACAGGTGGTCAACTCCCTCACCTTCATCGTCAACCGCGCCGTCCCGCTGTTCATCGCGGGCCTCGCGGTCGCCATCGGCTTCCGGATGAACCTCTTCAACATCGGTGTCGAGGGGCAGTACCGGATCGCGGCGATCGTCGCCGCCTTCGTGGGATCCCAGTTCATGCTCCCCGCGCCGATCCAGATCGCGGTGATCATTGTGGTCGCGATGCTGGTGGGCGGGCTCTACGCGTTCATCCCCGCGATGCTCAAGGTGACGCGGGGGGTGAACGAGGTGATCTCCACGATCATGCTCAACTACATCGCGATCAACCTCGCCGCCTTCCTCGTCCGAGGCCCGTTCGCGGGGGAGCGCACGGAGGGGAAGCTGACGACGTCCACTCCGGAACTTCCGGAGTCCGCGTGGTTCCCCAACCTGAACTTCCTGTTCGAGATGTTCGGCCTGCCGGCCCCGCGCAGTGGGCTGTGGGGATTCCTCGCGGTGGCGATCGGTGTCGGTGTGGTCATCTGGGTGGTCCTCGAACGCACCCGGTTCGGCTTCGACGTCAGGGCCAGCGGCCTCAACGCCTCGGCGGCCCTCGCCTCCGGGGTCGACCCCAAGCGCATGGTGATCTCCGCGATGGTCCTCTCCGGCGCGATCGCCGGTCTGATCGGCCTGCCGGAGATACTCGGCCGCACCCACGCCTACGGCTCGAACTTCACCGCGGGCCTCGGCTTCCTCGGTATCGCGGTCGCGCTGCTGGGTAGGAACAAGCCCGTCGGCATCGCGGTGGCCGCGCTGCTCTTCGGTTTCCTCGACCGTGCGGCCGCGCCCCTGCAGTTCGCCGACATCCCGCCCTCGGTCGTCGCCATCATCCAGGGCACGATCGTGCTCATGGTCGTGATCGCCAACGAGGTCACCAGCAGGATGTCGATACGTCAGGAAGAACGGCGGGCCGCCCGCCAACTCGGTACCACTCAGCAAGCAGAGGTGGCCGCATGACCACGTCCGTGGCATCCTCGGAAGCCCGCCGCGTACGCCGCTACCACCTGGCGCTCCTCGGGGTGGCGGCGCTCATCCTGCTGCTCTCCCTGGCCCGGACCGTGGCGGGCGCGCCCGAACTCACGTCCTCGGGAACCTTCTCGGCGGCCCTGCTGCTCGCCGTCCCCATCGGGCTGGCCGGTCTCGGCGGGCTGTGGGCCGAGCGCGCGGGCATCGTCAACATCGGTCTCGAAGGCATGATGGTGCTCGGCACCTGGTTCGCCGGATGGGCCGGTTACCAGTGGGGGGCCACCGCGGCGCTGCTCGCCGGCCTGGCCGGCGGGGCGATCGGCGGCCTGATCCACGCGATCGCGACCGTGACGTTCGGCGTCGACCACATCATCAGCGGTGTGGCGATCAACCTCCTGGGCCCCGGCGTCACCCGCTTCCTGTCCGAGGTGCTGTACGCGCAGGGCACGGTCGCGGGCGAGAAGGGCGCGGGCATCACCTCCTCGCCCACACTCTCCTCGGACGCCCCGAGCGTCAGCCTGCCGATCCTCTCCGACGGCCCCGACCTGCTCGGGAAGCTGGAGAACACGCACTGGTTCCTGCTCTCCGACGTCGCCGGGATCCTGCGCGGCCTCACGCACGACGTGAACGTCCTGGTCATCCTGGCCGTGGCCCTGATCCCGCTGACGTTCTTCGTCCTGTGGCGTACCTCCTTCGGGCTCCGGCTGCGCTCGTGCGGCGAGAACCCGTGGGCGGCGGAGTCGCTGGGTGTCAACGTCTACCGGACCAAGTACGTCGCGACGGTCATCTCCGGCGCGCTGGCCGGTCTCGGCGGCGTGTTCCTGGTCTTCGTCACCACCAAGTACGTCGAGGGGCAGACCGCGGGCCGGGGGTTCATCGGGCTGGCGGCGATGATCTTCGGTAACTGGCGGCCGGGCGGCCTCGCCATCGGAGCCTCCCTGTTCGGCTATGCCGACGGCCTCCAGCTCCGCAGCTCCCAGGCGGTCACCGGCCTGCTGCTCTTCGGCGCCCTGCTGCTGCTGATCTACACCGGCCACGAGGTCCGCAGGCGTCTGGCCGCGGGAGAGCCCGGTGTCAGGCAGTACACGGCCGCGGTGGCGGCCGTGCTCGCCGCCGTGGTGCTGATCTGGCTCTGGATGACCGTCGACAAGCTGCCCAACGAATTCGTCTTCATCACACCGCACGTGCTGACCCTGCTGGTGCTTTCCGCGGCTTCGCAGAGCCTGCGCATGCCACAGGCGGACGGCGTGCGCTACCGCCGGGGGGAGCAACACTGATGGTGTCGATCGATTGGACTGCCCTCAAGGCCGAGGCGGTGCGGGCCATGGGGCACGCCTACGCCCCCTACTCGAAGTTCCCGGTCGGCGCCGCCGCCCTGGTGGACGACGGGCGGATCGTGTCCGGCTGCAACGTCGAGAACGCCTCCTACGGCATCGGACTGTGCGCCGAGTGCGGGCTGGTCTCCGCGCTCCAGGCCACGGGCGGCGGCCGTCTCGTCGCGTTCACCTGTGTCGACGGGCACGAGGAACTGCTCATGCCGTGCGGCAGGTGCCGCCAGCTGCTGTACGAGTTCGGCGGTCCCGAGCTGCTGCTGGAGACCATCGACGGCCCGAAGACGATGTCGGAGATCCTTCCGTACGCCTTCGGGCCCGACGACCTGAGCCGGGGGGCCTGAGCATGGACGCGATCAACGTCATCGTCACCAAGCGGGACGGCGGGGAGCTGTCGGCGGAGCAGATCGACTGGGTGATCGACGCCTACACCAAGGGCGTCGTCGCCGACGAGCAGATGTCCGCGCTCGCGATGGCGATCCTGCTCAACGGTATGAACCGGCGGGAGATCGCCGAGTGGACCCAGGCCATGATCCGTTCCGGGGCGCGGATGGACTGGTCGGCGCTGCCGGGACCCACCACGGACAAGCACTCCACCGGCGGCGTCGGTGACAAGATCACGCTGCCGCTGGCTCCGCTGGTCGCCGCGTGCGGGGGGCACGTGCCCCAGCTGTCCGGCCGGGGGCTCGGCCACACCGGCGGCACCCTGGACAAGCTGGAGTCCATCCCCGGCTGGCAGGCGTCCCTGTCCAACGACGAGATGCTCGACGTGCTCGGCAAGGCCGGCGCGGTCATCTGCGCGGCGGGCGACGGGCTCGCCCCGGCCGACAAGAAGCTGTACGCGCTCCGCGACGTCACCGGTACGGTCGAGTCGATCCCGCTGATCGCCTCCTCGATCATGTCGAAGAAGATCGCGGAGGGTACCGGTGCGCTGGTGCTCGACGTCAAGGTCGGCTCCGGGGCCTTCATGAAGACTCCTGAGCGGGCCCGCGAGCTGGCCATGACCATGGTCGCGCTGGGCACCGACGCCGGAGTCAACACGGTCGCGCTGCTGACCGCCATGGACCGGCCGCTGGGCAGGGCCGTGGGCAACGCGCTGGAGGTCACCGAGTCGGTCGAGGTGCTCGCCGGAGGCGGGCCCGCCGACGTGGTCGAGCTGACCGTACGGCTGGCGCGGGAGATGCTTCAGGCGGCGGGCCTGTCCGGGGGCAAGGACCCCGAGCGGGCCCTCGCGGACGGCTCGGCGATGGACGCCTGGCGCCGGATGATCTCCGCTCAGGGGGGCGATCCGGACGCCCTGCTGCCCAGGGCCGCCGAGACCATGGAGGTCACCGCGCCCGCGTCCGGCGTGCTGTCCAGGCTCGACGCGTACGGCGTGGGCCTGGCGGCCTGGCGGCTCGGCGCGGGCCGGGAGCGCAAGGAGGACCCGGTGTCGTTCGGCGCGGGCATCGTGCTGCACGCCAAGCCGGGGGACCTCGTCCGTGAGGGGCAGCCGCTGATGACGCTGCACGCGGACGAGACCTTCCGCTTCGAGCGGGCACTCGCCGCCCTGGAGGGCGCCTACACCGTCGGGGAGAGCGCCGATCCGGACCTGCTCCCCCTGGTGATCGACCGCATCACGGCCTGACGGTTTGGCCGCCCGGCCGCCGAACCGAGTCAGGTTCGTGTTCACCGACGACCGAGCCCGGGCCACATACCCCGATTGGGACCACATCGCCGACGAGCAGGGACTGGCCTCCGGCCTGCTCAACCGCCGGATACCGGGGCCCGGCGGCGGCATCCCCGCTGCCTCCGCACCGCTCGCCCCGACTTCACGGCCGTGTGCCGCGAATCGCCGCGGGTCTTACCATGATCGCGGTACTTGACTCGCCCTTCGACAAGCTGTCAGGATCTTCTCGGGGCGCATGTGGACGGCAGAGGGTGAACCTCTCCGGAGACCTGGGCATCTAACGGGGCAGGAGGCTCAACATGAACCGCACCCTCGTTTCCCTCGCGCTCGTCCCCCTCTTCCTGCTGGCCGGTTGCGGCTCGGCCACCCAGACCGCGCCCCCGTCCACCGGGGCCCCGGCGGCCACGGCCCCGGTGGTCACGCCGACCGCCACGCCCTCCGCCGCGCCGGCCGAGTTGCAGCCCCCGATGAGCACCAAGGAGATCAAGGTCGACCGCGCCGCCGGCACCCCGCCGACGGTCACCGGGGCCCGGTTCGCCCAGCATCAGGGGTTCGACCGCGTAGTGATCGACCTCAAGGGAGACCTGCCCGGCTACACGGTGCGGTGGGTGCCCGAGCTCGTCCAGGACGGCTCCGGCGACCGGGTCGACGTCAAGGGCGGTGCCTACCTCCAGCTGACGATGAACCCCGCCGTCGCGCACACCGAGGCGGGCAAGACGACCTGGACGGGCGGGCCGGTGTTCCAGGCGCAGCTCGGCAACGTCCAGCACGTGGTCAAGACGGGCGACTTCGAGGCCGTGGTGAGCGTGGGCATCGTCCTCGACCGCAGGGCGCCGTTCCGGGTGCTGGAGCAGAAGAGCCCGAACCGGCTGGTCATCGACGTCGCGAACTGAGAGGCGCCGCACCCCGAGACCAGTGACAGACTGGTCTGATGGTACGCAAAATCGACAGCGCGACGCGGATTCCCGTTCCGGGGGGCAAGACGATCGACGAATACGTCGGCCGGGTCAACAGCGGCGACGATCGGATCTCGATCGCACGCATGATCGCCCCAGCGGGGTGGGAGGAGCCCGCCCAGACCCCGGAGTTCGCCGAGTACACCCTGGTGCTCAGCGGAACGGTCGTCGTGGAGCACGACGGGGGCACCACCGAGGTCGGCGCGGGGCAGGTGTTCACGTGCGAGCCGGGGGAGCGGATCCGCTACAGCTCGGGCCCCGACGGCGCCGAATACGTCGCCGTCTGCCTGCCCGCCTTCTCTCCCGAGACCGCCAACCGCGACGACTAGCCGCCCGTACGACGTCGACCAGGTCCGCGGCTCCGGGACCCTCGGCCATGCCAGAGCCGAGGGTCCCGGCCCTTACGCGCGATGGGCCGGTCGTGAACACGTCACCCGAAACACGCGGGACCGCGCCGCACCCCGTCCCCGTGACTAAAGTCGAGGTCTCCCCGCTGGAAGGATGTAGATGAGTCAGCTACCCACTTTTGAGCAGATCCGTCTGGCTCCGAAGGTGTTGCTCCACGACCACCTCGACGGAGGGCTCCGGCCGGAGACCATCATCGAGCTGGCCCGCGACTCCGGCTACGACAGGTTGCCGACGACCGACGCCGACAGCCTGCGCGCCTGGTTCAGGGAGGCCGCCGACTCCGGCTCGCTGGTGCGCTACCTGGAGACCTTCGACCACACGGTCGGCGTCATGCAGACGCGCGAGTCGCTGGTCAGGGTCGCCGCCGAGTGTGCCGAGGACCTGGCCGACGACGGCATCGTCTACGCCGAGGTGCGTTACGCGCCCGAGCAGCACACCTCCAGGGGGCTGAGCCTCGAAGAGGTCATCGAGGCGGTGCAGGAGGGTTTCAGGGCCGGTTCCAAGGGGCGGGGCATCCGGGTGGGCACCCTGCTCACCGCCATGCGCCACCAGGCCAGGTCCATGGAGATCGCCGAGCTGGCGGTCCGCTACCGCGACGCCGGGGTGGCCGGGTTCGACATCGCCGGCGCGGAGGCGGGCTACCCTCCCACCCGTCATCTCGACGCCTTCGAATACCTCCAGCGGGAGAACGCCCACTTCACCATCCACGCCGGTGAGGCCTTCGGCCTGCCGTCGATCTGGCAGGCGATCCAGTGGTGCGGCGCGGACCGGCTCGGCCACGGCGTCCGGATCATCGACGACATCTCCGTCTCCGATGACGGCGAGCCCAAGCTGGGCCGCCTGGCGGCCTACGTCCGGGACAAGCGCATCCCGCTGGAGATGTGCCCGACCTCCAACCTGCAGACCGGTGCGGCGGCCTCCATCGCCGAGCACCCGATCGGCCTGCTGCGTCGGCTGAACTTCCGGGTGACCGTCAACACCGACAACCGGTTGATGAGCGGTACGAGCCTCTCCGAGGAGTTCGCCAAGCTGTCGGAGGCGTTCGGCTACGACTGGGACGACATGCTGTGGTTCACGGTCAACGCCATGAAGTCCGCGTTCCTGCCGTTCGACGAGCGCCTGGCGCTCATCAACGGCGTCATCAAGCCCGGTTTCGCGCGCCTCAAGTGGCAGGCGTGACCGGGCTCGTACGAGTGAAGTGAGCCTTCTCCCATGAAGCAGGTGTTCCGCTCCAACCTCGCGATGATCGTCGGCTGGCTCTGGATGGTGTTCGCCGCGTACAACGCGGTGGACCTGGTCGTCCGCTACAACGGCCGTCCCTCGATGGTCGCCGCGGCGGTGCTGGGGGTGCTGACCGCGCTGGTCTTCGTCACCTGCCTGCGCCCGGTGATCGTCATGTCCGAGGAGGGGGTGCTGGTCCGCAACCCGCTGCGGAACGCCTTCGTACCCTGGAGCGGAGTGGACGAGGTCACGGTCTCGCACTCGATCACGATCACCTCCGGCGGCCGGAGCGTCCGCTGCTGGGCGCCGCAGACCTCGGCCCGCGAGCGGGCGGCGGCCGCGCGCAAGGGAAGGCCCGCGCCCGCCCGGGGTCGCTTCAGGACCGAGCCGGTCCGTTCGAAGGCCGAGCAGGCTGCTGACGAGGCGATGGCGGGCAAGACGCACGCCGACTGGGTGGCCGAGCAGATCACCGAACGCGCCGAGGCCGCCCAGCGGACGGCCTCCGTGGCCGGGACCGCGGCAGTGCCCGAGACCGAGAACGGGACCGGGACCGCGGCAGTGACCGAGAACGGAACCGGGAACGGGGCTGCGGCAGTGACCGGGTCCGAGACCGGGACCGAGAACGGGTCCGAGACCGGAACCGGGAATGACGGGCTCAAAGTCACCTGGGCGCCGAGTGCCCTGGTCGCCCTGGTGCTCGCGCTCGCTCTCGTGGTCGCCGCCTTCGTCGCCTGACGGCTCCTCCCGCGGCCGTTGAAGGCCGCTCACTGAGCGGGCCGAGGCGCCGGAGGGGCGGCCGTTCCGGCCTGTCCCGATACGTCGCAACCGGCGGGCCGTCCATCCTGGTGCCTTCGTGACCGGCGGGCCGTCTGTCGTGGTGCTTTCGTGACCGGCGGGCCGTCTGTCGTGGTGCTTTCGTGACCGACGGTCCGTCTGTCGCGGTGCTCCGCAGCCGGTAGACCGCGCGTCCCGATGCTTCGAACCCGGTGGACCACCCGCCGCGGTGCTCCGCGAGCGGTGCGTCGCCCGTCTTGGTGCTCGAATACCGCCCGAGGAGGATATGGGCGTTTCATCCTTTTTCTGGCCGTATATCTTGACGCTCAGAGGGCGGCCTGATTAGGTTAGGCTTGCCTAATTGAGTTTAGGCTTACCTTAACTTTTAAGTGAGATGACCCGGAAGTCGTACTTCTGGAACGTGTCAAGGCGCCTATCTGCCGGCGGCCCGCCGAGTTCGCGGGTTTCCCGGCCGAGCTGCCGCTCGACGACGGTGGCGTCACGTTCCGCGGTACGGCGGACATCGGGGTCGGCGAGTCCGTCGATGTGCGGGCCCGCGGGAAGGCAGAAGCATGAAGCGCGGTTTGATCGCCCTACTGGCTGTGGGAACGGTCGTCCTGGCCGGGTGCGGGAGCACGGCGGAGACCTCGGCGGAAGCCGCACCCGAGACATCGGCCCCGGCTGCCTCGACTGCCCCCGCGGCCCAGGGGCTTCCGGTGACCGTGCAGTCCGCAGACGGATCCAGCGTCGAGGTCAAGGACGCTTCAAAGATCATCCCGCTGACCAGCGACGTGGCCGAGATCGTGTTCGCGCTGGGCCTGGCCGACCGGGTCGTGGGCGTGGACCTGTCCGCGATGGGGCTGCCCGAGGCGCGGCAGAAGCCGCAGATCGGCTACCAGCGCGCGCTGGCCGCCGAGGGCATCCTCTCGCTCAAGCCGACCGTGCTACTCGGCACCGAGGAGGCCGGCCCGCCGCCGGTCATCGAGCAGCTCAAGGGGGCCGGGATCCCTGTCGTCATGGTGCCCTCCGGCGCCGGCGGCGTGGACGAGGTCCCCGCCAAGATCGAGCTCATCGGCAAGGCGCTAGGTGTGCCGGACAAGGGCGCCGAGCTGGCGGCCAAGACCAAGTCCGAGATCGACGCGGCCAGGGCCAAGGCGGCGGCCGCGGGCACGGAGAAGCCCCGGGTCGCTTTCCTCTACCTGCGCGGCCAGTCCAAGACCTACCAGATCGGCGGCACGGGCACCCGCGCCGACGCCATGATCGCCGCCGCCGGGGCCGAGGACGCGGGCACCGGCGCCGGCGTCCAGGGATACAAGCCGATCACCGCCGAGGCCATGGTGAAGGCCGCCCCCGACCACATCCTGGTGATGAAGATGGGCCTGGAGTCGGTCGGCGGCGTGGACGGCCTGCTCAAGCTGCCCGGCGTCGCCGAAACCCCGGCCGGCAAGAACAAGCGGATCGTGTCGCTGGACGACCTGGAACTGCTCGGTATGGGCCCGCGCACCGGGCAGGCCATCGGCAAGCTCGTCACGGCCTTCCAGGCGAAGTGAACCCCGCACAGACCGTGGCGGAGGCGTCCCACAGCGCACCCGCCGCCGCCCGCGGCCAGACCGGGGGGACGCCGGCGCGGCCGTCCACACCCCGATCCGGCCGCGTGGTGCTCAGGAAGGCGCTGATCCCCGCCCTGGCGGTGCTGCTCGCCACGCTCTGCGTCGCGTCGGCGGGGATCGGCGCCGTCCCGGTCCCCCTCGGGGAGGTGGCCGCCTCGGTCTTCGGTGGCTCGGGACCGCACGACGCGGTGCTCTGGCAGATCCGCTTCCCGCGCGTGGTGCTCTCCGTGCTCATCGGGGCCGCGCTCGGCGTCGCCGGGGCCGCCATGCAGGGCGTCTTCGGCAACCCGCTCGCCGAACCCGGCGTCATCGGCGTCTCCTCCGGCGCGGCCGTCGGTGCGATCGGCGCGATCGTGCTGGGCGTGAGCGCCTTCGGGGAGTGGTCGGTGACCGTGGCCGCCTTCCTCGGCGGTCTGATCGCCACCTTCGCCGTCTACCTGCTCTCCCGGTCCGGAGGCAGGACCGAGGTGGTCACCCTGGTCCTCACCGGTATCGCGATCAATGCCGTCGCCGGGGCGATCGTCGGCCTGCTGACCTTCCTGGCCGACGACGCCGAGCTCCGCTCGATCTCCTTCTGGAGCCTGGGCAGCATCGGCGGCGCGACCTGGCCGGTGGTCGCGGCGGTCGCCCCGTTCACCGCGGCGGGGCTGGTGCTGATCCCCTTCTTCGCGCGAGCGCTGGACGTGCTGGCGCTGGGGGAGCGCGGGGCCCGGCACCTGGGAGTGGACACCGAGCGGGTCCGCGTCGGGGTGATCCTGCTGGCCGCGCTGCTGACCGGCGCCGCCGTCGCGGCCGCCGGGATCATTGGCTTCGTCGGCCTGGTCGTCCCGCACCTCATCCGGCTGGCCGCCGGGCCGGGGCACCGCGTCCTGCTGCCCGCCTCGGCGTTGGCCGGAGCCGTCGTGCTGCTCGCGGCCGACCTGGCGGCCCGGACGCTGGCGATCCCCGCCGAACTGCCGATCGGCGTGCTCACCGCGCTCATCGGCGGCCCGTTCTTCCTCTGGCTGCTCCGCCGTACCCGATCCCAGCAGGGAGGATGGGCATGATCGACGTTTCCGGGGTGTCCCTCACCGCAGGCTCCGCCCGGCTGCTCGACGACGTGTCGCTGCGGGTGGCGCCCGGCGAACTGGTGGCGATCGCCGGGCCGAACGGCGCAGGCAAGTCATCGCTGCTGTCCGTCCTGGCCGGGGACGTGCCCGCGACACACGGCGCGGTCACCCTGGCCGGCCGGCCGGTGCGCGCGCTGCGCCCGGCCGCGCTGGCGCGGCTGCGCGCGGTGCTGCCGCAGCGGGTCACGCTGGCCTTCCCGTTCACCGTCGCCGAGGTGGTCGCCATGGGCCTGTACGGCTCCCGCCGTCCCGCCCACGAGGAGGAGGAGATCCTCGCCCGGGCCATGGAGGTGACCGACGTCGCGCACCTGGCCGGGCGGACCTACCCCACCCTGTCGGGCGGTGAGCAGGCCCGGGTCTCACTGGCCCGGGTCCTGGTCCAGAGTGCCCCGATCCTGCTGCTGGACGAGCCGACCGCGGCCCTGGACCTGCGCCACCAGGAGCAGGTCATGTGCGTCGCCCGTGAGCGGGCGGCGGCGGGGGACGCGGTGGTGGTCGTCCTGCACGACCTCAACCTCGCCGCCGCCTACGCCGGCCGGGTGCTGGTCATGTCCGGCGGGCGGCTCGTCGCCGACGGCTCCCCGGACCGGGTCCTGGCCTCGGAGACCCTCAGCGAGGTGTACGGCTGCGCCATCGACGTCCACCGGAACGGCAGCGCGCTGCTGGTCGCCCCCCGCCGCGCCGTCTGACCCCGGCCCGTGAACCGGATGGCCGACCCCGGCCCCCGGCCTGTCGCGCCTGGCGGCTACTGTCCCGCCGTCAGGCCGAGGACGTCGGCCAGGCCCGACTGCGGCTACTGTCCTGCTGTCAGGCCGAGGACGTCGGCCAGGCCCGACTTCAGCGCGTCGAGGTCCCGCGCGGCCCGCTCCCGTGCCTCGGACACCTCACCGGTGACCGGGACGACGGCCTCCAGGTAGCACTTGAGCTTGGGCTCGGTGCCCGAGGGGCGGACGACGACGCGGGCGTCGCCGGACAGGCGGTAGCGCAGGCCGTCGGTGGACGGGAGGTCGGCGGAGCCCTCGATCAGGTCGTCGGTGGACTCGACCTTGCGGCCCCCGAGTTCCACCGGCGGGGTGGTGCGCAGGCGGGTCATGGCGCCGGTGATCAGGGACAGGTTGTCCACCCGGACCGAGAGCTGGGACGTGGCGTGCAGGCCGTAGCGGCGAGCTTGGTCGTCGAGGAGGTCGAGCAGGGTACGGCCGTCGAGTTTGGCCTGGGCGGCCAGCCCGGCGACGGTCAGCGCCGCGCCGATGCCGTCCTTGTCGTGCACGGGCAGCCCGAGGTCGGAGCCGACGCTGTACCCCAGCGCCTCCTCGTACCCGAAGAGCAGGCCCGGGCCGGCCTTCATGATCCATTTGAAGCCGGTCAGGGTCTCGGCGTAGCGCACCCCGTGCCCGGCAGCGATCTTGCCGAGCAGCGACGAGGAGACGATGGTGGTCGCCACCAGGCGGTCCTCGCCGGAGGTCTGCCCGATCACGTGCTCGCCCAGCAGGGCGCCCACCTCGTCGCCGGTCAGCATCCGGTAGCCACCGCCAGGCAGCGGCACACCGACCGCGCAGCGATCGGCGTCGGGGTCGTTGGCCAGGATCAGGTCGGCGCCGACCCGCTCCGCCAGCTCCAGTGCGAGGTCCATCGCGCCGGGCTCCTCCGGGTTGGGGAAGGCGACGGTGGGGAAGTCGGGGTCGGGCTCGGCCTGGGCCTCGACGATGGCCGGCGCGTCGAACCCGGCGGCGGCGAAGGCCCTGGCCAGGGTGTCGCCGCCCACGCCGTGCAGCGGGGTGTACGCCACCCGCAGCTCGCGGGCGCCGCCGATCGGGAGCGCGGTCACCGCCTCCAGGTAGGCGGCCACGACGCCGTCGTCCAGCGCGGTCCAGGCGGGGTCGTCAGGGGAGCCGAGGGGCAGCTCGGAGACCGGCCCGACCGCGTCGATGGCGGCGGAGATCTCCGCGTCGATCGGCGGCACGATCTGCGAGCCGTCCCCCCAGTAGACCTTGTAGCCGTTGTCGCGGGGCGGGTTGTGGCTGGCGGTGACGGTCACGCCCGCGTCGGCGCCGAGGTGGCGGACCGCGAAGGCCAGCACGGGCGTGGGCAGCGGCGCCGGGAGGACCGAGGCGCGCAGTCCGGCCCCGGTGAGCACGGCCGCGGTGTCGCGGGCGAAGAGGTCGGACTTGTGCCGGGCGTCGTAGCCGATCACGACATGCCTGCCGGGACCGAGGACGCGGGCCAGACCGGCGGCGGCACGCATGACCGTCACCCGGTTCATCCGATTGGGGCCGGCGCCCAGCTCGCCGCGGAGCCCGGCGGTGCCGAACTCCAGCTTCGAGCCGAACCGCTCGCGCAGCGCGTCACCGTCGCCGCTCTCCAGCAGTTCGGCCAGCTCCGCGCGCGTGTCGGGGTCGGGGTCCTGGGCCAGCCAGGAACGGGCGAGCCCCGCGAGATCGCTGCTCATTGTCACCTCTCGGGCCTGGGCCCGTCGCCGGTTGAACCCTTGAAACCAGGGTGATTCTTGAAAGCCGGGTGCTTCCTCTGACCGGTTCCCGGCCAGGGGGTCCCAGACCGTGTGGTCCGGGCTGTGGTCTCAGATCGTGTGGTCCGTGTGGTCTCAGACCGTGTGGTCCGGGCTGTGGGGCCTACAGCTTGCCGACGACCTTGGCCAGCAGGCCGCCCATGCGTGCGGCGGTGGCGCGGCCGACCTCAAGCACCTCCTCGTGGTTGAGCGGCTCGCCCACGAGACCGGCGCCCGGGTTCGTGACCAGGGAGATGCCGAGCACCTCGGCGCCGCCCTCGCGGGCCGCGATGGCCTCAAGCACCGTGGACATGCCCACCATGTCGCCACCGAGGATGCGGCACATGCGGACCTCGGCCGGGGTCTCGTACGTCGGGCCGCGGAAGGCCACGTAGACGCCCTCGGCCAGCGAAGGGTCGGCCTCGCGGGCCAGCTCGCGCAGGCGCGGGGTGTAGACGTCGGTGAGGTCGACGAAGGTGGCGCCGGTGATCGGGCTGGCACCGGTCAGGTTGATGTGGTCACTGATCAGCACCGCCTCGCCGACCTCCTGGGTCTCGGGGCGCAGGCCCCCCGCGGCGTTGGTCAGCACGACCGTGCCCGCCCCGGCCCTGATCGCGGTCCGTACCCCGTGCACGACCGGCTCCACGCCGCGGCCCTCGTAGAGGTGGGTGCGGCCGAGGAAGATCAGCACGTTCTTGCCCGACCCGGTCCGCACGGCGCGGATCCGGCCCGCGTGGCCGGCCACCGCGGGCGGAGCGAAGCCGGGCAGGTCGGTCACCGGGATCTCGGCGATCGTCTCGCCGATCGCGTCGGCGGCCGGGACCCAGCCCGAACCCATCACCAGCGCGACGTCGAAGGAGTCCACGCCGACGGTGCTCCTCAGCGTGTCCGCGGCGTCCGTGGCGAGTGCATAGGGATCATTGCTCACCTCACCGAGCGTACCGGCCGACGGTGGCGTCTCGTCCGCTCCGTACCGCTTTCTGCTTACCTGTCCATGGCCGTCCGGCGGACGGCCGCGGACAGGCGCCGAAGAGCGCCCCGTCCGTCCTCTTCCAGCACGGCTAGCCCCGTTCTCCGTATGTGCCGCGTCGTTGCAGGTCAGCAGCTATACCTGATCCAGTGCAGCAGGTAATCACCCCAGGTCGATCGGGGGTCATGTGCGGAATACAGGGCTAGAAGTGCACTGAAGATCTTGGTTTGAGTGGATATCGGCGCGGAGCAGGCGCCCCGGCGGCTTATGCAGTGGCGGGGTTCAGTGCCCAGGCGCCGCCTGTGTGGGTGAGTCCGAGGTTGATGAGGCGGCGGAGGTTGAGTGCGGCAGCGCGGTTGTGGAGCCAGATGTTGTTCTTGAGGACGCCGCGGTAGGGAACGCGACGGTTGCCTTTGGCGACCAGCCAGGCGATGGCGCGTTCGACGGGTGGTCGCCAGCGGCGGTACTCCTGCTGCCATCGCTGACTGGTGGCGGCCTGCTGCCGGGCGGTTTTGAGGAGGTCATAGTGGGGGTGGACGTTGAAGGTGCGTCCGGTCTTGGACGTGGTGCAGCGTTCGCGCAGTGGGCAGGTGCGGCACAGGATCTTGAACTGGGCCTGGCGGTTACCACCTGCCAGCGGGCGGCCGAGGGTTTTGGTGTGGCCTGCCGGGCAGGTGACGCGGCCGGTTTGGGTGTCGACCTGGAAATCGTCGGTGGTGAAGCCGCCGGGGACGGCTTGGCGTAGCGGCGGCGGCTTGATCACCAGGGTGTGGCCGTCGGCTTGGAGGGTCTGTCGCAGGTCGCCGGTGCCGTAGGCGGTGTCGCCCAGTACCGTCAGGGCATCGTCGTCGCCGGCGAGGAGGCTTCGGGCGACGGCGGCCTCGTGGTTGTCCGCGCCGCTGCCCGCGGTGAGGGCGACCTCGGTGAACAGCCCCGCCTCGGGCTCGAACGCGGCATGTGCGCGAAAGCCGTCCTGGTGGCGGGTGCGGTTCTTGTGGATGTGGCGGGCCTCGGGGTCGACCGTGGACACGATGCGGTCGTGGGCGGTGCGCCGGGCGATCCGCCATCGGCCGTCGGAGCCGTCGGCGGGCTCGACGTCTTGTCCTGCGACCAGTGCCAGCAGTCCGAGGGCGCCTGCCGCCGTCTCGCCGAGCGGTTGGCCGGGCACGTGAGCGATGAGATTAAGGGCGTCGGTGACCAGGGCGTCGACCAGTGTGTCCCGCGCCTGCTGGTCGTTCCAGGCGATCTTCGGCTTGCCGGGGTCGGTGTAGTCGTGGGCGGTGCACCACTGGGCGGCGACCGGCTCGGCGCCGGGGACGTCGCGGATGACCCGGCGGATCGCGGCGATGAGCTGGGTGACGGTGTCCTGGGTGGCGACCGCGTCGTCCAGCACGGTGGAGTCCAACGCCCGGCGCTGCCTGCCTTTGAGGACGCCGGTGGCCGCGACGACTTCCCTGACCTTGGTGAACAGCCGGTTCGGATCGGCCGAGCGCTGCAGGCGCCGTCGGAAGTAGGTCAACAGCGACGGGTCGAACGCGGTGTCGTACAGACCCAGGCCGCAGGCGGCCTTCCACCTCAGGTCACAACGCAGTTCCTGAACCGTCTCGAAGTCCGACAGCCCGTGCAGGCTCTGCAGGACGATCACTGTGGCGAGCACCTGCGGCGGCATGCTCGGCCGCCCGTTCGCCGAGGGATACATGTCCGTGAACATGTCTGCTGGGAACAGCGTCTGCCGATGTTCGGCCAGGAACGCGAAAACGCTCCCGGCTGGGATCAGCTCCCGGCAGGTCTGCCACACATCCGGCCCTACCGGTTCTCCAGCCCATTCACCCTGCACGCAACGAGTCTGGCCCCGAATCATCCGAGGCGGGACCAGAACGCAAGATTTTCAGTGCACTTCTAGCTCCCCAGGGAGGTGCAGGGGCGGCCGCGTAGTTCCTTGACGTAGTCGTCGGGGGCGCCCGCGCGCTCGGCGGCCTCGGCCAGGATGCCGAGGTAGCGGGCCGAGGGCAGCCCACCCTCGTAGCCGTCGAGCACGTAGAACCACGCCACGACCTCGCCCTCCAGGGTCTGCACCCGGAGCCTGACCTTGTGGTAGAGGCCGCGCGCCGCACCCTCCCACTGGTCGAGAGAGCTCTCGTCCCACTCGGGCACGTCGTAGAGGACGACGAAGACCTGCTCGGCTGCGTCCTCGACGATGGAGGCGAGGGCGCCCTCCCAGCTGAGATCGTTCCCGCCGAAGGTCAGACGCCAGCCCTGGAGCCAGCCCGTTCCCCTGATCGGGGAGTGAGGGGCCCGCTGGGCCATCTGCTTCGGGTCCATGTTGCTGCCGTAAGCGGCGTAGACAGGCACGTTGGCCAACACTAATCGAAGATCCGCGAGACGCTCACCCAGCCTCGAAGCCACGCCGGTGTCCCGTGGAATTACGGCGGTTTTGGAGGACTTTCGCGTTTTGGGAGGGATGCTGAGCGATGGCCGGTCCCGCCATGCGGGAGAATAGGGTACGTGACGAGGATAGTGATCATTGGTGGCGGGCCCGGTGGATACGAGGCTGCGCTGGTCGCCGCCCAGTTGGGAGCGCAGGTCACCGTCGTCGAACAGGACGGCCCCGGCGGAGCCTGCGTGCTCACCGACTGCGTGCCCTCCAAGACGCTGATCGCCACCTCCGCGCGCAAGCAGGCGCTTCTCGACGCCAGCATGCTCGGCGTGCACTTCACCGGCGGCCCCGACGGCGAGGTCGGCGGCGTCATCGCCGATATGCCGCTGGTCAACAAGCGCGTCAAGGATCTCGCCAGGGCGCAGTCCGCCGACATCGCCGCGCGACTGGCCGCCGAGGGCGTCGAGGTGATCAAGGCCCCGGGGCGGTTGGTCGACCCGCAGGTGGTCAGGGCCGGAGACAGGACGATCCGCGCCGACGTCGTCATCGTGGCGACCGGCGCGACCCCGCGTATCCTGAACGGCGCCGAGCCCGACGGCGAGCGCATCCTCACCTGGCGGCAGTTGTACGACCTGGAGGAACTGCCCGAGCACCTCATCGTGGTCGGCTCCGGCGTCACCGGCGCCGAGTTCGCGGGCGCCTACCGCTCGCTGGGCTCGGAGGTCACGCTCGTCTCCTCCCGCGACCGGATGATGCCCAATGAGGACGCCGACGCCGCCGAGGTCCTCGAAGAGGTCTACCGCCGCCGAGGCATGAACGTCATGGGCCGCTCGCGCGCCGAATCCGTCAAGCGCACCGCGGACGGTGTGGTCGTCACGCTGGAGGACGGCCGGACCGCCGAGGGCAGCCACTGCCTCATGACCGTCGGCATGGTCCCCAACACCGCCGGGATCGGTCTTGAGGAGGCCGGGGTCACCCTCGATCGGGGCGGTTTCATCCAGGTCGACAAGGTCTCCCGCACCTCCGCGCCCGGCGTCTACGCGGCCGGGGACTGCACCGGGGTCCTGATGCTCGCCTCGGTCGCCGCCATGCAGGGCCGGATCGCCGTCTGGCACGCCCTCGGCGAGGCCGTGCAGCCGCTCCGCCTGGCCACCGTGGCCTCCGCCATCTTCACCGACCCCGAGATCGCCGCCGTGGGCGTCGCCGAGAGGGCGGTCGAGGCCGGCGAGATCGAGGCCAACATCGTCAAGCTGCCGCTGGCCACCAACGCCCGCGCCAAGATGCAGGGCTTCAACGACGGTTTCGTGAAGCTGTTCTGCCGCCCGCACACCGGCATCGTCCTCGGCGGTGTCGTGGTCGCCCCCCGAGCCTCCGAGCTGATCCTGGCGGTCTCGGTGGCCGTACAGCAGCGCCTGACCGTCGACCAGATCGCGCACACCTTCGCGGTCTACCCCTCCCTGTCCGGCTCCATCACCGAGGCCGCCCGCCGCCTCATGCAGCCCATGACCCCCAGCGGCATCTGACGTGGCCCCCGGGTGGGAGGCACGGCTGGCATCCTGGGAGGCCCGCGATCACAAGGAGATCAGCCATGCCCCACCCTCTCGGCACGCCGCCCGCGCCTCGGCGCACCCCTCTCAGCGCGGAGGAGAGGGTCCGGAGCGAGGCGAACTTCGCCCCCTTGGTCGCCCAGCAGCTCGTCGCCAACGGATGGTTCAGGGTGAGCGCCGACACGCCGGAGATGGTGGAGCTGTTCCAGGCGGTCGCCCGCCGGGTGGGCGAGACGCTCGGGCGGCCTGTGGTCAGCTATGCCAACGGCAGGTACATGGTGATCACCTTCGGCCAGGAGGAGACCTCAGCCGTCTCGGCCTCACTGGCCGAGGTGCCCGCTCAGCACGGGAGTGACCGCCAGGCGTCGTCCCTGTAGTCGAGTGCTCCCGAACCGGTGGGCGGCTCCGGAGGAACCCGATGAACCTTACCGGTGCGGAATCGGTCCGGCTCAACCGTCTTGGTTCTTCAGACAGGTCCCGGACCGAAGTCGAACTCTCCGGCACGGACGCCGGAGACGAAGGCGTCCCATTCCGTGCGGGTGTAGTGGATCACGGGTCCATCGGGATCTTTGCTGTGCCGTACGGCGACACGTCCGGTGCCGTCGTTCACGGGACCCGCTTCGACACAGTTGCCGCCACCGTCGGCACTGAAGCTGCTGATGTGCCAGGAAATCGGGGCGTGCTCGGGAGCAGACATGAGCGGTGCGGCTCCATTCATGCGGGCTGATGGAACTTTTCCGCGATCGCTGTGATCAGCTCGATGGACCTCTTTGGGCTGAGCGAATCATTGCAAATGCGGTCGAACTTAGACGTAAGCCTGTCGGCGGCTCCGGCTTCTACGTATATCGCACCAGCGGGGCTCGGGACATAGGCGACTGCGGGGTAGGGGCCAGGGAGTTCGAAGATTCGAAAGGCCCCGTCAGGGCTGGCGTGAGCGCCCGCGGTCAGGGGCAATACCCGGATCTCGATGTTCGTCTGGTTCGCGGAGGCGACGAGCTGAGCGAGCTGATCACACATGATTTCGGACCCGCCTACCCTGCGGCGCAGCGTGGCCTCGTCGAGAACCGCGATGAGGTTTGGCGCGTTCTCCACGGTCAAGACCTGCTGGCGGGTCTGCCGGAACCTGATCCAGCGGTCGACCTGCTCCGGATCTGCCGTGGGTTCCTCGGCTCGGATCATGGCGTTCATGTATTCCCTGGTCTGGAGCAGCCCTGGGATGACGAATGCGTCGAACGACCTGATCCTCTGAGCGCGTGACTCCAGCCAGGCGTAGTCGACGATGTTCAGGGACAGGTCCTCGGAGTAGTTGTCCCACCAGCCGCTCTGCCAGACGTCGCGGCTCAGCCGGATGAGCCCTTCTCGCCGTTGTTCCCCTGTGACGCCGTACAGGTCGAGCAGCGCGATGACATCCGGTGTCCGGGCAGGGTACAGACCGGCTTCGAAGCGGCTGACCGTGGAGCCGTCGCGTTGAAGGAACTCGCCGGTTTCTTTGAGGGTGAGGTTGGCCGCCTCCCGTAGTTCACGGAGCTGCTTGCCCAGCCACTGGGATCGCAGGGTTACGCCGCGCTTGGCGTTCACAGCCGTTCCTTCCTCATACACGGACAGTGGTCGAAGGTTACACCTCTGTCACGCATATGGGAGGAGTTCACGATTCCGCTGTGCAGGTTTGCAGAGCGCATGCCATAGTTCATCGTGTTCAATTCATTACTCTCCGTGTTCGAGAGGTTGTGAACGACATGAGAACGTTGGCGTGCGTTAACCGCGCTCCTTGTGCCGAGGAGGCCCCATCATGATCGGCGTAACGTGGCGTAGATCTTTTCCCGGTGATCCGGCCCAGCTCCACGATGTCCGCAAACTTGTTGGAGCACTCCTGGCCGAATGCCCCGTCCTGGATGACGCGATCGCCTGCCTTGCCGAGCTGGCTTCGAACGCGGTAGTCCACACCAAGTCGCGTGGCGACGTGTTCACGGTCGAGCTCCGGCTGGTGGGTGATTCCGTCCGGATCGCCGTAACGGACGCCGGAGGGCCTACGGTGCCGGCTCTTCCTTCTCCCGTCCGGGGGGAGATGCTCGAAGGCGGGCGGGGATTGGCCATTGTCGCTGCGTTAAGCACGTACATGGGCACCGAGGGCGACGAGGAAGGCCGCACTGTGTGGGCGGAGCTCAAGTGGGGTGCCCAAGAGAGGTGCTAGCGGACGAGGACGAGGAGCCTCCCGTCGCCTCTGCGTGCCGGACTAAGATCGGCGGATGTCCAAGCCGCGATCAACAACGCGCCGGGTGCTGCGCTGGGCGCGTCGGCTGGTCGCCGTCGTGATCGGCGTCTGCGCGCTGGTGGGGGCGGTGCGGCTGGTCGCGCCCGCCACCGCGGGGACGACCGAGGAACCGGCCGGGGTCAGGCGGCAGTTGACGTTCCTGCGCGCCGCGCTGGACGGCGGGGCCGGTGACGAGGCGCAGCGGCTGTTTCCGGAGGGGTACTTCTTCCTGCACGCGCTGTACGGCCTGAGCTGGGCCGAGATCGGGATACGCGAACCGGCCGGCGAGCGGGCGTCGGCGCTGCGGGAGGCACGGTGGGCATTGGAGCGGCTGGACTCGCCGTCCGGCCGCGACCCGTTCAGCCCGGACCTCACCCCCTCGTACGGTGTCTTCTACCGAGGCTGGAGCAACTGGCTGCGCGGGCAGGTGCTGAGCCTGCAACCGGCCGGGCAACGCGATCCGGGCGAGCTGCGCCGCTTCGCCGACGACTCCGCCGCGCTCGGCGCGGCGTTCGACGCCTCGGCGTCGCCCTACCTGACCGCCTATCCCGGTCAGGCGTGGCCGGTCGACTCGACCGTGGCGATCGCGTCGCTGCGGCTGCACGACACGCTGCTGCCGGCCCGGTTCGCCGGGACCGCCGAACGCTGGCTGCGGGAGGCGCGCCGACGGCTCGACCCGCGCACCAGGCTGCTCCCGCACCGGGTCGACCCCGACACCGGCGAGCCGGCCGAGGTGGCCAGAGGCACCTCCATGGGGGACGCCCACGCCGCCCCCGCCACCGGCGAGCATCTCGTGGTGGTGGCGGATGCCACTGCTCTCGCTGCTGGTCCTTATCGGCATCGCGCCCTGGCTGCCCGCTCTGGTACGCCGCCGCACCCGCTGATCTGGAACTCGTAATCGAGCCGGTCGATAAGATCTGTCCCCCGTGGTCGCGTCCACGGATGTGGTGTACGAGCATCCGAATCCGGTAAGCCGGTCACGGTGGAAAAGCGCGGCGTTGTCCGTGGTGAAAGCGCGGCGAGGGTGGTGGAGTGGTTCAGGGCCGCTCGTCGGTGTCGCGTCGTGCGGGGTCGAAGATCAAAAGCGCAGCGAGGGCAGTGGAGTGGCCCAAGACCGCCCATCGGTACGGGTCCGCCGCGGTGCGGCAGGATTCGGGGCCGCTCCTCGCCGCTGCTCGCCGCCGCCTCGTGCGGGGCTCTCGCCGTGCGGGGTACGAAGGTCCGCGGGGCGTCCGGTCACGGGTCGCCCTCGGCCGGGCGCGGGGACGAATCGGGCCTTCCACCACGAAAAGCGGCCCACCCGAGGGGTGGCAGTGGCGCCTTCCTTGATCTGGGTGAATCCGCACGCCCCCAGCGTGCCAACTCACCCAGATCATGGAAAATCCCCGATCGTCACCACCACGGCCCCGCCTCCACGCCCGCCATGACCCGCTTTGCCCCCTCCCGGAGCTCCACCGGCCCGCCCCCGGTCACCCACACCCGCCCAACGCCCGCCACCACCCCGCACGATGCGACACCGGTGAGCGGCCCCCAACCACTCCACCACCCTCGCCGCGCTTTTCCCCACGGACTACGCCGCGCTTTTCAATGGCGATCAGCCAGGCGCGACGCAGGTACCGATCTCAAACACTCGTACACCACCTGCGCGGACGCGACCGGTGGATCTGCCGAGGGATACGTGGTGGATCTGCCGAAGGTTGCGTGGTGGATCTGCCGAGCCGAGTTCCGCTGATGGGCGTCAGCGGACGCGGGAGCGGAGGCGGTCCAGGGCGGCTCTGCCGTCCTGGACGGCGCGGGCCACGAAGTGCAGTTCCTCGGAGCGGCGGGCGACCGACAGGGCCTGCTTGGCGGCCTCGTAGGCGTCGAGCGCGTGCCGCCAGTCGTGGTCGGCGGTTATGCCGCCGCGCCCGCTGACCTGGAACTCGTAGTCGAGCTGGTCGATCTCCTCGCCCAGCCGGGTGATGTCGTCCTCGGCACCCCGCCGCGCCACGGCGAACCGGGCGTTGCGCCGGGTACGCTGCTGGGTGCTGACACCCCAGGCCACCACGGTCAGGGCCAGGCCCACCGCGCTGAGCACGACCATGACCAGGCCCACGGACAAGCCGCCGCCTCGCGCGGGTTCGGCCTGCGAGGTGTCCGTCTTCTCGATCTCGGGGGCGTCGGAGCCGGGCACCGAGGTCGGCACCGAGATGGTGAGACCCGTGGGGGTGCCCCGGGAACCGGTGAGGTCGACGTCGTCGGCCTGGGTGAAGGACGCGCCCTGGACCAGCGCGCCGGTGAAGTCGGCGCCGTTCAGTTCGGCCTGGGTGAACTGGGCCTCGCTCACGTCGGCGTACTTGAACGTCGCGTTGCGCAGGTTCGACTGGCTCAGCCTGGCCTCGCGGAGCTTGGCCCGGGTGAAGTCGGCCTTGCGGGCCTTGAGCTGGCCGGGGGTGCTCTCGTCGAGGTCGGCGTCGATGAGCTTGGCGCCGGTGAAGTTGACCTGGGTCAGCTCGGCCCTGGTCAGCTTCGCCCCGGTCAGGTTCGCGTGCGGGAACTCCGCCTGACCGGCCTCGGCGTCGACCAGGATCGCGTTTCGCAGGTCGGCGTGGTCGGCGTGCATCTGGCCCAGGTCGGCCTCGGTGAGGTTGGCGCCCCGCAGGTCGGCGTACTTCAGCGTGGCCTGGGTGAGGTTGGCCTGCTTGAGCGAGGCGCCGCGCAGGATCGCTCCGGTGAGGTCCTTCTGGATGAGCTCCACGCCGTTCAGCTTGGCCTTGGTCAGGTCGGCGCAGCGCAGGTCGTCGGGGAGCCGGGCGCCCCTGGTGAAGTCCCTGCCGCGCAGGTTGGCACCCTGGCCGGGCTTGCACGGCCCGGCCGTGGCCTGGGCGGGGGAGATGACCGTCCCCGACAGCGCGAAGATCGCGACAACGAGAGCCAGGGGGATGGAACGACGCAAGGGGGAGCCTCCTTCAAACCGGCCCCGATCGTGTCAGCAGATCATTGCATCACGCTAAACAATCACTTGCACCTTTACTACCAGGTGCTCGCGGGCGAGCAGCATGCCGGTCTCACCACCCGGCGGCCGGACCACGATCCACCGCTTCGGGCGGCCGTCGTTCGTCAGCGACGGCGAGTCCTCGATGGGGCGCTCCGGGGGTCCGTCTCAGCTGAACACGCTGCTGAGAGGCGGTCAGGCGAGGGGCGGGCTTACACAGGCTTGTTGCGGGAGTATGGCGGGGTTGTGTCCGTTGACGCACTTATTGGCCACATGTTACATATGGCATGAATCTGATTCGGCGCGCCGCCGCGCTCCTCCGCAGTGTGGTGAGCGGCTTCTCGTACCCCGGCGCTCCTCGCGGAAGTCTTCCCGGCGTGGAGGGGGGCGGGCTCCCGTGCCCCACGGGACGAACCGGACATCCCGCAGGAAGAACCGAACAAAAAGTATTATTCGGCGATCTTTCTCCCTCTCTTCCCTGTTGCTCGTCCCGTTGCTACATTCCAAAACAAGAATTTATTTCAGTTTTGGGGAGATGTGATGACCGCTCTCTCTGAGCTTGGCCAGGCCGCGTCCGCGCGGCGAGAGCTCCCGCCCTCGATGGTCGAGCGAATGACGCTGATCATCGACGCGTTCGACGGCCGTTTCACCCATCTCACCCTGGAGGACGTGGCTCGGTGCACTCACCTGCCGCGCTCGACGGCGCATCGCATCCTTGACCAGCTCGTACGACTGAACTGGCTGGAGCACTCGTCCTTCGGCTACAGCCTGGGCAAGCGGGCACTCGGAATCGGCGGAGGCGACGGCAGCCACGGCGAGATCCGAGAGGCCGCCGCGCCGCTGCTGCACGACCTGCAGATGAGAACCAGGATGGTCGTCCACCTGGCGGTCCTGGACGGCTCGGAGATCTTCTACCTGGACAAGGCCGGCGGGCGGTTCGCCCTGTCCGTGCCCTCCCGAGTCGGCGGCCGTGCCCCGGCGCACTCCACCGCGCTGGGCAAGGCGATCCTCGCCTGGCTGGAGCCCGAGCGGGTCGAGGAACTGGTCGGAGGCAAGGTCAGCCGGCTCACCAGCCGCACCATCGGCGACATCGGCACCCTGCACCAGGAGTTGAACCGCATCCGGCAGCGGCAGGGGCTGGCCTTCGAACGGGGCGAGAACGTCCCCAGCATCTCGTGTGCCGCCGCGGCGATCCGAGGCCACGAGGGCCCGGTGGCGAGCATCTCTCTCGTCGGCGACACCCGCACGCCGCTGGAGAACGTCGCCCCGCTGGTGGTCGACGCGGCACGGCAGGCCTCACTCGCCCTCTTCCCCGACCTGGACAGCCAGCGGGGGCGATCCCGTCAAGCCGCTCGGATGCCGGACCGCAACTGGTCGACGGAGACCATGAACCGATTGCTCACCATGGGCGGGAACGACGGCTGGCTGTGATTCGCGCGGCCCGGCGTCATTCCCGGGCCCGATTCCAGTCCCACTGATCCGCCCAGCCCCACAGACCGGGAGCGAACAGGGCCTGTTCGGTGTCCGTCTCATGGTCGATGCCGAACCGCCCGCGGAAGAACACCATGGGACGCCGCTCGACGTCCCGCTCCACCTCCAG
This sequence comes from Streptosporangium sp. NBC_01810, assembly GCF_035917355.1. Taxonomy (NCBI): domain Bacteria; kingdom Bacillati; phylum Actinomycetota; class Actinomycetes; order Streptosporangiales; family Streptosporangiaceae; genus Streptosporangium; species Streptosporangium sp. NBC_01810. The sequence continues at coordinate 5,746,648 of NZ_CP109070.1, read as the reverse complement.
TACCCGGCCGATCACCACATCGTGATCCCCGGCGACGTGCACGTCGGCGACCTCGGCGTGGACGCGCAGGAGCACGTCGCGCAGCGCCGGAGTGCCCCACCGGGACAGCTCCCAGTCGAGCCCGTCGTACTTCCTGCCCTTGCTGGAGCCGAACCGGCCGCAGAGGTCGGACTGCCCTTCGCCCAGCACGTTCACGCTGAACCTCCCGGACCTCCTGATCCTCGGCCAGGTGCGGCTGTTGTGGTCGGCGCAGAAAAGGATCAGCGGCGGTTCGAGGGACACCGACGCGAACGCCTGGCACGCGAATCCCACCGGCTCTCCGCCGTCGATGCCGGTGATGACCGTCACGCCGCTCGCGAACATGCCCATCGCCTGCCGCATTTCCGCGGGATCGGGTGGTGTCACCCCGGTGAAGTCCGGAGCTAGTGAGGGCTCGGAGGTCTCGGCTGTCATGCGGTTCACCTCGGGTGACGTCGGGCGCCGCCCCGTCGGCGGCCTCGGGCAACGAAGTTACGGACCTCCGGTGGGCTTCACCAGGGCTGGATCCCGCTGAGCGGAAGGGGCTCGGGGCGCGACCCGGTGTCCCGGCCGATCCCGGGCGGAGGTGGGCCGGGTCTCACTCATCGGGAGAGGCGACCCGCTCGCCGGCCCTCGCGGGCTACCTTCCCCGAAGCCGATACTCCGCGATGAACAGGACGGATGAATGCTTACCGAGCTGACCTATGAGTCGACGGCGCGGGAACTTGCGACCGACCAGGGTGTACTGCGCTACCACGAAGCCGGCGAGGGCCCGCCGCTGCTGCTCCTGCACGGCTCGGGGCCCGGAGTCACCGGCTGGCGGAACTTCCGAGGCAACCTCGCGGTCCTGGCGGAGCACTTCCGCTGCCTGATCCTGGAGTTCCCCGGTTTCGGGGTGAGCGATTCCACCGGCGAGCATCCCATGGTGGGGGCGCAGACCGCGGTGATCCGCTTCCTTGACGGGCTCGGGCTCCATCAGGCCGACGTGATCGGCAACTCCATGGGCGGAGCCATCGGTGCCCAGGTGGCGATGGCCCATCCCGACCGGGTGCGCCGGTTGGTCACCATCGGCGGCATCGGCAGGAACCTGTTCAGCCCGGGCCCCGGTGAGGGCATCAAGCTGCTCATGGATTTCACCGAGGAGCCCACCCGGGAGCGGCTCGTTCAGTGGCTGGACTCCATGGTCTACGACCGGTCCCTGGTCACCGAGGAACTGATCGAGGAGCGCTGGGCGCTGGCCACCGAACCGGCCACCCTGGCCGGCGCCCGCCAGATGTACGGCAAGGCGGCGTTCGCCGCCCGTGCCGCGGCCGCGGCGGCCTCGGACGCCCCGCCGTACTGGGCGATGCTGCACAAGGTCAAGGCCAAGACACTGATCACCTGGGGCCGCGACGACCGGGTCAGCCCGCTTGACATGGCGATCCTGCCGATGCGGTCCATCCCCGACGTCGAGGTGCACATCTTCCCCGACTGCGGTCACTGGGTGATGATCGAGCAGAAAGCCGCCTGGGAGAGCGCCGTGCTGGCCTTCCTGACCAGGAAGGACGAGCGGTGAGTGGGTGGGACCACGAGTTCGACCTGGTCATCGTGGGCAGCGGCGGCGGCGGCATGACGGCGGCGCTGACCGCGCACGACAGCGGCCTGTCCGCGGTGGTGGTCGAGAAGGGTGCGGCGTTCGGCGGCAGCACCGGGATTTCCGGTGGCGGCATCTGGATCCCCAACAATCCCACCCTGCGGGCCGAGGGGCACGACGACAGCCGCGAGTCCATCCGCCGCTACCTCGATCTGCTGACCGAGCGCCGGGTCCCCGCGGCCAGGCTCGACGCGTTCGTGGACAACGGTCCGGCCGCGATGGAACTGCTCGGCAGGAGCAAGTGGATCCGGTTCTTCTGGACCAGGGGTTACGCCGACTACCACCCCGAGTTCGAAGGCGGCAGGCCGCTGGGCCGGTCGATCGAGCCGATCCCGTTCGACACCCGCGCGCTCGGCGAGGACGAGAAGTACCAGCGTCCCAACGGCATGAAGGGCCCGCTGGGGCTCTGGGTCACCAGCAAGGACTACCACGACCTGGCCATGGTCAAGCGCACCTGGAGCGGCCGCCGGGCGTCGATCGTCGCCGCCTGGCGGGTCTGGTCGAACCTGTTCCGCCGCCGCCACATGTCCACCGGCGGGCGCGCGCTCGTCGCCCGGCTGCGGATGGCGCTGAAGGACGCGCGGATCCCGCTGTGGCTGCGGACGCCGATGACCGAACTCGTCACCGACGAAAGCGGCGCCGTCACCGGCGTCGTCGTTCGGCGCGACGGGAAGACCGTCCGGATCCGCGGCAGGCGCGGGGTGCTGCTGGCGACCGGTGGTTTCGACCACAACCAGGAAATGCGCGACAAGTACCTGCCCGCCGGCGGCCGAACCGACTTCGGCATGGGGGCCACGGAGAACACCGGCGACGGCATCCTGGCGGGCGAGCGGCTCGGCGCGGCCCTCGACCTGATGGACGACGCCTGGTGGATGCCGGCCGTACGGCACCCGGCGGGGGCGACCATCCCGCTGGTGTCCGAGCGGTGCATCCCGCCGTCGGTCATCGTGTCGCAGCAGGGGCGGCGGTTCACCAACGAGTCCGCCCCATACGTCAACTTCGTGCACGACCAGTTGGCCGGCGGGCACGTGCCCGTGTGGTTCGTGATGGACGCCAAGGCCCGGACGCGGTACCCGTTCGCGCAGATCCTTCCCGGGATGCCGATACCGGAGGCGTTCTACGAGCGGGGTGTGGCGTTCCGCGCCGACACGCTCGCCGAGCTGGCGGTAAAGGTCGGCATGCCCGCCGGCGCGCTGGCCGAGACCGTCGAGCGTTTCAACCGGTTCGCCAGGGCCGGCAAGGACGAGGACTTCGGCCGGGGCGACAGCGCCTACGACCGCTACTACGGCGATCCCACGCTGAGGAATCCGAACCTCGACGTGATCGACAAGGCGCCGTACTATGCCTTTCGTGTCGAGGCCGGCGACCTCGGCACCAAGGGCGGGCTGGTCTGCGACGAGCACAGCCGGGTGCTGCGATCCGACGGCTCGGTGATCGAAGGGCTGTACGCCACCGGGAACACCTCCGCATCGGTCATGGGCAACGAGTACGCGGGTCCCGGCGCTACGATCGGCCCCTCGATCGTCTTCGGGTACATCGCCGCCCGGCACGCGGCGGGTCGATCCCACCAGACCGTTTCCGCGATCAGGGAGGAGTGGGGAGCATGACCCAGCCGGGACCACTGAAGGCGCGGGTCGTCGAGGTCATCCGGGAGACCTCCGACGCGCACTCGCTGGTGCTGGAGCCCGCCGACGGAGACCACACCCGGTTCGGCTACCGGCCAGGCCAGTTCCTCACCATCCGGGTGCCCACCACCCGCCCCGAGGGTGCGGCGCGCTGCTACTCCCTGAGCAGCTCACCGGTGTGCGACGAGAAGCTCAAGGTGACGGTGAAGCGCACCCGGGGCGGCTACGGGTCGAACTGGATCTGCGATGACGTCATCGAGGGGGACGTGCTGGAGGTGCTGCGGCCGGCGGGCACGTTCGTCCCCGTCTCGCTCGACGAGGACCTGCTGCTGCTCGCCGGCGGCAGCGGCATCACACCGGTCATGTCGATCCTCAAATCGTGCCTGCGCGGGGGCACCGGCGCCGTCTCCCTCCTGTACGCCAACCGCGACGAGAACTCGGTGATCTTCCGTGACGAACTGGTGGCGCTGACCGCCGAGTACGGCGAGAGGCTGACCGTCGTCCACTGGCTGGAGTCGGTGCAGGGCCTGCCCAGCGCGAGCAGCCTGGCCGCGCTGACCCGGCCGTACACCGACCGGGAGGCGTTCATCTGCGGCCCGGGCCCGTTCATGGACCTCGCCGTGAAGGTCCTCGCCGACCTGGGTGTCCCGAGGCGGCGGGTCAACGTCGAACGTTTCGAGTCGCTGGCCACCGACCCCTTCGCCGGGCCCGGTGTCGCGGTCGACTCCTCGGGCCCCGGCAGCACGCTCGAGATCGAGCTGGACGGTGAGAAGAGGACGTTGACCTGGCCGAAGGGCAACAAGCTCCTCGACGTGCTACTGGCGGCCGGCATGGAGGCGCCGTACTCGTGCCGTGAGGGGTCCTGCAGCGCCTGCGCCTGCGTGCTGCTGGAGGGCGAGGTCGCGCTGGAGCGCAACACGGTCCTCGACGCGCAGGACCTCGCCGACGGGCTGATCCTTTCCTGCCAGGCGACCCCGCTCAGCGAGCACCTCAGGATCACCTACGACGAGTGAACCTCAGGATCACCTACGACGAGTGAACCTCAGGATCACCTACGACGAGTGAACCTCAGGATCACCTACGACGAGTGAACCTCGTCCGGGCCCGGAACCCTTTCGCCGAGGGGGAGACGGGCACCGCTGGGAGAGCCGTCACGGAAACCCCGCAGCACCGTTGACCATCCCCATCTCTCAACCGCCCGCACTGCCCGAGCACGACGCGGGACACGAACTCGGGAGGACCGAATGCTGGAGGTAAGGTGAAAATCGGTACGGCGCACCGGCGTGAACGGCACGGGCCGGGCGAACGCGACTCTCCTATGTCTCCCCCGGGCGACGAGGTCCTGGACGCGGTCCGCGCACTGCTGCCGACGATCGGGGAGCGGGCAGGCGCAGCCGACGTGAATCGGCGGGTGCCCGAGGAGACGATACGGGAGCTCATCCGGACGGGGGTCTTCCGGATGCTGCAGCCCAGGAGGTACGGCGGCGCCGAGAGCGACCCCGTGAAGTTCTTCGAGGTCGTCCGGGAGATCTCCGCGGTCTGCGGATCCACAGGCTGGCTGGTTTCCGTGCTCGGCGTCCACCCGTGGCAGCTCGCCCTGTTCGACGAGGCAGCGCAGGACGAGGTCTGGGGGGAGGACCCGGACGCGCTCGTGTCCTCGTCGTACGCTCCCGTGGGGCGGCTCACTCCGGTCGAGGGCGGATACGAGCTCTCCGGCCGGTGGCGCTTCTCCTCCGGTTGCGACCACGCGTCGTGGGCACTGGTCGGGGGCCTGGTGGTGGGGAAGCAGGGCAGGCCGGTGGACTTCATGACCCTCCTCGTCCCCCGTACCGACTACGTGACCGAGGATGTCTGGGACGTCATCGGACTGCGCGGCACGGCCAGCAACGACATCATCGTGAAGCGGGTGTTCGTGCCCGAGCACCGCGCCATGCGCAACTACGAGCAGGCACAACTGCGCGGTCCCGGCCAGAAGGTGAATACCGGCCCGCTCTACCGGATGCCGTTCGCGACCGTCTTCACCAACGCGATCACCGCTCCCGTCGTCGGCATGGCGGCCGGTTGCTACCGGGCCTACGTCACCGCGATGCGCGACCGGGTACGGCTGAGCCTGGGCGGCGGCCGGTTCGCCGAGGACCAGTTCGCCCAGGTCGCGGTGGCCCGGGCCGCTTCGGAGATCGACGCGGCGGTGCTGCAGACGGACCACAACGTGCGCCGGGTGTACGAGTACGCCGTCCGGGGCGAACGAATTCCGATGGAGTTGCGGCTGCGCGTCCGCAGGGACCAGGTCCGTGCCACCGAGCGGGCGGTGGAGGCGATCGACAGTCTCTTCAAGACCGCCGGAGGGAACTCGCTCGGCCGAGGCAACCCCATCGAGCGGGCCTGGCGGGACGCGCACGCGGGCAGCGTGCACGTCGCCAACGACGCTGAGCGCGCCCTGGGGATGTACGGCAAGGGCGAGTTCGGCCTGACCGTCGAGGACAACCTGGTCTGATGCCACCCGGTCCCGCCGGGCATCCCGGCGGGCATCCCGGTGGGACCAGGACGGGCGGGTGGAACGGCCACAGGCCCGGCGCGCGATGCGCCGGGCCTGTGGCATGAACGGTTTCGGCCTATGCGGCCGGGCGGTCCGCCCTGCGGCGGAGGACGACGGCCCGGCCGGCCGCGCACCGAGGGTTCACTGTGCCTCCCGCATGTCGTCGCCGCTCCAGAACGCCCGCATGCTGGTGATCCGCTGCTCTTCGTCGAAGGTCATCACGTCGATCGGCTCGATCTCGAACGCCCGGTCACCCCGCTCGCTCCGTACCCGGAAGTGGAAGGCGGCGCTGTCGCCGGCGACGCGGACGGTCAGCAACTCCGTGCTCCGGCGCGCGCCTTCGAGCGCCGAGTAGAACTCGCGGATCGCGGCGCGGCCCCGGCGCGGCTCGCTGCCCACCGGGTCCTCCAGCGTCCCGTCCTCCGCGTAGCAGGCCGCCAAGTCGTCCGCGGTCCCGTTCGCCACCGCGTCCAGGTAACGGACGACGGCATCGTTGATCTTCTCGGCGCTCATCGGTCCGCCGTCCGGATTCGGGTGGCGGCGCGGTAGCCGAAGACCATGCCGGAGCCGAGCGGGACCCCGGGGCCCGGGTAGACATGCCCGGCCACCGAGGCGGCCGAGTTGCCGATGGCGTACAGGCCGGGGATCGCGTTTCCGTCCTCGCCGAGCACCTGCCCGTCCTCCCCGACCCGCGCGCCGCCCTTGGTGCCGAGGTCGCCGAGCACGACCTGCACCGCGTGGAACGGGGCCCGCTCGATCGGGACGAGGGCGGGGTTCGGGCCGTCACCGGTCGCGAAGAACCGGTCGTAGGGGTCCTCGCCCCGGTGGAAGTCGCTGTCCACGCCGGAGGCGGCGAACCCGTTGAACCGGGTGACGGTCTTGCCCAGCACGTCGGCGGGCACGCCGATCCGCTCGGCGAGAGCGGTGAGTGTGTCGGCGGTGCGCCACAGGCCGGCAGCCTGGAACGCCTCGGGATCGGGCGCGGGCTGGGACATCCCCGGCACGTTGGCGAAGCGCCCGTCGAAGATCCACCACACCGGCAGGTGCGACACACCGGTGGCGTGCCCCGCGCGGATCTCGTGGCCCATCCGGTCGTACGGCAGCGACTCGTTGGCGAACCGCTCGCCCGCGGCGTTCACGAAGACGCCTCCGCGCAGGCCGAGGGTGAAGGCGGCGTGGCCGTTGGGGAACAGCACGGCCGGGCACCACCACGCCTCGTCGGTCAGGTCCGTCGCGGCGCCCACCGCCTGGAGCGCGGCGAGCGCGTCCCCGGTGTTCGACCCGGGCGCCGCCGACGACCAGTCCGCGCCGGGCAGGTCCTGTAGCTCGCGCCGCAACTCCGCGTTGCGCTCGAACCCGCCGGCGGCCACGATCACGCCGAGCTCGGCGCGGATCATCAGTGTGCGGCCCTCATGCTCGGCCTCAAGGCCGACGACCCGGCCGTCCTCGACCACCAGCGAGCGCATCCGCGTTTCGGTCCGCGACGTGGCGTTCCCGGTGCCGTCCAGGGCGAGCAGCAGCCTGCCGATGAGGGCCTGACCGCCGGTCAGCGTCTCCCGGTCGTATGGCACGCCGAACTGGTCGATCGAGATCGGCGGGCGCACCTGACCGAGCCGGGCGCCCAGCAGGTGCGCCGGCAGCGGCTTGGGGCGGATTCCCCGGCCGCCGGGGGCGCGTCCCGGAGCCGCGAAGTAGTCCGGGAACGGCAGGTACTCGAACTCCAGCACCGGGTCGCGGTCCAGGAACTCCACCAGCTCGGGCGCCGTCGAGACGTAGGCCTTCTGCAGTGCGGCCGGTGTGCGGTCGCCGACGACGGCCCGGAAGTACTCCAGCCCCCGCTCCACGCTGTCCTCGACGCCCGCCTGGCGCAGGATGTGGTTGCCGGGCAGCCACAGGCCCGACCCGGAGTAGGCGCTGGTGCCGCCGAAGTACTCGGTCTTCTCCAGCACCAGGGTGCGCAATCCGCCCGCCGCCGCTGTGTAGGCCGCCGTCAGCGCGGCGCCTCCGGATCCCACGACGACGACGTCGGCCGTCTCATCCCACTGAACTGGCACTGATCTCCTCCAGATCGCTCGTGTTGGCGGGCGGTGCGGCGGCCGTGCGGCCGGCGACCTGTCCGAAGGCGAGGGTGTCGGCGATGTGGAACCCACCGTCCTTGACCTGTCCGAAGGCGAGGGTGTCGGCGATGTGGAACCCACCGTCCTTGACCTGTCCGAAGGCGAGGGTGTCGGCGATGTGGAACCCACCGTCCTTCGCCCGGCTACAGGTGGAGCTCACCGAATCATCACTTCCGTCCGCATTGGCCCGCAGGAACCCGGGGGCGTGGCCTTCCGGGTAACCGGACCGTAATCAACGGTCTCGCCGCGCTCCCGGGCCGATCCCGCTCAGCAGGACGCGCGGGGCAAGACCGGGGTGAGGGGCCGGCCGGCGGCGTGAACGACCTGCCGATCATCGGTTCCGACCGGCCGCCGGGTACGGACGTCGCAGTGCGGATGAGATGTGTGTCACCGCCTTCTCACCGCCGGGTCCCGCTCATTGGGATGCCCGACGTGATCTACGTCACCGGGCACTTAGCGTCTGCGCCAGTGCACGACCTGAAGCCAGGCGGGCCGGTCGTGCTCCGCGCCGCCCTTGATCTCCCCGAGCCCCGGCGGTTCCCCGCCGGGCCGGGATGACCGCACCCCCGTCGTGGGGGAACCTGCGGTCCGTTATCGACCGGAAAACGTGCGTGACACCGTGGTGTCCGCGTGGTGCCAAGGAGGAACAGCATCCCCCCGCCGGGACCTGCGCCACGAAGACGCCGGGGTCCGCGGCCACGCCGAGATTCATTGAAATATCACGTTTTTCTGGAGGCCTGACGATGAGTACGACAGATACGACGGCGGAGAAGGGCGGGTGGACCCCGCGGCTCGCCCTCTCCATGCTGACGATGGTCATGATCATGGAGGGGACCGCGCTGGGGTACAGCCTTGTGACGACCGCGCTGCCGGCGATCACCACCCACTTCAAGACGGACCAGGGAGGCTGGCTCCTCACCGGCTTCATCCTCGCCGGGGCCGTCCTCTGCCCGCTGGTGGGGAAGCTGGCCGACATCCACGGTAAGCGGCGGATGATGATCGTCTGTCTGATGGCGAGCACGGTCGGCTCGGTCGTCGCGGCTGTCGCGCCGACCTTCGGCGTGCTCATCGCGGGTCGGATGCTGCAGGGCGCCGTGCTGCCCACGATGTTCCTGAGCTACTCGCTGATGCGCGATGTGTACCCTCGGCGGATCCTGCCGCTGGCCAGTGCGATCGCGATGACCGGCATCGGGGTCTTCTCCATCGGCGTGCCGTTCCTCATCGGCTGGCTGCTCGACAACTGGGGCTTCCGCGGCCTGTTCGCCTTCGACGTGCTGTGGATGATCATCCTCACGCCGCTGCTGCTGATCACCACCCCGGAGACGCGGCTCCGCGTCCCCTCGAAGGTCGACTTCCTGGGCGCCGGCATGCTGGGCTTCGGCCTGGGCATCCTGCTCCTGGGGATCAGCTCCGGAAGCAAGTGGGGCTGGGGCTCGGTCGCCACGCTGGGCGCGTTCGCGGTCGGCCTGCTGCTTCTGTTCGGGTTCGTCAAGCGGTCGTTGAACTTCGCCCAGCCGATCGTCGACCTGCGGATCTTCACCCGCCGGCCGATCGTGCTCGCCGCGGTGACGGCCGCCACCGCGTACGGGTCGACCGCCATCACCGGTTCGATGCTTCCAATGATCGGCATGACGCCGGGCGCCGCCGGGCTCGGTTACGGCTTGGGGATGACCGCGTCGGAGTACGCGATGATCACCGCACCCCAGTCGGTGGCCATGGTGGTCATGGGCGTCGTCGTCGGCAAGCTGCTCAGCCGTGTGGGCGGCGCGACCATGATGAGGATCGGCCTGCTGCTCCTGCTGGTGGGCGGTATCCAGCTCGGTTTCAACCACGGCAGCTACGTGCAGGTCCTCATCGCCGCCCTGCTGGTGGGCGCCGGAACGGGCCTGGCCTATGGCTCGGTCCCCGGCCTGGTCATCGCCGGCTCCCCGGCCGACAAGCAGGGCTCCATCGCCGGGATGGTGCAGGTGAGCTACAGCGGTTTCGCCAGCACCGCGCCGGTCATCCTGTTCGTCATCATGGGGGAGCTCGCGATGCGCACCCCGGACGGTGCCATCCGGTACCCCGAGGGCGCCATCAACGCGGGCGGAGTGTTCCTGGTAGGCCTGGTGACCCTCGGGCTGCTCCTCGCCTCAACGGTCCTGCGGATCCCCAAGCAGGATGCGATGATCAGCCAGGACCCGGATTCGCTGCTCGATCCGCCTGCGGTCACCGTGGCGGCGGGTCCGGACAGCAGGCGCTGACCGCCCGGCGGACCAGGGCGGCGGGTCCGGCCATCGGGCGCTGACCGCCCGGCCAGGGGCGGCGGGTCCGGACAACGGACGCCGACCGCCCGGTGGACCAGGGACAGCCGCTCCACCGATCTTCGGATCGGTGGAGCGGCTGCTTTCTTCTCACCGGCTTCTCACCGGGCCGTGGCGCTGCGGCGGGGGCGCTGCAGGAGGAACAGGACGAGGGCGACCAGCGCCGCGGCAGCGCCGGCGGCGGTGAACGCGTCGTAGGAGCCGCGCGGTACGAACGCGACACCGGCGGGAATCGTCGTGACGATGCCGAACACCGCGCTGCTCACCGACATGCCGACGGCGCGGGCCAGCGAGTTGAGCCCGTTCGCGACACCGATGTTCGCCTCCGGCGTGACCTGAAGGATCAGTGCGGGCAGGTTCGCCAGGACCATGGAGTTGCCGACCGAGACGACGGCGATCACGCAGACGAGCACCCACAGCGATCCGTGTCCCAGTGGGATCTGGGCCGCGAACCCGGCGGTGGAGATCGCACAGCCCAGCGCGATCGTCACCCGTGGGGTGACGATCGCGCTCAGCCTGGCCGACAGCGGAGCCACAACCGCCGACAGCAGCCCCCCGGGCAGCAGGCACAGACCGGTCATCAGCACCGACAGCCCGTGCCCGTAACCGGTCGACACCGGCGCCTGGAGGCGTCCGACGATCCCGAGGAAGTTCGTGAACAGCGCGAAACCAATCAGGATCGACCCTCCGTTGATCGTGGCGGAGGAGCGGCTCACCGCCACCCTGAGGTCGATGAGCGGAGCATGGCGGCGAAGCTCCACCAGGGTCAGCAGGCACCCGGACACCAGCGCCGCGAGGAAGGACGCGATGGTCAGCGCGTTCGTCCACCCCCACTCGCCGCCGCGGTCGAGCCCGACCAGCAGGGTGACGATGAAGCAGGTGAGCAGTACCGCGCCGAAGAGGTCGACCCGCTGCGTGTGCTCGCGCCGGGGCGGCGCCGGGACCGCCAGCAGCAGGGCGGCCACCGCGATCGCACCCGCGACCGCCGAGACGGCGAACAGCCCGTGGAAGCCCCACAGCCGGGAGACCAGCCCGGCGGTCGGCAGCCCGAGCGCGCCGCCGGCCCCCATCATCGCGCTGACGGAGGCGATGGCGGAGGCGCGGCGCTTTGGCTCCAGGACCACCCCCACCAGGCTCATCCCGAGCGGGATCGTCGCACTGGAGATCCCCTGGAGCGCCCGCCCGGCGATGAGGACGCCGATGTTGTCGCTCATCACGCACATCAGGGACCCGAGGATCATGGCGCCGAGCGCCACGATCATCATCCTGCGCATCCCGAACTGGTCGCCCAGCCTGCCCAGCACCGGGTGCGACACCGCGCCGGCGATGACCGTCGCGGTGACCAGCCAGGTGGCGATGGAGGGCGTCACCCCCAGGCGGCCGGGCAGTTCGGGCAGCACCGGGACGACCAGCGTCTGGTTGAGCGTGGTCACCAGGGTCGCGAAGGCGACGACGAGGACCACCCGCAACGGGTGCTTCACCACGGTGGGGGCCGGATCCGGAGCGCGTGTCGAATCCCCGCTTCCGGGTCCGGACAAGATCTGGTGAGTGGTCATATCGGCCTTCGGTCTCCTTCGTTCGCCCGGATCGGACGATTTCCTTCGCCCGAATCGGTCGACCCCACGGTGTCGATGCCCGAGGTGCCCCACAACTCGTCCTCCCGGCGAGCGGGACGGGCTTTCGAACTGCTCGATCTCGACGGGAGACCGGAGACCGGAGACCGGTGTTTCGCGGAACGCGTTGCCGTGACTTGCGAGACGAGGTCCCGGTCAGTGGGAAAGGGGAGGTGTCGCACACCGTCGGCTTCGCATGATGAGGATCCCGCGGGCAGGGCGATTCGGCCCGGGCGCATTGGACGGCAAGGGAGACTTCATGACGTCGATACAGACCGCCGGTGATGACGAGATTCGAGTGATCGAGGCGGCCCCACCTCCGGCGCGTTATGCCCGGGGCTGGCACTGCCTGGGCCTGGCGAACGAGTTCAGGGACGGCAAACCGCACAAGATCGAGGCATTCGGCACCAAGCTGGTGGTGTTCGCCGACAGCACCGGCACGCTGAACGTCCTCAACGCCTACTGCCCGCACATGGGCGGCGACCTCAGCCAGGGGGAGGTCAAGGGCGACTCGCTCGCCTGTCCCTTCCACGACTGGCGCTGGGCGGGCAACGGCCGGTGCACCAGCATTCCGTACGCCCGCCGGGTGCCGCCGAGGGCACGCACCAGGACATGGCTGGCCCTGGAGCGCAACGCGCAGCTGTACGTCTGGCACGACCCGCAGGGCAACCCGCCCCCGCCGGAGGTGACGATCCCGGAGATCGCCGGTGTGAACACATCGGAGTGGACCTCCTGGACGTGGAACCGGATCAAGATCGAGGGCTCCAACTGCCGTGAGATCGTCGACAACGTGGTCGACATGGCCCATTTCTTCTACATCCACTTCGCCTTCCCGACGTACTTCAAGAACGTCTTCGAAGGGCACGTCGCCGCGCAGTACATGAACAGCCGGCCCCGTCCGGATATCCAGATCGGTACGAACTACTCCGGTGACAGGACCGACGGGCGTTCGGAGGCGGCGTACTACGGCCCGTCGTACATGATCGACTACCTGTGGCACACCGTGGCGGGGCAGACGATCGAGTCCGTCCTGATCAACTGCCACTACCCGGTGTCGCCGACCAGCTTCGTGCTCCAGTGGGGCGCGATGGTCAAGAAGCCCCAGGGCGTCTCCGACGACGCGGCGCAGGCGATGGCGGCGGGCTTCGCGGCGGGCGTGGAGACGGGCTTCATGCAGGACGTGGAGATCTGGAGGAACAAGGCCAAGATCGACAATCCGCTGCTGTGTGAGGAGGACGGCCCGGTCTACCAGCTGCGCCGCTGGTACGACCAGTTCTACGTCGACGTCGATGACGTCGCCCCGGAGATGACCCAGCGGTTCGAGTTCGAGATCGACACCGAGCGGGCCAACCAGTTCTGGCAGAAAGAGGTCGACGACAACATCGCCAACGGTCGGATCGTCACCTCGGCCCCGGCCCCGGCTTAGCCCGTCCGGCTTAGCCCGTCCCGGCCGATCGGCCGGGACGGACCGGCGGTGGCGCTTCGCGACGACGCGCCACCACCGTCAGGAACGTTAGTGATCGCAACCGAGGAGATATTCCGTGCGCCCCGTGTCCTGCAGCAGCTGCGGCTCGTGCGTCCTGGTCAAGAAGCACAGCCTGGCGCACACGCTCGTCCAGTGGACCACAGAGACCGATCAGTGTGTCGAGTTGAGCCGGGATACCGACCGGGGTGTCGTCCCGACCTGCACGCGACTGCGCGACAGCATCGAGAACTCCGTCCGCCTCGGGGCCATCCCGGTTCCTGACCTCTGAGACGGCCGGCGAGACCGCCCCCCGCCGACCACTCGGTACAAGGGGCGCTGAAGACATGGGCTCCACTCCGATGACGCGGTGGAGCCCATGTCCGTTGGGGGGCCGATATCCTGAGATCGGTACTCACACACGGTTCGCTCGGGAGTAGACAGGCAAGACAAGGGGAATTCGTGGCGAGAATCGCCGAAGCGCGGGCTCCGGCGTCGCCGACCTCGGAGAGCCAGATCGCCCGGTACAAGCGCATTCTGGACGCCGCGGCCGAGCTCGGCGCCCGCAAGAGAGTCGACGTGGTGCAGATGCACGAGGTCGCCAAGGACGCCGGCGTGGCGATCGCGACCCTGTACCGCTACTTCCCTTCCAAGAACGCGCTGTTCGCCGCGGTCTTCTGGGCGGAGATCAAAGCCTTCGGCGAAAGCAGGCGGCCCGGCGAGGGCGAGGACCTCGTCGACCAGGTCACCGACTTCCTGGTGGGGCTGAGCCGCCATCTGCTGGTGCGGCCGATGCTGGCCGCCGCGATGTTCCAGGGCACCAGCGCCGTATATGTAACGGCAACGATGGACGAGGTCGAACCGACGAAGTCCGAGCTCGGCCGCATTCTGCTGCGCATCATCGGGGCAGAGGAGCCGAACAGGCAGGATCTGAGCGTGGTGCGGCTGCTCACGCACTGCTGGTGGGGTGCGCTGATCTCGACCCTCGGGGGCCAGACGACCCTGCCGAGGGCGGATGCCGACATCCGGCTGGCCGCGCGGCTGCTCCTCGCGCCGTACTCCGACGATCGGTGACCGGGCCGGTTCCCTTCGCCTGTCATCGCGTTGGGAACCCGCCTTCGGTCACCCCCGCGAGTCCCGGTGACCGGGCCGGTTCCCTTCGCCTGTCACCGCGTTGGGAACCCGCCCCAGGTCACCCCGCGAGTCCCGGTGACCGGAACCTCGCGACCGTTGCCGTCGCCCCCATGCCACCGCCGGTCCCCGGTCGTCGGCCGCGTCTTTTCCCGACGCGGCGCGGTGCCCGCCGGAGTCTCCCCCGAAGAGGATGACGGACCTGCCCGCCGTACCCCGTTGTCCAGTCCCGGCCAGCGGGATGTGCCGTGGACTCGGTGGTCGAGGGCGACTTAGCGTCAGCGAGCCGCCGCAGAAACGGCGGATTGCGACTCTCTCAGATTCAGTCCGGAGGTGCCTTGATGGCGCATGAAGTTGTTTCCCGAGTAGAGGAGATCGCCGGTCAGCTGGCCGCGGCCGCGGACGAGACCGAGCGCCTGGGCAAGCTGTCCGATGAGAGTGTGAAGCTGATCCGCGAGACCGGAGTGATGCGGCTGCTGCAGCCGACCGACTTCGGGGGATACGCGGCGCACCCCCGGGACTTCGCCGAGGCGGTGATGGCGGTGGCGAAGGCGTGCGGCTCAACGGGCTGGGTGTGCGGGGTCGGTGGAGTGCACCCGTGGGAGATGGCGTTGTGCGACCGCCGGCTGCAGGAGGAGGTGTGGGGCTCCGATCCGAACACGTGGATCGCTTCGCCGTACATGCCCAGCGGGGTGGCGACGCCGACCGACGGCGGGTACATCCTCAAGGGCCACTGGCAGTTCTCCTCGGGCACCGACCACTGCGACTGGATCTTCCTCGGCGCGCTGCTCGGAGACGCCGAGGGCAAGCCGGCGCAGCCGATGAAGGGAATGCACGTGGTGCTGCCCCGCTCCGACTACACGATCGTCGAGGACTCCTGGGACGTCATCGGACTGCGCGGGACCGGCAGCAAGGACATCATCGTCGACGGCGCGTTCATCCCCGCCTACCGGACGATCGACGCCGCGGAGGTCGCCGAGGGCGAGGTCGCGGCCGAGCGGGCCGGCCGGACCGAGACGGTGTACAGGCTGCCGTTCTGGTCGATGTTCCCCCTGGGCATCACCGCCGCGGTGATCGGCATCTGCGAGGGCGTGCTCGCCACGCACCTGGACTACCAGCGGGACCGGGTGACGGCCTCCGGCGCAAAGGTGAAGGAAGACCCGCACACGCTGTACGCGATCTCCGAGGCCGCGTCCGACATCCAGTCCTCGCGGCTGCAACTGCTCGACGGCATCAGCCGGCTCTACGACCTCGCCGACTCCGGAAAGCCGATCACTTTCGCGGATCGGGCCGTGGTCCGGCGCAACCAGGTTCGCTGCGCGTGGCGGGCGGTGTCGGCGGTCGATGAGATCTTCGCGCGGTCCGGCGGCAACGCGGTGCGCCGCAACAACCCGATGCAGCGGTTCTGGCGCGACGCGCACGTCGGGTTGCAGCACGCCATCCACATTCCCGGCAACGCCTACCAGGCGACGGCACTGACCCAGATGGGTGTCGAGCCGCAGGGCGCGCTGCGCGCGCTGATCTGATCCCCGCTCCGGACGATCTCGACCAACACCTCAATCGATTCAGGAGAGATGGGCATGACCGACATCAGCTCGCTGGGTTACGTGCGCGTCCGAGCCACGGACCTGGACGCATGGCGCACGTTCGCCCTCGACACGATCGGATTCGCCGAAGGTACCGGGCCGGAATCCGACGCGCTGTACCTGCGCATGGACGAGCGGCACGCCCGCATCGTGCTGCTGCCCGGCGAGGAGGACCGGGTGGAGGCCGTCGGGTGGGAGGTCCGCGACCACCTGGCGCTGCGGCGCGTGCAGTCGGCCGTCGAGGCTGCCGGCATCGCGACGAAGCCGCTGTCGCTGGAGGACGCCGAGGCCCGCCGGATCGAGGCGGGGATCGCCTTCCAGAGCCCGGGTGGGACTCCACTGGAGGTCTTCCACGGTCCCGCACTGGACCACAGCCCGATCGCGACGAAGTTCGGCAACCGCTTCGTCGCCGGGCGGCTCGGCATGGGCCACGTGGTGGTGCCGGTGAGCGATCTGGAGGGCGACCACCGGTTCTACGCCGAAACCCTCGGTTTCCTGCCCCGCGGGGCGTACCGCCTTCCGGTGCCGCCCGAGTACGGCCCGATCCGGCTGCGGTTCATGGGCGTCAACGCCCGGCACCACAGCCTGGCGATCCTGCCGACCCCGGACCTCAAGGCGCCGGCGCTGGTGCACATCATGGTCGAGTGTGAAACCCTCGATGAGGTCGGCCGGGCACTCGACCGCGTCACGGCGGGCGGCTACCACCTCTCCTCGACGCTGGGCCGGCACACCAACGACAAGATGGTCTCCTTCTACGTGCGCACCCCCGGCCGTTGGGACCTTGAGGTCGGCTGCGAGGGCATGCTCGTCGACGAGACCTCCTACACCGCCGAGGAGATCACCGCCGACAGCTACTGGGGTCACAAGTGGGACCGGACCTGACCACTCGTCCGCCCGGCGGGCGCGCCCCGGACAGGGATCCGAACCGCCTCGGGAGAGTCTGATGGATCCGGACAGTCGGCTGACGCTGCGGCGTTGAAGACACAGTCGGTGAGAGAAGGCCCGCTGACGTAGGAGAGCGAGCGGATTCCGACGGCATCGCGGTCCGCGGACTGTGGTGCCGTTCTCGCGGTCCGCGGGTTGTGGTGCCGTTCTCGCGGTCCGCGGACTGTGGTGCCGTTCTTGCGGCGCACCTCGCCGTACTCCTCGTCCACGATCAGCCCACCGACCGAAGACGTCGCCGAGGGCGGACTTACGGCGTACCTCGACGAGCGGGTGTGTGCTCGACACGCCCGCGCCCGGTAGCGCGAGGTACGTGCGCCGGGGGAGCGGGAAACAGGCGCCGGCGGCGGCCGGGGGTTCGGCCGCCGCCGGTCGACCCGATCAGGCCGAAGGCGCGGGCGGTGAAGTGAAGCGGTGCCCCCAGAACGCGCCTTTTGTTCAGGCTGCGGTGAAGAAGTCGCGGACCAGCGCCTCGAACGCCGCCTTGCGCTCCACCTGGGCCCAGTGGCCACAGTTGGAGAAGACGTACAGGTCGGCGTTGGGCATGCGCCGGGTGGCGAAGAAGGCGCCCTCCAGCGGCAGCATCCGATCGTCACGGCCCCAGGTGACAAGCGTGCGGTGGTGGATCTGCCCGGTTCGCGTCCACATCGGACCGTGGACGGACGGGATGGCGAGGCTGCCGAAGATGTTGCGCATCCGGTCGATCGCGCCGGGCGCGAGTGCGCGGTCGGTGCGTTCCTGGATCAACTCGTCGGACACGCCGGCCGGATCGGAGACCATGGTGTCCACCCACGCCCGCATGGCGGCCGGGGAGGGAGAGGCGACGAAATCGAACAGCCGTCGAGCCCCTTCCGACCTCGGCGGGGCGAAGATCTCGGCCGCGATCCCGCCGGGGCCCATCATGAGCATCCGATCGACCCGGTCGGGGTAGGCGAACGCGGTCTCCAGCGCGACGAAGCCTCCCATCGAGTTGCCGACCAGATGGGCCTTGGCGATGCCCAGGTCGTCGAGCAGGGAGATGACGGCGTCGGCCGCGTGCTCCGGATACGGGCGGGTATAGGGCACTTCGGGACTGTCACCGAAACCGGGCATGTCAATGACGATCGTCCGAAACGTCTCAGCGAGAGGTGCCAGATTGGCGGCGAAGTTCGACATGCCGGAGACGCCGGGGCCCGAACCGTGCAGCATGACCACCACGGGTCCGGTGCCGGCCTCGCGGTAGGTCAGTTCGTAGGTGCCACGGCTCACCTTTGGTGCGATCTCGACTGTCGTCATCGGTGGTTTCCACCTTCTCTTCGATGAGGAACCCCGCAGGGACACCCGCGGATGCGACGCTCGGTCGCCGCTGGGTCGTGATGCTAGGTATTTCGCTGAGAAGGCGGCCATTACTCCTCCCACTCACCGGGAGATCTCGCGAGGAGTTCGACGACCGGCTCATCGGGGTTCCAAAGCCAATCCGTTCACCAGGAGCACGAATGGGAGGTCTCGATTTCCGCCTCCCACTCACCGGAACCCACACCTGTATTACCCGCCACTGCTTCGTAGTGTTCCTCGCACAACGCAACCTCATCCAGAAGGAGTGCCGCACCGAAGACCTCGGCCAGTCCCTCGGTCTCGAACCCGTGATCGCTCACCGTCACCATCCCTCACCTCGGCCACTCCGGCGATTCAGATGTTTCTAACATCTGAATTTTGAGAGTATCCTGATATCGGCGCTCTAGGGAAAGGAATTGCGATGGTTCGACTGACTCGGGTGCAGCAGCAGGAGCGCACTCGGGCGTCCGTGCTGGCGGCGGCGAGGGAGGAGTTCACCGAGCACGGCTACGCCTTGGCCAAGGTTGATCGGATCGCCGAGCGGGCCGAACTGACCCGCGGGGCGGTGTACTCGAACTTCCCGAGCAAGCGCGCGCTGTATCTGGCGGTGCTGATCGACATGGTGGAGAACGCCGGCACGGGTGAGCCGCCGGTGCCGCCGGTGCCGTCGGTGTCGTCGGCCGACGCGCTGGGCGTGTTCGCCCGGGCCTGGCTTGAACGGCTGCCCTTGGTCGACGACACGGCCTCGGGAGGGCGGCTGCACCTGCGCTCGCTGGTCGGCGTCCTCGATGACGAGCACGGGCGCACGGTGCTGGCGCAGGTCGTCCGGCTGGAGGCGTTGCTGCTCGCCATCGCGCTGGAATCGTGCGAACCGGCCCATGCGACGCCGGTACGGCGCGTACGGCTGGCTGAGCTGGTGCTGACGCTGCTGGACGGTTCGGGTCACCTGGCTGAGACCGCACCGGGATTCGGTGACCCTTTCGACCTGGCGCGTGCGTGTGAGCATCTGGCCGGGATCGATCTCGCTGACACCTGGACGCCGCCGTATCTGCCCTATGTCGCTCCGGCGCGACCGTGTGGGGACGCGTGGGATCCGCCCACGGGACTCGCGGATCGGATCAGCGGGGATCAGGTCGACTTCGGCGCCGATGGGCTGATCGCGGTGCTGGGGGCCGGCCGCCTTGCCGCCGCCGAGGAAGCCGTCCGTTCCGCTCGGCCCGGCGAGCAGGTGACGGTGGTCGTCGTCGCGAATGATGCCGCCGAGACGGGCCGCCTCGTACGGCTCAGGATCACCGACCTCATCGGCTGCCTGCGGCGGGTGTTCGCTCCCGAGGTCTGGCGGTGCGTTCGGCTGGTCCTCGATGATGAAGCCCTGACGGCGTCGGCGATCGGCCTGACGGACCTCGACGACGAGACAGAGGCCGCGGTACGCGTCCAGGGTGGTGCGATCGTCGCCCGAGCCCACGGGCGAGGCGCCGCGTACGCGGCATCGACCGCCGGCGCTTCGAACGGCACGCGGCCGCGGAGTGCCCGGACATGACCCGACCCGAGCTTCCTGCGACCGACACCGGCCTGCTGGTCCTCCATGCCCTGCGCTGCGGCGGCGGTGCCGGCGGCGGTGCCGGCCTCGCCCGCCTGGCCAAGGCCACGGGTCTCGGTGAATCCGACGTCGAGTCCGAGCTGATCGATCTCGCGGTCGCCGGTCTCGTCACGCATATGGCCGGCGACTTCGGCGGGTGGAGTCTGTCGGACACCGGCCGTGCCGTAGATGCCGAACGGATCACCGACGAGCTGGAGTCGGCCGGTGCTCGCGCCGCCGTGACAGCGGCGTTCGACGGCTTTCTCGTGCTCAACCCGGAACTGCTCGACCTCTGCACGGCATGGCAACTCCGATCCATCGACGGTGCCATGACCGCCAACGACCACGGAGATCCCTCCTACGACGCCCGCGTCCTCGCCCGATTCGTCGAGTTCGACCAGCGTGCCGCCGTTGTCGGCGCCGAGCTGTCCGCGGCATTGCCTCGATTCGGCCGCTACCGGACCCGCCTCACCGAAGCCCTCGATCGCGCCACCGCCGGCGCGTTGGAGTACGTGGCCGACAACACCGCGTCGTACCACATCGTGTGGTTCGAGCTTCACGAAGACCTGCTCGCCACACTCGGGATCCCCCGATGGGGATGAGATGGATTCGCCGGCTCTCCACGCAGGTCGAGGAGACAGCGGAGATGCTGGGCGGCAAGGCCCACGGCCTCCTGGTCCTCCAGCGTCTCGGGTTGCGGGTGCCCGCCGGGTTCGTCGTCACCACGGAGGCATGTCGCGCGTTCCTGCGTGACGGGAGTCTTCCCGACGGACTCGACGACGAACTCGCGACGGCCATCACCGACCTCGAAGCCTCCACCGGACGCCATTTCGGGGGATCACAGGTGCCGTTGGCGGTGTCCGTTCGCTCCGGGGCCGCCGTGTCGATGCCCGGCATGATGAACACGATCCTCAACCTCGGCCTCACCACCGGAGCCACAGCCGGGCTGGCGGCCGAGACGGGCGACTCGCGGTTCGCGCTGAATTCGCGGCTGCGGTTCTTGTCCGGCTTCGCCGCTGCGATCGCCAACCTGGACGTGGACGGCGTGGGGACCGTCCTCAGCGGAGCCCCGGGGCAAGGAACCGGCGACGAGGAGGCACACATCACCAGCGCGATCGGAGCGGTCGAGAACCTCATCCGGCAACGAGGTGGCCGGCCGATTCCGGACGACGCGACCCGGCAGCTGGAGCTGGCGGTCAAGGCCGTGTTCTCGTCCTGGGACACACCGCGCGCACGAACCTACCGCGAACTGCATGACGTCCCGCACAACCTCGGCACAGCCGCGATCGTACAGACGATGGTGTTCGGGAACCGCGATGACCACAGCGGCACCGGAGTCGCGTTCAGCCGCGACCCCAACACCGGGGAGAACGTCCCGTTCGGCGAGGTCCTGTTCGGACACCAAGGCGAAGACGTCGTCTCCGGCAGATCACTGACCCGGCCCCTGCACGAACTCGCCGGCCGAGAACCGGCAGTGTGGGTCGGCCTCCTCGATGCCCTGAGCCGGGTCGAGGGGCACTACCGCGACGCGTGCTACGTCGAGTTCACCTTCCAGGCCGGGGAGCTGTGGATTCTGCAGGTCCGGCCCGGCCGGTTCGTCGGGGGTGCCGCCGTCCGCGTTGCGACCGACCTCGCCGACGAGCGTGTGATCGGGCGTCACGAAGCGCTGCTCAGGATCTCACCGCGGCATCTCCAGCACGTCCGCACACCCCGGATAGCGACCACCGAGAAGGTCGACATCCTGGCCCGAGGGCTGGGCGCCTGTCCCGGTGTCGCGGTCGGCAAGGTGGCGACCACGGCCGACGGAGCAGTGCGCATGGCCGCGGACGGCCCGGTCATCCTGGTACGGCCGGAGACCTCCCCGCACGACATGCGCGGCCTGGCGGTTGCCGCCGGAATCGTCACCGCCCGTGGCGGGCCGGCCAGCCACGCCGCGGTCGTCGCACGAGCGATGGGAAAGCCCGCCGTCGTGGGGATCACCGACCTCACCGTTGACGTCGCCGACGCCTCGGTGAGAGCCGGTGGACGCACCATCGGTGAAGGCACCCTCGTCACCATCGACGGGACCGGTGGCGAAGTCGCCCTCGGCAGCCCCCGTATCGTCACGACCACAGCCGACGTCCACCTGCATCGACTACTCGAATGGGCCGACGACGTATCGGGCGACCGTTCCGAACGCGATGAAGCCCAGCGCCTCGGTGCCGCCCATGCCGTACTTCGTCACGGCTAGACCGCTCCGGCTGGTCGGCCTGACGCGCGAGCGCATCCGCCAGCTGGATCGTCACGGCTGGACCGCTCCGGCGCGCCGGTCCGGCCTTGCGTGGCGACCACACCGCCACTCATGGCCGCGCGCCGGGCCCGAACCCCGTCCAACGCAGGTCAGGCGGGAGGTGACCCATGTCGTTGTACAACAACACCGTCGGTGCTACACCGTCGCGATACTCGATCGCCGTCAGCGCCGTGTTTCCGCAGTTCAGCCCCAGCCACCGCGCCGGTGGTGCGTCGAGGGCGTGCCGCACCAGCCAGGCCACCGGATAGGCATGGGTGACCAGGACCTCGTGGGTCTCGGTTTCGGCGGGGCGCGCGAACCTGTCGATCAGTGCATCCGCAAGGCCTGCGCCCGCAGCGGCTTCCGCGGCGTCGTACCCATCGAAGAACCCCGCCCACGCGGGGGGCATCTCGTTCGGCACATGCGGCACGTGGTCAACCAGCTCGGCCGCTTCCCGCACGGCGGCGCCCGGCAGGTGCTTACCCACGATCTGGGCAGACCGCACTGCCCGGGGAAGGGGCGAATGCCACACGGCATCGACCGGCAGGTCGGCCAGGCGCTCCCCGGCCAGTTCCGACTGCCGCTGCCCAACATCGGTCAACTCGCCGAACGGGTCCGCCGCGCCGTGCCTCATCACGTACAAGTGCCGAGTCGCCATTGTCAGACCCCGGGCCTAATCCGCGCCGCATACCGAGCGCGGTGGCCGGATCCTCGTGCGGCTCCATCCATACCGCGTGGAAAGAGCCGACGCTCGTCCCCGCCATCCGGTGCTGGCTTGCCCGGAAAGTTCGAGCACACCGCACTCCGAGTCAGCCGAGCACTCCGAGTCAGCCGAACCATCCCTGCTCCTTCCCCAGGCAACCCAAATTAGGATATTCACAAAATCCAAATGGTCACAACATTTGAGTAGGCGAGAGATGAAGGAGGCCGCATCGAGTTACACCGTTAACTACTGGACACACCCGCGCCCGAATCCACTGAGCGAGTACAGGTAGTTGCGGGCCGCGGCCATCACCGGGCCCGGGCCGCTGAAGTGGGCACTCGGGGGACCTCGCGTTCACTTTCGGGGCCATCGCCCTGCTCGCCCGCGCCGGAGCCGATGCCGCCCCCGACGCCTGGCGTCGCAGCATCACGTTCCTCCTCGACGGCCTGCGCACCGAAGCCGCCCGCCATCCGCTCCCCATCGGCCCAGCGACACCGCAACAGGTCTACGAGGTGTTGAGCAGGCTCACCGGCACGCCATAGGTGCCGGGCCTCGGGCCGTCCGAGCAGGTCGACATCGGCTGGCACACGTTCCTGATGTACACCCGCGAGTACCGGGACTTCTGCGCGAGGGTCGCCGGCCGGTTCATCCACCACACCTCCGACGACACCCCCGGCGAAACCGGGACCGGGGGCGGTCTCGCGGTTACGCCGGCGCGGACGTGTAGACGGACAACCACGGGCTCCCGGTAGCTGAGCTGCTTGGACAACACCTCAGCTACCGGGAGCCCGCTCCCGTTCACGGGTCAACGACCCGGAAATGACCACACCCCGGCGGTCTCCTGACTCGAACCTCGACGCCAGATCCCTTTGTCAGCAGGCTCTTAGGCTCAAGCGATCATCGCGTGTGACCTCTAAGCCCAGCACACTCGGGACGCGGCTCGTCACCTGACTCGCCAGGCGCGCCTCAAGCGGGGGTGATCTCGAGGACCAGGTCCCCGCCGTCGACCTGCTGCGTGCCGCTGAGGGCGATGCGCCGCACGGTGCCGGAGAGCGGCGCGGTGATGGAGGCTTCCATCTTCATCGCCTCGATGGTGGCAACGGTGTCGCCGGCAGCCACGATGTCACCGACCTTGACGACCGGGGTGACCACGCCACCGAACGGTGCGCCGACGTGCCCGGGGTAGGCCGGATCGACCTTCTCCTGGGCGGGTGCCTCGGCGGAGACGGCCCGGTCACGGACGTTGATCGGGCGGAGCTGGCCGTTGATCGTGCACATGACGGTGCGGATGCCGCGTTCGTCGGGGTCGCTGATCGACCGCAGGCCGAGGATGAGGGTCTTGCCCTCGTCGATGACGACCTCGTGCTCCTCGCCGGGCTTGAGTCCGTAGAGGTAGGCGAGCGTGGGGAGTGTGGAGATGTCGCCGTACTTCTCGCGGGACTCGAGGAAGTCCCGGGTGGGGCCGGGGAAGAGCAGCGTGTTGAGGGTGAGCCTGGCGTCTTTCTCCAGGCTGCGGCGTTCGTCGGATGTCAGGTCGACGGTGGGGGCCTTTTGGGTGCGGCCGGCCAGTGCCTTGGTGCGGAACGGTTCGGGCCAGCCTCCGGGCGGGTCGCCAAGATCCCCGGCCAGGAACCCGATGACGGAGTCGGGTATGTCGTGCGCGCCGGGGTTGTCGGCGAAGGCGGCGGGGTCTGCTCCCACGGCGACCAGGTGGAGGGCGAGGTCGCCGACGACCTTGCTCGACGGGGTGACCTTGACGATGTTGCCGAGGATGCCGTTCGCGGCGGCGTACATGCCCTCGACCTGCTCGAACTTCTCGCCCAGACCGAGCGCGATGGCTTGCTGCCGCAGGTTGGACAGCTGGCCGCCGGGGATCTCGTGGGTGTACACGCGGCCGGTGGGGGACGGCAGTCCGGACTCGAAGGGTGCGTAGAGGCGGCGGGTGGCCTCCCAGTAGGGCTCGAGGTCGCAGACCGCGGCGAGGGAGAGCCCGGTCTCGCGATCGGTGTGGTCCGTCGCGGCGACCAGCGAGGAGAGCGCCGGCTGGCTGGTGGTCCCCGCCATGGCGGCGCAGGCGGCGTCGACGGCGTCGACCCCGGCGTCGATGGCCGCGAGGAGGGTGGCGAGCTGGCCGCCGGGGGTGTCGTGGGTGTGCAGGTGGACCGGCAGGTCGAAGCGCTCGCGGAGGGCGGTCACCAGTGTGCGGGCGGCCGGGGCGCGGAGCAGACCGGCCATGTCCTTGATCGACAGGATGTGGGCGCCGGCGTCGACGATGCGTTCGGCCAGGCGCAGGTAGTAGTCCAGTGTGTAGAGCGTCTCGCGGGGGTCGGACAGGTCGCCGGTGTAGCAGAGGGCGACCTCGGCGACAGCGGTTCCGGTGTCGCGGACGGCCTGGATCGCGGGGGCCATCTGGGACACGTCGTTGAGGGCGTCGAAGATCCGGAAGATGTCGATGCCGGTGGCGGCGGCCTCGTGGACGAAGGCCTCGGTCACCTCGGTCGGATACGGTGTGTAGCCGACGGTGTTGCGGCCGCGCAGCAGCATCTGCAGACAGATGTTGGGGATCGCTGCGCGGAGCGCTTCCAGCCGTTCCCAGGGGTCCTCGGACAGGAACCGCAGCGCCACGTCGTACGTCGCTCCGCCCCAGGCCTCCACTGACAGCAGCTGGGGCGTGGTGCGGGCCACGTGTTCGGCGACGTTGAGCAGGTCCTTGGTCCGCACCCGGGTGGCGAGCAGCGACTGGTGGGCGTCGCGGAAGGTGGTGTCGGTGACCGCCACCGGGGTCTGCTGCCGCAGCGCCCGGGCGAACCCGACGGGGCCGAGCTCGAGGAGCCGCTGACGGGAGCCGTCGGAGAGGGCGCCCGACCCGGTGGGCAGCTTGGCCAGGGGGTCGACGGCCGTCGGTGCCGGGCCGTGGGGCTGATTCACGGTCACGTCGGCGAGGAAGGTCAGCAGCTTGGTGCCGCGGTCGGCACTGGACCGGGCGGTCAGCAGCTGCGGGTGGGTCTCGATGAAGCTGGTGGTGAGCCGGCCGGCCTGGAAGTCGGGGTCGTCCAGGACCGCCTGGAGGAACGGGATGTTGGTCGCGACGCCGCGGATGCGGAACTCCGCGACCGCGCGGCGGGCCCGGTCGACGGCAGTGGCGAAGTCGCGGCCCCGGCAGGTCAGCTTGGTCAGCATCGAGTCGAAGTGCGCCGACACCTCCGCGCCGGTGTACGTCGTACCCCCGTCGAGGCGGACCCCGGCCCCACCCGGCGAGCGGTATGTCGTGATCGTGCCCGTGTCGGGACGGAACCCGTTGGCCGGGTCCTCTGTGGTGATCCGGCACTGGAGGGCCGCGCCCCGCAGCCGCACCGAGTCCTGGGAGAGCCCGAGGTCGGCCAGGGTCGCACCCGAGGCGATCCGCAGCTGCGCCTGCACCAGGTCGACGTCGGTGACCTCCTCGGTCACGGTGTGCTCGACCTGGATCCGCGGGTTCATCTCGATGAACACATACGTGCCTGCCCGGTCGAGGAGGAACTCCACCGTGCCCGCGTTGACGTACCCGATCGTGCGCGCGAACCGCACCGCGTCGGCGCACATCCGGTCCCTCAAGTCCGGGTCGAGGTTCGGTGCCGGCGCGATCTCGACCACCTTCTGGTGCCGCCGCTGCACCGAGCAGTCCCGCTCGAACAGATGGATCACCTCGCCCGTGGCATCCGCCAGGATCTGCACCTCGATGTGGCGGGGGTCGACCACCGCCTGCTCGATGAACACCGTCGGGTCCCCGAACGCGGCCTCGGCCTCACGCATGCACGTCTCCACCGCGTCACGTAGACCAGTGGGCGAATCGACCCGGCGCATTCCCCGGCCACCGCCACCGGCGACCGCCTTGACGAACAGCGGATAGGGCATCGCGGTGGCAGCCTCGACCAGACTGTCCACGTCGGTCGACGGTGCGATGCTCGCCAGCGTCGGAACCCCGGCAGCCTTCGCCGCGGCGATGGCGCGCGCCTTGTTGCCCGTCAGGGTGAGCACATCGGCCGACGGGCCCACGAACGTGATGCCCGCCGCGGCACACGCCTCGGCGAGCTCAGGGTTCTCCGACAGGAAGCCGTAGCCCGGATACACCGCGTCCGCACCCGCAGACAGCGCCGTTTCCACGATCAGCCGCGGGTTCAGGTACGCCCGTACCGGGTGCCCACGCTCTCCGATCTGGTACGCCTCGTCCGCCTTCAGCCGGTGCTCCGAACCCCGATCCTCGAACGGGAACACAGCCACCGTCTCGGCCCCGAGCTCGTACGCCGCGCGAAGGGCACGGATGGCGATCTCGCCTCGGTTGGCGACGAGGACTTTGCTGAACATGGGGGGACCTAGCCTTCCTTGCGCTGGGAGGTCTCGGCCAGACGTGCCAGACCCTGCAACAGACCATCGCACAATCCGGTGGCCCGGACCATGGCGGGGCCAGGCCGTAGCGCCGCCCGTCGAGCCAGGCAAACACCGGCGCATGGTCTTGATCGCCTTGCCTCGCCCTACTTCGCACTAAAAGGAGTTAGATGTCCTATGCCTCACGAGAGTCCGACAGAGAGGGCGGGGCTGCGGAGAGCGGCGGGTCCGGACGGCTGGCCGCGCCGGGTGTGGGCGGTGTGGGGGCGGGTGGTGAGGTCCGCCAGAGGTCGAGTTCTGCCTGTTGCATGAGGTTCCACAGGGCGGTGGCGCTGCTTGCGCAGACGATGCGGCACTCGTTGGGGTCGGTGCATTGCCAGGCTTCGAAGCGGCGGTGGCGCAGGCTCCAGATGACGAACCAGTCAGGTGCGTGCTGTTGGACCTGTTGGGCGGCTCGGGCCGCGTCGAGGTCAGCGAGGGTCAACATGCTCGGCCAGGATCACATCGGCCGGCAGCGGCAGCCCGTTGCGCACCACATCGGCTGCGTCTTTGGTGCGCAGGATGGCGTGGTGTTCGGCGAGCTGTCTGGCAGCCGCGAGCAGTGTCGGCTCGGAGCTGAGCAGTGGGCTGCCGGCGTGGTTGAGTTCGGGGCCGGTCCACCAGAAGCTTTCGCCGTCGGTGTAGGCCAGCAGCCCGTAGTGGACGGAGACGATGGCGTTGCCGGAGGAGAGTTCGTGGACGTCCGCGTGGATGTGGTGAACCTCAGGCCAGTACGGCGGCCAGGTCCTGGGCGTACTCCACGGCGGTCGGCGGCGCGGCGGCGATCGCCTGGGACGCGGGCTCGCCACCGCACCTGCAATCGCACCCGCACGCGAGGGTGTCGTCCCGCTCAGGGGTCGTGTTCATGCCGCGACCCCCTGGTGGTGCGGGTGGTGTCGCCAGGACGAAGGGGCGTCCGGTGAATGGTCCCGGCCGGGAGCGATGGTGAGCTCCGGCCGGTGCGGACGGCCGGTGCCGGGCATTACCGGGCGGCGCGTGTCCGTACGCCCGGAAGGCCGAGTGTGGGCCGATGGAATCTCGCGCTCGGCCTGGCGGGGCGCGGGCACGACCGGAACGAGGTGCGCGGTGACCTCGTGAGCGGGCTCGAAGGTCGGCAGGGTCCGGCCCAGGCCGAGTCGGCGGCGCACATCGAGGCGCTCGGCCATCAGCTCACCGGACGGCTGCGCGTACTCGTGGTCGGCGGCCTGGCCGGGGCAGCCGTGCGCGTACGGCGCGTGCCCACAAACGGCGCACCCCATCGGCAGCGGCGGCCTCTCCGCGAAACAGCCGCAGCCGCTCACCACGGCCCGGTCGAGAACCGGAGCACTAGGGTTATGCATCGGGTCAGGACTCCCTTCCTGATCAAGGGACCCGTACGGCGTTGTGAGCGCCTGCGGGTCCCGCTTTTTGTAGTCGTAATGTCACTGAGTGAAATCATCAGAACGCAGCGCCACTGGTATCCGCTAGAGGACGATGGAGGATGGAAAGCGGACGTCCTCTGGTGTGTCCGCCCCTTGCGGAGGTGCATCATGGCTGACGTACCGGCATGGGCCGCCCGGCTCCGAGCGGCGAGGAATGAGCGGTGCTGGTCACAGAGAGGGACCATCCGGCGGCTGGCCGAAGCCGCCGACGAGTCCACGCGGGCACACCTGCCGACCCGCGAGTCACTGACCAGGATGCTCAGGGCGTGGGAGTCGGGTAAGCACCGTCCCAACGAGCCCTACCCGCGGCTGCTCGCGCGGGCCTTCGGGGTCAGCGAGGAGAAGTTGTTCGCCGACTCGCTGGATGTTCCCGAACCGGGGAAAGCGTCACAGAATAGTCTCATCCAGAAGGCGTCAGATGGAGACGACGACATGGAACGCCGACGACTTTTACGGCTTGCCGCCGGTGCCGGAATCGGCATACTCGGCATCTCCGGCGAGCCGGTTCGCCAGCTCCTCGACCTGTCCCTCGATCACGATTTCCGCAGTGCAGAGGAATGGGAACTGGCTCGCGAGGACCACCTGCACGCGCTTCGGACCCGGCCTCCCGCGCAGGTGGCGGCCGACCTCATCATCGACCTGCTCCTGGTACGGCGGCAGATGGAAGTGTCGCCTCCCGCCGAGGTCGCCGAACTGCAGCGGGTCCTAGCCACACTCTCCGCCATCCACGGCAACGCGTTGACCCGCCTGGGCGACCACGGGGCGGCCATCCGGTGGTGGCACACGGCTCGCCATGCGGCCGATGCGTCCGGCGATCGGGAAGTGCGACTGCTGGTTCGTGTGTCGGAAGCGGGCACGGGCCTGTACGGACAGCGCGCCCCGGAGACGGTTGTCCGCCTTATTCACGACGCGGAGCGGATCGCCGGCGAACCTTCCGTCGGCTTGATGACCACCCGGGCAAAGGCACTCTCCCTGCTCGGCAGGCACGATGATGCGCGCACGACACTGAACGCTCTTGTCGATCTGGCGGAAAAGGGTGCCGCTGGAGATTCTCTCGGCTTCTGGAAGCCAGATCAGATCCATTTCGCCGAGAGCTGGGTTTACGCCGGTGCGGGTGACGAGGCCAAGGCAGACGCGGCCCGAGAGAATGTGCTCGGGTTCACCCCCGAGTACCAATACGGAACCAACGTCATGCTCCATGAGGCGCTCTGCACGGTCGTCAATGGGGGTGTTGACGAGGGTATGCAACGCGCGGCAACAGTGATCGATGCCCTTTCGCCCGCCTACCGCAGCCGCTACATCATTGAAACCGGGCGGATGCTGCTGCGCGCTGTTCCCCCCGACCAGCGAAACCGTCCGGCCATTGGCGAATTTCGTGAAGTTCTGGCTCTTGAGGTCGTGAGATAGACATCATTCGATTCAACGTCCCGCATGCCAGGCTTGACCGACGGGGCGCCGCTTCCCCCGCTGAGTTTTCGGCCAACTCACCACTCTGATCAAGAACTGGTTTAAGCTCATGAAATACCAGCCCGGACTCCCAGCCGGACTCATCGCCGAGACCGGCACCGTCCTATCCGACCCACCGTAGTAACGCCCAGATTTCAGACACGGTACGGCGCCACCTGCTTGAAGCATTCGGAGTACACCACTGTGACCTAATCCGAGAGTCGGCAAGACAGCAGAAACTTTCCTGTTCACCATGAGCAGGGGAGGTCATGAAGGTGTTGCGATGCACACCTGCCATCTCTCTGCTCAGGTACTTGACGATGCCGGACATAGGTATCACGCGGGCCGTTACCTCCCTCGGCCTCTTAACGATCTAGGAACCCCCGGTATGCCCGCGACACGCCACCTGTTCCGAACCGGAAATCATCAGCAATCAGACATTTTTCCCTGCCTGCTGGACGTCTCTCCCCCGAAAAAGACTAAAATCCCAGCTCAAGAACGCCAGCACCGACCCTCCGGGGTCGGTGAGGATCGCAACACCTCAAGGTCGTAGGTGTCTTCCACGTCGGCGTCCTCCCAGCACCGACCCTCCGGGGTCGGTGAGGATCGCAACGACGTCGACACCCCGGACACCACTCAAGCCCCGCCTCCAGCACCGACCCTCCGGGGTCGGTGAGGATCGCAACGGGGCGGTTGTCGAATGCGAGCGACTCGATCGTCTTCCAGCACCGACCCTCCGGGGTCGGTGAGGATCGCAACCTCGAACTGCTGCGCACCGAGGAAGTGAAGATCCTTCCAGCACCGACCCTCCGGGGTCGGTGAGGATCGCAACGGCGACAAGCGGCGCGAGCACACCCGCGTCCGCCCCCCAGCACCGACCCTCCGGGGTCGGTGAGGATCGCAACGGCGGTGAGGAAGCCCGCAGCAATGAACGCCTCGACCCAGCACCGACCCTCCGGGGTCGGTGAGGATCGCAACGGCGACAAGCGGCGCGAGCACACCCGCGTCCGCCCCCCAGCACCGACCCTCCGGGGTCGGTGAGGATCGCAACTGAATTCGGTGGCCGGGTCCAGCGCGGCGCCGAGCGCGACCAGCACCGACCCTCCGGGGTCGGTGAGGATCGCAACGGCGACCAGGCGTCCGGGCATGCGGCCTGGGGGCCGGTCCAGCACCGACCCTCCGGGGTCGGTGAGGATCGCAACCATGGGATCGTGACTCCCGCCGGCCAGGGCCTCCCCCAGCACCGACCCTCCGGGGTCGGTGAGGATCGCAACCACGAGGGACTGAACGGCTGGCCGTCCCTGACCGCCAACCAGCACCGACCCTCCGGGGTCGGTGAGGATCGCAACTCGCGCACTTTGGCCCGCCGGTCGGCGAATGCGCGCCAGCACCGACCCTCCGGGGTCGGTGAGGATCGCAACTGAAACCCCATCACGCCCCCGTCGCACGAAAGCCACCCAGCACCGACCCTCCGGGGTCGGTGAGGATCGCAACCGCGGTCGGGCGAAGCTGACGGGCTTGGTCCTGGACCCAGCACCGACCCTCCGGGGTCGGTGAGGATCGCAACCCGGTAACGGCCGTGGGTGGGAACACCGGGAACGGCTCCAGCACCGACCCTCCGGGGTCGGTGAGGATCGCAACCTGGCCGAGGCCGCACGCCGCGGCGCGCGCATCAAGCCAGCACCGACCCTCCGGGGTCGGTGAGGATCGCAACCCCGGCTGGGCGGTTGTCGCACCGCCCTGGGGCGGGCCAGCACCGACCCTCCGGGGTCGGTGAGGATCGCAACGTCGGCTTGTCGGCAGGTACGGCGTACCTCATCGAGGCCAGCACCGACCCTCCGGGGTCGGTGAGGATCGCAACGAGGCCGTGGGTGGGGAGCTGGTCAGGGATGATGCTGCCAGCACCGACCCTCCGGGGTCGGTGAGGATCGCAACGTCAACCACCATGGTGTTCACGCTGGCACTCCTTGCCAGCACCGACCCTCCGGGGTCGGTGAGGATCGCAACCTGCCCGGCGCCGACTTTGGTGACCGGGTGCCCGTCCAGCACCGACCCTCCGGGGTCGGTGAGGATCGCAACGCACTTCACCCTCGACACCGGGGGCGTCTGCGTGCCTCCAGCACCGACCCTCCGGGGTCGGTGAGGATCGCAACTGTGGCACGGGACCGGTGGTGGAGCTGGGGGCGGGTCCAGCACCGACCCTCCGGGGTCGGTGAGGATCGCAACGTCATCGGCCGGCACTCGGGCCGTGTCGCGGTTCACCCAGCACCGACCCTCCGGGGTCGGTGAGGATCGCAACAGGAGACCCGGATGCCGACGCCCAACTACCGGGGCCAGCACCGACCCTCCGGGGTCGGTGAGGATCGCAACCGTCCTGTCGACGTTTCCAGCCGTCTGACCATTCGGTCCAGCACCGACCCTCCGGGGTCGGTGAGGATCGCAACTTCTTCGAGGCCAGCCAGGATGTCCGGTTGCTTAGGCCAGCACCGACCCTCCGGGGTCGGTGAGGATCGCAACACAAACATTTAGCACCCTCGGCCGCCCAATCAGGGGCTTCCAGCACCGACCCTCCGGGGTCGGTGAGGATCGCAACATCAAGTGCGGCGGACCAGCGCATGGAATTGGTGTTCCAGCACCGACCCTCCGGGGTCGGTGAGGATCGCAACGATGATGTGCTCGCTACGGCCAGCCGTTTGCTTGGGCCAGCACCGACCCTCCGGGGTCGGTGAGGATCGCAACCTGCGGGAAGCGTGCTTTGCCTGCCGTCTCGGCTCGGCCAGCACCGACCCTCCGGGGTCGGTGAGGATCGCAACCGTGGCCGCGGCCGCCTCACCGCCGAGCTGGAAGAGACCAGCACCGACCCTCCGGGGTCGGTGAGGATCGCAACCAGGGCGGAAGCCGCGGGGTCGAGGAGGTCAAACCGCCAGCACCGACCCTCCGGGGTCGGTGAGGATCGCAACATGGGTTGTGAGCAGAAGACGGCCTTCGGGAGTGAGGCCAGCACCGACCCTCCGGGGTCGGTGAGGATCGCAACTCGACCAGGGCCATGCGCCCGGCCGCTGACGGCATCCCAGCACCGACCCTCCGGGGTCGGTGAGGATCGCAACGCTCATCGCACGGATCTCGGCCAGGGCGACTTGCGGGCCAGCACCGACCCTCCGGGGTCGGTGAGGATCGCAACCGGGCGCCTGCCCGCCGCCGGGTCGGGCGGGGTGGGCCAGCACCGACCCTCCGGGGTCGGTGAGGATCGCAACTTCGCCTCGCTCTCCAGGTCGGTGGCCGCCGACAGCACCAGCACCGACCCTCCGGGGTCGGTGAGGATCGCAACTTCGCTCCCCGGCCCGGACGCATCCGAGCACGCGCGTCCAGCACCGACCCTCCGGGGTCGGTGAGGATCGCAACTGTGGCACGGGACCGGTGGTGGAGCTGGGGGCGGGCCAGCACCGACCCTCCGGGGTCGGTGAGGATCGCAACATGCGCAACGGCAGCGACACACGGACCCTGCGCGGCCAGCACCGACCCTCCGGGGTCGGTGAGGATCGCAACTCAACCCGTAGCTAGTGATCCGGGGTGCGCCCATCGACCAGCACCGACCCTCCGGGGTCGGTGAGGATCGCAACTCGATCGAAGCTCCCGACCTCGCCCGTCGCGAACGCCCAGCACCGACCCTCCGGGGTCGGTGAGGATCGCAACCTCTTCTCGGGAACGATGACAGCGAACGCCGTCATGACCAGCACCGACCCTCCGGGGTCGGTGAGGATCGCAACCAGGACGACAACGCGCCGCTGCTGGTCGACACGGCCAACCAGCACCGACCCTCCGGGGTCGGTGAGGATCGCAACGCCCTGATGATCTCCTCTCCTATCGTCGGAGAGGAGACCAGCACCGACCCTCCGGGGTCGGTGAGGATCGCAACAGGTGAGCTCCCCCGGGGTCAGCGCCGACCAGAAGCACCCAGCACCGACCCTCCGGGGTCGGTGAGGATCGCAACTCGGGCTTCTCCTCCATCACGCCTCCTTCTCGGCCTCCAGCACCGACCCTCCGGGGTCGGTGAGGATCGCAACACTGGCCTGAAGGACAAGGCCGCCGCCGCCCAGAACCCAGCACCGACCCTCCGGGGTCGGTGAGGATCGCAACCCGAACGCCACCACCTACTACACCGACTGGTCGGCGGCCAGCACCGACCCTCCGGGGTCGGTGAGGATCGCAACAAGGAGACCCTCGAGTCGACGAAGGAGGACGACTCCCAGCACCGACCCTCCGGGGTCGGTGAGGATCGCAACGCCGACATCCTCCGCGACATCCGAGGCGGCCAGGTGCCAGCACCGACCCTCCGGGGTCGGTGAGGATCGCAACCTGACTGAACGGACCGACCTGCTCTCCTCCGGCGCCAGCACCGACCCTCCGGGGTCGGTGAGGATCGCAACAAGATGGGCGGCGGCACCGTCTACTCCTGGCAGCTGCCAGCACCGACCCTCCGGGGTCGGTGAGGATCGCAACTGCTGCCACCGGTCTCCACTCCGGCCGCGCCGGCCTCCAGCACCGACCCTCCGGGGTCGGTGAGGATCGCAACGTGTACGCCGCTGGACCTGCCCGTACGGCCCCCGTACCAGCACCGACCCTCCGGGGTCGGTGAGGATCGCAACCCTGCCGGATGGCGCGCGGGTAGAAGAGGAGGAGGTGCCAGCACCGACCCTCCGGGGTCGGTGAGGATCGCAACAGTGTATGACGAGCCGACCGGCGCCGGGCGATGGTTCCAGCACCGACCCTCCGGGGTCGGTGAGGATCGCAACAGATGCTTGGTTCCGAGCTGAGGTGATGGTCACCGCTGCCAGCACCGACCCTCCGGGGTCGGTGAGGATCGCAACAGCGGTACTGGAGAGAACGACGACGCGGCGCGGTCGACCAGCACCGACCCTCCGGGGTCGGTGAGGATCGCAACGATAGGAAGGGTGAGCGGTGAGGGATCGAATCGATAGCCAGCACCGACCCTCCGGGGTCGGTGAGGATCGCAACTGCGGCACCGGCACCCCGGCGCTGATCTTCGCCTGACCAGCACCGACCCTCCGGGGTCGGTGAGGATCGCAACTTCAGCTCCGCACGCGCGTTGGCGAATCCGGGGTTGGACCAGCACCGACCCTCCGGGGTCGGTGAGGATCGCAACCACGGAATCCGGTCTCCAATTCCATGCCGCTACAACCAGCACCGACCCTCCGGGGTCGGTGAGGATCGCAACCTGAGGCTCTCTCCCTGCTGCGCGACACCGCACCGACCAGCACCGACCCTCCGGGGTCGGTGAGGATCGCAACGGGTTGGCCGGCGAGTGCGGCTGGGGTGTGGAGGGGGCACCAGCACCGACCCTCCGGGGTCGGTGAGGATCGCAACCTCCCGCTTAGCCGTTGCCCATGACGCGAGAGTCTCGCGCCAGCACCGACCCTCCGGGGTCGGTGAGGATCGCAACCTCGACCTCCGGATGCCACCGGAGCGACCAGACTTTCCAGCACCGACCCTCCGGGGTCGGTGAGGATCGCAACTAGCCACGTCGCATGCGCAGGGGCGGGCAGCCTATGCCAGCACCGACCCTCCGGGGTCGGTGAGGATCGCAACGGTCTCTGAGCACGAAGGACGGCGCCTGATCAACGGGGCCAGCACCGACCCTCCGGGGTCGGTGAGGATCGCAACGGCGACGCGGATGGCGAACTGGGTGACGCTGAGTTCCACCAGCACCGACCCTCCGGGGTCGGTGAGGATCGCAACTGTGGTGGTCGGGGGAAATGCGGGCCGGGCGGGCACCCAGCACCGACCCTCCGGGGTCGGTGAGGATCGCAACCGGGCCGTCGGTGAGGAGTGTGATCCGGGTGTAGACCAGCACCGACCCTCCGGGGTCGGTGAGGATCGCAACCACGCCGGGAGCTGCTTGGAGCCGTAAGCCTCCAGATACCAGCACCGACCCTCCGGGGTCGGTGAGGATCGCAACTGCCGTGACTGCTGCATCAAGATCACCGGCGCTGACCCAGCACCGACCCTCCGGGGTCGGTGAGGATCGCAACGGGTACCTCGACCAGCTCGACCGCGCGGGGCCGGGGTCCAGCACCGACCCTCCGGGGTCGGTGAGGATCGCAACGGTGCGGACATCTCGACTTCGTACGCTCCGCTGTCCCCAGCACCGACCCTCCGGGGTCGGTGAGGATCGCAACGTGACTACAGGCAGGCCAGAGCGCGCAACGCTGGACCCCAGCACCGACCCTCCGGGGTCGGTGAGGATCGCAACCGATCTCCCGGACGGTTTCCCGGCCGGGGGTGTCCCCCAGCACCGACCCTCCGGGGTCGGTGAGGATCGCAACCCAACGGGCGAGAGCAGCGGCCGACACCTGCTCGGGGCCAGCACCGACCCTCCGGGGTCGGTGAGGATCGCAACTTGCAGGTCCCCAGGGGGAGTAACTCGAACTTCGAGCCAGCACCGACCCTCCGGGGTCGGTGAGGATCGCAACAGGGGCTCCTCCTTCAACACCCCGCCAGGCTTCGCCCAGCACCGACCCTCCGGGGTCGGTGAGGATCGCAACTCGGCGCGGTCGCGCTGCTTGGCGACCTCGCCCTGCCAGCACCGACCCTCCGGGGTCGGTGAGGATCGCAACACGATGTCGGACACCTCGAAGGCGCGCAGCAGGTACCAGCACCGACCCTCCGGGGTCGGTGAGGATCGCAACTCCGTGCGGGTGATGCTCACTGGGCGATGTCCTTCGGCCAGCACCGACCCTCCGGGGTCGGTGAGGATCGCAACGAGCCCAAGCGCGTCCGGAAGGCCAGGCGGAAGCTGACCAGCACCGACCCTCCGGGGTCGGTGAGGATCGCAACCAGGACAACGCCACCTTGAGCGGGTCGCGGCGGGCCCAGCACCGACCCTCCGGGGTCGGTGAGGATCGCAACGTGGCGTTGGTCGCGGTGACCGGCGTTGAGGACAACCCAGCACCGACCCTCCGGGGTCGGTGAGGATCGCAACGGCTGTGGGATGTCGCCTCCGGCCGGCGGTCGGCCGGCCAGCACCGACCCTCCGGGGTCGGTGAGGATCGCAACGCCCCGAGGTTCTGACCGGTGTCGAGCAGACCCCGCCCCCAGCACCGACCCTCCGGGGTCGGTGAGGATCGCAACCGCCACGGCGCCCGCCGTCCCGCCCTCGTCCACAGACCAGCACCGACCCTCCGGGGTCGGTGAGGATCGCAACGGGACCCGGAACATCAGGTGCACGCCCGGGTAGGCGGCCAGCACCGACCCCCCGGGGGTCGGTGAGGATCGCAACGGCATATTTAGGACCGTCACCACGCCGGCCGGACCGCGACCCGCCGCTTCGGGCGACCATTGTTCGTCAACGACGGCGAGTCCTCGACCAACTCGAAGCCCAGGGCGTTGGCGAAGAACTCGATGGCCTGGTCGTGGTCCTCCACGATAATCGCCACCGGTTCGACTCGCGTCTTCGTGATCGTAAGCTCTGTCGGCGGCCTGCGTGTACGGCTCTTCGAACACATATTTCCCATGACTCCCATGATTTTTGGCGGGGGGAACGTGAATTATCGGGAAATTTAATCGCCCTCTCACCATGGTTTTCGGGTTTGCGCTTTATGTCTATTTTGTCATATTTATAAATATAAGTCGCAATTGTCGGATGTGGTGTACTGAATAGTTTTCATGTTCTGCTTTGGCGTGGTTAACGCCTCCTTTTCCTGTTACTGAGCCGATCGTAAGTTTTGGTACGTGTTGGGTAGCGGTGGGAGATCGAGTTCCGGCAGGCGCATGCTGGGGGTATGGCGAGAAAAGGTCGCAGAGCGACGTTCGAGGAGAAGGTTTTCGCCCTCCGGTTGCTGGAGGAGGGCATGTCACCGGATCGGGTGGCCGAGGCGCTGGGGGTGGGCCGTGAGTCGGTGTTTCGGTGGAAACGCCAGGCCCGGGCAGGTGGTGACGAGGCGCTGCGGATCAAGAAGGCGCCGGGTCGGCCGCGGCGGCTGACGCCTGGGCAGGAGCAGAGCGTCAAGGCGGTGGTGCGTGATGTCACCCCCCGTCAGGTACTGGGGACGGCGGTGGCATTGTGGACGCGGGCGCTGGTGGCGTTGGTGATCGCGGCCTGGTTCGGGATCGGTTTGTCGGTGGCGGCGGCCGGGAGGTTGCTGCGCGGGCTGGGCCTGTCGCCGCAACGCCCGGCCTATCGGGCATGGCGGCGTGATCCGGCGGCCGTCACCCGGTGGACGACGGTGCTGTTGCCGCAGATCTGTCGCCTGGCCCGGGCACGGGGGGCGCTGGTGTTGTTCGCCGATGAGATGAGCATGCGCGTCGATCACCGCGCCGGGACCACCTGGGGACTGATCGGACAGACCCCGGTGGTGTGCGCCGGGGCGCAGCGCCGGTCGGTGAAGATGTTCTCGGCGGTCGCCGCGGACGGCACGCTGCGCTACCGGCTGTGGCACGGCTCGATGGACCGCTGGGCGTTTCTCGGGTTCTGCGCGCAGCTGCTGCGCACCGTCATCGGGCCGATCTTCCTGGTCGTCGACGGCTCCTCGATCCACACCGCCGCCGCGGTGCGTGATTTCATCGCACGTACCGGCGGCCGGTTGCGCTTGTTCTTCCTGCCCGCCTACGCCCCCGATCTCAACCCTGATGAGTGGGTCAACCAAAACATCAAGGCCCGGGTGGCTCGTGAGGCGGTCGCCGATGAACACGAACTGGCCGCGGCCATGCACAGCGGCATGCACCGGCTACAGAAACGCCCCGACATCGTCCGGGCCTTCTTCACCGACCCGCACCTGACCTACATCGGCGCATAACGCCGATAGTCCCAAAACTTATGATCGGCTCAGTATGGTGAACCGGTTGTTTTCCCAGGTAGGGATGTGAAGGTGTTAGCTGAGGATCATTGTGGTTTTTGCTCATAGTGAGAGTGACCGGCTACGGAACTGGCATCTGCTGACCGATCACCTACGGGGTACGGCGGAGTTGGCGGCCCGCTTCGCTGAGAGGTTCGGCGGAGAGCGCATCGCCTGGTGGCTTGGCCTGCTGCACGATTGCGGCAAGGCCTCGTGTGACTGGCAGGAACGCCTGGCAGAGGTGTCGGGAACCGGGCGCCCGGTGGGCATCGATCACAAGACATTGGGTGCCCGCATGGCCCGGGAGCGAGGGCTGGGGTCCTTTGCTCTGGCGATCGCCGGTCATCATGGTGGGCTCGTGGATCCGCAGGCGTTGCGCGAGCGATTGGACAACCCGACGAAAGCGGATCGCGACCGGGAATCCGATGCACTCGCTGTGCTGGAAAGCGGAATACTCCCGGAGTTGGACAATACCGATCGCGTGGTGATCCCCCCGGCATGGAGGCAACCGCTGGTGCGAGAGATGGCACTGCGGCTGACTTTCAGCGCGCTGTGCGATGCGGATTTCCTGGACACCGCCGCCCATTTCGCGGATGCCTCCGGTCCTGTCGTACGCCCCGACGCTGATTTCGGATATTTACGTGATCGGTTCGAGAAGAGACGTACAGCTCTGTTGGAAGATCGTCTCGTCCGCTCCGTCATTGATGCCGAGCGGGAGGAGGTCTATCGAGCATGCGTACGTGCCGCTGCTGCCAAGCCCGGCGTTTTCCGGCTGGCCGCACCCACGGGGGTGGGCAAGACCATCTCGGCCGGAGGATTCGCGCTACACCACGCCGCTCTGCGCGGACATCGCCGAGTGATCGTGGCGGTCCCCTTTTTGACGATCACTGAGCAGAACGCCGGTGTTTACCGGAGTTTGCTGGAGACCTCGCAGGGGGCACAGGTCGTGCTGGAGCATCACAGCGGGGTCAATCTGGACGAACCGTCCAACCGCTGGGCACGTCTGGCCGCGGAAAACTGGGACGCTCCGTTCGTGGTGACGACCACCGTCCGGCTGTTCGAGGCTTTGTTCGACCGGAAACCCGCTGCCATGCGCCGACTGCACCGGCTGGCGGGAGCGGTGATCGTGCTGGACGAAGTTCAATCACTACCGCACCAGATGCTGGTGCCGATTCTGGACGCCCTTCGAACGCTGGTCGACCACTTCGGGACGACCGTGCTCCTCACCTCGGCCACCCAGCCGGACTTCTGGCACCTGAGTCCTTTCGAAACCCTTCCGGCGACCGAGATCGTTGCTGATCCCGCCGCGCTGGTATCCCGGTTGCGGCGAGTCGAATTCGACTGGCGAATCGATCCCAGCCCCACCTTGGACGAACTCGCCGATGAGGCGGCCGCCCAGGAGCAGGCGCTGGTCGTGGTCAACACCACCGCCGACGCCCGTACGGTGTTCAACATCTGGCGTACGCAGGTTCCCGAGGGTGTGGCCTGGCACCTGTCGACCCGGATGTGCGCCGCACATCGGCGCCGCGTGCTCGAAACGGTCCGTACTCGGTTAGCTGAGGGGATGCCGGTTCTTCTGGTGTCGACGCAGCTGATCGAGGCCGGGGTCGATGTCGATTTTCCCCTCGTCTACCGGGTCATGGCGCCGGCGGATTCCTTGCTTCAGGCGGCGGGACGAGCCAACCGTGAAGGCAATCTGCTCGGCCTGGGAAAGGTGGTCATTGTTGATCCCGAGGACGCCGGCCATCCACAGGCATACAAAACCCTGCTGGCTGCCACCCGCCTGTATTTCGGTCCAGGCAAGGCCGATCCCGACAATCTCGCTGCGCTACGCGGCTACTACCGGTCGGTGTACGGCGCACTGAACCTGGAGGATTCACGCAGCGCCGGTCAGCGAATTCAGGACGCCAGAGGCATTCTGGACTTCCCCGCTGTGACCGACGGGCCGGCCGACCCTGTCACCGGTATCCGTGATCGCCGCTATGCCTTCCGTATGATCACCGATGACGGTGTCAGCGTGGTGACCTCACGAGGAGCGGTCGATGAGGAGCAGCGGGAACTCATCGATCAGGTCGTGGAACGGGTTCGTACCGCCGCCCGCCCCGACGGGGCCGACCTGCGACTGCTTCAGCCGTACGTGACCACCGTGCACCCCTCCGCACTGCGAAAGCCCGGAGTGGTCGCCCTGATGAAACCAATCATTGGTGAGCCCGGACGCGCCGGCTCTCTTGCCGAGTGGATCGGCGACTACGACTCTCACACCGGTATCGAACTCGACCCCCGCACCGAGGAGTTCATCTGTTGAACACGGTCAAACCCTCATTACAGTTGCCGCGCTCCTCTGACGGTTCACCTCCGGTGGTGGTGCAGGTCGCGGGTGAGGCCGCGTTGTTCTCGCGGCCGGAGTTGAAGGCCGAGCGGCTGACCTATCCGGTGATGACACCGACTGCCGCCAGGGGAGTGCTGGAGGCGATCTTCTGGAAGCCGCAGATGCGCTACCGGGTGGTGGCCGTCGAAGTGCTCAAACCGATCAAACAGTTCACCATCCGGCGCAACGAGACCCATCAGGTGGTGTCGATGGCCGGGGCGCTGCGCGGGGATCGGGTGGACACCGCCGCCAATCGGGACCAACGCAACGCTGTGTGCCTGCGTGATGTGGCCTATCGGATCCACGCCCATATCGAGGCCGGTACGCAGGCCAACAAGAACGCCGCAGCCTACCGGGACCAGTTCCGGCGCAGGGTTACCCGAGGCTCCTGCTTCCACCAGCCGTTCCTGGGCACCAAGGAGTTCAGCGCGGACTTCGGCGATCCCGACGACACACCGCCGATCAACCGGACCGAGGATCTGGGGGTGATGCTGCACACCATCCATTTCGGGCCACCGATCCAGATGGAGTGGTTCACCGCCCGACTCGACAATGGTGTGCTGTACGTGCCTGAACGCGGAATCCACGTCCCAGCGGTCTCGACCGGCGGTGGCTGATGCTGCTGGCACGCCTGGTGGAGTACGCCAGAGACCGCTTGATATCGCCACCGCCGTTCTACAGAGCACAGAAAGCCCAATGGATCCTGGAACTGCGGGCCGATGGTTCTCCGCTGTCGCCCACGCTGACGCCCTTGGTCGACCCTGGCGATCCGCTGCGTAAGAACGGCGTCGAGTACGTGGTGCCCTCGATCACCAAAACTGTGGGCATCGAACCGAAGGTTGCCTTGGACAACCCGGAATACCTGCTGGGCTGGATCGCCAAAGTTGCCAAACCTGATCGGGTGGCCAAAGCCCATCAGGCATTCATCGACCTGACTGACCAGTGGGTGAAATCTGATCCTGACTCTCCCGCGCATACACTGCACCGCTTCCTGACCGAGGGACATGTTGAGCGGTTCACCGAGCAGGAAGGGTGGGGCCGGGGAGACCTGATCTTGGTACGGATCCATGATGATTCGGTACCTGGGGGTGTCTTCCTGCACGAGACCGAATCGGCCCACCAGTTCTGGGACACGGTGGCTTATTCGCGAAAAGGTTTAGGAAACAGTGGGCTCTGCCTGGTCTGTGGCAGCATGGGGAAACTGCTGAAAACCATTCCCCAGCAGTTACCCGCGAGGCTGGTGCCACAAGCAAGTCAGAGCGCGTCCCTGGTCAGCGTGAACAAGGCCACCCACGGCTTCGCCCTGCAGGAGCAACTCACCCACACTCCGATCTGCGTACAGTGCGGTCTGGCGGCGATGGGTGCGCTGGAAAGCCTGCTGGACCATCAGTGGAGAAGCGCGCTGACCGGGCAGAACACTCGCCTGGCCTGGTGGGTCACCGGAGAGAGCGACCTCACCTTGGATCCGCTGGACGACCCTCGTGCTCACCCCGAACAGGTGGCCCGCATCCTGGGCGCCGCAGCACGCGGCAGGCAGGCGGCCCCACTGACTCAGGAGGACCTGAGCACCTTCTGCGCGGTCACCATCGGGGGCAACGTCTCACGGGTCATGGTCCGCGACTGGATCGAACTGCCCCTGGCTGATATCCAGGACAACCTTGCGGCCTGGTTCACCGACCACGCGATCACCGATGCCTGGACCGGAGAGGTTCGCCA
Organism: Streptosporangium sp. NBC_01810; assembly: GCF_035917355.1. NCBI lineage: Bacteria > Bacillati > Actinomycetota > Actinomycetes > Streptosporangiales > Streptosporangiaceae > Streptosporangium > Streptosporangium sp. NBC_01810. The sequence goes on along the minus strand of NZ_CP109070.1, from coordinate 5,703,610 downwards.
CACCGGGCTTGGCAGGATGGCGTTGGCCGGTGGCCGCTGGCTGGGCGACCGCAAAATATATGCCGCCTTCGGTGCCTCCGGAGCCGATCGCCCCGACGGCCTGTATCAAGGACTGCTTCGCGCCGCCCTGCTGAACAAACCGTTGCCGCCCAAGCTGCTGGCCCACGTGGTCCACCGAATCCGAGCCGATGGCCGCCTGGACACCGAACGCGCGGCCCTGCTGCGCCTGGCACTGGTCCGGCGACCCGGTATCTCCCATCCGGAGGCATACATGCCCTTGCTCAATCCCGATCATCATCAGCCGTCCTACCTGGCCGGTCGGCTCTTCGCCGTTCTCGAAGACGTGCAACTCTCGGCCTCTCGCGCGGGCGGTGACGACGCCCCCAACGTCACCTTCACCGACCGCTATTTCAGCCGAGCGGTGACCAGCCCCGCCGTCGCTCTGGTCGCCGGCCGAAAAGACGCGCGTGCCTGGCTCAAACGACTGCGCCGCGACCAGCCCGGTTGGGCCCAGCGCGCCCAAGAGACCCTGGACGATCTGTTCTCCCAGCTGGTAGTCGCCGGGGGCGTCCCGCACGGCGCAGTCCTGGCCGACCAGGCGGCCTTCATCCTGGGCTACCACCACCAGCGCGCCACCACCCGAGCCGAGCGTATCGCCAGCAAAGCAGCCAAAACCTCCAACCAGCAGCTCGACCCGCAAGAAGGAGCTCGCGCATGAGCGCACACCTGGACCCGGCCGTCCGGCACGACATCGTGTTGCTGTTTGACGTCACCGACGGCAACCCCAACGGCGACCCGGACGCGGGTAACCAGCCACGCACCGACGACGAGACCGGCCAGGGCCTGGTCACCGATGTCGCGCTCAAGCGCAAGATCCGCGACGTCATTCCCCAGATCAAGCCCGCAGACGATCGCTACGGCATCTTCGTCGAAGCCGGACACGCCCTCAACCCGCGCATCGAGCAGGCCCGCACCATCACCAAGGGCACGACCGAGGAACAGCAGCGCTGGCTGTGTGACCGCTATGTTGACATCCGCCTGTTCGGCGCGGTGCTCAGTACCGGCAAGAAGGAAGAGGGAAGCAAAACCGCCGGAGCGGGACAGGTACGCGGCCCCCTGCAGTTCACCTTCGCACGCAGTCTGGACCCGGTACTGCCCAGTGACAACGCCATCACCCGCGTCACCCCTACTCGGCAAGAAGACCTCGACTCGGGTAAGCGCACCGAGATGGGTTCCAAATGGACCCTTCCCTACGGGCTCTACCGAGCCCACGCCTTCTACTCCGCTGGACGCGCGGCCAAGACCGGCGTCACCGGCGAAGACCTGCAAACCCTGTGGACGGCCCTGACCCTGATGTTCGACCATGACCGCTCCGCCGCACGCGGAGAGATGAGACTGTGCGGCCTGTACGTCTACAGCCACCCCAACGCCCTCGGCGTGGCACCCGCGGCGGCCCTTTCCAGCCGCATCCGGGTGGAGCGTTCCGACACTGAAAAGCCGCCGCGCCACTACACCGACTACCGGCGCGTCATCGCCAACGACGACCTGCCAGAAGGCGTCACCTTCTGGACAGCAGTGGATCTGTGGCCCTGACCACCGATGACGGGAGCGCGGAACTGGTCAGCATCCCGCTGTCGGCGCTGGAACACCTGACCTACTGCCGACGCCAGGCGGCCTTGATCCACGTCGAGGCCACCTGGACCGACAACGTCGACACCGTACGCGGCGAACTCGCACACGCCGTCGTCGACCTACCGGGTACCCGTCGGCGGCGCAGTGTGGCCCTGGTGCGTTCTCTGCCGGTCCGCAGCCGTGTTCACGGCCTGCACGGTGTCTGCGACCTGGTGGAGATCGAAGGCGACCACGCCACACCCGTGGAGTACAAGGTCGGCCCCTACCATCCTCAGGGGCCGGCCGACCTCCAACTCGCAGGTCAGGCCGTCTGCCTGGCGGAAGCCGGCTACGCCGTACCCGAGGGCTACATCTACTCCGCCGCCGACCGTCGTCGCCACCAGATACCTATCACCCCTGAACTGATCACTCGTACCCTCGAAGCCACTGTCGCAATGCGTGATCTCCTGCTCCAGGACAGGCTCCCTCCCGCCCACAACGACCGCCGTTGCCGTCGCTGCTCGCTCCGCGATGACTGCATGCCCGAACTCACCCACACATCGCACCGGACCACCACCCCTTTTGAAATCCGTCCGTTGGGAACCTGGCGTGACTGAACTCCTCAACACCCTGTACGTCCAGACGCCCGGTAGCAGCCTGCACCTGGAAAACGACACCCTCCGAGTGGTTCACCCCGACCAGCCCGGCCGTAAGATTCTGCCGCTCGCGCGCATCGACCATCTGGTGTTGTTCGGCGGCGTCACCATCACCGATGATCTGCTGCTGCGCTGCGCCGATGACCGTCGCAGTATCAGCTGGCTGACCGGCTTCGGACGTTTCCGCGCCCGCGTGTGTGGCCCCACAGCGGGGAACCCACTGCTGCGCCGCTCCCAACATCGTGCCCATGACGATGAAGCCTGGCGGCTTTCCATCGCTCAGCGCATGGTCGCCGGAAAGATCCACAACAGCCGGCAGGTGCTCCTCCGTGCCGCTCGGGACGCCAGCGGCGCCAAACAGAGCACTCTTCGCGCAGCCGCCGAGCGCAACGCCGTCGCGCTGACCCAAACGGGCCAAGCCGATGACATCTCGGTCCTGATGGGTACCGAGGGCATGGCCGCCCGTGACTACTTCGCAGCCCTGCCCGCGATGTGTCCCAGCGCCGCCACGCCCTTCCAACGTACCCGCCGCCCTCCGGCCGACCCGGTCAACTGCCTGCTGTCATTTCTGTACGGCATGTTGCGCGTCGCGGTCCATGGAGCCCTGGAACAGGCTGGACTTGATCCCTACATCGGGTTCCTGCACGGCGTACGGCCAGGAAAGCCCGCTCTGGCGCTGGACCTGATGGAGGAGTTCAGGCCGCTGCTGGCCGACAGGCTCGTCATGACCATGCTCAACCGCAAAGAGCTCAGCGAAGGCGACTTCGAACGCCTACCCGGGGACGTGGTCCGTCTCACCGACAACGCCCGGCGTACCGTCCTGAACGCCTGGCAGACCAGCCGCCAACGGACCTGGCCACATGCTCACCTGCAACGCGAGGTGCCCGCCGCACTTCTGCCCCTCATTCAGGCCCGGCTGCTGGCCCGACACCTGCGCGGTGATCTGGATGAATACCTCCCATGGACTGTGAACTGACATGGACTTGCTGGTGACCTACGACGTGGAGACCATCACAAAGGAGGGGCAGGCACGGCTGCGCCGGGTCGCGAAGATCTGCGAGGGTTACGGCCACCGCGTCCAGAAATCGGTCTTCGAAATCGTGTGCTCCGAGGCGGACAAGCTCCGCCTGGTCGCAGCTCTTACCCATACCATCGATCACAGCAGCGACACGGTGCGCATCTACCGCCTCCCCGCCCAGGCGCTGGACGACGTCGAACACCTGGGCATCAGACGGGCCATTGACCCCCGAGGCCCCTTGGTGATCTAGGAACCTCCGGTATGCCCGCGACACGCCACCTGTTCCGAACCGGAAATCAACACCAATCGGGCATTTCTCCCCACCTGTCGGATGCTTCTTCGTTGAGAAATGGTTAAAATCCCAGCTCAAGAACCCAGCACCGCCAGCACCGGCCCTCCGGGGTCGGTGAGCCACCATCGCTGTCGCCTCTCTCCCGGCCCTTGCAGGGCAGCACCGCCAGCACCGGCCCTCCGGGGTCGGTGAGCCGGCCCCAAGGCCCGGATCCGCAACAACGTGCTCACCCAGCACCGCCAGCACCGGCCCTCCGGGGTCGGTGAGGCTCTTCACGCAGGACGGCACACCGCTGCCCCGCTCCCCAGCACCGCCAGCACCGGCCCTCCGGGGTCGGTGAGGACCCACAGCCAGGGGGTTGTGCCCCGGTAGAGCGGCCAGCACCGCCAGCACCGGCCCTCCGGGGTCGGTGAGGATCGCAACCAGGGACCGGACGGGGAGCCCATGGAGCAATGCATGCCAGCACCGGCCCTCCGGGGTCGGTGAGGATCGCAACCTCGTCAGCGATGTGAGCGTGCAGCATGCTCTTGATCCAGCACCGGCCCTCCGGGGTCGGTGAGGATCGCAACCACCATGGAGGTCGTCATGCCGCTGGTGTCGATCACGGCCAGCACCGGCCCTCCGGGGTCGGTGAGGATCGCAACGCGGATGTTCCAGCCGTCGCCGCCTCCGAGGTCGTACCAGCACCGGCCCTCCGGGGTCGGTGAGGATCGCAACGGGTACTCGCCCTGGGCCTCGGGCAACGTGTCGTAGCCCAGCACCGGCCCTCCGGGGTCGGTGAGGATCGCAACCGCAACCACAGCGGCGAGCCCCGCACCGCTCGCGACTTCCAGCACCGGCCCTCCGGGGTCGGTGAGGATCGCAACAAGACAACGGAGGCAGTCAGGGTGTGGCAGCACACGACCAGCACCGGCCCTCCGGGGTCGGTGAGGATTGCAACCTGGTCGAAATCGGGGAAGTCGCGGTCGAGCTGGTCGGCCAGCACCGGCCCTCCGGGGTCGGTGAGGATCGCAACGTGGACTCATACAGGCGGTAGACGGCCTCGATCTGGTCCCAGCACCGGCCCTCCGGGGTCGGTGAGGGGCGCAGCAATCAGGGCACTGAGTCGCCGCGTGTTCTTCGGCGAAACCGCCGGGCGGCGGGCACAGGCCATCCACTTCGTGTTCCTGGTCGCTGTGGTTGATCGCGAAGAGCCAGTCGCCGCGTCGTACGAACTTCCAGGCCCAGCAGGCGGGCGTAGGCGGCGTCGGACAGGTGGGTGGAGACGTACAGGACCGTTCCGGAGCCGTACGGGTGGTGGGTGATCGCGGGTTGGTCAGAGAGGGTATCGTCCCGACGCTCATCGGGCTCATCCTGGCCGCCACGGCCGTACGTGGTTGAAAGCGGTTTTCCGGGTACGGGCGCTGCAAGGGGAAGCATCGGCCCAGACGCCGCGGTGGCCGTTTCGAACCGTGATTTTGATCAATTATGAGGAGAACACCATGACGAGTACGGAACGTCCCGCCGAGGCGTCGGGCCAGTTCGCGATCGGGGGCGACCTCACGGTCAACCGCCTGGGGTACGGGGCGATGCAGCTCACCGGGAAAGGCGTGTGGGGAGAACCGAGCGACCCTGAGGAGGCGGTCCGCGTGCTGCGTCGCGCCGTCGAGTTGGGTGTTGACTTCATCGACACCGCCGACTCCTACGGCCCGTTCGTCTCCGAGCTGCTGATCAGGAAGGCGCTGCACCCCTACCCCGAGGACCTGGTCATCGCGACCAAGGCGGGGCTCACCCGGTCGGGCCCCGACGACTGGCGCCCGGTCGGCCGCCCCGAGTACCTGCGCCAGCAGGCCGAGCTGAGCCTGCGCCACCTCGGCGTGGAGCGGATCGACCTGTTCCAGCTGCACCGCATCGACGCGAAGGCGCCCCTCGCCGACCAGGTCGGGGAGCTCGCCCTGCTGCAGCAGGAGGGCAAGATCCGGCACATCGGCCTCAGCGAGGTCAGCGTCGAGCAGGTCGAGGAGGCGAGCAGGTTCGCGAGGATCGTCTCGGTGCAGAACCTCTACAACCTCGCCCAGCGCGACGCCGAGCCGCTGCTGGAGTACTCCGAGGCCAACGGCATCGGCTTCATCCCGTGGTTCCCGCTCGCCACCGGCAAGCTGGCCGAGGAGGGCGGCCCGCTCGCCGAGGCGGCCAGGGCACACGGCGTCACCCCGTCGCAGCTGGCTCTGGCCTGGCTGCTGAAGCGCTCCCCGGTGATGCTCCCCATCCCCGGCACCTCGAAGGTCGCCCACCTGGAGGACAACGTCGCCGCCGCAGGCGTCGAACTGACCGACGAGGAGTTCGCGGCCCTGTCCAAGGGGGCCTGAGAGAGGAGGACGGACGCCGCCGGTCCTGCCGGCGGCGACGTTCCTCGCCCGCCGTGATGTCGATGTACGACCGGCTCGGTTCGCTCTGGAGATCCCCGGCCGGTGGTCGCCACCCGCTGGAAAGGTCTCATCGTGACGATCCAGATAGCGGTTTGCGGTCCGCGTGACTGCACCGGCGAGGACGAGTCCAATGCCCGCGAGATCGGCCGGCTGCTGGCGGAGCGCGGTGCGGTGGTGATCTGCGGTGGTTACACGGGAGTCATGGCCGCCGTGGCGTCCGGTGCCCGCTCGGCGGGCGGGACGGTGGTCGGCATCCTGTCCCGAGCGGACCGGGAGCACGCCAACCCGGACCTTTCCATCGTGATCCCGACCGGCGTCGGGGAGGCGCGAAACAACATCATCGTCAACTCGGGTGATGCCGTGATCGTCGTCGGTGGATCGTGGGGCACCTTGTCGGAACTGGCGCTCGCGATGCGCCACGGCCGTGCCCCCGTGGTCCAGCTCGGCGGCTGGCGGCTGGTTGACCGTGCGGGGCATCAGGTCGCCGGTGTCAGGTACGTCTCGTCCCCGCAGGAGGCACTGGCGGCCACCGGGCTCTGGCCTGACCACTGACTCCTTCGGCCATTGCCCGGCCCAGCCGGGCAATGGCCGGCGGCAGGGGATTCCCATGTGCTCAGTCCGCGTCGTAGCCCCTGTCGGTACGGAAACCGTGGACGAGGTCAGCCGCGGAACCGGATGAGCAGCCCGATCGCCGGCAGCGCCATCAGCAGCAGCTGCCAGTCACGTTTCAGACGCGATCCGAAGGGTTGCGGGCGCGCCCGGCTTGTCCTCGACCCCCCTTTACGGACATCCTTGGAGGTGCCGGTGCCGGTGCCGGCGGGTGAGGTCAGGTCACCCGCCGGTCCGGTCTTCGCGTGGTCGCTAAGCACGGCCGTTGTCCCGCAGGACCTTCAGGTAGGAGTCGCGGGCCTCGTCCCCGCGCGGAGGTCCTTTCCCGGCGCCGCCGGCACGGCCAACCTGGTCTATCTCATCGGCGAGATCGGGGTCGGGGCCGGGATCACCCTCGACGGCCGGCTGCGCAGGGGAGGCCGGGGATACGGCGGCGGGCTCCGGTGACACCGATGGGCGCGCCCCCCGAAGGGGAAGCGCGCCCATCGTCGTGCGGCTCGGCGTACTGCCGTGGGTGGGGCTACCAGTCGCCCCCGCCGAAGTCTCCGCCGCCGAAGTCGCCTCCGCCACCGAAGTCACCCCAGCCGCCGCCGCCGAAGTCGCCGCCACCGCCGAAGTCGGTGCCGCTGTCGGCGCCGGCGCCGTAGCCGCCGTAGCCACCGAATCCGCCGCTCAGCATGCTGCCCATCATCGTGCCGACGAGCATGCCGGTCATGACGTCGCCGAAGCCGCCGTAGTAGCCGTAGGCGTAGGGCTGGTAGGCCGGTCCCGCGTCGTAGTACGGGCGGCGCTGGCCGTTGACCATGACCTCGCGGGTCTGGGGCTCGAAGCCGCGATCGACGGCCTCGGCGTCGGCCGCGCAGGCGGGCACGTCGCGCAGCGCGCCGCCGGGCGGGGCCCAGCGCACGTCACGGACGGAGGGACCGTGCTGCGGGTTGAAGAAGCACGGGGAGCGCCGCTCGGGCAGCGGCTGGTGGTTGACGCGCGCCTTCACACAGGCGAGGGCGTAGCGGCCCTCCTCCAGCGCGGTGGTCACGCCGCGGAACTCGTCGGGGCGCTTGACCGCCGCGAGCTCCACCTTGGCCCGCTCGTAGGAGTCCAGGGCGCGCTGCCAGTCCTCCAGGTGGTCGGCGCCGTCGCCGAGCAGCTTGACGTCGGTGTCGAGGTCGGTGATCTCCTCACCGAACTTGGTGACGTCCTCGTCCACGGTCTGCTTGACCGCGGCCAGCTCGGCGGCCTCACGGATCTCACGATCCTTCTTCTTCTTGCGGGAGTAGAGGAAGATGCCCGCACCACCGGCCAGGGCCAGCACCAGGATGCCGACCAGCACGCCGGTGCTGGAGCCGCTTGAGGAGCTGGAGCTGGAGGAGTTGGCGGGCACGCCGGCGCCCGACGCCGCGTCGTCCGCCAGCTTGACGAAGTTGATCACGCTGTCGGTCGGGCTGTTGGCCTTGGCCCGTCCGAGCAGCTCGTCGACGTCGACACCCTTGATGTTCGTGACGCCGAACGGGGTCCTGCCGTTCATCACCAGGACCGTCGACTTGGAACCGACGCCCTTCAGGAGCGAGCTCAGCAGGGTCCTCGCCTGGGACTGGCTGGTGACCGAGCCGTCGGGCAGCATCGCCACGTAGACGGAGGAAGTCTGCTCGGCCGCGCCGCGCATGGCATCGACGGCGTTGGCGGGCAGGCCCGCCGCGGGATCGGCGTAGAAGTGGTCCCCGTCCTTCAGTTCCGAGACGATCGCACTGGGGTCCGGCGCCGCGGCGTGGGCCGCCGGGGCGAGCATGAAAACGGCCAGCAGCCCGGCGAACAGTGCCATGAGCATGGCACCGAAACGGCCTGGCGCGGTTCTAATCGTGGTCACGGCAGAAAGCCTCCTTCGTCCTGAAGACGAATGAGCGGACGGCAGAGTTCCTACATCTTGACCGTATCCTCTTCCGAATCGTGTCAGGCACCTACCAGGGCATCCGGCGTGTGGACCGTCACGATCTCTTCCGAATCGTGTCAGGCACCTACCGGGGCATTCGGCGTGTGGACCGTCACGATCTCTTCCGAATCGTGTCAGGCACCTACCGGGGCATTCGGCGTGTGGACCGTCACGATCTCTTCCGAATCGTGTCAGGCACCTACCGGGGCATTCGGCGTGTGGACCGTCACGATCTCTTCCGAATCGTGTCAGGCACCTACCGGGGCATTCGGCGTGTGGACCGTCACGATCTCTTCCGAATCGTGTCAGGCACCTACCGGGGCATTCGGCGTGTGGACCGTCACACCCGCCGCCGCCGCCGCCGCCGCCGCCGCCGCCGCCGCCGCCGTTCGGCCGGGCGCGCGCCGGGCCGAACGAGCAGGCCCCCGAGCGCGTTCTGGGACGCGCTCGGGGGCCGGGTGTCCTTGAAACCCGGATGCCCTTGATCTCGTAGATCGTGGGAACTCGGATGCCCTTGATCTCGTAGATCGTGGGAACTCGGATGCCCTTGATCTCGTAGATCGTGGGAACTCGGATGCCCTTGATCTCGTAGATCGTGGGAACTCAGACGTCCTTGATCTCGCAGATCGTGGCGCCCGCGGTGACGGTCTGGCCGACCTGCGCCGCCAGTCCCGTGATGGTGCCCGACTTGTGCGCGGCGAGCGGCTGCTCCATCTTCATCGCCTCCAGCACGACGATCGTGTCACCGGCCGCGACGGTGTCGCCGTCGGCGGCGACGACCTTGACGATCGTGCCCTGCATCGGGCTGACCAGGGAGTCGCCGCTCGCGGCCTTCTTGGCCACCCCGCCGCCGCCCCGGCGAGGCGCCTTCGACGCCGCGTTGCCCGCGCCGGCGTTCCCGACGGCGAACCCCGCGGGGAGCACCACCTCCAGCCGCTTGCCGCCCACCTCGACGGTGATCCGCTCCCGCTCGCCCGGCTCCCCGGCCTCGCCGGGCCCTCCGGCGTACGGCGCGATCGTGTTGTCGAACTCGGTCTCGATCCACCGGGTGTGCACCGAGAACGGCTCGCCGGTGAACGCGGGGTCGGCCACCACGGCCCGGTGGAAGGGCAGCACGGTCGGCATGCCGTCGATCTCGAACTCGGCCAGCGCCCTGCGCGAGCGCTCCAGGGCCTGCGCCCTGGTGGCTCCGGTCACGATCAGCTTGGCGACCAGGGAGTCGAAGGACTGCGGGACGGTCATGCCGGCCTCGTAACCGGCGTCCAGGCGCACCCCGGGACCGGAGGGGGCGCTCATACGCGTGATCGTGCCGGGGGCGGGCAGGAAGCCGCGCCCGGCGTCCTCGGCGTTGATCCGGAACTCGATCGAGTGGCCGCGCAGCACGGGGTCGCCGTAGCCCAGCTTCTCGCCGTCGGCGACGCGGAACATCTCCCGTACCAGGTCGACGCCGGCGACCTCCTCGGTCACCGGGTGCTCGACCTGCAGGCGGGTGTTGACCTCCAGGAAGGAGATCGTGCCGTCCTGGCCCACCAGGAACTCGCAGGTACCGGCCCCGACATAGCCCGCCTCACGCAGGATCGCCTTGGAACTGGTGTAGAGCAGGTCGAGCTGCTCGGGCGTCAGGAAGGGGGCGGGGGCCTCCTCGACCAGCTTCTGGTGGCGGCGTTGCAGCGAGCAGTCGCGGGTGGACACCACGACCACGTTGCCGTGGGCGTCGGCCAGGCACTGGGTCTCCACATGCCGGGGACGGTCCAGGTAGCGCTCGACGAAGCACTCGCCCCTGCCGAACGCGGTGACCGCCTCGCGGACCGCGCTGTCGTACAGCTCGGGGATCTCCTCTGCGTTGCGCGCCACCTTCAGCCCGCGCCCGCCGCCGCCGTAGGCGGCCTTGATCGCGATCGGCAGGCCGTGCTCGGCGGCGAAGGCGACGACCTCGTCGCTCCCGGAGACCGGGTCCTTGGTGCCGGCCACGAGCGGCGCGCCGACCTTCTGCGCGATGTGGCGGGCCTGCACCTTGTCGCCGAGCGCGGTGATCGCGGCCGGCGGCGGGCCGATCCAGGTCAGGCCGGCGTCGATCACGGCCTGGGCGAAGTCGGCGTTCTCGGCCAGGAAGCCGTAGCCGGGGTGCACGGCGTCCGCCCCGGTCTCGGCGGCGACCCGCAGCAGCTTGGTGATGTCGAGGTAGGTTTCCGCGGGGGTCTGGCCACCGAGCGCGTGCGCCTCGTCCGAGACCCGGACATGGAGCGCGTCCAAGTCCTGGTCGGAGTAGACGGCGACGCTGGTCAGCCCGGCGTCCTTGCACGCGCGGGCGATTCGCACCGCGATCTCACCACGGTTGGCGATCAGGACCTTATGCACCGACGTCGTTCCCTTCAGTACGTGCGAGCAGGGGGGCTGGCGGGCCTTTCACGGAGTGTAGGCGGCGCTTGATGGCCGGGGAGAGGTGGGTCCTACCTGCCCAGTTGATGGCCGGGGAGAGGATGGGTCCTACCTGCCTGGGTATGCGCCGCCGTTGACGTGCAGGACCTGCCCGGTCAGGTGGCGTGCCTCGGGAGCGGCGACGAACCTCACGATCCCGGTGCCTCCGCCCGTTACCACAATCTCACCCACTGTCCATAGCTCCTTGAATCATGAAAAATCAAGACAATAAAGAACGTTAGCCTCTCGGTAGGTAGGGGAACGTCCATAGCCGCTCGGTATATCCCGGATACCCCTGTGATCCGTACGCCTATCGTGATTTCGTTTGGTGACCAACCCCCGACATCGATCCGAAGGAGACTGGCATGAGCCAGAACTTGCTCGGCGGCAACCCCGCGGAAATGCAGCAGATGGCCACCCAGTTCACCCAGCAGGCCGACCAGGTCAGAGCCACCGTGGCCGCCCTCGACAGGGAGGCGGCGAAGGTCGGAACCGCCTGGACGGGGCCCGGCGCCCAGCGTTTCAGCGAGGCATGGCAGAACTATCGCGCCGCTTTCCAGCGCATGTCCGAGGAGCTCGGTGAGGCTTCTCGGGTGATCAACACCTATCGCGGCAATATCGAGTCCGCCACGCGATAGGAAACGGCCCGCCGAAATGCCCCGGTGCTTGACAGGCCGGGGCATTTTCATGTGCTGGCGCCTGGGCCGGAGGTCACCCGGCCATCGCAGGTCCGTCAGACTTCCATCTGATGAGCGCCGGTCGGTGGCCGAGCTGCATACCGGTGTGGGGGTCGATCTTGAAGGCGCCGAACAGCGTGGTTGTCTCCAACGACGCGGCAGCCGACCACAAGGCATCGCGTCCCGTGTCGCCGGCCGCCGTCACGCAGTGGGTCGCGATGATCGCGGCGGCCACCGCCTGAACGGCTGGATAGTCGGGGAGCACCCCGGCGCGGTCTTGATAGGCGGCGAGGAAGTCAGGTTCGCCGATGCCCACTTCGGCCGAGTCTCCGGTGCCGGGGAACCATTGGCCGACCCCGTAGATGCCGTGGGGGTCGTCGAGCGCCTGGCCGAACTCGCGGACGCCCGCCGCCACCGCGCACACCGCCCGTGGTGGCGTAGGCAGCGATCTGGCCCGCCTGATCGTCTCGATGTCCTCTTCGAAGGCGCCGGCACAGAGGAGAGCCCAAGCGCCTCCGGCTGTCTGCGGCAGGCCGTCCCCGGGGCCGAGCAGGACCGTATCGATGCCGAGGGAACGCGCGATCACCTCGGCGCCGGCGGCCACCTGCCGGCCGAAACCACCCTTGCCGCGGACGATCCATACGGGGAGCGCCTCGGTGCCGGCCAGATGCCACAGGAACGGCTCTGCGTATCGGCTGGCAGGCGTCAGAACCGAGACGACATGTCCAGGGTGGGCCGCCTCGACATCGTCACCCGACCCGCCGTGATTCCAGATCAGGCGGCCGAGCTCGGCGGCGAGGCGGCCTGCCCTGCGCATCAGCTGGGTCGAGTACGGACCGAGCAGGATGTCGCAGCGATCCGACAGCCCGCGGAGCGATGCCTGGAGGACTGCGGGGTCGCTCTGGTCGTCCCGGATCACCAGGTCCAGCGTGCTGTCTGAGGCGTGCCAGATCTCCAAACCGAGCCGGGCCTGCTTGCCGAAGCGGGCATGCTTGCCGGAGAGGGACAGGCAGGCGCCGATGGTGAGTGTCGCCACCGCATCTTCACCTCGTATCGGAACTCGTGGCTGTCTGCGGCCACGATCGACTCTTGAACCTCCAGTGGCCGATTCTCGGAGTCGTAAACCGTCCGTAGAACTCGGACCACCGGCACGCCCGGCATGAGGTCGAGCTCGGCCGTTCTGGGCATTTTCATGTGATGGCGGCCTGGATGGGGGTCACCGAGCCCAGGGTCACCAGCAGGCCGCGCCCCGGGGGGCCGCCGACCGCGCCGCGGGGCAGCCGGACCGTGAACAGATCGCCGTCGGCGGGGCTCTGCACCGAGAGCAGCAGGCCGGTGCGACCCTTGCGGGCCTCGGCCGCGAAACCTCGGTAGGCGGTGGTCAGGTCGCCCGTGCTACCACCGATGATCATGCCGTGCTCGCCGTCCCTGCCGCTCCGGAGCACCTGTTCGAGCGCGGTGCCCAGCGGGGAGTCGGCGGAGATCAGCTCGGCGTCGTCGACGATCACGACGTAGCGGTCCTGTCCCGCGACGGCCTCGTGCAGGTCGCCGTTCGCGTCCAGCACGGCCAGCACGCCCGGGGTGTCCACCAGCGTGCACAGCGGGCTGCGCCGGGGAGTCACCAGGACCGTGGGGGTGCCCTGGGAGAGCAGCGAGTGGGTGGCGGTCAGCAGTGCCGTGGACCTGCCGGACCTGGGCGGCCCCGCGACGACCGCGCCGGGGCCGTGGGCGAGCAGGTCGACGCCGAGCGGGGCCAGCGAGTCGCCCCCGGCGCCGAACAGCGCCCACAGCGGCGACGGCGGCCGGAAGGAGGGCACCAGATCCAGGACCTGCGCCGCGGTGACGCGCATCGGCAGCGCGTCCACCCGCATCGGCGGGTCGGCGGTGATCTCCGGTGCCGAGCGGGCCAGCGCCTGGAGCGCGGCGACCTGCGCCGGTCCCGAGGGGTCGTCGCAGAGCAGCGCGATCTGGCTCTCGGTCATGCCGTGCTCGCCGGTGGACAGCGCGCGGCCAGGGGCGAGGGTCGTGGGCAGGTCCTTGACGGGCAGCCCGGCCAGGCCGTAGTCGGAAGGGTCGGCCAGCCGCAGGATCAGCCGGTCGTCGAAGACCGTGGAGATCTGCCCGAGCAGCACGGACCTGTCGCCGGTCACCACGGCCCGCAGCCCGACCGCGGGACCCTCCCGCAGCAACTGCATCAGCGAATCGATCAGCCGTCCGTAGTCGTAGCCCTCGAACGCGGCGACGAATCCCTCCCACCGGTCGAGCATCAGGACCAGCCACGGCAGCCGAGGCCCGTCCGTGCCGGCGCGCAACTCGGCCAGCGAGGCGTACCCGGCCTCGGCGAGGAGCTGCTGGCGCCGCCCCACCTCCGCGCGGAGCCGGGCCAGCAGCCGCTCCACCCGGTCGAGCTGGTCGCGTGTCACCACGGCCCCGCAGTGCGGCATCGTCATCAGGGGCAGCAACGAACCCGAGCCGCAGTCGATCGCGTGCAGGTGCACGTCGTCGGGGGAGGTCTGGCCGGCGATCGCCCCCGCGAGCGTGCGCAGCGCCGTGGACCGCCCGCTCCGTGCGGCGCCCGCGACGAGCAGGTGCCCTCCCTGAGCGAGGTCGAGCGCCAGTGCCCGCCGGTCCTGTGCCCAGGGCATGTCGGTGACCCCGAAGGCCAGCGGCGGCACCTCCTCGACCCCCGCCCGGTAGGGCAGGCCGCCGGACGCCGCGGAGAGGCCGGGGACGACCATGAGCTCGGGGAGCGGTTCGAGCCAGGGGCTCGGCTGCTCCGCGACTCCGGCGACGCGGGCCGCCTCGACGAGGGCGTCGGCGAGTATGGACAGGTCGGTGACGTGGCCCCCCTCGACCCCTGCGCGCGCCGGTCTGGGGCGCCCCAGGGCCTGCCACCCGATCTCCGTCACCCGCACCCTGGTCTCGCCGCCCGAGGCGCCGGGGCTCCGGCCGCCGATCCGCGCGGTCTGCACCGCCGTCGCCGCGCCCGCGCCCGACTTCACGTAGCACCGGCCGGGAGCGGACTTGGGAATGTACGAGGCGTCCGGGCGGTCGATGACGTCGGCGGACTCGGTGGCCTCGGTGACCCGCAGTGCGATCCGCAGGGACGTGTTGGCCTGGATGTCGGCGGTCACCACCCCGCCGGGGCGCTGGGTGGCGAGGATGAGGTGGATGCCGAGCGAGCGCCCCCGCCTGGCGATGTCGACCAGTCCGGTCATGAAGTCGGGCAGCTCGCTGACCATGGCCGCGAACTCGTCGATGACCAGCACCAGCCGGGGCAGCGGGGCCGGAGGCTCGGCGCGCCCGCGCAGCGGCCTGACCGGCGCACCGCCCCCGGCGACGAGCAGGTCGCGGGAGGCGCGAGCCGTGCGGGCGTCGCGCAGTTCGTGGTAGTCCTCGATGTCCTTCGCCCCGGCCGCCAGCAGCAGGCGCTCGCGGCGGCGGATCTCGGCGGCCAGGGAGGCCAGTGCCCGCTGGGTCAGGTGACCGTCGAGGTCGCTGACCATGCCCACCGTGTGCGGCAGCCGCACGCACTCCTTGAACGCGGCGCCGCCCTTGTAGTCGATCAGCACGAACGTCATCTCGTCCGGCCTGTTGGCCACCGCCAGCGAGCAGATCAGGGTCTGCAACAGCTCCGACTTGCCCGCGCCGGTGGTGCCCGCGATGAGCGCGTGCGGCCCGTCCCTGCGCAGGTCGACGGAGAACGGCCCCTCGGGGCCCACCCCCACCGCGGCCTCGGTCGACCGGCCCCAGCGCTCGGCCAGGACCGTGCCCGAGACCGAGGGCAGCGCCAGCAGGTCGAGCAGTCGCGCGGAGCCCGGCAGGGCGAGGCCGGCGTCGTCCCGGCTGACGTCGCGGATCGGCGCCAGCGAGCGGGCCAGCCGGTCACACCAGGTGGCCGTCACCTGGTCGGCCAGGATCTCGCCGAGGTCGTCCAGGCCGCCGCCGCGCAGCCGCACGGTGCCGTCGGCCTCCATGGCGGCGACGGTGGCGCACTCCTCGGGCAGCAGCCGCTGGTCGCCGTCCACCGCCAGGGTGTAGACGCCCGCGCGGGGTCCCTGGCGCAGCACCTGGGGCATCCCCGGCAGCGCGCGCAGCACCTGCGCGCCGTCGAGCACCACCAGCACGTCGTAGGGGCGCTCGTCGTAGACGGGGGCGGCGTACGGCTGCTCGGAGCCGCCGCTTCCCAGGTCGCCCCAGCCGGCCGGAACGCGGCCGAGCTTGGCCGCGGGTCCTGCGGCGGCGTCGTCGCCGAGGCGCTCGTCGATCAGCGCGGCCAGCTCGCTCACCCGGTGGGCCGCGGCCTCGGGGTCGGCGCCGATCAGGGCCACGCAGTCCTCGCCGCCGCGCGGGGCGCAGTGCGGCAGCCACCGCACCCAACCCCAGCGTTCCTCGCCGTCGCCGTGCGCGGAGAGCACGACGATCGCCAGGTCGCGTGGGCTGTGCAGGGCGGCGGCCTGGGCGACCAGCCAGCGTGCCAGCCCGGCCGTCGTCTCCCTGGGCCCGGTCAGGCCGGCGACGCCCAGGCGGCGCATGGCCAGCGCCACCGGCACCGCCTGGCAGGTGGGCGGGGCGGGCATCGGGGCGTCGAGGGGCGCGGAGCGCTCGGGGGAGAACTCCAGGTCGGCGGGGAGATCGGCGAGGCCGACCCGCAGCCGCAGCGCGTCGGGGTCGTGATCGCGCCGCTCCCAGAGCCGCCGCCGGGGGCCCGTCACGGTGAGCAGCACCTCGGCGGGGTCGGGCGCGGCGGCGCGGCGGGCGGTCTCGTCGTCGGCGCGGGCGCGCTCCACCGCCGCCTCGAAGACCTTCAGCCGCTCCCGGTACTCCTTGACCTGCTGGCGGTACTGCTTGCGGCCGTGCCGCCGGTCGCTCCACCACTGGCCGATCATGATCAGCGGTGTCATGAGCGCGAACAGCAGGAAGTACCACGTATTGAGTGCCCAGGCCATGCCGATCCCCAGCGCCGCGGGCAGGAACGCGGTCAGCAGTTGCAGCCGCATGGTCTCGGCACGCCTGGGCTCGGCCGGGACCTCGAAACGCCGCGCGCCGCCCGGCGGGCGGAACCTGGGCGGCCGGTTGTAGGCCAGGCCGCCGTCCGGCTGCGCGTCCAGGTGCGCGTCGGGCGGCTCCACCGCCTTGAGGGTCAGCACGGTGCCGCCGCAGCTCAGCAGGGCGTGCTCGGGCCAGGGCAGCGGACCTTCCAGGGGGTCGCGGTCGAGCAGGGCGCCGGCCACCTCCCCCGGTTCCACGGTGATGGCGTCCGGGGTGAGCCGCACCACGGCGGCCAGTGCGGGCAGCCGGGGGTCGGACACGGCCACCGAGCAGGCGGGGTCGGAGCCGATGGTGTGCACGCCCAGGCTGAGTCGGTGCACCGACCCGGCGGCGGGCCCGCCGACCACCCGGATCTCCACGATCCCGCCGGGTTCCTCGGCGAGGGTGGCCATGGCGAGGGAGCGCTCCAGGGTGACCAGGTCGCCGTCGCGGAGCAGGCCGAGCGCGGGGGCGGTGGGGTCGAGGGGACGGCCGTCCAGCCAGAGCGCCGGGGGGTCGGCCCCGGCCGAGTCGCGGCCCAGCCCGTACGGCGCCTTGCTGCGTGTCAGCCGCACCACGTTGCTCGGGCGCTCGCCGCCCTGGCCCGCGAGTGACTCCGCGAGCCGTGCCACTGTGGTCGTCTCGTCGCCCTCGACCACGACATCGCGGTCGGCGTGCTCGCTGAGCACGGTGAGCATGATCCGCATTGACGCTCTCCTCGGGTCAGGCCCCGGATCCACCGTACAGAGTGGAAACGGTCTCCAAGAGGGTGTTCGCGGCAATCTCATGGCTCGCGACCCGGTATGTGGAAAACGTCCCAGCCTGTGGATAACTCCCCGGAAGTGGCGGCTACTTATACCGTTTTATGGGGATATTTGATGATTTATCAGCTCCTGGGGTCGGCCTGCCTGTCGTGCGGGGCTGTGGAAAACCTGTTCGGAGAACCGGGGGGCGGCGGGCCGCGCCCGGATGATGTGGCCATCTTTCCAGGGTTCCACATTGTGAACAGGTCCAGGGCTAAGCGGGGCGCACACCCCCGCGAGCGGCGAAGTGAAGGAGGGGGTGGGGGCCGGAATGAGGTAGGTAGAGGTAGATAGAGGTAGGTAAACGCTGGGACGATTGGTGTAAGAGTTAATTACCGTCCTTATCACCTAGATAAGTGTTCCGTCATCTAGCGAAACCGCCATGTTCTTCTGAAGTGGCGTTGACAGACGTGTTCCTATCAAACGAGCATGGGTTCTGGTTTTTGTCCGGCAGCCCGTCGGCATGGTGCGCATAATGGCGTAAATTCGACCAGTAGTCCCCATACTTATGATCACTCTGGGAGTCCCCCTACCCATGAGGACCAGTGAGAAGCCAACGGGCCGTGTCCCGGTGAACGCCGAGCGCCAGTCGTCGGCGGGCACTCTGTCCGGGCCGGCGTCGCGCAAGCTTCCCGTGCCCCCACGCGAGCGCAAACCAGCTCTCGCCGCCCTCGCCGTCCTCCTCATCCTGGGCGGCGCCCTCGCCACCACCCTGCTCGTCCTGCGCAGCGGCGATCGTGTCTCGGCGATCGCCGTCTCCCAGCAGATCGGCGCCGGCCAGCAGTTCACCGAGGCGATGCTGAAGGAGGTCCAGATCGCCGACACCGGCATCGGCTACGTGGCCTGGTCCCAGCGCGCCCGCGTCGCGGAGAACTTCGCCCGCGTCACCCTCATCCCGGGAACGCTCCTGACCCGCGAGATGGTGGTCTCCTCCAGCAGGGAGCAGGGCCCCGGCAAGGCGCAGGTCGGTCTCGCCCTCAAACCCGGGCAGTCACCGGGCACCCTGGAGCGCGGAGACCGGGTCCAGGTCGTCTATGTGCCGAGCAGGGGTGGCGGCGTGGGCCAGGAGCGGCGGGTGCTGGCGCAGAGCGCCCTGGTCCACCAGATCGGAACGCCCGGCAGGAGCGGCGCGAACGGCCTGGTCACCATCATCGTGGACAGTTCCATCTCACCGGAGGTCGCCGCGTACGCCTCCACCGGTGAGATCGCGCTCGCCGAGTTGCCGGGAGCGCGCTGACGTGGCGCTCATCGTGCTGGCCGCGGACAAGGGCGCGCCCGGCGTGACCACGGCGGCCACCGCGCTCGGCGCCATCTGGCCGCGTCCGGTGCTGCTCGCCGAGTGCGACCCGGCGGGCGGCGATCTCGCCTACCGCCTGCCCGCGGCCGACGGCGGCGTGCTCAACCCGGCCAGAGGCCTGCTCACCCTGGGGGCCACGGCCCGGCGCGGCCTGCACCCCGAACAGATCCACGAGCACACCCAGAAGATCATCGGTGGTCTGGACATACTGGCGGGGCTGACCCACGGCGAGCAGGCGGCCGGGCTGACCTGGCTCTGGGGCCCGCTCGGCCGGGCACTGGCCACGATGCCGGGCGCCGACGTACTGGCCGACTGCGGACGCCTCGGCGGCCACCCGCAGCTGGCCGAACTGACCGCGGAGGCCTCGCTGGTGGTGCTGTTCACCAGGGCGAGCCTGGACCACGTCGCCCACCTGCGAGAACGCCTGCAGATCATGCCTCGCGAGCCGCAGGTGGGCGTGGTCGTGATCGCCGACCCCCGGCAGTACCGCACGACGATCGAGGAGGTCCGCAGGATCGTCGTGGGCACCGGCAGGAACCTCGCCTTCGTGAGCGGGCTCGCCCACGATCCCAAGGGCGCGGAGCTGCTGCGCGGCCAGTGGGGCGGGCGCCTGGACCGCTCCCTGCTGATCCGCACCGCCCGGGAGCTGGGCGGCCGCCTCGCCGCCCAGGTCAGCGCTCCCGCCCAGGTCGGCGCTCCCGAGCCGGTCGTGGGCGTGCCCGTCGAGCCGCCGAGCGGAGCCAGGCCGTGACCATCGACCACACGCTGGTGAAGCGCTTCCGGCAGGACGTCGGAGACAGGCTGGCCCACCAGCGCCGCCTGGACCAGGCCAGCGGCCTGCAGCCGATGACCGGCGAGGACGAGCGCCAGTTCGCCCGCGCGCTGATCGCCCAGATCCTTGAGGAGTTCGCCCGCGGCGAGATCGGCGTCGGCAGGACCCCTCCCACCGCCGAGGAGGAGGAGGCGCTGGCCGCGGGGATCCACGCGGCCCTGTTCGGCGTCGGCCGCCTCCAGCCCCTGCTCGACGACCCCGAGGTCGAGAACATCGACATCAACGGCTGCGACAGGGTGTTCGTCGGCTACGCCGACGGCCAGGAGCTCATGCGCGACCCCGTGGCCGAGTCCGACGATGAGCTGGTCGAGCTGATCCAGATTCTCGCCGCCTACAGCGGCCTGTCCAGCAGGCCGTTCGACACCGCCAACCCCCAGCTCGACCTGCGCCTTCCCGACGGCTCCCGGCTCTCGGCCGTGATGGACGTGACGGTCCGCCCGTCCATCTCCATCCGCCGCTCCCGGCTGGGCAAGGTCTTCATCAGCGACCTGGTGGGAAACGGCAGCCTGACTCCGGAGCTGGGGCGTTTTCTGGCGGCGGCGGTGGCGGCCAGGAAGAACATCATGATTTCCGGTTCGACCAACGCCGGGAAGACGACGCTGCTGCGCGCCCTCGCCAACGAGATTCCGCCTTCCGAGCGGCTCATCACCGTCGAGCGCGCCCTCGAACTCGGCCTCGACCAATTTCCAGAACTACACCCCAACGTGGTCGCCTTCGAGCAGCGGCTCCCCAATTCCGAGGGCCAGGGCGAGATCACCATGGCGGAACTGGTCCGCCGCTCCCTGCGCATGAACCCGTCCAGGGTGATCGTCGGAGAGGTCCTCGGCGATGAGATCGTCACCATGCTCAACGCGATGACCCAGGGCAACGACGGCTCACTGTCGACGATTCACGCCAACTCCTCGATGGAGGTCTTCAACCGCATCGCCACCTACGCGCTCCAGGCCACGGAGCGCCTGCCGATCGAGGCCACCCACATGCTCATCGCGGGTGCGATCGACTTCGTGGTGTTCATCGAGAAGCGCAACGACTACGCGGTGGGAGGCAGGCTGCGGCGTTTCGTGTCGAGCGTGCGCGAGGTGGCCGGGGTGGACGGCAGGGTGCTCTCCTCGGAGGTGTTCGCCACGGCGCCCGACGGCCGGGTCGTGCCGCACGCGCCGCTGTCGTGCCTGGAGGAGCTCGTCCACTTCGGCTACGACCCGGGAGGCTGGACATGACCTCCCTACCTCAGGGCCTGTTCGACCCGCTGGTGCTGCTGGCGGGCATCGCGGTCGGCGCAGGGCTGTTCCTGCTCGTCGTCGCCCTGTACGGGGTGCGCCCCCGCCCGTCGGCCCCCGGCAGGAAGGCGGGCAGGCGCAAGTTCCTCCGCGCCCTGTCCACCCGGACCGCGGTGGGGGCCATAGTCGGGGCGGTCGTGCTCGTGGTGACCGGGTGGCCGGTCATGGCGGTCGGAGCCGTGCTCCTCGCCCTGGCCTGGCGGGGCCTGTCCGGCGGCGCCGCGGAGGAGCGGACCGCGATGCGACGGCTGGAGGCCCTGGCCGCCTGGACCGAGTCGCTCCGCGACACCATCGCCGGAGCGGCCGGACTGGAGCAGGCGATCCCGTCCTCGATCCGGGCGGCGGCCCCCACGCTCCGCCCGCACCTGAGGTCGCTGGTCGACCGCCTGCACACCAGGATGGCGCTGCCCGACGCGCTCAGACGCTTCGCCGACGAGCTCGACGACCCCTCCGCCGACCTGGTCGTGGCCGCCCTCATCCTCAACTCCAAGCTGCGCGGTCCCGGCCTGCGCGACGTGCTCGGCGCGCTGGCCGTCTCGGCCCGCGAGGAGCTCGACATGCGCCGCCGGGTCGAGGCCGAGCGCCGCTCCACCCGGCGGAGCGTGCAGATCGTGGTCGGCACGGCCATCGCCTTCGCCGTCATGCTCGTGGTGTTCAACCCCTCCTATGTCGAGGAGTACGACAACGCGCTCGGCCAGGCCGTGCTCGTGGTGGTCGCCGGGCTCTTCGGCGCCGGGTTCGCCTGGATGCGTCGCCTGGCCCGCTTCGACAAGCCCGCCCGCCTGCTGGGCCTGCCTTCCGGGGGTGAGGTGTCCGATGACTGAGGCACTGCTGGCGGGCTCCGTGCTTGGGATGGGCCTGTTCCTGCTGTTTCGAGCCCTGTTCCCCGCCCGCCCCGGGCTGGTGACGCGGCTGCTGGCGCTCGATGCCGCCCGCGAGGGCACCGACGCGCCTCGCGCCCGGCTCATCCTGCCCGACGAGGAGGTCAGCGCCTTCCGCCGCGGCCTGGGGGAGCGGATGGCCCGTTTCTACGCGGCCAGGGGCTGGGAGGCGCGCTCCGCCAGGGCCGACCTGGCGCTGCTCGGCAGGTCGTTCGAGGGTTTCCTGGCCACCAAGGTGCTGCTGGCGGTCTCCGGGCTGCTGGCCTTCCCGCTGCTGGTCGGCTGGCTGGTGCTGATGGACTGGGGCATCTCCGTCACCGTCCCGCTCTGGGCGGCGCTCGTGGTCGCCGGGGTCTTCTTCGTCTTGCCGGACCTGCAGGTCAAGCGGGACGCCGCGCGGATGCGCCGCGACTTCCGGCATGTCGTCGGCTCCTTCCTGGATCTCGTCGCGATGAACCTGGCGGGCGGGCGAGGGGTGCCCGAGGCGCTGATGATGGCGGTCTCCGTGGGCAGCCCAGGACCCGACGAGGAGGGGGCCAACTGGGCGATGTCCCGCATCCGCCAGGCGCTCGGCAACGCCAGGATCGTCGGCATCACCCCCTGGCAGGCCCTCGGCCAGCTCGGTGACGAGATCAACGTCGACGAGTTGCGCGACCTGTCCGCGGCGCTCGGGCTGGTCGCCGACGACGGTGCCAAGGTCCGTTCCTCCCTCACCGCCCGCGCCGCGACCATGCGCCGCCGCGAGCTGGCCGAGATCGAGGGGCAGGCGGGTGAGCGTTCCCAGTCGATGCTCGTCGCCCAGCTCCTGCTCTGCGCGGGTTTCGTGATTTTCCTGAGTTTTCCGGCCGCTATGAAGATGTTGGGGTCCTGACCATGCTGAGCCATCCGTGGATCACTTACGCGACCGCCGTTCTGAGCGTCCGGATCGAGAAGGCGCGCAACGCCCCTACTCGGGGGGCCTCCGCCGTCGAGTGGGTCATCATCACGGCCATCATCGCCGGGGTGGCGCTCGGCCTCGCCACGCTCATCAAGAGCCTCGTCGAGGGAAAGCAGGCGGAGATCTCCAGCCAGTTCGGCGGCGGGGGCGGCGGGGGCGGCGACCTTGGAGACCCGTGACCGTGAGCGGGGCCGCCCCGGGAACGGGGGGGCCGAGCCCGGCCGGGACGGCGGCCGGAGTGATGAACGCGGCGCCACAGGACGTGATGTCACGGGACGCGGTGCCACGGAACGCGGTGCGCGTTCGGCCACGCGCAGACGAGGCCGGGGCGGTGAGCGCGGCGCCACCGTGATCGAGCTGGCGATCATCATGCCGGTGGTACTGGTCGTCATCCTGCTCATCGTGCAGTCCGCCCTCTGGTTCCACGGGCGCCAGATCGCCGACGCCGCGGCCAGGGAGGGGGCGCGGCTGGCCCGGGTCGACACCGAGTCCTGGCAGCAGGACGCCGAGTCCCGCGCCCAGGAGGTGATCCGGACCGTCGGCCCGAAGCTCCTGGAGGGCGCCACGGTCACCGCCTGGGCGGAGGGCGACCAGCGGGGTGTCGAGGTGACCGCCTCGGCGGTCCAGGTCGTCCCGCTGCTGCCCTCCACCACGTTCACGGTCACCGCGCGCTTTGGCGGTCCCGTCGAGTGCTTCCGGCCCGACGACGGAAGCGAAGGATGCGAGTGAACCCTCGGATTCCCGCGGCCGGGGACGATCGAGGGTCGCTCAGTGCCGAGACGGTGCTGCTGGCCCCGGTCTTCCTGCTGTTCCTGCTGTTCCTGGTCGGCGCGGGAAGGGTGGTGGAGGCTCAGGGCGAGGTCAACGGCGCCGCGAGGGACGCCGCCAGGGCCGCCTCCGTCGAGCGCACGCTGGCCGACGCCGAGGACGCCGCGGCCGAGGTGGCCCGCGCCGCCCTGTCGGGCGAGTGTGAGCCGGAGGTCAGCCTGGCCGGTACGGACTGGCAGGAGGGCGGCCGGGTCCACGCCCAGGTGACCTGCTCCCTGGATCTGGAGTTCCTCGGTTTCGGCGCCGCCAAGGAGATGAAGGGCGACTCGGTGGTCCCGCTGGAACAGTTCCGGAGAGTCGAGTGAACCTCGTGAACCCACCCTCGCGGTGCCGGAGCCTCCCCCGCCCGACGATGGCATGCCCGACGATGGCATGCCCGACGTCCGGGCACTCGCACGCTCCGTGTCGCCTCGCACCCCTGCCCGTGGCGTACCGGACGTCCGGGCGTCCGGCGTGTTCGGGCGCGGGGAGAGGACGCCACGGCGAGCGGGGGTCGATGTCGATCTTCACGGTGATCTTCTCGGTGGTGGTGTTCCTGCTGGCCGGGCTGCTCGTGGACGGCGGGGCCGCCATCAACGCCCGGCTGCGGGCCGCCGACGTCGCCGAGCAGGCAGCCAGGGCCGCCGCGGACCAGATCGACGTCGAGCACCTGCGCGCCACCGGCCAGGCCCGGCTGCTGGGAGAGGGGGAGGTGTGCGCGAAGGCCGAGGAGATCGTCTCCGCCCACGGCTCCGGCGACGTACAGCTCACCCAGTGCGCGCTCGGCGGCGCCCAGGCCGAGGTCACCGTGAACGTCTCCGTCACCTGGAAGGCGTTCTTCCTGGCCGCGTTCGGCTTCCCCGGCTCGGACATGGAGGCCCTGGCCGCGGCGGGGCCGGACACCGGGGCAGACCAATTGCCGTGAATTGCCGGCCCACCGGTTGACCGACGACGAATCTGGACGAGGAGGGAGACGAATGCCCACGCGACAGCCCGTGCGTATCAAGGACAGGCGCACACCGGGAGACCTGCTGGCGGGCCTCGGTGCGCTGATCGTCCTGGTCGCGCTCATCGCGGGGGTCCCCTACGCCCTGTTCCGGCTGGCCGGGCCGCCGCTCCCGGCCGAGCTGCGCGACCTCGACCTGCTGACCAGCCAGGTGGGCACGAGCACGATCGTCGCGATCCTCGTGCTGCTGGTCTGGCTCGCCTGGCTGCAGGTGGTGGTCTGCGTGCTGGTCGAGATCTACGCCGGGCTGCGCCGGGTCGGGATGCCGGCGCGGGTGCCGTTCTCCGGGGGCACCCAGATGTTCGCCAACCGGCTGGTCTCGGCGGCCATGTTGTTGTTCACCGTCTCGGCGGTGGCCCTGCCGATCGCGAAGCTGACCAGCCTGCCGCCCGCGACCTCCGCCATCGTCTCGACCGGGATGTCCACGGCGTCGGCCCCGACCGCCGCCGAGCGGGCGGAGCTGGAGCCGGTGCAGAAGGCCAAGAAGGTCTACGTGGTGCAGCCGCCGCACGGCCGCCACCACGAGAGCCTGTGGGAGATCGCGGAGAAGTGCCTCGGTGACGGACGGCGGTATCCGGAGATCTACCGGCTCAACCAGCACAGGGAGCAGCCGGACGGCAGCCGTCTGCGGATGGCCGACCTGATCAGGCCCGGCTGGGTCCTGGACATGCCGGACGACGCGCGCAACGTGCACATCGTCCCGGCGTCCCAGCCGCGCGACGACACCCTCAAGGACCACCCAGGCAAGCCCGCCGAGCTGGACGGCCGTACTCAGGCCCTCACCCCGGGCGACGCGGACCTTCCGGCGGAGCCCGCACCCGAGATCTCCACCCCCGGCGAGAGGTCGGACGCGGACCGGGCCCGGGAGACCGGCCGGGGACAGCAGGGGCGCCACGATGCGGCCCAGCACCGTCCTGACACCGCCGCCGAGCGCGGCACCCACGACCCACGCCAGGTGCCCGCCCCCAGCCCGGCCGCCGAGCGCGGCCCGGACACGGCGGCCACCAACGCGCCGGGCACCGGCGGGGCCAGGGCCGAGCGGCAGGACCCCGGCGCGGCGGACCCGGGAGCGGCGGTGGCGGGGCCCGCGGAGAACGGGCAGAACACGGGGCAGAACACCGGCCTGGAGATGCTCGACTACCTGGCCGGGGCCTCGCTGGCCGCGGCGGGGCTGCTGGTGGCGCTCGGCCGCAGGCGCAGACGGCAGCTCTGGCACCGGGCGTTCGGGCGTCGGATCACCCGGCCAAGGGACGACGCCGCCCAGGCCGAGCTGGCGCTCAGGCTCGGCGCGGACGCCCCCGGCAGCCGGATGCTCGACGTCGGGCTCCGGCTGCTGGGCAGGTCCCTGGCCGCCCAGAACCGCGTCCCGCCCACGGTCTACGCGGCCCACCTGTCGGCGCAGACCCTCGACCTGTGGATCCACCCGCCGGACCCCGACGCGCCCGCGCCCTGGGCCGCCCACGACGGAGGCCAGGTCTGGCGGCTTCCCGCGCACGAGGGCCGGATGCTCGACGAGCAGGCGCTCGCCGACGCGCCCGCGCCGTACCCGGGGCTGGTCTCGCTCGGCTCCAGCGGTGAGGGCCGGGTGCTCGTCGACCTGGAGGCCGCCCACGGTCCGATCAGCATCGGGGGCACGCAGGCCACCGCCGCTCTGGCGGCGCTCGCCGTGGAGCTGGCGACCAACCGCTGGTCGGACCGGATGCGCGTCACGCTGGTCGGCTTCGGCGAGGAGCTGACCGTGATCGCCTCCGATCGGATCAGGTATGTGGGCAGCCTGGCGGAGATCCTGCCCGAGCTGGAGGCATCGGGAGGAGGCCGCGGTCACGGAGGCGAGGTGCTCACCGGCAGGATCCACGGACGCGCCGCCGACCCGGTCTGCACCCCGCACTACCTGCTGTCCGCGATCGCCCCCACCGAGGAGGAGGGCCGCCGTCTGGCGCTGCTCGCCAGGAAGGGCGTCAGGACCGCCGCCGGATACGTCATCGCGGGCGACGTCCCGCACGCCACCTGGAACTGGACGATCACCGAGGAGGGCCGCGCCGAGGTGGACGCGCTCGGGTTCGACGTGGCCGCGCAGCTGCTGCCCCGGCGGCAGTACCGGGCGCTGATCGAGCTGTTCCTGGCGGCCGAGCGGCTGGAGGGCGAGCCGCTCGCCGACGAGCCGGAACCGGTCACCCAGACGCCCTCGGTCGAGGTGCGGATCCTCGGCCCCGCCGAGGTCGCCGGCCCCTCGCCGATGGAGGAGGGGCGGGCGGTGATCGCCGTCGAGCTCGTCGTCTACCTGGCGACGCACCCCGGCGGCGTCCACCCCGTGGTGCTCGGCGGCATCCTCTGGCCGCGTGGTGTGCAGGCGGTCGTCAGGGACGCCACGATCGCCAGGGTCGTCGCGTGGCTGGGCACCGACAGCCAGGGCCGGCCCAACCTCTGCACCGACGAGTCGGGGCGGCTGCGGCTCGGCCCCGAGGTGCGCACCGACTGGATGCTCTTCCGCGACCTCGTCCGGCAGTCGCACGCCAACCCCGGCGGCCGTGCCGCGCTGCTCGATCGGGCACTGGGCCTGGTACGGGGGCCGCTGCTGAACGGCCGCCCGCGGGGCCGCTACGCCTGGCTGGCGGCCGACGACCTGGAGTACAACGTGACCGCGGGCGTCGCGGACGCCGCGCACCGGCTCTGCGAGGTGCGGCTGGCCCGCGGCGAGACCGACCAGGCGGTGGCGGCGGTACGGGCCGGGCTGCTGCTGGCCGCCGACGACGAGGGGCTCTGGCGCGACCTGCTGCGGGCCACGCATCTCACCGACGACCCCGTCCGCCTGCGTGCGGTGGCCGACGCCCTGCACCGGCGGGCCGCCTCCCACCCCTACGGCGGCGGGATGGCGCCGGAGACCGAGGCCCTCATCGACGAGCTGCTGCCCTCGTGGCGGATGCGCTCGGCCCCGACGGCATGACGGGCCCGGCGGGCCCGGTCCGCGAGCCGGGGGTCACGCGGGGGCGCGGCGGGGCCGGTGCCGTGCCGGAGGGGCACCACGGGGGTGGTGGCGTGGCGGTCCGCGGTGGGAGCAGTGGCGTGGTGGGCCGCAGGGTGAGGGGCGAGGCCAGGAGGGGAGTCATGCCGAATCGTGCATATCGGTGGTTTCGGCGGGCGGGTGCTCCTAGCGTGATCGGTGTGCGTGTTGTGATCGCGCTGGTCGTGCTCCTGTCGGCGGCCTGTGCCCCGTCGGAGGCTGAGCAGTTCACCCCCTCCGACCTTCCCGTCGAGACCTCCTCGCCGGCGCCCACGCAGACGGCGCCAAGGGCGGAGACCGTCCAGGTCGCTCCGGGGGTGCGGGTGGTGGTCGAGTGGCCGGCCACGGCCGACAGGGACGCCATCGGGATGATCAACACCTTCCGCGACTACCGGGCCGGATCGTTCCGTGCGGTCGTCACCGGTGGCCAGGACACCGCGTATCACGCGACGGTCCAGGAGGGGGCGAGCACGGACGCGTACCTGTGGGTGAAGGAGTTCCTGAACCAGCGCCGCTCGGTGCGCGGGACCTCCCGGCTGTACGCGTTGAATATCGTCTCGGTCACCGGCAGGGGGGCCGAGCTGAACGCGTGCGTGGACGAGACCGGGATGCGGCTGCTGGACACGGAGACCGGAAAGGCGGTCCGCCGGCAACCCGACTGGACCAGGCACCCCTTCCTCCAGATCGCCGGGCTCCGGCGGGGTGACGACGGGATCTGGCGGATCAAGTTGCTCCAGCATGCCGAACCTCTCAGTGAGGCCTCGAAGGGATGTCTTCGATGATCATGAACATGGTGGTCGCCGGGCTGCTGCTGCTGAATCCGAATCCGAATCCGAATCCGAACACCGCCGGCGGTGGCGGTGGGGTCTCCAGCGTCGAGGCCCGGGGCAGCCAGAGCGGGAGGAAAGCGGAGATCAGCCTGAAGAACTCCCAGATCATCATCAGCGGGAACGGCCGCGGGGGGAGGAGCGACGGCTATCGGCTCAAGCGTCCCTGCTGGTACGAACCCAGCCAGAACGCCGAGGAGATGCTGGACTTCCAGCAGCGGTCGACCCGGGTGGACCCGGACGCGCCACAGTCCCGGCAGGAGACCCTCAAGCCGTTCGTGGAGAAGCTCGGCGAGGAGGGACGCTGGTGGACGGTCGCCCACGACTCGTCCGATCCCAACGGGGTGAGCTGCCAGATGGCGCTGGACACCTACGTGTTCGTGCCGCCCGGCACGACCCCGCCCGCCGGGATCACCATGGCCGAGCTGGTCGACATCGCCCGCGCCGCGCTGACCGTGCCCGAGCCGAAGATCGAGCTCAACCCGGACGCCAAGAGTTACGTCAACCTGCCGACCTGGGTCTGGCTGAGCGGTATCGGCGAGACCACCAGGTCGGTGACGGCGACGCTGCCCGGGATCATGAGCGCCACCGTGACCGCCACCCTTGAGGACATCCAGATCGACGCGGGCACCACCGCCGACCGGGCGGAGGTCAAGGAGGAGTGCGGCCCCGGCGGCAAGCCGTACGCGAAGGGCGCCGCGTTCACCTGCGGCGTGCGCTACCTGCGGGCCTCGATCGACCAGCCGCGTGACGCCTACGTGCTGACGGTCACCTCGGTCTGGCCCATCGAGATCGAGGACGACGTGGTCCCCTTCGCCTACGATCCGATCGAGGTCGGGGTCACCCGAGACGTCCCGGTGGGCGAGGTGCAGAGTACGGTCAGGAAGACCGGCTAGGGCGGTGACCGCCCATGTTCACCCGGTCCGACCACCCGCACCATCCGGGCCGGCCTCGACGCCAACGTGCGGTGACCGCCGATGTTCGCCTGGTTCGACGGCAGGAGGCCGTCGGAGACGGCCCCGGCAGGGATTCCCGGGAAGCCGGTGAGGACTCCCGGTCGGCGCCTGGCCGGACACCTCCGCCCGCGCTACTCGCCGGCGATCGCCTTCTCGTGGGTGAGCAGCCACCGCTTGACCGGCGTGCCGTAGTAGTAGCCGCCGAACCCGCCGGTGGCCGGCAGGACGCGGTGGCAGGGGACGAACGGCGCGATCAGGTTCTGCGCGCACGCGCTCCCGGCCGCCCTGGCCGCCGTCCTCGGCAGGCCCGCCCGCTCGGCGAGCTCGGCGTAGCCGATCGTGATGCCCGGCGGGACCTCACGCAGGGCGGTGAGCAGCCGCTGCCGCGTGGGCGTGCCCGGCTGTTCCAGTGCCACGGAGTCGAGGGCTTTCAGGTCGCCGTCCAGGTAGTCGCGTACGGCCCGCGCCGGGTGGCCCAGGTCGTCGGTCAGGGCCAGGCCCTCCGACCGGAGGCCGGGGGAGAGCCGCGCGAACATCTCGTCCGGGGCGTCGGTGAAGCCCGCCGCGACCAGGACGCCCTCGCGGGCGAGCAGTGCCAGCGGACCGGTCGGGGTGGTGAGTACCTGTGCCTCTATCATTCCGAACTCCAAAGGTGCAGTGCGGCGTACGCCCGCCATGGACGCCACCGCTCGATGTGCTCTTCCGGGATGCCCAGGCAGGCCATGGCCCGCCGCAGGCCGAGGTCTCCGCCCGGCCAGGCGTCCGGGTCACGCAGCGCCCGCAACGCGATGTAGCCCGAGGTCCACGGCCCGATCCCGGGAACCTCAAGCAGCCCGGCCACCGCCTGGGCGGGCTCCTGCGCCCCGTCCAGGTCGATCTCGCCGTCCGCCACCCTGGCGGCGAGTGCCTTCAGCGTGGCCACCCGCCGCCCGGTCAGGCCCAGCCCGCCCAGATCCGCCTCGTGGAGCTGCGCCGCGGTCGGGAACAGGTGGGCCGGCCCCTCGTCGCCGCCTGTTTCGAGATGCGGGCGGCCGGCTCGGGCGGCGACGCGTCCGAGGATGGTGCGGGCGCCCGCGACGGAGATCTGCTGGCCGATCACGGCGCGGACGGCCATTTCGAAGCCGTCCCACGCGCCGGGCACCCGCAGCCCGGGGCGGGCGGCGACGAGCGGTTCCAGCGAGGTCTCCCCGAGGGCGGCGGAGATGGCCTGGGGGTCCGCGTCGAGGTCGAGGAGGCGGCGGCAGCGGGCGACGATCCTGGCCAGGCGGCCGGTGTCGTCGACGCGCACGTCCAGCCGGACGTGGTCCACCTCGGGGGTGAGGGTGACCGTGCCGCCGGGGACGGCGCGGCTGTAGGACGTGCCGTCCGCGTGTTCCAGGCCGGGGATCGCCCGCGCGGCCAGGAACCGCATCAGGGTCGCGGCGTCGTACGGCTCCCTGTGGTGCAACCGCAGGGTCAGTGCGTCGCCCGGGACACCGGCCCTGTGCCGCGTGGTCGCCCGCAGCTCGCCCGGGGTGAAGCCGTAGGTGTCCTTCATGGTCGCGTTGAACTGCCGGACGCTGCCGAAACCCGACGCGAACGCCACGTCGACGATCGGCAGTCCGGTCTCCGTCAGCAGTTGCTTGGCCAGCAGCAGGCGCTTGGTCCTGGCCACGGCCAGCGGCCCCACGCCGATCTCCGTGGTGAACAGCCGGTGCAGATGCCGCCCGGTGATGTGCAGCCGCGCGGCCAGCCGGGCCATCCCGCCGTCGTCCGCCACGCCCTCGTCGATCAGCCGGAGGGCCCTGCCGACCAGGTCGCCCCGGTGGTCCCAGCCGGGATCGCCGGGGCTCAGCTCGGGCCGGCACCGCTTGCACGGCCGGAACCCGGCCGCCTCGGCGGAGGCCGCGTGGCGATAGAACCGCACGTTGCGGCTGGAAGGGGTGCGTGCCGGGCAGATCGGCCGGCAGTAGATGTGGGTGGAGGTGACCGCCGTGTAGAACCGCCCGTCGAACCGGGCGTCCCTGGCGGCCACCGCGCGGTAACAGGCATCGAAGTCGAGCTCTCTCACGGACATGCTGACGACGCTACTCGCAGCCCAAGTCATCCTGCTGGCGGGAATCGGACATGGTCGTGGTGGCCCGTCGCGGAGCGGGAACGGCCCGTGGAAGGGCCGTGACGGGCCGGGGCCGGGGAGCATGGGAAGTGCCTCACCGAAAGCGCGGCCGGGGGGAGGCGTCACCCAGGGGGCGTGCCGGACGTCTCGGGCGGCAGGGGACACGCGCGACGAGGTGTCACTTGGAGGAGACGCCGACCCCGATCTCGAACTCCCGGTAGACACGGGCCCAGAATCCGTCGCGCAGCCAGACGCGCGCCTCGGGGTAGGGGCGGAGGGAGTGACCCAGCTCCTTCTCCGCCTCGATGAGCAACTCGGTGTCGATGACCGTGGGAAGGATCGGCCCTGGCAGCAGGTCGCGGATGTTGTCGCGGCCGCGGGTGAGGATCCACTTCTGGGCCACGTGCTCGCCGACCTCCTCGACGCGAGGGCGGCTCGGGCCCAGCTTGGTGACCTGGCCCGCCGGGGACTTGGGCTTGGCGGTGGCGGTGGCGGCGGTGCGCCCGGCGAAGACCTGGGCGGGGGAGGGGGCGATCGGGGCGGCCGGCACCGGGACCGGCGCGGGGGCCCGGCTGAAGAAGGAGCGCAGGAAGTCGGCACTGATGATCTCGACGGTGTCGGACTCCCAGACCAGGCGCTCGGCCTGGTTGGTGCCGTACGGCGGCTCCACCCCCCACAGGTGGATCCGCACACCGTAGGCCTGGGCGGCCTCGACGGCGGGGACCATGTCCTCGTCCCCGGCCAGCAGTATCGTGTCGCTCACCGCGTGGTGCCTGGCCAGCGCCTCCAGGTCGCTCCTGATCTGCGCGTCCACGCCCTTCTGCTGGCCCCTCGCGTTGAGGTTGCCCAGGCGGACCTTGACCCAGGGGAGCTGCGCGATGACCCGCTGGTCGACGGTCGGCACCCGGTCACGGGCGGCGTCGTACCAGTAGATCCTCAGCAGCTCGCCGTGGATCCGCTCCTCCGCGTGCTTCTGCAACGCCTGGATCAGTTCGTCCGCCGCCACCCGGTACTCCTTGCGCTCCTTGGCACTCAGAAGCACCTCCCCCGCCGCGGCGTACAGGTATCCGACGTCGACCAGGACGGCGTACTTCGCGGCGATGGGGTGTGACGTGAGGTCCAGGATGGTCATGTCGTCCTCCAGGCCTCGGAACTAGCTGATCGGCTGACTATATGCGCCCATTTCTTAGATGGTCCCAACTCTCGTGCAAGTTGACACCCCGTTCTGAGGATCTATCTCGGCAGTGCGCTCGATCTCCACGCGCCTTGTCCGGTAGGCAGATGTTTTCGCATGCGATGTGAGTGATTGCTCCATGATTTCGGCGTTTGTGGGACTTTATGGCCCGAAGTCGCAGCCGCGGCATGGACGGAGAGGGCGATCACCACCGCGGCGATCTCCTCGGGTGTCGCGTCCCCTTTGATGATCTTCAGGTGTCTCACAGCGGGATGTTCCCATGCTTCTTCGGGGGCAGGGTCGCGCGCTTGTTGCGCAGGGCCCTGAGCGCCTTGACGATCTGAACCCGGGTGGCGGAAGGGCGAATCACCGCATCCACATACCCACGTTCGGCCGCGAGATACGGGTTGGCGAGCGTGTCCTCATATTCGGTGACGAACCGGGCCCGCTGGGCGTCCGGATCATCGGCCGAGGCGAGCTCGCGCCGATAGAGGACGTTGACCGCGCCCTGCGCCCCCATCACCGCGATCTGCGCGGTCGGCCAGGCCAGGTTGATGTCGGCGCCCAGGTGCTTGGAACCCATGACGTCGTACGCTCCACCGTACGCCTTGCGTGTGATGACCGTGACCAGCGGCACCGTCGCCTCGGCGTAGGCGTAGAGCAGTTTGGCGCCGCGACGGATGATCCCGTTCCATTCCTGGTCGGTGCCGGGAAGGAATCCAGGGACATCGACGAATGTCAGCACCGGAATGTTAAAGGCATCGCAGGTACGTACGAATCTCGCGGCCTTCTCCGAGGCCGCGATGTCCAGCGTGCCGGCGAAACTCATCGGCTGGTTGGCGACGATTCCCACGGAGCGCCCTTCGACCCGGCCGAAACCCACCAGGATGTTGGGCGCGAATTGCGCGTGTACCTCCAGGAATTCACCGTCGTCCAAGATGTGTTCGAGAACCGAGTGCATGTCGTAGGGCTGGTTCGCCGAGTCGGGGATCAGCGTGTCGAGTTCGCGGTCGGAGTCGGTGGTCTCCAGCACCACCTCGGCGTCGAACACCGGGGTCTCGTCCATGTTGTTGGACGGCAGGTAGGAGAGCAGCGCCCTGGCGAACTCCAGGCAGTCGGCCTCGTCGGAGGCCTCGTAGTGGGCGACACCCGAGCGGGAGTTGTGCGTGTGTGCGCCGCCGAGCTCCTCGAACGTCACCTCCTCGCCGGTGACGGTCCTGATCACGTCGGGGCCGGTGATGAACATGTGCGACTTCTCCGACACCATCAGCACGAAGTCGGTGAGGGCCGGTGAGTAGACGGCACCGCCCGCGCACGGGCCCATGATCAGCGAGATCTGCGGGATCACCCCGGAGGAGTGGACGTTCCGCTTGAAGATCTCGGCGTACAGGCCCAGCGAGACGACGCCCTCCTGGATGCGCGCGCCGCCGGAGTCGTTGATGCCGATCATCGGGCAGCCGGTCTTCAGCGCGTGGTCCATGACCTTGACGATCTTCTCTCCGAAGACCTCGCCCAGGGAGCCGCCGAAGACCGTGAAGTCCTGGGAGAACACCGCCACGGGGCGGCCGTCGACGGTGCCGTGCCCGGTCACGACCCCGTCGCCGTACGGACGCGCACGCTCCATGCCGAAGCTCGTGGAGCGGTGCCTGGCGAGTTCGTCGAACTCCACGAAGCTGTCCTCGTCGAGGAAGGCGAGGACCCGCTCCCTGGCGGTCATCTTGCCCTTCGCGTGCTGTTTCTCGATGGCGCGTGCGGAACCGGCGTGGGTGGCCTCGTCCAGACGGCGTTCCAGGTCGGCCAGTCTGCCGGCCGTCGTACGGACGTCGGGTGCGGCGGCCGTGGTTTCGGCGCTCAGGGGCTCGCTCATGCCAGCAGGGTAAACCGCCCTCTGACAGTGCGAACTATCGGGGGCGACCGTTCGTTTCCCGGGTGAGCCGGCTGATCGCCGGAGTCGTGATCCTGGAAGGGGGGAGCATGCCGGACGCCATCGAGGCGGTGAGAACGCAGGGGCTGTTCAAGAGGTTCGGGCAGCAGGTGGCCGTGGGAGGCGTCGACCTCGTGGTGCCCGGCGGCAGCTTCGCCGGGCTGGTCGGTCCCAACGGGGCGGGGAAGACCACAACGCTCAGCATGGTCACCGGCCTGCTGCGTCCCGACGGAGGCTCGATCCACATCGGCGGCCTCGACGTCTGGCGCGACCAGGTCGCGGTCAAGAGCCGCATCGGTGTGCTCCCCGAGGGGCTGCGCCTGTTCGAGCGGCTGTCGGGCAGGGAACTGCTGTCCTACAACGGCCAGCTCCGCGGCATCCCCAGGGCTGAGGTGGAGCAGCGGGCGGAAGGGCTGCTGAAGGTCATGGGCCTGACCGAGTCGGCGGACAAGCTCGTCGTCGACTACTCGACGGGCATGCGTAAGAAGATCGGCCTGGCGGCCGCGCTGCTGCACAACCCCGGTGTGCTCTTTCTCGACGAGCCGTTCGAGGGCGTCGACCCGGTAAGCGCCAACACGCTCGTCGAGGTGCTCAGGCGCTACACCGCCTCCGGCTCGACCGTGGTCTTCTCCAGCCACGTCATGGATCTCGTGGAACGCCTGTGCGACTGGGTCTCGGTGATGGACGGCGGGCGGATCGTCGCCCAGGGGCCGCTGGACGAGATCAGGGCGGGCCGCAGCCTCAACGAGGCGTTCCTGGGGCTGGTCGGCGTCCGTGGTGACGGCGCGAGTGGGCAGGAGGGCCTGTCGTGGCTGGGCACGACCCCGGCATGAGCGCGGTGAACCGGGAGAACGCCGTGACCGGGGCGGTGCGGGTGGGGCCCTCGGTGTTCGTACGGCTCAAGCTCCGGCTCGTCGCCGGCAACCTGCGCGGCAGCGTCCAGCACCTGCTGGGGTTCGTCTTCACGGTGATCGCCGCGATCGTCTTCGCCGCCCTGGGCTTCCTCGCCATGAGCACGCTGCGTTTCATGCCCCCCGACGTCGCGGGTGACGTCGTCACCGTGCTGTTCGCCGCCTTCCTGGTGGGCTGGGCGGTCGTGCCGCTGCTCGCGTTCGGGCTGGACGACACGCTCGACCCGTCGCGGCTGGCGCTCTTCCCGCTGCGGACCGGCCGGCTCGCCACCGGCATGTTCGCCGCCTCGGTCACCGGCGTCTGGCCGGTCGCCACGCTGGTCGTCATGATCGGGGCCGTGGCCGGGCTGGCAGGCGGGGTCGGCGGAGTGCTCCTGGGGACGGTGGCGGTGCTGCTCCACTTCGCGCTCTGTGTCGTTCTCTCCCGGTTGGTCACCACGGCGCTGTCGGGCGTGCTGCGCACCCGCAGGGGCCGCGACGTGCTGGCCGTCTCGGTGATCTTCGTTGTGCTGGCGGCCCAGCTGCCCAACCTGCTGCTCAACGGTGGCCTGTCGGCCGACCCGGCGGCGATGCTGGCCGGCGTCGCCTCGGTGCTGCGCTGGACCCCGTCAGGCATGGCGGCGCACGCCGTCGCGACAGGAGGCGCGGCGGCCCTCCTGGCGATCGTCGTGCTCGCCGCCCTGGTCACCGGGGTGGGATGGCTGTGGATCGCGGCGCTGCGCCGCGCCCTGGTCTCCCCTGACGCCTCCACCCAGAGCTCCTCGGTGCGCAACTCCCGGGGCCTGCTGGCCTCCGTCCTGCCCGACGGCCCGCTCGCCGCGGTCGCGGGCAAGGAGCTCAGGTACGCCCGCCGAGACCCGCGCGGCAGGGTCGGCTGGTTCGCCGCCGTCGCGGTGGCCGGCATCATGTCCTTCTCGCTGAACCAGGACGGCGGCGGCCCGACCGGGGTCGCCCTGGCGGTCGTTCCGGCCTGCATCGGCGCCGCGCTGATCGGCATGCAGTGGTGCAACGCCTTCGGCATCGACGGCCGCTCCCTGTGGATGAACGCCGTCGCCTACGGCACCGACCGCGACTGGCGCACGGACATGGCGGGGCGGCACCTGGCCGTGGCGACGATCGCGCTCCCGCTGCTGATCGCGCTCGCCACGGTCGCGGCCCTGCGGGCCGGAGACGTCGTCTGGGCGGTCCCGGCCACGCTGACCGCCTGGGGCGTCCTCGGGGTCGGGCTCGGGGTGGGCGCGCTGACCAGCGTGCAGCTGCCCTACAGCGTGCCCGAGCGTCTGAACGCCTTCACCGGCGCCGCCCCGGGGCAGGGCGGTATCGCCTTCGTGGCGTCGTTCGGCGCGCTGATCGGCACCGGCCTGCTCGCGCTGCCGATCGTCCTGCCGATGCTGCTCGGCCTCACCTGGGTCGCCGCGCTGGCGGTGCCGTACGGAGTGCTGGTCTCCTGGGGCGGCCGAAGAATCGCAGGTAAAGCTGCTTTCGCCAGGTATCCAGAGCTGCTGCAGGCGACCTCCAGGGCCACCTGAATGGTCTAGTCCAATGGGTGAGACCGGTCTCCGCCGGAGAAAACGGACTGGGTACGCTGACGAACATGCCAGCCACCGTGTCTCATCAGGTAGAGCGCTCCTCCGCTGTCACCGAGATGCCCGACGAGCTGCGTGCGGACGTGCGACTGCTCGGTGAGCTTCTGGGGCAGGTCATCGCCGAGCATGGTGGCGACGACCTGCTCGCCGACGTCGAACGGCTGCGTAAGGCGGTCATCGGTGCCCGCCGCAGGCAGGTGTCGGTCGACGAGATCACCGCGATGGTGGCCGAGTGGCCCGTCGAGCGCGCGGTACAGATCGCCCGTGCGTTCACGTGCTACTTCCACCTGGCGAACCTGGCCGAGGAGCACTTCAGAATCCGCACGCTCAGGGTCCGCGACACCGGCGAGGAGCCGCTGCCGGAGTCCCTGGCCCAGGCGGTCCAGGAGCTCGGCGGCGAGAGGGTCGCCGACCTGGTCGAGGGCCTGCGCCTGCACCCGGTGCTGACCGCGCACCCCACCGAGGCCCGCAGGCGCGCCGTGGTCACCGCGATCCAGCGCATCAGCGGCCGGCTCGCCACGTACAACAGCCCCGAGCGGGGTGCCGCCGAGCGGGCGGAGACCCGCCGGCGGCTGCTGGAGGAGATCGACCTGCTCTGGCGAACCGCCCAGCTCAGATCCACCAAGCTGGACCCGCGAGACGAGGTCCGCACGGCCATGGCGGCCTTCGACGAGACCCTCTTCCGGGTGGTCCCGCAGGTCTACCGCGCCCTGGACGCCGCGCTCGGCGGGGGCGGCGGCACCGAGAAGCCCCGGGCCCGCGCCTTCGTCAGGTACGGCAGCTGGATCGGCGGCGACCGCGACGGCAACCCGAACGTCACGGCCAAGGTGACCAGGGACGCCGTGCTCATCCAGTCCGAGCACGTGCTGTTCGCCCTGGAGAACGCCGCCGGCCGGATCGGCCGCTCCCTGACCCTCGCCGCCGGCTACGCCCCCGCCTCGCCCGAGCTGCGGGCCAAGCTGTCCGCCGCGGTGAACGGCCACCCCGACCTGGTCTCGGAGCTGGCCACCCGCTCCCCGCAGGAGCCGCACCGGCAGTGGCTGATGTTCGTCGCCGCCCGCATCGCGGCCACCAGGCAGCGCGGCCTCGACCTGGCCTACCGCTCGCCCGAGCAGCTCTTGGAGGACCTGCGGATCGCCCAGGACTCGCTGGTCGCGGCCGGGGCGAAGCGGCAGGCGTACGGGGAGCTGCAGCACCTCATCTGGCAGGCGGAGACGTTCGGCTTCCACCTGGCCGAGCTGGAGGTCCGGCAGCACTCGCAGGTCCACGCCGCCGCGCTGGAGGAGATCGCCGCCGGGCGAACCTCAGAGCGGACCGAGGAGGTCCTGGCCACGATCCGCACGATCGCCTGGATCCAGGAGCGGTTCGGGGTGGGTGCCTGCTCCCGCTACGTCGTCTCCTTCACCCGCTCGGCCGACGACATCGCCGCCGTCCACGCGCTGGCCGCGCACGCGCTGGGCGAGCGGGCGCCACGGCTCGACGTGGTCCCGCTGTTCGAGTCCGGAGCCGACCTGGCGGCCGCCCCCACCGTGCTGTCGGGGATGCTCCAGATCCCACAGGTCCAGGCCAGGCTGGCCGAGGACCGGCGCCTGGAGGTCATGCTCGGCTACTCCGACTCCGCCAAGGAGCTCGGCCCGGCCGCGGCGACACTGAAGCTCTACGAGGCCCAGGAGGCGCTGGCCGCCTGGTCGGCCGAGCACGATGTGCCGCTGACGCTCTTCCACGGCCGGGGCGGCGCCCTGGGCCGGGGCGGCGGTCCCGCCAACCGGGCGGTGCTCGCGCAGGCCCCGGGTTCGGTGGGAGGCAGGTTCAAGGTCACCGAGCAGGGCGAGGTCATCTTCGCCCGCTACGGCCACGACGCCATCGCCCGCCGTCACATGGAGCAGGTCACCTCCGCGGTGCTGCTCGCCTCCACCCCGTCCATCGAGGCGCGCACGGCCGAGGCCGCGGGACGCTTCCGCGGGGTGGCCGAGCAGGTGGCCTCCGCCTCGGAGAAGGCGTACCGGCTGCTGACCGAGGCCCCCGGCTTCCCCGAGTGGTTCTCCCTGGTCAGCCCGCTGGAGGAGATCGGCTCGCTCCGCCTGGGCTCCCGCCCGGCCCGGCGCGGCCTCGGCGCGCCCCGGTCCCTGGACGACCTGCGGGCCATCCCGTGGGTGTTCGCCTGGGCACAGACCAGGGTCAACCTGCCCGGCTGGTACGGCCTGGGCAGCGGCCTGGAGGCGGTCATCTCCGAGGCGGGCCTGGGTGAGCTGCGCGCCGCCTACCGGGAGTGGCCGCTGTTCGCCTCGCTGCTGGACAACGTGGAGATGTCGCTGGCCAAGACCGACCGCGACATCGCCGCCCGCTACCTCGCGCTCGGCGCCAGGGACGACTTCGTCGAGCAGGTCCTGGCCGAGTACGACCTGACCCGCCGTCTGGTCCTGGAGATCACCGGCCACACCCGCCTGCTGGAGGACCGCAAGGTCCTGTCCCGCGCGGTGCAGCTCCGCGACCCGTACGTCGACGCGCTCTCCCACCTGCAGCTCCGCGCCCTGTCCACGCTCCGCGCGGACGAGGGGCTGTCGGAGGAGGAGCGCGAGCGCCTGTCCACGCTGCTGCTGCTCTCGGTCAACGGGGTCGCCGCCGGTCTGCAGAACACGGGCTGATCCGCCGCACCGCCACCCGCCACCCGCCACCCGCCACCCGCCGGTCCCCGGCACACAGGGGCCGGTGGGTGCGGTGTTCACGGGCCGATGCGGTGCGCCCCCGCGTAGACGTTGAAGCGCTCCTCGCGCAGGAAGCCGACCAGCGTCATCCCGAACTCACCGGCCAGGTCGACGGCCAGGGAGGAGGGCGCGGAGACCGCGCAGACGACCGGCAGGCCCGCGGTGAGGGCCTTCTGCATGATCTCGTAGCTGGTCCGCCCGCTGACCATGAGCAGGTGCCCGCCCAGCGGCAGCCTCCCGGTCATCATGGCCCAGCCGATCAGCTTGTCCACCGCGTTGTGCCGCCCCACGTCCTCACGGACCGCGAGCGGCTCGCCCCCGGCGGTGAACAGCCCGGCCGCGTGCAGCCCCCCGGTCTTGCCGAAGACCCCCTGAGCGCGCCTCAGCCGGTCAGGAAGGCCGTACAGGACCTCGGGGGAGACGCGCAGCAGGTCATCGGCGGCGGGCAGCGGCGAGCAGCGGCCACGCAGGGCGTCGAGGCTGGCGGTGCCGCAGACGCCGCACGCGCTCGACGTCATGAAATGCCGGTCGAGCGAGGGCAGATCAGGCAGGGTGCCGCCGCGCAGCCGCACGGTCACCGTGTTGTAGCGAGCCTCGGGGGAGACGTCGTCGTCCGTGCAGTAGGCGATGGAGGCCACGTCGGCGGGGGCCACGACGCCCTCGCCGTACAGGAATCCGGCGGCCAGTTCGAAGTCGTGCCCCGGGGTGCGCATGGTGATCGCGACGGTGCGGCGCTCCTCGCCCGCCTGGATCCGGATCTCCAGTGGCTCCTCGGTGGCCAGGTCGTCCCTGCGCTCGTGGAGCGTCCCCGAGCGCATCTGCCCGATCCGCGCCCGCGTGGTGGGCCCGGGTCTGTGCACGGCCTCCACCTCGGTACCGTCTCGCGGGGCAAGGTGTCTGCTCATGCGGGTATCTTCCTTTTCGCCACATTCCAAACGGTTTCCTCCCCGGTTGGAAAGCCGGGCTTCGCCTGCGCACCCAGACTTCGTTAATAGTATTCCCTGGTCATTGCCCTAATTCGGTAACAGGGGGTCGTTAAGGGAGGCAAGATGGCTAAGTGCTCGACTCGCCCTTCACTGATCTCGACCGCCCGCCGCTCTCACAGGCGGCGCTCACCCGTGCGCTGGTCCGTCCCGGTGGCCTCTGGTCCGACATCGCCGTCGTCGCCAGGACCGGATCGACCAACGCCGATCTCGCGCAGGCCGTCCGCGACGGTGCGCGGCAGGGAGCCGTCGTCGTCGCAGAGGCCCAGTTCGCCGGGCGTGGCAGGCTCGGCAGGGTCTGGAGCGTGCCGCCGCGCTCCGGCCTGACCTTCTCCGTGCTCCTGCGTCCCGACCCGCCCCCGGCCAGGCAGAGCTGGCTGTCCCTGCTCGTCGCCCTCGCGGTCGCGTCGGCCGTGCGGAAGGTCGCGGAGGTCGACGTCCGGCTCAAGTGGCCCAACGACCTGCTGGTCGGCGGGCGCAAGCTCGCCGGGGTGCTCGCCGAGCGGATCGACAACGCGGTGATCGTGGGCGTCGGGCTCAACGTGAGCGTGCGAGCCGAGGAGCTGCCGGTGGAGACCGCCACCTCCCTGGCCATCGAGAAGGCCGCCTGCGTCGACCGCGACCCGATCCTGCGGGCGGCGCTTCGGGAGATCGAGCTCCACTACCGGGAGTGGTCGGAGGCGGACGGCGAC
Organism: Streptosporangium sp. NBC_01810; assembly: GCF_035917355.1. Classification (NCBI taxonomy): domain Bacteria; kingdom Bacillati; phylum Actinomycetota; class Actinomycetes; order Streptosporangiales; family Streptosporangiaceae; genus Streptosporangium; species Streptosporangium sp. NBC_01810. The sequence goes on along the minus strand of NZ_CP109070.1, from coordinate 5,662,269 downwards.
GCCGAGGCGTGTGGCCTGCGGGCCGCCTACCTCGCGATCAGCGCCACGGTCGGACAGGAGGTCCGGGTGGAGCTGCCCGGCGAGCGGGTGCTCACCGGCACGGCCACCGGTATCGACGGCGCCGGCCACCTGCTGGTCAGCTCCAAGGGACAGCAGCACGCGCTCAGCGCGGGAGACGTCGTGCATGTTCGTCCGCACAGCTCATGACGTGGGGCACGAAGGCGTGTCACGATTTGCCACATGGGTCTACCCGATCACCACATGACGGAGGGGGAGCGGCGAATCCGGTCGTTCCACCCGCACTGGAAGCGCCTGATCGGCCCGTTCCTCGCGATGATCCTGATCATCGCGGGGTCCGGTGCCGCCATTTTCTTCATGCCCGCCTTCGCCTACGACTCCTACGCGCGTATCGCGGTGGCCGTGCTCGCCGTCGGTCTGCTGACCGTCTGGTCGTTCGTGCCGTACCTCAGGTGGAAGAACACCTCGTACGTGCTCACCACGCACCGGTTCACCATCAGTACGGGGGTGCTGAACAAGTCCATAGACGACATCCCGATGGCCAAGGTCAACACGGTCAGCGCCGACCAGACCCTCATGGAGAGGATGCTCGGCTGCGGCACGCTCGTCGTCGAGTCGGCGGGCGACCACGGCCGGATCACGCTGCGGGACATCCCGCGGATCCAGGAGGTGCGGGCTGAGGTGTTCCGCGCGCTCGACGACGCGATCGACGGGGAGCCCTCGGAACACGGCGGGCGGTGACCGGTGGGGCATGACCCTCTGGGCCAGGGGGAAGGCGTGGGCGGAGAGGAAGTCTTCACCGGACGCCCCACGGCCGAACAGATCGAGCACCTGTTCGTCGGCACCTCTCCCCGCTACACCCGGATCCAGGTGGCGAGCCTCGCCCGGCTCCCGCAGGAGCTCACCGAGCGGATCTGGCGTGCACTGGGGTTCGCCACGCTTTCCGACGACGCCGTGGCCTTCACCGACGCGGACGTGGCGGCGCTCGAACAGGTCCGGACGATGATGGAGAGCGGTCTGCTGGACGACCGGACCGTCATCAAGATGGCCAGGGCACTCGGCCAGACAACGGCCAGGCTCGCGCATTGGCAGGCCGAGATCATAGTCAGCGCCCTGCTCGACCCCGGCCGCCGGCCCACGGACGAGGATCTGGCGGGGGTCATGGAGACCTCGCGCCGGCTGCTCCCCGGCTTCGAACGGGTCCTGATCCACGTCTGGCGCGCCCAGCTCGCGGCCGCGGGAACCCGCCTGCTGACGATCGCCGACATCACCGACGAGATCGTGCCGACCCGGCTCACCCTCACGGTGGGCTTCGCCGACCTGGTCTCCTTCACCCGGGTCTCCCGTGAGCTGGACGAGCGGGGCCTGGCCGAGCTCGTCGAGGGCTTCGAGACGCGAGCCTCCGACGTGGTCGCCGGGCACGGGGGACGGCTGGTCAAGACGCTCGGCGACGAGGTGCTCTTCACGGCGGCCGACCCGCGGGCCGCCGCCCTGATCGCCCTGGACCTGGTCAGCGCCATCCGCCGGTACGGGCCCGACGTGCGGATCGGGCTGGCGTACGGCCCGGTGCTGCCGATCATGGGCGACGTCTTCGGGACCACGGTCAACCTGGCGGCCAGGCTTACGGCCATCGCCCGCCCCGGCACCATCGTCGTCGACAGCGAGCTGGCCGAGGCGCTGGAGGGCGCGCCGGGCGTCGAGGTCGGCCGCATCCGGCGGCGGCCGGCCCGCGGTCTGGGGGTGGTGCAGCCGTACGTGCTGCGCCGGGCTGGTAATGATTGAGGCGGGGGCCTCTCCAAGGCCGTTCAACCAGTAAGCCGAGCCCTGGGGGCTCGGAGAGTTTCACAACAGATGAGGTGCAGGACATGCCGTACACCGTCCAAGGCGTGGTCGCGCGTGGCAAGGGCGAGCCCGTCTCGCTGGAGACCGTCATCGTGCCCGATCCGGGGCCGGGCGAGGCCGTGGTGACGGTACAGGCCTGTGGTGTCTGTCACACGGACCTGCACTACCGCGAGGGCGGCATCAACGACGACTTCCCGTTCCTGCTCGGCCACGAGGCCGCCGGAGTGGTCGAGGCCGTCGGTGAGGGGGTCACGGAGGTGGCGCCCGGTGACTTCGTGATCCTGAACTGGCGGGCCGTCTGCGGTAACTGCCGGGCCTGCCGGCGCGGCCGTCCCTGGTACTGCTTCAACACGCACAACGCCACCCAGAAGATGACCCTGGAGGACGGCACACCGCTCAGCCCCGCCCTGGGCGTCGGCGCCTTCATCGAGAAGACCCTGGTCGCGGCCGGGCAGTGCACCAAGGTCGACCCGTCGGCGCCGGCGCAGGTGGCCGGGCTGCTCGGCTGTGGCGTGATGGCGGGCCTGGGCGCCGCCATCAACACCGGCGGCGTGACCCGCGGCGACAGCGTGGCGGTCATCGGGTGCGGCGGCGTCGGCGACGCGGCCATCCTCGGCGCCAGGCTGGCGGGCGCCTCGAAGATCATCGCGGTGGACGTGGACGACCGCAAGCTCGGCTGGGCCAAGGAGTTCGGCGCCACCCACACGGTCAACTCCCGCACTTCGGACGTGGTCGAGACGGTCAGGGAGCTCACCGGAGGCAACGGCGCGGACGTGGTCATCGAGGCGGTTGGTCGCCCGGAGACCTACAAGCAGGCCTTCTACGCCCGTGACCTGGCCGGGACCGTGGTCCTGGTCGGGGTGCCCACCCCGGAGATGACGCTGGAGCTGCCGCTGCTCGACGTCTTCGGCCGCGGCGGCGCGCTGAAGTCCTCCTGGTACGGCGACTGCCTGCCCAGCCGCGACTTCCCCATGCTCATCGACCTCTACCTGCAGGGGCGGCTCGACCTCGACCGCTTCGTCTCCGAGACGATCGGCCTCGGCGACGTCGAGGAGGCCTTCACGAAGATGCACCGCGGTGAGGTGCTGCGCTCGGTGGTGATCCTGTGATCGACAAGGTGGTCACCTCCGGCACCTTCTCGCTGGACGGCGGGACGTGGGACGTCGACAACAACGTCTGGATCGTCGGCTCGGACAGCGAGGTGGTCATCATCGACGCCGCGCACGACGCTGCCGCGATCGCCGAGCGGGTCGGTGACCGAGAGGTGAAGGCCATCGTCTGCACCCACGCGCACAACGACCACATCGACGCGGCGGCAGACCTCGCCGCGCGGGTGGGCGCGCCGATCCTGCTCCACCCGGCAGACCGGGTGCTGTGGGAGATGGTCTACGCCGACCTGCCGTACACCCCGCTGAAGGACGGTCAGATGATCTCGGCCGGAGGCGTCGATCTGACCGTGCTGCATACGCCGGGTCACGCTCCGGGCGCGGTCTGCCTGTACGGGGCGGAGATCGGCGCCCTCTTCAGCGGCGACACCCTCTTCCACGGCGGTCCCGGCGCGACGGGAAGGTCCTTCTCCTCCTTCGACACGATCATCGAGTCGATCAAGGGGAGATTGCTGACCCTGCCGCCGGAGACGACGGTGTACACCGGCCACGGCGACTCCACCTCCATCGGCGAGGAGGCAGGGCACCTGGAGGAGTGGCTGGCCAGGGGACACTGACCGGCACGTCCGCCGCGACGCGCCCCGGCCCGCGCCGGGGCGCGTTCGCGTGTTCGGAGCCGTGTGAAATGGGTGCTTCGTAGCGATGACGATGAGGTTGGGGCTGTGTGCCGTACTTCACATAGGCAAGCCTAACCAAATGAGGTACTTTAGGTGTGCCTAACCTATGCTATGCTGCTGAAAGGTCGCACCCCCGTGTATGTATGCGTCTGCCGCGCGGTCACCGAGAACGAGGTGCACGACTGCATCTCGGCAGGGGCGAAGAGCGCGCGCCAGATTCGCGACGCTACGGGTGCCGGTGGCGACTGTGCTTCTTGCGTGCGCAAGATCTGTGCGATCCTGAAGCGGTCTGAAGACTTGATGCCGACCGCATAGCACGAGGAGCCCGCCATGCAGGGCGACAAGAAAATCATCGAGCTGCTCAACGAGCAGCTGACCGCGGAACTGACCGCGATCAACCAGTACTTCCTGCACGCCAAGATGCAGGAGAACTGGGGATACACCAGGCTGGCGAAGTACACCCGCGAAGAGTCCATGGACGAGATGCGACACGCGGAGAAGCTCACCGACCGAATTCTCTTCCTCGAAGGACTGCCCAACTACCAGAAGCTGGGCATCCTGCATATCGGCCAGACCGTCGCGGAGCAGCTCCGCGCCGACCTGGACATCGAGCTTGAGGTGGTCACCCGCCTGAGGCCGGCCATCATCCTGATGCGCGAGAAGGGCGACGTCACCTCGGCCCGCATCTTCGAGGAGATCCTTGAGGACGAGGAGCACCACATCGACTACCTGGAGACCGAGCTGGGTCTCATGGACAGTCTCGGGGAGCAGCTCTACCTCGCCCGCTACGCCGAGCCGCCCTCGGCGTCTTGAGGTGAATTAAGAAGAACACGCCCACCAGATCCCCTCTGGTAGGGCGTGTTCTGCTTTGCCGGTCAATCCTTTGGGGCTCCTGTGCTTTCGAGGGACTTCCAAGGCGGGAGACCTACTCCGGAACCCTCGGCCGTTGCGGGATGACTATCCGGGATTTATCAGTGTTTGCCCAGGTCAATGGATAGGTCAACGACGAGTCAAACCGCGCGCTGTACCCGGGAAACGATCCTCTAAGGTCCTACGATCGCAACATGACCTGTGTACTACTCGCCGAGGATGACACCTCGATTTCCGAGCCACTGGCGCGAGCTCTGCGCCGCGAGGGTTATCAAGTAGAGGTGAGCCCTGACGGCCCGCAGGCTCTGGAGCGGGCTCTGTCGGGTGGCATCGACCTGATTGTTCTCGACCTGGGCCTGCCCGAGATGGACGGCCTGGAGGTGGCCAGGCGCATCCGCGCCGAAGGCCACGGAACTCCCGTGTTGATCCTCACCGCCCGTGTCGACGAGGTCGACACCGTGGTGGGCCTCGACGCCGGGGCCGACGACTACGTCACCAAACCGTTCCGCCTCGCCGAGCTGCTGGCGCGTGTCCGCGCCCTGCTGCGGCGCGGCACGTCCGAGACGCCCGTGGTCCAGGGCGTGCGCATCGACGCCGACTCCCGTCGGGCGTGGATGGGCGACAAGGAACTGCATCTGACCACCAAGGAGTTCGACCTGCTGAGGGTCCTGGTCCGCGACGCCGGAAAGGTGGTCACTCGCGAGCAGATCATGCGCGAGGTGTGGGACACCAACTGGTGGGGTTCGACCAAGACCCTGGACATGCACATATCGTGGCTACGCCGGAAACTCGGTGACGACGCCGCCAAGCCCCGATACATCACAACGGTTCGAGGGGTCGGCTTCAGGTTCGAGCGCGAGTAGGAAATGCGCCGACGCCTGCTCTCCTCAACCCTCCTTGTCGCGGTCATCGGGGTGTTGCTGCTTGGCATCCCCCTCGCCGTGGCGGTCAACAGGCTCATCGAGGAGGAGGCGACCCAGCAGCTCGCCTCCCATGCCAAGAGCCTGCTGGGGGAGGTCGAGTACGCCCGGATCCAGGACCAGCCCATTGACGAGCAGCAACTGGAACGTAAGTATTCCCATCTCTACATTCAGATCTACGCGAAGGGGACACCTCCCCAGGTGATAACGGTGGGCACCGAGCCCCCCGAGAGCCAGAAGATGACCGCGGACGCACAGTCGGAGAACGGCGTGTACGTCGCGGTCAGCCGGGACAGGACGGGGGTGGAGCGTGAGATCCACGCATGGCTCTTTCTCATCCTGGGGCTCGCCGCGGCTGCTCTCGCGGTCGCGGTCGGGCTTGCCATCGTGCAGTCGCGCCGCCTGACGTTACCGCTCAGCGACCTTGCGATGATCGCTGAGCGGCTCGGTTCCGGTGACGCGAGGCCGAGCAAGCACCGCTACGGCATCCAGGAGCTCGATCGGGTGGCCGAGGTGCTCGACCGTAGCGCGACCCGCATCTCCGACCTCCTGGCGAGGGAACGGGAGTTCGCGACCGACGCCTCCCACCAGCTCCGCACCCCGCTCACCGGTCTGACCATGAGGCTTGAGGAGATCGTCGCCGCCGCGGACGAGCCGGGGATCGTCAAGGAGGAGGGCGAGGCCGCCATCGTGCAGGCCGAGCGGCTCACCGCGGTGATCGACGAGTTGCTGGCCACCGCCAGGCGACAGCGTCAGGCGCAGGCCGAGAGCGTCAGGCTCGACGCACTGCTCGACCAGCAGTTCATCGAGTGGGGCCCGGCGTTCCGCAGGGCCGGGCGGCAGCTGAGGCTGGCCGGTACGCGTGAGCTCCAGGCGCTGGGCACCGCCGGCGGTATCAGCCAGGTGATCTCCACCCTGCTGGAGAACTCGCTGGAGCACGGCGGCGGCACGGTGATCGTGACCACCAGCGCCAAGGAGAGGTCCGTCGTGATCGAGGTGGCGGACCAGGGCAGGGGTATACCCGACGACCTCGCCCCGAGGGTCTTCGAGCGCAACGTGAGCGGGGCCGGCGGTACGGGTCTCGGCCTGCCCCTCGCGAGAGCGCTGGCCGCCGCCGACGGAGGGCGCCTGGAGCTCGTACGGCCGCGTCCCGCGGCGTTCGCGTTCTTCCTGCGCCAGGTGGGCGAGACGGGCAGGAACCGTGTCGTCCGGGGGCCTGCCTGAGTGTGCTCTCGCGGTGCCGGCGGGGCCGTGTCCTGGCGGGGCAGAGGCGGCGGCGAGATTCTCCCGTGTCCTGGTGAGGCAGGGGCGGCTGTCCTGGTGAGGCAGGGGCGGCGGCGAGATTCTCCTCCGGGTCCTAGCGAGGCAGGGGCGGTGGCGAGTTCTCCTCCGTGCTCTTGTTCAGCAGGTACACGTGGCCGTTGACCTGGCTCTTCGACGCCATCGGCAGGTCCGCGTCGGCACCGGGCAGGAAGACCCACTTCTTGTACGACCAGAATCTGAACAGGGTCCCGAGGGCGGTGCCGGTGAGCATGGCGATGTTGTAGCTCAGCGCGTCCTGCAGGTCCAGGGTGTAGGTCACGAAGCCGATCACCAGCACTGAGATCAGCAGGCCGATGGCGTTGAGCACGAAGAACAGGAAGTATTCGCGGGCCAGACCGCTCTGCTCCCGGTGCCTGAACGTCCAGTAGCGGTTGCCGAGGTAGGCGAAGGTGGCCGCGATGATCGTGGCGATGACCTTGGAGGTGAGCGGTCCCCAGTCGAGGCCGAACCGGAGCAGGTTGGTGCCGCCCGCGTCGATCACGAAGGCGACCGCCCCGATCGTGCCGAACTTGGCCAGCTCTCGCGCCAGCTCGGCGAGCCGCCGGTAGGCGTGTCGGAGAAACTCCACGTTTCCTGCACGGTCCTTTCGGGGGTCGGCCACTGATCCGCCACGGAGGAGGCCCTCGAACACTGTCGAGCCAGGTTACCGGTGCCCGGCCGCGATTCGCGCGACGTGGCTCCGGTGGTCCACATAGCCGCTATCAGGCGCTATTTCAATAAATATCGCATAACGTCGACTAAATCGGCGCGTCCGAGGTTACGCTAATCCGGTAGATCACGGAAAGCTTCTGGAAAATCGTGATCGGTCCTGACGGACTGCCGTACGCGTCGGCCACTACCCCGGGGATCAACCCTTGCGCCGCCGACTCCTCGCTCTGATCCTCGGTCTGTCGACGATGACCGGTTGCGGCGCGCAGAGAGACATGCGGGGCACCGTCCCCGAGGCGGAACCCTCACCAGCCGCTCCCGGTCCCTCCTCCTGTCATCCGGCGGCCGTCCCCGTATCGCGTGACGGTAAACTCAACCCCCGTGAGCAGCCCTTCCTTGGCCAGTCCCATCGGACCCGTCGTCGGCGTGATCGGAGCGGGCCAGCTGGCCCGGATGACCCAGCAGGCGGCCATCGCCCTCGGCGTCGAGCTTCGGGTCCTGGCCAACTCCTCGGACGAGAGCGCCGCCCGCGTGATCGCCGACGTGCGCCTGGGCGACTACCGGTCCCTGGCGGACCTGCGTGACCTCGCCAAGGGGTGCGACGCGATCACCTTCGATCACGAGCACGTGCCCACCGAGCACATCCGTGCCCTGGTCGAGGACGGCTTCGCCGTGCACCCCGGCGCCGACGCGCTCGTACACGCCCAGGACAAGGCGGTGATGCGCGAGCGGCTGACCGAGATCGGCGCCCCGTGCCCGCCCTGGCGGCGGGTCGGGACGGCCGCCGACGTCGAGGAGTTCGCCGCGGAGAACGGCTGGCCGGTCGTGCTCAAGGCGATCAGGGGTGGGTACGACGGGCGCGGCGTCTGGATCTGCCGCTCCGCGGGCGATGCGGCCGAACCCCTGGCCTCCGGGGTGCCGCTGATGGCCGAGGGGTTCGTGCCGTTCGAGCGGGAACTCGCCGTGCTGGTCGCCAGGTCGCCGCACGGCCAGGGCGTCAGCTACCCGGTGGTGGAGACCGTCCAGCGTGACGGCATCTGCGTCGAGGTCCTCGCCCCCGCCCCCGGCCTCGATCCCGAGCAGGCCGCGGTGGCCCAGCGGATCGCCCTGAACATCGCCAAGGAACTGGGCGTGACCGGGCTGCTGGCCGTGGAGATGTTCGCCACCTCCTCGGGCCTGGTGGTCAACGAGCTGGCCATGCGCCCGCACAACAGCGGTCACTGGACGATCGAGGGGGCCCGCACCTCCCAGTACGAGCAGCACCTGCGCGCGGTCCTCGACCTCCCGCTCGGCTCGCCCGCGCCGGCCGCCCCCGTTGTGGTGATGGCCAACCTCCTGGGTGGCGACGACTCCGACATCTTCTCCCGGTACGAGCACGTGATGGCCCACGACCCGGGGATCAAGATTCACTTCTACGGCAAGGAAGTGCGGCCGGGGCGCAAGATCGGCCACGTCACCGCGCTCGGCACCGACCTGGAGGAGGTCCGCGCGCGCGCCCGGCACGCCGCCGTCTACCTCACCGAGGGAAGATACACCTGAGCCACCGTACCGGCGGCGGGCCACGGCACCACCAAGAACGCGTGCGGCCTTCTGGCCGCGAGGCAGGGAGAGAAGATGACCACCGTTGGCATCGTCATGGGCAGCGACTCCGACTGGCCGGTGATGAGACTCGCCGCCGAGGCGCTGGCCGAGTTCGGGGTGGAGTTCGAGGCCGACGTGGTCTCCGCGCACCGAATGCCCGAGGAGATGATCGCCTACGGCGCGCAGGCAGCCGGGCGCGGGCTGAAGGTGATCATCGCGGGCGCCGGGGGAGCCGCCCACCTGCCGGGCATGCTCGCCTCGGTGACCCCCCTGCCGGTGATCGGTGTCCCGGTCCCGCTGAAGTACCTCGACGGCATGGACTCCCTGCTCTCGATAGTCCAGATGCCCGCCGGGGTCCCGGTCGCGACGGTCGCCGTCGGCGGCGCCCGCAACGCGGGACTGCTGGCCGTACGGATCCTCGCCACCGCCGACGAGGAACTGCGGACGAAAATGGAGGCGTTCCAGCTCGCCCTTAAAGATCAGGCCCACGCCAAGGGCGCCAGACTCCGCGCCGAGGCCGCCCAGCTAGGTGCCTGATATCGCGATCTTTGCCCGATAGCTTGAGACGTGGTGGAGGGCACCCCGGTGCCGGACATCAGGCTCTGCCCGCGCGGATTCGGGCAGCGTGGGACTGTGCGGGCCTGGCCTCGATCACCCCACCGGGAGGTATCGCAGGTCGACGGCAGGCGGTGCGTGCGACCTGGCCGGGACCGGCTCCCCGGGGGCGATGCGCGACTGGTCCTGGTACTGGTTCAGTGCCCACAGCCCCACGATGTCGGCGATCGTGAGGACGAGCACCACGAGGATGGCCAGGATGATCCGGCGTCTGCGCTCGCGCCGCCGCCATTCGCCCTGGACCCGGCGGTAGGCGTCCGGGGCCGGCTGGACGCCGTTGGCGAGTTTGTCGAGAACCTCACGCAACTGATCCTCGGTGCTGGCGGGGCCGGTCGTCATCGTCGCTCCTGCATGATCTTGGTGAGAGTGGCCATGCCCCGGCTGGTGTGCGCCTTGACCGCACCGCAGGAGATGCTCATGGCCTCGGCTATGTCACTTTCGCGTAGACCGAGCCAGTAGCGTAGGACAAGGGCCTCTCGCTGCCGAGTCGAGAGCCGCTGCAGGGCCTCGGTGAGCGCCTTCTGATCGTCGTGGAGCAGGGCGACGCTCTCAGCCGACCGTTCCAGGCCCGTGGTCCAATCCGTGTGCTTGCGGATGACCTGCAGGTGGCGAAGTCTCATGCGGGTCAGGTTGCAGACCACCGAGCGCAGGTACGGCAGGGCGGCCTCGGCCGAGCGCAGCCGGTTCCAGCGGCGGTGCAGCTGACAGAACGCCTCGGCGACGATGTCCTCCGCGTCGTCGGCGCCGAGCAACACGGCCAGCCGGAGCAGACCGGTGTAGTGCGTCTCGAACAGCTGGGTCAGGGCGGCCTCACGTCCCGTGTCCGGCGAGCCGGGTGCCTGCGGTCCCTCGGCGGACGGCCCGTCCATCCGTGCCGGGGGCGGCATGTCAACCGATACGGAGCCGGATTCGACGAACGTCGTTAATGGTGCATGTGGCCGGATTCCGGTCATATGATCGTCTCCGCTTCGGGGGGGATGGGGACCGGAGAGCTCGGTTTCGGAACGTGTGATCTGCCCACTCGGTTGAAGAGCGGGGTCAGCGTCACGACGACGGCGAGATTCAGTGTCATGGCGACCACCGCGGCGTATGCCTGCACCTCTTGGCCGCCCACGCCCAAGGGCACCAACGAGGAGAATCCGCTGTGTACCACCAGGAGGGTGCCCGCGGCCATGCCGCTCATCCACCCGACCAGTAATGCTCGGGGATGCAGGCGGCGGGTGAACACCCCGAGGGCCACGGCGGGGAAGGTCTGCAGGATCCAGACGCCGCCCAGCAGCTGAAGATTGATGGCGTCCTGGTTGCGCAGTCCGAACACGAAGACGACCGCCCCGACCTTGGTGCTGAGCGAGACCATCTGGGCGATCCGTGTCTGGTGCTTGGGCGTGGCGGTCGGATGGAAGTACTCGACGTAGATGTTGCGGACGAACGAGGTCGCCACCGCGATCGACATGACCGCCGCCGGTACGAGCGCGCCCACGACGAGAGCGCCGAAGACCAGACCGGTGAGGGCGGCGGGCATCAGGTCCTTGACGAGCAGGGGGACGGCGGTCTCCGCGCCGGTGGACGGGGCCTGGATGCCCGCCGCGAGCGCCGCGACGCCGAGCATGGCGAACAGCCCGAGCACCGCCGTCCACAGGGGCAGCGCCACCACCGCGCGGCGCAGCGTGTCCGGGCCGGACGCGGCGAAGGCGGCCGTCAGCACGTGGGGGTACATCAGCAGGGCGAGGGCCGAGCCGAGAGCCAGGGTGGCGTAAACGGGGAACTGGCTCGGATCGAGCGTCAACGTGGCCTGGGTCGTCTCCCCGCCGGACAGCGCGCGCTCCGCGCTGTCGAACATCGGCCCGGGCCCGCCGAACCGGTCGAGGACGAGGAAGGAGACGGCCAGGATCGAGCAGAAGACGGCCGCGCCCTTCATCAGCGAGATGATCGCCGGCGCGCGCAGCCCGTGCCGGTAGGTCGACACGGCGAGGACCGCGAACACGGCGACCAGCGCGAGGTCGCCGAGCACCCCCCTCGGATACAGGCCGACGGCGGCCAGGATCGAACGGATGCCCACCAGCTGCAGCGCGATGTAGGGCATGGTCGCCAGCACACCGGTCGCCGCGACGACCAGGGCGAGGGTGGGGGAGCCGTAGTGTCCCCGGACGAAGTCGGCGGGGGTGATGTACCCGTGCCGGCGTGCCACCGACCAGAGCCGGGGCAGCAGCACGAACGCCAGCGGGCACATGATCACGGTGTACTGCAGGGCGAAGAACCCGAGCGCACCCGTGCCGTACACCAGGCCCGGTACGGCGGCGAATGTGTAGGCCGTGTATATCGTCCCGCCGAGCAGGAACCACGTCGTCGGGGTGCCGAACTGGCGGTGCGCCAGCGCCCAGTCCTCCAGGGTGGGCAGTTCGGGAGCAGGCCGGAACCAGCGCGCGGCGACCGCGAGCAGAGAGGTGCTGCCGAGCACGACGAGGAACGTCGCCGTACTCATCGGATCGATCATCGGCCACCGTCCACTACGCCGGGCAGTACCCCTAGGTTGCGTAGTCCGCACAATCGGTTGACACGAAACCTCCCCGAAATCTGTGTAAACCAGACCGGACCTGTCGACAACCCTTGCAACAAGAACGCGGGAACATTCCGGAGGACGACGATGGTGAAGCCGACACGGCGGGCGCGACGTTTCGCGGCCGGTATCTGTCTGGCCCTGCCCATCGTGGCACTCCTATGGGTGCCCTGGTATTCCCATGACGCGCCGCAGCTGGCCGGGATGAAATTCTTTTTCTGGTACCAGCTCATCTGGGTGCCGGGGAGCGTGGTGTTCATGGCCATCGCCTACGTCCTGAGACGTGGCGCGGATCGCCCGCCTCGCGATCGTCATCCCACCTGCGACCGGCATCGCCGGTAGTACCGACCACGTCACTCCGTTCGGATCTCCGGGCGACTTTTCCCCTCGTAGTACCGAGCTGTTCTGCCATGTGTAGTACCGAGCTGTTCTGCCATGCCCTGAGTTCAGGAGGATCACACCCATGTCCGAAACCGGCACCACGAAATCGAGGTCGACTCCCAAGTCGATACTCATATGGACGACGGTCGCCCTGGTGGGCGCGGCCGCCTGGGGGGTCATCGCCCTGTCCCAAGGAGAGGAGATCTCGGCGATCTGGCTGGTGGCCGCCGCCCTCGGTTCGTACGCGATCGCCTACCGGTTCTACTCCCGGTTCATCGCCCGCCGGGTGCTCGGCGTCGACGACCGCCGCGCGACTCCCGGCGAACGGCTGGACAACGGGATCGACTACCAACCGACCGACCGGCGGGTGCTGCTCGGCCACCACTTCGCCGCCATCGCCGGTGCCGGGCCGCTGGTGGGCCCGGTCCTCGCCGCGCAGATGGGATACCTGCCGGGGACCATCTGGATCATCGTCGGGGTCATCGTGGCCGGGGCGGTCCAGGACATGGTCACCCTGTTCTTCTCGATGCGCCGCGACGGCAAGAGCCTCGGCCAGATGGTCCGGGACGAGATCGGCCCGATCGGCGGCGCCGCCGCGCTGATCGCGGTGTTCGCCATCATGATCATCCTGCTCGCGGTCCTCGCCCTGGTCGTGGTCAGCGCCCTCGCGCAGTCGCCCTGGGGCACGTTCTCCATCGCGATGACCATCCCCATCGCCCTTTTCATGGGCTTCTACCAGCGCGTTCTGCGGCCGGGGCGGGTCATGGAGACCACGGTCATCGGGGTCGTGCTCCTGCTGCTGGCCATCGTGGGCGGCAGCTGGGTCCAGGAGTCGGCCTGGGCGGACGCCTTCACCCTCAGCCCGCAGACCCTTGTCATCTGCCTGGTGATCTACGGGTTCCTGGCCTCCGTCCTGCCGGTGTGGATGCTGTTGGCCCCACGTGACTACCTGTCGACGTTCATGAAGGTCGGGACGATCGGGTTGCTCGCGGTCGGTGTGATCATCGTGGCGCCCCCGTTGCAGAACGAGGCGATCACCAAGTTCGCCGTCAGCGGTACCGGACCGGTGTTCGCCGGGTCGCTGTTCCCGTTCCTCTTCATCACCATCGCGTGCGGCGCCCTCTCGGGCTTCCACTCGCTCATCGCCTCCGGTACCACCCCGAAGATGATCCAGAAGGAGTCGCAGGTCCGTCTGATCGGCTACGGTGCGATGCTCATGGAGTCGTTCGTCGCCATCATGGCGCTGATCGCCGCCTGCGTGCTGGACCCCGGTCTGTACTACGCGATGAACGCTCCCGCGGGTCTGCTCGGCACCTCGCCGGAAAGCGCCGCCGCCGCCGTGGCGAAACTGGGCTTCACCATCACCCCGGACGATCTGCGCGCCGCGGCGGCGGCGGTCCAGGAGAGCAGCGTGATCGCTCGTACGGGCGGGGCACCCACGTTCGCCGTGGGGATCTCGGAGATCCTGTCCGGAGTCTTCGGCGGCGCGGCCCTCAAGGCCTTCTGGTACCACTTCGCGATCATGTTTGAGGCGCTGTTCATCCTGACCACCGTGGACGCGGGCACGCGTGTCGGACGTTTCATGTTGCAGGACATGCTCGGCAACATCTGGAAGCCGATCGGGCGTGTCAGCTGGAAGCCCGGCCTGTGGGGCACCAGCGCGGCGGTCGTGCTGGCCTGGGGCTACTTCCTTTACACCGGTGTCACCAACCCGCTGGGTGGCATCAACCAGCTCTTCCCGCTGTTCGGCATCGCCAACCAGTTGCTGGCCGCGATCGCGCTGACCCTCTGCACCACGCTCCTGATCAAGTCAGGCAAGCTCAAGTGGGCGTGGGTCACCGGCATACCGCTGGCCTGGGACCTGGCGGTGACGCTGACCGCCAGCTGGCAGAAGGTCTTCCACGATGACCCCAAGATCGGCTTCTTCGCCCAGCGGGAGCGGTACGCCGACGCGCTGGCCGAGGGGAAGGTGATCGCGCCCGCCAAGAACCTCGACGACATGCAGGCGGTCGTCGTCAACTCCACCGTAGACGGCGTGCTGGCGGCGATGTTCGCGCTGCTGGTCATCATCGTCCTCGTCAACGCCGTGGTCGTGTGCCGGCGCGCGATACGGTCCCGTGACCTCCTGTCGACGGCAGAGGCGCCCTACGTCGAATCCAGCATCGTGGCACCCGCAGGGTTGTTCGCCACCGCGGCGGAACGGCGCGAGCTGGCCGAGGTGGGGGCGGGGAACAACGGAGCGGACAGCGAGCGATCATGACCGTGGCTGCACTGCTGCGCTTCGCCCGCTGGTACCTGCGCGAACTCACCGGTTCCGGTGAATACGACCGGTACCTCGCCCAGCACCGATCCCATTCGCACTCGCCGCCGCCATCACGGCGGGAGTTCGAGCGGCGCCGATCCGACCTGCGGGAGAAGAGTCCCGGCATCCGGTGCTGCTGAGGCGGGATCCGTCACCGTATCCGCGCCATCCTCGCCGGCCCCTCCCGCCCGTTCGCCCACCACATTAGGGTGAGCGGGCTGGAGGGGGCCGGCGTCCTGTCCTACCTCGGGGGAGACGACGACACTTCAGGAGACGACGTGGCAGCTCCATCGTCACCGCCGGCCCGGCCGGTCAGGTCCAGGACCTCAAGCCCCTGGGCGAAGCTGAGCACCGTGGCGCTGTGGATGCCCTTCCCGGCGCTGCTCTGGGTCGGAGGTTACGCGGGTGCGGAGCCACGGCTGCTCGGCTTCCCATTCTTCTACTGGTACCAGTTCCTGTGGGTTTTCCTGTCCGCCGGCCTCACCTGGTGTGCCTACCTCCATACGACCCCCACCCGCCCCACCCGCCCCACCCGCCCGGCGCGCACCGGCGCGCACCGGCCCGCCGATCGCGGAGAGCACGCCGACCGCGGAGACCACGCCGATCACGGAGGCCGCGCTGATCGGGGAGGCCGCGCCGATCACGGAGACCACGCCGACCGCGGAGGCCGCGCCGATCGGGGAGAGCGCGGAGAGAGACTCCGATGAACCGAGACGACATCGACATGACCGCTCTCACGGTCCTCGTGATCTTCTTTCTGATCGTCACTTTCATGGGGTTCGCCGCGGTCCAGGGCAGGAAGGGCCGCCACATCACGGGCACCGTGAACGCGCTGGACCAGTGGGGGCTGGCCGACCGGGGCTTCGGCACCCTCTCCTCGTGGCTGCTCCTGGGCGGCAACATCTACACGGCCTACACGTTCATCGCGATACCGGCGGCGATGTTCGCCTCGGGCGCGGTGAGCGGCTTCTTCGCCGTCCCCTACACCATCATCGTGTATCCGTTGATCTTCATTGTCATGCCACGCCTGTGGTCGGTGGCCCATCGTCACGGCTATGTCACTCCCGCCGACTTCGTGCGCGGCCGCTACCGGAGCAGGGGGCTCGCGCTGGCGGTGGCCTTGACCGGACTGCTGGCCACCCTGCCCTACATCGCGCTGCAACTGGTGGGGATCCAGGCCGTGTTCGAGGTGCTCGGCCTCGGGAGCAGCAACCCCCTCATCAACGACCTGCCTCTCGCCGTCGCCTTCACCGTGCTGGCCGCCTTCACCTACGTCAGCGGGCTCCGGGCACCCGCGCTCATCGCGGTCCTGAAGGCATTTCTGCTGTGCCTCGTCGTGACGGCCGCGTTCGTCGTGCTGCTCCATCGGCTGGGCGGCTTCGAGGCGATCTTCGCCTCGGCCCAGGAGAAGATGGCGGCGCCCGACCCGAAGACGGGGCGGCCCACCGGGGTCTTCATTCCGGGAGAGAGCGGCTTCTGGCCGTACGCCACGCTGGCTCTCGGGTCGGCGATGGCACTGGTGGTGTACCCCCACACGGTCACCACCGTGCTCGCGACAAGAAGCCGCGACGTCGTGCGCCGCAACGCCGCACTTCTGCCGGCCTTCACGCTGGTTCTCGGCCTGTTCGCCCTGCTCGGCTTCTTCGCGATCGCGGCCGGTACGCGCCCTGTCGGCGTGGACGGTCAGTTCAACCCCCAACTCGTGATCCCGCAGCTCTTCGCGGACCTGTTCCCGAGCTGGTTCACCGGCATCGCCCTGGCCACCATAGTCATCAGCGCACTCGTACCCGCCGCGATCATGTCCATCGCCGCCGCCAACCTCTTCAGCCGTAACGTCTATCGCGAATTCATCAGGCCGGGCGCGAGCTCCCAGGAGGAGCTGCGCGTCTCCAAGGTAGCCTCCCTTCTCGTCAAGTTCGGGGCGCTGGTCTTCGTGCTGTTCCTCGACAGGAAGTTCGCGCTGGACTTCCAGCTCCTCGGCGGAATCTGGATCCTGCAGACCTTCCCGGCGATCGTGGTCGGGCTCTACACCCGCTGGTTCCACCCCGGAGCGCTGCTCATCGGCTGGGCGTTCGGCATGGCATACGGCACCGTCACCGCCTACGGCATCGTCAACCCCGGAACCGGCAGGCACTTCAGTGGATCGCTCGCGGAGATCCCGGTCATAGGCGACGGCCGTCTCGGCTACATCGCCCTGACCGCCTGCGTACTGAACGCGGTCGTCAGCGTGGCCGCCACCTTCGCGTTCCGCGCGGCGAAACGGCCGGCGGGTCGCGACGAGACCTCGGCCGACGACTACCACGCGGACGTCGACGACCCGAGCGTCGAACCCCTCCGGGAGCTCATCCGGTGACGGGGACTCCTGGCTGCCGGCGGGCTGTCCGAAGGCTCTCCGGCCGTCCAGGCGAGGCTTTCCACGCGTTTTTATACGAGGTCTGGGAGCGGTACCGATATTGGAGACCTGCCGGGGCGGTCCGGATACTGTGTATGTGGACCGCGCCGTCGAAGGGCATGTCACCGACCATCCCCGAGACGTCGCTTGGATCTGCACCCGTTTTGAAGAGCTCCGCACGGAGGCCCTGCCCCCGCGAGCGGGCATCGACCTCTTGACGAAGGTGATGGACACATGGACGCGGACCTGAGCAATGCCGTCTGGCGCAAGGCGGCTCCGGGGGGCGACAGCGGTGAGGACTGTGTCGAGGTGGCCGTGATCGACGACCTCGACGAGGGGCACAAGGCCGGAGCCGGTCCGCTCTACGTGCTGCGCGACTCCAGGAACCCGGACGGCCCGAAGCTGTTCTTCACCCGCTCGGAGTGGGACGCCTTCGTCGGCGGCGTGAAGCTCGGCGAGTTCGACAACTGACAGAGCCGGGAGCCGGGGGCCTCGGCTCCCGGCTCTGAGGGATGTCCGGGGCTTGATCGGACATATTCCGGGTGCCTCCTGGTGGCCCAGAGGAAGCATTCAGAGCCGGTGCGATGTGTGTCGTCATCGTGGTGAAGACACACATCGCACCGGAAAACGCTCAGACTCCGATGTCCAGCGTGCCCTGGTCGTCCCGGGAGCCGAACGGCTCGTACGGGCGCTGACCGGTGGCGATCTCCTTGTTGAGCTGGAGCAGTCGGCTGACGATCTCGTCAGGATTTTGGGCCACGTTCTTCGGCCAGCCGTACGCGGTGGCAACAGCCTCGTCCAGCTCCCGATGAAGCGCCTTGAGGTCGGCGTAGGCACCTTCATCGACCAGGTTGTAGAGCCGTGTCAGCCCGAAGTTCTCCGCCGCGCAGATCTCCTGCCGCCGCTTGACCATTTTCTGCGCCGCCTGCGCGATCCGTTCCCTGATCTCCCCACTGATCGGATCCGGCCAGGGAAAGGTCATGAACACCGTGGTCGGGGTGTAGCGGATGTCGCCTTTCAGCGTCGATGATCTAGCCCATGCCCATGCGGCATGCGCAGATGATGAGAGAATTCCCATTGTGCAGTCATCATCGAAGGCGAACACATTCGTGAGATCGCTGGGGCAAGTCCATGCGTCTGTCCATGAGAACAGCGGCCGCTTACCCACGCGAATACCTGTTATGTAGCGGCTCTTGCCGTCCAGTGAATTGCGCATGTCGACGCGGGGACGCTCGAACTGCCACCACAGCTCGCGAAGGCGCTTGTCAGTTTTGGTTTCCCGAAAAGATTTTACTCGCTCGCGAACGATTTTTTCGGCAGAGGGGTACTTGAGCACCTGCTCCAGAGGGCGTTGTCCGAAGTCAATGATCCAACGGCGGGGGTGCTGCTTGGGGTCATGGGCGATGTCGTCGCCAATAAGGTACGGGCGAACAACTTCCCGATAGTCGGCCTTTTTGTCAGAAAGAATTGCTTCTGCCTCATGGTCCGAAAGAATAAAGTCCCCATTGGGGATCGGTCCTTGGAAACAGTAGCCTTTGCTTGAGGCAAGTATTTGTGCCTCCCCAGTGGAATCTTCCGTCGAACGCAACTCGGCGGTGATCCCCGACACCGGCTGACCATCAAGCAAAAATTCGGCCGGTGGGGACTGCGGGCGCTTGACCCAGGAGGCCAGGCTGACATGGACCTTGGCCTCGCCTGGCCATTTCTGGGTCGAGACCGCATCGGTGATCACGCCGCCATGAGCGGTGATGTATTCCAGGCTGGCCGATCGCGCCCGGTTCTGGGAGATCGAGTTGGTGCCGACGAGGCCCGCGCGCTGGCCCGGCTTCAGATGGTCGTGGGTCTTACGGAACCAGTAGACGCAGTAGTCCTTGATGCCGGTCTTGAAGGTCCGTTGCAGCCACTTCATCGTCTCGTCGCCCAGCGAGGCGCGGAGCTGCTGAGAGCCCAGGAACGGTGGGTTGCCGATCACACAGTCGGCCTCCGGCCAGGTCACGCGCAATGCGTCGTTGCGCTGGATACCGGGAAGCTCGGGCAGCGGCAGGGGATTCTCAGCATGGCCGAATCTCTCGATCATCTGCCGCTGGCCCATCCACAGGGTGAGGCGGGCGATCTGGACGGCGACGCCGTTCACCTCGATGCCAAGCATGTTGCGCAGCGGAACATACGGCGGAACGCCAGGTGGCACCGGAAGCCCGGTCTCGTCGGCCAGGCGCACCATCCGCTGCTTGAGCTCGTACTCCAGGGCGCGCAGCTCACGGTAGGCGACGTAGAGGAAATTGCCGCAGCCACAGGCGGGATCGAGGATTCGGAACTCGCACAGCTCGTCGAGCACCTGCCGGGCCTCGGCCGGGGTCGTCGTCGCCTCGATCCGCTCGGTCCACGGCCGTACGATCACAGGGCGGACGATCTTCATGATGTCCGACTCGTGGGTGTAGTGCGCACCGAGCTCGTGGCGCCCCTCGTTGCTGAGGAAACCCTCCATGAGGGAACCGAAGATCGTGGGGTTGACCTCTCGCCAGTCGTATCCGCACGCTTCGAGAAGGATCCTCAGCTCCCCCTCCACCAGGTCGATCTTGGCGGGTCTGGCGAAAAGGTCGCCGCCCGCGTACTGGGTCCCCTTGAGGAGGCTGGTACGGGGCCGGTAGTCGGGGTCGCCGAGAGCGTCGAACAGGCTTCCCAGGGTGATGTAGGTGTTCCACACCTTCGGATGGTCGAGCACTGCCCTCGCGAGGTGCTCCATGGCATGTCCCCGGAGCATCCCGCAGTCTTCGGCGAACATGACCCAGACGGTCTGGAGGACGAACGCGCCGATCTTCTCCCGTGAGGCCGCCTGCCGGGACACCATGCTCTGGTAAAGCTTCGCCATGGTGGTGGCGGCCTGGGTGGTCAGGCTCCGGTCGGCGATGTCGAAGATCGGCTCTTCGCTAGGACCGGCGAGGAACAGCAGGGTTTCGTACTTGTCGGGAAGCTCGTCGAGCGACAGGACCGCCCGAGGAGCCTTCGGATAGCGCCCAGGCTCCCATACCTCGAAGCGGTGGAAGGCGCAGAGGACCACGTAGGGTGGCGCCGGGCGGTTGGTGTCGGAGTCGGACGACTCCCGCCAGTAGGTCAGGGCCTGTGGGCGGTGCTGGTCGAGACGGCCGGCCTGTCCAGGAGCCTTCATCTCGATGATGCAGACGTCGCGCCAGTAGAGGTCCATGAAGCCCTGCGAGGACTGGTTGTCCTCAAGCGTGGCGCCGACCGCTCTGCGATCGCTGCCGTAGCAGGCGAAGAGATCGTTCAGAAAGGTCTGGGCCTCCGACCGCTCGGTGCCCTGGAAGTCCTTCCAGCGAGAGACGAAGTCCCGTAGGGCGGACTGGATCTCTTCACCACTGCGCAACGCCGCCTCCTGGCATCAGAACATCCGCTGCTGGTCGCCCCCGAAGTAGGTGGACTGGAACAGCTCCTTGCGGATCGCTTCCAATCTGTTGATCGCCGTGTCGAGTGCGACCACCAGGTTGGGATTGTCTACCGTGCGACTGACATTCTTGCGCGCCGCGTCCGCACGCCGGATGGCATCTTCGATTCCCGATATGGTCCCGGAGATCTCGCCCATCGCCTGCTCGTCGGCGTACTGCGCCGGGGATCGTACGTCGGCGGAGTTGTCGATCAATGGCCTCAGTTCGGGCGGCTGCTTCACGGTCTTCCCCCTCATGCTTGTCGAGCGGTTTCACCATATCTGGGAACCTCGGCTCACTTCGCGCACACGACCCTCATGTTCCCCCAAGGCGACCACCCGCCCCGGACCGGATCACTGTTGCCGCGCGGCCCGTCCGAGGTGAGTGTGACCACGGTCGACGACCTCGACGAGGGGCGGTCCGCTCTACGTGCTGCGCGACTCCAGGAACCCGGACGGCCCGAAGCTGTTCTTCACCCGCTCGGAGTGGGACGCCTTCGTCGGCGGCGTGAAGCTCGGCGAGTTCGACAACTGACGGAGTCAGGCCCGAAGACCCCCGTCCGGGACGGGGGTCTTTTCGTTCGGCGGTCCATGGCGGCCGGTCCCGGCCCGGTCTTTCCGGTCCGGGTGGCCGGGCCTGTACTTCTTCCTCACCGACTTCTTCGGCGACGTGGCCGATGTCCGCATGGAGGCCAATCTGGCCTTCCGGGTCTGTGTGTCCGGGTCCTGCCTGGCTCCTCCAGTGCGATTCTTTTCCCTGGCCTTGAAGGGGGAGACGCTCCCGCGACCCGTGCCTCCGGAATCCGGATATCCCGCTCTGACCTGGGCAAATGTCCGATCGGTCGTGAAAGCCGGGCCTGAGGGGGCCGGCCATGCGCGTGAGATCGACCGCGTGTTTTTTGAAAACACAATATTCCCCAAAAGTATTCTTATACTAAATTGGGGGTGTTTTTATGAGCTTGTGTGGATATGGCGAATATTGTGATTATTGGTGGATTCGGAGGATTGACATGAGGAGGGCTTATGAACTTCAACATGATCTTTCCTGGGGCGGGCCGGGCCGAATGCTGTCGCTGGAGGCGCCGCTGGCGTCGCCGCCGCTGGCGCAGGCGTTACTGGGACTGGTGGTGGTGAGCGCGGCACGGTGCGGAGCGGCGAGGTTCCCGGACGGTCGACGAGGTTCCCGGACGGTCAACGCGCATTCGAACGGGTTCCCGGCACATGCCGGGAACCCGTCGCCGTGTTCGGAGACGGTTCGCGCCGTACTCCCACTCTGAGGATCCTCCCGGTGACCGACGCAAGGGCGGAGGAACAGTGCGGTCAGGGGCGGCCGAGTGCGCGGTAGTGCCAGCCTGAGGCTCGCCAGGTTTCGGCGTCGAGGGCGTTGCGGCCGTCGACGATCTTGCGGGAGGCCACGACGGAGCCCAGCTCCTCGGGATCCATGGTGATGAACTCCTGCCACTCGGTCAGCAGCAGCACCACGTGGGCGTCCCTGGCCGCCTCCAGGGCGGAGATGCCGTAGGAGAGCCCGGGGTGGGCCCGGCGGGCGTTCTCCTGAGCGACGGGGTCGTAGACGGTGACCCGGCCGCCCTGCTCGCTGATCTTGACGGCGACATCCAGGGCGGGGGAGTCGCGGATGTCGTCGGAGTTGGGCTTGAACGCGGCGCCGAGCACGGCGACGGTGCAGTTGCGGAAGGAGCCTCCGGCCAGCTCGCGGGCCAGGTCGACCATGCGGGCCCGGCGGCGCATGTTGATCGCGTCCACCTCGCGCAGGAAGGTCAGCGCCTGGTCGGCGCCGAGTTCTCCGGCGCGGGCCATGAAGGCGCGGATGTCCTTGGGCAGGCAGCCGCCGCCGAAGCCGAGCCCGGGGTTGAGGAACTTGCCGCCGATGCGGTCGTCGAAGGAGAGCGCCAGGGAGAGCTGCTTGACGTCGGCGTGCGCGGCCTCGCAGACCTCGGCCATCGCGTTGATGAAGGAGATCTTCGTGGCGAGGAAGGCGTTGGCGGCCACTTTGACCAGCTCGGCCGTGGGATAGTCGGTGATCACCATCGGGATGTCCATCTCCAGCATGGAGGCGTACACCTCCCGCATGACCTTCTCCGCCCTGTCGGAGGCGACGCCGAGCACGATCCGATCGGGGTGCAGGGTGTCCTTCACCGCGAAGCCCTCGCGGAGGAACTCGGGGTTCCACGCCAGCTCGGCGCCCGCGCCGATGGGGGCCAGCTGTGCGAGTTTGTCGGCCAGGCGCTGGGCGGTGCCGACCGGAACCGTGGACTTGCCGACGACCAGGCACTCGCGCCTCAGGTGAGGGGCCAGTGACTCGATCGCGGCGTCCAGATAGGACACGTCCGCCGCGTACTCTCCCGGCTTCTGGGGGGTGCCCAGGCACAGGAAGTGCACGTCTCCGAAGGCCGCGGCCTCCTCGTACGAGGTGGTGAAGCGCAGCCGCCCGTTGGCCAGGTTGCGCCGCAGCATCTCCTGCAGGCCCGGTTCGTAGATGGGCAGGTCGCCGGCCTGTAGGCGGCCGATCTTCTCCGCGTCCACGTCGAGGCTGAGGACTTCGAAGCCCAGCTCGGCCATGCAGGCGGACGTCGTCGCACCGAGGTATCCGGTTCCCACCATCGTCAGGCGGTAGGCCACTGGTGCTCCTTTCGGTTCTGCCCGATTATTTGCCGCCAGAGTATCGGCATCTAACACTTCCACTTTGCCACCTGCGTAAACGTGGAGGGGTATACCACATGGGGTGGAGCGCTCCAGCGTTTGTTGGACGTCCTACTATTTCCCTATGAGCTACCCTCTCTACGCACTACCCGAGGAGCACCAGATGCTCCGCGAGACGGTCCGCGCCCTCGCCGACGAGAAGATCGCCCCTCGCGCCGCCGAGGCCGACGAGACCGGGGAGTTCCCCTCGGACGTATACAAGGCCCTCGTCGCGGCGGACCTGCACGCCGTGCACATTCCCGAGGAGTACGGCGGCGCCGGTGCCGACGCGCTCGCGACGGTCATCGTCATCGAGGAGGTGGCGCGGGCCTGCGCCTCGTCCTCACTGATCCCCGCCGTCAACAAACTCGGGACCGTCCCGCTGCTGCTGTCGGCCTCCGAGGAGCTCAAGCAGCAGTACCTTCCACCGGTCGCGCGGGGTGACGGGATGTTCTCGTACGCCCTGTCGGAGGCGGAGGCGGGCAGCGACGCCGCCGCCATGAAGACCCGCGCGGTCGCGGACGGCGACCACTACGTGCTCAACGGCGCCAAGATGTGGATCACCAACGCCGGTGTGTCGGACTACTACACGGTGATGGCCGTCACCGAGCCGGGCGTCGGGGCCAAGGGCATCTCCGCGTTCGTCGTGGAGAAGGCCGACGAGGGCGTCAGCTTCGGTGCCAAGGAGCGCAAGCTCGGCATCAAGGGCTCCCCGACCCGCCAGGTCATCCTGGAGAACGTGCGGATTCCCGCCTCCCGGATGATCGGCGACCCCGGCACCGGTTTCAAGACCGCCCTGGCCACCCTGGACCACACCCGCATCACCATCGCCGCCCAGGCGCTCGGCATCGCCCAGGGCGCGCTGGACTACGCGATCGGCTACATCAAGGAGCGCAAGCAGTTCGGCAAGGCCGTCGCCGACTTCCAGGGCGTCCAGTTCATGGTCGCCGACATGGCGATGAAGCTGGAGGCCGCCCGCCAGCTCACCTACGTCGCCGCCGCCAAGTCCGAGCGTGCCATGCACGGCGAGCCTCAGGCCGACCTCACCTTCATCTCCAGCGCCGCCAAGTGCGCCGCCTCCGACGCCGCCATGGAGATCACCACCGACGCCGTCCAGCTCCTCGGCGGGTACGGCTACACCAGGGACTACCCGGTCGAGCGCATGATGCGCGATGCCAAGATCACCCAGATCTACGAGGGCACCAACCAGATCCAGCGCGTGGTGATGGCCCGCCAGCTGCTGAAGTAGGGCCTGAACAGCGGAGGTCCGGTCCGGGCGAGGCTCTCGGACCGGACCTCGCATGTGCCGTTACAGGGCCGGCGGGAGACGGTCCACAGCAGGTCGGCCACACCGCAGAACAGATGCGGCGGTACATGAGTGACCATCTGCCCCCTCATTACTCATCGATCGCACTGTGCGATAATTCCACAGTTAGGCAGCTTTGGCCTTTCCCCCGGGCTAAGTGACGGAAGGGACAGGTATGGAGATCACGCCACAAGCAGTCGTCATCCCCAAGGAGACCGACCACCTCGAACAGGGGAAATACGGTCCCATCTTTCCGAAGACGCCCGCGTGCTACGGGTTCACCATCATCGCGAGGGTCAAGCCCGGCCGGGCCGGCACCATCCGCGACTACGGTTACACGCTCGCCAAGGCGCTGGAAGCCGATCCGCATATCCTCGCCCCGCTCAAGCTGCACTACCTGCGCTGGGTGCTCTTCGACGACGACACGCGATTCATGTACCAGGGGATCTTCGACACCGACTTCGACAAGTACACCGAAGACGCCATCGCGCTCTTCTCGCAGGCGGGGGTGAACACGGCCTTCGAGAACCTGGAGGGGTTCCCCGAGGACTGGAAGACCAACCCTGACGCGTTTGTCAGGTTCGTCCGTGAGCACCAGTGCCCGAGCTTCATCGAGTACGGGGAGTATCCGTACTTCACCGCCGACGAGATCAAGAAGGCTTTGCGGATCAAGGGCGCTCTGTCGGAGATGCTCGATCAGCTGCAGTGAGTTCATCGGAGGTGCTCGATCGGCTGCAGTGAGTTCACCCGCATGACCTGTTCGGAGATGAGATGGACGAGTTCAGGAGTGCACGCACGTACAACCAGAATCATGCGCCGCGCCCGTATGCCCCTGGTCGGCGGCGATTGAGCGTATACGTTTCGTGGAGCTATCCGGCCGAGGCCGGCAGAAACCCGGCCGAGCTCGACAACCGGTTCTCCACGATGACCGAAGTGCGGCGCGTGACCTGGCCGGCCTATGAGGAGCCACAGTGGTCCGACCCGCTCCGGTTCCAGCAGGGCATATCAGGAGGACTGGAACTGTTCTTCTGGGGCTGGCTGCCGTTCCAGCAGTTCGTCGAAGAGGCCACCGGATACGCCGTACCCGTGTACCAACGCGTCGATCAAGCCGGTTTCCATACTCCGCTGGATGAGCGGGTGCTGGCGGATACCGACACGTTGTTCGTGTGGGGGCTGGATCACATGATCACTGGGCAGGATGCCGCACCCGAGGAGATCGAGGCGCTGCGGCGGTTCCTCACCCGGGAAGGGACCTGCCTGGTCCTGGGGCCGCATCACGATGTCGGGGCATCGGACGACCTGGCCGTGCGCGACATGGAGTACCACCATCACGGCGACGCCTTGGTGCCGCGCCAGCAACGGTTCGGCAGGTACACCCGGTCCTTGATGGAAGGGCTCGGGGTGCCCGTCGAGAACCGCTACGGGTTGCGTCCTGCGGTGCGGGAAGCAGGAAAGATCACCCCGTTGTCCGTTGTCCGGGATCTGGACACCAAGGGCTGGTTGGCAGGGGTGACCCACTTCAACTTCCACATGCACCTACCGCACTACGCGGTGACCACCGACGATCCGAACGTCATCCAGGTGCTGGGCAGGCAGCCGATCGACATGTCCAAGCCACACCCGTTCACCGAGGCCGGCAACACCGAGTTCAACATGTTCCTGTGGATGCCGCCGAGCGGTGATCGGGCCGGTGATGTGCTCATGGCGGACACCACGATCTTCAGCTCGTTGTTCGGCGTCGACGAGAGCTTGCGCGCCTTCTGGGGAAACATCGTCTCGTCGAAGTAGCGCCGCAGGAAGGTGGGTTCTCGTGGCCGAACAAACGCAGCATGTCGCGCTTGAACTCGACGATATCCAACGCGGGGTTCTCAGCCCTCGGCCGACCCCGTACGCGGCCACCTACGTCCTGTTCCGCATCGACGACCGCGTGCACGGGCGGGAGCTGATGCGGCGCGCGAGCGCGGTGGTGACCTCGGCCGCGGATTCGATGAGTCCCCTGGGCGAGACCTGGGTGAGCGTCGCGGTCACTTATCACGGCCTCAAGGCGCTGGGCGTGCCACAGGAATCGCTGGACACGTTCGCCTGGGAGTTCCGGCAGGGGATGGCCGCACGGGCGA
Source organism: Streptosporangium sp. NBC_01810 (assembly GCF_035917355.1). Taxonomy (NCBI): domain Bacteria; kingdom Bacillati; phylum Actinomycetota; class Actinomycetes; order Streptosporangiales; family Streptosporangiaceae; genus Streptosporangium; species Streptosporangium sp. NBC_01810. Next base: position 5,635,475 of record NZ_CP109070.1, on the reverse strand, counting down.
AAGTGCTGGGCGACATCGACGAGAGCAGCCCCGAGAACTGGGAGGCACCGCTTGGCACGCCCGATGTCCACGTGGTGCTGGTGGCGCTCGCGCCTGACAGCGTGCAGCTGGAGGCCGCCATCGATCGCGCCCGCCCGGTATACGACGGCCTCCCCGGTGTGACGGCGATCTGGCGGCAGAATTGCCACGCGCTGCCTACCGAGACCGAACCCTTCGGCTATCGCGACGGCATCAGTCACCCTGCGGTCGAGGGCAGTGGCATTGCCGGGTCGAACAAGCTGGAAGTGCCGCTCAAGGCCGGTGAGTTCGTGCTCGGTTACCGTGATGAGATCGGCGGCCTCCAGACCACGGAGCCCGAGGTGCTGGGACGCAACGGCACCTATGTGGTCTTTCGCAAGCTTCACCAGCGTGTCGCCCTGTTCCGGCAGTATCTGAAGGACAACTCCACCTGCCCCGAGGATGAGGAGCTGCTGGCGGCGAAGATCATGGGACGCTGGCGCAGCGGCGCGCCGCTGGCACTCAGCCCGCTGCACGACGACCCCGACCTTGGCGCCGACCGACACCGCAACAACGACTTCCTGTACGCGCGGGACGATCCGGCGGGTTTCACGACTCCCGGCGGCTGCCACGTCCGCCGGGGCAATCCCCGCGACGCGTCGGTGGCCGGAGCACCGAGGCTGCACCGCATGATCAGACGTGGCACCGCGTACGGCCCGCCGCTGCCCGAGGGAGTCCTGGTGGACGACGGGGCCGATCGGGGGCTGATGTTCGCGTTCGTCGGCGCGCACCTCGGGCGGCAGTTCGAGTTCGTCCAGTCCGAATGGATGAACGACGGCGTCTTCTTCGGCGCGGGCAAGGCGAGGGATCCCGTCATCGGGGCCAATGACGGCTCCGGTGACTTCATCATTCCCCGGAGGCCGGTACGGCGGCGCCTGCCGGAGCTTCCGCGGTTCGTCGTCACGCGCGGCGGCGAGTACTGCTTCATGCCCGGACTGAGCGCCCTGCGCTGGCTCGGCGATCTCCAGGACTGAGGTACGGCGGCGCTGTCGCCCTGGCAGCGAACCTCGACCGGTGAACGTGGCGGCGTGCGGAGGGCGCGGCGATTCGGCGGGAGGCCGATCACCCGGGTACGCATGAGGGTGTTTCCTTTCGAGTGACGCGAACCGTGCAGAGGGAGGTACGGCCTAAGCCGCGCCCGCTCGTTACTCGCCCTCGTGGGTGAGTGTCCGCAGGAGGCGCGCCTTCAGTTCCTCCCGGTCGACACCGGCCAGGGCGAGCGAGCGCGGCACGGTGCCGACCTGCGCCTGCAGGATTCCGAGCAGCAGATGCGCCGGCCGTAGATCCTTCTTGCAGCCGACGGAGGAGAAGCCTCGTTCGAGCGCGAGTTTGGCCGATGCCCCCAAGTGCGTCGAAGGCTTGCCGATGTCGCTCGGCCGAGGGAGGTCAAAGGTGGCCAGAGACACCCCGGCCCCGTTCAGGCTGTGCTCGAACTCGCGATCCAGCGCCTCGCGGATCGCCCGACGGTCGAGCCCGGCCGAGGCCAGAACCTGATGTGTGGTGGTCTCCCGCTCGGCGGCGATCGCCAGCAGGAGATGGTGTGCCTCGATCGTCGCCGATCTGTCGTGGTGCGCGGCGCGCCCTCCCCGCTCGATGATGGTGTTGATGTACTCGTCGATGGCGGCCATCGTCAGCGCCTCCTCAGCGTCACGCCCGCGGTGATGAGCCGCTTGGCGTGTTTCTTGTGGACCGCCTGGCGTGTCACGCCGAGCGCCTCGGCGACCTGCGGCCAACTCCAGCCCGCTCGCATCGCCTGCTCGACGGCGGCGTCCTCTATCTGGTCGGCCAGGCGTCTCAACGCCGCCACGGCCGCCAGCGCGTCAGCGGGCTCCCGGGAAGCGGGACTCTCAACGTCGGACATGCAAGCAACCCTAGTTGACTAATTCTCGATTGGTCAACATGAGTTGCTAAGAGTGTCGCCGACCGCACCAGCCGAGGGGAGCGCCGACAACGAGTGCGCCGCCGTGCTCGGGCCGGGGGTCTCCACGCTTAAGGAGAGCGGACGGGGGCGATCGCCCTCGCGTGGCCGGTACGGCGGCTGAGGGGGCGCGAGGCGGCCGGAGTGGCCGCCTCCGTCGACGTGCGGGGGTTCCTACCGGTCGGCGAGGGGGATGACCGTCCGGACGTGTGGTGCGGACTGGGGGCAGCCCGGCGGGGGACCCATCGTCTCCGAGCGAGAGATCACCGTGAAGGAGGCCTCAAGGTTGGTGAGCTTCAGAAGCTTGAGGACCACGGGGGGAGCTCCGGCCAGGAGTAGCGGTGTGTCGTGTTCGCGTGCGTACCGTTTGATACCGATCAGCGCGCTCAGGCCGCAGGCGTCGATGAAGGTGACCCCGGAGAGGTCGATGATGACCGTGCCGGGGCAGGCGTCGACGGCTTCCTGTGCGCAGTCGGACAGTTCCGGCCTGGTGGCCAGATCGAGCTCACCGGCCACCGTGATGACCACGAAGCCGCTCGCGTGTTCGCTCGTGAGTTGAAGTGCGTTCATCGCCCACTTCCCTGCAGGCTCACGTGAATGTACGTATCCGGCCGGAGAGCGTCACTCTGACGTCCGGCCCCAGCTCGTCTCCCCGGTCGCGCCTTACCTGGCGCGAAGAAGGATGGACGATCTGAAGCCACGATACTCCTCAACGGTGCGAACCATCGCTTTCCGTGATCGTATAGCTTCGAAGCGAAGTGTAGATGCCTACCCGTATATGTGCCAGCTATTCAAGGAAACAGTTTGCGGGTGGCGCCTGTCCGCCCTCGGTCCGAGGGGCGGGAAAGGGGGTGCGGGTCGGCACTGAAAGCCGCTCTGAGCTGGGAAGATTCAGTTCGGCGAGTGGCTCGGAGTCAGGGTGTCGAGCGCCTCGCGCAGGCTGCCGCGCACCTCGAAGTGCCGGTCGATCTCCGCGCGCAGCCGGGGAGCGACGGCCAGGTCAAGCTCGCCTGTCGCCCGCACAACCGCGCAGGGACCGCTGCGCCACGCCTGAACGTCGAATGTTGAGATCACGGTCATCACCTCCGTGCGCCACTGACTGCCCTGACCGAAGATTGTCATGCGCATAAATCACTTTTTGCAGATGTTCTCCGTGGCCGTCCTCGCCGTCGGAGTCGCAGAGGGGGAGGCGGTCGGAGTCGACGGCGTGGCCGTCCCCTTCACGGTGACCTTCTTCGCCGGCGCGTGTTTCAGGCCGACGACCACCTCGATCGTGTCACCGAGGTTCTCCACCCGGCGCGACTCCGCGCCGGGTAGCGCGGCGGCGACGGTGCGCGCCGAGTCCTCGCGGCCCGGGCCGTACCGGACGACCGTCTTTTCGAAGCCCTTCTGCGGGGTGTTGCCGGCCGTCTCGGGCACCAGGAATCCGACCCGCTGCAGCTCGGTCCTGGTCTGCGCGCCCAGCCCCTTGATCGTGGTGCCGTTGAGAACCCTGAGGGAGATCCGCGCGGGCGGCACGGTCAGCGCGGGAGCCGAGGGGGAGGCCGAGGCGCTCGGGGTGGGCGTGGACTTGACGGGTTTGGAAGGCTTGACGAGCGTCTCGTCGGCGGCGATCCGGCGGAACAGCTCCTTGGCCGCCTCGGAGTCCCAGAGCACGGCGGACTCGCCGGTCGGCGTCCGGTGGTCGACGTCCGCGAGCGGGACCGTGGCGAAGGTCACGTCGTCCGTGGAGACGTTCTTGAGCTGGTCGGCCAGGCCGAGCAGGTCCTTGCGGAGCGCGTCGTCCACCCGGACCGTGTCGAGGGCGGTGTCGACGAACGAGGCCAGCCTGACCGGGTTGGTGAGCGTGTCGCCGCTGAGCGCCTGGTTCAGCAGTGCGGAGATCACCTGCTGCTGGCGGTCGATACGGTCGAGGTCGGAGCGGGCGGTGGCACGGGTGCGGGCATAGGCGAGGGCCTTGACGCCGTCGAAGGAGTAGGTGCCCGGCTCCAGGTTGAGCGCGGTCTTCGGGTCGTTGATCGGGACCGGCGTGCAGACCGAGATGCCGCCGAGCGCGTCGACCACGTTGATGAAGCCGAGCACGTTGACCTCGACGTAGTGGTGGAGGGTCAGGCCGGTGGCCGCCTGCACCGTGCGTGTCGCGAGCTTGGGTCCGCCGAGCTGGTAGGCCGCGTTGATCTTGTGCTGGCCCTTGCCGGGGATCGTCGTCCAGGTGTCGCGGGGGAGGCTGACCACGGTGACCCTGCGATGGTCCTCCGACAGGTGCATCACCATCATGGTGTCGGTGCGCTCACCGCTCTCGCGGCCCAGCTTGAGCTGGTTCTGCTGCTTGCGGGTGAGGTCGTCGCGCCTGTCGACGCCGACCACCAGGATGTTCATCGCGCCGGTGCTCGGCCGCGACCCCTGCAACCCCGCGTCGACCGACTTGATCTTCGTCGTCGCGTAGTTCGTCAGCGCCCACGTCACTCCGGAGCTGCCCAGGACCAGGCACGAGAGTGTGCCCGCGATGACGAGGCCGCGTCGCCTGGTGCGGGCACCCCTGGCTGACCTGCGGTCACGTCTCGGGTTCAATCGGATGCTGCCGTAGGCGTCGCCGCCCACCTGCACACCCGAATCCTCATGCGGGTCACGCATGCATGGCCCCCTAGGCTCCTGCTGGGTCGATGAGGTACCCGTTAGTACAGTAGCGTGAGCGACGCCATGAAGCAGTTCCCCGACTCGCCCGCGCCGGCGTCGTCTTCCGAGACACGCGTCTGGCCTCCGATCTCCGTCGTCATCCCGGTGCTGAACGAGGAGCGCCATCTGCGGGAGGCGGTGCGTCAGGTGCTGTCGCAGTGGTACGAAGGACCGATCGAGGTCGTGCTCGCGATCGGCCCCTCCCACGACCGGACCCAGGAGGTCGCCGACGCGATCGCCGCCGACGACCCCCGCGTGATCGTGGTTCCCAACCCGACGGGCCGCACTCCCAACGCGCTCAACGCCGCCATCGCCGCGTCGAGCAACAGGATCATCGCCAGGGTGGACGGGCACGCGATGCTCCCCGACGACTACCTCCGGGTCGCGGTCGAGACCCTTGAGGAGACCGGCGCCGACAACGTGGGCGGCATCATGGCCGCCGAGGGCGTCACGCCGTTCGAGCAGGCCGTGGCCCGCGCGATGACCTCCAAGATCGGTGTCGGCGGCGCCAGGTTCCACACCGGCGGCACCGCGGGCCCGGCCGACACGGTCTACCTCGGCGTGTTCCGCCGGGAGGCGCTGGAGCGGGTCGGCGGCTACGACGAGCACTTCCAGCGGGCCCAGGACTGGGAGATGAACCACCGCATCCGAGAGACGGGCGGCCTGGTCTGGTTCCAGCCCCGGATGCGCGTCTCCTACCGGCCAAGGCCCGACATCAAGGCCCTCGCCAAGCAGTACTTCCACTACGGCCGCTGGCGCAGGGTGGTCGCCCGCACCCATGAGGGCACGATCAACCTGCGCTACCTGGCGCCGCCGCTGGCGGTGCTGGCCATCCTCGCCGGCCTGGTGATCTCCCCCTTCCTCTGGCCGGGTCTGCTGATCCCCGGCGGCTACCTGGCGGCGATCCTGGCCGGCTCCGCGGTCACCGGCATCGGCCTGCCCGTCCCGGCGCTGGTGAGACTGCCGCTGGTCTACGTCACCATGCACATGTCGTGGGGCTGGGGTTTCCTGACCAGCCCGAGAAGGCTCGGCAAGCCGGGCTGACCCTTTCACCTTTCACCGAGGCGGGCACCCGTCAGGTTCACCGAGGCGGGCACCCGTCAGGGGCGGGCGTCGACCACCTGACCGGTGACATCGGAGGCGAGCACGTCCAGCGAGGTACGGGCCACGGTGTGCGGGGCGTCGCCCCGTTCGGGAACGACGCAGTTGACCCGTACCCCGCAGGAGGCCCATTCCCTCGCCAGCGACCGGGTCAGACCGGCCACGGCGGCACCCGCGGCGGAGCTCAGGCTGTCACCCACGTAGCCCTCGGCGCCCTCGGCGCCCTCAGTGCTCTCAGTACCCTCAGTGCTCTCGGTACGGGAGGGGGCGTGGAACAGCAGGCGGCCCCCGGTCGCGCGGAGATGGGGAAGGGCGGCCCTGGCGACGTTGACCGGGCCCAGGTGGTGCACGTTCACGCTCTCGGCGATCGCGGTGTCGTCCACCGCGTCGAGCCTGCCCGGGTACGGGGCGCCCGCGGCGTTGACCACGTAGTCGATCCCGCCCGTCTCCTTGGCGGCGCGGGCGAGCGCGTCGGCCACGGCGCCGGGGTCCTCGACACGTACCTCTTCGAGTGGCCCGGAGAGATCGGACGATCCGGGGAAGGAGAACACGCGGGCGCCGTACCGTCCGGCCAGCTCCGCCACCTCCGCGCCGGCGCTGCCGCCCGCGCCGAAGACCACCACGGTCCTGCCCGCCATCGCCTCGCGCAGGGCGGGGGCCGAGACGGAGGGAACCTCGCTCGCGGCGAGCCGCAGGAGCGTGTCGGCGATGAGGAGATCCACCGGGTGGGTGACCTTCATGTTCCGCTCGCTGCCCGGCACCACGTGGATCGGTACCTCGGGCAGGTAGCGCAGCACCACGCCGCAGTCGTCGGTGGGCGGCCGGTCACCGAAGCCGGGGTCGGCGAAGGCCCGCTCGTACGCCTCGCGGATCACCGAGAGCCGGAAGCACTGCGGGGTCTGGACACGGCGCAGGGTGGAACGGTCGGGGACGTCGCGGACGATCTCCCCATCCGGATCCCGCGAGATGACCACGATCGTGTCGGAGCTCGGGATCGCCACCTCGACGGCCGAGCAGGTCCTCAGCGCCTCGACGCAGTCGGCGATGATCCTCCGATCCGCCAGCGGGCGTACGGCGTCGTGCAGCAGCACGTCGCACTCCTGCGACCCAAGGGCCCGCAGCGCCCGCCAGGTGGTCTCCGGGCGGCTCTGGCCGCCCTCCAGGATCCGGGTGACCTTCGCGAAGCCGCCCGCCTCGACGATCCGCTCCACCTCCCCGGTGAAGCCGGGCGCCATCAGCACGATGACCTCGTCGATCTCCGGCGCCCCCTCGAACAGGGCGAGGGTGTGTTCCAGGATCGTCCGGCCCGCCACCTCCAGCAGCTGCTTGGGGGTGCCGAGGCCGACGCGCCGGCCGACGCCGCCTGCCAGGACCACTCCGACGGTTCGAAGACGCGGTTCACGTTCGGCCAAGATCAGATTCCTTTGACAGTTCGGATATGGCGAGCGTAATGGGTGCGTACCCGATCGTCCGGCGTGCTCCCGTGCTATCCCGTCAAGATCTAGCTACCCTGAGTGCGCACTCCCCGATTCGTACGGTGATCCCGTCGGATACGAAGGAGCCCGGATTGCCTGACTCTCACGCCACCTCCCAGACGGCCGCGGTCGTGCTCGCCACCACCGAGGCGTCCGCCCTGCGCTGTCCCGGCGGAACACTCCTCGACAGGCTGACCGGTCAGCTTGCCACACTCCCGGTGCGGGAGGTGCACGTGGTGGCCCGCTCCAGCGACATCATCCACGCGCCCGGCGGCACCCACATGATCGGGGCCGAGGGGTCGCGGGGGCTCGCCGACGACCTGCGCCGGGTCGCGAAGGTGGCTCGCTCGTCCATCGGCCCCGTGCTGCTGGTCGCCGGCGACCTGGTGGCGCACACCGAGGCGCTGGCCATGCTCGTGGAGCATCCGGCCCGTGACACCCGCGCGCTGGTGAGCGACGACGGCAGGGACGCGCCGGGGCCGTCACGCCCGCCGATCAGGATCGACGGCAGGTTCGTGGTGGCCGCGGGCACCTCCTTTCACGAGGTGGGCGAGGCGTGCGGCACCTTCAGGGGCGCGCTCCAGGTGGGCGTGTCCGACCTGGCCCGCCTCGCCGAGACCGCCGAGACGCTCGCCGAGCTCGCCGAGGCGGGCGGCTTCGGCCCGATGGACGGCGGCGAGGCCCCGCAGCTGCTCCTGGTCGGCCTGGTCCGCTCCGGTGTCCCGGTGCACGCGGCCGGGCTCGGCCGGCTCCACGGCGACCGGATGGCCGAGCAGGCGGACGTCGACTCGGCGGTGCCGAGGCTGGCGGAGGTCGACGAGGCCGAGGCCAGGCTGGACGGCGCGGTCAAGACCAACGACGGCTTCTTCGCCACGTACGGGGTGAGCTCCTGGTCCAGGCACCTCGTGAAGCTCGCCGCCAGGCTCGGTCTGACGCCGAACGCGATCACCGGGATGTCCGTCGGCCTGGCCGCGCTCGCCGCGGTCTGGTTCTCCGCGGGCACCCGGCAGGCACTGATCGCCGGGGCGGTCCTGCTCTACCTGTCGTTCGTGCTCGACTGCGTCGACGGCCAGCTCGCCCGCTACACCCGCGCCTTCTCGCCGTTCGGGGCGTGGCTGGACGCCACCTTCGACCGGGTCAAGGAGTACGCCGTCTACGTGGGCCTCGCCTTCGGGTACGCGGCCGGGCTGGACGCCACCGGCGGCGGGCCCGACGGCATCTGGGGGCTCGCGGTGGCCGCGATGATCCTGCAGCTGCTCCGCCACATGATCGATTTCTCGTACGCGGGGGCGCGTGCCGACGCCGGCCGGGTGGGCGCGGCCTGGGCCAGGACGCCGGGCTCGCTGAGCGACCCGGCCGACGCCGGCGCCAGGCGGCCGGTGCCGCTCCACGAGCCGGAACGGCAGGCCGCGTTCGCGGGTGCCGAGGTGATGCGTGCGCCCGGGGCCGGGCAGGCCGCGGATACCGGGGCTGAGCCGGATACCGGGGCTGAGCCGGGTGCCGGGGCTGAGCCGGATATCGGGGCTGAGCCGGGTGCCGGGGCTGAGCCGGGTGCCGGGAAAGGGGCCGGGGACGGCGGCGGGCCGGGTGCGGGCAATGCGATCGTGCGGCTCTCGCGGACCATGGAGAAGGCGTCCCCGACCCGCTGGTTCAAAAAGATCATCGTGCTGCCCATCGGGGAACGGATGGCCCTGATCGCGGTGACCGCCGCCCTCTTCAACGCCAGGGTGACCTTCGTCGCGCTGCTGGTCTGGGGCGGGATCGCCGCGACCTACATCCTCGCCGGCCGGATGGGCAGGTCGCTGAGCCGGTGACCGGAGACGACGGGCGCACGGGCGCACGGGCGCACGGGAGGGCGGGAGGGCGGGGCTGCCCGCCACGAGACGGGAGACCTCGGCGGGGCGGTGCTTCCTGCCATCGGGTCGGCAGGGCCCTCCGTGAGGCGGGCGGGGCCTGTCGCGGGGCGGGCGGGACCGGGCGGCTTTTCTTGAGGCGAGTGGAAAACGGGTGTGATCATGGTTTCTGTGCATATGACGCCGGTGCCGCGTAGCGCCGTGGTCGCCTACCGGGACGACGGGGTGCCATCGAGGGCCATGGGCGCGCTGGTCGCCGGGCAACTCCCGCCGCTGCCGCCCGCGATCGTCGGGATGTTCGTGACCGGAGTGCTGCTGCTGGTCGGCGTGGCCGGCACCGACGGGCTGGCGGTGTTCGCCCCCGCGGTGGCGCTGCTGCTCGCCGGTCCGGGCAGCTCCCACCCGCACGACGGCCGGCTCGACTGGCTGGTGCCGCCGATCCTGCGCCTCACCGAGTACGGCTTCGTGGCCTCGGTGGGCTTCGCGCACGACGTGCCGCCGTGGCTGATCCTCGTGCTGCTCGGCGCGATGGCCTTCCACCACTACGACGTCGTCTACCGCCTCCGGCAGCGGGTCTACCCGCCGGCCTGGCTGGCCACATCCGGCCTCGGCTGGGACGGCAGGATGCTGCTGGTCGCCCTCGGCGGCCTCGCCGGGCAGGTCACGCTGGTGTTCGTGCTGCTCTCGCTGTACCTGTGGTGCCTCTTCGGCTGGGAGAGCATCACCTGCTGGCTGGCGGCCCCGAGGCTCGGGGTGGACGCGGCCGACCTCGGCGCACACGATTGAGAACGCCCGGCAAACCCTCGATTACACGATCAGGGCCTGAAGGCAACTAACCTTTGGGGCCTAGGAGTGCCCGCCGGGAGGCTCTCACCCGAATGAGGAGTGCGCGTTGCTGGGAATGGTGCTGGCCGCCGGGGCCGGACGGCGTCTGCGGCCGTACACGGACACGCTGCCCAAGGCGCTCGTGCCGGTCGACGGCGACACCACGATCATGGACATCTCGCTGCGTAACCTCGCGGCGGCCGATCTCCGCGATGTCGTGGTCATCGTCGGTTACCAGGCGCAGGCCGTACACGAGCGCAAGGCCGAGCTGGAACGGCGGCACGGCGTGAAGCTCACCCTCGTGCACAACGACAAGGCCGAGGAGTGGAACAACGCCTACTCCCTGTGGTGCGCGCGCGACTACTTCGACCAGGGCGTGATCCTGGTCAACGGCGACACGGTGCACCCCGTCTCGGTGGAGGAGACGCTGCTGGCCGCGCCCGCGACCAGCGACATCCTGCTCGCGGTCGACGACGTCAAGAAGCTCGCCGACGAGGAGATGAAGGTCACCCTCGACGGTGACCGCCACCTGCGGCTGATCACCAAGTTGATGGACCCTGCCGAGGCCGCCGGTGAGTACATCGGCGCCACGCTCATCCGTCCCGGCATCGGTGGGCGCCTCGCCGACGCCCTCCAGGCCACCTTCGAGCGCGACCCGCAGCTCTACTACGAGGACGGCTACCAGGAACTCGTCGCCCGAGGCGAGAAGATCGCGGTCGCCCCGATCGGCGACGTCCCGTGGGTTGAGGTAGACAACCACGACGACCTCGCCAAGGCGCGGGAGATCGCGTGCCGATACTAGCCAGGATGCTCCCGGCACCCCTGTCCATGGAGGTGCGGCGGGGCGCGATCGCCCAGCTCGGATCGTTGCTGGCCGACAGCCGGGTGGCGACCTCCGGGCGGGTGGCGGTGGCGGTGGGGCCGGGCCAGGGAGACAGGATCACCTCGGTGATCGCTCCCTCGCTCGACGAGGCCAGGTTCTTCCGGGTCCCCGACGGCTCGGTGGACGAGGCGATCTCGCTCGGCGCGGACCTGCGCAAGGGCGCGTACGAGGCGGTCGTGGGCATCGGCGGTGGCAAGACCATCGACGTGACCAAGTACGCCGCGTCGCTGGCCGGGATCCCGATGGTGGCGGTGGCCACCAACCTGTCGCACGACGGGATCTGCTCGCCGGTGGCCTCGCTGACGCACGACGGCGGCAAGGGCTCCTTCGGTGTGCCCATGCCGCTGGCCATCATGGTGGATCTCGATTTCGTCCACGACGCGCCTGCCTCGCTGGTCCGCTCGGGGGTCGGCGACGTGGTCAGCAACCTGTCGGCGATCGAGGACTGGCAGCTCGGCGCGAGTGAGCGCGGGGAGCCGATCGACGGCCTGGCCTGCGCGATGGCCCGCACCGCGGCGGAGGCGGTGATCGGCAGGTCCGACTCGATCGAGGCCGACGCGTTCCTGACCGTGCTGGCCGAGGCGCTCATCCTGTCGGGCATGGCGATGGTGGTCGCCGGGTCTTCCCGTCCTTCGAGTGGCGGAGACCATGAGATCCTGCATGCCGTGGATCAGCTTTTTCCCGGCACCTCCAACCACGGCGAGCTCGCCGGGATAGGTGCCGCGTTCTGTTTCTTCCTCCGCGAGGACTCGCGGAGGCTCGACCAGGTCGTCGACTGCCTGCGTGGGCACGAGCTGCCGGTCAGCCCCACCGACGTGGGGCTGACCGCGGCCCAGTTCGCCGAGGCGGTCATGCTGGCGCCGTCGACCCGCCCCGGCCGTTACACGATCCTTGAGCACCTGCGCCTGTCAGAGCCGGAGATTCGCGATCGGGTGGAGGGTTATGTCCGGGCCGTCGGTCGCTGAGCTCCGTGCGGTGGCCCAGCCGCACTCGACCATGGAACGCAACAGCGGCGAGCACTGGGCCGGCGTGCTCTACATGCGCAAGCTGTCGATCTACGTCACCTGGTTCCTCGCCAAGACGCCGATCACGCCCAACCAGACCACCTGGCTGATGATCCTCACCGGGTTGCTGGCCGGAGTGGTGCTCGCGCTGCCCGGCCTCTGGGCGGCCGTGCTGGCGGCACTGCTGGTCCAGCTCTACCTGCTGCTCGACTGCTCCGACGGCGAGCTGGCCCGCTGGACTCGCCGTACCTCGATCACCGGCGTCTACCTCGACCGGGTCGGCCACTACTTCGCCGAGGCCGCCCTGCTCATCGGGCTGGGGTTCCGGGCGTCGGAGATCCTGCCCGACTGGTACACGGTGGTGGGCTTCGCCGCCGCGCTCGGCGCCATCCTGATCAAGGCGGAGACCGATCTGGTCGACGTGGCCCGCGCCCGCTCAGGGCTGGTCGCGGCGACCGAGGCCTCGGCCGAGCACTTCCAGTCGCGCGGGCTGGGCCTGGCGCGTAAGGCCGCCGCGGCACTGAGGTTCCACCGGATCGTGCAGGCGGTCGAGTTGTCGCTTCTCGTGGTGGTCGCGGCGATCTGGGACGCGATCAACGGGGGTCTGGCCGCGACGAGGGTGCTCGTGGTGGCCTGCGTGGTGGTCGCCGTGCTGCAGATGATCCTGCATCTGATCAGTATTCTGGCGTCCAGGCGGCTTTCATGAGGAACCGGATGGCATTCGGGCGCGTCGTAGGTGCGAACACCTTACTGTTTGGCAGGTGTTCGCCGACGGTTCCGATACGCTTGTTTCCGGTAAACAAGGAAGCTTTGACCCTGCCAGAATTGCCCGACCCAGCAGACTCGGTGATCATGAACGTATGCTCCGTACGTGCTCTCGACGCGTCAAGGCGATGACCCGTTGAAGATCTCGTGCGTCATCCTCACCATGGGTAACCGGATCCCCGAGCTGGACCGGGCGGTCGAGTCCGCGCTGAACCAGGTCGACGGCGACGTCGAGGTGGTCATCGTCGGCAACGGCGTCGATGTGCCCGAGTTGTCGGTCACCGTGCCCGAGGGGTCCTCGGCCTCGATCAGAAGTGTGCGGCTGAGTCACAACACGGGCATTCCCGCGGGACGCAACCGGGGCGTCGAGGAGTGTACGGGCGATGTCGTCCTCTTCCTCGACGACGACGGCTGGTACGCCGACCCGGGGCTCGTCTCCCACCTGCGAGAGCGCTTCTCCACCGAGCACGACCTCGCGGTCGTCTCCTTCCGGGTGAAGGACCCCGACGGCGGTATCGGCCAGCGCCGCCACGTTCCCCGTCTGCGGGCGGGCGACCCCGAGCGCTCCTCCCCGGTCACCACCTTCCTGGGCGGCGCGTGCGCCATCCGCCGGTCGGCGTTCCTCCAGGTCGGCGGGCTTCCCGAGCGTTTCTTCTACGCTCATGAGGAGACCGACCTGGCCTGGCGGCTGCTCGGCGAGGGCTACCGCATCGAGTACGACGCCAAGACGGTCATGTACCACCCGCAGGTCCCTCCGACCAGGCACACCGATTTCTACCGGCTCAACGCACGCAACCGGGTCTGGCTGGCCCGCCGCAACCTTCCCTGGGCGCTCGCGACGCTCTACCTGCTCAACTGGATCATCCTGACCCTGCTCCGCGAGCGCTCGGGGCCCGCCCTGCGCGCCTGGTTCAAGGGCTTCGGCGAGGGGCTCAGGGAGCCTGCGGGGGAGCGCCGCCCGATGGGCTGGAAGACCGCCTGGCGCATGCTGCGCCTCGGCCGCCCACCTATCGTCTGAATCCCGGTCAGGCATGGACGTTTACACCCTCGGCGAGGCGTTCGGCGTGGTCACCAGCGGCCGGATCCGCCACGAGCACGAGGCCAGGCTGGACGTCGCCGGCGCCGAGTTCAACGTCGCGATCGGGCTGTCCAGGCTCGGCCACCGGGTGAGCTGGCTGGGCAAGGTCGGCGGTGACGAGCTGGGGGCACGGATCCTCACCGTGCTGCGTGGCGAGGGGGTGGACGTCTCAGACGCCCGGGTGGACGAGGGGTCGCCGACCGGGATGATCCTGAAGGAGTCGAGGCTCGGTCAGGCCGCCAGGGTCACCTACTACCGCACCGGCGTCAGGCTCGCCCAGGGGAACGTTCCCGTCGACCGGGTCGCGGCATCGCGCGTCCTGCACGTCAGCGGGATCACCGCCGGGTTGAGCGCGCGCGACGCCATGCACGCCGCGGTACGGGCCGCGCGGACCGCGGGGGTCCCCGTCTCGGTGGCGATCGACTACCACGACCAGCTCTGGCCCGACCTGCGGGAGGCCGAGGAGATCCTCAGCGTGCTGGCCTGCTCGGCGGACGTGCTGTTCGTCCGGCAGAGCGAGCTTGACCTGGTCAAGCCCGCGCTCGCCGGAGACCGCGAGGTCATCGTGATGCGCGGCACCCGGGGGGCGAGCGTCCGGGTCGACGGCGTCCGTCATGACGCCGCCGGAGTCTCCGCACCCGTGGTCGATCCCAACGGCTCGGGGGACGCCTTCGTCGCGGGCTATCTCAGCGCGGCGCTGGAAGGACTGCACCCGACCGACCGGCTGCGGCGTGGATTCCTGCTCTCCGCCTTCGCCTCTTCGGGCCCCAGCGACTGGCAGGGTCTCCCGACCAGGGCCGAGTTGCCCCTGCTGGAACTCGACGGCTGACTTCGTACCTGGACCGCCGGGGTGCGCTCACCCGGGCGCGGGCCTCCCCGAACGAGCCGGAGCCGTTCACCCGGTCGTTATTCGGTCGCTCGCCGCCCCCCGTTAAGTGATCATTGACGTATGTCCGCACGTGAGATTGTTGTGCTCGGTTCCGCCAGTGCGGTTCCCACCCGTACCCGTAATCACAACGGTTATCCGCTGCACTGGGACGGACACGGCCTGCTGTTCGACCCGGGAGAGGGGACGCAGCGGCAGATGATTCACGCCGGGCTCAGCGTGCACAACATCAACTGGATCTGCCTGACCCATTTCCACGGCGACCACTGCCTCGGCGTGCCGGGATCGTCCAGCGGATGTCACGGGACGGGGTGGCCGAGGCGAACGCGGCCTTTCCCGCCAGTGGTGCGCTCTACTGGGAGCGGCTGCGGCATGCGACGATCTTCCACGACACCATCCGGATCCGCGAGCAGCCGCTCGGCGGCTCCGTGGCGGAACTCGACACCACCGGCGCGCCGTTCATCCTGACGGCCCGCCGGCTCGACCATCCGGTGGAGGCGTACGGCTATCGCCTGGTCGAGCCCGACGGCATCACCATGCTGCCGGACGAACTCGCCGCCCGAGGCGTGCACGGCCTCGCCATACGTCGGCTGCGGGAAGACGGCCAGGTCACCGCCGGCCAGGCAGCCAGGGTCGCCTCCGAGGCCGGCGTCCGGCGGCTGGGGCTCACCCATTTCTCCGAGCGGTACCGCGCCGAGGACGAGCACCGCTTCGCCGACCAGGCGGCCGCCGCGTTCCGTGGCGACATCGTCGTCGCCCACGACCTCGACCGCATTCCAGTCCCACCCCGCAGACGGGCGTGAAATGCTCCGACGTCCCGTACGCCGGAGCGGTTCAGGTCCTGCGGGCCGGCAGGTCCCCCTCGCGGAACTCCACAGCCGGATACTCCCGGCCGCCGACGGCGACTGCGCATCAGGTACATGAACGTTTCTCCAGGTGGGAACGGATGGGCTACAGGGTCAGCGGTAGACGAGGCCGGCGCCGACCGCGACCACCTCGCCGTACGGCTCGTGCCCGGGGATCAGCGGCAGCCGGTCCACCCCGAGGTCGCCGCTGACCAGGTGCAGGTCGGTGCCGCAGATGCCGCACGAACGGACGGCGATCACCACGCCGTCGGGTGCCGGCGTCGGATCGGGCATTTGGGTCACGGCGAGCCGGTCCGGTGCCGTTACCACTACGGCGTACATTGGCTCCTCCTCGTTCGGGTCACGCGAAGACGATCAGGCCGCGGGTCTGCGTGCCGGAGCTGAGCGCGTCGTACGCCTCGTCCACCTGATCGATCCGCCATCTTCCGGAGACCAGGTCGTCCAGGCGCAGCCGCCCGGCGAGATAGAGGTCGACCAGATCGGGGAAGTCGACCGGTGGATTCGACGAGCCGTATTTGGAAGCGATGATCCGGCGTTCCCCGTTGAGCAGGTGTCCCGGGTCGAAGGAGAGAGTCGCACCGTCCGGATACCCGGCGATCAGCACGCAGGTGCCCTGGGCGGCCAGGACGCGCGTCGCGATCGGGAACGCGGACGGCGCACCGCTGGTGACGAACGCGTAGTCCACGCCACCGCCGGTGATGTCGAGGATGCGCTCGGCGGCGTCGTCCGCTGTCGCGTCCACACAATGCGTGGCGCCGAGCGCTGTGAGCGCGGGAAACTTCTCCGGCACCACGTCGACGGCCACGATCGGGTACGCGCCGGCCAGTGCGCCCGCGTGCAGCGCGCTGATGCCGACCCCGCCGCATCCGACCACCACCATGCTCTCGCCGGTCCGCACCCGCGCGGTGTTGCGCACCGCGCCCACCCCGGTCGCGGCGGCACATCCGATCAGCGCGGCCAGGTCCAGCGGGATCCGCGGGTCGACGGTGACCACGGCGCGTTCGTTCAGCACGGTCAGCGGCGCGTTGGTGGCCGGGCCATAGTGGAAGACCTCCGCGCCGTCGAGGTGAAACCGGGTGGTGTGGTCGGCCATCCGGCCCAGGGGCGGCTGGGCGGTGCACAGGGCGGGCGCTCCCCGCAGGCAGGTCCGGCACCGGCCGCAGCCGGGCGCCCAGGAAACGATGACATGGTCGCCTTCGGCGACCGACGTGACGCCGGGGCCGACCGACTCGACCACCCCGGCCCCCTCGTCGCCCAGCACGATCGGCATCGGGATCCCCGTGTGTTGGCCGTTCATCGTGTACAGGCAGCTGTGGCAGACTCCGGAGGCCGCCATCCGTACCCGTACCTCGCCCGCGCGGGGTTCGTCGACGTCCAGTTCGACGACGCGGTGCGGGGTACCCGCCTGAAACAGCACCGGCGTGGCTACGCGCATCGGGTTTCCTCCTTCAACGGTCAGCCGGCGGCCGGCCCGGATATGTGGATCTTCACTTCGGTACCGGTGGCCGCCGTGCGCAGCGCGTCCGGCGCGTCGCCGACCAGACATACCGAGGTGACGAGCCGGTCGACCGGCGCTCCGGCGGCGATGAGCCGTTCTGCGGCGGTGAAGTCGTCCGGTACGTACATGGCCGAGCCGGCGATACGGATCTCCTGGTCCTGGATGGCCTCGATGGCGACCTCCAGCGGACCGTGGCCGACGCCAACGACGATCACGCTGCCGCCGCGTGACGACAGCGAGATCGCGACACCCAGCGAGCCCGCGGTCGCCACGCAGTCGAAGACCACGTCCGGCCGGCCGCCGAGAACGCCGGCGAGGCCGGCTTCGAGCGCCGGGTCGGCCGCGTCCAGGGCCGCCACCGCGCCCAGCCGGGTGGCCAGCGCCCGCTTGCCCGCGACCGGATCGGTGACCGCCACCGCACCGGCCCCCGCGTCGAGCGCCGCGAGCAGCACGCACTGCCCGATCGTGCCGCCGCCGAGCACGGCGACCGTGCACCCGTCGAGCCGCCCGCCGCGCCCGGCCGCCAGGCCGACCGCGTGCACCGCGGTGGCCAGCGGCTCGGTCATCGCCGCCGCACGCAGGGAGACGCCGGTGGGGACCGGTGCGAGCGCGGCGTACGGCACCGCGAAGTAGTCGGCGAACGCGCCGGGCCGGTGCGAGCCGATCCCGACCAGGTTGGCACACAGGTTCTCCCGGCCGCGCCGGCAGTAGAAGCATTGTCCGCAGTGCAGGCTCGGGCGCAGGTAGACGGCGTCGCCCACCGCGAGCCCGGCCGTGCCGGGGCCGGCCTCGGCCACCACGCCGGACGCCTCGTGGCCCGGCGCGATCGGGTAGGGCAGCCATGGATGCCCGCGCCGCAGCGTGTGCAGGTCCGAGCCGCAGATACCGGCGTAGGCCATGCGTACCAGAACCTCGCCCGCCTCTGGCCGGGGGATCGGCACTTCGCGCACCTCGACCAGTTCAGGCCCGTTGATCCACACCTGTCGCATGCTCAATGGTCACCGCTCCTTCCCGCGGTCGTGCCGAACAGATAACCGGCGATGCCGCACCGGCCGACGTCGAGCAGGTAGACCGACCCCCCGCCGCCGGCCGGGTCGACGTCGTCCGCGGCGGTGGTCACCGCGAGCAGGTCGAGGTCGCGGCCGGCGAAGGCGCACGAGGTGACGTTCCGGTCGGGCAGGTCGACCCGCCCGACCGGCGTGCCGTCGGCGCGCAGCCGTACCAGACAGCCGGCACCCCAGACGGCGAGCCACAGGTCGGCCTGCGCGTCCACGGTCAGGCCGTCGGGGATGCCATTGGAGATCCGAGCGATGACCTCGCGCGCCCCGACCCCGCCGCTGTGGGAGAACGCGGCGCGGGACACGGTTCCTTCGCCGCTGTCGACGAAGAACATCGTGTCGCCGGACGGGCTCCAGGCGATGCCGTTGCCGTGGCTGATCCCGGTCCAGTGCCGGACTGTCTCGCCGGTCGGGTCGATCGACCACAGTGCGGCGGCGCCCGGCTGCCCCGGACAGACCGTGCCGGCCCAGAGTCGGCCGTCCGGGCCCGCCTTCGCGTCGTTGAACCGTATCCCGGCGGGCCGGTCGGGGATCCGCGCCAGTACGGTGGCCGGTCCGCCCGGCCCGTCCGCACGGCGAAGAACCTGCCGGTCGACGGTGAGTACCAGACCGCCGCCGGTCTCGGCGGCGACCGCGCTGACCACCCCGGCCGCGACGGGCCGGTGTTCGTGCCCGCCCGGACGCAGCGTGTGCAGCTCGCCGCGTACCGCGTCGACCCAGCGTAGTTCCGCGGTGTCGGGCATCCACAGCGGACTCTCCGCCAGCGCACACCGGCTGTCGACGACCTGTACGGTGCGCGCGGGGAGGCGGGGCAGGCGGCCGAGGTTCATCGGCACTCCGGCGGCAGGCAGGCGATCACCCGGACCGTGCCCCGCAGGCGCAGCGGTCCGGCCGCGGCGGGCACCACCAGCGTCTGTCCGCGCGCGATGGGGGTTTTTCCGCCGTTCCAGACCAGTGTGCCTGCGCCGTCGGTGACGACGAGGACGGCGAAGCCGGCGACCGGCAGTGCCTGTTCCTCGGTGCACTCCGCCTGCCATGCGCGGAAGTAGGCGTCCGCGTCGGCGGGGAAGAGGCTGCGCAGCCGGCCGCCGGAGGACGACCGGAGGTCACGGGGCGCCGGTGTCAGCTCGCCGAGCCGGTCTGCATAGCCATTCAGGTCGAAGCAGGTCAGCGCGAGATCCCAGCCCAGTCCGAGCGTCGCCGCCGCCGGTCCCAGCCCGAACGCGTCGTGCTCGGCGAGCACCGAGAACGATGTCGGCTCCTGCAGCTCGGTCACCATTACCCCGGCGCCGATCGCGTGCGGCAGCCCGGCGGGTACGTAGAACACCTGGCCGCCGGTCACCGGGATCTCGTTCATCGCGGCGAGCATGGCGGTGCTGTCCTGGGCGGCGATCCAGCGCCGCAGTTCCTCGGTGCCGACCCGGTCACGCATGCCGAGCCAGACCCGGGCGCCGGGCGCGGCGGCCAGCACGATCCAGCCCTCGGTCTTGCCGAACCGGCTGCCCAGGTGGGCACGGGCGAAGTCGCGCGTCGGGTGGCAGTGCACCGGCAGCCGTTCGCCCGCGTCGAGCAGCTTGACCAGCAGCCCGCTTTCCGTGCCGTAGGCGGCGGCGAGCTCCTGCCCCAGCCAGGCCTGCGGGTCGGCTGCCACCAGGTCGCGCAGCGAGCCGCGGTCGGTGCGCGAGACCCCTGTGTCCGACGGGTACCCGGGCGGCAGGATGGCGGCGGGCAGGGCGGTCAGCGACCCGACCCAGTCCTCCGGGCCGGTCGGGCCGGCACCGCCGCCCCGGAACTCGGTGATCCGCTCGCCGCCTGAGTAGTAGACCGGTATCCGGTTGTCCGCCAGTCGCAGCGGGGCTGGTGTGGCGTTCATCGGCTGCCTCCCGCCGGGGGCGGATCGTCGAGGGGATAAAGCGGTCGCGGCGCGTGCCGGAACTCGAGGTAGTCGAGCCGGGGCGTGCTGGCGCCGGGCAGGTCGAGCAGGATCGCGCCGGCGTGGATGCCGCGGAACCCGGCCCGATACATGGTGGCCGAGCGGACCACGACGGTGTCCGCGTCGGCGGGTTCGAGCCCGGCATGCCGGTATCCGGCGGGATCGAAGGTCGGTGCCGGTCGCTCGGTCACCAGCACCACCAAGCCCTCGCCGGTGTCCACGGTCGCCCAGCGGCCCATGGAGACAGGCTGGCCGGTCATCGAGTCACCGGTCAGGATGACCGGTTCCGCGCCCAGCCGCCGTACGGTTCCGGTCAGCGGCGCCGGCGCGGACCACCGCGGGTCCAGGGTCGCGCCGACCACGGTGTCGACCGTGGCCCAGGGGCCTGCGGCGAAACACGCGGCCACCGCCGGCGCGTCCACCACCGTCGCGTACGCCCGCAGGCCCCGGCCGTGCTCCCGCAGTGCGGCGATCACGGCGGCGCTGTCGGCGGTGGCCCCCGCCGTGGGCGAGTCGGCGGACTGGACCAGCAGCACCGGCCCGAGTCCGGTACCCGGGCGGATCCGGCGGATGGCCTCGGTGACCGGTACCGGCTCGACCGCGAACCCGGCCCTGCCGTCCCACGCCTCGCCGGCGATCCGCTCGGCGACCGCTTCGGCCGCGGAATCGGCGCCCGGCGCTCCGTTGTGTGTGACCGTTACGCCGAACCCCAGCTCCGGCACGTCCAGCCAGGGCTGCACCGGGAACAGCGACACATCGAGGATCGGCCCGCCGGTCGCCGCGTCGGCGAGCGCGCGCAGCCGTGCCATCGGCGGGTCGGCCAGGGCCTGCGACTCGGCCGGCACCAGCATGGGCCGCTTGGCCACCACCGTACCCGGCCGCGGCCCGTCGGCCGCCGCGCGCAGCGCGAGGTCGGCGGCGCGCCGCCCGGTGTCGCCCTGGTCCACGTGCGGGTAGGTGTGGAAGCCGATCAGCGCGGTGGCGGTGCGCACGATCCGCCGCGTCACGTTGGCGTGCAGGTCGTGTGTCACGATCAGTGGCACGCCGGGAGCGAGCACCGCGCGCGCGGCTTCGACCAGCACGGCGTCGGCGTCGGCCGCGCCGTCGGCGACCAGCGCGCCGTGCAGGCAGAGCACCAGCGCGTCGACCGGTCCGGCGGCGACCAGGCCGTCGGACAGCAGGCCCCGCAGGGTGGCGAAGGCGCGGCTGTCGAGGACGCCGCCGGACATCGCCCAGGCACGCATGATCGGCACTGGCCGTGCTCCTGCCTCCTCGATCCGCTCGACCGCACCGGCGAACTCCGTGTTGGTGCCGGCGGACCGGGCCTTGGCCTCGGCACCGAGCCAGAGCCCCTGCGCCCGGAAGTCGTCCATGGCGGACGGTTGCGGGGAGAAGGTGTTGGTCTCCTGGATGAGACTCGCGACGGCGATCCGGGCCGGCATCAGTGCATCACCCAGCCACCGTCGACGACCAGCAGTTGCCCGGTCACGAACGACGCGTCGTCGCTCAGCAGGAAGCTCGCCGCCGCCGCCACGTCCGCGGGTTCGCCGCGCCGGCTCAGCGACTGTACCGCCGACATGGCCGCGGCGAGCTCGGTCTCATCGCCGTACACCGACTCCGCCGGGGTACGGATCGCACCAGGCGCGATGGCGTTGAACCGCACGCCGTCCGGACCGGCCTCCCGGGCCAGCGCCCGGGTCAGCCCGACCAGAGCGGCCTTCGAGGTCACGTAGTGCAGGTTCCCGGTCCGGCCGAGCAACGGCGTGACCGACGACATCACCACCACCGCACCGTGGCCGCCGGCGACCAGGTCGGGATAGGCCGCCTGGACGCAGAGGAAGGCGCCGGTGACATTGACCGCGAGCACCCGCGACCAGTCCTCGGCGGTGAGCCGTCGCCAGTCGCCCTGCGCGGCCACCGACGTCGCCGCGTTGCACACCAGCGCCGATACCGGCCCGAACCGGTCGCGTGCCGTGCTCATCAGTTCCGCAACCTGGTCCGGATCGGACACGTCGGCGGGAATCGCGGTGGCCCGATCGGTACCGATCTGCCGGACCAGCGCCTCGGCGGTGGCCTCCTCGCCGGCTGCCGGGTGGTAGTTCACCGCGACCGCCGCGCCGTCGGCCGCCAGCCGCTGCGCGATCCGCTGCCCAATGCCGCCCGCCGCCCCGGTCACCACGGCCACCCGGCCGGCCAATGGCCGTGCCGACATCAGAACCTCGGGAACTTCGCGCGGAACCCGGGCTGCGCGGCGTCGGCGAACTCGCTGCCCTCACCGTTCCTGCGGTGGTAGTCCGCGTAGAACCGCAGCTTGTCCTGGTCGATCTCGACGCCGAGCCCGGGTCCGGTCGGCACCTGGATCCGCCCGTTCCGGAAGGTGAACGGCGCGGTGATGATGTCGTCGGCCTGCTCCGGCAGGTGGGAGTCGACGGCGTGACTGACCATCGTCTCCGCGGCCGCCACATGCAGCACCGCCGCGGTGGAGATGCCCAGCTCGCGGTCGCTGTGCATGCTCAGCCCGAGGTTGAACGTCTCGCACACCTTCGCCAGTTGCAGCACCGAGCTGGGGCCGCCCCAGAAGTGGACGTCGCCGAGGATCACGTCGACCGCGCGCAGCCGTACCGACAGCGGGATCTGCTCGAACGTGACGCAGCACATGTTGGTGGCCAACGGCACCGGGGTGCGCTCCCGGACCAGCGACATTCCCTCGATCCCCCAGGTCGGATCCTCGCAGAACTCCAGGCCGTAGTCGGCCAGTTCGTTGAGCACCCGGATGCTGGTCTCCACCGACCACACCGCGTTGGGATCGATCCGCAGGTACCGCAGCCGCGAACCGAGCCGCTCCCGCATCATCCGGACCGACGCGATCTCCTGCTCCGGCGGCAGGACCCCGTTCTTGAACTTGATGTCGGAGAAACCGTATGTGTCGAACAGCTCTTCGGCATGGTCGGCGGCGTCCTCGGGACGGTCGCCGTTACCGATCTCGCCCGCGGAGGCGTAGCGGTAGAAGACATATGCGGCGAACTCCACCTGTTCGGTTTCGATGCCGCCCCACAGATCCCCGCAGCGCTTGCCCAGCGCCTTGCCGACCAGGTCCCAGCAGGCCATCTCCACGGCGGCACCGGCCAGCTTCGCGGCGCCGACCAGCGCCAACTGCTCGCTGGTCATCCGGAAGACGCTGAAGCGGCGGGTGATCCGCCACACCTCCATCGGATCGACTCCGATGTAGAGGTCGCGGTGCAGCATGAGGGCGCGCACGATCTCATCGCCACCCCGGGTCTCGCCGACGCCGATCAGTCCCTCGTCGGTGATCAGTTCGACGATGGTACGGGTGGTGGACACCTCTACACCAAAGGACCAGCGCAGCGGCCGGCGCAGCGGCACCGTCACCGGGGTCGCACGAATGTCAACGATCTTCAAGAGACGTTCCCTTCTGGTCGGGCGCCGGCGAGTACCGCGCGAACCGCGGCAAGGGTGGCGTCGACATGGCTGTCCTCGTGCGCGGCGGACACGAACCAGGTGCCTCGGGGCAGCACCCGCACCCCGTGGCGCAGCAGCGCCGCCGCGAAGTCGGCGTACCGCGCGGTGTCGGCCTGCTGCGCCTCGCGGTAGTCGCGCGGGTGCACCGTGCCGAACCGCACGTGGAACACGGCCGGATAGCCGACGATCCGGGCGTCCACCCCCGCTGCCGCGAACTCCTCGCGCAGCCCCGCCATCAACCGGGTGCCGACCTGGTCGATCCGCCGGTAGGGGGCGCCGTCCCGGATCTGGGTCAGGGTGGCGAGCGTGGCGGCCATCGCGATGGACTGGGTGTTGTAGGTGCCGCCGTGCAGCACCTGCCGGTCGGCGACCAGGTTCATGTACCGCCGCCGGCCCACCAGCGCGGCCACCGGGAACCCGCTGGCCAGCGCCTTACCGAGGACGGTCAGGTCGGGCAGCACGCCGAACCGCTGCTGCGCGCCGCCCGGGGCGACCCGGAAACCGGTGATCACCTCGTCGAAGACGAGCACGGTCCCGGCGGCGTCACAGGCCTCGCGGACCGCTTCGAGATATCCCGGCGCCGGAACGATACCGGCGCTGTTGAACATGACCGGCTCCATGATGACGGCGGCCACGTCGCCTGAGCCGAGCCGGTCGCGTAGGGCCTCGGTGTCGTTCCAGGGCAGTACGGATATGTTCCGGTCGGGTATCTGGCCCGCAGAGCCGGGGAGCGGCACCGGTGCCTCGCGCGGGCCGGCCTCGGAGAGGTCCGGCGCCACGCTCCACAGGACGTTGTCGAACCAGCCGTGATAGTGGCCCTCGAACTTGACCACCGTCGACCGCCCGGTGGCCGCCCGCGCCACCCGCAGCGCGACCTGTACCGCCTCGCTGCCGGAGACGGAGAAGCGAACCAGCTCCGCGGAGGGCACCAGTTCGACCAGCAACCGCGCGGCGGCGTACTCCAGTTCGGTCTGCCCGGCGACGAGGATGCTGCGGTCGAGCTGCGCCCGCGCGGCCTCGACGACGGCCGGTGGCCGGTGGCCGAGCAGCATCGGTCCCATGCCGAGGAAGTAGTCGATCAACTGGTTGCCGTCGACATCGGTCAGGATCGGGCCGTCCGCCGACGCGAAGACCAGCGGATGGGGGCGTATTCCGAGCCGGAAGGCGCTGTTCACCCCACCCGCGACCACCGCCGAGGCGTGTTCGATCTGTGCGCGTGACACGTCGAATTCCATCAGTCGCTCTCCTTCACCAGATCGTCCATCCGCCGTCGACCACCAGGCTCTGCCCGGTGACGAACGAGGAGGAGGGCGCCGCGAGGAACAGGACGGCCGAACGCAGTTCCCGGTCGGTCCCCAGCCGGCGCATCGGGGTGCCGTCGGACAACGCCGCGATCACCTCGGGTCGTAACGCGTCGTCGTTGGCCGGGCTGGGGAACATGCCGGGGCACAGCGCGTTGACCGTCACCCCGGTCGGCCCGACCTGGGCGGCGAGGAACCTGGTCATCCCGATGACGGCGTGCTTGCTGGCGAAGTAGGACGCGATGTCCAGGCCGAGGCCCGGATAGCGGCCGGCATCGCCGGCGACCAGCCCGTACACCGAGGCGACGTTGATCACCCGGCCCCAGCCGCGCTCGATCATGCCGGGTACGAAACGCTGACAGAGCCAGAACGGCGCCTCCACATTGAGTGTCATGATCCGTCGCCACTCCGCGGAGTCGACCTCCTGCCAGGGGGTCCGGTGTGCCAGTCCGGCGTTGTTGACCAGCACGTCGATCTCGCCGGCCGCGGCGACCAGCGCGTCCACGTCGGCGGGGACCGTCACGTCGGCCCGGACCGGCCGGACGTCACCGCGCTCGGCCAGCTCGGCGGCGGTCCGCTCCAGCGGTTCCAGGCGGCGCCCGCAGATGACCACGTCGGCACCCGCGTCCACGAACGCCTCGGTCATCTGCCGGCCGAGCCCGTCCCCGCCACCGGTGACCAGTACCCGGCGGCCGGTCAGGTCGAAGTCGTCCATGTCACTTCCCCATCCTGCTGGTGGAATCGTCGACGTCCTCCAGGCCGGCCATCAGGTGCAGCAGCCTGGTGTGGGTTATCCGGTGGACCGAGTCGTCGTACACCACCCGGCCCAGCCGCAGCACCACCACCCGGTCCGCGACGGCGAAGACGGTGCGGATGTCGTGGCTGATCAGGATCACACCGGCGCCGTTCTCCGCGGCCTGCCGGGTGATGCGCAGCACGTTGCGGGTCTGCGCGACACCCAGCGCCGCGGTGGGCTCGTCGAGGATGACCAGCTTGACGTCTTCCTTCATGGCACGGGCGATCGCGACCGACTGGCGCTGGCCGCCGGACAGCCGCCCCACCGACCGGTTCATGTCGGTCAGCGTGATGCCCAGCGATGCCAGCCGCGTCCTCGTGCGGGCGACGGCGGCGGCGTCGTCGCGTACCGGGATCAGCCCGAACATCCGGCGCCGTGGTTCGTCGCCCAGGATCAGGTTGTGGGCCACCCCGAGATTCGGGCAGACCGCCAGATCCTGGTGCACCGTCTCGATGCCGGCCCGCCGGGCGTCGATCGGGCCGCCGAACTCGACCGGCCGGCCGTCCAGTTCGATGCGGCCGGCGTCCGGCTTGTAGACGCCCGAGATCAGTTTGATCAGCGTCGACTTGCCGGCGCCGTTGTCACCGACGACGCAGACGACCTCGCCGCCGCGCACCGAGAACGTGCCGTCGCGCAGTGCGAAGACCGGTCCGAACCGGCGGGACAGGCCGGTCGCGGTGAGCACCACGTCGCCCGGCTCGCGGGTTCGTTGCACACCCAGGCCGTACTCGTCGTCGGAGTCGGTGGGTGGCGACACGCCTGCCGCCACCGGTTCGCCCGCCTCGGGGGGCGCGTCGTCGCGCGCCGATCGCGCCCGCCGGTGCTCGGCGATCTGGTCGGCGCCGAGGGCCAGCAGCAGCACCAGACCCTTGCTGATCTGCTGCCACCAGTCCGCCAGCCCTGCGAAGATCAGACCGGAACTGAGGATGCCGATGGTGGCGACGCCGACGAAAACGCCGGCCGGGTGCCCGCTGCCGCCGGCGAACCCGACTCCGCCGAGGATGACGGCGGTGAGCACGTCCAGCTCGAAGGCGGTGCCGATCTGCGGGGTGCCGCTGCCCAGCCGGGCGGTGGTCAGCAGCGCGACCACGCCCATCAACAGGCCGTTGAGCACGTACAGCCGGACGATCACCCAGTCGACGTCGATCCCGGTCAGCCTGGCCGCCTGCTGGTTGCCGCCGATGGCGAACAGCCGCAGACCGGTGGCCGCGCGCAGCAGCCAGAAGCCGCCGGCCACGAAGACGACCGTGGCGATGATGACCGGCAGTGGCACGTTGTCGATCCGGGCACGGCCGAGGAAGATGAAGGCGTCGGAGAAGCCGAACACCGACTTGCCCTCACTGACCAGGTAGGCCAGGCCCTTGAAGACCGCCATGGTGCCCAGCGTGACGATGAGCGGTGAGATCTTCATGTACTTCACGAGGATCCCGTTGGTCAGGCCGAGAATCAGCCCGGCGACCAACCCGGCGAGCACCGCGACCCAGACGCTGCCCTGGTCCTGGGCGAAGTACGCGATGATCACCGAGATGAGCGCGTACTGGCCGCCGATCGACAGGTCGACATTCCCTGAGACGACCAGGAACATCGCGCCGACCGCCGCGATCGCGATCGCCGAGATGTTCATCAGAATGGCGAGACCGTTGGAGACCGTGAAGAAGTTGTCGTAGGCGAACCCGAAGTAGGCCACCAGGACGACGCAGAGCAGGGCCAGCCCGGTACGCCGGCTGGGCTCGCCGGGAACCAGGTAACGGCGGTTCACCAGCACGGAACTGATCGACACAGCAACCCCTCAGGCGGCGGTTCAGGCGGCGTAGTTGATGAACTGGTCACGTTCCTGGTAGCGGATGGAGCCCAGCAGGGTGAAGTAGGTGCCGGCGTTCTGCCAGGTCTCGGCCACCGCTTTCATGTCGGCCCGGTACTTGTCGATGGTCTCGGCCGAGTTGAGCTCGATGGCGTTGAACTGCATGACCTGGGGGATCGGCTTACCCTCCAGCCAGTCCGCCGCGAACTGTCCCCAGGCGTAGCCCATCAGCGGGTAGGCGAAGGCGAAGCTGGCCTTGTACGCTCCGCTCTTGCGGACCTCGGCCAGTGCCTGCTCGTCGCCGTCGATCCCGGACAGGTACATCTCCGGCCGGTCCTTGCCCGCGGCCTGCAGCGCCGACAGCGCGCCCAGGCAGAACGTGTCGCCGCCCAGGATGACGTTGACGTCGGGGTGGGCCTGCAGGATGGTGTTCATCGCCTTGAAGCCACCATCCTGCGTGAGAGCCGGCGGCTGGACGTCGGCGATGATCTTCACGCCCGGTCCGGCGGTCTTCAGACCGTCCAGCACGCCCTGGTGCCGGGCCTTGAGCACTTCGATGGTGTCGATGTTGAAGTAGACGGCATTGGCCTTGCCGCCCAGCTTCTCGGTGATGTATTTGGCGGCTGCCAGCCCCTGGGTGTTTCCGACCTTGTACTGGTCGGCGACGGCCTGTGAGGTGCTCGGCGGAGTCACCAGCGACATCACGGCGGCGCCCGCCTCGATCGCGCGCTTCATCAGCGGAGCCTGGGCGTTGGCGTCCAGTGGCTGGATGCACAGCGCGCCGATGCCGCGCTGCAGGAAGGTCTCGATCTGCTCGACGTTCTTGGCCGAGTCGTCGTTGGCGATCGCCGTCACGAACTCCAGCCCGCGCGCCGTGGCGGCCAGCTCGATGGATCGGGTGATCTGCAGGAAGAACTCGGCATCGGAGGTGTTGGCCCAAGCGATCCGCTTCGGGATCGAGGGTTTCTCTCCCGCCGGAGCGCCGAACTGGAAGGGCGCCAGCTTCTTCTTCTCGGTGATGCCGTTGCCGATCGCCTTCTGGGTGGCACCCGACCCAGCGCTCTGCTTCGAGCCGGAGCCCGACCCGCTGTCGACCGAACACGCGCTGAGCAGCGGCGCACCGACAGTGAGCCCGGCTCCGGTAATGACGCTGAGGCGCAGTAGATCGCGCCGGTTGAACTGCCCTGGGCCCTTCGATGCGTCAGGCATTGCCACCTCTTAGGGTTAGTCCGCTATGCGGACTGTCTTTCTGCTATGCGGACCAAGCTAGGAATGTCGCAACTCTGTGTCAATCACTCAACGGATCGTGATCTCCGACTGGTATCGAGTTGTGACCGGGCAGGTTACGGAAGGCTCCCCGAGGTCAGCCCGGCGGCCACCGCGGACTCCCAGGCCGGGTCACGTTCCAGCGGGTAGAGCGGCGCCGGGCGTGACCGGTAGTCGAGCTGGTCGAGCGCGGCCGGGCAGTAGCCCGGAGTGCGGACGTAGACGGTCTGCGCGGCGTAACCGGCGAACGCGGCCTTCCAGGCGATGGCCCCCTTGGCGACGATCACGCGGGCGCTGCGCGGTGCGAGGTCCAGCGCGCGCAGATGATCGTCATCGAACGGGACCACCCGGTTCTCGGTCAGGACGATCGCGCCGATCGGCGCCTCGATCACCGCCACCCGGCCCATCTCCACCCGCTGGCCGCGCATGTACGAGCCGGTGCGCAGGTACGACACGGAGCCGAAGCGGCGGACCGGCCCGGACGCGCGGAACGGCGGTCCCATCGCCGGGTCGCTGTGGCCGCCCACCCACAGCTCCATCCGGTCGGCGGACCCCGCGTGTGCGGCGGAGACCGAGACCGGATCCCAGATGACCGCGACGACGCCCGACACCCCGGCCCGGGTCAACGCGTGGAGCAGCGCCGTACCGTCGCCCGGTGAGCCGCCGCCCACGTTGTCCGCCACGTCGACGAGTACGGTGGGCCCCCGGACGCCGGCCACCGCGGCCACCGCGTCGGCCGGGCCGACCAGCGGAGCGGAGAACGCGTCGCGCTCCCGCCACACGTGGGCGGCCAGTTCCCGGGCGCGCGGCACCGCGTGCGTCTCCGCCGCGAGATACACCGCGAACCCGAGCCGGCCGCTCTCGGCGTAGGCGAACCCGGGAAGCGCGCTGGCGGCCCAGACACCGGGCTCGGCGCGTAACTGCTCGGCCGCGGCGAGGATGGACCGCATCGGTTCGGCCACATCCTCCTGGGCCGGGGGCACGGTGAGCAGCGGAAGCCTCTCCAGGTGCCGGGCCGGGCGGCGTCCCGTCCGCGACGCGCGCAGCAGGCGCAGCACCGCCTCCATCGCCTCCGCGCCGCGTTCGGCCATGTCGACGTGCGGATAGGTGCGGTAGCCGACCAGGATGTCGGTGACCTCGGGCAGGGTCGCGCCGACGTTGGCGTGGTAGTCCAGCGTGGCGCCGATCGGGATGTCGCCGACGACGGCACGCAGCGCCGTGACGATCTCCGCCTCGGGGTCCGGATGGCCGTCGACCACCATCGCGCCGTGCAGCGACAGCACCAGACCGTCGAGTGGAAGCCGCGCCCGGGTGATGGCGACCAGCCGGCGCAGCATCGACTCGAACGCCTGCGACCGCACCGTGCCGGAGGGCAGAGCGGCGCCGAAGAACAGCCCCACCGGGTACGCCGACCGCTGCCGGGCGGCGTCGATGGCCCCACCCGGCTCGGTGCCCGTACCGCGCAGCGAGGCCACCAGCTCCGGCCCCTCGAAGAACTGGTACCGGCGGAAGTCCGCCAGTGTGGTGGGCTCGACCGCGAAGGTGTTCGTCTCCTGCCAGATTCCGCCCAGCCCGATCCGCACCGTCATCACTTTGCCCTTCCGATCACCCTGATGTACGATAAGCGAAATCTAATTCCGTATAACGTACTTATCAATGAGCGGGCGGCTGCCCGGAAGGAGCGAGTAGGTACCGGTGAGTAGCGAACGGCGGTCCGACGAGGTGGGAGTCCTCGTCAAGGCACTCGACATCCTCGACCGGATGGCGACCAGCGCACCCTGCACCGTGGCACATCTCTGCCAGCACACCGGGATCACCAAGCCCGCGGCGTACCGGATACTCAAAACCCTCGATCAGCGCGGATACGTGGTGCGCGACGAGGTGCGCCGGGAGTACTCGCTCGGCCCCGCGCTCTACGGCCTGAGCCGGGCGGCGCGGAACTCCACCGACCTGGTCCGGCTGATCCGCCCGGCCATGCAGTCGCTCAACGAGGAGTTCGGCGAGACCGTCAACCTCGGTGTGGTCAGTCACGGCCAGGTCGTCTACCTCGACGCGGTGGAGAGCGTGCAGCGGCTGCGCACGACGGTGCAGATCGCGCTGCGCGACAGGGTGCACACCACCGCGCTGGGCAAGGCGGTCCTCGCCGCGCTCCCCGAAGAGGAGGCCCGCGAGCAGCTCGCCGAGGCCGACTGGTCGCAGCTCACCTCCAACGCCGCCGGTTCGGCCGACGAGTTGCTGGAGAGCCTCGCGGCCTTCCGCCGGCTCGGCTACGCCGTCGACGACGAGGAGAACGAGGTGGGCTCCCGCTGTGTGGCCGCGTCCATCCTGGACGGCGAGGGCCGGCCGGTCGCCGCGATAAGCGTCTCCGCGCCCACCTCGCGGATGACCGGCGAGACCCTGGCCGCGGTGGGGCAGCGCCTGGCCGACGTATGTGTGGAGCTCGGCAACGCGCTCACGTGATCCCTGGAAGGGGAGTCCCGATGGCTTTCGACCTGTGGCTGCACGGGGCCACCGTGCTGGACGGCGCCGGCGCGCCGGCGCGCCGGCTCGACATTGGGGTGACCTCGGACCGGATCACTTACCTGGAGGCACCGGAAGCCTCTGCGGCGAACGGCACGACGGCAGTCGAGACGGTCGACCTGACCGGGCTCACCCTCGCTCCCGGTTTCATCGACATCCACACCCATTCGGACGTCAGCCTGCTGCTCGACCCGCGCGGCGAGAGCAAGGCCCTGCAGGGCGTGACCACCGAGGTGGTTGGCAACTGCGGGTACTCGGCGTTCCCGGTGCGTCCGGCCCGTCACCACCTGCTGACCGACCACCTCGCCCGCCTGGGTGACGGCCCCGCCCAGGTCACCTGGACCGACTTCGACGGGTACGCCGAGGCCCTGGCCGACGTGCGACCGGCCATCAACGTCGCCGCCCTCGCCGGGCACGGCGCGCTGCGGATCGCCGCGATGGACGACCCGTACGGGACGGCCACCGCCGACGACGTCGCGCGCATGCGGCACCTGCTCGACGAGGCGCTCGCGGCCGGCGCGTTCGGTCTGTCCACCGGGCTCACCCACACGCCGTCCTCGCTCGGCGACCCCGGCGAGGTGGCCGCGCTGGTCGAGATCTGCGCCAGGCACGACGCCGTCTACGCCACCCACGCCCGGGCCTCGGCGGGCCGGGAGCTGGAGGCCGTCGACGAGGCCGTCGACACCGCCAGGCGCACCGGGGGGCGACTGCAGTTCTCTCACCTCGCGCTGAACGATCCCGCCTACTGGGGCCGTGCCGCCGATGCGCTCGCCCGCTTCGACGCCGCCGAGGCACAGGGCCTCGACGTGGCCTTCGACGTCTACCCCTACGACGCCTCGTCCTCGGCGCTGGTGCAGTACCTTCCCGAGTGGGTACAGCGGGACGGCAGTGCGGGACTGCGCCGGCGCTCCGGCGACGTCGCATGGCGGCAGCGCGCGCTTTGCGACATTCGCACTGGCTTCTTCGGCGGGATTCCCTGGCACTGGGACCGGGTTGTGATCACCGCAGCCGGGCCGCACGACGACCTGCCCGGCAGCTCGATCGCCGAGATCGCCCGGCGTCGGAGGCGGCCGCCCGAGGAGGTCTTACTCGACCTGTGCGTCGAGTTGGGCAGCGCGGCTCAGGTGGTGCTGCACTACCGCACCGAGACCGACATGACCGCGTTCCTCGCCCACCCCCTTTCGATCGTGGGCTCGGACGGCAACGCGCTGCCGTTGCACGCCGGCGCCGATCAGCCGCACCCGCGCGCCTACGGCACAAATGCCCGGGTACTGGGGCGCTACGTCCGCGAACTCGGCGTGCTGGCCCTGCCCGACGCGGTACACAAGATGTCCGCCGCCCCGGCGGCCCGGCTCGGCCTGCGCGATCGCGGGCAGATCCGCCCGGGGTTCGTCGCCGACCTGGTCGCCTTCGACCCGGCCGTGGTCGCTGATCGGGCCACCTTCGAACGGCCCCGGCAGGCGCCGGTCGGGATCGCGCTGACCGTGGTCGGCGGGCAGATCGTGGTACGGGACGGCGTGCTCCGCACCGCCCGCCCGGGAAAGGTGCTGCGCCATGCCGGGTGAGCCGACGGTCAGGCCGGCGAAAGGGCTGCCCGACGTCGCCGACCCGCGCGGAGCCCGGCTCTTCGACGGCACGTTCCCGCTGCCCACCGCCGTACTGCTCCGGGACGAACTAGAGCACAACGTCGCCACGATGGCCGCCTACTGCGCGGCCCACGACGTGCTGCTGGCCCCGCACGGCAAGACGACGATGTGCCCGCAGATCATCGAACGGCAACTCGCCGCCGGGGCGTGGGCGATCAGCGTGGCGACGGCGTGGCAGGCCCGGACGGTAGCCGACATGGGCGTGCGCCGCCTGTTGCTGGCCAACCCCGTCGTCGACCCCGGCTCGCTCCGGCTCCTCAACGGCGTGCTGGCCGGCTACGACGACCTCGAACTCTACTGCTACGCCGATTCGCCGACCGCACTGCACGCTCTGGAAACCGGCATCGACGCGAGCCTGCGCGGCCGGGTGGGGGTTCTCGTCGAGCTCGGGGTGACCGGCGGACGGACCGGTCTGCGCGACGACCGCGACGTGCTCGCCCTGGCGGCCAGGACCGCGGGCGGCCCGATGGGGCTGGCCGGATTCTCCGCTTTCGAGGGCATCCTGCACGGGGCCGACCTGGCCGGCACCCTGGCGCTGGTCGACCGGCTCCTCGACCGGTTGTCCGGCGTGGCGCGCACCGCGTACGCGGACGGGCTATTCGGCGCTGGACCACCACCGATCGTCACGGTGGGCGGCAGCGCCTACTTCGACCGGGTGGTACGGCGACTGCCGACGGCCCTTGCCGGCACGCCGTACCGGACCGTCCTGCGCAGCGGGTGCTACGTCACCCATGACGCCGGTGGCTACGACGCGATCTCGCCGTTCGGCGCCCGGCCACGCGCCCCGTACCGGCTCCGCGAAGCGCTGCGGATCTGGGCGCCGGTGCTGTCACGCCCCGAGCCGACGCTGGCGCTCGCCGGGCTGGGCCGACGGGACGCCTCCGCCGACGACGGACTGCCGGTGCCCCGCATGGTGCGCGACCGCACCGGCCGGACCACCCGGCTCAACGGCGAGGTACAGGTGACCGCCGTCAACGACCAGCACGCGTATCTCGCCATACTGGCGGACCGGCCGCTCGCGGTGGGTGACCTGATCGCATTCGGCATCTCCCACCCGTGCACGACGTTCGACAAGTGGCGGGTCATCCCGGTCATCGACGCCGACTGCACGGTGACCGAACTGGCGTACACCCGGTTCTGATCATTGAAGAACCGCGGACCATCTCCGCCGGGGCCCGGCGATCGGGCCTGACAGTGGGCGGTCAGGGTTCCTTGGCCTCGTTGAAGGTCATGGCCATGTGGGAGACCGTGGCCGTGGCCAGGGCTCGTCTGGGCAGGCCGAGTTCGCTCAGTTCCCTGGCGATCGGGTGGTTGCCCAGCCGGATCAGGGCGCCGCCGGGGCGGGTGCGGATGCCGCGGGGGGACATCGACCAGGGGATGCGGCGGGTGACGCCGTCCAGGTGGCTGTAGGCGTCGAGGGCGGTCATCATGCCGGTGCCCGGCACCGGCAGGCCGGGTTTGATCAACAGGTCCAGCACCAGCCGCCCGTCCTGGCGCAGGATGCACCGCTTGTAGGGGGAGGACGTGCGCAGGTCGATGTCGGCCAGTTCCTTGGGAAAACCCCAGATCGTGCGGCCTGCCTCCAGGGTGAAGCCCTGGTCGACCGGGAGCCAGTGGATGAACGCCCCGGCGCCGGTCCTGCGTAGCTCGGACAGGTTCGCGCGCAGGCCCCCGCCGGGGGCGTGGTCCGCGCCGGGTGGCCGGGCCAGGAAGGCGATGCCGAACTCGTGGTAGGGGTCCAGATCACCGTCGAGGTAGTCGGCGAACATCAGCGTGCACAGGGCCTTGCCGGGCAGCACCTCGGCGACGTCGAGGTGGGAGTAGGCGATCACGGCCCGTGCGGCGTCCGCCCGGACCAGGTAGGAAGCGCCGCAAACCATGGCGTCTCGGACGCGGACCGGCATGGTGATCTCGCGTCCCTGAATCAGATGGCGTGCCATGCCTCCAGTACACCAACCTCCAGGCCGGACGTCACCGGTCCGGCCGCCCATTCCTCCAGTTGCTCGACGAACGCACCCGCGTGGTCCGGCCAGTTGTGATGGGCCAGGGCCTCGGCGTGGCCGCGCCCGCCCATCTCCACCGCCCCGGTGGGATCGTCCCGC
This sequence comes from Streptosporangium sp. NBC_01810, assembly GCF_035917355.1. Classification (NCBI taxonomy): domain Bacteria; kingdom Bacillati; phylum Actinomycetota; class Actinomycetes; order Streptosporangiales; family Streptosporangiaceae; genus Streptosporangium; species Streptosporangium sp. NBC_01810. The sequence goes on along the minus strand of NZ_CP109070.1, from coordinate 5,600,687 downwards.
AGCGCCAGCACCGCGCGTACCGCCGCCCCGACGTCCCCGAAGGGGACGACGACCCCGCAGCCGGTCCGCTCGACCAGGGAGGCGGCGGCGGGCAGGGGTACGGTGACCACGGGGACGCCCCGGGACATGTAGTCGATGATCTTGGCCGGCACGGATCGATCGTCGGGCACCTCGTGCGGGAACGACAGCCCGGCGATCGCCCTCTCGGCCATCCGCAGCGCGTGCCGGTTGGGCACGTAGCCGTACCAGTCGAGCAGGCCCTCCCGCTGCGCGTCCCGGAGCAGCGGCCTGACCCCGGCGTCGGCGGCGCCGATCAGGTCGAGCCTGATCCCGTGGGGGAGCAGCCGCCTGGCCGTCTCGACCAGCTCGGCCACGCCACCTGCTTCGGAGAGGTGACCGATGTGGACCACCCGGTCGCGGCCGGGCCGCGCAGGCGGGCTCTCGGGTACGCAGGCGGTGTTGGGGACGACCGGGTGGGGAAGGGAGAACCGGTCCCGGTAGGAGTCGTCGGCCAGGATCAGGTGCAGGCGGTGTTCCGCGCGGGCCTCGGTCCGGCGTACCAGCGCGGGCAGGCCCCGGCGCGCAGGTGTGGCGCCGGCTTCACCGCGTACGTCCCAGACGGTGGCGGGGCGGTGCCTGGGCAGGCGGGAGAGCAGCTCCGTGTCGTACACGACCAGCAGGTCGGCGCCCTCGACCCCGCGCCTGAGAGCTCCTCTGGCGGCCTTCAGCGCGCGCCCGCGATGGTTGCCGATCGCCCTGGGCACGTCGATCGCGCGGATCCGCGGATCCGGGGTTACGTTGCAGTCGGTGAAGGGAGCGACGTAGGTGATGTCGTGCCCGGCGTCGAGAAGCGCCCGGACCTGCCGATGCATGATCCGGGCGTCTTCTGGATGATGAACGATTGTCGCGACGCATACCCGCATATGCCGATGCTGGGCGTCTGTTCCGTCATCACCGGAGGTGTTGCGTTAATTACCGGGGAACTGCCGCTGAACTCTCCTTGGCGGCGGGTGCGGCCTCGGTGGTGGGCACGGCCTTGGCGGCGTGTGCCGGGGACGGCCGCCGGTAGAGCCATACCAGCCTGGGTTCGAGCAGCCACTTGAAGAGTTTGCGGGTCTCCGGCAGGCAGAGCACGATGGCCAGGGCCAGCGAACTCGACGCGATCGCCGCCACGCCCAGCGGGCCGTACAGCCAGGGGAAGCTCAGCCAGCCCTGGTCCTTGGCGATGACCACCACGACGCCGTGGAGCAGGTAGGCGTACAGGGTGCGGGTGCCGAGGTCGGAGAACCAGGTTTCGCGGCGGGGCACCAGCGCGAGCACCGCGGCCGTCATGATCAGCGCCGCGACCAGCACGGCGGCGCGCACGCCGAAGCCCGTCCACCAGGACATGTCCATGGCCTTGAAGCTGTAGCGGAAGTAGATCGGGTCGCGCGGGACGTGGGGAGCGATGAGGATCGCCACCCCGGCGGCTCCGACGAGGACGACAGCTGAGGTGATCTTGACCCAGGTGGGCTTGAGCAGGTCGAAGTGCTCGGGCTTGAGCAGCAGGCCGAACACGTAGAACGGCAGCAGGCCGAAGAATCGGTCGATGCTGAAGTCCCCGGAGATCTCGGAGAAGCCCGCCGCCATGTAGATGACCACCGCGACCAGCAGCGGTTGCCGCATCCGGGTCCAGATGGGCGTGGAGATCCGCCAGAGGACCAGGGCCACCAGATACCAGTTCAGCCAGGCCGGATCAATTATCGTCAGCGTCCACTTCTGGCCAAGCCCGTAGCGGAGCAGCGCGTAGCCGATCTCCACGACCACGTACGGGATCAGCAGTGTGTCGACCAGCTTGTTGATCTTCGCGTTGGAGTGCCAGAAGTTGCGGCCCAGGTAGCCGCTGATCAGCACGAACGCCGGCATGTGGAACATGTAGACGAACAGGTATGCCGCGCTCGCCGAGTCCGCCTTCAGGGTGGGAACCAGCGAGTGGCCCACCACCACCAGGGCGATCAGGACGAACTTCACATTGTCGAGATACGGCTCGCGCTTCTTCTTGGCGGGGGAAGCGGGGGGCTCCTCCTCGACGCGCGACTCGCGCTCCAGCTCCGCCCGCAGCTCCTGCTCGGCCTGCGGGCCCTGGTTCCAGAACGAGGGCTCGCTCTCCCGGTGGTTGTTCTCCCAGTAGGAGAAGGGGCGCTCTCCGCCCGCGGGCGGCGCCTGCCGGGGGGGTGCGACGGTCTGCGGGGGCCCGGCGCCCGGGAACATCCCGGGACTCGCGGGCTGTCCGGGAGCCGGGGACTGTCCGGGAGCCAGGGGCTGTCCGGGAGCCAGGGGCTGTCCGGGAGCCAGGGGCTGTCCGGGAGCCAGGGGCTGTCCGGGGCCGGGTGCCTGGGGCTGGGGGGCGGCGTAGGGGTGCGTGCCCGTCTGCGGCTGCGAAACGGGCGGTGGGGCCCAGTCAGGACGGGGGAGGGGCACCTGGGGAGCCCCCTGCGGGGCAGGGGCCTCCCTCGCCCACGACGGCTCCTGTGCCCATGCGGTGTTCTCCTGTGCCCGCGACGGCTCCTGTGCCCATGCGGTGTTCTCCTGTGCCCGCGACGGCTCCTGTGCCCATGCGGTGTTCTCCTGTGCCCAGGCCGGGCCGTCCTGAGTCCACGACGAGGGCTTCTCACGGGCCCACATGGACTCCTGCGGCACCGGTTCGGGCTCCAGGGGCTTGGACAGGTCGAGTGGATCGTTGGGGTGGGGCTCCCGATATGCCGGGTAGCCGCCCCACTCGGTGACCTCGCCGGGGTTCTCCTCTTCCCGGGGGGCCCAGGTTTCGTACCGGGACGGACTGCCGGGGGCGGCCGAGCCGCCGGGTGGCTCCGGCCAGGTGGGCTGATGCCCGCCGGGCGGCTGCGTCTGGCCGGGCGTCGGCCACGGGGCGGGTTTCCGGCCCTGTCCGCCGGCGGACCTGCCGGGGCCGTCGGAATCGCCGTCGTCCTGGGGGGCCGGCACCTGGAAGGGTCGGATGTCGCTCACGAGGGGAAGGCTCAGCTATCTGTCGGAGACCGGGGAGTAGTCGGGCAGACTGGCGGAGGCGCCCGGGGCGGGCCAGGGGGAGGGCCGGGCAAGCGTTCGCCTCTTCGCCTTGACCACCCTAAACCGACTGTGAGCCCGCTGTCGCACTCACGCACTCTGATTCGGGAGGTTCTCGGGTAATCGTGACTGTCCAAAACCCGGGAACGGCCGGTGCTCGCGCTCTTTCCCGGTGGTGGCGCTCCGTTGCCCGGGGGCGGGTGTTCGGTTCGCCCGGTTTTGTCGTGGCGCCCGGCCGTCCGGACGCCGTGGCCTCGCTGCTCGGCCCGGCTTTGTCGCTTGGCCCGGGCTTTCCGCTTGGCCCGAGCTTGTCGCCCGGCCGGCCGTGGCGCTCGGCCCGGCCGTGGCGCTCGGCCCGGGCGCCTCGCCCGGCCACTCGCCGGGCGAGGGGGTCAGGTGCAGGGGTTGGTCTTGCTGTCGACGACCTTGTCCGTGAGGGCGTCGGGGATCTTGGGAAGGACTCGGACGCCAGGCCAGTCGGCGCCGATGATCAGCTGGATGACCGGTCCGGTCGGGGCGGTGGCGCCCGGGGTGGGCGTGGGGGCCACGGCAGGCGTGTACTTGTCGGTGGTGACCGGCCTGACCTTGCCCACGACCGGGGTGCGCTTGTCACCGGAGAGCCTGGCGGCCACCGCGTCGCCGTAGGAGGGGCCGTCCGCGGTGTCCTTCTTGGCGTAGCGCACCGTGGTGGTGGGCACGTTGCCGGCCGCCGGGCGGGCGTTGCCGACGTGGGTGACCACGAAGCCCTGCTCGGCCAGTTCGTCGGCCACCTGCTTGGCCCGGCCCGGCGTGTCCGTGCCGTTGAACACCTGGAGCCTGACCTGCTCGCGCTTGACGGTCTTGACCGTGGTGTCGGGGGGCGGGGTGACCTCGGTGTCGCTCTTGATCGCGGCGAACAGCTGGTCCGCGTACGGCTGCGTCCAGGCGACCCGGTTCGGGTCGTCCGGGTGCGGGGCCCACGGGACGGTGATCAGCTTGACGCCGCTCGCGGTCAGCTTCTGGGCGCTCTGCCCGATCTGGAGCAGGGTGGCGGTGTCCTGCGCCAGAGCCTTGTCCATTCGGACGGACTTGGCGGCGGTCTGGATGAAGTTCAGCATCTTGCCGGGGTCGGTCAGCAGCTCGCTGCTGGTGGCCTTCTTCACCACCTGGCTGAGGAAGACCTGCTGGCGCTTGATCCGGCCGATGTCGCTGCCGTCGCCGTAGTTGCGCAGCCGGACGTAGCCCAGCGCCTTCTCGCCCGCCAGGAGGTGCCAGCCGGCCGGGAGGGTGAGCTTGGCCTTCTTGTCGTCGACCGGCTTGGTCAGGCAGATCCTGACACCGCCGAGGGCGTTCACGATGTTCTTGAAACCGGTGAAGTCGACCTCGACGAAGTGGTCGATCCGGATGTCGGTGAGCGACTCGACGGTGGCGATCGTGCAGGTGATGCCACCCTCGTTGTAGGCGGCGTTGATCATCTCGGTGCGGGCCGCGACCTGCGCGCCGGTCTCGGACGTGCAGGCGGGCATGGCGACCACCGAGTCACGGGGGAAGCTGACGAACGTCGCCTTGTCGCGGTCGGGCGCGATGTGCATGAGGATGATCGTGTCGGTGCGCTTGCCGTCGTTGGCCATCTTCTGGCCGTACTTCAGGTTGTCGCCCTCACGGGTGTCGGAGCCCACGATCAGCACGTTGAGCGCGCCCGTGGCGTTCACCGGACGGTTCTTGCCGAGCTTGCCGGCGAGGTCGACGGTCCGGAATTCGCCGAGTGTGTCCCGGTAGACCTTGTAGCCGCCCAGGGTGCCGAGCACCAGCAGGCCGGTCGCCGCGATGCCCGCCCAGGCGCCGATGCTGAGCCGTTTCTGCTTGCGGCCCCTGCCTCTCGGCGAAGTCTCCTTCGGTTGTGGCCGTGGCGGAAGATCTGGCTCCGGGTTCTGTGGCGGAGGACCATCTCCGCCTGCGCGCCGAGCTCCCCTGCGGCCGTGGGAGGCGGGTTCGGGCCGACGGTCTCTGACGGCGGCCTGCCGGTGGTCGCTCATACGATTCCCCTGCTCGGCGGCATCGTCCGGTTCTCGCGCAGCTCGATCATCGCGCCCAGAGAGTAGATCACGAGGTGCGCACCAGGAGCCGTGATGATGCGAACTTGGCCAAGACCGCCCCCTGCCGCCGCCGTGATGATCCGGCGGCTAGCATACTCAAATCCGGACATTTAATGGAATGTTACTGAAATTAGGTTTACGCACGGCCAGTGCCGCCGCGAGGCAGGCGGCGGGCACGGCCGGCAGGACGTACCGGTAGTCGAACTCCGCCACCGCCGGGGGCATCGCCAGCAGCACCACCGCCACCGACCAGGGCAGCACCCACGCCGTGGTGTCCGGGCGGAACCGCCGGACGCACGCCGCCGCGGGCGGCAGCAGCAGGATCACCAGCACCGCCGCGCCGGGCAGTCCGGCGATTCCCTGATAGGTACGGATCCAGCCCGCGTACGGTTCGACGATCCGGGTGGTGATCGGACCCCGCTGGTAGTGCTCCGCGGCCTGGGCACCCGCCGTCGCCGGGTAGCGCCCGGGCGGCGCGGGCGGCGCCGCGGGGAACAGGTAGTAGTCGTAGATCTCCTGATCCGGGTAGACCGGGCGGCCCACGGTGAACGAGCGGGCCAGCTCCGAGGCGAACGAGCCCAGGTAGTCCAGCGGCTGGCTCCGGATCGCCAGCGACGCGAACCGCCCGGCCAGCGCGTCGTTGCGGCGGCTGAAGGTGATGCCGGGCAGTTTGACCAGCGGTGAGTCCTGTGCCCAGACGTACTCCTGCGCGGGCGGGCGCAGGGCGGGCGGGCGGGGGTCGCAGAGCACCGCCAGGTCCGGCGGCGGGCGCATCACGTCGCAGTCGGCGAAGGTCATCGTCTTGGCGTAGAGGAAGACCCCGTTCGCACCCACGATGCCGATCCGGTGGTACGTCGCGTAAAACCAGGCCCCGTACCCGAGGATCGGCACCGTCGCGGCGGCGATCATCACCCCCGCCACGGCCACCCGGCCCCGCTGCTTGAAGATCAGCCAGCCCGCGAAGAGCGCGACCAGCGGCAGCCCGACGGTCCTGGTCAACGTGGCCGCCGCGAGCAGCAGCCCGATCCCGCACGCGGTACGCCATCCGACGGATCGGCGCACGGCCAGGCAGGCCGCCGACATGACCAGGACCGTGAACAGGGTGTCGGAGACCAGCAGGTGTTCCAGCTCGATCTGGTAGGCGTCCAGCAGGGAGGGGACGGACGCGAGCGTCGCGGCCCAGGCGGGTGCCCCCAGCCGCCGCGCGGTGAGGTAGACCAGCACGCCGACCAGCAGCCCCAGCAGGTGCTGGGCCAGCACGACGAGGGCGAAGTCGTGGAACGGTTCGAGCAGTCGCAGGAACATCGGGTATCCGGCCGGGCGGACCAGGTCGGGCCGGGGTTTCAGCGCGGTGACGACGTAGGTGTAGGAGTCGGGGAACCAGAGCGCGGGCCGGTAGCCGAGCATGGCGATCACCCGCAGCGCGGCCCCCGCGCCCAGCACGCCCAAGAACCACCGATGCTCAAAGAGCCTGTGATGTTCAAAGAGCCTGTGATGCTCAAAGAGCCGGCGATGCCGCCGCCGTGCCCACTCGACCACTCGTCCCCCGTCCTCGCGTGCTGCGCGTACGCTACCGGCTCCCGCCCAGTCCGGTGTCTCGCCCTCGCGTCCTCTGACATGGACTTCGCGTCCGTTCTTCCGGACCTCTCGTCCATGCCCGGAAGCTCTCCGCGCGTCCGCCGCCACCTGCCGGGGATGCCACTAGGCTCGGTTCGAGTCATGACCATCGGCTGGCTGGATCGTACGCGCAGGCCTTCGGCGGGCAGGGTGCTCGCCGTGGTCTCGGCCGTGCCCGCGCTCGTCCTGGCGGGCTGGCTGCTGGCCGGGCTGCCGCTGCTGCTGCTCGGCTGGTTCCGGCCGCTCGCCGCGGTCCCGCTGGGGTTGACGGCCGCCGCGCTGCTCTGCCGGTACGGCCTGCGACGCCTGCCGGAGACCACTCCGGCGACCGCCTGGCAGGTCACCGGGGTGATCGCGGTCGCACTGGCCTCGGGAGTCTTCAACGGCCTGTTCCGCAGCGAGCAACTGATCGTCCGCCGCGACCCCGCCACCTACGCGCAGTACGGCATCTGGCTGGCCAGGAACGGCTCGCTGCCGGTCCCCTTCCAGGAGGGTGCCTTCGGCGGCGCCGATCCGGCGCTCCATTTCGACAGCATGGGTTTCTACGGCTTCGACGGCGCGGTCGTGCCACAGTTCATGCCTGGGGCGCCGATGCTCCACGCGGTGGGCGCCTGGCTAGGTGACGTCGCCGGGCTGCTGCTGGTGCCGCCGGTGCTGGGGGCGGCGGCCGTGCTCGTCCTCGCGGGGGTCGTCGCCAGGCTCGTCGGGGCCCGCTGGGCGCCGCTCGCCGCGCTGCTCTTCGCCGTCAGCCTCCCGATCCTCTACACCTCGCGGACCACCTTCAGCGAGATCCCGTCCCTGATCCTGCTCTTCGGCGGCCTCGCCCTGCTGTACGACGCCGAGGCCAGGCTCCGCTTCGGTGCCATCGGGTCCCCGCCGCCCGTGCTCTCGGGCATTGACCCGGTATCGGTCCGTTCCGGTGCCGCCGGTGTCGGCGATCCGCCACTCGTGCACTCGGGCATCGACCCGACAGCGGTCCGTTACGGCGCCGCCGGTGTCGGTCATCCGCCGCCCGTGCCCCCCGGCACCGATCCTGCGGTGATCCGCTCCGCGCGGACCGGTGCCGCCCTGGCGGGGCTGGTGTTCGGGCTGGCCGTCATGGTCAGGATCGACGGGCTGCGCGACGTGCTTCCCGTGCTCGTCTACGCCGGACTGCTCATCGCCGTGCGCCGGGCCGGGAACCGCGACGGGGGCCGGTTGGGCGTGCCGCTGCTCGGCGGGCTGGCGGTGGGGGCCGGGCTGGGTTTCGCCGCGGCCTACCTGCTCTCCCGGCCTTACCTGAAATACCTGTCGGGCTCGCTCGTCCCGCTGCTGGCCATCTGCGGCGTGGTCGTGGTGCTCACCGTCGCGGTGGCGGCGCTCGCCCCCCGGCTCGCGGCGCCGCTGCGGCGTGCCGCCCGGGTTCGGAGGCTGCCCGAGATCGCCGGGGGCCTGGTCGCGGCGGTCGCGGCCGCCTTTGCGGCCCGGCCCTGGCTGGAGACCGTGATCCGGCCACCCGTCACGGCGGAGGACCGGCTGACCGCGGGCTTCGTCGAGGGGGTCCAGCGGGTCAACGGCCTGCCGATCAACGGTTCCCGGCTCTACTACGAGAACTCGGCGTACTGGGTGATCTGGTATATCGGGCTCCCCGCGGCGCTGCTGGCCGCCCTCGCCGCGGCGCTGCTCGCACGCAGGCTCGTCAGGGGGACGGCTCCGGAGTGGCTACTGCCGCTGGCCGTCATCGCCTGGACCACGGTCACCACGCTCTACCGCCCCGGTATCACCCCCGACCAGCCGTGGGCCGCCCGGCGGCTGGTCCCCGTCGTCATCCCCGGCCTGATCCTGCTGGCCGTCTGGGGCCTGGACCGGGTGCGCGACAGAGCACGCAGATCCGGGTACGGCCCGGCCGCCCGAAGGGGCCTCGCCACCGCCGGCGCGGTCCTTCTCCTCGTCCCGGCGGCGTTCGTCTCGGCGGGGACGGCCTTCACCCCGATCGAGCGCGGCGAGCGCGCCGCGGTCGAGGCACTGTGCGCGGCCCTTCCCGCGCGTGCCTCGGTGCTCGTCGTCGAGCGCGTCACCGCCGCCCGCTTCACCCAGCTCGTCCGGAGCACCTGCGGCCTGCCCGCCGCCAGGCTCCCCCTCTATCGCACCAACGTTCCCAGGGCGAGCGACGTCACCCGCCTGGCCGCCCGCATCCGCGCCGCCGGCCGCGTCCCGGTCCTGCTGGCCGCCGAGGCCCGCCAGGTCGCCCGGTACGGCACCCCCGTCCACATCATGAACCTCCGCACCCGCCAGGACGAGCGCTCCCTCGTCGACCCCCCCAACGGCACCTGGTCCCTGGCCGCCGATGTCTGGATGACCGTTCCCCGCGCGGATCCGAAAACCTGAGAACTCGTGCCCGTCCCGGTGCCCACCCAGGGCCATGACGATCCGAGGCCCAGCGAGCATCCTCATCTGGTCGCGTCCGCGCAGGTGGTGTACGAGTGTTTGAGATCGGTACCTGCGTCGCGCCTGGCTGATCGCCGTTGAAAAGCGCGGCGTAGTCCGTGGGGAAAAGCGCGGCGAGGGCGGTGGAGTGGTTGGGGGCCGCTCACCGGTGTCGCGTCGTGCGGGGTGGAAGGTCAAAAGCGCGGCGAGGGCGGTGGAGTGGTTGGGGGCCGCTCACCGGTAACGCATCGTGCGGGGTGGTGGCGGGCGGTGGCCGGGTGTGGGTGACCGGGGGCGGGCCGGTGGAGCTCCGGGAGGGGGCAAAGCGGGTCATGGCGGGCGTGGAGGCGGGGCCGTGGCGGTGACGATCGGGGATTTTCCATGATCTGGATGAGTTGGCACGCTGGGGGCGTGCGGATTCACCCAGATCAAGGAAGGCGCCACTCCCCGCCCCTCGGGTGGGCCGCTTTTCGTGGTGGAAGGCCCGATTCGTCCCCGCGCCCGGCCGAGGGAGACCCCTGACCGGACATCCCGCGGACCTTCGTACCCCGCACGGCGAGAGCCCCGCACGAGGCGGCGGTGAGGAGCGGCGAGGAGCGGCCCCGGATCCTTCCACACCGCGGCGGACCCGTACCGATGGGCGGCCTTGGGCCACTCCACCGCCCTCGGCGCGCTTTTGACCTTCGACCCCGTACGACGCGACATCAGCGAGCGGCCCTGAACCGCTCCACCACCCTCGGCGTGCTTTTCCCCACGGACGACGCCGCGCTTTTCCACCGTGACCGGCTTACCGGATTCGGATGCTCGTACACCACGTCCGTGGACGCGCCCCCTCATCTCGGACCCGGGTGACATCGCGATACTTCTCGACGCGGCCCGGTCACTGATCCGGCCCGCTCTGATTTCCGTATGACCCGAACCTCGGAGTCAATTCGGTGCATGCTTCACCGGGAGGGCGAACCAGACGCTTTTGCCAGGCCAGCCGGTGCCGCAGAGTCTTTTGGCATTCTTCGGCCCCAGGACCTCAACGACCACCTGCCCGCCCGCCGTCTCGCCCACGCCAACCGCCTTCCTCACCGTCTTCCATTCCCGAGCCATTCGGGCAGTCGTTGCCGGAACGGCGGGGAAGGTTTCCTGCCCGACGGGATGCCCACCGATACCGGAGTCCATGTGTTCCAAGGGAGAGACCCGCTCTATTTTCGGTGATCAAATCCTGAGTATCTGTGTCAGGATATTGGGGCAAATGCCGGATTGTTGCGGTGGGTGATGCGTTGAATGCGATGGATCCGGTGGTTGGCTCGGACGGCCGAAACGATGGGGCCGACGTCGAAGAACTGTCTTCCGGGGATTCGGAGCGGGGAGCGCGCACCTGGAGACGGGCCGGAGCCCGCCGCGTCCTGCTGGCCGGTGTGGCGGTCGTCGCCCTGGTGCTCGGGGTGGCCGGAAGCGGTGGGTACGAGAACCCCGGCCGGGTGCTCCCGCCACCGGATGGCCCCTGGCCCGAGGGGGCGACGTTCACCATCTCCCTCTGCAGGGATGACGACCCCTCCGGGAGGTGTCGCAAGCGGGTGATCACTCCAGAGCAGAAGCGGGCACTTGAGGAGAGGCTGCGTGCGACGCCTGAGGTCGCGGAGGTGACATTTAGATCCCAGGAGACGGTGTGGGCGAACTTCGTGGACGAGAAGCCGACAACTGGGTTCTGACCTCGACCATTCAGCCTGAGGACCTGCCGACATCGTTCAAGGGCAGACTCCACCGCCGGGCCGACTTCCAGCTGTTCGCAGCCACCGTGGAGAACGCGCCGGGTGTCTCCTACGGATACGTCCTCGGCAATAACTTCTGGGAGGATAAGGCGGACCTCTCCATCGGGTTGTGTGAAGCCGAGAACTCAGAAACCAAGGAGACGGAAGAGGCTTCCGATCCCTGTGTGGGCCGAGGCGCGGCCACGGAGGAAGAGAAGAAGGCCATCGAGGCCAGGCTCGCAGAGCTCGAAGGGATCGAGCGTGTCTACTTCGAAGACGCCACCCATGCTCGCCGGGTCTTCGAGCATCTCCTGATGGGCAAGCTCACCTCTAGCACTCTCCGTATTGTCCTCATCTCGGAGAATTACCACGTCAAGCTCATGGATCCGGCGAGTGTGCCTGCGGTCATCGACGCGGTCGAGGGGATGTCGGGCGTCGGATCCGTCAGGCGCCTGGACGGAGGCTGTTCCTGGCTGGGATTCACCCAGGAATGCTCCGGGGAGCTGTCCTGAGAACGTGATGTGCGCTCGGTTCCCGGCCGGGCAGAGTATCCTCGCCCGTCGAGAGCATGCCCGAGAGACCAAGAGCCCGAGAGCCCGAGAGTGGATCAGCTGTGGACGCAACACCGTACGTGACCATCGTCCTGCCCTGTTACAACGAGCAGGACCACGTCATCGCCGAGGTCGAGCGCATCTGTGAGGCGATGGACCACAGCGGATACACCTACGAGCTCGTGGCGGTCGACGACTTCTCCACGGACGAGACCCTGGCCAGGCTCGAAGAGGCCGCGCCGAGGTTTCCGAACATGCGGATCAGGGCCTTCCACCGCAACGGCGGCTCCGGCACGGTGCGCAGGATCGGCACCCAGGAGGCGCGCGGCGAGATCGTCGTGTGGACCGACGCCGACATGACCTACCCGAACGAGCGCATCCCCGAGCTCGTCCAGATCCTGGAGAAGGACACGACGATCGACCAGGTCGTGGGCGCGCGGACCAGCGAGGAGGGCTCCCACAAGTTACTGCGGGTCCCGGCCAAGTGGTTCATCCGCAAGGTGGCCGAACGGCTGGCCGGGCAGAAGATCCCCGATCTCAACAGCGGGCTGCGGGCGTTCCGCAAGTCGGTGGCCAAGCCCTACCTGCGGCTGCTGCCGCCCGGTTTCTCCTGCGTCACCACGATCACGCTGTCGTTCCTGTCGAATCAGCACGACGTCTACTACCTGCCGATCGGCTACAGCAAGCGGGCCGGCAAGTCGAAGTTCAGCTTCGTCTCCGACGCCTACCGCTACATCCTGCAGGTGCTGCGGATGGTCATGTACTTCAACCCGCTCAAGGTTCTCATGCCGCCCGCGCTCTGGCTGATCGGCATCGGCCTGGTCAAGGGCGTCGTCGACATCGTCCGCTACGGGTTCTACCTGACCAGCAACACCATCGTGATCTTCATCTCCGGTCTGCTCATCGGCTCGCTGGCGCTGCTGGCCGACCTCATCGTGCGTTCCAGGAGCGAGTAGATGCGGATCGCCGTCGTCGGGCCGACGTACCCATACAAGGGCGGCGGCGCCGCGCACACCACAGAGCTGGCCCACCGGCTGAAAGCGGCCGGGCACGACGTGGTGATCGAGTCGTGGCGGGCGCAGTACCCCTCCTTCCTGTATCCGGGACAGCAGACCGTCGACACCCCCGACGGCGAGCCGTTCCCGCACGTCCGGCACGACCTCGACTGGCGCCGCCCGGACGGCTGGGTCCGCGCGGGGAGGCGGCTGCGCGACGCCGACCTGGTGGTTCTCGCCGTCCTCAGCCCGGTGCAGGTCCCGCCCTACCTGGGCATCCTTTCCGGCCTGGGCCGCAGAACCAGGGTCGTGGCGCTCTGCCACAACGTCCTGCCGCACGAGCGCAAGCCGTACGACACGCCGCTGATGAAGGCGCTGCTGCGCAGGGTGGACGCGGTGCTCGTGCACTCCGAGCGGCAGGCGGAGAAGGCACGTGAGCTGGCCGCCGCACCCGTGCGAGTGGCCGAGATGGCCCCGCACCTGCCGTCCTCGACGGGGAGCCCGGCCGAGGGCGTGCACGACCGGCTGCTGTTCTTCGGCCTCGTCCGCCCGTACAAGGGGCTTGACCTGCTGCTGCACGCGCTGCCCGAGGGCGTGTCACTGCGGGTGGCGGGGGAGTTCTGGGGCGGCCTGGAGGAGACGACGAGGGCACTGGTCGCCGAGCTGGGACTGGCCGGACGGGTGGAGCTGCGGCCAGGCTACGTGGCGGCGGCGGACGTGCCGGGGTTGTTCGCGGACGTGGACGCGCTGGTCCTGCCCTACCGGAGCGGGACGGCCAGCCAGCAGGTGTGGCTCGGCCACGAGCACGGGGTGCCGGTGATCGCCAGCCGGGCGGGCACGCTCGGCGACCACGTCACCGACGGGGTGGACGGGCTGCTGGTCGAGCCGGGTTCGGCGGAGGAGTTGCGCGCGGCGCTGGCCGCGTTCTACCGCCCCGGCGAGCCCGAGCGGCTCCGCGCCGGGGTCAAGGCGGTCGACCCCGAGCCGTACTGGACCTCCTACGTGGAAGCACTGGTCTCGCGCTGAGCCGGGACCCGTGCGGGGGGTCTCAGGCGTTGCCCTCTCGTGCCGTCACGGGCTCGGGGCCTGTTTCCCGGACGGATTCCCGTGTTTCCCGGACGGATTCCCGTGTTTCCCGGACGGATTCCCGTGTTTCCCGGACGGATTCCCGTGTTTCCCGGACGGATTCCCGTGTTTCCCGGACGGATTCCCGTGTTTCCCGGACGGATTCCCGTGTTTCCCGGACGGATTCCCGTGTTTCCCGGACGGATTCCCGTGTTTCCCGGACGGACCCCCCTGCTTCCCGGACGGATTCCTGTATTTTCCGGATGGGCTCCCCTGGGGGGCCGGAGACCCTGCCCCACAGGAAGCCGATCCCGGCCCAGCTCACGTCGGCGAGGGTGAACATCACCCTGGACACCACCGCGGCCACCAGAGCGCTGGGGGAGTCGAGCACCGGTGCCAGGGCGAGCACCATCGCCCCCTCGCGGACGCCGATCCCGGCGGGGACGACCACCGTGAGGATGCCCGTCGCCCAGGCCAGCGCGTACGCGCCTGTCGCCACCAGGTAGCGGGAGTCGCCAAAGGCGCCCAGGTCGGCCATGGGGAGCAGCAGGTGGGGGCCGTAGGTCAGCCAGCCTGCCACGGTGAGGGCGACCGCGGTGAGCACGGCGCGGCCGCTGAGCAACCGGCCCGGCCCGAGCGGTTCCTGGCGGGCGATCCGCATGGCCAGGTTGAGTCCGAAGGTGAGCACTCCGGGGTGCAGGCAGACGGCGATGACGGGGATCAGCGCCAGCAGGTACCACGCCTGGGGCATGGTCTCGCGCAGGGTCACCGCGGCCACGACAAGGGCGCAGCCCAGGGAGACCAGCACCGAGAGGGTGATGGCGCCGAACATGCGCCGGGGCGGGACGCGGTGGTCGCGGCCGAGTTCGATCATCGCGGCGTACGCCCAGACGCTGCCCGGCACGTACTTGCCGAGCTGGCCGATGAAGAAGATCCGCGCGGTGATCCCGGGGGGCAGCGGGGAGCCCATTCCGGCCAGCAGCGCCCGCCAGGCCAGCATCATGAGACAGATCCCGGCCATCACCGACAGGTAGGAACCGGCGAGCGACCACCATGACAGCCGGGAGATCGCGGCCGCCGTCTCCTCGCCGTTCCTGAGCAGTCCGTAGCCCAGGAAACCCACCGCGACCAGCGCGAGCAGCACGCGGAGGAGGCGGCTTGACCGCAGTCGGCTGAGCATCCGCCCAGGGTACGACGCTCTCCTTACTCGACGGTAGGGGCACGGGTCACCGGTACTCTTGGGCGGCGTGGTGGAGCGCCCGAGGGCGTCGCGCGCAGCCGGGAGCGGCACGTCGTCCGGCACCATCCGGAAGGGAGATACATGACCCTCCGGAAGGGAAGTCCCGGTATCACGCGAAAGGGAAGAGGAGCGGTGAGCGAGTGATGAGCGCCGAGCGGGTCGCGCAGCTTGAGTACTCCGAGTTCCAGGCGGCGATGCTGGACGAGGAGAAGCGCCGCAGGAAGGCCGCGAAGATCGTCGCGGTGCTCGGGCACTTCCTCGGCAGGGACGAAGGCGTCCTCGCCGGTCTGACGGTCGCCGACATCGGCTGCTCGGCGGGGTTCATCGCCGACGAGCTGGCCGCGGCGGGGGCGAGCCGGACGTTCGGCGTCGACATCGACGTGCCGGGCCTGCGCAGGGCGGCTCAGCGGTTCGGCGAGCGGGTCGAGTTCGTGTGCGCGGACGGCACCGCGCTGCCCTTCCCCGACGGCTCGATCGACGTGCTGGTCTTCAACCACATCTACGAGCACGTGGTCGACCCGGACGCGATCATGGCCGAGATGCGCCGGGTGCTCTCCGACGACGGTGTCCTCTATCTGGGGCTGGGCAACAGGCTCGGCGTGATGGAGCCGCACTACAAGCTGCCGTTCCTGTCATATCTGCCGCCCGCGGCGGCCGACCGCTATGTGCGGCTCTTCGGCCGGGCGGACAACTACTACGAGCGTTACCGCACCCGCCGCGGCCTGCGCAGGATGGTGCGCGGCCTACGGGTGTGGGACTACACCTTCCCCGTGCTCGCCACCCCGGCGGCGTTCGCGGGCGACGAGCTCTTCGGCGGCGTGGCGGGGCGGGTGGCCGGTGGCGTGCTGTCGCGGCTGCCCCGCCCGGTGCTGCGTGCCCTGCTGCCCGTGGTGCCCACCTACCTGTGGGTGGCGACCGGGGGCGACCGCCGCCCGGCCGGGCGGTCGCTGCCGCAGCCGCCCGAGCCGGTACGTCCTCTGTGAGCCCGCTGGAGCCCGAGGTGAGTCTTCCGTGACCGAGGACGACGCGACGGAGGCCGGAGAAGGCACGTCCCCGGTGGGTGGCGCCACCCGCACGTCCTCCGTGAGGCGGCTGGCGCGCGTCGCCTTCCTGCTCCTCGCCCTCGGGTTCGGCGCGTGGGTGGTGGTGGGCCAGTGGGACGACATCCGCGCGGGGTTCGCCCGGCTGTCCGGAGTGTCGCTCATGCTGTCACTGGTCGCGGTGCTCGCCGCGCTGTGCGGCGGGATGATGACGTGGCGGGCGCTGCTGGCCGATCTGGGCTCGCCGCTGCCGCTGCGCGCGGGGGCGCGGGTCTTCTTCGTGGGCCAGCTGGGCAAGTACATCCCCGGTTCGCTCTGGCCGGTGATCGCTCAGATGGAGATGGGGCGGGAGCTGGGCGTTCCCCGGTCGCGCAGCGCGGCGGCGTTCTTCCTGACGCTGCCGGTGCAGCTCGGCAGCGGGCTGGTGGTCTCGGGGGTGACGCTGCTGGCGGCCCGGCCGGGGGCGGCCGCGCCGTACGCGTGGGTCTTCCTGCTGATCCCCGTGCTCGCGGTGGCCTTCGAGCCGAGGGTGGTCAACGCGGTCCTCGGGTTCGGGCTTCGCAAGCTGGGGCGCGAGCCGCTGGAGCGCCCCCTCAGCCGCCGTGGCATGCTCACCGCGCTGGGCTGGGCACTGGGTGGCTGGATCGCGTACGGGCTGCACCTGGCGGCGATCGTCCACGACCTCGGACCCTCCGGGTTCTCCGCGGTCCTGTTCTCCGTCGGCGCGTTCGCCCTGTCGTGGTGCCTGGGGATCATGACGTTCGTCGTCCCCGCAGGGGCGGGTGTGCGGGAGGTGGCCATGGTGGCCGTCCTGGCGCCGGTCCTGGATCAGGGATCGGCCATAGCGGCGGCGCTCTGCTCCCGGATCGTGATCATTTTTGGCGATCTCGTCTGCGCGGGTTTCGCGGGTCTGGCCGCGCGCCGCGCCACGGTTTCCAAGAAGGACCACGCTTCGGGAAAAGCCGTGTGATTTCCTCCATGATTTCGGAGACTCTGGCAATAGAGTGAACGGAAGAAGGGGACGGCCGTCCCATGTGAATCATGAGGGGAGCGATCCTTCTTGACGCCGAGAGTGCTCGTCGACGCGGCCGCGGTTCCGGCCGATCGCGGTGCGCTGATCAGGTACGTCGATGGGCTCGTCGCCGCGTTGGACAGGGCGGGCGCTGATCTCGTGATCGTCTGCCAGCGCGCCGACGCCGCCCGATATGCCGGACTGGCGCCCTCCGCGCGGATCGTGCCGGGGCCTCATGAGATCACCAACAGGGCCGCCCGCCTGACGTGGGAGCAGACGGGGCTGCCGTTCCTCGCCAGGAAGGTCGCCGCCCAGGTCATTCACGCCCCCTACTACTCGATCCCGCTGAACTCGGGCCTGCCGACCGTGGCGACGGTGCACGACCTCACCTGCTTCACCGAGCCCCTGCAGCACGACGCGGTCAAGGCGGCGTTCTTCCGCGCGGCGACCCGCACGGCGGTCCGGCACGCCAGCCGGGTGATCGTGCCCTCCAAGGCGACCAGGGACGAGCTGATCAGGCTGCTCTCGGCCGACCCGACCCGCATCGACGTCGCCTATCACGGTGTCGACCCGGCGCTGTTCCATCCGCCGTCCGAGCGCGAGGTCAAGCACGCCTCCGACCGGCTCGGCCTGCACGGCACCCCCTACGTGGCCTTCCTCGGCCCGTTGGAGCCCCGCAAGAACGTGCCGAACCTGATCCGTGGCTTCGTGCGCGCCGTCGAGGACGCCTCCTCCCCGCCCGCCCTGGTGCTCGCCGGGGGCGTCCGCGACGTCGAGGTGGACGCCGCGGTGGAGCAGGTCCCCTCGATGGTACGGGTGCTCCGTCCCGGCTTCCTCTCCTTCGCCGACCTGTGCGGTTTCCTCGGAGGAGCGGTGGTCGCGGCCTTTCCCTCGCGGGGTGAGGGCTTCGGGCTTCCGGTGCTTGAGGCCATGGCCTGCGGCGCGCCGGTGCTCACCACGCACCGCACCTCGCTGCCGGAGGTGGGTGGCGACGCGGTCGCCTACACTGAGCCGGACGCCGACAGCATCGCCGCGGCGCTGCGCACGCTGCTCTCCTCACCCGAGCGCAGGGACCTGCTGTCCGCGGCGGGCATCGCCCGTGCCAAGGAGTTCACCTGGGACGCCTCGGCCGAGGCGCACATGCTCTCTTACCAACGTGCGGCCGAGTAGTGAGTTAACCTCGCGGAATGATGGAGACCCCTTTGCCGGATCTGGAGGCGATTCTCCTTGTCGGTGGACGAGGGACGCGCCTGCGTCCGATGACGCTCGACACCCCGAAACCGTTGCTGCCCACGGCGGGAGTCCCCTTCCTCTCCCACCAACTCGCCCGCGCCAGGGCCTTCGGCGTGCGGCGCATCGTGTTCGCCACCTCCTACCGCGCGGAGATGTTCTCCGAGGCGTTCGGGAACGGTGAGGCGTTCGGCCTCGAACTCGAATACATGACGGAGGAGGTCCCGCTCGGCACCGGCGGGGCCATCCGCAATGCCGCCAAGGCGCTGACCTGCGGCCCGGACGATCCGGTGCTGGTGCTCAACGGCGACATCCTGTCCGGTCACGACATCGGCGACCAGATCGCGACGCACGTCTCGCGGGGGGCGGCCCTCACCCTGCACCTGACCGAGGTGGACGACCCCTCGCGATTCGGCTGCGTGCCGACCGACGACGACGGGAGGGTGACCGCCTTCCTGGAGAAGACCCCGAACCCGGTCACCAACCGGATCAACGCCGGATGCTACGTCTTCACCCGTTCGGTGATCGACACGATCCCGGAGGGGCAGGTCGTCTCGGTCGAGCGCGAGACCTTCCCCGGCCTGATCGAGGACGGCGCCCTGGTGCTCGGCTACGCCGACGCGTCCTACTGGCTCGACGTGGGCACGCCCGCCGCCTTCGTGAAGGGCTCCCGCGACCTGGTCCTCGGCCGGCTCGTCTCACCCGCGCTGCCAGGTCCCACCGGCGACTTCCTCGCCCTGCCCGGTGCCATGATCTCGCCCGAGGCCGAGGTCTCCGGAGGTTCCGTGATCGGCGCCCGCGCGATCGTGGAGTCGGGGGCGCAGGTCACCGGCAGCGTGCTCGGAGACGACTGCATCGTGCACTCGGGGGCGGTCGTGGTCGACTCGGTGGTCGGCATCGGCGCGCGCGTCGATTGTGGAGCGGTCCTGCGAGACGTGGTCGTCGGCGACGGCGCCGTGGTCGGCCCCGGAAACGAACTGCTCGCGGGCAGCCGGGTCTGGCCCGGTGTCGTGCTCCCCGAGTCCGCGATCCGCTTCTCCAGCGACATCTGACCTCACCGCGGCACGGCCGGCTCCTTCCGCCGCACCCGCCGTACGGTGTACGGCGGGCCGGTCGCGTTCTGACACGGATTCGCACCCGGTGGGTTGACGTGCTCGTTCTTCGCAGTGCTCACTTTTCGTCGTGCTCGCTCTTCGCTGTGTTTGTTCTTCGTCGTGCTCGCTCTTCGTCGTGCTCGCTCTTCGCCGGGGCCGGGTCAGCCGGCTGCCGGAGTCGGGCGGTGTGCGGCCACCCGCTCGCGGGCCGCGGGCACCCGCGCGTGGCCGGCGGTCGTGTCGAGCATCCCCTCGTCGGGGGAGGGTTCCCGGTGATGCCAGTCGAGGCTGTCGCGTGTGTCGGCGCCCACCAGCGGGGCGAGGATGGCGACGGCGACGAGGGCGAGAAGAAACCAGATCATTTTCGGCTCCTGAGGGTGGGATCCGAGGCGGGGTGCCCCGGAGAGAGGCCGGGGGCTCCTGCGGATGCGGGGGTTCCGGCTGATGCATCCAATTTATGTATATGCAAGCATTTATGTCCATCGAGATCTGCTTGACCGAACTGTTTAGCAGATCTGAATCGTTGGGCCACGGCAGGGCACCCGCTGCTCCGTGCGCCGCCGCCGCGCCGTACTGTGCCGTCATGAGCGCCAACCCCACCGACAACGCGATGCGCCGGGCTCTGGCTAGGGCCCGCGACGGCAAAGCTCTCGATGTCGCCGAGGTCACAACCCTGTTGCACGCCCGGGACACGCATCTACAGACCCTCCTCGATCACGCCGGGAGGGTCAGGGACGCGGGCCTGGAGGCGGTCGGGCGGCAAGGGATCATCACCTACAGCCGCAAGGTCTTCATCCCCCTGACGAGGCTCTGCCGGGACCGCTGCGGATACTGCACGTTCGCCACCGCCCCGCACAAGCTGGAGAGCATGTTCCTGAGCCCCGACGAGGTGCTGGAGATCGCCAGGCAGGGCGCGGCCATCGGGTGCAAGGAGGCCCTGTTCACCCTGGGGGACCGGCCGGAGGACCGCTGGCACCAGGCCCGCGAGTGGCTGGACGCGCACGGCTACGACGACACGCTCTCCTACGTCCGTGCGATGGCCGTGCGGGTGCTTGAGGAGACAGGGCTGCTGCCGCACCTGAATCCGGGCGCCATGACCTGGCAGGACCTGCAGCGCCTCAAGCCGGTCGCGCCCTCCATGGGCATGATGCTGGAGACGACCTCGCGGCGGCTCTTCGAGGAGAAGGGGCAGCCGCACTACGGCTCGCCCGACAAGGACCCCGCCGTGCGGCTGCGCGTGCTGGAGGACGCCGGGCGGACGAACGTGCCGTTCACCAGCGGCATCCTCATCGGCATCGGGGAGACGGTCGCCGACCGCGCCGAGTCGCTGTTCGCGCTGCGCAGGGTGGCGCGCGAGTACGGTGGCATCCAGGAGATCATCGTCCAGAACTTCCGCGCCAAGCCGGACACCGCGATGCGCGGCATGCCCGACGCCGACCTGCAGGAGCTGGCCGCCACCATCGCGGTGACCCGGCTGGTGCTGGGGCCGAAGATGAGGGTGCAGGCCCCGCCGAACCTGGTCGACTCCGAGTACGAGCTGATGATCAGGGCGGGCATCGACGACTGGGGCGGTGTCTCGCCGCTGACGCCCGACCACGTCAACCCCGAGCGTCCCTGGCCGCAGATCGACGACCTCGCCGCCCGCACCGCCGCCGCCGGGTTCACGCTGCGCGAGCGGCTGACCATCTATCCCGAGTTCGTGCTGGCGGGGGAGCCCTGGCTCGACCCCAGGCTCAACGCGCACGTGGCCGCCCTGGCGGACCCCGACACCGGCCTCGCCCGCGAGGACGCGGTCGTGACCGGCCGTCCCTGGCAGGAGCCCGACGGGGGCTTCGTCTCCCTGGGCCGCGTCGACCTGCACACGGCGGTCGACACGGAGGGCCGTACCGCCGACCGCCGTGACGACTTCGACCACGTCTACGGAGACTGGGAGGCGCTGAAGGAGCGCCTGCCCGCAGCCGTGGGCGGCGGCGCCGTCAGGGGCGATGTGCGGGAGGCACTGCGGCAGGCCGAAAGCGACCCGGCGGGGCTGAGCGACGCACAGGCGCTCGTCCTCCTCGACCTCGCCGGAGACCCGTCGGGCGCGGGCGCCGACGACGCCGCGCTGGACGAGCTCTGCCGGATCGCCGACGGCCTGCGCAGGGAGGCGGCCGGTGACGACGTCACCTACGTGGTGAACAGGAACATCAACTTCACGAACGTCTGCTACACGGGCTGCCGCTTCTGCGCCTTCGCGCAGCGCCGCACCGACGCCGACGCCTACACCCTCTCGCTGGAGCAGGTCGCCGACCGCGCCGGGGAGGGTTGGCAGGCAGGGGCGACCGAGGTGTGCATGCAGGGCGGCATCCACCCCGACCTGCCCGGCACCGCGTACTTCGACATCGCCAGGGCGGTCAAGGCCAGGGTGCCCGAGATGCACGTCCACGCGTTCTCGCCGATGGAGGTCATCAACGGGGCCAGCCGCACCAACCTGTCCATCAAGGACTGGCTGGTCGCCGCCAGGGAGGCGGGTGTCGACTCGCTGCCGGGCACCGCGGCCGAGATCCTCGACGACGACGTCCGCTGGGTGCTGACCAAGGGCAAGCTGCCCACCGCCGAGTGGGTCGAGGTCATCTCCACCGCGCACCGGGTCGGCATCCCGACGACCTCCACGATGATGTACGGCCACGTGGACAACCACGCGCACTGGGTGCAGCACATCCGGCTGATCCGCCGCATCCAGGAGGAGACCGGTGGGTTCTCCGAGTTCGTGCTGCTGCCGTTCGTCCACCACAGCGCGCCCATCTACCTGGCGGGGATCGCCCGCCCGGGGCCGACGGCGCGGGAGAACCGGGCGGTGCACGCGCTGGCCCGGGTCCTGCTGCACGGCGCGATCGCCAACATCCAGTGCTCCTGGGTGAAGCTCCAGGACGGTCTCTGCCGTGAGGTGCTCCTGGGCGGGGTCAACGACCTCGGCGGCACGCTGATGGAGGAGACGATCAGCAGGATGGCCGGGTCGGAGAACGGCTCCTTCAAGACGATCAGCGAGATCGAGGCCATGGTCGCCCCGACCGGGCGGCCGGTCCGGCAGCGGACCACCTCCTACGGCGTACCGGACGCCGGACGGCTGGCCGCGGCCAGGGCGAGCGACGGGGTCTGCCGGAGCGTCCGCCTCAACGCCCTTCCACTGCTCCCGCTGGAGGCGTCGACAAAAATGTAACGAGTTCTATAGTTGCTTGCCTTCCGTGAGGGGTTCGTTGACACAGTCGTCTTTCTCCTCTAGCGAGAGGTCTCCGCGTGCCCTCCTCCGGTCGACACCGTGTGGCCGTCGGCGCTGAGCGGCGTCGGCGTCAGGTTCTGCTGCGTCTGTCGCCGGCGGTGGTCGCGATGGCGGTCGCCCCGGCGGGAGGCGCCGTCCTGGTGCTCGACCAGGCGGGGGGTTCGTGCTCGACCCGCGACCCGGTGCGCCTCGGCCCGATCACCGAACCCGACGGCGGCCAGGTCATCCGGCGCAGCCGCCTGGAGGAGCTGACCCAGACCCTGCGCGCCGACCCGAAGGAGCCCGGCGCCCAGAGGAGATCATCGACGTCTTCCTCTCCGCCCTGGCCCGCCGCCTCTGTCACCCCACCTGTGCCAAGGCCCCGTAACCAGCTGTCGCCGGGTGGCGGACGGTTGCTCCGGCCGGAGGTCTGGATCGTTCCGGCGAGGAGATCGGAGAGGGTGCCTGGAGTTTCGGTAGTCATTGACTTACTCTTGGTGACGAAATCCTGCTTCTCTTCAGGTAGGAGTACATCGGTCAACGACCCTGGCCCAAAGGCCAGGGCTTGAGGTGCCACACCGCGCACTGATAGCCCCGCGTTGACCAGCCCAAGTCGATCGTCTTGAAGGAGGTGCATTCGATTGACTACGTTTCACGTAGGTCAGCAGACCCACCAGTCCGTGCTTCCTCAGCGGGCTGCTCTGGAATCCGCGTCAGCAGACACGCCCGAGGGTGGGCACGAAACGGGACGCGGACACCGCTTCAGCGCGGTAACCGGCGTGGAACCTGGGCGAGGGGAGACCACGGCAGACGGCACCCGTCTGCCGCGGCGTCACCCTGAAGACACTGCGGTGTCCGAGGGAGCGAACCGTGAGGTTCACCCGGTCGTGTTCGTCCTGGACGCCCGCGGCCACCCGCTCGACCCCTGCCACCCCGCCCGCGCCCGCCGTCTGCTGGCGGCCGGTAGGGCGGTGGTGGTCCGCCACACCCCGTTCGTCATCCGGCTGCGCGACCGCGTGGCCGCCGACTCCACCGGCGACCTGGTCCGCGCGACCGTCCCGACCGGCAAGAAGGCCGGAGTCCACACCGGACGGGTCGCGGTCCGCACCACCGGAAGCTTCAACATCACCACCCGGCACGGCACCGTGCAGGGCATCGGCCACCGCCACGTCCGCCTGCTCCAACGAGCCGATGGCTACGGCTACACCACCCATCCGGAAGCGCGGCACCGTGCCGCGTTTCCTCCCCCGCCTGAAGGCGGGGGTATCCACGCTGGAGGTATCTGATGGAAAGTGCCGACGGTCGGATCATGGCGCTCATCGTGATCGCAATGATCGTGTTCGCCGTCTCACAGCTCTGACAGCCCCCGTATGCCGGCAGTGATGAGGACCCTGCTTCCCCCCGGTAGGAGTGCGACGTGGACAGCTCGAACGGCCGGATCCTGACCCTTGTCGTAGTGGCCGCGATCGTGTTCGCCGTCGGACGGCTTTTCCAGCGGACGATGGACACCTGGGCGGGATGGGGCAACGCGATCAAAGCGGCCGCCGAGGCCGCATCGAAGATCCCTGACGCCAAGTCGGCGGCCTGGAAGGCGGTCCGCCGCATGATCGGGGTTGGCCTGATAGCACTGATCGTGCTCGCGGCGGCCGTGAACGTGATCCGCTACGGCTGAGCCGCCGAATCCCAGGTTGGGCCCCGGAGCCTTGCGGTGACCGGAACCGGTGTCGGCTCCTGTGATGGCCGGGCGCCTGGTCGCACCGACAAGGCCCCTGATCGCTCCCCCTCTTCGCGCTGCGCGGCATGGGGGATCGGTGTCGCGGGAATGCGCCTGTGAGCGGGGAGAAGTGGAGCCCTCGGTAGGGCGTGGTCGATCGGGTGTGACCGTCCTGTGGGAAGGAGCCCTACCGAGGGGGTCTCAACCGGTCTTGCTCGCCAGGCGCGGCGCGGGCTGGAGGTCGTGAAGACGGACGATCAACTGGGTGGCGAGGACCCTGCGCAGCAGGGCGGTCTCGTCCAGGCCGACGAAGACGTTGTGCCGTTCTGTGTGAATCGCCGTTCTGTCGGGGCCGGGACGGAAGACGTCGGCCAGGATTGCGGCGGGCTCGCTGCGGGCCACCGTGGCGACGGCGGAGGACTTGCGGAGTTGCGGGCAGGTGGCGAGCGCCTCGGGAATGCAGTCCCGGCAGGTCGCGGGGGCGCTGGTGTAGCCGCTGCCCTCAACCCCTCGGATCGCGCGGAATGCGGTGGCGGTGATGATCCAGGGGATACGCCCGGTCTCCGGGTCGGTCGCCTCCTGGCCGCAGAGCTGGCAGAGGGCGCGTTCCATGCATCGCCACTGGCGGGCGGTGTTGAGCATCCGCCACAGCGGTGCACCCTGACGGTTGTCCAGAATGCGAGCGCGCAGCACCCCGTTGTCGGCCCGGTCTCCAGGGCGTGGGGTGACGTAGGTGAGTCGTGGAGTGGTGAACGGCCTGCGTACGAACAGCAGGGGGTGTGGCAGCGCCTCGTCGGCATGTGCGATGACGTACGGGACGCGAAGCCGCGTCGTCACCTCGTTCTTTCCTCCAGGCGAGCCGTCAGAGGCTGCCTCGCCCGGCCCGCTCTTTCCCCGGACCTGCTCGTGAGGGCCGGTCGCACCGGTCATGGCCTTCCTTCGGGATGGGCCGACAGGATCAGCTGCGCCACCTTCTCGGGCCGCTCCCTCCTGATGTTCCGGAGACCGGGAACGTTGGGAAGGGACACCAGATAGCCGCCGGGACGCGGCCCTATGGTCACCGACGCGACCGCTCGCCCACCCTCATCGCAGGCCACCAACTCGGGGGCATACCGGGTGCGCTGTCCCAAGGGCCATGGCTTCCCGCCCTCGGACAGCTTCAAGCCGATCGTGTGCACGGCGTAGGAATGAACTCCCTTCGCCTTCAGCAGCTTCTGCACGACAGCCAGTGCCCTGTCGTGGTTCTCCGCCGTCGCGTCGGTCACGGCGGTTTTTTGATCCGTTCCCCTTGCGGGGACCATTGCTCTTTCCTGTCTGGTGGTCACTTTCCCTGCCCTTTCTGTCCTCCACATTGAGCCGGTGAATTGCGACGTCGTCGCGGGGTTTCAGAACGCCGGCCTCAGTCGGCTTTGATTCTGAATAAGCGCATCGCCGCACCTGTCCTCTATGTCCGATAAACGGCTTACAGGTGCCGCATCGGCAGTAGATTTCGGTGTGGGACGAGACTTATGGCGTCCGCCGATTTCTCGCTTCCCCTTCATAGCTTGCTGCTTGGGGAGTACTTTGTGGGAAAACTCGAAAGGGCAATCGCCCTGCAAGCTGTGCTTTAGATGTCTGACGGATGTGTTGGATGTCGCCGGATACCCCACCGGGAGGTAGCTATGCCTGCACCACGCGAGCTGGACCCAAAGGCGGGGAGAAACGCGGCATTCGGCGTTGAACTGCGGCGCTTGCGTTTAGGGGCGGGCCTGACCCAGGAAGAACTGGGGAACCGGATCGGATATTCGACGAGCCAGGTCGGTTCCGTCGAAGTCGGGAAGCGCGCTCCCACGGAGCCGTTCATTGCGGGGTGCGAGGTGGGCTTCGGGCCGGGGCTGCGGGAAGTGTGGGCCGATCTCTCAAAACACAGGGACGAAGCGCCCAAATGGTTCCGACCCTGGCTGGAGGAGGAAGCGGAGGCGCTGTCGATCACGACATGTCAACCACTGGTCGTCCCGGGACTCCTCCAGACTGCGGCCTACGCACATGCATTGCTGAAGTGCGAGTGTCGCTACAGTGATGATCAGATCGAAGCCCTCGTTGCGGCCCGACTGGCCCGACAGAAGATCTTCACCCGTACCAACCCGCCCCGCTACCTCGTGCTGCTCGACGAGGGTGTCCTGAGTCGCCCCATTGGAGGGCCGAAGGTCATGTGTGAGCAGCTAAAACGACTCCTGGAAGTCGTTGATCTCCCACACATCACCATCCAGATCACGCCACTGGGCGCCAACCCCGGTCTGAGCGGCGGTATCGTCATCGCGCAAGCTCCCAAGGGTCACCGTCACACGGTCTACCTGGAAACTGCTGCGGAGCCCGTCGTGACCAGCAATCCCGAGGTAGTCAATGCGGTTACCATAAAGATGGACATCATCAGGGCGGAATCCCTCCCTCACAGCGCGTCGGTCGAGTTCATCGGGAAGATGGTGGAGAAGTGGACCTCACGGCTGAACTAGAGACGGCGGCCTGGCGCAAGGCAAGGCGCTCGACCGGTAACGGTGGCGACTGCATCGAGGTCGCTCCGCTGTCCCAGGGCCGCGTCGCCATCCGTGACACGGAAGCTCCTGGCCAGGCCCCCTATGTGGTGCGGGGCGAGGTCTGGGCGGCGTTCGTCGACGGTGCCAAGAAGGGCGAATTCGACTTCTAAGCCTCCCCAAGCTGAGAAGACCCCCGGCTGTGCGGCCGGGGGTCTTCGTTTTGGATCACACAGCCGTGTCTGTCGTACGACAGACACGGCCGACACCTGGCATGCCCCACTGCTCGCCCCTAGCGTCGGTGGAGATCCGTTCCCCACACGGAGATCTGTTCGCCGGCGCCCCATGCGCCGCCTGACGAAGGAGCGCATGACATGTCGAACGGAACTTGCCGCAGATCGTACTGGTCATCACGTCGGCGGAGGACGTCACCGCCAATCTGGTCATCGAAGCGCTGAACGAGCGCCAAGCGTACGTCGCCCGCGTCGATCCCGCCGATGTCGGCCCCGAGCTGATGTTCAGCGCCTACATCAATAGCCATCGCCCGGAGTGGATCGGTCGGCTCCGTTCGCCGAGTCGTGACATCGCGCTGGAGGACGTCGGGGCGGTGTATTACCGCCGCCCCAGCTCTTGGCGTTTCGAGAGCCTGGAAAAGCCGGCTCGGGATTTCGCCGTGACGGAGGCCAGACATGGGCTGGGCGGGCTGCTGGCGAGCCTGCCGAACTGTCGCTACGTCAACCATCCCGCCAATATCGGAAGGGCTGATTTCAAAGTCACGCAGCTACAGGTGGCTACCAGGCTGGGGCTGCGGGTGCCCCCGACGGTGGTATCGAAGAATGCAACCCCAACGGGCAGTGGGGCTGGCTGCCTGATTCCGATGCGATGGCGGACGCCTTCGCCGATGTACTGCTGGAAGGATGGTGGCCGTGAGCGATACGGCCGCAAAACTTCGCCTCGCACTGGCGGATCATGTGGGTTCTCCCGGCTGGGGGCAGGCGCTGGAAGCGGTGCCGCGAGAGTTGTTCCTGGGCGATGCCGTTTACCGGGCAGATGAGAGCCGTGGTGATCGGTGGATTCCCGTCCGGCGCGCGGAGGTGGGTGTGGACGAGTGGCTCTCCTTGGCCTACACCGACGCCACATGGGTGACGCAGATCGACGGAGTGATGGCCGGGGACGCGACCGGCGTCATGGTGGGACAACCCAGTTCGTCCTCCACCTTCCCGAGCCTGGTCGTACGGATGCTGGAGGCCGCCCAGATCAGCGAGGGCGACACGGTGCTGGAAATCGGTACGGGCACCGGTTACTCAACGTCGTTGATGTGTCAGCGACTCGGCGAGGAGGCCGTCACCTCGATCGAGTACGACCAGGAGGTCGCCGCTCGGGCCAGGAAGGCGATCACCGAGGCCGGGTACGCGCCGACCCTCGTGGTAGGGGATGGACTGCTCGGGTATGGCGAGGACGCCGAATACGACCGGCTGATCGCCACGTGCTCGGTGCGGACCATTCCGTGGGCGTGGATGTGGCAGGTCCGCGAAGGGGGAACCATCACCGCCCCCATGTGGGGTTGGATGGGCGGGGTTGCCTTTGCCCATCTGACCTTGGCTGACGACGGCAGTGCCAGCGGTCGTTTCCTCAAGGACGATCTGTACTTCATGACCGCCCGTTCCCACCTGCCACCGCCACGGCCGCCGGTGACGACCGGTTTCGGAGATGCCCGCAGGAGCAGGATTGACCCGTCGATTCTCAGGGACGACGATACGGCCCTGTGGGTCGCCCAACTCGCAGCCCCGCAGGTTCAGTGCTCCTGGGGTGAGGACAAAACGATCCTGCTGGATGTCAGCACCGGTTCGTGGGCTGACACCACGCCAGATCCCGCAGGCGGGTGGACGGTGCATCAGCACGGGCCGATCAAGCTGTGGGACGAGGCGGAGAAGGCACTCCTGGTCTGGGAGGAGGCCGGGCGTCCGCATCAGTCCGGGTTCGGGCTCACCGTCACCCATGATCGCCAGTACGTCTGGCTGGGCGACCCGGACGGCCCGAGCTGGGACCTGCCCGCGTAGCGGCCGGTTGAGAAGGTTCCGCATTTCCGTATCGCTCGAACGTATCGGGAAGATTTGAGACGGCGACGTGATCTTTGCCTGGAAGGATCCTCTTTCCCTCCGGGCGCCAAAGGAAATCGAATGAGACGGATCACCACCGGTCTTGTCGTGAGCCTCCTCCTGCTCACGCCGCTGCCCGCCCGTGCCGACGCGCCCGATCCGATCAAGGCGCTCCGCGCCCAGGTCGTACCGGGCAGGGGCGTCACCGTCTCCGCGGTCACCCGCATGTTGGCCGACGGCAAGCACCTGTTCACCAGCCGGACCACGCGGGTCGCCGGATTCCGTAAGGGGGGGCTGGTGGAAACGGACGACATCAGCACACTCTCCTCGCCGATCCGCTCTGAGACCCCGGAATTGGACTCTTCCGTCCTCTTCCCGGTGCTGCTCATCAAAGTCGACGGCGCGTACTACACCTCGGGTGGTGATCTGATCGGCACGTTGCCGCTGGGCAAGCAGTGGGTGCGCAGCCGATGGCCCGAGTCCAGTCCCATGGATGTCACGGTCGATCTCTTCGAACCCGGTACGCTGCGGGCGCTGCTCGCCACCGCCTCCTCCGTCGGCCCGCGCGCGGCCAAGGGCACCATCTATGCCTCCAAGATCCCCGGCCGGCCCCTCGGCGGGTGGTTTGGACGCGGGGAGAAGGTCGCCTGGGCGCTCTGGTTCGACGCCAAGGGCAGGGTCACCCGCCTGACCACCACGACCTCTCAGCAGACGAACGACAACTACGAGCTGGGTATCCGTTCCGACCTGCGCTTCACCGGCTGGGGCACCAAGGTGACGATCGAGCCGCCGCCCGAGGACCGGGTCGTCGATGCCGAGGACCTTCCCGAGGAGGAAGGCCTGTTCTGGGAGCCGCCGGTGACGATCGAGGCTCCCCCGAAGGGGAAGTGAGGCCGGGGCCGCAGGGTGAGGCCGACAACGCGGATGCGCCGGGGCGGGTCGTCGGGGCCTGGTCGCGTGACATCGCGGTGGTACTCGCGGTACCACCGCGATGTCACGCGACCTCGGCCGGGTGAGCGGAGGATCCGCCGCGGACCCTAGCGGACGACGACGAAGTCGGACGCCTGCCGGGGGGCGCGGTCGCGGGGTGGGGCGGCGGGGTGGCCGATGGCGACGGCCCCCATCGGGTCCCAGCCGGCGGGCAGGTCGAGGACCTCGCGGACCACGTCGCGGCAGAACATGGTGGAGGACACCCATGCGGAGCCCAGACCCTCCACCGCGAGCTGGATGAGGAAGTTCTGCACCCCCGCGCCGGTCGCGACCACGAACATCTCCCGCTCGGCGGCGTTGCGCCGGTCGTCGCGGTAGGTGTGCGAGCCGTCCATGACCAGGCAGGGCACCGCCAGGTACGGGGCAGCGCGCAGCACGTCGCCCCGCCTGACCCGCCTGGCCACCGACTCCTCGGAGAAGCCGTCGCCGCGCAGGTCGTTGATCCAGGCCTCGCGCATGGCGTCGAGTAGCTTCTCCCGGGCGCCGGCGGACTCCAGCAGGACGAACCGCCACGGAGTCGTGTGGTGCGGGGCGGGCGCGGCGATCGCGGCGTCGACGGCCCTGCGGACCTTGGCGCCGTCCACGGGTTCGGCGGAGAACTCGCGGATGGTTCTGCGGGCGAAGACCACGTCGCGCGAGCCGTACCGGAACATGTCGTCGGCGGACGGGCGGACCAGTTCGCGGATGCCCGGCCCGTCATCCGCGGTGGTGTACTCGGCCAGGCCCCTGATCACCGCCACCGGGGTCTGCGCGACCTTCCCCTTGACCAGGTCTCCGGCAGCGGCGAACTCGTCGGCGACGGCGGTCAGGGTGACCTCGAGCGCGTTGCCGTAGTCGTCGGACATGCCCCGGTAGTCGAGCGCGGGGGTCACCCCGGCGAGGCCGACGGCCATGTCGGTCTGGCCGTTGCGCCAGGGGCGGCCGAAGGTGTCGGAGAGGACCACCCCGACCGAGACGCCGAGCAGTTCCGCGATACGCGCTCTGACGGCCGAGGCGGAGGCGTCCGGGTCGACGGGTAGCAGGACCACCGTGTCCGGCCTGGTGTTGGAGGCGTCGACCCCGGCGGCGGCCATGACGAACCCGTGCGCCGTCTCGGCGATCACGGTGTCGCCCCTGCGGGCGACCACCCGCCTCGTCTCCGCGCCGACGGCCTCGGCGCGGGGCACGCCGTGCAGGACCCGGCCCTCGGCCTTGCTTGAGATCTTGGAGGTGACCACGAGGATGTCGCCGTCACGCAGGTCGGGCAGGGCCGCTGCGATCAGCTCCCCGACGTCGTCGCCCTCGCGGACCTCGGGTATGCCTGGAACGGCGAAGATCTCCACCTTGACGTCGGCGGAATTCCGCCGTCCGCGCCCGACGCGGCTCATCGCGAACCCTCCCCGTGTGCGGAGGAGGACGCGAGCCGCGCGGCCATGTCCAGGGCGGCGCGGGCGATGGCGGCGGCGGCCTCGACGTCGTGCATGATCAGCGGGCGGGCCTCGACGTCGACGTCGGCGAGGGTCACCCCGGCATCCTCCTCCGCGACCAGCCAGCCGTTCACCAGTGGCGACCCGTACAGCTCCAGGACCGCTTGCGCGGTGGTCTGCACGCCGATCGCGGCCAGGCAGGCGTCGGCCATGCCGTGGACGGGGGCGCCGCCGACGATGGGGGAGACACCGACGACCGTCTTGCGCTCAAGGGCCTCGCGGATGCCCTTGATCTGCAGAATCGTGCCGATGCTGACGACCGGGTTGGACGGCGGGAGGATGACCGCGTCGGCGGCGGCGATGGCCTCAAGCACGCCGGGCGCCGGGGTGGCGTCGTCCGCGCCGACCAGGATGATCTGCTCGGCGGGAACCGAGGCGCGCAGCCGCACCCACCACTCCTGGAAGTGGACGGCGCGGCGGCCCCGCTCGTCGGTGACGACCACGTGGGTCTCGGTCCGGTCGTCGCTCATCGGGATCAGGCGCACGCCCGGCTGCCAGCGCTCGCACAGTGCCTCGGTGACCGCCGACAGCGGATATCCGGCGTCGAGCATCTGGGTACGTACGATGTGGGTGGCGAAGTCGCGGTCGCCGAGGCCGAACCACTGCGGCTCGACGCCGTAGGCGGCCAGCTCCTCCTTGACGACGTGCGATTCCTGCCGCCGCCCCCAGCCCTGTTCCTCGTCGATACCGCCGCCCAGGGTGTACATCACGGTGTCGAGGTCGGGGCAGACCCGCAGGCCGTAGAGACTGATGTCGTCACCTGTGTTGCCGATGACGGTGATCTCGGAGTCGGGGGCAGCGGTGAGGAGACCCCGCAGGAAGCGGGCGCCACCGATTCCGCCGGCGAGGGACACGATGCGCATGCCGTTCAGTGTTCCATTAGGTCATCACGGATGTCGGCGGGGTGCCGGGAAAGAGGCGGCGCAGTCTTTTCATGATCGTTATGATGGTCGTCCGCGCTGGCGGAATCGCCTAACCCGATGTCCGAATTATGGATGTATAAGGTGCAATGGAGCACTTATGAGGTTGGTGGGCTTCCTGGGACTACCAACCTCAAAGTCAGCCATGTGCAAAACTGACCCGGGTTTACCTAAAGACCCTATGGGGGTAGTTGTGATCAATGTCGAGGCGGGCCGGCTCCGAGAACCGGCGGCGTGGCTCATGGTAGCCGTTGCCTCCGCGAGCGTTCTCGTCGGCATCGAACGCCTGCTGTTCGGTGGATCGTCCTTCGCCGCGCGCGCGGCGGGCTACCTGGGTCAGCTCACCTCGCCGGTCGCCGCCGCGCTGCTCGTCGGCGCCGTGCTGCTGGCCACCCACCTCGGTCCGGTGATCGAGCGGCTGAAGCCGATGGCCCTCGTGGCGGCCGGCACGCTCGTGCTCTCCGTGCTCTTCGGCGTGATCGGCCTGCTCACCGCGCTGTTCGGTGGTGCGACGGACCTCCGAGAGAAGATCGAACTCCTCCTCGTCCACCTGCCCGCCCTCGCGCTGACCGCGGTCGCACTGCTCTACGTGCTGCCGAAGGCGGTCCCCGCCGGTTCGCGCGCCGGGTCCCTCCGCGCCGAGGACGGCTTCGGCCGCTCCCCTGAGCCTTCCAGGGAGCAGGGGTACGCCTACCAGCCGCCCGTCCCCGGACAGGGGCCGGTTTCCTTCCAGGAGCATCCGCAGGGGCAGGGCGCGTACCCCCAGGGCCAGATGGCGCAGCAGGGCGTTCACCACCCGCAGGATCAGGCTCTGCGGGGCGGCCACGGCTACCCGCAGGGCCAGATGGCGCAGCAGGGCGTTCACCACCCGCAGGACCAGGCTTCGCAGGGCGGCCACGGCTACCCGCAGGGCCAGATGGCGCAGCAGGGCGTTCACCACCCGCAGGACCAGGCTTCGCAGGGCGGCCACGGCTACCCGCAGGAGGCGCCGCCCGTCCAGAACCCGCAGCCCCGGCACAACCTCCCCGCGCTTCCGCCCGCGCCCGCGCACGGCTCCGCCGGAGTCCCCGAGGGGTACGGGCAGCAGGCGGCCTCCTACGCGCCGCCCACGCCGCAGGCGGGCGACGGGCACCCCCAGGCGCCGCCCTACACGCCGCCCGCCGAGAGCCAGCCCTACGCTCCCCCGCCTGGCGCCTACGCGCCGTCACCTCAGCAGCCGGAGCCGCAGGGGCAGGGTTACGCGCAGCCCGTGCCGCAGGCACCGCAGCCCGCCTCCCCGACCGCCGCGCAGCCCGGGGGCTACACCCCGAGCCCGTACGTCGCGGCCGATGTCCAGCCCCCGGTCCCGGCCAAGCCGTACGAGCCGCCGGACGTCGCCTACGACCCACCGGCCGCTGCCTATGACCCGCCGGTCTACGCCGCTCACGTGGAGCAGCAGCCCCAGACGGAATCCCGACTGCCGAGCTATCCGCAGTTCCCCGACTCTCCGGCGTACGGGCAGCCCGAGCCGCAGGGCTTCGGCCGGCAGCCCGATTCCCCGGCGTACGGTCAGGAGCCGCAGGGCTTCGGCCGGGAGGCCGACTCTCCGGCGTACGGTCAGGAGTCGCAGCCGGCGAGTTCCGGGCGGCACTCCAGCCCGAGGCTGCCGAGCTATCCGCAGTTCCCCGACTCCCCGGCGTACGGGCAGCCCGAGCCGCAGGGCTTCGGCCGGCAGCCCGACTCCTCGGCGTACGGCCTCCGCTCGGAGCAGCGGCAGCCGGACTACGGACAGGCCGATCTTCCCGCGTACGGGCAGTCCGAGCCGCATGATTTCGGCCGGCAGGCCGACTCTCCGGCATACGGTCAGGAGCCGCAGCCGGCGAACTCGGGCTGGCACTCGGAGCCGCAGATGCCGGGCTACCAGCAGTCTGAGCCGCCGGGCTACCAGCAGTCTGAGCCGCCGGGCTACCAGCAGTCTGAGCCGCCGGGCTACCAGCAGTCTGAGCCGCCGGGCTACCAGCAGTCTGAGCCGCCGGGCTACCAGCAGTCCGAGCCGCTGAGTTACCAGCGGCCTGAGCCACAGGGCTTCGGGCAGCAGGACTCGCAGCCGCCCGGTTACGGTCACCAGTCCGAGCAGCAGGCCCCCGTGCCCTACCCGCCGGCCGACGGCCGGCAGAGCCCGGCGTTCGACGGCCAGCCGCCGCAGTCCTTCCCGCAGCCTCCGGAGAACTACGGTCAGCCGTTCAGCGGTTACCCCGGCGCGGAGTTCGGCCGGTCGGCCGAGCCGGACCCGCAGTATCCCGCGCCCGACCCGGTGGACCTCAGGTCACAGCAGATGGCTCAGGCCTACCAGCAGGCGGAGAGCTACCAGCAGCAGGCCCAGGGCACCGAGCCGCAGATTCGCGTCCCCGAGTACGGCTCCTCCGGCTACGACGGCCCGTTCGGGCATCCGCAGCAGGCACCCCAGGTCCCCGCTCCGCAGAACCTTCAGGCTCCACAGAACCTCCAGGCTCCACAGAACCTCCAGGCCCCGCAGGCCCCGTACCAGCCGCAGGGCGGCGGGCACCAGTGGGACCCGCGGTCGGAGGCGACGCTCAGGTTCGACCCGAGTGCCTACTCCGGAGACCCGCTGAGCGACCCCGCGCTCCCCGTCAGGACGTGGGACTCGCAGCCGATAGACCCCACGGCGATCTACAAGCCCGAACAACGCCCAGGTCAGGGCATGGATGAGGAAAGCCCGGATAGAGAGAGGGTGGGCCCCGGTCAGGATCAGAACATGTCCTGGTACGGTTCCGACCGCCGAGAGCACTGAGCCCCTGGCGATCGAGGCGATCACCTGGTGCAATTGCCGTCGTGGCAGGCACACGACCCACAACCGGGGAGAGCAGGTCTTTCCCCGGATACCAGCATGCCGCTTGACGCCACACCGGGCACGCGCGTGTAATTACACACGTGTTGTTACGCCTTTCTCTGGGTGGGTAAGGGGGAGGCGTTCATAGGGGGGCTCCATTTGCGGGCGTGCGGCAGGGAGGTGTGCAGTGGCCGACCTGGTCATCGCACAGGAGAGCATCGCTGAAGAGCAGCTTGGCTGGCAGGAGCGCGCCTTGTGCGCGCAGACCGACCCGGAGGCGTTCTTCCCGGAGAAGGGAGGCTCCACCCGCGAGGCCAAGAAGGTTTGCCGCTCCTGCGAGGTGCGTGCCGAGTGTCTTGAGTACGCGCTGGAACACGACGAGCGGTTTGGAATCTGGGGTGGACTGTCGGAACGGGAACGACGGCGGATCAAGCGTGAGGCGGTCTGAGTCGTCCGGGAAACGGATGGCTGGAAGGCTTGGGCGCTTCGAGGTCCGGGCGGTCTGGAAATCCGGCCGCCGAAGAAGCACTGAAGAAGTTCGAATGATCTGACAGCAAGTACGTGACGCCCTCTCGGGGGCGCTTGACGAATATGTCCACGGGGTCACGTGACCATCGGTCACGTGACCCTTTTTCGGTTGCGCGACCAGGTATAAGACATAGTCCAACACAGGGTGTCGTATCGTTGTCGCGCCGATCACTACCACCTCCTGAACACGGGACGTATGTCCATCACCGACTCCCAGCGCCCCCACCGTCCCCACCACACGGTCACCGCGATCGTCGTCTCCCACGACGGCTCCCGCTGGCTGGGGGAGACCCTGGAAGCCCTGCTCCGGCAGACCCGTCCCGCGGACCGGGTCGTCGGGGTCGACAACGGCAGCAGGGACGGCAGCGCCGCGCTGCTGACCGGAGCTCTCGGCTCCAGGGCCGTACTCACCCTGCCGCGCTCGACCGGTTTCGGTGAGGCCGTCGCCGAGGTGCTCGACAGGCTCGGTCCCGGTGGGGGGCAGGAGTGGATCTGGCTGCTGCACGACGACTGCGCGCCGGACGTCCACGCCCTGCGGATCCTGC
The DNA here is from genome assembly GCF_035917355.1 of Streptosporangium sp. NBC_01810. NCBI lineage: Bacteria > Bacillati > Actinomycetota > Actinomycetes > Streptosporangiales > Streptosporangiaceae > Streptosporangium > Streptosporangium sp. NBC_01810. The sequence continues at coordinate 5,564,717 of NZ_CP109070.1, read as the reverse complement.
TGGAGGCCGCCGAGGCGGATCCCAAGGCGGTGGTGCTCGGCCCCATGCTGCGGGACTGGCTGGACCGGCGGATCCTGTTGGAGGTCGGCGTCACCGTCGACCGCACCGGCCGCAGGAACACCGAGCTGGAGGCCCGCGAGTTCGACCAGGGGCAGTACGACGGGATCAGGGACGTGCTCTCGGTCTCCACCGCGGGCATGCTGATCCGCAGGGACGTCTGGGACGAGGTCGGCGGCCTCGACCCCGCTCTGCCGCTCTTCCGTGACGACCTCGACCTGTGCTGGCGGGTCAGGGCCGCCGGATACCGCGTGCAGAACGTCACCCGGGCGGTCGCCTGGCACGCCGAGGCCGCCGCCAGACGGCGTCGCCGCATCACTGCCAGCGGTGACCACCCCCGCCGCCTGGACCGGCGTAACGCCCTCTTCGTCGTCATGGCGAACCTGCCGCTGAGGCCGCTGCTGTGGGCGCTGGTACGTAACGCGTTCGGGTCGATCTTCCGCACGCTGCTGTTCCTCGTGGCCAAGCAGCCCGCCAACGCGCTGGACGAGTTTCTCGCGTTCGGCTCGGTGTTCGGCCATCCCATTCGGATGGTCAAGGCTCGGCGGGCACGGGCCAAGGGGCGCAGGCAGGGGTACGCGGCGATCAGCCGGTTGCTCACCCCGCCCGGTGCCGGCTATCGGCGGCTCGTCGACCGGGCCCAGAACTACCTGGCCGGGGGCGGGTTCGTGGAGTCCGCGGGGCGCCACCACGCGATGGCCGCCTCGCCGCACTCGCAGGAGGACGGCGAGGAGCTGCTCACCGACGCCGGCATGACGCAGCGCCTCTTCGGTAACCCGGGTGTCCTGCTCTTCCTGGCGCTCGCGGCGGTCACGCTGGTCGCCGAGCGCGCCCTGACCGGCGGCGCCAGGCTGGGCGGCGGCGCGCTCGTCCCGGTGATCGGCGGGGCCTCCGACCTGTGGGATCTCTACCTCGAGAGCCGCCACCAGACGGGCCTGGGCACCGACGCGTGGGCTCCGCCGTACGTGGCGGTGCTGGCCGTGCTCTCCACTGTGCTGTTCGGCAAGACGTGGCTCGCGGTCTCGCTGCTGCTGCTCGGCTGCGTGCCGCTGGCGGGGATCTCCGCGTACGCGGCCACCCGGTCGATGATCCCGGGCCACTGGACCCGGGTCTGGCTGGCCTCCTCCTACGCCCTCCTGCCGGTGGCCACCGGCGCGGTCGCCGCAGGCCGGCTCGGCACCGCGGTGGTCTTCGTGCTGCTTCCCGTCTACGCGGCGCTCGCCACCACGGTGCTCACCGGGGAACGGCGCCGTGCCCGCCGCGCAGCCTGGGGGCTGGGGCTCCTGCTGGCCGTCGGCACCGCCTTCGCCCCGCTGGTCTACCCGCTGACCGCGATCCTCGGCGCGCTGGCGGCACTGGCCTTCCCGCGCAGGGGCGTCGCCGTCTCGATGCTCGTGGCGTTCACCGTGCCCGTGGTCCTGCTGTTCCCCTGGCTGGCCCAGATGGTCGCGGATCCCAGGCGGCTGCTACTGGAGGCCGGGCTGCACCAGCCCGCGCTGGTCGACCCCGGACTGCCCGCGCTGTCGTTGCTGCTGCTCAGCCCGGGCGGCCCCGGCATGCCGCCACTCTGGGTGACCGGTGGCCTCATCGCCGCCTGCCTGTTCGCGCTGCTGATGCGCCGCAACCGGATGGTCATCGCGGTCGGCTGGGGCGTCGCCCTCTTCGGGGTGCTGGTGGCCATCCTGGTCAGCAGGACCCCCGTCACCTCGGTCAACGGCGACGTCGAGGCCCCCGCGTGGCCGGGCGTGCCACTGGCCTTCGCGGCCACCGGCATGCTCGTGGTGGCCGCGCTCACCTCCGACCGGGTCGTGGAGTTCCGGGCGGCCGGCGGGCTGCGCAGGCTCGCCGCGCTCGGGGTCGTGCTGGTCGCGTTCTCCACGCCGCTGCTCGCCGCGGGCATGTGGATCGTCGAGGGCGTGGACGGCCCGATCCGCGGAACCGTACGCGATGTCATGCCCGCCCTCGCGGCGGACAACTCCGCCGGTGGCGAGCGGACCCTGCTGCTGCGCACCTCGCCGAACGGCCTGCTCTTCACGGTGCTGCGCGGGCGCACCCCGGTGATCGGCGAGGCCGACATCCCCACGCCCGAGGGTCCCAGGGAGCGGGTCCGCATCGCCGCGGCCGGGCTGGTGTCCGGCAGGGGCGGTGACGACGCCCGGGTGCTGGCGGCCCACGGCGTCCGGTTCGTCGTGGTGACCGCGCCCGTCGACGCGGAGGTCAGCGCCGCCCTCGACTCACAGCCCTCGCTGGCGAGGATGAGCCTGTCCCGCTCGGTCGGCGTGTGGCGGCTGACCCAGCCGATCGCCGTTCCCGTCACCCCGCCCGGCGACCCCTGGCACAGCCGCTGGCTCTGGATCCAGGCCGCGCTGGTGCTGGTCGTCTCGGTCCTGGCAGCGCCCGGCTCGCGTACCGAGCCCGACCAGCCCGCCGCACCACAGGACCTGCCCGATTCCCGTAGAGAGCTGGCCGGCCGGTGAAATCCCTGATCGAGAATCGGTTCAGCCTGCTGGTGCTGGTCCTGGTGGCCCTGCTCGCCCTGTACGGGGTGGCCTCCGCCACCCAGCCGCAGGCGGTCGCCACCCCCGCGCCACAGGTTCAGAAGGTCCCGGTCGCCTCGGTGACGACGGTCTGCCCGTCGCCGGGCGACACCTCGGTCGGCGTGGTGGCCCCGCCGGGCAGCCGGGAGCAGGGGGTCGCGGCCCTCGTCACCGGCGACAAGACCCTCGCCACCCTCGACACCCCCGGCCGTCTCTGGCACGAGAAGGTCCCCGCCTCGTCACCGCCCCTTGTCATCACGGCCACCGGGAGCATGGCGGCGGGGCTGGAGGTGGCGCAGACCCGCGGGGAGAAGTCGGGCAGGCAGCGGGGGCTGGCCGGGGTGCGCTGCACCGAGCCGGTGGCGAGCACCTGGCTGGTCGGCCCGGGGCCGGCCGCGGCCGACGTCACGCTCTACCTGACCAACGCCGACCTCGCCCCAGCCATCGCGGAGATCATGGTCTACTCGGGCGAGGGGCCCGTGGTGGCCGACAGCGGCGGAGTGCTCACCCTGAAACCCGGTGCGAGCCGTGCGGTCAAGGTCGTGGATCTCGCGCCCTCGGCACTCGTCCTGGCGATCCAGGTGCGCACCAGCTCCGGGCGGGTCACCGCCGCGGCCAGGGCGATCATGAACGGCGGGCGCGGCGTCGACTGGTTGCCGGCCTCCACGGCCCCCGCCACCCGCGTCGTCGTGCCGGGCATCCCCGGCGGCGGCGGGAAACGTGAGCTGCTCGTCGCCTCCGACGCCGAGGCCGACACGCTGGTCGAGGTCAGGGCACTCACCCCCGACGGGACGTACGCGCTCAAGGGCAGCGAGTTCGTCGAGGTGCCCGCCGGTTCCGTCGCCACCCTCGATGTGTCCACCGGGGTCGGCGGCCAGCCGTCCGCGCTGGTGCTCACCTCGGAAACCCCGATCGTCGCGGGGCTCGTCGCCACGGGTACCGGCGCGAAGGTCGACGTGGCCTTCACCGCCGGGGCGGATCCCGTCGATCTGGGAAGCGTCGTCGCCGACAACCGGACGGGAGGCAAGGCGACCTCCCGGCTGCTGCTGACCGCGCCGGACACGGCGGGCAAGGTGAGCGTGCAGGTGGTTCCGCGCAAGGGCGAGCCGCACGAGCCGTTCCAGGTGGACATCTCCGCCTCGCGTACCAAGCAGGTCAAGCTGCCCAAGGTGGACGGGGTCTTCGCGGTGGTCGTGCAGCCGCTGCCCGGCTCGGGGCCGGTCTACGGCGGGCGCGTCATGGACGAGCGGCGGAAGGGCGGGCCGGCGCTGACCGTGCAGCCACTGGCCGCCGCCCGGATGTGGGCGCTGATCCCGCCGATCGCCGAGTCCGCCGCGACGGTCCTGCCCTGAGACCCCGCTCCGAGGCGTGGCGTTGCGGGTCGCGGCAGGCAGATCGTGGCAGGCAGGTCGCGACCGGTGAGACGGGTGGCCGGGGGCGCTGGGACGGTGGATCAGTCGTGGTCGTCGAAGCCGGGGTCGATCGATTCAGGAGAGAGCCCGAGAAGACCCGCGACCTGCTCGACCACCGCCTCGTGCACCATCGCGCCCAGGTGGTCACGGTCGCGGGACCGGCTCTCCAGGGGGCGACGGTAAATGATCACAACGGCCGGGTGACTCCCGTCGGCGGGCTCGGCCCGCCCGAACGGGATCGGCTCGCCGGTCAGCAGCCCGGGGCCGTCGCCCAGCTCGCTGACCGGAGGGACCTCCTCGACCGCGAACTCCACGGCCGCCAGCTGCTTGGCCCAGCGGGGCTTGAGCCGGTCGACGGCGTCCAGGACGAGATCGTCGAACCGCTCGCTGCGGGACTTGGCGATCGGCACGTGCGAGGGCGCGAGCGGACCGCGCAGGCCGCGGCCGTGCCTGTCGCGTCTGCGAGGAGAACGAGGTCTGCCGGGTGCCGGGCTCACGGCCCCAGCTTAGACGTGACCCGAGCGGGGGCGGGAGTGCCGATGACGGAAGGTGGCGTACCGGTTACGTGGGCGAGATAGGTCGCACGGCGGGGGTGCGGAGGACGGAAGGTGGCGTACCGGGTATGCGAGCGAGATAGGTCGCATGGCGGGGGTGCGGAGGACGGAAGGTGGCGTACCGGGTATGCGAGCGAGATAGGTCGCATGGCGGGGGTGCGGAGGACGGAAGGTGGCGTACCGGTTACGTGGGCGAGATAGGTCGCATGGCGGGGGTGCGGAGGACGGAAGGTGGCGTACCGGTTACGTGGGCGAGATAGGTCGCACGGCGGGAGTGCGGAGGAGGGGCGTAGCCATACAGGCGGGTGGAAGCCGGGACACGTGTCCGAATTGTGGCGACACGCTCGTTAAGAGCGCTCAGATAGTGGCGCCCCGGACGCTTACCGGATACGGTCCCACCGTGAGCCCCGTCCGCCGCTGTTCCCGCACCGCGTGCAGTCAGCCTGCCGTTTTCACGCTCACGTACGTCTACGCCGATTCGACCGCTGTTCTCGGGCCCTTGGCTACGTACGCCGAGCCGCACTGCTACGACCTGTGTGCCGAGCACGCCGAGCGGCTCACCGCCCCCCGCGGCTGGGAGGTGGTCCGCCTGCCGACCGACGGCGCCACACCGAGTACGGACGACCTGGAGGCCCTCGCCAACGCGGTCCGCGAGGCCGCCAGACCCGCCCCCAGCGGCGGTACCGAGCCGGTCGGCCAGGGCGTCGAGGTCGGACGCCGAGGTCATCTGCGGGTGCTTCGCTCCGCTCAGCCCCAGCGCGACCGCTGACCCTGCCGGGCACTGCCCAGTGGGTCCTTGGCGCGGTGAGGCGCCGTTTGACCGGCCGCTGTGGGCAAAAGATCCAGGGGACAGGGCCTAGGCTGGAGGCAGCGGACACGACGCAAAGGGCGGAGCTGAAGTGGGCGACCTTGTCAAGATCTTCAAAGCGTACGACGTTCGTGGCGTCGTGCCGGACGAGCTCGACGAGGAGACCGCCGAGGCGGTCGGCGCGGCCTTCGTGGAAGTGACCGGGGCCGGGACCGTCGTGGTGGCACATGACATGCGCGAGTCGTCGGCGCCCCTGGCGGCGGCCTTCACCAGGGGGGCCACCTCGCGGGGGGCCGACGTGATCTGCGCGGGGCTGGGGTCCACGGACCTGCTCTACTACGCGAGCGGCAGTCTCGGCCTGCCCGGGGTGATGTTCACGGCCAGCCACAACCCGGCCCGCTACAACGGCATGAAGATGTGCAGGGCCGGCGCGGTGCCGGTCGGCGGCGACACCGGACTCGTCGAGATCCGTGACCGGGCCACCGCGATCCTGGCGTCGGGCGCTCTCGGCGGCGAGGGGGGCGGGACGCTCTCCGAGCGCGACCTGCTGCGCGGCTACGCCGACCACCTGCGCGGCCTGGTCGATCTTTCCGGCATCCGGCCGCTGCGGGTCGTGGTCGACGCCGGGAACGGGATGGGCGGGTACACGGTCCCGACCGTGTTCGAGGGGCTGCCCATCGAGCTGACCGCCCTCTACTTCGAGCTCGACGGCACCTTCCCCAACCACGAGGCCAACCCCATCGAGCCGGACAACCTGCGCGACCTGCAGAAGGCGGTGCTCGATGTGGGCGCCGACATCGGGCTGGCCTTCGACGGCGACGCCGACCGCTGCTGGGTCGTCGACGAGCGAGGCGAATCGGTCTCCCCGTCCACGATCACCGCGCTGGTCGCCGCCCGCGAACTGGGTAAGCACCCCGGCGCTGTGATCATCCATAACCTGATCACCTCCATGGGCGTTCCGGAGATCGTCGCCGAGCACGGTGGCCGGCCGGTCCGTACCCGGGTGGGTCACTCGTTCATCAAGGCCGAGATGGCCGAGACCGGCGCGGTCTTCGGCGGCGAGCACTCCGCCCACTACTACTTCGGGGACTTCTGGTTCGCCGACTCCGGCATGCTGGCCGCGCTGCACGTGCTGGCCGCGCTGGGCGAGCAGGAGAAGCCGCTCTCGGAGATCCTGACCGAATACACCCGCTATGCGGCCTCCGGAGAGATCAACAGTACGGTCGCCGACCAGGCAGCGGCGACGGAGCGGGTTCGCGAGACGTTCGCGGCCCGCGACGGCGTTACCTTCGACGAGCTGGACGGCCTGACCGTCTCCGGCTCAGGATGGTGGTTCAACCTCCGTCCGTCCAACACCGAGCCGCTGCTCAGGCTGAACGCCGAGGCGGCAGACGAGATGCAGATGGCAGCGATCAGGGACGAGGTCCTTGCTGTCGTGAGGAGCTGAACGAGTGAAGATCGACGACTGGTTGCTGGAGATCCTGGCCTGCCCCAAGTGCAAGTCTCCCCTGCGAGCCGAGCCCGAGGTGGACGAGCTGTTCTGCACCTCCGCCTCCTGTGGCCTGGTCTACCCGGTCCGGGACGACATCCCGGTCCTGCTGGTCGACGAGGCCCGGAAGTCGTGAATTGGGAGCCCGATCTGCTCGACGATCGGAAACGGCTGGCCGAGTATGACCCGTCGGACATGCTGCGGGCGGTGGCCGACTCGGCCGCGCAGGTCCGTACCTCTCACCGGGCTGCCATGGAGTCCGGCCTGTCCTCGCTCGCGAGGGACGGCCGGCCCCGGGCGGTCGTGGTCGCCGGTGTGGGCGCTTCGGGCATCGCCGGTGACATTCTCAACGTGGTGTGCGGTCACGGTGCCCCGCTGCCGATCGTGACGGTCAGGTCCTACCGGCTGCCCGGCTGGATCGGCGCGACCGACCTGGTGATCGCGGTGTCGCGCTCGGGCAGGACCGAGGAGACGCTCACGGTGGCCGCCGAGGCCGTCCGCCGCGGTTGCCGCCTGCTCGCCGTCGGCGCACCCGATTCGCCGCTCCACGCGATCGCCAGGCAGGCGGGGGCGCCGTTCGTGCCCGTCACGGACGGCGGCCGGCCGCGTGCCGAGGTGTGGGCGCTATCGGTTCCGCTGGTCGTCGCCGCCGCCGAGCTCGGCCTGGTCGAGGAGGCGGATGAGCAGGTGTTCGAGGGGGTGGCCAAGCGCCTTGAGGACCTCGCACACCGCTGCCGTCCGACGAGCGAGTCGTTCATCAATCCGGGCAAGTCGCTCGCGATGGAGATCGCCGAGACCGTGCCGATGATCTGGGGGTCCTCCCCGGTGGCGGCCGTCGCGGCCCACTGGTGGGCCTGTCAGCTCAATACGAACGGTAAATATCCGGCGATGTGGGGAGAACTCCCCGAGGTCGACCACAACCAGGTGGTCGCCCTCGACGGCCCGCTCGCCCACCGCGACATCTTCGCCGACGAGAGCGGCAGGTCGCTCCGGCTGTTCGTGCTGCGCGACGTGGAGGAGCACCCCCGGGTCGTACGGCACCGGGAGGCGTCGGTGCGCCTGGCGGAGAGCCGCGGTGTTCCGGTCACACAGATCGTCGCCGAGGGGGAGCACCCGCTGGAGCGGCTCGCCGCGCTGATCGCACTCGGAGACTTCGCAAGTACGTACCTCGCTCTCGGGTACGGGATCGATCCGACCCCTGTGTCGGCGATCACAGAAGTCAAGGCGAGGATTTCGCAATAGGATCATGTCTCGTCTTTACCGGAGCAAATGAGCTGAGCGGAGGCTGCCGTGAGCGCGGGCGGCGGTACCAAGGCAATCATCGCGGCATTGGCCGCCAACCTGGCGATCGCGGTGGCCAAATTCGTGGCGGCCTTCTTCACGGGGTCGTCATCCATGCTGGCCGAGGGGGTCCACTCGGTGGCCGACTCGGGTAATCAGGCGTTGCTGCTGCTAGGCGGGAAGCGCGCGCAGCGCGCGCGCACGCCGCAGCACCCGTTCGGGTACGGCCGGGAACGCTACTTCTACGCGTTCGTGGTCGCGGTCGTGCTGTTCACCATCGGCGCGGTGTTCTCGCTCTACGAGGGCTGGCACAAGATCTCCGCTCCTGAGGAGCTCAAGTCCCCGATCTGGGCCTTCGGCGTGCTGATCTTCGCGATCATCGCCGAGTCGTTCTCGTTCAGGACGGCGATCATCGAGTCCAACCACGTCCGGGGAGACCAGTCGTGGGTGCAGTTCATCCGCCGCTCCAAGTCGCCCGAGCTGCCGGTGATCGTGCTTGAGGACCTGGGCGCGCTGCTCGGCCTGATCTTCGCGCTCTTCGGCGTGACGATGGCCGTGGTGACCGGCGACCCCGTCTGGGACGGCATCGGCACCCTGATGATCGGTGTCCTGCTCGCCGTCATCGCGGTCGTGCTGGCGATCGAGACCAAGTCGCTGCTGATCGGCGAGGGCGCGGGCCCCGAGGTCGAGGTGCGCATCGCGCAGGCCCTGGAGAGCGCTCCCGAGGTGACCCGGGTCATCCATATGCGCACGCTCCACCTGGGCCCGGAGGAGATCCTGGTCGCCGCCAAGATCGCGGTGGCGCACGACGACACGGCCGCGGATGTGGCCAGGGGCATCGACGAGGCCGAGCAGCGCATCCGCGACGCCGTCCCCGAGGCCCGGGTCATCTACCTGGAGCCCGACCTGGACAGAGCCGGCGTCAACGGCTCAGTCTGAGCCTCACCGGGTGGTCCGGGGCTGTGACAGGCTCCGGACCACCTCCCGGGAGGATCAGCCGAGCTGCTGACCCAACTGATCGACGGCCGCGGTCAGCACCTGGTCGATGACCTCGGTGATCTCGGACCAGCGCGCGTCGGGTGTGTCGCTGAAGACCAGTGTCACGCTGTCGTCCGGCGTCGGATGGCAGACCCAGACCGGTCCCGGGGGCTCCGTCCTCTCGGGCTCCCCGGGTGGTGACACGGCGGCCGAGACGGTGAAGACGAGGGCTCCCGTCTCCGCAGCCCCGGCCTTGATGATGGCGGTGTCGAAATGCAGCACGTATTCCATGATCTCGATATAGAGCTGTCCCCACCAGACGCCTTCGGTCAGGTTGGGCCGGAATCCCGCACCGCTCGCCATGCTCCGAAAGTGGTCTCTCCTGAGGAGAGAGCGCTGATTCGGTGGCTGAGCCTGCTCGACGAGAACGAGTGTCTCCGGGGCGATGGCCGAGAAGGCGTCACGCAGGGCGTCCCCCTGCTTTCGCAGGTAATGGATGATTTTGGTCTGAAGTGAGTCGGCCAGGTGGACGGCGGGAACCGCGCGGTTCGTGACGTCCTTGGAAAGATTCGCCCGGAGCCGGTCGACGTGCGCGCGTGCCACCTCCGCCGCCCCGCTCGCGGCCTCCCGGAGCACGGCGGGAGCCTCCAACTCGAACCGAAGCGCGCTGATCTCCAGCCGGGCGAAGAGCCGGACCAAAGGCGCCAGGTCGCCATCGTTCGCCTGGTCCAGCGCGTCGATGTATCTGGCCCGCTGGGATCGATCCACGACAAGGGGGGCGTAGTCGTCCCGCAGGAGAACCAGCAGGGTCAGAGCTCGGGCGACCCTGCCGTTGCCGTCCTCGAAAGGATGAACGCAGATGAAGCGGTGATGCAGCCACGCGGCCTTGACGATGGGGTGGACCCGCTCCATTGTCCGGTAGAGCGTGATCAGATGGTCCATCTGGGCCTGCACGTGCTCCGGCGGGGTGTACTCCAACAACGTGCCGTCTGGACGCATGACGTGGTTGGGGTGCTTCTTCCACTCTCCGTGCCGAAGGGGAGCGTCGAATGTACGGCCCAATGTGTCGGTGGCGCCGTAGACGTTCTGCCTTCGGGCGATGGCCTGGTGCAACTCTCTCACGAAGTGCACGCTCAGGTCCCTGCCTCCCCTGGCGGCGTCGGCGAGGAATTCCAGGGCGTCGTACTGCGAGCGGATGACCGCGAGCGTGTCATCGCTGATGCCGCCCTCTCTGGCGGCCACCTCCTGCGTCAGCCCTTCTGCGACCAGAGCGAGTGTCACACCCCAGTCGACGTCGTAGAGACGCTCGATGATGCCGGTCTCGATGGCGTGCCTGCGCAGGCTGCGGCGTCGAGCCTGACGGAACTCCTCTTCCGGGGCATGCTTCAGCCAGTCCTTCCAGGCGCCCTTCAGAGCGTCGGCCGACGCGAGGATCGCCGCGACGCCACCGTTGAGCTCTGGAAGGGCTTCGACCTCTCGCCAACGCATACGGTCGAGGATAGGGCTCGGCGGGGACAACGAGCCGTGCTTCGTGCCCCTTGGAGGGAATGGGATGCGCGGCGTCACCGCTGGGTGCGGTGCTGGAGCAGTCGCAGCGCCTTCTCCTTCTCGAAGTCCAGGGCCCTGCGGGGTGCCTGGAGCCGGCCGATCCGCAGCCCCAGGTCCCGTACGGCCTGGGCGACCGCGGGCTCGCTCAGCGTTCGCAGCGCGAAGGCCAGCTCGGCGGGGGAGATGTCGAACCGTTTCTCCAGCTCGACGCCCTGAGCGACGGCGGAGAGCTCCTCGGGGCCGAACCGCCGGTGCGCGCCCTGGCCCCTGATCTCCGGGAGCAGGCCGAGCGCCTCGCGGTAGCGGAGCATCCGGGGGGACATGCCCAGTCTCCTGGCGGCCTCGGTGATCCGCATCGCCGCCCCTCTCTGAGGATTTCCGGGAAATCTTACATTCTTGTGTCAGGTTACCCGCTCAGTGGGTGCGCGGAGTCTCTCCAGCCGCCTAAACTCGCAATCGTCGACTTTTCCGGTGGAGCGGTGAGCCCGGCCCGAGAGCGAAGCACGGTCGCGAGACGAGCGCGATCGGCGAGGGTGTGAGGCAGCGGCCGCCCATCAACCAGAGGGGTAACCACACATGGACTTCAAGGTCGCCGACCTTTCCCTTGCGGCCTTCGGGCGCAAGGAGATCCAGCTCGCCGAGCACGAGATGCCGGGTCTGATGACCGTCCGCGAGGAGTACGCCCAGGCCCGGCCGCTGGCCGGTGCGAAGATCATGGGCTCGCTGCACATGACCATCCAGACCGCCGTGCTCATCGAGACCCTGGTCGCGCTCGGTGCGGAGGTTCGCTGGGTCAGCTGCAACATCTTCTCCACCCAGGACCACGCCGCCGCCGCCGTGGTCGTCGGCCCCGAAGGCACCCCCGAGGACCCCAAGGGTGTCCCGGTCTTCGCCTGGAAGGGCGAGACCCTCGAGGAGTACTGGTGGTGCACCGAGCAGGCCTTGGCATGGCCCGGCGGTGACGGCCCCAACATGATCCTCGACGACGGCGGCGACGCCACCCTGCTCGTCCACAAGGGTGCCGAGTACGAGAAGGCCGGCGCCGTGCCCAGCGCGGGAGAGGACGACCCGGAGGAGTGGGGCATCATCCTCGACCTGCTCCGCCGCACGGTCACCGACGAGGGCCACTGGACCCAGGTCGCCTCGCGCATCAAGGGTGTCACCGAGGAGACCACCACCGGTGTGCACCGCCTGTACGAGATGTTCAAGGCCGGCACGCTGCTCTTCCCGGCGATCAACGTCAACGACTCGGTGACCAAGTCCAAGTTCGACAACAAGTACGGCTGCCGGCACTCGGTGCTCGACGGCCTCAACCGTGCAGCCGACGTGCTGATCGGCGGCAAGGTGGCGGTCATCGCCGGCTACGGTGACGTCGGCAAGGGCTGCGCCGAGGCGCTCAAGGGCCAGGGGGCCCGGGTCATCGTCACCGAGATCGACCCGATCTGCGCGCTTCAGGCCGCCATGGATGGTTTCCAGGTCACCACGCTGGACGAGGTCGTCGGCCTCGCCGACATCTTCGTCACCACGACCGGCAACTTCAACATCATCACGGCCGACCACATGGCCCAGATGAAGCACAACGCGATCGTGTCCAACATCGGTCACTTCGACAACGAGATCGACATGGCCGGCCTGGCCAGGATTCCCGGCATCGAGAAGACCGAGATCAAGCCACAGGTCCACACCTGGCGCTTCCCCGACGGCAAGCAGATCATCGTGCTCGCCGAGGGACGCCTGATGAACCTGGGCTGCGCCACCGGCCACCCCTCGTTCGTCATGTCCAACTCCTTCACCAACCAGGTGATCGCGCAGATCGAGCTGTTCACCAAGACCGACGAATACCCGATCGGCGTCTACGTGCTGCCCAAGCACCTGGACGAGAAGGTCGCCCGCCTCCACCTCGACGCCCTGGGGGTGAAGCTCACCAAGCTCACCAAGGCCCAGGCCGAATACATCGGCGTGGACGTCGAGGGTCCCTACAAGCCCGAGCACTACCGTTACTGATACCTGCGGCTGAGGTTCATCGGGCCCCCGCGGCTTCGCGGGGGCCTTCGGGCGATCTGGCGGGCGATCTGGCGGGCAATGTGGGGAGGGACGTGGACGGCGCTCTGGTGGCCGCGGGTGAGCGGAGGATCGGGTGGGCGGCGCGGGCGATGCCGGTGCTCACCGCCCTCGGCGAGCGGTTCGCCGCCGAGCGGCCGCTGGAAGGGTTGCGGATCGCCGCGTGCCTGCACGTCACCGCCGAGACCGCCGTGCTCATGGGCACGCTCAGGGCGGGCGGGGCCGAGATCGCCCTGGCCGCGTCGAACCCCCTGTCCACCCAGGACGACGTCGCCGAGGCGCTCCGTGACTACGGCGTCGTCGTGCACGCGCGGGCGGGGGTTACCAGGGACGTCTACTACCGCCACATCCACCAGGCGCTCGACATCGTCCCCGACATCGTCCTGGACGACGGCTGCGACCTGGTCAACATCCTGCACACCGAGCGGACCGAACTGCTGGAGACGGTGTCCGGGGGGTGCGAGGAGACCACCACCGGCATCATCCGGCTCCGCCAGATGGCCGCGGAGAAGGCCCTGAGGTTCCCCGTGGTGGCGGTCAACGACACGCGGACGAAGCGGATGTTCGACAACCGGTACGGCACCGGCCAGTCGACCATGGACGGCATCATGCGCGCCACGAACACCCTGCTCGCGGGTAAGACCGTGGTGGTCGCCGGCTTCGGCTACTGCGGCCGGGGCGTCGCCGAACGGGCCAGGGGCCTGGGCGCGCGGGTGGTGGTGACCGAGATCGACCCCGTCAAGGCGTTGGACGCCCTGCTGCAGGGCTACGACGTGCGGTCGATGGCGGCGGCCGCCCGCGCCGGAGACGTGTTCGTCACGGTCACGGGCAACCGCGACGTGATCAGGGGCGAGCACCTGGTGGAGATGAAGGACGGCGCGATCCTGGCCAACGCCGGACACTTCGACGTCGAGATCGACGTCCGTGCCCTGGACGACCTGGCACAGGCGGTCCACCGGGGGGTACGTCCCAACACCGATGAGTACGTTCTCGCGGACGGTCGCAGGATCCTGCTGCTCGCCGAGGGCCGTCTGGTGAACCTGACGGCCGCGGAGGGGCATCCCGCCGCGGTCATGGACATGTCCTTCTCCGCGCAGGCGCTCTCGGTGGCGTGGCTGGCCCGCGAGCGGGCGCGGCTGGAGCCGGGGGTCTACGACGTGCCGGGGGAGGTCGACGTGGAGGTGGCGCGGCTCAAGCTGGCCGCGGCCGGGATCGAGGTGGACGAGCTCACCCCCGAGCAGGAGGAGTATCTCCATTCGTGGCGGCTCGGCTCGTAGTCACGCCCGCGATCCACGCGTCGACCTGAACGGGCGAGCAGGCCGCACAGGGGAGGAGTCTCCTCGTGCATGACTCTGTCGCCCTCCTCGCGACCTGGGTGCCCCGCATCGGCCGGCGGAGTCGTTCCCGAGCCGGCGGAGTCGTTCCCGAAGGGAAGCGGTTCAGCGCCCGGCCTGCATCTCCCGCATCCTGCGGATCTCGGCGCTCTGGGTGACCGAGACGTCGTTGGCCAGCTCCTCGATCCGCACGTGTGAGCCGGAGGTCAGGACCTGCTCGGACATCGTGATGGCGCCCTGGTGGTGCGCGGTCATGAGCTGGAGGAAGAGCCGGTCGAAATCCTTGCCCGAGGCGGCCTTGAGCGCCTCCATCTGCTCCGGCGTGGCCATGCCGGGCATGTCGCCGTGCCCGGCGTGGTGTTCGGGAACCCGCTGACCCTGCTGCTGGAGCCAAGAGGTCATGTACTGGATCTCCGGCCCCTGCGCGTCCTTGATCCGGGAGGCCAGGCCCTTCAGCTTGGTGTGCTCGGACCGGGTCGGGGCCAGGGAGGACATGTCGAGAGCCTGACGGTGATGAACGATCATGTCCTGGACGTACTTCACGTCGGCCGCGTTGGCGGTGGGCAGGGGCACGAGCGTGGCGGCCTCGCTCGGGTCGACGGTCCTGGCGACCTCACCCGGCCTGCCCGGGGCGATCACCGGCGCCGAGGCCGAGGCCTGGGACTGGGCGCCGGCCTGGGGGGCCGCGGCCGGTTCCGGCTCCGAGGTGCACGCGCTGAGAGACAGCGCGGCGATCACGGCGATGAGCGCGACGCGCACCCGGCCTCCTTGGTGAATGTCCATTGACGTCCTTCAACGGCTTGAGAGCCTGGGGTTTTTAAGCCCCCGACCTGCCGGTTCACAGGTCGGGCACGCCCGAAGCCTCCTCGCCTGGACACGGCACGTCCTACCTCGTTTTTGAATGCCATGTCCAACGTGGCTGTCGCGGAACACCCCAACCTTAATGGGTCGGGCTGATACGACTAGAGGGGCCCCGCACCGAAATTGCAGGGTATTTCGGTCTGTATGTCCAGTGCCGCAAGACCGTAACCCCTGTCGGGGCGGTCCGTAAAGGCGGCATATCGAAAACAGTTGCTGACACAGTGATGGCTTGCCTGACCGACCACACAGGATGAACGATTTAGGCATTTATGCACCCTTTATTGGTGCAGGTAGCTAGGAGGTTCAGCGAGTGTTCACCCCCTCTGGGAAGGGCCTGACCGGCCGTTTCCTGTTCGTGGCCGGAGTCGCCGTCGCCACGGTGCTGGCCGCGGTACCCGCGCAGGCCGCCGACATTCCGGCGCCGGGCGAGATCGCCAAGAGCGCGAACATCGAGCACGTCCTCAACGTGCCCAAGCCCGCCCCCCTGACGGACATCAACACCGACATGGCGTTCCAGGGCAACTACGCCTTCGTCGGTAACTACAGCGGCTTCTCGATCTACGACATCAAGAAGCCGAGCAAGACCTCGGTGGTCAGCTCGGTCGTCTGCCCCGGCGGCCAGATGGACCTGTCGGTCTACGGCAACCTGCTCTTCGCCGCGGTCGACTCCTCCCGCAACAACGACTCCTGCAGCAGCGTCGGCCAGAGTGCCGCGAACAAGGACTCGTGGGAGGGCGTCCGGATCTTCGACGTCAGCGACAAGAAGAACCCCAAGTACGTCAAGGCGGTCGAGACCAACTGTGGCTCGCACACCCTGACGCTGGTTCCGGGCAAGGGCAGGGACAAGAAGAACGTCTACGTCTACGTCTCCTCCTACAGTCCGAGCGCGTCGTTCCCGGACTGCCAGCCGCCGCACGACAAGATCTCGATCATCAAGGTACCGGTGAAGAACCCGGCGTCCGCCGCGGTCGTCGCCACGCCGGTCCTGTTCCCGGACGGTGGTAACCCCGGCGAGAGCCAGCCGTACCCCTACCGCACCTCGGCGACGAGCGGCTGCCACGACATCACCGCCTACCCGGAGAAGAACGTCGCGGCCGGCGCCTGCATGGGCGAGGGCGTCCTGATGGACATCTCCAACCCGGTCGACCCGAAGGTCACCGCCACGGTCCGTGACGACGAGAACTTCGCGTTCTGGCACTCGGCGACCTTCAACAACGAGGGCACCAAGGTCATCTTCACCGACGAGCTCGGCGGCGGCAGTGCGGCCACCTGCAACGAGGCGATCGGCCCGAACCGCGGCGCCAACGCCTACTACGACATCGAGGACGGCCAGTTCGCCTTCAAGGGTTACTTCAAGATTTCCCGCCACCAGGACGACACCGAGAACTGTGTCGCGCACAACGGCTCGCTGATCCCGGTCAAGGGCAAGGACCTCATGGTCCAGGCCTGGTACCAGGGTGGCATCTCGGTCGTGGACTTCACCGACTCGGCCAACGCCAAGGAGATCGCCTTCTTCGAGCGTGGCCCCGACAGCGCCCACAGGCTCAGCGGTGGCTTCTGGTCGGCGTACTACTACGACGGCCACATCTACGGCAGCGACTTCAACCTTGGTCTTGACGTTCTGAAGATCAATGACCGGCGCACGGGCAAGGCCGACAAGGTCAAGTTCGGCGACCTGAACGCACAGACCCAGGCCTCCTACCACGAGGGTGGCCGCGGCCACGACCACGACGACCACGACGACGACCGCGACGACGACGACGATGACGATGACGATGACCGCGACAACGGCCGCGATCACTGACCTTTGATGTGATGGTCACCGGGCGCCCGACGGGCGCCCGGTGACCATCACCCGTGACGGGGTGGAGTGCCGGGGCGAATCGAAAAAAGGAGGTAGACCGTAAACTTTTCTGGGTCCTCAGTAAAGGGTTTGAATCACATTTTATTGTGACAAAGTCATGCTTTGTTGGCCTGGGTGTCAGTGCGGATGGTTTGCTAATTTATGCATGCCTTATGTCCGTTCCAAGGAGGCACCCGAGTGTTCACTCCACGAAGGACCGTCAGGGCATTGGTCATGGCGGCGACGGCCGCCGCGATGCTGATGACCACGATCTCCGCGCAGGCCGCCGACATTCCCCCGCCCGGTGAGGTCGTCACCAGCCCAAACGTGACGCATGTGGCCACCCTGCCCAAGCTCCCCGGCCTTGAGGCCACCGTCAACAGCGACATCGCCTTCCAAGGCGACTACGCCTACGTCGGCAACTACGGTGGTTTCTCGATCTACGACATCAGGAACCCGAAGCGGGCCAAGCTGGTCAGCGGCGTGCTGTGCCCCGGTTCCCAGATGGACGTCTCCGTCTACGGCGACCTGTTGTTCAGCGCGGTCGACAACTCCCGCAGCGACGACTCGTGCAACAGCGTCGGTCAGGGCGCCGACATCAAGGAGTCGTGGGAAGGGGTTCGGATCTTCGACGTCAGTGACAAGAAGAACCCCAAGTACATCAAGGCGGTGGAAACCGCCTGTGGCTCGCACACCCTGACGCTGGTTCCCGGCAAGGGCAGGGACAAGAAGAACGTCTATCTCTACGTCTCCTCCTACGCCCCGAGCGAGTCGTTCCCAGACTGCCGGCCGCCGCACGACAAGATCTCGATCATCAAGGTGCCGCTGCGCAAGCCGACCGACGCGGCCGTGGTCAGCACGCCGGTCGTCTTCCCCGACGGCGGCAACGAGACGCAGCCCGGCCTGCTGCGCCCGACCAGTGGCTGCCACGACATCACCGTCTACGCGGAGAAGGACATCGCGGCCGGAGCCTGCATGGGGGACGGCGTCCTGTTCGACATCTCCGACCGGGAGAACCCGGTGGTCACCGCGCGGACCACCGACCCGAACTTCGCGTTCTGGCACTCGGCGACGTTCAACAACAAGGGCACCAAGGTCATCTTCACCGACGAGCTCGGCGGCGGTGGCGCGGCCACCTGCAACGAGACTGTCGGCCCGAACCGCGGCGCCGACGCCATCTACGACATCGTCCGCGGCAAGCTGGTCTTCAGGAGCTACTTCAAGATCGGCCGCTACCAGGCCGACACGGAGAACTGTGTCGCGCACAACGGCTCGCTGATCCCGGTCAAGGGCAAGGACATCCTGGTCCAGGCCTGGTACCAGGGCGGCGTCTCCTTCGTGGACTTCACCGACTCGGCCCGCCCGCAGGAGTTCGGCTTCTTCGAGCGCGGCCCCGAGCCAAGTGGCGGAGGCGGCGGCATCTGGTCGGCGTACTACTACAACGGCTATGTCTACGCCAGCGACTTCTACCGGGGCCTGGAGGTCATCAAGATCGACGACCGCCGTACCGACCCGGCCAGGAACGTTCACCTGGACCGGCTGAACGTGCAGACCCAGGCCTCCTACCGGGGAGGGCACTGACCGCGCCCTGAGGCCGGTCGACAGTGAGAGACCGGTGGCGAGTTCGCGGGTCTCGTGACAGGAGGGATGGCGGGTCTCCCGCCATCCCTCCTCGGCTGCCGGGCACCCGTGGCACCGCGTGCCGGGCGAGAAGGTCAGGCGGGAGGGACGAAACCACCCGGTGTGGGGCCGGGCGCCTGCTCGGCGTGCCGGGCTGCGGGCGGCGGGGGTGCCGGGTATGGCGACCCGGCCGGGGGCGGGAGCGGGATCTGCGGCTGTGCGGGCCGGTAGGCGGGCTGGGCGTAGGGCTCGGGAGCGGACCCGGGAGGTGCGTACGGCCGGCCTCCGCCTCCGGGAGGCGGGTAGGGCTGGGTGCCCGGGCCCGGCTGGGGTGGTGGCACGGGCGGGTAGGGCTGGGTGCCCGGGCCCGGCTGGGGTGGTGGCACGGGCGGGTGGGACTGGGGCGAGGCATGGCCGGGCCACTGCTGGGCGGCCCACCCCGTGCCGATCTGCTGCGCCAGACGAGCCTGCTCGCGGCGCCGGCGCTCGGCCAGGACTGCGGTCAGGTAGGCGAACGGCGGCACGCCGGGTGGGGCGGGCGGGGAGACGAAGGCCGACATCTCGGTGGCGATGCGCACTCCCATACCGTGCTGCACGGCGGGGGCCAGGTCGTGCCAGCGCATGAGGTACTGCCTCGCGGTGGCCGCGACCTGCTCGGGTAGCCGTGACAGCTCCAGCGTCGCCGCCCAGGGGGCGAGCTGCGGCGGCATGTCCAGCGGTGGCCCGTACTGCCGCGGAGCGCGCTCGGAGATCACGATGGTGCCGGAGAAGACGTCGCCGAGCCGCTTGCCCTTCTCCGAGATCAGCGAGCTGATCAGCGCGGGGGCGCCGCTGAGCATCCAGAGCTCCAGGACCCCGGCCAGCCCGCGGAACAGGGCCTGCCGGAACCGTTCGGGACCGCCGTCGTCGCTGACGACCCGGAGTCCGAGGGCGAGCTTGCCCAGACTGCGCCCGCGCGTGAGCGTCTCGAACGCCACCGGGTATCCCACGATCACGAGCACGGTGAGCACGATGTAGACCATCGTCGTCAGCGCCGGGTCGCTCAGCAGGGCCAGGCTGCCGACCAGCAGGGAGACGCCCAGCAGCGTCAGGACCTGGACGGTCATGTCGATCAGCAGCGCCGCGGCCCTGCTCGGGAGCTGGGCGACGCGGACCTCGACGACCACGGCCTCGCCGGTTACGACATCGGACACACTCAGACCTTACCTTCGACCTGGATTTTCGAACGGCTCGGACATCGTCCCCCGGGGCGGTACGGATCCGAAATGGTCTCGCGCTGCGGGAAGAGGTCAACGGATAGGCTGCCCGCGTGGACATCGACGCCTTCGTCACCGCGCACCGGCCCGTCTGGGACCGCCTTGAGGATCTGGTCCGGCGGCGCGGCTCGCTGGACGGCGCCGAGGTCGACGAGCTCGTCGACCTCTACCAGCGGGTGGCCACGCACCTGTCCCTGGTCCGCTCGGCCTCGGCGGACCCGATCCTGGTGGGCCGCCTGTCGGCACTCGTCGCCCGCGCCCGCTCGGCGGTGACCGGGGCGCACACCCCGGCCTGGCGGGAGTTCATCCGCTTCTTCACGGTCTCCTTCCCGGTGGTCGCCTACCGGGCCCGCTGGTGGTGGATGGCCACCACCGCCGCGTTCCTGCTGGTCTCCACGGTCGTCGCCGTCTGGGTGGCGGAAAACCCCGGCGTCCAGGCGGCGATCGCCACCCCGGAACAGATCACCCAGCTCGTCGACCACGACTTCGCCGACTACTACTCGGAGAACCCGGCGACCTCCTTCGCCGGCCAGGTCTGGGTGAACAACGCCTGGGTCTCGATGCAGGTCATCATCAT
Source organism: Streptosporangium sp. NBC_01810 (assembly GCF_035917355.1). NCBI lineage: Bacteria > Bacillati > Actinomycetota > Actinomycetes > Streptosporangiales > Streptosporangiaceae > Streptosporangium > Streptosporangium sp. NBC_01810. The sequence continues at coordinate 5,544,501 of NZ_CP109070.1, read as the reverse complement.
GTCCATCCTGCTCGGCCTGCCGATCCCGTACGTCCTGTGGGAGAACGCGGTCAACGTGGCCGTCTCCGCGGGGTTGATGGCCTCGCGCGGCAAGCTCGACATCTTCTTCGGCCTGATCACCCCGCACGGCCTGCTGGAACTGACCGCGGTGTTCCTCGCCGCCGCCGTCGGCATGCGCCTCGGCTGGACGGTCGTCGACCCCGGCCCGCGCAGGCGCGTCGAGGTCCTGGCCGAGCAGGGCAGGGCCGTGATGAGCGTGGCCCTCGGCCTGGTCGTGGTGCTGCTGATCTCCGGGCTGATCGAGGGGCTGGTCACCCCCTCGGGGCTGCCCACCTGGGCGCGGATCGGCATCGGGGTGGTCGCGGAGGTCGCCTTCCTGGCCTACGTGATCTTCTTTGGCCGCCGGGCCGTGGCCGCGGGCGAGACCGGCGACGTGGAGCGCGCCCCCGACCTCGCCCCGAGCGTCGGCTGAGCGCCCGGACGACGGTCGGAGCCGATCGGACGACGGTCGGAGCCGATCGGACGACGGTCGGAGCCGCCCGGACGACTGTCAGACCGATCGGACGACCGTCAGAGCCGCCCGGACGCCTTCAGCGCCAGGTAGGCGTCGGCCAGGGCGGGGGCGAGTTGCTCGGGGGCGGCGTCCACCACCTCCACGCCCTGGCGGCGCAGCAGGGCGGTGATCCGCCGCCGCCCCGCGCTCAGCTGCTCGGCCGCGGCCGCGCCGTAGACCAGCTCGGAGGTGCCGCGCCCGGCGGCCATCTCGGCCACCTGAGGGTCGGAGACGGCGGCCAGGAGCACCAGATGCCGCGCGGAGAGCCGGGGCAGCACCGGCAGCAGGCCCTCCTCCAGCGCCGCCGGGTTGAGGTCGGTCAGCACGACGACCAGGCAGCGCCGCCTGGCTCGTGACATGACCGCCGCGACCATCCCGGCCGAGTCGGCCTCGACCAGTTCGGCCTCGATCGGAGCCATGGTGTTGACCAGCGAGGACAGCAGTTCCGTACGGTCGGTGCCGGACACCCAGGCGCGCACCGCGCGGTCGTGGGCCAGGAGGTCGACCCGGTCGCCCGCGCGGGAGGCCAGCGCGGCCAGGAGCAGTGCCGCGTCCATCGACCAGTCGAGGCGGGGCCAGCCGGGCACGATCTTCGGCATTTCGCCCCGGCCGCCCCTTGGTACCTCGCCGGCCAGCGGGATCGGGGCGGTGCCCACCCGCCCGGCCGAGGTGCGGCCGGTGTCGAGCACGATCAGCACCCGCCGGTCGCGCTCCGGCCGCCAGGTGCGGACCACGACGTCGTTGCGGCGCGCGGTGGCCCGCCAGTCGATCGAGCGGACGTCGTCGCCGACCACGTACTCCCGCAGCGAGTCGAACTCGGTGCCCTGTCCCCTGACCATCGACGGGTGCCGGCCCTCCAGCTCCCTGAGTCTGGACAGCTTGGCGGGCAGGTGCTTGCGGCTGAGGAAGGGCGGTAGCACCCGGACCGACCAGGGCACCCGGTGCGAGCCCTGGCGGGCCGCGATGCCCAGCGGTCCCAGCGCCCGCACCGTCACCGTGACCGCCTCGCGGTCCCCCCTGCGGGTGGGGGTGAGCGTCGTGACCAGGCGGCGGCGCTCGCCGGCGGGCACGTTCAGCGGCAGGTGCCGGGGCGTGGCCCCGGCGGACGGAGGCCAGGCGTCCCTGAGCACGCCGCGCACCCTTCGGGAGCCGGGGTTCTCCACGATCAGCTCGACCGCGACCGACTCGCCGAGCCGTACCAGCCGCTCGCCCGAGCGAGTGAGGCGCAGCGGGCGCACGCTCCCGGCCAGCAGCAGGTCGATCACGGCCAGCACCGCGATCAGCAGCGCCACCCCGGCCACGGCAAGCCCCGGGCGGGGGGCGAACAGCACGACCAGGGTGCCCAGCAGGGCCAGCAGCGCGGCCCGTCCTGTCAACGCCATGGGTCAGCGGGGGACGGGGACGGAGGCGAGGATGGCGTCGATGAGGCCGTCGGCGGTCGCGCCCTCCAGTTCGGCCTCGGGGCGTAGCTGGATCCGGTGCCGCAGTGCGGGCCTGGCCAGTGCCTTGACGTCGTCGGGCGTCACGTAGGCGCGGCCCGACAGCCATGCCCAGGCTCGTGCTCCGGCCAGCAGCGCGGTCGCGCCACGCGGCGAGACGCCGAGCTGGAGCGAGGGTGACTGACGGGTGGCCCTGGCGATGTCCACGATGTAGCCGAGCACCTCGGGACCCACGTGCACCTGGCTGACGGCCGCGCGTCCCGCGGCGAGGTCGGCGACGGTGGCCACGGCCCTGACGTGCGACAGGTCGCGCGGGTCGAAGCCGAGCGCGTGCCGCTCCAGCACCGCGATCTCCTGGTCGCGGGGCGGCAGCGGGACGGTCAGCTTGAGCAGGAACCGGTCTAGCTGCGCCTCGGGCAGCTGGTAGGTGCCCTCGTACTCGACGGGGTTCTGGGTGGCGGCCACGATGAACGGGTCCGGCAGCCCGCGCGCCGCCCCCTCCACGCTGACCTGGCGCTCCTCCATCGCCTCCAGCAGCGCGGCCTGAGTCTTCGGGGGTGTGCGGTTGATCTCGTCGGCGAGCAGGAGGTTGGTGAAGACCGGCCCCTCACGGAACTCGAACTCCGATGTCCTCGCGTCGTAGATCAGCGAACCGGTGATGTCGCCCGGCATGAGGTCGGGGGTGAACTGCACCCGCTTGAAATCGAGGGAGAGCGCCGCCGCCAGGGTCCGCACCAGCAGGGTCTTGGCGACGCCAGGCACGCCTTCGAGCAGCACGTGGCCCCGGCAGAGCAGTGCGATCACCAGCCCGGTGACCACGGCGTCCTGGCCGACGACCGCCTTGGAGACCTCGGCGCGCAGGGCTCCCAGCGCCTCCCTGGCGCCGTCCGCGCTCTGCGCGGCGGGTGCGCCGGGCGCGGTCCTGACGACGGAGGTCGCCTCGGCGAGATCGCCGTTCCCCGGTGGTGTGGTCACGACTTTCCGACCTGCCTTTCCACGATGTCCATGTATTCGGCCAGGGCTACCAGCCCCGCCTCGTCGACCGGCGGGGGCCCGTACAGGGCGGCGCCCACATGTGGCGCCGCCTGGCCGGTCCGCTCGGCGATCGCGTTCACCAGCGCGTCGGCTCCCGCTCGTGAGGGCAGCCCGAGCCGGGGGGTCACCCGGTCGATGAAGCTCGTGCGCAGGGCCGCGGCGGCCCGGTCGCGGGCACGCCTCGCACGGTAGAGCCTGGCACGTCCCTCGACGGTCTCGGCCGCCCTGACGACGACGGGCAGCCGCTCGGCCACCACGGGGCCGAGCCTGCGGCCCCGCCAGAGCGCCAGCAGCAGCACCGCGACGAGCACCTGCACCACGGCCCACCTGACCCCTTCGGGGATCAGATCGTAGAAACCGGCCGTGCCGTCCGCCCGAGGGGCGGTCTCGGGGGCCGTCAGCCAGATCAGGGTGGGCCGCCCGCCGGCGAGGTTCATCGCCAGCGCGGCGTTGCCGTCCTCGGCGAGCCTCAGGTTGGTCATGAACTGCCCGTCGCCCATGACGGTGACCTGCCGGTCCCCAGTGGTCTGGGAGACCAGGGTGGGCCGTCCGTCGGCGGGGTAGCAGCCGGTCGCCCCGGCGGGCGGGGTGAAGGCCATGCCGCCGATGTGGGCGCTGCCCGCTCTCGTCGCGGCCGGCAGCGCGCATCGGGGCTCGCGGGAGCGCGCCCGCACCTCCCGCGCCGGGCTCACCCCCGGCGCGAGCCGCTCCAGATGTGACCGTACGCCCACCAGCAGCAGGTCCGACGGTGTCGCGGCGAGCCGCTCCGCCTCCGCCTCGTCGAGCGGGGAGGTGTCGCTCACCAGCAGGGTGCTGCCCGCGGAACCGGCCTGCCTGGCCTGGGACTCGGCCTCGGCGACCGAGGTGACCCGGGCGACCCGCACGTCCCGCGTCTGTAGCAGCCGGGCCAGGCCCTTGCCGCCCGACAGCGAGGTGTCGGCGGGATCGAGGGGCCTCCCCTCCTGGCCGGAGCCGCCGAGCAGCACGCCGGTGACGGCGACGGCGACCACGAGGAGCGCCACCAGGAAAACGCCCCTGCCGCCGAGCCAGAGGCCGCGGGCGGTCGGCGAGGTGGAGGTCGACCCGGCACGCTCGGGCGCGGCCAGGCTCATGGCGCCTCCATCCGTACGACCGGCGCCGGGCGGGTGGTGCGCAGGTGCTCGTCGAGAGCGCACATCATCTCGTACGCCTGGGGCGTGCCGGGGACCTCGCCGTAGGTCACGTCGTCGAACACCCGGGCCGCCGCGGCCAGTTCGGCGGCGAGCGCGGGCAGCGCGCGCCCGGCCTCCGTGGCCAGCTCCCCGGCGGTGCGGCCGGGGGTGAAGTCGATGATCACGCGGTCCTCCAGGTCGCGGGCGACGGCCCGGAGCCGCTCGCGGACCGCCTCGGACCACCGTGCCTCCGCGGCCAGCCGCTCGGCGGCCTCGCGGTGCTCGGTGGCGGTGAGGCGACGGTCGCCGAAGAGCCCCTCCGTGCGCGCGGTGGCGCCCCTGGCGGTCCTGCGGGCGACCAGGAACACCGCGACGATGATCCCGATCACGATCACGATGAGGACGGCTCGCGCCGCCAGGCTGCCGACGACGCCCGCGGACTCCTGGTCGAGCAGGTCGCCGAGGAACTGGTTCACTCCCCGCCAGAGGCGGTCGACCAGGGACTCCTTGGCGTACTCGGGTCTGAGCAGCTCCTGGATCGCCTGGCGCCGCGCCTCCTCACGCCCGATGTCGATCGGGGACGTCGGGAACGGGGACGTCGGGAGTGGGGGCGTCAGGACTGGGACCACGGAGCTCCCTGATCGGGGAACCCGTGCCGCGCGGGGCCGGTGGGCGTGACGGCGGGGTCCCACAGGTCGTCGGCCGAGGCGTGGACCCAGCCCTGCCGCCGCTGCTCGATCGCCGCGGTCTGGAGCACCAGGTCGAACGCCTCGGTGCGCATCCGCCGGTCGGCGTAGAGCAGGCCGTTGACCGCCGCCTGGAAGGGATAGGTGATCATCGAGCCGACGGTGACGCCCACGGCGATGATGACCGCCGTGGCGATCTGCGCACCGGTGGAGCCCCCGCCCAGGAAGGCGAGGAGGCTCCCGCCGAGGGTGAACGGGAGGGAGAGCAGCGTGCCGACCAGGGCGGCGATGATCTGGGTGAGCAGCAGGATGCCGAGCGTCCGCCAGAAGCCGCCGGAGACCAGGTTCCATGACCTGCGCAGGGAGTCGACGACGCCGCGCCGCTCCAGTACCGCGGCCGCGGGGGCGAGCGCCAGCCGGGTGGTGATGAACAGGGCGTACGCCACGAAGGCCGGCAGCGCAGACACGCCCGCGATCACCACCATGGCGGGTCCGGCACCGGCCGCGTCAAGCGTGGCGAACAGCCCGACGATCAGGAGCATCGGGGCGAGCAGGGCCACCGTGCTGACGATCACCAGCCCGAACAGCGTGGGTACCCGGCTCCTGGTCAGCGTCCAGGCCTCGCCCGCCGTCATCTTGCCGCCGAACACGGCGCGGCCCAGGATGCGCGTCAGCACGCCGGTCAGCAGCGTCACCGCCACGAGCTGCAGCGCGTAGGAGAGCAGGGTGCCGCCGTACTGGGAGAGGAAGCTCGCCTCCGGGAGGTTCGCCGTCTCGGTGGGGTTCTCCAGGAACGAGGCGGTGGAGCTCAGCATGAGCGCCTGCCCGATCGCCACGGGGATCGCGCTCAGCGCCGCGGCGATCGCGGACAGGCCCAGGACGCTCTTGGGGTTGGAGCGCATCAGCTTGATCGCGCCGTCGAGGATGTCGCCCAGGCCGAGCGGGCGCAGCGGGATGATCCCGGGGCGCATCGCGGGGGGCTCCTGGCGCACGCCGTAAGGCGGCGGGCCGTAAGGTGCCTGGCCGTAGGGGCCTCGATCGTGCGGTGCCTGGCCGTGGGGCCGATCCTGAGGCCGATCCTGGGGCCGGCCGGGGAACGGCCCGGAAGGCGGCGGTGGGCCCGCCTGGGAGTCGGGCACCGAGCCGGGTGCGGTCCACGGTGACCCCGGGGCATCGCCGTACGGCGGAGGTTGGTTGGACGCCCAGCCCGGAGGCGTACCGGGAGCGGAGCCGTGACCTTCTGACATATCCCAATCCTGGCATGTGGCCACACTGTTTGTGGTGATCGGGCGATCACGCGGATGTTTCGTCTCCCGCAGAGCGGTGGAGATGCCGGAGGGATGGCCGAGACGCCGTCGTTTACCGCAGACTGGGACCGTGGTCATCGCCGCCCGGCGTTCGCAGTCGCCGGGGCCGGTGGCGGCCGTACGGGGGGCACTACTGTGCGTTTCACGTTGTGTGCGCCTGAAGTTCGTCGTTTGGATGCCTGGTGGTCAGCTGGTGTCATCTACTTGACGGACAAGGGTAATCTTCGACGACCGAGCGGTTTATCCCAATAACTCCCGAACTGCGTAAACCGAATGAGGGGCCATGAAAGGACGCGTGCTGGTCGTCGACGACGACGCCGCTCTCGCTGAGATGCTCGGTATCGTGCTGCGCGGGGAGGGTTTCGAACCTTCCTTCGTCTCCGATGGTGACAAGGCGCTTGACGCGTTCCGTGATACTCGGCCGGATCTTGTCCTGCTCGACCTGATGCTGCCCGGCGCCGACGGGATCGACGTCTGCCGCCGGATCCGGGCCGAGTCCGGGGTGCCGATCGTCATGCTGACGGCCAAGAGCGACACCATCGACGTGGTGCTCGGGCTGGAGTCCGGGGCCGACGACTACATCGTCAAGCCCTTCAAGCCCAAGGAACTCGTCGCCAGGGTGCGAGCCAGGCTGCGCCGCACCGACGAGCCGACGCCGGAGATCCTGCAGATCGGCGACATCACCATCGACGTCGCCGGGCACTCGGTCAAGCGGGAGGACGAGACGATAAACCTCACCCCGCTGGAGTTCGACCTGCTGGTCGCCCTCGCCCGCAAGCCGCGCCAGGTCTTCACCCGCGAGGTTCTGCTGGAGCAGGTCTGGGGCTACCGTCACGCGGCCGACACCCGCCTGGTCAACGTGCACGTCCAGCGGCTGCGAGCGAAGATCGAGAAGGACCCCGAGCATCCCGAGATCGTCGTGACGGTCCGGGGAGTCGGTTACAAGGCCGGCCCGGCCTAGTCGAGACTCCCCCCGGATCCCGAGATGCCTCCCGCACCGAAGAAACGCCGCCGCACCCCGCGCCAGCTGCTGCGGGGTGTCCGGCGTCGTACCCGGCGGGCGGCCGGGCGGGTGCGCCGTGTCTTCTGGCGCTCGCTCCAGCTGCGCGTGGTCACCAGCACGATGGTCATCTCCATCGTGGTCGTCGTCGTGCTCGGCGTCTTCCTCATGCAGCAGATCGTCAGGGCCACCCTGGAGACCAGGGAGAGCGCGGCGAAGAGCGAGGCCCAGGCCGACAGGAACGCGGTGCTCGGCTACCTCAACCAGCCGGCCGAGGCCGCCAAGCAGCCCGTCGAGCCGGGCCAGGTGCTCCAGCCGGGGGGGAGCGGCCCGCTCAGCCAGGCCACCGAGGCGCTCGCGCGGCGGGCCGGGTCCGCCAGCCGCTACTCGGTGATCATCCGTAACGAGGGGCTACCGGGGGAGTTCTACGGCACCACGAACATCGACCCCGTCAGCATCCCGCCCAGGCAGCGCGACGAGCTGTTCAAGAAGGAGGCGGGCAAGGACAGCACCTGGTACACCCCGCTGTACTACAAGGGGCAGCCCGATCCGGTGCCCGGGATGATCATCGGCACCCGCCTGGACACCTGGGGGACCAGGCTCGACTCGTCGTACGAGATCTACCACCTCGTCCCGCTGGACAAGGAGGAGCAGACGCTCGCCTACGTCCAGCAGATGCTCATCCTTGTCGGCGCCGGCCTGGTGCTGCTGCTGGCCGCGATCTCCTCCCTGGTCACCCGCCAGGTCGTCACGCCGGTGCGGCTGGCCAGGCAGGCCGCCGAGCGGCTGGCCGCCGGGCGCCTGGACGAGCGTCTGAAGGTCCGCGGCGAGGACGACCTGGCCCGCCTGGCCACCTCCTTCAACGAGATGGCCGCCAACCTGGCACTGAAGATCCACCAGCTGGAGGAGCTCTCCCAGGTACAGCGGCAGTTCGTCTCGGACGTCTCGCACGAGCTGCGCACCCCGCTGACCACCGTGCGGATGGCCGCCGACCTGCTCTACGACGCCCGTGAGGACTTCGACCCGATGGCCGCGCGCTCGGCCGAGCTGATGCAGAACCAGCTCAACCGGTTCGAGGCGATGCTCGCCGATCTCCTGGAGATCAGCCGCTACGACGCGGGCGCGGCCGACCTCGACGTCGACCCCGTGGACGTCAGGGACGTGGTGCTCCGCGCCGTCGCCGACTCCGAGGCGCTGGCCGAGCGCCACGCCACCCGCTTCGACCTGCGCCTGCCCGGTGAGCCCTGCATGGCGGAGATGGACAGCCGCAGGGTCGAGCGCATCCTGCGCAACCTGCTGTTCAACGCGATAGAGCACGGCGAGGGCCGGGACATCGTCGTCTCGGTCGCCGCCGACAGGGACGCGGTGGCGGTGGCGGTACGCGACCACGGGGTGGGGTTGAAACCCGGCGAGGAGAACCTGGTCTTCGACCGGTTCTGGCGGGCCGACCCGTCTCGGGCGCGCACAATCGGCGGTACGGGCCTTGGGCTGGCCATCTCCAGGGAGGACGCCATCCTGCACGGCGGCTGGCTGCAGGCCTGGGGCTCGCACGGGGAGGGGGCGCAGTTCCGGCTCTCGCTGCCCAGGGTGGCGGGGGCGGTGCTTCGGGGCTCGCCGCTGCCGCTGGTCCCGCCGGAGGTGGAGATGCGCCGCACGTGGCGGGGACACATGACGCCGGTGCTGTCGCCGGCGGTGGCCGACGGGGGACGCGATGCCGGCTGAGAGCATGCGGAAGGCGGGGACGGCGACCCTGGCCGTCGCCCTGGCCGTCGCCCTGGTCTTCGGGGTGACCGCCTGCTCGGTCATCCCCACCGGGGGCAAGTCCGTCGTCGCGGTCGACAACGAGCGCAAGGGCAACCCGTTGGACAACCCATACGCGCGGGTCATCGCCATGCCGCCGAAGGCCGCGTGGTCGCCCCAGGAGGTCGTCACCGGCTTCCGCGCCGCGATGGCGAGCCCCGACGACCCCGACTTCCGGGTCGCCCGCGAATACCTCACCGACGACTTCGCGGACAAGTGGAACCCGCACAGCGGTGTCACGGTCTACCGGCAGGGCGACTACGAGAGGTTCGCGCCGCTGCGGGATGAGGACAAGCATGCCCAGGTCACGCTCAAGGGCACCAAAACCGCCGTCATCGATCAGGACGGTCGCTACCGTCCGAGCGGCGGTCTCCTGAATCAGCCCTTCACGCTCGCCAAGGACGCGGGCGGGGAGTGGCGCATCAGCGCGGCCCCCGACGGTCTCCTGCTCTCCGAGGCCGACGTCGCCCGCGGCTACCTCCCCGTGGATCTCTACTTTCTCGACTCCCAGTGGAAGGGGCTGGTGGTCGATCAGGTGCGGGTACCGATCGACCCGGGCGCCAACTTCGCCAAGACGACCGTGGAGCGGCTGCTTCGGGGGCCGAGCAGCTCCCTCAAGGGCGCGGTGCGCTCCGCCTTCGCCGGCACCGAGCTCATCGACGTCACCACCGAGAACAACCGGGTCGTCGTCGACCTCACCGAGCGGGTGGACCCCGGCCTGATCGACCCGATGTCGGCCCAGCTGGCCGCGACGCTCACCGCGCTCACCCAGGGCGGCTGGGGCTTCGAGGTCAAGGTGAACGGCGAGTCGTACTACGCCGACACGCCTCTGCAGATCGACGCCCAGGAGCAGTCGAACTTCGACCCGTGGACGAGCCCCGACACCGCCGCCTCGTTCTATCTCGCCGACGGCGCGCTCTGGCTGCTGGACAAGGAGAACGTCGGGCGACCCGTGCCGGGCAGGGCCGGCCAGAAGGAGAGCGGGCTCACCCGCCCGGCGATCAGCGGCCAGTCGGTGCAGCAGGTGGCGGCGCTCTCCCGGGACGGCAGGAGCGTCTCCGTCGCGCCGCTCGCCGCGGGCGGCGAGTGGCGGGTGTGGACCACCGGCGAATCCCTCATCCCGCCGTCCTGGGACCGCCACCACACGCTCTGGACCGTCGACCGGCCCAACGACCACGCCTCGATCGTGACCCGGCACGACGGCGACAACAAGCACCGCTACCGGGTGTCGGCCCCCGACCTGGAGACGGTCTACGTCAAGTCGCTGAAGGTCGCGCGGGACGGCGTGCACGTCGCGGTGGTCGTCAAGGACGGGCTGGGCGAGCAGGTCCACGTCGGCACCGTCATCGGTGAGCGGGAGAACACGCGCATCACCAACCTTCAGGTCGTGGTGGACAGTGAGAACAAGCGGACGATCGAGGACATCGCCTGGAAGGACGGCAAGACCCTCTACGCGCTCACCGGTAAGTCGGAGCTGCTGGAGGCGTCGGTCACCGCCGAGCCGAAGCCCCTGGCCTTCGACTCGCGGATAGGGATAGAGAGCATCACCGCGCTGGACGGCATCCTGCTGGCCGGAGCCAAGGACGACCAGGACAACCGGCAGGTCCTGTACTGGAACTCCACCAAGTGGGAACCGCTGGTCAAGAACGAGACCGGTTCGACGGACTTCACGGAGAACGGCCCGTCCTCGCCGGCCTTCCCCCTGGGCTGAACCGCCTTCGCCGCGGGCCGCCTCCGGCCTCTCGCAGCGGGGCGGGGATCCCCGCCGGTGCCCTGGGCTGGGCTTTTTGTCGGTGTGACATGACATCTTGGACGGGTGACGACCGCCATGCTCGACCTGATCCTGCCGCCCCGCTGCGCCGGATGCGACGCGCCGGGCTCCCTCGTCTGTCCCCGCTGCGCGGCCGAGCTGCACGGCAGGCCCGCGCGCCGGATGCCCGACCCCGCCCCGCCGGGCCTGCCGGAGTGCTGGTCGGCGGCCGAGTACACCCCCGCCGTGCGGCGGGCGGTCATCGCCTACAAGGAGCGCGGCCGCACGGCCCTCGCCTCTCCCCTGGCCGGGGCGCTGGCCCTGGCCGTCGCCACGGCGGCCGGTGAGCGGCCGGTGCTGCTCGTGCCGGTGCCCAGCGCCCGCCCGGCCTTGAGGCGACGCGGGCACGACCCGGTGGCCCGGCTCGCGGAGCTGGCGGCCGGTTGCCTCCGCCAGGCCGGCTGGCCCGCGACGGTGGCGAGGGTTCTCGCCCAGCGTCGCCGTGTCGCCGACCAGGCGGGGCTGAGTTCCCTCCAGCGGGCCGAGAACCTGTCCGCGGCCTTCTCTGTCACGCTCGGCCGCAACGCGCCTGTGCCGCGATCCTGGGGTGGCACAGAGGTGATTGTGCTGGTCGACGACATCGTCACCACCGGGGCGACGCTCGCGGAGGCGGCGAGGGCGATGCGCGAGGTGGGCGTGACGCCTTCCCTCGCCGCCACGGTCGCCGCTACACGCCGGAGAGTCCGAACTCACAACCATGACGGAGAGTAAGGGGCGATTTGACGCCCCGTCTCACTCCGGCGCCACACATCACTGTCTCGATCGTGCCTTCTGAGCTGCTCAACGGATGTGAGAAGCCCTCACACCCGGCGGTGCCCGCGCGTGGGGCAGGGGTCTTTGAAGATCGGCAGCCCGGCCGTGAACCACACAAAGTGATTTTCGGCCCGACCACCAAGCTGACATTCGGCCGGGATGCGGATAGCGTCTGAGCCATGGCACCCGCTCGGGTCCGTGGTTGCGCCGGACCGACCTCCGACAGGAGGCCGGCCCGGCTAGCCGATGCCAGCCGCAGGCCAAACGGTCCACGTAAGACGACTTTTCGTCGATCGATCACGGTGCGGCTTAGAGGTAAGTCCTGCCTTCCCGGGGAGCCAGATGTTCCTCGCCAGAAGAGAAGGGCATGTAGTGGCAAAGAGCTGCGAAACCCTCAGCAGGCGGATGTGGGGACGAAGACCAGGTCGGCCGAGCGGGTGCCGAAATACCACCGTCGAGATTCGAAGGGGGCTGTGCATGGAGATCATCGTCAAGGGTCGGCACACCGGAGTGAGTGACCGATTCCGTGACCACGTGAACACCAAGCTGGCCAGGATCGAGCGTTTGGATCACAAGCTCATTCGCGTTGACGTGGAGGTGTCCAAAGAACGTAATCCCCGTATCGTCGATCAGCGAGAGCGTGTTGAGCTCACCATCCATTCACGTGGTCCAGCGGTCCGGGCGGAGGCCTCGGCCGACGACCGTTTCGCCGCCCTTGACATCGCACTCGGCAAGCTCGAAGGACGGCTGCGGCGCCTCGCCGACCGCAGGAAGATCCACCACGGCAACCACTGCCCTCCTTCGGTCGCCGAACTGACGGCCACCGCGCTCGCGGAGACGTTCGAAAGCGCCCCGGCCCGGTCGTTCACCGAGCAGGCCGAAGCCGAACCTCCCGAGGACAAGGACATCATCCCGATCCAGATGGACGGGGATGGGCCGCTGATGGTCAGGGAGAAGTTCCACAAGGCCGATCCCATCACGATCGACCAGGCACTTCTCGAGATGGAGTTGGTGGGACACGACTTCTACCTATTCCGTGACAAGGAGAGCGGGCAGCCGAGCGTCGTATACCTGCGTCAGGGGTACAACTACGGCGTGCTGCGGCTCGTCGAGCCCTGACGAACGCGCTCAAAGATCCTCTCCGACCAACCGAGGACCATGAAACCCGTGTAATCATGGCGGTCCACCGGCTCTGGCCCCCCGAGGAGGAGGCGTGACGGAACCCGACGACGCAACCAGCCCGACCGGGCACGGCGAACCGATCCGCGTGCTGATCGTTGACGATCACGCGCTGATCCGTCGCAGTCTGGAGATGGCGCTGGCCGCGGAGACGGACATCGAGGTTGTCGGCGAGGCGAGCGACGGGCAGGAAGCGGTCGAACTCGCCGACCGCCTCACTCCGGATGTCATGCTCATGGACGTCCGGATGCCACGCAGGAGCGGTATCGAGGCCACTCGTGAGATCAAGGCCTCGGTACCGAGTACGCGGATCATCATGTTGACCGTGAGTGACGAGGAAGAGGATCTCTTCGAGGCGATCAAGGCGGGTGCCACCGGCTACCTGTTGAAGAACGTCCAGCTCGACGAGGTGCCGGAGGCCGTACGCGGCGTCCACGAAGGGCAGTCGCTGATCAATCCGGCGATGGCCGCCAAACTCATCAGTGAGTTCGCCAACATGAGCCGCAAGGAGGCCGAGCGGCCCCCGCAGCTCCCCGTCCCGCGCCTGACCGAGCGGGAGATGGAGGTGCTCCGTCTGGTCGCGAAGGGGATGAACAACCGCGAGATCGCCAAGCAGCTGTTCATCTCCGAGAACACAGTGAAGAACCACGTCAGGAACATCCTGGACAAGCTCCAGCTCCACTCCCGGATGGAGGCGGTGGTCTACGCGGTCCGTGAGCGGATGCTTGAGATCACCTGATCCGCCCCGGTGCGGTGACCGCAGGACGGTCACCGCACCCGTGCCGCCGAGCGGGCGCGGCGGCCGGTGCCTCCCGGTGCCTCGGCGGCCCACTGGACCGATGGCTCAGCGCGCCCGGCCCAGGGCGTCCTGAAGGGGGCCGGCCAGCAGAGGATCCACCCGCTCGACCCGGACGGCGTCGCAGCCGACCCAGCTCGCCGCCTCCCAGAGCGCCTCGGCCATCCAGGTCGCGCCCCTGCCGGGCGTGACGCCGGGTTCAAGGCTCACCTGGCGGGCCACCAGCGTGGCACCCTCGCGGGCGGGGTCGACGCGCCCGATCAGCCGGCCTCCGGCCAGGACCGGCATCGTGAAGTAACCGTGGACACGCCTCTCCCTGGGAACGTACGCCTCAAGCCGGTGGTTGAAACCGAACACGCGGGCGGTGCGCGCGCGATCCCAGACAAGGGAGTCGAACGGGGAGAGCGGGGTCGTACGGTGACGGCCCCTGGGCCCGGTCTCCAGCGCGACGGGATCGGCCCAGGCGTCGGCGGCACGCTCGGGCCATTCGGGGACGCGGACGGGGACCAGCCCGGCGGACCCGTCGCGCAGGCAGCCGTCGAGCAGCAGCGCCGCGGGCGCCTTCAGACGCAGGAAGTCGACGAGGTCGGCGCGGGTGGCCACACCGAGCGCGCGCCCGGCGATCCCGGCGAGCCGGGTGACGCACTCGGTGTCGGAAAGCTCCTCGGCCAGCAGGTGTGCGGGAACCGTGCGCTCGGCCAGGTCGTAGACGCGGCGCCAGCCCACCCTGCGCGTGCAGACGACCTCGCCGGTGTCGAGCAGCCACTCAATGGCGATCTTGGAGTCGGACCAGTCCCACCACGGGCCGCCCTTCTTGGCGCCGCCGATGTCGGCGGTGGTGATCGGGCCGTTCTCGCGGACCCGCCGCAGCACCGCCTCGACACTGTCGGGCACCTCGTGCCAGCGGAACTTCCTGGCCCGGAAATACCTCCGCCTGAAGGCGTACAGCGGCCAGTCGTCGATCGGCAGGACACAGGCGGCATGACACCAGTACTCGAAGGCCCTGGCGGGCTCGTCCCAGTAGGCCCGCTCGACCTCCGCCCTGCCGACCGCGCCGAGGCGTGCGTACGCGACCAGTTCGTGGGAGCGGGCCAGCACGGAGATCGTGTCGAGCTGGACGGCCCCCAGGCGGCGCAGGGCCGCGCCCGCGCCGCCGCGCCGGGACTGCGCGCCGAGGAACCCCTGGGCGCGCAGGATGACGCGGCGGGCCTCGTCTGAGGAGAGGGAGAGCTTCATTGACCGCCCCGGGGGAAGACAACACGGTGTGCGGCTGAGGCTAGCGCCTGACACCGACAAAAATGCTATGCCGGTGTCTGAACATCCCTGAACATCCCCGGGGTGGTGCCGTCTTCACACGACTACCAGCTGCGGACAGGGCAAAAGACGACATACCCTTTGGAGCTCGGTCGTACTCTCTCAAAGAAGCGGGCAAGGAACTCCACAGGCCGCAAGAGCGTCTTTCAGGGTGGCTGTGTCTGGTGGCGGAACCGCCTACGATGGCAGCGGAGAACCATGTCTCGTCCTCAGCCGGGCCGGTCCGGCCGCGGAAGACCTGCGAGGAGCTTTACCTAAAGTGCCAGCCTTTCTCGATAAGATTCTTCGCGCCGGCGAAGGCAAGCTTCTGCGTAAGCTCAAGCGGATCGCCGACCAGGTCAACTCCATTGAAGACGACTTCACGAGCCTGACCGATGCCGAGCTTCGCGCGCTGACCGCCGACTACAAGCAGCGCTACGTCGACGGCGAGTCCCTCGACGACCTGCTCCCCGAGGCTTTCGCCACCGTTCGTGAGGCCTCCCGGCGCGTGCTGGGCAAGCGCCACTTCGATGTGCAGATCATGGGCGGGGCCAACCTGCACATGGGCAACATCGCGGAGATGCGCACCGGTGAGGGCAAGACCCTCACCTGCACGCTGCCCACCTACCTCAACGCCATCTCGGGCAAGGGCGTCCACGTCATCACGGTCAACGACTACCTGGCCAAGCGGGACGGCGACGAGATGGGCCGCATCCACCGTTTCCTCGGTCTCGAGGTCGGCGTGATCCTGGCCAACATGCCCGCCGACGAGCGCCGCAGGCAGTACAACGCCGACATCACGTATGGCACGAACAACGAGTTCGGCTTCGACTACCTGCGTGACAACATGGCGTGGTCGCTGGAAGAGTGCGTGCAGCGCGGTCACCACTTCGCCGTGGTCGACGAGGTCGACTCGATCCTCATCGACGAGGCCAGGACGCCGCTGATCATCTCAGGGCCCGGCGAGCAGTCCGGCAAGTGGTACTCCGAGTTCGCCAAGATCGTCCCCCGGCTTCGCAGGGGCACCGAGGGCAAGGACGGCGAGGAGAACACCGGCGACTACGCCGTCGACGAGAAGAAGCGCACGGTCGGCATCTTCGAGTCCGGTGTGGAGAAGGTCGAGGACTGGCTCGGCATCGAGAACCTCTACAAGCCCGAGCACACCCACCTGGTCGGCTTCCTCAACAACGCGCTGAAGGCCAAGGAACTCTACAAGAAGGACAAGGACTACATCGTCGTCGACGGCGAGGTCCTGATCGTCGACGAGTTCACCGGTCGCGTCCTGCACGGCCGCCGCTACAACGAGGGCATGCACCAGGCCATCGAGGCGAAGGAAGGCGTCAAGATCAAGGACGAGAACCAGACTCTCGCCACGATCACGCTGCAGAACTACTTCCGCCTCTACGAGACGCTCTCCGGCATGACCGGCACCGCGGCGACCGAGGCCAACGAGTTCCACCAGACCTACAAGCTCGGTGTCGTCCCGATCCCGACGAACCGGCCGATGATCCGCAAGGACCAGGCCGACGTGGTCTACAAGACCGAGGACGCCAAGTTCCTGGCCAGCGTCGAGGACATCAAGGAGCGCTACGAGAGGGGCCAGCCGGTCCTGGTCGGCACCACGAGCGTCGCCAAGTCCGAGCGCCTGGCCAAGGAGCTCAAGCGCAAGGGCGTCAAGCACGAGGTCCTCAACGCCAAGAACCACGCCCGTGAGGCCGCGATCATCGCCGAGGCGGGCCGCAAGCACGCCGTCACGGTGGCCACCAACATGGCCGGTCGAGGCACCGACATCATGCTCGGCGGCAACCCCGACTTCCGCGCCGACCTGGAGCTGCGCAGCCGCGGCCTCGACCCGGTCGAGACCCCGGAGGAGTACGAGAAGGCCTGGGGCGAGGCGCTGGAGAAGGCCAAGGAGGCCGTGAAGGCCGAGCACGACGAGGTCACCGAACTCGGTGGCCTCTACGTCCTGGGCACCGAACGGCACGAGTCGCGGCGCATCGACAACCAGCTCCGCGGCCGTTCGGGCCGCCAGGGCGACCCGGGCGAGTCGCGCTTCTACCTCTCGCTCGAGGACGACCTCATGCGCCTGTTCAACTCGGCCAGGGTCGAGATGATCATGACGCGCCTCAACATCCCGGACGACGTCCCGATCGAGTCGGGCATCGTCTCCAAGGCCATCGCCTCCGCCCAGCATCAGGTCGAGCAGCAGAACTTCGAGATCCGCAAGAACGTTCTGAAGTACGACGAGGTCATGAACCGGCAGCGCAAGGTGATCTACGCCGAGCGCCACCGGGTGCTGGAGGGCGCGGACCTGCACGAGCAGATTCGCGGCTTCGTCAACGACGTGATCGACGAGTACATCGCGGGTGCCACCGCGGAGGGCTTCGCCGAGGAGTGGGACCTCGACAAGCTGTGGAAGGCACTCGGCCAGCTCTACCCGATCGGCATCACCGCGGATGAGCTCATCGAGGAGGTGGGAGGCCGCGAGGAGCTCACCGCCCAGATCCTCACCGAGCGGGTGAAGGCCGACGCGATGGCCGCCTACGACCGTCGCGAGGAGGAGATCAACGCGCAGGCCATGAGCCCGGACGGCATGCGGGTGCTGGAGCGCCGCGTCATCCTGTCGGTTCTCGACCGCAAGTGGCGCGAGCACCTCTACGAGATGGACTACCTTCAGGAGGGCATCGGCCTGCGCGCGATGGCCCAGCGCGACCCGCTGATCGAATACCAGCGCGAGGGCTTCGAGATGTTCTCCCAGATGCTTGAGGGCATCAAGGAGGAATCGGTCGGTTACCTGTTCAACCTTGAGGTCGAGGTGCAGAGCAACCCGATCGTCGAGGAGGCCGACCCCGCCGAGGACGCGGCGGTCGCGGAGACCCGCTCGATCATCGCCCGCGGCCTGCGCGGCCCGCAGCGTCCCACCGAGCTGGAGTACACGGCTCCGGGCGAGAGCGGTGAGGTGGAGCACACCCGGATCAGCAGCAAGGCCGAGCGTGACGCGTACGGCAACGTCGAGCGCAACGCCCCGTGCCCCTGCGGTTCCGGCAAGAAGTACAAGCGCTGCCACGGCGACCCCAGGCACGTCGAGACCTGATCGCCGCCTGCGGGGCCCGCACACGTGGTGCGGGCCCTGCGGCGTGTCAGGGCGTCGTCTCGAACTCGGTGCACAGCCACCGCACGCCCCTGCGCTCCAGCCTCAGCGCCAGGACGCGCGAGCGGTCACCGCAGTCGACCACGGCGCACATCTCCACCACCCCGTCCTCGGGCTGGGAGACATGGGCTCTGCCCGCCCGGGGCGGGCGCGCGCTGTTGATGATCTTCCCGCTCCTGGCCAGCTCGGCCTGGGCCCTGCCGGTCATGTGACAGGAGACGCTCGCCGGGGGCCGCCTGCCGGACAGGATCTCGGCGACGGCCTGCGCGAGTGCCCGCAGCCGCCGCTCGTCGGGGATCGCCCCCGGCGGGCCCCAGATCAGCGGCTTCCCGGTCGGAGGTGCCGGCACCTCGGGTTCGAGGGTGAGGGCCAGGGTTCCCTGCACGTACGGAGGCATGGCCGGGGTGTCTGTCGCGGGGCGGTCATCGTCGTAGGGTGGCTCGGCGGCGGGTGACGGCGCGATCCGGGGGAGTGGTGCCGGACGTCGTGGGGGCGACATGGGGACTCCGATTGTGCTCGGCTTACGGGCGGGGAAACTGACGCATGAAGGAGTTTCCGGCCCGCTGCCCAGATACGTGGTCCGCCAACTTTCTGAAAATCCGGGTTGTTTCCTCCCTTGGGGCGGAGAAGGTGACCTTGGGCTGGAGTGGTCCATTCCCGAGGGAAGCGGGTTCCGGCCCGAGTCGTGATCTTCGCTGGACGGCCGAAACCACTCGGCGGGTCGTTCAGGAGCCGGACGGCCCGGCGTCAGGACCACCCGGCGCCGTGCCTGGAGGTACGGCCGACTCGCCGGAGTCGACGTCGGGTTCGGGCTCGCGACCGGGGGTCATGATGTTCAGTCTCCTGATCAGGAAGCTGAACACGGAGTAGTAGATCACCGCGTAGACCAGCCCCATCACGATGATGATCGGTATCCCCTGGGCGTTGGGTGCGGTCCCGTACAGGCCGAGGTCGATCAGCCCCGAGGAGAAGCCGAAGGCGAGCTTGGCACCCAGGGCGGAGGCGAGGGCCATGGAGATGCCGGTCAGCACGATGTGGATCACGAACAGCACCGGAGCCACGAAGATGAAGGCGAACTCGATCGGCTCGGTGATCCCGGTGAGGAAGGCGGTGAGCGCCGCGGAGATCATGATCGAGCCGACCGCGGTGCGCCGGTGCGGCGGTGCGGCCCGCCAGATGGCGATCGCGGCGGCCGGCAGGCCGAACATGAGGACCGGGTAGAAACCGGCCTCGAATCCGCCGTAGCCGACGGCGCCGTTGTTGAAGCAGATCAGGTCCCCGGCGAGCTTCTTGCCGTCGACCACGCACTCGGGGACCTGGGTCCAGATCACGTTGTTGACGATGTGGTGCATACCGAGCGGGAGCAGGGCGCGGTTGACCATGCCGTAGACCCCGGCGCCGAGTTCGCTGTTGGAGGCGAGCCAGGTCCCGGAGGCGCGGACCCAGCCGCCGAGCACCGGCCAGACGAGGCCAAGGAACACCCCGATCACCAGCCCGGCGAAGGCGGTGAGGATCGGCACCAGGCGGCGCCCGCCGAAGAAGGCCAGCCAGGTCGGCAGCTTGGTGCGGTGGTAGCGCTGCCAGAGCAGTGCCGAGACCAGGCCCATGACGATGCCGCCGAGCACCCTGGTCGGGTTCTGCGCGCCGAGGTCGAGCACCACGTCGGGAACGCCCGGGGTGGCCCGCTCGAACACCTCCGTGGTGATGGACTCCCTCAGGTCGGCGTCGAAGAGGATGAAGAACATGTTCATGCTGACGGCGTGGAAGACCAGATAGCCGACGAGCGCAGCCAGGGCGGTGGAGCCGTCGGCCTTGCGGGCGAACCCGATGGCGACACCGATCGCGAACAGGATGGGCAGGTTGTCGAAGAGCGCTCCGCCCGCGGTGCCGACGACACGGGCCACATCGTCGAGCAGGACGCTGTCGGTCCGGCCGAGGAGGTCGTCCTGTCCGAGCCTGAACAGCAGGCCGGCGGCCGGCAGGACCGCGATCGGCAGCATCAGAGAACGTCCCAGGCGCTGGAGCACGCTCATCGCGGCGGACCCGGACCGGTGGGCGGCGGGCAGGCCCGCGTCCGCCGAGGGGGGACTCATCGGGCTTTCCTCCAGGGGGTGGAAGGGAGGAGTGCGGCGAAGGGCAGGGGGTCAGGCGCGGCGAGTCGGTAGCTCCAGGATCGTACGGAGCTGGTAGCGGTCGGCGCGATAGGTGGAGACCCCGAGTTCGGCGCAGACACCTCCCGCGAAGGAGCGCCGCTGTAGCAGCAGCACGGCCCCGCCGCGTGGCAGCTTCAGCAGGTCGGCGTCACCGGGGTCGGCGATGCCGCCGTCGATGGTGAGCTCGCCGGCATCGAGCACCAGGCCGTAACGGGTCTCCAGAAGGGCGTAGAGGGAGCGGCCCGTCAGGCCGTGGGTGTCGAGGTCGGGCGCGATGGAGACGGGAATGTGGGCCCGCTCGATGCACATGGGCTCGCCCGCCGCGGTCCGCAGCCGTTCGATGAAGTGGACCTCGTCGCCCGGCTGGATGCCGAGCTCCCTGGCCAGGTGCGCGCTGGCCCTGACCACCCGGCGGTCCAGGTCACGGGAGCCGGGTTCCATGCCCCTGGTGCGCATCTCCTCGCTGAAGGAGGTCAGCCGCAGGGCCATCTCGATCTTGGGGCGGGCCACGAAGGTGCCCTTGCCCGCGACCCGCTGGAGCCTGCCCTCGGAGACCAGGTGGTCGACGGCCTGCCGGACGGTCATGCGGGACAGTCCGAAGCGCTGGCAGAGCTCGCGCTCGGACGGGATCGCCGTACCGATCGCCAGCTCGTTGTTCTCGATGAGATCGAGCAGTATCTCCCGTAGCTGGAAGTACTTGGGCACCGGGCTGTCCGGATCGATCTGGGCCACGGGATCCTCCCCTCTCGATCTGGGATGTCTAAATGAGTTATGGTTCGTACTGGTCTAGTCCGGACTAGACCACAGGCCGGAAAAGGGTGTCAACGTACGGACCGGAGACGGATCGATAACGGCCCGATCTCGTCCGTCCGAGCCGAAGGATGAGCGCGAGATGACGACCAAGATGCGCAGCGAGATCGCCGAGCAGCCCGCCGCGTTGCGAGCCACGCTTGACGCCCTCCTCCCCAGGGTCGGGGAGGTGGAGCGGCTCGCGGGGCAGACCCGCCAGCTGTTGTTCATCGCCCGTGGCACCTCCGACAACGCCGCAGTCTACGGCCGTTACCTGGCCGAGGCGCACACGGGCAGGCTCTCCACGCTCGCCGCTCCCTCGATCGCCACCACCTACCGGCGCAGGCTGGACCTCGACGGTGTGCTGGCCGTCGCACTCTCCCAGTCGGGCAGGACCGAGGAGATCGTCGAGACCCTCGCCTGGGCGAAGGACTGTGGTGCCAGGACCGTGGCCATCACCAACGGCGGCGAGCAGAGCCCCCTGGCCCAGGCCGCGGACCTCGCCCTGTGCACGGTCGCGGGCGAGGAGAAGGCCGTCCCCGCCACCAAGACCTACACCACCCAGCTCGCCGCCCTCGCCGTGCTCGCCCTCGGCCTCGGTGCGGACGTCGACCCCGGCGACCTGCGACGGGTCCCGGACGCAGTCGAGAAGCTGGTCGACGACCCGGGCGACATGGAGGCGATCGTCGAGGGCCTGGCGGACAAGCCGGGCGTCGTGGTCTCCGGCCGGGGGCTGGCCTTCTCCACCGCGCTGGAGCTGGCGCTCAAGCTCAAGGAGGCGTGCTACCTGCACGCCATGGGCCTGTCGTACGCGGACCTGCTGCACGGCCCGATCGCCGTGGTCGACTCCGACACCCCGGCCATCCTGGTCGCGGCGGGCGAGGGGCCGACCTTGGCCGGCACCGTGGCGCTCGCCGAGCGGGTGACCGGCGCGGGCGCCTCGGCCTACACGGTCGGCGGCGGTACCGCGCTCTCCTCGGTCTCCACCGCCGCGCTGAACGGCCCCGACCTCCCCGAATGGGTCGCGCCGCTGGGCCTGATCGTCCCCGGTCAGCTGCTCACCGAGGCGCTCGCGCGCAGGCTGGGGATCGACCCGGACGCCCCTCGCGGTCTCAACAAGGTGACTCAGACCGACTGATCGCGGTACCTCCCCTAGCCTGCCCATAGCCCTGGGGACAGGGTGATCACAACTGGAGGGCGACATGGCGGCCGACGCCGACGCGATCATCGCTGGACTCGGTGGTGTGGACAACATCATCGAGATCGAACCGTGCATCACCCGGCTCCGCACCGAGGTGCGTGACGCCTCCAAGGTCGACCAGGCGGCCCTGCGGGCGGCCGGCGCGCACGGCGTGATGGTGGCGGGCTGCGTCGTGCAGGTGGTGGTGGGTCCCGAGGCCGACATGATCGCCGGCGACATCGAGGACATCATCGGCTGAGGGAGGTGTTCTCGCGGACGGAGGCATGCCGAGGGGAGTGCGGTGACCACGGTTCTGGCGCCGGTCACGGGGGTGGCCGTGAGACTCGACTCGGTACCCGACCCGGTCTTCTCCGAGGGCCTGGTCGGGCCCGGCATGGCGATCGAGCCGGACAGGGCGCCCGGCCGGGTGTTCTCTCCCATCGCGGGCACCATCGTCAAGCTGCACCCGCACGCGTTCGTGGTCGTCGGCGACGACGACAGGGGAGTCCTCGTCCACCTGGGCATCGACACGGTCCAGCTCAGGGGCGAGGGTTTCGAACCGCTGGTCGCGGAGGGCGACCGGGTGAGCGCCGGGCAGCCGGTGGTGGCGTGGGATCCGGCCGGGATCGAAGCGGGTGGGCGCCGCCCGATCTGCCCGGTCGTGGCGCTGGACGCCGTCGCGAGCGCCGTCACCGGCCTCGCCGAGGGGGTCGTGGACGCCGGTGACCGGCTCTTCGAGTGGGGCGATCCGGCCTGACGGTCCGCGGAACCGGAAAATGGCGAAGAATGTGAAATGTTGTTGAGGTCATCAGAGGGCATAGGGGAAGTTGTTGAGGTCATCAGATGGCACTGGGGAAGTCGTTGAGGTCATCAGATGGCACAGTGGAAGAAAAATACGCCGTGCGGTCTAGACCGCACGGTCGACTCTGAGGAGGAACACGTGGCCGAGCGCCATGTCACCGTCATGTCGAAGGTCGGCCTGCACGCCCGGCCCGCCGCGACGTTCGTGCAGACGGCGACTAAGGCGTCCCTGGACGTCACCATCGCCAAGGGGGCCGGCCTGCCGGTGAACGCCAAGAGCATCCTGTCGGTCCTCGCACTCGATGTCAGGAGGGGGGAGGTGGTGGTGATCAGGGCAGAGGGTGAGGGCGCCGAGGAGCTTCTCGACCGGTTGGCGGACATCGCGTCGGCGCCGTGAGCGGAGGTGCCCCGGGGGCGCCGGACGGTTTGCTGCGCGGGCACCGGGGCGTTCGCCCGGATAGCGTAAGAGGCATGGTTCGGTGGATGCGTGTGACGGGGATCGCAGTGATCGCGACGATGGCGGCCGGGTGTGCCGACACCGGAAGGACCGCTTCACAGGCGTCCGGTGCGGCCCGGGGCGGTGAGGCGTCCGCGAACGCGGCCCCGGCGGAGCCCACGAACTCGGCGGCCGAGCCTTCCGGGACGGCGAAGCCCGGGACGGCAGAGCCCGGGGCGGCAGAGCCCGGGGCGGCAGAGCAGACCGGCGTGGAGACCGTCCTCGCCTCGATGAGCCTGGAGGAGAAGGTCGGCCAGCTCTTCATGCCGGTGTTGTACGGCGAGGCGGCCGACACGGTGTCGGGGGAGAACCAGGCGCGGTTCGGCGTGGACACCCCGGCGAAGATGGTCGCCCGCTACCGTCCCGGCGGGGTGATCCTGTTCCCCTGGGCGGGCAACGTCAAGAACGTCAGGCAGGTCGTGGCGCTGACCAACGGGCTGCAGGAGGCGTCGCCGGAGATCCCGCTGCTGATCGGCGCGGACCAGGAGAACGGCAGGGTCTCCCGGCTCGCCCCGCTGGTCACCGACCTTCCAGGAGCCTCCGTCGTCGGCTCGACCGGCGACCCCTCGCTGGCCCGCCGGGCCGCGGAGGTGACGGGCACCGAGCTGCGCGCCCTGGGCATCAACCTCGACTTCGCCCCCGTCGCCGACGTCAACATCAACCCGCGCAACCCGGTGATCGGCCCGCGCGCGTACGGCTCGGACCCGAAGAAGGTCGTGCCGATGGTCGCCGCCGCGGTCCAGGGCTTCCACGACGCGGGGATCGCGGCCACTGCCAAGCACTTCCCCGGCCACGGCGACACCAACGTCGACAGCCACACCGGTCTACCGGTGATCAGGCACTCACTGTCCCAGTGGAAAAGGCTGGACGCCCCGCCTTTCGCAGCCGCCATCGGCAAGGACGTCGACGCGATCATGAGTGCGCACGTCGTCATGCCGAAGCTCGACCCCTCAGGTGATCCCGCCACCCTCTCCAGGCCGATCCTGACCGGGCTGCTTCGGGAGAAGCTCGGCTTCGACGGGGTCGTCTCGACAGACGCGCTGGACATGGCGGGGGTACGCAAGAGGTACGGCGACGGGGAGGTGGCGGTGCGTGCGATCCAGGCCGGGGTCGACCTGCTGCTCATGCCGCCGGACTACCGCGAGGCCCATCGGGCGCTGCTGGCCGCCGTGAAGTCCGGGAAGATCTCGGAGGCGCGGCTCGACCAGTCCGTCCGGCGCCTGCTGAAGCTGAAGGCCGCCCACGGCCTGCTGGAGAGGGCACCGGTCGCCGAGGTGGCCAGGGCCGAGCGGGTACTGCGCTCGGCCGGGCATCTCAAGGTCGCCCGGCTCATCAACGCGCGGGCCCGCTGAGCGAGCTTCCGGTCGCGACCGCGGCATGGGCCCCGGTCGCCGTGGTCACGGTCGTGCTTCCGGTCACGGTCGTGCTTCCGGTCACGGTCGTGTTCCCGGTCACGGTCTCCTTGTGGTCACGGCCGGGTCCGTGCCGCGAGACCGGGTCAGGCGGCCTGGAGCCTGCCGGTCCTGGCCAGCGAGATGACGAGCGACTGGATGACGCGCATGAGAAGGGCTTCGATCAGCATGACCGCCGTCTTGGCGAGCACCGTGGAGAGGAATCCGGACATAACAACCTCACAGGGAGAAGGATCGCTTAATGCGATAATCCACGCCAAACATGACTAAGTCACCGGCTGGCAGATTACCGTTTGGTGAACGTTCGGTGACATCCTGCGGTTGGATGCCTGGAAGGCGACCCCGGCGGCCGTGGTGGCGGCGGCACTGCCCAGCGCGATGATCCACCCCACGGGCCCGAGGGGGCGGCAGTCGAAGAACCGGCAGAGCCCGGGAACCGAGACGGTCATGCCCAGAACGCCGAGGGACAGGAGCGAGGCCAGCACCACGGTGCGGTCCCGGCTGCCCAGGGCCAGGGTCTGCAGCAGCTGCGTCGACACCAGCGCGACCAGTCCGATCGTGTCCGCCCGCCTGCGCGTGCCGGTCATCCGGCCGATCGCCCAGGCCGCGCCCGCCGCGCTCGCCGTGGTGGCGGCCCGCAGGTAGATGTCACGGGTCAGGGAGGCTCCCAGCGAGGCCTCCGGACCCTCCTCCAGCAGCTTCTCCGGACTGGTCGCGGTCGGCGGCCTGGCGGCCACCGCCATCGCGGGCAGCATGTCGGTGAGCAGGTTGACCAGCAGCAACTGCCGGGCGTTCAGCACGTTCCGGCCGCTGAGCAGGCTGGATCCGACCGTGAAGACGATCTCGCCGATGTTGCCGCCCAGCAGGATGCTCAGGGCGTCGCGGACCGACCCCCACATGGCCCTGCCCTCGATGATCGCATCGACGATCGTCTCGATGCGGTCGTCGGTCACCACGATGTCGGCCGCGGCCCTGGCCGCCGGGGTCGCGCGGGAGCCGAGGGCGATCCCCACGTCCGCGAGCCGGATCGCGGGGGCGTCGTTGGCGCCGTCTCCGGTGACCGCCACGACCTTGCCGGCCCGGCGTAGGCAGCCGACGATCCTGGCCTTGTGGGCCGGGGTGGTCCTGGCGAAGACCGTCACATCCGGCAGAGCCTCCAGCAGGATGTCGTCGTCCATCTCGTCCAGTTCGGGCCCCGTCATGATCTGCCCGCCGTTCAGCACGTTCAACTCGGCGCCGATCGCCTCCGCCGTGCTCGGATGGTCACCCGTGATCATGACGATGCGTACGCCCGCCCGCGTCAGCCGGTCGACGCTTTCGGCCGCCGTGGGCCTTACCGGGTCGGCCAGGCCGAGGAAGCCCAGAAAGCACAGGCCCTGGATGCGGGACTCGTCGAGATCGCGACGGTCGGAGGCGGGGCGCTCCGCGACCGCGAGCACCCGGTAGCCCTGCCGGGCGAGCTGGTCGAGCTCCTTCTCCAGCTCCGCCTCAAGGGAATCCGTGAGGGAGACCACCAGGCCGTCGCGGAGTACGGACGTGCAGCGGGTGACCACGACCTCCGGAGCGCCCTTGACGCTCAGCAGCGGCCCCGAGCCGCTCGTGCCGAGTACGGCGTGATAACCGCGTCCCGGCTCGAAGGGAAGCTCGTCGACCCTTTCCCAGCCTCCCTCTCCCTCCTCGGGTACCACGCCCACCCGCTCGGCCCCGTTCACCACGGCCCGGTCGGTGGGGTGCGGAATGGGGCGTCCCCCGTCGTGCCGCGGGCTCGCGCGCAGCCCCGCGGCCACGATGCGCCTCAACTCGGGTGTCAACGCCTCAACGAGACGTTCGTCCTGCCCGTCCGAGACGCACCGCAGGCTGATGCGTCCCTCGGTGAGCGTCCCCGTCTTGTCGAAGCAGAGCACGTCCACCCGGCCGAGGGCCTCGATCGTGGAGGGGTTGGGCACCAGGGTGTTGCGGGTCGACAGCCGCCGGGCGGCGGCGAGTTCCGCGACCGAGGCGACGAACGGCAGCCCCTCGGGCACGGCGGCGACGGCGAGGCTCACCGCGGGCGCGAGCGCCTCGACCACCGACCTGCCGCGCAACAGGTCGGTGACCAGCAGGACGACGCCGGAGCCGAGCGCGACTGGAAGGACCCGGCGGCTCAGCTCCCGCAGTCGCAACTGCACGCCCGAGGCCGGAGGTCCCTCCTTGGCGAGCCTGGCGGTCCTGGCCGCCTCGGTCGCCTCGCCCGCCGCGACCACCACGGCCAGCCCGCTGCCGGCCGCGACGGTCGTACCCTCGTAGACCATCGAGCTCCGGTCGGCGACGGCGGGCGCGTTGACGGGTGTGGGTGACTTGGCGACGAGCTGGGACTCGCCGGTCAGCGCGGCCTCGTCGATCTCCAGGCCCGACGCTCTGAGCACCCGGCAGTCGGCCGGCACGGTGTCGCCCGCGCGTAGTTCGAGCACATCGCCCGGTACGAGGTCCTCGACCGTCACGCTCATGCCCTCGTTGGGGCGGCGCAGCCGCACGCGGATCGCGACCTCCTCGGTCAGGCGGTGCAGCGCCCGATCGGCGGTGAACCGTTGGCCCCCTCCGATGAGCGCGTTGGCGAGCACCACCGTGGCTATCATCACCGAGTCGGAGATCGAGCCGACCAGGGCCGACAGACCCGCCCCGGCAGCCAGGACCGGGGTCAGCGGGTTGGCCAGCTCCTCGGCGGACACGCGGAGCAGCGAGGCGGGACCCTCAGGTCCCGTGGATCCCGCCGAGGTCCTGCGCCGGGTGGCCTCGGCCTCGGTGATCCCACTGGGCGAGGAGCCCAGCAGGGCCAGGACGTCCTTGGTCGACATGGCGTGCCAGGGGGTCCGGTCCACCCGGACCGGCGCTGTCTCCCGCCCGGCGTGCCAGCCCGCCCACACGCCCGTGACGATGGCGGCCATCGCCGTGCAGTCACTGGAGAGCTGCGCCCTGCCCAGTGACCGCGACGGCGGCCCCAGGGCGGTCAGCGCGCCTCCGGTGGTCGCTCCCGCGGCGTCCAGCCACGCGCATCGCTCGCTCGTCTTCCTCGCCGGTGCCAGGCAGCTCAGCAGCAGGTGGATCTCCTCGAGTTCGCCGATCACGTCCGCGTCCCAGGGCACCCGGCCCGAGCGGGACAGCACGCCGACACCCAGGTCGGCGTGGGCCAGCGCGGTCATGCGGCGTCCCGACACCACGGCGACGCCGTGGCCGTCCGCCTGGAGCGCGCGGACCGACCGGGTCAGATGGGAGTCGCCCAGTACGAACTCGTCGACGCCGAGCCGCAGACCGAGCCCCGGATCGCCTCCCGCCAGCATCACGGTGCCCGTGCCCTTGGCCGCGGCGACGATCGCGTCGGCCAGCGGGTCGACCTGTGGCGCCATACCGACCAGGGCGACGGGAACGTCCTGCCTCGTCACGCGGACGGCCCGGAGCCCCCGAGCCTCCCACTCCTCGGCTTCCGCCGCGATGAGCCCGGCCGGGCCCGCCACCGGCTCGGCCTTCCAGCCGTCGCGTTCCCGCCGCGTGCCGGGGTCGGTGAGGTCGAGCAGGGCGTAGAGCCGCGCGTGCAGCCCGTCGGAGTCGTCACCGCCGAGGGGTACGACGCGGTCGATCTCCCAGGCACCCGTGTCGATCACGTCGGCGTCGATGATGACCGTGTCGATGCCGTCCATGTGGCGCAGGGCGCGGCTGTTGAGAACGACAGCCCCGCGCCTTGCCAGGGCACGCCCGATCGCGGAGGAGAAGGATTCGCGGCCCAGCTTCGCGGCGTTGGGGGTCGCCGCGGTGAGCATGGCGATGGCCCGTTCCCGGTTGTTGCCGAGGAGGTACGTCAGCCCGGTGGCGCCCACCGCCACCTGGCTCGCGACGTGCTCGAACCTTCGCACGGGGCTGCTGGTCATGGGGGTCGGGCGTGGTTTCCTGACCGCGCGGATGTGGTGGTAGGAGCCCTCCCGTGAACCCAGCTCGTGCTCGTGCCTCTCCCAGGCCCGTCGCGTGTCGCGTGCCTCAAGGTAGCGGCCGACGGCGGTGGCCGACTGGACGAGCATTCCCAGCGGCCGCAGCGCCAGCGTGTAGGTGACGATGTCCGCCGTCTCGAGCAGGGAGGTGGTGGCCGGAACGCCGAGGCGGCGGTCCAGCTCGGTGCGGACCTTCGGGGTGGACTCGGCCAGGCTCAGCAGGGCGGGAATGATCGGAGGGAGCGGCAGCGCGTGCGTCACCCGCCCGGCGAGCGCCATACCCGTCCCGACCAGGCTCGCGCCGAGCCGGATGCCCATGCGCGTGTGGCTCCTGGCGGGGTTGGCGATGCGGTGCTCCGCGTATTCGGAAACGAGGAACGCCGGGCCCGGCAGCGAGTCGTCATCAAACTCCTCGTCCTCGTCCTCGCCCGGCTCGCCGTCGTTGCTGTTGCTGTCGCCGTCGTCGAACGACTCGACGACCGCCACCAGCTTCTCCAGGTCGACCGAGCCGGGGTCGCACCCCACGAACACGGTCCCGAGGGCACCGTTGACCTCCGCCCGCTCGACTCCTTCCACCTTCAGCAGCGCGTTCTCCAGCCGTCGCACCGTGCGCCCGCTGCCGGGACCGCCGATCACGTACAGGTCGATACGGAGCCCACCGGGACAGATCTGCCTCCCCCGGGACTGCTGCAGGGCGTTGCGGATCACGTCGGGCATGGCGCCCCAGAGAGTTTCCGCGGGAAGCGAGAGCAGACGGGGCACGAACATTCCGGATCTCCAGCAGACGAGATGACGAGGCCGATCAGGCCGTGGTTACACGTGGCCCGATCGGCCCCATCACTGTGATCATTTGGAGACGCTCCTGCGAGTCGAGGTCTTCGGGCGGGCGGCGGACCTGGTGGCCCTGGAGGCGGAGTTCGCGGTACGAGAGGCGGACGCCGAGGTTCGCGATGTGGGTCTGGTGGCCCGTGTTGCGGGTTTGGTGGTTCGTGCGGTGGTGCCTGTGGCCCGGGACTTGGGTTTGGTGGCCCTGGAGGCGGGTTTCGTGGTCCGGGATCCGGTTGCTGTCCGGGATCTGGTTGTGGTCCGTGAGGCGGACGCCGAGGTTCGCGATGTGGGTCTGGTGGCCCGTGTTGCGGGTTTGGTGGTTCGTGCGGTGGTGCCTGTGGCCCGGGACTTGGGTTTGGTGGCCCTGGAGGCGGGTTTCGCGGTTCGTGCGGTGGTGCCTGTGGCCCGTGTGGTGGGTTTGGCTGTCCGCGCGGTGGCTGTGGCCCGGGATGCGGGTCTGGTGGCTCGTGTTGCGGGTTTGGTGGTTCGTGCGGTGGTGCCTGTGGCCCGTGTTGCGGGTTTCGCGGTTCGTGCGGTGGTGCTTGCGGTCCGTGTTGCGGGTTTCGCGGCCCGTGTGGTGGTGCTTGCGGCTCGCGTTGCGGGTTTGGCGGCCGGTGTGGTGGTGCCTGTGGCCCGTGTTGCGGGTTTGGTGGTTCGTGCGGTGGTGCTTGCGGGCCGGGTGGTGGTTCTTGCGGCTCGTGCTGCGGGTTTCGCGGCCCGGGCGGTGGGTGCCGGAGTCCGGGGTACGGAGATTGGGGAACGGCCCTTCCCTCGGGCACGCTGAGCGATCATCGTCCCGACCCCGATGGCGGCCGCCACCGGCCACTCGATCAACCCCACCACAGCCAGGGCGCCGAGCCCTCCGTAGTAGGCGATGCGCTCAGGCGGTGGAAGGAAGGATCTGGCGGTGTCGATGGCTTGGCCCGCCTCCTGCCGGCTGACGTGAGGCATGTGAACATGCGGCGGCCGAAACTGCACGGTCATCATCGGAAGGTCCAGCTTCAACGAATGGCCGGTCTGCTTCCGGACTGACGGTGCGTGCGCGGTGGACGCGGCGGGTGTGGTCGGCTTCCGCGCCGTACGGGCGCGTGACCGGCTCGCCTGAGCTACTGCCATGATCCCTCCTCATGGGAACCGAGGGAAGGTGCAAATGGAGCCCGCAGGAGGCCGATCACGCCTTCTACGTGCGTTTATATGGCCTGAGTGCCATGCTCGTAATCTTCCTCGAATTAGAGACGTGAAACTTGTACTGGCCAGTGAATCGGATATTGAGGGAGGAATCTCCGCTCCATCGGGCCGTATGCCCCCTCGTTCCGGAACGTTCTAGGAGAGGTACGGCTTGAGCTCGCGGCGGGCCACGGTGCGAATGTGAACCTCGTCCGGGCCGTCGAATATGCGCATCGCGCGAGCCTGGGCGTACATCGAGGCGAGCGGGACGTCGTCGGCGAGCCCCATGCCACCGTGGACCTGGATGGCGCGGTCGATGACCTCACACGCCATTCTCGGAGCGACGACCTTGATCGCGGAGATCTCCGAGGCGGCCGCCTTCACGCCGACCGTGTCGATCATCCATGCGGCCTTCAGGGTGAGCAGTCTGGCCTGCTCGATGGCCAGCCGTGATTCGGCGATCTGCTGCTGCACCACGCCCTGCTGGGCCAGCGTCTGGCCGAAGGCCACCCGGTTGGCGGCACGGGTGCACATCAGCTCCAGGGCACGCTCGGCCATGCCGATGGCGCGCATGCAGTGGTGGATGCGGCCGGGGCCGAGACGGGCCTGGGCGATGCGGAAGCCGTCCCCCTCCTCCGCGATCAGGTTCGAGGCGGGCACCCGGACGTCCGTGAAGACGATCTCGGAGTGGCCGTGCTGCTCCTGGTAGCCGAAGAGCGGTAGGTGGCGGACGACCTCCACGCCCGGCGTGTCCATCGGGACCAGGATCATCGACTGCTGGCGGTGCGGGGGGCCGTCCGGATCGGTCTTGCCCATCACGATCAGGATCTCGCAGCGCGGGTCGGCGACTCCGGTGATGAACCACTTGCGACCGTTGATCACGTACTCGGAGCCGTCGAGCCGGATGGAGGTGGCGATGTTGGTCGCGTCACTTGAGGCCACGGCGGGCTCGGTCATCGCGAATGCCGAGCGGATCTCGCCGGAGAGCAGGGGCTTGAGCCACCGGTTCCGCTGCTCGGGCGAGCCGAACATGTGCAGGACCTCCATGTTCCCGGTGTCGGGGGCCGCGCAGTTCAGTGCCTCGGGCGCGAGGTCGATGGAGCGGCCGGTGACCTCGGCCAGGCTGGCGTAGTCGAGCACCGACATGTTCGACTCGTCGGGCAAGAACAGGTTCCAGAGACCGCGTGCGCGCGCCTCGGACTTGAGCTCCTCCACTACCGGTGGTAATTCGTGGTTGTCGTAGCCCCTGGCCTGGCGCCATGCACGGTAGACCGGCTCCGCCGGGTATATGTGAGTTGCCATGAAATCGGTCAGATTGGCGAGGTATTTCTGAGCCTTGTCGCTGAGCGCGAAGTCCATGGCGGCAAGTTTGGCACCACCCCTCCTCCGGTTGCTCACCGGCCACACTTAGCCTGGAACCCGTTCCACTAAGGAGGACAGATGTTCAAGGGCGTGCTGATCGACTGGGGTGGCGTGCTCACCGTCGGTCTTTCCGAGGCGGTCGCGGAGTGGATCGTCGACGAGAGGCTCGACGCGGCCCACTACCGGCAGGTGATGCGCGAGCTTGTCATCCACGCGTACGAGGGCTCGGAGAACGGCGAGAACGTGATCCACGCTCTGGAGCGAGGGGAGATCTCCGGGCTGGACTTCGAACGCGACCTGGCCGCCCGGCTGATCACGACGGACGGCGTGCCGCCGGCCGCCGAGGGGCTGCTGGACAGGATGTTCTCCCGCTTCCACCGGGTCGAGCCGATGTACGAGATGCTCCGCGTGGCCCGCGCCGCCGGGCTGCGCACCTGCCTGCTCTCCAACTCCTGGGCGAACGAGTATCCCCGCGAGGGCTGGGACGACGTCTTCGACGAGGTCGTCATCTCGGGAGAGATCGGTATGCGCAAACCCGAGCAGAGGATCTTCGAGCACGCGCTCGGCAGGATCGGCCTGACCGGTGAGGAGTGCGTGTTCGTCGATGACATCGAGGCCAACATCGAGGCCGCCCGGCAGTTCGGCATCGTCGGCGTGCACCACCGCGACCCCGAGGTGACCATCGCCGAGTTGGAGATCCTGTTGCGGGTCCCGTTGCGCTGACGCCCGCTCGCCCGGCCGGGAACGGATCGTGTCACTTCGCGCCGGCAGTGCCACCGCGGGTCGCCGGTAC
Organism: Streptosporangium sp. NBC_01810; assembly: GCF_035917355.1. Lineage (NCBI taxonomy): Bacteria > Bacillati > Actinomycetota > Actinomycetes > Streptosporangiales > Streptosporangiaceae > Streptosporangium > Streptosporangium sp. NBC_01810. The sequence goes on along the minus strand of NZ_CP109070.1, from coordinate 5,511,608 downwards.
TGGCACACTCGATGCGTGAATCGGCGCCGAACCGGAGCCGATGTCGGAGAGATAGATCGAGGCATGGATGCGCGTCTACCTGCCGTGTACGCTCCCGGCGCTGGCCCGCGTGGCCACCGTCGGAGAGCTCGGCCCGGCCCCGCTGACCGGCTACGCGGTGACACCCGCGTTGATCGAGTGGTACGTCTCGGGTGACACCGAGGAACTGGAGTACGTCGCACTGACCGAGGCGGCCAGGGATTCCCTGCGGATGCTGGCCGCCGACCGTGCCGACGGGGTGGAGGTCGTCGCGCGGCGGGTGGTCGTCGCCGTCGACGTACCGGAGGGCGACGTGAGCGCGAGCGCCGACCTGGAGGAGCGCGCCCGGGTACGGCTTGCCGCGGCGGTCCCGCTGGCGCGGATCGCCGCCGTTCACGTGGACGACCTGTCGGCGGTGAAGGACGTCGAGGCCGCCGTCGCGGCGCTGCCCGCGGCCGACCGGGGCGACGACGACGCCCGGTTCACCGTGGACGGCGCCGAGGCCAACGAGCTTCTCTGGTACGCCACCCAGGAGATCCCCGACCTGGTCGGCTGACCTTCACCCCGCCTCCCGGTCACCGCCGGCCGTCCCTTTCCCCTGTTCGGGGTCCGGGGGAGAGGCGGGGGGCTTCGTGTCGTGAGCGTCCGGTGAGCGGGCCGACTACCTTGTCGCTACGCCGCTCCAGCGGGGGGTTTCGCTATCCTGGAAGGCGATATGAGACACATTGTTTGGGATTGGAACGGCACCCTGTTCCACGACATCGACGCCGTCGTCGGTGCGACGAACGCGGTGTTCGAGCCGTACGGTCTGGGCTCCTACGACGTCAACCGTTTCCGTGCCGTCTACACGCGCCCGATCTGGGCCGCCTACGAGCGCATGCTCGGCCGCGCCCTCCACGAGGGCGAGTGGGAGATGCTCGACCTGGGCTTCCACGACAACTACCACCGGCTGATGCTGGAGTGCGGGCTGGCCGACGACGCGCTCCTCGCTCTGGAAAGCTGGGGGAACGCGGGAGGCAGGCAGTCGCTGCTGTCCATGTGGGCGCATGACCGGCTGCTTCCCAAGATCGCGGAGTTCGGCATCGACCACCACTTCGCCCGGATCGACGGTCTGCGCAGTGCGTCCGGCGGGCACAAGGCCGAGTCGATGGTGGCACACCTGGCCGCGCTCGGCATCGACCCGGCCGACGTTCTCGTGATCGGCGACAGCCTGGACGACGCGCATGCCGCCCAGCACGTCGGCGCGCACGCGGTCCTCTACACCGGCGGCATGACCAGCCGATCCGACCTGATGGCCTGCGGCGTCCCGGTCGTCGACACCCTCGCGAACGCCCTCGACCACGCCTAGACCCTGTCCCTTGGATCTGGATAGGTCACCGTATCCGAAAAATAGCTACAAGTCGGGTATATGAACGACGGGGAATTGGGGTGGAGTTTCGTTGATTGGGATGTTCACTGCAAATGGGGCACCAGTGCAGGGCAACCCCACCCAAAACTAATGTTTTCGGCATTGGAGGCGGTCGTTGTGCGCCTCGGGCCGTACCCTGGGCATCCGCACCCATTCCGGGAGGCTCCGATCAACCGCCTCGTTCTCTGGAACATCGACCTCACCCTGGTCGACGTGTCCATCGTCACCCGCGAGGCATACGCCGAGGCCTTCCTCGCTGTCACCGGCAGGCCCCTGGTCAAGCTGACCCAGCCCAACGGGCGCCCGGACTCTGAGATCGTCTTCGAGATGCTCGCCATCAACGGGATCGTCGCCGAGGACGACCACCTCCCCAGATTCCTCGACACGCTGGCCACCTCCTTCGGAGCCCGGCGCAGGCGCCTGGCCAAGGACGGCCGGATGATGCCCGGGGCCCGCGACGCGCTGAAGGCCGTGGCGAGGCTCGACGGCGTGGTCCAGTCGGTGCTCACCGGCACGATCAAGAGCAACGCCGGGCACAAGCTGACCGCGTTCGGCCTTGAGCGGTACGTCGACTTCGAGATCGGCGGTTACGGCGAGGAGGTCTATCCCAAGGCCACCCTCCTGCAGGTCGCGCAGGGCCGGGCCAAGCAGAAGTACGGGGCGACCTTCGACGGGAGCAACACGGTGCTGATCGGCGACTCGGCCAGGGACGTCCAGGCCGCCAGGATCGCCGGGGCCGCGATGATCGGCGTCGCCTCCGGGCGCTCCCTGGCGGCCGAACTGCACGAGGCCGGGGCGGACCTGGTGCTGCCCGACCTCTCCAACCCCTCCGAGGTGGTGGCCGCCGTGGCCGGCCTCACCTCCCCGGCCCGCCGCGCCGGTCACTTCCCCGCCGGCCGCTGACTCCTGTCCGCATCGATGGCCGGATGGATATCGATGCTGGTGGTGACGTACTTTCTGGGTGCGGCGGCAAGGACGTATATGACTGATCCACATGGATTGCCGGGGCGATGTGTGAACCCGGGGGATGACATTCGGTTGGGGCGCCGAGAGGATGGGGCCATGGTTGAGGAAGGTGCGCTGCTCTGGGAGCCCTCCCCGGAGGTTGTGAGGAACGCGAAGGTCACCCGCTATGCGGAGCGGCTGGGCCGGGCCGGTGACTACGAGTCCCTGTGGCAGTGGTCGGTTGACGCCCCCGCCGAGTTCTGGACGTCGATCTGGGACTACTTCGGGGTCGTGGGGGAGCGTGGTGACGGGCCCGTCATGTCGGGGGAGATGCCCGGCACCGAGTGGTTCGCCGGGTCGACGGTGAACTATGCGGCCAACGCGCTGCGCGGGGCCGCGTCCGACCCCGGGCGGCTCGCGGTGGTCGCCCGCGACGAGGCGGGTGGGCGGCGGACGTTCACCCGGGGCGAGCTGGCCGAGGAGGTGGCGCGGGTCCGTGCGGGCCTGGCCGCGCTGGGCGTCGGGCGGGGCGACCGGGTCGCGGCCTACGTGTCGAACGTCCCCGAGGCGCTGATCGCCTTCCTGGCGACGGCCTCCCTGGGAGCCATCTGGTCCTCCTGCTCGCCCGACTTCGGGGCCTCCAGTGTGATCGACCGTTTCACCCAGATCGAGCCGAAGGTGCTCGTCGCGGTCGACGGCTACGACTACAACGGCAGGAGCTTCGACCGCGCCGCGGTGGTCCAGGACATCGCCGCCAAGTTGCCGACCCTGGTGGCGCGGGTGCAGATCTCGGCTCAGGATCAGCAGGACGCGCAGGACGCGCAGGACGCGTCCGAGAACGCTCCGGCGCCGGAATCAGCGGTTCGTACGGTGAGCTGGGCAAAGCTGCGCTCCGTAGCGGGGCCGCTCGACTTCGAGCCGGTGCCGTTCGGGCACCCGCTCTGGATCGTCTACTCCTCGGGCACCACCGGGCTGCCCAAGCCGATCGTGCACGGCCACGGCGGTGTGGTGCTCGAACACCTCAAGGCGATCTCCTTCCACCAGGACCTGGGCGAGGACGACGTCTTCTTCTGGTACACCACCACCGGCTGGATGATGTGGAACTACCTCATCGGCGGCCTGCTGGTCGGCTCGACGGTGGTGCTCTACGACGGGGCGGCGACCTACCCGCAGACCGACGAGCTCTGGCGGCTGGCCGCCGAGGAGGGGGTCACCTACTTCGGTACGGGCGCTCCGTACGTGATCGCGTCCATGAAGGCCGGCCTCAAGCCGTCGGGTCTCGACCGGCTGCGGGGGCTCGGTTCCACCGGCTCGCCGCTGCCGCCCGAGGGGTTCGGCTGGGTGCACGACACGCTGCCGGACGTGCAGCTCGGCTCGTTCTCCGGCGGCACCGACGTGTGCACCGGCTTCGTCGGTGCCGTCCCGCTGCTCCCGGTCCGGGCGGGCGTGATCCCGTGCCGCTGCCTGGGGGCGAAGGTCGAGTCCCTCGACCCGTCGGGCGCCTCGGTGATCGGCGAGGTCGGTGAGCTGGTGGTGACCCTGCCGATGCCGTCGATGCCGGTGATGTTCTGGAACGACGCGGACGGGTCGCGCTACCGCGACAGCTACTTCTCCGAGTACCCCGGAGTCTGGCGGCACGGCGACTGGATCAAGATTCTTCCCGACGGTGGCTCCGTGATCTACGGCCGCTCCGACTCGACACTGAACCGGGGCGGGGTGCGGATGGGCACCAGCGAGTTCTACCGTGTGGTGGAACGTTTCGAGGAGATCGCCGACAGCCTGGTGATCGACACCGGTCAGCTCGGGCAGGAGGGCCGCCTGCTGCTGTACGTCACCATGGCCCCGGGGGTGCCCCTGGACGACGACCTGGTGATGCGCCTGCGCCGGGAGCTCAGGGAGATGCTCTCCCCGCGCCATGTGCCGAACGAGATCATCGAGGTCCCCGGCATCCCCCGTACCCTCAGCGGCAAGAAGCTTGAGGTTCCCATCCGCAAGATCCTCCTCGGCGTCCCCCCGGAGAAGGCCGCCAACCTCGACGCCATGGCCAACCCCGAGGTCCTCTCCCACTTCGTCCCGGAGGCCGACACCGCGCGACGCTGACCGTCCTGACCCGCGGGGACGACGTCTCGGGACGGAGTTCGCCGATCGGGAGACCCGGCGGCCCGGTAAGGACCGGGCGTCTCGGACGGCGAGGCTCCCGCCGGCGGTCCCCGAGGTCAGATTCCCTGGGGGACCCGGAACAGGCGGCCCGGGTCGCGAGCGGCCTTGATCTGGGCGAGCCTGGTGGCGTTCGCCCCGTAGTAGGCCGCGCGCCAGCCGCCGAGTTCGGGGTCTATGTAGTTGACGTAGGCGTGGTCGCCGAAGTGGGGTCGCATCGCCGCGTGCGCGGTCCTGGCCCAGCCGGCCGCTCCGGCACGGTGGGCGTAGTACTGCACGCTGTAGCGGGCGGCCCGGTGCGGGAAGGCCGTGGCGTCGGGGCGGACCCGGGCGACGGCGCCGCCGAGGGCGTCCAGGAGCACGGTGTGCTGCCCGGGGCGGGCGACCTGGGCGATCAGTGCCCTGGCCCCGGCCTCGGAGAGCGGGCGGTAGGCCATGTGCGACTTGGCGGTGAAGGTGTCTCTGGACAGCCGCCCGCCCCTGGTCTGCCCCGGCAGGGACCCGCCCAGGTGACACTGGGTGACCGAGAGCGAGCCGCAGCCCGCCATGGTCAGCATGGCCTGGCGGTAGGAGGTCTGTCTGACGTAACTCGACGAGGGAGACCCGGCCGCGTCGGCCAGCCGGTCGAGCAGCCGCTCGCAGCCGGCCCTGCCGCCGAGGTAGAGCCCGACGACCTGCACGTCCATCCCGCCGTCGCGGCTGAGGTGCATGCCCGACCACATGGCGTCCGGGGCCGAGGGACCCCACGCCTCCCAGGCGCGCAGCGCCCGGACCGCCTTCGACCACGGCCAGTGCAGAAAGAACACGGTGACCTCGCGGGCCGGGTGGGTCCGGAACTCGAAGGAGACCGCCACGCCGAGGTTGCCTCCGCCGCCGCCCCGCGAGGCCCAGTACAGGTCGGCGTTCTGGTTGGCGTCGCAGGTCAGCAGCTGTCCTGCGGCCGTGACGAGCTGGACGGACTCCATCACGTCGCAGGTCAGGCCGTACTTCCTGGAGACCACGCCGATCCCGCCGCCCAGGGCCAGCCCGCTCACCCCGACCGTGGCGCAGGTCCCGGCGGGGATGCTGACCCCGCTCGCGGCGAGTCTGTCGTAGACGTCGATCAGCTTGGCGCCCGCCCCGACCCTCGCCCGCCCGGCGGAGTGGCTCACCTTGCTCATCCGGGACACGTCCAGGACCAGGCCGGTCCCGGTGGACCAGCCCGCGTAGGAGTGTCCGCCGGACCGTACGGCCAGCGGCACGTTCAGCTGGCGCGCGAAGCCGACGCACTCGGCGACGTCGGAGGGGTTGGCGCAGTAGGCCACGCCCGCGGGCCGCACCGCGTCGAAGGTGGGGTTGAACAGCCGCCGGGCGCTGTCGTAGGAGGCGTCGCCGGGCCGGATGACCTTGCCGGCCAGCCTGTCGGCCAGGGCCCGCCAGTCGGCGGGCCGCGGCCCGCTCGCGGCGCCCGTGGCACTCCGGCCGGTCACGCCGGTGGCGCCCAGGGCGGGGGTGCTCTGAGCACTCAGTGCCAGGGCGGGGGGGCTCTGAGCACTCAGTGCCAGGGCGGCCAGGCCGCCGGTACGAAGAAATGCCCGCCTGTCAGGAGCGGTCCGCATGCGTTCTCCCCGAGGTTCCGTGTCGACTACCCGGTAGGACGACCGCGCTGCCCGCCTGGTTGGTCACATTTGCGTCACCGTTCGTACGACGGGTCTCGACGGCTTCAGGTCTCCTGCACCACGCGCGGTGCGAGGGCGGGACACATCTCGACGGCCCTGTGGGTCATCCGCAACCGTCCCCAGAACACCGCGAAGTCGTCGAGCAGACCTACCTACGGGACCGTACGATTAACGAGGCGGTGGAAATCCTCCTCCATGGACGACGGTCGAGTGTCACATTGACGTTTGGTCGGTTTTCGGGTGATATCAGTAACGGTGGTGCGCCCCGGTCAACGAGGATCGGGGCAAAGGGCCACTGGAGGTGTCGTGCCACGGGCCAAGCCCGATGGGCGGAGCGCGGGCCGGACGGCCCGGCCCGCCGGGCGAGGTGCCGGGAGCGAGCCCAGACTCGCCCGGCTGCGCCGTAGCCTCACTGAGGCGACTCTGTGGGATGATTGCCCTACCGCCATCTCCCAGGGAGAGCCCGCCGTCTCCGACCCGGAGACCTTCCGTTCCCCGCGGGCAGCGGCGAGAGATCTCGGCTCACATGATGAGCCGTGGCACCTGGCCGGAACCCACCCACCCGTGACGAGGCAACCACTGTGTGGCGGGCGTTCCACGCCCCGGGTCCCGGGTCCGGGGAAGAGGGGCGTGGCCGGGAGCGGGTGGCCCCAAGAGGGCACCGCACCCCGGAGGGCGTGCGTGGTGACATCACTTTCTCCCCGCCGGGAACCATGAGTTTTGACATGGACCCCCACCAAAATATGCAAAATCCCTCACAAAGGAGTGAGAGCGACATGCCGCTCGACGAGGCCAAGGACGAGTTGCTGAGGAGTGCCGCCGAGACGTGCGCGCACACACCGGGCAGCGACCACGTGAGCGTGGAGGAGGCGCTCGCCTTCCTACGGCTCTACTACCGGCATGTCGCCCCGGAAGACCTGCTGAGCCGGAACCCGGTCGACCTGTACGGCCCGGCGATCGCGCAGAGGCATCTCGCCAGGGAGCGCCCCCAGGGCCGAGCTCTGGTCCGGGCCTACACGCCGAGCCTGGAGGAGCACGGCTGGGATCCCGGGTTCTCCATCGTGGAGATCGTCACCGACGACATGCCCTTCCTCGTCGACTCGGTGACGATGGAGCTCGACCGCCATGACATCGGCACCCACCTGGTCATCCACCCGCAGATGCAGGTGCGCAGGGACATGACCGGCAAGCTGCTCGGGCACCGCCAGGAGGACGTCACCGGGCAGGCGCTCGCCGAGTCCTGGATGCACTTCGAGATCGACAGGCAGACCGACCCCTCAGTGCTCAGGTCGATAGAGGCCGACCTGCAGCGCGTCCTGGAGGACGTGCGCGGCGCCGTCGAGGACTTCGTCAAGATGCGTGCGCTCACCCTGCGGACCGCCGAGGACATCTCGGTCAACCCGCCGCCCCTCGATCCGGCCGGGGTGGAGGACAGCCTGGAGCTGATGCGCTGGCTGGCCGACGGGCACTTCACCTTTCTGGGCTACCGTGAGTACCGTCTGGAGGAGAGCGCGGAGGGCGACAGGCTGCACCCGATTCCGGGGACGGGGCTGGGCATCCTCCGCAACGACAGCGCCGACTCCGGCAGCTTCGCCGCGCTCCCTCCCGAGCTGCGCGCCAAGGCCCGCGAGAAGCAACAGATGCTGATCATCACCAAGGCCAACACCCGCGCCACGGTCCACCGACCCGCCTACCTCGACTACGTGGGCGTCAAGCTCTTCGACGCCTCGGGTGAGGTCATCGGTGAGCGGCGCTTCCTCGGCCTCTTCACACACGTGGCCTACAGTGAGTCGATCTCGCGCGTCCCGGTGCTCCGGCGCAAGCTGGCCGAGGTGATCGTGCTCGCCGGCCTGACCGCCGACAGCCACGACGGCAAGGACCTCATCGAGATTTTGGAGACCTTCCCCAGGGACGAGCTCTTCCAGACCTCGGTGGAGCAGCTGCTGCCGATCGCGCTCGGTGTGCTCAGGCTCCGCGAGCGCAAGCAGGTCAAGGTCTTCCTCCGCCCTGACGACTACGGCCGCTACATCTCGTGCCTGCTCTACCTTCCGCGCGACCGCTACACCACCAAGATCCGCCTCAAGATGCAGGACATCCTGCTCAGAGCGCTCGGCGGCACCTCCTTCGACTACAGCGCGATGGTCGGCGAGTCGGCCCTCGCCCGGTTGCACGTGGTCGTGCGCGGCGAGCGCGGCAGGCCACTGCACGCGGACGCGGTGAACGTCGAGGAGCTGGAGGCGAGGCTGGCCGCCGCCACCAGGTCCTGGGAGGACGACCTGGTCACCGCGATCACCGAGCTGAGCCCCGAGGACGAGGCCCCCGGGCTCGTCCGCCGCTACGCCTCGGCGTTCCCCGAGGGGTACAAGGCCGACTTCCCCGCCCGGATGGCGGTCGCCGACCTGCGCCGGCTGGAGGCGCTGGCCAACTCCTCCGACGAGATCGGGATGAACCTCTACGAGCCCTACGACGCCTCGGAGGGAGAGCGCCGCTTCAAGCTCTACCGCCTCGGCGCGCCCGTCTCCCTGTCGAGGGTGCTGCCGCTGCTCCAGCGGATGGGCGTGGAGGTGGTCGACGAGCGGCCGTACGAGATCGACCGTGACAACGACCCGGCGACCAAGGATGCCTGGATCTACGACTTCGGCCTGCGCTACACGCCCTCGCCCGAGGTCGACAGGGACGAGTTCAAACGGCTCTTCCAGGACGCGTTCGGCGCCCTGTGGGCCGGGCGGGTGGAGAGCGACGGGTTCAACGGGCTGGTCCTGACCGCCGGGCTGACCTGGGAGCAGGCCGAGATCCTGCGCGTCTACGCCAAGTACCTGCGCCAGGCGGGCACCACGTTCAGCCAGGAGTACATCGAGCGGGTGCTGATGGGCAACGTGCGGCTCGCGCGGTTGCTGGTGCGCCTGTTCGAGGCCAGGCTCAACCCCCGGCGCCCGGCGGAGGTCCGCTCGGACCTGGCCGACGCGCTGCATGAGGAGATCCTCGCCGCCCTGGACGAGGTGGCCTCCCTGGACGAGGACCGGATCCTGCGGGCCTACCTGGAGATGATCGGGGCCACGCTCAGGACCAACTACTTCCAGCGGATCGACGGCGAGCGCAAGCCGTACGTCAGCCTGAAGCTCGACTCGCCGTCGATCAGCGTGCTGCCGCTGCCCCGGCCGAAGTTCGAGGTGTTCGTCTACTCGCCCCGGGTCGAGGGTGTGCACCTGCGCTTCGGCAAGGTCGCGCGGGGTGGGCTGCGCTGGTCGGACCGGATGGAGGACTTCCGGACCGAAGTGCTCGGGCTGGTGAAGGCACAGATGGTGAAAAACACCGTCATCGTTCCCACCGGCTCCAAAGGTGGTTTTGTCGTCAAAAATCTACCGAAGTCGGGGTTGCGGGAGGACACCCTGGCCGAGGGCATCGCCTGCTACCGGATGTTCATCTCCGGCCTGCTCGACCTCACGGACAACCTCGCCGACGGCCGGGTGGTCCCGCCCGCCGACGTGGTCAGGCACGACGAGGACGACACCTACCTGGTGGTCGCAGCCGACAAGGGCACCGCGACGTTCTCCGACATCGCCAACGCCGTGTCCAAGGAGTACGGCTTCTGGCTGGGCGACGCCTTCGCCTCCGGCGGATCGATCGGCTACGACCACAAGGCCATGGGCATCACCGCCCGGGGCGCCTGGGAGTCGGTCAAGTACCACTTCCGCACGATCGGCGTCAACATCCGGAGCACCGACTTCACCGTGGCCGGAATCGGTGACATGTCCGGTGACGTGTTCGGTAACGGCATGCTGCTCTCCCAGCACATCCGGCTGGTCGCGGCGTTCGACCACCGTCACGTCTTCGTCGACCCCCACCCGGACGCCGCACGAGGCCACGCCGAGCGCGCCCGGCTGTTCGCGCTGCCCCGCAGCTCGTGGGCCGACTACGACACCTCGCTCATCTCCGCCGGAGGTGGCGTCTGGCCCCGTACGGCCAAGTCGATTCCCGTCTCCGCGCAGATGCGCGCCGTGCTCGGCATCGACGACGAGGTGACGTCGCTGGCCCCGGCCGACCTGATCAGCGCCATCCTGCGGGCCCCGGTCGACCTGCTGTGGAACGGCGGCATCGGCACCTACGTCAGGGCGTCGAGCGAGGCCAACGCCGACGTCGGCGACAAGGCCAACGACGGCCTGCGGGTCACCGCCGGCGAGCTGCGCTGCAAGGTGATCGGCGAGGGCGGCAACCTGGGCTTCACCCAGCTCGCCCGGATAGAGTTCGCGCTCAACGGCGGGCTGGTCAACACCGACTTCATAGACAACTCCGCCGGTGTGGACACCTCCGACCACGAGGTCAACATCAAGATCCTCCTGGACAGGGCGATCCGCGACGGGGAGCTCACCGACAAGCGGCGCAACCAGCTCTTCCTTGACATGACCGGCGAGGTGGCCCAGCTGGTCCTGCGCGACAACTACGACCAGAACGTGGTGCTGGCCGCCGCCCGCGAGCAGGCGGCCGACATGCTGCACATCCACTCGCGCCAGCTACGCAGGCTGGAACGGGCCGGACTGCTCGACCGGGAGCTGGAGTTCCTGCCGTCGGACAAGACGCTCGCCGAGCGCCGCCAGTCCGGGATCGGGCTCACCGCGCCGGAGTTCTCGGTGCTGCTGGCCTACACCAAGCTGGTGACCGATGCCGAGATCCTCGCCTCCGACCTGCCGGACGATCCCTACCTGGCGTCCTGGCTGGTGTCCTACTTCCCCTCGGCGCTGCGCGACGGGGAGGTCCGTGCCTACATGGACACCCACCCGCTACGGAGAGAGATCATCACCACCGGTGTGGTGAACGACCTGGTCAACTCCAGCGGGACCACCTTCATGTTCCGCCTCGGCGAGGAGAGCGGCGCGTCCACTCCCGACATCGCCCGCGCCTACCTGGTCACCCGCGAGGTCTTCGACCTGCCCAGCCTCTGGCGCCAGATCGAGGAACTGGACAACAAGGTCGACACCTCCGCCCAGATCGCCATGGAGCTGGAGGCGCGCAAGCTCGTCGAGCGAGGCACCCGGTGGCTGCTGGGCAACCGGCGTCCGCCGCTGGACCTGGCCTCCACCGTCGACTTCTTCGCCAAGAGCATGAACGGCCTGCTGCCACACCTGCCCAAGCTGCTGACCGGGGCGGACCTGGTCGCGTTCGAGGAGCGGCGCGACGGCTTCGTCTCCTGGGGCGTCCCCGCCGAACTGGCCGAGCGGGTCGCCGCGATGGTGCCCGCCTACTCCACGTTCGACCTGGTCGAGGTGGCCGTACGCAGCGACAGGCCGGTGCACGACGTCGCCGAGGTCTACTTCGACCTCGCCGACCGGCTCCAGCTCTCCAGGCTACGCGAGCGCGTCATCGCGCTGCCCAGGGACAGTCGCTGGAACTCCATGGCGCGGGCCGCGCTCCGCGACGACCTCTACGCCGCGCACGCGACGCTCACCCACAACGTCCTGGTGCACAGCGCGCCGGGACTGTCGCCCGAGGAGCGTCTGGCGCGCTGGGCCGAGACCAACTCGGCCGCGGTCTCGCGGGCGAAACAGACCCTGTCGGAGATCTGGGAGAGCGACAACTTCGACCTCGCGACCCTGTCGGTGGCGCTACGCGCGGTCCGCACGCTGGCGGCCACCGTCAACCTCCCGCACGCCGAGGCGTGAGCCGCCCGCCCGGGTTCCTCGCGGGGACCCGGGCCTGCGGCGCGTGATCCGCACGCCCGGGCTCCTTCACGGGCCCGCCGCCACGCCACGCGCCACCCGGGCTCCTCGCGGGGTCCGGCCGCCACGCCACGCGCCACCCGGGCTCCTTCGCGGGGCCTGGGCGGCGCGTGGCATGGCGGCTCCGGAGGAGGAGCGGATCAGCTCACGCTGACCTTCGTGAGGCCGCCCAGGTAGCCGATGACCCTGGCGGGCCGGCCGCTCTCCTTGGCCGGGACCGTGCTCACGTACAGCTGCGTCTCCACGGTGCGCACTTCCTCACGCATGAAGCGCTCGGTCGTCAGCTTCCTGGCGTCCGACGGGATACGGGCGTCCGACGCGCACGGATCGATCTTGGCGCTCCTGGTCGTCGTCCTGATCAGCGCGTAGACGACCAGCGCGCCGCCGTCGGCGGTGCGCAGCGCGTGCACCGGGTAGTTGCTCGCGGCGAAGATCGAGTCATAGCCCAGGCACTTCTTCTTCCCGTCCCTGCGCCTCTTCGTGATCTCGTCGGCGAAGCCGGTCGTGTGCGGGCCCTTCTCGATCAGCCCGGCCGCGAACCCCCGCTCGCCCTCCTCGGCCGAGGTCGCGTGCAGCGGGGCCATGAGCCGCGGGCTGATCGCCACGCTCGTGTCCTCCTCGCCCAGCGCCGTCGCGTACCCGTCGGCGTCCTTGGCGATCTCAGGGGGCCGGGTGCCCTCATCGAGCAGCGAGGTCGAGCTGAGCCGCCAGTCCTCCCCATGCGGCCGCATGAGGGTCAGCACGGCGGTTCGGACCCCGCCGGAGGGCTCCCTGCGGTCCACGATCGCGGCGAACCAGAGGGGACCGTTCTGCCCGCGCGGGACCAGCAGCTCGGGGGTGCCCCACGTGTACGGGGGAAGTGCCTCGGCGGAACCGTTGAAGGCCGCCGCCGTGAGCGCCTCCTGCCCGTCGCGGGTCTGCGCCAGCATGATCCTGCGGTCGGCGTCCAGGTGCGGTGTCGCCGCTCCCAGCACCCCGTCGGCGCCCAGGATGCCCGCCAGCGCCTTCGCCGCCCCGGCGAGCGTGACCGGGGGCGGCGGGAGCGGCGACGGCGACGGCGATGTCGTGGGGCGGGCGGCCGACGTGTCACCGGCCGGAGGTCCCGGCGGGCTCGGCCGCGCGTTCCCGGAAACGGAACGGGGATCGGAACACGCCGCGGTCGCGGTGGTCAACGCCAGCGCGAGCGCGAGCACGCCCCATCGCCCGTGTCCGCGCACGTCCACCTCCCGATGTTCCCCGATGCGGGCCATGCTAGCCATGCTGGGGGAGAGTGCTGTACACGATCGGGTGTGAAGGTCGCGTACCCTCTACAGACGTGGCACTCATCGATCCGGCAGAACAGATCAACGAGCTTACCGGGACGCTGAACAGCATCCAGGACGTGCTCGACCTCGGCGCGATACGCAAGCAGATCGAGGAGCTGGAGGATCAGGCCGCCGCGCCGGACCTGTGGAACGACCAGGAACGGGCACAGAAGGTCACCAGCAGGCTCTCCTACCTTCAGGGCGAGGTCAACAGGGTCGAGTCGCTGGGGCGGCGGCTGGACGACCTCTCCGTCCTGTACGAGCTGGCCGCCTCCGAGGACGACGAGGACACCCTCGCCGAGGCCGACCGTGAGCTGGCGTCCCTGAAGAGCGACATCGGCGCGCTGGAGGTCCGCACCCTGCTGTCCGGCGAGTACGACGCCCGCGAGGCGGTCGTCACCATCCAGTCCCAGGCCGGTGGGGTGGACGCCGCAGACTGGGCCCAGATGCTTCAGCGGATGTATCTGCGGTGGGCCGAGCGCAAGGGCTACCCGACGGACATCTACGAGACCTCCTACGCGGAGGAGGCCGGGATCAAGTCGACGACCTTCACGGTCAAGGCGCCGTACGCGTACGGCACCCTCCGTGGCGAGCACGGCACACACCGCCTGGTCCGGATCAGCCCGTTCGACAACCAGGGCCGCCGCCAGACCTCCTTCGCGGGCGTCGACGTGGTGCCGGTCGTCGAGACGACGGACCACATCGACATCAACGAGGACGACCTGCGCGTCGACGTCTACCGCTCCTCGGGGCCCGGCGGCCAGGGCGTCAACACGACCGACTCCGCGGTCCGGCTGACCCACCTGCCCACCGGCATCGTGGTCTCCTGCCAGAACGAGCGCTCGCAGCTGCAGAACAAGGCGACCGCGATGGCGGTCCTGCAGTCCAAGCTGCTGGAGCGCAAGCGGCAGGAGGAGACGGCGGCGCTGAACGAGATCCGTGGCGAGTCGACCACGTCGTGGGGCACCCAGATCCGCAACTACGTGCTGCACCCGTACCAGATCGTCAAGGACCTGCGGACGGGCGCCGAGGCGGGCAACCCGAGCGCGGTGCTCGACGGTGACCTGGACGGCTTCATCGAGGCCGAGATCCGCTGGACCCGCCGCCAGGAGGCGGGTGTCGAGGGCTGAAGCCCGCGCCCTCGCCTCATGGGCACAGCTCACGGACGCCCGGCGTCCGTGAGGCGTGTCCCCGGGGGGCGCCGCTCAGGCCCCGCTGAGATGTCTCAGGGCCAGGGTGAGGAAGAAGAGCGCTATCAGCACCAGCGCGACGAACGCGGGGGTCATGCCGCCGAGGCCGTGGTGGTGCTGAGCGCGGTACGCGCGGCAGCGAGGGCAGCGGCCCTCGGCCACGGGGTGAGCACACCCCGCGCAGACCAGGTCTTCACAGCTCATGCCGTCCTCCCTCTTCGAGGTCAGAACCACTTTATCCGCTCGTTACCGGGCGCCGAATCGTTTTGTTTCCGTTATGGACGTTCCATGCCGGTCTTCCCCCTAGACTGGGCACCGGCCAACCGGAACGTCGATCAAGCGTAAATGACCGGCGCCCCCCGATCGGCGAGAGGTGGAAGTGGTCCTCTGCCACTCCTGCGACCGTCCTACCCCCTAGACTGGCATGCCGTGATGCGCCCGTGATCCATTTTGATAATGTCACCAAGGTCTACGCGAACCAGAACCGGCCCGCGCTGGACCACGTCAGCGTCGATGTCGACAAGGGCGAGTTCGTATTCCTCGTTGGCCCCTCGGGGTCCGGGAAGTCGACCTTTCTCCGCCTGGTCCTGAAGGAGGAGCGCCCCAACTCGGGCGCGATCCACGTGGCCGGCAAGGACCTCGCCCGACTGTCCAACTTCAAGGTCCCGCACCTGCGCCGCCGGATCGGCTGTGTCTTCCAGGACTTCCGGCTGCTCCCGAACAAGAACGTGTATGAGAATGTCGCGTTCGCTCTGGAGGTCATCGGTAAACCCCGGCGTTTCATCCGTAAGGTGGTCCCCGAGGTCGTCGAGCTCGTCGGCCTTGAGGGCAAGGCACACCGGATGCCCGACGAGTTGTCCGGTGGCGAGCAGCAGCGGGTCGCGATGGCCCGGGCGTTCGTCAACCGGCCGATGATCCTGCTGGCCGACGAGCCGACCGGAAACATCGACCCCGCGACGAGTATCGGCATCATGAAGGTGCTCGACCGGATCAACCGGACCGGCACCACTGTCGTCATGGCCACGCACGACGCGGCCATCGTCGACTCCATGCGCAAGCGGGTGGTGGAACTGGAGGACGGCAAGATCGTCCGTGACCAGTCGCGGGGCGTGTACGGCCAGGCGTACTGACACCAGGACCGGAAAGAGCGACAGGAAGAGCATGCGGGCAAACTTCATCTTCTCCGAGGTCTGGATCGGCCTCCGCCGCAACCTCACGATGACCATCGCGGTCATCGTGACCGTGGCGATCGGCATGGCGTTGCTGGGCGTCGGTCTGATGATCAACTCCCAGATCTCCAGCATGAAGGACTTCTGGGCGGACAAGGTCGAGGTCTCGGTCTTCCTGTGCAAGAAGAACGACCCCTTCCCGCAGTGCAAGGGCAGCGGCGGAGTCAACGCTCAGGAGCAGGCCGAGCTGAAGGCGACAGTCGAGGCCATGCCCCAGGTCCAGCAGGTCACCGTGGAGAACGCGGCCGAGGCCTACAAGAACTTCCGGGACCAGAACGCCAACAACACGGTGCTGCTCTCCGCCATCCAGGTCGAGGACATGCCCGAGTCGCTGCGGGTCAAGCTCAAGGACCCGGAGGCCTACGGGCCGGTGATCGAGGCGCTCAAGGGCGCGCCTGGGGTCTCCAACGTGGTCAACCAGAAGGAGCTCCTGGAGAAGTTCTTCGGGCTGCTGGAGAAGCTCCGCTGGGCGGCCCTGGTGGTGGCGATCATCCTGGTCTTCGCGGCCACGCTCCTGATCGGCAACACCGTCAGGCTCTCGGCGTACAACCGCAGGCGCGAGACCGGCATCATGCGCCTGGTGGGCGCCTCCAACCTCTACATCCAGCTCCCGTTCGTGATGGAGGGCGTCATCGCCGGCCTGATCGGCGGTGTGCTGGCCGCGATGCTGCTGATCGTCAGCAAGGTCTTCCTCTTCGACGGGGTGCAGCTCTACCTCTCTCCCAACAGTCAGCTCTCCTGGGAGACGGTCGCCTCGGTGATCAGCGTCACCATGGTCTTCGGCGTGCTCATCTGTGTGCTGGCCTCCTTCGTCACGCTCCGCCGCTACCTGCGTGTGTGACGCCCCCGCTCCTCCGTGACCGTCGCGCGGTGCGCGGGCGCCCGGCGCCCGCGCACCGCGCGCGGCCGAGGCCGCGCTCTCGGGCGCGGTTCGCGGCCCCGGTGACCGGTAGGCTCAACACATGCCACGTGAGACCGGGCGGAAGGTAATAGCCCAGAACAAGCGTGCCTGGCACGACTACCACATCGAGGACACCTACGAGGCTGGTCTTGTGCTCCAGGGCACGGAGGTCAAGTCGCTGCGGCTCGGCCGTGCCTCCCTCCTCGACGGGTACGCCGTCATCAAGGACGGCGAGGCATGGCTGATCAACGTCCACATCCCCGAATACACCATGGGCACCTGGACCAACCACGCCGCGCGCCGTACCCGCAAGCTCCTGCTGCACCGCAAGGAGATCGACAAGCTGGTCGCCAAGACCAAGGAGGGCGGCCTGACCCTGGTGCCGCTCGCCATCTACTTCAAGGACGGCAGGGCCAAGATCGAGATCGGCCTCGCCAAGGGAAAGAAGGACTGGGACAAGCGGCAGACGCTGGCCGAGAACCAGGCCAAGCGGGAGATGGCACGCGCGCTCAGGCACAGGAACAGATGACCACGAGAGGGAAGGCCGGGCGTGCCGTCTCCGCGGCGCTCGCGCTGGCGGTGACGGCTCCCATGCTGTCCGCCTGCTTCGAGGAGCCCTCGGCCCACGAGGCGGTGCGCGACTTCCTGATCGGCTGGCAGACGGGCGACTACGCCGCGGCGGCCAGGCGGACGGACGGCGACGAGAAGGTGGTCAGCCGGGCACTCCAAGACGCCAAACTCCAGCTCGACGCGGCCTCGTTCCGCTTCAACGTCAAGAGCATGCGGCGCGCCGCGGACGAGGTCGAGGCCGACTTCGACGCCGAGGTCGACCTGGGGGAGAACAACCCCCTGTGGGAGTACGAGGGCAAGCTCCCGCTCCACCTGGTCGACGGCCACTGGAAGGTGCGCTGGTCGCCCAGCGTTCTCCACCCCCAGTTGCGCGAAGGTCAGCGGTTCGCGGTGAAGGTCACCCCCGAGGGGCGCCAGCCGATCCTCGACCGCAACCGCGACCCGCTGCAGGAGAAGGCCGTCCTGCACGTGGCGAGCGTGATTCCGGCCAATCTGAAGAACGACGAGGCGGACAGGCTCTGCCAGCGGCTCTCCAAGATCACCGGCTTTCCGCATGACCGCCTGCTGAGCCGGATCCGTTCCGCCCAGCCCAACCTCCAGGTACCGCTGGTCACCTTCGGCCGTGCGAAGTTCGGGCAGCTCCGCGCCCAGCTGGAGGCGATCCCCGGCATCATCCTCACCGAGCAGGAGCAGGCGGTCGCCCCCGCCTCGCCCACCCAGATCGTCGGCACCGTCACCGCCGTCACCCCCGAGACCGAGCAGCAGCTCGGCGGCCCGCAGCGGGCCGGGGACACGGTCGGCAGGGCCGGTCTGCAGAAGGCGTACCAGGAGCACCTGACCGGCTCGACCGACACCCGCGTGATCACTGTCGATCTCAAGACGCTCAAGGTGACCGAGCTCAAGAAGTGGCGGCCCGACCGTGCCACCTCGCCGGTCCAGACCACGCTCGACCGCGCCCACCAGAAGGCCGCCGACAGCGCTCTGCTGGGCGGGTCCGGCATGCTGGTCGCGGTTCAGGCCTCGACCGGCGACATCCTGGCGGTGTCCAGCACCAACGAGTACAACCAGGAGAAGCACGCCCTCGCCGGGAGGTTCCCCGCGGGGACCGCGTTCTCCATCATGTCCGTCGAGGGCATGCTCAAGGCGCGGATCAGCCCCAGGCAGAAGCTGGCCTGCCCGGCGGACAGGACCGTCGGCGGTGCCGAGTTCCACCAGGAGGGCGCGCCCATCGGGGGGACGCCGACCCTCCAGGCCAACTTCGCCACCGGCTGTGTGACCGCGCTCGCCGCACTGGCCCGCAGGATCGACGGCTCCGAACTGGCGGCCGCCGCCGCGAAGTTCGGCATCGGGTCCCCCTGGGCCCTGCCGCTGAAGGGGTTCAGCGGTTCCATGAGGCCGCTCAAGAACGACGCGGCCACGGCGAAGGCACTCGCCGGGCAGAACGTGCTGGTCAGCCCGCTCTCCATGGCACTGGTCGCCGGGGCCGCCGCCTCGGGCACCTGGCGCCCGCCGGTCCTGGTCACCGACCCCCGGACCGCCGACGCCACGACGGAGACCGAGCCCTACAAAGCGCCCGACCCGATCAAGCTGGACGACAAGACCGTCGGCACCCTCCGCGCCTTCATGCGCAGTGGCGTGACCGCGGGCTCGGCACGCGCAGCCACGGCCCCCGGCGATCCCGTCCACGGCATCACGGCCGCCGCCTCGCAGAACCGCAAGCCGCTCGCCTGGTTCGTCGGGTGGCAGGGGGACGTGGCCGTCGCCGTGCTGATGCAGAGCCCCGACCCCACAGCGGGGGCGGCCGCCGCGGGACGGTTCTTCCAGGGGCTCCACGCCGGTCTGTGACCTCCCGGAATATTCTTTTCACCCTGAGCAACCATGGGGTGCCTCGTTTGCGTCCTTCTAAGTGACCGAGCACTGCTTGGGGGGTTGCGGGCTCGGTCGCTGTGATGAGATCAGGGCCTCATCTCGGGGGAGGCCCTGCCGTCAGGACCGGCTCGACCCTGCCGGTCGACCCCGGGGGCGCTCGCGATTCGCGGACGTCCCCGGGGTTTCGGCGTTCCCAGGCCGTTGAGCCCACACCTCGTTGAGCCCACACCTCGTTGAGCCTGCGCCCCGCTGGGCCTGCGCCCCGCTGGGCCTGCGCCCCGCTGGGCCCGCGCCCTGTCGAGTCCCCACCCCGTTGAGCCCGCACCGCCTCGTACGGTGCCTTCGCCACCTCGCCCGGCGCGTCGGGCGGGAATTCGATTGGCGTTACCTCTGTTGTAACGGGTATCTTCGGATAGCTCGCCCCCTTGGGGACGGGTTGAAAATTCAACAGGGGGTGACTGGTTTCGACTTTGGCTTTGCAAGCCAGGTGAAGCGGGTCGAGGACTGCGGACATAACCTCGTTAACACTGTGACCGCGACCAACAAGTGCCAATAAGACGCACTCCGAAGTCAGCCAGGGCAACCTGGCACTCGCCGCCTAAGCAGCGAGTGACTTCTGCCGGCCCGGGAGCGCCTCCGGCCCGGATCCGGCATCGCTAGGAGGCTCAACCGATCGACCCGGCCACGGGGAAGATCGGGAAATCTTACAGTGGCTGAGCCCGTCGGCGACTTGCCTGCGTGATTGCCGGGGCTGAGAAAAGCACAGCAGGCTCCACCCGGAGAAGCCCTGTCTTGAAGTTGAAGGACGCGGGTTCGATTCCCGCCACCTCCACCCCCGTCCCGCACGCCTGGCGTGCGGGACAGATCGCCGAAGGGCGGTCAGGTCGGCTCCACCGCCGTCCTGACCGCCCTTCGTTCGTGTGCGTGGATCCCCGGTGTGTCGTGCGGGTCATCCGCTGCCGCGGCCGGTCGCAGGAGGCTCGCCGGACCTCTCCGCCCGGAGCGGCCGCCCTTCGGCGTGTGGCCGCGCTCCTCGTACACCTAGATGGTGAGCGAGCTTTCGATGCGCCGGAGGTGGTGCCTGGCCAGGGCCAGATTGGCACGGTCCCGGTCGAGCACCAGGTAGAGGAAGGTGTGGCCGCCGCTGTCGGCCAGGAGCCTGATGATGTGATACTGCCTGGCCAGCGTTATGAGGATGTCCTCCACCGAGTCGTTGACGTTCAGCGCAGCCATGGTCCGGACCTTGGCGCGGACGACCTCGGTGTTGCCCGCCGCCGCCACCTCCAGGTCCAGGTCGCGACTTCCTCCGATCGTGCCGAGGCACATGCCGCTTTCGTAGTCGACCAGTGCCGCACCGACCGAACCGTCGATCGTCATGGCTTCCTTGAGGGCGGTTTCGATGTTCATGAGCTTCTTTCCCCCCGGGGGACCGGTACGGGCCTTGACGCCTCGTAGTACGGAGGTATCGCATATACAGGCGAGGTCATTTGTGACTGTAGATACGTAAAGTACACTTACCTACTACTGTTAGTGAAATGCAGTAGGGTGTAGTGCCGGATGCCCGGTTCATTCGGGGAGATACCTGGAGCTCCATCCCACGGCCGAGGGCATGACCTGTCCCGTCCGCGGAGTGGGAGGTCCGCCGTGCCCGGACGCCTCCCGGCTCGCCAGGGGCGTGTGCGGCGGCATCTTTTCCCGGCTGGGCGCGCCCGCCAGGGGTAGATGGAGGAAACACAGTGGTGAAGGCCGACCCGCATTCCGTACGTGAACGGCTCGGCCGCCGCGAGCGGAACCAGAGGTGACTTCGTGCCGTCATCGGCCGTGACTCAGCCGAATCCGCCCCGCGGGGCGGTGGACCGTTCCCTGCCACGGCGCGGGATGGCGGCGTGACCACCGGGGAGCCGGAGGTCCTGGGGGAGATCGGGACGTTTCTGCTCCGGTTCTCCCGGGAGGAATTCTCCGGCGTGCTCCGCGTTGAGGGCGGCCCCGGAGGGACCCTGTGGATCAGGAACGGCCTGGTGGTGGCCGCCGCGACACCGGCCGCACCCGGCCCGGAGTCGCTGCTGCTGAGGTCGGGCCGGGTGTCGGAGAAGGAGTGGACCGACGCGTACGCGGCCGGTGCCCCCTCCGACCGGCTGGCCGCGGAACTCGCCGGGCGCGGCGTCGTCGGCGAGGCGGGCCTGGAGGCGGTGTGCATGGCCGCGCTCTTCGACGCGGTGTTCGCGATGACCCTCTACGGCGTCGAGTCGTGCGTCGCCGAACCGGCCGGGCCCGGCGGCCCCCTGCCGCTGCTGCCCATCCTGCCGGGCGTCGGGCCCGAGCGGCTCGCGCGGGAGACAGCCCGCCGGATGGAGCACGTGGCGGCCTGGCGCCGGCTCGACCTGTCCATGCGGGTCAGGCCCGTGCCCCCGGCCGTCCCCGTTCCCACGATGCTCGGTTCCGACCGCACCCGCCGTGCCGTCCTGGAACGGGCGAACGGCCGCAGGACACCGCGCGACATCGCCTTCGTGCTGGGCAAGGGCCTGTTCGCGGTGATGAGCGAGATCGCCAGGATGGTCGAGGAAGGAGCGCTCGACCTCGACGGCTCCGGGGCCGCGCCGAGCGGAGCCGCGCTCGTCCCCGAGCCCGGCGGAAAGGACGAGGACCCGGCTGCCCGGCTGCCCCGCCGCCGCCCGGGTACCAGCAGGATCAACGAAGTGCTGGCCCCCGTAGGGGGAGGCCCGGCCCCGCCCCGGCCTCTTCTCGCCCTCAGGTCCCTGCCCCCGCAGGAGACGGGCGACCCCGGCCCCGAGGGGGGATGAGATCATGGACCCGCTCGGCGGCAGGGTGGCGGCAGGCCGTGAACGGCCGCCGCACAGGCTGCGCCTGCTCAGATTTCCGAGAACATCGAGTGGCACCGCGCCGCTTTCGCACCCCATGGCTGAGTCCCGGGGTTTTCACGCTGGAGGTATTTGATGAGCAAGCAGGCGGTGCTCGCCGAGCTGAAGATCCTGCGTGAGCAGGTGACCGGCGTGCTGGAGACGGCCGTCGCGTCGGTGGACGGACTGCTCGTCGCGGCCGACAGCGAGGGCTCGCGGCCCGAGGTGCTGGCCGCACTGGCCGCCGCCACGCTGGGGCTGGGTAAACGCACGGGCTACGAGGTGGGCATGGGGGAGCTTCGTGAGGTGGTGACCCGCTGCCGCGGCGGATACATCGTCGTCTACGCCGTCCGCCAGGAGGCGCTGCTCGTCGTGCTCGCCGACGAGGGGCTGGACGTCTCCCGGTTGCACGTGGAGTCCCGGCCCACGGTGGAGCGGCTGGGCAAGCTGCTCACCGGAGCCTGACCGGGGGCCGGCGGGTTACCGGTGTTCGAGGGACCACCGGTCAGGGGCGGTGTGCGGCGCGGGGTGGGCGAAACAGGGGGAGACAGGGGGAGACAGGGCGGGCCCCGGCCGTCGGCGCGAGGCGGGTTCGCCGGTGGTGATCCGGCTGCGTTCAGGACACGTCGACCCAGTTGAGGGTGCGTTCGACCGCTTTCTTCCAGCCGGCGTAGCCGGCGGCCCGCTGTTCCTCGGACCACTGCGGCTCCCAGCGGCGGCCCTCCTGCCAGTTCTGTTTGAGCTCGTCCTTCGACTTCCAGAAGCCGACGGCCAGCCCCGCCGCGTAGGCGGCCCCCAGCGCGGTCGTCTCGGCCACCACGGGTCTGGAGACGGGTACGCCGAGCAGGTCGGCCTGGATCTGCATGCACAGGTTGTTGGCGGTGACGCCGCCGTCGACCCGCAGGACGTCGAGGGTGACGCCGGAGTCCTGCCGCATCGCCTCGACCACGTCGCGGCTCTGGTAGCAGATCGCCTCCAGGGTGGCCCGCGCGAGGTGGGCGTTGTTGTTGAAGCGCGACAGGCCGACGATGGCGCCCCGGGCGTCCGACCGCCAGTACGGCGCGAAGAGGCCGGAGAAGGCGGGCACGAAGTAGACGCCGCCGTTGTCCTCGACCTGCCGGGCGAGTGACTCGCTCTGCGCCGCCCCCGAGATGATGCCGAGCTGGTCGCGGAGCCACTGCACGGCGGAACCGGTCACGGCTATGGAACCCTCCAGCGCGTACACCGGCGGCTCCTCGCCGAAGCGGTAGCAGACGGTGGTGAGCAGGCCGTGCTTGGAGCGGACCAACTCGGTGCCGGTGTTGAGCAGCAGGAAGTTGCCGGTGCCGTAGGTGTTCTTGGCCTCGCCCACCTCGAAGCAGACCTGTCCGACTGTGGCGGCCTGCTGGTCGCCGAGGTCACCGGAGAGCGGGACCTCGCCACGTAGCGGGCCGCCTCTCCTGGTGGTGCCGTAGAGGCCGGGATGGGAGGAGGGGGCGATGGCAGGCAGCATTCGGCGGGGGATACCGAAGAACGACAGCAGTTCGTCGTCCCAGTCGAGGGTCTCCAGGTTCATCAGCATCGTGCGGCTGGCGTTGGTGGGGTCGGTGACGTGCACGCCGCCGTCGGTACCGCCGGTGAGATTCCACAGCAGCCAGGTGTCGGTGTTGCCGAAGATCGCCTCTCCGGCCTCGGCCGCCTCGCGTACCCCGTCGACGTTCTCCAGGATCCACTGGATCTTGCCGCCGGAGAAGTACGTCGCCGGGGGGAGGCCCGCCCGGTGGCGGATGACGTCGCCCCTGCCGTCGCGGTCCAGGGCCGAGGCGATCCGGTCGGTGCGGGTGTCCTGCCAGACGATCGCGTTGTGGTACGGGCGTCCGGTGGTCCGGTTCCAGACCACCGTGGTCTCGCGCTGGTTGGTGATGCCGAGCGCGGCGAGGTCGGCGGCGACCAGGCCCGCCCTGTTCAGCGCCGTCTCGATCACCGCCCTGGTGCGCTCCCAGATCTCCGTGGGATTGTGCTCGACCCACCCCGCCCGCGGCAGGATCTGCTCGTGTTCGAGCTGGTGCCGGGCTATCTCGTTGCCGCCGTGATCGAAGATCATGAAACGGGTGCTCGTCGTGCCCTGGTCGACCGCTCCGACGAAGTCAGGCATTGCGTGGTGCCTCCTTGGTGAGACTCTCCGGGGATCTGCTGCTGTTCTTACCCGCGGTTGTCGCGCGTCCGTTCAGGGGTGGCGCGGGTCTTCGGGCGTTACCCGCCCCACCTCGGGGCCGGTCTCCTCGGAAGGAAGGAATCCGGCCACCAGGATCTCGTAGAGGAACGCCCCGATCAGCCCCCCGATGAGGGGCGCCACGATCGGCACCCAGAAGTAGAGCTGCCCGTACTGGTCCTGCCAGGCCGTCTCGTACCCGGTCAGGAACGAGGCGAGCCGCGGCCCGAAGTCGCGGGCGGGGTTGATGGCGTAGCCCGCGTTGCTACCCCAGGCCATGCCGATGGCCACGACCAGCAGGCCGATCATGAAGGGGGCGAGGTTGGCCATGGGCGCCGTGTTGCGCGCGTCGGAGAGGGCGAGGATGAGCAGGAGCAGGATGGCGGTGCCGATCACCTGGTCGCGGAAGGCGCCCCAGGTGCCGACGGGCAGTGACCCGTTGCCCGGCAGGGTCGAGAAGACGCTCTGGGTCTTGATCGTGAGCCCGGGGTCGGCCTTCTCCAGCACCTCGCCGTAGTTGAAGCGGACGATGAGCGCCGCCACAAACGCGCCTGCGGTCTGTGCCAGGCAGTACGGCAGGACCTTGCGCCAGGAGAAGCCCTTGAAGGCGGCCAGCGCGACGGTGACGGCGGGGTTGAGGTGGGCACCACTGGTGCGCGCCGCGACATAGACGCCCAGCATCACCCCGAGCCCCCACGCCCAGGCGATGCTGTCGTGGTCGCCGATCCCGGCCGCCACGACCTGGGCCACCACCGCCACCCCGAACAGGATCAAAATCATGGTGCCGGTGAACTCGGCCGCCATCTCCCCGAGAAGCCCACGGCTTTTCAGGCGCTCCGCCATCTCTCCTCCTCACGATGCCGTTCTGAGCCGCTCGGATGCCCGGACGGTAGGCGCGGAATGGAGGGGGGGTCAACGGTAACATGACTGAATTGTTGAATAATGGTCAACAAAATAAGTCATCGGTAAGGCCATCAAAGTACGAGATGACGCCTGGCGTCCGCGATATCTCCGCCGGGGGAGAATCCCGCTCCAGGCCGGGTTTCACGCGGGAGACGCCCTCCTGGGCGGAGCCGGTGCGACGCGGAGAGGGCAGGGTCCGCGCGACGTCGCCGAGAGTGGCTCCGGCGGGAACCTTTGCCAGTGACGGAGGTCAACCCGCAGGTCAGAGGGGGATGAGAAGCGTATCGTCAGCGCGCTTGGAGGATTCGATGGGCCGTCTCAGAATAGGCAGGGCCGGTGTGGTGGTCGTCGCGGCAGGAGTCGTGCTGGCCGGGTGCGGATCGGGACAGGACGGGGCCGACGAGCAGAAGGCGAAGCTGGCCGCCGCGGCCAAGGCGTCGGCCGCCGCGGCGGCCTCGCAGGCCAACCTCCTCAAGACCAGGGCGGCGGCTGCCGCCAAGGTCAAGGCCAACGAGCTCGGGCAGATCCCCGTTCTCATGTACCACCGGGTGGTCGACAAGCCCACGACCCAGGACGACCGCACTCCCAAACAGTTCCGCACCGAGCTGGAGCGGCTGGCCAGGGAGAACTACGTGCCCGTCACCGCGGCCGAGTTCGTCACCGGGCGCATCGACATCCCGGCGGGAAAGCACCCCGTCGTCCTCACCTTCGACGACTCCTCACCCTCACAGTTCGAGCTGGACGGGACGGGCCTCCCCCGGCCGAACACCGCGGTCGCGATCCTGCAGAGCGTCGCCAAGGCCCACCCCGGCTTCCGCCCGGTCGGCACGTTCTATGTCACGCGCGACATGTTCGGCAAGGAGACGCCCGAGGAGGGGGCACAGATGCTCCTCTGGCTCACCGACAAGGGCTTCGACATCGGCAACCACACCCGCGACCACCTCAACCTGCGCGGTAAGGAGAAGAAGGCGGTGAACGAGGAGGTGGCGGCGGGCCACCGGCTCATCACCGGGCTGATCAAGACGCCCCCGGTCACGCTGGCGCTGCCGTACGGCAACCAGCCCGACACCAAGGAGTGGGGTCTCAAGGGCTCCTCGGGTGACGTCTCCTACAACTACGGCGGCGTGTTCCTCGCCGGTTACACCCCCGCGCTGTCGCCGTTCAACAAGAAGTTCGACCCGCTCGGCATCCCGCGCATCCGCTCGATGGACAAGACGGGCGACTGCGCCAAGTTCTGCTCCGTGGCCTGGCTCGACTGGTTGAAGGCGAACGCCGACGAGCGCTACACCTCTGACGGCGACGCGAAGACGATCGCCTTCCCCAAGTTCAAGGCGCCCTTCGTGGCCAAGTCCTTCAGCGATCGCGTTCTGCCCTACTGACGGTGATGACGTGGGTGAGTGCCTCCCGGTGGGGTCTGACCCGACTACCGGCTGACCTCGGGTCCTCAAATGATCTTAAATCGGCCGCCTGACATCCAGCCGCCTGACATCCATAGGAGCATCCTGGTCCCGCCCCGGCTCAGCCCCCGTGGAGCTCCTCAAGGGGAACGGAGAGGGTGGTCCTTGAGCCGTCGGGGCGTATGATCTCGACCTTCGCGTCCTCGCCGGGCTTGAGGCCCGACAGGACCGTCGACAGGTCCTGGGTCGACGGGGTGGGCGTACCGTCGATCGAGACGATCAGGTCCCCGGCCTTGAGACCCGCTCGCTGCGCGCCGCTGTTCTTCAGCACCCGTACGACGCTGACGCCCGCCGGCTGCCCGCTCATGTCGATCACGGTTCGTACGACGACGCCGAGCGCGGCCCGGTGGGTGCTGGTGACCTTGCCGTCCCTGATGATCTGCGTGGCGATGTCCTTGACGGTGTTGGAGGGGATCGCGAAGCCGATGCCCGCGGCCTGGGCGTTGTCGAGTTCGGGGTTGACGGCGGTCAGGGTCGGCACGCCGATGACCTCGCCCGCGATGTCGACCAGGGCGCCGCCGCTGTTGCCCGGGTTGATCGGCGCGGAGGTCTGGATGGCCCCGCTGATCGTCGCCCCGGGCGAGTTGTCGTTCGAGGGCTCGGTGACGGTGCGGCCGAGCGCGGAGATGATCCCGTTGGTGACACTGCCGGACAGGCCCAGCGGGTTTCCCATGGCCATCACGATCTGGCCGACCCGCAGCTTGGTGGAGTCGCCGAAGACGGCGGGCTGCAGCCCGGTCGGGTCGTCCACCTTGATCACGGCCAGGTCGCCCAGCTTGAACGAGCTGATCAGTCTGGCCGTCCGGGGGGTGCCTCCCGTGGCGAGCGTGACCTCGACTCGCCTGCTGCTCCCGACCACGTGGGCGTTGGTGACGATGTGCCCGGCGGTGTCGAACACGACTCCCGAGCCGAGGCTCTCACTCGTGGTGATCTGCACGATGGACGGCAGTGCCTTGGTGATGATCTGCTCGTAGGCGGTCTCCAGGGAACCGAGTCCGTTTCCGGGAGCGGGTGTGGTCCCGGGCGAGCCTCCCGGAGAGGCGCCGACAGAGGCACCGACGGAGGTGCTCACCGAGGCGCTGGGGGAGCCGGCCGTCCCGGGTGGTTGCAGACTCATGCCCTGGCCGCAGCCCGCGAGCGTCATGACGGCGGTCGCAAGCAGCGCGACGCCTGTCTTTGATCGTCCCATGCATGGGTATCTTCCCAGCTCAGGCAGGAAGATACGTCTCACGAAGGTCGCCGCGGCCGAGCTTGCCCGTGGGGGTGCGCGGCAGCCGGTCGTGATATTCGATCACTCGGGGGTGCTTGAGACGTGCCGGCCGGGTCGCGCAGTGGGCCAGTGGTTCGCCGGTGAGGTCCGCGCCGGGCACGGCCTCTCCGCCGAGGGCCGGATCAGTGCACGGCTTCTCCGCCGAGGGCCGGATCAGTGCACGGCTTCTCCGCCGAGGGCCGGATCAGTGCGACGATGCGCCGGCCCCACTTGGGGTCGGTCGTCGCGATCTCGTAGAAGCCCCTCATGAGCGCGGCCATACAGAACCACATTTTGTTCGTGGCAGGGGAAACACTGTTACCTGGGCTGATGTACATCCCGTGGCCGAAGCGTAATAAACGACGATGCGTCGAATCTTTTCCAGGTGACATACCCTGACGTGTATGGCGGACGTCGGCGGTAACTCCTCCGGGCGCTCTAACGAGAGATACATCCCCTCATATGACGCGCCCACGGCTCCCATCCCCGCCATCCCCGCTGAAGACGGTTCGGTCATCAGCCCTCGGGTGCCCAGAAGATTCCCCATCGGTGACGGTGAGGAGACCGCTTTGGTCTCCAGACCAAAGCGGCCTGGATCGTTCCCCCACTCGCCGCCGCCCGATCCCGGCCGTTCCGGGCAGAGTTCCGGCGGCCGGGCGGACGAGCCGGAGGCGGACGCCGACCAGGTGCGCGAGTCTGGTGGGCTCGGGACGATCCCGGTCAGGCGGATAGGCGGCTCCGCCGGCCCCTGGCGTCCCGACAGGCCCGGTGCGCCTGGTCAGACGGATGCGTCCGGTCGGATGGGTGCGCCCGGTCGGACGGATGCGGGGGGCAGGGCGGACGGGGGCGTCGCGACGGGGTGGCCCGGCGCGTCGCAGCGGCCCGGCGTGTTCGGCGAGCCGGGCACGCAGAGTCAATCAGGTGTGCGGGCCCGGCCCGGTGTGCCGAGCGGAGCGGGACGGAAGTCCGGTGGCCTGCTGATGCGGATCGGCGACATCCCGATCCGGGTCGCCTACAGCCTGGGCGCCGCCGTCGTCACCGGCGTCATCGTGGTCCTGATCTTCATACTCTTCTCCGGCGACGAGCCCTCGGACCCGGCGGGGGGCGGTCGGAGCGTGGCGCCCACGGCGCAGCCCTCGCCGACCGTGTCTCCGATCACGCTGCCCGCACTGCCGGGCGCGACGGCGCTGAAGGCGCTGCCGGGCACACCGAGCGTGGTGCTGGGCGCGGTGACCGATGCCAAATCCGCGGTGACCTATGCCAGCCTGGGCAAGCCGTGGGCGGCCAAGGCCGTGCCGTCGTTCTCCGTCGGCCAGCAGGTCGGCTCGGCCGGGCTGCCGCGCACGGTCATCGCCTCGGGGCCGCTGCCCGGTGCCCCCCCGGCCAAGCCGCTCAAGAGCGACGCCGACTACCGCAAGGCGGCGTTGAGCGCGGTGAAGTGGACGATCCGCAACCACCACCCCGAGGGGGGAAGGGTCACCTGGACCGCCTCGCAGCGCCTGGCCACCGGCAAGGGGTGGGTGCTGGCCTACCGGGTGAACTACCAGGTCAAGGGTAAGGAGCGTTCCTCCCGGGCGGCGCTCGCGGTGATCGACATCGGCCGACGCAAGCCCTCGGTGCTCTTCGTGACCGTGCCCGACACGCGCAAGCGGCTCTGGGCCGACATCGCACCCCTGATGGCGAGCGTCCGAGCTCTCTGACGCGCCGCCCTTCTTCAAAGGACCGATGGGGGACCGCCGATCCCCGGCCGGAGACCGGTGGCGTGCGGCCATCCCGTTCCGTGGGAGCCGGGCCCTCCGTGGTCGCCGGTGGGCCGCGACGGCAGGGGGCGGCGTACCCGGTGGTAAGGGTTCACGCGTTGTGATGGAAGCACCTTCTAGAATATGGTTCTGGCATTGAATCGCGTCTGGAGGCTGTAATGGCGATCGGATTGAGCGAGGAGCACGAGGCGCTCCGGGAATCGGTGACCGGGTGGGCGGAGCGCAACATCCCGTCCGAGGTCGTGCGCGCCATCATCGCGGCAGAGGGCGAGGAGCGCCCCGGCTTCTGGTCGGGACTGGCCGACCAGGGCCTGCTCGGCCTGCACATTCCCGAGGAGCACGGCGGCAGCGGCTACGGCCTGCTGGAGACCGCCGTCGCCGTCGAGGCCCTCGGCGAGCGCGTCGCCCCGGGTCCCTACGTTCCCACGGTGCTCGCCAGTGCCGCGATCCTCGCCTCCGACGGCAAGGCCCACGCCGAGCTCCTGCCCGGCCTCGCCGACGGCACGCTGACCGGCGCGGTCGCGCTGACCGCCTCGATCACCGGCACCCACGGCGAGGACGGCGCCCTGACGATCGGCGGCGCCGCCGATCTGGTGCTGGGCGGCGCACTGGCCGACGTCCTGGTGCTCCCGGTGAGCACGGACCGCGGCGAGGAGTGGGTCGCGGTGGACGCCTCCGCGGCGACCGTGACGCCGGTCGGCTCGCTCGACATCACCCGGGGCGTGGCCAAGGTCGAGCTGGACGCGGTCACCGTACCGGCCGGGCGGGTCCTCGACGGGCTGCAGGGCCCCGAGGTGCTCAACCTGGCCGCGATCCTGCTCGGGGCCGAGGCCGCGGGCGTCGCGTCGTGGTGCGTGACCGCCGCCGCGGAGTACGCCAAGGTCCGCGTGCAGTTCGGCCGCCCGATCGGGCAGTTCCAGGGTGTCAAGCACAAGGCCGCCCGGATGCTCGTCGCCTTGGAGCAGGCCCGCGCGACGGTGTGGGATGCCGCCCGCGCCGCGGACGGCGGCGTCTCGGCGGACGAACCGGCCTACGCCACCGCGATCGCGGGCGTGATGGCCCCCGACGCGGCGGTGCTCTGCGCCAAGGACGCCGTGCAGATCTTCGGCGGCATCGGCTACACCTACGAGCACGACGCCCACCTGTACTACCGCCGCGCGCTGACCCTGCGCGCCCTGCTCGGCCCCTCCAGCGAGTGGGCCGAGTCGGTCGCCGAGCTGGCGCTGAACGGTGTGAGCAGGGAGCTGGAGATCGAGCTGCCGGAGGAGGCCGCCGAGCTGCGCGAGAGCATCCGGGCCGAGGTCGCCGCCTTCGCCGCGCTGGAGGGCGAGGAGCAGAAGCGGGCGCTGGCCAAGGCCGGCTACGTCATGCCGCACCTGGCCAGGCCGTGGGGCCGCGACGCCAAGCCGCTGGAGCAGGTTCTCATCTTCCAGGAGCTCAAGGCCGCCGGGGTCAAGCTACCCCAGATGATCATCGGTGCCTGGGTGGTGCCGTCGATCGTCGCGTACGGCACCCCCGAGCAGCAGGAGAGCTTCCTGCTCCCCACGCTGAGCGGCGAGATGATCTGGTGCCAGCTCTTCTCCGAGCCCGGCGCCGGCTCCGACCTCGCGTCCCTGCAGATGAAGGCCGAGAAGGTCGAGGGCGGCTGGCGGCTCAACGGCCAGAAGATCTGGACCTCCGTGGCGCACGTCGCCGAGTGGGGCATCTGCATCGCCCGCAACTCCTCGGCGGGTTCCAAGCACGAGGGCATCACCTACTTCATCGTCGACATGAAGGCCGCCGGCGTCACGGTCAGGCCGCTCACCGAGA
The DNA here is from genome assembly GCF_035917355.1 of Streptosporangium sp. NBC_01810. Taxonomy (NCBI): domain Bacteria; kingdom Bacillati; phylum Actinomycetota; class Actinomycetes; order Streptosporangiales; family Streptosporangiaceae; genus Streptosporangium; species Streptosporangium sp. NBC_01810. The sequence goes on along the minus strand of NZ_CP109070.1, from coordinate 5,480,418 downwards.
TGACCGGTGAGAACCTGTTCAACGAGGTCTTCCTCGACGACGTGTTCGTTCCGGACGAGATGGTCGTCGGCGAGGTGGGCCAGGGCTGGAAGGTGGCGAGGAACACCCTGTCCAACGAGCGGGTCTCGCTCTCGGGTGGCTCGGGCGGCACCGGCGCGTCCGTTCCCGACCTGCTCGGCCTGGTCGGACGTCTCGGCCGGGAACTGACCGCCGCCGAGCGACAGGAGCTGGCGCGGGTCGTCTGCGAGGGGCACTCGATCGCCGCCCTCGGCCTGCGGGTGACCCTGAAGCAGCTGACCGGCGCCGAGCCCGGCGCCGACGCCTCGGTCCGCAAGCTGCTGTCCACCTCGCACGCCCAGCACGTCTCGGAGTGCGCGGTCTCGCTGCTCGGCTCCTCGGCCGTCGTCGCCGCGGACATGAAGCTCGGCGACGCCGGTTACTGGAACCGCGCCGTGCTCGCCACCCGCGCCATGACGATCTACGGCGGTACCACGGAGGTGCAGCTCAACATCATCGGTGAGCGCATGCTCGGCCTGCCCCGCGATCCGGAACCGGGCAAGTAGTCCGCGGCTCAACATCATCGGTGAGTGCATGCTCGGCTGCCCGGCGATCCGGAACCGGGCAAGTAGTCCGTGACTCCGGATATATGCATGTATATCCGGAGCAAGCACATAAAGTCGGTCAGCATGGGCGGCGACTGGGGCGAGACAGCGAAGCGGTTCGCGCCCGCCCTGCTCGGGCTGCTGTTCGGGCTGCTCGCTCTCGGTCCCGCGCTGGGGCCGGGATTCGTGCTCAGGTACGACATGGTGTTCGTGCCCGATCCGCCGCCGGTCCTTCCCGGGGAGGGGTTTCCCCGGGCGGTGCCCAGTGACCTGGTGGTCGCGTTCCTTTCCTGGATCGTCCCCGAGCAGGTGGTCCAGAAGGTCGTCCTGCTGGGAATCTTCGTGCTGGCCGCGTCCGGCGCGGCCACGCTGGTGCCCTCGGGGAAGCTGGGGCCCCGCCTGGCGGCGGCGGCCTTCTACACCTGGAACGCCTACCTCGCCCAGCGGCTCCTGCTCGGCCAGTGGGCACTGTTGCTGGGGGTCGCGGGGCTGCCCTGGGCGGTGCGCGCGGTGGCGCTCGGCGGGCGGTCGCGGCTGGTCGCCGCGCTGCTCCCGGCGGCGGTGGGCGGGTTCCAGGCGATGTTGGTCGCCGCGCCCGCCCTGCTCGCGACGGCGGCGACCGCGCCGGGGGCGACCGCGTCGGTGGCGGCCGGGGGAACGCCCGCGTCGGTGGTGACCGGGGGAACGCCCGCGCCGGGGGCCGGCGCGACCTCCGCCAGGAGGGTGCGGGTCCGGCGGGTGGTGGAGGTCGCGCTGGTCATGGCGGTGCTGAGCCTGCCGTGGCTGGTGCCCGCGCTGAGTAGCCGGGCCGTGACCGATCCGGCCGGGGCCTGGGCGTTCGCGGCCCGGGCCGACGGTCCACTGGGTACGGTCGGCAGCCTGCTCTCGCTCGGCGGGATCTGGAACGCCCACGCCGTCCTGCCGGGCCAGGAGACCTGGTGGTCGGCGATCGTACGACTGGTGCTCGCCGCGGTCGCCGTCTGGGGGTTCTTTCGCCTCTCCGGCTCGCCGGCGCCCCACGGTGCCGGGGCGGCGAAGTCGTACCGGGCGGGGCTGGCGGTGGCGGCGGTGGCCGGGTTGGCGGTGGCGCTGGCGGGAGCCTTCGCGCCCGGCGCGCTGGGCGGCCTGATCGGCTGGTGGCCCGGGTTCGGGCCGCTCCGCGACGGGCAGCTGTACCTTGCCCCGTTCGTCCTGCTGCAGGCGGTGGGCCTGGCCGCGGTCGTCGCGCGCTGGAACTCGCGCGCCGTCGCAGCCGTCGCGGTGGCCGTCCCGATCCTGGTCCTGCCCACCTTCGCCCTCGGCGTGTTCGGCAGGCTGTCGGCGGTGGACTACCCGGACGAGTGGCGGGAGGTCCAGGCGATCGTGAACGCCGACCCCGCGCCGGGGGCGCTGCTGTCGCTGCCGTGGGGGGCGCACCGGGCGTTCGGCTGGAACGGCCATCGGGTGATCCTCGATCCCGCGACCAAGATGTTCCGGCGCCGGGTGCTCTGGAACGACGCGCTGCTGGTGGGGCTGCCCGGAGGTGGCAGGCTGCGGGTCGGGGCGGAGAGTCCGGCGTCCGCCGCGGTGGAGGCGGCGCTGGGCGCCGAGCCGGGTGGGCGAATGGTGGCGCTAGCAGGGTTAAATATCCGTTATGTTCTTATTTATGGGGGTGGCAACTCATTTCACATCCCAGGGGGCGGTGACCCGTTCCACGGTTCGACGACTGTCTTCCAGGGGCACGAACTCCGACTCCTGCGCCTCGAAGCACCCGCCTGAGCTGGGCATACCCTCAACTCTTCGCGCTACCCGGCGGTAACCTTATCCGTCACATTTTTCCCAAAACTATGGATTATGAGGTGAATCGCGTCCTACTCTCGGCACACTGTCCGAATTCTGGAGGGAGAGCTCAGTGTTACGAGTGATCGCAGCCCTGGCCGTTGGTGCGGTGCTTGCGGTAGGTGCCTCCGTGGCAATGGTGAACGTGGCCGCGCCCACGCCGGAGCCGCCCAACAGGCCTCTGTACAACTACGGCGACAGGTGATCCGGGGGGCCGGGTAAGGGCCCCTCGGACACGGTTTTTCCCAGCCACTCAGGCTGAACGTCATTGGGAGACAAGGGGGTGTGGCTCTGCCATGCCCCGAGTCGGGCGCGTGCCGCCGCAGAGGACCGAGGAGACAATGTGGCCGACACCGTGGCCTTTTCCGGCGGGGACGTGAACGCCGGATCCCGTCTGTTCGACCCGTCGTGGCCCAACCTGAGCGTGGAGGTCATCGAGACCCCCGAGGCGTCCCTGCGCGGAGTCCGGGTGGCGGTGCTGAACTTTCGCGAGCCACAGCAGTCGGCGGCCGGCGGTGCCGAGGAATACGCCTGGCAGGTCAGCCGCCACCTGATCGCGCAGGGGGCCTCGGTCCACTTCGTGACCGGCCGCGAGCCCGGCCAGGCCGGAGCCGAGCGGCGCAACGGTGTCGAGCTGCGCAGGATGGGCAACCGCTACCTCGTCTACCTGCTCGTACCGCTCTGGCTGCTGCTGCACCGCCGCCGCTTCGACGTGGTCATCGACTCGATGAACGGCATCCCGTTCTTCTCCCCCCTCGTGGTGCGGCGCCGTACCACGGTGCTCTGCCTGGTGCACCACGTGCACGACCGGCAGTTCCACGCCTTCCTGCCCTCCTGGCTGGCCAGGATCGGCTGCTTCATCGAGGGGCCCGTGGCCCGGCTGCTCTACCGCCGCCGCACCACGATCACGGTTTCCGAGTCGTCCAGGACGGACCTCCGTACCAGGCTGCGCTGGCTGGCCCCGATCCAGGTCGTCCCCAACGGCAGCTCGGTGGCCCGCTCGGCCGCGCGGCACACCCTGCCCGGCGACCCCGCCTTGGTCTACCTGGGCCGGTTGGTCGGCCACAAACGGGTCGACCGCGTCGTCGGCCTGGCGGCCGAGCTGGCCGAGAGCCGTCCGGACCTGCGCGTACACGTGGTGGGCCGCGGGCCGGAGACCGACGCCCTGCTGGCGACGGCGGCCGAGCTGGGCGTCGCCGACCGCGTGCATCTGCACGGATTCCTCAGCGAATCGGGCAAGAACGCCGTGCTCGGCTCAGCCCTGCTGAACGTGACCGCCTCGGAGTTCGAGGGCTGGGGTCTCACCGTGATCGAGGCGGCCGCCTTCGGCGTGCCCACGGTCGCCTACGACGTCGCCGGGCTACGTGACTCGATCAAGGACGGCGTGACCGGCTGGCTGGTCCGTGACGGTGAGACGCTCGCGGACGCGGTGGACCGGGCGATCGAGGAGCTGGCCGACCCCGTGCGGCGCACGGCGATCCAGCAGGCCTGCCGGACCTGGGCAGGTGAGTTCACCTGGGGAAGAACTGGCGCTACTATGACCAGACTTATCGCCACAGAGCTCCCCGCAGCAGTCCGTCGACAGCAGCCTGTGAGCGCCGTGAGCTCGCCGGTCCGGACCTCCGACCTCCATCTCGCCATGGGTGAGACCGACCCCATTTGAGCACCGCATTGACCCCTGACAGCACGGAAGGCGGGTCCGCCCGGCTACGGCACCGGCTGCATCTGCTGGCCGGCTGCCTCCTGCTCGGGGCAATCGCGTTCAACACCTCGCCCGGCCAGGTCATCTCCGAGACCAAGCTCGACATGGCGCTCAACCCCCTCGGCTTCCTCGCCCGGGCGATGCACCTGTGGGACGGCGCGTTCTTCGGCCACCTGCAGAATCAGGCGTACGGCTACCTGTTCCCGATGGGCCCGTTCTACGCGCTCTTCGAGGCGCTGGACATGCCCCCCTGGAACATCCAGCGACTGTGGATGACCCTGGTGCTGTGCGCCGCGTTCGTCGGCGTCGAGCGGGTGGCCCGCGCGATGGACATCGGCACCCCCGCCACCCGCGTCCTGGCCGGGCTCGCCTACGCCCTGGCACCGCACGCCGTCGCGCTGATCGGGATCAACTCCTCGGAGTTCCAGCCGAGCGCGGTGCTGCCCTGGATCCTGCTGCCGCTCGTGCACGGCGCCAGGCAGCGGGCGAGCCCGCGCAGGGCGGCGGCCCTGTCGGCGCTGGCCCTCCTGTTCGCCGGCGGGATCAACGCCGTGGCCGTGCTCGCCGTGCTCGTCGTGCCGCTGCTGTACCTGCTGACCCGGAAGCGCGGACCCCGCATGAGGCACCTGCTGCTGTGGTGGCTGGGCTGCGTGGGCGCGGTGTCGATGTGGTGGCTGCTGCCCCTGCTGGTGATGGGCCGCTACATCTTCTCCTTCCTGCCCTTCATCGAGACCGCCTCCGCCACCACGTACGTCACCTCGCTGATCAATGTCCTGCGCGGCACCTCGGGCTGGCTCTCGTTCCTGCCCGTCGACGGGGAGGCGTTCCTGCCCGCGGCGTTCGAGCAGGCGACATCTCCCGCGCTGATCGCGCTGACCGCGCTGGTCGCCGGGCTCGGCCTCGCCGGGATCGCCGCCCGCGCCACCCCGGAGCGGGCGTTCCTCACGATCAGCCTGCTGGCCGGGGTCGTGATCGTCTCCGCCGGGCACACCGACGTGCTCGCCCACCCGTGGACCGAGCAGGTGAGGGCGCTGTTCGACGGTCCCCTCGCGGCCTTCCGCAACCTGCACAAATTCGACGCGCTGCTGCGGCTACCGCTCGCCCTCGGCCTGGCCGCCCTGCCACTGGCCGCTCCCGTGCGGCTGCGCAGACCCGTCCTCGCGGCGTCCGCGGTCCTCGTCGCGCTCAGCGCGCTGCCCGTCGCCACCGCGGGAACGACCCCCGCCGGCGCTTTCGACGAGGTGCCCTCCTACTGGCGGGACGCCGCGACCTGGCTGAACCGGAACACCGGGGACGGCATGGTGCTGGCCGCGCCCGGATCGCGCCGGGGCGAATACCTGTGGGGCCGCCCGATGGACGAGCCCATGCAGTCGCTGCTGACCGTGCGCTGGGCCACCCACACCAACGTGCCCTGGGGGTCGCCGGGGCTGGCCCGCCTGATCCAGGCGGTGGACGAGCGCTTCGCCACCGGCCGGGGCTCGCCGGGTCTCACCTCGGCGCTGCGCCGGATCGGGGTCACCTACCTGCTCGTCCGCAACGACCTGGCGAGGGAGAGCCTGGGCACGGCCTGGCCGGCGCGGGTCCACGAGACCATCGCCGAGTCCACCGGCCTGGAACGGGTCGCCGCCTTCGGCCCGGAGATCGGGACCAGGGCCAGCACGACGGCCGCCGGCTGGTTCGAGCAGCCCTACCAGGCTCTGGAGGTCTACGCGGTCCCCGACCCCGCGCCGCTCGTCGCCACGGTGCCCCGCGAGGGGGTCCTCCGGGTGACCGGGGCACCGGAGGCGGCGCTGGCCCTCGCGGAGGAGGGCCTGCTCGACGACGACCGGCCGATGGTGGTCGGCGACGAGTCCGGAGCGGGCGCGACGTCTCCGGAGAACACCGTGGTGACCGACACGCTGCGCCGCCGCGAGATCGTCTTCGGCGACCTGCGCCGCATCGGCACCGCCACGCTCACCGAGGAGCAGTCGCCGGAACGCGACGGGGAGAGCGACCTCACCGACCCCGCCTGGACCGCCGCCACCGCGACCGCCCGCTACTCCGGCATCCTTGACGTGCGGGCCTCCTCCGCCGAGTCACAGATCGGGGCCGGTGACCGGCGCGACCCGGGACGGCAGCCGTACGCGGCGCTGGACGCCGACCCGCGCACCGGATGGCGCTCCGACGGCTGGAACGGAGCCGTCGGGGAGTGGCTGGAGGTGCGCCTCGCCGAGCCCGTCGACATGCCGAAGATCACTGTCGCGTTCGAGCAGGGGACGCTCGGGCCCGCCGTGGCGGAGGTCGCCCTGGAGACCGACGCGGGAACGCGGCTGGTACCGGTCGCGGACTCGGCGGAACCGCAGCTGCTGAACCCGCCGGCCGGCAAGACCTCCCGGCTGCGGATCCGGGTCACCAAGCTGGTCTCAGAGCCCGCGTCGCGGGTCGGCACCCGGGTCGGCATCACCGAGGTCGCGATTCCCGGTGTGCGGGCGACACGCAGCATCGTCGTTCCCGCCGACGGTGAGCGGGATCCCGACACGGTGCTGCTGACCCGCCAGGGGACCGCGTCGCCGTGCATGCACGGCTCGGCGACCTGGACCTGCTCGCCGTCCCTGGAGATCACCGGCGAGGACGGCTCCGGCTTCGACCGCATCTTCACGGTCCAGAGCGCGGGGGAACGCGTCGTCACCGGCAGGACCGTGCTCACCGACCCCGCCTCCGCCCAGCTGCTCACCACCATCCCGGGCGCCTACCCCCAGGTGAGCGCCTCCTCCACGCTGGTCGACCATCCGGCCGTGCTCGGCCGCGCGGCCATGGACGGCGATCTGGACACGGCCTGGTACGCCCAGACCTTCGACCGCCACCCGACGCTGACCGTCAAGCTCGGCAAGAAGACCACGATCTCGCAGATCATGGTCCTCTTTCCCGACTCCTTCGTGGGGCAGCCGCCGATCAAGGTGAGCGTGCGTGGCGGCGGCCGTACCGCGCAGGGCTGGGTAGGCGCCAACGGGCGCGTCTCCTTCGCGCCGATCCGCACGGACCGCCTGGAGATCGGCTTCACCGCCCCGGCGTCCCGGCCGATCGAGGTCTCGGAGATCACCATCCCGAGAGTGAAACCGTTCGGCTCGCTGAGGCCGTTCCCGCTGAGGCTGCCCTGCGGCTACGGTCCCACGCTCACCGTGAACGGCAACCCGGTGGCCACCCAGATCGTCAGCGGCACGCTGGACGACGTGGTCAACGGCCGCCCGCTCGGCTACCGGGCCTGCGAGCCGGTCGAGCCGGGCGCAGGGGAGGTGCGGATCAGCGCGTCCCCCGGCGACGCCTTCAGGATCGAGTCGATGGTCGTGCGGACGTCCGCAGCCGATGCCCGGCGCGCGATCACGGCCACGCCCGCCACCGCGCAGGCATGGGGGCAGGAGGAGCGCCGGGTGCGGGTCTCCACCACGGGCCCCTCCTACCTGGTGGTCAACGAGAACCACAACGTCGGCTGGCAGGCCTCCCTCGGCGGCAGGCGGCTGACACCGGTCAGGCTGGACGGCTGGCGGCAGGCGTGGGAACTTCCTGCCGGCCAGGGCGTCGTGACCATGCGCTACGAGCCCGACTCCGCCTACCGTATGGCGCTGGTCGGCGGCTGGACGCTGGTGCTGCCGGTGGCGGCGTTGGCGCTCATCCGTTCCGCCTGGCCGGCCAAGTCGCGGGGGGCGAGGCCCGCCGTGATCCGGGCGGCCTGGGTCTGGCCGCTCGTCCCGCTCCTCGGCCTGTGGACCGGAGGCTTCGCGGGGATGGCGATCATCACCGGGGCGACGGCCCTGTTCGCCTGGCTGGAGGCGGTGGCCCAGGCCAGGCACGCCCGTCTCGGCGTGCTCCCCGGGCTGGCGGGCGCGGCGGCCACCCCCTGGGCGCTCGTCGTGCCGATCGGCCTGGCAGGTCTCGCGCTCGCCGCCGGCACCCGGTACGGCGGCCTCGACGCGACCGAGGTGTTCACCGGGCCGCTGACCGGTGTCGTGCCGCAGGTGCTCTGCCTGCTGGTGCTCGCCTGGCTGGCGGCCGCGCTTCCCGGTCGCGCTCCGGCCGAGGTGGCCGGTCGCGCTCCGGCCGAGGCGCCCGCGCCGCCGCGCCGCGCGTCGGCCCGGCGGCCGGCACCCGAGTCCGAATCGACGGTGGTGGGCCGGTGACCCGGGCCAGGATCCCCCGGGCGGTGTTCACGGGCGCGGGCGCCTTCCTTCTCACGCTCGCCGCGCTGCTCCGCTTCTACGTCTACGAGAGCGTGCTGGTCCTGCCACTGGAGCAGGGCAGGACCTACCGGATGGTCGCGCTGGACGCCGACTACTTCGACATGGGCACGCTGACCTCGCACACGGGTGTCCCGCTGGTGTCCACCACGACGTTGAGCGGGGACGCCGGAGCCGGGACCGCGGACACGGCGGTGTGGGTGGAGTTCACCTCATTAACGACCTCCGCCGGGGACAGGATCGACTATCACGAGCGTCGGACCGCCTTCGACCGCCGTACCGGGATGGTCGTCGACTGCTGCGAGACCTACGTCGACGAGGACCCCGACGCCCGGCAGTCGGGCCTGGCCTTCCGCCTGCCGTTCCGCGCCGAGCCGCGCTCGTACCCGATGTACGACACGACGCTCCGGCTGGCCGTCCCGCTCCGCTACGAGCGCCAGGAGCAGATCAACGGTCTGCGGACCTACCGCTACACCTACACGGCCGGCCCAGTGAAGATCGAGGACTTCCCCGAGCAGTTCCCCGGCAAGGTGCTGGGCCTGCCCGGCTGGCGGGCCATCGGCGTCTCCCGCTACGCCCAGGTGACCCGCACGCTCTGGGTCGAGCCGGAGAGCGGCCTGACCGTGAAGGTGAGGGAACGGCACCGCCAGGGCCTGCGCACCCCCGACGGCATCGAGCGCAAGAAGAGCCTCAGGGCCGACCTGGTGATGTCCGATGAGGACGTCGCCGCCCGGGTCTCCGACGTCCGTGCCTTCACCCGCTGGGTCCTCGTCGTCCGCGATCTGCTGCCCGGGGTCTTCCTCGCCGCCGGTCTGGCGCTGGTCTTCTGGGGCCTGCGTCCTCGAAGACCTCCCCGGGCTCCGGAGCCCGTCGGTGCCGCTCCGGAGCGTGAGCACGGATGAGCGGCGCCCAGGTGGCGGCCTGGGACGGCGGCTGCCTCCCGCTGAGCGACCGCACCGCCGTCGCCGACCTGCCCGCCGGGTACGAGGGGAACATCTTCCACATCGACTACCGGGTGCCGAGGGACACGCGCGCGACGGTGCTCGGGGACGGGCGGCGGGCCGAGGTCCCGCTCAGGGCCGGCCGGGACCGGGTCTACCTGCCGGCCGCGGCGGCATCGGGGCCAGGGCGGATCTCGGTCCAGGACGACGGGGTCTGCCTGCGCGCGGTGGTGCTCGGCATGGCGGTACCGGAGGAGGCGGTCAGTGGCGGCGCAGGATGAGCAGCAGGTTCCAGCTCACGATCTCGCGCAGCCCGGGAACGTGGATCACCGGGGTCGCCCAGCGCGGGTGGTAGCGGGGCAGGGCGTCCAGGACCGTGGCGTCCGGCTGCCGCCTGGCCCAGCGCAGCGCCGCGCCGACCGAGACGGGATAGAGGCCGGCGCCGTAGACGTTCTTGGGCGGTCTGCCGTACCTGCGGGTGTAGCGTTCGGCGGCGCGGTGGCCGCCGAGGTAGTGCCAGGGCGAGGTCTCGTGGCCGCCCCAGGGCGAGAGCCAGTTGGTGAAGGACAGGTAGATCACACCGCCGGGGCGGGTCACCCGGACCATCTCGTCGGCCATCCGCCACGGTTCCGGCACGTGCTCCAGCACGTTGGAGGAGAAGCAGACATCCACCGAGCCGGTCGCCAGCGGCAGGTCGAGCGCGCTGCCCAGCACCGCGCCCTCCGGAGCGGCGCCCTGGCGGGCCGTCATCTCGCCCGCGTCGCAGTCCACGCAGACCGGCCGGGCGCCCACGGACCGCAGCACGTCCGTGAAGTAGCCGGGGCCGCCACCGACGTCGGCGACGAGCGCGCCGTCCAGTTCGGTGTAGGAGGCGAGCTGGGCCACCGTGTCCCGGGCCAGCATGCCGTAGAAGAAGTCCGGATCGCTCTGCTCCTTGCGGAAGCCGCCGAGCAGGGCGATGGACCGGCCCAGGGTGGCACGGAACGGTGCCCGGGAGGTCTCCAATGCTGCTCCTCCACGGAGTAGAACGAACCAGGTGGAGCGGAGCATAACACCGCGTTGCCAGCGAACTTTTCACACTCGTAGGCTGTTTTGCCGGAACACGGGGAGCTAGAAGGGGGAGGGCCGGTGGAGGCCGCGGAGACGGAACGCCCGGAGCGGCCGGAGCCGTCGGCGCTGCGGATCGTGCTGCCCGGCTGGCCGGCGGCCCTCCGCAGCCCGGTGCTGCTCGGCGCCGCCCTGCTCATCGTGGTGTCGCTCGTGCTGCGGGTGCTGATCCTGCGCGACTCCTACTTCGTCGAGGACGACCTGCTCTTCGTCGGCGACGCCTACCAGAGCGACCTCACCCTCGACTTCGTGACCCGGGTGCACAAGGGGCACTTCATGCCCGGCGCCCTCGCGCTGACCTGGGTGCTCTCGCGCATCGCGCCCTACGACTGGCTGCTGGTGGCCGGTGTCACGTTCGTCGCGCAGGCGCTGCTCAGCGTGCTGGCGCTCAGGCTGCTGCGGATCCTGTTCGGCACCCGGCCGGCGATCCTGCCGCTGCTGGCCCTGTTCCTGTTCTCCCCGCTGACGATCCCGGCCTTCGGCTGGTGGGCGGCCGCCATCAACGCGGTGCCGCTCCAGCTCGCCCTGGTACTCGCGCTGACCGGCCAGGTCCGTTTCGCTCACGGCGAGGGCGCCCGGTACGGCCGGCACGCGCTGGCGTGGTGCGTGGTCGGCATGGCCTTCAGCACCAAGGGGGTCTTCGTCACCTTCCTGCTCTTCGCCCTGACCACCGCCTTCCTGCGGGAGAGGGAGACGGGCTGGATCTCCTCGATGCTCGGCGAGGTACGGCGGCACTGGCGGCTCTGGTCGGTGCACGTGATGGCGCTCGCCACCTACACGATCGTCTATCTCGCCAGGATGGGAACGGCGCCGGGGGAGGGCGCCTCGGTGCCCGATCCCGGCGTGGCCGCCGACCTGTTCTCGCTCCTGCTGGGCCGGACGTTCCCCAGCGGGGCGATCGGCGGTCCTGTCGACTGGGCGCCGACCCCGACCGGCGGCCTGACCGCCCCCTCCGACGTCCTCGTCGCCGTCTCCTGGGCGGTCCTGGCGGTCCTGCTGGTGATCACCGTCCTCTACCGGCGCCGCGCGCTGCGGGCGTGGCTCGTCCTGGGCGGCTACCTGCTGCTCGCCGACGCGATCCCCACGGTGATCGCCCGGGGCAACTACACGTCGCTGGTGGGCCTGGAGAGCCGTTACGTCGCGGACGCGGTGGTCGTCCTGATGATCTGCCTGGGGCTCGCCCTGCTGCCGGTCAGGGGGGAGAGCGGCGCCTACCGCCACGCGCTGCCCGCGCCGTCCGCGCTCGTCCTAGCCGCGGGGCTGACCTCGAGTGCCTACCTCATGCTGTCGACGATCTCGATCGGCGCCTATCGGGACACCCTCACCGGCGACCGCGTCCGCTCCTACCTCGACACGGCCGCCGCTCAGCTCGCCGCGGCGCCGGACAACGTGGTGATCTATCCGACCACACTCCCCGACGACATCGTGCTCCCGGTCAACGGTGAACGGCGGCTCAGCAGCCACCTGCTCGCCCCGCTGGCCCGCCCGACCGTACGGGTCAGGATGGCGCACCCGGAACCCTCGGAGGACGCCAAGGTCTTCAACCGGGAAGGCAGGCTGGTGCGGATGAGCATCTTCGGCTTCCTGGCCACCAGGGGCGAGGGCGAGCGGTGCATGCGGACCCTGGACGGCACCGCGTTCTTCCCCGACGCGGTCTCCTTCGGCGGGAAGGCCACGGCGGGCGCGCTGGCCTACGTCTCCGACCGGCCGGTCTCGGTGACCGTGCAGGTCGGTGAGGAACGGATCGTGCTCAGCCTGAAGAAGACCTCAGACGGCCTCGTCCACTTCCCGGTGACGGGGGTGGGCAAGGGGATGAACATCGTGATGGACGACCCGACGGCCCCGCTCTGCCTGACCGGCGTCGCACTCGGGGCGCCGGTCGCCGAGGGCGAGCAGCCCTTCTAGCCTCTTGGAGGTCTCTCGGGTCCGGCCACCGTACCGGGTCGGGTCGTACATGTGAGCAGCCCTCCTAGCCCTTGGAGGTCTCCGGGGTCCGCCGTACGGGTTGCAGGTCCGATCCCTCCGCGGGCTCCGGGCGCAGGGGCGGGCGCACGAGGCGGTTGAGACGCTGGGCGGGCTGTTCCACGAACAGGTAGGTCAGGGTGGCCATCACGAGCGTGATGACGGTGATGGGGACCAGGTTGGCCAGGAAGTCGCCGGAGAACTGCTGCTGCTCGGTGAAGCCGTACCACAGGTAGATGGCCGCGAACTGCCAGAGGAAGACGCCGTAGGAGATGCGGCCGAGGAAGCCCATCACCGGGTTGGCGAGCAGGGCCTTCACCGGTGAGTCGCCCGGCGGTGGCAGCGTGGCCGGGACGAGCAGGCACAGGGCCACGATCGCGTAGAGGGCCAGCTCGAACAGGCCCGACCAGACGCCGTCGATGCCGAGGAAGCGGGTTCCGGTCACGGGGGAGGCGGCGACGGCGTACGCCAGGGCGGCGACCAGCCACCACGAGCCGGGGGAGGCCCACACCGCCCGTTCGAAACGCCGGGCGGGGGAGTCGGTGTCCGGGGTGGCGCGGATCCAGGCCAGCACCACGGCCAGCGCCATCCCCACGGCGAAGAAGATCATCGACCGGGGCGGCCAGCTGTTCAGGAAGGGCCGGTACTCCGGATAGTAGGTCAGCAGCGTCCAGGCGAAGGAGAGTGCGATCAGCACGCCCAGGCCCATCAGCAGCCGCCGGGCCCGCCGGTGCACGTCCGCCCCGCCGCGCCGGGCGAAGGCGGCCAGGCCCGCCGCGAGCAGCGGGAGCAGAAGGTAGAAGGCCATCTCGACCGAGAGGCTCCACATCTGGGCCAGGCCCTTGGGCCCCAGGCCGAACCACCAGGGCTCGGTGACGTAGTTCTGGTTGAGGGTCAGGAGCGTCAGCCAGCTCCAGGCGTCGGAGACGTGGTCGCGCGACCAGATGAACATGGTCACCACGACCACCAGCCAGTAGGCGGGCAGGATGCGCACCGCCCGCTTCCACAGGTAGGAACGGGTGTGGACGTCGGGGGTCCCGCACAGTAGCGCGGCCGCGTAGGGGCGGTAGAGCAGCAGCCCGGAGAGCGCGAAGAAGATCGGCACCGCCACGTCGCCGCGGGAGAGCAACGCGCCGCCGAAGCCGTCGCGCAGCGCGGCACCGGACTCGCTCGCGACATGGAAGACGAGCACCGCGAACGAGGCGATGGCCCGCACACCGTCAAGAGTGGCCAGATGTCCGGATATTTTAGGGGGAGGCTGCGGAGAAAGCCGTTCCGATCTAGAACTTGTTTCGGTCACTTTCCGCATCCCTCGGTGGCGTCGATCAGTCGCTGCACTTAACATACTGGTCAGTAGTCTTGTCAATCCACTTATTTCCCCCTAAACCCCCCATGCTGTAATCCCCCAGGAGGGTAGATGCGTCGGGTCGTCGGAGTGACCCTGTTAGCCGTCGGGGCGTTCCTCGTTGTGCTCGCGCCGCTGGTGCGGTTCCAGATCGGCGGCAACCTGATCGCGGCTCCGGCCGCCCAATACGGGATCAGCAAGCTGGAGGCCACCGGGGCGCAGTACTTCAGCGCCAAGGAGCTCAAGGTGATGACCGGCGACCTGACCATCACCGTCACCACCCGCGGGGACGTGTCCCAGTTCCAGGGCGACCGGGTCGTCTGGGACGAGTTCACCGTGGTCAACGACCCGACGAACGATAACCCGAGCTTCTCGTTCGGCCAGCGGCGCAGTGCTTTCAACAAGTACACCGGCGAGGGCATCAACTGCTGCGCGGTGAACATCGACAAGAAGCCCAGCAAGCTTGAGGGACAGATCTACAAGTTCCCCTTCGACGTCGAGAAGAAGACCTACAAGGTCTTCAACTCCGTCGCGGGCGTGGCCTTCGACGCCACCTTCGTCGGCGAGGAGGACGTCAACGGCCTGCCGGCGTACAAGTTCGAGCAGGTGGCCCCGGAGACGAAGACCGAGACCCATGGCATCCCCGCTTCGATCATGGGCGTGAAGGACGCGAAGGGCAAGGACGTGAAGGGCGACGTCCAGGTGGACCGGTTCTACGAGGGCAAGAACACCTACTGGATCGAGCCGGTGACCGGCTCACCGGTCAAGCAGGAGCAGCAGCGCAACGACGTCCTGAGGACCCAGGACGGCGCCCACAGCATCGTCGCCTTCGCGGCGACGGTCAAGATGACCTCCCAGACCGTCGACGAGCTGGTGCGCAACGCCACCGAGGGCAAGAACCAGATCACCCTGCTCAAGGTGACGATCCCGGCGATCCTGGTGCTGCTGGGGCTCGCCCTGCTGGTCACCGGATTCCTCCTGGTCCGCCGGACCGGCCGGGGCTGACGATCGGAATGCGGTGAGCTCCGGTGAACGAGAAAGCGGTGGCCGGGCACACCTCCCCTGACGCTCCGGAACCCACCCTCCCAGGCGCCCGGAGGTTCTCGCCCGTCGCCCTTGCCCGGGCCTGCCGCCCGCGCCAGTGGCTGAAGAACGCCCTGGTGTTCGCGGCCCCGGCGGCGGCCGGCGTACTGGGAACCGCCCAGGGCCTGCTGGGCGCGCTGATCGCCTTCGTGGCGTTCTGCCTGGCCGCCGGCGGCACCTACCTGCTCAACGACGCCGCCGACGTCGAGGCCGACCGCCGCCACCCGCGCAAGCGCCACCGCCCCGTCGCGGCGGGCCTGGTCTCGGTACGGCTCGCGTGGACCGTCGGAGTCCTGCTCATCGTGCTCGCCCCGGCGTTCGCCGCGCTGTCGGGTGACTGGCGGCTGCCGGCCGTCGTCGTCGGATACCTGGCGCTGACCTTCGCCTACACCTACTGGCTCAAGCACGAGGTGGTGGTGGACCTGGTCGCGGTCGCGGGCTGCCACGTGATCCGCGCCTTCGGCGGGGCGGTCGCCGTGGATGTGCCGGTGACGAGCTGGTTCCTTGTGGTGATCTCGCTCGGCTCGCTCCAGCTCGTGGCGGGCAAACGGGAGGCCGAGCTGCGCGCCTCCGCCGGCGGCAACTCCACCCGCGCCATCCTGGCCGCCTACACCCCCGGCTACCTGGCCGGTGTCCGGATGATGTCGTCCGGCGCCATGATCGTGACCTACTGCCTGTGGGCGCTCAACGACCACCCGGGACCGTTCTACGGGATCAGCATCGTGCCCTTCCTGCTCATCGTGCTGCGGCACAATCTGCTGGTGGACCGGGGAGTGGGGGAGGAGCCGGAGGAGCTCGCCCTGCGCGACCGGCCCACCCAGGTGTTCGTCGCGCTCCTGCTCGTCTCGCTCGCCCTCGGGATCTACCCGCCTTGACCCCCTCTCCAGCGCCGAAGCCCGAGGTCTCCATGCCCAAGGAGATTCGATGACCTTCCTGACCGGCTGGGGCCGTACCGCGCCGACCCCCGCGCGCCTGGCCAGGCCCCGCTCCGCCGAGGAGGTCGCCGAGCTGGTGCGGCGGGCGCCGGGCCGGGGCGTCGCGGTCCGGGGACTCGGCCGCTCCTACGGCGACGCCGCGCAGAACTCCGGCGGTCTGGTCCTCGACTGCACCGCGCTGACCTCGTGGTCCCTGGACGAGACAACCGGCCTGGTCGTCGCCGCCGCCGGGCTGAGCCTGCACGACCTGATGGGCGCCCTGGTGCCCCTGGGCTGGTTCGTCCCGGTCACCCCGGGCACCAGGCACGTGACGGTCGGCGGGGCCGTGGCGGCGGACGTGCACGGCAAGAACCACCACGCCGACTCCTCCTTCGGCGCCCACCTGCGCTCCCTGACCCTCGTCACGGCCGACGGCGCCGGCCGTACGCTGACCCCGGGCGACGACCTGTTCTGGGCCACGGTCGGCGGGATGGGGCTCACCGGTGTGATCACCGAGGCGGTGTTCCAGTGCCTGCCGATCGAGACCTCCCGGGTGCGGGTGGACGTCGAGCGCACCCGGGACCTGGACCACACGCTGGAGACGATGGCGGCCACCGATCACCGCTACCGCTACACGGTCGCCTGGATCGACCTGCTCGCCTCCGGCGGCCGGATGGGCCGCAGCGTGCTCACCAGGGGAGACCACGCGACCCGCGACGAGCTGCCGCGCGGTGCCGACCCGCTGGCGTTCGCTCCCGGTTTCGCGGTGAAGGCCCCCGGCTGGGCGCCGAACGGCCTGCTCAACCAGGTGACCGTACGGGCCTTCAACGAGGCCTGGTACCGGAGGTCGCGCCCCGGCACCGGTCTCATCCAGGGGCTCGCGCCCTTCTTCCACCCGCTGGACTCGGTGAACGGCTGGAACCGGGTCTACGGCTCGCGCGGTTTCGTCCAGTACCAGTTCCTGGTGCCCTTCGGCGAGGAGGCGACGCTGCGCCGGATCGTCTCGCGGCTGTCGGCCGACGGGGTGGTCTCCTTTCTCACCGTGCTCAAGCGGTTCGGTCCGGGCACGCCGGGGATGCTGTCCTTCCCGGTCCCCGGCTGGACGCTCGCCCTGGACATCCCCGCCGGCCGGCGGGGGCTGGCCGGGCTGCTGCGCGAGTTCGACGGCTGGGTGGCCGGGGCGGGCGGGCGGATCTACCTGGCCAAGGACTCGCGGATGTCGGCCGAGACGATGGCCGCGATGTATCCCCGGCTGGCAGAGTGGCGGGAGGTCCGCGACGAGGTGGATCCGGCCGGGGTGTTCTGCTCGGACCTGGCCAGGAGACTCTCCCTTTGAGCCGCGTTCGTGTGACGTGCCGTGCGACTCGGCCCCCGTGGTGGGCGAGCGGACACGTTCCGGTTCCGGGACGCCGATGAGGAGGTCGGTTCGATGAAGAACGCGCTGGGCGCGGTGGACACCGTGCTGCTGCTGGGCGGGCGCAGCGAGATCGGGCTGGCGATCGTCGAGCGGCTGGTCCGTGACGGTGCCCGCAGGGTCGTGCTCGCCGCCCGTGCCGCCACCGCCGGGCCGCCCCCGGTGATCGGGGCCGCCGAGGTGCACCTGCTGGACTTCGACGCCTCCCGCCCCGAGACGCACGGTGAGGTGATCGAGGCCGCCGCGAAGCTGGTCGGCGACCTGGACGTGGTCATCCCCGCCTTCGGCGTGCTGGGCCGCCAGGACGTCTATGACGCCGACCCGGTGGCCGCCGCCGAGGCGGTCGCGGTCAACTACGGCGGGCACGTGTCCGCCGGGCTCTTCGCCGCGCGGCGGCTGCGCGAGCAGGGCCACGGCACGCTGGTGGTGCTCTCCTCGGTGGCCGGGGTGCGGGTGCGCCGGGCCAACTTCGTGTACGGCTCGGCCAAGGCGGGCCTGGACGGGTTCGCGCAGGGGCTGGGTGACGCCCTGCACGGATCGGGTGCCCGGGTGATGGTGGTCCGGCCTGGTTTCGTGATCGGCAGGATGACCGAGGGCATGTCTCCCGCACCGATGTCGTCCACTCCGGGCCGGGTCGCCGACGCGGTGATCGCCGGGTTGCGCGTCGACGCCGAGGTCGTCTGGGTCCCCGGCAGGCTGCGGGTGTTCTTCGCGGTGATGCGCGTGCTGCCGCGCGCGATCTGGCGCCGGACGCCTCGGTGAAACAGGTTCTTGTTGTAGTTGCTCGACAATACCAACTAAATGTTCTGTACTAGAACGCGTTGCAATTTGCCGGGAGCGGGTCGTACCGTGGGCGCATGCGGACACGTGTCACGGACATGCTCGGGATCGAACTCCCGATATTCGCTTTCAGCCACCGCCGGGACTCAGCCACTGCCGGGACATCGTCGTCGCGCAGGGCACCGAGGCGGGCGGGCACACCGGGGAGATCTCCACGATGGTGCTCATCCCACCTGATCTCCGACGCGCTCCGCCGGATCGGTAGAGGTCGGTGCTCCCCGCGTCATCCGCCGCTGCCGTAGGGGCGGGTGATGATCTCCAGGTTGTGGTGGTTCGGGTCCTCGAAGTAGAGGCCGCGGCCGCCGTCGTGGTGGTTGATCTGCCCGACCTGCCGGTGGAAGGGGTCGGCGTAGTAGGTGATGCCGGCCTGCTGGATCCGTCCGAAGATGACGTCGAACTCCTTCTCGGAGACCAGGAAGGCGTAGTGCTGGGTGGCGATCCGGTCCTCGTGGCTGTCGGCGAAGTCCAGGGTGACGCCGTTGCCGGTCGCCACCGGGATGAAGGGGCCGTAGGGGGCCCCGACCTCAAGGCCCAGGACGCCTGCCAGGAACTCGGCGGACGCCTTCTTGTCGCGGGCCGCCACGATGGTGTGGTTCAACTCAACTGACATGCTGGAATCCTTCCCCGAAGCGGACGAGACGGTCGGCCTCTGAGGCTCCTACCCGGCAGCTGGCGTGGCGAGTCGCGTCCATGGCTCGTCCCTCACTGCCGGGCCGAACCTTCCTGCGGCTTGGGGGCGTGATCGGGGCATCAGAGGACCTCTCCGGCGTCACCTGGCGTAAGAGCAGCCGTACCGGCAACGGCGGCGCCGACTGCGTGGAAGTGGCGATCGTTCCGGCTGATGTAGCGCTGGCCCCGCACAAGACCGATGCCGACGAGTTATATCTGGTGCGCGACTCCAAGAACCCGGACGGCCCGAAGCCGGCCTTCAACGAGCGTGAGTGGCCGGCCTTCATCGGCGGGGTGAAGGACGGTGAGTTCGATCCCACCGTGCTGCGCGACTGACCGGGATTCGGCTGTGGCGGACCGGCTCCACCATCCCGGCTGAGCGGTCGAATTGGCGAAATACCAGCAGATCAGTCTTGGGTTTCGTATCTTCGCGAATTGCGGCTGAGGACCGACCGTCGGTGATCGGGGCGGGCTTCACGCGGCGGGGCTAGGCTCGCCGGGTCAGCTCGTGGACGCCCTTCAGTAGCCGGTCCACGTCGGACTCGTTGGTGTAGGGCGCGATTCCGGCGCGGAGCGCGCCGGTGTCGCCGAGGCCCAGGCGGCGGGAGCACTCCAGCGCGTAGAAGTGGCCGGCGGGCGCGTTGACGCCGCGTTCGGCCAGGGACAGGTAGGCGTCGGCGGGTCTGACGCGGCCGATGGAGAACAGTGTCGTGGGGGTCCGCCTGCGTGAGGCCGCGCCGTACGAGGTCACTCCGCCGATCTCGGCCAGACCCGCGTCGAGCCGCCCGAGCATGGCCTCCTCGTGCCGTTCCAGCGCGGCCATCGAGCGGGTCAGGCGTTCGCGCCGGGTGCCTTCGCCCGGTACGAGACCGGCGAGGAAGTCGACCGTCGCCGTCGTACCGGCGAGCAGCTCGTAGGGGAGGGTGCCCAGCTCGAAGCGTTCCGGTACCGCGTCGCTGGAGGGGAGCAGCTTGTCCGGGCGGAGGGTCTCCAGCAGCGCGGGGTCGGCGGCGAGCACGCCCAGGTGCGGGCCGAGGAACTTGTACGGTGAGCAGGCGTAGAAGTCGGCGCCGAGCCCTCCGAGGTCGACCGGGCCATGCGGGGTCAGGTGCACGCCGTCGACGTAGAGCAGCGCTCCGGCCGCGTGCGTCCGCTCGGCGATCGCCGGGATGTCCGGGCGGGTGCCCAGCAGGTTCGACGCGGCGGTGACGGCCACCAGCCGGGTGCGCTCGGTGAGCAGGCCGGCGATCGTGGTGACGTCCAGCTCACCGCGCTCCGGATCGAAGTCGGCCCAGCGGACGGTGACCCCGTGTGCCTCGGCGGTCTGCACCCAGGGCCGGATGTTCGCGTCATGGTCCAGTCTGGTGACCACGACCTCGTCACCGGGACGCCACCCCTTGGCGAGCGTGCGGGCCATGTCGTAGGTGAGCTGCGTCATGCTCCGGCCGAACACGATGCCGGTCGGCGTGCCGCCGAGCAGGTCGGCCATCGCCCGGCGTGCCTCGACCACGATGCGGTCGGCCCGGCGCTCGGCGACGGTTCCGGCACCGCGGTTGGCGACGGCGGCCCGCAGGGTGCCGGCCACGGCGTCCGCCACCTGCTCGGGAACCTGTGAGCCACCCGGCCCGTCGAAGTGCGCCGCGCCCTCGTCGAGGGCGGGGAAACGCGCCCGTACGGCTGCCACGTCGTATGCCATCAGACCTCCCTGATCGCTGTCGACCACCGGCGCTCTGTCCGGCGGCCCGACAGAAAACGGCCCGGTCGTGCGGTCGTAGCCTATCCAGGCTGGTGTTCCGCGGGTTTCCTGGGTAACCCATGTGGGATCTACGGGCGAGGTCCGTCCTTCCCTTGCGCCGTTCTCGCGCACCGGCGGCTTCACCTGACCGACGCCGCGAGCTGAATCGCTGTCGTGCGGCGGGAGCGCTACAGCGACCACCCCGTACGCTTCGAGTGCCACCTCACGCCCGCGGGCGTCGAACTGTGCGACGTCCTGATCACGCTCATGAGGTGGGGCGACCGCCACCTGCATCCCGACGACCCTCCGGTCCGCTGGCAGCACTCCTGCGGCGAGACCCTCGACGCGATGGTCATCTGCCGCCACTGCGGCGGCGAGGCCCGCGTCGGCGCCCACTCGCCGACCGGGCGCGGCGTGAGAGCCGGGAACACCCCGCGCACCCAGACCCCTGACCGCGCTGGGCTGTAGCCGCTACTTCCGGTGACATGCTTCCTTCTTGGACCCCAATTTCAGTACCCACCACCTCGAGCTCGGCGACGAGGTCGTGATCAAGCGGTACGCATCGTGGGACCGAGGAGAGCCGCACCGGGAGTGGACCGCGCTGACGCTCCTGGCCGAATACGCACCTGGTCTCGCGCCCGCACCTATCGAAGCCGCGCTCGACGCCGATCCGCCTGTGATCACGATGAGCAGACTGCCCGGCCGAGTTCTGCGCGGCACGCTCGCCACCGGCGAGCAGCTCGCCGCGCTCGCCACCGCCCTGAACCTGTTGCACCAGATCCCGGCCCAGGTAGTGGAAGCCGTCGAGCCTGCTCCCTGGGGACCTGTCGTAGCCGTGGACAAGGTCCGCACCTTGGCAGACAAACAACCCGATCTCGGCGAAGATCTCCTCGTACGGCGGGCATTCCAAGCGGGCGCCGCCTGGCTGGCCTCCGCCACCCCTGACAAGCTCACCACGAACCCTCTGCCGCCCGTTCTCGGGTTGGCGGACGGGAATCACGCGAACGTCCTGTGGGATGATCACGAGCGTCGCGTGTGGCTTATCGACTGGGAAGACTCCGGCCGCAGTGATCGCGCCTTCGAACTTGGCGAGGTAACCGAGCACATCTCGCGCGTCGACGGCACCCTGAACGCCGAGCGGTTGCTGGCCCACATCGACCTGGCGCCGGGAGAAGCCGAGCGTGTACGGGACTTTCGCCTCCTGATCGCGCTGGGTTGGTTCCTCCAGCTCGGCCCCGATGGCCCGGCGACACCTCACAACCCCGTCGGCACCTTGGAGCGCCAAGCCGAGAGGGTTCTGCATCTGCTCGGCTGAGGCCCTTAGCTCTCAGCCGACGAGGCTCGGCAGGTCAGGACCGCCTACCACGAGGTCGACGCCTTCCGCGTGGCCATTCAGGCTCTCGCTGAAGACGATCTGTCATGTCCGTCTGCTTATGCTGCGCGGTGTACTAACCCCGGCAGACGCTCGCCATCATCACGCGTAAAGAAGAACTACGGCGGCTGGCACTCAGGCATGCTCTGCTCGATGGGGCGGGCGTGGGCCGGCAACGCCACGGAACCCGCGAGGACGGTGGATACATGGGTGGCTTGACAGAAGACCCCGCCTTCCTGGCGACGACGTTCGTGGTCATCGACTTCGAGGCGACGACCCCCCGGGCTACCCGGCCCAGCCCATCGAGGTCGCCGCTCTCGCACTCCGCTACGAGGAAGGCGTGTGGACGGTGGTCGGCAGGAGCGCATCTCTCATCCGGCCGCCCGCGTTCGCCCCGGTGACGCCAGCCGTTACGGCCCAAACCGGCTTGACCCCCGAGCAGGTCAGGCAGGCCCCTAGTGCGACGTTCCTCATGGGAAGTGCAGATCCCCGCCGGCTCGGGACGCCGAGGGCTGGAAAGGCCGCTTTGGCAGCCTAGAATTCTCGACCGCGCGTTCGTGACCTCCATTGAGGAACGAAGCATTAGCGCCGCGGACGAGGACGCTCAGCTCAGCGATCTCGCGGCTCTGGTGAAAATCGCGGGGCGCACAGCCAAGTGCAACATGCCCGCCCAAGACGGATTGTTCAACATCTAACCTTCCGGCGGGAGAGGGCATATGCAAAACCGGTCTGAGATAGGACGGTGCTCATTCTGATGATCAAGGAACAGCCGGACCGCGACGAGGTCCCGTTCTGGTTCGATCCGCTGTGCCCCTGGGCGTGGATCACCTCGCGCTGGCTCCTGGAGGTCGAGCAGGTTCGGCCGGTGCGCGCCGATTGGCGGATCATGTCGCTGGCCCACCTGAACCTCGTCCAGCGCGAGGGCAAGGGACTCAGCGAGGACTACCTGGACCTGATGACGAAGGCATGGGGTCCGGTGCGGGTCTGCGCGGCAGCCGCTGAGCACGGTGGCCGCGGCGTCCTCGGACCGCTGTACACCGCCATCGGCACCCGGCTTCACAACCAAAGACGTCGCGACGATCCCATCGTTATCACCGAAGCTCTCGCGGAGGCGGGCCTGCCCGATTCGCTGGCCGCAGCCGCCATAAGCACGGAGTTCGATCAGCTCATCAGGGACTCGCACAACGAGGCGTTCAACAAGGTCGGCCTCGATGTCGGGACGCCCGTTCTCCGCATCGGCGGCACGGCCCTGTTCGGCCCCGTGATCACGCTGGCCCCCGCGGTGAAGCTGCCGGACGACTCTGGGATGGTCTGGTCATGGTCGCCGGGACGGACGGCTTCTTTGAGCTCAAGCGGAGCCGGGACCGCAAACCATCCTTTCAGTGAGTGGACACCGCAGCTCGGCCGACGTCGGCTGAGGCTGCGACCGTCGAGGCTCCCGCGTTCGGTTCGACAAGGAGAGGGACAACGACCGCGGAGTCTCGACCGGTACGCACCGTGATCCGGTGCAGCTGCCGACCGGAAGCGTTCGACGGGTCCGGTCAACCGATCCGGGCCGGTGCGCTGACCGCTCGCGCAATGCGGTGCCCGACAAGGCGCTCGGCCACGGCGAGCGGATACCAGGCGGCACCCGTCACCTCGGACTCCTGGATGCGCCCCACGTCCGCATGCGCTGTCACGAAGGAGTACCCGATGTCGAGATGGTAGTGATCCGGCTCGTTCTTCTCCGGTCGTGCCGGAACCCTGCCGTACTCGACGTAGACGGGGGTCTGCGACGCCGGGAAGACCTTGCCGGGGTCAAGACCGGTCTCCTCCGCCAACTCGCGCACTGCCGCGTCGATCAGTGTGGTGTCGGTCGGTTCGAGGTGACCTCCGGGCTGCAACGTGATCTCGTACGCGCGGTGCTCGACAAGCAGGATCTCGGCGTCACCGCGGACCAGCAGCGCACCGACAGTCACGTGCATCGGAAAATTCCGCCGCGAGGCGAAGTCCCCTCCCTGACACAGCAGTTGCACCGGCCCAGCCAGCAGCGCGGCCTCGTCCGGGTAGCGCTCGAGGTAGGCGGAAAGTGCGCTCGAGATGTCCGAGTCACTGATCGCCACGGGGCACCCCCACACCAGCCGGAGAGCAAAGCCCTCCGTGACCGGCTGTTCGGATGTGAGCGACGAGCACTGACACAGTCAGCTCCTTAGAAAGCACGCGGCCTACGAGGAGGTTCGCACCGTACAGGTTGGGCCCCACCGGTGCGCGCATGCCACGCCGAGCAGGCACACATCAGGTACCCACACTCCGTCCAAGGCGTGATCTCTCTGTGCCAAGCTCAAGCGGGACACGAGCGAGCGTGTAGCCCTCAGCCCGTTGATCGACGGTCTGGCCAGGCCGGATCCCCTCGTCAGTCGCAGCACCTTCACCGGTCACGTGACCTGCAGCGCCGTACTGATCGACCTGAGTGGACAGGTCCTGCACATTCACCACAACACCCTGGGCCTACTTCTCCTGCCAGGCGGTCACCTGGAAGACGCCGATGCCGACCTCCAGGCCGCGGCGCTCCGTGAACTCACCGAAGAGACCGGCATTCTCGCAGACATGGCCAACCGGGACCCTGTCATGGATGGGGTACAGCTGGACATCAACATCCACACCACCCCTGCCAATCCGGCCAAGGCCGAACCCGAGCAGCCGCACTTCGACTTCCGCTTCGCGTTCCGGGCCACCGGCCGACAGGGCCTCCACATCACCCTGCAGTCCGAGGAGGTCGGCGGTTATCGCTGGTTGAAGCCCATCGACTGCTCCTCACCCAGTGTCGCGGTGAAGCTCGCGACGTTCCTGTCCTCGTAGACCTTCTCTATCCAGGAGCCATCCCCATGCACTCGTCAGGAGGCGCCACCCCGCGCCATGTCGTCGTGATCCCCTGCCGGTACGGCTCGATCCGCTTCCCCGGAAAGCCTCTCGCGCTCCTGGGCGACAAGCCCCTGATGTGGCATGTCTACCAACGCTGCCAGAAGGCTGAGCGCATCGCGGAAACCTTCATCGCCACTGATGACGCGCGCATTCAGGAGGTATGCCGTCGGCTCGACATGGCCTGCCTGCTGACCCGAGACCACCTCGCCGGCACCGATCGAGTCGCCGAATGTCTCCGTTATCTGAAGGTGGACGGCTACCTCAACGTCCAGGGCAACGAGCCGTTCGTCTCTCCAGCGGCGATCGACGCGGTTTCCACCGCCCTGGCGCTGTCGGATCCGTCGGTCGCCGCCGTCAATCGCGCGCACGACTTGGGCGCCCGAGCACACGGGAAACTGGCGAGGGCTTACGCGGAGAGCTGGATCTCGAGCGGAGCGACAATGGGTTGTTCGAAGATCTCCGGAGCCGGCTCATCCTCAAAATAGAGCTCCAGCGCTTCCCGTAGATTGGCCAGCGCCTCGTCGACTGTGGGGCCTTGACTGGTCACTTCGACCTGCAGGCAGCGCGCGACATACCACCCCTCGTCATCGGGAGTGATGATCGCGGTGAACCTGGCAATCTCGCTCATGCCGTCAGCGTACGTCAGGGCGGTTGGGAAAGTCGCGTAAAGCCCAGGCCTGGGCGCTCCTGCGCGGGGAGGCTCCGAAATAAGGGCTCAGGCCTTTGCCGCGGCGCTCTCGCCGGTGAACGCGGCGACGGCGCCCAGGCCGAGGTAGACCAGGCCGCTGGTGACGTCGAGGCGGCGGCGGGCGCGGGCCGAGCGGCGCAGGCGACCGGCCATGGCCGAGGAGAGCAGGGCGTAGACACCGTCACTGGCCATGCCGAGGACGGTCCAGATCAGGCCGAGGAGCACGATCTGCGGGGCGATCGGGCCGGCGGCCGGATCGGTGAACTGGGGGAGGAAGGCGAGGAAGAAGATCGCTGTCTTCGGGTTGAGCACGTTGACCACGAAGCCCTCCCAGAAGATCCTGCTTCTCGTCGCGGCCGACGGCTCGGCCACCCCGTCCGGGTCGGGGCGGGTCATCAGCTTGCGGACGCCCAGCCAGACCAGGTAGGCCGCGCCCAGATACTTGACCACCGCGAACGCGGTCGCCGAGGCGGCCAGCAGGGCGCTGATGCCCAGGGCGGCGGCGGCCACGTGGACCAGGGACCCGAGGTGGATCCCCAGCACCGACACCAGTCCGGCCCCCCGGCCCTGGGCGACGCTGCGGGTCACGATGTAGAGCACCGCGGGGCCCGGCACGAGCAGCAGGGCAAGGGTCGCCGCCGCAAAAAGGGCAAGCATCGTCAAATCTGGCATATAGGGATCCTAGGTGCGCCCGATGCTCGGTCGCCAACGGGTTTCCGCCGAGTGCCGACGCCGCGGAGCCAGGCCCCCGTCGGGTCGGTCGCCGTGGAGCCAGGCCCCCCCGTCGGGTCGGTCGCCCTACGGGCGGGTCACCGAGGCCAGGGTGGCCAGCAGGGCGGTGGTGGCCGGGGGGTCGGGGGGCGCGCCGTAGGTGGCGGCGTAGACGCGGCGGGTCGAGCCGGGGAGCTCGATCACGGTGACCCCCGGGTTCCGGTGGGCCTGCAGGGCGAGCCCCGGCAGGGCGGTCACCCCGATCCCGGCGGCGACCAGGGCCTGGACGGCGACGGCGTCGTCGGTCGTGAAGGCGATCTCCGGCTCGAAACCCGCCCTGGCGCACAGCTCCAGCAGGTGGCTGCGGCACCGGTCGCAGCCCCCGATCCACTGGGAGTCGCGGTGCGAGGCCAGGTCGCCGGTCTGGTCGGAGGTGACCAGGTAGCTGGTGTCGTCCAGCAGGTGGAGCAGGCGGATGCCATCCTCCTCGGGGCCGGTGCCTTCGAAGCGGAAGATGACCGCCACGTCCACGTAGCCCGCCCGGAGCATGCGCAGCGCGTCGGGAGGCTCGGTCTCGGTCAGCCGCAGCTCCAGGCCGGGGTGCTCCCTGGCGAGGGCGGCGGCGGCCTGCGGCACGAACGTCCCCAGGGCCGAGGGGAAGGCGGCCAGCCTGACCCGTCCGGAGTGCAGGCCCACGTGCGCCGAGAGCTCGGCGGACGCGGAGTCGAGGCGGCCGATGATCTCGATGGCCCGCTCGGCCAGCAGGCGGCCCGCCTCGGTCAGCCGGATGCCCCGGCCGGCCCGCTGGATGAGCTTGGCCCCGGTCTCGGCTTCGAGCTTCGCGAGGTGGTGGCTCACCGAGGGCTGGGAGTAGTGCAGCTCCCTGGCCGCCGCGGTCACCGAGCCGTGCCTGGAGACCGCAGCGAGGACACGAAGCCGCACGATATCGAGCATGTATTAACTTTATCGATGAATGAACGGGAAGATGGGCATTAGACGTTATATATCTTCTCGGCGCATCCTTGAGGCATGAAGACGTTGACGCGCACCCGTCCGGGCCTGGCCGAGATCGTTGAGGGGGTCAGGGAACTCGTCGACCCGTCTGCCGACCCCCGGGCGACCGCCTTCGCGGTGGCGGACCTGTTGCGTGAACGGCTGCCGTCCTTCGAGATCCTCACCGAGGAAGAGCGTCTCGGCGACCCCGACGGCTACATCGGCCACACCCTCCACGCCGAGGAGGGCTTCTCGATCGTGGCCGTGGTCTGGCGGCCAGGCCAGAAGACCGTGATCCATGACCACATCGCCTGGTGCGTGTTCGGCGTGCTGCGGGGTGTCGAGTACGAGACCCTCTACCGCGACCATGGCGACCACCTGACCGAGATCGGCCGGACCGCCAACCAGATCGGGGAGGTCAGCGGTTTCGCCCCGCCCGGCGACATTCACCGTGTCCACAACACGGGGGACGAGACGGCCATCTCACTTCACATCTACGGGGCCGACCTCAGCGCCGCCCCCACCAGCGTGCGCCGGGTCTACGACCTGCCCGTCCGCTGAACCACGCCGTGGACGTCCTCCCCGGCCCGAAGGCCGTTGACGTCCTTCCCGGCCTGAAGGCGAGCGTCGCCTACTTCCCGATCTCGGGCTTTCGGTCGCTGTTCAGACTCTCCCTGATGGCCTCCAGGCGGGCCGCGCCCTCGACGTCGATGGCGGCGCGCTCGACCTCGATCATGCGGGCCTCGACGGAGCCGGAGGTCAGCTCGGCCTCGCCGAGTGCGCGGGCGTAACGCTTCTCGATCTTGTCGCGGACCTGGTCCAGGGTGGGCGTCTCACCGGCGGGGGTGAGCCCGGACAGATCGCCCATGGCCTTGTTGAGCTCCTCCTGGACCTTGGCCTGGTCAAGCTGGGAGAGCAGCCGCATCCGCTCGGCGATCTTCTTCTGCAGGGCCATCGCGTTGTTCTCGACCGAGGCGCGCGCCTGGGCGGAGAACTGCTTGGCCCGCTCGTAGGTCAGCTGCGACTCCTGCTGCGCGGCCTCGGCCGCCACCAGGCGGGAGGCGAAGGCACGGGCCGAGTCCTCGTACGACAGGGCCTTGCGCTCGTCGCCCGCGGACCGCGCCTGTTCGGCCAGCAGGAGGGCCTGGCGGGCGTTGGCCTGCAGCTTCCCGGTCTCCTCCGTCGAGCGGGCGAGCTTCATCTCCATCTCGCGCTCGTTGCCGATGACCGCGGCGGCCTGCTGGCTCAGCCGCTGATGCTGCTCCTTGGCCTCCGCGATGGCCTGCTCGATCTGCACGCGGGGGTCGGCCAGCTCGTCCAGCCGTCCGGAGAGGGCGAAGACCAGGTAACGCCAGGCCCGACGGATGACCTTGAACATGGGGGGCTCCTTATCGATCCAGCGCGTCGCGCGTGATCTGCTCGGTTTCGTGGAGGCCCTGGCGGACTCCTTCGAGGGCGTCGGCGAGCTCGTCCAGCACCCGGGTCGGCTCCAACCGGCCGTTCGCCGACACCGCCGACAGCTCCACCACACGGGCGAGGAGCTCCTCGATGCTGATGGCGCTCGACTCCATCCGGGCGAGCACCTGCTCCCTGGCCGATGAGAGCCGGTCGACCACGGCCCGCTGGGAGGCCAGCGAGGCGAGGGCACGATCGAGGTCCGCGACCAGGTCCTGCCTGGCCTCCGCGCGGGCCCGCGTCAACCGGGCCTGCTCGTGCCCGAGCCTGTCGAGGTCGAACCTGGCCAGCGCGGTGCCGGTGAGCGAGGCCTGCTCGGCCAGCCGCTCCAGGGTGGCCGTCGAGTCGTCCACCTGGGGGCGCATCAGCGCGATCCGCTCGGCCAGCGGGCCCTGCCCCATCGAGGCGCTCAGCTCGGCGAAGCCGTAGGCGGCGGATCCCGCCCGTCTCAGCCAGTACTCCTCCTGGCTGCCGGGGGTGACGGCGGGCCGGTCGCGGCTCCCGCGCTCCGGTAACGCCGAGATCCCGGCCTTGGCCAGCCAGACGACGACGCCGACGAACCCGGCGGCGACCGGGTGCACGCTGACGGCCCACGCGGCGCCGCCGGCGGTCGCGGCCAGCAGCAGGCCCCAGGGGTCCTTGAGTTCGTCGACGAAGCGTGCCATCAGAAGTTGGATACCACTGCGGTGAACACCTGGTCGATACTTCCAGGTTTGCGAGAGTCATACGCGGCGGCGTCGGTCGCCTCGGAGATCTTGCGCAGCACGTCGAGGTCGGAGTCCTGGCCGTAGGCGATGGTGAACATCCGCACCGTCTCCTGACCGGGTTCGGTGCGCAGGTCGGGCAGCAGGTTCTCCAGGGAGAGGCTGTCGGGGTCCTCGTTCTTGCCGTCGGTCAGGAAGACCACCGCGTTGATCGCGTCACCGCTCCGCAGCTTCCGCACCTGCTCGTGGGCGGCGAGGGCGGTGTCGTAGAGACCGGTGCCGCCGTCGGGGGTCAGGCCCTCAAGCCTGGCGCGCAGCTTCTTGCGCTGGGCGTTGTCGACGGCGGAGAGCGAGGCCAGCTCCAGATGGTCCCGCTCTCCGTCACGCTTGGTGGAGAACATCCACAGCCCGACCTTGTCGTGCGAGGCGAATTGGGGAAGCGCGTTGATCGCGGCCTGCTTGGCCAGGTCGAGCTTGCTCTTGCCGGTGCCGGACACGGTGGCGCCCATCGAACCGGAGACGTCGATGACCATGAGGACGTTCGCGGGCTTGCGCAGGTCGGCCCAGCTGGCGAGCACCTTGTCCAGCACGTTCGGCGCGGGCGGGCTGAGGGTCGCCTTCGGCTCGGCGGGCAGCAGCCCGTTCGCCTGGGTGATCAGCTTGCCCGCCTTGCCGTCGTAGGAGCGGAAGGCGAACTCGGCGAACCGCGCCTGCTGCTCGGGAGCCCGCAGGTGCGCCAGGAAGTCGGCCGCCACCGCACGCTTGGTGTCGTCGACCCACGGGGCGGTCAGCACCGCGTACGGGTTGTCGGAGTAGAGCGTGCCCTCCTTGGGATAGATCGCCACCAGCGGCACCTTGGGTTTGGCGTGCTTGCCCAGCGTCGCGGGGGCGCCGGTCGGGTTGCCCTGGTTGTAGTCCCAGACCGACTTCTCCTCCACCGCCACCGCGGAGATGTAGCTCAGGCCCGCGCCCGCGTCGTCGGCCCGCTGGAGGTTGGACAGGAACGTCAGCGTCGTGTCGCCGTAGTGCACGATCGAACGCTCCACGTCCCGTACGAAGTCCCTGGTCTTGGCGTCGGCCACGTTCTTCTCCGACAGGTCGCCGGACAGGCCGGTCGCCGCGAAGTAGGCGCCGATGGTGGCGTTCAGGCCGCTGGTGGAGAAGTTGGGGTTGGTCTTGCCCAGCTTGAACCGACCCCACTCGGGGTGGCCGTACTTCGCCCACGACCCGGCCGACACGGCGAGCAGGTCCGACCAGCCGAGCTTCTTGTCCGGCCAGCCGAGCGCCTGGGCCATCGGCATGGGCATCGCCACGACCAGGGGTGTCTTGGCGATCGACGGGTTCTCGGCGGCGACCAGGGAGCCGGAGTCCTTTTCCGAGACGCGTTGCTGGAGCAGGCTGACCCAGCCGCTGCCGGCGGGCGACCACACGTCGGGGCGGGGGCCGTCCTGCCGCTCGTCCCAGCCCCTGGCCAGGGCCTGCAGTGCGCCGCCGCTCGCCTTGGTCTCGATGACGACATCGGCGCAGCGCCCTTCCACGGTCTTGCCGCTGTAGCCGGAGGCGATCTCCCTGAGCAACTCGGCCTTCTCCGACGAGGCGGCGACGGTCAGGGTGACGCCGTCGTCACACGCCTTGGACTGCTCGCCGGCCTCGCGCGACGCGCCCGAGCCTCCGGGCCCGTTCGCGCCGACAAAGATCCGCAGGGCGACGATCAGAGCTCCGGCGAGAATGATCGCGACGATGAACGGGGCGAAGTTCCTACGCCGCTTCTGCGGTTGCTGGTACAACCCTGCCTCCCGGGGGATGTCTGTACTTATCCGACGAATGAACCGCCTTCGGAGTTCTCCCCGGTCAAAAGTCCTCGCGATCAGAAGTTGGAGATCACGCTGGTGAAGACCTGGTCGATGGTGTCGGCTCGCGACGAGTCGTAGGCGGCACCGTCGGTGGCCTCGGCGATCTGCTTGAGCACCCCCTGGTCCGCGCCCTCGCCGTACCCGATGGTGAACAGCCGCACGTCCGGGGTGAGCCTGCCGAGCAGGTTGTCCAGATCGCTGCCGCCGTTCTTCTCGTTCTTGCCGTCGGTGAGGAAGACCACCGCGTTGATGGCCCCCTCGTCCTTGGCCCCGCGCATCCGCTCGACGGCCGCCAGCGTGGTGTCGTACAGCCCGGTTCCGCCCCCGGCGGCCAGCCCGTTCAACTGGTCGCGGAGAGAGTCACCGATCTTCGACACCCGGTCGATCGGGACCAGCTCCAGATAGTCCTTCTCGCCGTCCTGCGCGGTGGAGAAGGCCCAGAGACCGACCTTGTCGTCCCCCCGGAACTGGGGCAGCGCGTTGATCGCCGCCTTCTTGGCCAGTTCCAGGCGGGTCTCGCCGGTGCCCGCCGCCTCCTCCTCCATCGAGCCCGATTTGTCCACCACGATCAGTACGTTGGCCCGCTTGCGCAGCTCAGACCAGCTCCGCAGGACCCTGTCCAGGACGGCGGGGGTGGGCGGGCTCAGCGTAGTGATCTTGGCGTCGGGGATGACGCCGTTCTGCTCCGTGGCCTGCGGGCCCGGCTTTCCCTCGAAGGAGCGGTAGCCGTACGACTGGAACCTCGCCTGAGCCTCGGGGCTGTGCAGGTAGGTCAGAAAGTCGTCGGCGACCGCTTTCTTGGCCGCGTCCATCCAGGTCAGCGGCACGTAGGGGTGGTCGGAGTAGAGCGTGCCCTCCTTGGGGTTGACCGCTACCAGCGGGGTGCGCGGCGGGGCGTGCCGTCCCAGGGTCGCCGGGTTGCCCGAGGGGTTGCCCCGGTTGTAGTCGGTGACCGAGTTCTCCTCGACGGTGATCGCGGAGATGTAGGCCATCGACTCGCCTCGGTCGTCCGCGCGCAGCAGGTTCCCCAGGAACGTCATGGAGATGTCGCCGTAGTGCACGATCGACTGCTCCACGCCCTGGACGAAGTTCCTGGTCTTGGCGTCGGCCACGTCACGGGCCGTCAGGTCCGAGGTGGTGCCGGTGGCGGCGAAGTAGGCGCCGATGGTGGCGTTCAGGCCGCTGGTGGAGAAGTTGGGGTTGGTCTTGCCCAGCTTGAACCGGCCCCACTCGGGGTGGCCGTACTTCGCCCACCCTCGCGGGTCGGCCGCCAGCCCGGCCAGCTCCGACCAGCCGATCGCCTTGCCGGGCCAGCCCAGTGCCTGGGCCATCGGCTTGGGCATCGCGAAGACCAGGGGCGCGGTGACGATCGGGCTCGGTTTGCCGTCGGCGACCGGTACGGTGCCGTCGGTGCTGGAGGCCTGCTGGCGCAGCAGCGTCACCCACGCCGACGCGGCGGGGGACCAGACGTCCGGCCGCCTGCCGTCGGTCTTCTCGTCCCACCCCTTGGCCAGCGCCCGCATCGCGGTGCCGGAGTTGGCCTCGTCGATGACCACGTCGGCGCAGCGCCCGGCCACGGTACGGCCGCTGTACTCCTTCGCGACCTCGCGCAGGATCCAGATCTTGTCCTGCGAGGACGCCACCCTGATCTGCGTCGACTCGCCGGAACAGGCGCCGGGCTCGTTCGGCTCGTCCCCCGGGCCGCCGCTGAAGTACCAGCGCAGTCCGGCGATCAGGGCGATGGCGAGTACCACGGCGAGCAGATACGGCAGGACACGCCGGCGGGGTCTTGCGGGGGGATAGACCACTGGATGATCGTACGACCTTCAGCACTTTTTCGCCGGGCCGTGGAACTTCGGGAAAGCCCGAAAAGACGGGACTTTTTCGCCGGGCCGTGGAACTTCGGGAAAGCCCGAAAAGACGGGACTTTTTCGCCGGGCCGTGGAACTTCGGGAAAGCCCGAAAAGACGGGACTCAGCCGGACAGCCGGCCGTGCCGTACGCCTCCCGTGTCGTATCGGTCCTGTATCGCATCCGGCACGACACGCCTGGCGCGTCGTGCCGGATACCCGGGCGATCAGGCCGTCGCGGAGCCGTACTCCTGGAGGAAGAGCGCCTCGGCGGTGGCGGTGCGACGGAGTTCCTCGATGTTCACCCGCTCGTTGGGGGCGTGGATCGCCGCGTCGTCGTCCTCGGCGCCGAAGAGCAGGATCGCGGCGGCGGGGAACTGCCTGGCGAAGGTGGAGACGAGCGGGATCGAGCCGCCGGCGCCGACGTCGCGCGGCGGGCGGCCGAAGGCGCGTTCCATGGCCCGGTTCAGCGCGGAGCGGGCCGCGCCGCCGGTGTCGGCGAGGTAGCCGGAGCCCATGGTGTAGTCGCCGACGTCCACCTGGACGCCCCAGGGTGCGACCTGCCGCAGGAAGTCGACGACCGCCTCGACCGTCGTCTTCGGGTCGCCGGCCGGGGGAACCCGCACGGTCACCCGGGCCCTGGCGACAGCCTGGACCGCGTTGACGGCGCCGGAGAGCGGCGGCACGTCCAGGCCGGTGACCGTGATCGCGTACGAGGCCCACAGGCGGTCCGCCAGCGAGCCCGAGCCGATGGTGGAGACGCCGTCGAGCACACCCGCGGTGGACCGGAAGTCCTCCTCCGACGGGCCGGAGCCGAGGAATCTGCCGCGCGGCAGGCCGGGAACGCGGATGTCGCCGTGGTCGTCGTGCAGGGCGGCGAGCATCCGGATCAGCGCCGCTAGGGCATCCGGGGCGGCGCCGCCGAACGAGCCGCTGTGCAGCGACTCCTTGAGGGTGCGCACCTCGACGGTGAAGGCGCCCATGCCGCGCAGCGAGGTCGTCACCGACGGGTCGCCCACCCGGGGGTTACCGGTGTCGGCGACCACGATCGCGTCGGCGCGGAACAGTTCGGGGTTGTGCTCGACGAAGGACTCCAGGCGCTCGCCGGCGTACTCCTCCTGGCCCTCGATGATGACCTTGACGCCGACCGGGAAGCGGCCCTGGAAGGCGCGGAGCGCCGCGACGTGAGAGATGACGCCCGACTTGTCATCGGCCGCGCCGCGGCCGTGGATCGCGCCGTTGATCTCCGTCGGCTCGAAGGGCGGGGTGCGCCAGAGTGCGAGGTCACCCGTGGGCTGCACGTCGTAGTGGGCGTACAGGAGAACGGTCGGCGCGCCCGGCGGGGCAGGGGCCTCGGCGTAGACGGCGGGGAAGCTCCCCGCGACGGGGATCTGCTGAACGCGGGGCAGGCCGGTGCTCCGCAGCAGCTCCTCGGTCACCGCGGCGGCCGCGTGCACGGGCTCCTCCGGGTGGCCGGGGAAGGCCACGGAGGGGATGGCGACGAGCCTCTTGAGGTCCGCGATCGCCTGGGGCAGACCGGCGGTGACGGCGTTCTCGATCTCGTCAGGAGTCACGACTTTCCCTCGCATCTGAATATCTGGTCCGTCCTATTGGATCACAGCCGCCGGTGCGGAGGCGCTCGCACGTGGCGTCGGCATACCAGGGTTCCGCCAAGTGGAACAGGGGGTTGGGTAAGATTCCGGGCGCCACTGTCGGGCGCCGTCACCCTATGACGGATTTCGTCGTTGTTGCATGCATGTTTTGCGGATTTCGGCGAACTAAACACTTCAATGCCATGTTTTCGCTTGGCAAGAGAGGTTCTGGCAGGCAGACTGGTGGGAGCTCAGCTAAACGAGGGAAGATCGTGATGAAGCACCCTGAAAACACCGACGTGACCTCGCTCATGAAGGCCGCGCAGGACAACCTGTGGATGCACTTCACCCGGCACAGCTCGTACGAGGGCGCCGAGGTTCCGATGATCGTGAGGGGCGAGGGCTCCCACATCTACGACGTGCACGGCAAGCGCTACCTCGACGGCCTCGCCGGGCTCTTCGTGGTCCAGGCGGGACACGGCCGCAGCGAGCTGGCCGAGGCCGCCGCCAAGCAGGCCCAGGAGCTGGCGTTCTTCCCGCTCTGGTCGTACGCGCACCCCAAGGCGGTCGAGCTGGCCCAGCGTCTCGCCGCCGAGACCCCCGGCGATCTCAACCGGGTCTTCTTCACCACCGGCGGCGGCGAGGCCGTCGAGAGCGCGTGGAAGCTCGCCAAGCAGTATTTCAAGCTGACCGGCAAGCCGCTCAAGCACAAGGTCATCAGCCGCCAGATCGCCTACCACGGCACCCCGCAGGGCGCCCTGTCGATCACCGGCATCCCCGCCTTCAAGCAGATGTTCGAGCCGCTGGTCCCGGGCTCGGTCCGAGTGCCCAACACCAACCACTACCGTGCCGACGAGATCACCGGCGTGCCCGGCATGACACCGGAGCAGTACGGCTACTGGGCCGCCGAGCGCGTCGCCCGCGCCATCGAGATGGAGGGCCCCGACACGGTGGCCGCCGTCTTCGTCGAGCCGGTGCAGAACGCCGGAGGCTGCTTCCCGCCGCCGCCCGGATACTTCCAGCGCCTCCGTGAGATCTGCGACGAGTACGATGTCCTGCTCGTCTCGGACGAGGTCATCTGCGCCTTCGGCCGCCTCGGTACCATGTTCGGCGGGCAGAAGTTCGACTACGTCCCCGACATCATCACCTGCGCCAAGGGCATGACCAGCGGCTACTCGCCGATCGGCGCCATGATCGCCTCCGATCGCCTCTTCGAGCCGTTCAAGAACGGCACCGAGATGTTCGCCCACGGCTACACCTTCGGCGGTCACCCGGTCTCCTCGGCCGTCGCGCTGGCCAACCTCGACCTGTTCGAGCGGGAGGACCTGCTCGGCCACGTCACCCGCAACGAGCCGGTCTTCCGCTCCACCCTGGAGAGCCTCCTCGACCTGCCGATCGTCGGCGACGTGCGCGGCTCCGGTTACTTCTGGGGCGTCGAGCTCGTCAAGGACAAGGCCACCAAGGAGACCTTCAACGCCGACGAGTCGGAACGTCTCATCAGGGGCTTCCTCTCCGGAGCCCTGTACGAGGCGGGCCTGTACTGCCGCGCCGACGACCGCGGCGACCCGGTCATCCAGCTCGCCCCGCCGCTCATCTGCGGCCCCAAGGAGTTCGACGAGATCGGGTCCATCCTCCGTTCGGTGCTGAAGGAGGCGTGGAGCCGGCTCTGAGCATGAGCGGCCGCGCACGGCTCGCCGGAGGCCCGCCGTGACATCCCCCATCGAGAAGTCGAAAGGAACCTCCATGAAAATCGGCGTGCCTGCCGAGGTCAAGAACCATGAGTACCGTGTCGCCGCGACCCCGGCAGGTGTGTACGAACTTGCCCGGCACGGCCACGACGTCTACGTCCAGCGCGGCGCGGGCATCGGCTCGCACCTCGGTGACGAGGACTATCTCTCCGCCGGAGCCAAGATCCTTGACTCCGCCGACGAGGTGTGGGGCCAGGCGGAGATGATCCTCAAGGTGAAGGAGCCCATCGCGGAGGAGTACCACCGCATGCGCCCCGGCCAGGTGCTCTTCACCTACCTGCACCTCGCGGCCGGCCGCGAGTGCGCCGAGGCCCTGCTGGAGCGGCAGGTCACCGCCATCGCGTACGAGACGGTCCAGGTCGGCAACACCCTGCCGCTGCTCGCCCCGATGTCCGAGGTCGCGGGCCGCCTGGCCCCGCAGGTCGGCGCCTACAACCTGATGCGCTTCAACGGCGGGCGCGGCGTGCTGCCCGGCGGCGTGCCGGGCGTGGCCCCCGCCAAGGTCGTCGTCATCGGCGCCGGCGTGGCCGGGCTCAACGCCGCGCAGATCGCGGTCGGCATGGGCGCGGACGTCACGGTCCTCGACCTCAACGTCGATCGCCTGCGCTTCATCGACGCCATCTACCAGGGCCGGCTCAAGACCCTCGTCTCGACCTCGTACGCGATCGAGAAGGAGGTCGTGACGGCCGACCTGGTCATCGGGGCCGTACTGATCCCCGGCGCCAAGGCCCCGACCCTCGTCTCCAACGAGCTGGTCTCCTCCATGAGGCCGGGCTCCGTGCTCGTCGACATCGCCATCGACCAGGGCGGCTGCTTCGAGGACTCCCGGCCGACCACGCACGCCGAGCCGACCTACCGGGTCCACGACTCGATCTTCTACTGCGTGGCCAACATGCCGGGTTCGGTCGCCAACACCTCCACCTACGCGCTGACCAACGCCACGCTGCCCTACGCGGTCAAGCTGGCCGGCCTCGGCTGGGAGAACGCGCTCAAGCAGGATGCCTCCCTCGCGCTGGGCCTCAACACCCACGCGGGACGGCTCACCAACGAGCAGGTCGCCATCGCCCTCGACCTGCCCTACGTGCCGATCTCCGAGGTCATCGCCGCCTGAACCGGTCCTGTGCGGCCCGCGTCCCATCCCGTTGGGACGCGGGCCGCACGGCATCGGTCACGTTGACCGGGGGAGCGCACGGCATCGGTCACGTTGACCAGGCGGAGCGCAGGGCGCGAACGGTGACCAGGGCCTGCTCGACCTCCGCCGGGGTCGGCCAGGGAACACCGCCGGGACGGAGCAGCGTGGCCCGGATGGACGCCAGGTGTTCGATCGCACCCGGTGACAGACCGCTCCGTTCGGTCAGCCAGGCCGTGACGTCCGTGTGGTCACGCAGCGGCCGGGTGACGAGATCCCAGGTGCCAAGGAGCTCGGTCAGGTCGCCGATCCTCAGCGGGGCACCGCCCCGCCGGGCCACGGCGGCCGCGGCCAGCTCGGCGCGGGCGACGAGTTCGGGTTCGGTGGCCCGATCCCAGAGGGGGGACGGCGGATCGGACAGCCACCGCTCCGCCTCGCGGGAGAAACCCGCGGCCGACAGCAGCGCGGCCAGCTCGACGGCGGCCCTGTGGTGCCCGGCCTGTGCCGCCTGGCGGAACCAGTGCTGCCCGCCCCGCAGGTCGCTGTGCTCGGCGATGAGCAGCAGACCGAAATTGAAAGCGGCCTCCGGATCACCACCCGCCGCGGCCCGGCTGAACCAGTGGCCGGCCCCACGCGCGTCGCTCATCTCCACGCACACGAACCCCGCGGTCCGCTGGTCGTCGATCCTGCCGGTGCAGGCGGCCCGCTCGAACCAGGCGCGAGCGGTGCGCAGGTCGCCGAGGGAGAGCGCGATGCCGCCGAGCTGGGACGCGGCTCCGGGGTGCTCGTTCCTGGCGGCCAGCCGGTAGAACGCCTCCGCCCCCTCCGGATCACGGTTGGCCTGCAGGAACAGGCCGAGGTGGTAGGCCGCGTCGGCGTGACCGCCCCGGGCGGCCAGCTCCCACCAGCGCAGCGTCTCGTCATCCTCGCCGGAGGCGTAGGCGAGAAAACCCAGGTCGTGAGCCGAGGCCAGATCGCCGTCCATCGCGGCCCTGCGGTGCCACTCCCCGGCGGACTTCGCCTCGCCGGCGTCCTCGCAGAGCAGCGCGAGCCTCCTGGCCGCGGCACGGGAACCCGCCCTTGCCGCCGTCTCGTACCACCGCCGGGCGGCCGGGGCGTCGCCGTGCTGGTCGAGCAGGAGCGTCGCCAGGTTCACCGCGGCCTCGACGTCGCCGGCGTCGGCCGCCAACTCGTACCACCTCGCGGCCTCCGCGGGGGTGCCGTGCTTCTCGTGCCAGACACCCAGGTTGTAGGCGCTGTCGAGGTTGCCCGCGACCGCCGCGCGCTCCCACCAGTGCCGCGCCGCCGAGCGGTCGCCCCGCTGCGCGAAGTGGCGGCCGAGCAGGTGAGCGGCCTGCACGTCACCGCCGTGCGCGGAGAGCAGCAGCTCCGTCTCGCCGTCCGTATCGTTCTCGTGCTCAGTGCTCCGGGGGGTGGGTATCAGCCCCGCGCTCGCCTCCGGGTCGTCAGGCCACCACCCCATGTCCCCCTCCTTGCCGACGGCACGCAGCCGACAGATCACAGAGTGCCATGTAACCGGCCGACAGCGGAGGGTAATCATGGACTTCCGCCTCGCGTCCGGCTCAGACGAAGTGCACGAATCCCATGTACATCCCCATCGAGCAGATGTAGCGCAGGGAACCCGCGCCCCGTGCGCCGAGCCGCACGGTGGCGGGGAGCGCCACGTCGCGGCCGTCGATCGTGAGCGTCCGGTTGCAGCCGGGGTCGCCTGCGAGGCGGAAGACGAGTTCGGTGGGCACTCCCGCGCGGGCGGTCACCACACCGGGACGGTAGCCGTCGCGGGTGGCCCAGATCTCGATCCGCTGCACGCCGCCGGTGCGCGTGGCCGTTCCCGCCGGGCCGTCCGGGGCGCCTGTCGGGCCGGCTGACGTCGTCCCTCGCCGGCCGCCCGTCATCTCCGCCGGGCCGTCCGTTGCCGGCACCGGATGGCCCACGGCTGGCGCCGGGCCGCCGGATCCGGGCAGCCAGCCTCCCAGGCGCAGCCCCGAGGAGACGGTCCACAGGCCCGCCGCCAGCGCGACGACCCCCGCCAGCGCCGCCAGCCTGGTGGCGGCGGCCCGCCGCAGGATGAGTCCGAGCAGTGCGAACGCCGGTGCCGTCCCGGCCACGAACCCCGCCATCACCGCGGCCCCGCCCAGCGCCGACCCGCTGGAGACCGCCACCATCTCGGTGCTGAGCGTCACCCCGCACGGCAGCAGGACCGTCGCCGCGCCCAGCGCCACCGCCCTGGGCGCGGGAGCGGTGATCCGGGAGAAGGCTCCGCGCCGGGGGGCGGCGTCGCGCCGGGGGGCACGCCCGTCCGCAGCCTCGTCGGGGCCGTGTTCACCGCTCGACCCGCCGCATCCCTGAGCCTGTCCGCACTCGTGCCCGTCCGGTTCGGGTTCGCGGTCCCGCTCGCGGCCGAACGTGCGGATCCCGAAGATCATGACCACGATCCCGGCCACGACGAGCAGTGCGGCCCTGAGCTGAGGACCCAGCTGTACGGCGGACCCCACCAGCCCGAGCAGGATCCCGGCCGCCACGTGGGAGCCGGAGCGCCCGGCCAGGAAGAGCGCGACGGCCGCCGGGCTCGACAGCCCCGCGGCGAGCCCGCCGCGCCCGCCGGAGCAGGCCGATCGGCCGCCGGAGGAGAGCCCGGTGAGCAGGCCGCCCTGCACGGCCGCGCACGAGGTGGTGCCCGCCACCAGCCCCGCGGCGAGCCCTCCGGCGAACAGTGTGGCCGCCCCCGCGCTCAGCGGATGTCTCCGGTACCACTCCAGATCCCCACGGAGCAAACCTAATCCCGCCGGAGGCCAACCGACAGTGACATTTCCTTACCCTGTGCTCATGCCGCCCTTACCGGACGTTCGGTCCCCTCCCGTCGGGAGCCGATCGCCATCCGGCACCGGCCCGGCTCCCGGCCCGGTCGGTGAACACGGCTAGAGTCGGCGGGCTCTGATCGAGAGTAGATCTGCCACGACCCCAGCCTGGCATCCGCCACTGACAGAATCGACCGGTCGCGAGGTGCCATTCGGGGGCGCGGTAGAGACCAGCCTTTCAAGCCGAGCTGCAGGAGGCACTGCGGTAACGAAGAGGGGCAGGTAGATGACGGGTACGAGGACCGTGACCCCGAGCGAGCCGTGCACGCCGTTACACTCACAGCTTGCCTCGAAAACGAACTTCTCCCCGGGCCTGCCGCATATGGCAGAGTGCGGCCATGACGGCACCCCTGGTTTGGCTTCCGGCTGATCTGATCACCCGGGTGAGGTCTTACACAGCCCTTCGGATCGAGACCTACCCGGGTCCGCAGGGATTGAGGAGGCAAGAGTCGAATGTGGAGATCTTTGTCTTGCCGCATCCCGCCGACGCGGGGAGCCTCGATTTGGTTTCCACCATGCGGAGGCTGAAGTTCCTGCAGGCTCTGAGCTCAGGCGTCGATCACGTGATCGCTGCTGTGCCGGAACATGTGCCCTTGTTCAACGCCCCGAGTCTGCATGCAAGAGCCACGGCTGAGACGGCGATGAGTTTGCTGCTGGCGTCGTTGAACAACGTGCCGGCGTGGTCGGAGGCCCAGCGGCGTGGGGTGTGGTCCGATCCAGGTCCGCGAGTTGGCCTGGTCGGCAAGACGGTGGCCATTCTGGGGTTCGGCGCGGTGGGGCAGGCCCTGGCCGGAATGCTCGCGGGCTTCGATGTGCGTGTCCTCCCCGTGGCGCGTCGTTCCCGGCCCGGTGTGCATGGGGTCGTGGATCTGCCCGAGCTGGTCGGGGGTGTCGACGTGCTGGTCGTCTCGGTGCCGTTGTCTCATGAGACGCGAGGGTTGGTCGATCAGGATCTGCTGGGGCGGATGAAGGACGGCTCGCTGCTGATCAATGTTGCCAGGGGGCCGGTGGTCGACTCCGATGCCCTGCTTGCCGAGGTCTCCTCCGGCCGCCTGCGTGCGGGTCTGGATGTCGTCGATCCGGAGCCGTTGCCGGACGGTCATCCGTTGTGGGCCTGCCCCGGCGTGCTGATCAGTCCTCACGTCGGCGGTAATACCCGGGACTTCTGGGATCGCGCTGCGGCGTTCGTTGACGAGCAGCTCGAACGGTTCGTGCTCGGTTCCCCGCTCCGGCATCCGGTTGAGCGGACGGGGCAGCGGGATGGTCAGGTTCGGCCGTTGGCTTGAGTGGCCAGCCAACCAGCCAGATCCGTTCTCGCCACCCTGTGGTGCCGGCCGTCCTGGTCCCGGATGGTCAGCAGCGAGTCCGCCAGTTCGCGTTCGCCGATGAGCACGGAGTACGGCACGCCCAGCCGAGCAAAGTCCCGTAGATGCTGCCGGAGGGGCTTGGAGATCAGGACGTCCCAGACGGCGATGCCTTGGCCTCTCAGTTCTCTGCAGATGCTGTCAGCAATCTTGATCATCTCGTCATGGGGCTCGGCGAGGAGGGCGATGACGGCCGGTGGCACCGCGACTTTGGGGCCTTGGAGATCAGCGAGCCTTTCGAGGCCGATGACAGCGCTGTGAAGGCTGGTGGGTGTTCCGATGAACGCCTCGGCGAACGCTCCGTAGGAGCCGCCGTCTCCAAGGAGCCTCGGCTCGTTGTCAGGTCGCAGCAGGAATGCGGTGCTGTCGTGGAACTCGCTGGCGTGCAGCTCGGACAAGTCGATGATCGCGTTCATTCCGCGGGCTCGAAGCTGTTCGGCCAGGGAGTGGCAGGCGGCAACCTGTTCTGATGCTGGTCCTCCGTTACGGAGGAGTTCGGCACCGGAGGGGGCAGCGACGAGTTGCTCAGCGAGGAGGACTGCGGCGTCATCTGCGCCAGATTCGTGGAGGAGGGACGGCCGCTGTGATGCGTGAGCCGTTCGAAGGCGGTTGAGCACACCGCTGAGTTCGGGTGACGCCGTCCCGCTGGCGATCAGGCCCCGCCATAGGCCGGGATTGGAGAGGGTGACGGTAAAGTTGAGCCTGCCCGTGAGGAAGTCGGCAAGCGTGAACAGGAGACGGGCGGTGGCCGCCTGGTGCTCTGGCGGGGTGAGCCTACGGAAATGGACCTCCATGAGGCCCAGATGGTGGAAGTGCCGACGTGGGCGGCGCTCGTACCGGAAGACCGGGGTGCAGTGGGCGATCCGCTGGTCAACGGCCTTCCGTCCTGCGGTGAGTCGGAGGAGGGAAGGAAGGCTGTCGGAGACCAGGGCCAGTTCGCGGCCGGCTCGGTCAGGGAAATGGTAGGTCCGCTCCCCCGCCGCGTGGTGCCCGGCGGTGAACGTGTCCGCGAAACCCACAGGCGGTACCTCGACAGGCTGGAACCCTGACAATCGACAGGTCTCAAACCAGTCGTGACGAATCTGATTGTGGGCTTCCGCGAGCTCCGGGGTGACGTCGTGCATCCCCCGGGGGAGGCCGAGGTGCCGCGAGGTCATGGCTGCGTAGGCCGTGACCAGCTCTCGAGGTCGGCGGGGGCCTGTTCGCCGCTGGTCATGTCCTTCACCTCGTGCGGCTTGCCGTCTTCGAAGGGCGGGAACCAGATGAACGGAATGCCCTTGCGGGAGGCGTAGCGGATCTGTTTCCCGAGCTTGTCGGCCTGGTGGTAGACCTCCACCTTGAAGCCGCGGGACCGGAGCTGGGCCGCGGTGGCGTTGGCCAGCTTGGAGCGTTCGTCGCTGGGCACCACGACCAGGAGGTCGCTGGGGCTTTTCGGCCCGTCGACGGGCAGCAGCCCTTCGGCCAGGAGTTTGGCGAAGATCCGGGTGAGGCCGATGGAGATGCCGATGCCGGGCAGGCTGCGGCGGATGAACGTGCCTGCGAGGTTCTCGTACCGGCCGCCGGAGCAGATGCTGCCGTAGGTCGGGTAGTCGAGGAGTTTGCCCTCGTAGACGGTGCCTGTGTAGTAGTCGAGGCCTCGGGCGATGGACAGGTCGGCGCAGATGCCGCCCTCGGGCAGGTCGGCCAGTGAGTCCAGCACGAACGCGAGTTCGTCGAGGCCCTCGGTGAGCAGGTCGCTCTTGGGGCCGAGTGCGGCGATCTGCTCGACGACCGAGCTGTCGGTTCCGCGGATCCGGGCGAGGCTGAGGCAGGCTGTGGCTTGCTCGGCGGTCAGCCCGACCTGGGTGGTGAGGATCTGGGCGACTCCCTCCTCGCCGATCTTGTCGAGCTTGTCGGCCGCGCGGATGACCGCGATCGGGTCGTCGATGTCCAGACCCTCGTAGAAGCCCTGGAGCACCTTGCGGTTGTTGATGTTGATGCTGAACGGGCCTACGCGCAGACCGGTGAGGATCTCGTGCACGATCCGCGGCATTTCGGCGTCGAAGTGCAGCGGCACGCTGTCGACGCCGATCACGTCGATGTCGCATTGGGTGAACTCGCGGTAGCGGCCCTCCTGAGGCCGTTCACCGCGCCAGACCCGCTGGATCTGGTACCGCTTGAACGGGAAGACCAGGTCGTTGAAGTGCTGGGCGACGTAGCGGGCCAGCGGCACCGTCAGGTCGAAGTGCAGACCGAGACGGGCATCGCTGTCGTCTTCGCCGCCCTGAAGGCGACGCAGGGTGTAGACCTCCTGCGAGGTCTCGCCTTTGGCCAGGAGCGCGTCAAGGACCTCGACCGACGGGGTCTCGACCGAGCAGAATCCGTACCGCTCGAAGGCGTCGCGAATCTGGTCGAGCCAAGCCAGTTCGATCAGACGGACCTCGGGAAGCCACTCCGTGAATCCGCTGATGGGGGCCGGCCGGACAATCTGCTCGTCGGTCATTCCGGGTGATCTCTTCTCGTCTTTGAAGGTGGACGGGAGCCGGTACCTACCTTGAGCGCGGCACCGTCCAAAGTCTAAAGCCCACCTGGTGCATCACGATGACCATAGTGACCGACAGTGATCAAAGAGGTCCCGTGCTTGGTCGCGGACCGTGCCGTACCAGTCGGCACGTCCCTTGATCTCGTGGTGATGCCCCACCACACGACTGAGGAACAGGGTCTCCAAGAGGCTGATGGGGATCTCTCGATGCTGGTCCCTGATCCATGCGAGGAGGACCTCCCTCCACAACG
Organism: Streptosporangium sp. NBC_01810; assembly: GCF_035917355.1. Taxonomy (NCBI): domain Bacteria; kingdom Bacillati; phylum Actinomycetota; class Actinomycetes; order Streptosporangiales; family Streptosporangiaceae; genus Streptosporangium; species Streptosporangium sp. NBC_01810. The sequence goes on along the minus strand of NZ_CP109070.1, from coordinate 5,436,065 downwards.
GCCAGGGCAGACCTTGAGGCAAGGCACCCGAGGAACTGCGCTCCCGCAGCTGGTCGGTAAGGGCCTCGGGCAGATGGTTAGTGGCTCCTGTGCCGAGGTCGGCCGCCAGGCGGAGACTGGTTTCTGCTGCGAGCTGGGAGATGTCCGCGTCTTGTGCAGGGACAGGTCGGCTGTCACCGGCTGGAGTCGCCATGGGTGCGGCGTCGAACCGTTGCGGAGGCGGATGCCCCAGCCTGAGGCGGCAGCGTTCCTGGAGAGAGATCGCGACCTCCGCGAACTTGGGTCCCATTCCGAAGCCGCCGGAGAAGCTGCGTAGCTTGTTGCGGCGCCGTTCCTGGAGCGGGACCATCCGCCAAGACGACGACAGGGCCACGGATGCGACGAGGGCGTCGACGCCGAATCTGTGCGCGCTGTCCGTCCAGTTCTGATCGAGGACGAGCTTCGCACCGCGGCGGCTGAGGGCGATGTCGCCGCAGAGCGGCTCCCGGAGATCTGCTCCGAAGACGCCGGCGAGCATGGGATAGGCGAGTTGGTAGGTGAGGTCGCCGCCGTTCCAGGTGGGCGGGCGTAGCGGGAAAGCGAAGTCGCTGTCCGAGGCGGCGATGATCAGTTTGTGGATCCAGGAGGCGGGCACGCCCCCGAGATCCGTGTCGACCATCACACCGATGTCGAACTCGCCCTCATCCAGAAGCCGGAACAACGCCTGCCAGTTCGTACCCTTGCCGGAGGCATGAGCGGTGGTCAGTACCCGCTTCGGATGCTGGGTGGCCGTGGTCAGGAACTGTTCCGCGGTTCTGTCTGTGGAGGAGTTGTCTGCGTTGACGAGCAACGCGGTGACCGGGAAGGGCGCCGCGCTCAGAGCGGCATCGATGTCCCGGGTCACGGTCGCGATGGTCTCGGCCTCGTTGAAGCTGGGGAGGCCGACCAGGATCCGGAGCGTCATGGCTGATCACTGACTGAGTCGATCCAGATCACCTCTGGTGAGTGGGCGAGCTCATCCGCGGTCCTGATGCACAAGCCGTCGAAATGGTAAAGGTCTCCGTCCGTCACCGCGCAGTGCAGGATGAACGGTGGTCCTTCGATGGTCGTGACCGGCCCGAAGGTGTGGACGTCGACGACCGTGACGTAGAGGACCTTGAACGTCGACAGGCTCTGCCGCAGGAGAGAACGGACGAGGGAGACGACTTTACCGGGATCATGTTCGCCGTTCTGGACGGCCTGGCGGCCTGCTTCCAGCGCCGTGTAGATGCTTCCGACCTCTGCGAGCCGCTCCGCGGGCAGGAAACGCAGCCGGGAGGAGAGGGGGACTCCGCTGCCTCTCAGCCGGACGCAGGGGACGTGCCTGATCTCGCAGTCGATCATGAGGTCCTGGGTGGCACGCTGGACCAGCAGGGCCTGTTCGATGTCTTTCATTCCGAAGTAGCTGGCCGTCGGGCGGCACAGGGAGATCCACCGGATGGCGCCGGTGACCTGGCCGCGTGAGGCGAAGTCGAAGACGGAATTGTTGAGCCGTTGGTGGCGCTCGCCCTGGTCGATGAAGGTCGCGTACTCCGGCGGGTACATCTCCTGGTCGTCGGAGGAGATGACGATGGTGGCACCGCGGGACTCGGCCAGGGCGATGTCGGCGTCGAGGTCGTACTGGTAGACGCTGCCGGGAAAGAGCTGGATCCGGTTGGGGTAGACCGTCACGATCGTCTGATCGTTTTCGTTCGCCGACCGCTGGATGAGTTCGCCGTGGGCGTTGTGCAGCGCGCCGAGCGTGTGGATGGAGCCGATCGACTGACCGGTTCCCCCGAGCTCTCGCAGGATCGGGCGGGCGTCGGCGACGGACTTGATGTGCAGCAACGCGCACCTCTCGGCAAAGGGATCTCGGTAGACGATTCAGGAATGGGGAGAGACCTCGGCAACCTGCCCTCCCCAGCGAGCGGACAGGTCGATGGCGTCGTTCAGGTGGTCGGCGAAGCCCGAAGGATGCCGCACGCGGATCTTGACCGGCACGCTTCGTCTTGAGGGCCTTGTCGGAACGGACCCGCTCAGCAGGGCCTGCGCTGCGGCGTGCGTGTCGTAGGCGGCTTCGAAATGGCTGTCGGCAGTTGGAGCCGAAGCTCGTGCTTCGAGGTCGGCGCGAGGAAGCAGCGTGGTGTCGTGGAGCGCGAGTTGTCGGCACGTGTCCCGAAGCGCGGTGTCGTCGATGAGGTGATCGAGAAAGGCGATCAACAACTCCCGGCTCTCGTCACGGTCGGTGTAGATCGCGCTACGGACTCGGCTACGGAGGATCCGGTGGAAGTAGCACTCGGCGTGGATCTCATCGAAGGCTTTGGACAGGACCCGGCCGAGCCGTCCCTCTTGCCCTGCGACGAAAGCCGGAAGTGCGTCGAGGACTTCGGTCGGCCGCAGACCGGCCCAGTGGGCCATGCCCCGGACGGTCGTGCGGGCCCAGCCGGAGCCGATCAAGATCTCATCCGCGAGCAGGAGTCGTAGGCCGGCCCGGTTCTCTTCGATGTCGAGGGTGGTGTGCTGGAGGACTCCCTCGTAGTCGACCGAAGGATCCGGGCGGATCGTGATCAGCCCGAGCTTCTCGCGGTCAGCGTCATAGCTGGTGTTCGGCAGGATCCACAGCGGGTGGATCAGCAGGCTCGGGAAGGACAGAAAGAGTTCGTCATAGGCGGCCCGGAACTCACTCAGAGTCTCGCCGGGGAGCCCGAAGATGAGTTCTGCGCCGACATGGCCACCGGCGGCGATCACACGCTGGGCCATCGCGGTCATCTCCGAGCGTCCGAGCTCTGACCTGCCGGCGAGTTGTAAGGCGGGACGGCTCATCGTCTGCAGCGCCAGGTACACGTTGGTGTGGATGCCCCCGGCCTGGAAGACGGCCAGAATCTCCTCGACAGTTTTCGCGTGGTTCTTGGCCCAGTTCACATGAACGGTGTGGGGAGAGCCGTGCCGTTGGAGCGCTCGCACCAGCATGTGGGCGACTTCCACGTCTTGGCGGAGGATGCCGAAGTTCGCGTCGCAGAGGAAGATCGTGTCGATTCCGGCACTGCCGATGACGTCGATCTCTGTTTCGAGCCGATCAGATGCGGCCTTCGTCAGCTTCTGGCCCACGGCTCCGCCCCAGTGGCAGAACGCGCAGTGATACGGACATCCCCGGTTCGTCTCCCACAGCGCGACGTCGAACTGTGTCAGGTCCAGGCCCGGCCGCAGGTAGGCAGACGGTGTCTCGTCGAGGGACGCCATCCGAGGTCGATCAGCGGTCGCGACGACCGTGCCTGACTGCCGGAAGGCGAGACCCTCGATGTCCGCCCACGCGGGAATGCCGTCGCGGATCGAATGGACGAGTTCGCATATCGTCCGTTCGCCCTCCCCGGTGATCACCAAATCCAGTTCCGGGAGTTCACGAAGCCAGCGTTCGCCCTGGTGGGACACGTGGTTGCCACCGAACACGATGACCGCGTCGGGCAGGAGCTGGCGGAGGGTGGGCAGCATCTGCCGGTAGGCGATCACGTTCCAGCCCTGGCAGGAGAAGCCCAGAAGATCTGGTTGGGCTGCGCGGATCTCTTCGATGATCGAGGCAAGGCTCGTACCCGACAGGAACGTGTGGAGGGAGATCTCCACATTGTCCCTGAGCCGTTCATCGCCGACCAGAGCCGCGTTGAGCAGCATGATTCCCAGGGGCGTGTAGGCAATCTTCGTCTCGCCTGAGAGATCTACCAAACTGATCCTGAATTCACCGGCGGAGGTCACGTCGATTTCCCCGGATCCTTGGCGAGCAGAGCGGCAAATGCCTCGACCTCGTACTACATTCGCAGATCTTGGGGTAGTGGGTCGCCGCGCCTTCGGTAGTGGCTGATCAGCGCGCGGGCTTGGTGGAGTCGGCGGAAGCGTGACCAGGCCAGCACATGCTCGACGCAGGTGACGGCGGCGAGCAGGGTACGGGCGAGCAGGCGGCGGATCTCGGCCAGGGAGAGAGGGATCAGCCGCGGTGTCGTCAACTGCTCCTCTCCTTCGTCCGTGGGTCTTTTCCCAGGCGGGCGCGGGTGACGGCGAGCCAGGCCAGAGCGAGCATGGAGGTGGTGACGTGCCGGTGGAACGGGGTCCACTTGCGGACCTGGTACTCATCCAGGCCGAGCAGGTCCTTGCCGGACTCGTTGTTCTCCTCAATCCGCCACCGGTGATGCACCTGTAGCTGGACTGCTCTCTATTGCACCGTCTGGGCCTGGGGCGATACTCAGCGTGGAGGCGTTGCTGCGACTGGTGGCCTTGGTCGACCGGTTGCGGTCCCCGGTGTCTGGTGAGGCAGGTGAGGCCGAGTGCCCGGTGAGCGCGGTGAGCCCCCCGATCCCGGATCTGGGTGAGGTTACCGATCGAGAGCCGGCAAGCAACGGTGAGGTTGCTGGCCGTGTTGGCGGCTCGGGCCGTGGTCGGCCGGAGCGGAGGCGGGCGTGATGAGCCTGGCGGGGTATCGGCCTTGGGGCCAGCCTCAGGAGAAGATCCGCCCGGAGCATCGGGACCGGACGGCGGTGGTGTATGTTCGCCAATCCAGCCGGCAGCAGGTGCTTGAGCACACCGAATCGACCCGGTTGCAGTACGCGCTGGTCGAGCGCGCGGCGGCGCTGGGCTGGGCCCGTTCCCGGATCGTGGTGATCGACGACGATCTAGGGGTCTCGGCCGCGATGGCCGATGCCCGGTGGGCTTTGCCAAACTCGTCACCGAGGTCACGATGGGACGTGTGGGCATCGTGCTGGGCATCGAGATGTCCCGGCTGGCGCGCACCGGCCGAGACTGGCACCAACTGCTGGAGCTGTGCTCGCTGTCGGGGGCGCTGCTGGCCGACCCAGATGGTGTCTACGACCCGAGTTTCTACAATGACCGGCTGCTGCTGGGGTTGAAGGGCACGATGAGCGAGGCCGAGCTGTACCTGATCCGGCAGCGGATGCTGTCGGGCAGGCTGGCCAAGGCCGAACGTGGGGAGCTGGCCTTCCAACTGCCGATCGGGTATGTTCGCCGCCCGTCGGGAGAGGTCGTCTTCGACCCCGATGAGCAGGCCCGGCACGTGGTCGGCCTGGTCTTCGACACCTTCACCCGGCTGGGCACGCTGAACGCGGTGCTGCGCTACTTGGTCGACCACCAGATCCAGTTGCCGGTCCGGGTGCGTGGCGGCCTGGCCAAGGGCGAGCTGGAGTGGCGGCGCCCGACCCGGGAGACGTTGCAGATCATGCTGCACAATCCGATCTACGCCGGATACTACGCCTACGGGCGGCGCCGGGTCGACCCGCGCCGCAAGCAACCGGGTCGGCCCAGCACCGGGCGCATCGTCCGTGATAGCGACGAATGGCTGGTGCTGCTGCCTGACCGGATGCCCGCCTACATCACCATCGAGCGGTATGAGGCGAATCTGGCCCGGATGGCGGCCAACCGGCAGACCGCCGCCTCGCCCGGAGCCCCGCGGGACGGCTCGGCGCTGCTGGCCGGGCTGCTGCGATGCGGCCGATGCGGCGGCGGGCATCGCATGAGCGTGCGCTACCACACCCCCAGCAGCCGCAACCCCGCCCACGGCTACGTATGCGCCTACAACCAGGTCAATTACGGCACCGGCGGGCCCTGCCAGCACATCGCCGGGCCCGCCCTGGACGCTTATGTCACCGGCCAGGTGCTGGCCGCGGTGGCGCCGGCCGCGCTGGAGATCTCGATCCACGCGGCGGCCCAGGCCGAGGCCGAACGGGCCATGCTCGACAAGCTCTGGCGCCAGCGCCTGGAACGGGCACAGTACGCCGCCGACCGGGCCCGCCGCCAGTACCAGCTGGCCGAACCGGAGAACCGCCTGGTCGTCCGGCAGCTGGAAAAGGAATGGGAAGCCGCCCTGGCCGAGGCCGACCACCTGCAAACCGACTACCAGCGGTTCACCGAGTCCCTGCCGATGACACTCACTGACGCAGAACGTCAGGCGATCGGGGAGCTGGCCGGCGATCTGCCGCAGATCTGGAACGCGCCCACCACTGGCCAGGCAGACCGCAAGGAACTCCTGCGCACCCTTATCGAGAAGATCACCGTCGCGGTCATCGGGAACAGCGAACTGGTGGATGTCACCATCACCTGGGCCGGCGGGCACCACACCACCGGCCAGGCCATCCGGCCCGTCGCCCGTCTGGACCAGCTGTCGTACCACCCGCGGCTGCTCGCCCGCGTCACCGAGCTCGCCGAACAGGGTAAGACCACCCGGCAGATCGCCGACACGCTCAACGCCGAAGGGCTCCGGCCGCCCAAGCGGACCAGCCGCTTCGAACCCGCCCAGATCCGGACTTTACTGAACCAGTACCGCATCGTCGCCCCGCGGCGACGCGATCGACCCACTGCCCTGGCTGACCTGGACCCCGGCGAGTGGACGGTCCCGGGCCTGGCCGCCGCCCTGGAGATGCCCCTGGCCACGGTCTACAACTGGATCTACCGAGGATGGATCACCGCCCGGCACGCCCCCGAAGGCAACTACTGGATCATCACAGCCGACGCCGCGGAACTGCGGCGGCTACACCAGCGCCGGAGTCGGCCGCCGGGCTTCTACACCCGCGCCCGCTGGACCGAGCCCCCCGACGAACCATCCCCGCAGGACGGAGTCCCACAGTGAAAGACGAACACGACTTGAGGGGCACCACAGGTGGCGTATCTCGATCTTCCAGCGCATTCCGGCAACCGAGATCAACTCCGGTACGGCCGTGCCGGCCGGGGCGTGGGCCAGGAAGAACTTCACCTCGGCCGGGTTGGATATCGAGCGGCGCAGCAGCAGGGTATGGGTGAATCCGGCAGCGGGCGCCTGGTCGGTGACCGTCACCGCGATCGCGGTCCAGTCATACACGCGGGCGCCCTTGGTGCCCGCCCCGCACGAGCGGCGTTCCCACACCGACCTCTTCCCCAGAGCCAGCAGCCGATCCAGGACATGGCCCGCGCATTCGCTCTGTCCGCGCACCCCGACCAGGGGAAGATCGACCGGCACCGCCAGCACGTAGGCGACCTCACGCCGATGGCAGAACTCCCGCAGGTCCGGGTCGCGGCCGTAGCCGGCGTCGGCGGCGAAGTAGTCCAGTCCCACTCCGGCCGCCAGTTGCCGCTCCAGCATCAACGCCATCAGCTGCGGCTTGGTCAGGAAGTCGCGGTCTGCGGGTACTCCGGCCCGCGCGCGCCGTTCGGCGTCGGCGGCCCAGCCCTGGGGGAGGTACAACTCTCGGTCGATGAAGGCGTGCCCGCGCTCACTGGCATACGACAGCATGCAGATGACCTGGCAGTTCTCCACCTGACCGGTCAACCCGCAATGCTGGTGGGCCACCCCGACCGACCGATCCCCTTTCTTGATCACAGCGGTGTCGTCGCCAACGAGCACGGCCGGCCCGCCACCCGCCGCCTCGGGCCGCAGACCGACCACGACGTAATCCCGCACCCGGTCGCGCAACGCGTCGGCGTCCCACTTGGCGCCGTTCAACAGCCACTCGATCCGATACGCCGTGCCATGCCCGACATGATCGGCCAGCTGCCAGGAGTTCTTGCGGGCCACATCGGCCAGCAGGCCGCGCACCAGATCCGCGAACGTCGCCCTCGGCTCCGGACGGGTGAACAACGGCCCGGCGATCTCCTCACTCAACTCGCGAAGATCTTCCTCCCAGGCCACGATCCGATCGTAGGTGATGATGTCCATCATCCCTGGTCAACGGGCTACACCCGGCACTCATTCCATGATCTACGAATGTAGTACCGGGGTCACGTGCGGAATGCAAGGCGAGGCGGTGTCCGTGAGCCGTTTCGTGCCCACCCTCGGGCGTGTCCGCTCCCACGGATTCCAGAGCGGCAGGCTGAGGAAGCACCCGCCGGTGGGTCTGCGATCTCGTGTCCAACGTAGCCATCAAAACGCACCTCCCTGAGCTGACGGCCAGGGCTGGTCAACGCGGGGCTTCAAGGCGCGTTACCGCGCCTCAAGCCCCCTCCCTCAGGAGGGGGTCGTTGACACTGTGCCCTGGGCGGTCGCGAAGATCGACGTGTCGAGGGTGAAGTCGACCGGTTCTGGAATGTGCAGGTGCGAGCCCATCTCGACCCGGGTGGAGGTCCGGTACGCCCCTTCCTTGGGGTCGCTGAGGACCGTCACGGTGGCGGGGGTGGCCACGGGGTCGATGAGGAGCATCACGGGGACGCCGCCGGAGGCGTAGATGTCGGGCTTGCGGTCGCGGTCGTCGGTGACGCTTCCCGGCGACACGATCTCGGCCACCATGAGCAGGCCGGAGGAGAGCAGCTCGCGGTCGCCCCAGCGCGGGCAGTCGACCCGGGCCAGCACGAAGTCGGGAACAACCGGGTCATAGGACCCGTCGACGCAGACCGCGACGTTGCTCGTGTAAGCCTCCAGATCGCCATCCGTGATCAGTGGGTGGAGCCGTAAGGAAAGGAGCATCGCAGCTCGGGCGTATTCGGGGGTCCCCAGTGGGCTCACCACCAACCTTCCGCCGATCACCTCGGCACGTAACCCTGGAAGGGAGGGAAGTGCGTCGAAGAGCTCGCGCGGTGTGTGCGGCAGGGGTCGGGACGCGGTCTCGGGTGATGGCCGCAGATCCGCGTGGCGCCGTCGTAGTTCCATACCCATATGCCCCTCCGTGCTGTTGTGAACACGCTGAGTTTTCCAGAGTGAGGGGGTGAAGCGCGGAATTCTGGTGAAAAAGCGAGAGGATCAGACCCAGCCGGGGCGGACGAGGCCGGATTCGTAGGCGATGACGACGAGCTGGGCACGGTCGCGGGCATGGAGTTTCATCATGGTCCGGCTGACGTGGGTCTTGGCGGTGGCGGGGCTCATGCAGAGCTTGCCGGCGATCTCGTCGTTGGTCATGCCGGTGCCGACCAGGGCGAGGACCTCGCGCTCCCGGTCGGTGAGCAGGTCGAGATCGCGGCTGCGGTGCGGCTCCTTGGCACGGCTGGCGTACTCGGCGATCAGGCGGCGGGTCACGCCGGGGGAGAGCAGCGCGTCGCCTCCGGCCACCACCCGGACGGCCTGGATGAGCTCGGCCGGTTCGGTGTCCTTCACCAGGAAGCCGCTGGCGCCGTTGCGGAGGGCCTCGAAGACGTACTCGTCGAGCTCGAAGGTGGTCAAGATGATGATCCTCGGCCCGGGAGGCATCTCCCGGGTGGCGGTCAGCCCGTCCATGCCGGGCATGCGGATGTCCATCAGGACCACGTCCGGCTCGTGCTCGGCGGCCAGCCGCAGTGCCTGCGCCCCGTCCGAGGCCTCGGCCACCACGGTCATCCCCGGCTGCGCGTCCAGCAGGGCCCGGAACCCGGCCCTGACGAGGGCCTGGTCGTCGGCGAGGACAATCTTGATCATTCGGACTCCTCCGGGATCGGCAGCCGGGCCTCGACGCGGAAGCCCCTTCCATGGTGTGCGGCGGTCAGCGTTCCCCCAAGGGCCGAGGCCCGTTCCCGCATGCCGGGGACGCCGTTGCCACTGCCGAGATTCTCTCCGGGGGCGTTGCCGCCCGAGTCGGTGACCCGGAGGGTCAGCGCGCGGGGGCCGTAGTCGAGGGCGACCGTGACCGAGGCGCCCGGGGCGTGCCTGGTGACGTTGGTCAGGGCCTCCTGAACGATGCGGTAGCCGGCCCGGTCGACCCCGGGAGGCAGTGGCCTGACCTCGCCGGTGACGTTCTTGACGACCCGCAGCCCGCTGCGCTCGGTGAGCTCGTCGAGCCGGTCCAGGCCGGCGGTCGGGGAGCGGGGCGCGCCGTCGCGGAGCACGTTGAGCACCGAGCGCATCTCGGTCAGCACGTCCTTGGACGCCTGCTTGATCGTGGTGAGCGCGGTCCGCGCCTGCTCGGGGTGGTCCTCGATGAGGTGCAGCGCGGTGGAGGCCTGGACGTGGATGAGGGAGATGTTGTGCGCGAGCACGTCGTGCAGCTCCTGCGCCATGGTCAGCCGCTCCTCGCTGGCCTGCCGCCGCACCTCCTCCCGCTCCACCCGCTTGTGCTCGGCCTGCCGCTCGTTTCTGGCCCGTACGAACTCCGCCACCGCCAGTACCAGGCCCATCAGCGCGGCCATCGCGATGTTGTGGAACCAGCCGGGAGAGGGGGCGGGGGCGAACCAGGACGTGTAGACCACGAAGAACACGTAGGCCAGGCCCCATAGCGGCCAGGCCACCCGCCGGTGGCCGCCGACCACGGCGGTGTAGAACGCGATGATCGGGCTGAGGAAGACCGGGCCGTAGGCGTGGCCCAGGCCGATGAAGAGCAGGGTCGAGCCCACCGCGACGGCCACGCTGAGCGCCGGGTGGCGGCGCCGGACGGTCAGGGCCAGCGGCCCGGCCAGCAGCAGCACGTAGCCCAGCGGATCGAGCGGGACGCGGAGCATGCCGGTGTCGTGGATCTGCGACCACTGCACGCCGAGTGTGCCCGCGACCTGGAGGGCCCCCACGAACAGCGGTAGGAGAAGGTCGACCCAGCGGGGTTTGGCACGCACGCTCAGCACTGTACGTGCGCTTCCATAGCGGTTACGTCCGTTCAGTGAGGTATGTGGCACTACATCCCTTGGGTTAGGGAAGGGGCTGACAAGGCTCACCGGCTGAGTCAAGCTGTCTGCGGGAGGTCTTCATGATCAGTCGTCGCGTCGCCACCCCCCTGGCGGGGATCCTGGTGGGAAGTTCCTTACTGCTCGTCCAACCCGCGCTGGCATCTCCATCCGCGGTCTCTCCGCCGGTGTCGCCGCCGCCGCTGTCACCGCCGCTGTCACCGCTGCTGTCACCGCCGCTGTCGCCGCAGCTGGAGAAGAAACCCGTCGCCGAGGGGTCCGGCGGCGCGGTCTCGACCGTCGACCTCGACGCCAGCAAGGCCGCGCTGGGCGTGTTGCGCGAGGGCGGCAACGCCATGGACGCCGCGGTCGCCGCGGCGGCCGCCCTGGGCGTGACCGAGCCTTATTCGGCGGGGCTGGCCGGGGGCGGGTTCATCGTCTACTACGACGCGCGCCGCAAGAAGGTCCACACGATCGACGGCCGGGAGACCGCGCCGAAGGCGATGGGACCGACGTCCCTGGAGGGCATCCCGTTCGACGACGCCGTGACCAGCGGACTGTCTGCGGGGGTGCCCGGCAGCGTGGCCCAGTGGGAGCTGGCACTGCGCAGGTTCGGCACGCTCTCGCTGCGCCAGGCGCTGAAACCCGCGATCGACGTCGCCTCCAAGGGGTTCAAGGTCGACCAGACCTTCTACGACCAGACCGCCGCCAACGCCGCCCGCTTCAAGGACTTCACCTCCACGGCCAAGCTCTACCTGCCTGGCGGCGCCCCGCCGCCGGTCGGCTCCACCTTCCGCAACCCCGAGCTGGCCGACACCTACCGCAGGCTCGGCAGGCAGGGAGGGGAGTGGCTGTACGGCGGTGCCCTCGGCGCCGAGGTCGTGGCCACGGTCAAGAAGCCGCCCATCACCCCTGGCTCCACCCGTAACGTGCGGCCGGGGCTGATGGAGTTGTCCGACCTGAAGGCGTACCGGGCGCTCGAACGGCCGCCCACGAAGATGACGTACAAGGGCATGGACGTGTACGGCATGGCGCCGCCGTCCTCGGGAGGCTCGACGGTCGGTGAGGCGCTCAACATCCTTGAGGCCCTGCCCGAGGTCGGTGAGCACGAGTACCTGGAGGCGTCCAGGCTCGCCTTCGCCGACCGGGGCAAGTACGTCGGAGACATCCCCGGCGTCCCGCTGAAGGAGCTGCTCTCCGACGGGTTCGCCAAGGAGCGCGCCTGCCTGATCGGCGAGCGGGCGATGCCGCATCCGGCCGCGCCGGGCGCCCCCGACGGGGTGTACGGGCCGTGCCAGGCGGCGCCGTCCGCCGAGGCCGCCGAGACGGCCCCAGAGGTGGCGAAGGAGGGGCCGGAGACCACGCACCTGGTGGTCGCGGACCGGTGGGGCAACGTGGTCGCCTACAACATCACCATCGAGTCGACCGGAGGCAACGGCATCGTCGTCCCCGGCAGGGGCTTCCTGCTCAACAACGAGCTGACCGACTTCACCTTCGGCCCCGCCCCCGGTGACCCGAACCTGCCCGCGCCGGGCAAGCGGCCCCGCTCCTCGATGGCGCCGACGATCGTCCTGGCCGATGACAGGCCACTGCTCGCGCTGGGTTCCCCCGGCGGCTCGACGATCATCACCACCGTGTTGCAGATCCTCCTCGACCGCTGGGACTTCGGCATGTCGCTGCCCGAGGCGCTCGCCGCCCCCCGGGCCACGCAGCGCAACACCGCCCAGACCCAGGCCGAGCAGGCGTTCATCGATCGTTACGGCGCCGAGCTCACGCTCCAGGGCCACAGCCTCGTGCTGAACCCCGAGATCGGCGCGGCCACGGCTGTCGAGTTCCTGCGGAACGGGAGGCTTCAGGCGGTCGCGGAACCGACCCGGCGCGGCGGTGGCAGCGCGCTGGTGGTAAGCGAGCGCAGGTAGCCTCTCGCGGCGGTACACACGGACGCCCGGTGGCACGGCCCCGGCCGCGCCACCGGTTTCAGCGGCCGGGCGACCGGCGACAGGCCGTTCCTGCCGATGATCCGCTGCCCGTCCAGCGCCTCGACGACCTTGAAGCCGGTGCCGTAGACGATCACGTCGACCTCGAGCTCCTTGCCGGCCTCTGCCGTCGGCGACCTCTCCGGCGGCACAGACTTTCCCCCGGTTCCTGCTGTGGCGATGAGAGCGTTCCACGCTCGTTACTATTGGATTTCCTGTCTAATTTAGTGAGCGGTGGCCGCACCGTCCATACTCGGGGTGCGGTGAGTCTCATCACACCAACCGGTCGGCACGTTCCCGTCGCCCGGGAACGCGAAAAGCGCCGAGGGCGGTGCCGTCGGCGCTTCGTACCGTTCGGTTGTTAGAGCAGCAGGTATGCGGCCACGACGACGATGACCAGCACCGCGACCACCACGGCCGCCGTGATCGGCAGTGTGAGCGACCGCTTCTCGGGGGCGGCCTCCGGGTCCTTGCGCTGGGCGAACGCGCGGAACGCCTGGGTGTTGCCCGCAGGGTCAATCTGCTGAGGATCAGACATGGGGATGACTTTAGCGATATTGGGTGCCTCCCCAACACTGATTTGTCCACTTTCACGGGAAGGCCGTCCTCGCGCCGGGCCGAGGCGGGTGCTGAGGGCCGGACCGCCTACCGGGGCGGATAGCGTGGTGTCATGCTCCGGATCCTGTTCTCCGCCCGCGTGGTGGCGCTCCACCTGCTCGCGGTCGGAGCCCTCGTCGTGTGCGGGCTGCTGGGCAGGTGGCAGCTCGGCGTCTTCGAGGAGTCCGGTGGGCCCCGGGCATTGGTCGACCCCGCCCCCGTGGCGGTCACCACCCTCACCACGCCCGGAAAGCACATAACGGCCGATGCGGTCAGCCACAGGGTGACCGCGGAAGGCACTTTCGACGCCTCGAAGCAGCTTCTGGTGGCCGAGCGCGACGGGGGCCTGTGGTTGCTCACCGCGCTCGATCTCGGCGACGGAACCTTCGTTCCCATCGTGCGTGGCTGGGTGGCCACGGCGCAGGATCCCGCCGTGGCGGCCGTGCCCGAGGGCAGGGTGACCGTCAGCGGGCGGCTGCAGCCCTCGGAGGCCACCGACAGTGTCCAGCGCCGGACCCGGCAGCTGCCGCAGGGGCAGGTGCTGACCGTGTCGTCGGCCGAACTGATCAACCTCTGGCGGGACACGAAGCTGCGCAACGGGTTCGTGGTGGCAGGCGAGCAGTCACCGGCTCCCGCGGTCGCGGCCAGGCCGGTGAACGTCCCCCCGCCGACCGAGTCGGGGGTGCTCACCTGGCGCAACCTCGCCTATGCCGCCCAGTGGTGGATCTTCGGGCTGTTCGCGGTCTTCATGTGGTGGCACTTCGTACGCGACGCGCTGCGCGGCCGCGTGCGGGAGAGCACCCCCGGCTCCGGCTCAGACTCCGGCTCGGACTCCGATTTCGACGCCGGAGCCGCCGCCGCGCCCGAAACCCCCGCCCTGCCAGCTCACACCACCCCGTGAACCGAACCCCAAGACCGAGGTAACCGACAGTGGAATCCGCTCTCAAGCCCTTTCGCATCCTGGCCTACATCGTCGGCGTGATGCTGCTCGTCCTGGTCACCTGCATCGTGCTCAGGTACGGCTTCGGCATCGAGGAGCCCTCGAAGGTCGTCTCCCCGATCCATGGCTTCCTCTACATGCTCTATCTCGTGGCCGCGATGAACCTGGGCATGAAGGCGCGCTGGACGTGGCAGTACATCCTCGGGGTGATGCTCGCCGGCACCGTGCCGCTGCTCTCGTTCGTGTTCGAGCGCAGGGTCACCCGCCGGGTGGAATCAGAGCTCGCGACCGCCGCCGCCTGATCGGCCGGGCCCCTCGCGGTCCGGTCCCTGCCGGCAGGGCCCCTCGCGATCCGGTCCCCGTCGGCCCGGCTGTCGTGGCCCGTGGACGTGGGCTCGCGAGGCCGGGCCGCGACGGGTGGGACAGTCCTCGCGTCAGCGGCCGAGACCACGACGGCGGGCGCGCTTGAGCCGCTCGCGCTGGGACGGATCGAGCATCAGGTAGCCGACGACCGGGGCGGCGACGACGCCCAGGAGGATCAGCAGCGTCAGGAAACCCGGCAGGAACAGCCACGACAGGAACACCACTGCTCCGGCGCCGATCGCGTACTTCTGGATAGGCGACATCCTCAACATCCTCCGAACGCGGGGCGGACGCCCCGTCTGTATTTCATTGTGCGTCGCCAGTCCAACGTGTGGACACACCGCGCGGTTCCAGCCGAGATATATCGTGATTCCCGCTGCTCCGCCAGTGCCCTGAGCGCCGCCACGCCGGGGCCATCTCGTCCATCAGACTCTCCCGAGACGACCGTTCCGCCTGCCCGGCTGAGGTCAGGTCCGTTGAGGTCAGGTCCGTTGAGGCCAGGTCCGGGGCTCACTTCTCCCGGCTGAGCCTTTCCAGGATCCACCGGGCGGTCTTGAGCGCGCCCCTGCTCGTACTGCCGTCGACGTCCTCGGCGATGCCGCGCTGGTACTGGACGGCGACCACGAGGTTGGCCGCACGGAAGACCACCGAGCCGGTGTAGGTCAGTTCGTTGGTGACCTCGTCGGCATATGCCTCGGAGCCGATCCCGGCCAGTGCCTCAGCCGGTTTGACGTGGGTGACCGGAGCTCCCACGTCCGTCCTGGTCCGTTCGCGGGTCTCCTTGAGGAACCTCGCGTAGGTGCGCCGGGCCGCCTCGTCGGAGACGAAGCCGAAGGTGGAGATCACCAGGCTGTACTTTCGGTGATCGTGACGTCACGGCGGAGCAGCTCGTCGCGCGAGCGCCAGCTCGTGCCCGCGCGGTCGCGGCGCTCCAGCATGCGGTAGCGCCCGGCCAGAAGGCCGGGATCGGTCATGCGAACCCTCCCGGTCCGGTGTGCTGTCCGGTGTGCTTCTCGGCGTCGGTCAACGCGAGCCGTCCCGGCGGACGCGTTCCTCAGTCACGGCTGTTCAGCTCCTCGGAGACCTGGCGTGCGATCTTCAGAGCGTCCCGTCGCAGCGCGGTTCCGGCACGCTTTCCCACCTCCGACAGGTTGACCTCGACCAGCAGGTTGCTCACCCGGAACCGGATCAGGGAGTGGATCCGGTCCAGGGCGACGATGTCGTAGGAGAACGCCTCCGCCCCGACCCGGCCGATGTTCCTGAGCGGGCCTGTGGAGCCCAGGAGGCCGTTGCCCTGGTCGGCGATGGTCCTGGTGCGCTCGGAGACGAAGAACGCGTGGGCGGTGTCGGGGCCGCTCTTGCCGGGGGTGGGAGCCATGTGACCGACCGCGACCTGCAGCCTGCGGTCGGTACGGGTATCGCCCAGGGAGCTGTCCCAGCTGCAGTAGGGCTCGTGGCCCTGCCTGCCCTCCATGGGCAGCGGTGACGCACTCGGCACCGCGACCTCGACCTGGGACCCGGCCAGCAGCGTGCACGGGTCGGGGGCGGTGGCGAACCGGCCGGCGTCCGCCGCCCGCGGCGGTGTCCCGGACGTCTCGGACCCGCCCATGGTCAGCAGCCCCGTACCGGCCACCGCCGCCGTACCGGCCACCGCCGCCGCGACCACGGCCAGCGAGGCTCCGACGATCAGGCCGGTACGGCGCGGTCTGGCCGGTGCCGGGGCCGCGATCTGGAGTGTCGCGGTCTGGGGCGGCGGTACCTGCGGTGCGGTCGTCGGGGAGAGCGGTCCCGCGGGCAGTCCCTGGGCGACCTGCCGTAGCGCGGTGCGCAGCCCGGACTCTCCCGGTCGCTGCCGGGGCTCCTTGGCCAGCATGGCCAGCAGTACGGGAGCCAGTTCCCCGGCCCGGGACGGGAAAGGGGTGTCCTGGGTGAGCACCGCACCGATGGTGGCGACCGGCGTGTCACGCCGGAAGGGCCCCTGGCCCTCGACCGCCGCGTACAGGGTCGCGCCCAGGGACCACAGGTCGGCGGACGGGCCGTCGCCGGCGCCGCGCAGCCGCTCGGGGGCGATGTAGCCCGGGGAGCCGACCAGCGCGTCCGGTGAGGTGAGCTGGGCGTCGCCCTCCAGCGTGGCGATGCCGAAGTCAGTCAGCAACACCCCGCCGTCCTGGGCGAGCATGATGTTGGCCGGTTTCACGTCGCGGTGCATGATGCCCCGGCTGTGCGCGAGGGTCAGCGCGTCCAGCACGGCCAGGCCGATCACGGCCACCCGGTGCGGCGGGAGCGGTCCGCCGGCGCGGATCGCGTCGTCCAGCGAACGGCCCCTGACCAGGTCCATCACGATCCACGGGCGGCCGTCCTGGGCGATGACGTCGTGGACGGCCACGATGGACGGATGTCCGAGTCTGGCGGCGGCGCGGGCCTCGCGCATGGTGCGCTCCCGCATCTCGTCGCGGTGCGCCTGGGGCAGGTGCGGGGCGAGCGTGACCTCCTTGATCGCCACCTCGCGGTGGAGGAGCTCGTCACGGGCCCGCCACACCACGCCCATCCCGCCCGCGCCGAGCCGTGCGAGCGCCCGGTAGCGGCCCGCCAGCACGGGCAGCGGGCCGGACGCCGGATCACTCATCGGTCTTCAGGGACTCGGCGAGCCAGCGCGCGGCCTGCAACGCGCCTTCGGCGATCTTGCCGTCCGGGTCATCCTTGACACCGCCCCGCTCGTAGTCGACCTCGGCGATCAGGTTGCTGATCCGGAAGACCACCGTTGTCTTGTAGGACCCGCCGTACAGGTTGATGGAGTTGTGCCCGCCGGAGGTGAAGGCCTCCTCGCCGATCCCTCGCAGGTCCTTGGGCGGGGTCGGCTTGGGGGTGGCGAACTGGCCCTTGTCGAGGGTGTCCTTCTTCTTGCCGGCCAGATACTCCTTCGCTCTCGCGACCTCCGACCCGTTCTGCTTCTGGGCGATCAGCCGGACCCGCAGGTCGTACTTCTCCACGTTGGGTTTGCGCCAGTCGTACCGGTTGAGCCAGTCGCACGCCGAGTGTTCGACCTCCGAGCTGTTGAATCCCGGCACCAGCTGGTTCACCTGCTTGTCGTCGAGCAGGCCACAGGCCCGGGGCGCCGTGGCGAAGCGCCCCTTGGCCCCGGAGGGGGTAACGGAGATGTCGCCGTCGGCGTTGGCGAGCACCGAGGTGAGCAGGACGCCGATGCTGACCGCCATGCCGAAGAGCAGCACCCCGGTCAGTGCCACGACCGGCCGGGGCACGAGCACCCCCGTCGCCCGCGCGGAACGCCCGGTGGGCTCGTCCGCCATCTCCCGTGCCGCGTCGGGGGTGGGGACCAACTCGCGTGAGGTGGGGGTGTCCGGGGGGTTCGAGTGGGCTGGCGGGGGACCGTGCTGGAAGGGCCCGCCGGGGGGGGACGGGTCCTGGTGAGGTGAGCCCTGGGGAGGCGGGCTTGAGGGCGGGTCCTGCCAGGCGGCCGGTGTGTCCAGGGGAGGGAGCGGTCCCGGCCAGGCGGTCGGCGCGTTCGGGGCAGGGGGCGCGGCCTGTTGGGGGGCCGAGACGTCCTGGGGGGCGAGCCCGGCGGTGACTGTGGATATCTGCTCGGTCAGGTTCTTCCTGAAGGGCGTGGTCACCTCCGCTTCGGTGATCGAAACGGTCCCGCCCTCCTGCCCCCCGGAGGCTCCCGCCGTTCCTGGTGCTTCAGGGCCGCTGAGCGGTTGGGGTACCGGTGCCGCGAGGGTCGGGAAGGCCGCCTGCCCGAAGGCCGCCGGTGCTCCGGGAGCGGAGGGGGTGGAGGGGCCGGAGGGGCCGGAGGGGCCGGAGGGAGCGGAGGGGGTGGAGGGAGCGGAGGGGGTGGAGGGGGTGGAGGGGCCGGAGGGAGCGGAGGGGGTGGAGGGAGCGGAAGGGGTGGAGGGGCCGGAGGGAGCGGAAGGGGTGGAGGGAGCGGAAGGGGAGGAGGGGCCGGAGGGAGCGGAAGGGGTGGGTCCCGGAACCTGGGAGAGCGCACCCCAGGGGAGTGGGGGGGCGGGAGGTTCGGGACGGTACAGGGAGACGTCGAGCAGGGCATTGCGCAGGGTGTCGGGATCGGGTCGCTGGGTGGGGTCGCCCGCGAGAAGGCGGAACAGGATGGGTGCGATCGGGCCCGCGTTGTCCAGGGAGCCGCCCGGCGACGGCAGGCGGCCCTCGACCGCGGTGTAGAGGGTCGCGCCGAGCGACCACAGGTCGGCGGCAGGGCTGGTCACGCCCTCGGGAGAGGTGAAGAGCGAGGACGGCAGGGAGGGCGCGGTGAGGACGATCTGCTCGTACGGGCCGAGCAACACCGAGCCCGGTCGCACATCCCCGTGGAGCATGCCCTGCCTGTGTATCACCACGAGCTGGTCCAGCACGGCCACGCCGACCATCGCGGCCTGCTGCGGGGACATCGGCCCGAACCGGGTGATCACCTGCTCCAGCGAGCTCTGCTCGAGCATGGGCGGGCCCCCGGTTCCGGCGATCCCCGGCCCCGGCCCCGGCCCCGGCGCGGGGGCGGTGTGCCCGCCCGCGTGCCTGCCCTGCGATGAGGGGACGTCTGGATGGTTCATTCGCCCGCTTTCTGATTGTTCAACGCGTTCGCGACCCACGTCGCGGTGGTGTGGGCACCCGCCTGGATCGCAGGACCGTCCTTGCTGCCGTCCACCACGGTGTAACCGACCTCCAGGACGAGGCTGTCCACACGGATGATCACATAGCTCTGCTCCAGCCTGCCTGTCCTGCGGTTCTCGTAGACGTCGTAGCCGAACGACTCGTCCCCGACGGGTTTCACGGCCGTCGGCGCCGTGGAGCGGGCGGAGCGGATACCGGCCTGGATCTCCGGCCAGCTCCAGGCGTTCTCCCCGCTCGGTATGGTGCTCTGGTGCTGGTTCACGAACAGCTCGTGGGCCTGCTGAGGGCTCTTGCCCCACTGCTTGCTATCGGGAAGACGCACCTCCAGTCCCATGCCACTGACCGCCCACTGGCAGCCCCCGTCGTTGGTGGGCTTGCCCTCGCCGGTCAGCGCGGGCAGCAGTTGCCTGGCCCTGTTGCCGGGGATGAGCCTGCACACGTCCACAGGAGTGCTGAAGGCGCCGGGACTTTCGCTGAGCCTGATCCCTCTCTCGGCGGCCGTCGGGGCCGGGGTCAGCAGGAACGTCACCCCGAAGGTGACCCCGATGACCACCGCGATCCCGGCCATCTCGGCGGCGGCCCATTGCGCCGCACGTCCCCGGCCCGGCTTGGACGGCTGTACGGGGACAGAGGGGGAGACGGGGGCAGAGGCGGGAGCAGAGGCGGGGACGGCGGGCGGTAGGGGGTGGTGCGGTGCGGCGGCTGGAATCCCGCCGGCCCTGTCGGCCTTGGCGACCGTACGGCCGGTGGCCAGCTCGGCCAGGGAGCGGGCGACGGCGTCGAACGACGGCCGGGCCTTGGGAACCGGGTCGAGCATGAGCATCAGCAGCGGGCCCAGCCCGCCCGCGCGCTCCGGCGGCCTGGGCGGCTCGGTGAGCACCCGGTCGATCGCCGCGATGGGGGTCTCCGCCGGGTGCGGCGGCATACCCTCAACGGCGAAGTAGAGCGTGGCGCCGAGAGACCACAGGTCGGAGGCGGGGCCGCTGCGTTCGCCGCGCAGTTGTTCCGGCGCGATGTAGTTGGGCGAGCCGATCAGGTGGCCGGTCCGACCTGAGGTGACCTCGCCGTCGACGACCGCGGTGCCGAAGTCGGTGAGGACCGCCCTGCCGGTCCTGGTGAGAAAGACGTTGCCCGGTTTCACGTCGCGGTGGACCACACCGGCGGCGTGGGCGGTGCCGAGCGCGCTGAGGATGCCCACACCGATCCTGGCCACCTGGTGCAGCGGCAGCGGGCTCCGGTCGCGGACCGTTTGCTCCAGAGACGCGCCTGAAAGAAGCTCCATGACGATCCAGGGCCGCTCCTGGTCGATGACCACGTCATGGACGGTCACGATCGAGGGATGCTTGAGCCTGGCGGCGAGGTTGGCCTCGCGAAGCGCCGAGGCGAGGACCTCCCGCCGCCTGGCGGGATCGAGGTCAGGCGGGAGCCGAACCTCCTTCACCGCCACGTCACGGCCAAGCATCTCGTCGGTGGCGAGCCAGACCGTGCCTGCCCCGCCCCCGGAGAGAGGGCTGAGTAGCCGATAGCGGTCCGCCAGCACTTGAGTGTCGATCCTGCTCACCCCGTTCGCTATCCCATCGCGGACAGCAACATAGTCACTTAGCGGCACATGAACCAATGAAAAGGGATTCCGCCTGCCGCATTGAGACCTGGTTTCCGCTTACGCGGTGTCATGGGCGTCCTCACAACGCGACGGAGCCGAGAGCCGGCGCCCGTACGGGCGGAAAATCGGTTCGACCGAGTGGCCGTGGGGAGGGCGTGCCGCCGACGCCCCGGAGTCGAGGTCAGGCGCCCGTACGGGCGGGGGCGATCATGTCTCCTGGTTCGACCGAGTGGCCGTGGAGAGTTTGAATCTCAGGATTCAAACCATCTCTCGTGGGCGGTCCACAGGCGCTGCCAGAGTTTGGCGCGTTCGGAGGGGGTGACGTCGGCCAGGGGGAGGGCGAAGACGTCGGCCAGTATCTCGAAGTAGTCGCGTTCGGTCTGCGCGGTCAGGGTGTGTTCGCGGTCGCCGATACGGGTGAGGACCAGGCCCCGCATCGCGTCGACACCGCTCGCGTCGCGCCGCTGAACCGTGGCCACCCGTACGAAGCCCGACTCGGGAGAGGTGGACAGGAACTCGTGCATCGCGGCGAACTCCGACATCTCGGCGGGTCCGGCGCGGAAGTCCATGCCGAGGAAGCTGCCGCGCGGGTCATGGTCGAACCGCCATCCGCCGGGCTCCACCTCGGAGGGGCGCAGGCCGTAGGTGAAGGGGCCCTGCCGGTAGACGCCCTCGACGAGTGGGAGCGGGGCGTGGATCGCGTCGCCGAGGCCCTGGTCGACCAGCCACTCACCGTCGGGATTGTCCGGGCAGGGCAGACCGGAGACGGTGAGCACGAGATGGCCGCCGTCCACGTTCGGCGGCCCCTCGGCCTTGCCCTGCACCCCGCCCACGTGCCTCCGCACCCGGTAGCCGAGCGCCTCCAGCAGCAAGGAGAACGCCCCGTTGAGGTGGTAGCAGTAGCCACCCCGGCCACCGATGATCCGCGCGGCCGACTCCGCGGGGTCGACGGTCGTCGGCCGGCCCAGCCAGATCTCCAGGCATTCGTACGGCACCCGTTGCACGTGTGCCCGGTGCAGCAGGTGCAGCGACTCCACGCTCGGAGGGCCGTCGACCCTGACGTCGATCCTGCGGAGGTACGCGGTGACATCGATCACTCCGTCACGGTAACGCCGGGACGGTCGCGGACCTAGCGATGCCGGGGCGCGGCGCGTCCGGTGATGTCAGGGCGGACCCGGCCCACCAGGCCACGGCCACGCCGACGACCTGGCCATCGAAGCGTTTGGAGATGGCGCGCCTGGTGAGTGCGCAGAACCTTCACAATTCACCGCAGGTCTTCTGCACGGCTCCGGTCTACGCTGCCGAGCATGGCAACCCCTCAGCAACGACGTGTCCTCGTGGTCGAGGACGACGAGACGATCGCGCGGGCCGTACGCCACAGGCTGGCCGCCGAGGGCTTCGACGTGCTGGTCGTCGGGGACGGGGAGGCGGCGCTGGTCGCCTACGCGAAGACGGGGCCCGACGTGGTGGTGCTCGACCGGCTGCTGCCCGGCCTCGACGGTCTTGAGGTGTGCCGGCGGATGCAGGCGGCCAGGCCGGTTCCGGTGCTCATGCTCACCGCACTGGGTGAGGAGACCGACCTGCTCGTGGGGCTCGGGGTCGGGGCCGACGACTACATGGCCAAGCCGTTCAGCATGCGCGAGCTGGTCGCCCGGGTGCACGCCCTGCTCCGCCGGGTCGAGCGGGCCTCCCAGCTGGCCGTGGCCGACACGGTCATCCGCGTCGCCGACGTCGAGATAGACACCGCCGAGCGCCGGGTCTACGTGCGGGGCGACGAGGCCCAGCTGACCAGGACCGAGTTCGACCTGCTCTGCCGCCTCGCCGAGCGCCCAGGTCAGGTCTTCGAGCGGGAGCGGCTGCTGGCGGACATCTGGGGCTTCTCCGAGGCCGCGGCGACCCGTACCGTCGACAGCCACGTCCGTGCCCTGCGCCGCAAGCTCGGCCCCGGCGTCGTCCGTACCGTCCACGGCGTCGGCTACGCCCTGGTGCGGCAGTGAACGCGCCTTCCGGTACGGCCCCGGAACGCGCTCGCGTCCGGCCGGAGGTGAGCGTACCCGTACGAGAACCGATCGCCCTTCCCGGCAGTCAACCTCTGTATGCCCTTTCCCTCCGACACCTGGATGCGCCGACCCTTGAGACCTCTCGACTTCCTTGGCCGGATCAAGGCGAAGCTCGGCATGGTGATCCTGCTGGCCGTGGTGGCGGCGTTCGTCGTCAACGAGGTCGGCCTCAACGCCGGCTACTCGCGCAACGTGCGCGTCGCGGTGGCCGTGGTGTTCGCGCTGATCATGGTGCAGTTGCTCGCGCGGGGAATGACCAAGCCGCTGCGCGAGATGGCCGCCGCCGCGCAGACCATCGCCAAGGGCCGGTACGGCCTGCGGGTCACCGCGACCTCCCGTGACGAGGTCGGCGAGCTCGCCCGCGCCTTCAACGCGATGGCCGCCGATCTGGGCGAGGTGGACCGGCAGCGGCGGGATCTGGTGGCCAACGTCAGCCACGAGCTCCGCACGCCGATCACCGCGCTCCGTGCGGTACTGGAGAACGTGGTCGACGGGGTCTCGGAGCCCGATCCCGTCACCCTCGGCACCGCGCTCGCCCAGACCGAGCGGCTGGGCCGGCTGGTCGCGCAGCTGCTCGACCTGTCCCGGCTGGAGTCGGGTGCCCGGCTGATCGAACGTGAGGACGTCGAGCTGCGCCCGCTCTGCGAGCAGGCCCTTCGGGAGGCCGTACTGGCCAGGGAGGACGTGACGGCCCGCTGCCAGGTCCCGGAAGGACTGAGCATGCGCGCCGACCCCGACCTGCTCGCGCAGGTCCTCGCCAACCTGCTGGACAACGCGGTGCGGCACAGTCCCGACGGCGGGACCGTGGTGCTGGCGGCGGTGGCCAGGGGAGAGGGCGTCCGGCTCCGGGTGAGCGATCAGGGACCGGGGATCGCGGCCGAGGACCGGGCGCGGGCGTTTGAGCGCTTCTCCCGCCTGGACGCGGGACGGACCGCCGACGACGGCGGCGCCGGGCTGGGCCTGGCCATCACCAAGGAGATCGTCGAACTCCACGGCGGCTCCATCCACGTCGAAGACGGTCTCGGCTGCCACATCGTGACCGACCTCCCGGAAAGGATTGAGATGAACCCCCCGTCTCCGCCTGCCAAGGACGTTTCCTCCTCCGGAGCGAATTCCTTTGAGGTGAACTCCACGGCAGTGCATGGCGGCGCCCCGGACAAGGCCCCTGCGAGTAAGGCTCATACGCCTTCTGTATCGGACAAGACCTCTGCGTACGAGGTCGCGAATCCCGTCGTCTCGACGCCTTCCGCCCCGGGAAAGGCCCAGGTGAGCGAGGCCCCCGAGGACCTTGCCGCCTCCTCGTCTGCCGCCTCGCACGCGAGCGGCACACCGACAGGGGCCGGCGAGCGTCACGAGGTCACCGGGAGCGCTCAGGAACAGGAACCTCATGAGATCTCAGGGGATGCTCAGCAGCCGGATCCTCGCGAGGCCGCCGGCATCGACTCCGGTTCCGGTGAACCAGCCGGGGTCGAAAAGGTATCCGGGGTCTCCGGGCCGACCGTGACCGGTGAGGCATTCGGGCCTCCTCGGCGGGAGGTCACCGCCGGGGAGCCTGGGCGCCAGGTGGTGTCCGTCCCCATGTCCGCCCCTGCGGACTCCGAAGCCTCCACTCCCGAGTCCGACGCGCCCGCCGTGCCACCTCCTTCGCCCTCTTTGCCCTCTTCGCCCGCGCAGCCGTTTCCCCCCCAGCCGGTCCTCGTGCGGGACAGGCGGGACGGGGACGTG
This sequence comes from Streptosporangium sp. NBC_01810, assembly GCF_035917355.1. Classification (NCBI taxonomy): domain Bacteria; kingdom Bacillati; phylum Actinomycetota; class Actinomycetes; order Streptosporangiales; family Streptosporangiaceae; genus Streptosporangium; species Streptosporangium sp. NBC_01810. Next base: position 5,411,639 of record NZ_CP109070.1, on the reverse strand, counting down.
CGCCGGGAGCAGGTCGTGGTGCGGAACTGGTCCGGGGCGTTCCTCGGTCTCTTCCTCGGGGGTGTCGCCGGGCTGGTCTGCGCGGTGATCGTGGGCATCGGCCTCGCGGGCTTCGACGTCCTGCTGGCCGCGTTCGTCGGTGCCGTCCTCTTCATGATCGGCGTGTTCGTCGGCACGGTCATCGGCGCCACCACGCCCACCAACGAGATCTGGTCCGCCGGCGAACCGCTCCCGCACCGGCCTCCCGCGCGGGGACCCGCCGCGCAGCGCGTCACCGTACCGGAGGTCCAGGAGAAGGAGAGAGCGGCGCAGCCGGTGGGCGCCAGGAGCGGGTCCTCGGGAGCCCCGGGGGGTTTCGCGCCGATCCGGGAGGAATACAGAACGGCTGTTCAGCCACAGGGAGGATCCGGAAAACCCGGAGCCTCCAGAGTCTCCGAGGGGGCTGGAGGCTCCGGCGGGTACGAGGCGCCGCCCCTCTTCCCCCGGCCCGACCTGCCGGACACCCCCCGGTGGGTGCTGCCGGCCTCCGCTGCCGTCGGGTTGCTCGCCGCGGTCGCGGTGCCGTACAGCAGGGCCGGTCTCGGACTCGTGCTGGTGTCGGTCGCCATGGGGGCGGCGGCGATCCCGGCGGTGCGAGCCAGGATCACCCCGTGGTCGGCCGGGATGGGGGCGATCGCCTACGGGCTGGTCGCGACGGTGATGTTCAGGGACGCCGACTGGCTGGTCGGGATGCTCCTGCCGGCCGGGTTCCTGCTGGCCGCGCTCGCTCTGTCGGGGGCCGGGCGCGGCTGGCTCGGGGTGCTCAGGGGAGGTGCGTCCGTGCTCCTGAGCCTGTTGCCGGTGCCATGGTTCCTCGGAGCGAGGCTGAAGGGTCTCGCGGACCGCAGGAGGGTGGTCCCCCTGCTGTTCGGGGGCGGGCTGACCGTCGTGCTGCTGGCGGTGTTCGGGGCGCTGTTCGCCTCGGCGGACGCGGTCTTCGCCGAGGCCGTCCAGCAGGTGTTCAGCGCGCAGGACTGGGCCGAGTCGCTGCCGCTGCGGATCCTCCTCTTCGTGGTCTTCGCGGCCGTGGTGGCCTCCGCCGTGCTGGTCGGCCTGCGTCCGGTGGCCGAGCCGAAGGCCCCCGACCTGAAGGTCACGGTCGGCCGCGGTCTCTGGGTGACCCCGCTGACGGCGCTCAACCTGCTGTTCGCCACGTTCGTGGGGATGCAGCTCACCGTGCTGTTCGGCAGCACCCGGTGGGTGGTCTCCGCCACCGGGCTGACCTACGCCGAGTACGCGCGTTCGGGGTTCTTCCAGCTCGTCATCGTCAGCGTGTTCGTGCTGGCGATCGTCGCGGTCGCCTCGGGGACGCTGGATCTCAAGGGCTTCGACCGGTGGCTGATGGCCGGGCTGCTCGGCCTGCTCTGCGTGCTGACCCTGGTGATCCTCTTCTCCGCGCTGCACCGCCTGGACCTGTACGCCGACGCCTACGGGCTCTCCCGGCTGCGGGCCTCGGTGGAGGCGACGGTCTGGTGGCTGGGCGGGGTCTTCGCACTGGTCCTCGCCGCGGGCGCGGCCCGGCTCACCGGGCGAGGGCACGCACGCTGGCTGCCCAGGACCCTCGTGCTGATGACGAGCGCCTCGCTGCTGGCGTTCGCGGTGTGGAACCCCGACCTGCGGGTCGCCGAGACCCAGATCGCGGTACGGGGCGTGGACCGGGTCGACCTCGAATACCTGGGCGACCTCGGCGCCGAGGCGGTCCCCGCACTGGACAGGCTGCCCGAGCCGTCCCGCAGCTGCGTCCTGCTGGACGTGATCGCGGCCAACGACCTCGCCGGACCCGACCCCTGGAACGGCTGGAACCTGGCCCGGCGCGAGGCGAGGGAACTGTTGGCCCGGCGACCGGTGCTCAGGAACGCCTCGTGCTCGCAGACCCTCTCCCGCCTGGAGATCCCCAACCAGGACTGAGCGACTTCGAGGGCCGCCGAGCCGGACGTCTCGCCCGCGTCACGTACGGTACGTCGTCAACGGCACGGCGGCCCTGGGCCGGGGAAGGGACGGGGCCGCCGTGCCTGCTCAGAAGCGGCCGATAGTGGCCGAGGTGGAGGTGAGCGCCCAACGCTGCAGGAGTGAGGTCATCTCGGCCTCGCGCATCTGCGCCTTCAGCCCGTCGACGGTCCGGTCGCACAGGAGCAGTGGTTCGGGGGTGGGCCAGGTGGCGATGGCGTGGAAGAGACGGCTGCCGGTTCCGTACAACACGGCCCAGCCGGGCCAGGTGATCTGCAGCATCGTGGCTTCGGCACGGGCCTCGTGGTCCCAGGTGTAGTGCGGGACTGGGGCGGCGGCCTGGCCGTCGCGGTGACGGCCGCGGGCGGCGGCCAGGCAGCGGCGGATCATGAGACCACCTGCCCGGCCTGTGCCTCCTGCGCGATGGCCTCCTGCCGGTCGGTCTCGGCGCGCAGGGCCTCCAGGCTGTCGGCGTCGACGGTCCGCTCGGCACCGGCATGGAACGCGGCCAGTGCGGAGGGCGAGGCTTTGCCCGGCATCCGACGTGTGCGGTGGTTCCGTGTCTCGATGCATGCAGACAGCGTGACCGTCATGGGAGACGGTGAAGTATCACGAGTTCGTGAAACTTGGATCCACTACGGCAGGCCGAGCCAGTTCGCGAAGGTGCTGAGGCTTCGGGGGCGTCGCCGTTCGAGGTTGACGAGCATCCGGACGGTCTCGCGGACCATCGGATGGTTGCGGGTCTGTTGAGGGGCGACCCGGCGGGCGGCGAGCAGTGTCTCCAGGGCCTTCTGGCGGTCGCCGTGGTAGAGCCAGCCGCGGGCCAGGTCGATGTAGTAGTGGCCGAGCCGGACCGGTGCGACCGCCGGAGGGAGCACGGCATGCCGAGCGCGGCGGACCGCTTCGCCGCCGTCGTACATCTCCACCGCGGCTGCGACCTCGTGCATGATCACGTTGGAGGGGCCGAATTCCAGGCCGTAGTGGTTCGCGTCCTGGCCCAGTACGCGGGCGGCCTCGCGGGCGTGTTCGATGTGCTCGAATGCCCTCTGCCGGTCAGTGGCACGGGCAGCGAAGATCGCGGATCGGAGATGAGCCGCGCCGTACACGCTCAGTTCGGCGACGGTCAGCCGGCCGAGATCCTCGCCGACGTCTCGCCGCACCCGATCCAGGAGAATCAGGCCCTTGTCGTAGGTGGCCGTGGCCAGGAACAGCGTCGAACGCTGCCATTGCGTGCGAGCGACACGCAGCGGGTCCTGTGACGCCTGGGCCGCCCATGCCACGCGATCCATGGCGAGGCCGCGCAGGTCGAAGTAGCCCAGGGTGTAGGCGATCGCCGTCACTCCGGTGTACGCCTCGGAGAGCAGCCCGAAGAGTTCGTCGCGGCGTGTTCCCTCGCTGACGTGGACGGCGCGGGTCAGCTCCTCCAGCAGGCCCGGAAGCATCTCCCCGAGTTGGACGTACCGGGCCTGTCTGCCCAGTGCGGACGCACGCCGCACGTCCGTGCGGAGCTGCTCCATCGGTGGTGGCGGGACGTCCTCGTCGGGGAGGTCCCACGACAGGAGTGCCTGCCGGATCTGCGGGACGCAGTCGTGGATCCGGTCCTCTCGTGCGCCGGGATCTCGGTACGGCTGACCGGTCAGCTCACCGAGCTCGATCCGCAGGGTTCGTGCCACGGCGGTGATGAGGGCCTGAGTGGCCGGCTTGTGTCCTCGTTCGACCTGGGCGATCAGGCTCTTGGAACAGGGCACACGGTCGGCGAGCTGCTGCTGTGTCAGGCCGCGCAGCTTGCGAGCCTGAGCGATCCGCCGCCCGATGCCTTCTTCGGCGGCTGGGGCATTCGTACTGCCGTCGCGCATGAGCAGGCCCCACCCGTATCCGTATTGGTCCCGACAACCTCAGGCTACGTGCGGTGCTTTTGCCGTGTCAGGGGAACGCCCCGCCGGCCGGAGCCCGGCTGCTTCACCCCGGTGCGCTCAGCTGTTCTCGGTTCATCAGGCGAACCCGGAGCCCGGCGCTTTTCATCCAGACCGTCGGCGGCAGCTTGTGTGGAGATTGTGCAGCTTTGGTAGAGACGTCGAGCAAGGCATGGCGAGCAATGTGGAGACGGCGCCCCACTTTTTCGGTGCCGATTCCTCCTGCCATGCAGAAACTGTGGCTGCTCTCCTTGCTGGTGGCGGCCGGCTGGTTTCTTCTGGCGCTCGTTTCCTACCTTCGGATACCACTGTTTCTGGAGAACCCTCTGCTTTATATGCTGCCGCTTTTATGGGGCTGGCTGTGGTCGCTGTTGTGGTCTTTCGCCGGGGTGATGTCCTACCTGGCTGTCAAAGCGTACGGACGCTCGGTGGCGGTGTTGACGGCTACTTCGATCCTGGGAGCGCTGATCTGGACGACAGACTGGAAAATAGTCTATCTGGAGAGTCAGCTTCGGCTGCATCATGAGACATTCGCCGACCTCGCCTCCTCCTACGAGAGTGGCCGGCTGCTTGAGGTTCCCTCGTGGATGGAGTACCTGTCGATAGAGGGGGATGTACAAGCCCAAAAGAACGGCCTTTATTTCCCGGTTTTCGTCGATAAGTGGCGTGCCGAATCCGGTGCGGGGTTCGCCTACATACCGGGCAAGGCCGATTCTCAGACGATCATTCAAACCACGGAGGGCGACATAGGGAGCCCAACGTATGATCTCGGCAAGGGCTGGTGGTGGGTCGAGTGAGGTGGTTTCCGGCTGATTCACTTCCCGTCACCTGCTCCGACCTCTGAAAGAGGCCGCGGGCGGGAGCGCCTGCCCGCGTCACGTATGGCGGCTTCGGCGCGGGCTTCGTGGTCCCAGGTGTAGTAGGGGACGAGGTGGTGGTGCGGCCGTCGCGGTGGCGTCCGCATGCGGCGGCCAGGGCATCTCATGCGCGAGCGGACGTGCCGGTCTCCCGCCACCAGCAGGCTCCAAGCCATCGACAAGACGTCCCCGACAGGTTGTATGGCGAACGTCATCACCACTCACAGGGTCGACATGAACGGCTACCACTACAGGCTCAATTCCCGCCTGGAGCCCGCCTGCCAACGGAAAACGAGGAGCGCATGAACAACATCCTGTCCAGGGTCGGCACTCTGGCCGCCGGGCTGACACTCGTCGCGGCCCTTGCGTCCCCGGCCCAGGCCGCCGAGCCCCCCGCTCTCGGCGGCGACTCCCCTACGGCCGCCGCCGGCCCCCTCCTCAAGATCGTGTTCGGCTCGCTTCAGGCCTTCGATCTGGAGGAGAGCGGCGAGGATGAGATCCGTGTGCGGATCATAGGTCAGAACGGCGCTGAGTACCTCGGCTGGCCCACCAACGGTGACGAGGTCGACACCAAGGCCGGAACCTGCTGGGTATGGGAGTATTCGGTATGCTCCGCCGGTTCCGCAGAGCGCGCCGCCGGGGTGTACAAGAGCCAGACCACCGTCGCCGGAGGATCGTTCACCATCGAGGTGTGGGAGGACGATTACATCGGCGACGACCTGCTGCTGCGCATCCCGGTGACCGCAAGGGGCGGCTATCAGGACATCGACGCTTACTCCCCTGCCGGCAAGGGATTCTCCTACCGGTTCGTGGGACACCTGGAGCCCGCGTAACAAGGTCCGCCGCGCCGGGCCGCCTCAGGCTACGTGCGGTTTCCTGTGAAGCTCCATGCCACGCCGGCCCGGATTGAAGCGGGCCGAGGTCGTCCGGGGGGTGATTTCGGTTGGGGACGCCCGCGCACTCCTGACAGGCTTGCTCTTGATCCAGGTGTTGAGCTTGCGCGCGGCGGCGAGGGACTTGGCGTCGCCGCTGGTCACCACCAGGTCGCCGTCGGTGGCCGAGTCGCCGCCGTTGACACTCTGGCAGGCGGTGTTCTGCTCGGCGGCGAGCAGGCCGGGGGTGATCGACGAGGGGTGGGCCAGCACGTACTTCACCAGGCCGTCGAAGATCTTCTTCGCATCCGGGTCGGCCCCGGCCATCGTGGCGGTGATGACCATGCCGTAGCCCTGCGCCTCGGCCACGTACGGGTGGTCGGCGTCGGGGGAGATGATCTGATACCAGCCGTTGCCGCAGTTCTGCTTGACGAAGGCGGCCTTCCAGCGCTGGTAGTAGTCGATCACCTTCTGGTCGAGCGTGGCCTGGGCGCCGCTGGGACGCAGTATCCCGGCCGCGTAGGGGATCGCATGCGAGCCGAACGGTACGCCGGGGCCGCCGGGGGTGATCGTCGGGGTGGGACTCGGGGTGGTGCCGCCGGTGCTGCCGTAGACCTCCATCTCGTACAGCGAGTAGCCGTGCGCGGTGCCGTACATCCGCACGTAGCGGCCGATGCCGGAGTCGTGGCCCTCGGCGGAGGCCCAGCGGGTGGTGGTGTTGCCGTCGAAGGCGGCCGAGGGGAGGAACGTGGCGTCCTCGTTGGAGGACGAGGTGGCCGGACGGCCCTGGGACAGCAGGGAGTCGGCAGCGAAGCCGGGTGGGGCCGCCAGCACGAACACCGATGCGATCAGTGCCGATGCCAGTGCCAGGACGAGGACGGTCGAGGGGCGTTGGAGACGCGGTCTCGCATGCACAGGGGGTGCCCTCTCTGCGATCATTTAGTTAGGAAAGATTCCTAACTAGAAAAAGATGTCACCATCCATGACGCGTCATGGTCAAGGGGGCGGGGGTCCAAATTCCCGGTTACGTGCGATGCGGGGGAAATCAGGGACATGGACAGGGAGAACGAAGGCCGACATGGGGTGCCTTGAACACCTCCCGAATGATTGAATCCGGGCATGTCGTTCGATGTGTTGATCAGGGATGGCTGGGTGCTCGACGGCACCGGGGCCCCGGCCTGCCGGGCCGACGTCGGCGTCACCGGTGACCGGATCGCCGCCGTGGGCCGCCTGGACGCCGCGGAGGCCACGACGGTGGTCGAGGCCGCCGGGCGCCACGTCATGCCCGGCCTCGTTGACTGCCATGTCCACGGCGACGCCATCGTCCTCGACAAGGAGGTGCAGCTCGCCGCGCTCCGGCAGGGGGTGACCACCTTCGTCCTCGGCCAGGACGGGCTCTCCTTCGCCCCCTCCACCACCCAGGAGACCTTCGCCTACGCCACCCGCTACTTCGCGGCGGTCAACGGCGTCCACCCCTCGGCCGACGGGCCGATCGGCGTCGGGGAACTGCTCGACGGCTACGACAGGACGACCGCGCTGAACACCGCCTACCTGCTGCCGCACGGCACGATCCGGCACGACGTGATGGGCGCCGCCGGACGGGCCGCCTCCGCCGACGAGGTGGCCGCGATGCTGGCCCGCGTCGAGCGCGGCCTGTCGGAGGGGGCGGCCGGCCTCTCCACCGGGCTGGAGTACGCCCCGGGCCGCTACGCCGACGCCGCCGAGATCGCCGCGCTCTGCGCGCCGCTCGGCCGCCTGCCGTACGTGACGCACATGCGCGGGTACGGGGCGGCGGCCCCGGCGGGAATGGCCGAGGTGACCGACATCGCCCGTCGCTCGGGCGCCGCGGTGCACGTCTCGCACTACCACGGCCCGGCCACGACCCTCCTGCCGCTGGTCGACGAGGCTCGGCTCCGAGGGCTGGACATCACCTTCGACACCTACCCCTACCTGCGGGGCAGCACGATCCTGGCGATGGTCGCGCTGCCGGCCTGGGTCCCGGACGCCGACGCCGACCGGGCGCTGGAGGTGCTGGAGTCCGAGCGGATCGAGTGGGACGAGATGCTCTGGCCGAGGATCACCTTCTCCCACGTACCTGGCGCCGAGTGGGCCGAGGGGCTGACGCTGCCCGAGGCCGCCGCCGAGGCGGGGCTGGAGCCGGGAGAGTTCTGCCGCCGGATCCTGATCGACACCCGGCTGGAGGCCGGATGCATGGTGGCCCGCCCTGACGAGGGCCCCGAGGGGGAGGCGTCGGTCCGCGCGATCCTGCGTCACCCGGCGCACACCGGCGGCTCCGACGGCATCTACGTGGGCGGCCACCCCCACCCCCGCGGCTACGGGGCATTCGCCAGGATGCTCGGCCACCACGTCCGCGAGACCGGAGACTGGACCCTGGAGCAGGCGGCGGTCCACCTCTCCTCGCACCCGGCCCGCCGCTTCGGCCTCGAAGGGCGCGGCCTCGTCCGTCCAGGGCAGGTCGCCGATCTGGTCGTCCTCGACGCGGGAGCGGTCGCCGACCTGGCCACCTACGCCGCCCCGCGGACCCCGGCCACCGGGATCGGCGACGTCCTCGTCTCCGGGGTTCCGGCCCTCGCCGGGGGGCAGCTCACCGGCGCCACCCCCGGCAGGGCGCTGCGGCCCTGAGAGCGCGGTTCTGAACGGCATGTGGTGAGGCGCCGCAGCCTTGGGAGGAGAGTGCGGCCCCGAGAATGTGGTTCTGAACGGCGCGTGGTGAGGGCGCCGCAGTCTTGAGAGCGCGCAACGCGGCTCGGCAGGGGTGGCGTCTTCGAGGTCACGGCACCGGAGAGGGCGCCGTGAGGATAGGGTCCTCAGGGTGACCAACGGGGCGCGATCTCCCATGCCCGGATTCAACGGCCGATGGTCCGGTAAATCCGCAAAGGTGACCACAGGGAGGGTCGGAACGTGAAGGGGATCGTGGATCCCGAGAGGGCGCTGGGGGCCTCGCTGTCCTGGCGGAACTGGGCCATGAGGGCGGCCGGGGCGGCAGCCGTACCCTCGCCGAGCTGCTGGAGGTCGCCTCGGCGGCGCAGCGGGCCGAGGGCGTGGAGCTGGCCGGCGTCGCCGGGTACGAGGGCGTGGAGCTGGCCGGCGTCGCCGGGTACGAGGGGTCGCTGGGATCCACCGGCGAGGTGCGGGCCTACCTGCACCGGCTGCTGGAGGCACTGGAACACCTGCGGGTGCGCGATCCGATCCTGTCCGTGGGCGGCAGCCAGTGGTTCGACGTGATCGGCCGCGAGCTCGCCACCTGCCGGGCCAGGGTCATGCTGCGCAGCGGTGCCTACATCTCCCACGACGACGGCTACTATCGCGAGCGCACCCCGTACACCCGGATGGACGGGGAGTTGCGCGCCGCGCTGGAGATCTGGGCACACGTGCTGAGCGTTCCCGAGCCCGGCCTGGCCGTGGTCGGGTTCGGCAAGCGCGACGCCCCCTTCGATGAGGGGCTGCCGATCCCGCGCGGAGCCGTCGCGGACGCGACGGTGCTCAAGGTCCAGGACCAGCACACGGTCCTGAGGCCTGCGCCGGGCTCGCCGGTGCGGCCGGGAGACCTGGTGTCGTTCGGCATCTCCCACCCGTGCACCGCCTTCGACAAGTGGCGGGTCATACCGGTGGTCGACGAGGAGTACGTCGTCGTCGACCTGATAAACACCTTTTTCTGATCCCCTGTTTCCCCTTTTGAGGAGTGACGAGATGAGCGGCAAGCAGGAGCTGCGTACCGACGAGGGCGCGGCGCCCGTGGGGGCGTACTCGCAGGGCCTCGTGGTCGGCGATTTCGTCTACACCTCGGGGATGGGGCCGCTGAGCCCCGAGACCGGCGAGGTCGTCGGGACCGACGTGGCCGAGCAGACGCATCAGGTGATGCGCAACCTCGCCGCCGTCCTCGCGGCGCACGGCCTCGGCTTCGACGACGTGGTGAAGTCGACGGTGCACCTGCAGCACCTCAAGCGTGACTTCGCCGCCTACAACGAGGCGTACAAGTCCTACTTCACCCGCCCCTATCCCGTCCGCACGACCGTCGGCTCCGACCTGATGGACATCCTTGTCGAGATCGACTTCGTGGCCTACAGGCCGCGTTAGAGTCTGACCGACTTCGTGGGAGGGCGGCGGCTTGGACAGCTCGCTATACGTCTACGTCGAGGACGTACGCGGGGAGGGCATGGAGGCGGTCCTTGACCGGATCACCGGATACGGCCTGACGGGGGTGACCGTGGCCGCGGCATACCGCCGCGCCCGCGACGTCACCCCGCACGGCCGCTCCCGGGTGACGCTCCGCAGCGACGGCGCGCACTTCATGCCGCCCGCCGACCTTTTCGGCGGGCTGCGACTGGTCCCGCCCGTCCAGGAGGGGGCCGAGGACGAGCCACTGGCCGCGCTCCGCCTGGCCACCGCCGAGCGGGGGCTCGCGCTGCACGGCTGGACCGTCTTCCTGCAGAACACCACGCTCGGCCTGGCCAACCCGGATGTGACGGTACGCAACTGCTTCGGTGACCGGAGCTCGCCCGTGGACCTGTGCCCCTCCCACCCCGACGTGCGCCTGTACGCGGTAGCGCTGGGCAGGGCGGTGGCCAGGCAGGGAGTCGACAGCGTGGTGGCCGAGGCGCTGCACTTCTCGACGTTCGGCCACGGCTACCACCACGAGCGCAGCTTCGTCCCGCTCGGGCCGATGGACGCGTTCCTGCTCGGCCTGTGCTTCTGCGACTTCTGCATGCGCCGAGCCACCGACCTGGGGGTCAACGCCGAGGTGGCGCGCGAGGAGTGCACCAGGATCGTGGACGCCGTCCTCGACGGCGATCCGCCCGCCCAGGGCGAGGTGACCCGCGCGGCCCTGACCGCGTACGCGGGCCCGGAGGTGGTCGCCTACGCGCGGGCCCGCTCCGAGGTGGTGACCTCGCTGGTCTCCGACGTCTCCGGCGCCGTCGCGGCCGAGGGGTCGCGCCTGGTCTTCCTGGACGCCACAGGCTCCGTCAAGGGCTACACCGACGGCCTGCCCTCGCCGGGGCTCGCCGCGCACGACTCCTGGCAGCTCGGCGTCGACCTGGTCGCCCTAGGCGACCTGGTGCCCTCGCTCGGCGTGCTCGCCTACGCCCGCGACGCGGGCAGGGTGGCGGACGATGTGGTCGCCTACCGCCGCTCGACGGGCAAGGACAGGGAACTGCGGGTCGTTCTCCGTCCGGGCCTCCCCGACACCGACTCGGCCGACCGCCTCGCGGCCAAGGTCCGCGCCGTGCGGGCCTCGGGGGCCGACGCGGTCGACTTCTACGCGTACGGGCTCATGCCCTACCCGATCCTGGAGCGCATCCGGGGCGCGCTCTCCGCCTGACCTCACCTGACCTCACCGGGCGAGGGCGCCGTCCAGGACGGCGCTCACGGCCCGGGCGGCGAAGTCGTCTGGCTCGCCTGGTGGGGGACCTGTGCGGCCAGCTGGGTTCGTACGTTCAGGCTTCGTACGTTCAGGCTTCGTACGTTCAGACGGAGCGGCCGGAGAGCGCGGTCGCGACGCCGAGGACGAGGTAGACGACCCCGCTGAAGTGGCCGAGCAAGGTCGACCTGATCCTCAGCCGGGTGCCGAGGGCGCCCGCGGCCATGGCGTAGATCAGGTCGGAGATCAGGCCCAGGACCAGCAGGGTCGTGCCCAGGATGGCGATCTGCAGCGGAACCGCACCCGCCTCCGGCTCCACGAACTGCGGCAGGAACGCCAGGAAGAAGAGGATGACCTTGGGGTTGAGCAGGTTGACGACCATGCCCTCAAGGAAGATCGCCCGCAGCGGCTGCGGGGCCGCCTCCTGCGCCGTGAGCTCCTGCCTGCTCGTCAGCGCCCGGACGCCCAGATAGACCAGGTAGGCCACACCGGCCCACTTGATCACGTTGAACAGGGTCGCGGACTGTGCGATCACGTACGAGAGACCGGCCGCCGCCGCGGCGATGTGCACCAGCGTGCCGACCTCCACGCCGAACGCGCTCGCGACACCGGCGGCGCGGCCCTGCGAGACGGCGCGGGTGATGATGTAGATGTGGTTCGGGCCTGGCACCAGGACCAGTGCCAGCGACGCGACCGAGAAGATCAGTAATGTGGACGGGGAGACCATGCTCCGACCTTAGGGGCGTCCGTCTCCCCGTCGTCAGGGCCAATGGGCGGACGCCTCGGGGTACCAATCGGGCCCCGCGTCCGCCGGAACCGGCCCCGCCGACGCCTTGTGAAGCGTTCCGGCCAGGCGATCGATCCCGGCGCCGACGCGACGTCGGCCGCGGTGCGGAGCCGGCCGGAATCGGCTCCGCCGGTGCCTCACACGAGACGTCTCGGGTGATCGACCCCCGAGCCGGTGCGACGTCGATCGTCCATTCCCGTCGGTGCCTCGTGCGATACTCGCCGACGTGGGGTGGCAAAGCACGCAAAGCGTTCTTATCGGGCGATCGGCAGAGCTAAATCGCCTGACCGCCGTGCTCGACACCGCCGCCGCGGGGCAGGCGGGAGTCGCCCTCCTGGGAGGCGACGCGGGCATCGGCAAGACCCGGATGGTCACCGAGCTGGCAGAGCGGGCCGAGGCCGCTGGATTCGCCGTGCTCGTCGGGCAGTGCGCCGAACTCGGCGACGCCCTTCCGTACCTCCCGCTCGCCGACGCCCTGCGCTCCGTGCGCGGGGAACTGCGCGCGGAGCTCAACGCGCGACCGGTCCTCGGCAGGCTGCTGCCCGGCGGCACCGACCCGGGCAGGGAGAGCACGTCGGGCCTGACACAGCAGCAGCTCTTCGGCTCGATGCTCGGCTTCCTGTCCGCACGGCCCGTGCTGCTGGTCCTCGAAGACCTGCACTGGGCCGACCAGTCCACCCGCGATCTGCTGGTCTTCCTCAGCCGGATGCTGCAGACCGAGCCGGTCTGCCTCGTCGGCACCTACCGCACCGACGACCTCCACCGCCGCCACCCGCTGCGCCGGGTCCTCGCCGAGCTCAAGCGGCTCCCCTCGGTGACGTCCGTGGAGCTGGATCCCCTCGACCGTCACGAGATGACCGACTATCTGGCCACGCTCGGCGGCACCGACGCCCGCGTGATGCGGGAGGTGGTCGACAGGGCCGAGGGCAACCCCTTCTACGCCCAGGAGCTGCTGGAGGCGGTCTCCGCCGGCTGCTCGATGCCCGACGGTCTGGCCGGCCTGCTGCTCTCCCGGGTGGAGCTGCTCTCCGACCCCGCGCAGGGGGTGCTCCGCGGCGCGGCCGTCGCGGGTCGCCGGGCCGACCACGATCTGCTCCAGCAGGCATCGGGCCTCGACGACCTGGCCTTCGATGGGGCCATGCGAGAGATCGTCTCGCGTGGCCTGCTCCGCCCCGACGGGGAGTACGGCTACGCCTTCCGGCACGCGCTCCTGCAGGAGGTCGTCTACAACGACCTGCTGCCCGGCGAGCGGACCAGGACGCACGCCGAGTTCGCCCGCCTGCTGACCGCCCGAGGCGGTTCCGCGGCCGAGCTCGCCCACCACTACCTGGCGGGACACGATCTGCCCGGAGCGCTGGTGGCGTCGGTGGAGGCCGGGCGGAGGGCCGAGCGGCTGGGCGCCCCGGCCGAGGCGCACCGCCACTTCGACCGGGCGCTCGGGCTCTGGGACCGGGTCCCCGACGCCGAGCGACTGGCCGGGATCGACCACGTCGGCCTCGCCAGGCGCAGTGCCGACGCGGCGGCCGACAGCGGCGACAACCACCGGGCTGTCTCCCAGTTCCGGCGCCTGCCGCCCTCCGCCGAGGTCAACGAGCGTCTGGCGTACGTCCTCATCGACACGGACGACCTGGAGGGCGCGATCGTCGCCGCGCACGCGGCGGTCGAGGCGGCACCAGAGGGGCCGGTGCTCGCCCGCGCGCTCGCGACCTACGCACGCTCGCTCTACTGGAGCGAGCGGCACGACGAGGTCGAGGCGCTGGCGGGCCGAGCCCTGGAGGCGGCCCGCGCGAGCGGCGCCGCCGACGCGGAGACCAGCGCGCTGATCACCCTCGCGGCTCTCGCGGCCCTCGCCGGCGACATCCCCCGAGCCAAGGAACTGCTCGCCTGCGCCACCGCGGAGAGTTCGGGCAACCTCGCCATCGACCTGCGGGCCATCTTCAACCATGCCCGGGTCCAGTACGAGAACGGAGACCTGGCCGAGGCCGCGGTCACCACCGACCGGGGGCTGCGGGTGGCGGGGGAGACCGGGCTCAACTGGAGCACCTTCGGCACCGACCTGCGCTTTCTGCGGCTCCTGGTTCACTACGTCGCGGGGGAGTGGGACCAGGCGGAGAAGGTCGCCGCCGGGTTCGGCGTCCGCGTCGGCACCCCGGCCGAGGCGCTCCTGTCGTCCTTCGCGCTCTTCGTCGAGGTGGCCAGGGGCCTGCCGGCCGTCGAGGAACGCCTGTCCTGGCTGGAGCCCTTCTGGCCCGACGAGGTCACGGTCACCTCCATGGGCCGCGGCCTGGCCGCCGAGCACGCACTGTGGCGCGGAGACCCCGAGAGCGCGCTCGAACACGCCCTCGCGGGACTCGACGCCCTTGTTCCCAACGATCCGGCCGTGATCCGGCTCAGCAGCACCGCCCTGTGGGCGCTGACCGACCTGGGACGCGCGGCCGAGGCCGACGCCTTCCTGGAACGGGCCAGGGTGCCCGCCGCCGTAGGCCCCGGTTCCGTCCGCCGGGGCCCGCTGGGGTCCGAGGGGCTGGCCTGGCTGGCCAGGGCCGAGGCCGAGTGGCACCGCGCGCACGGCCGGTTCGACGTCGCGGCGTGGCGCGCGGTGGTCGAGGCGTTTGATTTTGGATTCGTCTACGAGGTCGCGCGCTCGCGGTGGCGGCTGGCCGAGGCGCTGCTCGTCGCGGGCGAGCGCGCCGAGGCCCTGAAGGAATGGGAACTGGCCGTCGAGGCCGCCGAGTCACTGCGCGCCAGGCCGCTCGGCGCAGCCCTGGCCGAGCTGGGCCGCAGGGCGCGCTTCGTCTCCGCGTCGCCGACCCTGCTCACGGCTCGTGAGCAGGAGGTGCTCGCCCTGGTGGCCGAGGGGCTGTCCAACCGCGAGATCGGTGAGCGGCTGTTCATCGCGCAGAAGACGGTGAGCGTGCACGTCTCCAACATTCTTTCCAAGCTGGGCGTCTCCTCCCGCACCCAGGCCGCCGCCGTGGCCCGCAGAGACGGCCTGCTCTGACCACGGGCCGTCGAGACAGGGGCGGCGGGCATCTGGTCTGACCACGGGCGGGACCCGTGGCCGGTGCCCGATCCGCTCTAACCGCCGCGCGCGGTCAGGGCCAGATCGCGGACGACCTGGATCAGCTCGGCAGGGTCGAAGGGCTTCGTGAGGTAGGCGTCGACCCCGATCCCGAGGCCTCGCCGCTTGTCGTCCTCCTGCGCCCGCGCGGTGATCAGGACCACCTTGATGTGCCTGGTCCCCTTGTCGCCTCGCAGCCTGGTGGCGGTCATCCAACCGTCCAGCCTGGGCATCATGACGTCCAGCGTGATGACGTCTGGCATCACGTCCAGCACCCGGTCCAGGCAGTCCTGCCCGTCGGAGGCCGTGTCGACCTGAAACCCCTCCAGGGTCAGGTTGACCGCGATGAGCTGCCGGATGACGTCGTCGTCATCCACTACCAACACCCTGCCCAGAACCTCTCCCACGGCGTGAGGCTAACCCCTCTTCCCCGCTCCCGCGCGGGTTTCCGCGGATGTGTACGCACAGCTGTCCACAGGCGACGGGTTTTCCACAGAACCGCGTTCGGCTCCTTGGCGATCACTTCTGCACGCCGATCCTGGGGCCTCGATCCTTCATCGAGCCCAAGGAGGGCGTGCGTGATCACGGCATTCGTCACCGTCTCCATCCTCTCGGCGGTCCTCGCGGGGAGCTTCCAGGTCCCCGCGCCCCGCCTCTCCCCGGAAGCCTGCGGCGCCTGGGCCGGCCTTCTCTCCACGACGGCCCCGCACTGGCTGCCGGAGGAGGTCCGCGTCACCCTGACCGCCGTCTGCGAGGCTCGGCGCACCGTTCTCCCGGATACCGGAGCCACCTTGACAGATCGCCCCGCGTCGACGCCGCCCGGTGCCGCCCTCCCGGACACAGACGGCAACCGGTCGACGGCCTTCTCGGATCCGGGCGGCGGATGGCCGATGGACTTCTCGGGGGCGGACGGTGAGTGGACAGGAACCCCTCACAGCCCTGATGGCGGACTGATGGCCCACTTCCAGGGCGAGCATGACGAATGGCCGGGAAGCGACGGCCCTCCGGGAGACGACCACTCCCGCGGGCCCGCCACCCCTCCGGTTTCCCCTGCCCGTGCTGCCGCAGGCTCTCTCGCCGGCGCTTCGGCAGATTCTCCCGTCGGTTCGAGTTCCGCTTCCGCTCCTTCAGCGAAGCGGAAGGCTCCTTGGGCCTCCTCCCGCCCGGAATCCTCCCGCCCGGAATCCTCGCGAGCGCTCGCCGAGCGGTCACAGCGCCCACCACGCGGGAGGAAAACGCCATCCGGCGGATGGGCGGCGTCCTCACCCGGAAGGAAAGTCCCACCCAAGGGGCGGGCAGCGTCTGCGCGCGGGCAGGCAGCGGTCTCGCGTGGACGCGGCGCGCCCACGCGGGGGCAGATCGCGGCGGTCGCGGCGCTCCGCCAGGTCGGCAGGCCGTACGTCTGGGGCGGCGGTTCGAGCGCCGGCCCGACCGGCGGGGGCTTCGACTGCTCAGGGCTCGCCCTGCACGCCTGGTCCAGGGCCGGGGCCAGGCTCACCCACTACACCGGAACCCAGTTCAGGCAGGGCCGCCGGGTGCCGTTCTCGCAGCTCCGGCCAGGAGACCTGGTCTTCTTCGGCGGAGGTGTCAAAGACCCCACCCACGTGGGCGTCTACGTGAAGGACGGCGTCATGGTCCACGCCCCGGGAACCGGTGACGTCGTCAGGACGACCGACTTCGCCGCCTCGGCCTACTACCTCTCCCGCTATCGGGGCGCCGTCCGCCCCTCCCCGAGCTGACCAGCCGACCCGATGACCCTCCGTTCCCGAGTGTTCTCCGAAGATCCCCGTTCCCGCCACGAGTGTCGGTCAGCCCCAGGAAGCTGGTAGTGTAATCACACGTTGGCCCCCTTAGCTCAGGGGATAGAGCACCGGCCTCCGGAGCCGGGAGCGCAAGTTCGAATCTTGCAGGGGGCACCAGCGATCTACCAGGGGAAACCCAGCAACGACCTGCGGGAACGCGGGTCGTTTCGCTTTCCTGGCTGTGCCGTCCTATGCCACCAAATCCGGCCGTGTGCCACTGGTCGCGTACCAGGGGCGTACCGAATATCGAGGGGGACATTCGCATCACGGTGTTCGAGGGGCCGATAGCCCGACTTGGTTCGAGGGGCCGATAGCCCGACTTGTTTGCCACGAGCTCGACCATCTCTTCGGACTTCTCTACCGGTCGCGCATACGGCCAGGGGTGGAGCCGATACCTGTTTCCCAATACAAAGGCACTGGCCGACCTTGGGCGAGTCATCAGGGGCGACCTTTCACGGGAAGGGCGGATCAACTGGCGCGTGCAGGAGACCAGGCCGCTTCCTCGCGGCGCCGGCGCCAAGTGTAACGGTGGGGCTGTTTCCGCTGGTCAGAGGGGCGATGATGTACCGAATCACATGTGGCAGTCGCGCACCGTCTGCCAGTGAAATCTCTTGCCAGCCTTGATCTCTGCCTGGCGATGTACGTGGTAACGGTCTCTTATCCGGTACATCGCCCCGGCTCACGGTGTCTTTCTGGCGTATTTCGGCCGCACCCCATATTGGTCAGCCCCCGAGCTTGTGCGGTCCCTTCCTGTCGCCCTCCTAATTCACCAGGATCAGTCGTAATATCTGTTCCTGAAATTATCGGAGAAGGTGTAGTGCCACGCCTGTGCGAAACTGACGCGGCCTGCATTGCTCATTAACCGAGCCCGAGCATCCAAACCGTCCTCGAACCCGGCTTCGTAGCCTTGTTCCCTGCCTGCCTTTCCGCAAGGTGTGAGGCCCATCCCGTCTGCATCCATGGATGTGCCGCCTGAGTAGCGCCTTATTCGGTAGCCACTGCTCCATTCTTCGGCGAACACCGGACAGTTACCGTGTCCGGGAATTCCGCACGACTGCTGGTGAGGCGGGGGGACGAGCACGCGCCCGCGGGGGGGCATCGTGGTGGAAGACGAGCGTACGAGGTAGAAGAAATCCCCCAGCTCCCGTGCTATCTGGCTGGTCAGCCTTTTTCGGTTGTCGATCCACCAGGCGGCGCTGGTTTTGGTGTCCAGGATCCGCCGCACCCGATTGGGCGTCATGTCATCCCAGTGGTATTGGATGAATCGTTGCCGTATGTCTGCGGCGAGGTGGCATTGCTGGACGTCGCCTTGTAGAGGAGGGGGGGAGTAGAGGGGAGGGGGGGAATACGACATGGGGGGAGTCTAAAGAAGGTGAAGCGGAGATTTAGGACTTTTGACCTGCTCCACCATGGGTGCCACTGGAATACGGTCAAAAAGGGCCGTGGCCCGCGCGCTTGCGGCAGTACGCCGGCCGGGGTTTCGGCGGCGGGCCACCGTGCGATCGTGGGGACCGGATTGGCGCGCGAAGCGATGTCGGCTCACTGTCCGCGATGGCGATCCGGTCTGCTCCCGTCCAAGGCGTTTCCGCGAAGTCACCGTCGTCACACCTCTCGGGCCAGGCCGCTCCTGAGGGCCGCGAAGGAGACCTTCGACGCGCTTGGCGTGATCCCGTGGAGCGATCGGGTGTGCCGCGGGCTTCGAGCCTCTGGTGAGCGGATCGAGCGGCGCCCGGATGAGATCCGCGACAAACTCACCGCGCAGCGCTGGGACATCACGTGGACGAGTCACGTTCTCCTGCGAAGGATGAACTTGACCAGCTCGCCCGCCCAGAGAATCGCCGAGCCGACGGCCGCGCAGACCAACCACTGACCGGCGGTGAGGTTCGTGACGGTGAAGAAGGCGTGCAGGGCCGGCCACTCCACCATGGCGACCAGGAGCACGAGCACGACCCCGATCGCCACGAAGGTCGAGGGGTTGGCGAAAGTACTGCGGTGGAAGGCGCTGCGCAGGTCGTCACGGACGTTGATCAGGTTGAAGATCTGGAAGAAGACGAAGGTGACGAAGGCCATCGTCCCCGCGACCGACACCTGCCCGGCCGCCGCGGCGTGCCCGGGGGCCAGAATCAGGACGGCGAGTGTGCCACCCGACATGACCGCTCCCGCCAGCAGAATGCGCAACAGCCGGGTGGTGGTGAGGATGCGCTCGTCCCGGGGCCGCGGCGGGTGCTTCATCGCGTCCGGGCCGGCCGGGTCCACCCCGAGGGATAGCGCAGGCGGCCCGTCCATGACGAGGTTGACGAAGAGGATCTGAACCGCGGTGAACGGAGCGCCTCCGGCCAGCCCGGTCAATGAAGCGGCGAGGAAGGTGAGCACGAACCCGAAGGCCGTCGAGAGCTGGAAGCGGGTGAACTTCACGATGTTCGCGTAGATGCCGCGGCCTTCACGGACCGCGTCCACCACGGTCGTGAAGTTGTCGTCGGTGAGGATCATGGTGGCGGCTTCTTTGCTCACCTCTGTCCCAGTGATGCCCATCGCGACGCCGATATCCGCCTTGCGCAGGGCGGGGGCGTCATTGACGCCGTCTCCGGTCATCGCCACCACCTGGCCGGAGTCCTGCAGGGCCTGCACGATGCGAATCTTGTGTTGTGGGGTCACCCGGGCGACGACCCCGATCTCCGGCAATTCCCGGGCCAGCTCCTCGTCGGAGATCGAGTCGAGCTCGGCACCGGTGATCGCCTTGCCAGGGATGTTCAGCTGGCGGGCGATGGCCGCGGCCGTCACCGCGTGGTCACCGGTGATCATCCGGACCTGGATTCCCGCCTGGTGACACTGCGCGATGGCCTCGGCGGCCTCAGGGCGCGGCGGGTCGACGATGCCGACCAGCGCCAGCATCACGATGCCGTCGACCAGTCCCTTCAGGTCGGTCTCCGCGTCGAGGCCGGGGAGGTCCTTGACGCCGATCGCCAGCACACGCAGCCCCTGTTCGGCCAGCTCCCGGTTGCCGTCGGCGTACCGTTCGCGCGCCGCGACGTCGAAGTACCGGGTGCCGTCGGCCGTCAGGTACCGGTCGGCGCGGGCGGCGAGCACGTCGGGCGCGCCCTTGACGAAGCAGCGCACCCGGTCGCCGGTCTGGTGAAAGACGGCCATGAACTTGTCGTCGGAGTCGAACGGCACCTCGGCGATGCGCGGATGCCGTCGCCGGAGCGCGGTGACGTCCACCCCGCCCTTCTCCGCCAGCACGACCAGCGCGAGCTCGGTCGGATCACCGACCACGTCGTCCTCGCCGTGGACCAACGCGTCGGTGCAGAGCGCCATGCCGACCAGCGCCTCGTGGAGCGCCGGCCCCTCGGCGGGGGAGTCGTCGGTGCTGCGGATACGACCCTCAGCGGAGTATCCCTGACCCGACACGGTAAAGCGGCGGTCGGCCAGCCGCACCTCGCGGGCCGTCATCTGGTTGAGGGTCAGCGTGCCCGTCTTGTCGGTGCAGATCTGCGAGGTGCTGCCCAGCGTCTCGACCGAGGCCAGGCGTTTGACGATCGCCCCGCGGCGGGCCAGGCGTGCCGTACCCATGGCCAAGGTGAAGGCCACGACGGCGGGCAGCCCCTCGGGCACGGTGGCCACGGCGAGCGAGACGGAGGTGATGAACAGGTCGCCGACGGGTTGCCCGCGCAGCAGACCCAGCACGAACACGATCACGATGACGACGCCCGCGATCAGCGCCAAGGTCTTGCCCAGGGCGTTGATCTGACGTTGCAGCGGGGTGGGCGCCGGTTCGGTCTCCTGGATCAGCCCGGCGATCTGCCCGATCTCCGTAGCGGCCCCGGTCGCCGTCACGATCATTCGGGCGTGGCCGCGGGTGACGATCGTGTTCATGAAGACCGAGGTGACACGGTCGGCCAGCGGCGCGTCCGGGGCGACCTCGGCCTCGGCGGACTTGGCGGTGGCCTCGGCCTCGCCGGTCAGCGCCGCCTCCTGGACCTCCAGCGATGCGGAGGAGAGCAGCCGTCCGTCGGCCGGCACCCGGGCGCCCGCCTCCAGTTCGACGATGTCGCCGGGCACCAGGTCGGCCGCGTCCAGGCGTATGGCGGAGCCGTCCCTGAGCACGGTGGCCTCGGTGTGGAGCATCTTCTGAAGCGCCTCCAGCGACGCCTCCGCCTTGGACTCCTGGACGAAGCCGATGGTCGCGTTGAGCAGGACCACCAGGACGATGATCGCGGGTGTCTCCCACTCCCCTGTGACCAGCAGGCTCACCAGCGCCGCGCCGATCAGGGTGAGGATCAGCAGATCCTGGAACTGCCGCAGGAACGCGTGCCAGCGCGGCTCACGCTGCGCTTCGGGCAGCCGGTTGGGCCCGTGCTCGCCGCGCCGCCGTACGGCTTCCGCCTCGGTCAGTCCCTCGGCAGGGTCCGTGCCGTAGTTCCGGGCCACTTCGGCTGGGCCGGCCGCGTGCCAGGCGATGTCGCTCATGTGGCAACCCTAGGTAGGCGATTCCAAGCCGTCATCCGTCAGATGACCGCGGCCATCTGACGGATTCGCAGTCGCAGGCGAGGAAGGAGCCTGAAGGGGGCGATTTCTCCCAAGGGAGCACGGGTGACCGTGGGAGCACGAGTGCACAGGTGACCGTGGGAATCCGCTCGTGTGCGAGGGAGGACATCAAGAGGGAGGACATCAAGAGGGAGGACATCAATATGGTGGCTCGTCGTCGGGGTCGGGATCGGCGAGGGTGGCCGCGATCGCTTCGACGCGGCCGTCCAACCGTCCGGGGCTTGCCAGGATCTCTCCGGTGAGCGGGTCGAACGCGAGACCGTCCACCACGTGCGCGGTGGAGCGGGAGGCATCCGGGCACCAGCGGGCCACCGGGCAGAACCGGCACCAGGAGCCGGGAGTGGCGCGGAAGGCGACGTCGCGGTGCCAGGGCCGGATCCGGTCGAGGACGACCGCGCGGGCGGCGGAGACGATCGCCGGGTCGGCGGCGTCGAACGTGAGCACCTCGGCGGAGGCCGGGGTGAGCTGTTCCAGCTCGACCAGCCCATCGGTGTCCTCGAAGACGCCGGCGGTGATCAGGCAGACCGCCAGGGCGAGCTGGGGAACCATCTCCAGCGCGTTCTCCGTGGTGATCCCGCGCGGTACGGCCGACGTCTTCTGCTCGCGGTAGACGAGACGCCCGTCCACCCGGCGGAGGAGGTCCGGGTGGGCGAGCACCACCACATCGGCCCGCGCGTCGTACGCGGCGACCTTCGGCTCGGGCCTGACCTCGGAGGCCTCGCCAGGGCCGTTCAGCGGGCATACCTCCAGATGCCGGAGCAGGTACGGCCGGGCCCGGTGATACTCCTCCCGCTCCATCAACGCGTCGGCGAGGCCGCAGTCATCGGCGCCTGACTCCGGAAGGTCCGCCAGGGTGCAGGGCCTGCCACGGGTGTGCGCGGTTTCGAGCCACGCGTGCACGTGCTGACCGCGCTCGGCCGCCGGGCTCGTCTCCCAGTCGCCGGGAAGCCGGAGCTCGCGCAGGTGAGCCTGCGCCGGGCAGACCTGGTAGTAGCGGGACGTGGTGATCGACCACGTTCGCCGATGTGTGCCCCGGTCGTCGAGGCCGAGCAGGCCCGGAGCGTGCGCGAGATCTCCGCAGGAGGCCCGCGCCTTGCACTCGGCGCAGTGCTGCCCCGGAATCCGGTCGCCACCGGCCAGCAGCCGGGCTGTCGCGGGTCTGACGTTCGAGGCGTACGCGCCGCGGATCTCCTCCAGGTCCGTCGTGTCGAGAAGGACCTCGTCTGTCCCGGTGGTCAGTCCGATCTCGACCACTCGCACCCGTTCCGGCACGGGAACGGGTCGCACCGGGACGGGGATGGCGCGATACAGCTCCGACGGGTCCTCCACCTGTCTGCCCACGGCCGCCACATACGCCATCGCCTGGGTGGACGGCCTGTCCGCACTGCCCAGGGGGCGGCGCAGGCGCATCCGGCGGAACTCCACCGTCGTGCCGTCCGGCGAGCCGTACCACCGGCCCCACACGGTGAGGGAGCGCATCTCCGCGGCGGATCGGCCGCCCTGGACGATCCGGGGGTTGCGTTCGGGGTGGAGCTCCACCCCCTCGGAGGCGAGCGTGGCGGCCAGGCTCTCGGAGACCTCCAGATAGGTGTGGCAGGCGTGCCAGACCCAGCTGGCGACCCCCGGATGCACGGTGCTGCGGGTGTTTGCGAGAGTTCTCGTCAGGGCCTCGTCGACCTGGGCCGCCTCGAACTCGACCGCGTCGAGCACGTCCATCACCAGGCCGAGCGGAAAGGTCTCCCATGGTGCGTACCTGCGCTTCTCGGAGACCCGTGACCACAGCTGCGGGCGAGCTTTGACGGCTGCGAAGTCTCCGCAGTCGCCCTCCCGATGGTCGAGCAGGCTCGCCGACAGCCGGACGACCTCGAAATTCCCGGTGAACTCGGTGCTGGGGGACTGGCTCAACGCACTCTCCTAGGTGTGGGGGAAGCCGAGAGGTGCTTCTGCGTTGCAACACAGTGAAACATAGTGTGAATTACAGTCACGAGTTTTTTGGGATGGCGAGGGTGAAGCATCAGAGTGCGTTGATTGGGCGGTACCGCCGCCACACTGCTCGACGGGATCGTCATGCCTGATCAGAACGGCGCGGGGCCCCGGCAGCCCGTCTCCTTCGCCGACGGCACCGGGGCGGGGTTCGGCAAAGAGCCCTCCTGGCGGTCGGTGGGCGACTGTGGCATGTTGCAGGCGTGAACATAGGCATCGACAGGTGAGGTGCATGTGACGTACGTCCTGCGGGAGATCGCCAGCCAGCCCGAGTGCTGGCGGCGGGCGCTGGAGCTCGGCGCTGCGAGTCCGGCGGGCCTGCCGGAGGCGGGCGAGCGGGTCGCCGTGATCGGCTGCGGCACCTCGCTCTACATGGCACAGGCCTACGCGGTCCTGCGCGAGCGGTCGGGGCAGGGGGAGACCGACGCCTTCCCCGCCTCCGAGTTGCCCGCACGCCGCTACGACCGGCTGGTGGCGATCACCAGGTCCGGGACCACCACGGAGGTGCTGCACGCCCTCGGCGTGGCCGGGGACATCCCGACGGTCGCCGTCACCGCCGATCCCGCGGCCCCGGTGTCCGGCCTGGCGAAGACGGTGATCGCGCTGGAGTTCGCCGACGAGCGCTCCGTGGTGCAGACCCGGTTCGCCACCAGCGGGCTCGCCCTGCTCCGCGCGCACCACCCGGGGAGCGTGCGCGTGTGGTGTTCAGCGTCGTCGGACGCCGCCCGCGATCCAGCGGCGGACCACGGCCAGCGCCAGTGGGAGCGGTACGGTGCCCGCGCCGAGACCCACGTCGACCAGCAGGTCGAACACCTCCTTGCGGCGGGCGGCCGTGTCGATCGCCGCGTCGATGAAGCCGGGTGACTGGGCGGCGAGGGCGAGCACGTCCGTGGTGCGCAGGTGCCGTCCGAGTGCCTTTCTCAGCTCGCGCCGGTAGGCGGGCAGCGGGTCGGCGGCGGCCCGCACGGCCGCCTCGCCGGCGAGGCGGCCGGAGACCAGGGCGTAGTAGATGCCCTCGCCGGTGAGCGGGTTGATGAGACCGGCGGCGTCACCGGCGAGCATCACCCGCCCCGAGCCCGGCCTCGGCCGCCCCGGGGACAGGGGCAGATGGTGGGCGCGCAGGTCGTGGGCGCTCAGGTGGGGCAGCAACTCGGCGAGCCTGCCGTGCAGCACCTCGCGGCCGGGCAGGCCGGTGGCGCGCAACCGAGGCAGCAGCATCCCGAAGCCGACGTTGGCGGTGCCGTCACCGATGGGGAACGACCACGCGTACGCGGGCCACCCGTCCTGCTGCATGAAGATGGACTGCACGTCGTCGTCGGCGGGTACGTCGGCGTAGCCGCGCACGGCGATCGCGGTGTGCCTGTCAGGGGCGGGGGAGATGCCGATGAGGCGCCGCACCGTCGAGTTGGCCCCGTCGGCGGCGACGACGGCGCGGGCGGTGACGGTGCCGTCGAGGACGATGTGGCCGCCGAGGACGGCGAGCGAGCGGACGCGGTGGCGGCGGACCTCGACACCGCGGGCACGGGCGGCGTCGACGAGGCGGGCGTCGAAGACCCTGCGGGGGACGACGTGGTTGGGTCGGGCGGAGGTGGCCGAGACGCGCTCGCCACCGGGGGAGATCACCGTCAGGCGCTGCGTCGGCCGGTAGTCGGCGATGAGGTCGGGGATGCCCAGCAGGGCGAGCTCGTCACGACCGTGGGCGGCGATGCCGTCGCCGCAGGCCTTGTCGCGGGGGAAGTCGGCCCGATCGAGCAGGAGCACCCGTGCGTCAGGCCGAAGCTGCCTCGCGCGCAGCGCCGCGGCAGCCCCTGCGGGCCCACCGCCGACGACCGCCAGGTCCCACACGTCATCCACTCTGGTGAGCCTTCCCTGTACGCCCGTGCGGAATCGCCTTGCCGTCACTTCCGCCGTAGGGGAGGGCCTGTCGGCTCGGATGAGTTCATGCCGAAGGATCTCGCCGTCCTTTAAGTTTCACCGGCTTCACCGGCTCAGGCCGCGGGGCGCTCGGGCTGTGGGGGTGCTCGGGGGTGGTGCAGGCGAGCGGGACTTCCGAGCCGTCGACCGTGCCCAGCTGGACGATCTGGCGAGGCAGCACGAGATCCAGCAGCCAGCTCCCGGCGATGCGCGCCCGGCCGTGCGGGATGGCCAGCAGGTGGTAACCCCGGGTTACCGCCTTGGCGACCACACCCGACAGCGGCACGCCCAGCGGGTTCGCGGCGGCGGCGGCCCCGCCCAGGTCGACGACGAACCCCAGGTCGTGGTGCCTGTACGGCAGGAGCCGTCCGTGACCGTACGAGGCGGCGATGTTGTGGGCGGCGCGCCTGCCCTGGCGGCCGGCGTGCTGGGCGGTCATCGGGGTGTACTCGCCCGGCCGGGTGAGGTCGGGCACCGCGGCCGCGTCGCCGCAGGCGTAGATCTCCGGATGTCCGGGCACCCGCAGGTATTCGTCGACGAGCAGCCGCCCCTTCGCGGTCGGCAGCCCCAGCGACTCCACCATCGGGTCGGGGCGCACGCCGACGCACCAGATCAGGGACCGGGTCGGCACGAACTCGCCGTCGGAGAACTTGACCCCGTCCGCCGTCGCCTCGGCCACGTTCGTACCGGTGCGGATCTCCATGCCTCGCTCCGACAGCGTCCGGTGCGCGGTCCGCGACAGGCGCTCGTCGAGCCCGGGAAGGATGCGCGGGGCGACGTCGGCGAGGATCCAGCGCACCGGCTGGTCACGCAGGGCGGTCTGTCTCCTGCGGGTGTCGAGGGTGAGCAGCTGGCCCTGAGCCGCCACCTCGGTTCCGGTGTATCCGGCGCCCACGACCACGAACGTGCACCGGGCTCTGCGCTCCTCGGGGTCGTCGGAGGTGGCGGCGAGCTCGATCTGGCGGATCAGGTGGTCGCGCAGGTAGAGGGCCTCGGCGATGCTGCGGAAACCGTGGGCGTGCTCGGCGACGCCGGGTATGGGAAGCAGCTTGTTGACGCTGCCGACCGCGACCACCAGGCGGTCGTAGCCCAGCTCGCGGGGGTTGCCCTCGGCGTCCGTGCACTTCAGGCGGCGCGCCTCGATGTCGACGGTGTCCACGCAGGCGAGCAGATGCCGCACACCGGGGTAGTTGCCCGACAGCGGGATCGCCACCTTGCGCGGGTCGAGGATCCCTGCCGCGACCTCGGGCAGCAGCGGCAGGTAGAGGAAGTAGTCGGTCGGGTTGATCAGGACGATCTCGATCGCGCCCTTCGCGATTCCGGAAAGGGCGCGGACCGCGGTGAAGCCCGCGAACCCTCCTCCGATCACGACGACTCGCTGTCGCTTGGCCATGAGGTTGTTCCTTTCGACGCTCCGTATTCCAGCGGAGTGCCCCCTGCGCCCCCGGGTCAAGCACGGCGTGTCGTCCGACGTTGCCCACGCGGACCTTGAGGTCCGGATGAGGGCGATTAATCGCCAGGTCAGCGCGCGGGCAAGATGGCGGAAGGGTGCGAGTGGGAGCGGCTTTTCCTGGGGATGGCGGGGTGGAAGGCGGCGGGGATCGGATGCCGCGCCGGTTCGTGGACGGGCCGGTTCGTGGACGAGCCGGTTCCCGAGGGGGGTGGGCTGTGACGACCTCCGAGCAGTCACGTGAGGGGCCGCTGACCTCACCGTCGGCATCGCGCAACGGAGAGCCGGGCTCACTGGTCGTGAACTGGCTGACCAGCACCGACCACAAGGTGATCGGCTATCTGTACATGATCACCTCGTTCGTCTTCTTCATGATCGCCGGGCTCATGGCCATGGTCATCCGGGCGGAGCTCGTCCAGCCGGGCATGCAGGTGGTGAGCCTGGAGCGCTACAACCAGATGTTCACCATGCACGGCGGGGCCATGCTGCTGCTGTTCGCGACCCCGCTGTTCGCCGGGTTCGCCAACGTGGTCATGCCGCTGCAGATCGGAGCGCCCGACGTGGCGTTCCCCCGGCTCAACATGGTGAGCTACTGGCTTTTCCTCTTCGGTGGCGTCATCGTCCTGTTCGGCTTCCTCACCACCGGCGGTGCCGCCGACTTCGGCTGGACGTCGTACACGCCGCTCTCCACGGCGCAGCACTCCCCGCAGGTCGGCGGTGACCTGTGGATCGTAGGCCTGGTGATGGCCGGCCTCGGCACGATCCTCGGCTCGGTCAACTTCATCACCACGATCATCTGCATGCGGGCCCCCGGGATGACGATGTTCCGCATGCCGATCTTCACCTGGAACGTGCTGCTGACCGGTCTGATGGTGTTGATAGCCTTCCCGGTGCTGTCCGCCGCGCTGCTCGCCCTGGAGGCCGGCCGCAGGCACGGCGCTCACATCTATGACCCGCAGACCGGGGGAGCGCTGCTCTGGCAGCACCTGTTCTGGTTCTTCGGCCACCCGGAGGTCTACATCATCGCGCTGCCGTTCTTCGGCATCATCAGCGAGGTGATCCCCGTCTTCAGCCGCAAACCGATCTTCGGCTACATCGGCCTGGTCGGCGCGACCATCGCGATCGCGGGCCTGTCGATGACGGTGTGGGCGCACCACATGTTCACCACCGGCCAGGTTTTACTGCCGTTCTTCTCCTTCATGTCGTTCCTGATCGCCATCCCGACGGGTGTGAAGTTCTTCAACTGGGCCGGCACCATGTGGCGCGGGCACATATCGATGGACTCGCCGATGATGTTCGCGGTCGGATTCCTGGTCACCTTCCTGCTCGGCGGGCTGACCGGGGTCATCCTGGCCTCCCCGCCGCTCGACTTCCAGGCGCACGACTCGTACTTCGTGGTCGCGCACTTCCACTACGTGGTCTTCGGCACCGTGGTGTTCGCGATGTTCGCGGGCTTCTACTTCTGGTGGCCGAAGATGACCGGCAAGATGCTGAACGAGAAGCTGGGCAAGCTGCACTTCTGGTTGCTGTTCATCGGTTTCCAGGCCACCTTCCTGGTCCAGCACTGGCTGGGTGCGCAGGGCATGCCGCGCCGCTACGGCGACTACAGCCCGATCGACGGGTTCACCACGCTCAACCTGGTCTCCTCGATCGGCGCGTTCGTGCTCGGCGCCTCCACGCTGCCGTTCCTCTACAACATCTGGTACACCGCACGCCACGCCCCGCGCGTGACCGTGGACGACCCGTGGGGTTTCGGCAACTCGCTGGAGTGGGCCACCTCCTGCCCGCCGCCCCGGCACAACTTCGCCTCGATCCCGACCATCCGCTCGGAGCGGCCCGCCTTCGACCTGCATCACCCGAGGATCGGGGACCGGCCACGTCGGCTCGACCCGACGGCCGGGCTCCACGAGGAGATCTGAGCGGTCCGCGTCCTCGCGGTCTCCTCGCCGTCAGCAGGGGCGGCCGAGGGCGGTCCTGGTGGTCTCCTCGGGGTACGGCGACAGGCGCACGGCGTCGGCGGGGGAGAGCAGACCCGCCGCCACCCGCTCGCACAGGCGGGCGAGGGCGGCGACCTCCGCGTGCTGGGCGGCGGCGAACGCACGGTCGACCGGGTCGCCGTGGCCGGGGACGATGACGCCGCCGATGCCGCCGATGTCGTCGCCGCCGATGATGCCGCCGGTGTCGCTGTCGCTGTCGCCGAGGAGGTCGAGCAACCCGGCGAGGGTGGCCGGCCATTCGAGAGGGTAGGCGTCCTCGTAGGCGGGCGGGGCGCCGTTCTCCACCAGGTCCCCGGCGAAGACCACGCCGGCGTCCGGTACGTGGACGACCAGGTCGTTGCCTGAGTGGCCGCGGCCGAGGTGGGCCAGGACGACCGGGCGACCGCCGACGACCAGCTCCGCCCGGTCGGTCACGAGGTGGTCCGGCAGCGCGATCTCGGTCCTCGCGATGTCACCGGCGATGTCCGCACGTCCCCGATCCCGGTAGTGGCGTGCCCACTCGTCCCTGGCACGGCCGCCGTTCTCGACCAGGTCGGTGCGGCAGCCCTCGTGCGCCCAGACGGGGCAGCCGAGGAACGGCCGGGTGCCGAAGCTGTGGTCGAAGTGCGAGTGGGTGATCGCCACCGTCCACGGGGCACGGGTGATCCGCCTGACCTCCGCGAGCAACTCCGCCCCCTGCCGCTCGTCTCCCCGCGTGTCGACCACCAGGCAGCCGCCGTCGCCCACAACCAGCCCCACCGATAGGTCCAGCTCGGCGTACCGCCGCACCAGCACCCGGTCCGCCACCTCGACCCATCGACCTTCCACGGCTCGTATTCTCCCCCTGATCACCGAGGCCGGTCGAGGCGACTGCCATACGTTTGGTGACCGTCGGGAAAGGGCCGTCAGGCCAGGACCCGGCCGACCATCCGCGCGTACATCCGACCCGGGCTCGGCACCGACGACGGGTGCAGGAAGCCCGGGAGCATCGGCAGGTCCACCGCGAAGGGCTGCAGCCGCTCGTAGAGGACGTCGGCGCCCGCGGGACGGTTGTCGGGATCCTTCTCCAGCAGGTCGGCGACGAGTCGGTTCAGCTCGGCGGGGACCCCCGGAACCTCGGGCGGGCGCTCCTTCACCTGGCGCTCGAACACGGCGTACTCGGTGGGGCCGGTGAACAGCTGGCGGCCCGTCAGCATCTCGTGGATCACGCACCCGAGGGCGTAGAGGTCGCTGCGAGGGCCGGACAGGCCGCGCTGGATCTGCTCGGGCGCCATGTACGACGGGGTGCCGAGGATCTGGCCGACCCGGGTGAACTGCGTCGAGTCGGCCTCACGGAGCACGGCCAGGCCGAAGTCGAGGACCTTGACGCTCCCGTCAGGGCAGAGCATCAGGTTGGTCGGCTTCAGGTCGCGATGGTAGACGGACAGCGCGTGGGCGGCGGTCAGCACCGCGCAGGCCTGGGCGGCGATCGCCGCGGCCCAGGGCACGGGGAGCGGGCCGTGCTCGCTGACCACGTCGGCCACGGTGACGCCCTCGATGAACTGCATCACCTGGAACAGTCGCTGGTCGAAGGTGCCGAAGTCGTACAGGACCGGTGCGCCGGGGTGCTCCAGCCTGGCCAGGATGCGGGCCTCGCGTAGGAAACGCCGCTTCAACTCCTCGTCGGGGCCGGTGAGGAACCTCAGGAACTTGACGGCCACCCTGCGGTCGAGATGCCTGTCATGGCCGCCGTAGACGGCGCCCATGCCCCCCTGGCCGAGAGGGAGGTCGTCGAGTACGTATCGGTCGCCGATGACCATCGACCCTCCCCTGGACGTGCGGGCGTCACGCCCCTTGGTCGCATGGCCGGAGATGGCCGTCGACCAGTCCGTCAAAGCCTAGCCGGATCAGCGTTTCCCCCAGCGCCCTCGTCGCGCGCAGCCTGTCCTCCAGTTCGAACAGCTCGCGGAAGGCCGTGCCGTACATCCGCTGGTCGGACAGGGGCAGCATGGGCACCCTCGCCCGCCGCACGTCGAGGCGGCTGGAGCTGGGATGGACCCTGGCGGCGTCGGCCGAGCGCAGGAAACCGGCCAGGAACCCGGAGTCGAGCCGCTGCGGATCGACCCGGTAGAGCGTGAGCTGCGGGCCGAGCGCCGCCCCGCTCTGGGTGATCAGCCTGACCGCGCCGAGCACCGTGGTCACCACGTCGCCGGGCCTGATCATGACCAGTGCCGGGTCGAGGGTGGTACGGCCGGAGGGCGAGGCGCCCGCCGCGGTGTCGTCGGCGGTCAGCACCGGGAGCGGGCCCTCGTCCGCCGACATCCTCGGCGGCGCCTGCAGGATCGTGATCAGCCCTGCCTTGGCCAGCTCGCCGACCGTGGTGGTCGGCAGGTCCTGCCGCTCGGCGAGCAGTTCCAGGGCGGGAGTGGCCTCCGACAGCGTGGCCGAGGTCTCCATGAACCTGGCCAGGGCCTCGGTGAAGTCACGCGGGAAGTCGAGGCCGCTGTGCTGCGGGCGGTGCCTGCCCGGGGCGAGGTCGACCTCGTCGTCGAGCAGGTCGATGATGCGCACCGTGCGGCTCTCGCCGGACAGTTCGGCCTCGGGGTTCTCCAGGTACGCGCGCCAGGCGGGCTCCACGCTCGACAGGTCCTCGCCGGCGTCCACCATCAGCAGCTGGGACGGCGGGCGTCCGCCGTCGGGCCTGCGGAGTATCCACAGGTCGGGACCGCCGGGCGCCGGCGTCACCACGGCCCGCAGCGCTCCCGCCCGGAGCAGGTTGCCACGGATCCGCTTGCCCGGACGCCGGCTGGCGGCGGCGGTGGGCATCAGGATCGCCACCAGGCCGCCCGGCCTCACGCGGGCGAGGCAGTGCTGCACCCAGGCGAGCTCGGACTCCCCGCGCGGCGGCAGGCCGTACTCCCAGCGCGGGTCGCCGGCGAGCTCCTCGTGACCCCAGACCCGCTCGTTGAACGGCGGGTCACAGACCACGGTGTCGGCCGCCTCACCGGCCAGGCCGTCCTCGCGGAGCGAGTCACCGGCGACGATCCGGGCCTCGGTCCCCCGCAGCAGCACCCGAACCGCGGTGAGCAGCGCGTTCGTCTCGTTGATCTCCTGCCCCGTCAGGAGGGTCTTCCCGCCTGTCGAAGCGCTTCCCCGCCGGGCCGTCGAGGCGTCCGCGCCCAGCAGCAGCGTTCCGACACCGCATGCCGGGTCGAGGACGACGTCCCCCTCCCGCACCACCAGCCGGACCATGAGCTCGGCCACATCCTCCCTGGTGACCGAGAGCTGGCGGGAGTGGGCCTCGACGTAGCGCTCGAACAGGAACTCGAAGACCTCCAGTGGGTCGCGCTCGGTGGCCAGCTCGGCGACCAGCCGGACGAGGGCCAGGTCGTCCAGGCGGAGATCTGCGGAGCCGGGGAGATCGGTCGTCACCTCGGCCATATGGGTGAGAGACTTCGTTCCATGATCACGCCAGGCGGTGGGCTCGCGGCGCAGGAACAGCAGGAACGCGCCGACCTTGGCCACCAGTTCGCCCAGCCTGAGGTCGTCGACCGAGGTGCGCATCCGCTGCCAGACCAGATCGCCGAGCGAGACCTCAAAGGATTTGCCGTTCGCGCGCAGCCACACGGCGATCTCGGGCAGGGAGAACAGCGGGCTGGAGGTGGTGCCGCCCACCGGCTGGGGAAAGTCCTCGTGGCGGCGGCGCCAGTTGCTCACCGCTGCCCTGCCGACCCCGGCAAGCCGGGCGATGTCGCCCGCGTTCACGGTGATCTCCTGGCGTTCCTCCATGTTGGGCCACAGTAGTTGACTGTGCCGCAACGGTCTACAACGCCTTTGCTTGTGAAGTGCTTCAACCAATGATTTACTGCCTTCATGGCACTGAACCAACCACTGGCACTGCGCTACGCGGCCCGCTCTGACGTGGGAGTCCGCCGTGAGGCGAACGAGGATTCGGGCTACGCGAGCGCACGCCTGCTCGCCATAGCGGACGGTATGGGTGGTCATGCGGGTGGAGAGGTCGCCAGCTCACTTGCCGTCACCGCCATGGTGGCGCTGGACGACACCCTTCCCGCGGGCGGTGTCGACCTGCTCGCCGCGCTCAAGGGCGCCGCCAGGGACGTCAACCACACACTGCGCGACATGAGCGAGCAGGATCCCACGCTCCGTGGCATGGGTACCACTCTGACCGCCATGCTCTGGGACGGCGCCACCTTCGCCCTGGCCCACGTCGGGGACTCCCGGGCCTACATGCTGCGCGACGGCGCCCTCTACCAGATCACCCATGACCACACCCTGGTCCAGTCACTGGTGGACGAAGGGCGGATCACCCCCGAGCAGGCCGCCGAGCACCCGCGCCGGTCAATGGTGCTGCGGGTCCTTGAGGGCACCGGCGACGGTGAGCTGGACCTGTCGCTGCGCGAGGCCTACCCGGAAGACCGCTATCTGCTCTGCTCCGACGGCCTGACCGCCGTGGTCGGTCCCGAGACCCTGTTCAACACGCTGACCGAGATCTCCGACCCCGACGAGGCGGCCCGCTGGCTCATCGACCTCGCCAACCGGGGGGGCGGCCCCGACAACATCACCTGCATCGTGGCCGACTTCGGGACGCCCACCGGTTCCGCCCCCGTGGAACCGACCATCGTGGGCGCCGCGGTCGAGAGGAAACTCTCCCTGTAGGGACTTCGGTGCCTCCCCGAGCGTCGGGGAGTTCGCTCGGTCCTACCAGGTTCTGCCGGTGATGCGTTCGTACGCCTCGATGTAGCGCGCCCGGGTGGCCTCCACGACCTCGGCGGGCATCTCGGGAGCGGGCTCCTTCTTGTCCCAGCCCGTGCCGGTCGCCCAGTCGCGCACGTACTGCTTGTCGAAGGAGAACTGCGCGTGGCCGGGCTCCCACCGGTCGGCGGGCCAGAAGCGGGAGGAGTCGGAGGTCAGCACCTCGTCGCCGAGCACGAGCGCGCCGTCGGAGTCCCGGCCCAGTTCGATCTTGGTGTCGGCGATGATGATGCCCCGCTCCGCGGCCAGTTCGGAGCCTCGCAGGTAGATCTCCAGCGTGATCCGCCGGAACTCCTCGGCGGCCTTGGCGCCCTCCAGGGCGACCACCCCGTCGAAGGAGATGGGCTCGTCGTGCTGCCCGAGCGGTGCCTTGGTGGACGGGGTGAAGATCGGCTCGGGGAGCTTGGAACCGTCCAGCAGACCGGGCGGCAGCGGCACGCCCGAGACCGACCCGTGCGTCCGGTACTCCTTCAGCCCGCCGCCGGTCAGGTAGCCGCGTGCGACGCACTCGACCTTCGCCATCTCCAGCTTTCTGCACCGCACCGCACGGCCCGCGAACTCGGCGGGTACGTCGGTCGCCGAGATCACGTGGTTGGGCACGATGTCGGCGAGTTGCTCGAACCACCAGAGCGAGAGCCGCGTGAGGATCTTCCCCTTGTCGGGGACGGGTGTGGGCAGGATCACGTCGTACACCGACACCCGGTCGGACGCCACGAGGATGATGTCCCCGCGGTCCTCGTAGACGTCGCGGACCTTCCCTGAATGAAGAAGCTTCACGGCTTTCCTTGCTCTCGCTCGACCCGGTCGCTGACCGACACCTGCTCACCGTATTCGACATCCGGCGACGGGCCGTGCCCGCCCTGCCGGACGACCGGCCCGCCCGCGTGGCCGGAGAGGGGCTCGGGCCTGCCGCGGTGAGCGGCCACGGCGTGGCGGGTGTCCTCGGCGATGAGGTCGGCGTTGATGGCCGCGGCGGTGTTCAGCGCCGAGGCGACGGAGACGATCACCTGGGCACGCAGGTCCGCGACGTTGCCGGCCACCCACACCCCGGGCACCGAGGTGGCCCCGGTGGGATCGGCGGGCAGGTAGCTGCCGACGACGTGGCCGCCGACCAGCTGCTCGACCGGCTCCAGCCCGAGGGAGACGAGCACGTCGGCCGTCTTGTCGCAGGACTATCCGTCTACGGTGGCTGATTTGACAAATGCCATTGCCGGAGTAGCAAATAGATGGCATGGACGACGACGCTCTCACCTCAGACGAAGCCCTCGACAGGGTCATCGACGCGGTAGGCCCGCGCCTGCGGGCACTGCGCCGGCAGCGCGGCGCGACCCTGGCGCAGCTCTCCGAGGCCACCGGGATCTCGGTCAGCACCCTGTCCCGCCTGGAGTCCGGCCAACGTCGTCCCACCCTGGAACTCCTGCTTCTGCTGGCCCGAGCCCACCAGATCCCCCTGGACGAACTCGTCGGCGCGCCGGAGACCGGCGACCCACGCGTCCACCAGCGCCCGATCATCCGCAACGGCAGGACGTTCATCCCGCTGACCCGCCGGCCCGGCGGGCTCCAGGCATACAAGATGATCATTCCGGCGAGCCGGCCCGGGGTCGGGCCGGAACAGCGGGTCCACGAGGGGTACGAGTGGCTCTACGTCCTGTCCGGGCGGTTGAGCCTGTCGCTCGGCGAGAAGGAGATCGTCCTGATGCCCGGAGAGGTGGCGGAGTTCGACACCCACATCCCGCACGCCTTCAGCAATCCCGGCCCGGAACCCGCCGAAGCCCTCAGCCTGTTCGGCCCCCAGGGCGAACGCCTGCACGTCCGCGCCCGCCCCTCCGACAGGTGAGCCGCCGGGTGCCGGTTGCCCGCCACGCGGACCGCGAAGCACTTCCATGACCACGTGGGACGCCGCGGTCAACCCCGCAGCAGGTCGGCGAGGACCACGGCCTCGCTGATGTCGGCACGCCTGGTCGCGGTCAGGAGCGTCACCGTTCGCTGCTTCGCCATCTCCCGCAGGTGCTCCAGCGCGGCGGCCCGCTCGGGATCCTTCAACTCGGCCCGGTAGCGGCGGCCGAACTCCTCGAACCGAGCCGGATCGTGGCCGTACCACGTGCGCAACTCGGTCGAGGGCGCCACCGCCTTGCACCACTCCTGCAGGTGTGCCTTCTCCTTGGACAGCCCGCGCGGCCAGATCCGGTCGACCAGCACCCGGGCGCCGTCGGAGGCTGTCGGCTCCTCGTAGACCCGGCGCACCCGTACTTTTGGTTTGGTAGCCATACCGTGGTCATTCCCAGACGGCGGTGACGGCAGCCACCGGTCCAGCCACCGGTCCAGCCCCGGGTGGAGTCGGTCCGTCGGTCAGCTGGGCGACATTGTTCCGTTTCACAGAGGTAAGGGCGGAAAGGGGGGTCAAAGCGCCCCTTTCCGCCCTGGGCCCCCGTGAGCGGGTTTTATGGTTCGGGGGAGAGCCGGTCGGCGGCGTGTTCGATGGCGGTGCTCACCCGGTCGGCCAGCAGGCCGACCGCGCCGACCGCGCGGGTCATCGGGTCGTCCTCGGCGCCGCCCAGGGCCTGGGATCGCAGGTAGGCCGTCTTCACCTCCGCCCACCGCGCGGCCTGCACCGGGGTCAGGGTGCCGCGTAGTTCGGCGAGTTTGAGCAGGTTGGCCTCGGCGCCGGAGGTGAGGGTCTGGGCCTCGCCGAGGTAGTGATCGTTGATCACCGCCTCCAGTTCGGCGTCGTTCATCACCGGGACGACCCGGGCCGCGAGCTTGTTCATGTTCCGGTACGAGCCCTGCAGCTGGTAAGGAGGCTCGGTCCGCGAGGCGTCCGACTGGGCGGCCGAGGCGATGTACGCCTGGTTGTTGGCCAGCACCACCTTCTGGACCCGGAGCAGCTTGCGCAGCACCGCGAGGACCTGCTCCAGCTCCACCGAGGAGTACGGGTGGGAGAGCTGGTCGGCCCGGACCCCGGAGTCGCCCCGCGCCAGCCGTACCAGCAGGCGGATGTCGCCTCGATCGCGGGTGGACAGCGGGGACAGGACCGGGTTCGAGGTCAGCGCGTTGTCGATGTAGCTCAGCGCGAACAGCTCGTCCCGCCCCGACAGCACGTCGCCGAGGTTCCACACATCGGCTCGGTTGGCGAGCATGTCGGGGATGCGGAAGCGCTTGCCCGACTCGGTGTACGGGTTGCCCGCCATGCAGACCGCGAAGCGCTTGCCGCGCAGGTCGTAGGTGCGGGTCCGGCCCTCCCAGACGCCCTCCATCCGGCGCTGGCCGTCGCACAGCGAGATGAACTTCTGCAACAGCTCCGGGGAGGTGTGCTGGATGTCGTCCAGGTAGAGCAGCACGTTGTTGCCCATCTCCAGCGCGAAGGAGATCTTCTCGATCTCCTGCCGTGCCGTGGCGTCGGGTGCCTGCGCCGGGTCCACCGAGGTCACCAGGTGGCCCAGAGCCGGGCCGTTGACCTTGACGAAGATCAGCCCGAGCCGGTTGGCCACGTACTCCATCAGGGTGGTCTTGCCGTAGCCCGGCGGGGAGATGAGCAGCAGCATGCCCATCTGGTCGGTCCGCTTGGCGTCACCGGCCGCGCCGAGCTGCTTGGCCAGGTTGTCGCCGATCAGCGGCAGGTAGACCTCGTCGAGCAGCTGGTTGCGGACGAAGGCGGTCATCACCTTCGGCTGGAACTCCTCAAGACGCAGCCGCGCCCGCTCGGCCGCGACCAGCTCGTTGCGCCGCTTCTGGTAGGCGCGGTACGCGGGGACACGGTGGTCGCGGAAGTGCCGGCTCCTGGCCAGGAACTCGTCCAGCCGCAGCTGGATCGCGCGCCCGGAGATCCGGGGGTGCGCGCCGAGCAGCCCCTCGACCGTGGCGGTCAGCGCCGCCGACGAGTCGTGCCGCGCCACCTCGCACAGCAGTACGGCCACCGCCTCCACCAGCTCCGCCGATCCGGCCCCCGAGGCACGCCCCGCGCCCGGCTCCGATCCGGAGGCCGACACCAGGCCTGGTCCCGAGGCCGACACCAGGCCCGGTCCCGAGCTCAGGCCGGCGGCCGGGGCCGAGGCGTCGAAGGCGGACAGCCATGCCTCGGCCAGGCGGTGACGCCCGGGGAGGTCGTCACCAAGCGCTCGCAGGTCGTCCTCGAACTCCTGGCGCGCGGGCCCGAGCGCCCGGTCGAACCGGTCGAGCAGCGACCGCGCCCCCGCGCTCGTCACGAACCCGAACGGCTTGCTCGCCAGTTCCTCGAAGAGATACTCCCCGGCCAGTTCGGAGACGCCCTCGTCTTCCCGTACGCGGGTCCCGGTCGCCCCGGCGGTGCTCGCGGCGGCCACGGCGAGCGCACCCGTCGGGCCCTCCGGATGGCCGTGAAGGCCCCGGACGAAGGACGCGATCGCCGAGCCGAGGGCGGCGCGGGTCTCCCGCACCGCCTCCACCTGGCCGAACAGGGCCCGTGCCCGCGCCAGCGACGTCGCCCGGGTGGTCCAGGTCGCGCGGGCGGCCTCGTCGGTGCCGAAGGCCCAGAAGAGCTGGGCGGCGGCCCGCGCCGCCGGTGGGTAGCGGAGCAGTCCCGCGCCCGCGTGCAGGCGGAGCGCGGCCTGGAGGATCGCGGTGGCGTCGTGGTCGTGGACGCCCCGCTCGTAGCCCTCGTCGTAGCGGGTCTCCGCCACCCGGCGGACGATCTCCAGCAGCTCGCCGTCGGCCACCGCGGCCTCGTGTAGCGCGTCCAGCGAGATCCGGCGCTCGCCCGAGGCCGGGGTGCCCGGGGTGCCCGAGGTTCCGGAGGCCCCCAGGGCCAGAGCGCCGGATTCGGCGGCGGCCAGGATGGAGGCGGCCAGGTGCTCGCCCCGGTAGACCTCCGGCGACTCCGAGACCGTCAGCTGGTTCCAGAACGGCCGGGTCTCCTCGAAGGCCGCGTCGAGCACCGGGGAGCGGTAGTCGGTCCCGGTGACGGCGAACGCCATCCGGCCTTCGTACGGGACCAGGGTCAGGTCGGCCGGCTGGGTGTTGACCGCGAACAGGTGGCGGCCGAGCCGGATGGTCTCGCCGCCGTCTGTGTAAAGGTCGAGCCGGTCGCGCAGGGCGCGGCCCGCCTCCTGGCGGGCCGACTTGATCCGGCCTTCGAGCTCCTCGGCGCGGACCTGGTCGCCCAGCGCGCGCAGTTCCCCGGCCACGCCCTTGAGCTTGAGCACCATCGGGTCGGACCCGAAGTAGGTGTTGACCTCGTCCAGCGACTTCAGCCCGGCCAGGCGGCGCCGTACGCTCGACAGGATCCGGGTCGCGGAGTCGGCCAGCCGGTCGGCGCGGCGGGCCCGCTCGTCGAGCAACGCCTGGCGGCGCGAGGAGAACGCCTCGTAGACGTCCTCCCGCTTGGCGGTCAGCTGCCCCAGGAAGTCGTCGAACTCGGCGAAGCGCGACTCCAGGTTCTCCAGCTGGAGCATCAGCCGGCCCAGCTGCTCGTCGCAGCGCTCGGGGGTGTCGGACATCGCCAGTGCCCCGGTGATCGCCTGCCCCAGCAGGGCGTACTCGGCGGCGAAGGCGGCCCGGCCCTCACCGGCCAGCAGCTCCCCGCGCCGGGCGTCCAGCGTGGCGCGGGCGCGGTTGACACCGCCGAGCACCTCGCCGACCCGTTCCAGGATGGCGGTCCGCACGGTGGCGTCGGCGATGTCGAGCGTGCCGACCACCTCGACCACGATCTCCAGCCCCCGCGCCTGCCGCTCCAGCCGCTCGCCGATCGGCCCGGCCTCGGCCACTGTCGCGATGGCGCCCGCGTCGGAGACCAGCCGCTCGACCTCCGCGTGGTATCCGGCGAAGGCGTCCTCGCCCCGAAGGAAGCCCGCGGCGCGCTGCGCGGTGCTGTCCAGCTCGGCCGCCAGTTCCGCGTCGAGCGCGTCGATCCTGGCGACGTCGACGTGGCGCAGCTCGCGCAGGGTCACCAGGTGCCCCTGGGACTGGCGCAGCTCCGACAGCCGGTCGACCCAGCCCTGGGCGGACCTGGGCGCCTCGCCGCGTGCGTGCCGTACGAGCGCGGCGATGTCGGCGGCGGCGGCCTCCAGCGCCTCGGCGGCCTGACGGGTGAGCGACTGGACGTTCTCGAACTCGTCCAGCACCTGCTCGGCGGTGGCCCGCACGTCGGCGAGCGGGCCGCGCAGCCGGTGCTCGCCCAGCCAGTGGTAGTGGTCGAAGGCCCGGACGCAGGAGGCGATCAGCGCCTCGAAGACCGGGATCGACGGCGCCATCTCATCGACCATCCTGGCCACCGAGAGGCAGTCGGAGATGCCCCGGACCAGCTCCGCGTTACCGATCCGCTCCAGCGGTCCGGTGCCGGCCGGACGGCCGGCGGCGTAGAGGTCCGACTGGTACGCCGTCTGCCAGACCTGCATCGGGTGGACGCGGGTGGGCTCGTCGGAGGTGGCCCTGAAAACGACCAGCGTGCCGTCGTCGAACAGCGAGTAGCCGTGGCAGGAGAGCGGATTCGCCACCTGCTTGCGGATCACGTTGTACGGCAGCAGCAGCGAGCGCCCCTCGGCGCGGGCGTGGAAGACGTAGAGCACGTCCTCGCCGTTGGGGGAGCGGATGACCCGCTCGAACTCCAACTCGGACACGTCGGTGTCGAAGGTCTTGCTGATCCCGGTGGACAGGTAGTAGCCGCCGGGGAAGATGATCCCCTGGTCCTCGGGCAGGCGCTGGCACGCCTGCCCGATGCCGTCGAGACGGACCACGCCCTTGGTCCGGGTGTTGAAGACCAGGTGCCGCCACTCGGGCTCCTTGTACGGCCGCACCCGCAGCAGGATCAGCGGGCCGATCCTGGTGTGCTGGACCTCCGCGTCGGCGAGGCTCTGCAGCGGCTCGGCGACGGGCTCGCGGTAGATGCCCTCGCCGCTCTCGGTGTTGTTCTCGATCTTGATGGTGAGGTCGCCGCCGACGGTCTCGACGAACACCTCGCCCTCGATCGAGATGTGCGGGTGGCGGCCGAGCACGTGGTCGTCGCGGGTGGCGGGAGTCCACTCGAAGTCGTGCGAGGGCGGGAACGTGTGGTCGCGCTCCCCCCGGTCGTCGATGTAGGTGAGCGTGCCGTCCGTCCCGACCTGCCAGCGCAGCACCCGGGTGTCCTGCGGGCCGGTCTGGAAGACGGCCAGCAGCCTGTCCTCGACGCGGCGGAGCTGGAGCAGCCTGGTCTCCCGGTAGTACCGGTAGAGCTCGGCGAAGTCCCGTTCGAAGCGCGGGTCGCGGAACATCGGCGCGGGATCGAACCGGAACGCGCCGCCTTCCCCCTCCGCCGGGTTCCTGACGAACGTGTGCATGGAGAAGACGTCCGCGACGGCCGTCTCCGGCTTCAACCCGATGAACACGTTGTAGCCGAAGAGCATGAGCCCGCCGACCGACACGATGTCGCGTGGCACGCAGTTGTTCTCGGTGCGTATCCGCTCGGTGCCGATCAGGCGCAGCTCGGCCCCGCCGAACACCGCCAGGCGCTCGGCGTTGAGCGCGTCGGCCTGCCTGGCCAGCTCGGCGGCCTGCTCGGCCAGCCGGGCGCGGAGCACCTCGTAGGTGCCCGCGTCCAGTCCCGCCCCCTCCGCGCCGGGGGCGTCGGTGACGGCCTCCGCCGTGGAGGACGTCACTTGCCGGCGGAGTTGAGCGCGGCGACCGGGACCTCGGTGCCGGTGGCCGCGGCATGGGCCTCGCTCAGCAGGCCGCGGAGCCTGTCGGCGTCGGGACCGCCATCCTTGATCAGTTTCACCAGCAGCGCGGACAGCGAGAGGTTCCGCACGTCGGCGGTGTCGATCGAGCCGAGGACCCTGCCCAGGTCGGCGGGGATGCTCGCCGAGCCGTTCAGGTACGGCCCGGCCAGGCTCTGGGCGACGTCGGAGTGCTCCAGGAAGCCGTCCACGGCCTTGCCCATGGTGATCGAGCTCATCAGCTTGTCGAAGAACACGGTGTCGCCGCCGACGATGTCGATGTTGGCCTTGGACAGGCCGGCCGACACCACGGAGGCCTGCGCCTCGGCGATCTTGAGCTGCACGTTCACCCCGGCGAGGCGGATCTCCTTCTCGGCCTCCAGCCGCAGGCGGTACTCCTCGTGGGCGCGGGTCGCGTCGGTGAGCGCGGCCATCGCCGCGGCCTTCTCGGTGAGACCCTCGGCCTCGGCCTTGAGCTTCTCACCGACCGTCGCGGCGGCGGCCAGTGCCATGGCCTGCTCGCCCTCGGCCTCCGCCTTCAGCTTTTCGCGTACCGCGGTGGCCACGGCGTGCGCCTTGGCCTGATCGCCCTCGGCGACGGCCAGCGCCTTCTCCCGCTCGACGGCGGCCTCGGCGCGGCCGACCTTCTCGATCGCCGCGGCGTCCCGCTCGCGCACCTGCACCTCGGCCAGGCCGACGGCGGCCATCTCGGCCTGGACGCCCTCGGCGAGGCGGATCTTGGCGCGGGCGTCGAGCTCGGCGGCCTGCTGCCGGGACTCGGCCAGCACCAGCGCCTCGCGCGCCTTGTGCTTGGACGCGGCCTCGGAGGCCTCGGCCGCCTTGATGTCCTTGACCAGGCTCTCCTGCGCCTCGGCCTCGGCCTGGATGATCACGGCCTGGCGGGTCCGCTCGGCCTCCTCGACCACCCGCAGGCGCTTGATGCTCTCCTCCTGCTCGGCGACCGTCTTCTCCACCACGATCCGCTCGCGGATCACCTCGGCGATGGAGCGCTTCTCGCCCTCCAGCTCCTTGTCCTTGGAGATGCGCGACAGCTCGGTCTCGCGCTCGCGGGCGATGACCTCCAGCAGGCGGTCCTTCTCGATCCGCTCGGTCTCGATGGCGAGGACCCGCT
This sequence comes from Streptosporangium sp. NBC_01810, assembly GCF_035917355.1. Classification (NCBI taxonomy): domain Bacteria; kingdom Bacillati; phylum Actinomycetota; class Actinomycetes; order Streptosporangiales; family Streptosporangiaceae; genus Streptosporangium; species Streptosporangium sp. NBC_01810. Next base: position 5,369,565 of record NZ_CP109070.1, on the reverse strand, counting down.
CACGGTTCTTCGCCGCCACCGCGATCTCGCGGGCCTGGTTCTCCTGCTGGACGCCGAGCTGCTCGTCGGTACGGAGATTCGCGGCGTGTGCCTTGAGCCGCTCCTCGGCCTGGACCTTGGCGGTCTCCGCCTCCTCGCGGGCGCGCATGGTCTCCACCTCGCGCTTCTGCTTGATCTCCGCGTCGGCCTGGCGGCGCTCCAGCTCCAGGATGGCCTCCCGCGCGTCCACGTTCTGGCGGGTGATCTCCTTCTCCTCGCGCCGCTGGAACTCGTTGGTCCGCACGTGCTCGATGGCGGTCAGCTCGGTGATCTTCCTGATGCCCTGCGCGTCGAGGATGTTGTTCCTGTCCAGGGACATCAGCGAGGTCTGCTCCAGGTAGTCGATGGCCGCGTCCTCAAGGCTGTAGCCGTTGAGGTCGGTGCCGATGACCTGGATGATCTCGTCGCGGAACCGGTCACGCTGGGTGTAGAGGTCCACGAAGTCGAGCTGCTTGCCGACCGTCTTGAGCGCCTCGGAGAACTTGGCGTTGAACAGCTCCTGCAGCGTCTCCTGGTCGCTCGCCCGCGCGGTGCCGATGGCCTGGGCGACCTTCACCACGTCCTCGACGGTCTTGTTGACCCGGACGAAGAAGGTGATGCGGATGTCGGCACGGATGTTGTCGCGGCAGATCAGACCCTCACGGCCGGTCCGGGCGATCTCGATGGTCTTCACCGAGATGTCCATCAGCTCCGACTTGTGGAAGATGGGCAGCACGATGGCCCCGGTGAAGGTGACGTCCACCTTGTTGATCTTCGAGACGATCAGGGCCTTGCCTTGCTCGACCTTGTTGAACAGGCGGCTGATCATGATGAGCAGGCCGACGACGACGAGGAGGACGACGGCGAGGAAGATGCCGAGTCCGGTGGAGATGACGTCCAAAATGGTCCCTCGGTTAAATAGGACGATCAGGGTCGAGTTCCGCGGCGTACGGCATCACCCAGAAGAACTCGCCCGGGGAGTCATAGGCGAATATCAGGGCGGTGCTTCCGGCGGCGAAGGCGTCGTCGCCGGTCTGACGCACTTGAACGAGCGCGGAGGAGCCGTCCGGGGCGGTGACCTCGGCCTGGCCGAAATCAGTGCCGACCCGGCTCGTGCGGATGACGCACGCACGGCCCACGAAGTCGGCGCGGGAGGGGACGCGCTCCTTCGGGATGAGACGTCGCAGTGGCAGCACGATGAGGCGCGTGCATGCCCAGGCGCAGATCAGCGCCGCGATCAGTACCGCCACCAGGGCGGGGGTGCCGGTGAACAGCGCGCCGCCCACGAGGCTCGCGAACCAGGCGACGACGACCAGCAGCGAGACGACCAGTGCGGCCGGGACCCCGCCGAGTCCCAGACCGCTCAGGAGGCCGGTGGCTCCCGCGGTTTCGGAGCCGTCGCCGGCGTCGCCGTCGAAACCGAACAGACCGAACACGACGAGCACCCAGTACGCGATGATCACCAGGAGCAGGAACGTGAACAGGACGGTCGGAAAAGACAGCGCGGCATCGACGAACTGGCCCATCGGCGTGTGAGGTCCCCCTGCTGGCGTACCGGATCGCGCTCCCCCGAGCGCGCGTAAGCGACTATATACAGGTAAAGATTGATTAAAGGGAATAGTTCCCAAATTGGAGAAATATTCGTATTAAACTCTCTACCTGCGGGTTCTCCGGGGGCCGATGCGCGGGCGGGGTGGGAATCGCCCGAGGGCACGAGGGAGCCGGGGAGCGGAGGCGGGCCTCGCTGCCGTGGCCTGCCCGCACGAGCGGTGATCGGCCACGAGCGGACGGCCCGCACCGGGCTCTGTGCGCGCCTATGAGGGGACGGCCGAGCCGACCACCACCGGGTTGTCGGTGATCTCCCCTTCGACCACGTCGGCGACCACGCAGGTGATGTTGTCAGGCCCTCCGGCCTCGCAGGCGAGCGCGATCAGCTGCCGGGTGACCTCCTGAAGGTCGTCGACCTCGGCGAGCACCTGGCGGAGCCGCTCGGCCTCGACCACCCCCGACAACCCGTCGGAGCAGAGCAGGTAGCGGTCGCCGACCTCGGCGTCCCGTAGGGAGAGGTCGAGTTCGAGGTTCTCGTTGCCGTCGAGGACCTGAAGCAGGATCGACCGGTGCGGGTGGCGGGCGGCCTCCTCGGCGGTGATCCGGCCGTCGTCCATCAGCGTCTGGACCAGGGTGTGGTCGTAGGTGATCTGATAGAGGTCGCCGTTGCGGAGCAGGTAGGCGCGAGAGTCGCCGATGTGGGCGAGGGCGACGCGCGAGCCGTTCCAGAGCATCAGGGTCAGGGTGGTCCCCATGCCGGTGAGCGACGGGTCTTCGGCGACCAGCTCGCGCAGGCGCTGGTTGGCCTTGCGGACCCCGGCCTCGGCGGCGGAGGCGAGGTCGCCCGGGCATTCCTGGTCCAGGGACGCCACGATGGCGATGGCCGCCGAGCTGGCGACCTCCCCGCCCACGTGACCGCCCATTCCGTCGGCGACGGCGAGAAGCCGGGCGCCGGCGTAGGCGGCGTCCTCGTTGCCTTGCCGGATCCGGCCGACATCGGACCCTGCCGCATAGCGCAGCGTGATCATCTGCACATCACTAGATCGTCGAGTTGCACGAGCTGAGCCGCTTTCGGACAGTTGGGATGGGCCTAGGGCGAACCGAGATGTTCCACGATCCACTTAACACCATGGTGGCGCAAGCGGCCTGGGGAAGTGTTGCCACATCTGTTGACAGCGGTGGTGGCGCGTAAGCTGTTTCAGTGGCCACTCAGTGCCTCCTCAGTGCCTCCGCACTGTGCCCGTAGTCCCCCACTTTACGCACCGCTAGGAGATCAGGAATGACCGCGATCATGCAGGAGGCGGCACGTCGCCGCACGTTCGCGGTGATCAGCCACCCCGACGCGGGCAAGTCGACCATGACCGAGGCGCTGGCGCTGCACGCCTCCGCGATCAGCCAGGCGGGCGCGGTGCACGGCAAGTCCGGGCGGCGCGGGGTGACCTCCGACTGGATGGAGATGGAGAAGGCCAGAGGCATCTCCATCACCTCCGCCGCGCTCAGGTTCGAATACCGCGGCCACATGTTCAACCTGGTCGACACCCCGGGTCACGCGGACTTCTCCGAGGACACCTACCGGGTGCTGGCCGCCGTCGACTGCGCGGTCATGCTGCTCGACGCGGCCAAGGGCATGGAGCCGCAGACGCTGAAGCTGTTCGAGGTCTGCCGGCACCGCCGCATCCCCGTCATCACGTTCGTCAACAAGTGGGACCGGCCGGGCCGCGAGGCCCTGGAACTGCTGGACGAGATCGAGGAGAAGACCGGCCTGAAGCCCACGCCGATCACCTGGCCGATCGGCACCGGCGGCTTCTTCCACGGGGTGGCCGACCGCGCCGCCGACCGGATCGTCCGCTACACCCGCACCCCCGGTGGTGCCACCAAGGCCATCGAGACCGACCTGAACGCCGAGCAGGCCCTGACCGAGCTGGGCGGCGACTGGGAGCGGGCCAAGGACGAGATCGACCTGCTCTCCGCGATCGGCGCCGACCACGACCAGAAGACCTTCGAGGCGCACGAGTCCACCCCGGTGCTGTTCGGGGCCGCGCTGTCCAACTTCGGCGTCGGCCGGCTGCTGGACGCCATGGTCGACATCGCCCCCGCCCCCGCGCCCCGCCCGGACGTCGACGACGACCCGCGCCCGCTGGAGGAGCCGTTCTCCGGCCTGGTCTTCAAGGTGCAGGCCAACATGGACCCCTCGCACCGCGACCGGATCGCCTTCGTCCGGGTCTGCTCCGGCAGGTTCGAGCGCGGCATGGTGCTCGTCCACGCGGCCACCGCCCGCCCGTTCGCCACCAAGTACGCCCAGTCGGTCTTCGGCCAGGAACGCGCCACGATCGACGAGGCCTACCCCGGCGACGTGGTCGGACTGGTGAACGCCAGCGCCCTGCGTCCCGGCGACACGCTGTACGACGGCTCGCCCGTCGAGTTCCCGAAGATCCCGAGCTTCGCCCCCGAGCACTTCTCCACGGCCAGGGTCCGCGACTCCAGCCGTTCCAAGCAGTTCCGCAAGGGCATCGAGCAGCTCGACGCCGAGGGCGTGGTCCAGGTGCTCCGCTCCGACGTCAGAGGCGACCAGTCGCCGGTGCTCGCCGCGGTGGGCCCGATGCAGTTCGACGTGGTCAAGCACCGGATGGCCACCGAGTTCAACACCGAGATCCTGATGGACCGGCTCGACTTCGGCATCGCCAGGCTCACCGACGCCGAGTCGGCGCCGATCCTGGCCCGCCAGCGTGGGGTGGAGGTCTTCGCCCGCTCGCTGGACGGGGCCCTGCTGGCGCTGTTCACCGACGAGTGGCGGATGCGCGGCGTCATGCGCGACCACCCTGACCTGGTGCTGAACGCCCTGCTCGCCGACACCCGCGGCTGACCGGCTCGGGTACGGCCCTTTTCCCTGAGAGCCGTACCCGGGTTGTTCGCTGTGCCCGCTGCGGTGGGCGGGTGTTCCGGCCGGCCGTCTCAGTGACCGTCTGGTGATTTCGGCCTCCGGCCTGCTCGGGCGCGGTGGTTGCGGGCTCTTTTTACGCCGGCCGGAACACCCGCCCACCTCCGCTGCACGTGCTCTGGCCGTAGGGCGTGCAGGCCGTAGCCGCTCGCTTTCCGGCCGCCCAGATAACGCACCGTCGCTGAAGCGTCCCTTGAGGAGCCGATCAGGGCCGATCACCGTAGCTGAAGCGCGCCTGCATGACCCAGTCCAGGGCCGGGCGCCGTAACCAGTCCAAGGTTGGGCCGTCGCCGAACGGCTACCGGTAGCCGATTGTGGGGAGGTCGAGAATCCGGAATGTCTGGATCATTCGGGGGGTGACGATGCCATCGTGTGGAGGGTCTTCTCGAATCTCAGCGCCAGGTCGCGATCCATGGTGAGCTCGACGGGCCTGCCCTTCCGGTAGGCGGTGAGCGGGCCGGTCGGCGGACGGTCGATGAGGGCGGCGATCGGGGGTACCGCCCTGGCCGCCGGTTGAGCGAACATCGCCGACATCAGCCGGACGAGGCCGCGTACCGGTTGCCGGAAGGGTTTGAACATCCCTGTCGCCACGAACAGCGGGTTGTAGAGCACGTAGCTCGTCCGCTCGCCGGCGTAGGCCATGCCCAGCAACTCGACGGCCCTGGCGCCCTGCATGGTCGCTCTGAAAGGCCGATACCCCTCGGTCAGTTGCGGATCATTCCAGTGGATCTTTCCCGCGGGGATGCCCCCGACCCCGCACAGATTGACGATCACAGGTGTTCGCGCCTTTTCCAGTGATTCGCGCAGGCCCTCGGCCATGAGCCAGCGGTTGATCACGTACAGGGCGAAGGTGTGCTCGAAGCCCTCCGGTGTCTCGATCCTCGTCGGGTTGTACCTGAAGGCCCCGAGCACCAGTGCATCGATCACCGGATGCTCGTCACGGAGCTCCCGGATCAGGTCGCGTGTCTGCCTGATGGAACTGAGATCCGCCTGGACGAAGCGGGCCGCGGGTGCCTCCTCCCGCAGGCGCCGCCCGCCCACCTCGCCGCTGCCCACGGCGATGACCAGGTCGCCCTGCTCGGCGTAGTGCCGGGTGAGGGCCTTGCCGATGCCGTCCGTGCCGCCGGTGATCACGATCGTCCGCCGCATAAGTTGAGGCCTTCCTCAAGTTGAGATTCACCTCAACTTAGCTAGGCTTTCGAGCATGCGCAAGGACGCCCTCCACAACCGTGAGCGCCTCCTGCGGGCGGCCAGGAGCCTCTTCGCCGACCGGGGACTCGACGTGCCGCTCGAAGAGATCGCGCGTACGGCGGGGGTGAGCATCGGGACGCTGTACAACCGCTTCCCCACGCGTACCGAGCTGGTGGAAGCGGTATTCGAGGACCGGGTGGCGACCGTCGCCGAGCTGGCCGAGCGGTCGCTCGCGATGGACGACGCCTGGGAGGGATTCGTCGCGTTCATCACCGGCGTGTGCGAGCTACAGGCGGCCGACCTTGGCTACAACGACCTCGCCATACGCGGAGGAACAGCTGGCACGGACACGGGATACGCGCTGATGCAGCAGATCATCGAGCGCACCCAGGAGTCGGGCACCCTGCGGGACGATGTCACGCTGGCCGACATGGCGTTCGTGATCTGGGGGGTCGCGGCGACCGTACGCGCGACGTTCCGCGTCGCTCCCGGAGTCTGGCGGCGGCACCTCGCCCTGACCCTCGACGGCCTACGCGCCACCGCTGCCCACCCCCTCCCCGCCCCACCCATGTCCCCCGCCCAGACGCACGCCGCAATGGGCGAATGCCACTGAAAAGAAAACAGCCCAGGCTGAGGTTGGAAAACAGCCGAGGAGAGGTAGAGGCAGGGGAGAAAACAGCGGTAGCACGATTTACGGCGCCCGGCCCTGGACTGGGTCATGCGGTCGCGCTTCAGCTACGGTGACCAGCTCCGGACGATCCTCAAGCGACGCTTCAGCGACGGTGCGTTATCTGGGCGGCCGGAAAGCGAGCGGCTACGGCCTGCACGCCGTACGGCCGAAGCACGTGCAGCGGAGGTGGGCGGGTGTTCCGGCCGGCGTAAAAAGAGCCCGCAACCACCGCGCCCGAGCAGGCCGGAGGCCGAAATCACCAGACGGTCACTGAGACGGCCGGCCGGAACACCCGCCCACCGCAGCGGGCACAGCGAACAACCGCAAACAATCCGCACCCGGAAAAGTCAGACTAGACGCCAGTCGTGACGCTCCAGAAAGGCGCGCTCTCCAGTGGCGTACTCGATGAAAGCGGTCTGAACCGCCTCCAGGTCGGGAATGTGAGTGCGGAACATCCGGTCCCGGACGCTGTCCTTGTACTCCAGTTCGTAGCCCGAGATCTCCGGGGAACTCTGGACGAAGTGCTCGCCGAAGACGACCAGCGCCGTGAACGGGTTCTGCGGGGACATGGTGGCGAGCGCGTCGGAGATGAGCCCCAGATCAGGGGCGACCACGATCATCCCGTCGCCGGTACGCATCTCCATGGTGGGATAGACGCCACGCGGAGACAGGTTGTGCACCAGGCCGCGCTGTGGGTCGTAGCAGACCAGCCCGCACTCGGCGGCCAGGGCGAAGACCTCGGCCGCCACCTCGTCGGCCCGTTCCAGGTCCACGGTGACCAGGGCGAAGTCCGCGGAGAGCGGCTCGGCCTCGGGAAGCCGCTCGACGAACGCCACCACCCCCGGGTGGGTCTCCGCGGGCTCCTGCTCCCCGGAGAGGGAGGCGCCCGGCTCTTCGGGGCGAAGGCTCACGCCATGCGACTTCCCGTGGCGGAACGTCTGGAAGACGTCCTCCGCGTGTTCCCTGGTGATCGGCTTGGGCTCGTGCCAGACGGCCAGTTCGAAGCTCACGCCCCCATTGTCCTCCGAAGGATTCTTCCGGCGGACCGGAAGGTCGTACAGCCCTGAAGGAGAGGGCACCTACGCCGAGCTAACACCGCCTTGCGCTTGGCCTCGCCGTAGCCGGTCGTACAGCGCTGGAGGAGAGGGTACCTACGCCGAGGGCTGGTCGGCGAGGGGGACCTGCGACAGCACCGCGGTGCAGAACGCGCAGCGCCTGGCGGCGATCGGGATGTCGCTGAGGCACTCCGGGCACTGCTTCTCGGTGGCCTCCTTGTCCCGGTCGAAGAAGCCGATCAGCCGGGTCATCGGCATCACGACGAGCCAGTAGATGACCGCGGCGATGATCAGGAAGCTCAGCAGGTGGTTGATGAAGTCGCCGTACATGAACTGGGCGCCGTTGACCGTGAACACGTACTCCGAGAAGTCTGGTTCCCGGCCGCCGGTGATCGCCCCGATCAACGGCGTGATGAGGTCCTTGACCAGAGCCTGCACCAGCCCGCTGAAGGTCGCCCCGACCACGACCGCCACGGCCAGCTCGACGAGGTTCCCTCTCAGTAGGAACTTCTTGAATCCACCCATTTCCTCATGTCCTCTACTCGTAAAGAAGGGCCGCTGCCCGGGGAGGGCGGCGACCAGAGCTCCGTTGTTTTTCCGGCAGTCCACCAGGGCCCCTGATGGGTGGTCTGGACGGAGGTTAACGCGTCCGGTTGAGGATATGCGGGGATGCACGCCTCGGCGCCGTCACGAGTTGGACGGGACAGGTGGTACGAAAGGTTACTATCGGCGCAGTTCGCGAGCGAGGTGGCCGGATGGATTTTCGTGTGCTTGGCCCGGTCGGGGTGATCGCCGATGGTGGGGTGGCGGTGGACATCGGCCCCTATCAGCAGCGGCTGGTGCTGGCCATGTGCGTCCTTTCGGCCCCGCGGCCGGTTGGGCCGAACCGGATGATCGACGCGCTCTGGGAGGGCGATCCCCCTCCGGGGGCGCTCAACACCGTGCAGGCGTACGTCTCCAAGCTCCGCCGTGTCTTCGAGCCGGGCAGGCCGAGGGAGGTGCCCCCGAAGGTCCTGACCAGCAGGCCGGGAGGATATGTCCTGGACGTCCCCGAAACCGCGATCGACCTGGGCAGGGTACGGGGACACGTGGCCGGGGGCAGGAGCCTGGGCGCGGCGGGTGACCACGAGGGGGCGGTGCGGGAGCTGCGGCTGGCCCTGGGGGAGTGGAGCGGGGACCCGCTTGAGGATCTCCCGGGCTCCTCCTGGGCGGCGGAGGAGAGCGCGCACCTGGTCGAGCTGCGACTGACGATCGAGGAGGACCTGGCCGAGGCGGAGCTCGCGCTCGGCCGGGGGGCGTCGGTGACGGCCGGGCTGGCCAAGCTGGTCGGTGCCCATCCGTTCAGGGAGCGGCTGCGGGCGCTCGCCGCCCACGCGCTCTACCAGGCGGGACGGCAGGCGGACGCGCTCGGCCTGCTCGCCGAGGGGCGCCGGGTGCTGATGGAGGATCTTGGACTGGACCCCGACCCCTGGTCGAGGGAGATGGAGCGGCGCATCCTCGGCCAGGATCCCGAGCTGAGGCCCAGGCGTACGGCGGAGGTGGGCGCGGCGGCGGGTGCGGCCGACGCGGGGAAGACGGCCGCCGTGACGGAGGCGGCCAATACGGAGGCGGCCAATACGGCGGAGAAGGCCGGTACGGCGGAGACGACGGGTGCCGGGGAAGCGGCGGCGGAGCCGGCCGGGCAGGAGAAGGGCACCGGACTGGTGGGCCGGGGGGCGGAGGCAGGGGTGCTGGCGCGGGCGGTCTCCGGGGACGGGCACCGGGTGGTGCTGCTCGCCGGGGAGCCTGGCATCGGCAAGACCAGCCTCGCCGAGCACGCGGCCGACGTCGCGCGGGCGCGGGGCCGGCGGGTGGTGTGGGGCCGTTGCTGGGACGGCACCGGCGCGCCACCCTACTGGCCCTGGACGCAGGCGGTGCAGGACCTGGTCGGCAGGGATGGCGAACTGGCGCAACTCGCCAGAGCCGGAACCGGGACCGGAGCAGGGAGCGAAACCGGGCAGATCGAAGGCGGGACCGGGACCGGGAGCGGAGCCGGGCAGGCCGGAGGCGGGCAGATCGGGCGGATCGGGAAGGAAGGGTGGGCCGAGCGAACCGGGCAAGCGGGGCAAAGAGGGCAGTCTGGGCGGTTTGCGTTGTACGAGGCGTTCGCCCGGCTGCTGAACGAGCACGGCCGGGTGCTGGTGGTCCTCGACGACCTCCAGTGGGCGGACACCTCGTCGCTGCGGCTGCTGGAGTTCCTGGCCTCCACCCGGCTCTGCCCGGAGCTGACGGTCGTGGCCACGTACCGCGACACCGACGTACGCCCCGGCGAGCCGCTGGAGCACACCCTCGGCGTGCTGCGCCGGCTGCCGCACGTGCGGCGGCTCCTGCTGCGCGGCCTGGCAGATGAGGAGATCCGCGAGTATCTGGGACGGGCCGGCGCCGACCCCGGCCGGGCGGCGGAGATGGGCAGGCTGACCGCGGGCAACCCGTTCTTCCTGGGCGAGGTGCTGCAGCTGGGGGAGACCCCCGAGGCGCTCTCGGACGTGGTGCGCGGCCGGATGGCCCACCTGCCGCCCGACACCGAGGAGGTGCTGACCGTCGCGGCGCTGCTGGGCAGAGAGGCGGCGACCGACATCCTGACGCGCGTGGCGGAGCTGCCCGAGGGGCGGGTGCTCGACATCGTCGACGCCGCCGTGGGGGCCCGGCTGCTGGTCGAGGGGGAGGGGCCGAGCTGCCGGTTCGTGCACGACATCGTCCGTGACGTGCTGCGTGAGGCGCTGCCGCCGCTGCGTCGCAGGAGACTGCACGCACGGATCGCCGAGGTGCTTGAGGAGCGGAACGGGACGCGGCTGACCGAGATCGCCCACCACTACCGAGAGGGCCTGCTGACCCCCGCGATGGCGGGCAGGGCCATCGGCTACACCCGGCGCGCGGCGGCCCAGGCGACCGCGCAGTTCGCCCACGAGGACGCGGCGGAAAGCCTGGAACGGGCGATCGCGATGATCGACTGGCTGCCCGGGCCCGACAACGGGCTCCGCTGCGACCTCCTGCTGGACCTGGCCGAGGCGCAGGCGGCCGCGGGGATGAGCGGCGCGGCCCGCGCCTCACTGGAGGCCACCGCGCAGCTCGCCGAGGAGCTCGGCGACGACAACCGGCTGGCCAGGGCGGTGCTGGGGTTCTCCAACCCGATCTATCTGGCCATGTACGAGGAGATGACCGGCATCGACAGGCTGGCCGGGCGCATCGACCGGGTGCTCGCCTCCGACCTCGCCGGGGACTCGCCGTGGCGGGCCCAGCTGCTCGCCGCCGCCGCGCTGACCGGCTCCACCCTGCGGCCCGTCGAGCAGAGTGTGCAGATGGCGGAGGAGGCGGTGCGGCTGGCCCGACGCACCGGGGAGGACCAGACCCTGTCCAGGACGCTGATCGCCCTGGAGATCCTGCTGCGCTCCGGCCACGACCACGACCACCGGCGGGCGGTCGTCGCCGAGATCGTGGACATCGGCCGCCGCACCGGCGACCTGGCCACCGAGTGGATCGGCAGGGAGAGCGAGTACGTCGAGCTGAACGCCCAGGGCGCCGCCGGGCCGGCCGCGGAGTCGCTGGCCTGGCTGCGGGAGAGCGCGGAAAGGCTCAGGCTCCCCTCGATGGTCAGCCTGGCCGCCTGGCAGCGCGCGGTCCACGCCTACCTGGCCGGACGGTTCGCCGACGCGCTCGCCGAGGCCGACGCGTCCGGCACGGCACACCCGGAGGGGGCGCTGGGCCGGGGCGACGCGCTGCTGCGGCGGGAGACGTTCCGCTTCCTCTCCCTGCGGGCGGCGGGCGAGGCGGGCGAGGCGCTCGCGCTGTCCGGTGAGATGCTCGCCCACCGCCCAGGGCAGAGCCCCTGGCGGATCCTGCGCTGCCTGGCCCTGATCGACCTGGGCAGGACGGACGAGGCGCGGGAGGCCTTCGCCGAACTCGCCCGCGACGGCTTCGCGGCACTCGGCCCCGAGCTGGCCTACCGGTTCGTACCGGACGCCGTCAGTGAGATCTGCGCGGCGCTCGGCGACGAGGCCGCGGGGAAGGTCCTGTACCGCAGGCTCGCCCCGAACACGGGCCGGCTGCTGGGCTGGTCGCTGACCGACCTGTGCCTGGCCCGGCTGGCCCTGCTCGACGGTGACGAGGAGCGGGCCGGGGCCCATCTGCGGGCGGCGGAGGCGTTCGCCGCAGCGGCGGGGCTGCGCGTGTACGAACCCGCGCTCCGCGCGCTGGCCGGTGCGCTTCGGCCGACCTGACCCGGGCTCGTCGCCGCATACCGCCGGGTAACTCCGAGATCACTGTTACAGGAGTGAAAATGTGCGCATGTCCCGGCTGAAACAGGGCATATTTGTTCACCGCTGAAGGGCGGTGTAATGATCGAGATCTGGCCGGGTGATCCCTATCCTCTCGGGGCCACCTACGACGGCGCGGGGACCAACTTCGCGCTTTTCACCGAGGTCGCCGAACGCGTCGAGCTGTGCCTGTTCGACGAGGAGAACCGGGAGACGCGGGTCAACTTCACCGAATGCGAGGGTTTCGTCTGGCACGGATACCTGCCCGGCGTCGGTCCGGGACAGCGGTACGGCTACCGCGTGCACGGCCCGTACGATCCGCGGAGGGGGCAGCGGTGCAATCCGGCCAAGCTCCTGCTCGACCCGTACGCCAAGGCGATCGAGGGGGAGGTGAACTGGGACGAGGCGGTGTACGGCTACCGCTTCGGTGATCCGGAGAGCCGTAACGACGACGACTCGGCCCCGTTCATGCCGCACTCCATCGTGATCAATCCGTTCTTCGGGTGGGGGCACGATCGGCCGCCGAGCACGCCGTACCACAACACGGTGATCTACGAGGCGCACGTCAAGGGTCTGACGATCAATCATCCGAAGATCCCCGAGCGGATCCGCGGCACCTACGCGGCGATCGGGCATCCGGAGATCATCGATCACCTGACCGCCCTCGGGGTGACGGCGATCGAGCTCATGCCGGTACACCAGTTCGTCACCGACCACGTCCTCGCCGATCGGGGGCTGACGAACTACTGGGGCTACAACAGCATCGGGTTCTTCGCCCCGCACAACGCCTACTCCAGCACCGGGCAGCGCGGCGGGCAGGTACTGGAGTTCAAGGCCATGGTCAAGGCCCTGCACGAGGCGAACATCGAGGTCATCCTCGACGTGGTCTACAACCACACGGCCGAGGGCAACCACCTGGGCCCGACGCTGAGCATGCGGGGCATCGACAACACCGACTACTACCGCCTGGTCGACGACGACAAGCGCTACTACCTGGACACCACGGGCACCGGCAACAGCCTGTTCATGCGCTCCCCGCACGTGCTTCAAATGATCATGGATTCGCTCCGCTACTGGGTCATCGAGATGCACGTGGACGGTTTCAGGTTCGACCTGGCCGCGACGCTGGCGCGGGAACTGCACGAGGTCGACCGGCTGAGCGCCTTCTTCGACCTGGTCCAGCAGGACCCGGTGCTGTCGCAGGTCAAGCTGATCGCCGAGCCGTGGGACCTCGGCCCCGGCGGCTACCAGGTGGGCAACTTCCCCGCCAGGTGGACCGAGTGGAACGGCATGTACCGCGACACGATCCGCGACCTGTGGCGGGGTGAGCCCGCCTCGCTGCCCGAGTTCGCCTCCAGGCTGACCGGCTCCAGCGACCTCTACCAGGACGACAGCCGACGCCCCGCCGCCTCCATCAACTTCGTCACCTGCCACGACGGGTTCACCCTGCAGGATCTCGTCTCCTACAACGGCAAGCACAACGAGGCCAACGGCGAGGACAACCGGGACGGCACCGACGACAACCGCTCCTGGAACTGCGGTGAGGAAGGGCCAGCCTCGCTGGCCGTCGAGTCCCTGCGCGAGCAGCAGAAGCGCAACTTCCTGACCACTCTTTTCCTGTCCCAGGGCGTTCCGATGATTTCCCACGGTGACGAGTTGGGCCGTACCCAGCGGGGCAACAACAACGGGTACTGCCAGGACAACGAACTGAGCTGGGTCGACTGGTCCGACGTCAGGGAGAACTGGCTGCTGCTCGAGTTCACCCGGCGGCTGGCCAAGCTCCGCGCCGACCACCCGGTCTTCCGGCGGCGTAGGTTCTTCTACGGGCGGCCCGTACGCGGTTCGGAGGAGAACCTCAGCGACATCGCCTGGCTCACTCCGAGAGGGGAGAAGATGACCGATGCCGACTGGAACGTTGGCTACGCCAGGTCGCTGGCCGTCTTCCTGAACGGTGAGGCCATCACCGAGCCCGACCGCAGGGGGCGGCAGATCGTCGACGACTCGTTCCTGCTGCTGTTCAACGCCCACCACGACGTCATCAAGTTCACCCTTCCGAAGGACTACGGTGAGATGTGGCTGACCGAGATCGACACGGCGATGCCGATCATGGTTGACAGCCGGGTCTGCCGGGCCGGAGAGAGCGTGCCGGTGGTCGGCCGCTCGGTGCGGGTGTTGCGCCGTGTCTGAGCCCGTCAAGCAGCCCACGCCCGAGCCCGTGCCCGCTCCCCTGGAGCCCGCGCCCGGCGTGGTCCCGCCCGAGCCCGTGCCCGGCGTGGTCCCGCCCGAGCCCGTGCCCGGTGTCGTACCGCGAGAGCCGGCGCCCGGTGTGATCCCGCAGCAGGTCGCCCACGACGAGATCCTGCTGGAATCCGGGGCACTGTTCGGCGAGGACGTGCCGGATCCGGTGGAGCTCCCCGAGGAGGTGCCCGAGCCCCCGCCGTCGCCCGGCTCGTACGAGGTGCCGGTCTCGACCTACCGGCTCCAGCTGACCCCCGACTTCGGGTTCGACAAGGCGGCCGAGCTGGCCCCGTACCTGCGGGACCTGGGGGTGAGCCACGTCTACCTGTCGCCGATCCTGCAGGCCGTGCCGGAGTCGCGGCACGGCTACGACGTGACCGATCACTCGCGCGTCCGCGAGGAGTTCGGCGGCATCGAGGGCCTGCGGCGGATGTCGGATACGCTCGCCCAGCACGGGATCGGCATCGTCGTCGACATCGTGCCCAACCACATGACGGTCCCGGTGCCCGAGTCGGGCAACGCGCAGCTGTGGTCGGTGCTCAAGGAAGGGCGGAAGTCACCGTACGCGCCCTGGTTCGACATCGACTGGTCCGGTGGCGACGGCAGGGTGAACATGCCGGTGCTCGGCGACTCGGGGGAGGCGGTGGTCGACGGCGACGTGCTGCGCTACCACGACCATGTCTTCCCGCTGCCCGACGCGAACTACCGGCTGGTCGACTGGCGGCGCGGACCCGGCTACCGCCGGTTCTTCGACGTGTCCTCGCTGATCGGGTTGCGGGTGGAGGACCCGGAGGTGTTCGACGCCACGCACGCCGTCATCCTCTCGCTCGTCCAGGAGGGGATCATCAAGGGGCTGCGGGTGGATCACCCCGACGGGCTCGCCGAGCCGCGCGGCTACCTGTCGCGGCTGCGCGCCGTCTCGGGCGTGTGGACCGTTGCGGAGAAGATCCTGATCGGCTCCGAGCGGTTGCCCGCGGACTGGGAGTGCGACGGCACCACCGGCTACGAGGTGCTCAACCGGATCACCGGGCTGTTCGTCGACCCGTCGGGGAGGGAGCCGCTGGTGGAGCTGTTCACCCGGCAGACCGGCATGCCTGCCGGCTACGCCGCGGTCGTCCGGGAGTCCAAGGCGGAGGTGCTGAGCCTGTTCTTCGGCTCGGAGATCGACAGGTTGCACGCCGTCGTCGGCTCCGACCGCCGGACGCTGGTGGAGCTGCTCGCCGCGATGCCGGTCTACCGGGCCTACGCGGTGCCGGGCGAGCCGGTGCCCGAGATCTCGGCCGAGATCGTCGAGGAGGCCGGACGGGTCGCCGCGGGGCGGCTGCCCGAGGGCGCTCCGGTGGCGGAGGTCGTCCGGCGGGTGCTGGCCGGGCCCGCCGAGGCGATCACCCGCTTCCAGCAGACCTGCGGTCCGGTGATGGCCAAGGGGGTGGAGGACACCGCCCTCTACCGCTGGTACCCGCTGGCCTGCCTGAACGAGGTGGGCGGCGAGCCCGACAGGTTCGGCGAGCCGGTCGAGGAGTTCCACGCGTTCTGCCGGCGGATGTCGCCGGGCACGATGACGACGCTGTCCACCCACGACACCAAGCGCTCAGAGGACGTACGGGCCCGGCTGGCCGTGCTGTCCGAGCTTCCGGGAGAGTGGGCGGCGGCGGTCGGCGAGTGGTCCTCGAAGGTCTCCTTCGACCCGGCCCTGGACTACCTGGCCTGGCAGAATCTGATGGCCTCCTGGCCGATCGGTCCCGACAGGTTCTTCGACTACCTGTTCAAGGCGGCCCGCGAGGCCAAGACCTCGATCTCCTGGGCCACCCCCGACCCGGCCTACGAGCGCGGCATCCGCGACTTCGTCACCCGGGCCATCGAGGAGTGCGGCGCCTCGGTCGAGGAGTTCGCCGCGAGGATCGAGCCGTATGCCAGGTCCAACTCGCTGGGCCAGAAGCTCGTCCAGCTCATGCTGCCCGGCGTGCCCGACCTCTACTGGGGCAACGAGATCACCGACTTCTCCCTGGTCGACCCGGACAACCGCCGTCCTGTCGACTTCCCGCTGCGCCGCCGGATGCTCTCGGCGGCGCAGGCGCACGCGAGCCGGGCCCACCCGGAGCAGGAGCACCCGAGTCCCGCCACGGAGGGCCTGTCATGGGACGAGGCCAAGCTGGCGGTCACCAGCCGGGCGCTGGATCTGCGGCGGAGGCTGGACCCCGAGGCGCCGTACGTCCCGATCGAGGCCGGAGAGCACGCGATCGCCTTCGCCCGGGGGGATCGGGCGGTGACGGTGGCCACCCGGCTGCCGGTCGGCCTGGAGCGTTGCGGCGGCTGGGGGAGCAGCACGCTCACCCTGCCGCACGGGACCTGGCGGGACCTGCTCTCCGGTGCCGAGCACACCGGCAGGATCCCGCTCGCCCATCTGCTGTCGGTTCACCCCGTCGCACTTCTGGAAAGGGACTGATCCATGTTCGAGGTCTGGGCACCGCGGGCGACGACGGTGGACGTGGAGATCGGCGAGGTTCGCCACCCGATGTCGTCCGCGGGCGGCGGCTGGTGGTTCGCGGAGGTGCCCGGGGCCGGGCACGGCACCGACTACCGGTTCCGGCTGGACGGGGGCGAGGCGCTGCCCGATCCCCGTACCCGCTGGCAGCCGGAGGGGATCTTCGGCCCGAGCCGGGTCTACGACCACGACCGCTTCGAGTGGGGCGACGCCCTGTGGCGGGGGCGTGACCTGCCGGGCTCGGTCGTCTACGAGCTGCACATCGGCACCTTCACCCCCGAGGGCACCTTCGACGCGGCGATCGGCAGGCTGGAACACCTGACGGAGCTCGGCGTCGACTTCGTGGAGATCATGCCGGTGCCGCCGGTGCCCGGCGGGCGCAACTGGGGCTACGACGGCGTGGACCTGTGGGCCGTCACCGACAACTACGGCGGACCTGACGGGCTCAAGCGCCTCGTGGACGCCTGCCATCGGCGCGGGCTCGGGGTGATCCTCGACGTCGTCTACAACCACCTCGGCCCCTCGGGCAACTTCCTCGCCCCCTTCGGCCCCTACTTCCACTCCAGTGCCTCCTCCTTCTGGGGACAGGCGGTCAACCTGGACGGCCCCGGCTCCGACGAGGTGCGTGCCTACTTCGTCGGCAACGCGATGCAGTGGCTGCGCGACTACCACATCGACGGCCTGCGACTGGACGCCGTGCACGCCCTGCACGACGACCGGGCCGTCCACCTGCTGGAGGAGATGGCCGCCGAGACGGAGGCGTTGTCAGCGGCCGTGGGCAGGCCGCTGACGCTCATCGCCGAGTCCGACCTCAACGACCCCCGGCTGATGTCCCCCCGCGAGGCCGGGGGGTACGGCCTGGCGGCCGCCTGGAACGACGACGTTCACCATGCCCTGCACGTGGCGGTGAGCGGGGAGCGGCACGGCTACTACGACGACTTCTACGGGGCACTGCCCAAGGTGTTGACCCGCGCCTACTACCACGACGGGACCTACTCGTCCTTTCGGGGGCGATCCCACGGCCGGTCTGCGGCCCACCTGCCCGGCTACCGCTTCGTCTGCTGCGCGCAGAACCACGACCAGATCGGCAACCGCGCGGAGGGCGACCGGCTGGCGCCCGGGGTGCTCCGGCTGGCCGCCGGGCTCCTGCTGACCTCGCCGTTCACCCCCATGCTGTTCATGGGAGAGGAGTGGGGGGCGCGCACGCCGTTCCTGTTCTTCACAGATCACGTCGAGCCGCAGCTGCGCGAGGGCGAGGCCGACCGGCGGCGACGGGAGTTCGTCGGCTTCGGCTACGACGACTGGGCGGAGAAGGCCCCCGACCCCGGCGAGGAGCTGACGTTCCTGCGCTCCAAGCTCGACTGGAGCGAGCTGGACGACGACGCCCACCGGGCCCACCTCGACTGGTACCGGGCCCTGATCGCGCTGCGCCGGGCGCATCCCGAGCTGACGGACCCGAGGCTGGATCGGGTCCGGGTCGACCACGGCGAGTCCTGGCTGGTCGTCCATCGGGGAGGGCTCAGGGTGGCGGCCAACCTCGGTCCGGTCCCGCTCACCGTCAGGCTCGGGCCAGGACGGTTCGCGCCCGGCCACATCCTGCTCGCCTCTGACCCGTCGGCGACGGTGCGGGGAGAGGAGCTGTCCCTGCCCGCCCGCTCTCTCGCGGTGGTGAGACTGGATCCGCCCGGCTGACCACCGCGGTGGCCGGAGGCTCAGACGGTCACCTGGCGCCCGTCTGAGCCACCACCCGCCCCGCCCGCCGGTAGGCCACGGGGTGGTGTGGGCCGGCCGCCGCATCCTGTGCCGGGTGTGGAAGGACACCGGGTCCCGGGGTCGCCGGTCGCTCTCCAGCAGCGCGCGGAGCCGGAGGTGGGCGAAGATCCGCTCCATGACAGCCGTTCACGCCGCGGCCGGGGTGAGGATGTCGGACAGGCGGCGCAGACCGCGGGCGGTACGGGCCTTGACCGTGCCGAGCGGGACGCTCAACCTCTCGGCGATCTCCCGCTGGGTCAGGTCGCCGTAGTAGGCCAGTTCGATCGCCTGGCGCTGTGACTCGGGCAGCTTGGCCAGCGCCCGGCGCACCTGGTCGCGCTCGGCCATGCCGTCGCCGTCGACCCTGCCGTCGTCGCCGGCCGGATCCGCCACCACGTCCAGCGGCACCGTAGGCAGGGTGCGCATCCGAAGCCGGTCGACCGCGCGCTTGTGCGCGATGCCGAGCATCCAGGCGGGGAGGCTGCGGGCCGGGTCGAAGCGGTGCCGTGACCGCCAGACCTCGGCGAACACGACCTGCTGAAGGTCCTCGATCTCCTGCTGCGGTACGAATCGCCGAAGGTAGGAGCGGATGAGGGAACCGTGGGCGCGGAAGCACTCGGCCAGGGCCGCATCGTCGCCCTCGGCGAACCGGATGTTCAGGGTGTCCGTCATGACGCCTCCGCTCACCGAGAAAACTTATTCAAAACCTATTCATACCTGGCCGGTCGACATGATCGCAAGCAGGGCACGGTGGCACGCCGATCAATGGGAGGGAGAAGGGGGATCCGGCCCGCAGGTAAAGGCCGTGCCTAGGCCAGGGCGGTGAGGACGCGGGTGAGCGCGTCCTGGAACGACGTGACGTGGCGGACCGATGTCGGCAGCCCCTCCCGCCAGCCCATACCGCCCGCGACGACCAGGCTCGGCGGACGGAGCACGGGCAGCGACGCGAGAGGGGCAGGGTCACCGGTGGCGGGCAGCTGGGACCAGACGAAGACCACCGAGGGGCCCAGCCGGCGCATCGCGTCCGCCAGCGCCGGGTACGGGGTCCTGGCGCCCAGCACCCGGGTCTCCACCTGATGGTCGGTGGTCAGCGTGGCGGCCAGTGCGTAGATCGGCAGGCTGTGCTGCTCGTCCTCGGCGCAGGCGAGCAGCACGGGGCGAGTGTTGACCGGCCGGGCGGGGCGTGCGGTGAGCCGGATCAGCGCCGCCAGCAGCCGGTCGGAGAACAGGTGCTCGATCTCGACGCTCGCGCCGCTCTCGGCCTGGCGGTCGCAGATCGTCTCGAAGACCGGCATCACCAGCCGCTCCCAGGTCCACGGTACGCCGTTCCTGGCCAGCGACGCCTCCATCCAGTCGTAGACGGTTCGGCTGTCCAGCGTCATGGCCGCCCGCGCCAGCATCGCCGCCGTGGGGATGCCGGGCCGCTCCGCCAGGGGGGAGGGGATCTCCTCGGTGCGCACCTCCGGAACCGCCGATGGGACGGCCTCGACCCGCAGGACCTCCCGTGCCGCGTCGGCGGGGGGAACTCCGCTCCTGATGAGCCGGTTCATCTCCTCCAGGCGCCACAGGTCGCGGGTGTCGTAGCGTCGATGCCCCCCGGGGCTCCGGCGGCTCGGGCCCACGCCGTAGCGTAGGTTCCAGGTCCGCAGCGTGGGGGCGGGCACGCCGAGGCGTCGTGAGACGGCGCCGATGCCGTATCCCGGCTCCTCATCAGCGGTCACCTGTCGCTGCTTTTCCATCATCCCATTTCAAGCCCGCTACTGCCCTACCAGCGTGACAGGCGACATGAGCGGTCGCTCCCTGGACATTCCTTCGAGTTCCGAGCCCCCGGCGGATGCAACCGGCGGAGCGTGACCCGGCGAAAGGAAAACGTGACCGATACTGTGATCGTTTTGTTCAGCCGCGACCTCCGGGTGCACGACCACCCGGCGCTCGCCGCTGCGTGCGAGCGCGCACGCCATGTCATACCACTCTTCGTCATCGACCCCGACATACCTGCTGGCAACCGTCTGGGATTTCTCGCCGAATGCCTCGCCGACCTGCGCGGATCGCTCCGTGAGCGGGGCGGTGAGCTGGTCGTGCGCAGGGGTGATCCGGTCGCGGAGACGATACGCCTGGCGAGGGAGTCGGGGGCCGGGGCGGTCCACGCCGCCATGGACGTCAGCGCCCTCGCGCACCGCAGGCAACGGCGCCTGGCGGCGGAGTGCGAGCGCGCGGGGGTGGAGTTCCGCGCCTTTCCCGGCCTGACGGTCGTGCCGCCGGACGCGCTCAGGCCGTCGGGCGGCGGTGACCACTACCGGGTCTTCACCCCCTACTGGCGGGCCTGGAGCCGGCGACCACGCCGGGAGGTGCTCAAGGCGCCCGGCATGGTCCGTGTCCCCGGGGCCCTGAGCCCCGGCAGGCTACCCGAGCCCGGACACGAGACGTATCGACTGGCGTGTCGGGGCCGACCACTTCTTCGAGCGGCTGCTCGACGGCGACGTGGCCAACAACTACGGCAACTGGCAGTGGGTCGCGGGGACCGGCAACGACACCCGGCCCAACCGGCCCGTCAACCACATCCGGCAGGCCAAGAGGTACGACCCGGACGGCGAGTACGTCCGCCGCTACGTCCCCGAGCTCGCCGCCCTGCCGAAGCGGGTGATCCACGAGCCGTGGAAACTGCCCTCGGGCCTCCCCGGCTACCCCGCGCCGCTCGTCTCCGTGAACTGAAGTTGAGTGCTCCGGTACCGAAAACCCCGCCGGTGGGCGGCCTTTCCGGCCGGAAAGGCCGCCCACCGGCGGGGTTACGGGGGCGCTCTCAGTGCCGGTGGTCGTGACCGGCGTGCTCGTGGTCCTCGTCCTCGTCCTCATCCGAGGGGCCGTCGGAGGGCTCGACGCCCAGCACGGCCTCGCGGGGCTCGATCTGCTCGACGTGCTCGATCAACCCCAGGACGTGATCCGGCTCGATCAGCCACTGCAGCGCCGTGGCGCCGGTCTCGTCGGCCGAGACCAGTTCGGCCTGCTCCTTGCGCTCGTCGTCGTCCAAATCGGCGTCAGGGTGGTTGATCTCCTTCAACGCGGCGGCCTGCAGGGAGGCGATGTCCTGCACCTCCACGGTCAGCTCAACAGTCAGACGCAGATAGCGTTCGGTGCCCGATTCATCACTCATGGTGGAAATCCTAGTGCCTGGTTAGGGTCGGACAGGGCCTGGGACCTGTCCGTTGGATCTTTTGCCTGCTGCTCCTCGCCGTAGGATCCGCGGGACGGGCTAGGGGAGCTTCCACTCCACGGGGAGCGCGCCCTGCTGCTGGAGAAGCTCGTTCGTCTTGCTGAACGGGCGGGAGCCGAAGAAGCCGCTGCGGGCCGACAGGGGGCTGGGGTGGGCCGACTCGATGGCCGGGACCTTGCCGAGCATCGGGCGCAGGTTACGGGCGTCACGCCCCCACAGGATCGCCACCATCGGCTGCTCGCGCGCGACGAGGGCCTTGATGGCCTGCTCGGTGACCTCCTCCCAGCCCTTGCCCCGGTGCGAGGCGGGCTTGCCCGGCATGACGGTGAGCACCCGGTTGAGCAGGAGCACGCCCTGTTCGGTCCAGGGGGTCAGGTCGCCGTTGCCCGGCATCGGCAGTCCGAGATCCTCGGTGAGCTCCTTGTAGATGTTGCGCAGGCTGGCCGGGATCGGGCGTACGTCCGCGGCGACGGAGAAGCTCAGACCGATGGGATGACCCGGCGTGGGGTACGGATCCTGCCCCACGATCAGCACCTTGACCTGGTCAAAGGGCTGCTGGAAGGCGCGGAGCACATCGGCCCCGGACGGAAGGTACTGCCTGCCCTCCGCCACTTCCCTCCGGAGGAACTCGCCCATCTCGGCGATCTTCTCGGCGACGGGTTCCAGGGCCTTGGCCCACCCGGCTTCCACAACTTCGTTCAAGGGACGTGCGGCCATGTGCAGGACCCTATCGATGTTTTAGGCCCGGTACGGCGCGTGCCGGAAATCAGCGCGCGCCGCACCGGGCCTGCCCCTGTTTCTACTTCACCGAGCCGGCCATCATCCCCTGGACGAAATACCTCTGGAAGGCGAAGAAGAGGATCAACGGGATGATCAGCGACAGGAAAGCGCCTGGCGCAAGAATGTCCACGTTGGTCCCGAATTGCCGCATCTGGGATTGCAGCGCCTTGGTCATCGGCTGGTTCTCGGTGTTGGCGAAGACCAGGGCGACGAGCAGGTCGTTCCAGACCCAGAGGAACTGGAAGATGCCGAGCGAGGCGACCGCGGGCTTGGCCAGCGGGAACACCACGGTCGAGAAGATCTTCCACTCGCCGGCGCCGTCCATGCGCGCCGCCTCAAGCAGCGAGCGGGGGATACCCGCGAAGAAGTTGCGGAGCAGGAAGATGGCGAACGGAAGCCCGAAGGCGACGTGGAACAGGACCACGCCCGCGATGGAGCCGAAGATGCCGACCGTGCCGTAGAGCTTCGCGATCGGGATCAGCGCGATCTGGATCGGCACCACCAGCAGGCCGACCACCACGAGGAAGAGCGCGTCCCTGCCGGGAAACTCCATCCAGGCGAACGCGTACGCCGCCATGGCCGCGATGCCGATCACCAGGAGCGTCGCGGGCACCGTGATGAACACGGTGTTCCAGAACGACGCGGTGAACCCGCTCGCCAGCAGGTCGGTGTAGCTCTTGAGGGTGAACTCGGCGGGTTTGACAAGAGCGGTCCACCAGCCGGTGGAGTTGTTGGCCGTCTCCTCACGGAGCGAGACCACGAACAGCCCGAGGGTCGGGACCAGCCAGAAGATGCCGATCAGCACCAGCACTGCCTGGACCAGGCCGCCGCCGATCCGGTCGACGACGCGGCCCGCCGCGCTGCGCGGTGGAGCGCCGAGGGTGGAGGTGGTCACTGGTTGTCCCTCCTGAACCGGCGGATGTTGAGAATCATGAAGGGCAGCACGAGGATCAGCAGGAAGATGGAGAGCGCGCTGCCCAGTCCCTGGTTGCCTCCGCCACCGAAGGAGACCCGCCACATCTCCAGCGCGATCACGTTGGCCTGCGGCTGCACCGATCCTGGCGCGATGACGAAGACCAGGTCGAAGACCTTCAACGTGTTGATGATCATCGTGACGAACACGACGAGCAGCACCGGGGCGAGCAGCGGGACGGTGATCTTGCGGAACACCTGCCACTCGGTGGCGCCGTCGATGCGGGCCGCCTCCAGCGCGTCGCGCGGGATGGCCGACAGGCCCGCCGCGATCAGCACCATGGAGAACCCGGCCCAGACCCAGATGAACGCCCCGATGATCGCCGGGGTGATCAGGGCCGGTCCCAGCCAGGGGATCCCGTTGAAGGCCGCCTGGAAGTTCGACTGCGGCAGCCGCACCTGGTAGTCACCGGGAGCGAGGCCGGTGAAGCGGAAGGTGCCGTCGGCCTCGGTGCGGGCGGTGGCCTTGACGGCACCGTCCCGCACCGCCTCCACGGTCACCCCGACCAGCCCCTTCTCCGTCGGATCCACCCGGTTGACCGCTCCGCCGCCGCCCTGGGTGAAGTCCACCCACACCGTCCCGGCCAGTTCGCCGGGACCCGGCTGGGCCGCCTTCGCCGACGCGGCCGAGGCGAGGGAGTCCGGCTTCACGCCGACCAGCGGGACGAGCACCGCCTGTCCGGGAGCGGCGGCCTGCCTGCTCAGCACCGCGCCCTGCGCGGCGATGACCGGTGCCTGGTCGTTCTCCCTGGGACGGGCGTCCGGGTAGCCCTGATCGGAGCCGAAGAGGCCGGTCACCGAGGTGATCACGGCGTTGGCCACGCCCCGGTCGGGGTCCTGCTCGTACACCAGGCGGAAGATGACGCCCGAGGCCATCAGGGAGACGGCCATCGGCATGAACACGATCAGCTTGAAAGCCGTGGCCCAGCGGATCCGCTCGGTGAGCACCGCGAAGATCAGGCCCATCACGGTGACCAGGAGCGGGGCCACCACCACCCAGATCAGGTTGTTCCTGATCGTGACCAGGGTGGCGGAGTCGCTGAAGATCGTGGCGTAGTTCCCCACGCCGACGAAACCGTCGCCGTTGGCGTCGTAGAGGCTGCGGAAGATCGAGTAGATGATCGGGTAGATCACCATCACGCCGAGCAGGAGCGCCCCCGGCAGCAGGAACCAGATCGCCATGCTCGGCGGCGGTCCCAGCCGGGTGGCCCTTTTCGCCGACGCGATGGTCCAGGAGGGGCCGGAGGGCTTCGGCGCCTGGCCGGCGGGAGCGGCGGGTTGGGGTGTGCGGACCCCGGCGCCGGCGTCGGGCGCCGGTCGCCGGGTGTCGTTCGGTCCGGGGGAGGACCCGCCGGCGGCGTCGCCGTGCGGGCCCTGCGGGCCGTCTAACCGGTCGGTCACGGCCTCTCTCCCTTACTTCCAGGCTTTCTTGGCCTCGGCTTCGAGCTTCTCCTGGATGCCCTTGACGTCCGAGGGGTCGCGGACGAAGTCCTGCAGGAGCTTCCACTGACCCTTGCCGTCCGTGCCGCCGAAGGCGCTCGGCGCCAGGTCGGACATGTCGTAGCGGACCGCGTCGCCGGCGGAGATGATCGTCTGGGCGAGCTGCTTGGTCAGCTCGGCGGGGTAGTTGTCGGGCGAGACGTTGCGGTTGGGCGAGAGGTAGCCGGGAAGCTTCGCCCAGACCTCGCCGCCCTCGGCGGAGGCGAGGAACTCCAGCAGGGCCATCGCGCCCTCGGAGTCCTTCAGCGCCACCGCGATGTCGCCGCCCAGCACGACCGGCTCGGTGTCACCGGCCTTCGGGAACGGGAAGTACTTGGCCTCCTCGCCCAGCTTGGCGCCCGACTCCTCGGCGGTGGTGCCCACGAAGTCGGCCTCGATGACCATGGCGGACTTGTCCTGGCCGTAGACCTGGGTCACGCAGGTCGGGAAGTCGGTCTGCAGGGCGCCGGAGGAGCCGCCGAGCAGGAACTCCTTTTTACCGACGAGCTGCCCGATCTTCTCCAGCGCGGTGGTCACGCTGGGGTCGGTCCACGGGATCTCGTGGTTGGAGAGCTTGGTGTAGTTCTCCGGGCCCGCGCTGGACAGGTAGACGTTCTCGAACAGGTCGGTCAGCGTCCAGCCGGAGGCGCCGCAGAGGGAGAACGGCGGGGTGCCGGAGTCGGCGATCGTCTGGGCGGTCTTGATCAGGTCGTCCCAGGTGGCCGGAGGCTGCGCCCCCGCGTCCTGGAACGCCTGGTCGCGGTACCAGATGAGCGACTTGTGAGCCGCCTTCACCAGCACGCCGTAGGACTGGCCGCCCGCGGAGCCGAGCTCCTTCCAGTACGGGGTGTAGTTGTCGTCGATCTGCTTCAGGACCTCGGCGGTGAGCGGCTTGAGCGCCTTCTGGTCCGCGTACTGCTTGACCAGGCCCGGCTGGGGCAGGATCGCGATGTCCGGTGGGTTGCCGCCCTGGATGCGGGGGCCGAGGTAGGCGCCGGTGTCCTCGCCGGTGGAGGCGTAGGTGACCTTGGCGCCGGTCTTCGCCTCGAACGCCTTGAGCACTTCCTGGAAGTTGGTCTGCTCGGGGCCGGTCCACTTGGCGGCGACCTCGATGGACACCCCTTCGAGGGTCTTGGCGGCGGGTGCGGACGCGCCACCGCTCCCGGCCGGTGCCGGAGCGGCCGACTCGCCGCTGCACGCGGCGAGTGCCAGGGCGAGTCCCGCCGTGGTCACCGCTGCAATGGTTCTGCGCATGCTGAACAGACCTCCTGATATGTCGTGGCTTGGAGACAGGGGATGTATGGGGACGTGCAAGTGGTCGAGATGGGGATGGCGGCTCCTGCCGGGGGGCCGGCGTCATTGAGCCCGGATGATCTCGACGAGCTGGCCTTTCATGGAGGCGACAACGTCGTCGCCGGCCTCCTCGAAGGGCGGGGTGAGCGCGTTGGAGACCGCGCTGGCGATCACCAGGCTCAGCTGGTTGTAGTTGGCGCTGGCGGGCCTGGGGCGGGCGGAGAGGATGCTCTGCTTCAGGACCGGCAGGTAGGGGAAACGCTTGATCAGGGCGGGGTCGTCGTACAGCTCGGCCCACACGGGCGGGAACGAGCCGTCGGTGAGTACCCGCCGCTGGTTCTCCAGGCCGGTGAAGTAGCGGATGAACTCGACGGCCGACTTCTGCCGCTTGGAGAAGGCGCTCACCGCGAGGTTGTAGCCGCCCAGCGAGCCGGTTCCCGGGCCGCTCAGCCCGGGAAGCCTGGTGACCCCGAACCTGTCGGCGATGGACGAGAGGGTGGCCGGCCCGTACGCGTGCGGCCAGTTGCGGGCGAAGGCCAGCCTGCCCTCCTGGAAGGCCAGCCGCGACTCCTCCTCCTTGAAGGAGAGCGACTCGGGCGGGATCCACCCCTCCCGGAACCCGTCCACCAGGAAGTCCAGGCCGGCCTTCGCCTTGGCCACGTCCATGGTCACCTCGGTGCCGTCCGGGCTGAGGATCTGCCCGCCCGCCGACTGCACGGCCTCGGTGAAGTTGACGGTCAGGCCCTCGTAGGCCAGGAACTGGCCCGCGTAGCCGCCGATGTCGTACCTCTCGTGCAGGGTGCGCGCCTGCGTGCGGAGTTCCTCCCAGGTCTTCGGCGGTTTGAAACCCTGCTTGGCCAGCAGGTCCTTGCGGTAGTAGAGCAGCCCCGCGTTGCTGGTGTACGGCACGGCCCAGAGCTTGCCCTGGTAGACCGCCGTGTCGACGACCGGCGGTAGGAACCGGTCGAGCGGGAACATCGTGCGCTCCAGTGGCAGGATCCAGCCGGCATCGGCGAACTCCGCGGTCCGGACCACGTCCAGTGCCAGCACGTCGTAGCGGTCGCTCTTGGCCTGCAGGTTGGCGACCATCTGGGCGCGCTGCTCGTCGGCCGCCTCGGGGAGTTCGAGCAGGCTCACCCGCTCCTGGGGATGTGTCTGGTTCCACCGGTCCAGCAGCGGTTGCAGGTACGCCGTCGTGTCGCGGCCGATGACGAGGGTGAACGGGCCGGTTCCACCGAACCGCTCGGTCTCCCGCGTGCCGGCAGCCGAGCACCCCGCCAGGAGAAGCACGGCGAGCGCGATGGGGATGAGTCGGCGCACCGTTTCCTCCTGATTTCCAGCTGTTTACATACGCGTTAGGTAGATGCATGCATGTTATGCATAGCGATAACATCATCGTCAACGGATGAACACGTAACGCTCACGTAACGAGCTTTCCGAGGAGGTGGGGCGTGCGGCTGATGCTGCTGGCGCTCCTCGCGAAGGAACCTGCCCACGGCTACGAGCTCAAACAGGCGCTTGAACAGATCTTCGGTAGCGCCTACCCTTCACCGAACATCGGGCAGATCTACGTTACGCTCGGCCGTCTGGAGAAGGACGGTCTGGTGCGCGCCGTGGACGTCGAGCAGTCCAACCGGCCGAACAAGAAGGTCTACTACCTGACGGCCGCGGGCCGCGAGATCCTCGACACGTGGGTGGACGAGCCCACCGAGGGGCCCCGGGTCCGGGACGAGTTCTTCATGAAACTCGTGCTGGCCCCGATGACCGGCATCGCCGACAGGATGGCGATGATCAACCGCCAGCGCCGTCACTACCTCGGACTCATGCGTGACCTCAACGAACTCGCGCAGCAGACCGATCCGGGCAATCGGGTCGCGCTCCTGCTGGTCGAGGGGGCCATGCTGCACCTCCAGGCCGACCTCGACTGGCTCGAACGCTGCCAGGAGGACCTGAGTTGATTTCTCCCGTGGTCGACACAGTCAACCTTGTCAAGATCTACCAGGACGGCGGGGTGCCGGTGCCCGCCGTGCGGGGGGTCGACCTGCGGGTGAGCGCGGGGGAGTTCGTGGCGGTCATGGGGCCGTCCGGGTCGGGCAAATCCACGCTGGTCCACATGATCGGCGGTCTTGAGGCCAGGACCAGCGGCGAGATCTGGCTCGACGGGCAGCGGGCCGACACGCTGAACGAGAGCGCCTGGGCGCTGCTCCGCCGCCGGAAGATCGGCTTCGTCTTCCAGTTCTTCAACCTCGTCGCCAACATGACCGTGGCCGACAACGTCGAGCTGCCCGCGCTGCTGGCCGGGGTCAGCGCGCGCGAGGCCCGCCGGCGCCGCGAGTACCTTCTCGGCGAGCTCGGCCTGACCGCTCGCGCCGACGCCGCGCCCGCCCAGCTCGCCGGAGGCGAGCAGCAGCGGGTCGCGCTGGCCCGCGCGCTGGCCAACAAGCCGAGCCTGCTGCTCGCGGACGAGCCCACGGGCAACCTCGACAGCCGCAACACCCGCGACGTCCTGCGCCTGCTCGGCGAGGTCCACCGCGAGGGCCAGACCGTCATCATGGTCACCCACGACGCCCGGGTGGCGAGCCTGGCCGACCGGGTGGTCTCCCTCCTGGACGGTCAGGTCGTCGACGACGGCGGCGCCGGCCTGGTCCGCCGCCGTCCCAAGGGCAGCGCGGGCGACGTCGTCGAACTGAGAGGCTGACCGATGCGCCCCCCCCTCTCCCCGGATCCTGCCCGCGGGGACCGTCCGGCCCGCGCTCTCGCGGCCCGCCGGGTTCGCGGCCTCCCCGGCCGGCGCGTCGCGATGAGCACCGTCCGCGCCTCCTACCGGTGGATCCGGGCCGACCTGCGGGCGCGCAGGGCACAGGCGCTGCTGACGGTGCTGGCCGTGGCCGGGATCGTCACGGCGCTGATCACCTCCGCGACCCTGCTTGAGGACGGCACCAACCCGTGGCGCGGCCTGTTCGCCGAGTCCAGGGGAGCGCACGTGTGGATACACACCAGGGACGCCCCCGAGGTGGCCGCGCTGTCGAGACTCCCCGGCGTGGTCCAGGTGGCCGGCCCCTACCGGTCGGCCCCGGTCACGCTCACCCTGGACGGGAAGAAGTCGCCGGTGGCGCTGCGCGAGATGTCCGCGACGCCGCCGAGGGTCGCGGTCCCCCTGATCCGGGAGGGGCGCCCGCTCCGCCCCGGCGACACCGACGGAGTGGTCGTCGAGCGCTCCTTCGCCAGGGCGCTCGACCTGAGGGTGGGCGGCCCCTTCCCGGTGACGGGGCTCAACGGCGCCACCCACCCGCTCATCGTGGTCGGCCTGGCCGACAGCGCCGACCAGGGCTTCTACCCCGAGTGGACGCCCGGCCTGGCCTGGACGCTCGGGCCCGTCCTGGCGCGGGTCGAGCCCGCGCTGGGCCGCAGCGAGTCGGTCACCGGGCTGCGCCTGGCCGACGGCGAGGCCACGCTGCCCGCCGCCCACGGTGCCGTCACCCTCCTGGAGGGGAAGATCCAGCGGATGTCCACCTGGCGCGAGGTCCGGGCCTCGATGGAGCTGGACAACCGGCTGCTCGGCCTGCTGCTCGCGCTGTTCGGCATCACCGGGCTGGTGGCCGCCGCGCTCGCCATCGCCAACGCGGTGGGCGGCCGGGTGCTGGCCCAGACCCGCGACATCGCCACCCTCAAGTCCCTCGGCTACACCCGGGGCCAGGTCTTCGCGGTGCTCATGGCCGAGCACGGCGCGCTCGGGCTGCTCGGCATCGTCATCGGACTCCTCTGCGGTCAGGTCGCCGCCTCGTTCGTCCTGGACGGGGTGCCGATCCTGCCGCTCTCGCCGGTCCCGCTGCTCGCCATAGCCGGTGGCACCGCCGTGGTGGTCTGCGTGGCGGTGGCCCTGCCGGCCTGGCGCGGCGGGCGCACCCCTCCCATCCCCGCGGCCCCTGCGGCGCCGCCCCGGGGGCACCTGTCGAGGCTGGCGAGGCTGGCGCTCCTGCTGCGGCTGCCGCCCGCCCTGGTCCTGGGCACCCGCGACGCCTTCACCAGGCGGGGCCCGGCGTTCCTGAGCATCTTCGGCGTCGCGATCCCGATGATGATGATCACCATCGGGCTCGGCTGCTGGGCCACCCTGGAGGACTTCCGCCGCCACCCCGAGCGGGTGGGCCAGGCGGCGGCGCTCACGGTGCGCCCGGACAACCTCCCCGCCGACGAGGCCCTCAGGATCGCCAGGGCCGACCCCGAGGTGCTGGCCGCCTATCCCGGCGCCGAGGTGCTCGCCCTGGAGCCCGAGCAGACCAGGAGCGTGCTGGCCCGCGCCGCGGGTACCTCGGCCGAGCCGTACCCGTTCTCGGTGGTCGAGGGCCGGATGTACGCCGCCAGGGGAGAGGCGGTCGCCGGGCAGGGGCTGCTCGACCTGCTGAGGGTGAGGATCGGCGACCGGGTCCGGCTGACCGTGGGCGGCACCCCGCTGATCGTGCACCTGGTGGGCCGGGTGGTGGAGCCCGACCAGGACGGAGAGGTGCTCTCCTTCGGCATCGACAGTCTCGCGGCCAAGGACGCGGAGCCGCCGCAGTTCTACAGCCTGGTGCTCAGGCAGGGGGCGGACCCGGCCGAGGTCCGGGCACGGCTGCTGGCCGCCTCGGGAGAGACCCTTGAGGTGCACCGGGTGGTCAATCCGGCGGAGCGGCTCGCGATCATCCGGGTGGTGATCGTGGCGCTGATCGGCGTGCTCGCCCTGCTGGGCCTGGCCAACCTCCTCACGGCCGGTGCCCTGGGCCTGCGCGACCACGCCTTGGACCTCGCGGTGCTCAAGGCCATGGGCCTCACGCCCAGACAGGTGGCCGCCACCCTGGTCACCGGGACCGGCCTGCTGATCGTGCTGGGCGTGGTCGCGGGCGCCGCGGCGGGGGCCTCGCTGGTCAGTGGGCTGATCGACCTGCAGGGCCACACCAGCGGCGTCGGTGCCGGCATCGGCCGTACGCCCTCGGCGTTGACGCTCGCCGTCGCGGTGCTCGTCGCGGTCGGGTCCGCCCTGCTGGTGACGCTGATCCCGGCGGCCCGCGCGGCCCGCGCCCAGGTCCCGGTAACGGCCAGGTAGCCTCGGAACACGTGTCCCGGGGCTACCCTCGAAAGCCGTTCTCAGGGCCTGAGCGAGAACCAGTAGAAGCCGTGACCCGGCAGGGTCAGCAGGTACGGCAGGGTGCCCACCGAGGGGAAGTGCACCCCGCCCCTGGCCTCGACGGGGGTCATCCCCGCGAAGCGGCACAGGTCGAGCTCGACCGGCTGCGGATACTTCGACAGGTTGTTGACGCAGAGCATCAGATCGTCCCCGTCCTCACGGACGAAGCTGAGCACCGCCGGGTTGCTGGACCACAGCTCGTTGTAGACGCCGGTGCCGAAGACCGGGTGTTCCCGGCGGATCGCCAGCATGTTCCTGGTGAAGTGGAGCAGCGAGGCGGGGTTCCGCTGCTGCGCCTCCACGTTGACCGCCTGGTAGCCGTAGATCGGGTCCATCACGGCGGGCAGGTAGAGGCGTCCGGGATCGGCCGTGGAGAAGCCCGCGTTGCGGTCGGGGCTCCACTGCATCGGGGTGCGGACCGCGTCGCGGTCCTCCAGCCAGATGTTGTCACCCATGCCGATCTCGTCGCCGTAGTACATGACCGGGGAGCCGGGCAGCGAGAGCAGCAGTGCGGTGAACAGCTCGATCTGGTCGCGGTCGTTCTCCAGCAGCGGGGCGAGGCGGCGCCGGATGCCGAGGTAGGCTCGCATGCGCGGGTCCTTGGCGTACTCGGAGTGCATGTAGTCGCGCTCCTCCTCGGTGACCGTCTCAAGCGTCAGCTCGTCGTGGTTACGGAGGAAGATGCCCCACTGGCCGCTCTCGGGGAGCTTCGGGGTCCGCGACATGATCTCGGAGATCGGCTCGCGGCTGCCCCGCCGCACGCCCATGAAGATGCGCGGCATGAGCGGGAAGTGGAAGGCCATGTGGCACTCGTCGCCGCCGGCCGCGGGATCTCCGAAGTACTCGACCACGTCCTCGGGCCAGCCGTTGGCCTCGGCCAGCAGCACCCGGTCGGGGTAGAGGCGGTCGACCTCGGCGCGGACCTTCTTCAGGTAGGCGTGGGTCTCCGGCAGGCCGGAGCAGTCGGTGCCCTCGCGCTCGAAGAGGTAGGGCACCGCGTCGAGACGGAAGCCGTCGATGCCCAGGTCCAGCCAGAAACGCAGGACCTCCAGCATGGCCTCCTGGACCGCCGGGTTCTCGTAGTTCAGATCCGGCTGGTGGTGGAAGAAGCGGTGCCAGTAGTACTGCTTGCGGACCGGGTCATAGGTCCAGTTGGACTCCTCGGCGCCGACGAAGATGATCGGCGCGTCGGGATACCCGGTCGGATGATCGGACCAGACGTAGAAGTCGCCGTACGGGCCCTCGGGGTCGTGCCGGGACGCCTGGAACCAGGGGTGCTTGTCGCTGGTGTGGTTCATCACCAGGTCGGTGATGATGCGCAGGCCCCGCCGGTGCGCCGACTCGATCAGCTCCACGAAGTCTCCGAGATCGCCGAAGTCCGGCAGGATCTTCATGTAGTCGGAGATGTCGTAACCGCCGTCACGCAGGGGAGACTCGTACAGCGGAAGCAGCCACAGGCAGTCGACGCCGAGCCACTGGACGTAGTCCAGCTTCTCGATGAGGCCGCGCAGATCACCCGTGCCGTCGCCGTTGGAGTCCTTGAACCCGCGGACCAGCACCTCGTAGAAGACCGCGCGCTTGTACCACCGGGGGTCGGCCGAGACGAAGTCCTCGGCCACTGACTCCGGGGAAGGGGAGGGGAGGGGGGATGGATTCATCGTGTTCTCGCTCACGGTGATGAAGGGCAGGACGAAGTCACCGGAAGCTCCGGCTGATGATGTTTGGTGACCGCGCCGCCGGGAGCCGTCATCCCCACGAGCTCCATGGCCTTGGATGGGCCGAATTTGTGATTCGGAGCCATCCGTTGTGGCGCTTTCTGGGCCGAACACTACCAGCCGACCGAACCTCTCGAAGCCCCCTTGGCGTGGTACGCCGCCCCCGCCCCACGGAATCGCGGCGCGCATCGCGCCGTGCCCGCGTAATCGCCGCGTCGCTCACCGTTTTCCTGCGCGAAACATGACACGCCCCAAGGGGGTGACCTCGGCTTATGTCCGCGGACCCGGCAGGCGCGCGCGTCGCCGGACGGGGACGCGTTTCAGTCTTCTGCGAGGGGGCGGAATCCGATTCCGGGGGCGCGGGAAGGCTCAGCCGGGCCGTGTGGTACGGACCCGGCGGGTGGACGGCGTCGGGAGGTCAGTCCCAGGGCGGGGTGAGGTCGGGGAGGCGGTCCCGGTAGTCGCCGAGCCAGGCGCCGAACAGCACCAGGCCGCGTACCCAGAAGCGGTCGTTCCAGCCGTTGAACCGGGTCAGGCCGTCGGGGCCCTCGGCGATCACGGCGTGGAACCGCTCGGACAGCAGCGAGGGCACGGCGTCGGCGACGAGGGTGAGCATCCGGTGGCCGTACTCCCTGGCGGGTGCGGCGGCCGAGCGGAGCGGGACCCGCACCAGCGGCTGCTTGACCACGTTGGTGGAGGGCAGCGCGGCCACGCGCGGGTCGGCCGCGTACAGCAGCTCGCGGTAGAAACGCCCCTGGTCCTTGCGGTTCACCCCCACGGAGAGCGCCGCGTCGAAGAAGTCGGGGTGCATGAACGGCGCCGTGAACGAGACCTCGGGGCCGACCAGGTTGACCGGGGAGCGGGCGATGCCCCGCGCCGTCCTGGTGTGCAGGACCGACAGCGGCAACTCCGCCCGGTGACCGTTGAGCATGGAGGTCGACTGGGTGAAGGCGTGCCCGACGCTGTCGGTGATCCACTCCTCGGCCCGCTCGGACAGGAAGGGCGTGGAGGGGGAGCCCAGCGCCAGCGAGCCGAGCAGCGCGGCCTTGCGCTCGGCCTGCGTGGAGGCCTCCAGCGCGGCCCCGCTGACCATGAAGTTCTTCAGCAGCGGCCCTCCGGCCAGCCCGTCGACCAGGGTCCGCCCCGCCCCGTGCACCTCGCGGGCGAAAGGGGTGTACCAGGCGTGGTGCGGGGTGAGGAACTCCAGCCGCCGCGCCGCGGCCAGCGCGTCGTCGGGGTAGGCGGCGGCGTCCTGGGGGATCACCCGATGGCGCACGCCCAGCTCGCGGGTTATCGCCTTGGCGAAGACGATGTCGGTGTCGGTGCCGTCGTCGGGGCTGGTCGTCCACGACTCCACGTCGGCGCCGCGCGCCACCGCCACCGAGCAGAGCAGCCGCGAGTCGTAGCCGCCGCTGACCGGTACGAGCAGCGGGCGCCCGTCGAGCTCCTTGTAGACCTCGTGCAGGATCTCCAGGATCTCCCCGGCGGACCTGCCCGCCTCGTACGGCTCCTCGCGCAGCCACCGGGGCAGCATCCGCTCGACGGAGATCCGGCCCGACGCCCGGTCGAAGACCATCGCGCTCGCCCCGGCCAGCCGCTTCACCTGCGTGTACGGGGTGTCGTCGCGCAGCGGGAAGGTCAGCTGGATGATCGAGGCCCAGGCGTCCCAGTTGATCTCGTACGGGGTGCGCGCCAGGGAGAGCAACGGTTCGAGCAGCGAGGAGAAGTAGAGGGCCCCGCCGCGGAACAGGTAGTAGACGTCCACGAGGCCGAGGCCACCGGCGTGCAGGGTGATCCGCTCGCCGTCGTCGATCAGGCCGGGCGTCTCGTAGGTCTCGGCCACGGTGATCCACGGCGCCGCCCCACCGGGCTTGCGCTCCCCCCAGGCGAAGGCCCAGGTGTGCTCGTCCCGCTGATAGGGCGGCAGCGGGGAGGAACTGAACAAGGCCGCGCCCTGGTCCTGGACGGCGGGTCTGACCCGCGGCCCCGCCCCGCGCAGCGTCTCCAGGACGGCCTCGTCGAGGTGTCCGATGCCGCCGCAGACGTACGGCCTCACATTGAACGTCGGCCACTGCACCGTGCTGACTCCTCTGTGTCGCGATTGAGCAAAGGGTATCCTTTCGCCCGGCTGAGGAAACGGAGGACGGCGTGGCGGGCGACCAACTCGAAAGCACACGGCAGGCGTTACGGGAGGCGGTGGCTCACGCGGAACGGGCCTCCGAGCTGGCCCGGCTGCTTGACGCGGCACAGGCCAAGATCGCTGACGCGGAGCGGGTGGCCGAGGAACTGCGCGGGGTGCGAGAACTTCTCAGCGAGACCGAGGAGCGGCTGGAGGCCGCGAACGCGGCCGAGGAGAAGCTCCGCAGGGACCTGGCGGAGCAGCGTTACCAGGCCGAGGTGGCCAGGTGGAAGCTCTCCTCGGTGCAGGTGGCCCGCTGGTCCCGGCTCGGCGACGCGATCAAGACCGGCAAGAGCAACCCGGTGCGGCTGGCGCGGGGCCTGCGCGGGGCGGCCAAGCCCGCCAAACGCCCGACCGCTCCCAAGCGCCAGCCGGTGCCGCGCAAGAGCGGTGACAAGGCGCCGGTGCCCGGGGCGTCCTTCCAGGCCACCAGCTCGGTCAGAACCGTCGGCGGCAGGTCGGTCAAGCTCAAGCCGTTCCGCGTCCCGACCGGGCCGAACACCCGCCCGCACCTGACCGCCGCCGTGATCTCCTCACCGCACGGCGAGGCACTGCTGCGCTACGAGTGGCGCCAGAGCACCGGCTTCACGCCGAAGGACTTCGCCCGGGTGCTGGCGGCAGAGGTCCCGCACCTGCTGCTGGTCGAGTCGGTGACCGAGGGGCCGTGGGCGCAGGAGCTGCGCCGGCCGGGGCAGGGGCTGCGCGCCCTGCTGTCCTGGTGCGGGGAGCGGGGCATCCGCACGGTCTTCTGGCACACCGGGGGCGAGGCGGCCGACTTCACCGCCGCGGCCAGGCTGTTCGAGCACGTCGTGACCGCGCTGCCCAAGTCCGTGAGGGCCTGGGGCGCCGCGCTGGCGGCCCAGGAGCCCGAGCCGGGCCGCCGGGCGCCCTCACTGGGAATCCTGCCCTTCGCCATCCAGCCGCGTGTGCACAACCCGCTGCCACTGGTCGGGGATCGGTTCGAGCGGGTGCTCTCGCTGGAGGAGCTGCTCCCCGGGCATCTGTCGTATCCGGACGTGCTCACCTCCTACCGCTGGCCCGTCGCGGTCGACTGCCCGCCGGGCACGGAGCCCTGGCGGATGGCCGAGCTGGCCGCCTGTGGAACCTCCATCGGCACCGATCCCGACCCGCGCCGGGCTCACCTGGCGCTCCGCCAGGCGTACGCCTCGGGCACGATGACCAACAAGGTCGACGACCTGCTGGAGGCGATCGGCCTGCCCAGCGGCCGGGCCACCCTGAACATCTCGGTGATCATGATCGACCGGGGCGACCTGGAGCACACGCTGGCCCAGATCGCGCCGCAGAAGGGAGTCGTCCAGCTGGTGCTGCTGTCGGACGTTCCCGACGCCGCGGCGCGGGCCCGCGCCGCGCTGCCCGAACAGGTGCACGTCACGGTACGCCGCCCCGACCCCGGACTCACCACGGGCGGCATGCTCAACCGCGCCCTCGACCTGTGCCAGGGCGACCTGGTGGCGGTCATGGACGCCCGTGACCGGTACGGAGAGCACTACCTGACCGATCTCAGCCGGGCGTTCCTGTTCACGAGCGCCGACATCGTCGGCAAGGCGGCCTACTACGCCCACCTGCGCGACGTCGCGGCGACGGTGTTGCGCCAGCCCTCGGCGGAGTACTCCTACCTCCCCGATGTCGCGGGTGCCACCCTGCTGGCCCGCCGCACGGTGCTGCGCGGCATCGGCTTCGCCGACGTCTCGGAGAACTGGGCCGAGGTGCTGATGCGCCAGTGCCGTGCGGACGGGATCAAGGTCTTCTCCGCCGACCGCTTCGGCTACGTCTGCCTCCGTGACCGCGACCGCTGGCTGCTCGGCTCGGCCCAGCTCGTCGACTACGGCCCGGCCGACCCGCACGCCCTGATCTGACCGTCGTACATCCTCGGTCCGCCTGGTCAGGGCGCGGCAAGGGCCAGGGAAGGGTGCGGGAGAGCGCGGCAAGGGGCCGGTCAGGGCCTGGGAAGGGCCAGGTAGCGGCAAGGGCCAGGGAAGGGCCTGGGAAGGGCCAGGTAGCGGCAAGGGCCAGGGAAGGGCCAGGGAAGGGCCAGGCAAGGGTCCGGAGTCGGGCCCCGGCCCTGCGGCGGCGGGAGCCGGGGCCGTCCGGGCGGGATCTGCACGGGATCTGCACGGGATCTGTGGGCGGCGGACGGCTAGGCTGCCGGGATGACGCCCGGCGCGCTCGGCGAGGTCCTCGGCCTGCCGCCGATCCCCAGGGGGACGTGGGCCGAGGAGGCGATCTACGTCTCCCCGGCCGCGCTGCGCCGGGGAGAGGCCCCCGAACAGATGGCCGGGTGGCTCCGCGCGCTGCCGGGGATCGCGGCCGTCCGGGTCCTGGCCGGTGGCTTCCTGGAGATCGCGGTGTCCGTGCCCGGCGAGCTCGTCACGGAGATCGGCGCGCGCGTCCCGCCCGTCACGGGCACATCCCCGTGGGCCGACCTCCCCAGGACGTGGGCCAACCCCGGATTCGTCGTCAGGTACGCGCACGCGCGGGCGGTCGCCGTGCAGCGCTGGGCGGTGGAACTGGGCGTCGGCGGAGCCTTCAGGCCCGAGCTGCTCGACGGCCGCAGGGACAGGGCGGTGCTCAGGTCGCTGGCCGAGGTGCCCGGCAGGCGGGTGAGCCGGGATCCCGGGTGGGCCGCCTACGCCGAGCACCTGGCCCTGGCCTACCACGACGCCTTCGAGGGAGCCGCCGCGCTTCCCGTCGGTGACGAGGAGCCGTCGGAGCTGCACGCCGCCCGCGTGCGCCTGGCGCGGGCCGTACGTGACGTGCTGGCCGAGGCGCTGGCCGTGCTTGGTGAGACAGCCCCCGACAGATTGTGATAGACCCTCTCAAAGAAGATCAAAGGGATCAGGGGAGAGGCGAATGGGCGGTCCCCGCGACTGGGAGGCGTACGAGCCGCGCCGCCCCGGGATGATCCGGCGGGTGCTGCCGACCCTGCTCGCCTTCGCGGTGATCTCCGGTGGGCTCGTCTACCTCGGCGACGATCTGCGTGAACTCCTCGGAACCGCGCCAGGCTCGCCCCGTTCGGTCGCGGCGAAGCACCGCCTCTACGAGGAGACGGGGCCGATCGACGCCCGCTGCGGCACACTCCCGCGAAACCTCGACGCCGACGCCCGCGCGTCGCTGAAGGCCCTCTCCGGGTGCCTGGACCGGATGTGGGCGGTCACCCTGGCGAAGGCGGGCATCGACTACGCGGCGCCGGAGGAGGTGCGGCTGATCGCCGCCTCCGAGGAGGCCGCCTGCGGGATCGACGACTACGACTGGGCCGGGGTCTACTGTCCCGACTCCCACGTCGTCAACGTGCTGGTCGAGGACGAGCGGGTCTTCCCGATGATGTTCACGCTCGCGCACGAGTACGCCCACCACGTTCAGGAGGTCAGCGGGATCGCCGACCAGGGCGGTTCCGAGGCCTTCGACGAGGCGTGGTCGCGGCGGCTCGAACTCCAGGCGGACTGCCTGGCGGCGGCGACGCTGCGCATCGCCGCGCCACGCCGGCTGAAGAGCCTGCGCGGCTTCGCCGGGCGCGATTCCGGCGCCGAGGACGATACGGAGGCGGCCTACCGGCAGTCGCACGGCTCGGGCGCCAGCAGAGCCGAGTGGATGCGGCACGGCCAGGAGGGCGGCACGGTGGCGGCCTGCAACACCTGGGGCGCTCCCGCCGAGCAGGTCTCCTGAAGATCAGATCGCGGTGCGACATTAAAATATGTCGCGAAAGTGGTCAATAACGTAAAAAATTCGCGTATTCGAGGGTGGCCGCGTCTCGATAGGTGGGCAATCGTCTCAGGGGGATCACCGGGTCCGATAGCCTCGATCGGGTGAGTCGATTCGCCCATCCCGCCGGTGACCGGCATGCCGAAGTGCTGCCCGAGGAGCGCCCTCCGCACGCACCCGCCGACCTGAACACGCTCGACCCGACCATCTGGCCGCGAACGTCGAGCCGCGCCGACGGCTCGATCACGGTCGGCGGCGTGGACGTCAGGGACCTGGTCGCCGAGCACGGCACCCCGCTCTACGTGGTGGACGAGGAGGATTTCCGCTCCCGTTGCCGCGACTACGCGAGCGCCTTCTCCGGGGGCGAGGTCCATTACGCCGGCAAGGCGTTCCTGTGCCGCGAGGTCGCCCGCTGGATCATGCAGGAGGGCCTCGGCCTCGACGTGTGCAGCGCCGGCGAGCTCGCCGTCGCGCTCAGCGTCGGGTTCCCGCCCGAGCGGATCACCATGCACGGCAACAACAAGTCGCTCGCCGAGCTGGAGAGGGCCGTCGAGACCGGTGTCGGGCACATCGTGGCCGACTCCTTCGAGGAGATCGCCCGCCTGGGCTTCCTCGCCGACAAGCACGGCAGGCGCCCTCGGGTGATGATCCGGGTCACCGTGGGTGTCGAGGCCCACACCCACGAGTTCATCGCGACGGCCCACGACGACCAGAAGTTCGGCTTCTCGCTGAGCTCCGGCGCGGCGGCCGAGGCGGCCAGGCGGATCCTCGCCCTGCCCCAGCTGGAGCTCGTCGGCCTGCACTCCCACATCGGCTCCCAGATCACCGACACAGCCGGGTTCGAGGTGGCCGCGGCACGTCTGGCCAAGCTCCTGGTGCAGATCAAGGACGAGCACGACGTCGTGCTGCCCGAGCTCGACCTCGGCGGCGGCTACGGCATCCCGTACGTCGACGGTGACACGGCACCCGACGTCAAGGAGATCGCCGACAGCCTTCGGGAGATCGTCAGCAAGGTGGCCAGGGGCGCCGGCCTGCCGGTGCCCAAGCTCACCGTCGAACCGGGCAGGGCCATCGCCGGACGCGCGGGGGTGACGCTCTACGAGGTCGGCACGATCAAGGACGTCGAGGGGCTGCGCACCTACGTCAGCGTCGACGGCGGCATGAGCGACAACCTCCGCACCGCCCTCTACGGGGCCGAATACACCGCGCGCCTGGCCTCCAGGGAGAGCGCCGCCGAGCCGATGCTCTCCCGTATGGTCGGCAAGCACTGCGAGAGCGGCGACATCGTCGTGCGGGACCTGTGGCTCCCCGCCGACCTGGCCACCGGCGACCTGATCGCCGTCGCGGGCACCGGCGCCTACTGCCGCTCGCTCGTCAACAACTACAACTACCTCCCCAAGCCCGCCGTGGTCGCGGTCAAGGACGGGGTGTCCCGCGTGATCGTCCGTCGGGAGACCGAGGACGACCTGCTGAGAGGACAGCTGTGAAACGACCAGGAGCGGCCGAGAAACCCGTGCGTGGCGTGGGCGAGAGGGGAGCGTGATCGTATGGCGCTGAAAGTCGCGCTTCTGGGATGCGGAGTCGTCGGCTCCCAGGTGGTCAGGCTCCTGCACGAGCAGGCCGACGACCTCGCCGCCCGTATCGGGGCACCGCTGGAGCTGGCCGGGGTCGCCGTGCGGCGCCTGGGCCGCAGGCGGGACGCCGACGTGGACCCCGCCCTGCTCACCACCGACGCCGAGGCCCTGGTCGCCCGAGACGACATCGACATCGTCATCGAGGTGATCGGTGGAATCGAGCCGGCCAGGGCGCTCATCCTGGCCGCGCTGAACAGCGGCAAGTCCGTCGTCACGGCCAACAAGGCGCTGCTCGCCGAGGACGGCGCGACGATCCACGCCGCGGCCAGGGCCGGCAACGCCGACCTCTACTTCGAGGCGGCCGTCGCGGGTGCGATCCCGCTGGTCCGCCCGCTGCGCGAGTCGCTCGCCGGGGATCACGTCCATCGCGTGCTCGGCATCGTCAACGGCACCACCAACTACATCCTCGACAAGATGGACTCCAGTGGAGCCTCGTTCTCCGACGCGCTGGGGGAGGCCCAGGCGCTGGGCTACGCCGAGGCGGACCCCACCGCCGACGTGGAGGGTTTCGACGCCGCGGCCAAGGCCGCGATCCTCGCCGGGATCGCCTTCCACAGCCGGGTGACGGCCGCCGACGTGCACCGCGAGGGCATCACCGAGATCACCGCGACGGACGTGGCCAGCGCGAAGGCGATGGGCTACGTCATCAAGCTGCTGGCGATCTGTGCCCGCTCGGAGGACGGCAGGTCGTTCGGCGTACGGGTCCATCCGGCCATGATCCCCAGGACGCACCCGCTGGCGGGGGTCCGCGAGGCGTACAACGCGGTGTTCGTCGAGGCGCGGTCCGCCGGTCAGCTCATGTTCTACGGCGCGGGCGCCGGCGGCGCACCGACCGCGAGCGCGGTGCTGGGCGACATCGTGGCGGTGGCCCGCAACGTGCTGGCGGGCACCCGGGGCCCGGAGGAGTCCACCTACGCGGACCTGACCGTGCACCCGATGGGCGAGACCGTCACGCGCTACCACGTCTCGCTGGACGTCGCCGACAAGCCCGGTGTGCTCGCCCGGGTCGCCGACATGTTCGCCAAGCAGGACGTCTCCATCCAGACCGTTCGTCAGGAGGGGCACGGCGCGGACGCCCAGCTCGTGCTGGTCACCCACCGGGCCGGCGACGCCGCGCTCTCGGCCACCATCGAGGGCCTGCGCGAGCTGGACATCGTCCGCGACGTGGTGAGCGTCATGCGGGTGGAGGGCGAGGAGACTCCGTAGCGCGGTGACCGCCGCTCCGGCCGGGTGAACCTTCCCGGCACACGCCCCCGGGACTTCGATGATCGGCACCGCCCGGTGAGTCTGCCGCAAAGCTCTTTGCGGCAGACTCACCGGGCGGTGCCATGCCGGGTCGGTATCGGGTTCCTGGGGATTTGATAACGGATAATTCGGTGGTCTCTATAGGCTTATATGGTGTTTTTTTACGCTTTATTTGCTATTCCGGGAAGGAGAGCCCACCGTGAAGATCTTTCGTCGGGTGGCTGTGTTCTCCACGGCGCTGGCCATCGCGATGGCGCCGGGACCGGTCGCTCACGCGAAGACCGCGAAACCCTCGAAGAAGGCCGGGACCGTCGTCTCGCTCACCTTCGACGACGGTGACTCCACACACCTGGCCGTGGCCCGCATGCTGGAGAGACACGGCATGCGTGGAACGTTCTACGTCAACACCGACACCATCGGCGGCGAGCTCAAGCTGACCCGGCGCCGGCTCGCCGCGATAGCCGAGAAGGGCCACGAGATCGGCGGTCACACGCTGACCCACGTCCGCCTCACCGAGCTGACCCGGAGCGAGCAGGAGGGGCAGATCTGCGACGACCGCTCCAGGCTGGTGGCGTGGGGGTACCGGCCGGCCACCCTCGCCTACCCGTTCGGCGCGGTCGACGCCGACGCCAAGGCGGTGGCGAGGCGGTGCGGCTACGACGCGGCCCGCTCGGTCGGAGGGCTCAGGGAGTGGGGGTGCCCCGGCTGCCCGGCGAGCGAGACCATGCGCCCGAGGGACCGCTACGAGATCCGCACGCCCGGCTCCGTCCGTGAGGACACCCTGCTGCGACACATGAAACAGCAGGTCCTCAACGCGGAGAAGGGCGGTGGCGGCCTGGTTCCGCTGGTGTTCCATCGCGTCTGCGACCGCTGCGGGCTCTACTCGGTGGCTCCCGAACGCCTGAACGGGTTCCTCGACTGGCTGGCGGCCCGCAAGTCCCGCGGCACCGTCGTGAAGACACTGCAAAGCGCCGTCGGCGCCCGCTACCGCCCCCTGCCCGGCTGAGCGGCGACCCGGGCGCGGTCAGGACCCCTCGGATCCGCGGAGGGCCGGGCAGGAGGACCGGGCCGGAGGGTCGTCGCCCGGCATCGGCGCGGGGTGGGCCGTCGCCCGGAAACGGCGCGGGGTGGGCCGTCGCCCGGAAACGGCACGGGTGAGGGCGGTCAGGAGCCCCCGGTGAGCCTGCGGAGGCCGCGGGCGGCGCGGCCGAGCAGGGAACGCTGCCGGGCCTGGCGCAGGGCGACCGCCTCCAGGCGGCGCTGCTCG
Organism: Streptosporangium sp. NBC_01810; assembly: GCF_035917355.1. Taxonomy (NCBI): domain Bacteria; kingdom Bacillati; phylum Actinomycetota; class Actinomycetes; order Streptosporangiales; family Streptosporangiaceae; genus Streptosporangium; species Streptosporangium sp. NBC_01810. The sequence continues at coordinate 5,326,722 of NZ_CP109070.1, read as the reverse complement.
GCCTTCTCCTTCCACCTGACGGTGTCGCGGTGGCCCTTGGCGGCCACGGCACGCAACTCCTTGAGCTCGGCCTTGAGCTTGGCGACCTGCCGCTGGGCCCGCTCGGCCTCCCGCGCGCGCGACTCGGCCGCCGCGCGCCAGCGCACGGCCTCCCGGTTGCGGTTCGTGGCCCAGTAGGGGTAGGCGCGCGCCGCCGGCCGCAGCCGCCAGGACTCCGCGTCCAGCCAGGTCGCGCCGTGCAGGTCGGCGATCACGTCGTCGAGCGACTCGCCCTCGCGGGCCACGCGCCCAGCCCTCGCGACGGAGGAGGTCCGCTCCAGACGGGCGGCCAGGACTCCGGACTCGTCCTCGTCCAGCGCCACGAGCAGCAGGCCCTCGTCGTCCTGCTCCGCCCGCTCGACCAGCATGGCCACGGACTCCGTCCCCGGTACCCATCCGGCCGGGCAGACGAGCCGGAACGGCGCGGGCGCCGAGGTCACCGGGACCCGCTCGGCGAAGGAGACACGGCCGTCGTGGGCGTACTGGCCGCGCAGCAGCCGCAGGTCGAGCAGCGGGTCGTCCAGCGGGGCGCGACGCTCGCCTTCCAGTGACGCCCACGGCCCGGTCAGGGTGACGTGCACGTCGGGCAGGCTGCCGGCCAGTGCCCCGTCGACGCTCGCCCTGACATCCTCGAAACAGGCGCCTTGGGCATCCACCACCACGTCGACGTAGGGGACCAGCCACTGCCGGCCCGCGTCGGTGCGCAGATGGCGCCGGTAGGGGACCCGGTCGGCGATGAACGGGTCGTTGTGCCGCCTGACGTCCGCGGGCCTGCGCATGGCGGTCGTCGTGCCCAGGTGCCAGCTCAGCGCCTCGGCGTCAGGGACGAACACCGCGCCCGTCTGGGTGAGCCGGTAGCCGAGCTCGGTGTCCTCGCCGAGCGTCAGGGAGGTGTCCAGCCCTCCGGCCTCCCTCAGCAGGGCGGCCGGCAGCGAGACCGTCGCGCCCACGTGGACGCGGTGCAGCAGCGAGCTGGGCGCGTCGCGGAAGCCGCGGTGGGCGGTGACGAGCTCGCCGATCCAGTCGTGCCCGTGCTCGGGGTCCTCGGTGAAGAGGGAGTCCGCCCTGTCCTTGGAAACGGCGATCTGGACCTCGGCGGGGGTGGGCGGGGTGCCCGCCAGGGGGGTGAAGCGCAGCGTCCCCAGCACCACCAGGTAGCCGGCCAGGTGGTGCCAGCGCATGTGCGCCTCGACGTGCTCCCGGTAGGAGACGATGTCGGCGTCCATCCGGTGGATCACCTCGCCGTCCGCGACGGCGGTGCCGGCCTCCAGGGCCCAGGCGATGCCCCGGCGGCCGGGGGTGCCGACGACGATCCGGGTGTGCTCGGGAGCGATCTCGGGGAGCCGGAGCGGGGGCGCGCTGCCGTCGTCCACGACGATCACCTCAAGGAGGTGCGTGGGATAGGTCTGCGCGGAGAGCGCGGCCAGCGTGAGATCGAGCCGGTCCTGCCCTCCCCTGGCGGGGATCACCACGCTCACCGGCAGGTGCGGTTCCCACGCGCCGAGGACGGGCGCCGGCAGCACCCCGTAGTCGTTTCCGGGAATCCGCGGCGCGGCGGCCTGGACCGGAACCCGCGGCGGGTACGGCGCGTTCACGGTCTCTCCGGCAGAGGCCTGCGGCGGGTACGGTGCCTCCCGAGGGGGTGCGGCGCGTTCACGGCGCCTCCGGGGGGAGTTCCATGAGCGCGCTCGGCCGGAAGCCGCGCCACTGGCGCTTGTTGCGTCGCAGGAACGTGCCGATCGGCTCGCGCCAGGTGTGGTCGGCGACGTTGCCGCGCCGCAGGATGTAACCCAGGCCCTGGGTGCGGTAGATCTGCCCGCCGGCGGCCTGCACGGCGTGCTGGAACTGGGCGTCGATCGTGCCGGGCAGGGGACGGAAGCCGCCCACGGCCTCGAAGGCGGAGCGTTCGGCGAAGATGGTCCCTCCGGCGATGAAGTTGGTGATCTGCTCGGTGACCTGCTCTCGGTGGACGGTCACCCCGATCGAGGCGAGGTAGACGAACTCCGGGACCATGCCCACCACCTGGGCCCCCGAGTAGGAGTGGGCCAGCAGCAGGTCGGAGACGAAGTCGGGCCCGTACCAGTCGTCGTCGTCCATCTTCAGCAGGAACGATCCCGACGCCCTGGCCGCGGCCTCGTTCAGCACGGCCCCGAACACGGCCTCCCCGCCCGCCTCGAACACGGTGACCGGCCGCTCGAAGGAGGCCAGCGCCTCGGCCACGCCGGGATGCGTCGCCGGGATGCCGTGCAGGGCGAGGATCACCTCGAACTCGGCGCCGCGCTGCCTGGACAGCTGCTCCAGCGCGAAGCCCACCATCTCCGGGCGGCGGGTGGCGAGCAGCACCGACACCGGCGGAGAGGGCGCCGCGGGGGCGCCGAGCTGTTCCCAGCGGGCGCGGACGCCGTGGGTGCGCAGCGCCTCGCGGCGCAGCCGGATGCTGTGCTCCTCGCGCTCCAGGTCGTCCTTGAGCGCGGTCTCGCCGACCGAGGTGATCAGAGCGGCCAGCTCGGGGCCGAGGGCGCCCGCCCAGCGCGGCACGGCCTCACAGACCAGCGGTACCCCGGCCGCGGCCAGCCCCGTGACGACCCGCAGCGCGGCCACCGGGCCGCTGTGGCCGCGCCGCCAGTCCACCCGTACCCCTCTGACCTGCCTGATCCGGTTGACGTCCACGTCCGTGACGGCGCCGGAGGCTCCGAAGGCGGTGAGGATCCCGCCCCCGCAGGTGATCGCCCAGCGGTCGGATTCCACGGACAGGTCGGCCATACCGAGGGACGGAACGGTGACGAAGCCCATGGGGTTGACCGAGCGGTCGTCGACCGGGGGGATGGTCCGGGGTTCCGACAGGTCGCCGAGGCCGGCCTGGAGGATCCTGCCACCGCCGGGGCGGCCGAGCCGCTCCCAGCTCATCAGCTCGGCGACCGGGCGGTCCGCCGGGTTCTCGCCGCCGGACCAGGGGGGCGGCTCCTCGCCGACCGCACGCACGACCAGGTCGGCGCCACGGGCGCCGAACCTGTCGGGGACCGGTCCCGTCGGGGAGGACGGGGCCGCGTTGGGGTCGCCGGGACGCCAGTGGACCGCTCCGGGGCCGGCCAGACCGGCGACGGGTGCGGCGACGGCGTCCATCCGGTGTCCCGCGAACGCCCTGGCGGTCGCGGCGAGCGTCCGCCCGGCGGGTGCCGGTTTGGAAAACCGCGCCTCGATCACCCAGGCGGGCTGCTCCGGCTGGTGGACACGGAGTTCGACGAGCGACCGCCAGCGGTGGGCGGGGGTGGGCGAAGGCACCGGCGCGGTGTACCAGTGCGGTGTCTCCTCCACCGCGACGACCACCCGCGTGGCCATGGCCAGCAGTGACTGCAGGCTCGCGGCCCTGCGGAGGTCGGTCGGCGTGCGGGCGAGCACCAGGATCTCCGCGGCGCCCTCCTCTGCGCGAGGGATGCCGTCGAGGTCGCCGTCGAGGTCCATCGCCCCGTACGACTCCAGCTCGCCGAGTGCCTCGAAGCCCGCGCAGTAGACGAGGACGCGCCGCTTGCCGTTCCGCTCCCTGGCGGTGCGTACAAGATCGATCAGAGGGGACATCAGCCGCTCTTCCCGCGAGGCGTGGCCGTCCGCCGCCTGGCCGTCGAGATGATCCCGCCCAGGGGACCGCGCCGCCGCTCCTCCCGCAGGCGCCCGGCCTCCTCCCGCAGGCGCTCGGTTTCGGCGCGGAGGCTTTCCACCTCGCCCCGCAGCCGTTCCGCCTCGCGCTTCCACCTGGTGCCCTCGGCCCGCCACTTCGCGGGGTCCCCGGCGACGGGCTCCGCCTCCCCGGCGGTCGTCACGCCGAACTCGGCGGCGCTCACCCACAGGGAGCCGAACAGCTCGTGGACGACACCGTCGATGTCGATGTCGATGTCGCTGTCGATGTCGTCGCCGGTGTCACTGCCGATGTCACCGTCGGGGGCGTCTCCGGTCACCAGTGCGGCCCTGGCGAAGGCGGCGGTGCGTTCGAACCTGGCCGCCCTGACCCCGGTGGCCCCCTCGTCGAGCACAGCGCTCAGCAGCCCGTACCCCTCGCGCTCGGCGAGTTCGACCAGCTCGGCCAGGCTGCCGGCACCGAGCGCCCACCCGGCGGGGAAGGTGAGGCGGAACGGCGCGGGTGCCGAGCCCGAGGGCGCCTCCTCGGCGAAGGAGACGCGTGGCTCGTGGACGTACAGGTTGTGCACCAGGCGCAGATCGAGCAGCGGCTCGTCGAGGGAGGAGTGGCGTCCGGCGGGGAGCCGCGCCCAGGGCCCGACCACGGTGACGGCGACGTCGACGAGGGTGCCCGCGAGCGCGGCGTCCACGCTCACCCGCACGTCCTCGTAGCAGGCGCCGCGGGCGTCGACGACGACGTGCACGTACGGCACCAGCCAGTTCCTACGCGGGTGGGTGCGCAGCCAGCGCAGATCGGGGATGAGGTCGGGCAGCACCGACCAGTTGTGCCGGTGCACCTCCTTCTCCCTGAGCATGACCGTGGACGGGCCGAGGTGCCAGCCTCGGGCCTGCGGGTCGGGGATGAAGACCGCGCCCGCCTGCGCGAGGCGGAAGCCGAGATCGGTGTCCTCGCCCATGTTCAGCGTGGTGTTCACGCCGCCGACGGAGCGGAGCAGCGCCACGGGGACCGACGTGCTGGCCCCCGAGTGGAGCCGGTAGGCCCCGGCGCCCGCGTCCCGCAGCCACCGGGTCTCCTCCAGCACGGTCGCCCGCCACCCGTGCGGCGCGGACTCGTCGAACAGCTTCTCCGCGTCCCCGGACTCCACGGCCGAGAGGACCTCCCCGGCGCGGGGCCCGGCCCCGTCGGGGGTGAAGCGGACGTCGCCCATCACGACGGCGTAGCGGACGAGGTGGTGCCAGCGCATGTGCGCCTCGACGTGCTCCCGGTTGAGGATCATGTCGGAGTCGACCCAGTGCAGGACGTCGCCGCCCGCCGCGGCGGCACCGGTCTGGCGGGCCCAGCCCCGTCCCCAGCGGCCTTCCGGCACCCGGACGAGGCGGGTATCGGCCGGGGTGATCTCGGGGACGCGCAGCGGCGGGTCGCTGCCGTCGTCGACGACGACCACTTCCATCAGGTGCGCGGGGTAGGTCTGCGCGGCGAGGGAGGCGAGCGTGCGGTCCAGCGCCTCCTGGCAGTCGTGCGCCGGGATCACCACGCTCACCCCGAGCCTGGGTTCCCATCGGCCCAGGTCGGGCGGGAGCAGTGACCCGTAGTCGTTCTGCCTGACCCCGGCGCGCGGGACGCCGGTCCGGGCGGCCTGGCCGTCGCCGTGCCCGGCCCCGCTCACGCCTCTCCCTCCGGGGCGGCCCTTTCGGTCCTGGCCTCCACCGCGGCCAGGCGCGGCAGCAGGTCGTGGACCATCTCCTCCATCTCCTGGCGCTGCGGTATGGAGACCAGCCGGTCCTCGCCCAGGGAGACCAGGATCGCCTGCAGGTCCTCGTCCCGCTTGTGCTCGTGCTTCCTGAGCAGTTCGACGATCTCGTCCAGTCGCCGGTCCAGCCGCTCGGTCGCGGCCTTGACCGTGGTCATCTCCGCTTCGTAGCGCTTGATGCGGTTGTCGATCCGCAGGGCCTTGCCGTCGACCCTGCGCACTGTCGCGATCGCCGGCATCTGGACGGCGAACACCGTCGCGATCGCGCCGAGCACGATGGCCGCCGTGACCGAGATGACATCGGTGCCCGCGAGCAGCGCCAGCGCGATCAGAACCACCGGACCGATGGTCGCCGCCAGAAGCGTCAGTTTTCGGGGCGTGGGCATCCGCGCTTACCTTCCGTGCCGCTCTGTCGTTACCTGTCATTGAGGGGGGATAAATGAGGCTATCTGCTCTTCAAGTGCGAATACGTCGATGAATAGGAAATTCCAAGGTTCCTGTGACCTGTGTGACAGTTGTGAATGATTGAAGGTGATCACATAAGCCAAGTGGGAAGTGCAGTGAGAAGGGATCTTCCTGCCTCGCTATCCTTCGGTCGTGCCCGCTCAGCCGATCTCCCTCTCCCCGCCCTTTCTCACCACACCGGCGGGTTTCCTGCGCTCGGCGGCAGGGGAGACGGCCGAGCTGTCCTGGACGGGTGAGGGCTGGCTGGCGGCCGGCTCGCCGCTCGGTGACCGGCCGGACACCGAGGAGATCACCCGCCTGCGCCCGCTGCGGGGACTGGCCGTCCGGTGGCCCGCCTCCGAGGTGCCCCTCGGCGCGGTCACCGGCCTGGCCGCGGCCGGGGTGCCGCTGTACGCCGCAGTCTCGCCGGGCTGGGTGGACCCCGAACTGGCCCGCCTGCTCGCGGCCTGGGCGCCGGAGGAGGACGACGGCGGAGGTCTCCGGTCGGTGACCGCACTGCGCAGGGAGGAGCACAGCGTGCGGCTACGCCGCCACGGGCTCCGAGACCAGGCCGGGACGGGCCGGACGGAGACGGCACCGCCCACGGTCAGCGTCGTGATGTCCAGCATGCGGCCGCACCTGCTGGGCTCCGCGCTCGGCCAGATCGCCGGGCAGCGCCGGGTGCGGGTCGAGGTCCTGCTGGGCCTGCACGGGGTCCCCGCCGCACACGAGGATGTCCGGCGGGCGCTGCGTGAGTGCGCCCTGCCCGTCACGGTGGTCGAGGCCGGAGAGGAGACCCCCTTCGGGGAGGTGCTCAACCTGGCCGCGTCCAGGGCGGGCGGCGACTATCTCACCAAGTGGGACGACGACGACTGGTACGGCCCCGAGCACCTGGCCGACCTGCTGCTCGCCCGCTCCTACGCCGGAGCGGACATCGTCGGCACCGCGGCCGAGTTCTTCTATCTGGAGCCGCTGAACACCACGGTCCGCCGTACCGACTACATCAGCGAGACCTGGTCCGAGCACGTCGCCGGAGGCACGATCCTGCTTCCCGGGGACACCTTCAGAGACGCGGGAGGCTTCCCCCCGCTGTCCCGGGGGGTCGACGCCGGGCTGCTGAAGGCCGCGCACGCCGCGGGGGCACGCGTCTACCGCACCCACGGCCTGGGCTACGTGCTGCGGCGCTCGGTCGGCGCCGAGCACACCTGGCGGCTCTCCCTCGCCCACTTCCTGCGCGTCGCGTCGAACCAGTGGCATGGCTTCCGCCCGAGCCTGATCCTGGAAGCACGATGACGGCGCGGATCGCCGGTAACGACTACCGGAGCCTCACACCGCCCGCCCTGGGCGCCTGGACGCCCTCGCTCCGGGTGAGCATCGTCGTTCCCGCCTATGGTGACCAGGAGAAACTCGACCTGACACTCGCGGGGCTGGCCGTGCAGACCTACCCGGCCGCGCTGATCGAGGTCATCGTGGTCGACAACGGCAGCAGCCCGCCGCTGCGCCTGCCCGAACTCCGCCCGGAGGGCACCAGCCTGATCATCTGCCCGGTCCCCGGTCGAGCCCACGCCCGCAACGCGGGTCTGTCGGCCGCCACCGGTGACGTGATCCACTGGCTCGACTCCGACGTGGTCCTCGACCGCAGGTCGGTCGAGGCGCACATGCGCTGGCACCACGAAGCCCCGTACCTGGCGGTCACCGGTTACCTGCGTTTCACTCCGGCCCGGTTGCCCGCCCCCGAGGCGGTGGCCGCCGCCGACGACCTGGCCAGGCTCTTCGAGCCCGCGGAGCCGCACGCCTGGCTGGTCGACCTCGTCGAGCGCACCGACGGCCTCACCGCCAACCCGCGCCGCGCGTTCAGCCTGCACGTCGGTGGCGCGACATCGGTCAACGCCGCGCTGCTCGCCGCCGCCGGGCCGATGGACACCGACCTGATCCTCGGCCAGGACACCGAGATGGGCTACCGGCTCGCCCAGGCGGGCGCCGTCTTCGTCCCCGAGCCGCTGTCGCGCGCCTTCCACCTGGGCCCGACCATGCGCATGCGCGGCAAGGCCCCGATCGACCGGGTCAGCCACGCGTTCGTGGCCGACCGGATCCCCGCCTACCGCTGGCTCCGCTCCCATCCGAGCAGGCAGTGGAAGGTGCCGTACGTGGAGGTGGTCGTCGAGCCCGGGGGGAGGACGGGGCAGGAAGATCCCGGATACTCCTACGACGAGGTCCGCGCCACGGTCGACGCCGTCCTCGCGGGCACCGTGCCCGACGTCGCGGTCACCCTCACCGGCCCGTGGAAGCGCATCGGGGCCGAGGGGCGCGCTCCCCTGAAGGATCCCGACCTGGATCTGGTGCTGATCCGCGGCCACTACGCCCACGAGCCCAGGGTCCGCTTCGCCGACGAGGACCCCGCCACCCAAGCTCCATCCGAAGCCTCCCCGCGGTCGAGCTCGGCCGGCCTGGCGGTTCCCTACCGGCTCAGGCTGCCCGCCGGGTGGGTGCCCGGCGACGACACTCTGGCCCGCCTGCTCGACCTGGCCGGGGACGACGGCTACGGCCTGGTCTCGGTGCTGCTGGCCGAGGGGGGAGCGGAGGGGGGACAGGACGGTGCGGCCGACAGGCTCGGAGCGGGCCCGGAGCGGGTGATCGTCGCGGCACGGCTGGAGCGTACCGCCGCGTTCGCGCGCGCCGCGATCGTGCTGGAGGAGGGAGAGGACCTCGACGACGCCGTGGAGGACACCTTCGGCGTGATCTGGGTGGACGGCGAGACCTACGGCTTCGCGTCCGAGGCCCGCCACATCAGCGGCCGCCGCGGCGCCCACCGGGCCAGGATCGAGGCCGAGGCCGAGGTGGCCCGCCTCACCAGGGAGACCGAGCGGCTCCGCGGCCAGGTGACCAGATGGCGTGACGAGGCGGGCCGCTGGCGCAGGAGCGCGGTCGAGCTGCGGCGCGAGGTCGGCACCCTGCGCAGGGAACTGGCCGCCGCCAGGAAGGTCGTCCAGTACGGGCTGCTGTCCTCGGTCAAACGGGCCATCACCCGCCGCCGCTGACCACTGCCGCCCCCTCCGGCCTGACCGGCGGGAACCGCGCGGTTTCAGCTCCTGAGGACGGTACGGAGCCTGCCGAGGAGGGACACGAGCCCGCCCTGGACCTGGCGCCGCTGGACCTGCCCCGCCGCGGGCGGCGCGGATTCCCGCTCCGGAGCCGGGGCCGGAACCCGCTCCTGGGCCGAGGCGGCGGCCTGGGCGGCGGTCGAGGCCGTGGGCGCCGTCTCGACCGGCCAGAACTCCGGCCGGTCGCCGCGCCGCACACCGTGGGTGGTCATGATCGAGGCGGCGACGGCGGCGACATCGTCCGCGCCGAGCAGCCTCGCCCGGCCCAGCGCCTCGGTCCGCTCCAGCGTCGCCTCGCCGTCGCCACCGAGATCGACGACGAGCATGCCGGAACGGTCGTCCTGCATGGCGCCGATCATCCGCTCCAGGGAGTCATGTCCCAGCGGGACCGAGACCGGACCCGTGTAGCGGAACGGGATCGGGGCGGGGGTGCCGGAGACCTCGTCGGCGAACCGCACCCGCTCGTCGTGCGCGAAGTGCTCGCGCAGCAGTCGCAGGTCGAACAGGGGATCGTCCAGCACCGGCCGGCGGTCCGCGGACAGCTTCGACCAGGGAGCGACCAGGGTGACGACCACGTCGCCGAGCGACCCGTCGAGCGCCGCGCCCACCGCCTCGCGCACCTGTCCTCCCGGCTCGTCGACGTGGAGCACCACCTCCACGTACGGAACCAGCCAGTGGCGGCCCCGGTCCTTACGCAGGTCGCGGCGGAGCGGCACCCGGTGGGCCAGGTAGGGGGCGACGATCTGTACCGCCCGCTGCCGGTTGCGGCGCTGGGCGGGAAGTCCCAGGTGTACGGCCTGTGCCGTCATGTCGGGGATGAAGACCACGCCGTGCGCGGCCAGCCGGTAGGCGAACTCGGTGTCCTCGCCCCGCAGCACCTCCGTGTCCACTCCGTCCACAGCCCGGAAGATCTCGCGCCGCATGGACACCGTCGGCCCCGTGCACACGTGGTAGGGGTTACGGCTGGCCCGCAGGCCGTTGGTCCGGGAGATCGTCTGCTCGGTGGAGCTGGGCAGGGCGCTCGCCAGGTCGAAGACGGACTCCAGCCGGCCCGCCAGCACGCCGTCGTGCACCTGGGCCGCGGTCAGCGACGGTTCCTCGATGAACCTCTTCGCGCCGATCGTGACCAGGTAACCGGCCAGATGGTGCCATCGGGCCAGCGCCTCGATGTGCTCGCGGCAGACGACCATGTCGGCGTCGAGGCGCTGGATGATCCGCCCGTCGGCGAGGGCGGCGCCGGTGTTCACCGCGTGGGCGATGCCCCAGCCCGAGGTGCCGGTGGTCACGATCCTGGTGCTCCGCGGGACGATCTCCGGCAGCCGCAGCGGAGATTCGCTGCCGTCGTCGACCACGATCACCTCCATGAGGTGGTCCGGGTAGGTCTGCGCCGCCAGGGAGGCAAGGGTCAGATCGAGCCTGTGCTGCCCGCCACGGGCCGGGATGATCACGCTGACCGAGAGTTCCGGATCCCACGCGCCGAGCGCGGGCGGATCCAGGGGGGAGTAGTCGTTGTGCCGGATCGGTGGCAGGTCCGCCGCCGTGCCGCCCGTCATGATGTGGCACCCCTTGTCTGGTTCGTTGCCTGTCATGTGTCTGGCCTGTCGCTTGTCAAGGCCTGTCAAGCTCCGCAGACCATACCGGCCCATTCTTAGGGTTTCCTGTAGGCAGGACGCCCCAGGTGTCCATTCGGTGGACAGTGCATCCCAAGGTCGAACAGGTTGCCCGTAGACTCTTTTCAACACCGCAGGTAGCACGCGCACGGATTGGCCGCGCGCGGGAGGAGCAATCATGACCAGGGCGTGGCGTGGCCTCATCGAGGAGTACCGTGACCGACTTCCGGTGACCACGGCGACGCCCGTCGTCACGCTCCTGGAGGGCGGCACCCCGCTCGTTCCGGCGAACCGGGTGTCGGCGCTGACCGGCTGCGAGGTCTACCTGAAGGTCGAGGGCCTCAACCCGACCGGAAGTTTCAAGGACCGTGGCATGACCATGGCCATCAGCAAGGCCGTCGAAGACGGGGCGAAGGCGGTCATCTGCGCCTCCACCGGCAACACCAGCGCCTCCGCCGCCGCCTACGCGGTCCGCGCGGGCCTGACCTGCGCCGTTCTGGTGCCCCGCGGCAAGATCGCGATGGGCAAGCTGGCTCAGGCACTGGTCCACGGGGCCCGGCTGCTCCAGGTCGAGGGCTCCTTCGACGACTGCCTGGAGATGACCAGGAAGCTCTCGGAGAACTACCCGATCGCGCTGGTCAACTCGGTGAACCCGTTCCGGCTCCAGGGCCAGAAGACCGCCGCCTTCGAGATCGTCGACGCGCTCGGGGACGCTCCCGACATCCACTGCATCCCGGTCGGCAACGCGGGCAACATCTCGGCGTACTGGATGGGTTACACCGAGTACGCGGGCGACGGCGTCGCGACGAGGACGCCCCGCATGTTCGGCTTCCAGGCCAGCGGCGCCGCGCCGATCGTCAACGGTGCGCCGGTTACCCACCCGCACACGATCGCCACCGCGATCCGCATCGGCAACCCCGCCTCGTGGCAGCTCGCCGAGGCCGCCCGCGACGAGTCCGGCGGCGTCATCCAGGCCGTCACCGACCGTCAGATCGCCGCCGCGTACAAGCTGCTCGCCCAGGAGGAGGGCGTGTTCGTCGAACTCGCCTCCGCCGCCAGCGTGGCGGGCCTCCTCCAGGCCCACAGCCAGGGTCTGGTCGAGCCCGGGCAACGCATCGTGTGCACGGTGACCGGAAACGGCCTCAAGGACCCCGACTGGGCCATCTCGGGCGCTCCCACCCCGGTGACGATCCCGATCGACGCGCACGCCGCGGCCGTCGCCCTCGAACTCGCCTAGGCTCCATCCCGCGGGTCTTGCCGTGGCGAGGATCGGTCAGGCGCTGCCGCACAAGGCGGGGGCCATGGGCGTGCCGCGGTGACCGGCGACAACGCGGAGAGGCACCGCCTGACTGCGGTGGGCAGAAGATCCGAGGGGCGGGGCCCGGTGAACCTGGCACGCCGCGACCGTCCCGGCGTCGCGGGCAGACACCCCGTAGCGCCGGGCAGATAGGAGAAGCGACTTGTCCGCCATGGCCACGCCATCGAGCCGTGCCCCGGGAGATCTATGACCAGCGGTAAGGTGACCGTCCAGGTCCCCGCGACATCGGCGAACCTCGGCCCGGGGTTCGACACGCTGGGGCTGGCCCTCGGCCTCCACGACGAGGTCGAGGCCGAGCTGTTCGAGCCCTCGGAGGGCTCCGGCTCCCGGAGCGTCGTCATCGAGGTCGAGGGGGAGGGCGCCGGCGAGCTTGACGCGGGCGAGGGGCACCTCATCGTCGCCACGATGCGCGCGACCTTCGACAGGATGGGGCTTGGGCAGCCGTCCGGGATCCGGTTGCGCTGTCTCAACCGCATCCCGCACGCCCGCGGTCTCGGGTCGTCCTCCGCGGCGATCTGCGCCGGCATCCTCGCCGCCCGCGCGCTGGCCGCGGCCCCGTACCCGGACGGCTCCGTCCCCGCCCCCCCGCAGAGGGCGCGACCCGAGCTCACCGACGACGAGGTCTTCGCGCTGGCCACCGAGATCGAGGGCCATCCCGACAACGTGGCGCCGTGCCTGGCAGGCGGGCTCACCATCGCGTGGACGGACGGAACGGGCGCGCCGTACCTGGTTCGGCTGCTCCCGCACTCCGACGTCAGGCCCGTGGTCCTCGTCCCCGGATACCGGCTGTCCACCGAGGTCGCCCGAGGGCTGCTGCCCAAGGAGGTCCCGCACGCCGATGCGGCCGCGAACGCGGGGCGGGCCGCGCTGCTGGTCGCGGCGTTGACGGCCAGACCGGAGCCGGAACTTTTGCTGGCCGCCACCGAGGACCGACTCCACCAGGACTACCGCGCGCCCGCGATGCCACTCACCGCCGATCTGGTACGGCGGCTGCGCGGGGCGGGCGTCGCCGCGGTCGTTTCGGGGGCGGGGCCCACGGTTCTTGCGTTTTCCACGGCGAATACGCAGGATTTGATCGCAGCAGAAGTGGGTAATGACTGGCACATCCAGCCACTGGATGTCGAAACCCGGGGTGCCCGCGTTGTTTCTGTTGAGACACGCTGACATCTCTTCGACCTTCAGGGAATAGCTGTGTGCGCTGGTGATGTTAGGCTGATAGCCGCACCAGGTGCCCCGCGTTGGGTGCGTGCTTGTCAGCCACACATCGCTGCATCGTGTCTCACTCCGTGAGGCGTGAGCGCCGCAGTGGCCTCCCCGAATCCGTCGCCTCCGAATGCTCCACATTCGGCTGGGGCAGCGAAGAGGCGGCGTTTTAGGGGACATGCGCGTTCGATCTACCTCGACATCTGGTTGCCGGTAGCAATCCGGGGGGGTGTCCTCCAAGTCCCACCGTCGGCGATTCTCGATGGTGACGGCCTGGACCAGCCCTTCTCCGACAGTGGCGGCGGCCCTCCATGGGCCGTCGAGGATCGCAACGTGCAACCCGACCCGGTCTGTCCCACCGGGTCGATCGCACCACCGGGACGATTGGCTGATCATGGCCACGCCCGACCCCTGGGAAGGACCCATTAGTGAGCGACACCACCGAACTCCTCTCCGACGTCACCGGCACGGCGCCGGCGTCCGGCGACACCCCCACCCGCCCAGCGGCCAAGCCGCGCCGTCGCTCCGGCACCGGCCTGTCCGCCATGGTGCTGCCCGAGCTGCAGGCCATGGCCTCCGGGCTGGGCATCAGCGGGACCGGGCGGATGCGCAAGAGCCAGCTCATCGCGGCCATCCAGGAGAAGCAGGGCGTCTCCACCGAGAGTGCCCAGGCTTCCGTCACCGTCAAGGAGACTCCGGCCGCAGCCGTCCCCGCACCCGCAGCCGAGCCGGCCGTCGAGCGTCCGGCGCGCACCCGCAGGGAACGTTCCCGCCCCGTCGTGGCCGCCGAGCCCGTCGTGGAGCAGGCGCCCCCCGCTCCCGAGCCCGTGGCCGCCGTCGTCGCGCCCGAGCCCGTCGTGGAGCAGCAGACCATCGACGCCGCCCCGGCCGAGGGCCGTGGCGAGCGTGGTGAGAGCCGTCGCGAGCGTGGCGAGCGCCGCGGCCGTGGCGAGCGCGGCGAGCGCACCAATGACCGCCGCGAGCGTGGCGACCAGCGTGCCGACAACCGCGGCGACGGCCGCACCGACTCCCGCGCCGCCGACGCCGGTCAGAGCCGTGGCGAGCGGATCAACGACCGCGGTGACCGTGTCACTGACCGTGGTGAGCGCGGTGACCGTGTCACTGACCGTGGTGAGCGCGGTGACCGTGTCACTGACCGTGGTGAGCGCGGTGACCGTGTCACTGACCGTGGTGAGCGCGGCGACCGTGGTGACCGCGGCCCGCAGAACCGGGGGCCGCAGGACCGCACCGACCAGCACGGTGTGGGCGACGACGACGACCGTCGCGGCCGTCGCGGCCGGTTCCGCGAGCGTAACCGCCGTGGCCGCGACCGCTTCGACAGCAACGAGCCCGTGGTGGGCGACGACGACGTCCTGATCCCGATCGCCGGAATCCTCGACATCCTCGACAACTACGCGTTCGTCAGGACCAGCGGTTATCTGCCGGGTTCCAACGACGTCTATGTCTCGCTGGCCCAGATCCGCCGCAACGGCCTGCGCAAGGGCGACGTCGTCACCGGTGCCGTCCGCCAGCCCCGCGACGGCGAGCGCCGTGAGAAGTTCAACGCGCTCGTCCGTCTGGACACGGTCAACGGCATGGACCCGGAGCAGGCGCGGCAGCGCCCCGATTTCAATAAGCTCGTCCCGCTCTACCCGCAGGAGCGCCTGCGCCTGGAGACCGAGCCGAACATCCTGACCACCCGGATCATCGACATGGTGGCGCCGATCGGCAAGGGCCAGCGTGGTCTCATCGTCTCCCCGCCCAAGGCGGGCAAGACGATGGTGCTTCAGGCGATCGCCAACGCGATCACTCACAACAACCCCGAGTGCCACCTGATGGTCGTCCTGGTGGACGAGCGTCCGGAAGAGGTCACCGACATGCAGCGGTCGGTGAAGGGCGAGGTCATCCACTCGACCTTCGACCGCCCGGCCGAGGACCACACCACGGTCGCGGAGCTCGCCATCGAGCGCGCCAAGCGCCTGGTGGAGCTGGGCCACGACGTGGTCGTGCTGCTCGACTCGATCACCCGTCTGGGTCGCGCCTACAACCTGGCGGCCCCGGCGTCCGGCCGCATCCTGTCCGGTGGTGTCGACTCCACCGCGCTCTACCCGCCGAAGCGTTTCTTCGGCGCCGCCCGCAACATCGAGAACGGCGGCTCGCTGACGATCCTCGCCACCGCGCTGGTCGAGACCGGTTCCAAGATGGACGAGGTCATCTTCGAGGAGTTCAAGGGCACGGGCAACCTGGAGCTCAAGCTCAACCGGCAACTTGCCGACAAGCGGATCTTCCCCGCGGTGGACGTCGACGCGTCCGGCACCCGCAAGGAGGAGATCCTCATGGGCAAGGACGAGCTCCAGATCATCTGGAAGCTCCGCCGCGTGCTGCACGCCCTTGACATGCAGCAGGCTCTCGAACTTCTCCTGGAGAAGATGAGAGAGACCAAGTCCAACGCGGAGTTCCTGCTCCAGGTGCAGAAGACGACCGTCAGCTCTGAGCGCGACTGACCGCTCACCGCACGTGGAACGCCCCGGCCACTCAGGCCGGGGCGTTCGGCGTTTCCAAAGCGCTTGTCCGACCCCGGACTTCGGGATATCCCTACTTCAGGACGCCTTTTCGCGGGCGACAGGGGGAGGCGCATGACTGCCGAGACAGTGCTGAGCACGCCTGTGGTCAGGAAACCGCTCCGGCGGCGTGTGCCCTTCGGGCCGAACGGCCCCCTCGGCATGTTCGTCGACCCGATGACCTGGCGGGCCGTTCCCTACCTGTTGGTGAGCCTGTTCCACGGCCTCGCCTGGTTCGCGCTGCTCGCCTCGGTGATCCCGCTCTCCCTGGTGCTGGTGATCGTGTGGATCGGGCTGCCGCTCCTCGCCCTGACCATGCTGGCCTGGCGGGGGGTGGCGATGCTGGAGCGCCGCCTCCTCCGGCTGGCCTTCGGCGTCGACATCCCCAACCCCTACCGGCCGTCCGAGGGCGACAACCTGTTCCTGCGCTGGAAGGACATGTTCGTCGACCCCGCCACCTGGAAGGATCTGCTCTACCTGCTGTTGCTGCTGCCGATCGGGATCGGGGAGTTCACGGTATCGGTGGTCCTGTGGACGCTCGGGCTCGGCCTGACCGTGGCGCCACTGCCACTGCTGCTGGTGGGGGAGCCGATGACACCCATCGGCCCGCTGCCGATCGACAGCGGGCCGAAGGCGCTGCTGTGCACCCTGATCGGGGTCGGATTCCTCCTCGCGGCCCTGTACGCGACCCGGGGGATGGCCTGGCTGCACGGCCTGCTCGGCACCGCCCTGCTGGGCGCGGGGGAGAAGAACCGGCTGGCGGCCCGCGCCGCGCACCTGCGGGCCAGTCGGGCCCGTGGGGTGGACGCGGCCGAGGCCGAGCGGCGCAGGATCGAGCGTGATCTGCACGACGGTGCCCAGCAGCGGCTACTGTCCGTGGCCATGGACCTGGGCCGGGCCCAGGCCAAGCTGGACTCCGACCCGGAGGCGGCCCGGGAGCTCCTCGACCAGGCGCACCGGGGTACCAAGGCCGCCATCGCCGAGCTGCGCGATCTCGCCAGGGGCATCCATCCGGCGATCCTCACCGACAGGGGACTGAGCGCCGCCCTGTCGTCGCTCGCCGCGCGCGCGCCCGTGCGGGTGGACCTGGCGGTGGAGGTCTCGCATCGTCCCCCGCCCGCGGTGGAGAGCATCGCGTACTTCGTCGTGGCCGAATGCCTGACCAACCTGGCCAAGCACTCCGAGGCCACCGAGGCGTTCATCCGGGTCAGCCGTCAGGAGCAGCGTGTGATCGTTGAGGTCTACGACAACGGGGTCGGCGCCGCGGTGCCACAGCCCGGAGGCGGTCTCGCCGGGCTGGCCGACCGGGCGGCGACCATCGACGGCACCCTGAGCGTCGACAGCCCGCTCGGCGGCCCCACGACGATCAGGGCCGAGTTGCCCTGTGAATGGTGAGGGCTCGAACACATGCGGGTGGTGATCGCCGAGGACTCGGTGTTGTTGCGCGAAGGGCTGGCCAGGCTGCTGGCCGACGGGGGGATCGAGACCGTCGGGGTCGTGGGCGACGGCCCAGGGCTGGTGGCCGCGGTCATCGAGCACGATCCGGACCTGGCGGTCGTCGACGTCCGGATGCCGCCGACACACACCGACGAGGGACTGCGCGCCGCACTGGAGGCCAGGAGCCGGAGGCCGGGGCTGCCGATCCTCGTGCTGTCGCAGTACGTCGAGGAGCAGTACGCCACCGAGTTGATCGGCGGCGGCGCCGCAGCGGTCGGCTACCTGCTCAAGGAGCGGATAGCGGACGTGGCCGAGTTCCTCGACGCGGTGCGCCGGGTGGCGGCCGGGGGGACGGTCATCGATCCGGAGGTGATCGGGCAGCTGCTGAGCCGCCGGCGCAGGGGAGATCCCCTGGAGTCCCTGACCGCGAGGGAGGGCGAGGTTCTGGCCCTGATGGCGGAGGGCCGTTCCAACACCGCGGTCGCCGGGCGCATGCTCGTCACCGAGGGCGCCGTGGAGAAACACATCTCCAGTATCTTCGGCAAGCTCGGCCTGGAACCGGCCACCGACGACCACCGCCGGGTTCTCGCCGTGCTCGCGTATCTGGGCAGGTGACCGCCCGCCGCCCCGGTCCCGTGGGGGAGGCGGATGCCGGGGAATGTCTTGTGGCCTGGGATGGTTGAAGGATCTGGCACACTGGTAGCCGAACCGCAGCGGTTCCGGTTCCCGCCCGCGCGCACCTTGGTGTGCCAGCGCGCAAGCCTCAGCGGCGAGAGACAGTGGCGACCCGGCGACCGCGTTTTGGAGAGGAAAAGACGACATGAAGCCCGACATCCACCCGGAGTACATCGCCACTCAGGTGACGTGCACCTGTGGTAACTCCTTCACCACCCGCAGCACCGCCAAGAACGGCGTGATCCACGCCGACGTGTGCTCCGCCTGCCACCCCTTCTACACGGGCAAGCAGAAGATCCTGGACACCGGCGGCCGGGTGGCGCGCTTCGAGAAGCGCTTCGGCAAGAAGTCCACGGGCCAGTAGCCCCCATCCCGACGCCGGCTCGGAACAACCTCCTGCGGAGGGGGTGCCCGGGTCGGCGTTCGTGGTGATGAGGCAGGCTTGTAAAGGGCTTTCAAGGAAGGACGCACGGTGAACCTCGACGAGCTGCTCAGTGAGTACGCCGAGCTGGAACTCAAGCTCGCCGACCCCTCCGTGCACGCCGACCAGAAGCAGGCACGCACCTTCGGCAGGCGCTACGCCGAGCTGACCCCGATCGTCAACACCTACCGCGAGCTCGAAGGCGTCCAGGCCGACCTCGGGACGGCGAGGGAGCTTGCAGCGGAGGACGAGGCGTTCGCGGAGGAGGCCAAGGAGCTCGAAGCGCGCGTTCCCGAGCTGGAGGAGAAGCTCAGGAACCTGCTCGTCCCGCGTGATCCCAACGATGACAAGGACATCATCATGGAGATCAAGGCGGGCGAGGGCGGTGAGGAGTCCGCCCTGTTCGCCGGAGACCTCCTGCGGATGTATCTGCGGTATGCCGAGCGGATCGGCTGGAAGACCGAGCTCATCGACGCCACCCACTCCGACCTCGGCGGCTACAAGGACGTCACGATCGCCCTGAAGGCCAGGGGCGACGAGGGCGTCTGGTCGAGGCTCAAGTTCGAGGGCGGTGTGCACCGCGTCCAGCGGGTGCCGGTCACCGAGTCCCAGGGGCGCATCCACACCAGCGCAGCCGGGGTGCTCGTCTACCCGGAGGCCGAGGACGTGGACGTCCAGGTCGACCCGAACGACCTCCGCATCGACGTCTACCGCTCCAGCGGTCCCGGTGGTCAGAGTGTCAACACCACCGACTCGGCCGTGCGGATCACGCACATCCCGACCGGAGTGGTCGCCTCCTGCCAGAACGAGAAGAGCCAGCTCCAGAACAAGGAGTCGGCCATGCGCATCCTGCGGGCCCGCCTGCAGGCGATCGCCGAGGAGGAGGCCAACGCCGCCGCCATGGCCGAGCGCAAGTCCCAGATCCGCACCGTCGACCGCTCCGAGCGCATCCGCACCTACAACTTCCCCGAGAACCGCATCTCCGATCACCGCGTCGGTTTCAAGGCCTACAACCTCGACCAGGTGCTCGACGGGGATCTCACCGCCGTCATCCAATCCCTGCTCAACGCTGAGATGGCGGAGAAGCTCGCCAACCATTCATAGAACGCGCCATGACCTTTCTGCTGGACGAGATCGCCCTCGCCACCGCTCGGCTCGCCGAGGCAGGTGTGCCGTCGCCGCGCACCGACGCCGAGGAGATCGCCGCATGTGTGCACGGTGTACGGCGCAGTGAGTTGCACACCGTGAAGGACTCCGACTTCGACGCCCTGTTCTGGGAGGGCGTCTCCCGCAGGGAGTCCCGCGAGCCGCTCCAGCACATCACCGGGCGGGCCTACTTCCGCTACCTGTCCCTGGAGGTCGGGCCAGGGGTGTTCGTGCCACGTCCGGAGACCGAGATCGTGGTGGGCTGGGCGATCGACCGGCTGCGGGAGATGGACGTTGCCTCGCCGGTGGTCGTGGATCTCGGCACCGGGTCCGGTGCCATCGCGCTGTCCATCGCCCAGGAGGTCGCGCTGGCCACCGTGCACGCGGTCGAGGTCGACCCGGACGCCTACGGCTGGGCCAAGCGCAACATCATCGAGCACGGCCAGGGCCGCGTCCACCTGCACCCGGAGGATCTGGCCGACGCCCTCTCCGAGCTGGACGGCCAGGTCGACCTGGTGGTCTCCAACCCGCCCTACATCCCGCCCGGCGCGATCCCCCGTGACCCCGAGGTCCGCGACTACGACCCGCACCGCGCGCTGTACGGGTCGGGCAGCGACGGCCTCGACGAGGTCAGGGCCGTCGAAAGGACCGCCAGGCGCCTGCTGCGTCCCGGTGGCTTCGTCGCCGTGGAGCACGCCGATCAGCAGGGCACCCCGGTCTATCTGATCTTCTCTGAGGAGAACGGCTGGCGCGATGTCCGCAGCCGCCAGGATCTGACGCGCAGGGACCGCTTCGTCACCGCCCGCTTCGGCCGGGAATAGGATGCACGCCGTGAGCGAGGGATCTTGGCCGTCGGCGATGTGCCGGTGGGCGAGGAGGCACGCGAGTGAGCGTAGCGAGTGATCTCCAGGAGGCAAAGTGAGCCGACGTTTTGACTGCATCGACGCCGAGCAGCGAGCAGCGGGCCTGGTAGAGGCCGCGTCCGCCGTACGGCGGGGTGAGCTGGTGGTGCTGCCGACCGACACCGTCTACGGCATCGGCGCCGACGCCTTCACGCCCGCCGCGGTCTCCGCCCTGCTGGAGGCCAAGGGGCGCGGCCGTGACATGCCGGTGCCCGTGCTGGTCGGGACCGTCCGGGCGGCCAACGCCCTGGTGGAGAATCTCGGTCCTTACGGCCAGGATCTCGTCGACGCCTTCTGGCCGGGGCCGCTCACGCTGATCTGCCGCGCGAACCGGTCGCTCTCCTGGGACCTGGGGGACGCCAAGGGCACCGTCGCCATCCGGATGCCGCTGCACGCGGTCGCCCTCGACCTGCTCAAGGAGACCGGCCCGATGGCCGTCTCCAGTGCCAACCGCTCCGGTGCCCCCGCAGCGACCGGCGCCGCCGACGCGGAGAAGCAGCTAGGCGACTCGGTGTCGGTCTATCTCGACGCCGGACCGTGTGAGAGCGGCACTCCTTCGACGATCCTGGATCTGACCACCGCGGTGCCCAGGTTGCTGCGGCGCGGGGCGATCACGGTGGAGAAGCTGCGCGGTGTGATCGGCTACGTCGCCACCGACGAAGGTCCCGAGCCTGACGGTGGCACAGAGTCCGGCGAGTGAATGTGGACCCGGGTGTTCCCGTCCTGCTCGACAAGATCGGGCACTATCCGCTCCACCACGGTGCGGCCGGCGTTGTGCGGACGCTGGAACGGCTCGGGGTCGCTGTGCACGTCCACTCCGGGACGTGATCCTCGGCGGGTTCACGGGGCTGGCGTGGCGTGGCCCATGTCCATGATCCATGCCATCTGATTATCACCGTGACGTGAGGCCGTCTCCCCGGTACCTTGAGGTGGGCCGACACTTCTGGGAGACGTCCATGGGCAAGTTCGAAGGAATGGACCCCAAGCTGGTCCGCGACCTGCTGTCCGAGGTACGGCGGGCGGCTGATCAGATGCGGAACGCCGAGGGCAAGGTCACCCAGCTGATGAGCGGGGCCGGCCTGTCCTCGCAGTCGACCCACAGGCCCGTCCAGATCGCCGACGCGTGCGACGTGATGGTCCGTGACGTCTCCGCTCGTGTGGCGTTGCTGGAGAAGAAGATCAACCAGAACGTGACGGCACCTCCCGCCGAGCCGAGGGCCGGGGACACGAAGCCTGACAGCGGTTCGGCGGGCGACGGCGCGAAGCCCGAGACCGGTGCGGCGGGCGATGACGCGAAGCCCGAGACCCCGAAGGCCGACGGTCTCAAACCGGCGGTCGGAGCGGACGACAAGCCCCGTGTCGGTGATCAGTCCGCCGAGAGCACACAGCGTGACGATCCGAAGGACTCGCCCAAGCCCGAGACGGGTTCGAAGGGTGACGTGGCCAAGCCCGAGACCCCGAAGGCCGACGAGGCCAAGCCCGAGACCGGTTCGAAGGGCGACGAGACCTCCCCACGGGACGGTTCGAAGGAGACGCCGAAGCCGGAGACGTCCGGAGCCGACGAGCGGAAGCCGGAAACGGGTTCGAAGGGTGACGAGACCTCCCCACGCGGGGAGGACACCCCCAAGGAGAGCGTCAAGCCGGTTGACACCGCACCACGCGAGGCTCCGAAGCCGGATGCCATGCCGGAGGCGCCGAGAGCCGACGACACGCCACGTGAGGCCCCGAAGGCTGATCCCACGCCTGTGCCGGAGGCTCCGAAGCCGGATGCCATGCCGGAGGCGCCGAGAGCCGACGACACGCCACGTGAGGCCCCGAAGGCTGATCCCACGCCGGAGGCGCCCAGGGCTGAGGGGGCGCGGCCGGAGACGCCGAAGGTCGAGGATTTGGAACCCGCGGTTCCGGGGCCCGGTGAGGGGCCTCAGGACGGAGGGCGGCCGGTTGACGGCGTGCCACGCGAGACGCCCGTCCCCGAGGCTCCCAGCCCGGATGCCGCCCCCGTGCCGGAGGTGCCGCAGGGGGATTCCACACCCGCGCCGGAGACGCCCAGAAGCGATGACGCGCGGCCGGAGATCGTCAATGTGAACGACACGATGCCGGGTGGGGAGGATTCCGACGCCAAGGGTGACTCCGGTTCCAAGGGCGATGAGACGACGCCGCGTGGGGACGGCTCCGTGGGTGACACGCCGGTGAACGATCCCGACGCCAAGGGTGACTCCGGTTCCAAGGGCGATGAGCGCTCGCCCAGGCAGGAGAGCGGCACGTCCGGCAACGACATCCTCGACAGTTCCAAGAAGGACCATCCCGACGACATCGACCAGAGCGGCGATCACAGGGCCAGGGTCGTGGAGGTCGACGGCGTGCAGGTGCTCCAGATCCCGCTCGACTCGCCCACGGCGGCCGAGGTCGACGAGCTGCTGAAGAACATCGAGGACATCCCGCCGCTGGAGATGCCGGGGGTCGACAACGTCTCCGCCACGGCGGGGCAGCCAGGCTGGGTCGAGCCGCATGGCCCGCTCGATTCGGCCAAGCCCGACTATCCGCTCCTCGACACCGCGGGACCGACCACCGACCAGACCGTCCAGCCGCCGGGCACGGGTGGTGACGCCACTCCCCAGCCCGCGGGCACGGCCTCCGGTGAGGCGGCCGTTCGGCCGCCGGCCACGACCTCCGCTGAGCCCGCCGTCCAGACGGCGGGTACGACGACCTCCGGTGAGGCGGCCTCGCAGCCCGCTGTGGCGCCGCGAGGAGACGTCGGGATGCCATCCATCGGCGACGCGGTCTTCAGCGAGGCGCGAGGGGCGGAGGATGCCGCCGGGGGCGCGGGGCAGGCGGCGGGGGTGGCTCCCGGGGGTGTGGCCGCCCCACCGGATGGGGGTCCGGATGAGGGCTCGGTCGCCCGGTGGGCGGGCGACGGCAGCGACGTCGTCACCGCGGAGGCGGGTCCCCTCGATCTGGACGCCCTCAGAACGCTCGCCGACAACGCCAGGGAGATCGAACCGCTGGAGATGCCCGGCGTGCAGGTGCCGGATGGGGAGACCTGGGGCAAGGGAGCCTGGGCGCCCATGGACATCGGGCCCGACGGGCCGGCGGGCGACGTGGAGCCGGGAAATCCGCTGCGGCCGATCCCGCCCCCCGGAGGCGGGCAGTGAGCGGGGTGCAAGGACCGTGTCAGCGAGGGTGAGGAGCCTGTGATGTTCGTGGATCCACCCGCACCGCAGCCGCTGCAGCCGGGGGAGACCCCACCGGCCTCGGCCGGCAGCGGGCTGCCGTCCTCGGACGCCGCCACGGCGTGGGAGTTCAACCCCGACTACCAGCGGCTGGTCATGATGTGGAGGCAGGTGCTTCCCGAGCTTGACACGCTGGCCGCCAGTCTGGACAAGGCCTACCAGCTCGCCAGGAGCAGGGACGTCTGGGACGCCCCGGTCTCCGGCCGCTACGTCGAGGACATGACGGAGTGGCGCACCCGTCTCGGCCTCTACCGGCAGGCGATCCTGACCTCGATCAGCGACCAGGCGGCCGACACGCCGAGATGGGTGCCCGTGGGCGCCGGGGCTCCGCATGCCTTCTCCTGACGTCCTTCCCGGCTCAAACCCACCGGTCGGCTCCTTCGGCGCGAGGTTCGCGGGCCGGGCGGTCTTCCAAGCCTCCCTGGGTGGTCTTCCAAGTCTCCCCGCGCGGACGACGACCAGGGGGCTTTCCCGGGGCGTTCGTTCCGTACGGCGACACGCCTTTCCGCGGCGACAGCTCCCTGACCTGGGATAACCGGGGCGGCCGGGCTTACAGTGGGGGTGAGTTGTCATCTTCGGGATGTGAGCCATGGGCGCAGAGCCGTACTACGGGCCAGATTTCGGCCTCCTGCAGCGCGAGGACCCCGAGATCGCACGTGTACTCCTCGACGAACTCGACAGGCTCCGCGGAGGCGTCCAACTGATCGCGAGCGAGAATTTCGCCTCGCCTGCCGTGCTCGCCGCGCTCGGCTCGACGCTCACCAACAAGTACGCGGAGGGCTACCCCGGCAGGCGCTACTACGCCGGATGCGAGGTCGTCGACCGGGCCGAGCAGCTTGCGATCGACCGGGCCAAGCGGTTGTTCGGCGCCGATCACGTCAACGTGCAGCCCCATTCCGGCGCCTCGGCGAATCTGGCGGCCTACGCGGCGCTGCTCCAGCCGGGCGACACGGCGCTGGCGATGGCGCTGTCGCACGGCGGCCACCTCACGCACGGCTCCAAGGTCAACTTCTCCGGCCGCTGGTTCGACGTCGTGGCGTACGGCGTGCGCAGGGACACCGAACTGATCGACTATGACGAGGTCAGGGAGCTGGCGTTGCGACATCAGCCCAAAATGATCATATGTGGTGCCACCGCCTATCCCCGGGAGATCGACTTCGCGGCCTTCCGGGGGATCGCCGACGAGGTGGGTGCCTGGCTGCTCGCCGATGTCGCGCACACCATCGGCCTGATGGCCGGGCATGCCCTGCCGTCCGCCGTGCCGTACGCGGATGTGGTGACCTTCACCACGCACAAGGCGCTGCGCGGCCCGAGGGGTGGCGGGATCATGTGCACGCGGGAGCTGGCCGCCAGGATCGACCGCGCGGTCTTCCCTTTCGTGCAGGGCGGCCCGCTCATGCACGCGGTGGCAGCCAAGGCCGTGGCGTTCGGCGAGGCGTTGCGCCCGGAGTTCGCGCTGTACGCGCGGCAGGTGGTGGCCAACGCCCAGGTGCTGACGGACGCCCTGGCCGCCGAGGGGATGCGGCCCGTCTCCGGGGGCACCGACAGCCATCTGGCACTGATCGACCTGCGTGACGTCGGGGTCTCCGGCGCGGTGGCCGAGCAGCGGTGTGGCGCGGCCGGGATCACGCTGAACCGCAACGCGATCCCCTACGACCCGGAGCCGCCCACGGTGACGTCCGGGATCCGGGTCGGCACCCCCTGCGTCACGACCCAGGGGATGGGGCCCGAGGAGATGAAGGCGGTGGCCTCGATGGTGGCACAGGCCATCCGCAACCCCGACACAGTGGGTGAAATACGGGAGCGCGTCGCGGTGCTGACGAGGCTCCATCAGATATATCCCAGCGAACTATGAGTTGTTCTGTGTCGTTTTCCGGTCACAGGTGGCCGGACTATCCGCGAAACTGGTTCCGTGCGCGAATACCTACTCATGGCGCTCGTCGCGGCCGCGGTGACATACCTGCTGGTCCCGCTGGTCCGCGTTTTCGCCGTCCGTATCGGTGCCATGCCCGAGGTCCGCGACCGTGACGTGCACACCACGCCAACGCCCAGACTCGGTGGCCTGGCGATGTACGGCGGTCTCGTCGCCGGCCTGCTGATCGCCGGCGAGTTGCCCTACGCCGGGGGCAAGCTGGCGGCCGAGGGTGAGGGCAAGACCGTGATCGCGCTGATCGCCGCAGGCGGTCTGATCACGCTGACCGGCTTTCTGGACGACTGGCTGGGCATGGACGCCCTCGTCAAGCTCGCCGGGCAGATCGGCGCGGCGGGTGTGCTCGTCGCCTTCGGCGTCAGCCTGCCGTGGCTCCCGCTGCCCACGGCGCTGGGCGGGCAGACCATCCTCGACTCGACGCTGAGCCCGCTGATCACGATCCTGATCGTGGTCGTCATGATCAACGCGGTCAACTTCGTCGACGGGCTCGACGGGCTGGCCGCCGGGATCGTGGGCATCGCCGCGATGGCCACGTGGACGTACTCGGTGGCCCTGTCGAAGGACTACGGCAACACCAGCATCAACGCGACGGCGGTCATCGCCTCGGTGCTCATCGGGATCTGCCTGGGCTTCCTGCCGCACAACTTCCACCCGGCGAAGATCTTCATGGGTGACACGGGGGCGATGCTGATCGGCCTGGTCCTCGCCTCCACGATGATTCTGGTGACGCCGCTCGACTCCAGCAGCATCAACCGCTTCCCCGTCATCCTCCCCCTGCTCGTGCCGGTCGCGATCCTGGTGCTTCCGCTGCTCGACCTGATCATGGCGGTGGTCCGGCGCACGTCCAACGGCCTGTCGCCGTTCGCGCCCGACCGAGGGCATCTCCACCACCGCCTGCTGGACATCGGCCACTCGCACCGTCGTAGCGTCATGATCATGTATGCGTGGACCTTCCTGTTCGCCTTCGCGGTCGTGGCACTGTCCATCGAGGGTGTCCCGCTCATCCTGTTCCCGCTGACCGTGCTGCTCGCCATCGGCGTGCTGGTGATGATGGCGCTGCCCCGCTGGCGGGCCCGCCGCGACGTCGGCGGGTCCGGGGGGCCGGCAGGCCCGGCCGGCACCGCCGGGCCTGCCGGCCCCTCGGCTCCCACGGGATCCAGCGACCCCGCCGAGGTGCCGGGGCGGCAGGTGTGGCCGAGCGAGCCGCCGGCCCGGGTCCGGCCGCACCCCTACCCGTCGGAGACGCAGGGGCCCCGTCCGGTCGCCGCCGACGACGACGACGGTGACGACACCGCCACGCTGTCGGCGCTGCCCGACCTGTCACTCACCGCTCCCCGGCAAGGTTTCTCAAACCCTGAGACGCGGAGCTGAGCCGCCCGCGTCAGCCCTTTGATCGTTTACTTGAAACGGCAGGTAAAGGCGCTCTTCCATGAGCTTGTGATAGCTTTCACTAACGGGTCCATGGTTTAGCTGGATCTGCGAGGTAGCAATCGCTCGCTTGATAACAGTCACTGGGAGTGCCGATGCAGGCCAACGACGTGCGCGTCCTCAAAGGGGCCGTGATACCCACCGCCGCCGCGGGCGCGGTCGTCATCCTCGCGGCGGCTCTGCTC
The DNA here is from genome assembly GCF_035917355.1 of Streptosporangium sp. NBC_01810. Taxonomy (NCBI): domain Bacteria; kingdom Bacillati; phylum Actinomycetota; class Actinomycetes; order Streptosporangiales; family Streptosporangiaceae; genus Streptosporangium; species Streptosporangium sp. NBC_01810. The sequence goes on along the minus strand of NZ_CP109070.1, from coordinate 5,299,708 downwards.
TCCGGGGCCAAGGGCGCTCTGGGGGCCGTGATCGGCCTCCTGGTGGTGGCGGTCTTCTTCACGGTCAGTCTGGTCGCGGTCTCCTCCGCGAGCCGGGTCTCTCCCGTTGTGATGATGGTCACCGCGATCGTCGGCTACGCGGTGAAGGTCCTGATCATCATGGCGCTCCTGAAGATGTTCGAGAGCGCCACGGCGTTCGAGTCGCGCGCCTTCGGCTGGTCGACGATAATCTGCACCGTCGTCTGGACGGCCGGCGAGATGTGGGGCTTCGTGAAAACGAAGATGCTCTACGTTGACCCGGGTGCCGCGGTTCCCGGACAGGGCGGCCCCCGATGAGGCGTATCATGACCGGGCTACGGGACCCGATATGACTAGTCATCTCCCCGGCTGCTATTGTCATGCCCGCAATGAGCGAACAAGAACGCAGGCCCGAGAGCGATGGCCGCGACTTCGCCAACGCCGCCTGGTCGGTTCCCAGTTACATTCTCTCCGGGATCATCCTTTACGGCGGCGGCGGTTGGTTGCTGAGCCGTTGGACTGGCGTGGCCGTGTTCACACCGATCGGAGTGATCGTCGGTGCCGTTCTCGCCATCTACCTGGTCTACCGGAAATACGGTCGCTGACCTCGCGCGGCGGTCGCTTCGCTGAGGAAGCAATCTTGATCCACTACCACGTTGAAGGGAACGCCGCGTGAAGGCGCTGACGGTCCTCGCCGCCGACGAGTTCAAGGCCCCAGGGCTTGAGCTGTTCGATTTCCCCCCGATCATTGCCGGCGTCACCTGGTTCACCAAGCCGGTGCTGCTCGCCCTGCTGAGCTCGCTTGTGGTCGTGGCCTTCTGCTGGTCGGCCTTCGCCAACCCGAAGCTGGTGCCCCGGGGCATCCAGAACATCGGTGAGATGGGCTACATGTTCGTCCGCGACCAGGTCGCCCGCCCCTTCCTGGGTAAGGACGCCGACCGCTGGATGGGCCTGCTGCTGAGCCTGTTCTTCCTGGTCTGGGTCTGGAACCTGATGGGTGTCGTCCCCTTCCTGCAGTTCCCGATCGCCTCGCACATCGCCTTCCCGATCGTCCTGGCGATCAGCGTCTACGCGCTGAAGATCTACCTGGGCATGAAGCACCAGGGAGCGGTCGGCTACTTCAAGAACATGATGTTCCCCCCGGGGCTGCCCAAGCCGATCTACGTGCTGCTCGCGCCGATCGAGTTCCTCTCGACCATGATCGTGGCGCCGTTCACCCACGCCGTGCGACTCTTCGCCAACATGTTCGCGGGCCACATCATCCTGGCCTTCTTCAGTGCCGTCGGTTTCTGGTTCCTCTTCGAGAAGCTCACGCCGCTCGGCGCCCCGGTCGGTGTGGTCGGCGTCATCATGACGATCGCGATGACCGGGTTCGAGATGTTCATCCAGTTCCTCCAGGCCTTCCTGTTCGCGCTGCTCGCCGCGATGTACATCGGCAACTCCCTGCACGCCGAGCACTAAGACTCTTTTCTCCAGTTCAGACCGGTGAGATCCGTTCACCGGCCGTCCCGTAAAGGAAACAGCAATGAGCATCCTCGCTGAGGTCTCCGGCAACATCGGCTCCATCGGTTACGGTCTCGCCACGCTTGGCCCCGGCATCGGTGTCGGCCTCATCTTCGGTAACGGTCTGCAGGCCATCGCCCGCCAGCCCGAGACCTACGGCCTGATCCGCCAGAACATGCTGCTGGGCTTCGTGCTCGTCGAGGCGCTGGCTCTGATCGGTCTTGTCGCGCCGTTCATCTACGGCTGATCGAAAACACCTCTGACGGAAGGCTGCATCGATGACAACCGCAGCTACGCTCCTGGCGGCGGAAGAGGGCACCAGCCCGATCATGCCGCACCTCTACGAGCTGGTCGTTGGCGGTTTCGCGTTCTTCGTCGTCCTCTTCGTCGTCGGTAAGATCCTCACCCCGCGCATCCAGAAGACCCTGGCCGAGCGGACCGATGCGATCGAAGGCGGCATCAAGCGAGCCGAGGACGCCCAGACCGAGGCCCAGGCGCTGCTCAAGCAGTACAAGGACCAGCTCGCCGAGGCTCGTCACGAGGCTTCCCGCCTGCGTGAGGAAGCTCGCGAGCAGGGTGCGCAGATCAAGGCCGAGCTCCGCGAGGAGGCGCAGGCCGAGGCCCGTCGTCTCGTCGAGGCCGCGCACCTGCAGATCGAGGCCGACCGTCAGCAGGCGTTCGCCCAGCTCCGTACCGAGCTCGGCCGTCTGTCGATCGATCTGGCCGGCCGTATCGTCGGCGAGTCCCTTGAGGACGAGGCGCGCCAGCGCCGCACCGTGGACCGGTTCCTTGAGGAGCTCGAGTCGAGCAGCGCGGCGGTCCGCTGATGAGAGGTCTGAGCAGGGCTTCGCTGGCCGAGGTCGAAGAGCGCTTCAACGCCGTCGCGGGAAGCGCCGACCTCGGCACGCTGGCCGACGAGCTCTTCTCGGTCGCCGACCTGTTCGACCGTGAGCACGGGCTCCGCCGCAACCTCTCCGACCCCGCCCGGCCCGCGGCCCAGAAGGCGCAGGTCGTACGGGTGCTGCTGGAGGGCAAGATCAGCGATGCCGCACTGGAGACGGTCGTCGCGGCCGTGTCCGCACGGTGGGCCCGATCCGGCGACCTGGCCGACGCCCTTGAGCGTCTCGGCGTCATCGCCGCCTCCGCGGAGGCCGAGGCGCAGAGCAGGCTTGACGACGTCGAGGACGAGCTGTTCAGGTTCGGGCGTATCGTCGCCTCGAACCTGCAACTGCACCGGACTCTGACCTCCTCGGCGGCACCGGAGCAGGCCAAGCGGGAGCTGCTGGGCTCCCTCCTCGCCGCCAAGGTCGCCCCCACCACTCTCCGCCTGATCACGCAGCTCGTGGTACATCCGCGAGGACGTAGTCTGGACAGTGGGCTGGAGGAATTCGGCAGGCTGGTCGCCGCCCAGCGGCAGCGCCTCGTCGCGGTGGTGCGCAGCGCCATCGTGCTCTCAGAGGAGCAGAAGCAGCGTCTCGCCACGTGGCTGCGCACCTCGTACGGCCGCGACGTTCATCTGAACGTCGAGGTGGATCCGCGGGTGCTGGGAGGGTTCTCGGTGCACATCGGGGACGATCTCATCGACACCACCATCGCGGGACGAATCGAAGAAGTCCGCCGCCGGTTGGCCGGCTAGGCGAATAGGGAGACTGAAGAGAGATGGCGGAGCTTACGATCCGGCCGGACGAGATCCGGGACGCCCTTGAGCGCTTCGTCCAGGCGTACGAGCCGGAAGGCGCCGCGCGTGAGGAGATCGGGACCGTCGTCGACTGCGGCGACGGTATCGCCCATGTCTCCGGCCTTCCCTCGGCGATGGCGAACGAGCTGCTTGAGTTCGAGGACGGCACGCGTGGCCTGGCACTGAACCTGGACGTCCGGGAGATCGGTGTCGTTGTTCTGGGCGACTTCAGCAAGATTGAGGAGGGCCAGTCGGTCCGCCGGACGGGCGAGGTCCTGTCCGTGCCGGTCGGCGACGGCTTCCTCGGCCGAGTGGTCGACCCGCTGGGCATCCCGCTGGACGGCAAGGGTGCCATCGAGTCCGAGGGCGTTCGTCCCCTTGAGGTTCAGGCGCCTTCCGTCGTGCAGCGCCAGCCGGTGAAGGAGCCCCTCGCCACCGGCATCAAGGCGATCGACGCGATGACCGCGATCGGCCGTGGCCAGCGCCAGCTGATCATCGGTGACCGTGGCACCGGCAAGACCGCGATCGCCGTGGACACCATCCTCAACCAGCGGGAGAACTGGCTCTCCGGCGACCCCGACAAGCAGGTCCGCTGCGTCTACGTCGCGGTCGGCCAGAAGGGTTCCACGATCGCCCAGGTCAAGGCTCGCCTTGAGGAGGCGGGCGCGTTGGAGTACACCACCATCGTCGCCTCTCCGGCGTCCGACCCGGCCGGTTACAAGTACCTCGCCCCCTACACCGGTTCGGCCATCGGCCAGCACTGGATGTACCAGGGCAAGCACGTTCTCATTGTCTTCGACGACCTGACCAAGCAGGCCGACGCCTACCGCGCGGTCTCCCTGCTGCTCCGTCGCCCGCCGGGCCGTGAGGCCTACCCCGGTGACGTCTTCTACCTGCACTCCCGCCTCCTGGAGCGTTGCGCGAAGCTGTCGAAGGAGATGGGTTCCGGCTCGATGACCGGTCTGCCGATCATCGAGACGAAGGGCAACGACGTCTCGGCGTTCATCCCGACCAACGTCATCTCCATCACCGACGGCCAGGTCTTCCTGGAGACGGACCTGTTCAACGCCGGTGTCCGTCCCGCCATCAACGTCGGTGTCTCGGTTTCCCGAGTCGGCGGCTCGGCCCAGACCAAGGCGATGAAGTCGGTCGCCGGCACGCTGCGCCTGTCGCTCTCCCAGTACCGTGACCTGGAGGCCTTCGCCTCCTTCGCCTCCGACCTGGACGCGGCCTCCAAGGCTCAGCTGGAGCGCGGTCAGCGCCTGGTCGAGCTGCTCAAGCAGCCGCAGTACAGCCCCTTCCCGGTCGAGCACGAGGTCGTCTCGATCTGGGCCGGCACCACCGGTGAGCTCGACGAGGTCCCGGTCGAGGACATCCGCCGCTTCGAGGCGGACTTCCTTGACTACATCGGTCGAGAGAGGAAGGGCATCTTCGACAGCATCCGCGAGACCAAGGCCCTGTCCGAGGACACGGTCACCGCTCTCAAGGACGCCGTCACCGCGTTCAAGAAGACCTTCGAGACCTCCGCGGGCGAGCTGCTGGTCAACGAGGAGCCGATCGAGGCGCTCGGCGCCGAAGCGGTCGGCCAGGAAAAGATCACCAAGCGCGTCCGTCCGGCTGAGAAGAAGTAGCCGATGGGTGCCCAGCTAAGACTGCTGCGGCGGCGGATCAAGTCGGTCAAGTCAACGGCGAAGATCACGCGTGCCCAGGAGCTCATCGCTTCATCGCGCATCGTGAAGGCGCAGTTGCGGATGCAGGCGGCGGTACCGTACGAGCGCGAGATCACTCGTGCCGTGACGGGCGTCGTCAGCAACACCGGCAGCGTCGACCACCCGCTGACCGTGGAGAAGGAGCGGCCCGCCAGGGCCGCCGTGCTCATCGTCACCAGCGACAGCGGCTTCTGCGGCGGCTTCAACGCGAACATCCTGCGTGAGGCCGAGGCCCTCGCCGGTCTGCTGAAGGACAAGGGCATCGAGCCCGTGCCCTTCGTGACCGGCCGCAAGGGTGTCGCCTGGCACAGCTTCCGTGGCCGCGAGATGAGCGGGCAGTGGACGGGGTTCTCCCGTAAGCCCTCCTACTCGGACGCCAAGGAGATCGCCGGCGTGCTGATCGACTCGTTCTCGGCCGAGGACGGGGTGGACGAGATCCACATCGTCTCGACCCAGTTCGTCTCGATGCTGACGCAGGAAGTCGTGATCAAGCGAATCCTGCCGCTGGAGGTCGAGGAGACCGTCGAGCCGGTGGACACGCCGTTGCCGTACTTCGAGTTCGAGCCCAGCGCGGCCGATGTTCTCGACACGCTGCTGCCGCGCTATGTGGAGTCGCGCATCTTCAGCGCGCTGCTCCAGTCGGCGGCCTCGGAAGAGGCGTCGCGCCGCCGGGCGATGAAGTCGGCGACCGACAACGCCAACGAGCTCATCCGAACGTTCACCCAGCAGATGAACCAAGCTCGCCAGGCCGAGATCACCCAGGAAATCAGCGAGATCGTCGGTGGCGCGAGCGCGCTGGCTGACGCCGCAGCGGGGAAAGAGTGAAATGACTGCACAGACTGTTGAGACCGGCGTGGGCCGCGTCGCGCGGGTCACCGGTCCCGTCGTCGACGTGGAGTTCCCCGTCGAGGCGATGCCCGAGATCTACAACGCGCTCACCACCGAGGTCACCCTCGGCGGGGAGGTCAGGCTGCTGACCCTGGAGGTCGCCCAGCACCTGGGTGACAACCTGGTCCGGGCCATCTCCATGCAGCCCACCGACGGCGTGACCCGTGGCGCGGCGGTGGCCGACACCGGCGCGGCCATCTCCGTGCCGGTCGGCGACGTCGTCAAGGGCCACGTGTGGAACACGCTCGGTGAGGCACTGGACGTGCCCACCGCGTCGCTCAAGATCGAGGAGCGCTGGGGCATCCACCGTCCCTCGCCCGCCTTCGACACCCTTGAGTCGCGCACCGAGATGCTGACCACCGGCATCAAGGTCATCGACCTGCTCACCCCGTACGTGCAGGGTGGCAAGATCGGCCTGTTCGGCGGCGCGGGCGTGGGCAAGACCGTGCTGATCCAGGAGATGATCCGCCGGGTCGCCCGTAACTTCGGTGGCACCTCGGTGTTCGCCGGCGTCGGCGAGCGCACCCGTGAGGGCAACGACCTCTGGCTGGAGATGGAGGAGGCGAACGTCCTCAAGGACACCGCCCTCGTCTTCGGCCAGATGGACGAGCCCCCGGGCACCCGTCTGCGCGTCGCGCTCTCCGCCCTGACCATGGCGGAGTACTTCCGTGACGTGCAGAAGCAGGACGTGCTGCTCTTCATCGACAACATCTTCCGGTTCACCCAGGCCGGTTCCGAGGTGTCCACCCTGCTCGGCCGCATGCCGTCCGCGGTGGGTTACCAGCCGACCCTGGCCGACGAGATGGGTGTTCTGCAGGAGCGCATCACCTCGACCCGCGGTCACTCGATCACCTCCATGCAGGCGATCTACGTCCCCGCGGACGACATCACCGACCCGGCCCCGCACAACGCGTTCGCGCACCTCGACGCGCAGACCGTGCTTTCGCGGCCGATCTCGGAGAAGGGCATCTACCCCGCGGTGGACCCGCTCGACTCCACCTCGCGGATCCTCGACCCGCTGATCGTGGGCGAGGAGCACTACCGCGTGGCTCAGGAGACCAAGCGGATCCTGCAGAAGTACAAGGAACTGCAGGACATCATCGCGATCCTCGGTATCGACGAGCTCTCCGAAGAGGACAAGGTCACCGTCAACCGGGCCCGTCGCATCGAGCGCTTCCTGTCCCACCCGATGTACGCCGCCGAGGCGTTCACCGGTCAGCCCGGCGAGAACGTGCCGCTGGACGAGACCATCGCCTCGTTCAAGGGTCTGTGCGCCGGCGACTACGACCACCTGCCCGAGCAGGCGTTCTTCATGGTCGGTGGCATCGACCAGGCCGTGGCCAAGGCCAAGGAACTCGCCCGCTAGTCGCCTTCGGTGCCGGTGCGGTCATGCGGCCGTACCGGCGCCTGGTTCGATAAGGAACTGGAGAGAAAGTGGCGAAGCTGCGAGTAGGCGTCGTCTCCCCGGAGCGGGAGATCTGGTCCGGCGAGGCCGACATGGTGATTGCCAAGACCGTCGACGGCGAGATCGGTATCATGCCTAAACACGCACCCGTGCTCGGCGTTCTCGTCGAGGGCGGGCTGCTGAAGATCAAGCGAGGTGGCGAGGCCGACCTCGTCGCCGCCGTCCACGGAGGATTCCTCTCGGTGGCCGACGACGAGGTGTCGATCCTGGCCGAGATCGCCGAGCTTGGTTCCGAGATCGATGTCGCCCGAGCCAAGAGTGCGCTGGAGCGGGCTCAGGCCTCGGTCGAGGCCGGCATGGAGGACGCGGACGCGGCGGCAGAGGCGGCCGCCGAGGCCAAGCGTGCCAGGGCCCGGCTGCGCGCGGCCGGAGAAGAAGTCGGATAAATTCGGCTTCTTAACGGTAAGGGCTTGTTGGGGGGCGGGCAGACATGGTAGTGCTGGACGTACTCATCGTGGTGGGGCTGCTCGTCGCCCTCCTGGCACTCCGGGTGCTCATCCTGACCCGCTTCCGAGGATCGGTGCTGTGTTGCCTGCGCCCCATGTCGAGGGAGCGGGGGTGGCGGGTCGGGGTGGCCCGCTACGCCGACGGCCACCTCAACTGGATCCCGCTCATAGGTCTGCTTCCAAGGCCGCGCCACGTTATCGTGAGGCGCGGCCTTGTCGTTTCCGGTCGTCGTAGGGTCGGCTCCGGTGAGTTCTTCGGGTTCATCGAGGGCGTGACGGCGCTTGAGTGCCGCAACGGGCAGAGCGCCTTCGAACTCGCCATGGGATACCGCGCACTGACCGGTTTCGTGGCCTGGCTGGAGTCCGCTCCGCCCAGCGCCCATCTCGACGTCGCCTGATCTCCCGCGCCGTCCTACCGGACGGCGGGCCCCTCAGCGGGTGCCCGGGCTTCCAGAGGACGGCGGGCCCCTCAGCGGGTGCCGCCGGGCTTCCAGAGGATCTCGTCGCCGCCGGCGGCCACCCGGCAGAGGATGAACATCAGGTCGCTCAGCCGGTTGAGGTACTTCGCGGTCAGCGGATTGACGTCGTCGTGGGCCTCAAGCGCCGACCAGACGGTCCGCTCGGCCCGCCGGACCACGGTCCTGGCGACGTGCAGCCAGGCCACCGCGGGGGTGCCGCCGGGCAGGATGAAGCTGCGCAGCGGCTTGAGGCGCTCGTTGAACTCGTCGCAGCGTCCCTCAAGCCACTCGATGTAGGAGGGCTCGACCCGCAGTGGCGGGAACTCGGGGTTCTCCGTGATCGGGGTGCAGAGGTCGGCTCCGACGTCGAACAGCTCGTTCTGGATCCGGGCGAGAACGGCGGTGACGTCCGCCTCCAGGGAACCCGTGGCCAGTGCCACGCCGATCGCCGCGTTGGCCTCCTCGACGTCCGCGTAGGCGGCCAGGCGCGGGTCGGTCTTACGGGTGCGGCTCATGTCGCCGAGCGCGGTCGTGCCGTCGTCCCCGGTACGGGTGTAGATCTTGGAGAGCACCACCGGGTTGTCTCTGTCAGCTCGCGTCATGCCGTCCAGCCTATCGGTGCGAAAATTGCCCCCGATTTACCTGATAGTGGACAATATGATTTGTCAATGGTTTCTGGTTTCTACCTGCGATTCCCCCACATCTCCCACGAGACGCTGACGTTCGTCGCGGACGACGACGTCTGGATGGCTCCGGCGGACGGCGGCCGGGCGTGGCGCCTCTCCGCCGACCGGGCCCCCGCGAGCCATCCCCGTCTCTCGCCCGACGGCACCAGGGTCGCCTGGACCAGCGTTCGCGACGGCGCCCCCGAGATCTACCTGGCGGATCTGGACTCCGGGTCCGCCGAGCGGCTGACCTACTGGGGTGACGCGCGGACGCGCACGCGCGGCTGGACACCGGAGGGGGAGATCCTCGCGATCAGCGCGACCGGCCAGCCGTTCATCTGGCAGACCTGGGCCTACGCGCTCGGAGACGGAGCCGTCGAGCGGTTGCCGTACGGTCCGATCAACGACCTGTCGGTCACGGGTGAGGCGGTGGCACTGCTCGCCGGGGGGCTGCCCCGCGATCCGGCGGTCTGGAAGCGCTACCGAGGCGGTACGGCGGGTCGCCTGTGGGTGCGGCGTGGCGAGGGGGACTTCACCCGGCTCCTGGCCGACCTGAACGGCCACCTGGCCGGCCCGATGCTCGTCGGCGGGCGGCTCGCCTTCCTCTCCGACCACGAGGGCGTCGGCAACCTCTACTCCTGCGAGCTGGACGGCACCGGCTTGCGCCGTCACACCGACCACGAGGCCTTCTACGCCAGGCACGCCACCACCGACGGAAGGCGGATCGTCTACCAGAACGCCGGTGATCTCTACCTACTGGACGATCTTGACGCCGAGGCCCGCAAGCTCGACGTCACGCTCGGCTCCCCGCTGCGGGGACGGCAGCCCTACCAGGTCAACGCGGGCAGGCGGCTGCACGACCTGGCCGTGGACGCGACCGGGCGGGCCAGTGCGGTGGAGGTCCAGGGGACGGTGCACTGGGTGACCCACCGGGACGGACCGGCGCGGCAGCTCAGTGACGGCCTGTCGGCGGGGCGGCCCCGCGTCCTCGGTGACGACCGGGTGGTGTGGGTCTTCGACGACGGTGCGACACAGGGGCTGGAGATCGTTCCCACCGGGGGCGGGGAGAGCCGCAGGATCGCCGAGGGCAGGCTGGGAGAGGTCGGCGACCTGGCGGTCGCGCCGGACGGGAACACGATCGCGGTGAGCGCCAGGGACGGGCGGCTGCTCCTGGTCGACGTGGCCTCCGGCGAGGTCGTGGAGCTGGCGAGGGCCGACGGCGAGGTGCACGGCCTCGCCTGGTCGCCGGATTCCGGCTGGCTGGCCTGGTCGCACCCGGACGGCCCGCAACTGCGCAGGATCAGGCTGGCCAGGGTGGCGGACCGGGTCATGACCGATGTCACGGACGGCAGGTTCTTGGACACCTCGCCCGCCTTCGCGGGTGACTACCTGGCGTTCCTGTCTCGGCGTGGTTTCGACCCGATCTATGACGCGCACTCCTTCGACATGTCCTTCCCTCTCGGTTACCGGCCCTATCTGGTGCCGCTGGCCGCGTCCACGCCGTCCCCGTTCGCGCCCAGCGCCGCGGGGCGGCCCATCGCCGACTCCGGTGACGACGACAAGCGGGACGAGGCCGCGATCACCGTGGACCTGGACGGCATCGCCGCCAGGGTCGTGCGGGTGCCGGTGCCCGAGGGGCGCTATTCGGACCTGCGGGCGGTCAAGGGCGGGTTCGTCTGGCTGCGCGAGCCACTGGCGGGGGAGCTCGGCGAGGACAGGGACGAGGTGGGAGGCGAGGCGCCCCGGGCGGCGCTGGACCGCTACGACCTGGACAAGCGCAAGTGGGAGGAGGTGGTCGACAAACTCGACTGGTATCGGGTGAGCGGTGACGGCACGCAGCTCGTCGTCAGTGACAAGGGCACGCTCACGGTCCGGCCGGCCAGTGGCAAGGCGGGCGCCAAGAACGGCGACGAGGCGACCGTCGACCTGTCCAGGATCCGGATCACCGGCGACCCTCGGGCCCTGCGGCGTCACGCCTACGCTCAGGCGGGCCGCCGGATGCGCGCCGACTTCTGGGTCGAGGACATGGCCGACGTCGAGTGGGAGGCAGTGCTGGAGGAGTACCTGCCGCTGGTGGACCGCGTCGCCACCGCCGACGACTTCGCCGATCTGCTCTGGGAGGTCGTGGGGGAGCTGGGCAGCTCGCACGCCTATGTCGACGCGGCCGGTTGGGGTTACCCGGCCTCGGAGCCGGTCGGCCTGCTCGGCGCCGATCTCTCCAGGGGGGCCGACGGCCGCTGGCAGGTGGAGACGGTGCTGCCCGCCGAGTCCTCCGACGTGCACGCCCGCTCGCCGCTGGCCGGGCCTGGGGCGACGGTCATGGAGGGAGAGACGCTGCTCGCGGTCGACGGCCGCCCGGTGCCGCCGCAGGGTCCGGCCAGGCTGCTGGTCGGCGCCGCGGACAAGCCGGTCGAGCTGACCCTGGGTGGTGGCCGGAGGGTGGTCGTCACGCCGCTCGGTGACGACAGGCGCCTGCGCTACCAGCACTGGGTGGCCGGGCGCCGGGCGCGGGTCAGGGAGCTCGGCGATGGCCGCCTCGGCTACCTGCACATCCCGGACATGGTGGCCGAGGGGTGGGCGCAGTTCCACCGCGACCTGCGCAGGGAGATGACCTTCGAGGGGCTCGTGGTGGACGTGCGGGGGAATCGAGGCGGTCACACCTCCGAGCTGGTCATCGAGAGGCTGATCCGCCGGGTCATCGGCTGGGACCTGCCCAGGGGTATGACGTCGATCACCTATCCCGAGGACGCGCCGCGCGGACCGCTGGTCGCGATCACCAACCAGAACGCCGGATCCGACGGCGACATCGTCACCGCGGCCTTCAAGATCTACAAGCTCGGGCCGGTGGTGGGCACCCGCACCTGGGGTGGCGTCATCGGCATCGAGGGCGGCCACCGGCTGGTCGACGGGTCGCACATCACCGTGCCCAGGTACTCCTTCTGGTTCGAGGAATTCGGCTGGGGGGTGGAGAACTACGGCGTCGATCCGGATGTCGAGATCGACATCACCCCCGACGACTGGGCGGCCGGCAGGGATCCGCAGGTCGAGGAGGCGGTACGGCTCGCGCTGGCCGCGCTGGACGAGCGTCCGGCGGCGACCCCGCCCGACGCCTCCACCCGGCCGTCCCGTCGCCGCCCCGCGCTGCCACCCCGCCCATAGGCGACAGGCGTGACCAACCGGATCATCGCCATCCGGTTGGCTCAGGGAAAAGGTTGGCTTTGGGCCGCGTTTTATCCGTTCATTCGGGCAAGGGGTTCTCATGTGTGTAAGAAGGGTGAATTCGGAAGCGGGGGAGGTTCACGGCTTCTTACACGCTGTGCCATCATATGGATGCGGTGCGTGATCGACTGGCTGCGGTGACGCACCGCCGTTGTGCCCGGCCACGTCTACTCCGTGGCCAGGTGTGAGGGGGAGGTATGCGCGTCCCTGGTAACCCCCAGGCCCAGGTGGTCGCTGTCGGGAACCGTCTTGATGTGGGAACCGTCACCGGAGTACGCCCGCGGCTGCACGAGGCGGTCGACTCCGGGCGCGGCGACCTGATCGTGGATCTTTCCAAGCTGGAAATGATCGACGCCACCGGGCTGGGGGTGTTGGTGGGTACGCATCGCCGCGCTGTGGGTGCGGAACGCCGCCTTGTTCTCAGGGGAGTGCCACCGAGGATCATGCGGGTGCTGGCGGTGACCCGGCTCAACCGGGTCCTCACCGTCGAACTCCCCGTGGCCACGGTGGCCTGATCCGGCCGCCCGTCGAAGTGCGGGATGACGTCGGTGCCGCCGGAACATATCGGAGGACGGGTCGGCTGAGGCCCGTCCTCGCCCATGCCTTGTCGATTTCGTGCCGAGGTGATCCGGTTACGCGGTGAATAACCGGTAGAAGAAGTGAACGGCAGTGCTGATCATGCTCTCGGTCGAGGGCGGGTCGTCGGCCAGCACCCACTCGATGAGCAGCTCCTGGATCGCCCCGATCATGCCCAGCGCGAGCAGATGCCGGTTGGCCTTGACCGCTTCCGGCAGGTCTGCGACGTTCAGCTCGATCATGTCGGTGAAGGCCGTGACGGCCAGCTGCCGTGAGCTGACGAGGCAGTCACCGGCCCTGCGCACCTCCAGGTGCATGATCCTGGCGCGACGCCTGTCTTCGGTGACGAAGTTGATGTATCCGGAGATTCCCGCCTCAACTCGGGTGGTCAGAGTGTCGGTGGCCTGCTCTATGGACTTCGCCACCGACTGCAGCGTCTCGTGCACGCACCGGTCGTGCACGGCCCGCATCAACTCGTTGCGCCCGGAGAAGCACTCGTAGAAGGCGCGGTTGGAGATACGTGCCGCGGCGCACAACCTCTCAATCGTGGTTTCGGGGAATCCGATATCGGAGTAAAGGATGTACGCCGCGGAGATCAGACGTTCCCGGCGTTCCGCCAGTCGCTCCTCCGCTGACATTCCACGATACGGCCGTCCGTTCATGTCAAACCCCTGAGAGTCGGTGTGGGGTTGACGGATAATCGCTTTGTCACTTCCACCTCATGGTTCTAGCCCCCAGAATCAACCATCTCATGGTTCTAGCCCCCAGAATTAACCATTATGGGTGCAAGATCCTTTTTGTGGAAGGGGCATTGTGCTATTACCTGCGTTGCCCATGCGGGAAGGTGACAAGTCTGACTAGTCGGTCAAGTTCCTTCTAGCTGCGGGTGAATGAGGGGGACCTGCCGCGACCCGAGCACCCTGTGCGCGTTCCTGGCGGCCCAGTCGGAGGTGCGCTGTCCGGTCGCCGCGGTCAAGGTCGTCTACTCTGTGCCGTGACGGGTGCCCCGGAAGGCGAAACGCCGCTCGGGTGCCCCGGATTTCTCGTGCGGGTCCGCCGCCGGTTCGCCGCGGGTCGGTTGACGGGCCGCGGCCCGCGAGGCCCCGGCGGGTGAACCCGCGCCGCCGTGCCTATCTACACCAGGCTGCCCTCCCGGCGCTTATGCAGAGGCCCGAGGTCCGGGCTTTGTTTCGCAGGGAGAGGCTGTCCCATTCACAGAATTTCGTTGTCGAACCGTCTCTGTGCTCGATGTATCCGGATCGGCCTCCCGCCTCCACGCGGTATCCCCTGGAGTTCGGCGAGTGGAATCCGCTGCACCCCCTGAGCAACGCCCCGACGTTGTTATCGGATCTGTAGAATATGTACCGTACGGATCTGCTTGTCTGCCGACAGTCCAGCGCGTTCTCCCGGGCGGTCGATGCGGTTGTCGGGGCGAAAGTGAATCCGGTCGGCGTGACCATGGCACGAGTGCGGTGGTGGCCTTTCTCCAGTTTTTCATGTGTCTCACTTCTACTGGTGCGGCACGGAGAGTATGGACTGTGATGCCGTGCGCTACCTGTTCTCGACGCCGGAAATCACGTCTCCGGATGAGGCCTGAGGGCAATACCGTTTAACGGCATGCTGCAAGAGCTCGAAGATGGGAATTCCGGTGGCGGGCCGGGCCTCGGCGGCGGTGGGAAACCGCGCCCGGCCCGTAGCCTGGCACGCTCGACCCGTAAGCCCCGCTAGAACAGGGTGTCGTTGCGCTCGATGCCGCGTAGCTCGTCGTAGTCGAGGGTCACGCAGCGGATCCCGCGGTCCTGGGCCAGCGTCTTGGCCTGCGGCGCGATGCTCTGGGCGGCCAGGATGCCGGTCACGGGGGCGAGCAGGGGGTCGCGGTTCATCAACTCCAGGTAGCGGGTGAGCTGCTCCACGGCGTCGATGCCGGCGCGGCGCTTGAGCTCCACGGCCACGGAGGCGCCCGTTTGGTCGCGGCAGAGGATGTCCACCGGGCCGATGGCCGTCATGTACTCGCGGCGGACGAGCGTCCAGCCCGCACCCAGGGTGGTGATGTGCTCGGCGAGCAGCTCCTGTAGGTGGGCCTCGACGCCGTCCTTGATGAGCCCGGGGTCCACGCCCAGCTCATGGCTGGTGTCGTGGATGATCTCCTCCATGGTGAGGACGAGCTTCTCGCCGGTCTTGCCGTGGGTCACCGTCCAGGTGCCCTCCTCCTCGCGGAGCCTGCACGGCGGGTTCATCCAGTTCAGCGGTTTGAAAGCCCGGTCGTCGGCGTGGATGGAGACGCTGCTGTCGGCCTTGATGAGGATGAGCCGAGGCGCCATCGGAAGATGGGCGGTGAGCTTTCCGACGTAATCCACGCTGCACCGCGCGATGACCAGACGCATTACCGAAGACTATCGGCCTGACGGTGCCCCGATCCCCGTGATCCGGCCACGGCGGTCTCCATCGCACCGCCCGTGACCGTACGCGTGAGCCGGTGGGCGGCTCACGCGTACGGTCACGGGCGGTCACGGGCGGTCACGGGTGCGGTCAGCGGACCACCTCGGAGAGTTTGACGCGGGCGCCGGTACGCAGGACCGCGCGCTGGTAGATGCGCGCACCGAGCAGGAGCGTGCCCACCGTGGCCAGCAACATCAGGACCGCCGCCACCACGATCTCCCAGGCGAGCACCTCGCCCCCGGCCATCCGGACCGGCATGACCATCGAGGAGAACGGCGGCACCAGCGACAGGATCCTGGCCACCGCGCTGCCCGGCTGGACCGCCGCGAAGTAGGCCACCACGTAGGTGATCATCATGAGCATCGTCATCGGTGTCAGGACGCTGTTCGCCTCCTCCTGCCTGGAGACCAGCGACCCGAGCGCCGCCGCCAGGGCGGCGAAGAACGCGTAGCCGAGGATGAACCAGAACAGGGTGCTGATCACGATGCCCGTCATGCCCGGAGGCAGGTCGGCCGCGAAGCCGGTCGCCGCCGCCGCGCCGAGACCGGCCACGATGATCACGACGAGGTTGGCCAGCGCGAGGGCGCCCAGCCCGACGATCTTGCCGCCGAGCAGCTGCCAGGGGCGGATCGAGGTCAGCAGGATCTCCACGATCCGGCTGCCCTTCTCCTCGATCACCCCCATGGCGACGTACATGGAGGAGTAGATGATCAGGAAGAACAGGGCCATGACCAGCAGGGACGCGATGCCCACCCGCACGCCCGCGTAGCGGGCGTCGGCGCCGACCGAGACCGTCTCCAGGGGGGTGACCCGCATCGCCTGGGCCACCTTGGCCGGGTCCAGGCCCGCGTCGGCCAGTTGCCGCTGGGTCTGGGCGGCCCGGTGCGCATTCTCCAGCAGCAGGCCCAGCTCGCGGTCGACCTCGCCGTCGGCGAGCAGCCTGCGGCCGTCCACCACCGCGGCGTCCACATCGCCCGCGTTGACCGCGCCGCTCGCGGCGGCCTCGTCGGGGAACTCCCTGACGGTGATCGTCACGTCCTTGGCCGTGCCGGTCAGAGCCGGTCGCAGCACCTGCGACTGCGCTCCGACGAGCCCCACCGTGTAGGAGTCGGGCCCGGAGAAGAGTTTGGGCAGGAACGCGAGCGCGGCGACCAGCACGGCGCTCACCACCAGCCCGATGACGAACGCCTTCGTACGGCCGCGCGTGATGATCTCCCGCCGTGCGACCAGCCACAGCCCGCTCACGCGACCGCCTCCCTGAAGATCTCGGTGAGTGTGGGCCGCTGCCAGCCGAAGTGCTCGACCTTTCCGGCCTTGACCGCGAGGTGCAGGATCTCCTGGCCGTCGCCGTCCACGCCCGCGACGAGGACCTCGTCGCCCGTCTCGACGACCTCCCCCGGCAGGGACGCGGCCCAGCCGGGGGAGGCGTCCCTGACGATCACTCTGAGCCGGCCGCGTCCCTCCCGGTCGCGCAGGCTCTCGACCGTGCCGCTGGCCACCACGCGGCCCGCGGAGATGATGCCGACCGAGTGGCAGAGCCGCTCGACGAGGTCCAGCTGGTGGCTGGAGAAGAGCACGGGCACGCCCGCTTCGCACCGCGCGGCGAGCACCTCGGCCAGAGCGTCGACGGCGAGCGGGTCGAGCCCGGAGAAGGGCTCGTCCAGCACGAGCACCTCGGGGTCGTGCACCAGCGCCACCGCGAGCTGCACGCGCTGCTGGTTGCCCAGGGAGAGCGCGTCCACCGTGTCGTTCGCGCGTTCGGTGAGTGCGAGCTGTTCGAGCAGGTCGCCGGTGGCCTTCCTCGTCCCGCTCGCGGTCAGGCCGCTGAGCCTGCCGAAGTACTCGACCTGCTCGGCGACCTTCATCTTCTGGTAGAGGCCGCGCTCTTCGGGCATGTAACCGAACCGGCGCCGGTCCTCGAACGTCAGAGGCCGGCCGTCGCGGAGCACCGAGCCCGAGTCGGCGGTCAGCACGCCCATCAGGATGCGCATCGTGGTGGTCTTGCCCGCGCCGTTGGCTCCGACGAAACCAAACATCTCGCCGGGTTTCACGGAGAACGTCACCCCGCTCAGGGCGGTCTTGTCGCCGTATCGTTTGTGCAGGTCGGCTATCTCGATCATGGGGGAGATCCTTCGGTAAGGCGCCTCAGCACGGAGACGTAGTCGTGGAACGCCTGGCGGCCCTCGTCGGTGAGAGCCAGCCAGGTGCGTGGGCGCTTACCCACGAAGGCCTTCTCCACGCGCACGTAGCCGGCCTCTTCCAGGGTGATGACATGCTTGGAGAGCAGGGAGTCGCTGACCTCGATCGTGTCGCGCAGGAAGCGGAACTCCGCCCTGTCGGTGGCCGCCAGGGCGGCCATGATCGACAGTCGGACGGGTGCGTGGATGACGTCGTCGAGGTCGTGCCGGGGGTGCGAGCCCGTACCATCCCCGGCACGACTCGTCTCTCCGGCTCCGTTCCTGCCGCTCACCGCTCCGCCCGCAGCACGCGCCATGCCGCGTAGAAGGGCGGGATGCTCGCACAGGCCGCCAGCGTGACCAGCGTCGCGATCCAGCCGCCGTCCGGGTCGTCGGGGCGGAAGAACGTCCCGAACACGAACACGGCCAGGAAGGCGACGAAGTAGGTGACCGTCACCGGCCCGGTGAATTTGTTGACCCAGGTGACCTCGCGGTCCTGGACCCGCATGCGGCCGAGGTGCCAGGCGAACACGAAGGTCAGGACGATCCACGCCACCCCGGCCGTGGCCCGGGACCAGCCAGGGCCGAGATACATGATCGGCCAGTACGCGATCGTGCCCAGGCCGAGGAGCGCGTAGAGCAGGCCGGCGACACGCGCCGGCCGCCGGGGGCGCCGGTCGACCTCGCCGATCTGCCGCAGAGCCTCCTCCGGCGTCAGGTCGTCTCCCATGCCTCCTCCTCTGTTCATGTACTCAAATAGTAATTACTACTCAACTTCCATTCAAGTACTTTCTTTCCCCTCCCGCGGTGCATGCCCGGCTTTTGGGTAGCCGATCCCTCTCTGGGAGACTGTTGCGGTTCGAGGACGGGCGGTTTGTCGTGCGGAGCGGGATCCGCAGGCAGGGTGGGGAGAGCGATGACGGGCAGTTTTGAGACGGTCGGCGTGGCCGGCCTCGGCACTATGGGCGCCGGGATCGCCGAGTGCTTCGCCCGTGCCGGGATCGCTGTGATCGGGGCGGAGGCCGGTCCTGAGACGTTGACGCGAGGCCGGGGCCATCTGGAGGACTCCACGGGCCGCGCGGTCGCGAAGTGCGCGAAGTACGCGAAGTATGCGAAGTATGCGAAGTACGCGAAGTGCCGCGAACCGTTCCTCGCGCCCGTACCGCTGCCGGGGCAGCTCGTCGCGGCGGGGGTCCGGAGCCTCCGAGACCTGCCGTGAGCCCCCGCAGGGCCCGTCGGGCCGACCCGTTCGACCGCGGCGGCAACCGGGGGTCGGCTCGTCCCGTCGGCGGATCCGTGCCAGGTGCCGACCAGACGGAAGAGTGGCCCGACGGAGACTGGCAGGTACGCCGGGTCACCGGTGGCGCGGCGGACAAGGTCTACCGCTGCCCCGGCTGCGACCAGGAGATCAGGCCGGGCCTGCCGCACCTGGTCAGCTGGCCCGCCTGGCAGGGCGGCGAGCAGGAACGCAGGCACTGGCACACCGCGTGCTGGCGCAACCGGGTCAGGCGCGGTCCTGGCAGAAGCAGATACTGACCGGCGTGAATCGCCGGTCGTGGTGAGGAGAGACATGGAGATCCGGGCCTCTACGGTGCTGCCCGCGCGCAGGGAGCCGATCGAGCTGCACACCGGTGACGGGCTGACGCTCGTCGGCGAGCTGGCCCTTCCCGCCGACCGGCCTCCGGCGGCCACACTGGTCTGCCTGCATCCGCTGCCCACCCACGGCGGCATGATGGACAGCCACGTCTACAAGAAGGCGGCGAACCGGTTGCCCGCCCTCGCCGACCTGGCCGTGCTGCGGTTCAACACGCGCGGCACCACCTCCGAGCGGGGAACATCCCAGGGCGCCTTCGGCAAGGGGGAGGACGAGCGCCTGGACGTCGCCGCGGCCCTGGAGTACGCCGACTTCCACGACCTGCCCCGGGTCTGGCTGCTCGGCTGGTCCTTCGGTACCGAACTGGCGCTCAAGTGGGGCCGCGACCCGCTGGTGGAGGGGGCGATCCTCCTCTCCCCGCCGCTGCACAGGGCTACCGACGCAGACCTCGACGGGTGGGCGGAGTTCGGGCGGCCGCTGACCGCGCTGGTTCCGGAGTTCGACGACTACCTCCGCCCCGAGCAGGCCCGCGAGCGCTTCGCCAGGGTGCCCCAGGCCGAGGTCGTCGGGGTGGACGACGCCAAGCACCTGTGGGTCGGCGAGCCGTACGTGCGGATCGTCCTCAACGAGATCGTCCTGCGGGTCAATCCGGCCGCCCACCCCCTCCCCACCGAGGTCGCCGACTCGTAGGCACCCGTCCGGTTCGGACCCGTCCGGTTCGGACCCGTCCCGGAAGCCTCGTCGCCGTATCGCCGGTCGGGTCCCGTTCGTTGACCTCGGAGTTACCGCAACGTCATAAACGGTTGTGGAAGCGGGGGTGCCAGATGGGGGCTCCGGGAATACGGTGGACGGCGTGCAGTTGTACACGCGATCGGCTGGAGAGGGGCTTCCGGTCGTCCTCCTTCACGCGTTCCCCCTGTCGTCGGCCATGTGGCTGGCCCAGCGCGAGGGCCTGGCCGCGGTCTGCAAGGTCATCACTCCCGACCTGCGCGGCTTCGGTGGCTCGCTGCTGGGCGGGGACGATCCCTCCCTCGACGTGATGGCCGACGACGTCGTGCGCCTGCTGGACAGCGAGGGCGTCGACCGCGCGGTCGTCGGCGGCCTGTCCATGGGCGGCTACGTGACGATGGCCCTGTGCCGCCGCCACCCCGACCGGCTGCTGGGGGTGATCCTCGCCGACACGAAGGCGGGCGCCGACCCGCAGGCCGCGAGATCCAACCGCGAGCGGATCGCCGCCGCGGTGCTTCGGGAGGGCACGTCCGTCCTGCTGAAGGAGCTGCTGCCGGGGCTGGTCGGGCAGACCACGGTGCGGAGCAGGGCGATGGTGTTCGGCCGGGTACGGGGGCTGGTCCAGTCGGCTCCGCCGACGGCCGCGGCCTGGGCGCAACGGGCCATGGCCGCCCGTCCCGACTCCTTCGACACGCTGCGGGCGATCAAGACACCCGTCCTGGTGATCGTGGGCGAGGAGGACGAGATCACCCCGCCGGCGGAAGCGGGCGCGATGGTCGAGGCGGTGCCCGACGGGCGGCTGGCCGTCATCGAGAAGGCCGGCCACCTCAGCGCGATCGAGCAGCCCGAGGCGTTCAACCGGGCGGTGTCGGACTTCATTGCCGAGCTTGCCGGGGGATCACCACCTCGCGGATGAGCAGGGCGATCGCCGCGTCCACCGCACCGCCCGTCAGCGCACCGCCCGTCAGCGCACCGCCCGTCAGCGCGGCGGTGACGGTGCGGGAATGCCCGTCAGCGCGGCGGTGACGGTGCCGGAACGCCCGTCAGCGCGCCGCCGAACAGCGTGGCGATGACGGTGACCGCCGGGGTCACGTCCACCGAGTGCCTCATCACCCGGGGATGGATCAGGTAGTTCTCGACGTACGGGACACCGGCGGGTGCTGCGCGCGGATCGGGCCCCCGGAGGGCGGGACCGGCTCCTGACTCGGGGCGGGAGCCCCAGGGTCGTCGGACACCGGTGACGCTTCGGGGACGACCGCTCCTGACTGTGGGTAAGGGGGTAGGTAAGCGGGGCGGTAGACGGGAAGAAAGCCTGGTGACCGTGAAGGTCGCCAGGCTCTCGACAGCCGTCGTCAACGCCCCGGAGTCAGCGGCTGCCTATTCCTGCCACCACTCCGCGTCGTCGTCCTTCTCCGCTCTGGCGGGAGTCGGAACCGGCTTCTCGGCGCCGTTGGTGGCGGCGGGGATGGCCGGCTTCGGCGGGGCCGCGGCGATCGCGGGCTCCGGGTCGGCGGCCGGGAGCGGCGCGCCACCGAGCAGCTGGCGCAGCTGGGCGAGGTGGCTGGTGATGCTGTCGCGCTGGCGGGTCAGTTCGTCGACCTGGCGCTGGGCGACGGAGCGGCTCCGCTCGGACTCCGACTTGGCCTCGGAGACGATGGACTCGGCGCTCGACTTGGCCTCGGACACGACCTGGTCGGCGTTCTTACGCGCGTTGGCCAGCAGCTGCTTGGCGTGCGTGTCGGCCTCACGGCGGGTCTGCTCGGCCTGCTGGGTGGCCTTGGTGGCGCGCTGCTCGGCGGTGGCCGCACGCTGCTCGGCCTCGGCGACCAGCTTCTGGGTGGCGGCCTGCGCCGTGGCGTGGCGCTCGGCCTCCTGGCGCTCGGCCTCCTCGCGCCGGGCGGCGAGCTGGATCTCGAACTCCGCCTCGTCCTGGGCCCGCTTGGCCTCGGACTCCTCAAGCACCCGCTGGGCCTGGGCGCGCATCTCGTCGGCCTGGCGCTTGGCGGTGGTGAGGACCTCATCGCGCTCACGCTTGGTCGAGGCGCGCAGCTGGGCCACCTCGCGCTCGGTGGTGGTGCGCAGCTTGGCGATCTCGCGCTCGGCGTCGGCGCGCTTCTCGGCCACCTCGTGGTCGGCGGTGGCCCGCAGCTTGGAGACCTCGCGCTCGGTGGTGGCGGTCAGCTCGTCGGCCTCGCGGCGGGCGGTCGAGCGGATCTCCTCGGCCTCGCGCTCCGCGGTGGTGCGCATCTCGTCGACCTCGCGGGTGGCGAGGGCGCGCTTCTCCGCGGCCTCGTTCTCAGCGGCGGCGCGCAGGTCGGCGGCCTCGACCTTGGACGCCGCCTTGATCTCGTTCGCCTCGGACCTGGCTGCCTGGACCAGTTCGGTGGCCTGCTCCTCCGCCAGGCGGAGCAGTTGCTCGATCCGGGCGCCGAGGCCGGAGTAGGTCGGACGCTCCTGCTCCTGAAGCTGGCGTTGGGAGTCGGACAGATCCCGCTGCAGGCCCTGAACCTGCTCACGGGACTGCCGAAGCTCACCGTCGATTTGCTTCAGATGGTCGTGGACCTGGTGCCGGTCATAGCCACGGAGCACCACGTCGAATTCCCGAGCGGGGGCGTCTTCAAAGAAATTGTTGAGCTGGGCGTCGATGTCGGACTGCATGGAGGCTCGATCCTGGGTTGTCGAGACGGCTACACGGGCCGGACGGGGGGTTTCAGGCATCCGAAGCGGGAGCCGGGGCGGGATCCACGTCCGGTGGTACGCCAGCGTACTCCGCCGTTGCCGAGTTGGCGGTCTCGTCCGACTTTATGCGCGACTTGTTACGTATCAGCGTTTCTTGCATTCGACATGGTCCCAGCTTGCCTTTCCGGAGCCTGGACGAGTTCGGTAAGCATTCCGCCCACGTCTTTGGGGTGAAGAAAGGCGATGGACGAACCCATGGAGCCGTGGCGCGGCCGTTCGTCGAGCAACCGGATTCCCCTGCCACCGATCGTCTCCAGGGTCTGCACGACATCCGGAACGCCGAAGGCGACATGATGAACGCCTTCCCCGCGCTTCGCGAGAAATTTGCCGACCGGCGTGTCGGGGGCGAGCGGTTCGAGGAGCTGGATGTAAGACCCACCGCCCTCACCGTCGGCGATGTGCAGCATCGCCTCCTTCACCCCCTGCTCGGCGTTCACCTCGCGGGCCACCACCGTAAGTTCGAAAGTCTGTTCGAAAAAAGAGATCTTCTCTTCAAGGTTGTGACAGGCGATTCCCACATGGTCGATGCGCATGAACATAGGGCCATCCTCCTTCAAGGTCACCAAGGTACTCACGGGTATGGTTGCAAAGTCGTTCCAAGCTCTGTCAGGGAGGCCCCCTGTTATGTCCGTTTCCGTCATCGTCGCCGGGGCTCGAACCCCCATCGGCCGCCTGCTCGGCTCGCTGTCCGGCCTGTCGGCCGTCGAGCTGGGCGGCATCGCCATCAAAGCCGCGTTGGAGCGTTCCGGCGTCGCTCCGGAGGCGGTGCAGTACGTGATCATGGGACAGGTGCTCCAGGCGGGGGCAGGTCAGATGCCCTCCCGCCAGGCCGCCGTCGCCGCGGGCATCCCGATGACCGTGCCGTCCCTGACGATCAACAAGGTCTGCCTCTCCGGCCTGGACGCCATCGCCCTGGCCGACCAGCTCATCCGGGCAGGTGAGTTCGACATCGTGGTCGCGGGCGGCATGGAGTCCATGTCGAACGCCCCGCACCTGCTGCCCGGCCTGCGCAAGGGAGTGAAGTACGGCGCCGCCGGCATCATCGACTCGATGGCCTTCGACGGCCTCACCGACGCCTACGACCAGGTGGCCATGGGCGAGTCCACCGAGCGGCACAACGCGCGCTTCGGCCTGACCCGCCAGGAGCAGGACGAGTACTCCGCCCGCTCCCACGCGCTCGCCGCCGCCGGGATCAAGAACGGGACCTTCGACGACGAGATCGTGCCGGTGGCGATCCCGCAGCGCAAGGGCGAGCCTACGGTCCTCTCCGCCGACGAGGGCGTGCGCGGGGACACCACGGCCGAGGCCCTGTCGCGGCTGCGACCGGCGTTCGCGAAGGACGGCACGATCACCGCCGGGTCCGCCTCGCAGATCTCCGACGGCGCCTGCGCCGTCGTCGTGATGTCCAAGGCCAAGGCCGAGGAGCTCGGCCTTGACTGGCTGGCTGAGATCGGCGCCCACGGCAACGTCGCCGGGCCCGACAACTCGCTCCAGTCCCAGCCGGCCAACGCGATCAAGCATGCCCTCGGCAAGCAGGGGCTCGTCGCCGGTGACCTCGACCTGCTGGAGATCAATGAGGCCTTCGCCCAGGTGGTCCTCCAGTCGGTCAAGGAGCTGGACGTTCCCCTCGACAAAGTCAACGTCAACGGCGGCGGCATCGCGGTCGGCCACCCGATCGGCGCCTCCGGCGCCCGCATCGTCCTCGCCCTCGCCCACGAGCTCAGGCGCAGGGGCGGCGGCCTCGGCGCGGCCGGCCTCTGCGGCGGCGGCGGGCAGGGTGACGCTCTGATCATCCGCATTCCATCGGCATGACCTCGGAGGTCTCCGACCTGGTCGCGACGGTCAGGGAAGGCCGGCCCCGGGCCGTGGCCCGGTTGATCTCCATGGTCGAGAACGGTTCCCCCGGGCTCAGGGAGATCACCGAGCTGCTCTGCGCCGACCGGCCGCACCGGGCCCGGATCATCGGCCTCACCGGCCCTCCCGGTGTCGGCAAGTCGACTTCCACCGGGATGCTGGTCCACGCGTTCCGCGGGCGGGACATGAGGGTAGGCGTGCTCGCCGTCGACCCTTCCTCACCGTTCACCGGCGGGGCGCTGCTGGGCGACCGGGTCCGGATGCAGGACCACGCCACCGATCCGGACGTGTTCATCAGGTCGATGGCGAGCCGGGGGCACCTGGGCGGGCTGTCGTGGGCCGCGCCCCAGGCGCTGCGCGTCCTGGAAGCGGCCGGTTGCGAGGTCATCCTCGTCGAGACCGTCGGTGTCGGCCAGGCGGAGGTCGACATCGCCTCGCTGGCCGACACCACGGTCGTGCTGCTCGCCCCGGGGATGGGCGACGGCATCCAGGCGGCCAAGGCGGGCATCCTGGAGATCGCCGACGTGTTCGTGGTGAACAAGGCCGACCGCGAGGACGTCCAGGCCACGATTCGCGAGCTCCGCAACATGATCGCCCTGGTCGAGCGGCCATGGAGGCCGCCGATCGTGCCGACCGTGGCGATTCGGGGGGAAGGGGGCGAGGAGGTGGTCGCGGCCCTCGACGGCCACCTGACCTATTTGGAGGAGTCGGGAGAGCTCGCCCGCCGCCGCCACGCCAGGGCCAGGGACGAGATCGAGGCGATCGCCCTCACCGCCCTGCGCTCCCGCTTCGCCCACCTGCACGGAGACCGGCGCCTCGACGCCCTCGCCACCCGCGTCCTGGACGCGGAACTCGACCCCTACACCGCGGCGGACGAGCTTCTGACGGCCGTGGGCTGATCCCACTCCTGCCCGCGCCGCCGCCCGGGGCCGCACCGGACCCGACGGCCGCACCGGACCCGACGGCCGCGCCGGTCACGAAGGGCCGGCACGCGGTGAACGGTCAGGTCTCGTCGGCGAACTTGACGGTGACCTTCTCGAAGCCGAGGCCTTTCAGCATGCCCTCAAGCATGATCTTGGTGTTCTGGTCGGCGCGGTTGCGCAGATCACTGGCCTGAGCGGCTTCGGCGATCTTCTTCTCGGCCAGCACGTAGAGCTCCTGCTGGTCGGAGGGGGAGGAGGACAGGAAATCCTCGACCCGGTCCAGCAGGCCGCGCTGCTGGGCGTAGACGTAGGAGCGCTTGTTGTCGAGGTTCGGCTTCTCCAACTGGGCGCGGGGCAGCCTGACCGTGACCTCGGTGCGGTCCCCGGAGACCGTCAGCCCGCCGTTGCCGATGCCGCCGAAGTCGACGTAGGCGTCGACGCCACCGGCACCGACGAAGAGCGTCCGGCTGCCCTTGACCGCGTCGGGCAGGAAGGCGGCGTCCTTCTCCAGGTCGACCACGACCTGAAAGTTGCCGGTGGCGGCCTCGAAACGGCTGAGGTTGTGAATGGACTCCAGCAGCACGGGCTGGCTGCGGTCGATCGTGGCCTCACCGAACGGGTTCAACCACGACCAGGTCACGCGAGCGCCCACGACGAGGAGGACCATGACGACGAGCAGTCCGGCGAGGAAACGCCGGCGGCGCCTGCGAGGCGCCGCCGGGGGGGCCTCGGGCGGAGCTTCTTGGGAGGCTTTCACGAAGCTCTCCTTCCCCGGGGGGCGACCTTCTCACGCCGAGCCTATGCCGATCTTGTCAGCCCCGTGGCGACGGCGGCGTGCCGCCTTCGGCGAAGGGGAGGCGCCACGGGGCGGGCGAGCTGCCCGCCCCGGGCGGTGGCGGGCTGCCGGGTGCCTGGGGGGCGGGGCCTGACCTGGGCTCGGGCCCGGTCGAGGTGCCACCCGCACCCTGCCCCGGGAGGCCGTACTGCCCTGTCTGGGCGGTCTGCTCGGACTGGCCCCCGAAGTGAGTGCTTTGTAACCGGCAGCCGGTGAAGTCCGTGTAGTAGAGCCGGAGCCAGTCGCGTCGCTGGACGTCTGTGAGCCCCGAGAACCACGCCGCGGCGTATCGGTGCTCCGCGAGCGGCCCACCGGGAAGCGGCTCGCCCCGCAGCCACGCGGCCACGATGTCGCGGTAGCCCGCCGCCGGAGTGGCGTCGCACCGCGCGGCCAGGCCGTCGACGAACTCGTCGGCCGCCTTCTCGGCGAACCCCGTGGCCAGATCGTCCACGTGGATCGAGATCACGCCCGCGGAGGGGGCGGCAGCGTCACGCCTGGGGTGCTGCTCCACCCGGGAGAACTCCCCGGGGGTCCCGGCCAGCCGGGAGGCGATCTTGATGAACTCCGAGCCCAGATCGGGTAGTCCGGCGCGCATCCCCGGGTGCACGCAGACCATGATCGGCCATTCCTGGCAGCTGTAGACGATCTGCTGGGCCGAGACCGGCTGCTCCTCGGTGAACAGGCGGGCCATGCCGGTCCCCGCCGCCAGCACCGCGATCAGCGCGGCGGCCAGCACCAGCGCCTGGCGTGTCACGACCGCGGCCCAGCCGAGTAGGAGAGCCGCGCTGATCCCCACCAGCCAGAGCGTCTGGTCTGTGAACGCCGCCGCGTTCAGCCCCTGAAACGGGTCGTACGGCTCCCGGGTGGCGGGGGCGAGCCGGTCACCCCAGGTCGGGCCGTGGCACAGCCAGGTGAACAGGCTGTAGCAGCCGAGCCCGGCCAGGACCGGCGTGATCGTCCACGGCATCAGCCAGCCGGTGACCCAGCCGATGACGACGTACAGTGCCAGCCCGGCCACGCCCATCACCAGGCCGCTGGGCAGCAGCCGCCCGGCCTGCTCGGTGATCATGGTTCTGACCGCCAGGACCATGACGGTGGCGGTGAACGCGCCTCCCGTCACCACCAGGATCGCCAGCGGCGCACGCACCGCCTGCCACGGGGTCAGCGATCGGCCGCCCGTTCCACGCCGCCTGCGCACCGCCACCCACGCGGCGAACGCGGCCGCCACCGGGCCGGTCAACCGGAGCGAGCCGATCACCGCGACGACGATGTTCTCCCACGCGCTGACACCGGGAACCAGGACGCTCCACGCCGCGACCACCCCGAGCACGAGCAGGATGGCGACCGCCATCAACCCACTCTGCTGGAGTTCCTCGCGTGAAACGCCCCTGTGCTCACGCACCGGTGGGCGTGGTGAGAACCCACGCCGAGCCGGTGTAGCCGAAGTGCGTCCGGCGTTCGAACGCCGTCAAGTTGTCGTTCATCAAGCACCCCCCGTGCCGTGAATGTGCGGATGCCGGTCCCCTCGGCACCGGTCCGGCTCGCGTCCCCCGCAGGCCGGACTGAGTCAGCGTGGCCACTTGGCCACGGCCTCACCATTCGATGTGGGAACCATAACGGAGCGTGACGTTTGGCGTCCGGGTTCTTGGTGAAGCCATCAGTCTGGTGACTCTACGTATATGGGCGAACCGGGATGAGGTCGCGCTACCGTAGCCCTGTGGTTACAGGTCGGCTGAATCTCCCGTTTGACCCCATCGAACGTGCCGCGGAGACGTGGCGCGTTCACTTCGGGCCCTCCTCGGCCATGGCCGCCGTCACATCGATCATGAGAGCGCATCAGATCCTGCTGTCGCAACTGGACACGCTGCTCAAACCGCATGACTTGACCTTCGCCCGGTACGAGGCCCTGGTGCTGCTGACCTTCAGCAGGACTGGAGCGCTGCCGCTTTCCAGGATCGGTGAGCGTCTGATGGTCCATCCCACGAGCGTGACCAACACCGTGAGCCGCCTGGAACGTGCCGGTCTGGTACGCCGCATGCCCAACCCCCAGGACGGCCGGGGGGTGCTCGCCGAGATCACCGACCGGGGCCGGGAGGTCGCCCGCGGGGCGACCGCCGACCTGATGGAGGCCGACTTCGCCATGCCCATGTACGGCGAGGAGGACCTGGAGCAGATGTTCGGCCTCCTCAGAACCCTCCGCGTCGCCGCCGGCGATTTCCAGTAAGTGCTGATGGCGAGTTGTGCGGCCTCACGTCGGCCAAGAATTAGTAGGGCGTCCTAGTATTTGAGGGAGGCCACAAGCCGGGTGTGAGCCGCTGCCGTACAAGGGGGTTGGCCATGGACGCCGAGCAGGTCGAGGTGGGGCGTGCGCGCTGGCAGGCGCGGTTCGACAGGGCTCGCAGGCGTGAGTCCGAGTTCCGCACCCTGTCGGGGCTCGACGTCGAGCCGGTCTACGGGCCAGGTGGCGGTGACCCGCGCATGGAGCGCATCGGCTGGCCGGGGGAGTATCCCTTCACCCGCGGTCTGCATCCCACCGGCTACCGGGGCAAGACATGGACCATCCGGCAGTTCGCCGGGTTCGGCAACGCACGGCAGACCAACGAGCGCTACAAGATGATCCTCGCCGCCGGCGGCGACGGGTTGAGCGTGGCCTTCGACATGCCGACGCTGATGGGCCGCGACTCCGACGACCCGCGCTCGCTCGGCGAGGTCGGCCACTGCGGCGTGGCGATCGACTCCGCGCTGGACATGGATCTGCTCTTCGATGGAATCCCGCTCGGCGAGATCACCACCTCGATGACGATCAGCGGTCCGGCCGTCCCGATCTTCTGCATGTACGTCGTGGCCGCCGAGCGGCAGGGGGTGCCGGCCGCCGACCTCAACGGCACCCTGCAGACCGACATCTTCAAGGAGTACATAGCGCAGAAGGAGTGGCTGTTCGCCCCCGAGCCGCACCTGCGGCTGATCGGCGACCTGATGGAGTTCTGTGCGGCGGACGTCCCCGCGTACAAGCCGCTCAGCGTCTCCGGCTACCACATCCGCGAGGCCGGGTCCACGGCCGCCCAGGAGCTGGCCTTCACCTTGGCCGACGGGTTCGGCTACGTGGAGCTCGGCCTGTCGCGCGGCCTGGACGTCGACGTCTTCGCCCCCGGCCTGTCCTTCTTCTTCGACGCGCACATCGACTTCTTCGAGGAGATCGCCAAGTTCAGGGCCGCCCGACGGATCTGGGCGCGGTGGCTGCGAGACGTCTACGGGGCCACTACGGAGAAGGCCCAGTGGCTGCGCTTCCACACCCAGACGGCGGGCGTGTCACTGACCGCGCAGCAGCCGTACAACAACGTGGTGCGCACCGCGGTCGAGGCGCTCGCGGCGGTGCTCGGCGGCACCAACTCGCTGCACACCAACGCGCTGGACGAGGTCCTCGCGCTGCCCTCGACGAGGGCGGCGGAGATCGCGCTGCGCACCCAGCAGGTGCTCATGGAGGAGACCGAGGTCGTCAACGTCGCCGACCCGCTCGGCGGATCCTGGTATGTGGAGGCGCTGACCGACCGGCTGGAGGCCGAGGCCGAGGCGATCTTCACGAGGATCCGGGACATGGGCGCCGACGGCACGATGACCTCGGGCATCCTGCGTGGCATCGAGGACGGCTGGTTCGTGTCCGAGATCGCCGAGGCCGCCTTCGACTACCAGCGCAAGCTGGAGAAGGGTGAGAAGAGGATCATCGGGGTGAACTGCCACACGGCGTCCATCGACGAGCCGCTGGAAATTCTCCGGGTCGGCCACGAGGTCGAGCGCGAGCAGAACCGCGTGCTCGCCGAGCGCCGCGCCGCCCGTGACCAGACGGCCGTGGACGCCGCCCTGGCCACGATGACGCAGGTGGCCAGGGGTGAGGGCAACATGATCCCCGCCATGCTCGACGCGGCCAGGGCCGAGGCCACGCTGGGCGAGATCTGCGACGCGCTGCGCGACGAGTGGGGCGTCTACACGGAACCGGCCCGTTTCTAGCGAGGGCGCGTCGGGGCACCGACCGGGATACGGCAGGATTGGGGTATGAGCCCAGCGGACTTCACTCGACCCGGATCGCTCTACGGCGCCGTCGATCTCGGCGCTCGTAAGCAGGCACTGGAGGCGCAGGCGCGGCGGGAGAGCGCCGCGCAGGAAACCGGCGGTGTTCCGGCGCCGGTCATCGACGTCGACGACGCCAACTTCGCGACCGAGGTCGTAGAACGCTCCATGAACGGCCTCGTGCTGTTGGAGCTCACCGTCACCCGTGCCGAGCAGGCCAAGCAGTACAGCCGGCTGCTGGAGAAACTGGCCGCCGAGAACGCCGGCCGGTGGGTCCTGGCCAGGGTCGACGTCGAGGTCAACCAGCAGATCGCACAGGCGCTCCGGGTGCAGAACGTGCCCGCCCTGTACGCCATCTTCCAGGGACAGCCGGTGGCCGTCGTCCCGGGCATCGCCACGGAGCCGCAACTCCGTGACTGGCTGTCGCAGCTCATGGAGGCACTGGCGCAGTATCTCCCGCCCCCGGGCGAGGAGGCCCAGGACCAGCAGGACCAGCAGGAGCAGCCGCAGGAGCCCCCGGTCGACCCGGACGTGCTCGCCGCCGAGCAGGCCGTCGACGCCGGCGACCTCGACGGCGCGGTGGCCGCGTACGAGCGGCTGCTGGCTCGCTCGCCGAACAACCAGGACGCGAAGCTGGGCCTGGCCGGGCTCGGTCTGATCCGCCGGACGCAGGACGTCGATCCGGCCGACCTGCAGAGCCGGCTGGCCGATCCCGCCGACATCGAGGCCCAGCTCCTGGCCGCCGACTTCGAGACGCTCTCCGGCGACGTGGACAGGGCCTTCGACCGGCTCGTCGACGTGGTGCGCCGCACCTCGGGGGCCGAGCGGGACAGGGCCAGGGTGCACCTGCTCGGCCTGTTCGACACGCTCCCCGGGGACGACCCGTCCATCGCCAGGGCCCGCAGGAATCTGGCCAGCGCCCTGTTCTGAGCACCCGGCCCGGCGGCCTGCCGGCCGTGGGGCGGGGCGGGCGCCGTCCACCGGAACCGTCCCCGGAGGATGAGCGCGGCTCTGTGGCCGTATCCACACGTGCGGGTCCGCCACCTCCGGTGCATATACTCCCCCGGTGATGGCACGATGGAGGCATCCCATCCAAAGTCAGTCGCAAAGGAGCGGATTGGCTGTGGCCACCGTGCCGAGTGTGTCGTACTCCATCACCGTGCGCCTGGAGGTGCCCGCCGGCGGCAAGGCCGTCAGCCAGCTCACCCACGCCGTAGAGTCCGCCGGAGGTGTGGTCACCGCGCTCGACGTGACCACGGCCGGGCATGAGACGCTGCGCATCGACGTCACCTGCGCCGCGCGTGACACCGATCACGCGCAGGCGATCGTCGACAAGCTGGAGGGCGTCGAGGGCGTCGTCATCCACAAGGTCTCCGACCGGACCTTCCTCATGCACCTCGGTGGAAAGATCGAGATGCGCTCGAAGGTGCCGCTGCGCAACCGTGACGAGCTCTCCATGGCCTACACGCCCGGTGTCGCCCGGGTCTCCATGGCCATCGCCCGCAACCCCGAGGACGCCCGCCGCCTGACCATCAAGCGCAACACCGTCGCCGTCGTCACCGACGGCTCGGCGGTGCTCGGCCTGGGCAACATCGGTCCGGCCGCCGGGCTCCCCGTCATGGAGGGCAAGGCCGCGCTGTTCAAGCGGTTCGCCGACATCGACGCCTGGCCGATCTGCCTGGACACCCAGGACGTCGACGAGATCGTGCGGACCGTGCAGATCATCGCTCCCGGTTTCGGCGGCATCAACCTGGAGGACATCTCGGCGCCGCGCTGCTTCGAGGTGGAGCGGCGGCTGCGCGAGCTGCTGGACATCCCGGTCTTCCACGACGACCAGCACGGCACCGCGATCTGCGTGCTGGCCGCGCTCACCAACGCGCTGCGCGTGGTCGGCAAGGATCTGGGCGAGGTCCGCATCACCCTCGCGGGCGCGGGCGCGGCCGGGACGGCGGTGCTGCGACTGCTGCTCGCGGCGGGCGCCCGTAACGTGGTCGTCTGCGACTATCTGGGCGCGGTGCACCGCGGGCGCCAGGACCTGGACGACTCGCTCCGGTGGATCGCCGACCACACCAACGCCGCCGGCTACGCGGGTGACCTGCGCGGCGCGGTCAAGGGCGCCGACGTGTTCATCGGTGTGTCCGCACCCGGCATCCTCAACGGCGACGACATCGCCACGATGGCCAAGGACGCCGTGGTCTTCGCGCTCGCCAACCCCGAGCCCGAGATCTCGCCCGACATCGCTCGCGAGTACGCCGCCGTGGTCGCCACCGGCCGCTCCGACTACCCGAACCAGATCAACAACGTGCTGGCCTTCCCCGGCGTCTTCCGCGGTCTGCTCGACGCGCAGGCCACCGTGGTCAGCCAGGAGATGCTGCTGGCCGCGGCCAAGGCGCTGGCCGACGTGGTGACCACCGAGGAGCTCGGCCCCAACTACATCGTCCCCAGCGTGTTCCACCCGGACGTGTCGGGTGCCGTCGCGGCGGCCGTGCGTGAGTCGGCCGGCGGCCGTGCGCGTACCGGCATGACGGAGGCCTGAGGCCGTCGTTCCCGCCCCGTTCCGCGACCCTCGCTCCAAGGAGTTCTCTCACGTGCGCGTCGCGTGACGAGCACGTGAGGTCCGGGTCATTGGAAGAGCGGGGGGAGCAGCGCGAAGGGGTGTTCACCCCCCATGATGGAGGTATGGCGGAGGCGATCTACGTCGGTGGGCTTCTGGTGGCGACGCCGCAGCTGGAGGATCCCAACTTCCGGCGCAGCGTGGTCCTGGTGCTGGAACACGACCTCGATGGCGGCACCCTGGGCGTGGTGCTCAACAGACCGAGTGACATCTCGGTGACCCAGGTGCTCCCGACCTGGGACACCATGGTCACCGGTCCGTCCGTGCTGTTCCAGGGGGGGCCTGTCCAGACCGACAGTGCCCTGGCGCTGGCCGCGGTTCCGAGCGGGCAGGAGCCGCTCGGCTGGCGGCGGCTGCACGCGGGCACCGCGGCGGTCTCCAGGCTCGGCACCGTCGATCTCGACGCGCCGCCGGAGATCCTCGCCGGAGAGATCGCCGAGATGCGCATCTTCGCGGGGTACGCCGGCTGGTCGGCCGGGCAACTGGAGAGTGAGATCGGCGAGGGCGCCTGGTACGTCGTGGACTCGGAGCCCGGCGACACCTTCCACCACGAGCCCGAGTCGCTCTGGCGGGCCGTGCTCCGCCGCCAGCGGGGCGAGCTCGCCTACGTGGCCACCTGCCCCGACGACCCGTCGATGAACTAGGCCCTGCCTGGCGGATCTCGCCGTGGCGAGGATCGGTCAGGTGGTGTCTCGCAGGGACTTCCACTCGCAGGCCGCGTCACTGACCCGCCTGGGCGGGTACACCTAGCCCGCCGGGTGCCCGGGGCGGTCCCAACCGGGGCGCAGGGAGCGCTCGGCGAGAGCGAGTGTCGTCTCCAGGCGGGCGGACAGGGCGGTGATGTTGTTGATGTCGGCGGGATCGCAGAGTTCGAAACCGACCCGGGTGACGGTGGTGAAGAGTGCCACCACGAAGTGGGGCAGCAGGTCGTCGGGGCTGGCTTCCTGGCGCCGGGCGATCTCGGCGATCAGCCGCTGCTCGTTCTCCATCATCTGGCGCACGCTTCCGGCGAAGAGCGCGGGGGTGCCGTCGATCACTTCGCGGGCTCTGAGGAACCTGGCGGTGTCGTCGAGGTCCCCCTTCTCCAGCATGGTGACCACTGCGCGTGCGGCGTGTGAGAGCGCGGTGAACGGGGACTCGTCGTCCGGGCGGGCGGTCAGCTCGGCGAGCACGATCTCCTGTCCGTCGGCGGGCAGGGAGAGGGCGACGGCCTCCTTGGTGGCGAAGTAGCGGAAGAACGTGCGCGGTGAGACGTCCACGGCCGCGGCGATCTGGTCGACGGTCGTCGCCTCGTACCCCTGCTCAAGGAACAGGGAGAGGGCGGCGTCGATGAGTGCCAGCCGGGTCTTCTGCTTCTTGCGCTCGCGTAGGCCGAGCCGACCCATACTCGCCATCCTCTCGAAACGTATAGTTCATAGTCTGCCATAAGTCGTGGTCTGCCCTTTGAAAGAATTTGTCATTTGTCAGTGACTGTCATAAATTACCCCGGGTTGACGTCCCACGCGGGGGCGGACGAAAGATCGAGGGGGACCCTTCCATGGCACAGGCCAAGACGGTGGCCGCGACACCACCACCGGATCCGGGCAGATCATCCAGGCAGGGGCACCCGTGGCTGACGCTGCTGGCGGTCTCCCTCGGCGTGATGATGGTGATGCTCGACGGCACCGTCGTCGCCATCGCCAATCCGGTGATCGGTAAGGAGCTCAACGCCTCCCTCGCCGACCTGCAGTGGGTGACCAGCGGTTATCTCCTTGCGCTCGCCGTGTTCCTGATCACCGCCGGCAAGCTCGGTGACCTGTTCGGGCACAAGCGGATCTTCGTGATCGGCATCGCGGGCTTCGCGCTCACCTCCCTGGCCATCGGCCTGTCCGACTCCATCACCTGGCTGATCGCCTTCCGCGTCCTGCAGGGGCTCTTCGGTGCCCTGCTGCAGCCCGCGGCCCTGGCCCTGCTCCGCGCGGCCTTCCCCGCCGAGAAGCTGAACATGGCGATCGGGGTCTGGGGCGCGGTGATCGGCCTGTCCAGCGCCGCCGGTCCCATCGTCGGCGGCCTGCTGGTGGAGCACGTCAACTGGCAGTCGGTCTTCTTCATCAACGTCCCGGTCGGCATCGTCGCCCTGGCCGTCGGGTTCCTGGTGATCAAGGAGAGCAAGGCGGCCTCCCTGTCCAGGATCGACTGGCTCGGCGTGGTCCTGCTCTCCGGCGCCATGTTCTGCATGGTCTGGGCGATCATCAAGGCCCCCGAGTACGGCTGGGGCGACACCAGGACGCTCGGCTTCCTGGCCGGTGCCGTGGTGCTCGGCGCCGCGTTCGTCTACTGGCAGACCAAGGCCGCCGAGCCGCTCATCCCGCTCAGCCTGTTCGGCAACGCCTCGGTCGCGATCGGCACCGTGCTGATGGTGCTGGTGGCGTTCTCGATGTTCGGCGCGATGTTCTTCCTCACCTTCTACTTCCAGGGCGTGCACGGCCTGTCACCGCTCGACTCGGGGATGCGGATGCTCCCGATGAGCGCGGGCATGATCGTCGCCTCACCGCTGGCGGGTCTGGCGATCGGCAGACTCGGCCCGAAGATCACGATCTCGGCGGGCATGCTGATCACGGCCGTGGCCATGTTCCTCCTCTCCCGCCTGGGCATGGACGCGGGCTACGTCGACAGCGCGATCCCGTTCGTGTTGCTCGCCTTCGGACTCTCCCCGGTGATGGTCGGCGCCACCGAGATCATCGTGGGCAACGCGCCGGAGGAGCTCAGCGGCGTGGCGGGCGGCGTGCAGCAGTCGGCGATGCAGGTCGGAGGCTCGATGGGCACCGCGGTGCTCGGCGCGATCGTCGCGGCCAAGGTGGCCGACGTGCTTCCCGGCTACTGGACGGCCGCCAAGCTCCCGGAACTCCCCGCCGAGCAGATGGAGCTGGTCAAGCAGGGTGCCTCCTACGCTCAGGCCGGCGCGGCCCCCGGCACGCCCGAGCCGATCGTGCAGGCCATCACCGGCGTCGTGCACTCGTCCTTCCTGGAGGGCATGCACCTCGGTTTCACGGTCAGCACCGGGGTGGCCGTCCTCGCGGCGCTGCTCGCGCTCTTCGTCAGGGCGGGCCGCAAGAGCGAGGGTGCCGCGATCCACATGGGCTGAAGGCCCTCGAACACGGCTCACATCCCGGGCCCGGCGCTCGATCGCCGGGCCCGGGATGTCGCGCCGATGACCGGGGCGCGGCGGTGCGGGCATAAAATCACCAGGGTGAGTACGAAGATTCTCCCTGAGAGCGACGTCCGGCCGGACCTGTCGCACGGCGACGGCGACCACGAGCGCTTCGCCCACTACGTCGAGAAAAACAAGATCATGGAGAGTGCGCTGAGCGGGACCCCGGTCCGCGCGCTCTGCGGGAAGGTCTGGGTGCCCAACCGCGACCCCCAGAAGTTCCCTGTCTGCCCGGAGTGCAAGGAGATCTACTCGGGTCTGCCGAAGGGTGAAGACGGCAACAAGGAGTGAGTGTTGCTCGTGGGTGATCGCCACCGATGAGGCTACGGTCGGGATGTCGCCGGGGGGCGGCGAGCGACCAGTGGCTGGGATCTGTCGGGGGAATCCATGTTTCGGCGTGCGATCGCCGTTGTTTCCGCATGCCTGTTGACGGCGCCCACCCCCGGCAGGGAACCCGCCGCGCCCGGGTGCGTCCTCGCCTCCAGAGCCGCTCACGTCATGGTGCGGGGGGCGGCCCGGCCCGTGCCGTCTCCCGAGCCGTCTCCGGTGCCGTTCGCCCATGTGCCCGTCGACGGAGGGTCCCGGTCGAGACCGCTCCCGCTCGTGCTTCCCATCACGGTGCCCACCTGGGTGCACGTCATCACCGACGGTCGCCTCGGTGCGTCCGACGCCGCCGTACGCGACCAGGTCGCCACGCTCAACGCCGCCTACTCCGGGCGGCTCGGCGGGGCGGACACCGGGATCCGGTTCAGGCTGGAGGGCATCACCCGCACCGTCAACGCGACCTGGTTCCGCGCCCCCGTCACCCACGAGCGGTCGATCAAACAGATGCGCAGGGGCGGCCCCGAGACCCTCAACCTCTACCTCGCCCAGCTCAGCGAGCTGGTGCTCGGCTACTCCACCTACCCCCACGGATACCGGAAGGCGCCCGCTCTCGACGGCGTGGTCGTCGACTGGCGCAGCCTGCCCGGCGGGGCGATGCGCAGCTTCGACAAGGGATTCACCGGGGTCCACGAGATCGGCCACTGGCTCGGACTGCTGCACACCTTCGAGAAGGGCTGCGAGGCCGCGGGCGACGGCGTCGCCGACACCTCGCCCGAGGGGCAGCCCACCGAGGGCTGTCCGCTGGTCAAGGACACCTGTGAGGGGGGTGGGCCGGATCCGATCCACAACTTCATGGACTACTCCGACGACCGCTGCATGTCCGGGTTCACGCCCGGTCAGGCTCTCAGGATGCAGGAGATGTGGGTCGTCCACCGAGATGCGGGGCGGACACTACCCTTGACAGGTGACAGTACCGAAGGCACTTGACGCTCCATACGAATCCCCTCGGCTCTTCGGCCCCGAGTACCGCACCGCCTCCCTCGGCATCCTGCTCGTCGTCACGCTGATCGGTTTTGAGGGCATGTCCGTGGGCACGGTCATGCCCGCCGTCTCGGCGGATCTCGACGCCCTGGGCCTGTACGGAATGAGCTTCTCGGCCTTTCTCATCTCCGGCCTGCTCGCCAACGTCGTGGCCGGCCTCTGGTCCGACCGGCGGGGACACGCCTGGCCGTTCCTGCTCGGCGTGGGACTGTTCACCGCAGGTATGGTCCTGGCCGGAGCAGCCGGGACCAAGGAACTGTTCATCGTGGCGCGGGCGGTGCAGGGCCTCGGTGGCGGCGCCGTCATCGTGGCGATCTACGTGATGATCGCGCGGGTCTACGTCCCCGAGACCAGGCCTCGGGTGTTCGCCGCGCTGTCGGCCGCCTGGGTGCTCCCCGCCCTGCTCGGGCCGGCCCTCAGCGGGATCATCGCCGAGACGGTCGGCTGGCGGTGGGTCTTCTACGGCATCGTGCCGCTCGTCGTCCCCGCCCTCGTGATGCTGCTGCCCGCGCTGCGTACCCGGGAGGGCCGGACACCCGAGCCCTCCACCGGGCCCCGGTCCAGGCCGCTGGCAATGACCCTGGCCGCAGTCGCCACAGCGGGCGGTGGCGGGGCGCTACTGTACGGCGTGGACCGCCTGCAGGACACCCCGGTGCCCGCCGGGGTCGCCGTCGTGGCCGGGCTGGTGTTCCTCGCCGTGGGGCTGCCCAGGCTGCTGCCGCCCAGGGCACTCGGATTCGGCCGCGGTCTGCCCACCACGATCATGATGCGCGGGGTGCTCGCCTCGGCCTTCTTCGCGGTCAACTCCTTCATCCCGCTGCTCCTGACCGAGGTGCGAGGCTTCTCCGTCGCCGAGGCGGGGGTCGCGCTCACCACCGGTGCCCTGGGCTGGACCACCGGTTCCTACCTGCAGAGCCGCCGCTCATACGATCGTCCCCTGCTGGTCGGGGTCGGCTCCGCGGCGATCACCGCGGGCATCCTGCTGACCCTGCTCGCGCTCGTACCCGGTATCACCGGCTGGGTCACCGTGCCCGCCTGGGTCGTCGCCGGGTTCGGCATGGGCATCGGCACGACCAGCGTCAACATCACCGCGATGCGCCAGTCGCCCGATGCGGAGCAGGGCGCCAACTCCGCCGCGCTTCAGGTCGTCGACACCCTGGGCGGCGCGCTCACCATCGGTTTCGGCGGGGTTCTGATCAACCTGATCGGCCATGACGACATCGCCACCGGCTACACCACGATCGTCGTCCTGATGGCCTCCCTGGGGCTCTTCGGGGTGATCGCGGCACGGCGCATGCGTGACATCTCATGACTCATTGGTCACTCCTGTAACAGCGATCACCCATAGCCGGACCACGCCGCGGGATGCATGGTAGGACGGTAGGACCGTGACCGCCGGGAGGAGGCCCAGTGCACGAACGACCTCGCCGGTCGGACCCGTTGGACGAGCCCGGCCATGACGGGGAGCACCGGTCCCGGCGGGCCAGAAAGGCCGAACAGAAGGCCGCCCAGAAGGCCGCCCAGAAGGCCGCACGGAAGGCCGCACGGGAAGCCGAGGACCAGGGTTGGCCGCCCGGAGATCCGGACCTCGACGACGAGCGCCGCCCCTGGCCGCCGCCGGAGTCCGAGCCGTCCGATGACCGCTCCCACCTCACCTGGCCTCCCCGGATACCCGAGCCCGGCGACGACCTCCCACCCTCGGCCCGCTGGTACGGCACGCCCATCGCC
The DNA here is from genome assembly GCF_035917355.1 of Streptosporangium sp. NBC_01810. Classification (NCBI taxonomy): domain Bacteria; kingdom Bacillati; phylum Actinomycetota; class Actinomycetes; order Streptosporangiales; family Streptosporangiaceae; genus Streptosporangium; species Streptosporangium sp. NBC_01810. The sequence goes on along the minus strand of NZ_CP109070.1, from coordinate 5,260,831 downwards.
CCGCCCCGGCCCCGCCCGGGGCGTCTGCGCAGCCTGCTGCTCGTACTGCTCACCCTGGCCGTCGGCGGCGGCGTCGTCGCCGGCGCGGTCGCGGTGGCGTTGCGATCGGTGCCCGCCCCGCCGCCGGGACAGGTGATCGATCCGGTCGCGGGGGTCGGCTACCCGCTGCCCGACGGCTGGCGCGTGGGCACGGCACCGCCTGTCACGGCGTTCAGCTCGGCCGCGGGCGACGGTGTCAACACGACGGTGATGGTCATGCCGGCGGAGCCCGCGGCCGACGTGCGCGCCACCGTGGCCGAGCTCAGTGACCTGTACGAGAGGCTCCTGCTCCACGGAGACAAGGTGAAGGTCGTGGACGACACGGAGATCACCGTGGGCGCGCGCACCGGGCACGCCCGCTCCCTGCGCGCCGAGTACCTGGATGTGGTGAACCGGCCGGCCTACCTTCGCGTGGTCTTCCTCACAGGTGCCGGAGTGCGCCCGGTGGTCGTGGTCGCGATGACCCAGCCGGACGACCCCGTGTCGCGGGCCGAGATCGATACGGTGATCGGGGGCCTGCGCTGACGCCCGGCCTCCGCGAGCCGCCGCCTGACCGACCACAGTAGGCAAAAGATCTGCAGGACAGGGCCTAGCACGTGGAGACGACCTTGGCGAGGATCTCGGCCGATCGGCACGTCTTGTCGGCGACGCAGATTACCCTGGGGACACTGTGAGCACTTTCGCCGCATCCCACCTCTCGCCCTCATATCCGGACCGTGCCGCCTGGGGCACCGCGCCGAAGCTTCGCGCGTGGCAGCAGGAGGCCCTTGACCTGTACTCCAGCCGTGAGCCACGCGACTTCCTCGCGGTCGCCACGCCGGGCGCGGGCAAGACGACCTTCGCGCTCCGCATCGCCGGCGACCTTCTGTCGAGAGGGATGATCCGGGCTGTGACGATCGTCACACCGACGGAGCATCTCAAACAGCAGTGGGCGGACGCCGCGGGCAGGGTCGGCATCGCGATCGACCCCGAGTTCAAGAACAGCCAGGGCGCGACCTCCCGCGACTACATCGGGGTGGCCATCACCTACGCCCAGGTGTCCATGCATCCGGCGCTGCACCGCGCCCGCACCGAGGCGCGCAAGACACTCGTGATCTTCGACGAGATCCACCACGCGGGCGACGCGAAGTCCTGGGGCGACGGCGTACGGGAGGCGTTCGAGCCCGCCGCCCGGCGCCTCGCCCTGACCGGCACCCCCTTCAGGTCCGACATCAACCCGATCCCCTTCGTCACCTACGCCGAGGACGGCGACGGGATCCGGCGCAGCGTCTCCGACTACTCCTACGGGTACGGTCCCGCGCTCGCCGACGGTGTCGTCCGCCCGGTCATCTTCCTCGCCTACGCCGGTGAGATGCGCTGGCGGACCCGCGCCGGCGACGAGATCGCCGCGACCCTCGGCACCCCGCTCACCAAGGACCAGCTCGGCCAGGCCTGGCGGGCCGCGCTCGACCCGAAGGGCGAGTGGATTCGCCAGGTCCTCCGGGCGGCCGACCGGCGCCTGACCGAGGTGCGCAGGGGCGTACCGGACGCCGGGGCCCTGGTCATCGCCACCGACCACGAGACCGCCCGCGCCTACGCCCGCCACATCAGGACCATCACCGGTGAGGGCGCCACGGTCGTGCTCTCCGACGACCCGGCGGCCTCCAAGAAGATCAAGGAGTTCTCCGCCTCCGGGCAACGCTGGCTGGTCGCCGTCCGGATGGTCTCCGAGGGCGTCGACATCCCGCGCCTGGCCGTCGGCGTCTACGCCACGAGCATCTCGACCCCGCTGTTCTTCGCCCAGGCCGTCGGCCGCTTCGTCCGGGCCCGTAAAAGAGGCGAGACCGCGTCCGTCTTCGTGCCCTCCGTGCCGACCCTGATGGGGCTGGCGGCGGAGCTGGAGGCCGAGCGCGACCATGTGCTCGACCGCAAACCCCCCGAGGAGGGACTGGACGACCTCCTCCTGGAGGACGCCCAGCGCAAGAAGGACAACCCCGACGTGCTGGGCGACGAGCTGCCGTTCGAGACCCTGGAAGCGGTCGCCACCTTCGACCGGGTGCTCTTCGACGGCGGCGAGTTCGGCAGCGCCGCAGAGACCGGCTCCCCCGAGGAGGAGGACTTCCTCGGCCTGCCGGGCCTGCTGGAGCCGGACCAGGTCCGGACCCTGCTGAGCAAGCGCCAGTCCGACCAGCTGAAGGCCAGGCGGACCAGGCCCGAGCCCAAGGAGCCTCAGCTTGCCCCGCACGAGCTGATCGCCAACCTGCGCAAGGAGCTCAACGGCCTCGTCGGCGCCTGGAACCATCGCACCGGCCAGCCCCACGGCGTCATCCACGCCGAGCTCCGCAGGTCCTGCGGTGGCCCCGCCATCGCGCAGGCCTCCGCCGAGCAGATCCAGGAGCGGATCGACAAGATCCGCCACTGGGCCACCCAGCGCTCCCACTGACCCGGCCACCGGGTCGCGCACGGCGCCGGCGCCGTGCGCGACCGGTCAGCCATGCGCGACCGGTTAGCCGAAGGCGATCGGGTCAGCCGAGGGCGATCGGCCTGCCGGTCCGGCCGTCGATCGCCCGGAACCCTCCCTCGGCGCGCACCGGTTGTGCGAGTGGTACCTGCAGGGAGGCGACGCCGCCGGTGACGCTCACCGGCCGCGTAGTGGCGCCCGAGGTGCGACTCTCCGCCTCGCCCTCGCGCATCCAGACCCTGATCGTGCGGTTCCGGTGACGCAGGACCACGGTCGCGGTGTCACACTCGTCGGTCCTGGCCGTCCAGAAGAGCGTCACGCCCCGCAGCGCGCCCTGGCGGCGGGCCAGACGCACCCGCTCGGGAGCGGGCATCCTGCCCGGGCAGGATGCGCTTTGCCGGTCCTGACCGGCAGGCTCTGCCCGCGCACCCCGCTGAGCCGCCTGCGCGGACGGGGACGGTGCCGGGGATGGGGCCGGGGATGGGGCCGGGGCCGGTGTTCGGGCCGCCGGCTGCGGGGGCGCGGCGATGAGGGTCCGCGGCGGGATCTGGACTGTGCTGGTGGTCCAGATCGTGGCCACCTCCAGCGAGACCAGCGCCAGCACGCTCGTCAGCCGCACCAGCGTCCCGCCGCGAAAAAGGTTCCACAGGCACAGCGGGGTCAGGACCAGCCAGGAGACACCGAGCACGAACATATGAGGTCACCACCGGGAGTAAGAGGTCTCAGCTCTCCGTGATACTCCTGTCGCGGCGGGTGGTGGTTGTGTTTACCCACCCATGCCGGTCCGGTAGTCGTTCGAATGCTCAGGGCTCATCCGGGACGGGTGCCGGCCGGGGTGATCCGTACCGAGATCGCGGTGGGTACGCGGCCACGGTGCTCGGGTGGGGAGCCGTCAGGCCGGGCGGACCACGGGGGTGCCGGTGAGACGGGCCCCGGCGGAGCCGAGCTCGGCGAGGGCGGCCTCGGTGGTCGGGGCCGCCACCCCGGCGGTGAGGTCCAGCAGCACCTGGACGGAGAGGCCGTGCGCGAGCGCGTCCAGGGCGGTGGCCCGCACACAGTGGTCGGTGGCGATGCCGACGACGTCCACCGCCTCCACGCCGCGCTCACCGAGCCAGTCGGCCAGGCTCGTACCGTCGGAGGTGACGCCCTCGAAGCCACTGTAGGCGGCGGCGTGGGCGCCCTTGCTGAACACCTCCTCCACCCGTCCGGTGTCGAGGGCGGGATGGAAGTCGGAGCCGGACGTCCCGGCGACGCAGTGGACGGGCCAGGAGTTCACGTAGTCGGGTTCGGCGGCGAAGTGGGAGCCGGGGTCCACATGGTGGTCGCGGGTGGCCACGACGTGGTCGTAGCCGTGCGATGCGGTGTGCCGGGAGATGGCGGCGGCCACCTCGGCGCCGCCGCCGACCGGAAGGCTGCCGCCCTCGCAGAAGTCGTTCTGGACATCAACGATGATCAGTGCGGTTGGCATGTGGTCAGTCAAACACGGTGGGGAGCGCGGCGTAGCCCCGGGACAGCTGGTGGGCGTTGGCGGGCAACTCGGCGAGGACTACGCGGTGCCGGGCGCGGGCCGCGTCCAGCTTCTCGCGGCCGACGACCTCGCCCTCCCTGACCAGCGGGACCTGCAGCGGACGGGCGTCGGGGGGAAGGTCACCGGAGGTGGTGACCAGCTCGGCGACCGCCGTGCCCGCCGGGTCGAGCCTGCGGAAGGCGTTCTTGCGGCCGCCCCTGCTGGGCTTGCCCACCGACTTCTTGGCCACCGGCCGCATGACCCCGTCGGCGTCCTGGCGGGCGACGAGCTTGTAGACCAGGGCGGCGGTGGGCGAGCCGGAGCCGGTGACCAGCGACGTGCCGACGCCGTAGCCGTCCACGGGCGCTGCCGACAGCGCCGCGATGGCGTACTCGTCGAGGTCGCTGGTGACGATGATCCGGGTCTTGTGCGCGCCGAGCGCGTCGAGCTGCTCGCGTACCTCGTGGGCCACCTGGACGAGATCGCCGGAATCGAGGCGGACGGCGCCGAGGGAGGGGCCGGCCAGCTCCACCGCGGTCCGTACGGCCTGGGCCACGTCGTAGGTGTCGACCAGCAGCGTGGTGCCGGTACCGAGGGAGGTGATCTGGGCTTGGAAAGCCTGCTCCTCGGAGTCGTGGAGCAGGGTGAACGCGTGGGCCGCGGTCCCGGCCGTCGGCACGCCGTACACGCGGCCCGCCATGAGGTTGGAGGTGGAGGAGAACCCGCAGAGGTAGGCGGCTCGCGCGGCGGCCACAGCGGCCGCCTCGTGGGTGCGTCGCGAGCCCATCTCGATGATCGGCCTGGTCCCGGCGGCGCCGACCATGCGGGCGGCGGCGGCGGCGATCGCGCAGTCGTGGTTGAGCACCGAGAGGATCACGGTCTCCAGCAGCACCGACTCGGCGAACGTGCCCTCCACCGTCATGATCGGGGAACCGGGGAAGTAGCACTCGCCCTCGGCGTAGCCGTCCACGTCCCCCGAGAACCGGTACCCGGCGAGGAAGGCCAGGGTGGGCTCGTCGACAACCTGATTGTCTTCGAGGAACGCCAGCGACTCCTCGTCGAAGCGGAAGGACTCCAGCGCCTCCAGCACCCGTCCGGTGCCCGCGACGACCCCGTAGCGCCGTCCACCGGGCAGTTGCCTCGCGAACACCTCGAAGACCGCACGCCTGGAGGCGGCGCCGCTTCTCAGCGCCGCCTCCAGCATCGTCAGCTCATAGTGATCGGTAAGCAACGCGGTGCTCATGCTCTTTGTCACGAGTCGAAGACTAATCCCGGGGTAGGGCAGACTGGTGAATGTGGGTAGCACCGCTCCAACAGAGGTCGAGCGTCCGTCAATCGACGTAAGGCCCGATCTGCCATGGTTGACGATCGTCTGGAACGACCCGGTCAACCTGATGTCCTACGTGACGTACGTCTTCCGAACCGTCTTCGGATATTCCAAGGAGAAGGCGGAGAAGTTGATGCTCGACGTGCACCACAAGGGTAAAGCCGTGGTCTCCAGCGGCACCCGTGAGGAGATGGAGCGCGACGCGCAGATCATGCACTCCTATGGGCTGTGGGCCACGGTCCAGCGGGATTCGTGAGCGGGCGGGCGGTCCGCCCCCACCCGGCGCCGTGCGGTGGCGGGCAGCGGGCCGGTTCTGGGCGACGGGCGGGTCTTGGGCGGAATCCACGAGGAATGGTGGGCGAGAGATGAGTTCGGGGTTCAAGCCAGGGCGCGAGGGCGGTGTGATCACGGGCTTCGACGCCGCCGAGGTGTCGATCCTGCGCTCGCTGGTCACCCAGATCCTGGGCCTGATAGAGCCGGGGGAGACCGGCGACGACCCTCTGGAGAAGGCGCTCGGCATCGGCACGTCCGAACAGTCCAACGATCCGGTGCTGGCTAGGCTGTTTCCCTCCGCGTACGAGGACGGTGAGGCGGCCGCGGAGTTTCGCCGGTACACCGAGGTGACGCTGCGCGAGGGCAAGCGGGCCGACGCCAAGGCGATGCTCGACAGCGCCGAGCCCGGCCAGGTCGAGCTGACCAGGGAGCAGGCGCAGGCGTGGATGCGCGCGCTGAACGACGTGCGGCTCGCGCTCGGCACCCGGCTGGAGGTGACCGAGGAGGTGCACGACGAGATCGCCGACATGTCGGAGCACGACCCCCGCTACCCGGCGTACGTCATCTACGACTGGCTGACCTACCTCCAAGACACCCTGGTCCGAGCCCTTTGGTAGCTTTCAGACATGCTCACGATCTCTCGGGAACTGGTTGACAAGATCATCACGCACGCTCGGGCGGACCACCCCGACGAGGCCTGCGGCGTGATCGCCGGGCCCGTCGGTTCCGACTCCCCCGAACGCTTCATCGCGATGGAGAACGCCGAGCGGTCGCCGACGTTCTACCGGTTCGACTCTCTGGAGCAGTTGCGCGTCTGGCGGGAGATGGACGACCGCGACGAGGAGCCGGTGGTCATCTACCACTCCCACACCGCCACCGAGGCGTACCCCTCCCGCACCGACATCTCCTACGCCTCCGAACCAGGAGCCCACTACGTGCTGGTCTCCACCCGCGAGGAACTGGGTGAGGAGGCCGAGTTCCGCTCGTACCGGATCGTCGACGGTGTCGTGAGCGAGGAGAAGGTGACGATCACCTCCGGGTGACCGTCCCGGGTGTACGGCCGTGAGGTGGATTGTCCCTTTGGGTAAGCTGGTGGGCATGCTGACCGCCGCCCCGAGCCAGGAGGACGTCGTGCTCTCGCGTCCCGGCCTATGGGCACGGCACGCGGACGTCGCGCCCGTGCAGAACTTCCTGTTCGCGCACACGCCCTTCGTCGTCGTCTACGACTGTCGCTGACCGGCTTTTCTGGAATCCTCCGGTGCTCGCCGGTGTTCTGAAACCGGTGGGCCTTACTCCCATGACGACACAAGGAGATTGACCCGCGATGGCCATTGAGGTTCGCATTCCGACGATCCTGCGCCCCTACACCGACGGTGCCAAGGCCGTTGACGCCAAGGGCGCCACGCTTGAGGAGCTGATCGGCGACCTGGAGGCCCGGCACCCCGGGCTGAAGGAGCGCCTGGTCGACAAGGGCGCGCTGCGCCGCTTCGTGAACGTCTACCTGAACGACGAGGACGTCCGCTTCCTGGGCGGGCTGGAGACCCCGGTCGCCGACGGCGACACGGTCACCGTTCTGCCCGCCGTGGCCGGCGGCTCCCGCTAGTGGCCCCACACCGAACGTTGACCGGGAAACCCGCAGCGGGGAACAGACGTTCCGGCCCGGAAAAGCCCGGTCAAGGTTCGGAGACGCCCCGCTAGCCGCGCGGCGCCGCCCGCCTCTCGCGGGACCTCGAAGGGTCCCGCGAGAGGCGGGCGGCGCACCTCGCTGTCGTTGGTAGGACTACAGAGGCGGAAGCCGTACACCATGCGTTTTGACTCACTGATCGACTCGGTCGGCCGGACCCCGATGGTCGGCCTGCCCAGGCTCTCGCCCTCGGAGGACGTGCGGATCTGGGCCAAGCTCGAAGACCGCAACCCGACAGGTTCGATCAAGGACCGTCCGGCGCTGTGGATGATCGAGCAGGCGGAGAAGGACGGGCTCCTCCAGCCGGGCTGCACCATTCTTGAACCCACGAGCGGCAACACCGGCATCTCGCTGGCGATGTCCGCCCGGCTCAAGGGTTACAAGCTGATCTGCGTGATGCCGGAGAACACCTCCGAGGAACGCCGCCAGCTGCTGCGCATGTGGGGGGCGCGGATCATCTCCTCGCCCGCGGCGGGTGGCTCCAACGAGGCGGTCAGGGTCGCCAAGGGCCTGGCCGCCGAGAACCCCGACTGGGTGATGCTCTACCAGTACGGCAACCCGGCCAACTGGCGCTCGCACTACGAGTCGACCGGGCCGGAGATCCTGGCGGACCTGCCGTCCGTCACCCACTTCGTGGCCGGTCTGGGCACCACGGGCACCCTGATGGGCGTCGGCCGGTTCCTGCGCGAGCAGGTCCCCGACGTGCGGATCGTCGCCGCCGAGCCGCGCTACGGCGAGCTGGTGTACGGCCTGCGCAACGTCGACGAGGGCTTCATCCCCGAGCTGTACGACGCCGAGGTCCTGACCACGCGTTTCTCCGTCTCCTCCGCCGACGCGCTCCGGCGCACCCGGGAACTGCTGGCCGCCGAGGGTATCTTCGCCGGGGTCTCCACCGGGGCCGCGCTGCACGCCGCGCTCGGCATGGCGGCCAAGGCCGTCAAGGCGGGTGAACGGGCCGACATCGTCTTCGTGGTCGCGGACGGCGGCTGGAAGTACCTGTCCACCGGCGCCTACGAGGGGACGCTGGAGGAGGCCGAGGAGCGGCTCGAAGGCCAGCTCTGGGCCTGACGCGAGTTCCGCGGCGGACGACCGGAGCGGCCGGATCCGTGAGGCCCGTCGTGGGAAGCGGAGCCGGGATCGGTGGGCATGGGGCCGGGCGGCGAATGGCAGGTGAACGGCGAAGGGCGGGCGTCCCGGTGGGACGCCCGCCCTTCGCCGTTCACGATGGGGACCGATCCCCGGCGGGCGGAAGCCCGGCCGGGGATCGGGGGAGGTCTGATCGGTCAGGAGCCTCGGAGAGCTAGTCGTTGAACAGGAGCCTCAGCGAGAAGGTCGCCTCGCTGCCCGACTGGGTGCCGCTCATGCCCATGCCGCGCAGCACCTGGAGGTTGGCCTTCTCGTCGCCCTGCAGGCCGTTGAGATAGAGCTTCTCCACCTTGTCCAGGTCGACGTAGACGGCGAAGGTCGCCTCGTCGGCGTTGGGGATCGCGAGCTGGAAGGTCTCGCTGTCGCCCAGGGTGCCGTCCTTGTCGAGCTCGGCGGCGTACTCCTGCGAGCTGGCCAGGACGAAGGTGCCGTCACCGGGGACCTTGGCGAGCTGCGGGACGGTCGTCCCGGTGCCGGCAAGGTACTTCTCGATCTTGCCGACGATCTCCTGCGCCTTGGCCGGGTCGGTGACGATCTTCGCGCCGAACTTCGGCTGGTCGCCGTCGAGGCCGTTGGCGTCCAGCGCGAGGGTGATGTTCTTGCCGAGCAGCGTCACCAGATCGTCGGGAAGCGCCAGCCCGGACTGCTGCTGGGCCTGGTCGACGAGCTGCTGCACGCCACCGCCGCCGGCCGTGTCGGCCGACTTCATGAGCTGCGTCCACTGCTTGCCGATCATCTCGCCGAGACCGGAGAACGAGGCCGCGCCGGCGGTGGAGGCCGGCAGCGCGCTGATCCGGGAGGCTTCGAGGGTGCCCATGTCCAGGTCCTGGGCGCCGCGGCTGATGCCCGCGAGCTCGACGTACCCGCTGTCGAAGCGGAGGGCGCCGGCTACCCGGACGTTCTTGATCTGGGCGAGGGCGGTGGGGTCCTGGGTCGTCAGCTCGGGAGCCAGTTGGGCGATCTTGCCGGCGTCCGCCCAGAAGGAGAGGACGCCGGTCTCGCCGAGGGCGCTCAGGTCCTCGGAGAAGGTGGCGTTCTCCGACAGCGGCGCGGCGGCCGCGGCCTGGTCGGCCTCCGCCTGGGTGGGGCTGAGCAGCGCGTAGTCGTCGCGGAAGGCGATGCCGTACTTCTCCTCGCCCATCAGCTTGGCGATGCCCGCCTTGGCCTTGTCCTGGTCGGTGACCTGGACGGCCACCACGGCGCCGGGCTCCTTGGCGCCCTTGGCGGGCGGCACCGCGGCCACGCCGACGCGAACGCCGAGCCACGGCTCGATGTCGGTGGCGTAGTTAACCTTGCTGAGGCTGTCGGACTCCTTCTTCAGCAGGTCGAAGATGGCCTGGCGCGGGTCGTCGCCGCTGAAGGAGTCCTTGGTGGTGGTGAACTTCCTGGCGATGTCGAACAGCGCCAGCTTCTGGTTCGCGGCCGGGTCGAGGTCAAGGCGTACGTAGCCGATGGCGTTGGCGGGCAGCACGTCGTGCGGCTGCGTGCCGCCGCCGCTGAGCAGGTTGACCGCGAAGACGCCGCCGCCGCCCACCAGGACCACGACCAGCGCGGCGATCGCCGCGAGCAGCCAGCCCTTACCGCCCTTGCGCGGGGGAGCTCCGGTCGGCTGCCCCGAGCCCAGGAAGTCGGGACCCTGCTGCCAGTTCCCCGCCTGCTGCTGGTAGGCCTGCTGGCCATAGTTCTGCTGCTGCTGGCCGTAGGGCTGGCCGGCCTGCTGGCCGTAGTTCTGCTGGCCGTAGTTCTGCTGGGGGTTGTACTGGGGCTGGCCCTGCTGCGGGTAGGGCTGCCCCTGCTGGTAGCCCTGCTGGGGCTGGGGGTATCCGGGCTGGCCGTTCTGAGGATAGGCCTGCGTGTGCGGTTGGTCGCTTCGCTGCGCGCCCTCATTCCAGCGGTAGGCGATCGTCCTGTCGGGTTGCTGATCCGGGGTGGGCGACTGGTCGGGGGGATTGTTGGCAGGCATGATCACTCACAATGTGGACTTCGTGGATATAAAGAAGCTAGTGCACATTGCTAGCAACCCGCTTGCATTGAACTAACCATGTGATTGGTACGTCTAAGCGGGATCGAGCCCGCTCTCTGGGGCTTCATTCGGCCTTATGGGCTTTGTCATGCTATTTCCGCAGGTGGTCGCCAGGCCTTCTTCCGGCCGGCTCTGACCTTTCCTGGGGCTCGGGCGGCTCCGGAAACCGTGGGGAATCTCGCGACCCGGTTGCCTTCAGACCCGTTTCGGGCTCGGTTTGGATTCGGATCGGTCTCGGGGTCAGGCTCGGGTGCGGCTTGGGTACGGCTCGGATTCGGCTCGGGTGCGGCTCGGCTGGTGAAGCGTCAGGGGGGCGGGGAAACGGAGGTCGCGGGGGGTAGGTAAAGTGAGCTCTCTAGAACAAGGTTCGGGAGTGTGGATGACGAAGTTCGACGAGGCGACAGAGGCGATCCGGGTGGACGAGACCACCTACGACGTGTGCCTCGACCCCGGATACTCAGTCGGCGGGCCCCTCAACGGCGGCTACCTGATGGCCGTGCTGCTGCGCGCGGTCGTGGACGCCTCCCCCCATGAGCACCCGGTGACCACCGGCGCCCAGTTCCTGCGCGCCGCCGTCCCAGGCCCCGCGCAGGTGCGCCTGGAGCAGATCAAGACCGGCCGCACCGTCACGATGACCCGGGCCAGCCTGGTCAGGGACGGCGACTCCATCATCGAGTCCCTCGTCACGACCGCGACCCTCGACGGCGCCGCCCCCGACTGGACGGACGGACCATCGGCGGCGATGCCGCCGATGGAGCGGTGCCTCCGGCTGCCCGCTCCCAAGACCGAGTCGAACATGACGCTCAACGCCCAGATGGACCTGGCGTTCGATCCTCCCACCATCGGGTGGCTCGACGGCAAGCCCAGCGGCCGCCCCGAGGCCCGCGCCTACTTCCGGATGGCCGAGCCACAGGACCCCGACCCGTACGTGCTGGCACTGGCCGTGGACTGCCTGCCGCCGGTGGTCTTCTCCGCCGGAAAGCGTGGCTGGGCCCCCACCGTCGACCTCACCTGGCACCTGCGCGCCCTGCCCGCCCCCGGTTGGCTGACCCTCATCGCCGGAGGCAGGCTGATCAATGACGGCTGGTTCGACGAGGACGTCGAGGTCTGGGACTCCGCGGGCCGCCTGGTCGCCCAGTCCCGCCAGCTGGCTCGCGTCGGGCGGGGCTGACACCCGCAGGGCCGGTCGGGCGAGCGGCCCCGCGCCTATCGCGCGACTTTCCATGTCGACTACGCCATCTGACACCCGCGGGGCCGGCCGGGTGAGCGGCCCCGCAGAGCGGGAAAACACAAGGCCGAATCGGTAATAGGCGTTGTGAGGATTCTTACCGTGTTCGATCGTCCCAGGTCGCCTAGCCTTGGGAACTGTGTCGCAAGCGAGTGTTGGAATCTTTGACAGCGGTGTCGGCGGCCTCACGGTGGCTCGGGCGATCATCGACCAGTTGCCCAACGAGTCGATCCTCTACGTGGCGGACACGGCGAGGCAGCCGTACGGCCCCAAGACCATCGCGCAGGTCCGCGCCTACGCGCTGGAGGTGATGGATCACCTTGTCGAGCACGACGTGAAGATGCTGGTGATCGCGTGCAACAGCGCCAGCGCGGCAGTGCTCCGCGATGCCCGCGAGCGCTACGACGTGCCGGTCGTCGAGGTGATCCAGCCGGCCACCCGCCGTGCCGTACGTGCCACCCGTAACGGCAGGGTCGGGGTGATCGGGACCAGGGCCACCATCGAGTCGATGGCGTACCACGACGCGTTCGCCGCGGCCCCCGACGTCCGGCTGACCGGAGTGGCGGCGCCGCGCCTGGTGGAGTTCGTCGAGCGCGGGGAGACCATGAGCGAGGAGCTCATCGACGTCATCCGCGAATACCTGGAGCCGGTGCTCGCCGACCGGTGCGACACGTTGATCCTGGGATGCACGCACTACCCGCTCCTCATCGGGCCGATCTCCTACGTGGTGGGAGACGGCGTCACGCTGGTGTCCAGCGCCGACGAGACGGCCAAGGACGTGTACCGCATCCTGCACGACCGGGGTCTGGCCGCCGTAGGGGGTGCGCCCAGACACCGTTTCCGCGCCACCGGTGACGCGGGCCTCTTCGCCGACCTCGGACGACGCTTCCTCGGACCGGAGATCGATGCGGTCGAGGTGGCGGTGGTGGGTGATGTTTCGAACAACGGGCATCGCGCGTGACGGTGTTCCGGCGTTCCGTAGGGGGAGCGCCGGAAAGGGCGGGGCGGCCACCGGCGCCCGCGCCGTGCCGCGCGGCGCGGCGCGGCGCCGCACTGTGAACCGTAGGAGGCCGCCGTGAGATTGACGATCATCGGGTGCTCGGGAAGCTTTCCCGGCCCTGACAGCCCTTCCTCCTGCTATCTGCTGGAGGCGGAGGGGTTCCGCATGCTGCTGGACTTCGGGAACGGCGCGCTCGGCGCGCTCCAGAGGCACCTCGGCCTGTACGACGTGGACGCGATCTGCCTGTCGCACCTGCACGCCGACCACTGCCTCGACATGTGCCCGTACCACGTGGTCCGCACCTACTCGCCCGAGGGCCCGCTGCCCAGGGTGCCGGTGTACGCGCCCGCCGACGCGCGCCGGCGCCTGAACTCGGCCTACGCGATGCCGGACGAACCGTCGCTCGACACGGCCTTCGACTTCGTGGAACTGATGCCGGGAACGTTCGAGGTCGGCCCGTTCGAGGTGACGACCGCGCTGATGAACCACCCGGTGGAGACCTACGGGTTCAGGGTCTCCCACGGCGGGCGCTCGGTGGCCTACTCGGGCGACACCGGCGAGAGCGCCGAGCTGGTCAAGCTCGCCTCCGGGGCGGACGTGTTCCTGTGTGAGGCGTCACACCTCGATCGGCCCGAACTCCCCGCCGGCCTGCACCTGAGCGGCCGCCAGGCGGCCGAGCACGCGGCCAGGGCGGAGGTGGACACCCTGGTGCTGACCCACCTGGTGCCCTGGAACGATCACGACCGCGTCAGGGAGGACGCCTCCCGCGGTGGGTTCGGCGGGCGCATGGAACTCGCACGAAGCGGGCTCCGGTATGACCTAGGGTGAACTTCATGGCTCGTGCAGATGGACGTTCTCCCGATCAGCTCCGCCCTGTCACCATCACCCGCGACTGGATCACCCACGCAGAGGGTTCGGTGCTCGTCGAGTTCGGCGGCACCAGGGTGCTCTGTGCCGCCTCCGTGCAGGACAGCGTGCCGCGCTGGCGCCGGGGCAGCGGTCAGGGCTGGATCACCGCCGAGTACGCCATGCTGCCGCGCGCCACGAACACCCGCAACGACCGCGAGTCGGTACGCGGCAAGATCGGCGGTCGTACCCACGAGATCTCCCGCCTGATCGGCCGCTCGCTGCGCGCCTGCGTCGACTACAAGGTCCTGGGCGAGAACTCGATCGTCATCGACTGCGACGTGCTCCAGGCGGACGGCGGCACCCGCACCGCCGCCATCACCGGCGCGTACGTGGCGCTGGCCGACGCGATCGCCTGGATGCGCGAGCGGAAGATGTGCGGCGCCGACCCGCTGATCGACTCGGTCGCGGCCGTCTCCGTCGGCATCGTCGGCTCCACGCCGCTGCTCGACCTCTGCTACACCGAGGACGTCGCCGCCGAGACGGACATGAACGTGGTGATGACCGGCTCCGGCGAGTTCGTCGAGGTCCAGGGCACCGCCGAGGGCAAGCCGTTCAACCGTGCCGCCCTCGACGAGCTGCTCGACCTCGGCGCGGCCGGCTGCGCCGAGCTCACCCGCCTGCAGCGGGAGGCCCTGGCATGAGCAGGCCCCGTGTCGTCCTCGCAACCCGGAACGCCGGGAAGATCGCCGAGCTGCGCCGGATCCTGGCCGATGCCGAGGTCCCGGTGGAGATCGTCGGGCTTGAGGAGTTCCCCGAGATCGGCGACGTCGCCGAGACCGGCCTGACCTTCGCGGAGAACGCCCTGCTCAAGGCGCACGCGGTGGCCCGGCAGTCCGGCCTGCCGGCGATCGCCGACGACTCAGGCCTCTGTGTCGACGCGCTGAACGGCATGCCGGGCATCTTCTCCGCCCGCTGGTCGGGAAAGCACGGCGACGACCTGGCCAACCTCGACCTGCTGCTCGCCCAGGTCTCCGACGTGCCCGCCGAGCACCGGGGCGCGCACTTCGCCTGCGCCGCCGCGCTGGCGCTCCCCTCCGGAGCGGAACGGGTGATCGAGGGCGCGCTGCACGGCGTGATCATCGATACCCCGCGCGGCACCAATGGCTTCGGCTACGACCCGATCCTGCTCCCCGAGGGTGAGACCCGTACCACCGCCGAGTTGTCCGCCGCGGAGAAGGACGCCATCAGCCACCGGGGTCGTGCCTTCCGCGCCCTGGCCCCCATCCTCGCCGAAGTGCTCGTCTGACTTATCCCGGCGAGTCTGTAATCGGCGTGTAAGAACCCGCGGCCCGGATGGGCGTAGCGTCGAAGGTATGCAGAGCAACAGGCGCATGCCCTCGTGGGCCGCGGCGCTGATCGGCCTGGTGTCCGGCGCGGTGGCGGTCGGGGTGTCCCTGCTCGTCGCGGGCCTGGTGAACCCCTCCGCCTTCCCGATCGTCGCGGTGGGCAACTCGGCGGTCGACCTCACCCCGGCCGCGCTCAAGGAGTGGGCGATCCGCACCTTCGGCGAGAACGACAAGGTCGTGCTGCTCGGCGGGATCTTCGTGGTCATGGCGCTCATCGCCGCCGCGCTGGGCATCGCCGCCGCCCACGACGTCCGGTACGGCCTGGTGGGCCTGGCCGCCTTCGGCCTCGTCGGAGTCGTCGCCGTGCTGACCCGGCCGGACTCCGGGCTCGCGGACGTCCTGCCGACCGTGGTCGGCGTCGGTGCGGGCATGTTCGCGCTGCGACGGATCATCCGCCGCTCCCTCGTGCCCGTCGAAGAGTTCGCCGGCGCCTCGACCGGTCCGTACGGCGACCGGGAGCACCCGATGCCCGGCGGCGCCGCGGGCGCGGCGGGGACCGCGCACGGCGCCGGACCGTGGGAGATCGCGCAGGGGGCGCCACGGAAGGACGCGCCGGATTCATCGCCGGAGCCTCTGCCGGAGGCCGGGGAACGGCACGAGCCGGCCACGCCGCCGGTCATGCGGGCCGGGAGAGACCTGCGCGCGTTCGACCGCCGGGGCCTGCTGACCGGTGTGCTCGGCGGCGTCGCCGTCGCCGGGGTGGCCGGGCTCGCCGGACGCCTGCTGTCGGGGCGGGCCGAGGTGAGCGTGGCGCGCAACAGCATCGCGCTGCCCCGGCCCACGACCCCCCTCGCGCCGCTGCCCACCGGGGTCGACCTCAAAATCAAGGGCCTGTCGCCGTTCGTCACCCCGAACAACGACTTCTACCGGGTCGACACCGCCCTGGTCGTCCCTCAGGTGGACCCGAGCAGCTGGACTCTCAAGATCCACGGCATGGTCGACCGCCCGGTCGAGCTCACCTTCGCCGACCTGATGAAGCGCACCGTGGTCGAGGCCGACGTCACGCTCTGCTGTGTCTCCAACGAGGTCGGCGGCCCCTACATCGGCAACGCCCGCTGGCTGGGCGTCAGGCTGGCCGACGTGCTGCGCGACGCGGGTGTCCAGAAAGGCGCCGACATGCTGCTCAGCACTTCCGCCGACGGCTGGACCGCCGGAACCCCGGTCGACGTCGTCCTCGACGGCCGCGACGCCCTGCTGGCCTTCGGCATGAACGGCGAGGTGCTTCCCGTCGACCACGGCTTCCCGGTCCGCCAGGTCGTCCCAGGTCTCTACGGCTACGTCTCGGCCACCAAGTGGGTCACCGAGATCAAGGTCACCCGCTTCGACGAGGACGAGGCCTACTGGACGCCCAGGGGCTGGTCGGCCAAGGGCCCGGTCAAGACCGAGTCCCGCATCGACCTGCCCAGGGACGGCGCGAGCGTCCCGGCGGGCCGCACCGTCGTCGCGGGCGTCGCCTGGGCCCAGCACAAGGGTGTGGACGCGGTCGAGGTCCGCGTCGATGGGGGCCAGTGGCGCCAGGCCCGTCTCGCCGAGGCCCCCACCGCCGACACCTGGCGCCAGTGGGTCCTCGACGACTGGGACGCCACCCCGGGCAGCCACACCATCGAGGTCCGCGCCACCGACGCCACCGGCTACACCCAGACCCCCGACCGAGCCCCGATAGCCCCCGACGGTGCCACCGGCTGGCACACCATCCAGGTGCGGGTCAGCTGACTCAGGCTGTATTCGAACCATCCCGGTGGCTCTCGATCAGTAGTCTTTCGACCACCGACATAGGGATGGTGCGCCGGTGAGCCCTGTACGCCGCTGGCAGGAGGTCAAGGCCGAGGCACACCGGCTGTATCCCGAGATGGCCGACCCGGAGCGGCAGGCCGCTGCCGAAGCCGAGTTGGATGCGTATGCGGTCGGCTATCACCTGGCGGAAGGGGAATCTTTCCCTCGTTGACAGGGGTGGCTCGTTATCGTGGAGACGCCGCGCAGTCGCGAGGAGGGCACCGAGATGACCGGGCAGGACTGGAACCCCGACCTGACGTACGCCGAGCGTAGCGAGCACACCGGGGACCGGATAGCCAAGGCGCGGAAGCTCCGAAATCTCACCCAGGAAGGCTTGGCCGGGCTCGCGCATGTCTCTCGAAGCTTGATCGCCAAGGTCGAGTCGGGCGCCAGGCCCGCCACCCCGTCTCTTGTCGCAGCTGTCGCACGGGCCTGCTCGGTGGATCCGGCGGAGATCAACGGGCAACCATACCGGGGCACCGACGAACGCAGTGACGCCGTGCACGCGGCGATTCCTGCCATTCGTGTGGCCTTGGCCTATGTGGACGTCGCACCCGAACTGGGCATGCCTCCCCGAACGCTCGACGAGTTGGCCGCTGAGGTGGTCGCGCTTCAGAAGCTTCAAAAATCTGTGTCGTACGCCCAGCTCGGCGCTCTGCTGCCTGCGCTCCTGGAGGAATTGACGATTCAGGTCATGGAACTGGATACGGTTCGTGCCTGGCGTCTGCTCAACCGTGCTCAAGCGCTGGCTGGATCCCTGGTACGCCGCCTCGGCTACAACGACCTGGCACAGGTCGTGGTGGAACGAACGACGCTCTCCGCGCAGCGCGCGGAAGATCCATATCTGCCGTATGTGGTCACCCTGGGCCGGGCACGGTTGCTGATGACCATGGGTTCCTGGGATGTCGCCCTCAAAATGGTCCAGCAGGCCATGAGTAAAGTCGATCAGGATAACCCGGTGTCAACGGAGGTTTTCGGGGCGCTGCATCTGAACGCGGCCATCACCGCCGCGAGAGCGGGGAAGACAGCGGATGCCTGGGAGCACCACGGGACCGCGACCGAGGCGGCGGCACGGATCAGCCCAAGAGATCGTCGCGACCCTTACGGCCTGCAGATGAACCCGGGGAACGCCTCAATTCACGGGTGTGCGGTGGCCGTCGAACTGGGTGATTTCGATCAAGCCATTCGGCTGGACCAGGGTGTCGACCTATCCGGACCGGACAACAATGACGAGCGCCGGGCGCACCACGAGATCGACATGGCAAGGGCTCATCTGTGGGTCAACGACAACGACAGGGCGCTCAAGCGCATGATCAACGCTGAGCGGGTCGCGCCGCAGATGACGCGCTTCCACCCTTCGGCAAGAGAGGCGGTCCGCCAGCTCGTACGAGTCCATCGCAGGATTCCGGAACCACTGCGTGCGCTGCAAGGGCGCATGACCGTCTGAAGGGTCGGTGTGTCAAGGGGGCTGCTGCGCACAAGCTTTGCACGTTACATAGGCGCGTACACGGCATGCGTTACAGAGGCGACCTACGGGAACGCCATGTTGATCTTTGTGTATCGCGAACCTTCGTTTATGAGAGCCGCTCTCGGCAGGCCGGGCAGGTGAGCGTTACCATGTGAACCTTCTCTCTGATCGGAGACCCGCGGGTGGATTCGGTACCGGCTTGCGTGCTTGTCTTGTGGGATGTCGACCATACTCTGATCGAGAACGCAGGCGTCAGCAAGGAGACCTACGCGGCCGCGTTCGAGTTGCTGACCGGCCGGCCTGCCGAGCACCGTGCCCGAACAGATGGCCGGACCGATCCGGAGATCATGCGCGATCTTCTGGAGCGGCATGACGTGCAGGTCACGCCGGCGCATCTGGCCCGGTTCCCGGAGGTGTTGACCTGTGCCCTGGCCGCGAGACGAGACCGGCTGCGTCAACGTGGCCACGCGTTGCCGGGCGCGCGGGAGGCGATCGCCGCGCTGGGCCAGATGCCCGGGGTCATCCAATCCGTGCTGACCGGGAACGTGCAGCCCAACGCGTTCACCAAAGTGGAGGTGTTCAATCTACACGGTGGGCTGGATTTCGAGGTGGGTGGATATGGGTCTGATGACCTGGTCCGGGCCCACCTGGTGGAGGTGGCCCGCAACCGGGCCAGGGCCAAGTACCAGGTCATGCTCGACGCGTCGAGCACGGTGCTGATCGGCGACACCATCCGCGACATCCAAGCCGCCCGCCGCGGCGGAGCTGTCGCCATCGGGGTGGCTTCTGGGCCGAATACCGTGGCCGAACTGCTCGCGGAGGGGGCGGATGTGGCGCTGGCGGATCTGGCCGACACCGCCGCCGTGGTGAAGGCGGTCACCGATGTTCAGGCTCAGATTTCGGCGCACCTGAAGGCCTGATGCTCTCCTCGATCAAGATCTGCCGCTGCTGGTAGAAGTTCGACTCCTGGATCGGATAGGCACTCTCCCAGACGCGCTCGAAGCTGCGCAGGTAAGTGTCGAAGAAGTCACCGCCGTCGACACGCCGCAGGTGCAAGATCGGCGCGATGTAGCCGTAGGTCCCGTAAATGTGCTGGTTGACCAGCATCTCCTCGTCATAGCGGAAGATCGAATTGTACAAAGAGGTGCGGTGGAGACGGAACTGGATGCCGGGGGCCTGCGACAGCGGGCTGTAGTAGGCCAGAGCCATCCGGATCCGCGCGGGGATCGCGTCATACAGGCGTTCCTCCACGCCGCGGAGTGTCATCTCCGGACAGTCGGGATCGCCCATCATGATGCGCACGCTCACTCCTGCGGCTGCCTTGTCTTTGAGGACCGTGATGGAGTCGGGGTTGTCCTCGGGCAGGAACAGGCTGGCGTTGGCGAACAGCCATACCTGGCTGCGCGCCTGGGTGAGCAGATCCAGCCACATCTGGCGGGGAGTGTCGGAGCGATGCGGATATAGCCGAACAATCTCCGATTCCGCCGCCGCGGTCGGCTCGATGGCAAGCTCGGGCCATAGCCAGGCGAGGGGGACGTTCAGGGTTTGCGCGGCGCGGTGAGCGGTCGCCCGGCGGGGGGTGATGTTCTTGGTGATCCACCGCTGCACGCTTTTGGTGTCCAGGCCGAGGTGGGCGGCGAGAGAGGCCTCGGTGTAGGGGCTGGACAGCAGCGTGTTGCGCAGGCGCTCATTGACCATGAGGCGATCCCCTCAGGGCGTTGGGGGACGTTTGGCGGTCTCACGTTACGCCTCGCAACGTCTCGGCTACAAGGTGGCCGCGTCCGTCCTGTCCGCGTTCCACTGGTCGAAGCGGCGACGTGCGCAGTAGGGCAAGCCAGGAGGAGCATCCGATGACGTGCGTAGAGGTGACGGGCGAGGCCCTGGGGGAGTTTCCGGGCTGGCACCTGGAGCGGGTGGGCGACCAATGGCGAGCCACGCACGGGGAGGGATGCGTTGAGGCGCCGACGATGGTCGCATTGCGCGACCAGTTGCGGTTGGAAGCGGCTCGATGACCCGGCACCCGACTGATCCGCTCACGGCTGAGCAGGTCGCACAAGACCTCGCCGACGCCCTGGCCCGGCTGAACACCCCCGACCGCGAACATCACTCCCGTACTGCGATGTCGGCCTCCTCCGCAAGGATGAAGGGAGCCTTGAGCCCATGACGACCAAACGGGCCGAGCAGGTGGCCTGCACTACCGCGGCGATCGATTCCGCCCTGCTGGACCGCGTCCGCCCCGAGGTATTCACCGTTGCCTCGGGGCGGACGCGCCCGAGAAGGATCATGCTGCCGGAGCTGCTTCAGACATCGCCGTATCTCACCCATGTCGCGCCGGGCGCCGATCCACCGGTCATCTACCTGACCGACACCTTCGGTCCGACGTTCCCCCAGGGTGATCCTCCGGCGGCTGACGTGGTGTTCGGGATCGTCGGGCTCGACCGTCAAATCGTGTGGCAGAGCGACCGCCGGGTGCTGGAGATGCTCACGGCGTGCGCGCAGGAGCCCTGCAGTGTTCAGCATCTGGTGGGGCGATTCGGTGCCGATCGGGTCGGCGCGGCCGTCGACCGCACCTGGCTGCAGACACCCGACGATCTTTGCCGGGAGTACCGGCTGGTGTCGGGGGAGATCGAGGTTACCGCCCACTGCAACTGGGGCTGCCGCTTCTGTCCCGTCGCCACCGACCCGAAGCCTCGCCAGACCATGCCGATGGACCTTTTCGAGGAGATCATCGCGAAACTCGCCGAGGTCGCAACGATCGACTACGTGACTTTCCAGTTCTTCAACGAACCCACCCTGGACAAGTACTTCACCGACCGCCTCGCTGTGCTGGCGCAGTACAGGCTCCAGCTCGCGCTCTACACCAACGCCTCAGGACTCACCCAAGACAAGATCGACGCGCTGAGCCGTCACGGCGTTCTTCGCCACCTCATTGTCAACCTGCCCAGCACCGACCCGCGGGAGTTCGCAGAGCTGACCGGCTCGCGCAGCTACCCGCACACCGTGCAGAACCTGGAGCGGGCGATCCGCGCCGGATTCCGCGTCCAGATCGTCGTGAACGGCGTCGGTGAGCGCCTGGTGCGCAACCTCGCCGGGGTGGCCCGCCGGTACGAGCCGCTCGGGGTGGAGATCTATCCGAGCCTGACGTGCGACCGGGTGGGCGAGGTGGGGGCGGAGTACTTCCGGGACGTGCGGGTGGACGGGCGGCTCACCGGATGCGGGTGGCCAGTCCAGCACGCCAACGTCAGCGTTCGCGGTGACCTGTTCCTGTGCTGCAACGACTACTACCAGCGGGAGGTGTTCGGGAACATCCGCGACGGCTCGGTCGACGACCTCATGACCAGCGACATCGCGGTGCGCCTGCGGCGGCGTGTGTTCGGGGTGGCCGAGGCGGCCGACGATTTTCTGTGCCGGCGCTGTCATAACCAGAAGCTTGACTTTCCCGGCCGGGACTTCCGGCCCATCGCGACCTTCGGATGAGGGGGACCATGTCGCAGCCAGTGAGGATTTGGTACGTCGCCGCCCAGCGGCTGTGCAACTTCGACTGCCCGTACTGCGTGTCCGTCGGGTCCTGGGCCAAGAGCCGCAGGTATGACTGGAAGGACCCTGGTGACCGTGACACGTTCACCTCCATCACGGGCTGGCTGGGGTCGCGGCCCTTCGAGGTCGAGGTGCGTCTAGGTAGCCTGGGCGAGCCTTTCGCCTCGCCGTTCTTCCTCAAGAGGGCGGGCTGGCTCACCCGGCAGCCGGGTGTGCGGTACGTGGAACTGCTGTCCAACGCCTGCCTGCTGAAGCAGCGGCTGCCGACGATCGAATCCATGGCCAACCTCGGGAAGCTGTCGCTCTGGCTCACCTGGCACGACAGTCAGATGAGCCTGGAGAAGTTCATCTGCGCCGCCCGCTTCGCGCAAGAGGAGTACGGCTGCTTCGTCGTGGTGAACGCCCTGCTGTTCGACGATAGCGAGACGGTCAAACGGGTGAAGAGCGCAGCGCTGGAGGCGGGGCTGCGGTTCAACGTCGACCTCGGCTACGACCCCTTCGCCCCGTCGAAGGCCTTTGAGCACACCGGCGACGCCGCTGCCGCGGTTCCGCTGATGCGGACCGCCGACGCGCTGAGCACGGTGGTCGCCTGTGGCGGAGACGGCGCGCTCACCGAGGTCGCCCTGATGGGCCTGACCTCCCCGCTGGGCCGGCCCTGCCGGGCCGGCCACGACTACCTGTTCATCGACATCCATGGCCAGACCTACCGGTGTTCGAGGTACGCGGTCTTGGACCGGCATTCCTACGGCAACGTCTTGGACCCGGGGTTCGAGCTGAGCCTGCGCCCTGAGCGGTGGGCACTGTGCGAGGCGGCCAGCGGCTGCTGCAACAAAGTGGCGCGGCGGCACCCACATCCTGCTGGACAACACGGTGACGATCCTTGGGCGCGACGGTGGCATCCTCGCGGCCCATTCGCTGTACGACGCGCTCACCTCCCACCACACCCCGCGCTCGCTAATCGAGGACGAGATCGGGCGTCGCAGAGCGAATTCGCCGAACCTCGACGCGGCACGCTCCTGCATGCCGAACCGGTCGAGCGGCCATCACCGGGGACGAGAGGTCTCCCGGTTGCTGCGAGACCTACCCGGCTCGCCCAGCGACGTTCTGCACGCCAACACGGTCGAGATCCTCGATGCCCATCCTGGCGGGGTATGGAGTCAGGGCGATGTGCTGGTCTCCTTGCGGGAACTCAACATGATCGCGGTGCTGGACCTGGCAGCCCGGTCGGTGCGGTGGTTTTGGGGGCCGGGTGAGCTCTCAGGCCAACACCAGCCCTCCGCCCTGCCCGGCGGCACCGTGCTCGTCTTCGACAACGGTCACGCCGTAGGCCGCTCCCGCGTGCTGGAGATCGACCCCAGCAGCGACGCGATCGTGTGGCAGTACACGGCCGACCCGCCGCAAGACCTGTTCTGCGCGATGGCCGGCGGCTGCGAACGACTCCCGGGCGGCAACATACTGATCAGCGACGCCCAAGCCGGACGGGCCATCGAGGTGACCCGCGACCGGCGAACCGTATGGGCCGTCCAGATCCGCACCACCCGATCGTCGACCACCGCCTCCCGCGCGGAGCTCTACCGGATCTCAGCGGTACCCGCCCCGGCCGCCGCGACCCTGCGCGGTGGCGACGAACCAGCACGGCGCCTGGCCAGCGCACGGGTGCGGTGCGAACTCAGCGACGATGTCCACCTCGATCTCAGGAGCGTCCCGTGATCAGCGTGATCATCCCCACGGCTGACCGTCCGGGTCCGCTGCACCGGGCGCTACGCAGCCTGTCGCGCCAGAGGTTGCGCGACTTCGAGGTCATCGTCGTACGCGACGGTGGTCGATCACCGCGATCGGTCGTGGACAGCTGGAGGTACGACCTGCGGCTGACGCTGCTCAACGTCGACCCCCGCCAGCTTCACGCTCGCCCGCGCTCGCCTGAGCGCGGCAGCGGCCTACGACGGCTTCGCCGAGACCTTCGCCGACGAAGCAGCCGGCAGCGCCTACAACGCCCTCTACGACCGGCCCACCGTCCTCGATCTCATCGGCGACGTCGACGGTCGGCGCGTCCTGGACGCCGGATGCGGGCCCGGCCTGTATCTGACCGAGCTCATCGCGCGCGGTGCCGACGCCATCGGGTTCGACCAAAGCGCAGACATGGTCCGACACGCCCGCAGGCGCCTCGGCCCCGCCGTGCCCGTGCGCCGGCACGACCTCGACGAACCCCTTGACTGGCTGCCCGACGCCACCATCGACCTCATCCTCGCGACGCTGGTCATCCACTACGTCCACGACCGCGTCGCCGCCCTGCGCGAACTCCATCGCGTCCTACGCCCGCAGGGACGACTCGTCCTGTCCACCAGCCACCCGGCTGCCGACTGGCTCGCCGACGGCGGCAGCTACTTCGACGCCCGGCACGTCGACGAGACCTGGTCCTGCGGCTTGCTCCACAGATACTGGCGGCAACCCCTCCAGCACTGGGTCGAGGAGTTCACCGCCGCAGACTTCACCATCGAACACCTGGTGGAACACCGGCCCGTACCGGAAATGGCCCACCGGTACCCGGCCGAATACGCCAAATTTCCAGGACCGGTTATGGCGCCCGAACCTGGAACCGCTCGCCGATCTCGCACACATCCGAGTCATCCGCTGCAGGGTCCCCGCAGCGATCGCCCACGCTCGGATCGCCCAACGCGCCGAGCACGGCAACCACCGAGCGGCGCACGCTGATCAAGACCTACTCGAAGCGATCGCGGCAGGGCAACACTCACTCGAGTCCTTCGTGCCGATCTCGCTGGACGTCCCAACACTGATGGTCGACACCGCGAACGGCTACAGCCCCGGTATCCAGCACATCGCGGCCTTTGTCGGGACACCCGCACAGAACGGTTCCCCGGCCAACGCAAGATGACCTCGATGACTCAGCAGGTGCAGCAATAGGCCCCCGCACGCCGGTTGGCTGAGATCGGCCGACCAAAGCCACCAACACGCGAGGGCTGACCTGTGCGAACCCTGGCCTGGGTGGGTAAGGAGGAAAAGGCATTGAAACGGCTTGTTGTGGCCGAAAAAGTCGCGCCTGAGATGACGTACTTCCATCCCACTGCCAGAAGTACTGCCAGGCAACTCTTCGCCCACTATCGAACCGTCCCCGAATCCCTGCGGCGGCTCGAAAACAGAATGGCACTCTAGGGAATTATCGCGGAGAGATCTTTCACTGAAAAAGTGAAAGTCAGCCCTCTTGGCAATTCATAAGGTCGGAAGCGGCGCGAATGGCAAGGCATTCGCGGTCCGAATCTGATGGTTCCGACCTTGGAGGGTAAATGGCGAAGCGCGTGGTTTCGTCGGTTTTTTCTGAGGTGGTCGATGAGGCTACGGCGGAAAGTCATGACAGGGCGCTGGCGGTCGTGCAGCTACTGCTGATCGAGCGGGGGATCCGTCATGTTCCCGCCGGCCATATCCCGGGGCCAGGCATGATCATGCTTCTATCGGTCACGCTGAGGTTATGCATGCCAGGGGATATGGAGCGCTCCGTCCATATGTCGTGCCCACGACCTTGGAGGAGCTCGTCGGGCCGGTCGACGGTGTGGTCATGCTGCCCAGGCATCTCGACTGGGGGCCGAAGCGCGGTTACCACCTGGATCAGCTCGCCGATGCGCGCCTGCTGTACATGCGGGTGATCCGGGAAAGCGCGACTCCTGCGGATCTACGGCAGTTCCTCAACGCCGCGATGCTGCGCAGACTGTGGCCGGAGGTGGTGCTACCGCCGCCCGTCCGCGTTCTCTGGGGCGCTCGCTTTCCCGAACTCCAGCGTCAAGCCGCAGTGCCTAGAGCCCTCTCGCCGACTGGCGCATCTGAGCGCGTTTGAGCCCCCGCTAGCCCGAATCAGGTACCCGGCGGTCTCACTGGTCGCGGGGGCAGACCAGCACGACGGTGGTCTGGGCTACCCCCGGTGCGAGAGACTACTTCTGCAGGGACTTCTTGTAGGCGGCGGCAGCAGCCTTGATCGCACTGCTGGCGGTGCCGGGGTCAAACATGCTGTGGACGGTGATCTGCATGTCGGGGCGATTGCTGTACGGCCATTCCCCACCCTTGTCGCGGTCCCACAGGCGCAGGCTCTGCTGGTCTTCGCAGTGGTCGAGGAGGCGCTCACAGCCACCCGCGACGACTTTCCAGTTGTGGAACTTGGCGCCACAGGCGGGCCGCTCGGTGAAGACCCAGTCGATGACGTAGTAGCGGGGCCAGGTTTCCGCTTCCCGCAGCGCCACGAATTCCTGGTTGTGCTGGTAGAGCTGATACTCCGAATGGCTGGTGTTGAGGGTGATGGTCTTCCCGCGGATGCCGACGTCCTGCTTGAACGCCACGCCCAGGCTGGGCACGGTGATGAGCCGGTCCGGGTACTCGGCGGGAGACAACCAGTCCGTGACGGTGCCCTGGTCGTCTATGTCGCGCCGCCGGGTCAGGTGGAACGTCGCGATGTTCTGGCCCGGCGTGATGTGCGGATTCTCGATGCGGTACTTGGCGGTGGGAACCGAGTACGGGTTGGTGCCGTACTGGTCCGGGCTGATGACAGCTTTGATCATTGAGGCCGCTCCCGTGATTGTTCCGGCACAGACCCTGAACGGTACGACTTGGTATCGGCGCTGTCGAGGTTACATTCTGGCTCTCGCCTCGTACCGGGGGCGTCCGGAATACGGGAGAAAGATACCGCGGCCGGGCCTCACCTAGATCCGAACCTCAAACAGCTCCTAGTGCGATGTTCCTCGTAGCCGGCGTCGGGCCACCCCGCCCATGCTGCCGCCGTGGAAGGCGATGGACAGGTCGCCGTGGCGCTGCACGCCCCAGCCGATCCCGTAGCCGTCGGCACCGGGCCACGGCGCGGTGGGACGGTGGCCGGCGGCGAGTGCCTCGGCGGGCAGGGCGCTCGTGCCGCCCGCGTGCGCGAGCCCGAAACGGAGAAGGTCAGGGCGGTGTCGGCGACCTCGATGCCGCTCCACGAGGCCGCAGGGCCGTTAACCCTGGCCTTTAAATGGTCAACTCCTCCGTGTCGGGTGGGTGGGCCGCTCTACTATCTGGCTCCCAGGGGTTCGGGGACGGGGGAGCCGGTGAGCGAGTGGAGTTTGGCCTCGGGGGTCTACAACCCCGTGGTGACCGTGGACGGGCAGCGGTGGCGGGACTTCGAGCTGGAGTTTCAGGTGGCGGCCTCGGCGGCGGCGCCTCTGGAGCGGGAGCGGATGCGCTGGGGGCCGGCCCGGCTGGACCAGTGCCGGCCGTACGGGGTGGCGGGCGGGCTGGCCAGGCCTGATCCGCAGACCGAGGAGGACATGCTGCGGGCCGTCCCCCTCACCGAGCAGGGCACCCCGCGCCGCTTCCCCGACCCGCGCGGCATGTGGATCAGGTTGATCAACGGGACCGGGCCGGCCGACGACCCGTTCCGGGCCACCAACGCGATCGACTGCGCGCTGTCGGTGCTCTCCACCTGGTACGGGGCCCCGGCGGTGGCCGCGCCCCGGCGGCCCGAGTACGACCGGGTCGGCAGGCCGCTGCTCAGCGGCGAGGCCGGGGGAGTGGCCAGGGCGGAGCGGTGGCTGGGACAGCGCTTCCAGTACGTGGGGCAGGGGCGCCACGCCTACCTCCCGATCGCGCAGGCGCTGCTGGCCGGTGGGCACGGTTCCTCGGCCGTCGTCATCAACCGCTGGCCGGCCGGGGGCAGCCACGCCTGGAACGCGGTGAACTTCGACGGCGAGGTGATCTGGATCGACGGGCAGCGGGGGCACATGGCGGTGGAGCCGCCGTACGAGTCGGTGACCGGCGTGTTCTGCGTCGTGATCGACAGGGAGGGGCGGCGGCTGTGAACCCGGACCAGGCCAGGGCGGTGGCGGAGGAGTACTTCAACGGTGTCCGCAGCGCAGGCGCCGCCGTCGATATCAGGATTTATGCCTTTCAAGAGGGCTATGTCGCCTGGGCGAACGAGCCTGAGTCCGACGATCCCAGCGTGCTGCCCGACACCGCCGGCTCCGGGTGCGTGGTCGTCGACCGGGCCACCGGTGAGATCGTCATCCGGCCGCTGCTCAACCCCGAGACGGTGGCGGAGCAGTGGCCGGGACGCCGCCCCCGATAACGGAGACGTCCCGGCCACCCTGCTCGACCCGTCCGGCCTTGCGGGGCCTTATCGTGGCCTTGCCGGGCTCCGCTCGACCCGCCTGGCCGTGCCTTATCGCGGTCTTGCCGGGCCTCGCTCAGCCCGTTCGGTCGCGCTCCGGCCTGCTCAGCCGCTCGCGAGCGAGCCCACGACCGAGGCGCGGGCCGCGCGCCGGGCGGGCAGGACCGCGGCGAGCACCCCGGCCAGGCCGGACAGCGCCACGAACGACAGGATCTGCGGCACCGGCAACTGGAAGATGACGTTCTCGGTCATCGTCCGCGCGGCGGCCCAGCCGAACCCGATGCCCAGCACCACGCCGACCAGCGCGCCGATGAGCCCCAGGACCAGCGCCTCGACCGAGAGCATCCGCCGCAGCTGGGGCCTGGTCAGGCCGAGTGCCCGCAGCAGCGCGGACTCGCGGGTGCGCTCGTGGACCGACAGGGAGAGCGTGTTGGCGATGCCCAGCAGGGAGATGAGCACCGCCAGGCCGAGCAGCCCCGTGATGATCATCAGCATCATGTCGAGCGCCTCGTCGAACTCGCCCCGCACCTCCGTCGAGCTGGCGACCTTCGCCGTCGGATACGGCAGCGTCGCCGCCTCGACGACCATCAGCGCCCGGTCGGGATCCACCCCGTCGGAGTAGTTGACTATCACCCGGCTGTCGCCCACCTCGCCGAAGTAGCGGTCGAACTCCCGCTCCGGCACCGTCACACCGGAAAGGCCCGCCTCCGGGCCGGAGACGCCCACGATCGACAGCTCGACCGCACCCGCCTTCGCCGTCCGCACGGTGATCCGGTCACCGACCCCGACCTTGAGCCGCTCGGCGACGTGGTCCGCGACGAGCGCGGTCCCCGGTACGAGCCGGTCGATCGAGCCCGCGTCGAGCTTAGGGACGAAGCCCGGAGCCGGGGTGAACGTCCCCACCTCGTACTTCTCGTCCCCGGTCCCGAGCCTGGCGGTGCTCCCGCGGAACGCGACGACCGCGGTCAGCTCAGGCCTGGTCCGCAGGTCCTCGGCGATCGCCCGGGGCAACTCCGAGCTGCGATCCTGGCTCTGCACCAGGTAGTCGACCGGGAACTGCTCGTCGAGCTGATGGGCGTACGTCACCCGGATGGTGCCGGTGAGGACGGAGATGACGGTCATCAGCGTCACACCCACGGTGAGCGCCACCGTGGTGGTCGCCGACCGCTTCGGGTTACGCCGGGAGTTGTCCACGGCCAGCCTGCCCGGCACGCCGAAGAGCCTGGCCGGAACCCAGCCCGCGAAGGCGGACAGCGGCTTCACGATCACCGGGCCGAGGGTCAGCACCGCCAGGAATACGAGCGAGCAGCCGGCCATGACCACGACGAGCGCGGTCTCGCCGGGCTCCATGGCCATTCCCGTCGCGGTGACCCCCGCGCCCGAGACCAGGAAGAGCACCGTGAAGATCATCCGTATCAGGCCGGCCCTGAAGGTCTGCTCCTCGGCCTGCGAGCGCAGCGCCGCGATCGGCGCCACCCGCGTCGCCGACCGCGCGGGCAGCAGCGCCGCGCCGACCGTGACGGTCAGGCCGATGACCAGGCCCAGGACGATCGTACGAGGCGTCAGGGAGGCCGCGACCGACGGCAGCGGCGCGTCGAGCGCGGTCAGCACGGCCAGCGCTCCCGCACCCATGCCGTAGCCGAGCAGCAGGCCCAGCACCGACGACAGCAGGCCGACCACCGCCGACTCCAGCACGATCGAGCCGAAGACCTGCCCGCGCGTCGCCCCGATGCAGCGCAGCAGTGCCATCTCACGGGTCCGCTGGGCCACCAGGATGTTGAAGGTGTTGTAGATGACCAGCGCGGCCACGAACATCGCCACCACGCCGAACAGCAGCAGACCCAGCGTGAGGAACTCGCTGCTGGCACCGTTGGCCTTGGCCAGGTCCGCCGCGTACCGCTCACCGGTCTTGACCTGGTGATCCGCCCCCACGGCCGCCGCGACCGAGGCGCGCAGCGTCTCCTGGGAGACACCCTCGGCGGCGACGACGTCGACCTCCCGGAACCCCCGCTGCCCGGTCATCTTTCTGGCGGTGTCGGTGGTGTAGCCGACCGCGCCGGTGTACCCGATCTCCTGGTCCAGGCCGATGTCGAACAGCCCCACCAGGGTGAACTCGTGCCTGGCGTTCTCCGAGTCGAGCACCGCGACGGTGTCACCGATCTTGAAACCACGGGTCCTGGCCGTACCCTCGTCGAGCACCGCCTCCCTCGCGGTCCTCGGCGCCGCACCGCTGACGATCGAGGTACGGTTCAGCGCGCCCTCGGGCAGGGAGATCCCCGCCGTGGGGTAATCACCGGCCGCCTTGCCGTCCTTGCCGATCAGGGCGGACGTGCCCCGCACCAGCCCCTGGGCGTCGGCGACACCCGCCGTGGCGCGAATCTTCTCCAGGGTCGCGTCGGAGACGGCCGACGGCTCGTCGCCCTTGTCCGGCCCCGGGAGCACCGCGACGTCGATCCGGTCGGCCGCCGCCGCGAACTTCTGGGTGAAACCCGCCTCAATGGTGTCGGTCAGTACGAACGTCCCCGCGATGAAGCCCACACCCAGTGCGATCGCCAGCGACGTCAGCATCAGGCGCAGCCGGTGCGCGCGCAGCCCGGCCAGCGTCGTCCTCAGCACCTCACGCCTCCAGCTTCATCAGCGTGTCCAGCACCGACTGCGGCGTCGGCCCCACCAACTCGCTGACCAGCAGGCCGTCCCGAAGGAAGACCACCCGGTCGGCGTACGAGGCCGCCACCGGGTCGTGGGTGACCATCACGATCGTCTGGTCGAGCTCGCGCACCGACGTACGCAGGAACGACAGCACCTCGGCACCGCTGCGCGAGTCCAGGTTGCCGGTGGGCTCGTCGGCGAAGATGACCTGCGGCCCGCTGATCAGGGCACGGGCGACCGCGACCCGCTGCTGCTGGCCACCGGACAGCTCCGAGGGCCTGTGCCCCAGCCGGTCGCGCAACCCCACGGTCTCCACCACCAGGTCGAACAGCTCCGGGTCGGCCAGCCGCCCGGCGATCTCCAGCGGGAGCCGGATGTTCTGCTCGGCGGTCAGCGTCGGCAGCAGGTTGAACGCCTGGAAGACGAAACCGATCCGCTCGCGGCGCAGCAGGGTGAGCTGCCTGTCGTTGAGACCGGTGAGCTCCACGTCCCCGATGCGCACCTGCCCGCCGCTCACCGTGTCCAGCCCGGCCAGGCAGTGCATCAACGTGGACTTGCCCGACCCCGAGGGCCCCATGATCGCGGTGAAGGCACCGGCCGAGAACGAGACGTCCACGCCACGCAGCGCGTGCACCGCGGTGTCCCCCCGGCCGTACACCTTCGTGAGACCCCTGGCCGTCACGGCCGGCTCCGCGCCTTTTCCGCGCGTGTCCCACGTGCCGACCTCTCCGGTGATGGTCACGGTTCGCTCTCCTCAACAACGTGTGGCGTTATGACGCACCAAACGCTATTGGCGGGAAAAGCGGTATCCATCATGAATTAGGCCTGGCCTGCGGCCCTACGCAGGGCGTACCCAGAAGAGGAGACACCACCTACGTCGCAGCACCACCTCGGCCATTCGGCCGATGACATCCACGAGGGCCGGCCGGGACGGAAGGATGAGAACGGTCGGCGCACCTCGAACATGCCGATATTGATCTGCGACCACTGTCCCCGATGTCGGCCAGCGGAGCCAGTGCTCTCCGTTCCTCAGCAGAGGTTGCGAACGCGCTGCGGGGAAACCGAGGTTGTCGGCCTGCCTTCCTGATGCCAGGACCGAGGTGGATCTGTACCTTCGGTGCGGAACGTCGCACTAGTCGGCCGAATGCGGGGTCACCAGACCGGACTCGTAGGCGTACACGACCACCTGCGCCCGATCCCGCAGACCCAGCTTGGCCAGCACCCGGCCCAGATGCGTCTTGACCGTCGCCTCCGCCAACTCCAGCCGACCGGCGATCTCCGTGTTCGACAACCCCCTCGCCACCAGCACCAGCACCTCACGCTCCCGCGCCGTCAACCCCGACAACGCGGCAGGCTCGACCGCCCCCGCCGAGGGAAGATGCACCGCGAACCGCTCCAGCAACCGCCGCGTCGTACTCGGCGCCACCACCGCGTCCCCACTGTGCACCGAATGGATCGCACTCACCAGATCGGCGGGCGGCACATCCTTCAGCAGGAACCCCGACGCACCCGCCTTCAACGCCGCGAACACGTACTCATCCAGATCGAACGTGGTCAGGATCAGCACCCGAGGACCCCCGGCCACCGAACAGATCAACCGCGTCGCCTCCACCCCGTCCATGACCGGCATCCGCACATCCATCAGCACCACGTCGACCTCGACCGCCCGCACCGCCTCCACCGCGGCGGCCCCGTTGCCCGCCTCCGCGACGACCTCGATGCCGGGATGGGCACCGAGCACCATCCGGAACCCGGTACGCAGCAACTCCTGATCGTCGACCAGCATCACCCGAATCACCTGATCGCTCACCACTCCACACCCGTCCCGCTCTCCACCGGACACGCCCGGTCGCTCTCCACAGAACACCCTGCGGGACGCGCCCGATCGCCACCACGCCCGACACGGACACCCGCCCTCAAGCCGCCCGGCCCGCCCCGGCCTCACCGATCGGCAGCCGCGCCACCACCCGGAAACCGCCACCGGGACCGGGCCTCGCCTCCACACTCCCACCGAACAGCGCGACCCGCTCCCGCATGCCGACCAGGCCGTGCCCGCCCTCGCGCTCCGGCGCCGCCGCACCACGACCGTCGTCGGTCACCCGCAACAGCAACTCCCGTACGCCGTACTCCATCTCCACCACGGCGTGGCTGTCCGGACCGCCATGCTTGAGAGTATTGGTGAGCGCCTCCTGCACGATCCGATAAACGGTCAACTGCTCCCCCTCCGGAAGCTCCCGAGGAACACCGAGCATCCGCAACTCCACGGCCAACCCGGACGCACGCACCCGCGCCACCAGATCGTCCAGCTGCGACAGGCTCGGCTGCGGAGCGTACTCCTCCTGCACACCGTCGGCCCGCAACACACCCACCATCCGCCGCATCTCCGCCAGCGCCCCGCGCCCCGTCGCCGAGACCGCACGCATCGCCTGACGCGCCTGCTCCGGATCATGCTCGATCGCATAACCCGCCCCGTCCGCCTGAACGATCATCACGCTCACATTGTGCGCGACCACATCGTGCAGCTCACGGGCGATCCGGGCCCGCTCCGCCGCCGCCGCCAACCGGGCCTGCTGGTCGCGCTCCCGCTCCGCCCGCTCGGCCCGCTCCTCCAACCCCTCCAGGTAGCGGCGACGGGTGTTCGTATAGATGCCCGCGATCCAGATCGCCACCGCGAACGCCGAAGCCGTGGCGAAGGCACTCAGGTCAAGGGGCAGTGCCGGCCGCGCGAACGCCAGAGCCAGCCCCAACTCCACCACCAGGCCCGCGCCGACCGCCCAGCGCAGCGGGCGCCGCGACGCCACACCGTACATGGCGACGAGCACCGAGACGTTGAAGAACAGTGGCTGCATACCGAACAGCCACTGCAGGAAACAGGTCAGCGAGATGATCACGAAGACCGTGACGGGACGTTGCCGCAACCAGAGCAGAGGCACGAACAGTAGCAACCCCAGCCCCGCGAACCCCCAGTGCCCGAGCCTCGTCGCCCCCAACGCCGCCAGGTCACCCGTCCCGACGGCCCAGACGTTGAGCACCGAGACCAGCAGGAACGGGCTCAGCCACAGCGCGTCCGTAACCCTGGGATGGCGCCTGCTCCAGGCGCGTAATCTGCCGAACACACCACCACGATACGTATACGCAGATCACGCCCCTTCCCCCTGAAGGCGGAGCCCGATGTACGACCCAGGTCGCACATCCGGCACGACTTACAGAGCCTTTACGGCCCCTGTGGCACCATGGTTTATGGGAGCGCCCTTCGGGGTGAGTAAAGGGAGATAGTTTGTGGTGATCAATCACAACGACGCCGGGTCGCGCGGCACACAGACCAAGCCGCGCGACCTGACGTTTTTCCCCCGTTCCCCCCGCCATACCGGATAGAGCCGCCACACCGGATACCGCTCCGCGCCCGCTCGGATGCTTCGGTGATCTCACCCGAATCACCCGCTTACCCGCGCGGATCCACAGGGTTTTTCCCGTCCAGCGGTGGACATCGTGCCGTTCCGGGCGACGCCGGTCCCATGAGCGGTCGACCGGAGCTCACGCGGGTGACTCACCGAAGCCGTTCCCCACGGCGAAGCCACCCGAACGTGCATCCCCGGCCTCACCCGCCACACCGGACGCGGCGGCACGGTCTTCCGCGAGGACGGATTCGCGCAGTAATTGAATGGCTCTGCGTATGACCGCAGATCTCGATGCGAAGCGTCTTTCGGTCCGGCAATATTCTATGAAGAATGAATCCTGGGCCGATATTGTTATGCTGGTGTCTATCGATTTCATGTCGACCGGTTGGCTTTGAATTGTTTTGTGGGGTCGACGGGATTCGAACCCGCTCTGGACGGTTCCTAAAACCGTTGCCTCTGCCGTTGGGCTACGACCCCTATTCTTGCCTGCGAAATTCTCTGTCTGTGAATGGCAATTTGGGCAGAGAAGGCGCAGGTTTTCTTTTCTGTTATCCAGCCGGTTGCCATTGATGTGGTCAACGTGCAGTATCAATGCCTGACCTTGCCAGGCGCCCTCGATCCTACAGCCCGCGCAGCGGTATGGCATCCCGATCTCGATCAAGCTGCGCCTGAGCTGCCCGGGGTTCGAGCGCGGGCTGCCCTCCGATCGTATGGCGAGAACCTGTTCCGGGCGACTGCGTCGTGGTGAGGGCTTCCCTCTGTTGGGGGAGACCCTGCGAAAGTGCGACGTGTCGATTCCGAAGCGCTTCAGCTGGCGGCTGATGTGGGCGTGGTTGCCGCCCGCGATGGTGATGCCGAGGCGGCGGAGGACGTCGGCGATGCTGAGGGAGTCGGCCGCGGCCTCCGCCAGCATTTCGGGAGTGTATTTGTATTTGACAGGCACGCGCCAAGCCTAGGTAACGGGTACGACAATTCTCGACGCGTGCCGACATCACGATAAATAGCTAAAAAAGGGATTTAATCGACGCCGAGTTCGCGGCGGAGCCGGGCCACGTGGCCGGTCGCCTTCACGTTGTAGAGGGATTTCTCAATCTTGCCGTCGGCGTCGATGACAAAGGTGGAGCGGATGACCCCGACCGTCGTCTTGCCGTACATCATCTTCTCCCCGTAGGCGTCGTAGGCCTTGTGGACCTCCAGCGCGGGGTCGGACAGGAGCGGGAAGGTCAGCGCGTCGCGCTCGACGAACTTGGCGAGCTTGGCGGGGGTGTCCTTCGAGACGCCGAGCACGACGAAGCCGGCCGAGGTGAGCGAGGCGAGGTTGTCGCGGAAGTCGCAGGCCTGCTTGGTGCAGCCCGGGGTCATCGCGGCTGGGTAGAAGTAGAGGATGACGCGCCTGCCGCGGTACTGCTCCAGCGACACGGTGGTGCCGTCGGCGGCCGGAAGCGTGAAGTCCGGGGCGGCGTCGCCCGGCTCGAGTTTCATATGTCCCTCCGAGGAATGGTTCCCAGGTCAACTTACCGGCCTGTCCGAAGTGCCGTGGGTGGGCCGGACCTGACAGACTGATCGATGTCAAGGAGTAGGGGAGGAGAGCCATGGCGGACACCGATCCCGCGGAGTTGGAGCGGCGGATCGAGCGCACGCGCGCGGAGTTGGCCCAGACGGTGGACGCCATCGCGGACCGGGTGAACCCCAAGCGGGTCGCGGAGCGTGGTGTGGCGAAGGTCAGGGCGAACGCGGAGCATTTCGTCGCCCAGGTCGGTGATCTGGTGACCGGTGCGGCGGGGCCGAAACCGGTCAGGCTGGACGGCGAGCCCGAGGATCTGTGGGCGGATGACCGGCCGGATCTGGCGCCGATTCTGATCGGTGTGGGTGCGGTGCTGGCGGTCAGCGCGGTGATTATGCTGTGGCGGCGCCGTCGCCGGTGATCGGCGGTCCCGAATTGAGTAGGGGTTTACTCATGTGCCCTTTTCCCTGCTCGCGGAACATTGCGAGCAAGGAAAAGGGAGGGCAAATCCGTGAAAAGCATCATTCGCGCTGCGGTCGCGGTGGCGGCGACCACCGGCCTCATGCTGACGGTGGTTCCGGCCGCCTTCGCGGCGGCGCCGACGTCGGCCGCGCGTGACTTCGACGACAGCTTCGATCAGGAGTCCAGGAACGGTCTGGCCACGGTTGAGGCCGAGTACTCGGTCGAGGGCGAAGACGAGGATGAGAACACGTTCGTGCTGCGGGGCGGGCTGTACGACGGTGACAGGCGTTCTCTGGCTCGGGGCGGCCGGTGTGGCTACTTCGAGGTTCGGGCCGCCTCGTCCGATGACGAGGACTGGAATGTCATCAAGCGTGTGAAGCAGTGCGGCTATGACGACATCAAGTACTTCCGCGTCACGGCGCACGACGTCAGCGAGGTACAGGTGAGGACCTGCCAGATCAGCTACCGGGGCTGGTCCACCTACAAGTGCAGCAGGTGGTACGAGCTCGACCTGGGCTTCTGAGGTCTTCTCGGGGCCTCATCAGGAGGGGCCTCATCAGGAGGGGCCTCACGGAGGGGCCTCATCAGGAGGGGCCTCACGGAGGGGCCTCACCCGGTACAGGGGCCTCTCCGGGCGTGGGAGCAGCGCAGGCTTCCGGTGCCGGAGGGTGGGGATGAGACACGAGCGGGCACCCGCCGGTGGGCGACGGGTGCCCGCTCCGCGTGCGGGGGCCATGCCCTCGCGCGGGCGGTGGGTCACAGGAAGGTGCGGCCCTCGCCCCGGTAGGTGGGGACCTCGTCCACGAGCCTGTCCCC
This sequence comes from Streptosporangium sp. NBC_01810, assembly GCF_035917355.1. Classification (NCBI taxonomy): domain Bacteria; kingdom Bacillati; phylum Actinomycetota; class Actinomycetes; order Streptosporangiales; family Streptosporangiaceae; genus Streptosporangium; species Streptosporangium sp. NBC_01810. The sequence continues at coordinate 5,224,160 of NZ_CP109070.1, read as the reverse complement.
GTCGATCAGGTGCAGGCCGGCGAAGCGCTCGCAGAGCTCGCCGGCCTTGGCGTGCCTGAACCAGACCCGGTCGCCGGTGCGCAGGTCCTCGGCGGCCTGACCGACCAGGGGGGTCTGGACCTCGCCGGCTCCCTCGTCGGAGTCGTAGCGCAGCCCGCACGGCAGGTAGGGCTGGGGCAGGCGGTCGTCGCCGGGGACGCCGGAGGCGGGGTAGCCGCCGCCGAGGACCGTGACGACGCCGGGGGCGGGGCGGCGTACGACGGGCAGGGCGAAGAGGGCGGCGGGGTGGCCGGTGAAGCCCCGGTAGAAGTCGAACAGGCGGGGGTGGAAGAAGCCGGAGCCGGCGGCGATCTCGGTGATGGCCCTCTCCCCGGCGGTCTTCTCGATGCTGCCGGTGCCGCCGCCGTTGACGAACTCCAGGTCGGTGATCTGGCGGACCGCCTGGACGATCCGGCCCCTGCGTGTGATCAGTTCGCGCTGGGATCGGGTCTGCATCAGGCGGATGGCCCGGGTGAGGGCGGGCTTGCCGGGAGGGTCGTCGCCGACCCCGGCGATCTGCGCCTCGTAGGCCATCACGCCCACGAGGCGGAACCCGGGGCGTTTGGCGATCTGAGTGGCCAGGTCGGCGGCCTGGTCGCTCTCGCGGACGGGGGAGCGGCGGGCGCCGGCCCGGAACCGGCCGCCGAAGGTGAGGTAGCCGGCGTCGATGTCGAGGCAGACCCGGATCTCCTGGCGGTCGTGGACGCCGGCGACGGCGGAGTCGACGAGGTCGAGGTGGTCGATCCGGTCCACCATGATGGTGATCTCCCGGGCGGCGAGCGGTTCGGCGGCCAGTTCGGCGAGCGCGGCGCGGTCCACCGTGGGGTAGGCGACGAGCACGTTCCGTATTCCGGTGGAGACCAGCCAGAGGGCCTCGGGGAGGGTGAAGGCCATGATCCCGGTGAAGCCGTCCATGGCGAGGATCCGTTCGAGCACGGCCCTGGACCTGATGGACTTGCTCGCGACCCTGATCGGTTTGCCGTGGGCCCGCTGGAGCATTCCCTCGGCGTTGGCGTGCAGGGCGGGCAGATCGAGGACGGCGAAGGGGGGGTCCAGGTGTGCTGTGGCCCGGTTGTAGCGCTGGAGGTCGTCCATGTTCGCAGGATAACCCGGCTCGGGATAATGTGAGCAATGTTCATGTTGTTGGACGGGTGGTCAATGCTCCTGCCAGGAGGGTTCCAAGATCGCGCAAGAGGGCGGTTGATCCCGGCCTCGCCCCTGCCGGAACGCGTACACCTGACCGAATGACGACTACTCTCCAGGACGTCCTGGCGGGCTCGGGGAGCACCGGAGGCTCGGGAGGCAGGGCGGCCGAGCAGTTCCAGGACGTCCGCCGCAGGTCGGTGCGGATGCTCAGGCCGGGGAGGACCCCGATGGGCGTGCCGGCGGCGCTGGCGGCGTCCGTCGTGCTCTCGGCCGCGGCCGCGGTGACCGTGGGCCTGCTGCTGGAGTCGCCCGTCGCGCGAATGCCCTACCGGCGGCTCGTCAACGGTGCCGGCTCGTGGAACTGGTCGGATCCCACCGTGTTCGCCGTGGCGGTGCTCGCCATGGCGGCGGGCCTGCTGATGCTCGGGTTCGCCGCCCTGCCGGGGCGGCCCAGGCTGGTGCCGCTGGAATCGGGGGATCCGCACATGGTGATCGGGATCACCAGGCCCGGGCTCTGCCGCACGCTGGGGGAGGCAGCGGCCTCGGTGGAGGAGGTGAGCGGGGCGCGGGTCCGGCTCGCGCCGCGGATCGTCGAGGTCACCGTGTTCACCGAGGCCGAGCGGACCGGGCCGGTGCTGCGCGGAGTGGGCGCGGCGGTGGGCGATCGGCTGGCGGGCCTGGGCGCGATGTGCGCGGGCGACGTCGTGGTGCGGCTGCGCGGGCGGAGGGTCCGATGAGACCGTACGTCGGCAACCGGATCGGCCTGGCCGTCACCGGCGCGGTGCTGGTCTGCGCCGGTCTCTACGCCTTCCTACGGGGACGTGGTGACCTCCCCGGCCAGCCACCAGGGGCCAGGCTCGTGCGCGGGGGGTTCCCCGGCTGGCTGGCCGCACATCCGTGGCTGGGGTGGCTGGTCGCGCTGCTGCTGACGGTGCTCGCGCTGCTGGCGGTGAGGTGGCTGCTACACGCCCTGGGATGGGGACGGTGGGGCAGGCGGACCGGAACGGGAACCGCCATGCTCGCTGTTGCCCTTAAAGAAGTCGAAGGGCTCGCCCGGATTCGGGTCAGGTACGTAAGGCATGAGCGGTTGCGAATCAGTGTGGGCTGCGCGCCCGGGACCGATGTCGGCAAGCTCGTGGCGCGGCTGAACAAGGACGCGGTGGGGAAGGTCAGACGGGCTCTCGGGGAGGTAGAACTCGGCACGGTGATTCGCCTGCACGTCCACCGCCGCTGACTTTTCGTACGCCGGTTCCTCGATGGGGCTCGCATACACCGGATGCTCGGCGGTCCTGCCGTACGCCGGATGCCCGGCGGTCCTGCCGTACACCGGTTCCTCGTCCGGGCCCTCGTCCGGTTCCTCGTCCTCCACCTCCTCGGGGGCGCTCTCCTGGTGCCGGACGCCGAAGGCCAGTCCGGCGGCCAGGCAGAGGAACGGGAGGGCGGGCACCACGTAGCGGTGGTCGAAGGCCGCGATGAAGGGCGGCAGGAGAAGCAGCATGGTCCCCGCGGCCCAGGGCAGCAGCACCGCGCCGCCGAGCCGCCGCAGCCGCATCAGCACACCGACCAGGCCGACCAGGCAGATCACCGCGAGGAACGGGCCGCGCACGAAGCCGTACTCCTGGTAGCCGCGCAGCCAGCCCGCGTACGGCTCGGCCATCGTCGGCGCGCCCGAGGCACCCTGGTAGGCCACGGTCAGCTGCTCGGCGGTCTTCCCCTGGGAGGCGGCCCCGGCTGGGAAGGGGCGCAGAGTGTCGGGGAAGACGTAGGCGCTCTGCGGTCCGGGGGTCGGGTAGACGCGCCGAGTCCAGTCGAAGATGTGGGCCGCGTCGTCCAGGCCCGCCCGCAGGAAGTCCAGCGGCTGGGCTGTGATGGCCTGGGTGGCGAAGGCGCCGGCGAGCGCGTCGCGCTCGGCCCAGCTGCCCTCGACCTTGGTCAGCGGTGAGGCGTCGCCCCAGATGTAGACCGGCGGTGCCGCGCGTTGCCCCACCGGCTCGACGGGGCACAGGGCCGCCTCGGGTCCGGTCGGCTGGATTCTGGCGCAGTCGGCGAAGGTCATCGTCCGCGCCCACAGGAAGGTGTTTCCCCGGGTCAGCGCGTAGCCGCCGTGCTCGGACTCGAACCAGGCGGCGTACGCGCCCAGGCCGATCGCGGCGGCCAGGGTCGCGGAGACGACCGCCCGCCACCCGGCCCGGCGGATCACCAGGCAGACCAGTGCCACGGCGATCAGCGGCAGCCCGATGGTACGGGTGACCGTCGCGGCGGCCAGCAGCAGGCCGGCCAGCGCCGCGACCCAGGCGGCCGGGCGCCGCCGCCACAGCAGCAGCGTGACCGCCAGCACCGCGAGGAACTGGAAGAGCAGGTCAGCCATGACGAGGTGTTCGAGCTGAATCTGGTAGGCGTCCAGCAGCACCGGCAGCGTGGCGAGCGTCGCGCCCCATCCCGGCAGCCGGCCCAGTCTGCGCAGCAGCAGGTAGACGCAGAGCGCGACGGCCAGCCCGAGCAGGTGCTGGACGACGACCACGGCCTGGACGCTGGCCAGCGGCTTGAGGATCCACAGGAACAGGGAGTAGCCCGCGGGGCGGGACTCCAGGGGGCGGGGGTCGAGCCCGGCGTTCAGATAGACGAAGGAGTCGGCCCAGAACCACAGGGCGGGCCGGTAGCCGAGCACGGCCAGGGCGCGCAGGCCGCCGCCGACCAGCAGGGCGGCCATGAAGAGCCAGTGTGACCCGAGAAAACGGAGCACTCGCGAGGAACGGTTCGCCGGATGCGCTCCCGTTACCACGACGACCTCCCAAGTCCCGCGGACATGGCCACCCAGCATAGGCGCGGGACAGGAGGGGCCTATACGTGATGCGAAATTTGGTGGTGATCGAGTTTTATGCGGTGTTCCTCAGACGTTCCTCAGGTGCCCTGAGCCCAGGTGCCCTGAGCTCGGGTGTCCCTGAGCTCGGGTGTCCCTGAGCTCGGGTGTCCCTGAGCTCGGGTGCCTTCGGGCGTTTCTCGGGCGTTCCTCATTGGAAGCGCGGATCCACCGGCCCCGGGCATCGGGAAGGCCGCCCTGACAGCCTGTCCGTCAGGGCCCCGGCCGTTCCCGCTCAGCATTCGATGACGTTCACCGCGAGCCCGCCGCGGCTGGTCTCCTTGTACTTGTCGAGCATGTCCCGGCCGGTGTCGCGCATCGTCTTGATGGCCTTGTCCAGCGAGACGAAGTGGCGGCCGTCGCCGCGCAGCGCGATCCTGGCCGCGGCGATGGCCTTGATCGAGGCGACGGCGTTGCGCTCGATGCACGGGATCTGCACCAGGCCGCCGATCGGGTCGCAGGTCAGCCCCAGGTTGTGCTCGATGCCGATCTCGGCGGCGTTCTCGACCTGCTCGGGGGTGCCGCCCATCACCTCGGTGAGCCCGGCGGCGGCCATCGAGCAGGCCGAGCCGACCTCGCCCTGGCAGCCCACCTCGGCCCCGGAGATGGAGGCGTTCTCCTTGAACAGCACGCCGATCGCCCCCGCGGTCAGCAGGAAGCGGATCACCCCCTCGTCATCGGATTCGCGGACGAAGCGGTCGTAGTAGGTGAGCACGGCGGGGATGATGCCCGCGGCGCCGTTGGTGGGCGCGGTGACGATCCGGCCGCCGGCGGCGTTCTCCTCGTTGACCGCGAGGGCGAACAGCGAGACCCAGTCCATCGTCTGCAGCGAGTCCTTCTCTGCCGGCTCGCTCCGCAGCTGCCGGTGGAGCTGGTGGGCGCGGCGGCGGACCTTCAGCCCGCCGGGCAGCACGCCCTCCTTGCCGATGCCCCGCCGCACGCACTCGCTCATGACCTGCCACAGGACGAGCAGTTGGGCGCGGATCTCGGCCTCGGTGCGGCCGAACGCCCGCTCGTTCTCCAGCATCAGCCCGGAGATCGACAGCCCGGTCTCCGCGCACTGGGCGAGCAGTTCCGCGGCCGTGGTGAAGGGGTACGGCAGGACCGTGTCGTCGGGTTTGATCCGGTCGGCGCCGGTGGCGTTCTCGTCGACGACGAAGCCGCCGCCCACCGAGTAGTAGACCTTCTCCCGTAGCGTCTCGCCGGACTCCGACAGTGCGGTGAAGCGCATGCCGTTGGGGTGGCCGGGGAGCGAGATCTTGCGTTCGAAGACGAGGTCCTCGCCGACGACGAAGGGGATCTCGTGGGAGCCGTACAGGGAGATGGTGCCGGACTCGCGCATGGCGGCCAGCCGCTCGTCGACCGTGTCGACGTCGACCAGCTCGGGTTTCTCGCCGGACAGGCCGAGCAGCACCGCCTTGTCGCTGCCGTGGCCCTTGCCGGTCAGCCCAAGCGAGCCGTACAGGATGGCGCTCACCCGGACGGTCTTCTCCAGCAGCCCGTCCTGGTGCAGGCCCCGGGCGAACTTGTGGGCGGCGGCCATCGGGCCGCCGGTGTGCGAGCTGGACGGGCCGATTCCGATCTTGAAGAGATCGAAGACACTGATCGTCATCTGAATCCTTCCAGCGTGGACGGTCACGCGTGCCCGGGGACGCGCGTGACCGTGACGCGAGGCGTCGAACTTATGACTCACCCGAGGTGAGCGCGGTGTACTCCTCCGGCGACAGCAGGTCGTCGGCGGAGCCCTCAAGACGTACCCGGAACAGCCAGCCGTCACCGTATGAGTCGCTGTTGACCAGCGAGGGGTCGTCCACGACCGCCTGGTTGACCTCCACGACCTCGCCGGTGACCGGCGCGAAGATGTCACTGACCGACTTGGTCGACTCGACCTCGCCGATGGCGTCACCGGTGGCGATCGACGCGCCGACCTCGGGTACCTGCACGTAGACCACGTCGCCCAGCGCTTCGGCGGCGTAGGCGGTGATGCCCACGGTGAGGGTCAGGCCGTCGTCGACGCCGCCGATCCACTCGTGTTCCTTGGTGTAGTGCAGATTCTCGGGAATGCTGCTCATTTTTTCCTCCTGTAGAAAGGCAGTTCGACGACCTCGACCGGCTCGCGGCTGCCCCGGATGTCGACGGCCAGTCCTGACGACAGGCCGCTGTCCACGTAGGCCATGGCGATGGGCCTGCCCAGTGTCTGGGAGGGCGCCCCGCTGGTGACCTCCCCGACGACCGTGCCGTCACCGGCGACCACCACCGGATACCCGTGCCGGGGCACCCTGCGGCCGCGTCCGACCAGGCCGACCAGACGACGGGCCGGCGGGACGTCCCTGAACGGTTCGAGGGCGGCCCGGCCGACGAAGTCGCCCGGCTTGTCAAACCTCACCACACGGCCGAGCCCGGCGTCGAACGGAGTGAGGTCCGCCGAGAGCTCGTTGCCGTAGAGCGGCATGCCCGCCTCCAGGCGGAGGGTGTCGCGCGCGGACAGACCTGCGGGGATCAGCCCATGCGGTGCGCCCGCCTCGATGAGGGCGGACCAGAGGGACTCCGCCGCCGAGGCCGCGACGAACAGCTCGAAGCCGTCCTCGCCGGTGTATCCGGTGCGGGCGACGAGGGCCTCGTGTCCGGCCACGACGGCGGGCAGGCCCGCGTAGTACCCGAGCCCGTCCAGGTCGGCGTCGGTGAGGGCGCTCAGGATCTCCACCGAGCGCGGTCCCTGGACCGCGACCAGCGCGTACTCCTCGGAGCGGTCCTGCACCGCGGCGTCGAAGTCCTTGGCGCGCTCGATCAGCTCGGCGGCCACCCGGGGGTAGTTGGAGGCGTTGGCGACGACCATGAACTCTTCGGGGGCCAGCCGGTAGACGATCAGGTCGTCCAGCACGCCGCCCCCGGCGTCGACGATCATCGTGTAGCGGGCGCGGCCGGGTGCCAGCGCGGAGAGGTGGCCGACCAGCGCGTAGTCGAGGGCCTCGGCGGCCTGCGGGCCGGTCACGAGGATCTCCCCCATGTGGGAGAGGTCGAACAGGCCCGCCGCCTGGCGGACCGCGTTGTGCTCGGCGGACTCGCTGCCGTAGCGGAGCGGCATCAGCCAGCCCGCGAAGTCGGTCAGCGTCGCGCCGAGGGACTCGTGCACGCCGCGCAGCGGCGTAGGTCGGGACATGTTCGCACCTCAGACAAGGGACAGATGAGATCATCCTCCCCCTCTGTCATTGGTGCCTGAGAGTTTCATCCGGGTTTTACCGGACTTTCACCTTCGGCGAGGTCGTGGGACCTGCTTTCCAGAGGCACCTACCCGCACGGTCCTTTGCCTTGAGAGGTTCGCGGGGAGGGCTTGCTCCTTCAGGGGTCCTGGCCTGGATGTCAGGACACTCTCCCGCGCGGGGTTCATCGGTGTCGCTGGCCAGCCTAACCGCCCGCACCGGCCGAGCGAAATCCCCAGGCGCGCACCGGCCTTCACGAATCACTCAGCGGCGGGCGTGCCGGACCAGTGCCTCGAACAGGGCCGACTCGTCGTCGGTCTCCGGGTGCCACTGGACGGCGAGGGCGAACGGATGATCCTCCACCTCCACGGCCTCCACCGTGCCGTCCTCGGCGTGGCCGGTCACGATCAGGCCATCAGCGAGCAGGTCAACGGCCTGATGGTGGTAGTGGGCCACGTCCACGGTCTCGGTTCCGAAGACCTTCGAGGTCAGGCTGCCGGGGGCGAGCCGCACCGGCATCCTGCCGTAGCCGCCGGGGGCCGGGGCGTGCCCCTGGTGGCCCACCACGTCGGGCAGGTGCTGGTGGAGGCCGCCGCCAAGGGCGACGTTCAGGATCTGCATGCCCCTGCAGATGCCGAGGAAGGGCAGGTCCCGCTCCAGCGCCGCCCGGACCAGTCCCAGTTCGGCGTCGTCGCGGAACGGCCGGACGTAGCCGGTCCGCTCGTGCGGCTCCTGCCCGTACCGTTCCGGGCCGACGTCCCCGCCGCCGGCCAGGATCAGCCCGTCCAGGCGGTTCACGAGCGCCGCGGGGTCACCCGCGGGCGGCAGGATCACCGGCTGCCCGCCCGCGCGGGCCACGTGGTCGACGTAGTCGTACGGCAGGAGCGCGGTGTTCGTCTCCCAGACCGTGAACCTCGCGGGCTCGACGTAGCAGGTGATGCCGATGACGGGACGGGACATGGTCTCCTTCTCGCGCGGACGCCGGGATGTGGGGTGACACCCCACGTCCCGGCACGTTATCGGGGCCGAGGTATGGCCTGGGCAAAACCGGCCGGGGAACGGTCAGAGTCGGGGAACGCTCAGAGCGGCGTGACATAGGCGCCCGAGATGCCGCCGTCCACCAGGAACTCCGAGCCGGTGATGAAGCTCGCGTCGTCCGAGGCGAGGAACGCCACCGCGGCGGCGATCTCGGTCGCCTCGGCGAAGCGGCCGATCGGGATGTGCACCAGGCGGCGCCGAGCCCGCTCGGGGTCCTTGGCGAACAGCTCCTGCAGCAGCGGGGTGTTGACCGGGCCGGGGCAGAGCGCGTTGACCCGGATGCCCTCGCGGGCGAACTGCACGCCCAGCTCGCGCGACATCGCCAGCACCCCGCCCTTGGAGGCGGTGTAGGAGATCTGGCTGGTCGCCGAGCCCATCACCGCCACGAACGACGCGGTGTTGATGATCGACCCCTTGCCCTGCCGCCGCATGTACGGGATGGCGTGCTTGCAGCACAGATAGACGGAGGTGAGGTTGACCTCCTGGACCCGGCGCCAGGCGTCGATGCCGGTCTCCAGGATCGAGTCGTCCTCCGGCGGTGAGATGCCCGCGTTGTTGAACGCGATGTCCACGCTGCCGTAGCTGTCGAACGCGGTCTGGAACATTCGGACGACGTCGTCCTCGCTGGTCACGTCGGCCTTCACGAAAAGCCCGCCGACCTCGGCCGCGGCCGCCGCGCCGGTCGTCTCGTCCAGGTCCACGCACACGACGCGGGCGCCCTCCTCGGCGAACCGGCGCGCGGTGGCCAGGCCGATCCCGCTACCGGCGCCGGTGATGACGGCCACCCGGTCCTGCAAACGCAGCATCGCTTCTACTCCTCGGAAATGAAGACGTTCTTGGTCTCGGTGAACGCTGACAGGGCGTCGGGTCCCAGTTCACGACCGAGGCCCGACTGCTTGAAACCGCCGAACGGGGTCCAGTAGCGGACGCTCGAATGCGAGTTGACGCTCAGGTTGCCCGCCTCGACGGCCCTGGCCACCCGGAGCGCCCGGCCGACGTCACGGGTCCAGATGGACCCGCTCAGGCCGTACGGGGTGTCGTTGGCGATCCGCACGGCGTCCGCCTCGTCGTCGAACGGCAGCACCGACACCACGGGCCCGAAGATCTCCTCGGTGAATGCCCGGTCGTCGGCCGAGCGCGGGGTCAGGACCGTCGCCGGGAACCAGAACCCCGGCCCCGACGGGCAAGCGCCCCGCAGATGGGGCGGCTCGGTGACGAAGGAGGCCACCCGCTCCCGGTGCTCGGCGCTGATCAGCGGGCCCATCTCGGTGCTCTCGTCGCGGGGGTCGCCGACCTGGACGTTCAGCACGGCCTCGCCGAACCGGGCCAGGAACTCGTCGTACGCCGAGCGCTCGACCAGGATCCGGGAGCGCGCGCAGCAGTCCTGGCCCGCGTTGTCGAACACCGCGTACGGCGCGGTCGCCGCCGCCCGTTCCAGGTCGGCGTCGGCGAAGACCACGTTGGCGCTCTTGCCGCCCAGCTCCAGGGTGAGCCGCTTGACCTGCCCGGCGCAGACGGCGGCGATCTCCTTGCCCACCTCGGTGGAGCCGGTGAACACGATCTTCGTCACGTCCGGGTGCTCGACCAGCCGGGCGCCCGCGACCTCTCCGGCGCCGGGCAGGACCTGGAAGACCCCCTCGGGCAGTCCGGCGGCCAGGGCCAGTTCGGCCACCCGCAGGGCGGTCAGCGGTGTCCACTCGGCGGGCTTGACGATCACGGTGTTGCCCGCGGCCAGCGCCGGGGCCATCCCCCAGGTCATGATGACCATCGGGAAGTTCCATGGCACGATCACGCCGACGACGCCCAGGGGTTCCCTGAAGGTGACGTCCAGGCCGCCGGGCACCGGGATCTGCAGGCCGTGGTTGCGCTCCGGCGCCCCGGCGTAGAAGTCGAGCACGTCGGCGACGTTGCCCGCCTCCCAGCGGGCGTTGCCGATCGTGTGCCCGGCGTTGGCGACCTCGGCCAGGGCCAGCTCCTCCGCGTGCTCGCGCACCAGCGAGGCGAACCGGCGCAACAGCCGGGCCCGGTCCGAAGGGCCGACGCTCCGCCAGGTGGCGAAGGCCCTTCTGGCACGCTCCACCGCCCTGTCGACCTCGGCGGCGTCCGCCATCTCGACTTCGGCGATCACCTCTTCCGTCGCCGGATTTATGATCTTCACTGTCACATCCGTTCGAATCCTCGGAACAGCTCCCAGTCGGTCACCGCCGCGTCGAAGGCGGCCAGCTCGGTCCGGGCGTTGTTCGCGTAGTGCGCCACGACGTCCTCGCCGAAGACGGAGGCCGCGAACGCGGAGCCCTCCCAGAGCTCCAGCGCGTCCCGCAGGGTGTGCGGGACGGTCTCCGCGCCCGAGGTGTAGGCGTTCCCCGTGAACGCGTCCTGAAGCGGCAGCTCGTTCTCGATGCCGTGCAGCCCGGCCGCGACCAGCGCCGAGACCGCCAGGTAGGGGTTGACGTCGCCGCCGGGCACCCGGTTCTCGATCCGCAGCGAGGGGCCGTGGCCGACCAGGCGCAGCGCGCACGTCCTGTTGTCCACGCCCCACTTGACGGCGGTGGGGGCGAAGCTGCCCGGCACGTACCGCTTGTAGGAGTTGACGTTCGGCGCGTACAGCAGGGTCAGCTCGCGCATGAGGGCGAGCTGACCGGCGATGAAGTGCTGTCCCGTCACGGACAGTCCGTGCGCTTCCGAACCCGCCATGATCGGCTCCCCGGCGGTGTCCCTGAGCGAGATGTGGATGTGGCAGGAGTTGCCCTCGCGCTGGTTCGGCTTGGCCATGAAGGTGATCGACATGCCCTCCTGGGAAGCGATCTCCTTGGCGCCGTTCTTGTAGACGGAGTGGTCGTCGCAGCTGGACAGGGCCTCGCCGAAGCGGAAGGCGATCTCGTGCTGGCCGAGGTTGCACTCGCCCTTGGCCGACTCGACGTACATGCCCGCGCCCTCCATGCCGAGCCTGATCCTGCGCAGCAGCGGCTCGACCCTGGCGGTGCCGAGGAGGGAGTAGTCGACGTTGTAGAGGTTGGCGGGCGTCAGGTCGCAGTAGCCGCTGCGCCAGGCGTCCTCGTAGGTGTCGTTGAAGACCACGAACTCCAGTTCGGTCCCCACGAACGCCCCCCAGCCCCGCTCGGCCAGCCGGGCGAGCTGCCGTCGCAGGATCTGCCGCGGTGAGGCGGTCACGTCGGAGCCGTCCTCCCAGACCAGGTCGGCCATCACCAGGGCCGTTCCCTCCTGCCACGGCACCCGGCGCAGGGTGGACACGTCGGGTTTCATGATGAAATCGCCGTATCCTCGCTCCCAGGACGACATCGCGTAGCCGTCGACCGTGTTCATGTCGACGTCGACCGCGAGCAGGTAGTTGCACCCCTCGGAGGCATGCCCCAGCACCTCCTGCAGGAAGTAACGTGCCGACAGGCGTTTCCCCTGTAGGCGGCCCTGCATGTCGACGATCGCCAGCAGCACGGTGTCGATCCGTCCTGCCCGCACCTCGTCGTGAAGCTCGCGGACGTCCACACGCCCTCCTCGCCGGAGTCTTATTGGGCTAGTGTCAGACCATTGACGTGTAGCGGGGGGAGCGTTGTCAAGGGTCGGAGGAGATCAATTGGACGAGGTGTCGCGACTGGCCACCGTGCTGCGGCCGGTGCGCGCGGGCAACGCGTTCGAGGAGACCGTGGAACGCCTGCTACAGGTCATCAAGCTGGGGCTGGTGGCCGAGAAGCTGCCGCCCGAGCGGGAACTCGCCGCCCAGCTCGGGATCAGCAGGGTCACCCTGCGCGAGGCCATCCGCGCCCTCGCCGAAGCGGGCTACCTCACCGTACGCCGCGGCAGGTACGGCGGCGCGTTTCTCACCTACGCCCCGCCGCGCCCGCGCCGCGACGACCTGCGCAGGGCGGTCGCCGACATGGGCACCGACGACCTGGGCGACGCGCTCACCTTCAGGATGGCCGTGGAGTGCGGCGCCGCCCAGGTGCTCGCCGCCACCGCGCTCACCGAAGAACGGCGCGACGCCCTGCGGGAGCGGCTGCGCGAGGTCAACTCGGCGGGGCCCGACGACTACCGCCGTCTCGACACGGCCTTCCACCTGGCCATCGCCGAGCTGACCGGCTCCCCGCTGCTCGCCGCGGCCTGCGCCGACGCCAGGCTCAGGGTCACCGACCTGCTCAACGCCATCCCGGTGCTCCGGCGCAACATCGAGCACGCCGTGATCCAGCACGAGGCGATCGTGACGGCGATCCTGGCCGGCGACCCCGAGGGCGCGCGCCGCGCCGTGGCCGAGCACCTGGAGGGCACCGCCGCGCTGCTCCGGGGCTTCCTCGCATAGCCTGATGAGTCGGTGGGAGATGTGTTTCGAGATCGGATCATGGAAACAGGACGGCTGCCGCTGTTCTGTTTCTTCGTCGCGTTGATCGTCGCCTTCGTGTTCACCAGGATCAACGTCAGGCTCATCCGAGCCAAGATCGGCTGGTTCCGCAACGTCAACGTCGGTGAGATGCACATCCACCACGTGGTGTTCGGCGTGGTGCTGACCCTGCTCGGCGGGGTGTCCGGCCTCATCGTCTCGGGGGTCTCCGACGGCTGGTACGCGGTGACGGCGGCGATCTTCGGCATCGGAGCCGCCCTCATCCTCGACGAGTTCGCGCTGATCCTGCACCTGCGCGACGTCTACTGGGAGGAGGAGGGCCGGGCCTCCGTCGACACCGTGTTCATCGCCATCGCGATCACCGGCCTGCTCCTGCTCGGCCTGCGCCCTCTCGGCTGGGAGAACTCCGACGGCACCCCCAGGGGCACCTGGCTGACCGTCGGCCTCATCGTGACCAACCTCGGGCTCGCCGTGGTCACGCTGCTCAAGGGCAAGATCTGGACGGGCCTGGTCGGACTGTTCGTGCCGGTCCTCCTGGTGCCCGGCGCCCTGCGGCTGGCACGCCCGGGATCGCCCTGGGCGCACTGGTTCTTCGCCCCGGGCGCCCGGCATCCGCGGCTCCGCAAGATGGCCAGGGCCGAGCGTCGTGAGGAGCGCTGGCGCCGCCCGGTGATCCGCGGCAAGATCGCCTTCCAGGAGTTCGTCTCAGGCCGCCATGACCTCCCCTCCACCCGCCGCCGCTCCCGCCACTGAGCCACCGATGCCCCAGATGCCCCAGATGCCCCAGATGCCACCGACGCCACCGACGCCACCGACGTGGCCGATGTCGCCGATGTTCGGGCCGGGCGCCGAGGTCGGCCCGCGGGTGTGGGCCCTGCACGAGCGCGGTCTCGCCCATGACGTCGTCGAGGTCGCCTCGGTCTCCCAGCCGTACGGCTTCCGCGAACTCGAACACCTCGCCCGCCTGCACGACGGGGGGTTCTCGCTCGCCGAGCTGGTGATGCGGTTGGAGTTCGTCGACCTGATCGCCGACGAGGACTTCGAGGCCTACGGCGTGCAGGGCGAGCGGCTCTGGGAGATCCGCCGGTTCGCCGGTGCCTGGGTGGAGGACATCGGGCTGCGCCGCGCGGAGGAGGGCGACATCGACTACGACGACGTCCCCGACCCGGACTGAGCGACGCGGGGAAAGCGGCGGCACGGTCGTGGTGAGCTTTCAAACCGGAAAGAGGCAGGGCGCATACCCGCCCGCCCGCCGGGCAGGTGACGGCCCTCTCTGCCGAAGGAGTGCTGATCATGATACCGGGTAAGCAGGAGAGGCGGCCGGGGTCGACCGCGTCGATTCGAAGGGGGCCGCATTGTCAGAGGCCCGCTCGCCTGCCGTCCGCCTGCCGTTCGTCAGGGTGAAGGCATCGCGGTGGTACTGGCGCGGTTGTGTAAATTCATATCGTTCACAAAGGAATAATTCGGGCGCCGGGTCGATGGTCTGATTCGCTGTTCGGCGAACCGGGCATCCCCGCCTGTGCGAAGCCTCTCCTTCGCGCCGGGGTGCCCCATCGGGCGCGCGCCGCATTCGATCTCCCGATCCCGTCCGTGCGGGACGAAGATCGGGGCGCGACGATCGTTACGGCTACCACCGGGGGGTGTCGCGGGCATGTCGCCCGCGACACCCCTTTGCCGTGGTACCCCTCTCCCGAGTTGACCTGTAGCCTCCAGGTGACAAATATGAATGCATTCATTCATTCCTGATGGGGAGGTCCGGGCATGACCGGCAGCCGGGTTGTGCGCGCGCCGCGCGGTACCATGCTCACCGCCAAGGGGTGGCCGCAGGAAGCGGCGCTCCGCATGATCCAGAACAATCTGGATCCCGAGGTGGCCGAGCATCCGGAACAGCTCGTCGTCTACGGCGGCTCGGGCAAGGCCGCCCGCGACTGGCGCTCCTTCGACGCGATCACCCGCACTCTGACCACCCTGGAGGGCGACGAGACGCTGCTGGTGCAGTCCGGTCGTCCCGTCGGCGTGTTCCGCACCCACGAGTGGGCACCCCGGGTGCTCATCGCCAACTCCAACCTGGTGCCCGACTGGGCCAACTGGGAGGAGTTCCGGCGCCTGGAGGCCGCCGGACTGACCATGTACGGGCAGATGACCGCGGGCTCCTGGATCTACATCGGCACCCAGGGCATCCTGCAGGGCACCTACGAGACCTTCGGCGCCGTGGCCGCCAAGCGGTTCGGCGGGAGCCTCGCGGGGACGATCACGCTGACCGCCGGGCTCGGCGGCATGGGCGGCGCGCAGCCGCTGGCCGTGACCATGAACGGCGGCGTGGTGATCTGCGTCGACTGCGACCCCAGGTCGATCGACCGGCGGATCGAGCACCGCTACCTGGACGTCCGCGCCGCCGACCTCGACGAGGCGCTGCGCCTGGCGTACGAGGCCCGCGACCAGCGCAGGCCGTTGAGCATCGGGGTGGAGGGCAACGCGGCCGAGATCGTGCCCGAACTGCTCCGCAGGGACGCCGAGATCGACGTCGTCACCGACCAGACCTCCGCTCACGACCCGCTGATGTACCTGCCGATCGGTGTGGCCTTCGAGGACATGGCCGACGAACGGGAGAAGGACCCGGCGGGTTTCACCCGCAGGGCCCGCGAGGCGATGGCCGCTCACGTGGAGGCCATGGTCGGCTTCCAGGACGCCGGAGCCGAGGTCTTCGACTACGGCAACTCGATCCGGGGCGAGGCCCGGCTCGCGGGCTACGGTCGCGCGTTCGACTTCCCCGGCTTCGTGCCCGCCTACATCAGGCCGCTGTTCTGCGAGGGCAAGGGCCCGTTCCGCTGGGCCGCGCTCTCCGGTTCCCCCTCCGACATCGCCAAGACCGACCGCGCGATCCTGGAGCTCTTCCCAGACAACGAGCCGCTTGCCAGGTGGATCCGGATGGCCGGGGAGAAGGTCCACTTCCAGGGCCTGCCCGCCCGTATCTGCTGGCTCGGATACGGCGAGCGCCACCTGGCCGGAGAGCGGTTCAACGACATGGTGGCCTCGGGGGAGATCGAGGCCCCGCTGGTGATCGGCCGCGACCACCTCGACTGCGGCAGCGTCGCGAGCCCGTACCGGGAGACCGAGGGCATGGCCGACGGCTCCGACGCGATCGCCGACTGGCCGCTGCTGAACGCCATGCTCAACGTCGCCTCCGGTGCCGCGTGGGTCTCCATCCACCACGGCGGCGGTGTCGGCATCGGCCGCTCCATCCATGCCGGCCAGGTCACCGTCGCCGACGGCACCAGGCTCGGTGCCGAGAAGCTCAACCGGGTGCTCACCAACGACCCGGGCATGGGGGTCATCCGTCACGTCGACGCCGGCTACGACGAGGCCGTCGCCGTGGCCGAGGAGCGAGACGTCCGCATCCCGATGCGCGAGTCCTGATCGGGCATGCGGGTCCCGGCCGGACACGCGGGTCCCGGCCGGACAGCCGGGCTCCGGCCGGGGGCGTGCCGGCCCTGGTCGGATGCGTTGTCTCCCGTCGAACGGGAAGTACCCGACCGGGCACCGATCCGCGTACCGTGTCCCGATCTCGGGGGCGCGGATCCCTTCGGCGCCGCTCCCTCCCGTCCCGCCCGGGTGTATGAACGACAGCGGGACGGGGAGGGGAATGCTCGTGGGGCATCGAGCGGTTGGAGAGGACGTGGGGGACGGACTCGATCAGCTTCTGGGGGGGCGGCGGCTGTCGCCCGTGCAGCGGCGGATCGCACGCTACCTGGGCGATCACCTGTCCGAGGCCATCTTCCTGTCCAGCGTGGAGCTGGCCGAGCGGGCAGGGGTCAGCCAGCCGTCGGTGACGAGGTTCGCGATGGTGCTCGGTTTCGCGGGCTTTCCCGAGCTCAGACAGGCGCTACGGCCCCTCGTGGTGGGCGGGCGGAAACCGTCGCGGGCCAACGACCTGCAGACGGCCATAGACGTGGAGATCGACAACCTGCGGAGCGTACGCGACGCACTGGGCGACCCCGCCGACATCTCGGAGCTGGGTGTCAGGCTGGCGGGATGCGAGCCGCTGCCGGTGCTGGGCCTGCGGGTGTCGAGCGGGCTGGCCACCACGTTCGCCTACTTCGCGCGCCGGATCCACCCTGACGTCCGCCTGCTGACCCACGGCGGTTCCGAGCTGGCCGACGGCCTGTACGCCGCGCGCCGCGCGGGAGCGAGCTGGCTGGTCGCGGTGATCCTGCCCCGTTACCCGGCCGAGGCCGTACAGGCGCTGCGCGGCGCCCGGGACCTCGGCCTGCGTACGGCGGTGATCACCGACCGGCGGGACGTGCCCTTCGAGGCCGACGTGATCCTGGCCGCCCCCGTCGGCGAACGGCTGGTCTTCGACTCGCACGCGGCGCCGCTGACCCTGGCCATGGTGCTGGTGGAGGCCATGGCGGACGCGGCGCCGCTGCGCACGCAGGCCCGGTTGGAGGAGTACGAACGGATGACCGACCAGGCGGGGGTCTTCACCGAGCGGTTCGACTGACATCCGTGCCCGGGTGAGAGCGGCGGGAGCATCCGGCCGCCGGTTTCGCCGAGGCCGGCACGGTCCGCCCGAATGGCTTTCGCTGCCCGTACGGCTTTCGCCACCCGGGCGAGAACACCGTCGCCGTGCCGCCGGAGTGCCGCCGGCCGGAGATCTTCCAGCGAGTAAGGTGATCGACATGCCTGTACGTCCGACCGCGCTGGTCACCGGCGCCTCGCGAGGGGTCGGTGCCGCGATCGCCCGCGCCCTGGCCCCCACCCACGACCTGCTGCTCGGCGGCCGCGACCCCGAGGCGCTGGCCCAGATGGCCTCCGCCCTGCCCGGCGCGCGGCCCTGGCCGGTGGAGCTCACCGCCGTCACGGAGGCCGACGTCGCCGCCGTCGACCGGCTCGACGTGCTGGTGCACAGCGCGGGCGTGCTGCACCTGGGGCGGGTGGCGGAGACCCCGGCAGAGGTGTGGCGTCACACCATGGAGGTCAACGTGATCGCGGTGGTCGAGCTGACCCGGCTGCTGCTGCCCGCCCTGCGCGCGGGGCACGGTCACGTGGTGCTGATCAACTCCGGCTCCGGGCAGCGGGCCGGCGCTAGCTGGGGCTCCTACTCGGCGAGCAAGTTCGCGCTGCGCGCCTTCGCCGACGCGCTCCGCCTGGAGGAGCCGGAGCTCCGGGTGACGACGATCTATCCGGGACGGGTCGACACCGACATGCAGCGTGAGGTCCGGGTCCGGGAGGGCGGCCCCTACCAGCCGGAGAAGTATCTGAACGCGGACTCGGTGGCCAGGGTGGTGCAGGCGGCCCTGACCGCGTCCCCCGACGCCCACGTCACCGAGATCACCGTCCGTCCCGCCGCAGGCCTCTGAGCTGAGGGCGCGGTCGCCGCCCGGCTCCTCGCCCGGCGACCGGAGTGGGCCTGTGCGGCAAGGGGGGAATCGGTTGAGGGTGCGGCGGACTCGCATCTGAATGGAATCATTCAGATAATGGGAGGGTGTTCGACGAGATGTGGGGTGCCATCGCGCACCTCGGACGTGATGGCCGGACCCGGGGCTACCTGCGAGACGCGTGGTCGCCGGCGGATCTGGAGCTTCGGCGCTGGTTCGGACAGGAGGCGGCCAGGCGCGGCCTCGACCTGAGGGAGGATCGCAACGGCAACCTGTGGGCCTGGTGGGGTGACCCGTCGGCGCGGCCCGGGGTGGTCACCGGCAGCCACCTCGACTCGGTGAGGCAGGGCGGTGCCTTCGACGGCCCCCTGGGGGTCGTGTCGGCCTTCGCCGCCCTCGACCTGCTGCGGGCCAGGGACTTCCGGCCCGCGCGCCCCCTGGGGATCGCCTGTTTCACCGACGAGGAGGGCGCCAGGTTCGGTGTCCCGTGCGTCGGCTCCCGCCTGCTGACCGGGATCCTGGACCCTGACAAGGCGCGCGCCCTGACCGACGACGAGGGCGACTCGCTGGCCGAGGTGCTGCGCAGGGCAGGGCGTGACCCGGGCGCCCTGGGCCGGGACGAGGAGACCCTGCGGCACATCGGGGTCTTCGTCGAGCTCCACGTCGAGCAGGGCAAGGACCTGGTCCACCGGGACGCGCCGGTCGGCGCCGCCTCGGCCATCTGGCCGCACGGCCGCTGGCGGTTCGACTTCCACGGCCAGGCCAACCACGCCGGCACCACCAGGCTGGCCGACCGCGACGACCCGATGCTGCCCTTCGCCCGTACCGTGCTCCACGCCCGCCAGGCCGCCGAGCGCGGCGGCGTGGTCGCCACCTTCGGCAGGATGCGTGTGTCGCCCAACAACGCCAATGCCATCCCCGGACTGGTCAGCGCCTGGCTGGATGCCAGGGGCGGTGACGAGGACGCGGTCAGGGCGCTGGTCGCCGAACTGACCGAGTTCTCCGGTGCCGAGGTCAGCGTCGAGTCGTGGACCCCGGTCGTGGACTTCGACGCGGTCCTGCGGGAGCGGGTCGCCGCCGCCGCGGGGGGCGCACCCGTCCTGCCGACCGGGGCCGGACACGACGCGGGCATTCTCGCGTCCGCGGGTGTGCCCAGCGCGATGGTGTTCGTCCGCAATCCGACGGGCATCTCTCACTCTCCGGACGAACACGCGGAGACGGCCGACTGCCATGCGGGGGTCACCGTCCTCGCCGCGACGCTGGAGGACCTGTGCGCGAGCTGAACTACTGGTGCGAGCTGGCCTGGCTGCCACCGGGCGAGGCCGTCGCAGGGGTGCTCGTCAAGGTCCACGACACCGTGATCTCCGAGATCGTCACCGGTGTGGCGACCCCGCCGGCCGGAGCCGTCCGGCTGGCCGGGCTGACCATCCCCGGTCTGGCCAACGCGCACTCCCACGCCTTCCATCGCGCCCTGCGCGGGGTGACGCAACGTGAGAAGGGCAGTTTCTGGACCTGGCGCGAGCAGATGTACGGGGTGGCGGGGACCCTCGACCCCGAGTCCTATCTCAGACTCGCCAGGGCCGCGTTCGCCGAGATGGCACTGGCCGGCATCACCTGCGTCGGGGAGTTCCACTACCTGCACCACGGTCCGGGCGGCAGGCGCTACGACGACCCGAACGTCATGGGCCACGCGCTCGTCCAGGCGGCGCGCGACGCGGGGCTGCGCATCGCGCTGCTGGACGCCTGTTACCTGACAGGCGGCGTCGGCACCCCGCTGAGCGGTGTACAGCTGCGGTTCGGTGACGGCGACGCCGACGGGTGGGCCGCCCGGGCGGAGGCGCTCACGGCCCACTACCGGGGCGATCCGGATGTGGAGATCGGCGTGGCAGTGCACTCGGTCCGCGCGGTCAGGCCCGAGCAGATACCCGTGGTCGCCGAGTTCTCCCGCCACCACGCGGTCCCGCTCCACTCCCATGTCTCCGAGCAACGGGCGGAGAACACCGCCTGCGTGGAGGCGTACTCCGCGAGCCCGGTCCAGCTGCTGGAGGCGCACGGCGCGCTCGGCCCCCGCTCGACCGCCGTGCACGCCACGCACCTGTCGGACGTGGACGTCGCGCTGCTCGGCGGCTCCGGCACACGCGTGTGCATGTGCCCGACGACCGAGCGCGACCTCGCCGACGGCATCGGGCCGGCCAGGGCGCTGTTCGACGCGGGGGCGCCCATCACGCTCGGCTCGGACAGCCACGCGGTCGTCGACCTGTTCGAGGAGGCCCGCGCGGTCGAGCTGGACGAGCGGCTGGCCACCGAGCGGCGCGGCCACTGGTCGGCCGCCGAGCTCCTGCACGCCGCCACCGCCGCGGGACACGACTCGCTCGGCTTCGCCTGCGCGGGCATGCTCGTCCCCGGCGCGTGGGCCGACCTGGTGTCGCTGCGCCTGGACTCGGTCCGTACGGCGGGCGCCTCCCCGGCGCACCTGGCCGAGACCGTCGTCTTCGCCGCCGCGGCCGCCGACGTGCACTCCGTGGTGTCGAGTGGCCGCCGCGTGGTCACCGACGGCAGGCACGCCCTCGGTGACGTGGGCGGCATGCTCACCGAGGCGATCACCGAGGCGCGAGGGGGAAGGTCGGCATGACGGGCGAGGACCGGCAGGTGAGGAGCATCCTCTTCGATCGCATCGGACTGCTCTACACGGGCGATCCGGCGCGGGAGGAGATCGAGGACGCCGCGCTGGTGGTGGAGGACGGCGAGGTGGTGTGGGTGGGGCCCACCGGCGCGGCTCCCTGCGCCGACGAGCGGGTGGACACCGAGGGGCGCTGCGTGATCCCGGGCTTCGTCGACAGCCACGCCCACCTCGTCTTCGCCGGCGACCGCACGGCCGAGTTCGCCGCCCGCATGGCGGGCCGGCCCTACACGGCCGGTGGCATCCGCACCACGGTGTCGGCCACCCGCGCCGCCTCCGACGTCGAACTCGTGACGCGCACCGCCGCCCTGGTCTCGGAGATGCTCACCCAGGGGACGACCACGCTGGAGATCAAGAGCGGTTACGGCCTCACGGTAGAGGACGAGCGCAGGTCCCTGGAGATCGCGCGGGGGTTCACCGAGGAGACCACCTACCTGGGCGCGCACGTGGTGCCCCCCGACGCCTCCTCGGCCGACGAGTACGTCCGCACGGTCACCGGGGAGATGCTGGAGGCCTGCGCGCCGCACGCCCGGTGGGTCGACGTGTTCTGCGAGCGCGGCGCCTTCGACGCCGACCAGAGCAGGGAGATCCTTCTCGCCGGGATGAAGGCGGGGCTGCTGCCGAGGATCCACGCCAACCAGCTGGGCGAGGGCCCCGGGGCGCGGATCGCCGCCGAGGTGGGCGCGGCCTCCGCCGACCACTGCACCCACCTGACCGACGACGACGTCTCGGCGCTGTCGTCGGCGGGAGTGGTGGCCACCCTGCTGCCCGGCGCGGAGTTCTCCACCCGCTCGCCCTACCCGGATGCCCGTCGCCTGCTGGACGCCGGGGTGACGGTCGCGCTGGCCACCGACTGCAACCCGGGTTCCTCCTTCACCTCCTCCATGCCCTTCTGCGTGGCGCTGGCGGTCCGCGAGATGCGGATGACGCCGCTGGAGGCGATCAGGGCGGCCACGTACGGCGGGGCCAGGGCGCTGCGCCGCGGGGACGTCGGCACGCTGCGGGTGGGAACCAGGGGGAACCTGGTGATCCTGGACGCCCCGACGTACGTCCATCTCGCCTACCGGCCGGGGGTGCCGCTGGTGACACAGGTGTGGAAGGAGGGGCGCCGTCTGGTCTGACCATTTTTGCCAGGGGCAGCCGTCGGCCTTGTCACGGAGTCGGGGGACATCCTCCCTGAGGAGGAATTCGAAACCATTCTCCAGGCGTACTTCTTGAGGGAATCTTTGCTCTGATCCAGCCGTTGAAAAGTCAAGCGACGTGTCCGCGCGCATTGGGGCGTTGAGCGAGCGGGTGGACACGTCATAAGCAGCCGGAGCGAGGTGCCATCGGATGGCAAGGCCGACGGGGAATCGGACGCAGGATCAGCACGTCTCTGACAGAGACCTGCTCGGGACCTACCTGGCAGAGATTGGAAGGGTGCCCCTGCTCACCGCGGAGGAGGAGGTGGAACTCGCCAAGCGGATCGAGGCAGGTCTCTTCGCGGAGCAGTTGCTGGACGGCGGGTTGACGGAGCCGCGGATCGCGGACGCCGCCGATGAGGAGCTTGAGCGACTGGCCGTTTCCGGGCGAAGGGCCAAGGATGAATTCATCCAGGCCAATCTACGTCTTGTGGTGGCGGTGGCGCGCAAATATTCGGGGCGGGGAATGCCGCTGATCGATTTGGTTCAGGAGGGCAACCTGGGGTTGGTCCGCGCGGTTGAGAAGTTCGACTACCGGCGCGGTTACAAGTTCTCGACTTATGCCACCTGGTGGATCCGGCAGTCCGTGGGGCGCGCCATCCACGAGCAGGCCCGGCCGGTCCGCCTGCCCACCCACGCGGGTGAGCAGATGACCAGGCTGATGCGGGTCCGCCGGGACATGCTGGCCGAGTCCGACGCCGAGCCGACCGACGCCGATCTCGCGGCGGTGCTCGAACTGCCCATCGAGCGGGTCCGCGAGCTTCGCCGCTGGGCCTCCGACCCCGTCTCCCTGCAGCTGGGTGTGGGCGACGAGGACGAGACCGAACTCGGCGACATGATCGCCGACGACACGTGGGCCGATCCCGAGCAGCAGGCGATGGACGTCCTTGAACGTGAGCGTCTGGAGGAGTGGCTGACGGGTTTGGAGGGGCAGACCCGCGAGATGCTCCGCTGGCGCTACGGCCTGATGGACGGCCGCGAGCACACGCTGACCGAGGTCGGCGAGCGCTACGGCATCGGCCGGGACCGTGCCCGTCGCATCGAGCGCGACGCCCTGGCCCGGCTGCGGAAGATGGCCACGGCCGCCTGAACGACCCGCGATCCGGCACGCCCCCTGTGGGGCGTGCCGGATTCGTTTTCCCGGGGCCGGCGCTGCTTCGCCCGGACGAGGGGACATGGCGGGCGTGGCGGCGGTCATGCGTGTGGTCATCGGCAGCCCGCTGAAGAGCCCGGCGGTTGCTCGCCCGGGCACCTTTTGGGTCATCTATAAGTCAAGGCACGCCCGGTCCGAAACTTGATGGAAACATCATGCGGCCGAGATTCACAGATGCGAAACACGCAGAGTCGCGCCTTGAAACGGCGGAAGAACACGCTGTGGCGCAACGTCAGTGCGCGGCCGGTCGATGGAGCCCAGGAAGCGATCACTGCGACTGTGAAACCGGCCACACGCCATTTGTAAGGGAGGGTCGCGTCGAATGAAGATCGATAGCGGCACCACTGCCTGGATGCTCACAGCCACCGCGTTGGTGCTGTTGATGACTCCCGGCCTTGCGTTCTTCTATGGGGGAATGACCAGGGCCAAGAGTGTCCTGAACATGATGATGATGTCGTTCGTCAGCATCATCACCGTCACCATCGCATGGGTGCTTTACGGGCACTCGCTGACGTTCACCGACAACGGCAACGAGCTCGTCAACAAGTTCGTCGGCGGCTTCGACGCCCTCGGGCTGCAGAGCCTGGTCGACACCGCCACCAAGGACGACGGCACGGGTATGCCGAGCCTGGTGTTCTCGGCCTTCCAGCTCACTTTCGCGATCATCACCGTCGCGCTGATCAGCGGTGCCATCGCCGACCGCGCCAAGTTCGGCGCCTGGGTGCTGTTCACCATCGTCTGGGCGACCATTGTCTACTTCCCCGTGGCCCACTGGGTCTGGGGCAACGGCTGGCTGTTCAGCCTCGGTATCGAGGACTTCGCCGGTGGCACCGTGGTCCACATCAACGCCGGAGCCGCGGCCCTGGCCCTCGCGCTCGTGCTCGGCAAGCGCGCCGGCTGGCGCAAGGAGCCGATGCGGCCGCACAACCTGACCCTGGTCCTGCTCGGCGCCGGTCTCCTGTGGTTCGGCTGGTTCGGTTTCAACGCGGGCTCCGAGCTCGCGGTGGACGGCACCGCCGGCCTGGCGTTCATGAACACCCAGATCGCCACCGCCGCCGCCGCGGGTGCCTGGCTCGTGGTCGAGAAGATCCGCGACGGTCACGCCACCAGCCTCGGTGTCGCCTCCGGTGCCGTCGCCGGTCTGGTCGCCGTCACCCCGGCCTGTGGTTTCGTGGACCCCTGGGCGGCTCTCATCCTCGGCCTCGTCGCCGGTGCGGCCTGCGCCTATGCGGTGGGCCTGAAGTACAAGTTCGGCTACGACGACTCCCTCGACGTGGTCGGCGTGCACCTGGTCGGCGGTGTGATCGGCGCTGTCTCCCTGGGCTTCATCGCCGCCTACCCGTTCCTGGAGCAGCAGAGCACCGGCCTCCTCTACGGCGGCGGCATCAAGCAGCTGGGCCTGCAGATTCTCGGCCCGGTCGCGGTCGGCGCGTACTCCTTCATCATCACCTGGATCATCGCGAAGATCATCGACAAGACGATGGGCTTCCGGATCGGTGCCGAGGAAGAGATCGCCGGCGTCGACATCACCTCCCACGCCGAGACCGGTTACGACCTCGGTACCATCCACTCCTCAGGTGTGGCCGCCGTCAACGGTCCGGCTCCCACCCCGGCGTCTAAGAAGGTCGACGCATGAGACTCATCACCGCGATCATCAAACCGTTCAAACTCGACGACGTGAAGGCGGCCCTGGAGCAGTTCGGGGTCAAGGGCATGACGGTCAGCGAGGCCAGCGGCTACGGCCGCCAGCGCGGCCACACCGAGGTCTACCGCGGTGCCGAGTACCAGGTCGACCTGGTGCCCAAGGTCCGCCTCGAAGTGCTCACCGAGGAGGACGACGCCGAGGACGTCATCGACGTCATCGTCAAGGCCGCGCAGACCGGCAAGATCGGCGACGGCAAGGTCTGGTCCGTTCCGGTGGACACGGTGATCCGCGTCCGCACCGGGGAACGCGGACCTGAGGCGCTCTAACCGGTGAGAGGCGACACTCGCTCGTACGCCGCGGCCCGTAAGGAACGGGCCGCGGACATCGACCGCTGGCTGACAGACCTGGTCAGGACCGCCTGCGGCACGCCGTACGGGCACAACGGGGGAACGACGAGAAACGACGAGCGCGGCGCCCTCAGTGGAGTCGCGCTCGTCGCGGTCGGGAGCCTGGGCCGCTCGGAGCTCGCGCCGGGCAGCGACCTTGACCTGGTCCTGCTCCACGACGGGCGAGATGACGTGGCGCGTATCGCCGACCGCATCTGGTATCCGATCTGGGACTCCGGGATCGGCCTCGACCACTCGGTGCGGACCGTGGACGAGGCGGCGAGGGTGGCCGGGGAGGACCTCAAGGCGGTCCTCGGGTTGATCCAGGCCCGGCACGTGGCGGGAGACCAGGAGCTGACGCGGTCGGCGCGCGAGGTCGTGCTCGCCGAGTGGCGGGCCGACTCCCGGCGCCGCCTGGGCGAGCTGCGCGACGCCGCAGACAAGCGTGCGGAGGCGAGCGGGGAGCTGGCGTTCCTCCTCGAACCCGACATCAAGGATTCCCGCGGCGGCATCCGTGACGTGCAGGCGATGCAGGCCGTGGCTGCGGCCTGGGTCGCCTCGGCTCCCGGCCCGCGAGTCCGCGAGGCCTACGAGCTGCTGCTCGACATCCGGCACGGCCTGCACCTGGTGACCGCCCGAGGCGTCGACCGGCTGGTGCTCCAGGAGCAGGACGCGGTCGCCGGGATCCTCGGCCTGCTCGACGCCGAGGCGCTGATGCGCAGGCTCGCCGAGGCCGCCAGGACGATCGGGCACGCCTTCGACGCCACCTGGCGCACCGTCGACCGGCTGCTGACCGGTCCCACCCCCCGTGGCCGCCGCCCGCTCGCCGACGGAGTCGTCGAGCACGGCGGAGAGGTCGTGCTGGCCCGCGGGGTCAACCCCCGCAAGGACCCGACCCTCGTGCTGCGCGCCGCCGCCGCCGCCGCAGAGGCGGGACTGCCGCTGGCACCCGCCACGGTCACCACGCTGGCGGCCCAGTCGCCACCACTCCCCGTGCCCTGGCCGGACGAGGCGCGCGATGCCCTGGTGGCCCTGCTGGGCGCCGGGCGCGCGGCCGTGCCGGTCTGGGAGGAGCTGGACCAGGCGGGAGTGCTGGTCCGCCTGCTGCCCGACTGGGAGCGGGTGCGGCACCGCCCGCAGCGCAACCCGGTGCACCGCTACACGGTCGACCGGCACCTGATCGAGGCCGCGGCCGGGGCCGCCTCGTTCACCCGCGAGGTCTCCCGGCCCGATCTGCTGCTCATATCGGCGCTCCTGCACGACATCGGTAAGGGATATCCCGGCGACCACTCCACCACCGGCGCCGTCGTCGCCCGCGACATCGGGACCCGGATGGGCCTGCCCCCGGCGGACGTCGACACCCTGGAGACCGTGGTCCGCCATCACCTCCTGCTGCCCGAGACGGCCACCCGCCGCGACCTGGACGACCCGGTGACGATCTCCCGGGTGGCCGAGGCCGTCGGTACGCGCGAGGTCCTCGAACTGCTGGCGGCCCTCGCCGTGGCCGACGGCCACGCCACCGGGCCCGCCGCCTGGAACTCGTGGAAGGCCTCGCTGGTCACCGATCTGGTACGCCGGGTCCGTTCGGTGCTCTCGGGCACCCCGCTGCGGCCCGCGCCCTCGCTCTCGGTGGAGCAGGCGTCCCTGGCCCGCCACGGCGGAGGCGCCGTACGGATCAACGGGGGAGCGGTCACCGTGGTCGCGCCGGACCGCGCCGGGCTGCTCTGGCGTGCGGCCGGGGTGCTGGCCGCGCACCGGATGGTGGTCCGCGCCGCGTCGGCCGCTTCGGCGGGGGCGACCGCCGTGATCGAGTTCTCGGTCGTCCCCGAGTACGGCTCGCCGCCCGACCCCGCGACGCTGGAGGCGGACCTGCGGCTGGTCCTGGCCGGCCGCCTCGACATCGAGCAGCGTCTCTCCAGGAGGAGCAGGTCGCTGCGCCCGACCCGGGTGCCGGTGGCGCCGCCCAGGGTGAACCTGCTGGACGACGCGTCGAACACCGCGACGGTCATCGAGGTGCGAGCCCATGACCGTCCGGGACTTTTGTGGCGCATTGGTAGAGCGTTTGGTGAATGTGGCCTTGACGTACGGGCTGCCCGTGTGGAGACTCTCGGCGCAGAGGTGGTGGACGTCTTCTACGTGGTCGACAGAGCCGGCCGCCCGCTGACCGACGAGGTCCAGCGAGCTCAGATACGCGACCAGGTGCTGGCTGCCCTGCGGTAGCCGTGGATGATCGCTTTTGTCGCCTTCGTAACAATCAAAGGTGATATGTCGGTTTTGTCGACTCTCTCACGTGACCTTGTGGTCTGATGTTGTCCACCTGTGTCGTGATTGAGGGGTAGCGAGAGCTTTGGCGACGGCGACATCCGAGAGCGGGGGTGCTTCGGCACCCGACCGTGGCAAGCGGCCTGCCGCCCGGTTCGGCCTGAGGAACTGGCGTGTCCGTTCGCGTCTGACGGCTCTGATCCTGGTGCCGACCACGGTGGGTGTCCTGCTTGCCGGTACGCGCGTGGTGGCCTCCGTCGACAGCGTCGCCGGATACCAGCGGACCGCCGCCGCGGCGGAGTACTCCGGCGGCCTCCGGGATCTGGCCCAGGCGCTTGGATTGGAACGTGACCGAGGCGCCTGGGCGTCGTTCCAGCCCTCGAACAAGGGGTTGGAAGAGAGCGAGGAAGCCCAGCGGAAGGTGGTCGACGCGCTGGTCAAGAAGGTGCTGCTGGAGGTCCAGGCGATAGACGACTCCTACGGGTCCCGAACCGTCGAGGCGGCCAAGAGCGTCGCCTACCAGCTGGAGGGCATTTCCGAGCTGCGCCGCCTGCCGGGCACGACCCGTGTGGAACGTTACAGCCACATGATCGCCCCGCTGCTCAAGCTCCATGAGGAGCTCACACTGGTCAGTGACGATTCGGAGATCATCGGCAACGCCCGCGCGCTGAGCGCCCTGGCGTACGCCAAGGAGGAGGTCTCCAGGCAGCGCGCCCGCCTGCTGGCCGGTTACTACGCGCCCTCGCTGATCAATCCGCAGGAGATCGAGAAGTTCATCGCCTCCCGTTCCCGCATGAACGAGTTCGAGGCGGACTTCAGCGTCGAGGCGAGCCCGGCCAACAGCTCGCTTCTCGTCACCTCCATGATCGACGAAAGGGTGCACCGGGCCGAGCTGACCAAGTCCAGGGCGATCGTGCTCGCCGGCGACCCCCGTTACACCGGGCGGCTGCTGCCGGGTTCCAACGAGGTCAAGCAGTGGTTCTCGGACAACACCGCGGTCCTCGACCTGATGCGGAAGGTCGAGACCAAGGTCGCCGGTGACGTGGTCGCCAGGGCACGGGTGCTGGAGGACACCGAGCAGCGCACCGCGATCATCACATCGGCTCTGATCCTGCTCCTGCTCCTGTTGGTGCTCGGCCTCACCGTCGTCATCGCCCGCTCGATGGTGACGCCGCTGCGCCGCCTGCGAGCCGAGGCGCTGGAGGTCGCGGGCTTCAGGCTTCCCGAGGTCGTGCAACGGCTGCGGGTCTCCGGCGACACCAGGACACCCGACATCGCCCCCATCTCGGTCGAGACCACCGACGAGATCGGCGAGGTGGCCAAGGCCTTCGACGAGGTCCACCGGCAGGCCGTGCGCCTGGCCGCCGAGGAGTCCGAGCTCCGTTCCAACATCAGCGCGATGTTCGTCAACCTGTCGCGTCGCACGCAGACCCTGGTCGAGCGGCAGATCTCGCTGATCGACGGCCTGGAGAAGGGGGAGGAGGACGGCGGCCGCCTGGCCGACCTGTTCAGGCTCGACCACCTGGCCACCCGTATGCGGCGCAACTCCGAGAACCTCCTGGTCCTCGCCGGTCACGAGCCGCCCCGCAGGCGCAGCCGGCCCGCCAAACTCGTCGACGTCGTGCGCGCCTCCCTATCCGAGGTGGAGGACTACGAGCGGGTCCAGGTCAAGGTGCACCGTACGATCTCGGTCGCGGGCAGTGCCGCCAACGACATCGTGCACCTGGTCGCGGAGCTGGTGGAGAACGCCGTCCAGTTCTCTCCCCGGGCCAGCCGGGTCGTGGTCTCCAGCAGCGCGATCGAGGGCGGTGGCGCGCTGCTCGCGGTCAGCGACCCGGGTATCGGCATGACCCACGAGGAACTGGTCGAGACGAACCGCAGGCTGGCGGATCCGCCCGTCGTCGACGTCTCGGTGTCGCGGCGCATGGGCCTGTTCGTGGTCGGCCGCCTGGCGCTGCGCCACGGCATCCGGGTGCAGTTGCGCCCGCAGGAGGGCGGTGGCCTCGTCGCCATGGTGCTGTTCCCGCCCGAGATCCTCGTGCAGGAGGTCCAGCCGGTGCAGACGCCCTCCTGGGGGACGGAGCAGGCGGTCTCGCGGGACTTCTCCGCCCAGGCGCCCACCGGCGGTCCGCCCGTCCAGCGGCCCTCGTACGGACAGGCCCAGCCCTCATTCGGGCAGTCCTCGTTCGGACAGGCCCAGCCCTCGTTCGAGCAGTCCTCGTTCGGACAGGGGCAGTCCTCGTTCGGGCAGAGCTCGTTCGGACAGGGTTCGTTCGGGCAGGCGTCCATCCCGGACGCACCCTCGTTCGGTTCGACCTCGCTGCCCGGTGACCATACCGCTCCGGGACGGCAGGACTCCGCCGGTCACATCGACTCGTCAGGTGCTCCGGCAGGTGGCGCGCCACTGCCCAAGCGCCAGGTCGGCGGGATGAAAGGCAACGGGGGTGTCTCCGCTCCCGGCTCCCCCTCCCGGGGAGAGTCCTCATACGAGCACGAGTACGAGTACGAGTACGAGGGGCCGGCGGCTGGGACGATGCCCACGGTGGGCGTCTCCCCGCTCGAACCCGAGCAGGAGGAGTACCTGCCCATCTTCGCCTCGGTCGAGTCGGCCTGGTTCCGCCGCGCGGACGGGCCGGGTGAGCAGAAGGACGGGCCGGTGGAAGACAAGGTGCCCACGTCCTCCGCACCGGTGAGCAGGTCCGGAGAGCCGGAGGCGGCCTGGGCGGAGGAGTCCATGCCCCCGGCGGGCGCGGAGGCGGGCGACCCGGACGGCTGGGACACCCCCTCCGACGTCGGCTGGCAGGCCGCCCAGGCGGTGAGTGCCCCCACCCTCGGCGGGATCACCGCCGCGGGCCTGCCCAAGCGCATTCCAAGGGCGAATCTCGTACCGGGCACGGCCGCTCCCACGCCGTCCAGCCCGATGCCGTCGCCGTCCCCGGACAGGGTGCGCAACCGTCTGACGAGTTTTCAGCAGGGGGTGCGACGAGGTCGCGCCGAAGTGGCCGAAGCCACTACCGGGAGCCTTATGGACAAGGAGGAGGGCTCGTGACGACCCTGAGTCATGAGGCACGCAGGTTCGACTGGCTGATCACCGAGTTCGTCCGCGGCACACCCGGTGTCGCGCACGCGGTGTGCGTCTCCGCCGACGGGCTGAGGGTCGCCGGCTCGGAAGGGTTTCCGGCCGACAGGGCCGACCAGCTCGCCGCGGTCGCGGCGGGTCTCCTCAGCCTGACCGTGGGTGCCTCCCGCGTGTTCGACGGAGGTTCCGTCACCCAGACCGTGGTCGAGATGGAGCGCGGACTGTTGCTGGTCATGGCGATCAGCGACGGTTCCGCGCTCGCCGTGCTGGCCTCTCCCGACTGCGACATGGGTCTGGTGGCGTACCAGATGACCCTGCTCGTCGAGCGGGCCGGTCAGGTGCTCACCCCCGCGCTCCGTGCCGAGCTGCAGTCTTTCCGGGGCCGGTAGTGACCGGGTCCGTGTCGGGGTCGTCCGTGGGGAGGCCGGTGCGCGGGATTGACGGAACCGAGGACGACGAGCCCCTGTTCCGTCCGTACACCGTCACCGGTGGCAGGTCGGAGCCCCGTTTCCACCTGGCGATGGAGACGTTGGTCTCCTCTTCCTTCATCATGGAGGAGGACCTGGCTCTGCTCAGCCCCGAGCAGGATGCGATCATCAGGCTCTGTCGCTCGTATCGTTCCGTGGCTGAGATCTCGGCTCTGCTGAGGGTCCCGCTCGGCGTGGCCCGCGTTCTGGTGGCGGATATGGTCGACGAGGGTTTCGTCCGCATCCACCAGCCACGTCTCAACGGGGGACAACCGGATCTCAACATGCTGGAAAGGGTGCTCAGTGGACTTCGCAGGCTCTAGCCGCGGCGGCGGCCTGACATCGACGAAAATCGTTGTCGCGGGGGGATTCGGTGTCGGTAAGACCACGTTCGTGGGGGCGGTGTCGGAGATCCTGCCGCTGACCACGGAGGCGGTGATGACCGACGCCAGCGCCGGGATCGACGATCTCGACCTCACACCGAACAAGACCACCACCACGGTCGCGATGGACTTCGGCCGTCTCTCGCTGGACCGCGACCTGATCCTGTACCTGTTCGGCACGCCCGGCCAGCACCGGTTCTGGTTCATGTGGGACGACCTGGTCCGCGGCGCGATCGGCGCGGTGGTCCTGATCGACACCCGGCGACTGGCCGAGGGCTTTCCCGCGATCGACTACTTCGAGGAGGCCAAGCTCCCCTTCGTGGTCGGTATCAACGGCTGGAACGGGGAGTTCCCGCACAACGAGGACGAGGTGCGGGAGGCTCTGACGCTGGCCCCGCACATTCCCGTCGTGCGGACCGACGCCCGCTCCCGCGACTCCGTCAAAGGCACGCTGATCACTCTGGTCGAGCATGTTCTGCGGGTCCGCGCGGCCTACGGCACGTCTGCGTAGCCCCTGCCGCATCCGGGTGGGTTCGTGGTCCGCGACCATCTCGTAGGTGAATAAAACCGGTATTCCATCCGTAGTTGGAGCTCCAGATTCCAGTCACCGCTTCGCCAGGAATACGCATTTATTGAGCTGTGTTCGCTTGGCCCCATAGGTCGATATGTGCTCGAATTGCCGAGAACCGCAGGAAATTCGACCGGTGGTTCATCCACCGAGAGGCAGCGTTCGGTGAGCACACAGAGGATCCAAGCCGCGGGCAGCGGCCTACGCCCGCGGAACTGGCGGGTGAGGCGGCGCCTTGTCGCGCTCATCCTGGTGCCCACGATCGCCGCGGTGCTGCTCGGCGGGGTCCAGGTGCTCGCCTCGATGAGTGCCTCGAACGACTACCGGCGGATCAACGACCTGGCCCGGCTCTCCGGCCACGTCGGCGCGCTCACCCACGAACTGGCCAAGGAACGTGACCACACCGCCTGGTTCATCGCCCTCGGCCGCCCCGCGAGCGGGGTGAAGAACGTGCGGGCCCAGATGGACCTGGTCGACGGTGCCGTGACACGCGTTCGCGAGAGCGGTGCCCTGCTCGGCAGGGAGGTGAGCGGCCGTACCCGGGACGAGGTCGAGACCGCGATCACCCGCCTGGACGACCTCCCCCCGTTGCGTACCCAGGCCCTGGGGTCGACGCTGCTACCCGACGCGGCCATCGCCGCCTACACCCCGGTCATCGCCGATCTGATCTCCCTCCACGACGAGCTCGGCAAGGGCACCGCCGACGACGTCCTGTTCGGCCAGGCCCTGACCCTGGACGCGCTCGCCCGCGCCAAGGAGGCGGTCTCGTTCCAGCGGGCGCTGCTGACCGTGGTGCTGGTGGCGGGGCGGTTCGAGCAGGAGCAGATGGAGCAGTTCCTCGGCGCGCTCTCCACGGAACGCAACGAGAGGAAGGCCTTCGCCGCCGAGGCCGGAAGCCGGGACCGCCGCCTCTTCGACGAGGCGGTCAACGGCCGTACCGCCGACCGCGCCGAGTTCCTCCGCGAGCTGGTCCTGCTCCGCGTGGCCTCCGGCGTCTCGCTGAAAGGGCTGGACCCGGCGGAGAAGGACGACGCCGAGGAGTGGTTCGATGCGGCCACCGTCGTCGTCGACCAGATGCGCGGGGTCGAGGAACGGCACGCCCGGGACATCGTGGTACGCAGCCAGCAGCTCGGTGACGCCGAGCAGAGCCGCGCCCTGATGGTCGCCATGGCCGTCGTCACCCTGCTGGCGCTCGTGCTGGTGATCACCATCTGGGTGGCGCGCTCGCTGGTCAGCCCGCTACGGCGGCTGCGCGGGGAGGCGTTGGAGGTCGCCGGGGAGCGGCTGCCCGCGTACGTCCAGCGGGTCCGCGAGTCGCGCGAGGGGGAGGTCGTCGCGGACGTGCCGCCGATCGGGGTGCTGTCCCGAGACGAGATCGGCGAGGTCGCCAGGGCGTTCGACGAGGTACTCAGGGAGGCGGTGCGGCTGGCGGGCGACGAGGCCAAGTTGCGGAACACGGTGAACGCGATGTTCGTCAACCTCTCCCGGCGGAGCCAGAACCTGGTGGAACGCCAGCTCAGCCTGGTCGAGCGGCTGGAGCGCGGCGAGCGCGACGACCAGCGGCTGGCGGACCTGTTCAAGCTCGACCACCTCGCCACCCGCATGCGCCGCAACAGCGAGAACCTGCTCGTCCTCGCCGGGCAGGAGGTGGCACGGCGCTGGAGGCAGCCTGTCGAGCTGATGGACGTGGTCAGGGCCGCGCTGTCGGAGGTGGAGAACTATGAGCGGGTGACGAACCGGGTCCAGTCGGAGGTCGCCGTCGAGGGTCCCGCGGTGAGCGACGTGGTCCACCTGCTGGCCGAGTTGGTGGAGAACGCCGTCTCGTTCTCGCAGACGAACACCAGGGTCACGGTGTCCAGCAGCCGGATCGAGGGCGGCGGTGTGATGGTCTCGGTGACCGACCAGGGCATCGGTATGACGCCGGACGAGCTCTCCCAGGCCAACTGGCGGCTGGCCAACCCGCAGGCCGCCGACGCGTCGGTCGCCCGCCACATGGGTCTGTTCGTGGTCGGCCGCCTCGCGGTCAAGCACGACATCCGGGTCCGGCTCCGCCACCAGGAGTCCGGCCTGACCGCGATGATCCTCCTCCCGGAGACGCTCCTCGTCACGCCGCCCGACGCGCCCCAGCAGGTCGGCTACCCGCAACTCTCCGGCGCCCTCCCCGCGGGTGTCTCGCCCTTTACCGGCCCGTCGTTCCCCGCCGGTGCCGAGGGCCTGTCCCGGAGGGCCCCCGTGCTCGCGGCCCCCACCGCGCAGGTCCCCGCACAGGCATCCCCCGCACCCGGGTGGGACAGGCGGCCGGACGCGAACGCGCCGAGCGTGTGGAGCCCGCCCGTGGAGCGGTCCCGCTCGCGGGGGGAGTTCCCAGAGCCGGACTCCGGCCTCTTCGGCAGCCTTCCCGGCCCGCTCGACTCCTTTCCAGGTCAGGTTCCGGCGGACGGGACAGGGCCGCTGCCCAGGATGGGGGCCTCGCCGCCGGCACAGCGGGACGAGTTCCTGCCGATCTTCGCCTCGGTCGAGTCCGCCTGGTTCAGGATCGCCGCCTCCTCCGGAGAACCCGGCGCGGAGCCAGACGGTTCCGCTGCCGCGGCCCCTGGCGACCCCGTCCCGGGGAAACTCCGGGACGAGCCCGAAGCGTGGTCCTCGCCAGGTGACGGAGGCTGGCAGGCCGCCCAGGCGGCGAGCGCCCCCGCACACGGCGGTACGACCGCGGCCGGCCTGCCCAGGCGCACTCCCAAGGCCAACCTGGTGCCCGGCTCCGTGGCGCCGCTCGCGCGGGCACAGTCGCACCCGGAACCGGGCGCGGCCCCGGCCCCGGTCTCGGCCGAGCGGCTCCGCGACCGGATATCGAGCTTCCAGCAGGGCGTGCACAGGGCGCGCAACGAGCTCTCGAACGGGGATCGGTAGCCGTGCGGGCCGACAACTCCGACGGTGGGCAGGACAGGCGCTTCGGGGACGAGCCGGAGTACGGCGAGCCGGTCGAGGAGGAGAGCTCGCTGGTCCGGATGTACGCCGTGACCGGAGGGCGGATCGTGCCGAGCGCCAAGCTCGCCATGGAGGCGATGGTCTCGACCTCGACCACGGCCCAGCTCGGCCTGTCCTACATCCGGGAGTATCGCCTCATCAGCGATCTGTGCCGCCGGGTCCGCTCGGTCGCGGAGATCTCCGCCCTCCTGGGCGTCCCCCTCGGTGTGACCCGTGTCCTGGTCTCCGACATGGAGTCCGAGGGCCTGGTGCGGATCCACCACCCCAAGGTCGACGCGGCGGGCCCCGGTCCCGACATTCTCGAACGCGTCCTCAGCGGCCTCGACCAGATCTGAGGCCGGTCGGGGCCGGTCGGGGCCGGTCGCGGGGCCCGCCGGGGACGGCGGGTCAGCTCGGGGCGAGCCACCACCGGGCGGCGACGAGCTCGGCCACCAGGGTCTCGGTCAGGAGCGCCACGTCGGGATCGTCGTCGTGGCGGTAGCGGATGGAGGCCTTGGCGCCGGGAAGGTCGCCGCCGACGGTCAGGACCGTGGAGCCGCGCTGCCGAATCCACTCCATGGCCTGCTCGTCGTAGCGGGAGCCGGGGAACAGGATGGCGCGGTAGTCGAGGGTCTTGGTGAGGTAGACGTCCACATGGGCCCAGTCACCGGTCTCGCACGCGTCGGCGGCCCTGCGTGGTCCCTCCCGGAACATCAGGGCCGACTGCTCGGCGGAGGACAGGTGCTCGGCGGGGGCGATCGTGTAGACGCCGTGCGGGCCGTCGAGCAGTGCCGCCGCCGGTTCCAGCCACTCGCCGCGGCGCTCCAGCAGATCGGCGGTGGCCTCGGCTGTACGGCGGAGTAGCGCGGGCACATCCCCGCCGGAGGCGGTGAGGCGGTTTCCGAGTGCCAGGAGCAGGGCGAGGGTGTGCTGGAAGGTCCGGCAGGCCACGCCACCGCGCTCCTCGCCGGCCAGCATCAAGGCCACCAGGTCGGCGCCCTCGGTGACCGGCGAGCCCGGCACGTTGGTCAGCGCGACGACGAAGGACCGGCCACGGTGGCGGGCGAGGGCGTCGAGGGTCTCCCTGCTGCCACCGGTGGCGGAGATGGCGACCACCAGGGTGTCCGGGCTCGGCGGGTAGGTCAGGGCGGCGGAGGCGTACTCGGCCACCGCGTCCACTCCGGCCGCCCGCAGGCGCAGCGCGGCCACCCGGGCGGCGTACCGGGAGCTGCCCATGCCGAGGAAGACCACCCGCCGTATCCCGGAGGGAATTCCGGGATACGGGTCGTCGGCCTCCAGCGCGCTTGCCAGGCCGGTCAGCGCGGCCGGCTTGGCCTCCAGATCGGCGAGGTACAGCTCGGGAATCACGTGCTCTCCTTCATCGGTTCCAACGGTCATCGGTAGCGCGACCGCAGCACGCCCATCGGGGCGTAGCGCCAGCGGGGAAGGTGCCGGGCGGCGTATACCAGCTCGCGGCACTCCTGCTCGATCTCGAAAGGGCGCAGCAGGGAACGGTCCAAAAGGGTGGCGTGCCCCAACTCGGCCAGGCGTCCCAGGTAGGCCGACTCCAGGGTGGCGCGGGCCGCGACGGCCCACTCGGCGATCATCGCGGGGTCGGCGTCGCGGCGCCTGACCGCGACCTGACCGACGTGTTCGAGGCTCGTGGTGAGCTGGGCGAGGTCGCGGGCGGCGGGCTGGAAGGGGTTGGCGTCCGCGACGGTCGGGTTGCCGTCGAAGTCGATCACCGCGTACCCGTCCCGCCAGCGGAGCATCTGGCCGACGTGCAGGTCGCCGTGGATGCGGATCAGCGGGGTGGCGCCCGTGGCGGCCGGCGGTGCCAGTTCGGCGCGGAGTGCGCCGGCGTGGGCCGCGAGCCACTCGCCGTCCTCGCCGTCGGTCAGTGCCAGCGCCTCCTCCAGCGCCTCGCCGGCCCGGAGTGACCACGGGCCCTCCGCCGTCCGTACCGGGTCGGGGAAGGTCGTCGACGGGGTCGCCATCGCCGCGTGCAGGTCGGCCGAGAGGACGCCCAGGTCGGCGGCGAAGGAGGTCCCGAAGGAGACGGCCTCGTCCACGCACCACTCCCAGCCGTCCCTCGCTTCGGGGAGGTAGGCGGTGACGAGGGCGAGCAGCGTCTCGGAGCCGTCGTCCGCGCGCCGGGAGAGGGACGCGTAGGGCGTGGCGGTCGCGGTGAAGCCGACCGATGTCAGGTGCGCGAACACGTCGGGCGCGGGCGCCGGGAGCGGTACGGGCGGGGTGAGCCATTTGACAACCACCCTCTCGCCGACGACCACCGAGTGGTTGGTCTGGTCGACGTCGAACCCTCGCTCACCCGTCCGGGCACCCCTGTCGATCAATGACAATTGAGTGTCGGTTGAGAAAACCGGGACAGCCGGGTCGGGAAGCGGATGGAACCGGCGCACGCTGAAGGGGGAGGTATCCGTGCTGGTCAGAGCGCTGAGGAGCGCGCTGCTCCGGCCGTCGCCGGCTCGGGGAACCGTGTCGAGCCGGTTCCAGATTGAAGCTGGATTTAACAAGCGGACCCAACTTTCCAGGGATGATGTCGTGGGAAGTCTTGCTCAAGATAATGTTGACTGCAACACTCCTGGTTTGGTCTGCCGTGTCCCCTACGGCCGGTCTACCCCACTTACGCTGAATTTCGAAGGAGTAGCGGCCGTGTCCCGCACTCGGTATACCCGTAGTCTCCCGGCCGTCGCTTTGACCGCCGGCCTCGCGCTCGCAGTCTCCGCATGTGGAGGAGGGGGCGCGGACACCGCCGCACCCGCCGCCAGCGCCTCGTCTGCGCAGCTCAACCCCAACGCCGATCTGTCCAAGCAGAGCCTCACCATCTCCGTCTGGGACGGCTACACCCCCAAGGAACTGGCCGCCGAGGTCAAGGACAAGCTCAAGACCGACCTCAAGGTCACCCTGCACGACACCAACGAAGCGATCATGGCGAAGCTCACCGGTGGCGCCGACACCGGGCTCGACGTTGCCTTCGTCTCCGGTCAGTACGCCCAGGCCCTCAACGAGGCCGGCCTGCTGGAGCCGCTCCACCCCGAGCTCATCCCGAACCTCGCGAACCTCTATCCCGAGGCCAAGGAGCTCTCCTACGACAAGGGCAACGTCTTCTCGGTTCCCTACACCTGGGGCACCACCGGCATCTGCTACCGGACCGACCTGATGAAGACCGCTCCGACCAGCTGGAACGACCTTCTCGACCCGCCCGCCGAGGCGGTGAAGAAGGTCACCATGATGACCACCGAGCGCTGGCTGGCCCTGCCCGCCATCAAGGCGCTCGGCTACTCGGTCAACACCAAGAACGACGAGGAGATCGCCAAGGTCAAGGCGAAGCTGCTGGAGGCCAAGCCGAAGCTGCTCGGCTAT
Organism: Streptosporangium sp. NBC_01810; assembly: GCF_035917355.1. Classification (NCBI taxonomy): domain Bacteria; kingdom Bacillati; phylum Actinomycetota; class Actinomycetes; order Streptosporangiales; family Streptosporangiaceae; genus Streptosporangium; species Streptosporangium sp. NBC_01810. The sequence continues at coordinate 5,185,996 of NZ_CP109070.1, read as the reverse complement.
GACGACACCACCTTCGGCGACAAGCTCAAGAGCGGCGAGGCCGTGATGGTCGAGGCGTGGGACGGCTGGTGCCCGACCACCGAGGAGAACATCAAGTTCGCGGTGCCGAAGGAGGGCAGCGACCTGTGGGTGGACACCATGGTCGTGCTGAAGTCCTCCAAGAACAAGGAGGCGGCACACGCCTTCATCAACTACATCCTGGACCCGAAGGTGCACGGCTGGGCCGCGGAGAACATCCTCTACAAGGTCCCGAACAAGGCCGCCATGGACGCGATGAACCCCGAGCTCAAGGCTGCCAACGCCCCGCTGCAGATGAGCCCGTCCGACCTGCTCAAGGGTGAGTCGATCATCGACCTGGGCGAGGACTCACTGAAGTTCACCAAGCTCGCGACCGAGGTCGCGGCCCAGCAGTGACACGCTCCACCACCTCCGGCGCGTCCGTGCGATCACGGGCGCGCCGATCGCGTGCCCTGGGAAGGCTCGTCTTTCTGGGGCCCGGACTGACGTACCTGATCGTCCTGCTGCTCATCCCGCTGGCGCTGCTCATCGGCTTCACGGTGTTTCGCCGGGGACGGTTCGGCGGGGTGGTCTACGAGCTGACGGGGGAGAACTTCACCCGCCTGCTCGACCCCCTCTATCTCGACGTGGTGATCGGCTCGCTGAAACTGGCCGCGATCGCCACGCTGATCGCCCTGCTGGTCGGCTACCCGACGGCCTACCTGATCGCCCAGCTCCCGCGGAAGTGGAAGACGATCGCGCTGGTCGCGGTCGTGCTGCCGTTCTGGACCAACTTCCTGGTGCGCATCTACGCCTGGATCGTCCTGCTGAGCGGTCCCGGGCTGGTCAACAGCACCCTGATGGACCTGGGGCTGATCGACAAGCCGCTGGAGCTGCTCTACAACCAGGGCACCATCGTCACCGGCCTGGTGTACTCGTACCTGCCGCTGATGGTCCTGCCGCTGTACGCGGCGATCGAGAAGCTGGACCCGCAGCTCCGTGAGGCGTCGGCCAACCTCGGAGCCGGGCCCGTCCGCACGTTCGCCTCGGTGACGCTGCCGCTGACCCTGCCGGGCGTGTTCACCGGTTGCCTGTTCGTGTTCGTACCGAGCTTCGGCAACTTCATCATCCCCGAGCTGCTCGGCGGTGGCCGTTCCATCATGGTCGGCAACCTGATCAGGGACCAGTTCCTCAAGGCGCGCGACTGGCCGTTCGGGTCCACCCTCGCACTGGCGCTGCTCGCCGTGCTGATCGTCCTGCTGCTCCTGCAGGCATGGAGTGCCCGACGTGCGTAGACCCCGACTGCTGTACGTCCCCTTCTGGGCGACCTACGTCTTCCTCTACACGCCGATCGTCGTGCTCGTCGCGATGTCCTTCAACGCCGGCGAGTCCCCTTACGTCTACGAGGGTTTCAGCCTGGAGTGGTACGGCGTGCTCGCCGGGAACGCCGGCATCCGCGAGGGCCTGGTCAACACGCTGATCGTCGCGGTGGGCTCCACGGCGCTGGCCACGGTGCTCGGCACCCTGCTGGCCGTGGGCCTGGCCCGCCACACCAGGTCGCGGGTGCTCGACGCGCTCGGCGTGCTGCCGGCCGTCCTTCCCGACCTGGTGCTGGGCATCGGCCTGCTGGTGTTCTACGCCACGATCAAGTCGACCCTCGGGCTGCACTCGGTGCTGCTGGCCCACACGGTGTTCGGCATGGCGTTCGTGGCCGCGGTGGTCCGCACCCGGCTCACCCACGCCGACACCTCCCTGGAGGAGGCGTCCAGGGATCTGGGGGCGACGCCGTTCACGACGTTCGTCCGGATCACCCTGCCGCAGCTGGCACCGGGCATCGGTGCCGGCGCGCTGCTCGCGTTCACCCTCTCGATCGACGAGTTCGTCATCGCGTTCTTCACGGCGGCGCCAACCACGCCGACCCTGCCCATCGTCATCTACTCAATGGTCCGCTTCGGGGTCACCCCCGAGATCAACGCTCTGGCCACGCTGCTGCTGCTCGTGAGCTTCACCGCGGTGATCGTGACCCAGCGGATGACCCGACTGACGGAGTCGCTGTCCTAATGCTGAAGATCACGGGTGTCAGCCGCCGGTTCGGTGACGTCACGGCGCTGTCGGACGTCTCCCTGGAGATCCGGCAGGGCGAGTTCTTCGCGTTGCTCGGCCCCAGCGGCTGCGGTAAGACGACACTCCTGCGGATCCTGGCCGGCTTCGAGTCGCCAGACGAGGGCACCGTCACGCTCGACGGCGACGACCTGCTCGGCCAGGCGGCCCACCGCCGCCCGGTCAACCTGATGTTCCAGTCGTACGCGCTCTTCCCGCACATGACCGTGGCCAGGAACGTCGCGTACGGCCTGGAGCGGGAGAGGCTGGGCAGGGCGGAGATCCGCAAAAGGGTCGACGAGGTCCTGGAGAAGGTCGGGCTGGCGGCGATGGCCGGGCGCAGGCCGCATCAGCTCTCCGGCGGCCAGCGGCAGCGGGTCGCGCTCGCCCGCGCGATCGTCAAGCGGCCACGCCTGCTGCTGCTGGACGAGCCGCTGTCCGCGCTGGACAAGAAGGTGCGCGCGGAGATGCAGCTGGAGCTCAAACGGCTGCAGAACGAGGTCGGCATCACCTTCGTCGTGGTCACTCACGACCAGGAGGAGGCCATGTCGCTGGCCGACAGGATCGCGGTCTTCAACGCCGGCGGGGTCGAGCAGGTGGACGCCCCGGTGGAGCTGTACGAGCGTCCGCGCACGCCGTTCGTCGCCGGTTTCGTGGGGGCCAACAACATCTTCGCGGGCAGGGCCTGCTCGGTCGGCCTGGCCAGCGAGGGGCTCGGCATCCTTCCCGGCACGTCGGGCCTGCCCGACGGCACGCCCGCGCTGCTCGCCGTACGGCCGGAGCGGCTCAGGCTGGGCGACGAGGGCGTGCTGAGCGGAGAGGTCGTCGACGTGAGCTTCTACGGCGGCGTCTCGCACGTGTCGGTACAGGTGAGCGGGCGTCCGGAGCCCGTGCTGGTGGCCACCCAGGGGGCCACCCAGGTCCAGGCGGGCTCCGAGGTGACGCTCGGCTGGGCGGAGGGGGACGGAGTGCTGATCCCTCAATGAGACGAGTCGAGCGGGTTGTTCGTCGCGGTCCTGGCGTAGTCGAGGATGAGTTCCGCCGCCTCCTGCGGGCCGATCATCGGGTGGCGGGCCGTTATGCGATAGCCGTACGCATCTTCGAGCGCGACCAGGTTGCGGGCGATGAGCAGGGAGTCGCCGGAGAGCGTGAAGGTCTCCAGCGCGGCCCCGGTGTCCAGGATGCTCTGGTAGAGCGAGACCTGGCGGTCGTAGAGGGTGGTCAGCAGGAGCGCGTACATCCTGTTGCGGGGCGCGGCGCCGCCGAGCTCGTTGAGCAGCCGGACGTCCGGGTCGTCCGGGCCGTGCGGCAGTCCCGAGCGGATGGTCACGACGAGCTTCTCCGCGGGGTCGCGCGTGCCCTTGATCCGCTTGAGTCGCTGCTCGTAGAAGCGCTCCATCCCGGCATGGTGGGCGTCGACCAGCAACTCGCTGAGGCGCGGGTAGTGGTACAGGACGGCGCCGGAGGTGAGCCCGGCCTCCTCGGCGACATGGTTGAGGTGCACCCCATCGGTGCCGTGCCGGATGATCGCCCGATGCGCGGCCGCGATGAGATCCAGGCGCCGGTCCGCCCGTCCCTTGCGCGTCATATTCCCCCGCTCGTTGAAAATCATGCTCTGTGCCGGGGGCCGTAGTGACCGTTTTCCCGCATTTTTGCTAGCCGAGAATTTCACCATTCTTCAAAAGCCGCAACCTCTAGACGCAAGGAGGCGTGATGTCTCTCACGATCCTGTTCATGCCGGAGAGTGCCTACGGGCCGACGAACAACTGTATCGGCATCGGTGACATTCTTCGTAAGCGCGGACATAGAGTTGTTTTCGCAGCTGAGGCCTCCTGGAAGGGGAAATTGGCGGCCCTCGGATTCGAGGAGGACCTGGTCGATCTCGCACCGCCGGCCGAAGAGGAGCAGGACGCCGGGCAGTTCTGGAAGGACTTCATCAGGGACACCGCCCCGGAATACCGGAAGTCGACCCTGGAGCAACTGGAGACGGTCACCAAGCCGATCTGGGACGCGCTTATCGACGGCGTCAAGTACTGCGAGCCTCAGTTGAAGGGGATTATCGAGCGCGTCCAGCCGGACGTCATCGTCGAGGACAACGTCATCACCTTCCCCGCGCTGCTGACGGCGGGCAAGCCGTTCGTCCGGATCGTCTCCTGCAACCCGCTGGAGGTGCGCGGCGAGGGCGTCGCCCCGGTCTTCTCCGGGCTGCCCGCCGACGACCGGTCGCAGTGGGCCGCCTTCAACGCCGAGCACGACCGCACCCACCGTGAGATCTGGACCGCCTTCAACGAGTGGGTCGTCGAGCAGGGCGCCGACCCGCTGCCGGACCTGGACTTCATCCACGAGGGTGACCTCAACCTCTACGTCTTCCCCGAGATCGCCGACTACGTCGACGCCCGGCCGCTGGGCGACTCCTGGCACCGCCTGGACTCCTCGGTGCGTGAGACGGAGGGCGGTTTCGAGCTCCCCGCGTCGCTGGCCGGGCAGGACGGCCCGCTGGTCTACTTCTCGCTGGGCTCGCTCGGCTCGGCCGACGTCTCGCTCATGCAGCGGGTCATCGACGTGCTGGCCACCACCCCGTACCGTTTCATCGTCTCCATGGGTCCGCTGCACGAGGAGATCAAGCTGGCCGCCAACATGTGGGGCGCCGAGTTCGTCCCGCAGACCAAGATCATTCCTCTGGCGGACCTGGTCATCACGCACGGCGGCAACAACACCACCACCGAGGCGCTGCACTTCGGCAAGCCGATGATCCTGCTGCCCCTGTTCTGGGACCAGTACGACAACGCGCAGCGCGTCCACGAACTCGGCTACGGTGTGCGCCTGTCCACCTACGCCTTCTCCGCCGAGGAGCTGACCGGCGCGCTGGACAGACTCCTGGGCGACGGCGCGCTCCGCGAGCGCCTGGCAGCCGCGGGCGAGGAGATCCGCGGACGGGACGGCCTGCGCAGGGCGGCCGACCTGATCGAGCGGGCCGGCGCCTGACGGCTCTCCGCACCACCACGATGAGGGAAGTTCCATGGGCAAGTTGATCAATCCGGCGACCGGCGAGCTCCTGGGGGAGCCGGCCGACACCCCTGTCGAGGAGGTGGCCGCCGCCGTGCGGCGGGCCCGCGTGGCGTTCCAGGAATGGAGCGCCGCGACCCCGGCCGAGCGGGCCAGGGTGCTGCTGCGTTTCGCCGATCTCGTCGAGGCCGACGCCGAGGAGCTCACCCGGCTGGAGGTCGCCGAGAGCGGCAAGCCCGCGCCGGTCTTCCGCGACGGCGAGTTGCCGTTCGCGGCGGACAACCTCCGCTTCTTCGCCGGGGCGGCCCGTTCGCTGGACGGCACCGGTGCGGGGGTGCTCAGCTCCGGCTACACCTCGGTGCTCGTGCGCCGCCCGGTCGGCGTCGTCGGATCGATCGCCCCGTGGAACTTTCCCCTGGTCATGGCGGTGTGGAAGATCGGCCCCGCGCTCGCCGCGGGGAACGCGGTGGTCATCAAGCCCGCCCCGCAGACGCCCGGCACCACGCTGCGGATGGCCGAGCTGTTCGCCCGCGCGGGCGCGCCCGACGGCCTGCTCCAGGTGGTGCTGGGCGGCGCCGAGGTGGGCGAGGCCCTCGTCACCGACCCGGGCGTCGACATGGTGAGCGTCACGGGCTCCACCGCGACCGGCCGCGCGGTCATGCGCGGTGCCACGGGCTCCCTGAAGCGGGTTCATCTGGAGCTCGGCGGCAAGGCTCCGGCGCTGGTCTTCGGGGACGCCGACCTGTCCGAGATGGCCAGGGGCGTCGCGATGGGCGCCACCTACAACACCGGCCAGGACTGCACGGCCGCGACCCGTGTCTACATCTCCCGGGAGGTGTACGACGAGGCGGTCGAGGCGCTCCACGCGACGCTGGCGCGGATCAGGGTGGGCGACCCCTGGGACCCGGCCACCGACATCGGCCCGCTGATCTCCGCGGGGCACCGCGACCGTGTGCACGGCTTCGTGGAGCGATCCGTCGCCGCGGGTGCCTCCGTGCTCTGCGGCGGCGCCCCGCTCGAAGGGCCCGGATTTTACTACCCGCCGACGCTGATTTCCGGTGCGACCCAGGACAGTGAGATCGTTCAGGGTGAACTCTTCGGCCCGGTGCTGGTCGCCCTGCCCTTCGACGGAGAGGACGAGGCGGTGCGGCTGGCCAACGACACCGTCTACGGGCTGGCCTCGTCGGTCTGGTCTGCGGACGTGGCCAGGGCGCTGCGCGTGTCGCATCGGCTCGATGTGGGCGTGACCTGGGTGAACGACCATCTGCCCATCGCCTCTGAGGCACCGCACGGCGGGGTCAAGGGGAGTGGCTTCGGCAAGGACATGAGTCAGGAGGCGGTTGGGGAATACTCTGTGACCCGCCACCTGATGATCAAGCACCAGGCTCCGGAGGTGAGGGATTCCTTCAGACCGGCCTGAAAGCTTTGTAGCCGTATGTCCTTTTTTTGGGGATTTATCGGCTTTTACTCCATTCGAAGTGACATAAAGGATGTGCTCAAATTGCTTTCGCCGCTTCCGAATTCGGCGAGGGGTTACGTAGGCCAGTGATGACACAAGACCGCCGAAGCCACCGCGCGTCAGGGGGCAGTCGACTCCTGCCGGCGAACTGGCGTGTGCGTCCACGTCTGGTCGCGCTGATCCTGCTCCCGACCGCCGCGGCCATCCTGCTCACCGGCCTCCAGTTGACCACCGCCCTCTCCACGGCCGGTGAGTACCGCCGGATGACCGAGGTCGCCTCACTGGTCGAGTCGCTCGGCACGCTCTCCCACGAGATGGCCGAGGAGCGCGACCTCACCGCCTGGTACGTCGCCGGTGCCAACCGCACCCGGCTCACCAAGGTCAGGGAACAGCGTGGGGTGGTCGACCGGAGCAGCAAGCAGACGCTGGCCGCCGTGGAAGCCCTCGACGAGTCGCAGGCGGCCCGTGTCCGTACCGAGGTCACCCAGATCCGCGGCTGGCTCGACGGTCTCCCCGGCCTGCGCAGACTGATGACCGACGGCAGCGTGCTGCCCCGGGCGGCCCTCGGCATGTACTCCCGGATGATCGCCGACTTCATCACCCTCCACGACGACCTGGGGCGCAGTGGCGGTGACGAGCGCCTCATCGGTGACGCGCTCGCGCTGGGCGCGCTGAGCCGGGCCAAGGAACAGGTCGCCAGGCAGCGGGGCACCCTCCTCGTCAGCTTCCTGGACCGCAAGTTCGACTTCGACGACCCCGCCGACCTGCTGGGCGCGTACCGGAGCCAGCAGAGCGAGGAGAACGCCTTCCGCGCGACCGCCTCGGCCGCCGACGTCAAGAAGTTCCGCGATGTGGTCAACGGCCCCAAGATCGACCAGGCCGACTCCATGCGCGCCCTCGTCATGTCCTTCATTCGGGAGAACAAGCCGCTGGAGCGGATCGGTACCGGCTGGCTCAGGAGCGCCGACACCTGGTACACCGCCTCCTCCGCGATCGTGGACAACATGCGGACCGTCGAGCGCGGCCTGTCGGCCGCGGTGGTGGCCCGCAGCCAGGAGATGGAGGCCGCGGAACAGCGCAGCGCCGCGATCTCCGGTGCCTCGATCCTGGTCCTGCTGGTCCTGATCCTGCTCATCACCGCCTGGGTGGCCGGCACGCTCGTCCGGCCGCTGCGCAAGCTGCGCAGCGAGGCGCTTGAGGTGGCCGACAGCCGGCTGCCCGAGACCGTCCGGGCGCTGCGGGAGTCCGGAGACCACGCTCCGAACATCGAGGTGCCCTCCATCGGGGTGGCCTCCCGCGACGAGATCGGGGAAGTGGCCAGGGCCTTCGACGAGGTTCACCGCGAGGCCATCCGGCTGGCGGGTGACGAGGCCCGGCTGCGAAGCAACATCAACGCGATGTTCGTCAACCTCTCCCGGCGCACCCAGTCGCTCGTGGAACGCCAGATCGACCTCATCGACGACCTGGAGCAGGGCGAGCAGGACGAGGGCCGGCTGGGCAGCCTCTTCAAGCTGGACCACCTGGCCACCCGCATGCGCCGGAACTCCGAGAACCTCCTGGTCCTCGCCGGTCAGGAGCAGAGCCGCCGGTGGAGTGAGCCTGTTCCGCTCAGCGACGTGGTCCGCGCCTCGCTGTCGGAGGTCGAGAACTACGAGCGGGTGAACCTCCGGGTCGAGTCGGGCATCTCGATCATCGGCCACGCCGTCAACGACATCGTCCACCTGGTCGCGGAGCTCGTCGAGAACGCGATCTTCTTCTCGCCGCAGGACACCAAGATCACGGTGACCAGCAACGGCAACGAGATGGGCGCCGTCATCCTGGCGGTCACCGACGCGGGCATCGGCATGAGCGACGAGGAACTGGCCGAGGCCAACCGGCGGCTGGCCGAGCCCCCCGCGGTGGACCTGTCGGTCTCCCGCCGGATGGGCCTTTTCGTGGTCGGCCGGCTGGCCACGCGCCACGGGATCAGGGTCCAGCTCCGGCGCCCCGAGACCGGTGGCCTGAGCGCCGTCGTGCTCCTGCCGGCGCAGGTGGTGGCCCAGGGCACGGTGATGCCCGAGATGGCGATGGCCGGACAGGGCGGCATGCCGCCCGGTTTCTTCGGTGATCCCGCGAACTCGTTCTCCTCCGTCAACCCCGACCCGTTCTCCTCCGTCAACCCCGACCCGTTCGGCTCCGTTCCGAACCTGGACCCGTTCGGGACCGGTGCCGGGCCCGGTGGCCGACCGCAGGCCGGCCTCGGGCAGCCCGCCCAGGCGCCACCCCAGCCGCCCCAGGTGCCGGCGCCGATGTCCGGAGACCTCTGGTCGGGGCCGGTGGTGCCCGCCTCCGCGGTGGAGGACCTGTGGTCGTCGCCGCTGACGCCGACCCCGGCGCCGTCGTTCCCCTCGGCATGGTCCGAGACCTCCTCGTCCGAGCTGTGGACGCCGCAGCGGCTGGAGCCGGTGGAGAACACCCAGGCCCTTCCCGTGGTCGAGGTGTCGCCGACGGAACCGGAGCCGGAGGAGTTCCTTCCGATCTTCGAGGCGGTGGGGTCCGACTGGTTCCGCAGCAGCGCGTCCGTCGCACCCGAGCAGGAGCAGGGGGCCGATCTCGATCCCGATCCCGAGCCTGTCGCCGAGACCAGGCCTCGGCCGCTGGAGCCACGGGTCAGGCGGGGGCCGCAGGGGCTGGAGACCCAGAACTTCCCGAAGGTCTCGGATTCCATGCCGCAGCCGCAGCCGCAGCCGCAGCCGCAGCCGCAGCCGATCAAGCCGGTCATGCCGGCGGCCGAGAGGCAGCCGTGGAGCACCCCCTCAGATCAGGGCTGGGCAGCCGCCGAGGCCGCCAAGAAGCCCATGGAGGGCGGCGTGACCGGATCGGGCCTGCCGAAGCGGGTGCCCAAGGCGAACCTCGTTCCCGGAGCCGCTTCGGCGGCACCGGCTGCGCAGCCCCTCTCGATGCCGCCGATATCGGCGGATCGGGTGCGCAGCCGCCTGTCCAGTTTCCAGCAAGGCGTACGGCAGGGGCGCGCTGAGATGAGCGAACGCGCCAAGGCCGTCGAGGGAGAGAACCAGCAGTGAACAACCAACTCAGCCAGGCCGCCCGTGGCTTCAACTGGCTGATCACCGAGTTCGTCAAGGAGATGCCCGGAGTGGCACACGCGGTGATCGTCTCCGCGGATGGGCTCCCGCTCGCCTACTCCCAGGGGTTTCCCAAAGATCGAGCGGATCAGCTCGCCGCGATCACGGCCGGTCTGATCAGCCTCACCCAGGGTGCCTCACGAGTCTTCGAGGGCGGCCCTGTGGCACAGACGGTGATCGAGATGCAGCGGGGTCTCCTGCTGACCATGTCGATCAGTGATGGTTCCGCGCTGGCCGTACTGGCCTCGCCGGACTGCGACATGGGCCTCGTGGCCTACCAGATGACACTGCTCGCAGAGCGTGCCGGTCAGGCGCTTACGCCTGCGCTACGGGCCGAACTGCAGTCGGTTCAGCGATAGGGGGGTGATATGGAGGCACCAGGTTGGCGTGGGCCCGGGGAGGAACCCCCGAACACGCCCAAGGCCAAGAGCGGGCGAGACCGTTTGATTCGCCCGTACGCTGTGACCGGGGGCAGGACCGCCCCTCGGATGCAGCTCGCTCTCGAGGCGCTGGTCTCCTCGGCGACGTTGGCGGGAGTGGATCCCACCACGCTCTCCACGGAATATCAGGCGATCATTTCGCTGTCCCGGCAGGTGCGCTCGGTTGCCGAGCTCTCCGCCCTGTTACGCATGCCACTCGGCGTGACCCGGGTACTGATCGCGGACATGGCGGCCGAGGGCCTGGTGCAGATCCACCAGCCGTCGCTGGATGCGGGTAAGCCGAATCTCAATTTGCTTGAAAGGGTGCTCAGTGGGCTTCGCAGGCTCTGACGCCGGGATGACGTCGACGAAGATCGTCGTCGCCGGCGGGTTCGGTGTCGGCAAGACGACCTTCGTCGGCGCGGTCTCCGAGATCATGCCGCTGACCACGGAAGCGGTGATGACAGAGGCCAGTGCGGACGTCGATGACCTCTCGCACATCCCGACAAAGCGCACCACCACGGTCGCCATGGACTTCGGCCGGGTCTCGCTGGACCGTGACCTGATCCTGTACCTGTTCGGTACGCCTGGTCAGCACCGGTTCTGGTTCATGTGGGACGACCTCGTGAAAGGTGCGATCGGCGCGGTCGTGCTCGTCGACACCCGGAGGCTGGCCGACAGCTTCCCGGCGGTCGACTACTTCGAGGAGGCAGGACTGCCGTTCGTCGTGGCCCTCAACGGGTTCGGCGGATCGCACGTCCACGGTGAGGAGGAGGTGCGGGAGGCTCTGACGATCTCCCCGCACATCCCCATCGTCCGGACCGACGCCCGGTCCCGTGACGCCGTGAAGTCGACCCTGATCACCTTGGTCGAGCACGTTCTCACGCTCAGGGTCTGACCTCCTGACGTGGGCCTCGCCCCGAGGGGGCGAGGCCCACGTCTTTCCCGCCCCCACCCGCTCCCAACCCCGTTCCGGTGTCCGCCCCCGCATCGCGTGCCGTTCCCTCCAGGGCGTCCGTCCTCCGGGCAGATGTACCGGTCGCCTGCCGTGCCGATTGAGCAGGTGACCACCGATCTCACGGTGGTCGTTTCCTTTCTGTGCGAAAAGTGGTTGGAAAAGCGGCGGCCGGTGACGTGAACCTCACGTCACCGGCCGCCGCTTTTTCGCGGGCCCCGCATCGGGCCTGTATCGGGCCCTGAGTCGGGCTCCGCATCGGGCCTGTATCGAGCCCCGCATCAGGCCTGTATCGGGCTGAGTCGGCCCCTGAATCGGCCCTAAATCGGCAGGGCCTCCACGATTGAGGCGCCACCGGGCAGTTCAACCTGCCGGCTGAGCCGGAAACCGGACTTGCCCAGGAGTTCGGCGTACTCGGAGGTGCTGCGTTCCATGCCCTCGCCGAAAAGGGCGAGCATTCGCATGTCGACGTCCTTGCTGATGTGCGGCCTGTCGTCGTCCGGCACCACGGCCTCCACCAGGAGCACACGGCCGTCGTCGGAGATGGCCTCCCTGACGTTGCGCAGGATCCGTACGGAGTCCTCGTCGGACCAGTTGTGGATCACGCTGCTCAGCAGGTAGGCGTCCGCCCCGGCGGGTACCGAGGCGAAGAAGTCGCCGTCCACGAATTCGCACCGGTCTTCAAGGCCGGCCTCGGCGAAGAACTCCCTGGCCCCGCTGACGACCTGTTCCTGGTCGAACAGCACACCGCTGAGATCTGAGTGTTCCTTCAGGACCGCGGCCAGGATGTGCCCCTTGCCGCCGGCCACGTCCACCAGGGTCCGCACGCTGGAGAAGTCATAGCGGGAGGCCACGGCGTCCGCGAACGGCTGGGCCCTGACCACCATGTAGTCGTCGAACAGCGCGCCGGCCCCGGGGGTGGCCTTCAGGTAGCCGTAGAAGTGCCCGTGTCGCTCGACGAAGCCCGACCTGCCGGTGCGCACGGTCTGCGGGAGCTTGCCCATGCCGTACCAGAAGCCGTCCTCGGCGATCATCCGTACGGCGGAGCGGAGCGAGCCGGGCACGTCGGCGCGGAGGGTGGCACCCGCCTCGGTCAGCTCGTAGGTGTCGGGCGCCGCGGTCGCGACCATGCCCATGGCGGCGAGCTGGCGGAGCACCCTGCCGAGCCCGGACGGGTCGGCGCCACAGCGCAGTGCGAGCTCGTCAACGCTCAGGGCGCCGTCTCGCAGCTGGTCGGCGCAGCCCAGCTCGGCCATCGTGGCCAGGGCGGCGAAACGGGAGACGCCACCGATCGCATCCCAGACGGGTGCCTGTGGGTCGCTCATGAAAATCCTCTCTCTGCGGCGTGCGGTCCTGAGGGGGGGACCGGGTACGCCCCGGCAAGCGTGCGCGGGACCCGCGGCCCGGGCGGGGGGCGTGGATTCCGGCGGGTGTTCTCAGGGGTCGGGTGTCAGGGGGTCGAGGCCGACGGGCTCCGCATGCCGCGCACCAGGCGGCCGACCTCGGCGCGCAGGTGCACGAAGTCGGGATGCTCGCGGGTGGTGATCTGGTCGCGCGGTCCCGGCAGGTCCACGCGCAGGTCACCGACGATCCCGGCCGGGGCCTTGGACAGGACCACGACGCGGTCACCGACGTAGACGCTCTCGTCGATGTCGTGGGTGATCAGCACGATGGTCATGTTGTGCAGGTTGCGGACCCGCAGGGTCAGGTCTTCCAGGTCCTCGCGGGTCTGGGCGTCCACGGAGCCGAAGGGCTCGTCCATCAGCAGCAGGGCCGGTCGGTAGGCCAGGGCGCGGGCGATGGACACCCTCTGCTGCATGCCCCCCGACAGTTGCCACGGGTACTTGGCCGCGGCGCCGTGCAGGCCGACCTCCTCCAGCGCCTCCAGCGCGGCCTGCCCGCGCTGCCGCTTGTCCAGTCCCCTGCGGCGCAGCGGGAGCGAGACGTTGTCGGCCACCGACATCCAGGGGAACAGGGAGCGGCTGTAGTCCTGGAAGACAACGGCCAGGTTGTCGGGGGTCTGCTCGACGTGGGCGCCGTTGAGCGTGACCTGGCCGACGCTGGGCCGGAGCAGCCCCGCGATGGAGCGCAGCAGTGTGGACTTGCCGCACCCGGAGGGGCCGACGATGCACACCAGCTCACCCTGGGCGACCTTCAGGTCGATGCCGCCCAGCGCGTTGTGGGCGGTCGGCCCGCTGCCGTAGGTGTGGGACAGATTCGTGATCTCAAGCACAGCAGGTCCTCAGGTCGTCTGCTTGGCGGAGCGGTGCCAGGACAGGACACGTCGTTCGGTCGCCAGGAACGCCGAGTTGAACACGTATCCCAGGACACCGAGGACCACGATGGTTCCCCACACGCCGGGGAAGTCGTACGACCTCTGGGCGTCCAGAAGCTGGAAGCCGATCCCGTCGACGCTGCCGACGAGTTCGGAGAGCACCATGAGGATCAGTGCCAGTGACAGGCTGACCCGGAGTCCGGCGAAGATCTTCGGCATGGCCGAGGGCAGGATGATCCGGAACAGTCGCTCACCGCCCGACAGCCCGAAGACCCTGGCGGTGTCCAGGTGCTGGCGGTCGACCTGGCGCGCCCCCTCGGAGGCGTTGATCAGGATCGGCCAGACGATGCCGAACGCGATGAAGCTGATCTGCATCCGGGGGCCGATGGAGAACAGTGCCATGAAGAACGCCAGCAGCATGGGCGGCGGGATGGCGCGGGCGAACTGGATCAGGGGGTCGACGAAGCGGAAGAGCAGGGGGGAGCGGCCCAGGGCGACCCCGAGGACGATCCCGACGACCCCGGCCAGCACCCATCCGGCCAGCAGCCGGCCGACGCTCACGGGGATGTTCGTCAGCGCCGCGTCGGTCAGCCAGAGCCGCTCCGCGGGGCCGGTCAGCCACATCGTGTACATGCTGGTCGCGATCTGCGACGGCGGCGGGAAGCTCAGCATCTCGATGCCGCGGGTGAGAAGCTCCCACAGCACCAGAACGACGGGCACCGGCCACAGCCGGACCGCGCCGCGCAGCAGGCCGTTCATCAGGCCACCTCCGTACGGGCGGTGTGCCAGCGGAAGACCCGCCGTTCCGCGAGCACGAACAGGCTGTTGGTGACCACGCCGATGATCCCGGTCCAGATGGCGGCGGCGATGATGTACTCCACCGCGTCCACGCTGCCGCCGCTCTCCAGGACGTAACTGCCGATGCCCTGGGCGCCGCCGCCGAGCAGTTCCGCGCTGATCGCCACAATGAGCGCGATCGCCGACGCCAGCCGGACGCCGGTGGCGATGAAGGGCGCCGTGCTCGGCAGGGAGACGCGCCACAGCACCGCGGACTTCCCGAACCCGAAGCTGCGGAGGGTCTCCTTGGCGAGCGGGTCGACGTCCTTGAGGCCGTACATCGTGTTGATCAGAACGGGCCAGGTCGCCGCGTAGACGATCAGGGTGACCTTCATGTCGAACCTGTCGGAGAACACGGCGAGCGCCAGCGGGATCAGCGCGATCGACGGGATCGGGCGCAGGAACTCAAGGATCGGCCGGAGCGCGCCCTCCACGCGGGGCAGGCTGCCGAGCAGGAACCCGGCTGGTACGGCGAGCGCGACCGTGATCAGTAATCCAAAGGCCCAGGCGCCGAGGGTCGAGGCGACGTCGGAGAGGAACTCCCCGTCCGTCACGAGCGTGGCTGCTCGACCGAGCACCGTGGAGGCCAGCGGGAACGAGAGCGAGCTGATCAGCCCGGCCCGGCCCGCGACCTCCATGACGCAGAACAGCCCTGCGGTGCCGAGGGCGCCGCAGAGCAGCCTGCTGTCGAGCGGGTTACGCCGTGTCACCCGAGGTTTCCAGGAAGGATGGTCTTGGCCTGGATCGGGCTCTTCAGGTAGCCCTGCTCGACCATCAGGTCGGCGACCCGCTGCAGGCGGGTCTCGTCAAGGCTGGTGGGGAAGGAGCCGAGGGTGATGACGGCGGCGGTCGCGGCGTCGATCTTGGTGTAGGTCGGCAGGATCTGCTCGACGGCCTTGCGGTCGGTGGCGGCGATCTGCTGGGCCTTGGCGATCGCACGCTGGAAGGCGGCGACGGTCTTGGGGTTCTCGGTGGCGAAGCTCTCCATCACGATCACGCCGGCGATGGGGAAGTCGGCGGTGGAGTCGACCATCGTGTCGGCGAGCTTCTGGGCGCCGAGGTTCTTCTGCACCGCGGTCAGGGCCGGCTCCGTCATCCAGGCCGCGTCGACGACCTTGTTGGCCAGCTGGGCACCCATCTCGGGGAAGGGGAACTCCAGGAACTGCACGTCGTTCTCGGTGAGGCCGTGCGTCTTGAGCACCGTGGTCACCGCCAGGGTGCCGATGTTCTTGAGGCTGTTGACCGCGATCTTCTTGCCCTTGAGGTCGGCGGGCGTCTTGATCGATGAGTCCTTGGGAACCATGATGTTGAACGAGTTCGGGCTGGCCTGGTAGAGGTCTGAGATGATCTGCATCTTGTTGCCGGCCGCGACGGCCAGGAAGGCCGACACGTAGTTCGTCTGGGTGGCGTCCAGGGAGCCGCCGACGAGGGCCTGCTGGGCCTGAGCACCGCCGACCACCGGCTCGATGTTGACGGTGAGCCCCTCGGCCTTGAAGTAGCCCTTGTCCTTGGCGATGTAGAGCGCGGCCGAGTCGGGGATCGGCAGCGCGCCGATCTTGATCTGGGTCTTCTCCAGACCACCCGCGTTCGCGGCGGTGTCAGCGGGTTTGTCGGAACCTCCGCAGGCGCTCAGCACCAGGGCGGCGGCGACTCCTGCAATGACGGCCCGGCTCGCAAGTGTGAACCTCATGGGTCTCCTTTTAGCTGCATTAGCTGCATTTGACCGCCCCTGCCGGAGCTCGCGGTAACTCATCGGGCGACATGGAGGTGGTCCCGGGAGGCATGTTGGTCAAGGGGGGTTTGCCGACCGCGGATCAGAGTAGCGGAGTAGATCAGTCAAATTACAAGTACCACCCCTTTCGCCCCTTTCGCCCCTAAGCCACAAAGAAGTCACACGCCACCCAGTTGTCACACCCGTAACAATCAACAGATAGATCCGCATAGCGGGCGTAGTCAAAGATGTCAATAAACCTGATCCGCAATTTTGTGGAAGTTTGTGGCTATGAGGCGGAGAGTCATCGCCCGGTTACGGATGCCATGTGCCCGTTCGGGCGGAAATGTGAGTTATGTGCTGTTGGCCGAACTCTTCCGGCTGTGCTCCAATAACCCCTACCCCATGGATGCGTCGGCGTCACCTGCACATCATTGCGTGACGCGATCCCCTCCAAGCAGACGATCCGAGGAGAGGCAGCGGAGGCCAGTGAGGACAGCGTCAATCCCCAGCGAACGCGAATCCGGGCCGGCACCTGCCCGGGGATTCGACAACCAGGGGAGGCGGCCGCAGCGCGGCCCGAGCTCGGACCCGGACGGTCCTGACTCCGAAAGGTCCGCGAGGAACGGAGGCAAGCTCGCGCTCAAGAACTGGCGGGTGAGATCGCGACTGATCGCGCTCATCGTCATCCCCACGGCCGCCGCCATCGTGCTGGGCGGCCTGCGGGTCACCACCTCGATCAGCAGCGCCGCCGAGTACGAGCGCGTGCGCACCACCGCCGAACTCACCGCGGGCCTCAGCCACCTGGTCGACGAGCTACAGGTCGAGCGGGACCTGTCGGGCCGGTACGTGGCACAGGGCAGACTGAGCACTGGCAAGTCGAACCTGCGCAAGCAGTACGAGAGCGTCGACGGTGTCGCCCGCGAGCTGCGCACCAGCATCGACGGCGTCATCAATGACAACGGCGTCGTGGAGACGTTCAGCACCCGGAGCAGGACCGAGCTCACGCAGATCCGCAGCCGCATCGACGAGCTCAAGAGCCTGCGTGACGCGGTGACGGCCACTCAGCTACCGGCCCAGCCCACGATCGCCGCGTACTCCCGTACCATCGCGGACCTGCTGGCCCTGCACGACGAGATCATTCAGGGCGGCGCGGACCAGGAGATCACCTCCAGCGCGGCCGCGTTCGCCGCGCTGGCCAGGGCCAAGGAACAGATGTCCAGGGAGCGGGCGAACCTCGCCGTCGCCCTCGCCGTCAGGGGGTTCAGCGCGGAAGGCCTCAACGCCATGCTGGCCGCCCGGGCGCAGCTCGACGGCGAGCTCGCGACCTTCCGCTCCGAGGCCTCGGTCGCCCAGCGCCAGCTCTACGACGACACGGTCAGCAGCCAGAAGAAGGACCGTGCGGCGGCACTGCGCGCCCGCGCCATCTTCCTGGCCCTCAACGGCCAGCCGCTGAGGAACGTCGACGTCTCCAGGACCGGACTCGGTGACCAGACGACCTGGTTCGACGCCTCCAGTGACATCGTCGACCGCATGCGCACGGTGGAGAAGGGGGTCGCCGACACCCTCATCACGCAGAGCCGGGTCCTGCAGGAGTCCGAGCAGCGCGGAGCGCTGATCGCCGCCGGGCTGAGCGCGCTACTGCTCATCCTCGTCCTGGTCATCACCGCGATCATGGCGCGGTCGCTGGTCAGGCCGCTGCGCAGGCTCCGCACCGAGGCGCTTTCCATCGCCGGTCAGCGTCTGCCCGAGACCGTCCAGAGCATGCGCGAGAGCGGCGAGGTCTCGACCACCGACATCACCCCGATCGGTGTCGCCTCCGACGACGAGATCGGTGAGGTGGCCCGGGCCTTCGACGAGGTTCACCGCGAGGCCGTGCGACTGGCGGGCCAGGAGGCCACGCTGCGGAGCAACGTCAACTCGATGTTCGTCAACCTCTCCCGGCGCAGCCAGACACTGGTGGAGCGCCAGCTCTCCCTCATCGAGAGCCTGGAGCAGGGCGAGCAGGACGAGGGCCGGCTCGGCAGCCTCTTCCGCCTCGATCACCTCGCCACCCGTATGCGCCGCAACTCGGAGAACCTCCTGGTCCTCGCCGGCCAGGAGCCCGCCCGCCGGTGGAGCCAGCCGGTCCCGCTCATCGACGTGGTCCGCGCCTCGCTGTCGGAGGTCGAGAACTACGAGCGGGTGGACCTGCAACTGTCCGCGGGCGTGGCCGTGGTCGGCACCTCCGTCAACGACATCGTCCACCTGATCGCGGAGCTCGTGGAGAACGCGATCTCCTTCTCCCCCCGGGAGACCAAGGTCATCGTCTCCAGCAACCGCATCGACGGTGGTGGCGTGATGGTCTCGGTGACCGACATCGGCATCGGCATGACCGCCGAGGAACTCGCCCAGGCCAACTGGCGACTGGCCAACCCGCCGGTGGTGGACGTATCGGTCTCCCGCCGGATGGGCCTGTTCGTGGTCGGCCGTCTTGCCCTGCGGCACGGCATCCGAGTCCAGCTCAGGCAGCAGGACAACGGCGGCCTGACCGCCATGGTCCTGCTCCCGGAGAACCTGCTCGCCGTCACCGCCCGCCCGGGAGGCCCTCCCGGTGCCATGACGCAGAGCGGCGACTGGGCCAACTCCATGGTGTCCATGGACCGCCCGCCCGTGCTGGCAAGCCCCGACGCCCCCCCGATGCCGTCCTTCGCCTCGTTCGAGGCCGCTCACCAGAACTCGTTCTCCTCCTTCGACATGGGGCAGCAGTTCAACTCCTTCGAGGCCTCGCAGTTTCCCTTCGGAGGCGGCCAGTTCGGGCAGGCGCCCGTCGACACCCCGTGGCCGGGACAGCTTCCGCCGCCGGGCACCACTCCCGGTCACGGCTGGCCGGACGCCCCCCCGCCCGACCCCACCGCGTGGCGGCAAGGCCAGGGCAATTCGCCCCGCGGCGACGCGGGAATGTGGTCCGGGGCACCGAGCGCGCCCGCGCGCGGTGACGCCCCCGTCTGGCCCGGCGGGCAGAGCAGGGACGGCGGCCCCGACGCCTGGTCGGACTCCTCGCTCCGCGGCGGAGACTCCGGAGGATGGCCGTCCACCGGCGACTCCGGCCTGTTCGGGCGGCGTCCGTTCGACCCGGCGGACAACACCGGCCCGCTGCCGGTGATCCCCGACTCCTCGCCGATGGAAGAGGCGAAGGAGGAGTTTCTGCCGATCTTCGCGGCCGTCGAGTCCGACTGGTTCAAGAAGGTCGAGCCGGTCCCGGCCGTCGAGGAACGGGGCCAGGAGGTCGAACCGGTTCAGCCGGTCCAGGCCGTTCAGGAGACCGTCCAGCTCTCACAACCGGTCGCCCCCGCGCAGGGGAACGGCTGGTCGTCGCCCGCCGATGTGGGCTGGCAGGCGGCCAAGGCCGCCAGTGAGCCCACACGTGGCGGGATCACCGGTTCCGGGCTGCCCAAGCGGGTGCCCAAGGCGAACCTGGTGCCCGGTACGGCCGCGCCCGACCTGAGCGCGGCTCCCCAAGCTCCCGTGCTCCGGCCGACTGTCTCCCCGGAGGCGGTGCGCAACAGGTTGGCGAGCTTCCAGCAGGGAGTACGGCAGGGCCGCGCGGCAGCCAGGGGCGAAGCCGGAGACGGACGGCCGTATCCCGACTTCGGCCGGGACGTTGAAGGAAACAAGGAGGACCGGTGAGCGAGCTCATCATGGTCGCCAAGGAGGATGACACGTGCGCGAAATGAGCCAGGCCGCCCGGGGGGTCAATTGGCTGATCACTGACTTTGTGAACAACGTCCCAGGTGTGGCGCACACGGTCGTCGTGTCGGCGGACGGTCTGCCGTTGGCGTATTCCGACGGATTTCCCAGGGACAGGGCGGACCAGCTGGCCGCGGTCGCGGCCGGCCTGATCAGCCTGACCCAGGGCGCCTCGCGGGTTTTCGAAGGCGGCGCGGTCACCCAGACCGTGGTGGAGATGCAACGAGGGCTGCTCCTCATCATGTCCATCAGTGACGGTTCCTGTCTGGCGGTGCTGGCCGCCGCCGACTGTGACATGGGACTGGTGGCCTACCAGATGACGATGCTCGTCGAGCGGGCAGGTCAGGTGCTGACCCCGGCCGTCCGTGCGGAACTGCAGTCTTCCCACTCACGGTGACGGCGATGACGCTAGGAGGCTGCCGTGGCAGGCCGCGGCTGGACCGGTGAGGGTGACCCGCACGGCGGGTTTCCCTACCAATCGATGGACGACCCCCACCGGCAACAGGGTGGTCCTTCGCATCTCATGCAGCCGGCGCCGTCGGAGCAGAGCTCCCTCGTCCGCCCGTATGCAGTGACCGGGGGGCGTACCGCCCCTCGGATCCAACTCGCCCTGGAGGCTCTGGTCTCCTCGGCGACCTCTATACATCACGATTTATCCACCCGCACTCCGGAGTATCAGGCGATAAGTGCCCTGTGCCGGCAAGTGCGTTCGGTCGCTGAGATCTCCGCGATGCTCCGCATCCCGCTCGGCGTGACCCGGATCCTCGTCGCCGACATGGCCGCCGAGGGTCTGGTCCAGCTGCATCAGCCTCAGCTGGACGCGGGCAAGCCGGATCTCAACCTGCTGGAAAGGGTGCTCAGTGGACTTCGCAGGCTCTAGCCGCGGCGGCGGCCTGACATCGACGAAAATCGTTGTCGCGGGGGGATTCGGTGTCGGTAAGACCACGTTCGTGGGGGCGGTGTCGGAGATCCTGCCGCTGACCACGGAGGCGGTGATGACCGACGCCAGCGCCGGGATCGACGATCTCGACCTCACACCGAACAAGACCACCACCACGGTCGCGATGGACTTCGGCCGTGTCTCGCTGGACCGCGACCTGATCCTGTACCTGTTCGGCACGCCCGGCCAGCACCGGTTCTGGTTCATGTGGGACGACCTGGTCCGCGGTGCGATCGGCGCGGTCGTGCTCGTCGACACCCGGAGGCTGGCCGACAGCTTCCCGGCGATCGACTACTTCGAGGAGGCCAAGCTCCCCTTCGTCGTCGCGGTCAACGGGTGGGACGGTAACTACCTGCACGGTGAGGAGGAGGTACGCGAGGCGCTGACGCTGGCGCCGCACATCCCCATCTCCAGGACCGACGCCCGCTCGCGCGACGCGGTGAAGACCACGCTCATCACGCTCGTGGAGCACGCGCTCACCGTGCGGATGGCCCTTCCCGGCTGGGGCCGCTGACCGCGGGAGGGCGTCAGTCGCACCTCCCAGCGGATAGGCTGGGAGGTCGAGTCGCAGACCTGTAGCGCAGAGGCTGGCCAATCACGTGTTCGAGACGCTTTCCGACCGGCTGACATCGGTCTTCTCCTCCCTTCGATCCAAGGGTCGGCTCTCCGAGGCCGACATCGACGCGACCTGCCGCGAGATCCGCATCGCGCTTCTCGAGGCCGACGTCGCGCTGCCCGTGGTCAAGGCATTCGTCGCTCAGGTCAAGGAGCGCGCACGAGGTGCCGAGGTCTCCCAGGCGCTGAACCCGGCGCAGCAGGTCGTCAAGATCGTCAATGACGAGCTCATCGGGATCCTCGGCGGAGAGACCCGGCGGCTTCGCCATGCCAAGAACCCGCCGACCGTCATCATGCTCGCGGGCCTGCAGGGCGCGGGCAAGACGACCCTGGCCGGCAAGCTCGCCCGCTGGCTGCGTGAGCAGAACCACACGCCGCTGCTGGTCGCCGCCGACCTTCAGCGGCCCAACGCGGTACAGCAGCTCTCGGTCGTGGCCGAGCGTGCGGGCGTCGCGGTCTACGCGCCCGAGCCGGGAAACGGCGTCGGCGACCCGGTCGCGGTGGCCCGCCAGTCGATCGACCACGCCAAGCGGCAGCAGCACGACATCGTCATCATCGACACCGCGGGCCGCCTGGGCATCGACCAGGAGCTGATGAGGCAGGCGGCCGACATCCGTGACGCGGTCTCGCCCGACGAGGTCCTCTTCGTCGTCGACGCGATGATCGGCCAGGACGCCGTGACCACGGCCCAGGCATTCATGGAGGGCGTCGGTTTCGACGGTGTCGTGCTGACCAAGCTCGACGGCGACGCCCGCGGTGGCGCCGCACTGTCGGTCCGCCACATCACCGGCAGGCCGATCATGTTCGCGTCCACCGGTGAGAAGCTCGAGGACTTCGACGCCTTCCACCCGGACCGGATGGCCTCCCGCATCCTCGACATGGGTGACATCCTCACCCTGATCGAGCAGGCCCAGAAGACCTTCGACGAGGCCGAGACCGCCAAGATGGCGAGCAAGCTCACCTCGGGCGAGGGTTTCACGCTGGAGGACTTCCTCGAGCAGATGATGATGGTCCAGAAGATGGGCCCCATCAAGAACCTGCTCGGCATGATGCCCGGCATGGGACAGATGCGTGATCAGCTCAACCAGGTGGACGACCGCGACCTCGACCGCATCGCCGCCATCATCCGCTCCATGACCCCCGCCGAGCGCCACAACCCGAAGATGATCGACGGCTCACGCCGCTCCCGTATCGCGAAGGGCTCCGGCGTGACGGTGACCGAGGTGAGCGGCCTGGTCACCCGCTTCTTCGACGCTCAGAAGATGATGAAGCGGATGGCCGGCGGCATGGGCATCCCCGGCATGCCCGGCGGTCGCAAGGGAGCCAAGGCCGCGCAGAAGAAGGCGGCCAAGGGGCGCAGGGTCAGCGGTGACCCGCGCAAGGCGGCGCTCGGCAAGGCCGCCCCCGCCGAGACCGGCGAACCCGCGACCCCGGCCGGGAACGGCCTCCTCGGCAAGCTCGGTTCCAGGCAGCAGCCGCCTCCTGGCCTGGAGCTGCCGCCGGGCTTCGACCCCTCGAAGTTCAAGCTCCCCGGTCAGAAATGAGCGACGGCTCCTTCCACAGGCGTGCCAGATGGATCTGGGTGGTCATCGTCGTGGGGTTCATCCTCGTGGCCGCGCTCGAACTGCTCGGGGTGCGTCCGAAATAGGGCTCCCACCACGGCATCCCGGCCGACGGACCGTACGGCGGGTACGCGGGCCACGCGGGTGTTCCCGGGAGTGCGGGGATCTCCGGCGCCTGGGCGCCTCCCGGCAGGATCGGTGCCTCGGGCAGGAGGGGGGCTCCGAGCCGTGAGGTCGTCCCCGGCGGGGCGGGCGCTCCCGGCTGTGCCGGAGCCCCGGGCAGGAGTAGAGCCCCGGGCAGGAGCGGAGCCCCGGGCGGCACGGACGTTCCAGGCGGCACGGGCATTCCAGGTGGCACGGACGTTCCTCGCGGGACGTGAGAGGGCCGGGGGGCGCCGCCGTGGCCGGTTTCCGGGGTTCCGGCAGGAGACGAGGAGGACGCCGGAGGCGCGTCGGCCTGACCGGCAGGGGTCGCCCTGATGGTCAGCACCGCTCCCAGCACGGTGATGGATCCGGTCGCGGTCAGCAGCAGAGATCTGAGGGTGGTTGCCACGGCGGCCATTTAGCGCAGCAGGCCGGACTCACCAGGGGTCCGGACACACGTGGATTACCGAGATTTGCCCTCCGGCCGCCGCAGGGGATGGTCGTTGATTGGCCGGGCACCCGCGCACGTCTGGCACAATGACATGTTGGAACATCGTGACACGTGGTTGCCCTCTCACTCCCGCGTGCCATGCCTGTCCCTCGATCGGTCCTCTCCTCGTGCCCCACTCGATGAGACGCCGCTCACCCACGCTCTAATGCAGGAGAGACCACACCAGTGGCAGTCAAGATCAAGCTCAAGCGGCTCGGCATGATCCGCAACCCGCAGTACCGCATCGTCATCGCCGACAGCCGCACCAAGCGTGACGGCCGGGCGATCGAGGAGATCGGCCTCTACCACCCGAAGGAGAACCCCTCGCGCATCGAGGTCGACTCCGAGCGGGCGGCCTACTGGCTGGGTGTCGGCGCACAGCCGACCGAGCCCGTCCTCAAGCTTCTCAAGCTCACCGGCGACTGGCAGAAGTTCAAGGGCGAGTCGGCCCCGGCTCCGCTCCTGGTCGCCGAGCCCAAGGCCGACCGCCACGCCGTCTACGAGGCCGCGGCCAAGGAGGCACTGTCTCTGGAAGCCGCCACCACGCCGAAGAAGTCGCCCCGCAAGGCGGCTCCCAAGGCTGAAGAGGCCCCCGCCGAGACCCCGGCTGAGCCCACCGCGGCCGCCGAGGAGAAGCCGGAAGGCGAGGCCTGAGGTGCTTGAGGAGGCCCTCGAGCACCTGGTGAAGGGCATTGTCGAATACCCCGACGATGTCCAGGTTCACGCTCGCCGCATCCGCAGCGGGCGTGTGCTTGAGGTCCGGGTGCACCCCGAGGACCTCGGTAAGGTCATCGGCCGCGGTGGCCGTACGGCCAAGGCGCTTCGCACGGTCGTGAACGCCCTCGGCGACGGCAAGTACGTCCGGGTCGATCTGATCGACCTGAACGAGGCCCGCTAGCCGGCGGACGCGTCCAATCGAGCGAACGGGCCACCCGCCCAGCGTGGGTGGCCCGTCTGCTTTCTACCGGCACCACTATGTGAGGAGGCGGGCGTGCAGCTCGTCGTAGGGCGGATCGGCCGCCCACACGGACTCCGCGGAGACGTGTCCGTGGAGGTGCGCACCGACGAGCCTGACAGGCGCTTCGCCCCGGGCACCGCACTGGCCACCGACCCCGCGTCGACCGGCCCCCTGGTCGTCGAGTCCTGCCGCTGGCATTCGGGGATCCTGCTGGTCAGGTTCGAGGGCGTGAGTGATCGCGACCGCGCCGAGGAGCTCCGCGGCACCATGCTCGTCATCGACTCGGCGGACATCCCGCCGTCCGACGACCCCGACGAGTTCTACGACCACCAGCTCATCGGCCTCGCCGTGGTCAAGCCCGACGGCGAGCGGGTGGGCGAGGTGTCCGACGTGCTCCACCACGGCCAGGACCTGCTCGTCGTACGGCGTGGAAAGGCCGAGGTCTACGTGCCGTTCGTCAAGGCGCTGGTCCCGGTGATCGACCTTGAGGAGGGCATCCTCGTCGTGGACGCCCCGGCGGGACTGCTCGATCCGGACGAGATCGTCTGACATGCGCGTCGACGTCATCTCGATCTTCCCCGAGTACTTCGCCCCCCTCGACGTCTCCCTCATCGGCAAGGCCCGCGAGCGCGGCATCCTCGACGTACATCTCCACCAGCTCCGTGACCACGCCCACGACGTGCACCGCACCGTGGACGACACACCCTACGGGGGCGGCCCCGGCATGGTCATGAAGCCCGGACCCTGGGGGGAGGCCCTCGACGAGGTCCTCTCCGCGGACCCCGCGGCACTGCCGCGGATGATCGTGCCGACCCCCAGCGGTGTGCCCTTCACCCAGAGGCTGGCGATGGAGTACGCCGCCGAGCCCTGGCTGCTGTTCACCCCGGCCCGCTACGAGGGCATCGACTCCAGAGTGATGGCCGAGTACGGCGCGCGCGTGCGCGTGGACGAGGTCAGCATCGGCGACTACGTGCTCGCCGGGGGCGAGGTGGCCGTGCTGGTGATGATCGAGGCCATCGGGCGGCTGCTGCCGGGCGTGCTCGGCAACGTCCACTCGGTCGTGGACGACTCCTTCGCGCCCGGCGCGATGGAGAACCTCCTAGAGGGCCCCGTCTACACCAAACCGCCCGAGTGGCGGGGGCACGAGGTGCCGGAGATCCTGCTCTCCGGGCATCACGGAAAGATCGCTCGGTGGCGGCGAGACCAGGCGCTGCGCCGTACCGCGAGGAACCGGCCCGAACTGCTGGCGGCGCTCGACCCACAGAGCCTGGACAAGCACGACAGGCAGCTCCTGTCCGAGCTCGACCTGCCGGGGACCGGCCCCGCGAACCCGGCCCCCTGATCGTTTCCGTCCCCTGACCGGTGGGGCCGACACGGGGCCGACATGGGGCCGATGTGAGGCCGATGTGGGGCCGATACGGCGCTGACAGGGGGCAGGCCCGGCCGCTCTGACCGGCTGATTTCCGATCGGTCGGGAAAATATGGCAGACTGAAGCGTTGCCGCCGACTGCCTTCCGGCCTCCAGGCCGGTCTCAGCGCGGCGCATGCGCCGCCGGGTAGACGGTTCCGGCTCCGAGACACAGTCCACGTCAGCACGCGTGTCCATCACGACGCCGCTCCGTCGCGGCCGGATGGACCTCCGTGTGCGTTTAAAAATGAGGTACCACTGCCATGCACACGCTGATCAGCGAGCTCGAGAAGTCCGCGCTCCGCACCGACATCCCGAACTTCCGGCCCGGTGACACGCTCGAGGTCCACGTTCGGGTCATTGAGGGCAGCAGGTCCCGTGTCCAGGTCTTCAAGGGCTTCGTTCTTCGCCGCCAGGGCGGTGGCGCCCGCGAGACCTTCACGGTCCGCAAGGTCAGCTACAGCGTCGGCGTCGAGCGCACCTTCCCGGTGCACAGCCCGGTCATCGAGAAGATCGTCCTCGTGACCCGTGGCGATGTCCGCCGGGCCAAGCTCTACTACATGCGTGACCTGCGCGGCAAGGCCGCCCGTATTCGCGAGAAGCGCGACGCCCGCTAGGCGTTCGGTAGTCGCCGCACTGGCCCGCGCCCTTTCCGGGGAGCGGGCCAGTCGCATGTGAGGAGGTTTGACCTCCTATGGCAATACGCATGGCTATGCGGTACCCCGTCACTCGACCACTTGGTACCGCCCATCATCTAGGCTCGTCAGCGATGACTAGCGAAGACCGGGAGTACGGCGCAGTCTCGCGTCGACCTGTCGAGGACGAGGTGGACGTGGTCGCCGAAGACACTCAGAAGAACGCCGAGGGCGACAAGGACAAGAAGAAGGGCTCCTTCTGGAAGGAGCTGCCTGTCCTGATCGTCGTGGCTGTGGTGCTCGCCCTCATAATCAAGACCTTCGTGATCCAGGCGTTCTACATCCCTTCGGAGTCGATGGAGAACACCCTCCTCACGAACGATCGGGTCCTGGTCAACAAGCTCGTCTACCGCGTCCGCGACATCGAGCGCGGCGACGTGGTGGTGTTCTCCGGTGTCGACTCCTGGGATCCCGAGATCGACCTTGAGGAGCCGTCCAACCCGGTCGCGGGCTTCTTCCAGTGGGTCGGAACCGCCTTCGGCTTGGTCCCCGGCGAGAAGGACTACATCAAGCGGGTCATCGGCGTCGGCGGTGACACGGTGAAGTGCTGCGACGCCCAGGGGCGGGTGACGGTCAACGGGGTCCCCATCAACGAGGACTACCTATACCCGGGTGACGTGCCGTCCCAGAAGTTCTTCGAGGCCAAGGTCCCCGAGGGCCGCCTGTGGGTGATGGGCGACCATCGGATGGTCTCCCTCGACTCCCGCTCCCACCTGGGCGATCCCGGTGGTGGGACGATCTCGGTGGACAAGGTGATCGGCCGGGCCTTCGTGAAGGTGTGGCCGTTCTCCAGGGCCGCGACCATTCCCATTCCCGACACCTTCGGTCAGCCGGCCCTCAAAGCCGCCGCGGCGGTGGGAGGGGCGACCCCGTTCCTCGCAGGCTTCGTGGGCGCCGTGCCGCTGGTGCTGTGGCGTCGTCGCCGGCTTCAAGGCGGTGACCGAACCTCATGACCGCGGAACCCGAGGCTGACAAGAACAAGAAGTCCGGCAAGGGCGGCAACCTGCGTGAGTCGCTGTTCCTGCTGGCGTGCGGGGTGGTGGTGGCGCTGCTGTTGCAGGTCTTCGTCTTCCAGTCGTTCTACATCCCGTCGGAGTCGATGGAGAACACCCTTCAGGTGGACGACCGGGTGGTCGTCAACAAGCTGCACGGTGACGCCGAGCGTGGCGACATCGTGGTCTTCAAGGGCTGGAACGGCGAGGACACCATCAAGCGGGTCATCGGGGTCGGTGGTGACACGGTGAAGTGCTGTGACGCCAAGAGGCGGATCACGGTCAACGGAGTGCCGCTCGAAGAGGGCTCCTACCTGTACTCCGAGGATTTCCCCTCGGGGGATGCGTTCCAGAAGGTCGTACCCGAGGGCCGCCTGTGGGTGATGGGCGACCATCGCACCGCCTCCGCCGACTCGCGCGCCCACGAGAAGCGGCAGGGGGACGGGTCGATCTCCGAGGACGACGTCATCGGCCGTGCCGTGGCGATCTACTGGCCGTTCTCCAGGGCCACGATCCTTTCGAGGCCGGAGAGCTTTCTCAAGGTGGGATAGCGGTACCGAATGCACCGGAGGGGGCGTACTCTCTGGTCATGGTCGCTGTGTCACCCGAGGTGCCATGACGGTTGCGTTTCGCCCCAAACCCAGCGTGGTCCGGCGCGATCTAGGGCTGTACGGCTACGAGCGGGCTCTTGACCGCCGCGGGCTCGGTCCCGTGGCGGGGGTCGACGAGGCGGGCCGGGGCGCCTGTGCCGGGCCTCTGGTGATCGCCGCCGTGGTGCTGGGCGGCCGGATCGACGGCCTGGGTGATTCCAAGCAGCTGACGGCATCCCGCCGCGAGTCGCTGTACGAGCGGATCACGGTGACCGCGGAGGCGGTGAGCGTGCTGGTGATCCCGCCGGGTGAGATCGACGCCCGTGGTCTGCACAGATCCAACATCGATGGAATGCGCAGGGTCGTGGCACGGCTTCCATGCCACCCCGGCTACGTGCTCACCGACGGGTTCCCCGTTCCCGGACTGCCCGTACCGTCACTGGGGGTGTGGAAGGGAGATCAGGTCGCGGCCTGCATCGCCGCGGCCTCGATCGTGGCCAAGGTGACGCGGGACGAGATGATGGTCGCGTTGCACGAACGCCATCCCCGGTACGGATTCGCCGTGCACAAGGGGTATGGCACCGTCGATCATCGCAGGGCTCTCAGCACCTACGGGCCGTGTCCGGACCACCGCTTCTCGTTCTCGACGGTGGCACGGTCAGGAGCGGGCGAGGTGATGGGTGAGAATGAAGTGGGGGCCGGTGCCGTCTGATCGGGCGGGCCGGGGTGGGCGTTTAACAGGAGGACCGGTATGAGCGCAGAGGATCTCGAAAAGTACGAAACCGAGATGGAGCTGCAGCTTTACCGTGAGTACCGCGACGTTGTCGGCCTGTTCACATACGTCGTGGAGACTGAGCGGCGCTTCTATCTCACCAACTCCGTCGATCTCGACGTGCGGACCGCCGAGAACGGTGACGTGTTCTTCGACGTGAAGATGCAGGACGCCTGGGTCTGGGATATGTAC
Source organism: Streptosporangium sp. NBC_01810 (assembly GCF_035917355.1). Taxonomy (NCBI): domain Bacteria; kingdom Bacillati; phylum Actinomycetota; class Actinomycetes; order Streptosporangiales; family Streptosporangiaceae; genus Streptosporangium; species Streptosporangium sp. NBC_01810. The sequence continues at coordinate 5,157,028 of NZ_CP109070.1, read as the reverse complement.
CGGCCAGCGAGGTTTGTCAAGAATGTCCGAGTGGTGACCTTCAAGGACGTGAACGTTGAGGAGCTCGCCAAGCCCGATCTGGAGATGCCGAAGGAGGGCTTCTCCTCCTGAGAGGCTTTGCGGTGTTTTGACCATTGGTGAGCTGAGAGACCACTGTCCGCGGGCCGGAGTGGGGAAGGGCTCGCGGGATGGGCCCTGAGGTGTTGTCCACAGGCGCGCCCCGTGTCCGGCCGGTTGTCCACAGAGTCTCGTTCGGCTCCTTGGAGGTGGGGTGAGCTGAGCGAAGGTCGGGAACCGGAGGTGGTTCCATGGCCGCGAAGGATGAGCTCGGCAAGTACGGCGAGCAGATCGCCGTCGACTATCTGCTCGCGCACGACCTGCAGATCCTGGATCGCAACTGGCGGTGCCCGGACGGGGAGATCGACGTCGTCGCCCGGGAGGGGCGCACGCTCGTCGCGGTGGAGGTGAAGACCCGCTCCGGCCGCCGTCACGGCACCGCCTACGAGGCGGTCACCGATGCGAAGATCGCTCGCCTGCGCGTGCTCGTGGCCAGATGGGTCGCCGAGCACCAGGAGAGGTTCGACGCGATCCGCGTCGACGTCGTCGCCCTTGAGCGGTTCGCCGGGGATTTCGCCATCCGCTACGAGCGGGGGGTGTGCTGATGTCTCCTGGCCTGTCCGGGATCATTCGCTCCCCTTGGGGGGTGGGGTGAATGGCCGTCGCACGCACGCGCTGCGTCGCCCTGGTCGGGGTGACCGGCCGTCTCGTCGAGGTCGAGGCCGACGTCGGCAGCGGCGTCGCGGGTCTGCACCTGATCGGCATGCTCGACACCGCGCTGAGCGAGGCCCGCGACCGGGTCCGCTCCGCCCTGGTCAACAGCCGATACGCGTGGCCCGACACCCGGATCACCGTCAGCCTGTTTCCCGCCAGCCTCCCCAAGCGGGGAAGCCTCTTCGACGTCGCGATCGCCGTGGCCCTGCTCGCGGCGGCCGGATTCGTGCCCGCGGCCAGGGTCGCCGAGCCGTTCTTCCTGGGTGAGCTGGGTCTCGACGGCTCGGTGAGGCCGGTGCGGGGCGTTCTCCCCGCCGTGCTGGCAGCCGTCGCCGCAGGTGCCCGCACCGTCGTCGTCCCCGCGCGCAACGCCGCCGAGGCGGGTCTCGTGCCGGGCGTGACCGTGATCCCCGCGACCACCCTGGGCGCGCTGGTGAGCTGGCTGCGGAGCGACGAGTCGCCGGAAGGCGTCCCGGAGGGTGCGGGAGGGCTGGGCCACCGGGGTGCGCGCCCGCTTCCCCCGGGACGCCCCGGCGAGGTCGTCCACGGCACCGGGGACGGCCTCGGAAACGATCTCGGTGACAGTGCCGGGGACAGTGCCGGGGATGGTGCCGAGGTCGTTCCCGACCTGGGAGACGTCGCCGGGCAACCCCTTGCCCGCCGTGCGCTGGAGGTCTGCGCCGCCGGTGGTCACAATCTGTGGATGCTCGGTCCTCCCGGCACCGGCAAGACCATGCTCGCCGAGCGGCTGCCGACCCTGCTCCCGGCTCTGGAATGGGATCAGGCCCTGGAGGTGACCGCCATACACTCGGTCGCCGGGGTGCTGCCCAAGGACCGCCCCCTGCTGGTCCGCCCGCCGTTCGTGGCACCACACCACACCGCGACCGTCGCGTCCGTCGTCGGTGGGGGCGGCGGGATGATCCGCCCGGGTGCGGTCTCACTGGCCCACCGAGGGGTGCTCTTTCTCGACGAGGCGCCAGAGTTCTCGACGACGGTCCTCGACGCGCTCAGGCAGCCACTCGAATCGGGCCGGGTGACGGTCTCCAGGGCGCTGGGGGCGGTGACCTTTCCCGCCAGGTTCGCCCTGGTGCTGGCGGCCAACAGGTGCCCGTGTGCGCGGCCCTCCACCCCCGACGACCCGTGCGCGTGCGCTCCCGCCGCCCGCCGCCGCTACCTCGCCCGGCTCTCCGGCCCGCTGCTCGACCGGGTGGACGTCAAGGTCGGCCTGTTCCGGTCGACCCGGCGTGAGCTCCTCGCCGACCGCCGTTTCATCGAGCCCAGCAGGGTGGTGGCGGAGCGGGTGCTGCTCGCCCGTGAGCGCGCCGCCAAGCGGTTCGCGAACACGCCGTGGCGCTGCAACGCGGAGATGCCCGCCCGCGCCCTCCACACCGAATACCGGCCGCCACCCGCGGCGATGTCGCCGCTGCTCCGGCATCTCGACAGCGGCCTGCTGAGCGCCCGGGGTCTCGACCGGATCCTCAAATTGGCCTGGACCCTGGCCGATCTCGCCGGCAAGGACCGGCCGGAGCTCCACGAGACCAACTCCGCCCTCGGGCTGTGGCTGGGGGAAGAACGTTGAACGACAGGCTCGCTCGGCTCACCCTGATGCGCCTGGCCGAACCAGGTGACACCGCGCTGGGCGCGCTCGTCGCCCTGCGCGGACCGCAGGCCGCCGTCACCCTGGTCCGGGAGGGCGGCGCGGACGCGGATTTCACTCGCTGGTTCGCCGATACCCACGGCCGCCCGGCTGGAGGCTCCGGTCCATGCGGCGGGGACTCGGACCCACGTGGAGGAGGTTCCGGCGCGCCCGACGTCGGGTCAGGGGCGGGCGACGGCAGGGGAGCCGCGTGGGACGGGCGGCTCGCGGCCAGGTTCGACCGGACGGTCGCCTCCTGGGCGGCCCGGCTGAGGACGGCCGATCCCGAGCGCGACCTGGCCGAGGGCGAGCGGATAGGGGCCAGGCTGGTGATTCCCGGCGACGCCGAGTGGCCGAGCCAACTGGATGACCTGGGAGGCTCCCGGCCCCATGGGCTCTGGCTCCGCGGTGACGCCGACCTGCGGTTCTCCTGCCTCAGATCCGTCGCGGTCGTCGGTTCCCGCGCCGCCACGCCATACGGCGCGCATGTGGCGGCGGAACTCGGGGCGGGACTGAGCGAGAGAGGATGGGGGGTCGTCTCCGGCGGTGCTTAAATAGGGGACATGACCCCAGCACCTCAACACCCCTCCTGTGTGATCTACGTCCGTATCTCAGATGACCGCGAAGGCGCAGGTCTCGGCGTCAAAAGCCAGACCAGCGACTGCCGTAAACTCGCCGCCCGACTCGGCTGGGACGTCATCGAGGTCTACGTCGACAACGACCTGTCCGCCTACAGCGGCAAACCCCGACCGGAATACCGCAGACTCCTCGCCGACCTCCAGGACGGCAAAGCCGCCGCGGTCCTGGCCTGGCACACTGACCGTCTCCACCGCTCACCCACCGAGTTGGAGGAGTACATCAGCATCTGCGACCCCCGCGGGATTGTCACCCACACGGTGAAGGCCGGGCCGCTGGACCTGTCGACCCCGTCGGGGCGGATGGTGGCCCGGCAACTCGGCGCTGTGGCCCGCTTCGAGTCCGAGCACAAAGCCGACCGGCTCAAGACGAAGCATCTGGTGCTGGCCAAGGAAGGGAAGTCGACGGGGGGCGGATATCGCCCGTACGGGTATCGCCGCATCTATGACCGGCCGGAGCCGCCGCACCGACTTGTTCGGGAGGAGATCATCCCCGAGGAGGCGGAGATCATTAGGGAATGCGCGCGGCGCGTACTGGCCGGAGAGGCGTTGGCGGGCGTGTGTAGGGACTTGAACCGGCGGGGCATCCCTACGAGCTCTGCGGGCATCTGGACGGCCGCACAGGTGCGTTCCTTGGCGGAAGTCGGCCAAGGCGACATAGCGCAGGAGATTCAACGCCGCCTCGCTGAGGACGAGACCGCTGCCGCGATCGCCCGCGATTTCGGCCAACGCGGCGTCCCGACAGCCTTTGCTGGAGAGTGGAGCACCGGGACGCTGGCCCGGGTTCTGGCCTCAGCCAGGATCGCCGGCATGAGAGAACACCGGCCTCGTTCCCGCCACGAGACGCGCCGTGTGCGCCTGGGGGAGATCACCGGGGTGGGGCAGTGGCCTGCGATCATCAGCCTCGCTGACTCCACGCGGCTTCGCGCGCTCCTGAGCGATCCGGCGCGCAGGCTTTCCCCGGGAGCCACCGGCCGGTATCTGCTGACAGGGCTCATCTACTGCGACTTGTGCAAGAACCGCATGACGGGCCGCAGTAAGTCTGGCGGCAAACGCATGTACTTGTGCGATGGGCAGCCAGGCCGGCCTGGCTGCGGGCGGATGGCTGTACGCACCGAGTACGTGGACGTGGTGATCGCGGCGGGCGCAGCGCAGATCTTGACGACGCCGGGGTTTCGTAGCGCTCTGCGGGATGACCAGTCGGGGCCAGACGAGACGGAAGTATTCGCGGAGATCGCGGAGTGTGAGCAGGAGCTGGTGGCACTGGCCGCCGACCATGGGGCGGGGGAGATCTCCCGAATGGAGTGGATGGCCGCCCGTAAACCGCTTCAGGCCCGCATGGAGGCCGCACGGTCGCTGCTGGGCAGGGCGGATGTGACGAGGGTTTTGGACGGGTTGCCCGACGATCCGGCGGGCATGGAGGCGTTCTTGCTCGATGAGGAGTTGGAGGCGTCGCGGCGGCGCGCGGTGATCGCACTGGTCCTGGAGCGGGTTTTCGTGCGCTCGGCGATCCTGCGGGGGAGCAAGATCTTCGACCCGTCGAGGCTTAATCCTCTGTGGCGGCTCTAGTGGGGGTCTGGGCGCTGTCGGGATAGTTAGGGGCATGCTACCTCGCCTTCCGGCCTTTGGGGAAAACGGGTCATCCCGGCGGGGAAGTTTGTATTTTCAATTACTGTCGGTGATTTTTTATGAACGGGCAGGTGGGATGAGAGTCGACCAGCCGCTATATGGGGAATTGGGCTGTTCCATCTGTCGGTGACCTCGCCTAGGGTGTGAGGGGTTATCGCGTCTCGCCTCGGAACGAATCGCGATTTGGTCGCACGTGGGGAACGCGGCTGGAAGGCAGGATTTTTGAAGAGTTATCCAACAGGTATGGCACTCGCCCTGACGTGCCTGTCCTTGACGATGTGGGCTGCGGTCGGGGCTGAGGTTTCTCTCCTGGACATCACATCCCCTAAGGCATTCGACGCCATTTTGGGCATCGCCCTGACGGTTTCCGGGTGGGCCATAATGATGTACCACTCTCAGTGTGTGAAACAGATTACAAAAACGCACGCCGAAACGATCGCCAAGCAGGTCCTCACCATCGATCGCTTCTTCGCCCTGGGAGTGCGCAGCGACTTGATCGCCAGGCTTGATGTGGCGGCAACCCGCAGCATGAACGGGTTCGGTGCGAACCCAGTCCAGACCGAAGGTCGCCCAAGCTAGCGACAGACGCGCGAAAAGCTGAACGGTTTACTCATCGTTCAGCTTTTTTCGTGCCAAACGGGCTTCCTCGAACCGCTTCGCCCGGTTCTCAAGGTGCAGCCCGCGCAGCGTGGCCTTGGTCTCTTCTGAGATATCCGAGGCGTCGATCTCCGCGAGGATCGGGTCTGGTGGTAGCGCATCCGGCACAACGAGGTCTGCAACATCAAGGCCGTAGTCAATAAGTACCTCGCCTACGGTCTTGCCTTCCTCGGTCGCGTAGGTACGTAGATCTTCCAGCGCCTTACGAAAGTCGGACGGAGAGTGGCCTTCTCCAGTGGCCGCAGGAGCTGTCATGGCCGGCTCACGTAGCACCTCCAGCTCTCCGCTGCGGAGACTGTGATCGAAAGACCCTGGACGGAGCTGGTAGGCCCTTTCTAGGGCGGCTTTGGTCTCACGGGAGTAGTTGTCTCGTCCGCCGTTCTCAACGCTGGTGATCATCCGGTACCAACTGCCCTCCTTGCCTGAGTGTGTATCGGCGGCGAAGAGCCGCCGGTTGGCGTAGCGGGGGTCTAGTTGTACGCGGCGGGTGACCAGGAGGTCGCCCAGGCGATGCCAGGCGGCTTCGGTGGTACTCACGTCACGCTCCCTGTGTGGGTGGCCGGTGGACTCAGTGTGCTCCAAGAGGAGCTTGAAGGAAGCACTAGGAAACGTCAACGTTTCTTGTCGGAACGTGGCGTCCCTGTTCAGTGCGTCACGTGAAGCGGTTGGGGCTCCTGGTGCGGACAGGAATTTGATTCCTATTGGTTCTGGTTGATTCCCTTATAGGGGTTGACGTCGCTCCTACTGGTTCCTAATGTTTCCAACATGCCGCCGACCTCCACGGTCCGCCAGAACGGACCCGCACTACGAGCCTTCCGCGAGGCGCGGGGTCTGAGCGTCGCTGACCTGGCCAAACGGGCCGAGGTCACCGCGCCAGCCCTACGGAACTGGGAACTGGAAAACAAGGCGCTCCCCGTCGTCAAGGCCGCCCGCCTCTGCAGGGTCCTCTCCATCAGCATGTCCGCCATCGACCGTGACGCCCAGACCGAAAACTCCGCCACCGCCGAAGTGAGCGTCACCTGATGGCCTACGAAGTCGACCGCGAATGGGTCGCCGAGTGGGTCCGCCGAACCCGTGCCGAGCAGGGGCTTCCCCCCGTGGTTGAAGACCCCTCTGTGCTCGCCACCATCGCCGCTCTGGTCCGCCCCTACCTGTTGGAAAAGGGCTTCATCCAGCCGGGCGGCGTCCCAGAGAGGAGGGCATCGTGAACGCCGCGCTGAGCCCGTGCGAGATGCAGGCCATCGGTGGCGCCTACTGCTCCATCGGGGTGTTCGCCCGCGCCGGTGAGCTGGCCGCGCTGGACCGTGAGGCCGACCGCGAGCCCACCCCTACCCCCTGAACTGGAGATTCACATGCTCGACATGGAGCAGCGCATGACCCGCTACCTGACCCAGACCGGTCGAAACGCGCTTACCCCGCGTCAGTCTCGCCGCGTGCAGAAGAAGGAGCGGGGCCAGTCGCTGGAGAACGTCCTCCGCCGTGAAGGGGTGGCGATCGTGCGCCGCAGTGAGGCGGAGCGGCGTAAGGCCCGCCGGGCGGGCCTTACCCCCGCCCCCAACTAAGTGCGGGCCTGGCCGTGCGACCGACCAGACCCGCTGACCACCCGCTCAAAGACCCTCAGAAGAGGAGCAGGAAGTCATGACCACCAGTATCGCCCACGCGCCGGCGGTTGCCCCGTCGGTCGCCGTGATGACCGCCGAGGAGTTGGCCGCGTTCGCGAAGCGGCTCACGACGCTGCCCATCGCCGCGGAGGAGCGGCGCCTCGTGTTCAGCCTCTTCGCGGAGGCGGTCGAGGCGATCGCCTCCACGGCCAACACGATCACCTACGGCATCACCGAAGAGACACCGGTTTGCGGTCTGCTGGCCTCCCCGGACGGGGTGTTGCCGCTGGAGGGGCAGGCGGTGTTCGAGGCGTCGGACGCGGCGGGGCTGCTGGCGCAGGCTCGGGACGGGTTCCGAGAGGCGGCGCAGGCCGTCGAGGAGCTCGACCGTCTCGCGTCGCTCGCCGCACAGGGCGGAGGCCGGGCATGAGCGACTCCCCGATCACCGTGCGCCTGCCGCTGGCCATGCTCGACCTGCTCGTGCCCGACGGCTCGACCCTGCCTCTGGCCTGGGTCGTGCTGCTGGGCCACCGCGAGCAGATCCAGACGACGCCCGACGGGCGCCCGGTGTACGGCGACGTCACCAGCTGGCAGCCGATCCTGCCGGTGTCCTACGAGGGCCGCGCGGTCGCGGTCGCCGAGCGCCTGGGAGCGGCGTCGCTCGGCAGCGAGCCGGACCAGTGGCTCTGGTACCCGGCGACCGACGACGGCGACCTGCCCATCACGGAGCTGTGGGGCGTGGTCGACGGCAACGATGTGCGGCCCGAGGTGGCCATCGCCCCGCTGACGGCGCTGCTGGCCGAGTCCCAGGACGGGGGCCAGTCGTGAGCGCTCCCGCCCTGGAGGCCGTCACGATGCTGGCCGCCCGCCAGGTCCTCACCGCCGCCGCCGACCTGCTGGAGACGACCTATCAGGCGCCCCGGGTGACGTCGGTGGACATCACCCGCGTGGTCATCGAGGCCGCTGACCGAGTGCTGCCCGGCGACCGGTCCGCCGCCTACCACCTGGCATGCGACGCCCTGGACGCCCTGTCCGCTCACCGGCGGGAGCTGGGTGAGGACCCCAAGGCGCTGGACCGCTGGAGCACCGTCTACAGCCGCGTCGAGATGGTTGCGCAGATGCGCGCCGCCGCCGAGCAGGCCCCGGCGGTGACGGCATGACCGCCAACCCGACGCTGACCGGCCAGCAAATCGCGGCCCACGCCCTGCTCGACCTGCTGGGCCAGGACCTGCCGGGCGCGACCTGGACCCTCTGCCTCTACACGGGCTTGCTCAGCGGGCAGACCGACCACCAGCCGCCGCTCAGCGAGCGGCGGGCCGCCATCACCCGCTACGCGGAGGTCCTCGACGCCACCCCCGAGGTGCACCGCTACCGCAACCCGACCCCTGACCACGCCGGGCGCCTTGGCGTGGACGCCGAGTACCTCGGCGCGCGGATCCGGGTGTGGGTCACGCTCACGGAGGCGGACGGCGCCGAGCTCGACGCCGAGCAGGCCCTGGCGGTGGCTGATGCCTGAGATCCGCATCCCCGAGGGGCCGATCGAGACCGAGCCGTGGGACGCGATCCGCACCGCCCCCGGCGAGTCCCTGACCGCCGCGTGCCGCACCGCCCTGCTGCGCGAGATGGGCGGCATGGAGGTCGGTGACTGGGATGACGAGCTCCTGGGCTGGCTCGCCAACCAGGACCCGTCCGTCGTCGCCACGATCTGCTCCTGGCTGCGGCGGGTCCGCACCCTCCCGCTACCGGCCATCCCGACCGTGCGCGACGCCACCGAGGCCGAATACCGCGCCGAGCAGACCAACGAGGAGCAGGCATGAGGACCGAAGCCGCCCCGCAACCCGCTGACCGTGTCTTGGCTGCGGTCGCTCAGGTGCTCGTCTACCTAGGTGACGTGCCGCATGACCGCGTCATCATGGCCGCCGCTGTGCTCGCTCGCCGGCAGCCTGAGCTGACCTCGGAGCAGGCGGTGATCACCGCCGCCAACGGGATGTGGGACGCCGATGCCCGCGCCGCGTGGAACGAGGGGCGCAAGCTGCTCGATGAGGCTGAGGCGCGGGTGGTCGCGTGAGCGCCCTGACCGTGTCCAGCCTCGTCGTGGAGGCCCGCCCGTCGGCGGTTGAGGTGGCTGTGCTCCATCTGCCGCCGGGGTCGCTGGCCCGCGTGCACCACCCGGACAGGACCCGCGAGTACACGCCCGGCTTTCCCGACATCCCGTACTACGTGGTGGTTCCCGGCGACAACTCCGCGATCGGGTGGGGGTGGAACGTCGGCTGGTACGGGTCCCTCACCGGGGTCCGGAACGGGCGTCACCGCCTGGACCGGGACGCCTGGCACGCGGCGGCGAAAGCGCTGAGCGCCGCGTCCGTCGTCTACGTGCGCTACGAGGCACTCACCTACTACAGCGCCACCCGGTGGACCGCCGTCGGTGTCCGCGTCGAGGGCACCCATGTCTGAGGTGATGACGCAGGTGCCCGACGTGGCACGCCTGTTCACAGAGCGGGCTCTGGACGCCTGCGCTTCCTACTGGAGGCGCGGCGCCACCGAGATGCGGCTCGGACAGCCCATGTTCCGGATCGCGGGCACCGTGCATGACCAGCTCGTCCCGGACGGGATCGCGAACCCGTACTGGGAGGTGATCCGCCAGATGCCCTCGACGGACGAGCGGCACTGGCAGGGCGTCACCCCGTACGGGTACGAGCGGGATCTCGGGATCAGCCGCAACGACGTGGTCTCCACCTACTCGTGGTCGATCCCCAGCCCTGGCGACATCACGTGGATCACGGATGTCCTCGCCGGGCGTGGCGTGGTCGAGGTCGGCGCGGGGTCCGGGTACTGGGCGTGGCAGCTCTCCCAGGCCGGGGCGGATGTCATCGCCTACGAGCCGAACGAGGCGGCGGACAACAAATTCGTCGGCGTCATCGAGCCCTACCATCCACTGCTGCGAGACGACGCCTCTGCCGCCGGGAGGCACCCCGACCGGGCGCTGTTCATGTCCTGGCCGTCGTGCGGCGGCCCGTGGGCCGCGCATGCCCTCGCCTCCCACAAGGGCGACCTGTTCGTCTACGTCGGCGAAACCCACGGCGGATGCTGCGGCGATGATGACTTCTTCGACCTGCTCGACGCCGAGTGGGACGAGATCGGCGACAGCCCGCACCACCGCACGTGGTGGGGAATCAACTGCCGTCTGATCGCTTACCGCCGGAAGCGGGCCGCCGCTGTGCAGGGCGGTGAGCAGTAGTGGGCGCCCCCGCTGTCCTTCCCGCCGCGGTCTCCTGGCCGCAGGGTGTGACGCATCTGCGTTCCGGCGGGGTTGCCGCCCTGCTGGAGGTCACTCCGCGCCGGGTGGCGCGCTGGCAGACCCTCGGACTGATCACCGCGTCGGCACTGACCGAGGGCGGGCATCGCCGCTTCACCCGCGAGGACGTTGAGGCGTTCCTCCGGGAGGCGGCCACCACTGGCCGCCTCACCGCGGGGGACATCGTGTCCTGCCCGGCATGGCACGACGGCGGTCCCGTCCGGGTGCTCGACGTCACCCCGAGCGGACGCAACAGGATGCACGTCCGCTGGCAGGACGTCGCAGCCCACGGCCACGCCAAGGTCATCGCGACCGGCCGTAACCGGCTCGTTCGCCGCCTCCACCAGGGGGCTGCATGAACCACGACGAAGACGCCATGAGCGCCTACCTCGCCCGCGAGTGGCCGCCCATCGTCTCACTCCCGGACCCGGTCACGGACCCGGTTGAGCGCTACGAGCGGCTCATCGAGTGGGCCGACGACCGCCACGACTACGACGATCAAGGAGACGACCAGCAGTGACCATGGTCGAGGTTGAGCAGCGGGAAGCGCTGCTCAAGCTGAGGGAGCCGTTCCCAGACGAGCAGATCGGCAAGCTCCCGCGCGTCACCTGCCCGGACTGCTCAAGCCCGCGGAGGGCCTGCACGGAGAAGGGGCACCGCAAGGAGCGGTGCCAGATCTGCAACGCCTACACCTTCAACAAGCACATCCACATCGACTACGTCGGCCACGCAGACGTCACCGAGCGCCTGCTGGACGTGGACCCGTTCTGGTCATGGGAGCCGTTCGCCCTCGACGAGACCGGGCTGCCCTCGCTCGACACCGACCAGTTCGGCGCCCCGGTCGGCATGTGGATCCGCCTCACCGTGTGCGGCGTCACCCGGCCCGGCTACGGCTCGGTGCCCTCAGGCCAGCACGACGCGGTCAAGATCCTCATCGGTGACGCTCTGAGGAACGCCGCGCAGCGGTTCGGTGTGGCGCTGGCCCAGTGGCAGAAAGGCGACCGCGACAACCCCGCCGCGGAGAACCCTGTCGCTGATCCCGGGCAGCGCGCGGCGCCGAAGCACCAGGCGGCGCAGGCCCGGATCGTCGTGGACACCGAGTGGGTCGCCGAGTTCGAAAAGCGCCTTGCCGAAGCCGACCTGGACAACGTTCCCCGGTTCCGCCAGGACGTCATGGACGCCATGCGCGCCGAGCGGCTCAACGCCGACGCGGCGAACCGGCTGCTGGACCTCGTGAGGCAGAAGCAGCAGGCGTTGAACGCGCCGGCCGATGGGTTGCCGCGGAATCAGGACGGCACGATCGCCCGCCGTCAGGTGACCGACGAGCAGCTCGCCGCGGTCGGCACGATGACAGGCCCGGAGAAGAGCGACCACAACCGGCTTGTGAAGGACGTCATGTCCACCCCGAAGACCGCTGAGCGTGGGCGTGCGGTTGAGGACCAGTGGGCCGCAGGCGGTGCCTCATGACCGAGATGCCCGTGGAGCCTGACCTCCACTTCCTCGACGAGGACGCTGTCCTCACCCCGCCCGAGGCGGAGCGGTACCTGAAGCAGGTCCGCAACGAACTGGCTCGTGCGCAGATCTCGCTTCGACGCCTGCGGTATGCGGAGTTGAAGCTCAAGAAGGAGCACACCGAGGCCAGAACGGCACTGATGTTCTCGGCGGAGTGCCCCCAGGTCGGCCGCGGCGAAGGTCACGTGACGGTCGACGAGCGTGACCTGTGGATCAACGCGCGCATCCCCTGCCACTGGACGTACGAGTCGTCCCAGGTCCAGCGGAAGAACGCTGAGGACTACCTGCACACCGTCGGCAAGCAGGTCTCCATCGCTCAGTCGCTGAACAACGCGGCCAAGGAGCTGTACAACTCCAGCGGCGGCGGCCGGTGAGTGTCTCTGACAAGGTTCGCCAGGCCGTGCTGGAGCGCGACGGCCACGCCTGTGCTGCGTGCGGCAGGTCGATCATCGGCCGCCAGTATTCGCTGCAGCACCGCCGTGCTCGGAAACGCGGGGGAAGCCGCCTGTCGTGGATTGACCAGCCGCAGAACCTCGTGACCTTGTGCGGGTCGGCGACCTCGCCCGGCGGGTGTCATCTGCGGATGGAGTCGCGTGCTTCGGAGGGGCAGACGCTCGGCTACGTCATCTCGGAGTGGCCGGAGATCGACCCCCGGTTCGTCCCCGTGCATGTGGTGGGCGAGTTCGGCACCTCCAAGGTGTGGCTCACCGCGGATGGCGGGCTCAGCAACGATCCGCCGGCGGACGCGGTCGAGTTCCAGGACCTGCTGTTCTGCCCTGACTGCCGGGTGGTGAAGCTTCACCACTTCGAGTGCGACACCGCGGCGTGCATCCGGTGCGCGTCAGTGCAGCGGGTGAATCCGTCGCTGGTGGTGCCAGTGATCGAGGTCGTGTTCTGCCCGTGGTGTAAGGCCACCTTGCCGGCTGCTCACCCGTGTGTGGTCGACGCGGGTACCCGCTGCTTGAACCGGCGCGACGGGATCGTCTGCGGCACCTGCCGCGGATGCTACGCCGCTACGCAGGCGGACCCGAGGTATGGGTCTCCGTCGGACCTGGACGTGCCCGCGTGAAGCCCTACTACGAGGACGCCGCGGTGACCGTGTATCACGGCAAGAGCGAGAAGATCCTCCCTTTGCTGGCCGACGCGTCGGTCGACGCCATGGTGACCGACCCGCCCGCAGGGATCGCGTTCATGGGCCGTACCTGGGACGCGAACAAGGGCGGTCGACGCCAGTGGATCGCGTGGCTCACCGACGTCATGGAGCAGGCGTACCGGGTCCTCAAGCCGGGAGGCCACGCCCTCGTATGGGCATTGCCCCGCACCTCGCACTGGACCGCGACCGCGTTGGAAGACGCTGGGTTCGAGATCCGCGACTGCATTGTCCACATCTACGGGTCGGGGTTTCCCAAGTCTCTGGACGTGGGCAAGGCGATCGACCGGCAGCGCAACGACCGCGACGTGATCGTCGGCGTCACCGCGTTCGTTCGTCAGGCCCGCTTGTCGTCCGGTGTGACCATCGCTGAAATCGATGCTGCGTTCGGTACCAATGGCATGGCATGGCGCTGGTCCACTGTAAAGGAAAGCCCCGCCGTACCCAACTGGGAGCAGTGGCTCAAGCTCAAAGGCTTACTCAAGTTCGGCGACGACATGGACGTCGATGTGTGGCGGCTGAACGGGCGCAAGGGGCAGCCCGGCGATGCGTGGGCGGCCCGGGAGGTCATCGGCGAGCGGACCACCGGGATCGGTACGGGACGTGGTGCTGTCGCCTACATCGGCGACAGCGAAGACCGCGCTCTCACCGCGGCGGCGACGGAAACGTCGAAACAGTGGGAAGGGTGGGGGACAGCGCTCAAGCCAGGCCAAGAGCATTGGTGGCTGATTCGGAAGCCCCTCGTGGGGACCGTGGCCAACACGGTGCTGACGTACGGCACAGGCGCACTCAACATCGACGCCTGCCGGACCGCTGGAGAAAAGGTCCGTACGACGCGCAACACCGCGCTCGGCGTGATGAACGATGACGGATGGCAGCCAACGCCCGCCGTATTCGAGTCGCACGATGAGGGGCGCTGGCCGACGAACCTGGTTCTGTCTCATTCGGCGGGTTGTGCCGAGGGGCAGGTGTGTGAGGCGGACTGCCCGGTCGGCGAACTCGACAGGCAGAGCGGGGTACGGCGTTCCGGTGGGGACGTCTCAGGCAACGAGCCGAGCACCCGCTTCACCGACACCTACAGCGAGATCAAAGCCCGCGTCCCTTTCACTAAACACCGAGACGAGGGCGGCGCGTCCCGCTTCTACCCGACGTTTCGCTACCAGGCCAAAGCCCCCGCCAGCGAGCGGCCGAAGGTCGGCGGCGTCGCACATCCCACCACGAAGTCCCTCAACCTCATGCGCTGGATGTGCCGCCTCATCGCTCCGCCCGCCGGGGTCGTGCTCGACCCGTTCGCCGGCTCCGGCACCACGTTGGAAGCCGCACTCGCTGAAGGCTTCCACGCCATCGGGGTGGAGCAGGAAGCCGACTACCTGCCGCTGATCATGCATCGGCTGTCCAAAGATCTACAGCTCCCCATCCTCTGACCCCATGGTGGCCCTGCGCTCTCGGGGGTGCAGGGCCAACACCACCCACCCACCCACCTACCTCCTTGGAGAGATCTCCGTGAAAGCCCTGGTCCTCTCCGCCGCTCTTGTTGCGGCGGCGTCCTGCTCACCTCCGCCGAGCCCACCTCCCCGTGGGGTGTGATCCACGGCGACACCGCACGCGAACCCGCCCTCACCTACATCCCCTACCTGGATGAGCGGGGCCAGGTTCTCGCTCGCCATGAGCAGGCCGAGGCCGTACTGCGCATCGCGGAGTGGGCGACGGACGCCGCCGAATTCCGGGATCTGCTGGACATGCTGGGCGTGGATCTCGAATCGCTGCGCGACCTTCTTGCCGGGAGCATCCAGTGAGCGCCGACGCCATGGCCGTCGCCCGCCACATCCTCGACACCTTCCCACTTCCCCCTTCCTCCTGAACGGAGACCACCTCCATGTCTGAGAACACCGGTGTTGAGCGGGAGACGCTCTCCATCACCATCCCGCCCGGCGCTACCGAGGTCACCCGGTGGCTGGTGTCGGCCTACTGCGCTCCGCTCGCGATGCGAGACAGCCGCGAGGAGGCGTGTGAGCTCGTCGAGAAGACAGAGCGCGAGGAGTACGAGGGCGACGTCGAGCTCTTCTGGCACGAGCAGGACCCGACCGTGCCCGGCGGTCCGGAAGAGCTGTACGCCGTCGAGGGCGGCGTCGAGGTGACCACCGAGTACACCGTCGCCCCCATCACCATCCGCGTCGGCGGTGAGAGGGAGCCTGCTCCGGCTGCCGTCCGTGTGATCAAAGACTTCTGAACCTCGCACGGTCCCGGATCTCCCCGATTGAGGCGAGGAGATCCGGGACCGCCCCCCAATCCAACCACCCCCCGAACAACGGAGATCCGAATGCAGTCCCGCAACGACCAGGCCCCCGTGGAGTGGCCGACCGACGAGGCCCGCCGCACCGTCGTGCAGCACAACCAGACCGCGTGGCACCGCCATACCGAGGCCGCTCGCGGACGCCGGGAGCAGGCCGAAAGGCTCGGCATGGAGATCGGAGTCAAGGCGCAGGAGTTGGAGGAGCTGCGCCAGAAGATCGACGCGCTCATCCAGGAGAAGCAGAAGCAAGACCACTACGCCGGACTGGAGCAGACCTCAGCGGACGGGTTCGCCATCGCGTTGGCAGCGTTGGGGGAGCAGCTCCCTCCTCTCCAGGACCGTCTCGTGGCGGGGACGCCGGGCATGTCGCCGTTGGAGGCTGCGGCGCACGCGGCGGCATGGGCGGACATGGCGCCGACCGGATTCCACCAGACGCTGGCGGCTTCTCCGCAGGGCGATCCTCAGGAGCACGCGGCGGCGTTCGGCGGCGCCTTTTCGCCGCACGCCGAGCGGCCCGCCGATGGCTACTGCATCAACTGCGGAGAGCCCGCCTGGCGCGAACCGGTGCATCCGGAGAACGCGCCGAAGGGCGCCAAGCACGGCTTCGGCGCGTCCTGCACGAACGACCCCAATCAGGTGGCCGACCTCGGCGACACCCCCGGACCTCTCCGGTGACCCGCCTGGAGGCGTTCCTCGCTGCCCTCGCCTCGGTGATCCTGCCCGCCCCCAAAGGACGCCACCACCCCGCCCGGGTGGCCGCGTCGGCGGCTGTCTCGGACGACACCGCCCCCATCCCTATCCCCGCCCTTGCACGTAACCCGTACCCGCAGGAGAACCGATGAGCAGCCCTCTTACTCCGCCCACCCCGCAGGGCGTCGCCGACTTCCTCACCTCGGCTGACAACTCCTTCCGCGAGGGACTGAACGGCTGGCCGTCCCTGACCGCCAAGGGCAACGTGGTCGAGATCAAGGTGACCCCCACCGACGAGGACGGCGACGAGGACGAGGACAACGCCGTCCACTTCCGCGCGGTCGTCGTCGAGGGCGAGCAGACCCCGATCGTGTTCGACCGCGCCACGTTCGAGCGCCGCATCAACGAGCGGTTCGACAACGCGATCAACAAGCTGGGCTTCGCCGCCCCCGAGATGTGGCCCGCCCACATCGCCGCCCTTCGCGAGCAGATCCTCAACCTGGACTTCGACCTTGAGGCCGCCCAGAGCGACACCGGCGACACCCTGATCCGCATCACCGCAGACGAAGCGGTCGCTGCCATCACCGCCGCCGCCCACAAGGTGACCGACGACTTGTCCCCCGACTGGGGGCGGACGCTCATTCACGGCATGGTCGCCGGACACGGCATGGGCGCTGGAATGCGCGTCCGCTGGGACCTGCACAACGCAATCCACGAGGTGCGTAAGGCGAGCAGCGTCGCCTGGACGGACGACCCGTCCGGGCACGAGATGACGATCCACGACGACAAGGACAGGCCGCTCATCCGGTTCAACGTGAAGCGCCCCACGTCCACCGGAGAGGCGGAGACCCGATGAGCACCGAGACGCCCGAGCAGGTGACGCACCTGTGGGAGATCGACCACCCGTACTACTGCTCCGAGGGCAACTTCTACAAGGTCGGCCTGGCGAACAGGTTCGAGTCGTGGACGGAGTTCACCGAGACGCTGTTCTACAGCGGCGACCACGACCAGAACCTGGTGTTCCGCTGGGACTGGCACTCCTGGCGCCGCCACCCTGACCCGGACTTGCGCAGCGACTCCCCGGACGAGCTTGAGCTGTTCTTCGTGCTCCAGCGCAAAGCCATCTTGTGCAGCGCGACCATCCAGATCACGGACGAGGACGAGCCCGCTGTCCGCGCGTGGCTGGCCGATCGGGCGAAGACCATCACCTCCATGTGGGCGCCGCTCGACCTCGCTGCCTCCCTGTCCGACACCGGAGAGGCGGACACCCGTGGCTGAGCCGATCAACCCTGGCGACCACGACCCGGACCTGATCCGCGCCGTTGGCGAGAGGCTGAACGAGCACTGGCCGCACCTCCTCAACGACGGCGTCCAGTACCGCGTCGCGGTGGACGCCCTCGACGGCGCCGTGCAGTACCAGGACAACGTCCTCACCCGACTCCGCGACGCCGAGACCGAGCGCGACACCTACCGCTGCGCCTTGGTCGCTCTGGTCCGCCACGTCGATACCGCGCTCTACCGCTCCTACTACGAGCGCCTTGTGCCCGCTGACGTCCTCGCTGAGGCACTCGACACCCCCGCCACGACGGAGACGACCGATGTCTGAGCCCCTGCCCGCGTCCGAACTGGACGCCATCCGCCCGCTGATCCTGATCGACGTGGATGGAGTTTTGAACCCGTTCCGCAAGCCCGGACCCGAGTGGATCCGCACGAAGTGCTCGGCCGGCGGACGCTCCTACAACATGATCCTCAACCCCGAGCACGGGCCGAAACTCCTCGCGGTGGCCGCTGAGACCGGCGCGGAACTCGTGTGGGCGACCACGTGGGAACACGACGCCAACCGGGAGATCAGCCCGAAGATCGGCCTGCCCGGGCTGCCGGTCATCGAGGTGGAGCGCGACAACCAGCACCTCCACCTGCACGACCCGGTCCGCCACAAAACACCGCACGTCGCCGCCTGGGTGAAGGGTCGCCCGTTCGTCTGGTTGGACGACTACCTCACCGACCGCGACGAGGCATACCTGCGTGACCACGAAGGCGTCGGCGACTTCTTGATCATCCACGTGGATGACGGGCTCGGCATCACTGACGACGACCTCGCCGAAGCCGCCGCATGGCTGACCGAGCACGCAGCCGCAGGGGAGGGGGAGAGGTGAGGCTCCGTCCCTTCGTGGTCGGTTTGGCTGGCGGGATCACCGCGGGCCTCGGTGTGCTGGTGCTGCGCCTGATGCAGCCCGCCAGCCTGGACTTCTCACCGTTCGTCTACGTCGCCGTCGCGAGCCTCGTGCTCGCGGCTGCGGCCGGCGTGTGGCATCTCATCCTGGCCCGCTGGGGGCGTCGATGAACGTCCCCTTGTGGCTCCTCATCCCCGGCATCCCCTTGGCGCTCATCGGCGCCGTCGTCGTCGCCTTCGCCGGAGCGATGCTGGCCGACGAGATCCGCCTCGCCCGCCGCCGACGAGACCGCCTGGTCCCGGCTCGGCCGACGCTGGAACTCCTCACAGACCCCGACTACAACCCCGACCTCGACGACGAGTCGGTGGGCGGGCTGGTCGTCGACCACCGACTCAACGGGTGGAGACCTCGTTGAGCGCCTGGACCTTCGGCGCCCTGGTGCTGGCGGGCGGCTTCCTGGCTGCCCGCCTCTCCCCGGACGACCCGCTCACCGAAGCCCTCGCCGCCGCGCTCCACGCAGAGGTTGACGGCTTGGAGCCCACCATCACCTGCACCCCGAAGGAGGAAAAGCAATGATCGCCGCTGGTATCGCGCTGATCGCCCTCCCGTTCATCGTGATCGTCACGGTCATGGTGCGAGACGTGGGATGGCAGTTCACGGCTGCCTGCTGGGCGTTCTCATTGACTGTCACCGCCGTCGTTGCGGCTGGCGCCTGGCTGATCGAGGCGGGACTGGCCGGATGATGCCCCTCGTGTCCCGTCTCGTCTCACTGGGGCGAGCGGCCGGAATCCAGCAGCAGCACATCGCCGCGGAGCTCGGTCTCGGCGCGAAAGCCGGGCCGACCAGGGTGAGCGCCTGGGTGGCTGGGACTGCGATCCCGAACGTCGGCCACACCTGCGGCTGGTCCCGTGCCGTCGGCTACCGCGCGGTCGTCCAGCGCGACGGCACGGTGATTGGTGACTTCCTCGACGTCTGGCCCACGGCGGGGCAGCTGCGCGAGGCTGCGGGGCTCAGCCGGGCGGACGTGGCCGCTTGCCTGTACGTCCAAAACTCTTGGGCGCATGAGGTGGAACAGAAAGCAGGCCCGCGGACACGGCTCACCACCGCTGTGCAGTACCTCGGCGTCCTCGGATGCGAGATCACCCTGGAGCCGCTCGGCGAGGAGGAGACGGCATGATGTCCGACCGCGAACACGGCTACGCCCGCTACAAGCTGGACGGCTGCCGCTGCTACCCGTGTGCTGCGGCCATGAGCGACTATGTCCGCAACCGTAAGCGTGCCATCGCCTACGGTCGGTGGGAGCCGTATGTGGACGCCGAGCCTGTTCGAGTCCACGTCAAGACGCTGTCTGAGTTCGGCATCGGCTGGAAGCGTGTGGCCGCTCTCGCCGGGATCTCTTCCGGCAGCATGTCTAAGCTCCTGTACGGCGTCCCCAGTCAGGGGCGTGATCCTTCGAAGCGGATCCGCCCCGAGGCCGCCGTGAAGATCTTGGCGATCGAACCCACACTCGACCTGCTCGGGGCTGCGGTGTCGATCGATGCCAGTGGGACGCGGCGCCGTCTTCAAGCGCTGGTCGCGACGGGATGGTCCCAGTCGAAGCTAGGCGTTCGGCTCGGGATCGATCCGCAGAACTTTTCCAGCATGCTGCGTCGCGCCAAGGTCCTCGTTGGCACGGCTCGCGCCGTACGTGACCTGTACGACGAGCTGTGGGATCAGGCGCCGCCGGAGGGCACCCACCGCGACAAGATCGCCGCTTCCCGTGCCCGTAACCACGCCGCGACCAAGAGCTGGTTGCCGCCACAGGCATGGGACGACGACCTCATTGACCTCCCCGACGACGCGCTGAAGGCCGAGCTGGACCGGCTGGTCGCGCTCATGGACGACGCCGAGGTGTCCCGCTGCGCCGTCGCCTGCTACAGGCAGGGCGAAAAGTCGGTGCTGATCGCCGCGGGTGCTCGCGAGCATTCGCGGCGCTGCAAGGCCAAGACGAGAGCCGGAGCCGCCGCGTGATGACCTCCCGCCCGTACTGCTGCTCCCTCGCGGAGTGGGAGGGCTCCGACGCCGAGCATGCCCGGACGTGCCCAGAGAGGCGAGCCGAGGAAGTCGCCGAGCGCGCTACCCCAGACGAGGTGGCGTCGTGAATCCGGTAGACAACGCCTCGCACAC
This sequence comes from Streptosporangium sp. NBC_01810, assembly GCF_035917355.1. Taxonomy (NCBI): domain Bacteria; kingdom Bacillati; phylum Actinomycetota; class Actinomycetes; order Streptosporangiales; family Streptosporangiaceae; genus Streptosporangium; species Streptosporangium sp. NBC_01810. Next base: position 5,136,819 of record NZ_CP109070.1, on the reverse strand, counting down.
CCGCCCGCTGATCAAAGCGCTCCGCGGCCATGTCGACGCGGTCACCGCCTCCATGGCCGGCAGCGGACCGATGCATGGCCAACACGGTCGCCTCGAAGCGGTCCGCCCGGCCGCGGTCGCCTGGGTGTACTACTCCGTCCTGGTGGCGTGGGCCGAGGACCACCAGCTCGTGAACCCGTGGCTGCGAGACGTCACCCCGAAGCTCCGCTCCGCCGTCCTCAATCGGCCCGGCGGCGCGCTCGGCTGGCTGTCTGCGGCGATCAACTCTCTCGCCGCACACCCGGCGACACAGTGCCTGTTGGACCCGCGCTACTCCCAGCTTCGCGACCACACACCGTCCGACGAGGCATGCCGGGACCTCATCGAGTGGTGGAGCAGCGACGCTCCGAGTCTCGCCTACCAGGTTGAGGACGGGCCGACGTCGATCTCCGGGTGGCTGCCCGGCGACCTGCTTCAAGCACTGTCCGCCGAGCGGGTCAAGACGTTCGCGTTCGCTCAGACGCCGTGGTGGATCGCGGACGGCATCCTCGACCTCACCCTCGTCCCCGCCGCGGGCGAGTTCCGCGGCGAGCTGCTGCGCACGATCGACCCGACGTGCGGCACCGGCCACATGCTGACCCGCACCATCGACTACCTGTGGGAGTGGTACACCACCGGGGCGCTCGCCTGCCGTCAGATGAAGAAGGAAGGCGTGTCCGGCGGCCCCGTGCTGGAGCCTGCTGAGGCGATCCGCCGCATCCTCGCCGGTGTCGACGGCTGCGAGATCGACCCGCTCACCGCCGCCGTCGCCCGACTCCGGGTCGTGGTCGCGGTCGGTGACCTGATGCACCGGTCCGGCCTGCTGCCCGTCCTGCGCCTCGACACCATCCCGCGGTTTCATCCGCGGGTTGTCGTCGGCGACTCCCTGCTCGCGGGCGTGGCCACAGAGCAGGAGTACGCCCAAGTCCACCCAGCCCTGGCCGACGTCCACAACCTCGGCCTCCCCGCGGAGAAGCCCGCACCCGCCCCTGTCTCGCCTCGACCTCGCACGGTGGTCACGGCGCAGCTCGACTTGTTCGGAGAGGTCGCCCATGCCTGAGTCCACCCTGACGCTCCCTGAGAGTGCTGTGAGCGTCGCTGCCCTGGTGGCTGAGGCGTACGCCGCCCATGAGGCCCACGCCCGGCAGCGTTTCGCCCGGGACGCGGCGCGCACGTTGCGTGCGATGCGGCCCGCGGTACACGACGAGGCCACCCGGGCGGCAGCCGCAGCATTCGACGCTGCCGCCCGGGTGGTGTTGATGCTCGCCGGCCTGGACGCCGGACAGGGGCGGACGGCCCCGGACGCCCTCGCGGAGGTGGGCCGTGACTAGCTGGAACATCTCCTCTCTCAGCCTGCAGATCGGCACGTGCGCCACATGCGGCAAGAAGTCTTACGGGACCCGCAGCGCCGCGAAACGAGCTGGCCGTGCCCTGCACCCGGATGCGCGTATGCGCGCCTACCAGTGCGGCATCTTTTGGCATCTGACGAGCTCTCCCCGCAAGCAGCAGGGAGGCGGCCGATGAGCGCGAAAGCAGGAGTGCACCGCGGCGCCCGCGCGAGTCGCCGGCTGACGTGGTCTTGGCACGATGACGCGCAGTGCTGGGGCGAGGACCTCGCGCTGTTCTTCGGCCCTGACGGTGAGCGTCAGCCCGGGCGTGACGTCCGCGAGCGTAAGGCCAAGGCGATCTGCGCCCAGTGCCCTGTTCGGGCCGAGTGCCTGGACTACGCGCTGTCCCGTCCAGAGAAGTACGGCCTCTACGGCGGCATGAGCGAGGAAGAGCGCGCCAATGCTCGTCGCCGAGAGGCCCGCCGAACCGCGCCGGCCCCGCCCGCCCCGCACAAGCTCAGCAAACGCGACGCCGGCCTGTACGAGGCGAGCATCCTCCTCATGGACCGCCGCAAGCTGTCCTTGGCCGTAGCTGCTAAGCAGCTCAAGGTGAGCGACCGCGAGCTGCGAGCGCTCCGCCGCCGTGGCCGCCAGGCGAACTGTGCGGAGGATCCGCAGGAATGGGAAGGCGACCAGCCCGGCGCTCCTGACGAGACGCCGGAAGAGACGTCTTCCCGGGCAGAAGCGCTGCTGGAAAACGGCGCGGAGATCGTCAAGCAGGGCCACACGTGGGAGCAAGCCGCAGAACGTCTTGGGGTGACCTCCAAGTATCTGCGGAGGCTGCGTTACGAGGCCCGCCGTGACCTGGCGGAGAGCCTGCTAGAAGTCAGCAGAAGAGAAGCAGACTCCGTTGCCGTAGAACTGGCCCGCCTGTCGGCGGAGAACCGCCAACTCCGTGCAGCCCTCATGCAGATCGCCGAGCAGACCATCCAGGCGCCGCTGAACCGGCTCGCTCACCAAGCACTCGGACACGAGCCAAGCCTGCACACAGTGGCGCTTCTCGCCGAGTTGGAGGAGGAGGCGTGGTGGTGAACAGCGCCCGGAAAGAAGTGAATCAGCTGATCCGCGACGCCCGGAAAGCCGGGCTGCGCGCCGAGTTGCAGGGCCGGAAGTGGCAGCTGACGAACCCGGAAACCGGCGGCCGGGTCCTAGTGCCGACGCAGGGCGCCGGACGGAGCCTGTCTCACCTGCGCGCTGATCTACGGCGCCTCGCGGAGCCGCCGGCGCCGATGGCTGCTGCGGTGGCGCCCGCCCGTGTGGAGGAGGAGTACGACGTGGCGATGCCGGTTGAGGAGCTGCTGGGGCTCGCCGCGAAGCAGGGCGTGCGGGCGGAGGTCCGCGGCGGCCTGCTGGCCGTGTCCGGCCCGTTCGACGCTGAACCTCTGGCCCGCCTGCTACGGGATCGCTCCGTTGAGGTGCTCGCCCATTTGTCCCCCCGAGTTGAAAGTGAGGTCGAGGTGCCGAAGATCCGAGACGTCGCCCACATCGACATCCCCGCCCCGGTGAGGAACGTCGCCGGCGACGCGCAGGAGTTGTGGCGCATCATCCGCGGCCTGGCCGCAGAGCAGGGCGACGAGGCGCACCCGAATGCCGGGGTCCAGGGCGTTATGTGGCGCGGCGCCCTGGCCCGTGTGGTGCGGGAGGCAATGCCGCAGTGGGCGGACGACTACCGCAAAGACGTGTCCGTGTATTTGGAGCGCTCAGGCCATATGAAGTGCCAGTCGCGTAACGCGAACCCGCCGGTGTGGTGGGTGCGACCTGAGTGGAACAACGGAGGACTGACTGTGACGAAGACCGCGGCCAAGGCGAAGGCGACGCCCAAGCCGAAGACACCCGAACCTGCCCTGGCCGCGGGCCTGGCGGACGCCGCGGACCCGTTGACGATGCTCCAGGCCGTCGCCAAACGCGTCTCCGACGCCGAAACCCGCGCCGACGACGCAGAGCTGATGGCCGCCATGTTGGAGGAGGAGCTGACGAAGGTCCGCGGGGAGCGAGACGAGTACAAGGCGCAGCTCGACCAGTTCCGCGACACATTCCGAGTCCTCGCTGGAGGCGGAAAAGCGTGAGCCCCTCACTCAGAAGCAGGGGAGCCGGAGGAGTCGGGCGTGGTCTTGCGCCGGCCGCGGGGCCGGGGGCCAAGCGCCTCGCGCACGATCTTCGCGACGTAGTCCATGGAGTACGTGAAGTTGATCATCTTCGTGATGTCGGTCGCGGTTTCACCTTGCTGGGCAGCCTTAATGATCGCCTCGCGCAGTCGCTTGGGCGCCTCGTTGTAGGCGTGCGCGGCTTCCAGGAGTTCAGCGGTCACTTCGGCATCCACCTTCTCAGCGTCTCATGTGCCCATTACCACAACCCGATGATAAGACACGCAACTTGTTCGCGCATCCGAAACCCGTGAGACTAACACGCACTGAGTACGTATAATCTAGAGAGCGCTGTCCCTCCCTTCACAGCTAGCGCACAAGCAAGGAAGGTCCCACCTTCGTTGAACCTCAAGGCCGTCCCCTTGACCTACAAGGGGATCAAGTTCCGCAGCAGTCTCGAAGCTGACTGGGCGGCAACGTTCGACGCCGTCGGCCTGTACTGGAACTACGAGCCCATGGCTCTCCAGCTGCCGAGCGGACAGTTCTACCTGCCCGACTTCTTCCTGCCGACCCTGCACACGTGGGCAGAAGTGAAAGGCCCCCACTGGGAGCGCCTGGACAAGGCCATCGAGCTGCGTGACACCCTCAAGGTGGACACAGACTGGCCCGACTGGTTCCGTCACGTCCACGTCGTGATCCTCGAAGCCGCCGGCCCGGGAGACGCAGCCTCTTGGCGCGCACCCGATGACAGCCGCGAGGTGTGGTTCACCGACTGTGGCGGATGCCAGAACTTCACCTGGGTCGAAGAAGACGGGCGCTGCTGGCGTATCGGTTGTCGCCACCAGGGCGGCGGCGACCACCCGCTGTACTACCCGGCCACCGTGGCGACGGGTGTGAACGAAGGTCGATGCACCTTCACCATGACCCGTGCGCCCAGGCCGGAAATCGTCGGCTCGAAGGGCGGTAAGTAGATGGCGCGGATCAGATCCGTCAAGCCGGATTTCTTCACCTCGGAGAAGATCGCCGCACTGCCCATGTCGGCCCGCCTCACGTTCATCGGGCTGTGGACGCATGTCGACGACAACGGAGTCGCGGCGGACAACGTCCGACTCATCACCGCGGCTATCTGGCCGCTCGAAGACGACCCTATGGAAGCTCTCGTGAGGACTCGCGAGGATCTCCAGAGACTCTCCGAGGCATGCCTGATCGTGCGTTACGAAGCCTCCGGAAAGGCTCTCCTGTTCGTCAAAGGCTGGGATGAACACCAGAAGGTGTCCCACCCCGGCAAGCCTCGCTATGTTCGCCCCTCGCAGGAGGACATCGAGCGCGAGGAAGCGATCGCGTTCATGCTGGCCTGCGACAACGCGACCCTTGACGAATCCTCCGGAGAATCTCCGGAGACCCTCGCGAATCCTCCGGAGACCTTCGGCCCTGAGCAGGGAGCAGGGAGCAGGGAGCAGGGAAATAACCCCCCTACCCCCCAGAGGGGGAAACGCGGCTCGCGCCGCGTCGGAGATGACGACCCCGGCTTCGCCCGATTCTGGGAGACCTACCCCCGCAAGGTCGGCAAGGGCCACGCCAAAAAGGCATGGGCCAAAGCCGTCGCTGACGGCGTGGACCCCGAGGACGTCATCGTCGGCGCCGAGCGATTCCGCATGGACCCCACCCGGTCCCGCGACCAGCAGTTCATCGCCCACCCTGCCACGTGGATCAACGGCGAACGCTGGAAAGACCAGGCCCCAGCCCGCGAGGACGTCACGTACCAGCCCTCCGGCGGAGGGTGGTGGAACAACTGATGGACATCCTCCGCGAGATCGTGCTGCCCAAGCTCGAAGGTGTCCGCGCCCAGCACGGCAGCTTCATGGCCCGCTGCCCTGCCCACGACGACGGGAAAGCCAGTCTGTCCCTGACCGTCGGCAAGGAACACCCCGTGGTGTTCCACTGTCACGCAGGATGCGAGCGCGACGACATCCTCGCTGGCATCGGCCTCACCTGGGCTGACGTCTGCAAGGCCAGCGAGAAGGACACCCGACCCAAGGGGGAGTGGACCCCGCGGGGCGACGCCATCGCGGTCTACGACTACGTCGACGAGCAGGGCAATCTGCTGTACCAGGTGCTCCGCACGGCAGACAAGCAGTTCCCCTGCCGGGTGCCGGATTTGTCCCGGCCGAAGGGCTGGAACTGGCGGCTCGGTGACACCCGCCGGGTGCTGTACCGGCTGCCGAAGGTCATCGAGGGCATCCGCGATGGCCACGTCATCTTCATCGTCGAGGGCGAGAAGGACGTCCACGCTCTCGAATCCCACCAGCTCGTTGCGACCTGCAACCCCGGTGGTGGTGGCAAGTGGCGTGCCGAGTACTGCGAGATGTTCCGCGACGCCGACGTCACGATCATCTGTGATCGAGACGACCCCGGCCACGCCCACGCTCGCCAGGTGCGCGACATGCTCCACGGGATCGCCCGATCCATCCGCATCTACGAGCCTGTGGTTGGCAAGGACGCCGCCGATCACATCGCTGCGGGCAAGAAACTCCAGGACTTCGTGGAGATCTGGACCAGCGAGGTCGAGATCAAGCCGGATCTTGCGCCGGACCTGTGGGAGTTCCTCGCGGTCGAGGACGCCGAGTACGACTGGGTTGTCCCCGGCCTGCTGGAGCGCGGCGACCGCTTGGTGTGGACTGGCTTCGAGGGGTTGGGCAAGTCCATGGCGATCCGCCAGATGGCCGTGATGATCGCCGCAGGACTTCACCCGTTCAAGTGGACCGAAATCCCCAAGATGCGGGTCCTGCTGATCGACTGTGAGAACTCTGAGCAGCAGTCGCGCCGCAAGTTCCGGCCACTCGCCGACCTGTCGATCAGCTCCCGGCATCGCGTTCCGGACGGCGCCCTCCGCCTGATCCACAAGCCCGCGGGAATTGACGTCTCCCGCCCGGACGATGCGGCTTGGCTGCTGGAGCGTGTCACCGCCCACAAGCCGGACGTGCTGTTCATCGGCCCCTTCTACCGGCTGCACGCGGGGAACATCAACGACGAGTCCGCGGCCCGCCACACGGTCGGCATCCTCGACATGGCCCGCACCGCAGCCAACTGCGCCATGGTCATCGAGGCCCACGCCGGTCATGGAGAGCAGGGCAAGAACCGCTCCGTCCGACCTGTGGGCTCCAGCCTCCTTCTGCGCTGGCCTGAATTCGGATTCGGCATCGCCCCCGCCTACGAGCCCGACCCGGGAGAACCGTGCCGGACGGTCGAAGTCAAGGCGTGGCGCGGAGCCCGCGACCAACGCGACTGGCCAACCCAGCTCACCTGGGGCGGCGAAGGAAGTTGGCCATGGCAGATCGCCCCCGACCGCATCCACACCCCGCCCAAGGGCTGGGAACCCAACGGAAGGAACAACTGATCATGTCTGCACCGATCACCCTGAACGGCCGCCTAGTTCGCGACCCCGAGCTGAAGTTCACGCCCACAGGCAAGGCCGTGGCCCGCTTCACCGTCGCCACCTCCCGCCGCCGCAAGAACGGCGACCAGTGGGAAGACGTCGACACCACGTTCTGGCCGTGCACCGCGTGGGACCAGCTCGCCGAGCAGGTGTGTGAGAACTTCCGGCAGGGCTCCGCGGTCGTCGTCACCGGCGCCGCCTACCAGAACAACTGGGAGACGGACGGCGAGAAGAAGTCCCGCATCGAGGTGCGGGTCGAAGCCGCCGGCGCGAACCTCCGCTGGGCCAAGCCCGCGGATCGCGCTTCGTCGTCGGCTCCGGCCGCAGACCCGTGGGCGAACGGAGGCGTCCCTGATGCCCCTCCGTTTTAGGCCCCGACTGCCAATTCCGGTGCATAAGACCGAGGAGCGCGCCGAGTGGGCGCTGAGCTACCTCGGCCAGTGGTTCCACGTCGATCGCGAGGTGTGGGGCGCGCACTGTGGTGGACGCCGACTCCGCATCGACGCGGTCATGAAGCCCCGAGACGCTTCGGCATGGAAGGACGATGCACCCGTGTTTGGCGTCGAGTTCAAGCTGACCACGGCCGGGAGTGACACGCGGGAATTCACCTCATGGGTCGCACAAGCAGTGGACTACACCCACGTCTACTGGCAAGGCTACGGGCGGCTGAAGATCTTCACCTGCCCTTCTCCCTTCGTAGCCCTCGCCGAACGTGACGGCGGTGACTTGATGGCCAGAATGCTCGGGCAACTCGGCGTCGGGGAGCTCAGTCCTATCCAGCACCGAGGCTGGGCGCTGCTCCTCAACGATCACGTTGTCTGGTGTGAGGCTGACGGTCCTGTCGCAGCCAAACAGTGGAGTATCCGCTCTCGGGTTGGCAGTCGATGACCATCGCTGAGATCGCTGACCCGTGCCCGGCATGCCAGGGGTGCATGCCGGGCTACGGCCCGGATGACCTGGTGTGTACGTGCGGTACGGACTGGGCTCAGCCCGGCCTGGTCCCGGTGTGGGTGCCCGCGATGAGGCAGTTGATCGGGACGCTCGCGGAGTTGCTGTCTCGTCCTGGTCCTCCGGACCCCGCCCAAGATCGTGAAGCTGAGGAGAAAGCATGACCCGCCTCAACGACGCATCCCGCCAGGCCATAGCCGAGCTCATCGCCCGGCTCGCCCACCTCGGCCGCGACGATCCGACTATCGCTGCCCACCTCAGCATCCCGGTCAGCCAGGTGCGTGCCCTCCGCCGGGAGTTCGACATCAAGCCCGGCGAGACCCGGTGGACACCGCGCCATCAGCCCGGAGGTGAGCCCCGATGACGACCCCGAATGGTTGCGCCTACTGCGGCGTAGAGGCGCGTGAGCACGTTCAGCGGTGGAAGCCGCCGGTGGGCTGGCATCGCTGGGTGGCGCCGTCGCAGGAGCTGATCAAGGGGCGGATGCTCGCCCGCCGGGAAGCCACCAACAACATCAACGAAGGAGAAGCCCGATGAGCACGAAACGCCACCTCGCGGACCTGCTGCCCGAGCCCGCCGACGGCACCGTCTTGGTCATCCGCGTAGGGGACACCTACGGGGTGATCCAGCGAGACGACGCCACGGCCTCCCAGTGGAGCGAGGACGTGGCCGAGCGCTGGCTCAACGCCAGCGACGTGGATTCCGACCCGCTGGAGTGGCGGGTGGCGCTGGAGTACGTGGACGAGGTGTTCCCGTTGGGGGTCGCTCTCGCCTCTCCTGTCTCAGATGCCTCAGGAGAGCCCCCAGTGATGCCGTAGAGCGGCGCGCACGCGTCTCGGGTCTACGGCTTCCACCCGGATTCGTCCGGGCTTCTACGGCCTTCTGAGCCGCGCAGCAGTTCGCAGGTTGGGGCTCCAACCGAAAACAAGATCGACAAGCAGCTATGAAAGGGCTCCGATGACCGACCTCCGCCAGCGTCTCAACGACGCATTCAAGGCCTCCGCCTACGCCTGCGATGGCGAATGCGGACTCTCCGAAGACGACTGTCGGGCGCCGATCACTTGGGCCGGAAGCGCCCGAGAGGGCCGGGACAACGAGGTCGTATGGATCGAGGGCGACACGGGAGCGATCGCCGGCGTGTGCGCCGCGGTCATCGCCCCTGAGCTGCACCGGTCCTCTGCTGCTGCTCGGGAGTGCGCCCGCAACACCGACCTGCTCTCCGAACTCGTCCGCGCCGTCCTGCTCATCGCCCACAAGCACGGACCCGTGTCCGCGGTCCGGGTGCTGAGCGAGCGCGCCGCTGACTTCGACGGGCTGCTCGATGGCCTGGACCTGCCTGCCGCCACTCCGCTGGCACCCGCCCCGTCCGGCCTCGCGCCCTGGGATGACGGGACGTGCGGTGACTGCGCGACCGGCAAGTGCCACGGCACCGAGTCCGACGACTGCGGCTGTGCCCGCCATGAAGTCAGCCAGCCAGACATCGACGACGAGGTTTGGCTGTGACCGCGCGCACGTTCACCGTGTGGCACTGCGACGCCAGCTGTGACGCCTCCGCCCTGGCGGAGACCCCCGGCTGGGTCAAGATCAACTACTCCCACGGGTGCCCTGCCCATGCAGCCGTGATCGCCGCCCACGAGATGTCGGCCACCTGGGGCTACCAGGGCATGGGACGCAACCGGAGCAGGTGGACCGTCCTCTCCTGCTCCTGCGGGCGCTGGCAGTCGGGCAGCCTCCGCGAGGTCGTCGGCCCTGGCCCTGACCGCGAGTACTGGCAGGCGCGAGCCGACCACCTCGCCCACATTAAGGCGAAGGTCGCCGACCCGGATGACCGCTGTTTCGGCTGTGGCGAGATCCACGGCGTAGGGGCTTGCGCGGCCGAGTTCCACTGACCCGCTCTGCCCTGCCCCGACTCCCCGAAAGGAACCCCTGATGGACCTGCCCAACGACTGCTACCTGACCTACGTCATCGCCCACGAGGCGTGGTACGCGAAGGTCCCCGGAGTGATCGACGTCCCGCGACTGAGCATCGTGGCCAGCTCCCGAGGCGGAGGTTGCGCCTGGGAGTTCATCGCCGAGGAGGCCGACCTTGGCCCAAGGCGACCTTCGATCCGCCTCCGCATCTTCAACGAAGCATTCGCTGCGTTCGAGCAGATCCCAGAGTTCTTCAAGACGGTCGGCGATGCGAAGCCGACCACGCTCGCCGGACTCGTGGAGATCCTCAACGGCCTCGGTGCGGTGGACGACACCGAGCGCGTCGAGCCCAAGCGCATCCGCACCACTTCCGCCTGACCCACCCCCTGCCCGGTGTCTTACCGGGCAGGCACCCCAACCCCCAACAAGATCAACGACAAGGACCCCCTGAATGTCGAACCACGAGACCACCACGACCCACATCGGGCACAACGGCGCCCAGCTCCGCATCGCCGCGAACGCGGACTGCGAGCAGACGAACAACGGCTGCGCAACCCTCACCATCAACGACGGCGACGCCTACCACGCGTCAGCCCGGTACACCCGCAGCCTCGCTGAGCGGATCTGCCAGGCGGCCGGACTCGGAGCGGTTCTCCTCGAAGCCGCCGACCACCCTGGCTACGAAGCGCTGACTGATCTGACGCTGGAGGAGAAAGAGCAGCTCCCGGGCCGGTTCCACATCCCGCGCTGGGACGGCGACGGCGAGCCGAATGCGTGGCTGTGCGCGGTCTGCTGGGACGAAGGCACCGCCACCGGCTGGCCCTGCGAGGCCGCGATGTCTTCACCTCCACCGGCGAGTTCTACACCCCTGCCTGACCCACCCCCTCTCCGCCCCGCCCTGCACGTCTGGGCGGGGCACCCCGAAAGGACAAGACCACCGGTGAGCAGCATCTACCGCGTTCTCTGCCTCTCCCACGACCCGGCCATCACCACCGAGGCCGAGTATGACCGCCCCGAATCGGCCGTCGCCGCAATCGCTTCAGGCATCGACGGCCACCCGGACTGTGACCTGCTGATCGGCCGCTATTCCTACCCGCTGATCGAGGTCGGCTGCCCGCCCACCACTGGCTCCGAACGTGCAGCCCGGCACCGCTGCTACCCCCACTCCGTCACTGAGTGGGTTGATGTGGCGTGGTTGCGCATCCTCGCCGCCGTTCACCAGTCCGGCACCGAGAGGATGCGGAGCCTGGCCGATGAGACCCGGCTCGCCCATTGGCCGCGGGAGCGGCTGCGACGCCTACGCGACGAGCTGGGCATTGATGCGGGAGCACCCGCTGACCAGTCCGGGGAGGCTTCCTGATGCCTGCCCTCGACACCCCAGAGACCAGCCGTGACACCTGAGCAGCGCGCCCGCGCCATCGCGTTCAACGCCGTCGGCCCCGCCCTCCGCACCGTCGGCCTGTGGGCGAAGCTGACCAGCCGCCAGACCATCGCCGACCGGGTGTTGGCCGCTCTCGCCGAGCACGGCCTGGTCGTCGTAGCCCGTGCCGACCTCGACGCGTACGTCAACCGAGACGGCACGAACCTGCTGCGCGAGGTGGACGGGCTCAACGCGCTGCTTGCCGCTCTTGGAACGGAGAAGCCCAATGCCTGACGCCTGCGTGTTCTGCCAGATCGTCGCCGGACAAGCCCCAGCAAGGATCGTCGCTGAGTGGGACGACACGCTCGCGATCCGCCCGCTCAACCCGGTCACCGACGGCCATGTGCTCGTCATCCCGAAGCGGCACGTCGCCGACGCGGCAGAGGACCCCGCCGTGTCGGCGGTCGTGATGCGCGCCGCCGCTGAGCTGGCCGTCCCGCCGTACAACATCATCACCTCGGCAGGGCGTGAGGCCACGCAAAGCGTGTTCCACCTGCACCTGCACATCGTGCCCCGCAAGGAGAGCGACGGCTTGGCCCTGCCCTGGTACAGCGGGCGCGGCGGGAAGGGCGCACACCATGGCTGACGACCTCCGCCAGCGCGAGGAAGACTGGCCCGCACTCGCCCGAGCCGTACGAGACCGCCGCCGAGAACTCGGCATTCCGACCCAGGAAGTCGCTGCTTGGCGGGCTGGGATGTCGCAGAACACCTGGCAGCGCGTGGAGTCGGGGACGCCGGTCAGCCCACGCTCCCTGGCGGCTGTAGCGAACCTGCTCGGCTGGGACGCGGGCCACCCGATGGCGATCCTGTCGGGAGCCTCTGACCAGCCGATTTCCCAGAACCGGGAAAACGCTGCCGCTTGCCGGCATGGCTGCGCGACATGCCGGGACACCCCCAAGCCGGTACACCCCGAGAGGAGAGCGCTCCGCGACCGGTACGCGTCGGCGGTCGCGTGGGCCTACTGCACCCCGCATGCCATCGCCGACGCCGTTCTGGCCGTCCGAGATGAGGAGTTGGAGGGCGCCCACGCTGCCGAGGAGGCGCTGGACGGCGCCCAGGAAGCGCTCGCCCGTGTCGCTGCCCTGGCCCGTCGCCTCGCGGAGACGGATCCGAAGACCGCGGACCTGATCGCGGAAACGATCCTTGGGGTGGCGGGGGAATGCAAGCCCGGCGCCGCTCTCGCGCTCCTTGATGCTCCTCCGGAGTCCCGGTGACCCTGTTCGCCGAGGAGGGCACGCCCCGCCGCGTCAAGTGCAGGGCGTGCCCTCGGATGCTCACCGACCCGAAGTGGGTCGCCTTCGGGTGGGGGCGTTGCTGCGCGAAGAAGCTCGGTCTCATCCCCGCTCCGCGCTCACGGGGCGTGTCAGTTCACCCCCGGGCCGGCGGAGACGTCGAGGGGCAGGGCGACCTCCTCGCGGAGGAGGCGGAGGAGTGAGAGCGCGGGAAAGAGCTTGCTGCGCGGTCAGTCCTCGGCGGGAGGTTTCTCGTTGACTCGCCCGCTGGAAATCAGCCACTTGCTGACCTCTCGCCAGGACCAGCCGGGTGCGCCATTGACTGTGGTCGCAGGCTCGGGCATGGGCGTCTCTCGCGGGCGTGTCTCGCTGCGGGTGGGGGAGCCTTTGGCCACCCAGGCGCGGCGGTACTTCTCCCAGTTGCGGACGGTGCTTACCGGGAACTCGGCGCCGAAGTCTTCGCGTGCGCGCTCGATGATCTCGGCGTATCCGACGATGTCATGCCTCTTGGTCACGTCGTCAGCGTACTACGAGTGGTCACCTTGTCCAGCCACCAGTGGCTTAGTCACGGATAGGTCACAACTCTTCGACTAGGCCATTTATGGCTTGTCGGATAAGCCAAATCCGATAGTGTTGGGTCATCGGCAGGGAGCACACAGAGGAGAACGAAATGACCGCCACCATCACCGACCAGCAGGCCGCTGACATCATCGCCGCCGCCCTCCTCGCGAAACTCCCCGCCGGCGCCCGCGACCAGCTCATCCGAGACCTGTCGGTCGAGGACCGCCGCGCCGCCTACGCCGCCGCCAACCGGATGCCCCGCCGGGCGAACGCCCTCACCGACGACATCGAGCAGATGGGCGAGATCACGGTCGTCCCCTGCGACCACGGCGGCTGGCAGATCCACCACCCCGCGACCGGCCTGGTGCTCGACACCGAGGGCTGCTGGATCGACACGGCCAGCGTGGACCTGGCCTCGATCGCCGGCGAGGACAACACCACCTGGTCCTCCAAGGACCTGGCGGTCGCTGCCGCCCTCGCCACCCTCTAACCCGCCCCGGCCCGGGGCAATCCGGGCCACCCTCCCCCCTTCGCATCCGAGAACGGAGACCCCGTTGAACGCCACCGAGATCGCCGCTGAGATCGCCCGCCTGTCCGCCCTCCTCGCCCCCGCGATCACCGATGAGAACAGCGACTGGGACGGAGACTTCGCCGCTGTCCTCGGCCATCTCGCGGACGCGCAGCGCGACCAGGGCGCTGCCCTCAACGTGGTCGCCAACTCCGCCGAGGGGATGGAGGACGAGCTCTGGGGGAGCGTCGCCTACGAGGCGGCGCGCTCCGCGGACATCTTGGCGGTGACCGCGAAGAACTTGGCCTCCGGTCGGGACTCCGCGCAGGCGGCGCAGGAGGAGACCGCCGCCGCGATCGACGCCGCTCGCACTGCTCACTTCTCGACGATCTTCGCCGAGACTCGCCCGTCCAGCTTCTTCGCCGCTCTCGCGGATCTGCCCGGCGCTCTCACCACCCGCTGACGCTGCGGAGGGGGCTCCTTTGGGAGTCCCCTCCACTCCGCCAGACCAACCGCCCCACCCGCTCCGAGAGGTACGACTTGAGCCCCACGTGTGCCCTGTGCGGCACCACCCCGCAGCCGTCCGACGTTTCACCCGTCCCTGCCTGGAGGTGCTCCCAGGGGTGCCCGCACCCGGCGCCGAGCGTCCAGCCGGCCACCACCTGACCTCCAACCGATCAGCAAGGAGAACCGACGATGACCGCTTTCGAGGCACAGGCGCCGATCTTCGAGGTCCGGTGCGACGTCCCCGAGTGTGAGGCGACCTTCACGCCCGACAGCGCCTTTTCCCGCCGCCACGCCCGCCAGGCCCGTCTCGCGGCGGGCGACGCCGGATGGGACGTGCCCCCGCCGCGCGGCAAGGGTTCGCGTTCCCTGCACGACTTCTGCCCCGAGCACGCCCGCTGCTGACCCCTCAGCCCTTTTCCCGGTCTGCCGGGCTCGCGTTCGCGGCGCGGGAAGGGCGCCTCCCCTGACACCAACGATCTTGAACGGAGCCCCCTCGTGAACTTGATCCCTCGCTCACCCCGCCAGTTCGTCCGCGCGTTCGTCGCCGGGCTCGCCGAACTCCGCCGCCTCGTCACCCGCCCCTGACCTCCAAGGAGACCTGACCGATGACCAGCAAGCCCAGAGTCGTGGGCGTCCACGACGGAGGCGACGGCGAGTGGGGCGTCACGACACTCGTCGGCGGCAACCGCGCCCACCAGACCCACCCCTGCCCGGCGTGCCCCTGGCGCAGAGACGCACCCACAGACGTCTTCCCGCCCGAGGCGTTCCGCCACTCGGCCCGCACCACCTACGACCTGGCCACCAGCAAGTTCGCCTGCCACATGTCCGGCCGCGAACGGCCGAAGACCTGTGCCGGCTTCCTGCTGCGCGGCGCATCCGACAACCTCGCCGTCCGCATGAGCGCCGCTGACTACTCCGGAGTTCACTCCACGGTTGACCTGTACGACGACTACCGGCAGATGGCGGTCGCCAACGGCGTGGACCCGGACGACCCTGCGCTGGCGCCATGTCGTGGGGACCGGTCGATGGAGTACCTGCCGCACCGAGAGGACAGCTGAGCCATGTCTGAGTGCACCTGCTGGGCTCCCGAGGACGCCGAGCCTGAGGACCACGACAGGGACTGCCCGGAGAACCCGGGCTGGGACCTCGACGAAGAGGAGAGCTGACCCGTGGCCGAGCGGATCGAGTACGCCTGCCGCTACACCGGCTGGGGAACCGACCCCGCCACGGGCGAAGAGGCACCAGCCGTCGTCTACGAAGTCGCCGGCGAGGGCGATGCTGGCCTGCTGGAGGCTCGCGAGGCCATCACGCCCCTGCGCCGCTGGCAGGCAGCCCAGGGCCTCCCCGTGGACGCCGTGGTGGTGTCTCGCCCCGTCCACGAGTGGGCCGTCGTTGACTCGCCCGCCCGCCCCTGACGTCGTTGTCGGCCCGCCTCCTGCGGGCCGACACGCCACACTGAACCCAACCCCCACGCAGAGGAGAACCGACCCGATGCTAACCGCTGAGCAGGCAGCCAAAGCGTCCAAGGACACGCTCCGCCAGGAGGTCTTATGGCTGCTGGACGAGAACACCCGCCTGACCCGGGAAGCCGCCCAGCAGGTGACATGGGAGCGTGAGCGCATCATGCGGGAGTGGACTCGCCGGGCCGCGAAACCGCCGGCGCGCACCGAGTGGATGGCGCCCACGAACCGGCTCGTTGTCGATGGCGACGGCCCGGCGTTCGGCACCCTCCACGTCCGCGACCCCGCCGTGCCGCCGCACCTGGCGCCGCCCACGACCCGCCGAGGACGCTACCTGTCGGGTGATGTGCGGGAGGCTGGCCCCGGCTCCTACATCGGCAAAGCCCTGTGTGGGTGGCCGATGATGGCTGACGAGTTGTGGTGTCCCGCCCGTGGGAGCCTGCAACACGCGGTGAACCACAACCGGGCGGGGCTGTGCTCGTGTGTGGAACTGTGCGGCATGTGCTCCTACCTGTCCGCCTGCCCCACGATCGAGGCCGCCTGGGAGGCGACGTGAGAGCCAAGCGCCCACCCCTGCTGGACCGCGCCCGCTGGTGGTGGATGTTCCGCGACGTCTGGGCCAACGACATCACCCTGGCCGCCTCTGGTGGACGCGTCTTCCTGGAGATGCACACCCGCTCCCGGTACAAGCGGTGCATCGTGGTGAAGACCACGCCCGACGAACTGCGCCTGCTGGCCGACCAGATCCGCGACATGCTCGACGACCCGGAGAAGATCGATGTCCAACTCTGACGGCGTCCTCGCCGCGATCGACGCCTGTCTTGAGGACTACGACGTCGGCCCCGACGCCATGAGGTGGGCGCCCGACGAGCTGGACCTGACCGCCGAAACAACTGTGCCAAACACAGATCTCCCCGAGTGGCAGTACGTGATCGTCGGGGCAGATCCCGCCGTGGTAGAGGTACGGCGCTACGGCCAGCCGTGGGGCGCCTACCTGCTCAACAGTTTCCCCGATGGGCCGCGCGAGTACATGGAGCGCACGGTGGCCGAGCATGGCGAAGAGACCGCCTTCTACGTGGACGAGGACGGGTGCCTCCTCGGCATTGAGGCCGTTGGAGCACTGCCCGGAACCGTCATCGCCACCACCAAGGAGACCCTGTGAGCCGCTCCAGGTACGACCGTGAAGCCGCATTCTTCGACCGCCTCCGTGCCCTCGACCAGCACCACCGAGTCTTGAGTGTGGCCCTCGCATGGTTGGTCTGCGTCGCTGCGAGCACACTGCTCATGGTTGGCCCCGCCGTGGGCTTGTTCGGCTTCGCCGCTATCGCTGGCCGTGATCCTGCGGGCGTGGAAGCGGCGGTGGCTATCGCGGGCGGCGGCGTGCTCGTCGGTTCTGCCCTCATGCTGCTGATGGGCGGGCGTAGGATTCCCGCCGACCCCCAGGAGGACCGTTGAACGAGGACCTGCCCGCCCGACTCCGCGCGGCGATCGAGCAGAGGAAAGCCCTCGCCGAAGCCGCCACCCAAGGCGAGTGGATCGACGACGGCGGCATCTACGTCGGCCACGAGATGAACGGAATCGTCGACCACGTCTATCAGGACGAAGACCAAGCGCACATCGTGGCCAACCAGCCGAGCGCGGTCCTCGCCCGATGCAAGGCAGATCTTGACACCCTCGACCGCTGCGAAAAGTACCTAGGCACTCCTCAAGAGGAGTCTTTCGCCATGCTGATGTGGCACGCTACCCGGCTGGCTGAAGCGACGATCACGGACCTCGCCAAGGGCTACAACATCACCGAGGAGGAGACGTGAGCAAGGCTCTGTGGATCGTCGACCTCGACGGCACTCTCGCTCTCCGAGGAGACCGCGACCCGTACGACTGGCACCGGGTAGGGGAGGACGCCCCGAACCCGCCTGTCGTCGCCGTCGTTCGGGCGCTGATCCTCGCCGGGCATCCGGTGGCGTACGTGTCCGGACGCAAGGAGCAGTGCCGATACCAGACCGAGGTGTGGCTGTGCGCCAACGTCGGCTACTGGGACGACGTCGAAGGCTTGTGGATGCGCGCCGACCACGACAACCGGCCCGACGTGCAGGTGAAGCACGACATCTACACCGAGCACTTCGCCCACCGGGAGATCGCCGGAGTCATCGACGACCGCGCGGCCGTGGTCCGCATGTGGCGTGAAGAGCTGGGCCTGACCGTCCTACAAGTCGCCGAGGGGAACTACTGACGAAGCGCCAAGAAGTCGCAGGTGGCACGAATGCGAACTGCGGAAACACGACACCCGGAATAGATTATCTCGGCTGATCGCTGAGACACGAAAGCGGCCCCCCGATCCCACACGGAGAGCCGCCCGCCCCACCTCGTCAGACCCCATCATCCCCAATGGTCTCCCGTAAGCGTACGACCTCGGGGAGACCGCGATGCCTTACTGGATTCACTCCGCACCTGACGACCTCGACGACTTGCGGGAGTGCGCCCGCGCCGACCGGTGTGCTGATCCCCGCCTGGAGACCGTGGGCGGCAAGACGGTCCGCCGCGGCGCCTTCACCCCCCGCGCCTACTGCGACTCCTGCCGCGGCATCATCGAGCGGGCGATCCGCGAGCTCCCCGCCTACTGGGGGCGCGTCTACGCCACTCTCGGGCAGCGAGGCCAGTCCGCCGGCCCGAAGGTGAGCATCTCCAAGTCCGCGCCCATCCCGATCTCCCTCGCCGCGGACGAGCTGCTGCGTGACGTGGCCTCAGTGGTGGTGTCGTGGTGGGAGCGCGTCGCCACGGTCGCCCGGTTGCGACTCCCGGACACTGGGGCGTCGCAGAGACTCGTCTCCTACGACACGGTCCGTGCCGCCTGCTCAGTGCTCGCCGCCCATGTGGACGCCCTGCTCGCCCTGGAAGCCCAACCCATGATGCGGTCGCTGTCCCTACGGGAAGCCGCAGACCTGCCCGCCGGCACCACCGGGCTGGTGCACCGGTCCGCGGAGTACGCCGACGTCCTGCTCGACCTCGACGGTGCCGACGCGGGCCTGGAGATGCTGCAGTTGCACTACCGGTGCCGCCGCCACGTCGGAGAGACCAGCGTCTCGGCCCGGCATCTGCCGACACCGTGCCAATCGCCGTGCGGGTACAAGCAGCTGTACGAGGTCCTCAACGGCGACGGCGAGTTCGACGGCGCGAAATGCCGTCAGTGCGGTGTCGTGTACACGGCGCAGGAGTACCGGGACCTCGTCGCCGCGACCGGAGACATGATCCGCCGAGCCGGTGTTCGTCGGCGCAGCCTCGCCGTACCCGGCTACCTCGACGACACCGAGGCTCGGCGGGCTTGAAGCGTCGGAGGGGCAGGAGAGAATGGTCCGTCATGGCCACCTCCCCTCCCTGCCTCGGTGATGTCGCCGACGTCATGCCGCGCGCTGACGGCGGCTTCTACGTCGTCCCGTTCTTGCTGCCGATTGACGTGCCGAAAGAGGCTTTGGGATTGACCGTCGCGGAGTGGCTCGCGGTCGCTGCGCCCACCGGCTGACGTTTCGGCGCGCCGCTATTTGCCTAACTGACCATGTTTTGCGACACTTTGATTCGAAGCTTGACCTTGCCAGCCCTCGAACACCCTAGGTGTCGGGGGCTTTTTGCTGCCCGGGAGGTGATCCCGTGCACGCCGACGAAGAGCGCCTCGACCCGATCGCCCTGCAGGAAGCCGCAGAGGAACTCGGCCGGGAGTGGTCGACGCTCCGGGATTGGCCGGCGCGGTACAAGGCGCGGAAGGTCGGCAAGGTCGGTCGGGTCGTGTTCTACGACTTCTGGGATTTGTCGACGATCGACGCGCTGAAGAACCTGGGGTTGAGGATTCTGCCGACACCGGAAGAGCGCGATGAGTGGCGGCGGGCCCGTAAGGCTCCCCGCGCAGCTGCGGCCTAGATTCCTTTAGATTTCCCGATCGCGCTCCTCTGGCGAGGGTGCGCTGGCTCCGCGTGGACTTCCCCGTACGCGCGTCGAGCCTCTGGGGGCTGGTCCTTGCGCGAGGGTGCCAGCCCCCACCAAGAACGCGCACCCTCCCTGTGGGGTGGGTGTGCAGCGCGACGCTGAGCAGGAGCCCCCAAGCGACGGCTCGCCGCGCACCGTGGCCCGACCGCTCCGACCGGGGGGTGTTGCGGTCGGGCCACACAACCCCCCGAAACCCCCCATGGAGATCAACCATGCTCACCGCATCCCGGTACCAGACCAAGCCCCAGCCGCTGGAAGCCGCGCTCGTCACAGAGCACAACTTCGCCGACGTTCACGAGTGGATGCTGAAGCTCAGCGAACACGCCAGTACCTTGCGCCGCCTCGGGTCCATCCCCTCAGCGTCGGGGGTGTTCCTGCCCACGTGGTCCGGTGTCGCTAGCGTCCCGACCGGCGCTTACGTGGTCTACCTCGGTGGCGGCCGGTTCATCTGGTGCTCGGCTGAGGACTTCGCCGAGAGGTTCGATCCCGCCCCTGAGCCTGCCGATCCTTCGCTGTGTTCTTGTCTCAACCCGCAGGGCCATGGCCTCGCGGAGGGCGACGGTCCGATGGTGTGGGATCCCGACTGCAAGGTGTGCGGGCGCCCTCTCACACCGGAAGCGCTGGCCTCGCTCATCGGCGAGGTGGACGCCTGATGCGTATTCAGATCTTTCCCCTGCCTCATGTTGTCGTCGGCGAGGTTGTTGAGCAGCCGTTCGCGCTCGTCGTGGACCAGTACGACGCGCCGACCACCGAGGAAGAGTTCGACCGGTGGCAGCACTTCAAGCAGGAGTGCGGAGCCCGCGCGGTGCTCGTGACCCCGGAAACGGTCGAGGTCGTAGACCGGTACGCAGAACCCGCAGCGCCGCAAGAGCCGGTGTCGGGCAACGCGGACGCACTGCGGGACTTGGCACGCCTCGCCGAGTACGTGTACGACAACTTCCCCGACGGCGCCGCTCAAGGTGGCGGCACGATCGTGGATGTGGCCATGCGGCTGCTCGGCGAGTTGCCTCATCACCGTGACGCGGGGAAGCTGACCGCTGGGTGGCCGAAACTCCATCGGGACCGCTCCGAGGACGACGCGTGATGGCCCGCTGCATGCTCCGCTACCAGGTGGTCGTGAACGACCGGCCGCAGGGGTTCAAGCTCGGCGGGAACCCGGTTCACGTGGAAGCCGCACGTCTCGGCGCTGGACCGCAGGCTCAGCATCTCGTGGAGTTCTGGGCAGAAGGTCGTCGTCTCGACGGCACGGAGATCGAGCGGACGTTCCAGGTATTCGGCACCGGTCACCCGTTGCCCGAGGGGGCACGCTGGTGGGGGACCACCGCCCGCACTCCGGAAGGGCTCGTCTGGCACCTGTACGAGGTGCCCAGCGGTGAGGGGCAGGGGCAGGGCTGATGGCCATCCACGCCGATTCCGTAGAGGAAGCGTTGCGCACCATCACGCTCCCGCCCGGCCCCGCGCTCCTGTACGTGACCGAGGGCGACAACCCTACGATCACCGTCCTCGATCGGGCCGACCCCGACTTGATGCGGCATCGGGACCGGGCTATCTGCCGGGCGCTCCTGGTGTACGTCGTCGAAGACATGGACACGCCGTGAACGTCCTCCGCCGTGCTTGGCGTGTCCTCGCAGACACGCCCACCAGCAAAGCCGCCGACGCCTGGACCCGGCTGCACACCGCGCTCAAGATGGGCCAGAGCGAACTGGTGACGGTCAACATGTCGGACACCGTCATCCGTGAGGAAGCCGCGCCTGGCGAGCCGGCCGCCCGAGGTGCGCGACGGACGGAATGCTCCTTCGTCAACGAGCTGGGGAATCATATTTTGGTTGACTCCCGGCTCGACGGCTCGGAAGTCACCATGGTGATCTCCGGACCCGCCAGCGTTTGTGAGAACACAGTCACAATCATGGAGGCCTTGGAGGTGCACCGGCAGCTCGGGTATCTCCTGGCCACCCAAATACGTCTCGCACGGCACCCCGCAGTGCCGCGCCGTGGGGGAGTCGTGAAGCTGCTGAAGCTCTGGCGAGCGCGCCGCGAGGTCGACGTCGACGAGCACGGGCTACAGATCGTCCAGAGCGACGCTGAGGTGTTGAAGAGAGCCCGACCAGACCGCCCACCAGGATGGTGAGCCGAGTGGATGGCGGTGAACGAACGATGACCGTCCTGACACCGGGGAGCGTCCGCGAGGTCGCGGCGTGGATCAAGCGGTGGCGCCCAGACGACCTGGTGGACGTCGAGGTGGCGCCCGTACCGAGGATCACCGTGCAGACGACCGGGCGGCCCTTGGTGTACGAGGCTGACTCCATCCGACGCCTCACCCTCCGCTGACCCCCAAGAGCTTCCGCGAAAGCGGATCCGCGCTGCCGTGATGGCAGCGCTCCAACCGCGCGAGATGCGCACCGTCGAGATGACAAGGAGGGCAAGATGCCCAAGGAGAACACCGACTGCATCGCCGGGACCGGACTACGAACCGAAGTCAGCTGGTGGCCCGGCGACACCGGGCACGTGCAGATCGCCACGATCAACCAGAGCAGCGAGATGAAGCTGGAAGACGGCGGAACCCCGGACAACCCCGAAGGGCTGTTCTACGGCTGGCACGCCACCCTCGACCGCGAAGGCATCAACCGGATCATCCGGTCCCTGCGCAAGGCCCGCGACTCCGTCTACGGGAGGGATGAGTGAGCACAGCCGACGCTGACGCGTTGAGCGAGCGGATCTCCCACGCCTTGGCGGAAGCCATTAAGGCGGGGGAGATCCCCGGTGGCGGCATGCCTGACAAGTTCGTTCTCGTCGGAACCAGCATCGACGAGGACGGCGGTCACCGCATGATCTTCTCCGCCAACAACGGCGCCCGCAGCATGGAAACGCTCGGGCTGCTCGACGGGGGACAGGCTGTGTGGAGGTCGGAGTTCGTGGACTGGGTGCGCGGCACCGAAGACTGAGCGATCTGCCTGCCGCTGATCCGTTTCGGTGTACAAAACGCCCACTCGAAATGCCCGCTAAGCCGTTTTCAGCCCAGTCCATAGCGGGTCCGACTGGTAGAATTAGAACGACAGTTCTTCAACACGAAGAACCCCGGCGACGGTGGTAGCCGTCCCGGGGTATGGCCGATCCACGTAGGAGATCGACAGTGCACAACGGTACTTCCTTCAACCCCGAGGACGACAACCGGGGTGAAAATCAGGAACTCCAGATCTTCGACAACGGAGAGTTCCATCTGGAGATCACCATCGTTGGCGACAGCTTCATCGTCAACGCGCCGGGCCTCGCCAAGGCACTCGGCAACCGAGACGCCAGCAACATGCTGGCCAACCTCGACGAGGATGAGAAGGGGTACTTTCTAGCCAGTACCCCCGGCGGCGAGCAGACCGTCTGGCACGCGAAGGAACCCGGCTTCTACCGGCTGATCGGACAGCGCCAGGTTGGCCGGATCAAGAACCCCGCTGTCAAGGATCAGGTCGAGCGCTTCCAGCGATGGGTGTTCCACGATGTGATCCCGTCGATCCGCAAGACCGGGCAGTACCGCCAGCAGTTGAGCCGCAAGGACCTCGCTCGCCAGTGGTACGAAGCCGAGGAGCGCGCCGAGCTTGAGGCTGCTCGTGCCGACAGGGAGCACGCCGCCCGCATGATCGAGGCCGCCGGACGTGAGGCCGCCGAGGAAGAGATCCAGATCCTCGGGCCGAAGGCCGCCGCCGCTGACCACCACCGATCCGCCGACGGGCTCATGACCTTGTCGGACTTCGCGAACAAGCTCAAGGCGTGGTCGATTCAGAACCTCGGGATCCGCATCCTCCAGAAGGACGTCTTCGACTTCCTCGGCGAGATCGGCCTCATCTGCCGAGGCAACACGATCCGCAACAACCGCCCCAAGTCCTTCGCCACCGACCGGGACTTCATCCGGGAGAAGGAAACCGAGTACGAGGACAAGAACGGCAACCTGCGGATCAGCTACTCCTCCCGCCTCACCCCGCCCGGCGACGGATGGGCGTGGGACCGGGCCGTGAAGCGCCTCGACGAGACCGGTTCCCTTCGCAAGCCCCTCGGAGGTGTCGCGTGAACAGCGACGTCACCCTCTCTGTCAGCGAGTCCAAGGGGCCGATCCCTGCCCGCCTCAACCGCTACACCGACCCGACTGGCGAGACGGTCGAGTACAAGAGCGAAGGCCGCGCCACGGCGTGCCCTGGCTGCGGTCAGCCTCCGGTCGAGGGCGAGATCATCACGAAGATCTTCTTCCGGTGGTGGCACGGCGACTGCGGCGCCAAGCACCTGCGAGAGTCCGGCGCCAACCACGCGTGGGTTGCCCTCGGACTCCAGTTGGAGCGCGCCCCGTCGAAGTTCACCAACGCTGAAACCAAGGCCATCGTGCGCAACCTGCTTCGCATGTGCGGCTCGTACGCCCTCGCTGGTGAGGACGACGAGGAAGAGCCTGAGTACGTCGGCGGCTCCGAGATCACGCCGGGCCTGAGGGTGATCGAGGGAGGCCGCCATGAGGGTCCTGATCCGTGGGAGTCGGCCAGCGTCGAGTAGTTCGTGATCTTCGGTCCGGCCATGCAGGTCCACATCTGGTCTGGCCGGACCGAGCAACACCCGGGCGGGCGGCTTCGGCCTCCTCATTCGAGACGCGGCCTCCTGGGCCGCCCGCCTGGCACCACCACCGAACCCATGGAGCTTCATGACACCCGAGGGCACCGCCGGAGACGATGACTGGAACTGGCCGGATCGCGATTAATCCTTCCTCCGGCCGCCGCCGACCTGCTCACGGAGACCGACCCTGCCCAGATCACGGCGTGCGCCCACTGCGCACACGACCTTTGACCGGGAGGGCCAGTGCCTCTCACGCCTGAGCAGCACGAAGCGGATGCTCAGCTTCGCGCCGCGATCGAAGCGGTCGTGCGGGCGTTCGAGTTGGCGCCAGACCATGAGCTGATCACGGACTACGTCGTCGCCGGGGTCGCTGTGTCGATGGCTGATGAGCATGAGGGTGAGACGCAGATGTTCTGCGCGATGCCCGGCGGGAGCCTCCCGCACTACAAGGTCCTCGGGCTGCTGCGGCAGGCGCAGATCTTCTACGAGAACGACATCTGACCCCCTTCCCGTCCCCCAGGGAGTACGCCCATGTCGACTGATCTCCGCCAGCGCGCCCGCGAGTGGATCGAAGGCTTCCGCCAAGCCTCTGAAGAGGACCGCGTCAACTGTGTGGCGTTGCTGCTGTGCGCTGCTGAGGACGCGTACGACTGCGCTGCGGAGGGACACAAGCGGGGGCTTGCGGACGCCGCCGCTGTCGGTACGGTGACGACGTGACCGCTACGTCGTCGAACGCTGGGAGACCGCTGACCGGGTCGCGAAGATCCCCGGCGAGGACTACTCCGCCGTCCCCACCCTGACCTGACCTGAAGGGCCGTCCACCGGACGGCCCTTTCCGTATGCCCGTAGGAGGTTTCGCCATGCCGTTCAACATCGCGGCGAAGAACGTCATGCTCGATGCCCTCGACGAGTCCGCAACCCAGATAACGCACATCGGCGCCCACACGGTCACGGATCCCGGAACAGGCGCCGACGCCAACTCTGGTGAGGCCACGGGCGGCTCCTACGCCCGCCAGGCCGTCACCTGGGCTGCTGCCTCCGGGGGGCAGAAGTCGAACTCCGGCGCCCTGTCCATCCCGGTCCCCGCGGGCAGCTATGCGTTCCTGACGTTCTGGAATGCCTCGTCGGCGAACTCCGGCAACTACCGCGGCTACGCCCCCATCAACTCCACGGTGAAGGGCTTCGGAACGGTCGACACGGCGGGCATCACCTCCGACGCCATCCAATCCGCCGGCCACGGCCTCGCCGACGGCGACCGCGTCATGGTGTTCAACGTCCTCGGCGAGAGCCTCCCAACCGGGCTGACCGAGGGCACCATCTACTACGTCGTGTCCGCCACAACCGACACGTTCGACGTGTCCGCCACCCTGGGTGGCTCCTCCGTCAACGTGACGGGGCAGGGCGAGCTGTTCTTCCAGAAGGTCATCCCAGAGACGTTTGGCGCGGACGGCACCATCACCGTCGCCATCGACGCCCTGGTGCTCGACAACACTGGCATCTAGCGCCACCCCCATCACCAGCCACACCACACCCTCGAAGGACGCTCTGTGTCGTTGCCGCGCATCCGCCGCCTCGCCATCGCCGCCGTACTGGTGCTCATCGTCTCCGCCGTCGCCTCGCCGAGCCCCGCTCGCGCGGACTCGGAGTGCCCGCCGCCGACCGTCACCGTGGCCACGCCCGGCCAGCTCGCCGCCGCGCTGGCCGCCGCCCAGCCGGGCGACGTGATCAGCGTGGAGGATGGCACCTACGACGGGAACTGGACCGCGACCACCCCGGGCACGGCTGAGGAGCCGATCTGGCTGTGCGGGTCCTCGGCGGCTGTCCTCACCAACGACGGGATCACCGGCGGGTACGGGCTGCACCTGGACGGTGCGGATTGGTGGCACCTGTACGGCTTCACGGTCGCCGACGCGCAGAAGGGCGTCATCGTCGACGCCGCCGAGCACGTCACCATCGAGGCCCTGACGGTGCACGGGGTAGGCGACGAGGGCATCCACCTGCGCTCCCACACCGTCGACAGCCTCGTCACCGGCAACACGATCCACGACACCGGGAACCGCAGGGAAAAGTTCGGCGAGGGCGTCTACATCGGCAGTTCGGACGCGAACTGGGGTGTGCTGACCGGCGGGCAGCCCGACCGCTCCGACCGCAACACCATCGTCGGCAACACGATCTACGACACGACCGCCGAAGCGATCGACATCAAGGAGGGCACGTCGGACGGCGTCGTGTCCGGCAACTTCATGGACGGGGCCGGACAGACCGAGGAAGGCGCCGACTCCTGGGTGGATGCCAAAGGCAACAGCTGGACCATCGTCGGGAACACCGGCGCTCACAGCCTGCTCAACGGATATGAAACCCACCACCGCAACCTCACCAAGAACGGGCTCGGCAACTGGGGCCTGAACAACGTCTTCACCGGCAACGTCGCCGACGTGCAGGGGCCGGGCCGCGGCTTCTACGTCCACGACCCCTCCACCACCGGAAACGTCGTGCACTGCGACAACACAGTCACAGGTGCGGCACTCGGGTACGCCAATCTCACCTGCGCTCCCTGACCTTTCGCTAGGAGCCGGTCGGAGTGGTTGCGCCCGCGACCTGAGGTGTGAGGGGGCATGACGTGGCCGCCCCTACCTTCCGCGCCGCAGGCCTCGGCGGCACCTCCACCACCACCTCCACAACGATCGCCAAACCGCCCGGGACCGCCACCGGCGACACCCTGTACGCCCTGGTCGGCAACGGCGGCGCCTCGACCGCGCCGACCACGGTGCCGTCCGGGTGGGAGCTCGTCGCCTCTGGCTCGATCTCGACGACGTTCTGGGCGGGCGTCTATGAGCACAAGGTCACCGACGGCACCACCGAGCCATCGGGCTACACCTGGTCAGGGTTCACGGACTCGTGCGCCGGGTCGATGGTCGGCGTCATCGGCGCCGACACCACCACTCCGGTCCACGCCTCCCGCGCCCAGGCCACCGCCGACGGCCACCCTGCCTGCGCGAGCATCACGACCACGGCGGCGGACTGCCTGATCGTCGCCGCCGTGGCCACCGACGACAACCAGCTCGTGGGCGACGTGTCGTGGGCGTGCGCCACCAACCCCACCAGCCTGACCGAGCGCACGGACCTGCTGTCGTCCGGCGGAGCCGACGCTGCGTCCGCCATCGCCACCGCCCCCCAAACCGTCACCGGGGCGACCGGGAATTTCACGGCGACGCTGGCCGGGTCACGCGACAACGTGTCGTTCCTCCTCGCGATCCAGCCTCCTCAGGCCGGCGGTGGCGGGACCGCTGTCACCGCCTCCGCCCGGTCGGCCGCCACGACGTCCGCCACGGTGGCCAAAACCGTCAGCGCCACCACGGCCTGCTCCGCCGCCGCCGCGGCGGCCGTCGCCGTATCCAAGACCGTCAACGTCACCGCGGTCTGCTCAGCAGGTACGGTCGGCCGCGCCTCGGCGTCCAAGAGCGTCCCCGCGGCGGGGGCGAGCACGACGGCCGTCGTAACGTCCGTTGTAGCCGCCAAGCAGGCGCCGGCCACCGGCGCGAGCACGGCTACGGCGACAGCGACGGCGACAGCGGCGAAGTCCGCACCCGCGTCTATCAGGTCCGTTGTAGCGGCCGGGGCGTCTTCGGCGGCCACCAAGAGCGTGCCCGCTTCAGGCGCAGCCACCTCGGCCGCTAGCACCCACGGCTCGGCGGCCAAGACGGTCACCGCGGCCGGCACCGTCTCCACGCTGGCGGTCTCCTACGGCACGGCAGCCAAGTCCGCGCCGGCGGCCGGGGCGTCCTACGCCGCGGTGTGGGCGTATCACTCGCAGGTCATCACCAGGTCCGTCACCGCCTCCTGCAGCGCAGCCGGGTGGGCGTATGGGGCCGCGTCCAAGACGGTCGCCGCTTCCGGGGTGTCGCCGACCACCGTGTGGGCGCACGCGATCACTGGGAAGACCGTCCCGGTCACGGTGACCGGAACCTGCCACACCGCGCCGACCGCTCACGCCACCACGACCAAGACCGTCCGCGCCGTACCCCGCGCCCACGCCGCCGCCGCGGCCAGCTCCACCACGGCCAAGACGATCAGCTCAGCTACCTGGTGTCTGCTGCAGGCCAGCACTCACACCACGGCCGGGAAACGTACCGCGGTCACCGGCGCCTGCTACGGCCTGGCCTACGGCTACCACTCGCAGATCATCAGCCGCCCCGTCACCGCCTGGTGCCACACCCTGAGCGCGCCCACCGCGCAGGCGGCCAAGACCACTCCGGTCACCAGCCGGGCCCACACAATCCCGTACAGCCACGCCGTGGCCGCACACCTGGCCGCAGCCCACGCCACCGCCACCGCTACGCCCTGGGCGGCCAGCAGCACCGGCAAGACCGCCTCGGCCACCAGTCGGGCCGTCCTCGCCGTAGCCGCCGCAGCGACCGCGCGCCGGGTCTCACACGCGACCGGCACCAGCTACGCACTCCCCACCGCCCAGGCGACCGTCGGCGACACAAGCCCCGGCGACATCACCAACCTTGGCGGCTCTCTCCTGCCTGCCGGGTACGGCGGATCCCTGGTGGATGCCCCGCTCGGCGGTTCCGTCACCAGCCCTGCCTATGGCGGACGCCTGATCTAGGAGGTGCGTATGCCGTCCCCGTCCATCGTGAACGTCCCCCTTTCCCAGGGCGCCGATACCTCCCGCACGTGGCAGGTCACTTCAGGCGATGAGCCGGCCAACCTGACCTCGGCAACGGTCACGGCAGTTATCAAGACCAACACGCACGTGGACGACGATGACGTGGCGGCCCACACCTTCGCTGAAGGCGACGGGCTCACCATCGTGGACGCGGCACAAGGCCACGTAAGGATCCGCATCCCCACCGCTGTCACCCAGCACCCAGGCGCCTGGTACTACAAGATCGTGGTGGAAGCGGGCGAAGACACCGAGCCCGCCATCCACGGGTGGATCACCATCATGGACACCTGATGCCGCACAAGGCTCT
Source organism: Streptosporangium sp. NBC_01810 (assembly GCF_035917355.1). Taxonomy (NCBI): domain Bacteria; kingdom Bacillati; phylum Actinomycetota; class Actinomycetes; order Streptosporangiales; family Streptosporangiaceae; genus Streptosporangium; species Streptosporangium sp. NBC_01810. The sequence continues at coordinate 5,107,808 of NZ_CP109070.1, read as the reverse complement.
CTCTGTGTGTCCTACGAGCGGATGCCCTGCCCTCACCCCAGGCGGCAGGTGTGCCGAATGCAAGGCCGAGGCAGAGAAGCTGAGAGGCAGCGCATCCAGCCGAGGCTACGGGTCACGCCACAGGTCGGAGTTCCGGGACGCGGTGCTTCGCCGGGAACCCTCCTGCCGCCTGTGCGGGGCGCCGAGCACGGTCGCTGACCATTGGCCGATCGACCGCAAGGAACTCGTACGGCAAGGGCTCAACCCCAACGACCCGACGCGCGGACGGGGCCTTTGCGCCACGTGCCACGGCAAGGCGACTCAGGCGATCGACTCTCAGCGAGGCGGCTGGAACGCCCACTGATCACTCTCGGTACAACTCGTCACCGGCGGGATAACCCGAAACGGCTACCGTTCGTAATCATCCCAGGAAACTGGAGATCACCTTGAGCGTCCACGGCCTGTTCACTCTCCTCGCCCTCATCAGCTTCGGCGCCGCTGTCGTCGTCGCCGTGATTCAGAAGTTATGGGTCGCCGCCCTCTTCTGCGCCGGCGTGTTCTTCCTGGTGCTCGCCAACACGGGCATCATCACCTCCTGACCCCCGAGGAACCCCATGCCCAAGCACAAGGTCGCCGTCCTCCCAGGCGAACACCCGTGGTCCCCCCGCATCGAAGTCGACGACCACGACATCAGCCACGGCGTACGCGCCATATCCGTCGAGTACCAGGCGGGCCGCATCCCCCGGGTACAGGTCGAGCTCGCCATGTCCACCGTCGAGGTGACACAGCTCGGCGCCAAGGAAGTCGAGCTGCTGGTGTCCATGCCGGATGGGGCACGTGACGCTCTGATCAAACTCGGCTGGACCCCGCCAGCAGGTGACCGATGACTGACACGAATCCCCTCATCGCAGCCCTACTCAATCCCCGCTTCCACCTGGTGGGTGACGAAGACGGAGGCGTAGGGCTGGGCTGCTCGGACTGCTTTGACAGCGGCCGGCCTCTCGCCTACTACGACCCGCAAGGCACCGGCTACCCAGACGCCACTGTCCCCCAGGTGACCACCATCCCCGCTCTGTGGGAAGCAGCAGCACACCACCTCGCTCAAGCTCACACCGCTCAAGCTCACACCGCGGGATGACGAAACACGGGTGAGCAGCAGCCTGACTCAGCGGTGCTTCATCCTGGTCAGCTTCAACTCCTCCCCATCCCCAGCAGCCAGCACCATCAGGTACGGGGTGAAGTCCTCCGCACCACCCACGTACACGGCGTTGAACGTACGCCCCGCATCCATCTGCGGTGCGAGCTTGGATGCCAGCCCCTTCGGTAGGTAACCGAGAGGGGCCGGCTCCACACCCTCGCTCGGTACAACGCCGAGCACGAGCACAGCGTTGGTGTCGTAGATGTTGTTCAAGTCGCGACGCAAGACCAGTTCACTACCGGGCTTGATGTACTTGACCTTGTCGCCCTTGTACTTGGCGCCCCTCAGCTTGACCGCCGTGTATTCGACATGCATGCGCTGAGCAAAGCAGCACACGATCGACATGTCAGGCGAATCGGATCAGCACCCCAGCACAGGGGTGGGGAAATGTCCCCTATGTCCGATTCTAGCGGACCGTGGGAGAGCTGAACTGCCCGCGCCGCAGCCAAACGAACTTGCGCGAAGATCAACTTCTAATCCCATGAGCACCCTGCGGCTGATCCCCGCAGGTAGAAAGCCCCGGCGTTCCTGAGCGCCGGGGCTTTCGCATTCCTCAGGAGTTCTCCTCAATGCCCAGCACCAAGCGTTCCGGCGACGGCATCATTCGAGTGCGATACCGCGACATCGACGGCCATCAGTGTGAAGCGCGGTTCGACGACGAGCCCAAAGCTCACGTTCACTTCGCCGACGTCGCCGCCCTGCTTGCCACGAGATCACGTACCGCGAAATGCGGCCACGCTGTTCCTGTCCACCCTGGACGCCAGCGCCTTTCATGTGATGGGTGCGCTCCGCCGCTTCGGCGGATAAGGCCCGAGATCGTCGTGTGCGCAGGATGTAGCGCTCAGATTCCCGTTCGGGTGACGGGCCCGATCCCGCTTTGGTGTTCAGGCCGATGCAGGGCCTGGGGTGCAGCACATCCGGGTGTGCCCACTCCACCGCTCGCGCAGTGTGCGAACTGCGGTGTCGTCCTGCATCGAACGGGCAAGAAGTACTGCTCTTTGCGATGCGGAGAGATCGCACGCGGGGCGCGTCTCGCAGAGCCATTGCCGATGCGTCGCTGTGCTCTCAAAGAGTGCGATGTCGAATTCCAGCCCAAGCACAAGCGGCAGCGCTGCTGTTGTGAACGCCACGGGAAGATCCACTCTCATCGCCTGTACCGGGCCGCCGGCAAGGAAGTTCGCGAGCCGTGGGGTGACAAGCGACGTGAGGCGTACCACCGCCGACGTGCACTGAGGAAAGCGGCCTCGACGGGCGTCCCGGTCCGCTTCGGTGAGATTGCCGAGCGCGACGAATGGGTGTGCGGGATCTGCGATAAGCCGGTCGATCCGAAGACGCTCTACCCGGATCCGATGAGCCCGAGCCTCGACCACGTGATCCCGCTCACCAAGGGCGGCGCTCACGATCCCTCGAACGTGCAGCTTGCGCACCTGGTGTGCAACACCGCAAAGGGCGACCGACTCGACGACGAGCGCTTCGTCTTGACTGGATAGGAGGTGGACCATGGCCGACTCTCACCGTAAGCGGCCTCCGCTGGCTGTGGTCCGCGAGGGCAACCCCGGCAAGCGACCTGTCGAAATGGGCGTGGTGCTGCCCAAGGCGGACCTCGACGAGCCGGACTGGAGCGATACGTTTCCGGTCGTCTCCGATAAGGCGCAGCAGGCGCTCAACCGCCGGGCGCGCGAAGTCGCACGCCGGGAGTGGCGCCGCATCGTGCCCGTCCTCAAGTACACCGCCGGCTTAGCCGAGGTGGACGTGACCGTGCTGCAGGACTACTGCGTCTGCGTCGCCCGCATCGACCAGTGCGAGCGTGAACTGTCCACCAACGGCCTCCTGCTGGAGGGCGAGCGTGGCTGGCAGAAGAACGGCGCCACCACGATCGTGTCGCAGTACCGGGCGCAACTGAAGGTCTACGTCCGAGAGCTCGGACTCTCACCGTCGGCCCGTGCGGGGATCAAACCCCCAGGGGATGGCGACGTCGATGACGACCCCTTCGACTGAAACGCTGCCGGTTCCTCGCGAGGCGCTGCTTGAGCTTGGCCTGACCGAGGAGCAGATCCAGGAGGCCGAAGCGGTTCGCCCGCTGGTCGTGGCGTTCCAGGCGGATGAGCACCCGGGCGCCTGGTTCGACGTCGGGCGGGCGCAGAAGGCGCTCAAGGCGTTGGCGTCGTTCAAGCACACGAAGGGGCGTTGGGCCGGGCAGCCGCTGCGTATCGGTCAGGGGTTGGACCCGTGGCAGGTCGTGTGGGTGCTCGCGCCGGTGTTCGGCTGGGTGCATTACGACGAGGAAGCCGACCGGGTGGTGCGGGTCATCCGCACCGTGTGGATCGAGATTCCTAGGAAGAACGGCAAGTCAACCTTGTCGTCGGCGGTGGCGAACGTGCTGCTGCTCGCCGATGGCGAGATGGGCGCTGAGGTGTACGCCGCGGCGGGCTCCACCGCCCAGGCCGGCAGGGTGTTCGACGACGCCCGACGGATGGTGATGACGTCGAAGGTCGCGCGCTCCCGCGTGGAGCCGCTGTCTGAGGTCATCAAGGTCCCGAAGACCGGAGGCATCTTCCGCGCCCTGTCCAGGGTTGCGGAGACCGCCCACGGCTTGAACGTGTCCGGCGGTGTGGTCGACGAGGTTCACACGCTGAAGCTCCGTCGCGCCCTGGTCGAAGCAATCGAAACCGGTACGGGTGCGCGAGACCAGCCGCTGGTCATCTTCATCACCACCGCGGACGAGGCCGAGCCGGGCACCATCTACGACGAGAAGCACGAGTACACCCGCAAGGTGTCCGGGCGCGTGGTGATGGACGCGGCGCACTACGGCGTGATCTGGGCTGCGGAGAAGGACGACGACCCGTTCGCCGAAGCCACCTGGCGCAAAGCCAACCCTGGGCTCGGGAAGTCGCCGACCATAGCGTACTTCCGGCGTGAAGCCGAGAAGGCCCGCTCAACCCCCAGCTACTACCCGACGTTCTGTCGCCTGCATCTGAACCTGCGGATGCGGGAGACGACCCGCTGGCTGGACATCAACCAGTGGGATGCCAACGCGGGCATGGTCGAGCGGGAGAAACTCAAAGGCCGCAGAGCATGGGCAGGCCTGGACCTGTCGGCGGTCTCTGACCTGTCGGCTTGGTGGGTCGGCGTGGAGTCGCAGCAGCCCGGCGCGGAGCTGGAGTTCCTGTGGCGGTTCTGGCTGCCCGAGGAACGCGTCGATGACCTGGAACGCAAGATGCAGGTTCCACTTCGGCAATGGGCTCGCGAGGGCTGGCTGGAGCTGACCGAGGGCGATGTCATCGACTACTCGGTGGTCAAGGACCGGGCGCTTGAGGACTGCCGGTTCTTCGACATGCAGCGCGTCGGCTACGACCGCATGTTCGCCGGGCAGCTGGTGCAGGAACTCGACGGTGACCTCAAGGGTGTCGAGGTGGTGCCGGTCAATCAGACCTGGCTCGGCTTGTCGCCGGCGTGTAAGGAGCTGGAGCGGCAACTCGGCCAGACGGTCGTACGGCACGGCGGTAACCCCATCGCGCGGTGGATGGCGACCTGCGTCGAAGTGAAGACCGACGACAACGAGAACATCCGGCCGGTGAAGCCGAACCGGCAGCAGGCCGTGACCCGCATCGATGGCATTCAGGCCTGCGTGACTGGCCTGGATGGGTACGTGCGTCGGCCGAAGAAGTCCAACCGCTCCTCCAAGGTGATCGTCATGAGATGAGGTGCGTATGGCTCGCTCTGAGCTGGAGTGGCTGACCCACCTCGTCAAGTGTCACGACAAGGAGTTGAAGGATCTCCGGCGGCTGGATGAGTACTACGAGGGCGAGCAGCCGCTGTCGTACATGGCTCCGGAGCTGATCCAGGAGCTGGACGACCGGGTCCGCCAGGTCGTCATCGAGTGGCCTCGCCTGGTCGTGGACTCGGTCGAGGAGCGCCTGGACGTCGAGGGGTTTCGCTTCGGGCGGCAGGCGGACGCGGATGCGGAGCTGTGGCGGATCTGGCAGGCCAACGGCATGGACGAGCAGTCGCAGCAGGGTCATGTCGACGCGCTCGTGATGAAGCGCGCCTACGCGATCGTGGGCGCGAATTCCGATGACGAGCGGACGCCGATCATCACGGTGGAGTCGCCGCTGGAGGTGTACGCCGAACGGGATCCCCGCACGCGGAAGGTCATCGCGGCGGTGAAGCGGTGGTGTGAGGAGGACGCGGACGGCAAGGTCGACCACGCCACCTTGTACGTGCCGGATGCGACTGTCTGGTTCGTTAAGGGCCCCAAGGGCGACTGGGTCGAAGACCCAGACTATGAGCGCGACGACCACATGCTGGGCGAGGTCCTGGTCGAGCCGATCGTGAACCGGCCGCGCCTGAAGCGGACCGGCGGGGTGTCGGAGCTGAAGCCGATCATCTCCATCAGTGACGCGGCCTGCAAGATGGCCACGGACATGATGATCAGCGGCGAGTTTCACGCGATCCCGCGCCGGTATGCGATCGGCGTCGGCCCCGAGGACTTCGAGGACGAGACCGGCCGCCCTATCTCGGCGCTGAAGCGCATCGCGGGCCGGATCTGGGCGATCGCGAAGAACAAGAAGGACGACGGTGTCGAACTCGGCCAGTTCCCCGAGGCGAACCTGTCGAACTTCCACGACACGTTGAAGCTGCTGGCCATGCTGGTCGCATCGCTGGCCGGTCTGCCGTCGCGGTTCTTGGGTCACGCCACCGACAACCCCGCCTCCGCTGACGCGATCCGCTCCGACGAGAGCCGGTTGGTGAAGCGCTCGGAGCGCAAGCAGAGGGCGTTCGGCGGATCCTGGGAGCGGGTCATGCGGCTGGTGCTGCTGGTCCGTGACGGCGAGGTTCCAGAGCAGGCAGGGAACCTGGAAACGCTGTGGCGGGACGCGTCAACACCAACGGTCGCTCAGAAGGCGGACGCGGCGATGAAACTGCACACGGCGAAGATCATCCCTCTTCGGCAGACGCGCGAGGATCTTGGCTACACGCAGGTCCAGATCGACCGCATGGAAGACGAGGACGAGAAGGCGGCCGAGAACGCGTTCGCTCGGGTCATGGCTGGCGACCTGGCCGCCCTGTCCGGGCCGAAGCCGCCACGTGAGGACACTGAGCAGCAACCCGTGCCGGAACCCGAACTCGTGGGGTGATCGCCGGTGTCCGTCGAGCAGATCGCGGCGGACCACTACCAGGCACAGCAGACGATCGCCCGCCAGGCAGTCGAGCAGGCGCAGACACTGTGGTCTGAGGTCGAGCCTGCCGCGGTGGTGGACTCGTGGGTCGGGCAACTCGCGGCGATGCTGCGCGTGCTCATCCTCGGCCAGACCACTGCGGCGGCGCTCTCCCAGCCGTACGTTGAGGCGCTCGCCGTGCAGCAGGGCATCCCGCCGGTCGGGGGTGTGAACCCGGCGGCATTCGCCGGTGTCGCTGCGGACGGTCGCGCGCTCACGTCCCTGCTTATGCAGCCCGCGCTCCGTACCCTCGGCCTCCTCGCGACGGGCGCTGATGACCAGAGTGCCCTGCTGTCTGGGCTGGCGTCGCTGACGCGCATCGTCGACACCGAGATTTCTGATGCGTCCCGGGCTGCTGATCAGGTCGGCATGGTCGCCAATCGCGGCTGGGTGACGTACGTGCGGCATGTGTCGCTGCCCGCGTGCGGGCGGTGCATCATCCTCGCCGGGCGGGAGTACTCCTGGAGTACAGGGTTCCTCAGGCACGAGCGTTGCGACTGCACGATGGTGCCGCGACGCGCGGGTGACGAGCGGCCTCCTGCCCCCGAGGAACTGTTCGCGCAGATGACGCCAGAGGAGCAGGCCAAGGCGTTCACCGTTGGTGGTGCTGAGGCGATTCGGCTCGGCGCGGACCTCGGCCAGGTGGTCAACGCCCGTCGTGGCATGCAAACCGTCGGCGGTCGTCTGGTGACCACGGAGGGTACATCCCGCCGCGGAGTCGCCGGCCGAAAGATGGGCTCCACGTCCAAACGTAAGTCGGCGGTCAGGCCGATGCCTGAGCAGCTCATCGCTGACGCTGGCGGCGACAGGGACGAGGCCATCCGCCGACTGAGGCAGTTCGGTTACCTGGACGGTGCGAGTACACGAAGGACTGCGGCGGCCCGGGATCGGGTGACACAGGCTCCTGAGCCTGTCGCACAGCAGGCTTCCCAGGCAGCGCCTGAGCGTGTGGCCGCCGACGCTCCCAACGCCCCGAGGGTCGCTACGCCTCGCCCGAGCATCAGCGATCTCATCCCGAACAGTTACCGCGAGGCGGCCAATCGGGAGGACGACATCAAAGCGGCGATTCCCGCACAGGTCAACGGCTCATATGCAGGGTTGGACGTCAACGTCTTCCGCGTCTTCCCCCTGAACAACAAGGTCGAGGTGTGGGGCGCCGTCCATGGCCCGGATGGCACTGAGGTTGGCGAGTTCCTGCGCGTGTTCCACCGGGACTACGACGGCGCGATCTTCGTTGAGCACGCCAAGCTTGAGCTGGACAGTTCCGTACAGGGGCAGGGGTTCGCGCGGGAGTTCAACGCCGCGATGGAGTCCTGGTACGTCGAGTCGGGCGTGGAACGCATCGAGTTGCACGCCAACATCGACGTCGGCGGATACGCCTGGTCGCGGTCGGGCTACGACTTCGCGGACGCAGACTCAGCCGAGGCGATCATAGAAGCCCTCGACACCACCGTGTGGTCGTCGAAGGAGGACTTATGGGAGTTGCAGGCGCAGGAGTTCGACACGCCAGGAGATTCTGAACTGGCAGCGTCCATCACCCGGCTCAACAGCGAAATTGAGGCCGCTGAGGAGATCGTGGAGCGCGGCCGAACCCTGGAGTTCGGCGATGACAACTTCCCGACCGCACTCGAAATTGGCCAGGTCGGGCGCACGCCCGGCGCGGACTCGTGGATCGGCAAGCGCACCATGCTGGACACGGAATGGGCAGGAGTGAAATGGCTCCGGTGAAGCCCAGCGCTCAGCGCATCGCACGCTTGCGGGCTCTCGCCGCCATGCATGACGAGTGGGTGGAGCGGCATCTCGCTGACGCTGATTTCGCCCCCGAGGGGCGCCCGACCCCGTCTGACTACAACCTCCACTTCCTGGATGTGAACCCGCCATCCGCCGCTGAGGACGAGTTCCATCGCCGGGCCCGCCGAATCATGGGCCTCGACGCTTCTTGACCTCCGGCGTCCAACCTGGCGCTTTCGCATGCCTAAGACTTCCCGTCAACCGGCGGGATCGGCGCATCGGCGCCAACTTACCCACCCGATGAAAGGGCTTGCCGCGATGGCACCCACTGAGATGGACGCGACGTCCATCCTGATCAACCCGTGGTTCGACCTTCACCGGCACGACGAGGACGCGACGTCCGAGGAGACCGGCGACACCGACACCACGGAAACCGAAGAGATCGCCGCCGACTCGACCACCGAAGCTGAGGACGACACGTCCGACGACGGACTCGGTGACGCAGGCAAGAAGGCGCTCGCGGAGACCCGCGCCGAACGCAACAGAGCCAAGAAGGAAGCTTCGGACGCCAAGAAAGAAGCCGCCGAAGCGAAGAAGCGCGCCGCGGCAGCCGAAGCGAAGGTCGCCAAGTTCGAAGAGGCGAACAAGACCGAGGCCGAAAAGCTCGCCGCGAGGGCGGAGCAGGCCGAGGCCCGCGCCAAGGCTGCGACAGAGCGCGCTGTGAAGTCCGAGATCAAGGCCATCGCGTCGGCGACGTTCCGTGATCCCACCGACGCTGATGCGATCGGCGACCTGACGGTATACGTCTCCGACGACGGAGACATCGACGTCGAGCGGATCAAGGCTGACCTTGATGACCTGCTGGAGCGTAAGCCGCACTGGCGTAAGCCGGAAGAGGTCTCAGAGCCGGAGCCGACCCAGAAGAGGTCTAAGCCTGCCCCGAAGCCGGACCCCGGCCAGGGGCCGCGCAAGGAGCCCGGGCCGGTGGACTTCCGTACCGCAGACAAGGCCACCGTGGACGCCGAACTCGCCCGGCTGGGTGTGCGGGTCCGTTCGTGATCCACATCCGTGCCCGCTTGGGTGACGGACACACCTCCATCGAGGTCGACGGACACGAGGGCCATGCAGTGCAGGGCCGCGTGTGCGCTGCCGTGTCGGCCATCACTCAAACCGCGCTGCTCGGGCTCGAAGAGATCGCCCGACAGCATCCGGACCTCGTGTCCATCGAAATCACACAGGAGTAACTCATGACCACGCTGACCGCCCGCCCGCGGGCCTGGTTCGACCTCGGCCGCCACGACGTGCGGTCCAACGTGCCCGCGCTGATCCGGGCGATGCTGCAGAACGGCATCCTCGACCGGGTGTTCCTGGACGCGCTCAAGCCGGAGTTCATCTTCCCGGCAATCGCGGATAGCGAGCCATGGACGTCCGGGATGGGTGACACCAAGACGTTCACCCGTAAGGGTCTGCTGGCGCCCGCGACGACCGCGATCACCGGGTCGGACACCTCCGCCGCCACGTACGGCATCGAGCAGTGGTCCGTCACCATGGACCAGTACGGCCAGGCCGTCGACACCAACATGCTGTACTCCGCGATGGCGCTGCAGTCCAAGTACATCGCCGACGTGCAGACCCTCGGTATCAACGCCGGCCAGTCCATCAACCAGATCGCCCGCAACAAGCTGTACGCCGCGTACGCGGGAGGCCGGACCTGGTGCCGCACCGCCGCCACCACCGACACCAGCATGCAGGTGCAGTCCACCAACGGCTTCACCCATGTCCTGGTCAATGGCGTTCCCACCCCGGTGTCGGCGTCGAACCCGCTGACCGTCAGCATCGAGGGCGTCGCCAACACTGTCACCGGTGTGGACACCTCAACCCGGACGCTCACCCTGGGCACCACCCGCGTGGACGTCCAGGGAGACTACGTGGTCGCGGCGAACGCGCCGTTCTCCGTGCGTGGTGGCACCGGCAACGACAGCGCCTTCGACCTGGGTACGGGCGACAAGGCGACGTTCGCCTTGTTCCGCGCTGCGGTGACCCGCCTGCGGAAGATGAACGTGCCCACCCTCGGCGGCTACTACGTCGCCCACATCGACCCGGACACCGAAAGCCAGCTGTTCGACGACTCCGAGTTCAAGGCCGCGCTCCAGGGGCGCGTCGACTCCCCGATCTACACCGACCTGTCCATCGGCCGGTTCGGCGGTATCGACTGGGTCCGCAACAACGAGTGCCCCACCGTGGCGTCCGGCACCGACGGAACCAGTGTCGAGGTGCACCGCCCGATCGTGCTCGGCGGCGGCGCGCTTATCGCGGCCCCGTTCGAGAACATGGGCAACATGCTCGGCGGGACCGGTGTGGAAGACGTGCCCGACATCACCATGGTCAGCCCCGTCCCGGGTGTGGACGTCGCGCTGATCGTTCGCCCGCCGACCGACCGCCTGCAGCAGACCCTGTCCACCTCGTGGTCCTGGGTCGGCGACTACGGCGTCCCGTCGGACTCGCTCGCGAACAACGACGCGGCCCTGTTCAAGCGCGGTGTCGTCATCGAGCACTCCGCCTCCTAACGGATCTTGTCGCGCCCGGGCCGACGTGTGCGGCCTGGGCGGGACAGAAGAGAGGGGTTGACCGATGCGCGTCATCGCTGACCAGGCATTCGAAACGTACTTCGAGTTACGGATGCTCCGGATCCCGGAAGGGCTGGAAATCAAGGGCAGCCTGGCGGCTCATCTGCTCCGTTGTGGGGCGCCGGTGCGGCTGGTCGACGGCGAACCGCCCAAGCCTGCACCCGATCCGGACGAGCCGCCGGCAAGGTCTGACCTGCTGAACATCGACGGCACCGCCGCGGAGGTTCTCGCATGGGTCGGAGACGACCCCGACCGGGCGCGGGCAGCCATCGAAGCCGAGTCCACGAAAGACAGGCCGCGCTCCACCCTGCTCAAGCGCCTCGAAGAGATCGCCGCCTGAGGGGAGACCGCCCGTGTCTTTCCCTCCGCTGGCGAGCGTGGCCGACCTGGAAGCCCATCTCGGGCGGAGCCTCAACCCGGCGCAGGCCGAGGTCGCCATCCGGCGGGCCTCGGCCAGGGTGCGGGCATACACCCGGCAGACCATCACTCTCGTCGCCAACGACACCATCGAGGTCGCCGGCGGCGACAGAGTGTTGAGAGTCCCGCAAAGACCTCTGGTCGTAGACGGCACCCATCCGCTGACCGTGGTGGAGCTGGCGGACTTCGGCAGCTTCGAACTAACCCTGACAGCAGGGACCGACTACATCAGGCTCGGCGACGAACTGACCCGCGGCTACCCCACCTACGGCGCCACCCGCCTCATGGGCTGGCCATGGAGCCGGGTACTCGGCGTGTGGGCTCCTCGCGTACGGCTCACCTACTCCCATGGCCACACCTCGGTCCCCGACGACATCATGGACATCGTCTTGGACCTGGCCACCACCAACGTCACCAACATCGCAGGTCTGCGGTCCGAATCCATCGATGACTACACCGTCACCTATGCCACGGAGACAGTCGGCAGTGCCCGGCTCAACACCGATCACAAGGACGCCCTGCGCCGTTATCGCGCGGGAGCGTTCAGTGTGAGGCAGGGGTGAGCGTCGACGGGGTCCTCGCCCAGGGACGAGCCGCAGCCCTACGGCTCATGCGAGACACCTGCACGGTGGAGCGCAAGGACGGCGAACCGGTGCTCAACCAGACGACCGGTCAGCTTGAGCAGCCGTGGGAAACCGTCTACACGGGCGTGTGCCGGGTCAAACCCCGCACCCAGCGTGAAGCCGAATGGGGAGAGCGGGAGGTCGCGCTCGGCGCGTACGTCGCCGTCCTGCCGTGGGACGCCTCTCCGGAGATCCAGCGGGGGGACCGGCTGACCATCACCGCCAGCGATGACGCGTGGCTAATCGGCCGGCCGCTCGAAGTCATCGCCATCGCCCTGTCCGGCACATCTACCGCTCGGCGGATCCTCGTCGAGGACAAGGAGGGGTGAATCATGGCTGATGCTGAGCTGGACTTCTCCGAGTTGCTGAAGCTCCCGCACGAGATTGAGGACTCCGCCCAGCGGACAGCCGAGAAGGCATATCCGGTGGCCAAGAAGTTCGCTGAGAAGTTGCAGCGCGACTGGCGACGGAACGCCCGAGTGACCGCTTTGCCGCACGGTCCGCACTACCCGCGGGCGATCACCGCCGAGCAGAAGTACGCGCTCGACGGCCCTGACTGGGAGGTTGGCCCTGAGTCCGCGATGCCGCAGGGCGGCATGGGGCGCGGCTTCGAGTACGGCAGCGTCAACCAGCCGCCTCACCTTGATGGTGCGCGAGCGACGACGGGCATTGAAGCGCAGTTCGCGGCAGCCGCAAAGAAGATCGCCGACGGGTTCCTATCGTGAGCTCGCCTCTTGCGTCCGCCCCGCTCATCACCGCGTTGATCGCGATGATGCAGGCCGCGGTTCCACCTGAACGAAAGATCTTCTGGGCGCAGGCCGCCGCGAACGCTGTGCCGGCGTACGCGGTCATGTACCCCGACAGCGGTATCAAGTCGGGATTCAACCGCACTCTCGCCAACAACGGCCCGGACGAGCTCCGCTACCAAATCACCTCTGTCGGCTCTACCCCTGACCATGCGCAGTGGATGGCGGACAAGGTCGCGTACGCGCTGCTCACCGCTGTCCCCGTCGTGTCCGGTCGCCGCGTGTGGCCCACGGTCGAGGAGGGTTCACAGCCTGTCCGCAGGGACGACGAATCCACCGGGCTGTTCTTCGCGACGGCCCAGTACGTGAGTCGCAGCGACGCGGCCTAACCTCACCTTTCACCCGTTCCAGCCCGTCACCGTGCGGGCTTTTTTCATGCCCGAAAGGAGCCCGCGTGGCCACCTATACCGCCGAGGCGATCAGCGCCGCAGGCACCATCCTGACGCCGCGGACCGCCGCGTCCGGCGACAAGCTCAACTACGACACCAACACCGTCCTGCGCGTCATCAACGGCAGCGTCGGTTCGATCACCCTGACCATCCCCGTCGTCGGTAACAACTCCTACGGTCAGCCCAACCCGGACCCGGTGATCACTGTGGCTGCAGGGGCGACCAAGGCGCTCCTGGTGCTCAGGGAGTACATCGACTCGGCGGATGGCCTGATCTCCCTGACATGGTCGGCCACCGCGGACGTCACCTTCATCTACGAGCGCCACTGATGGGCCGCTACCTGGTCCAGGATCCGGCCACCCGCGAGATCGAGATCGACGAGTCGGCGCTGCCGTTCTGGCAGGGCCGCGAGGGCTACACCGTGATCGGCCCCGTTCCTGAGCCTGGCGTCAAGTCCGCCCAGCTCCCTACTGAGCCCGCCCCGCCGGACGAGTCCAGCAATCCCACGACCACGAGGAAGGCGGCCTCCCGGCCTGCCCAGAGCGTTGAAGGAGCAGGTCGATGAGTCAGATTTTGACCGACGGCAACACCAAGGTCGTGTTCGTGCCCGCCGTGGCGAGCATCACCGCCCCCATTGTGGCCGAGCTGACCGCAGCCGGTGGGGTCATCCTGGAGAACACCCTCACCGACGACGGCCTGAGCATCGAGTTCGATGAGGGTGTGGTGATGGGCCCCACCCTCGCGTCTGTCCAGGACTTTGAGGGGCCGGGGCGCATCAAGGCGAACATCGAGCTGACCGGGTACCGAGACTCCTCGCCGAGTTCGGACCGTATGTGGTCGGTCATGGTCCGCGGCACTGTGGGCTACCTGGCGGTGCGTACCGGCATCGCTGCGACCACCGCGTGGGCGGCCGGGCAGAAGGTGGACGTCTTCGGCGTGACCTGCGGTGAGCGGCGCAAGCTGCCGGTCGAGCGTGAGTCGTACGAGAAGTTCGCGATCAAGATGTTCGCGTCGTCCACGTACAGCATCGACTCCACCGTGGCGGCGTAGTGTCCACATTCGCCGATATCAAGTCGAAGGCCCGCCTGCCCGAGAAGCTCGTCCCGCTCTACCTCGGATCCCTTCAGGCTGAGTTCGAGGATCTGGAGCGGCAGCTCGACGAGGAGCGGGCCAAGCCGAACCCGGGCACTCTGGCCAGCGCCGGCCGGACGCCGGAGGAGATCAAGCTCGCTGAGGCGATCGAGGACCTGCGTCAGGAAATGCAGGCGGATGTCACCGTGTTCCGCCTGCGGGCGCTGCCGAAGGGCAAGTGGACGTCCCTGATGGCCAAGCACCCGCCCCGGACAGAAGACCGGGAAGAGGGCAACGCCTACAACATGGAGACGGGGCCCATCGCCGCCGTAGCTGCGTGCTGCGTGGACCCACAGATGAGTGTCCCCGAGGTTGAGGAACTCGTCGACGAGATGCTCACCCAGGGCCAGTGGGACGCCCTGTGGTCGACGGTGTTCTACCTCAACCGCAGGAAGTTCGACGTCCCTTCCTCCGTGGCCGCCTCCGAGATTCTCCGCAGCTCCAAGAGGAGCTAGCGCTGGCTCACGCCTACCGCATCCCGCGGTCCAGGCTGCTCGGCCGCGAGCCGAGGGAGATCACGCGGCACCACTACAAGCAAGGCCGTCTGGTCCGCTCCGTCACCACACGGGAGCCGGAGTGGACCGACGAAGACGTGGCCCTGCACACCGCTTACCTGCAAGAGCAGGCGGAGCGGTGCCCAGGCCCGTGCGGGCTGCCTCTGAGTGAGACCACTGCCATGGCGAACGGGCGCCCGGCGCACCGGTACCACGTGCCGGCGTCGGCTCGCTGCCAGGCGTGCGACGCCCTGATCAGGGCGCAAGACGAAGCGGATAAGCAGAAGGTGAAGCGGCCGGGTGCGTTGCTGCGGCACGTCGAGAAGAGCTGCGATTGCTAGCTGGTGCGCTCGAAAATTGCCACCCCGCCGTTTTCGGTGACGAAGCGGTAGCCCCGGGACGTGGCGGCGGCGATCAGGTTCTCCAGATAGATGCCGCCGCCGCGGATTTTCCACGTCACCTGCGGTGCGCCGTTGAACGTCCGGTTCAGGCGGCTTTGTAGATCGGCGGGCCCAAGCCCAGCGGCTTTCTTCGCTCGCGTCGTGATCACCACGAATAGCCGCCACGCGAGGAAACCACCGATACCCACTGCCATGAGTACGGCAAGGGACTGATTCAAGGCCACTGCGGGCTCCTAAGTCTGCTGGCAGGACCCCCCGATCCGTTCGCGATGATGCCACGCCCCTGGTGTGGTTTGCGGCCGAAACGACTCGATTTGTGACCAGCGGAGCGGGGTGAGTCGTTGTGGCGGATCGTTCCGTTTCGGTTCGGCTGAGGCTGAATATCGCCGCGTTTGAGGCGGGAGCGAAGGCCGCCGGACGGGACCTGTCGGGCCTGAACAGGAAGCTGGCGGAGACGTCGGGTTTCGCGACGGGCATGCGTAAGAAGCTCGAAGACGCGGTCAAGAAGCTCCCGAAGATCGAGATTGACGCCAACAGTAAGCCAGCCGAAATCAAGGTTGCGGCGCTTCGGGCGAAGTTGGAGGCACTCTCACAGAAGGAGATCGGTGTCGACATCGACGCCGGCGCCGCGCTGATCGAAATGGCCGCTCTCCAGCAGGAACTGCGGGCGTTGGAGGATGGCGCGTCCTTCGATGTGCGCGCTGACATCGGTAATGCTTTGACGGACCTGGAGTCCGTCGCCCGGGAGATGCAGCGGATCGACGACCGGACGGTCACGATCGACATCGAGGCGGACCGGACGTTCGCTGAGCGTCTACGCAGCCAGGTTGAACAGGCAGCCCGATCCCTGCCGAAGATTCCCATCGATGCTGACTCCACACCTGCGCAGCGCCAGGTTGCCGAGCTGCGTTCCCGCCTGGAATCGCTCGCGGCCCAGCGCATCGGCATAGACGTGGATGCTGGCGCCGCCATGGCGGAAATTTCCGCCATTCAGCGGGAACTGTCGCGACTGGACAGGTCCGCGACGATCGACATTCGCGCGGACGCCGGCGCCGCGCTGTCGGAGCTGTCTGCGATCGACGCAGAGGTCTCACGCCTCAGCGGCAAGAGCGCCAATATCAGCGTGGACGCTAACGTCGGTGGCGCACTGGCGGGCATCGCCCTGGTAGGGGCGGCTCTGGCTGCCCTGCCTGCGGTAACGACGATCGCGGTTGGTGTGACCGCCCTCGGTAGCGCGTTCGCTGCCGCAGGCCTGGGAGCGGCCGGATTCGCAGCGGTCGCCGTCCCCTCCCTTGGCCGGATCAACGAGGCTCTGACGGCACAGGAGAGCGCCGCGAAGGCCGCTGGCGGGGCGACAGGCGGGGCTGGTCAGTCTGCGGCGCAGGCAGCGCAGCAGGCCCTCCAACTGGAGGCAGCGGAGAAGCGGCTCGCGGATGCCCAGAAGGACGAGCGCCAGGCCCAGGAGGACCTCACTAGGGCGCGTGAGGCCGGGCGCAGGGCCCTCGAAGATCTCAACTTCTCTTTGGAGAGGTCGATCCTCAGCCAGAAGGACGCGGCCCTCGCGGTGCGCGAGGCCGAGGCCCGGCTCGCCGAGCTCCAGGCCGATCCGGACGCGTCCGCCCTTGACATCGAGCGGGCCATGCTCGGCGTGGAGCAGGCGCACCAGCGGTCACGCGAGCAGGAGGTCAAGACCCAGCGGGCCCGCAAGGACACGGCCGTAGCAAACGCCGCTGGGGTCAAGGGCACCAAGGAGTACCAGCGATCTCAGGAGGACCTGAAGGCCGCACAGGACAAGGTGGCCGACGCTGAACGGCAGCTCAAGCTGCTGCATCTGCAGCAGCAGGCAGCCATGGCGTCTGCCGGTGGCGGCGGTGGCGCGGGTGGCCTCACTGACGCGTTTGCCAAGCTCAGCAAGCAGGAGAAGGCGCTCGCGAAGGACATCAAGGCGTTCAAGGACGAGTACGTCGACTGGCAGCAGTCGCTGCAGCCTGACGTCTTCCCGGTGATCAGGTCTGGTATGGACCTGCTCAGCACGGGCATGAAGACCGGCACCCCGCTGATTAAGGCGTCGGCGAAGGCGTTCGACGAGCTCATCAAGAAGACCAACGAAGGCCTGAAGAGCGAGCAGTGGACGTCCTTCTTTGATGACCTGACTGAGCAGGCTCCTCGCGCCATCGAGGGGCTCGGCACCGCTGCTGGGAACGTGGCGGGCGGGCTGGCTGGGATCATCCAGGCTTTCCTCCCGTACACCGATCAGCTCATGACGTGGCTTGAGAACATGACTCAGGGCTTCGAAGACTGGGGGCAGAACCTCAAGGGCAGCCCTGAGTTCGAGGCGTTCATGTCCTATGTGCAGACGAACGGGCCGAAGGTCGGTGAGGTCCTCGGCAATATCGCCACCTTTGCTGGGAAGATCCTCGAAGCCGGAGCCGGGCCTGGAGCGGGCGCCCTGGACTTCCTCGTCACCCTGTCGGAGAAGCTCGCCGAGATGAGCCCGGAGCAGGTCGAGGCCATCGCCAAGGGCGTTGCGGCGATCTTCGCAGCGGCCAAGCTGGGTGCCACCATCAAGATTGGCGCCTTCGTCTTGCTGGCCGAGGTGCTCAGCAAGATGAGCCCCGGCCAGATCCAGGCGGCGGCAATCGCCATTGCCGCCGTGGTGGTCGCCGTCAAGGGCTACCAGGCGGTGTCCGCTGCCGCGGGGTTCTGGCAGAGCCTCAGCGGCGGCATTGACAAGGCCGGCGCCGCCGCAGATCGAAACAAGGGCAAACTCGCTGGCCTTGGCCAGGCTGCTGGTGCTGCTGGCGGTGTGCTCGCAGTGACCAGCGCGCTTGGTTTGTTGGACAGCAATCTCAATGGGCTGGACACGAAGCTCGGCGGAATGTCGAAGGAGATGTCCGAGTTCGCGACGACCGGGCAGCTCAGCGGCAAGCTGGCTGAGCAGTGGGGCGACTCGCTCGACACGGTCGTCAAGGACGTCGACTCGTGGGATGAGGCCCTTGGCCGTGCTGGTGACAGCAGCGAGTCGTTCCGGGAGGCAGTCAGCCGTCTCGCCAACCCCGGGCCGTTGGAGGGATTCAAGACCAGCTACCTGGGTTTGATGAACGTGGTGACGCTCGGCACGACGGAGTTTGACAAGAGTGCCGAGAAGATCGGATTCATGGATCAGGAGCTCGCCAACCTGGTCTCCAGTGGGCGGGCTGGCGAGGCCGAGCAGGCGTTCACGCGGCTTGCGAAGGAAGCCGCGGCGATGGGCGTCCCAGTTGAAAAGCTGAAGGAGGTTTTCCCTCAGTACACCCAGGCTGTCGGTGCAGCCGGGACGGCGTCGGCTACCGCTGCCGGTGGGATCGACGAGGCCAAGCAGCGCCTCGATGGGTTCCAGTCCTCCATGGACACCTTCAGCGCCCGCACGGACTACATGCAGGCGATCCGGAATGTGGAGACCGCCTACAAGGACGCCGCTGCGGCGGTTGAGGCATCATCCGGCAAGCTTGAGATCAACTCCCGGATGACCGATAAGCAACGCGACGCTGTGATACTGGCGCGCGAAGCGTTCGGCGGCTACCTGGAAAAGGTCGCGACCGGCGCGGACGCCCAGGAGAAATTGTCCGGCCGCACAGGTGATGCGACGATCGCGGTCGCGGAGCAACTGCCGAAGCTGTTCGAGCTGGCCGGCTCCTCGAAGGAAGCCCGGGACCGGGTGTATGAGCTGGCCGAGAAGTTTGGCATCTCCCGGGAGATGGCGGACAAAGCGACTACCGGCTCGAAGAACTTCAAGGATGAGCTGGCCAAGCTCAAGGACAAGCAAGTCAAGATCGAACTGGATACCAAGGCTGCGCTGGACAAGGCGTACGCCTTCGCGAAGCAACTCCTCGGCATCAAGCTGGAACTTCCCATCGGCATTAGGGCGCCGGCAGCGCCGAGGGCGTACGGCGGTATCTACAACACTGACGGCCGCCAGTACATGGCCTCAGGCGGCATTCGGTCTCTGGGGTCGAATCCCGCAGCGATGATCGCCAGTTCCCCGTACATGATTTCCGGCCGGTCTGGGCCTGACGTCGTGTTCGGCGAGGCCGGCATGGAGGCATATATTCCGCTGTCCTCTGGGAAGCGTGACCGTGGCCTGCAGATCCTGCAGGAGGCTGCGGGCATCATGGGGATGGCGGTGGTGCCCGAACACGTCGCCGTCAACACCGCGGGCGGGTCCACGACCGGCGGAGGTGGTATCCCGATGCCGGCTGGTGGGGCCATGGTCACCGTGACCGGTATTGGTGCGCTTCGCTCCTCCCTGGACACCACGACCATGGACCTGACCGCTGGTCTCGGCGGGGCCACGTCCACCCTGGACGCGACTCTCGGAGACGCCGGCACCCTCACCCAGTCGCTGGCCGGTGTGGGGGAGATCGCCGGGCATCTCGCTGGTGAGGTGACCGGGTGGGGTGAGGTCATCGCCGTGCAGGTGCCTCCGCTGACGGATGCGGTGACCTTGCTGGGTGAGGCGATCTCCGCCGCGGCGTCCGCCGCCGACGCCAAGGGCAACGCGGGGTCCAAGGGCGACGAGCGCAGCCCCCGCGGTGGGAGCTCATCCAAGGGGTCGACCGGATCCAAGGGCGATGAGCGCTCGCCCCGCGGCGGGACGGCGCTGTCTGCGGTCAGGAGCACGCAAGCGTTGAAGCAGCCGCCGCCGACTGAGATCAAGGGGGCAGCCAGGGGTACGGCCGGGGTGGCGATGTTGGGCGGCAGCGTCAACTGGTCGCGCGTGTCCAAGCCAGTTCAGTCGTCCCCGTCGTGGTCGTCCAGCGGGTCCAGTGCGGCGCCCAGTGGTCAGGCCGGGCAGGGCGGTTCGTCTGGCGGGTCGTCGGGCGGTGGCCCGCTGGTCGCGCTCAACGGCATGACGGTCCGCTCCGAAGCCGACATTGATCAGTTCGCGGCCCAGGTCGCGATGCGTATTTCAGGGCGCGGCTAACCGCCCCTTCACGAGCAGGAGGGGCGGTTTCGCCATGCCTTGGGATCCCGATGTCGATGGCCCGTTCGGGGCGTGGCTACGCGGCGGTGCTCCGCTCGGCGAGGGCCGCACCGCGGACGTGGTTGTGGGTGATCGCACGTGGGTGACCCGCGACCAGGTGGTGGAGGGCCGAACCGAGGACGGCACCCGCTGGCAGCGGCGTCGTGACCAGCTCGGCAACGACGTCATCCGTGAAACCGCCCGCGGGCGTGAACGCCAGCACGTCAACATCAACTTGCCTTAGGAGACGCTGTGGCGCTCACGCGTGATGCCGTGTTCGTGGACCCTCAGGTCCAGCTGCACAACGGCAACCTCACCCTCGACCTGGGAGACACCACCCCGGGAGTGTTCGTGGGGGCTTTGTGGACGGGGTCGGTGACCCCGAACTTTTCCCAGACCTCCCCGGCCTATGGGGCGGCTCCATGGGACGCCGGGGAGTCCTCTGGGCCTGGCTACTCGGCGGGCGGCCAGGCCATCGAGGTGGTGTCGTTCGCCGAGCTGGTGAGCACGCCCGGCAAGTCGGGGTGGCTGATCAACCCGCTGGAGTGGACGGAAACCACCCTCACCGCTGAAGGGCTGCTGATCTACCGGGCCAGCGACGATCTGGCTCTGCTACTGCGTTACTTCGGCCAGCAGTACACCACCGCCGACGGAGTATTTTCAATCACTCCACATACGGATGGGATTTGGCGTCGAGCCCACCTGGGGCAGGTCGCCTAGTGACATACGGAAGGCCCGGAGGGATGTCCTCCGGGCCTTTGCATGCACCCCTCTTTTCGTCTTTTCGACCCCGCCAGCGTGCGGGGTTTTCGCATGTAAGGGGGCCGATTGTGGCCAAGGCTGGATACAGCGTCGTTACCGGCGCCGCCGTTTCTCTCGTCGCGAGTACCGCTAAGAGCGTGCTCGGCATCAAGTCAGGGGAGGCGTTCGGCCTCGACCTGAAGAAGGTGTGGTGGGGGTTCACCGGTGTGGATGCCACGGACGCCTCCGTCGTCTGCGAGCTGTGCTACTGCACGTGGGCCACCAACGCGCCCGGCACCAACTCCACCTCCGTGACCCCAGCTCAGGTGTACGGGCGAACCATTGCGCACGGCGTCACGGCCGCCCGGAACTGGACGACCGAGCCGACCGTCCTGACCGTCATCGGGGAGATCCCACTGTCGCCGAACGGCGGCACCCTCCTGTACGACATCCCGCTCGGCGACACCCCTGACTGCGCCCCCGACCACGGGTTCGTGCTGCGCTTCACCGCCGTTGACACGGTCAGTGTGAGGGCGACCATGTTTTTCGAGCGGGCATAGGTGCCTGCCGCATTGCGGGCGGTGGCGACGGGCACCCTCAATGCCACCGGCTCAGGCAACATCACCAAACCGGCGGGCACGGCGGCAGACGACATCCTGATCGCGTTCCACAGCACGGACGAGGGCACGCTGGCCAATATGGGCACCCCTACCGGGGGCGCCACCTGGCAGTCACTGGCTACCCGCGGCAGCGGCGGCAGCTTCGACCTACGAAGCAAAGTGTGGTGGAAAGTCGCAGGCGGCTCCGAGCCGGCGAACTACACCTTCACGCAAAACTCGGCCGGTCGAGGATGTGTGGCGATCGCGGCCATTGTCGGAGCGGACATCACGACGCCGGTGGTTGCGCAGACCGGCAACGACGCCTTCTCCGCGACCGCCCCCACCCCGGGCATTACCCCGGCAGGATCCAGCGACCTGGAGCTGCGGTGGGCTGCCGCCTACCCCGACTTTGAGGCCGGCACCTGGACGCCGCCGCCGGGGTACAGCGAGGAAAGCGACCAGCAGGCCGGTGGAAACACCATGGCGTCCCTGGCGGTCAAGGCTCTCACCTCGAACGTGGCGACGGGCACAGTCAACTTCACCGCCAGTTTGACGGTCGGTTACCGGCACGGGATCACCGTCGCCGTCGCCTCCCTCCCGGCCCCTGCAGGGCGCCGCCCTGTGCTGTCCACCGCTGCTGTCCACCGCGCCGCGTCCTGGTAAGAGAGGCGGTGGCCGGTGGCTCGCCTAGGCCGCACCAGACCAAACCGCCCGATCGTCGTCAAGGGCCGCTACACGCTGCAGGTCAACCTGCATCTGCTCGCGTTCGAGACCGCAGACGAGTTCCCGCCGCTGCAGGTGGTCACCCCGAACGCGAACTTGTACCTGGCAGCGTTCGAGACCTCAGACGAGTTCCCGCCGCTGACCTTGGCCTATGGGCAGAACTTCACCCTGGCGGCGTTCGAAACCGAAGATGAGTTCCCGACTCTCGTAGCCGCTGTGCCACCTTTGCCCGGCGACCAGATCACCCAGCCGGGACAGGTCGAGTGGGCTCTCACCACCCTGTGGGGAGCTGGCACAGACATCGGGGTGCTGGTGCCGGTCGACGGGTGGCGGAGTCTGCCGGGCGTCGACAACCTCAACGTGTCCAGACCCGCCCAGCACGGGGCGTGGGACGGGCGGAAACTCGCCCAGCAGCGCCTGGTCACGATCCGCCTGCAACCCAACTCGGCCACGGATCCGACGCTGATCGATGACCTGCTGACGCAGATCGACGCCGTCACCGGCCTACCCGAGGACGAAACACCGCTGCCGCTGGTCATCCGCGGGCACGGGGATCCGCAGCTTGCGTACGGCCAGGTCATTGACCGCGCCGTGTCCATGGACGGCGACTACAACGCAGGTCTGCCGACGGTGTCGGTGCTGATCGCGTGCGCGGACCCGCGCCGCTACGCCCTGGCACGCACGGGTGTGGATGTCCCGGTCGGGGTCGTCACAGCCTTGGCCAACGCGGGCAACATCTCAACCCACCCAGTCATCAGGCTGGACGGGCCGGCAACGAACCCGACCTTGGCGAACTCCGCGACGGGCCGCACCCTGGCGTTCTCGCTGACCCTCGCCGACGGGGAACGGCTGCTGATCGAGACGGCGGACGGTAACGCGACCGTGGGCGGCGTCAGCGTCATGTCCACCCTGACCGGCGCCTCAGCCCCAGTGAGCGATTTCGTGCTGGCGCGAGGCAGCAACCCGATCACCTACACCACCGGCTCTGGCGGCGGCCGAGGGGCCGTCTTCCTGTACCGGGACGCCTGGATCTGACCTGCGACGACCCGATTGGGGGTGAGTCGTGGCGATCAGTGTGCGCTCTCAGTCGATCGGCTCCGCAACCGCGCCCACCATCAGCGTGACGAAACCGTCCGGGGTTGTCGAGGGCGATGTGTTGATCGCCGTCTACTTCGGCGACTCGGGCCTGTCCGGGGTGTCCGCGAGCGGGTGGACAACGATGGCCAGCCGCAACCCTGACGATGAGCTTGCGACTCGGGTGTGGCGGCGCACCGCAACCGGCGGCGAGTCCTCGAATTTCAGCTTCTCCCAGCCGGTCAACGCTGACGGCATCGTCCACATCATCTGTGTCCGGGACGCCTCCACCACCATCCCCCCCAAGGTCGCTACCGTGATCACGTTCGCCGGCGAAGTGGTGACCCCGCCGGTCACCGCAGCTTCGGCCACGCACCTGGAGATCCGTGCGGGAGCCATCACCGGCGGCATCACCGGCACCGTCACCTGGACGCCGCCGCCGGGGTACGCGCTGCGCGGCAGCCGGCAAAGCGGTGACCTGCTCACGTCTGCGGCGGCGTCCAAGCAGATCGCCTCCAGCACGTCGACCGGCGCGAAGTCCTTCACGCTCTCCCTTCCGGCGGGGGAGCGGTACGGGGTCGGCGTCTCAATCAGCCTCGCAGAGGGCGACGCGGGGCCTGCCCCGGAGCCGCCTCCGCCGTTCACACCGGGCCGCGGATCCGCTCTGTACCGGTATGTGCTGCGCAGGTGGGACGGCACCTACCTGGACGACCTGGATCTGCGAGGCGTCAGCCTCGACAAGCGCATCCTCCAGCCGGGCACGTTCAGCGCGACGATCCCGATCCCGTCCCGCAAAGTCGCCGCCCGGGTCGCCCGGGTCATCCCCCGCGATGAGGAAGGCGTGGGCGGCATCACGGACCTGTCCATCGGCCCCGGCGTCATCACGTGTGAGGTCTACCGGGGCGGGGTCTGCTGGGGCGAGTACTGGATCACCGCCACGCAGCTGTCCCGGTCCCGCCGCGGCACTCCGGCGATCCAATTGCGCGGATCCACGATGGATGCCTACCTGCTGCATGTTGAGCTTCAGGAGGCGCTGGAGTTCGTCTCCGAGGACCAGATCGATATCGCCCGCAGCCTGCTGCAGCACATGCAGGGGCAGCCGCACGCCAGCCTCAACCTCGCCCTCCAGAGCGGCAGCTCGGGCGTGCCCCAGGACCGCACCTACGCCGCGAACGAGGCCACCTACGGGCAACGGCTGACCGAGCTCGCACAGGTCGAGTCCGGCTTCGAATGGGCCATCAACATCGTCGCCGGACCCGCCGGGTTGGAGCGGCACTGGGTGTGGGGCTACCCCACGCTCGGATCGGATGCGGTCGCCCATGTGTTCGTTGACAGCCCGAACGGCGGCGACATCCTTGAGCTGGGTGAGCAGGTCGACGCGCTGCGTGGCGCCACCTCGTGGCGTGCCCGCGGAAGCAGCATCTCAACTGACGCCTCGACCAGCAGTGTGCCGCTCATGTCCGACCCCCATGTGGCGGAGGCGCATCTCGCGGCGGGCTGGCCGCGCATCGACCGCACCCTCACCTACTCGTCGGTCATCGAGCAGCAGACTTTGGAGGACTACGCGGCGTACTGGGCGGCGACCGCGCCGGGCGCTTTGCGCGTGGACTCCATCACCGTCGCCTTGGGCGCTGAGCCGACGTTCACCCCCAACAGCCTGGGCGATCAGGCTCGGATCTTTCTGAACAACGAATGGCACCTTCCCCACAGCCGGGTGCGGCGCATCATCGGCATCGGCGTTACCCCGACCTCCCGCGAGTCCGGCAAGGAAGAAGCCGACTTGATTTTCGAAGGAATCGAGGTGACCGGTGGATAAGTTTCCCGGCGACCTGTCCGCTGAGATTCGCCAGCTGCGCGCCGAGGTGGACGAGCTCCGCGCTCTGCTTCGCCAGCAGTCGCCGCTCACGTCGGCGTCTGCGGGTTGGAAGATCGGCAACATGGCATCGCCGCCCACCCCCGCCGGTGGCGGGCACCTGTTCGCGTCCGGCGGCGACCCGTATTGGAAGGACAGTGGCGGCGTAGTACACGAGCTGATCACCCCGCCGTTCCCGCAGGGCATCGCGGTTGCGAACCCGCCGAACTTCACCTCGGGGAGCGCGTCCGGCAGCGACGCCGTAGTGATCAACGCGCTTCGTGCCGACGCCGCCGGCACGAAGGTCGCGCTCGACCTGCTGCTGTCGTCTCTGCGTGCAGCACCCCTCATCGCCACCTAAGACGTGCCGTCCGGCGGATCCGGCCATTTATCGCCATCTGACCCCTTTGGAAACGGAGCCCCTGTGTGACCGACATTCTTGCCATCTGCGTGGCCTTAGCCGTCCTGGCCGGTGGTGGCGCCGTCGTCTTCAAGTTCCTCGCCCTCATCAAGAAAGGCCACGACGCCTTGGACGACTGGAAGGGCGAACCGGCCCGCCCCGGGGTTCCGGCCCGTCCTGGGGTGATGGCCCGGCTGGAGGCCATAGAGGCGCAGCTCCTGCCAAACGGTGGCCATAGCGCCCGTGACGCGGTGGACCGTGTCGAGCGGTCCGTGCAGCGCGTGGAGAACACGCTCGCCGTCACTCTCGACCAGCGCAGAGAGGATTGACCATGGACATCATCCCCCGCAAGAAGTGGGGTGCTCGTCCGCCCCGCAGCCGCTACACCGTCACCTGGGGGCAGCGGACCGAGTTCTTCGTCCACCACACCGCCGGGGCGAAAAGCCAGCTGGTCAGGGCCATCCAGGACTTCCACATGGATACCAACGGGTGGAACGACATCGGCTATAACTTCCTCGTTGACGAGGACGGCACGGTCTACGAGGGCCGCGGCTGGACCGTCGTGGGCGCGCACTGCCCCGGCCACAACCAGACCGGGATCTCGGTGGCGTTCATCGGCACCAACAACCCGACCCCGGCGGCGAAGAAGTCGATCCGGCGGCTGTATGAGGAGTCCTGCCGGCGTGCCGAGCGGAAGCTCCTGCAGCTGTGCCACGGGGACCGGTACGCGACTTCCTGCCCGGGGTCGGTGCTCCGGGCGTGGGTCAAGGCCGGGATGCCGGTCGACGAGCTTGCGGAGAAGCCCATCAAGGTCGTCGTCCGAGACGGTGTCGCCCTGTGGCCCGGCCGGCTGCTGGAGCTCCGCGACCCGATGATGCGGGGCGCCGACGTCGAGGCGTGGCAGGCCCGGTTGGCGAAGCGCGGCTGGACGATCGACGTCGACGGCTGGTACGGCCCGCAGTCGCGGGGCGTATGCCGGGCCTGGCAGCGCGCTGTCGGCCTGCCGGACACCGGCAGGGTGGACGAGGCCACCTGGGAGTCGGCCTGGTCGTGGACACCGCCCGAGAAGTCGGCGTGATCGAGGCGGCCCTGTTGCAGTTGCTGCTGAGACGTGCCGACCCGCACCGCCCGGAGCTCCTCGTCGAACGCTCCCCGGACCCGCCGCCGCGGCGGGATCCCCTCACGCCCCGGACCTGTTGGCCGGGGCTTTTTGCTGCCCGCGTCCGGGCGGCCGTTGCTCGTTGGAGGTCGCCCCCATGCCCTTGACCGACCGTGCTCAGGCGAGGGCCGCCGCCCTCCAAGCCGCTGCGGTGCTGCATGGCCCGCTGACCCTGCTGCCGGGAGTGGACCGGCAGGTCAGCGAGCGGGCCGTGCAGGAGAGCATCCGCCGACTCGCGGATGGTCTCGCCGCGTACGTGTTCGGCACCACCCGAATCCATCTCACCCATGGCCTGGTCGTCGACGAGGCCTCCGGCATCCCCGCCGAAACCTCTGAAGGAGAGAACATGCAGCTCAACACTGGTCAGCAGGTCACGTACACGGCGGACACCGAGGACGCCGCCGGGTACGACACCGTCGAGAACATCGAGTGGAGCATCGCCCCCGAGAGCGCCGCCACCCTCTCGGTGTCGGAGGACACCCGCTCGTGCACGGTCGTCTCCGGCGCCCCGGGGTCGGCGGTGCTGACCGCCCGCATCACGTCGCTGGGCCTGGAGGTCACCGAGGCGATCGACGTGGTGCCTGCGGGGACCGCCACGATCAAGCTGGTGGCGGGCGACGTCGAGGACGAGACCTCGGCGCCCGGCGAGGGCGACGCGTCCGAGGGTGAGCAGGCGTGACCAGGGATGACCTGACGGGTGAGCCCGCCCTGTGGGCTTCCCTCGCCGCCTCCGGTGTGCAGCTCGTTGCCGCGTTCTTCCTGCCGTGGTCGGACGCACAGGTCGCGGTGATCAACGCGGTGGTGCTCGCCGCCGCGGGCATCTGGGTGGCGTTCGCCACGAAGAGCCTCGACAACGGCGGGTCGATCAAGGGCGCCATCCTCGGCTTCGCTCAGGCTGCTATCTCGCTGGCGGTGACGTTCGGGTGGGATGCCACCCCGGAGCAGACGGCGCCGCTGATGACGTTCATCGGTCTCGCGGTGGCGCTGTTTATCCGGCAGACGTCGAAGCCTCGCAACGCCTACGATCTGGCGGCCTGACCAGGGCGGGAACTGCCAATCTGGCAGCAGATGGCAGCAGATGGCAGCAGATGGTAGTTGGGGAGCCCCCGTCGTCCTTCGGGGCGGCGGGGGCGTATCTCTTTTTCATCTCATGCCCTGGTTTGTTCCTCGTGGATCGTTCCCTCCTGCCACGGTGGTTGGGCCGCGCCACGGCTTTCCCTTCCTTCCCTGGAGTTCTCTCATGCGTCTCCGTACGCCTCTCGCTATCGCGGCCACCGCGATCCTCGCGGTCGGCCTGTCCAGCGTCACCACCGCCTCAGCGGCGCAGACGTCGGCCGCTGACCTCATCTACGCGTGCAAGGCCAAGAGCACCGGCTACGTGCGGCTCGTCAACGCCACCACCAAGTGCAAGCCCACCGAGGTCAAGGTGTGGTGGACCAAGCAGGCCACCCAGGGGCAGAGCACGGTGGCCGGCCCCGGCCCGCAGGGGGAGACCGGCCCGCGAGGTCCTCAGGGCCCGCAGGGTGAGCGGGGCCTGACCGGCCCGCAGGGTCCCGCCGGTAGGCCCGGCGCTCCGGGCGAGACCGGTAAGCCCGGCGCCCCCGGTAAGGATGGCCTCGACGGCGTCGATGGCAAGGACGGGCAGGACGCCTCGGAGCTCAAGTACATCACCCTCGACCTCGCAGCCCTCGGCATTCCCGGCGGAAAGCAGTACACCTGCACCGACGTCGACCCGAACCCCGCAGTCTTCAAGACGGGCAACTGCAAGAAGGGCGGCGCCCCGGTGGCCACGCCGAGCCCGACCGCGACTCCCACGCCGACCGCGACGCCGAGCGGAACGCCCGCCCCGTAGATCACACACGAGAGCGCCGCCACTTCCCAGCAGGGGAGTGGCGGCCCCGCGCACGCGGGGATGAGCCCCGCCGTTTTCCGAAGCAGCGGGGCTCTCGCGTTGCGGTGGAGAGTTAGGCGGTGATGGTCCACCGGTAGGCGTATCCGGAGGGCTGCCACGGGTACGGGTCGATCATGCGCTCCTGACGCTCCAGTCGTGCCCCCTCGGGCAGCTCGCCCGCCTCGGTGAACCGGGCGATGGCGTCGTCGATGCTGTCGCCGTCCTTCCACTCAACTCCGGCGAGCAGGCAGTCGGTGTCATCCACGATCATCCAGGCGGGGATCCCGTCCTCCTCGCTGCCGTCGCTGGCGAGGATCTCGTAGGTGGTGGTGGCGGTCATGGCGGGCTCCTTGGAGATTCGGTTGATGGGGAACGGTCTGCCGCGCTCTACGAGTTGCTGGGCACGCGAGCGGGACATACCGAGGGCATCGCCGATCGCCGCATAGGACATGCCGCCAGGCGACCACATGGCCGCCGCCGCGCGTGCCCGCTCTGCGGCGATCCGGCCCACCAGTGCCTCGTAGAGGACCAAGTCCTTGGTCAGGAGGGTGTAGCGGATGAGAGGGTCGGGCTCCTCCAGGGCGTCGCTGATCGCGGTGTCGAGCAGCGCCTCGACGTCGGCGGGGTCGGCCTCATAGCCCTGGGTGGTGGGGTCGGTCGACATCAGAGACCTCCGGCGTCGAGGCCGTACGCCTCGCAGACGTCGGCGGGGAGCAGCATGATCGCTGCCATGACCGCGTCGTAGCCGTTGCCGTCGGCGTCGTCCAGCAGGGCGGACCAATCGATGTCGTGCCGGTCGCAGATGTCCTCGATGTAGGCGCATGGCATCGGCGCCTGGGTGTCGTCCTGGACGTCGGTCCATGCCTCGATGCGGTGGCTGCCGGTGTACGCCTGGTCCTGGCCGGCGTCGCGTAGCGCCCGGTCGCACACGATCGGAGGGCCGTCCCAGCCGTTGGCTTCCATGCTGGCCGTGAGGGCGGCGACGCGGGACGCGTCGAACGCTTCGTGGAGGGGGTTGATGCCGCCGCGCCACTCGATGTCGAGTGCGAGGGGGTTGGTCACCGTCGACGTCTGCATAGCTATCACTATGCACTATGTGAGGCGGCTTGCATAGGGGCGGGTATGCAAAAGGTTGGAGCCCCAGGACCGGCACCCCGTAGGATCTCCCCGCAACCCCGGGGACTGGAGCACACCTGAACGCCCCGCCGTCCTTCGACATGGAGGGCAGCGGGGCGTTCTTCGTGCGCCCGGCTCTACCGGGTGCCGTTGCCCTTACACGGCCGGCAGGACACCCACACCTCGACGACGACAGTGCCGCCGCCCGCGGTCTTCTGCTCCCGCTGCTCGTTGTACCCGCCCGCCCCTGCGCAGTTGGAGCAGGTGTCCCCCTTCGCCGCCGTCACAGGTTCGGGAGGGGGGGCTGCCGGGGATAGGTTCTCAACCGCGGCGTCTCGCTGCTCGACGGTGAGGAAGGGCAGCGTGACTTTGCTGCCTCGCGGCGTGATGTAGGTGACTGTCTCTAAGCCATCGGGGGTCATACGTCCACGGTAGGCAGATCGGTGCGGGCGTGTCAGGACATCGCCCGGGTTAGGGCCCCGGCTCCCCGTCGCCTGAGCCGGGACCAACGATCACAAGACGTCCCACACGCCTCACGGGTTGCAGGTCATAACAGGACAGTATGGGACAGCAGAAAGCCCCCGCCCTGGGGCGGGAGCTGATGCGTGTGTCTGCGCAGAGATCACTGCCAGTCGCTGTCTGGCACCACACCGTCCTTGGACACCTTGATAGTGACGTGCTCACGCCCCCGCAGCAGTTCCACCACCTCGTCGAGGTGCGTCTCCAATACGTCGGCAGCTTGCGGCTCGACACAGCGAAGCTTCACGTGCTGGCCGATAGAGTTCCGCCGTCGCCGCTGCGTGAACTCCCTATCGAAGGTGACGAGAACAGCACGATGGTCATCGGCGTAGCCGGTCAGAACATCATCCTTATCGCCTGCGAGGTGGGCATTATCCGCCGTCCACCAGGTGTGCCCCTGTCGGCGAAGCATCCGGCCGACACTGATTGGGACGTCATTGTCCAAGAAAAAACGCAACAAAAACCGCCGGGGGGTTGAAGGCGGGCGTTAAGAAGCTACGGCGTACTGTCGTACTGCTTCGATGTCGGCGGTCGTCAGCGACGGATACTCCTCAAGGATCCCGGCGACGTCATATCCAGCATCGAGGAATGCCTGAACGGTCGATACGCGGACGCGGGTGCCTGCAATGACCGGGTTGCTGGCGTGCACTCCGCGAACCTTGACGATCTTCCCGACACAGTCTGAGTCTCGCTCAGTCGCCTTGCCGATGCGGGCGCGTAGCGGTTCGAGGTTGAGCACTCGGTGCATCACGATCTGATACGGCTGGAGGTCGCCCTCCCACGTGCCGTCAGGGTGCTGGAAATAGATCTCATCGCCCACGACCGCGAACGGCAACTCGCGTAGCGGGGCGGCGTACCCTCGGGCCCGTAACTTCTTGACGATCTTCTGGATGCGCTGGAGTGTCATCTCCTTGTCCGTGCGCAGCTGTGCCGCAACGAGGAGTTCGATCAGATCGCCGAATTTGTACAAGCGGACCGTGTTGCGGGCGCTGACCCGGCTGCGGATGGACGGCACTACCAGGCCGACCTTCTCCCAATACCGCAGTCTCGCTATCGAGATCCCGGCTAGCTTGGCAGCCCGCTTGTCCGGTATGGCGAGTAGCTGTGCGTTGGCGTCAGCCATGTCTGCTCCTCGTCGCCGCTCTTAACTCGATCGTAACCGTGGACCTTAGCGGTCTCCTAGGAGCACTGAGGAGTAATTTCACGGTTATGAGACGTTGTTGACTTCTTTCGGGTTTACCTACATCTGGGGCGCCAGGTGTCCTGTTGTGGCCAATGTTGAGGGGTTCAAGATGGCTGCCGCATCCTCCCGCGTCCCACCCGCAGCGAGGGCGAGCCGGGCCAGGGCGGCGTCACGGTCGAGGCGGGGCAGCGCGCTGATCGCGGCGCTCAGCTCGGTGTCCATGCCGCCATGCTGGCCCCGGCCGCTGATCGTTCGCAGGCAGACACAGCAACGCCCCCACCCCGAAGGGCAGGGGCGACGGGGGTGCGGGTCACTCCGGCCGGTTACGCGACGTCAGATTGATGATTGGGATCTTCGGGTTCTGCTCGCAGCGCCAGGAACGCCTGCATCAGTTCAACGTTCGGCCGCACCCCTCGACGATCCAGTTTCACAAGCCCCATGCTGTGAAGTGCGTTGAGGTCCCGGCTGACCAACTTGGGCGTATGCCCTGCGTAGGCCCGAGCGATGTCAGGCGATACATCCTGCACTTTCGCGCGGGCAGTGATCCGGTCCGTGGGCAGATCAAGCAGCAGTTTGCGCTGCCGGATGCACGCCGGCGTGTTCTTGTCATGGAACATCTCATAGACGTAGTTCACCCACATCACACCGAGCTGATGGCTACGAATTGTCGTGATCTGCTCTCGCAGTTCATCGACAAAGCCCTGCAGGGCGTACTTGATGAACTTCTCGATCGGATGGTTTCGCTCCCGGCTGGTAGCTGCCAGCACCCGGTAATACTCCCCGCGAGTCCGGTTGTAGAAGTCGGACATGACGTGAGCGGCCAGCGTGGGCACACCAGCTTTCACGAGCATCTGGAACTCCATCAGCCGCGCGGTCCGGCCGTTGCCGTTGCCGTACGGGTGGATCCAGGCAAGGTACAGGTGGGCCATGATGGCCGAGAGGATGGCGACGGGCTGCCGGTACTGCTCATGCTTCCATGCATCGACACTGAGTTGCTGTAGCCAGTCACACAGGCGGTCGAGCAGATAGACGCAGTCCTCGCGGGGAGCGCCGCGGTAGGAGTTGCCGACCATCACGTTGTTGAGACTGATCTCACCGGGAACGACATTCTCCTCGGCGGGGAGATCACGCAACACCATCCGGTTGAACTCGGCGATCCGATCGGGTGTGAGGTTGAGTGATCGTCCGTGGGCGACGTCGTTAACGATCAGGTTGTAGGCGTCGACGACGTTCTTGACCTCTTGCTCAAGGTAGGCCTGTGACGACGGCAGGCCCAGCTTGTCATCGACGACCTTTCGGACCTCTTCCTCGGAGAGCGTGTTGCCTTCGATTTGCGTGGTTCCGTGAGCGCCTCTGGCGAGATAGATCGAGTTGAGCTCCCTAGCCACTTCAGGCTGGAGGGGGACGCCTGCGATGTGTTCGCACTTAGAGATGGCTTCTCCGAGCAACATCCAGGTCTCGTGGTCGAGGGTCTCAATGTCCAGGCGGAATTTGAGCCAAGGGTGTGACTCCTCGTAGGAGCGCTTCATGGCCCGATCATAGTCCCCTGTTTTCCCAAGTCAAAGTATCTTTGTAGTGAACTGTTGGTTCCTTCTCTGGTCCCCTCGATAGTCCCCAGCTCGGTCCCTGAATTACGCCTCTTCGGGGCGCGGCATCGGCTGGCATAAGGGCTACAGGGTGCCCGGGATCGCGAACATCACGGTGGCCGCGCAGCCGTAGCCGCACAGGCGCAGCACGGCGGGGCGGGGTGAGCGGGTCGCGGCGCCACGGATCGCACGGGTGCCATCGGCACGGGCCGCGAACGGCGCTTTCAGGCGTGCCGGGCGTCGTGCGGCCGTACCCGTGTGATCCGTGGGACACGTGATCCGCGCAGTTCAGGGGGCAGGTCGATCCGTGGGAGGACGTGTGATCGACACGTGTCGATCCGTGGGCGTGCACGGGTCTCGCCACGGATCATGACGGGCTCCGGTCGGCCTGACCGGGCCAGGCGTACACCTCGGCCGGCACCGCTTGGCCGGTCTCGATCCGGGTGCGGGCGGCGGCCAGGTGCTCGCGCCGGTAGCCGCGGCCACGCGTCCCGTCGGGCTCTTCCCACGCGTCGACGGGGCTGACGCCGAGGGCGCCCAACAGCATCCCCAAGCGCCGGGCGGTCAGCCCGGCCCCGGCCCCGGGCGGGAGCTGCTCCAAGATGAGCCGCGTGTGCAGCCGGGCCGGTCCGCCGAGCGCCTCGAAGATTCCCTCCACGGCCGACAGGATCGGCGGCACCGTGGGGCCGAGCCGGGACACCAAGCCCGCGAACGCCGCGGCGTCGTCGACCGGCCCGTCTGGCACCCCGCCGCCTCCGGAGCGAGCCGGGGCGGGGACGTCAGCGGCCGCCGAGGCGGCGCGGGCGCCGACCAGGTGGCCGCACCGCTCCCACTCCCACCGCTGGGCGTAAGCGTCACCGGCCGCGGCCGCCGACAGCTCATCCAACCCGGGGCGTAGGTCGGCCAGGGCGGCGGCGAACAGGGGGATCTGGTTGTACTCGATGCGGTAGCCCTTGGACGGCATCGGCCGCGACAGCAGCCCGGCCTTCACGTACATGCAGCCCGGGTGCTGCATGCGCGCCAGGCTGCGGGCGATGGTGTGGTCATCGGGAAAGACGGCTTGCCCGTCGGAGACCCGGGCGACGCCGAGGCCGATCACGTTGCCGATCTGGCTCTTCGTGTCGCCGTCGCCGAACATGGTGACCGTGCCTCTCTGGCCGATCATCGCGAGCTTGATCTCCTCGCTGCGTCCCTTCCGCACGAGATCCTTGATCTTCTTCAGGGTGGCCCGGGACGCGACGACGTCCGCGATCTCGTCGATGACGATCAGGATGCGGGGGCAGGTCGCCGAGGCGGTGACCTTCTCGCCGCCGATCCGGGCTTCCGCGCGGGCCGCCCGGATGGCTTCGGCCGCGTTGAGCATCAGGTCCCACTCGGCTGGGGTGGTGGCCACCCAGTCGATCACGGGCCGGTCCGCGTGCCCGGCCAGCCACGCCTGGAGCCAGGGGGAGGCCATCCGGCCGCCCTTGGGGTCGATCACCCAGATGAGGGTGTCCACCATCCGGCCGGCTTCCTTGATGACCACGTTGGTCAGGTTGCTCTTGCCCGCGTCGGTGATGCCGACGATCATCAGGTGCTTGTCCAGGTTCAGCAGTGTCTCTTCGGCGTCCTCGTGACGGCCGACGCCGAACGGCTGGTCGCCGGTGCGTGGGGTGACGTCGTCGGGGATGGGGATCGTTTCGGCCAGGATGTCGATCGCGGAGACGTGCACGATCACCTGGTGGGCGAGCTCGCCCTCCTCCACGCTGACCGCGCCGCGGCGAAGGTTGCCGTGGGCGATCTCCACCGAGCCGCAGGCCCGGTCCATGGCGGCCAGGCCGACCTTGCCGTCCTCGGGCAGGTCCATGTAGATCCTCAGCCCGGCGCGGGTCTCCTGGCGGCCGGTCTCGGCCAGCCCTTTGACACCGGCGCGGGCCCACAGCCGCACCCACTCGCTGCTGTGTCTTCGCAGCTCGGCCTCTTCCCGCTCGGCCTCGGTGCGCGCGGCGAGCCGGGCGCGGTAGACGCGCATCGCCGGGTAGATCGGGCCCAGCGAGCACGTCGCGATCGCCCAGGAGGTCATCGCCGTCGCCGTCCAGGGCGAGTCGATCACGGTGTAGGCCAGCCATGCCCCGGCCGCGGCGATGACCGCCACGGCGTAGGCCATGGCGGCCACGCTGGCCTCGCGCACGGCGAGCGCGACCACGACCCCGGCCGCCGCGGCGACCGTCACCCACGCCAACTGCATGAGCGCGGCGCCGGTGATCGACACGATGCCGGCCAGAGCGTAGAGGGCACCCGCCATGAGCAGCGGGCGCGTCCAGTCGTCGTTCACTGCTGGGAGTGGTCCATCTTCTGCTCGTTCGGACGCGGGTTGTCCAGGCGTTCCAGGTCGGCCTCGTGCGCCTGCTTGAAGATCGGGCCGGCGTCGGCGGCGACGTCGACCAGGGCGCTGACCATGCTCCGCAGCTCGCCCAGGTGATCGACCACGACGGGGTGCA
This sequence comes from Streptosporangium sp. NBC_01810, assembly GCF_035917355.1. Classification (NCBI taxonomy): domain Bacteria; kingdom Bacillati; phylum Actinomycetota; class Actinomycetes; order Streptosporangiales; family Streptosporangiaceae; genus Streptosporangium; species Streptosporangium sp. NBC_01810. The sequence goes on along the minus strand of NZ_CP109070.1, from coordinate 5,072,468 downwards.
CCGGCTCCTCGTCGCTGAAGCGGGCACTGACGCTGGCGAGCGACTCGTCGAGCGCGGTGAAGACCTCATGCAGGTCGGCGACGAAGTCGGTCATGTCGGCAGCGGTTTGCGGGACGAACGCCCCGATGTAGTCACGCAGCGCCTCGGAGGCGGCGATGATGTTCCCCGACGACATGGTGGTACTCCTTGACGAGCTGCTGGTGGTGGATGCGGCGGCGGTGGGCCGGGGGATCGCGGGCCCCGGCCGAGGGACAGGCGCCGCAGGCGCAGGCGCGGTTGAGGGCTTCTTCTGCTTGGGTTTCTTCGGCCTCGGCGCGGTAGCGGCGGGCGCCGGGGCGGGCTGCTCCGGCGGCTCCAGCGCGCGGACCAGTTCGGTGCTCCCCCGCAGGATCAGGGCGAGCGGGGTGAGGGTGACGGCGGCGGCGCCGCGGCCCCACCAGGCCCACCCGTACGGGCTCACCTGCGGTGCTTTGCCCTTGGGGCGGCGCCGTGGCGGCCGGGGGTCAGGGACGCGCGGCCGGGCGGGCACCGGCGGCCGCGCCGCACGGGCCGGGCGCCCGGCCGCTCGGAAGTTCCTCCACACCGCGGACGCCGGGCTCCGACCGGTCTGCCCGCCCTGGGGCGTCCGGCCGGAGCGGGGACGGGCGGGCGACATCGAAGGCCTCGACAGGCGGGGCCGTCCGGCGCTGCGCGGTGACGGCGCCGACCAGGTCCAGCCCGGCGGCCGACCTGCGGGCAGAGCCGGACGGGCGCCCTGACGCCACCGGACCACCGCGCCGACCGCGACCAGGCCGCCCACGGCCAGACCTGCGGTCGGCCACGGGCCGAGCAGAGACCAGGAGGCGGTGCCGCCGGTGATGACCAGGATCAGCCCGACCGGGGCCAGGGCGCGGCCGGGCGAGGCCTCGCCCGGCTCGGCGGCCGGGCGCGCGGCCCCCTCAGAGACCACGGGGGCAGCGGGGGCAGGGCGGTCGACCGGCTGGGCGGGGACACTGACCCGCCCGGCCGGCTCGTCGTTGATCGAGTGCGTCACGCCGTCGCCTTCTTCGCGTCCTGGGCGAGCAGCGCCCGGCGGCGTCGGCCGTCCATCGCCTCCAGCCACTCGGTGCGCTTCGCCCGGCCCCAGCTGCTGACGCAGCCGCCCACCCGGGCGAGCTCGGCGCCGGACGGGAGACGGCCCGCGGTGGTTTCCTGCTCCCAGTAGCGCCGCATCGCCTGGGTGGCGCCGGGGGTGGCGGTCTCGGTGGCGTCGCTGGTGGCGCTCTCATCGTCGGACAGGTCGTCGCGGAGCCGGGCGATCACCTCGTTCGCCTCCGCCTCCGCTATCTCGTCCGCCACCTGCTCGGCAGTGGCGCCTGAGGTGGCGTCGTCGGTGGCGCCGAAGGTAGCGGCCAAGGGGCTCTCGGCGCCCAGCTGGAAGGGAATCGGCGGGACGAGCGTCATCGCGGGCGCCACCCGGGCCGCTACCTGCTGCGCCACCTCAGGCGCCACCAGAGGCCCGGTGGCGGTCGCGTCCGGCGCCAGGTGGCGGCCGGTGATGAGCGCAGCCATCGAGGTCACCGCCGCGGACACTTCCCGGTCGTGGCCACGCTCAGAGAGGATCGCCTCGGTCAGCCGGCGAGTCTCCTCGGCCAGCACCACCGCCTCGCTGTGGCGAGCGGCGCCGGTCACCGCCGGGTGGTCGAGGTGCGCCCACGCCGCGACCGGGGGCAGCTTCATGAGGCTCGGCGCACTGTAGGCGGTGGTGACCCCGTCGAGGAGCGACCGCTGTAGTGCCTCGTCGCGGGCGAGCACGGTGTGTTGCATGGCGGCGTCGAGGGCGCCCTCCAGGCGGGCCATGGCGCGGCGCATCTTCCAGCCGGTCTTGCCTGCCTGCTCCAACGCGCGGGCCTTCTTCGCGGCCAGCGCGACCTTGGTGAGGCGGCGCTGAGCGTCGACCTCCTCCGCGGTACGGTCCTGTGCCTCCGCCAGGCCGAGGCGCACCAGGACCCGTTCGGGGGTGATGCGCCAGTGGATGCGTCGACGCCCAGTGGCGCGGTGCCGCTCGATCGCCATCCCGCGCTCCCACAACCACGCGGCCACGAGAGGAGCGGCGAGGCGGAAGATGGCCTCGGGGATGCTGCGGGCGTCCATGCACGACAGGACCGCCGACAGGCACGTGAGGACCCACACGGCCAGGCCGTCGATGCCCGCCGAGAAGTTCTCCCGCATGTTGCGGCGGGCACGGACGGCGCTGGTGAACATGGCGACTTCGATGAAGGCGAAGAGCAGCAGCCGTAGCGGGCCGTCGAAGCCGAGGATGTCGCCGGCGAACCGCCACATTCCCTGAGCGGAGACGCCGGTCGCGATGGCGGCGGCGACCCAGGTGAGGAGGTCCTCTCCCGGGGTCTTGCTGGTCTTTGCCTTACGGATGAGTGCCTTGGCGCCCTTGCGGAGCTCCCAGAGGGCGAAAAGCGTGGCGATGACGCCGAGGCCGATCACGAGAGCGGCCACCACGTCGGGCACCCATGAGGGGATCGGCGGAAATACGGGTAAAAGATCAGCGGGGCTACCGCTGACCAGCAACGCAGCACTATCGTGGCGCATTGGGTCCTCTCAGACTTGCCCTTAGCAGTGGGGTCTGGTGGATCAAGTCGTCCCGGGTCGACGTTGGTGCGTCGGCTCGGGGCGCGTTGGGGTTATTCAGATGTGTCGTGCTCGCGGCCTTGTTTCTTCTTGAGCCGCTTCGAGATGGATTGCTGTTTCACTCTGGCTAGCTTGGCGATGTCTTCCTGTTTCCAGTCCCGTCGGCCCGCTTCGTCGATCAGTTTGCCTCGCAGGATGCGAGCCGCTTCTCCGTCTTCGACGCGATCGGCGGCTGCCTGGAGTTGATCGGCGAGCATCTGGTCGCTGACTCCCTCCAGATCGTCCTTCACTGCCCTTGTTTATCAGCCCACGAAGATCAATACAACCTGGTTGTAAAATCTGGTAGCGGCAGGCGTCTTACCGGATACACGAAGGCGCCCCGCTCCGATGTGGAGCGAGGCGCCTTATCGCATTTCAAGCCACGGGTTTGATCCTCGGCCACTCAGCCAGCGCTCATGTAGGTGAAGAGATTTTCTTCCAACAATGTCACCATCTGCGCAGGTAGCATCCCCATGAAGTCCTGGATATCGGTCTTAGCCAGCGGCTGAACAGCTACCACGCGCGCCCACCCCTTCCTAGGCAGGTTGGCCACCGTGGCGCCAAGTTGCAGGCAAAACTCCGTCTTTGACGTTGTTGATGTTGAGATAGGGATGACCAGCGCAGTTGGCCAGTTGGCGTCTTGGTTGGTGCCATCACCGCTGACAACGATGATGGGGCGCTTGGGCTTGATCTCACGCTTGTCTTCAGGGGGCAGTCTCAAGGAACCATCGGAGACCCAGTAGACGCCACCCTTGCGGATGGGGGGCGTCACCGGTCGCCTAGTACCTTCTCGTTGGCCCGACGGATCGACTCAGCGCTGAGCGCCAGCTCGGCTAGCAACTGCTCGCCCACGTCGGGGTCGCGCTGCTGGACCGGACGGGAAGCCCTCCTAGCTTTGGCTCGCATCAGCATCGCCTGGAACTGCTTGCGGCGCCGTACCCGGCTGAGGTCCAGCAGTACGCCACGCTCACCGCCGGCCTGCGCCTCAATCATGGGAGGCGTGTCGTAGGACAGCTGCTTGAGGGCGGTTGCGGACTTGCAGCCATGCTCACGAACGACTTGACGGACGATGTCCATTAGCGGAGAAGGCAGCGGGTCGTCGATCTCGATCGTGAGGGTCAGCGCGCATTGGCCGTCGTTGGCCCGGTTGTCGACGCGATCGATGATGTCGCTGGTAGCGAGGTCCATCTCAGCGTCGATGATTGCCCGGTCGTAGGGGCCGTAGTTGTCCCACCGCCAGGTCGCGCCGCTGAACTGTACGCCGCCGTCTTCCACAGCCTGCAGGTCGATCAGATAGAGCAGTTTCGCCAGCTTGGTTTTGTTGATCTCGCATCTCTGTTCGCGGGCAGCCTTGAGGACTGCCAGCACGGATGCAACCAAGGGGTCGGAGGGCTGGGACGGCATGTCCATGATCCCTCCTTGCTTTTCAGCTCGTCTCATCACGCTACCTTCGGGGGGTCGGTATGGCCACTATCGCCCCCGATAGGCCAGCTTAACTATTGAGTTTTACCTGGTCAGAGGTGTCGCCGTTTGCCTACTTTTTCACATCCCATTGGTGGGAGTTGGGTGAATAGACATCTTCGGACCAGTTCGTTAGACGTGGGGCAGCCCGCTGTGGTTGTCCTGTTGCTCCGATGAAGTTGACGCTGCCAAAAATGAGGGCCCCGCCGCCCGGTGAGATGGGCGACGGGGCCTCGGTGTGCCCGGCCGGGCCGCAGTGGGTGAATCCCCTCCCAGCCGGGAGCTTGGGGGTCTTCTGCGTTTCAGGGGTTGGGCTGGTCGTCGGGGGCGTGTTCGGGCTGCTCTCGCAGCCGCTTTTGGAAGTCCTCGATGAGGGCGTCGGCGTAGGTCGGCAGCAGGATGGTCCACTCCCCGCCGGCCACCCGGTAGACGGCGATGGCGTCGGCGATGTTGCCGAATACCCGCTGCTGGGCTCGGACTCGGCGGGCACGCTGTGCGGCTGCGTGGGCGTCGGTGCTGGGGATCACGGTTGGCTTGTGGCCGGGGCTGCGCGTCCACCGGACGCCGTACTCGGTCGCCGGTGCGGGCGTGCCGGTTTGGCCGTCAGGCGTGCTCACCGTTGCTCCTCACGGGCCGGTGGTCGGCGGCGGAACGGTAGCGCAGGACCAGGTCCCCGTAGCGCTGCTCAGCGTCCGGAATGGACGCGCACACTCCGGTGGCGCTGGTGAGGTGCAACTCCATGCCGATATGGCCGTGCACCCACCAGGTGTGGCCGGTGTCTGGTGAGACGACGACATCGCCAGGCTGGAAGACAGTCATGGACGCTCCTCGGGTTGGCGCATCAGGTCCGAGTGCTCCCGCATCCACGCGAGCATCTCGTCGGAGGTCGGCCGGCGATGGCTGGAGGTGAAAGCCACGAGTTCTTGCTGGGCGGCGAGCGCTTCGGCCAGAGCGTCGGCCAGGGCTTCCGCGTTGTTTTCGCTCAACGCTTTCTCCTTTGCGTCTACTGTCCGAGGTGGCTCCGGTCTCTGCCCGGAGTCGACGCCAGGCAGAGACCGGATCCCGGCAGGGGAGCACCGCACCATCCGCCGGAGCTTGAGGGGGAAGGCCCCGGCCCTGCACCCTCCGACGCTTGAGGCCGGGGCCTTCCCTTGACCTGGCTGCCATGCGCATGGCAGCCAGGCGGCTTAGGGAGGCGGGGTGTGCAGGCCGCCCTGTGTGCACTGGCCGAAGCCGCGTGAGTTGACCCACAGGTCCCCGTATGCGGTGACCTGCTTAGCGATCGGTGCCTGGCACTTGCTGCACCTCGGGATTCCGGGATGGTCTTCCCCCGGGTCCGACGGCAACGACGCCGGGCGGACTGCCACCCGCGACACGGGCGGGAATATCCGCCGATAGGTGGCAGGCACTTCCGGGGAAGGGGCGCCGGTCACGCTTTGATCTGCTTCTGCTCTTCGAGCAGCGGGACCAGGTCCTCGCAGGTGTCGGCGCCCAGCATCGCGACGGCTCCTGCTTGTTGCATGGCGTAGTTGGGGCTTTCGTTGCGGAGTCCCCAGATGCGTCCGAGGCCGGACCGGAGGAAGGTCCAGTCGGGGTAGTGCCTCTGTAGGCGAGCTACAGGATCTTCCACGAGCGTCATGGAGACCTCACTACGGGTGATGGTTTCCTCATACTGACTTGTGGCCCTAAGTTTTTCAACACAATCCTTGTGACAAATTTTTTGCCGCCAGATTTGTCCCCTCCGTCCCGGTCACAGAGCCGTATGATGCGCTCACCAGCAGCCACAAGGAGGATCGCCGTGAGCGGCAGCAGCCCCACCATTCAGCGCCGCGCCCTCAGCGCCGAACTCATCCGGCACCGAAAAGAAGCGGGCCTCACGACCGAGCAGGTCGGCGCCGAACTCGACAGGTCCCGCGGCTGGCTGTACGGCCTGGAGAACGACAAGACCAAACCGAACCTCGCCACGATCCGTCAGCTTCTCGACCTGTACGGAGTGACCGACGAGGACGAACGCGAGTACGTCCTGGGCCTCGCCCGCGGCTCACGAGTCAAGGGCTGGTGGCGCGACTACGAGGAAGAGGGCATCTTCCGCGGCCCGCTCGCGGGACTCGAAGCCGGCGCCCGCGAGATATGGACCTACGACAGCGTCCTGGTGCCCGGCCTGCTCCAGACCCCCGACTACGCGGCGGCAGTCTTCCGAGGCGGCCAGGTACTCGCCGAAGAGGCCGACGAAGCAGACATCGCCCGCCGAGTCGCCGCAAGGATGGAGCGGCAGAAGATCCTCAGGCAGGAGAGCCCGCCATGCCTGTGGGCGATCATCGACGAAGCTGCCCTGAGGAAGCTGGTTGGTGGCCCGGAAGTCATGATGGCGCAGCTGCGCTTCATCCTGGAGATGGCGGGCTGGTCCAACATCACGATGCAGGTGCTGCCCGACGCGGCCGGCGCGCATGCCGCGATCACGGGGCCGTTCATCTTCCTTCACTTCCCTGGAAACTTGCACCGTTCCATCGTCTACTTGGAGACGGCCACCAAATCTATGTATCTGGAGGCAGAGGAGGACCTGGAAACTTATACCCTCACTCACAGCCGCGCTAAGGCATCGGCCGCCTCGCCTGAGGAGTCGATCCGCTACGTGGCGTCCCTGATGGACGAACTGAAACAGTAAGGCGGGGAACGTGGATTCAACCCAAAACGATCTTCAGTTCCGTAAGAGCTCTTTCTCGGGGCCGAACGACGGCTGCGTGGACGTGGCCGACCTGAGCGACGGCGGACGCGTGCTCCGCAACAGCAAGGACCCCGGGGGCCCTCGCGTGAGCTACACCGCGCACGAATGGCAGATGTTCATCGCCGGAGTGAAGGCGGGCGAGTTCGACTAGCGTGCTTCGCGGCAGAAGCCCCCCAGTGCGAGCACTGGGGGGCTTCTGCGTGCATTCAACCCACGATCGAGTGTAGGTCGTGTTTGAGGGGGGCGCACGGTAGGCGAAGTGTCCCCCTATCAGTGCCATGTGTCGGTATCAAGTTGTGGCCCTAGGGCCACAACTTAGGGTCGCCATCCTTGGCCCTAAGTTCATGATCGTGATCGACAAGCCCTCCCCTGACGCGCTCTACCAATGGCTGGCCAGCCTGCTGAGAGATGCCATCGAGCGGGGGGAGTATGGTCCCGGGGAGAAACTGCCGAGCGAGGGACGTCTAGGGCAGATCTACGATCTGGGTCGCGACACCGTGCGGGACGCGCTCAGCGTGCTTCGCAACGAGGGCCTGGTGGTCACGCAGAGAGGCTCGGGGACGCGAGTGCGTAGCGACTGGAAGATACGCATCATGACGCTGCCGGCGGGCGCCCACGTCACCTCACGCATGCCGACCCCGCAAGAGCGGAGCCAGTGGGATCTCCCGCCAGGGGTGCCGGTGTTTGTCGTCGAACACCCGGAAGGGGAGCCCGAGGTCATTCCCTCGGATCGGGTACGGCTCGCTGTACCGTCTGATATCTATCCAGAGGCGGAGGGTACCTAAGACTCGGGGAGCACGAGTCGACTGCTCCCCGGGGGAGGGCCACCCCGGCAACATGACTGTCGGGGTGGCCCGCCTTTCCTCGCTGAGCCGCATCGCCGCCGTCTCGCCTCGGAAGTGAACTGGCTGACGATGCGGCGTCATTCCTTGCGGGCCAGGTGATGACCTACAGGGTTCTGTAGCGTAATCGGATCATCGCCTAATGTCACTACGCCTGTCCGGTTTTTGTATGCACAAAATTCCTGCGACTTAATGGCATGTTTTGTTGGTTTTTATGTGCCCTTCTGTCGTACGTCCACTTTGCGGAAACTCGATCGGGAAACTAAATCCCGCCACCCCTGAATCATCACGTCCCGCATTACAGCACCACTATCCGGCGGTGCCTACGGTATCGACGGTGCCGCCCACCGCGGTGCGCTCGCCTGTGAGGCCCCGACGGTCGTCGTGCTCGCCTGCGGCGCCGACGTCGCCTATCCCAGCGCGCACCAGCAGTTGTTCGCGGCCGTTCGGGAGCAGGGGGTGCTGGTCAGCGAGTGCCCCATGGGCGCGCACCCGACCCGGCCGAGGTTCCTGATCAGAAACCGCCTCATCGCGGCCCTGTCACGGAGCACGGTGGTCGTCGAGGCCGCGGTGCGCAGCGGGGCGCTCAACACCGCCGGGCACGCGATCGCGCTCAACCGGCATCTGGCCGCGGTGCCGGGCCCGGTGACCTCGGAGGCTTCGGCGGGGTGCCATCGGCTGATCCGCCAGGGCAGGGCCGTCTGCGTCACCGGTGCCGAGGAGGTGATCGAGCTTGCCGGAACGATGGGCGCCGACCTGGCCCCCGAGGCGCGCGGGCCGGTGCTCCCCCGTGACCGGCTCGACCCGGAGACCAGGAAGGTCGTCGAGGCCATGCCCACCCGGATCGGCGTGGGCCCGGCGACGATAGCCGTCGCCGCCGGCGTCGACCTGGAGACCGTGCTCTCCTGCCTCGGCGGCCTGGCCGCCGCGGGCTATGTCGAGCGTGTCTCCCGGGGCTGGCGCCTCCGCTCCGATCGTCCTTCAGGCGGATAGCCTTTTCCGGGCCGGGCCGGGTGTGCCTGTTCCCCCGCAGGGGAGGCGGTCGCCTCGGTGCCGGGCCGGCCCGGGACGAGCGTCGGCACGCCCATTAGTGATCGTCATCCGTTGGCGATCACCGTCGCGGGCGATCGCGGAGGGGAGTTCTGACCGGGCCACAGGGGGAGCAGGCGGACCTGGCCGTGGCCGAGGAGGAGCAGGGGATCGAGGTAGGCGCGGTCGCGGAGCAGGCCCCAGTGCAGGCAGGCGGTGGGGCAGTGCCCGGGGATGTCCTGGAGGACGCCGATCACCTCGCCGGTCGCCACCGCCTGCCCGCGCCGCACCGAGGGCTGAACGGGCAGGTAGGTCGTCCGCAGGCCACCGGAGTGGAGGACGGTCACCACTCCCCGATCCGCGAGCCGGTCCGCGTAACCGACCGTTCCGGCTCCCGCGGCGCGCACCTCGGCTCCGGGTGACGCGGCGAGGTCGGCGCCCCTGTGGCCGGCCAGCCACGGCTGCGCCGGTGGCGCGAAGTCCCTGAGCACCCGTGGCCGCCCGGTGAGCGGCCATCCCCAGAGCGGAGAGGGGGCGGGCGCCCGGCCCGGGCGGGTCATCCCCGCCCCGCCGGGGGCACCCGCGTGGCCGGTCTCTCCGCCGGAGGAACCTGTGCGGCCGGTCTCTCCGCCGGAGGAACCTGTGCGGCCGGTCTCTCCGCCGGAGGAACCTGTGCGGCCGGTCTCTCCGCCGGAGGAACCTGTGCGGCCGGTCTCTCCGCCGGAGGAACCTGTGCGGCCGGTCTCTCCGCCGGGGGACCCGGGGGCGGTCGCGCGGTGGGCGCCGGCTGCCGGAGCGGCCAGGATCAGCGAGCACAGCACGGCTCGCAGTCCCATGGCGTAGAAGGGTTTCATGCCTGTGAGCATGCGGGCCGGTGGTGAGACGGATACCGGCCGAACGGGATTCTGTGGATAGGCGGCCGAGGGTGTGCAGGAATCGCGTGGTCGAAGAACGCGTTCGCGAACCGGCAGCCGAACCGGCAGCCGAACCGGCAGCCGAACCGGCAGCCGAACCGGCAGCCGAACCGGCAGCCGAACCGGCAGCCGAGGTGGGGGCCGAGCCCACCTCCGGGGAACGGCGGGCACCCGCCCGCCTGGTGGTGAGACGGCCGCGCCGTCTGGGAACGGCCTCTCGCGCCGGACCTTGGGCCTGCGACCAGAACGGCATCACATTCGTGGTGTGAAGAGGACGCGTGTGGAGGGGACACATGTGGAGGGGACGCGTGTGGAGAGGACGCGCGGTGGACATCGCGTTCAAGGTGCGGAGGATCGTTCTGTCGAAGTGTCGGCGGAGTGGCGGAGTGGGGAGAGGCCGATCCACGCGATCGTGGTCAGCACCCCGGCCGCGGAGATCCACAGCACCGGGCGGAGCCCCAGCAGCTCGCCGAGCAGGCCACCGGCCAGGCCGCCGAGGGTGAGGATGCCCTGGATCATGAAGGACATCGTGGCGTTGACCCGGCCGCGCAGCTCGGCGGGGGTCTCGCGGAAGGTGATGGCGCCCATACAGACGGCGAAGGCGACTACGGCCACACCGGAGGTCACCGCGCTGGCGGACATGAACAGGAGGCTGCGCCACGCCGGGCCGCCGGCGAGCGCCGCGACCGTGTAGTCGACGGGGAAGAGCAGGGCGGCGTAGACCAGCACCCGGTTCTCGCCGAACCGTCTGGTCAGGCGTGGCACGACGGCCGCGCCGAGCAGGCCGCCGACGCCGAAGCAGGCGGTGATCGCGCCGACCAGGCCTCCGGGCAGGTCGAGCACGTTGAGCGCGTAGATCACGAACAGCGCCATGTACACGCCGCCGAAGAAGTTGATCGTCACCCCGCTTCCGCAGAGCGCGCGGAGCGCCGGGTGCCGGGCCACAATGCCCAGGCCCTCGCGGATCTCGGTCCACATGCCGCGTGGGGGAGCAGGCGTGTGGGTCTCCGGTGCGCCAATCCGCCGGATCAGGAACGCCGAGAGCAGGAACGACGCCGCGTCGACCAGGAGCGCGAACGGCGCGGTGATCAGCTGGACGAGCAGCCCGGCGAGACCGGGGCCACCGACGCTCGCCACGGCGAAGGCCGACTGGAAACCCGCGAGCGCCTCGGTCCGCTGGCTCTCGTGGACCACGGTGGCCAGGTGCGGGAAGTTGACCGCCCTGAAGATCACTGAGCAGGTGCCGACCACGAACGCCACCGCGATCAGCCACGGCACGGTCAGCAGCCCGGTGATCCAGGCCGCCGGGACGGTGGCCATGGCGGCGGCCGAGACCAGGTCGCAGGTGACCATGACCGGCCGGTGCCGCCTCAGCCGGTCGGCGAGGGCACCCGCCTGGAGCCCGATCAGCAGGTAGGGCAGCGAGGTCGCGGCGGTGAGCACGCCCATCTGGGCGGGGGAGGCGCCGAGCAGGACGGCGGCGGTGAGCGGCACCGCCAGCCGGGAGACCTCGGCGCCGGTCTCGGTGACGGCACGGGCGGAGAGCAGGAGCCGGTAGTCGCGCTGTCTCCTGAGCGGCACCGGCTGGAGCGCGGAGGTCATGTCGCTTTCCGGAAGGTGTGAAGGGAACACTTCATAACTGTGAAGGTAACCCTTCATGGTTATGAAGGCAATACTTCATATTTGGAATGGGTACGGTCTGCACATGACCGAGGTACGGAAGCACAGGTCCCTCACCGACCCCACGGCGATGCGCGCGCTGGCCCACCCCGCGCGGCTCGCGATCCTGAACCGACTCCATGCCGAGGGGCCCTGCACCGCGACCGAGGTCGCCGAGGTCGTCGGGGTCACGCCGAGCGCGGCCAGCTACCACCTGCGCATGCTCGCCAAGTACGGCTTCGTCGAGGACGCGCCCGCGCGCGGCGACGGCAGGGAACGGCTGTGGCGCTCCAGCTCCGTGGGCCTGAGCGTCACCCCCGATCCGGACGACGGCCCGGACGTGCGCAGCGCCAAGGAGTTCCTGATCAAGGCCCTGCGGGACCAGGCGGCGGACGAGGTGAGACGGGCCCTGGAGAACATGGAGCGGGAGTCCCGGGAGTGGCGCGAGGCGGCGGTGTTTCATCGTGCCGTTCTGCTGGTCGACGCCGATGAGCTGAAGTGGCTGAACGAGCGGATCGACGAGTTGCTCGCCCCCTACAAGACCACCGTCAGGGCCCGGGCGGACGCTCCGTCAGGGGCTCGGATCGCCGAGGCGCAGGTCAATCTCTTTCCTCGGGCCCGGCGCCGGCCACACGGCCTGCCCAGTGACGGGTAGGGGGTGCTTGACGCCCGGAGGTCAGGGAGAGGCTCGGTTGCGGGTACAATTTTTGATGGCCCATGAGTCATGGGCCGACTTCGCATGCCCCGTCAAGAAGCGAGATCCCTCGGTCCGGGTGAGAGCCCGGCTGGATCCGGTTCGGGGCATCAGGGCGACAGCCGCAGGTTGTCGCGGCCAACCGAGAACAGCGCCCAGAGATAGGCGCTCCGATCTGGAGGACAATTAATGTCCACCCCCGTCGTCACCATGCGACAGCTGCTCGAAAGCGGCGTGCACTTCGGCCACCAGACCCGTCGCTGGAACCCGAAGATGAAGCGCTTCATCTTCACCGAGCGCAACGGCATCTACATCATCGACCTTCAGAAGTCGCTGGCCTTCATCGACAGGGCCTATGACTTCGTCAAGGAGACCGTCGCGCACGGCGGCACGATCATGTTCATCGGCACGAAGAAGCAGGCCCAGGAGGCCATCGCCGAGCAGGCCGCCCGCGTCGGCATGCCGTACGTCAACCAGCGCTGGCTGGGTGGCATGCTCACCAACTTCTCCACCGTGCACAAGAGGCTCCAGCGCCTGAAGGAGCTGGAGGAGCTCGACTTCGACAACGTGGCCGCCTCGGGGCTCACGAAGAAGGAGCTCCTCATGCGCCGCCGCGAGAAGGAGAAGCTTGAGCGCACCCTCGGCGGCATCCGGGACATGTCCCGGATTCCCAGCGCCGTGTGGGTCGTCGACACCAAGAAGGAGCACATCGGGATCAGCGAGGCTCGCAAGCTTCACATCCCGGTCGTGGCCATCCTTGACACCAACTGCGACCCCGACGAGGTCGACTACCCGATCCCGGGTAACGACGACGCCATCCGCGCCGTCGGCCTGCTGACCCGCGTCGTCGCCGACGCCGTCGCCGCCGGCCTCATGGCCCGCGCCGGTGCGGGCCGTGGCGACGACAAGCCGGCCGTCGCCGGTGGCGCCGAGCCGCTGGCCGAGTGGGAGCAGGAGCTGCTGGCCGGCAGTGCCGAGAGCGCCCCCGCTGCTGAGGCCGAGAGCGCCCCGGCCGCCGAGGCCGAGGTCGAGGTCGTGGAGGCCCCTGCCGAGGCCGCGGCTGCTGAGGCTCCCGCCGAGGTCGAGGTCGAGGCCGAGGTCGAGACCGAGAGCGCTGAGAAGCAGGACTAGGTCCTTTCTCGTACGGTCCGCCGTACGACCCGCAAGACCCTTCCGGGTGGGTGTCGCTCAGTTGGGGGCACCCACCCGATCCACGACGATTCCCACGAGGAAAAGACAATGGCTTCCGTGAACATGGCCGACGTCAAGCGGCTTCGTGAGCTGACCGCCGCCGGCATGATGGACTGCAAGAAGGCTCTTGAGGAGTCCGAGGGCGACTTTGACCGCGCGGTCGAGCTCCTCCGCCTCAAGGGCGCCAAGGACGTCGGCAAGCGTGAGGCTCGTACCGCCTCCAACGGCCTGGTCGCCCTGGAGCAGGACGGCGACTCCGCGGCCGCGCTGCTGGAGCTCAACTGCGAGACCGACTTCGTCGCCAAGGGTGAGCGTTTCCAGGAGCTCGCGGCCCAGGTGGTCAAGCACATCCTGGCTTCCAGGCCGACCGACGTGCCCTCGCTGCTCGACTCCGAGCTCGACGGCAAGAGCGTCAAGACGCACCTCGACGAGGCCAACGCCGCGCTCGGCGAGAAGATCGAGATCCGCAGGTTCGCCGTGCTCGAGGGCGGTTTCATCGGCTCCTACATGCACAAGACCGACCCCCAGCTTCCCCCTGCGGTCGGCGTGCTCGTGCAGCTCGACACCCCGAACGCCGACGTCGCCAAGGACATCGCGCAGCACGCCGCCGCGATGGCGCCGAAGTACCTCAGCCCCGCCGAGGTCCCGGCCGACGTCATCGAGAAGGAGCGCGCGCTCTTCGAGGAGATGACCCGCGAGGAGGGCAAGCCCGAGGCCGCCATCGGCAAGATCGTCGATGGTCGCGTCAACGGCTGGTACAAGGACTTCACCCTTCTTGAGCAGTCCTTCGTCAAGGACAACAAGAAGTCCGTCGCGAAGTTCGCGGACGAGAATGGTGTCAAGGTCCAGGCCTTCGTCCGCTTCAAGGTCGGCCAGGCCTAATTCCAGACACCCGCTCTTCACGTAGAGCACCAAACGAGGAGGCCGCCGCCGTGCAGGAGAATCCAGGACCCGCCACGTCGGCGGTTTCTTCGTACTCGGATCCGCTTCGCTGGAAGCGGGTGATGTTGAAGCTGTCCGGTGAGGCGTTCGCCGGCGGCGAGCCGCTGGGCATCGACCCGGCCGTCGTGGGTCACCTCGCGGACTCGATCGCCGAGGCCGTCCGAGGTGGCGTCCAGGTCTCGGTCGTCGTGGGCGGCGGCAACATGTTCCGGGGTGCCGCCCTCTCCGAGCGCGGGATGGACCGGGCGAGGGCCGACTACATGGGCATGCTCGGCACGGTCATCAACTGCCTGGCCCTCCAGGACTTCCTGGAGAAGCGGGGTATCGACACCCGCGTCCAGACGGCCATCACCATGCAGCAGGTCGCCGAACCGTTCCTGCCCCGCCGCGCTATCCGCCACTTGGAGAAGGGCCGCGTGGTCATCTTCGGGGCGGGGCTCGGCTCGCCGTTCTTCTCCACCGACACCTGCGCCGCGCAGCGAGCGCTGGAGATCGGCGCCGAGGCTCTGCTCAAGGGCACCCAGGTGGACGGCGTCTACGACGCCGACCCGCGAAAGAGTCCCGATGCCGTCCGGTTCGACCACCTCGAATATGGTGAGGTGCTGACCCGGGGGCTGGGGGTCATGGACGCCACCGCCATCAGTCTGTGCATGGACAACAACCTTCCCATCGTGGTCTTCGACCTCATGGGGGAGGGCAACATCCTGCGGGCCGTGCGCGGTGAGAAGATCGGCACGCTGGTAAGTCCGGCACATTAGGGAGCGAGCCCGACGTAGCGAGCGGAGTGGTACGCGAGGTAGGAGCGTCCCGCGAAGTGAGCGAGGAGCGGAGAGCGACCAGAAGACAGGGAGCGAGCCCGACGTAGCGAGCGGAGTGGTACGCGAGGTAGGAGCGTCCCGCGAAGTGAGCGAGGAGCGGAGAGCGACCAGAAGACAGGGAGCGAGCCCGACGTAGCGAGCGGAGTGGTACGCGAGGTAGGAGCGTCCCGCGAAGTGAGCGAGGATGGTGAGTGACCGAGAAGACAGGGAGCCGCTGTGATCGACGAAACTCTCCTCGAAGCCGAGGAAAAGATGGACAAGGCCGTGTCGGTGGCGAAGGAAGACTTCGCCGGCATCCGCACAGGTCGGGTCACCCCGTCGATGTTCAACAAGATCAGCGCTGAGTACTACGGGACGCCCACCCCCATTCAGCAGCTTGCCTCGTTCCACGTGCCCGAGGCGCGCATGGTCATCATCCAGCCTTTCGACAAGAGCTCGATGGCCGCGATCGAGAAGGCGATCCGCAACTCGGACCTCGGTGTGAACCCTGGTAACGACGGGGCGGTGATCCGGGTGGCCTTCCCCGAGTTGTCGGAGGAACGCCGCAAGGAGTACATCAAGGTCGCCAGGAACAAGGCGGAGCAGTCCAAGGTCTCCATCCGTAACATTCGTCGTAATGCCAAGGAGACCCTGGACAAGATGATTAAGGATGGCGAGGCCGGTGAGGACGAGGTGCGCCGGGCGGAGAAGGAGCTCGACGACCTCACCCAGAAGCATGTCGCCAAGATTGACGAGCTGCTCAAGCACAAGGAATCCGAGCTGCTTGAGGTTTGAGCCATGATCCTTGTCCCGCGCGGGCACTCCGTGCGGGACAAGGATTTTGTGTATGTATGAAAGTAGGACCCCCTGTGGAACCTGCGGCGGGCAGTAGCCGTACCGGCCGGAATCTTCCTGCTGCGGTGGCGGTAGGTCTCGCCCTGGCGGTGTCGGTCATCGCCTCCCTCTACTACGTAAAGGAGCTCTTCCTTGTCGTGGTGATCGCGGCGGTGGGTGTCGGAGTGACGGAGCTGGTCCGGTCGTTCGAGACCAGGGACATCAGGATTCCGTTGATCCCGGTTCTGGTCGGCACGGCCGCCATGCTGACCGGCGCCTACTGGGGCGGGGCCGCCTGGCTGGTCGGCGTCTTCGCGATGACCGTGCTCGTGCTGATGGTCTGGCGGATGCTTCTGGGCACCGAGAACTACGTCCGTGACATCACCGCGACCATCCTGGTCGTCGTCTACCCCTCCTTGCTCGCCGGGTTCGTGGCGCTGCTTCTCGCTCACCCGATCAAGGGTGCGGACCTGGTGGTCGTCTTCATCGCCACCACGGTTGCGAGTGACATCGGTGGATATTTCGCCGGAATATCCCTCGGTAAGCACAAGATGTCCCCGACGATCAGCCCGAAGAAGACCTGGGAGGGCTTCGCCGGGTCGGCGCTGGCCTGCATGGCCGTGGGCGGCTGGCTGGTGGCGTGGCTGCTGAAGGACGACATCTGGAAGGGTGTTCTCCTCGGCGCGGTCGTGGTGGTCTTCGCCACGCTCGGTGACCTGGTCGAGTCGGTGATCAAGCGCGACCTCGGCGTCAAGGACATGAGCAGTGTGCTCCCCGGCCACGGCGGCATGATGGACCGCCTCGACTCCCTCGTCGTCACGCTGATTCCGGTCTGGGTGCTACTCACCCTGCTGGTGTGAAGAGGCTCATCCCGCCTCGGTGAGCCGGGTGGCCGACAGGCGCGGAAGCACCGCCCGGTAGCCCTCGGCCGAGGCCAGGTGTAGCTCGTCCGGGGTGATCGGGATGAGCCAGAGCCACTGGACGGAGTCCCCGCCGAAGGAGAAGCCTGACAGGTCGGGCAGCCCGGGCATCCCGGTCAGCATCATGACCCCGCCGTAGGCGGAGCCGAGCGGGAAGGTCTCCGGCCGGTGGTACCACCTGGCGGTGTGGCCGTGGCCCAGCCAGGTGACCGAGTGCCACGGGTACTGTCCCAGCCACAGGAACAGCCGGGCCGCGTCGCGGGCGTCGCCGGATGAGGCGACGGCGAGCTCCACCCGGGCGTAGGCGTCGGGCCGGTCGATGTACTGCTCGACGGTGGGCATCCGCTGGCAGCTCATCCCGACGGTGGAAAGGATCGTGTGCTCCCTGCCCCGCTCCGGTGGTCGTTCGGTGATGCCCACCGTGGGCATCCGCTCGCCTCCGGCGTCCCAGAACCGGCCCGCGGTGCCGACCCTGCGGTCCAGGTGGCCCATCACGAACTGCTGGAACGATGCCCAGGCGCCGTCGCCGCCGCGCCACTCCCAGTAGGCGCGGGCCTTGGCGATCCGTGCGGCCAGTGTGTCGTGGGCCTCCCGCAGTGACCAGGCGAACGGGGACTCGCCCAACGCGTCACGAGAGTAGCCGGGCATTCCCCTGCTCATGTCCGCCCACCCGGGAATGACCGCCAGCAGCTCGTCGTTCTCGTACAGGGCGACGCCGTCGCCCTCTTCGAACCACAGCGCCCGCAGCGTGCCCAGGGGGCCTCTGCCGTCAGGGTGCCGGGTGTTCGCCCGGGGGGAGATCGGCGGCAGTGCGGAGTTCAGCCGGTCCGGGTCGAGTCTCTCAGGGGCGGGGCCATGATTGGCCAGCCAGACGGCTCCGTGCACCTTTCCTCGCGACCCGCACAGGTAAGCTACCGAGGAAGTCTCGTCGCGTTCGACCACCAGGGTGCGGCTCCCGTAGGGATTGACGTCGGTGAGTACGACCTCGACGCCGTCTCCCTGTTCTCCCGTGGGGCGGTTTGTCGCCATACCTCCGGACTCTAGATTACGGTCGGGCACCGCTTCGAGTATTCGCGTAACCGTCGAGAGAAGGCATTGGACGTGTCGACTGCCAGCCCGTCCGGGACTCCCGTACCCGGCCAGCTCACCTTCGTGGCGCCGCGCCGGGCCAAGCCCGCCCGCCACCTGGCCGACCTGACCATGGCCGAGCGCCGGGCGGCGGTCGCCGAGCTGGGCGAGAAGCCGTTCCGCGCGGACCAGCTGTCCCGGCACTACTTCGAGAAGCTCAACGGCGATCCCGCGCTGATGACCGACCTTCCGGCCGCGGCCAGGGAGAAGTTCGCCGCCGCGCTCTTCCCCAGCCTGCTGACCTCCGTCCGGGAGATGACCACCGACGCCGGCACCACCCGTAAGACGCTGTGGCGGCTCTTCGACGGCGCGCTGGTCGAGTCGGTCCTCATGCGCTACACCGACCGCACGACCATGTGCGTGTCCTCGCAGGCGGGCTGTGGCATGAACTGCCCGTTCTGTGCCACCGGCCAGGCGGGCCTGACCCGCAACATGACCACCGCCGAGATCGTCGAGCAGGTCGTCGCCGGGGCGCGGGCGCTGGCGGCCGGCGAGGTTCCCGGCGGCCCCGGGCGGGTCGGCAACGTGGTCTTCATGGGCATGGGCGAGCCGCTGGCCAACTACAAGGCCGTGGTCGGCGCCGTCCGCCGTATGGTCGAGCCCGCTCCAGACGGCCTGGGTATCTCCGCCCGGGGCATCACCGTCTCCACGGTCGGTCTGGTCCCGGCGATCGGCAAGCTCGCCGGGGAGGGGCTTCCGGTGACGCTGGCGCTCTCGCTGCACGCTCCCGACGACGAGCTCCGCGATACCCTGGTGCCGATCAACACCCGGTGGAAGGTCGCCGAGGTGCTCGACGCGGCCTGGGACTACGCGGCCAGAACCAAGCGCCGCGTCTCCATCGAGTACGCGCTGATCAAGGACATCAACGATCAGGAGTGGCGGGCCGACCTGCTCGGCAAGCTGATCAAGAACAAGCTCGTGCACGTCAACCTGATCCCGCTCAATCCGACCCCGGGTTCCAAGTGGACCGCCTCCCGGCCGGCGGACGAGCGGGCCTTCGTCCGGCGCCTGGAGTTCCACGGCGTGCCGGTGACGGTCCGTGACACCCGCGGCCGCGAGATCGACGGCGCCTGCGGCCAACTCGCCGCCGCCGAGTAACCTCCCCTTTTCCTTACGGCTGCGCCCGCTGAGGTTTTCCTTACGGCTGCGCCCGCTGAGGCGCCGACCGCCGCCCGGCCCCTCCTGGCCGGGCGGCGCTCCCCGGCCGCCCCACACTCCTTCCGCATCGCCAACCGGCCCGGCATGGCTCGTCCGGATTCCCACCCGTTCCCCTCGTCGCGACCACCCCCACATCGACCGGCATCCCACAAAGCGGCGACTACCGCACCACTCCATCGACGGCGATCCTGCCGCGTCACCGGCGACCAGCCTGTCAGCAAGTCGGCGACCAATCTGCTATCAAAGTAGCGACCATTCTGTCAGCAACCCAGCGGCTATCCTGTCACCAGACCGCGCTCATCGATCCCGCCGGTTTCGTGGAATTCCCCGAACTCATGGTCATCGACGAGATCCAGCGAGCCCCCGAGCTGCTGCTCGCCATCAAGGAACAGGTGGACACCGATCCGAGGCCGGGCCGATATCTGCTGACCGGATCGGCACGCGTGCTTGGGCTCCGGGGGCTTCCCGACGCGTTGCCTGGCCGGATGGAGACCATCGAGCTGTGGCCCTTCTCGCAGGGCGAGATCGACGGCACGGCCGACGGATTCGTGGACGCCATCTTCGCCGAGCCTGAAAATCTTCACCATACTTCCGGGGTCAGCCGTGCCGAGTACGCAGAACGGCTGGTCCGGGGTGGGTTTCCCGAGGCGGTCTCACGTCCCAACATCCGCAGACGGGAGCGATTCCTCGACTCGTACGTCGCGGATCTCATCGCGCGTGACGTGAGTCAGCTGGCGGAGATCGAGCGGACCTCGGAGATGCGGGCTCTGATCCGGCTACTGGCCGCCAGGTCGGGCCAGTTACTGGTTCCCGGGTCCTTGAGCAACGGGATCGGGCTTTCCGCGAGCACGGTCCAGCGTTACCTTGGCCTGCTGGAAGAGGTCTTTCTGATCAAGCGGATCCCCGCCTGGTCACGCAACCTCGGCAGCCGTTCGACCGGAACGCCCAAGATGGCATTCGTCGATTCTGGGATCGCGGCGAACCTCCTGGGGGCGGATTCCAGGAGTCTGGTGCGTCCCGAGGGCGCCTTCGGCCCGCTCCTGGAGGGCTTCGTCCTCATGGAGTTGGCTCGCCAGCTCACATGGTCCGACGAACGCGTGGAGCTGTTCCACTACCGGACCAAGGACAAGGCGGAGGTCGACGTCGTCCTGGAGAATCGCCAGGGGCGCGTGGTCGGGATAGAGGTGAAGGCGTCGTCGACGGTGCGACCGGACGACTTCAAGGGACTGCGGCACCTCGCGAATCGGCTCGGCGACGATTTCGCGGTGGGAATCGTCCTCTACACGGGCGCACAGACGCTCCCGTTCGGCGACCGCATGCGCGCCATGCCGGTGAGCGCCCTCTGGGAGGTCGCTTTTAGCCGGTAATTCCCAGCAGAATGGAGGTCGTCGGCTGAAAGGCCAATGGGCGAGAGGCGAAAGGACGCGGGGTTGAACCACTTTCCACGGGTTCTCGGGGTACGTACGGGATATGACCCCGATCAGGTGGATCTGCTGGTCCGCCGGATCGAGGGCACCCTCGGCAGGGGCGCCCCGGAGGGGGAGCCGATCACCGCGGACGAGATCCGCGACGCCCGTTTCCGCGCGAAGCCCGGCGGCTACCACGAGATCGCCGTCGACTTCGCGCTGGAGGCCTTCATCGTGGCGATCGAGACCCGGTATCCCGGCGCGGTTGACCGGGAGCCGGTGGCCGGTGGGTCACCGGAGCCGCTCGGCGCGATCGAGACCCGGTATCCCGGCGCGGTTGACCGGGAGCCGGTGGCCGGTGGGTCACCGGAGCCGCTCGGCGCGATCGAGACCCGGTATCCCGGCGCGGTTGACCGGGAGCCGGTGGCCGGTGGGTCACCGGAGCCGCTCGGCGCCGACGAGGCCGAGGAGCACGCCGCCCGGGTCGAGCGGGTCGCCTTCAGGCCCGGGCGGCTCGGTATGGGCTACAACGAGGACCAGGTCGACGCCTTCCTCAACCGGGTCGCGGCCACCCTGCGCGGCACCATCGACCGGCCCCTCACCCCCGATGACGTGCGCGGAGTGAGGTTCGCCACGGTGATGCTGAGGCCGGGCTACGCGGTCAGCGAGGTCGACGGGTTCCTCGCCGACCTGGCGGGCGTCCTGGAGGCCCATCCCGGCCGTTGAGTTGTCAGCGGGTGCCCCAGGAGTAGGTCTGCTTGTGAAGCTTGAGGTAGACGAAGGTCTCGGTGGCACGGACCGTGGGGGTGGCCCGGATCTTGCCAAGGATCTCCAGGAGGTGCTGGTCGCTCTCGCAGACGACCTCGACCATGATGTCGAGCGACCCGGCGGTCAGCACCACGTAGTCGATCTCCTTTATGGCCGACAGTTCGTCGGCCACGATCTCCAGATCACCCTCGCACTTGATGCCGATCATGGCCTGGCGGGAGAAGCCCAGGGTCAGCGGGTCGGTGACCGCGACGATCTGCATGACCCCCGCGTCGATCAGGCGCTGGACCCGCTGGCGTACCGCGGCCTCGGACAACCCCACGGCCTTGCCGATGGCGGCGTACGGCTTGCGTCCGTCTCCCTGCAGTTGTTCGATGATCTGCTTGGAGATCTCGTCGAGGACGACGGGTCCTGGCCTGGCGTCGTTGTCGCGGCGTACCTTGGGCGGCGTCGTCATCCGCGCTCCCTGGCGTCATGTTGCGGGGCTGTTTCCGTCATGTTGCGGGTCCGATGTGACATGTTGTCAGTTTCGGGCTGCCTGTCAAGCGATTTCGTAGCAATTTGGTATCTTAACAACGAAATCCCTTGTCGTACGGTTCTTGCTCTGTAAGAGTCGCGACAACTCAGCCCCGATCCATAGGAGGCCGACGGTGACCACCCCGGTTGATACCCCTGAGCTCCCCCGCCTGAGAAACTACGTCAACGGCGAGCTCGTGGAGGCCAGGAGCGGCAGGTTCTCCGACGTCATCGACCCCTGCACCGGAGAGGCCTACCTTAGCGCCCCCGTCTCCGGCCAGGAGGACGTCGACGCGGCCTACGCCGCCGCTGCCGCCGCATTCGAGTCGTGGGGCCGGGCCACCCCGGGCGAGCGTGCCAATCTGCTCCTCAAGGTGGCCGACGCGATCGAGGCGCGGGCCGAGGAGCTGAACGAGGCCGAGTGCCTCAACACCGGCAAGCCGCGCGCCCGCATGGCCGAGGACGAGACCCCGGTCGCGGCCGATCACTTCCGCTTCTTCGCGGGCGCCGCACGCACGCTGGAGGGCCCGACCTCCGGTGAGTTCCTCGCCGAGCACACCTCGGTCATCAGGCACGAGCCGATCGGTGTGGTGGGTCAGGTCACGCCGTGGAACTACCCGATGATGATGGCGGTCTGGAAGATCGCCCCGGCGCTCGCCGCGGGTAACACCGTCGTGCTCAAGCCCTCCGACACCACCCCCGTCTCCACGGTCAAGCTGGCCGAGATCCTCGGCGAGGTCCTGCCGAAGGGCGTCTTCAACGTCGTCGTCGGCGACCGGGAGACCGGCGCGCTGGTCGTCGGCCACCCGACCGCGTCGATGGTCGCGATCACCGGTTCCGTCGGTGCCGGTATGGCGGTGGCCAGGAGCGCAGCCGAGGACCTCAAGCGGGTCCACCTGGAGCTGGGCGGCAAGGCGCCCGTCATCGTGTTCGACGATGTCAAGGACCTCAAGGCCGCCGCCGAGTCCATCGCCACCGCGGGCCTGTACAACGCCGGCCAGGACTGCACCGCGGCCTGCCGCGTGCTGGTCCACGAGGACGTCCACGACGAGTTCACGGCCGCGCTCACCGAGGCGGTGGCGAGCACCGTGACGGGTGACCTCTCCGACACGGAGGCCCTGTACGGCCCGCTCAACAACGCCGACCAGCTGACCCGTGTCACCGGCTTCATCGACCGGGTTCCCGGTCACGCCAAGGTCCTGACCGGCGGGAACCGGGTCGGCGAGCGGGGCTACTTCTTCGCCCCCACGGTCGTCGACGGCCTTAGGCAGGACGACGAGATGGTGCAGAACGAGGTGTTCGGGCCGGTCATCACGGTCCAGGCCTTCTCCGACGAGGCGGACGCGGTGGCCAAGGCCAACGGCGTCAAGTACGGCCTGTCGGGTTCGGTGTGGACCTCCGACCACGGTCGGGCGATGCGGGTATCGAATCGTCTTGATTTTGGTGTGGTGTGGGTAAACACTCACATCCCATTCGTCTCAGAAATGCCACACGGAGGCTTCAAGCACTCCGGTTATGGTAAGGATTTGTCCGTTTTTGGCTTGCACGACTACCTTCGCGTCAAGCACGTCATGCACTACATCGGCGAATAGCCGCGAACAGAGGGATAAGCCTGGCATGACCAAAATCCAGGTGGGCGCGGAGGCGGCCGCCGCCCGCTCGCCCCAAGTGCCCGCGATCGAACTCGACGGGGTCGTCAAGGAGTATGTCTCCCACGGAGAGGTCGTCCAGGCGGTCAGGGGCGTCACCCTGACGATCGCCGAGGGGGAGTTCTTCTCCCTCCTCGGCCCCTCGGGCTGCGGCAAGACCACCACCATGCGCATGATCGCCGGGTTCGAGGATCCGTCGCGGGGCAACGTGCGGCTGCACGGCCAGGACGTCACCGACGTCCCCCCCAACAAGCGCGACGTCAACATGGTCTTCCAGTCGTACGCCCTCTTCCCGCACATGAACGTCTGGGAGAACGTGGCCTTCGGCCTGCGGCGCAAGAAGGTCGCCGAGGCCGAGATCAAGCGCCGCGTCGGCGAGATCCTGGAGATCGTCGACCTCACCGGGCGCGAGAAGCGCCGTCCTCGTGAGATGTCCGGAGGCCAGCAGCAGCGGGTCGCCCTGGCCAGGGCCCTGGTCAACAACCCCCGCGCGCTCCTGCTGGACGAGCCGCTCGGCGCCCTCGACCTCAAGCTCCGCCAGGCCATGCAGATCGAGCTCAAGCGCATCCAGCGCGAGGTCGGCATCACCTTCGTGTACGTCACCCACGACCAGAGCGAGGCGCTCACCATGAGTGACCGCATCGCGGTCATGAACGACGGCATGGTCGAGCAGCTCGGCACCCCAAGAGAGATCTACGAGCGGCCCGCGACCGCCTTCGTGGCCGGGTTCATCGGCACGTCCAACCTGCTCAACGGCACCGTCGACCGTCTCCAATCCGGTTTCGCGGTGCTTAAGCTGGGCGAGGAGGACCAGGTGCTCGCCGAGGGCGGATCGTTCACGGCCGGGGAACCGATCGCGATCACGGTGCGCCCGGAGAAGATCGGTATTTCCACCGAGGAGCCCACCGGAGACCTCAGCGTCGTACGAGGCGTCGTCTCAGAGGTGGTCTACCTGGGGCTCTACAACTCCTACACGGTCAGCCTGGCCCAGGGGGCAGAGGTGACCGTCTTCCAGCAGAACGCACTCGACAGCACGAGTACGGCGGAGCGTGGCGACGCCGTGTGGCTGTCGTGGCAGCCGCACCACTCGTATGCGATCGGAAGTTGAGCACGCTATGGATCCCCGCACGAACCCCGCCTTCCTGCGTGGCATGACGCAGAGCCGCTCCGTCACCCGCCGTGACGCCCTCCGCCTGGGTGGGATGTCGGCCGCCGCTCTCGCCCTCACCGCCTGCGGCGTGCAGGGCAAGAAGGTGGAGGCGCCCCAGAAGGACGCCGTCGCCGAATACTGGGGCTCCAAGAAGAAGAACGGCACGCTGCGCTTCGCCAACTGGCCGCTCTACATCGACAAGGACGGCAAGCGATACCCGTCCCTGGAGATGTTCGAGGCCGACACCGGCATCAAGGTGACCTACACGGAGGCCATCCAGGACATCCCCACGTTCTTCGGCAAGATCCAGCCGCTGCTCGCCGCCAACAACGACATCGGCTACGACCTGATGGTGCTGACCAACGGCCTGCAGCTGTCCAAGGCCATCGCGCTGGGCTACCTCGTCCCGCTCGACCACGCCAAGCTGCCGAACTTCGCCGCCAACGCCAGCTCCGTGTCCAAGAACCCCACCTGGGACCCGAACAACGCCCACACGATCCCGTGGGCGGGCGGCCTGACCGGCATCGCCTACAACCCCAAGTACGTGGACGAGGTCAAGAGCATCGCCGACCTCTGGGACCCCAGGTACAAGGGCAAGGTCGGCATGATGCTCGACACCCAGGAGGTCGCCAACTTCGGCATGTTCGCCCTGGGCATCGACCCCGACACCTCGACCGAGGCCGACTGGAAGAAGGCGGGGGAGAAGCTCAAGCAGCAGCGCGATGCGGGTCTGGTGCGCAAGTACTACGAGAACGACTACGTCGACGCCCTCGCCAGGGGAGACATCTGGATCACCATGGCCTGGTCGGGCGACATCTTCCAGCAGGTCGCCGAGGGCAAGGACCTGAGGTTCGTGGTGCCCGAGGAGGGCGGCACGATCTGGACGGACAACCTGTGCATCCCGAAGACCTCGCAGAACCCGGTCGACGCGCTGACCTACATGGACTACGTCTACCAGCCGAAGATCGCCACGATGCTGGTCGAGTCCATCAACTACATCACGCCGGTCTCCTCCGCCAAGGACCTGGTCCTCGCCGACGCCGCCAAGGCCACGGGCAAGGAGAAGGCGGCGCTGGAGCAGATCGCCGAGAGCCCGATGATCTTCCCCTCGGAGGCGGACATGGCCAAGCTGCGGTCGTACAAGAAGCTGAGCCCGGCGGAGGAGAAGATCTTCGAGGACATCTTCCAGCCGATCACGCAGGGCTAGGCCGATGAGAGAGCGAACCAGACGGGAAGGGGCAAGCGGCCGGTGAAGCGCCTCGCCCCCTACCTGCTCATCCTGCCCGGCGGACTCTGGCTGGCGATCTTCCTGGTGGTGCCGATGGTCTTCATGGCCTCGGTCTCCACCCAGGAGGGCGACGTGGTCAACGGGTTCGTCCAGACGTTCAACTTCTCGGTGTACGGCGACGCCCTGGCGCAGTACCAGACCCAGTTCCTGCGCTCGGCCGGGTACGGTCTGGTCGCGACCGTCGTCTCTATCGCGCTGGCCTATCCGATGGCCTACTGGATCGCCTTCAAGGGCGGCAACCGCAAGTCCACCTACCTGCTGCTGGTGCTGCTGCCGTTCTTCGTCTCGTTCGTGCTGCGCACCGTGTCGTGGCGGTTCCTGCTCGCCGACGACGGCATGCTGCTGGGGCCACTGAAATCGGCGGGGCTGCTGCCCGACGACTTCCACGTGCTGCAGACGACGTTCGCGGTGATCGGCGGCCTGATCTACAACTACCTGCCGTTCATGATCCTGCCGATCTACGTCGCACTGGAGCGGGTGGACCCCAAGGTGGTCGAGGCCGCCCAGGACCTGTACGCGGCCAGACACGAGGCGTTCACCAAGATCGTGCTGCCGCTCTCACTGCCCGGCGTGTTCGCCGGAGTGCTGATGACGTTCGTCCCGATGACCGCGGACTACGTCAACGCGGGCATCCTCGGCGGTCCGGAGAACACGATGATCGGCAACATCATCCAGACCGAGTATCTGGTCAACAACGACTACCCGACCGCCGCCGCGCTGTCGTTCACGCTGATGGCGGCGATGCTGATCGGCATCTTCGCCTACGCCAAGGCGCTCGGCACCGAGAACGTCCTGGAGGCGGCGGCCCGATGAGCCCTGACACCCTCCGCCGGACCAGGAACGGTGAGCGACCGTGAGCACCGGCGCACCCGATGTCGTGAACGGGATGGACGCCCCTGCGCCCGCCGGGCGGAGGTCCCCGCTGAACACGAGGCGGCTGGGTGACCGGCTGCTCCGGGTCTACGTCTGGCTGATCATCGCCTGGCTGTTCCTGCCGATCGCCGTCATGATCGTGTTCGGCTTCAACGACACCCAGAGCAAGTCGAACGTGACCTGGCAGGGCTTCACCCTCAAGTGGTGGGGCCGCCTGGACGAGTATCCCGAGCTGGTCACGGCAGTGCTCAACTCACTCAAGATCGCCGTGCTCGCCACGGTGATCACGACGCTGATCGGCACGCTCATGGGCCTGGCCCTGGGCCGCTACCGCTTCCGCGGGCAGGGCGCGACCAACCTGGTGATGTTCGCCGCGATCGCCTCACCCGAGCTCGTCATGGGCGCCTCGCTGCTCTCGCTGTTCATCAGCGCCGGTGTGCAGACCGGCTTCGCGACGGTGGTCATCGCGCACGTGCTGTTCTCGCTCTCCTTCGTGGCGATCACCGTGCGCGCCCGGGTGATCGGGCTCGATCGGTCGATCGAGGAGGCGGCACGCGACCTGGGCGCGTCCACCTGGACGACGTTCTGGCGGATCACCTTCCCGATGATCCTGCCCGGCGTCGTCTCCGGCGCGCTGCTGGCCTTCGCGCTCTCCATCGACGACTTCGTGATCACCCAGTTCACCAGCGGTGCCACCCAGACGTTCCCGCTGTGGATCTGGGGTGCCACCCGTATCGGGGTGCCGCCTCAGGTCAACATCCTCGGGACGCTTATATTCGCAGTAGGCGTCGCCATCGCCGTGGTCAACACGGTCAACGCGCGCCGCCGCACCTAGCCGCCGTCAAGCCCCGTGCCCTCACCGGGTGGCGCGGGGCTTCGGTGTATCCGGATGCCGGCAAGGACATCCACCGCACGACATCCACGGCACAGAACAGGGAGGCGAGATCGGAATCAGGCGGGGGGAACCCGCGCGTGATCTTCACGACCACGCGATACACACAAAGATAATCTGACTCACGTAGGGAAGTGAGATTTGTGGATCCGCTGAAGGCTCTTGCTGATGCGGAGCGCAAGCCGTACTGGCTCGACAGTGCGGCGAAACCCGAGCCGCTGGCGCGGCTCTTCGGTGAAACGAGCGCCGACCTGGCAGTGGTCGGCGGAGGATTCTCCGGGCTCTGGACCGCCCTGATGGCCAAGGAACGCGACCCGTCGCTCGACGTCGTCCTGCTTGAGGGACGGAGGATCGGCTGGGCCGCCTCCGGACGCAACGGTGGCTTCGCGATGGCCACGCTCACCCACGGCCTCGCCAACGGGCTGGAGCGCTGGCCCGAGGAGATCTCCACGCTCGAACGCCTCGGCGTCGACAACCTCGACGAGCTCGGCGAGGCCATCGCCAGGTACGGCATCGACTGCGGTTACGAGCGCACCGGCGAGCTGCACGTGGCCGCCGAGCCGTGGCAGCTGGAGGAGATGAACCGGAGCCTCGACATCGCCCGCGAGCTGGGCACCCGCTTCGACGTCCTCGACGCGGAAGAGGTCCGGGCGGAGGTGAACTCGCCCACCTACATCGGTGGCCACTGGGAGCGTGACGGCTGCGCCATGCTCGACCCCGCCCGGCTGGCCTGGGGGCTCAGAACGGCCTGCCTCTCGGTGGGCGTGCGCATCTACGAGCGCACGCCGGTACGCACCATGAAGGACACTCCGACGAGCCTGGACCTGCTCACCCCGAACGGCATGGTCAGGGCGCGCAACGTCGCGCTCGGCACGGGGGTGTTCCAGCCGCTGCTGCGGCGGCTGAAGCACTTCCTCGTGCCGGTCTACGACTACGCGCTGATGACCGAACCGCTCTCCGCCGACCAGCTGGCCTCGGTGGGCTGGCACAACCGGCAGGGGGTGGGGGACGCGGCCAACCAGTTCCACTACTACCGGCTGACCGAGGACAACCGGATCCTCTGGGGCGGCTACGACGCGGTCTACTACAACGGCGGCATGATCAAGCCCGAGTACGAGCAGCGCGACGAGACCTTCGTCAAGCTGGCCGAACACTTCTCCACCACCTTCCCCCAGCTGTCCGGGCTGCGCTTCACCCACAGGTGGGGCGGGGTCATCGACACCTGCAGCCGGTTCAGCGCCTTCTACGGCCGGTCGCACGGCGGGCGCGTGGCCTACGCCGCCGGATACACCGGTATGGGCGTCGGCGCGACCCGGTTCGGAGCGAACGTCATGCTCGACCTGCTCAGCGGCGAGCGGACCGAGCGGACCGAGCTGCGGATGGTCAAGGAGAAGCCCGTCCCGTTCCCGCCCGAGCCGGTCCGCTCGGTCGGGATCCAGATGACCCGCTGGTCGATCGCCCAGGCCGACCTGCACGAGGGCCGCCGCAACCTCTGGCTGCGCACCCTGGACCGGATGGGCCTCGGGTTCGACTCCTAGGGGACGTCCCCGTCCCCTGCCCACACCGGCCGGGGACGGGGATGGCCGACGGAACCGCCGCCGGCCAGGGCGGGGAATGGCCGATGGAGCCCCGCCGGCCGGGGCCGTGACGGGGCCGTGACGGGGCCGTGACGGGGCCGGCCGACGGAACCGCTGGCTTCCGCCGTGCGGGACGTACAGACTTGAAGCATGTCCGAAAAGGTGAAGTTCACCGTCGGCGGGGTCACCCTCGCCGGCGACCTGCGGATCCCGGCGGCGCCGGGCCCGCATCCCGCCCTGGTCCTCACCGGCCCGTTCACCGGCACCCGGGACCAGGTCACCGGCCTGTACGCGTCCAGGCTGGCCGGAGCGGGATATGTGACGCTGGCCTTCGATCACCGCAACTGGGGCGAGTCGGGTGGCGAGCCACGCAACCACGAGGACGCGCAGGGAAAGCTGGAGGACCTGCGGGCCGCGGTCTCGCTGCTGCGAGTCCGGCCGGAGGTGGACGGCGCCAGGATCGGCGCGGTCGGGATCTGCCTCGGCGGAGGCTACGCGCTCAGGTTCGCCGCCTTCGACCCCCGGGTGAAGGCGTTCGCGGGCATCGCGGGGGCGTACAGCAACCCCTACGGAGTACGCGCCGGGATGTCGCCCTCCGGGTACCAGGAGGCGCTGGCCTCCTTCACGCGGGTGCTGGAGCGCCAGGACCTGGGTGGTGAGGTGGAGTACCTGCCCGCGGTGGCGGGGGAGGGGGAGGCGGCGATGCCGGGCGACGAGCCGTTCGCCTACTACGGCACCTCCCGAGGTGCCTCGGCGCACTGGAGCAACGCGGTGACCAGGGCCTCCCTCCGCGAGCTGATCACCCTGGACAACATGACGGGCGCCGACTTCCTGTCGCCCAAGCCGGGGCTGATCGTGCACGGCGTGGTCGACCGCCTCTGCTCCCCGGAGGGAGCGGAGGAGGCGTACCGGCGGATGGACGATCCCAAGAGGCTCGTCTGGCTGGACACCAGGCTCCACATCGACCTCTACGACACCGAGCCGCACGTCACCCGGGCGGTCGAGGCGGTCGCCAAGTTCTTCGGGGAGCACCTCTGAACGCGATGTACGTCCTCGGCCTGGACATCGGCGGGACGTCCTCACGCGCGCTCCTGATCGACTCCGGCGGTCGGCGGGCCGGATACGGCACGGCCGGGGGCGGGAACCCCGCGGCACACGGCAATGCCGTCGCCGTCGCCAACATCGGCCTGGCTCTGCGGCAGGCCCTGCGCGGAGTCGACCCGAGCCTGGTGGCGGGGGCGGTCATCGGGATGGCGGGCGCCGGGGCGCTGGACCGGCTGGTGTTCGCCCCCATGTGGGCCTCGGCCGGCCTGCGCGCCCGGCCCCGGCTCACCGGCGACCTGGGCATCGCCTTCGCCGCCGGTACGGCGGAGCCACGCGGCACCGTGCTCATCGCCGGGACCGGGGCGATCGCCGCCAGGATCGAGGACCGCGAGCCCGTGATGATCGCCGACGGGCTCGGCTGGCTCCTGGGCGATCGGGGTTCGGGGTTCTGGCTGGGCAGACAGGCGGCCCGCGCCGCCGCCCGCGCCCTCAGCCGGGGCGACGCGGGCGGGACGCTGACCCGCCTCGTCATCGGTGCCCTGCTGGAGGGCGAGCCGCTCCCGCAGGGGAAGGCCGGGGGGACGGCGGAGGAGGCGACGGAGGAGACACGGGCGCCGGCGATCAGGCTGGTGGTCCGCGCGCAGTCGCGGCCCACGCTGGAGCTGGCCAGGCTCGCCCCGCTCGTCAGCCGGGCGGCGGACGAGGGCGACCCCGCCGCCCTGGAGATCGCCTCCACCGCTGCCAGGCTGCTCTGCGAGACGGTGGCCGAGGTCCGCCCGGCGGGCGAGACGAGCCCGATCGTGCTGGCCGGAAGCGTGCTGACCGGCGAGGGACCTGTCGGCTCCGCCGTACGGGAGAAGCTGGGGGCCACGGCGGTCCTGGCGGGTGACGGCGCGGGTGCGGCGGCATGGCTGGCCGGGCGGGAGGCGTTCGGCTGGGACCCGGCGGCCGCCGCGCTGCTTCACGCCCGCATCGTCTCCGGCGACTGATCCCGGCGGCCCGGCCGGGGCCGGCCTATCAGCCGTCGCCGGAGCCCGAGCGGAGGGGGTCGGCGTCCCGGTCGTCCCGGGTGGTGGCGCCGCGCCCGACGATGGGGCGCAGCACGTCCAGCACCGTCGCGTCCTCGATGGTCGAGGGGACGGGCTCGTCGATGCCCTCGGCGATGCCGCGCATGGTCTTGCGCAGGATCTTCCCCGACCTGGTCTTCGGCAGCGCCGGGACCACGTCCACCTGTCTCAGCGCCGCCACCGCGCCCACCTGCTCGCGGACGGCCAGGACCAGTTCGGCCCGCAGGGTCTCGGGATCGACCGAAGCCCCGCTCTTCAGCACCACGAAGCCGCGCGGGACCTGCCCCTTCAGCTCGTCGGCGACCCCGATCACCGCGCACTCGGCCACCGCCGGGTGCGCGGCCAGCACCGCCTCCATGGACCCCGTCGACAGCCGGTGCCCGGCCACGTTGATCACGTCGTCGGTGCGGCCCATCACGAAGAGGTAGCCGTCCTCATCGAGGTAGCCGCCGTCGCCGGTCAGGTAGTAGCCGGGGAAGGCCGACAGGTAGGACTTCACATAGCGCTCGTCGTCCTGCCAGAGCGTGGGGAGGGTGCCGGGCGGGAGCGGGAGCCGGATGCAGATCGCCCCCTCCTCGCCGGGGGCGCATTCGGCGCCCGAGGCCCGCAGCACGCGCACGTCGTAGCCGGGGACGGGCACGGTGGGGGAGCCCGGCTTGACCGGCATGGGTTCCAGGCCGCGCAGGTTGGCCGCGACGGGCCAGCCGGTCTCGGTCTGCCACCAGTTGTCGATGACCGGGATGCCGAGCTTCTCCACGGCCCAGTGGTAGGTGTCGGGGTCCAGGCGCTCCCCGGCGAGGAACAGCGTCCGCAGCGACGAGATGTCATGGTCGCGCAGCAGGGCCGCCTCCGGGTCGGTCTTCCTGATGGCGCGGAACGCGGTCGGCGCGGTGAACAGCGCGTTCACCCGATGTTCGGCGATCACCCGCCAGAACGCGCCCGCGTCGGGGGTGCCGACCGGCTTGCCCTCGTACAGCACCGTCGTGGCGCCCCGCAGCAGCGGCCCGTACACGATGTAGGAGTGCCCGACCACCCAGCCGACGTCGGACGCCGCCCAGAACACCTCGCCGGGGGCGATGTCGTAGACGTTGGCCATGCTCCACAGCAGCGCCGCCGCGTGCCCGCCGTTGTCGCGTACGACGCCCTTCGGCAGCCCGGTGGTGCCGCTGGTGTAGAGGATGTAGAGCGGGTCGGTCGCCTTCACCGGCACGCACTCGGCGGGTTCGGCCGTAGCGCTCGCCCAGTCGACGTCCCGCCCGGGCACCAGCTCCGCCGGAGCCTGCTCGCGCTGGAGGATCACACAGTGCGCGGGCCGGTGCCCGGCCAGGTCGAGCGCGGCGTCGAGCATCGGCTTGTACGGCACCACGCGGGTGGGCTCGATCCCGCAGGAGGCCGACACGACCACCTTGGGGCGCGCGTCGTCGATCCTGACCGCCAGCTCCTTGGGCGCGAATCCGCCGAACACCACCGAGTGCACGGCCCCCAGCCGCGCGCAGGCCAGCATGGCGATCACCGCCTCCGGCACCATCGGCATGTAGACCACCACCCGGTCGCCCTGCTCCACCCCGAGGTGGCGCAGCACCCCGGCGAACCTGGCGACCTCGTCACGCAGCTCGGCGTACGTGTAGCGCCTGCCGGTACCGGTCACCGGGCTGTCGTGGATCAGCGCGAGACGGTCGCCGTGGCCCGCCTCGACGTGCCGGTCCAGCGCGTTGTGGCAGGTGTTCAGCTCCCCGTCGGGGAACCACCGGTAGAAGGGCGGAGCCCCGGCGTCCAGCACCTCGCGCGGGGGCCTGCTCCAGGCGACCGCCTCGGCGGCCTCCGCCCAGAAGTCCTCCGGGTCGGTGATACTGCGGGCAAACGCGTCAGCGTACGACATCAGGCCATCATGCTCCCCCCGCAGGCGCCCGGTCGAGGCCCCCCTCCGGTCTCATACCCGCAGCTCGCGGAACTCGATGTCGAGCAGCTCCGCGACCGCCTTCAGCTCGGCTACCCGGTTCCCGGCCCCGAGCGCCCAGTGATGCCCCACACCCTCGTCGTTCCAGTGCACCAGGTCCGTGGAGCTGTAGGACCGGAAACCGCAGAACGGCGCGCCGGGACGCTGCCACTCGTAGCCGCAGCCGTAGCTGGTGCCGTAGAGGTGGTAACGGTTGCCGAAGCGGCGGATCTCGCCCTCACGATCGCTCCTCGCGGCTCACCAGGGCGTCGGCCCGGTCGGCGGCCCGGTCGGCGGCGTGATCGTTGCCGAAGCCTGCCGGCCACGGCTTGCCGCCCTCGGCTGTGGTGGAGTCCGAACACGCGCTCAGGCCGAGGGTGAGCACGCCTGCGATGGCCAATGTGGATATGGTGGTGCGTTTCATGATTGCTCCTCAGGGGGTGGATCAGTCGGCGTCGCGACGATCCGATCGCTCGCGCCGAGCAGCTCCGGCAGGTCACTGCTCACCATGAGGACCGCCGCACCGGCAGCGGTGAGTTCGTTGACGAGCGCGTGGATCTCGGCCTTGGCGCCGATGTCGACGCCACGGGTCGGCTCGTTGAGGACCAGGACCCGCCGGGGGTGCGGATTCCGAAGGAGTTCGCGATCGTCGGCTACGACGACATCGACTTCGCGGCCGCCGCCGCGGTGCCGCTCACCTCGGTCCGCCGGCCCCGGCAGTTACTCGGCCGGACCGCGGCGGAGCTGCTCATCGAGGAGGTGACCGAGGACAGCAGCCACCAGCACCGCCAGGTTGTCTTCGAACCGGAGTTGGTCGTACGGGATTCGAGCGACCGGACGATCGGTCGGGTGCCGCGGCGCCGCCGGCCCGGCCGCGAGGGCGTCACCGCCACGCCGTACCCCGCTTGACGGCCGAGGTGCTGTGGCACAGGTCGTGTAGTCGCGCCGCCTCGGTCGCGGTGATGTTCGGGTCCGCCAGGCGCGCCGTGATGACCTCGGCGGTGCGCGATGCCGGATCGATACGGCATTCACGCCGGAACGCCCGCAGGAGGGCACGCCTGCGAAGCCGGGCGACGAACCCCGGCACGTCACTGCTCCCCACCAGCACCAGGGTCTGAGCCACATCCGCCGCGGGATCCCCGGCGGCGGCGTTGCACCAGTCGATGACACTCGGTCCGCGGTCGGTGAGGATGACGTTGGCCGGGTGGAGATCCAGGTGCAACACCCGGTGATCCGATTCGCCGGCGAACCGGCGCGGGAGCCAGTCGGGCGCGGTGACCGCGTGCAACGTGTGGTGAAGCTCGCCGAGCAGCCGGCCGTACGCCGTCGTCCGCCGGGGCCGCCGCCGCAACGCCTCAAGCATCGTCGGCCCGTGCAGTCGCTGAAGCACCAGATCGGTGTCGGTGACGTCGTGCACCACATGTGATCTTCTTCGTCCCCGCCGGCCGCGAGAATGCCACGGCTTCTCACGATCATTCCATCTGGTGGCGCGGAATCCAGGCCCGGCTCCCCCTCTCATCCGGCAGGGGCCCTGAGCCGCCGGTCAGGTGGTGACGACGCCGGAGGCGCCGTCGACGGTGATCTCCTGGCCGGTGACGATGTGCTTGGCCGCCCCGCTCACGCCCACGACGGCCGGGATGCCGTACTCGCGGGCCACCACGGCGCCGTGGGAATTGGCGCCGCCCATCTCCATCACCAGGCCGCCGGCGGTTAGGAACAGCGGGGTCCAGCCGGGGTCGGTGGAGGGGCAGACCAGGATCTCCCCGGGTTCCAGGTGCGCGCCGACCGGGTCGAGGACGACCCTGGCGCGGCCGGTGACGGTGCCCGCCGAAGCCGGGGTGCCGGTCAGCGCGCCGTCCACCGGTGCCCGTACGGCGATGGCCTCCGGTTCGGTGCCGTCCGACAGCAGGACGCGGGGGACGTGCCTGCGGCGCAGCTCGCGGGCGGCCTCCGCACGTCGCCGCGCCACGAGATCTCCCAGTGCGGGTCGTACGGCCACCTCGGACGGGTGCGCGCCGGCCTCCGCCGGGGCGGGGGCGGGCGTCGGCCTGTCACCGTCGGCCGTGGGCGCGCCGGCCTCCCGTGAGGAGGGGGCGGTGAGGGCCGCCCTGGCCTCGCGGAAGGTCAGGAAGAAGACGTCGTCGGCGCGGGACAGCAGGCCCCGGGAGGCCAGCTCGGCACCGACGGCCAGCAGCTCGGCCCGCATCGCGGCCAGGGCGGTCACCATGACGTACTTGGGCATCTCGCGTAGGCCCGCCAGCGCGCGGGTCCGGCCGAGCGCGAATCGGACGAGGCGCCCACGCAGTCCTCCGGCGCGCCCGCCCAAGGTCTTGATCATGAGCGTGGCCTCGGCGGCACCCCTGGCGAACAGCGCGTCGGGGGCCAGGGCGGGATCCTCCAGCCGCAGGTAGTTGGCGAGGACGCCGATGATGTGGGTCGGATCCTCTGACCAGCGTGGCAGCCCGAGGTCGATCTCGGCGACCGCCCTGACGCCGTAGACGGAGAGGAAGTCCGCCAGACCACTTCCCAGCACGCCGGGCAGTGTTCCCGCGTGGAAGCGCTCGGCCAGCTCGGTGGCGGGGGCGCCCAGCAGCAGGGAGGCGGCCTCGCCGTCCTCGCGGACGCGGGTGGCCAGCCGCCACAGTGCCAGGTCCATCTCGGTGGTCACGTTGTGCGGGAGCCCGCGCAGCACCGTCTCCAGCTCATCGGGCCTGACCCGGTCGCCCAGCACCAGGGCGGCCAGGCCGAGCATCGCGAACCCGGCGGCGGCGGCCGGGGCGATGGTCGGCAGCAGCGGGAAGATCTGGCCGCCCAGCATCCGCTCGACATGGTCGAGACGCTCGGCCGGGGTGGCGCCCCGCGGTGCCGGGAGCCGCCCCCGCAGACGCTCCCGGAGCAGCTCCACGTCCCGGTGCGCCGAGGCGGGGGCGCGCAGGGCCCGCACGGCGCGCCGCGGGATGTGGAAGCGGGCCGCGATCCTGACCGCCCGGCGCAGGGGCGGCCGGAGCGAGGGCTGGATGACGCCGAACCGGGGGTCGTCGAACAGTCCGCGCAGCACCTTCGCGGACCTGGCCTCCATCACGTCGAGCACCTTCGGGAAGGCCACCCGGCCCACCCGGCTGCGGATGAGGCCGGTGACGTCGAAGAACAGCCGACCGCCCGCCTCGGTGACGGGCGGGGCGCCGGCCAGCCGGTCGGCCACCGGCGTCCCCAGCATCTCGAACACCGATGACGACAGCAGCCTGAAGGCCGACATGCCCATGGGGGTGATCGGCCGGTACAGCCCCTGGGCCAGGCTGAAACAGAAGTAGATCCGGGTGTCGCCGGGCACGGGACCTCCGGACGACTCCGCGTGGTGGGGGATCGGGTAGAGGGTGGTTATGGGGCGCGCCTGGGTCAGCCAGAGGACTCCGGCGGCGTCGATCGCCCACTCGATGTCCTGAGGTGTCCGGTAGTGCCGTTCGACCCGGTCGCCGAGCTCGGCCAACGCCCCCAGTTGCGCGTCGGTGATGCAGGCGCTCTCCACG
The DNA here is from genome assembly GCF_035917355.1 of Streptosporangium sp. NBC_01810. Classification (NCBI taxonomy): domain Bacteria; kingdom Bacillati; phylum Actinomycetota; class Actinomycetes; order Streptosporangiales; family Streptosporangiaceae; genus Streptosporangium; species Streptosporangium sp. NBC_01810. The sequence goes on along the minus strand of NZ_CP109070.1, from coordinate 5,035,817 downwards.
GGGTCCGCGGGGGTCTCGACGTGCTCGACGCCGCCGCCCGCCAGTGACCGTACGGCCACCAGCTTGTCTCCCAGGCGGCGCTCGGTGATCCGGCCGGTGGCGGTGTCGACCACGAAGTGGTCGGGGTTGACCGCGCCGGAGACCACCGCCTCGCCGAGACCGGGACTGGCGTCGATCACCGCCTCGTGCCGCCGCCCGGTGACCGGGTTGGCGGTGAACATCACCCCGGCCGTCTCGGACTGGACCATCTTCTGGATGACCACCGCCAGGCGCACCGCACCGTGGCCGATACCGTTCGCGGCCCGGTAGGCGACGGCCCGGTCGGTCCAGAGCGAGGCCCAGCACCGCCGGACCGCGTCCAGCACGGCGTCGGCGCCGATCATGTTGAGGTAGGTGTCCTGCTGTCCGGCGAAGCTGGCGTGCGGCAGGTCCTCGGCGGTCGCGGAGGAGCGGACCGCGACGGGGCCGTTCGCGCCGCCCCTCACCGTGTCCGCGATGTCGTCGGGGACCGGCGCGGCGAGCACGATCCCGCGGGCCTTCGCGGCCAATGCGTTCAGGGCGGGGATGTCCCCGGCGGGCGTGGTGGCGAGCGCGGCGAGCACGTCCTTCAGGGCGGTCCGTTCGGTGACCCTGCGGTAGGCCTCGGTGGTGACGCACAGGCCCGGGGGAACGGGGAGCCCGGCGCTGGTCAGCACGCCGAGATTGGCCGCCTTGCCACCGACCAGCGGCAACATCTCCGCCCCGATGTCCTCAAATTTCAGGATGAGGGGTGGGGGCACGTCTCCCCGAGGCAGCGGGGGCCGTGCCGGAGGCGTCGTGGGTGGGATGTCGTCGGCCGGCCGGTCACGCTCCATGCCGTCCATCGGGCCGCTCCCTGCGTCGCTGCGTCTGATGCGTGCTGCAACATTAGGCCGGAGAGGCCAATAAATCAACAAGTGATGAATTATCTGTCGCGTCCGCCAGGCCAGGACTCGTCATGCCCGTCCCGCCGACGCTCAAGGAGCTCGGGGTTCGCGCGCCGGGTCCGTCACCGGCACGCCGGGGATGCCGGGGAAGCCGGGAAGCCGGGAAGCCGGGAAGCCGGGAAGCCGGGAAGCCGGGGAAGCCGGGAAGCCGGGGAAGCCGGGATGCCGGGATGCCGGGGATGCCGGGGAAGCCGGGAGATGACACGGCGGCGGCGCCGGCCTGGTGAGGCCGGCGCCGCCGCGAAACGCGAGTTCGGGAGTCGGTCCCTAGCCACCCCATCCGAGGAGCCAGACCTGGCCGTTCGCCCCGTAGCGGTTCTTCTGCCACGGGTATGCCCGGGAGGAGCACACGCCCGTGTAGGGGTTGTAGGAGGTGCAGAAACGCCATCCGTCCGTGACGTCCCAGACGTTCCAGCCGACCCCGTACGCCTGGATGTTCTGGCAGCCCTCGTACATGTAGCTGGGAAGGTTGGTGCTCCCCGTGCAGCTCGCCGAGGTGTACGTGACCTGGGCGCCGTTGCCGCACCACGTGTGATAAGCGGCCCCGTTGCGACCGGGGGCCCCGTACGTGGTGGTCAGGTACCAGCAGCCCGACGTGAAATTACTGGAGGTGTTGGAGAACTGCCTGGCGGGCGACAGGATGCCGCTGGCGAACTTGCCCTGGTTGGTGTCGACGATCCGGGGAGGGGTTTCCTGCTGGAGGGACATGTCGATGTACTTGTCCAGCCCCCTCCTGCGAATCTCGTCGGCGGTCAGGGCGCGTGCCGTGGGCCTGGGGGGCGGGTCGACCCGCTGGATCATGGAGGTCGGTGAGCCGTCCGGGGAGGCCGGCTGGACCGTGGAGGCCGGCGAGCCGTCCGGGGAGGTCGGCGGGACGGGTGAGAAGGCTCCGAGGCTCAGGACGGCGGCCGCCGCGAACGCGCAGCTGACCGTGGCTCGGGCGAATCGTCGCTTCAATGGCATGCGGCATGCTCCTTATCAAAACGGCGCGCCGCGGGCCGGGGCATAGGCATTCCCGTCCACGGTGCGAGCTTGATGGCGTAGGAAATATATAGGCCCCCCTTTCCTGGAGTGCGGAATCTGGTTTCCGGCAGGGTAAACGAAAATTTCCTCGGGTAATCGACTGGAAGCCTTGCGCGACCTCGCCGCCTGTGATTCCGCATACCTGGCCCGGTCACAAGGGAACCCAGTGTGACATGCACGAAAGGGATTATGGAGGATCGGCGTGTTTTTCCGGCAGGCGGCTCGCATGCCTTTCTTGTGAATTCCCGAGAGTAAGTGGATCGTGTCCCGGCCGCGCTTCTTTCGCTGATTTACCGTCCGTTTTGGGGACGTGTTCCGACAAGCGTGCTCAATCCCGTACCGGGGCCGGGAACCGGTTGTGCGTTTCCCCGGAGGGTCCCCCGGCGCCCGCCACTCCGATGCCCCGCCCCGAGGCCGGTCGGCCGTCGACCCCGCCCTCCGTCCCGACGCACGGGAACCGGGCTTCTCGCGATCGTTGGAACCGGCGTGGGAATCGGATAGGAAGGGGAACATGACTACCGAGCAGACGTTCGTCATCGTCGGAGCGGGCCTGGCCGGGGCCAAGGCGGCGGAGTCCCTGCGCCAGGAGGGCTTCTCGGGCCGGATCACGCTGATCGGAGCCGAGACCGAGCTGCCGTACGAGCGCCCCCCACTCTCGAAGGGCTACCTGCTCGGCAAGGAGGAGAAGGCCAAGGTCTACGTCCACGACGAGGGCTGGTACGCCGACAACTCGGTGGAACCGCTGCTCGGACGCCGCGTGACGGACCTCGACCGGGCCGCGCACCAGGTGGAACTCCACGACGGGCGGCGTATCCGGTACGACAGGCTGCTCCTCGCTCCCGGCGCCTCACCGCGCCGCCTCACCGTGCCCGGCGCCGACCTGGACGGCGTGCACTACCTCCGCAGCCTCGACGACTCGGAACGGTTGCGTGAGGCGATCCGCGGCGGAGGCAGGGTGGCCGTCGTGGGCGCGGGCTGGATCGGGCTGGAGACCGCCGCGGCCGCCAGGGAGTACGGCTGCGAGGTGACGATCGTCGAGCCGAGGGCGGTGCCGTTGCACGCCGCACTCGGCCCCGAACTGGGGGCCTTCTTCGCCGACGTGCACCGGCGGCACGGCGTCGACCTGCGGCTCGGCCGCGAGGTGACCGGGCTGCTGGGCTCCGGACGCGTCACCGCGGTTGCCATCGACGACGGGGAGGAGATCGCGGCCGACGTGGTGATCGTCGGTGTCGGCGTGAGCCCCAACACCGAACTCGCCGAGCGGGCCGGCCTGACGGTGAAGAACGGGATCGTCGTCGACGAGTCCCTCCGCACCGACGACCCCGACGTCTACGCCGCCGGTGACGTGGCGAACGCGTTCAACCCCCTGTACGGCACCCGCATCCGCGTCGAGCACTGGGCCAACGCGCTGAACGGGGGCCTGACCGCGGGTAAGGCCATGCTCGGCAGGCAGGTCGTCCACGACCGGCCGCCCTACTTCTTTACCGACCAGTACGACGTCGGCATGGAGTTCTCCGGCTGGTTCGCGCCCGGCGGATACGACTCCGTGGTCATCCGCGGGGACCTGGAGGCGGGGGCCTTCCACGCCTTCTGGCTCGCCGAGGGGCGCGTCGTGGCGGGCATGCACGTCAACCAGTGGGACGAGGGCATCGCACCGGCACAGGATCTGATCCGCAGCGGTGCGACAGTCAGCCCCGACCGGCTCGCCGACCTCTCCGTACCGCTGACCGACGTCACGAAAGTCTGACCCGCCGCCTCGCCCTCGGCACGGGAACCGGGGCGGCTGCCCCGCCCGTCCACGGGTAAGAAACCGCCCCAAGGGAAGGCGGTTCGAAGGAGGCGAGGAGGCGGGCATGGCCCCCACCGAAAACATGATCATAGAGACGCGCGGCCGCCGGGAGTCGCTCGCGCTGTCCGGGACGATCTGCGACCTCTATCAGGCGGTGTTCTCACTGCCGCCCTTCAGCGGGAACGACGCGGAGTTCGCCAACCAGCGTTGCTACTTTCCCAAGCTGGTCGACCGGCCCGGATTCCGGCTGACCACCGCGCGATCCGGCCCCGAGTTCGTCGGGTTCGGGTACGGATACCTGCTGCCCGCCGACGCCCGCTGGTGGACCGGGCTGGCCGAACCGGTCGACGAGGAGTTCGCGACCGAGACCGGGACCAGGACGTTCGCCGTCATCGACTACGGCGTGCTGCCCGGCTGGCGCGGCATCGGGATCGGGCACCGGATCCACGACGAGCTGATCGCCGGATCCGGTGCCGAGCGGGCGACACTGTCGGTGCAGCCCAGGGCCGCACGGACCCAGGCGATCTACCGGCGGTGGGGATGGCGGAAGGTGTCCCACAAACTGCTGGACCCGCCGATCCCCGCCCCGGTCTTCGACATCCTGGTGCTGGAGAAGGTGCCCACGGCACGCCGCCGGTGAGCCGGTTCGTCAGGCGACTCGTCAGCCGATTCGTCAGCCGATTGGACAGGCGACTGGTCGGCTGATTCGTCAGCCGTTGGACAGCCGGTTCGTCAGCCGGTTCGTCAGGCGATGAGCTGGAGGGCGTGCAGCTTCTCGTCCAGGGCGGCGACCTGGCGGGTCCTCGCCCACGGATTCAGCGTCTCGCGGACCTCCACCACCGAGCGGGCCAGCCGCGGCGAGGTGTTCCGGCAGGTGAGGCGGGCGGCCTCGCCGATCTGCTCGCACGCCTCGTCGATGGCGCGCAGCCGCAGGTACCCGCGCGCCAGGTCCAGGCGGCTGAACGCCAGGTTACGGACGAACGCCGGGTCGATCTGGGTCAGGGACCGGGCGGCCATCTCGACCGCGGTCTGGGCGTCGCCCATGTCCAGCAGACACTTGGTCTTGGTCGACAGATGCTGCCCGTCGCCGTAGAAGTAGAGCAGCTTGCTCCCCACATCCCCCTCACCCGCGTGGCCGAGCTCGCGAAGGGCCTGGTCCAGGCTCCTCATGCACCGGGCGTGGTCCTTGTGACGATCGGTCTTGGCCGAGCGGCGCAACACCGCCGAGTAGGCGCGAGCACCCACGTCACACGCGTACGACACCAGCAGTTTGCTACCGGCCCGCTGCCCCCAGGCCAGCGCGCCCAGAGCGTGCTCGACACCCTGGCGGGGATCGCCCTGCCAGGTGGCCAGCTGCGACCAGTTGGCCAGGACGAAGCTGTTCATCGCGTCGTTGTCGGCCCGGTGCGCGGCAGACTTGGCCTGCTCGTAGTAGTAGTTCGCCCCGTTGAAGTCGTTGAGATTGAACAGTACCCAGGCGGTGAACCGGCAGATGTTGGCCAGCAGGTACAGCAACCGCTCGCGCACCTCGTCCGTCGACGCGGCCGGGATCAGCGACCGCACCAGGTGCTGCTGGGCCAGCACGGTCCCCAGCACCGACTGGGGGCCGAGGCGGTCCTCCTGGCGCATGCAGTGGTGCAACACCGCGTCGATGTGGTCGACCGTCGCCTCGTCCACCCGGGACGGCTCGGCGGCGATCAGGGCGAGCCGGTCGAGCTCGTCGTCGTTCAGCCGGTCCAGCAGCGGAGAGGCCGCCGCCGCGGCCGCCGCGGCCCTGACCAGGGCCAGCACGTCGCGCCGATTCATGGACGCCGCCCACTGGGCGAGAGCCCGTACGAGGGCGTCGTACTCCTCCTCGCGGCTCGTCCCGACCGGCGCGGGTCCGGCGGGCGCGGGTCCGGCGGGCAGGGCCGCCAGCACCCCCTGGATATCTTCGCGGCAGAGGCTGCCCGCGGCTCCCGCGGCCACCAGTTCCCGCCCCCGGAGTCGGGTGGCCGGGGCGTTGTGCTCGTCGGCATCGCGGTGGTCTTCACCGTCGACCAGGTCGGCGGTGCGGCATTGATAGATACGGGCCAGCCGGTTCAGACCGGCGATCGGCGGCTCGTTGCCGGTGGGGCCGGGCCAGGCCTCCCACGACCCGAGCTTGCGGGTCGTCAGTGGCTCGTTCGGCCAGTACTCGTTCCATAGATGGCAGACCTTGGCTTGTGTGAGTCGATGCGCCTCCCGGAAGCCCTGGCGGGAGTTCAGGTGCCAACGCCGCTGGAATTCAGCTGCGACCTCGGCCCACGTGCAACCACGCTCACGGAGCTCAGCGCTGAAGATGTCCATCTGCTGCTTGACGCTGCGCGGTGCACGTGGCATCGGCTCGGCCCCTCCCGGCGGGTCCTCCGGTGGCGATTCTTCGGGCCGAACGTTACTGGTCGATCACGTTCGGTGACGGCAGAGTGCAGAAATCAGCGGCCAGATCGCCGATCCTTGCAACGCCCTCGCTGTACGGAGTGACTTGAGCTCCGACAGTGACGAACAGACGTGGTCTCGTCGCCTGTTTCCGGCACGCTCCGCGCAGGAGGGTTGAGACAACGCCGGAGCCGTTGGATTCGCGTGATCTCACAGCTCGGGCGGGGCGTCCCTATCTGCGCCGGGGACGCGTGACCGAATCTCCGTTGAACCTCTCTGGAGCCATCTCATGACCGTGCTCCCCGTCGAACGGCCGGGACCGATGTACTCACCGTTTCACCCTGATCTGGGCGCCCCCGATGACCTGTCCCTGGACGCGGCCGAGCTGCGACTGGCGGCGCAGCCGGCCGCGGCCTCCCAGGCCCGCGACTTCACCCGCACGCAGCTGCGCAGGTGGGGTCTGCGGGAGCTTTCCGATGTCTGCGTCCTGGTCGTCTCGGAGATGACCACCAACGCCATCAAGGCCACCGCCGTCCCGCATGCCCCGGACGGCTACGCCTGCCCGCATCCCCTGGCCGCCTGCGCCTGCTCGCAGGCCGACGAACCGTACCCGATCGTGCTGCGCCTCCGCCTCACCACCGTGGGCCTGTTCGCGGAGGTCTGGGACAGTTGCGACGGCGAACCCCGGCTCGCCGAGGCCGGAGAGGACGACGAGAGCGGCCGGGGCCTGCTGCTCGTCGGCGTCTGCACCGATGAGTGGGGCCACTACCGGTCACCGGCCAGGGGGAAGGTCGTCTTCGGCCGCTGGGCTCTGCCGTTCGCCCGGCACGACCTGGACGCGGTGCCCCGGCAGCCGCCCGCGTACTCCCGGATCCGCACGGCGCGTACGTGACCCGACAGGGGCGTTCCGGGGGACCTGACGGCGGGGATGCCGAGATACCGTCCCGTCCCGCGCCGTACGGGGGTGTCGACCCAGGCCCCCGGGACACGATCACTCGCGACGACACCGAGGCCGCCGAGCTCCGGCCACTGCCTCGCCGACGGCGCCTGACCGCGGAGGAGTTGGTCGCCCGCCACCGTCGGCTCCCGCGCGTGAACCATGAACTCATGCGCCAAGAGGCCGACGAGTTCTTCGGCACGGCCGCAATGAGACCGGTCCTGAAGACCGGGATGGGGCTACCTGAATGAGATCGGGATGCGGAAGATCATCCTCGGCGGGCATCGTGGGTGAGGTGGCGCGCAGACCACCTCCCGTCGCTATCGCAGGAGTCCATACAGCAGCGCGATCCACATCGCGTCCGCCGCCGCTGTCGAGGTCGGTGTCCGGGCAGACCCGGGGGCGCTGTCCGGTGCTGGATCCGGCGTCGATGACGTCGATGTGGAGCGTTCCATTGTGATGGGCGACGGCTACGGTGATCCGGCCGTCGGGGGTACGGCCTGAGTCGGAGTGACGCACCGAGTTGGTGACCAGCTCGGTGAGCAGGAGCAGCGCGTCGTCGGCGTACGGGTGGCCCACACCGTCGAGCAGGTCACGGACGTAGCTGCGAGCTTGCGGGACGGCGGCGACCTACGCGGGAAGCTCGATCTGCCCGAGCAGCCCGAGCGTGCTCATCGCGCTACCTGCACGATCTGCTTGAAGACTCCCCTGGCCCATGCCCTGGTCCGAGCACCCCGATGGCGGCTTCGGATCCGGGTGAAGGCTGAGGTGGGGCCGTGCTGCCTGGCCGCGAGCCTGCGATCCGGCGACAAGAAGATCTCCATGCTCGGCTCCCGACCGTGAGAGAGCCGGACCACGGAGTCGAACCCAAGCTCGTTCAATTCCCAGCCCAACTCCATCAGGTGAATGAACTGCTGTTCCGTATCCGGTGTTGTCACCGATCCTGCCCTTCGTCGGCTCGGTCGGCCCGAGCGGGGAGGTAGCGAGACGTTTGATCGATCGCCTCGTCTGGAGCTCAGATGGCGAGAGCTTGATCCCTTTGACCATCTGTATCGATTCGGTTGCCTACCGTGAAGGGGTGCGGCGTGTTGGTAACACAAAATGATGCATAAGTTACGGAGCGTACGCAACATGTTGCGTAGACACCGACCGCGACGATCCCGCTACTCTTTGCCGCATGACTCAACGGCGACAGACTCCAACCGCTCGCCTGCGACGGCTCGCAATGGAACTACGACAACTCAGAGAGCGCTCAGGCTTGTCCCGCGAGCAAGTAGCCGACGCCACTGAGATCAACCGTGCCACCCTGTACCGCATCGAGATGGCCCAGGCGAAACCTCAGGTGCGGACGCTACGTGCGCTGCTCAACGTGTATGGCGTGCCGGAGGATCACCAAAACGACCTGATCGCGATCTTGAAGCTGGCCAAGGAGGAGCACTGGCTGCGAGTCGCCTCGGAGAATCTGCCCGATCAGTACGCCACCTATATCGGGTTCGAGAGGGAGGCGGCAGGGGTGCTCAACTACGAATCGTCGTTCGTCCCGGGCCTGCTGCAAACCGAGGCGTACGCACGGACGGCGATCCCAGCTGGCGCTCCGGAATTACCGGCAGCAGAGGTCGAAAGCCGGGTGGCGGCCCGCATGGCTCGCCAGGCCAAGCGCGATCCGTTGCCGACCATTGAGGCGATCATCGATGAAGCGGTGCTGTGCCGTCGTGTCGGTAGCCCCGAGATTATGCGTGAGCAACTGCAGCGCTTGCTCAACGAGAGCGAACAATCCCATGTGACGTTGCAGGTGATCCCGTTCGGAGTCGGTGTTCATCCGGGGATGCATGGATCATTCGTCATCCTTCGGTTTGCTCAGGACGTGCATGATGTCATCTATATCGAGGCGAGCACAACAGACCTCTTTTTGGACAGCGAGAAAGACATAAGACGATATAATCTGATGTTCAAGCACCTCCAGGCCATAGCAGCCACCCCAGATGAGAGCCGCGACCTCCTGGCTCGTGCGCTCGCAGACGTGAACTGAGAGGAGGTGCGGGAGTGAACAAGGAACTTGATCTTTCCCGTGTCGAGTGGCGGACCAGCAGCCTCAGCGGCTCGAACGGTCAATGCGTTCAGGTCGCTTTTCTCGGCGAATATGTAGCCGTGCGTGACAGCAAGCACCCCCAAGGACCCACGTTGATCTTCCGGCCGAGTCAGTGGAGCGTGTTCATCTCCGGACTCAAGAGCGGCGAGACCGTTCAAAATGCATGAATGAGACCGGTCTCGAGACCGTGATGGGGCCTCTGAGCCGCAACAAGGCTGGCCCGGAGGACCGGCCCTGGGGCCGGACTGGAGCGCGGTTGTCGGGTACGGCGTGTACCGCGACGGGGTCCCGCAATGAGGCCGGATTGGAGCGGAAGGTCGGAGAGTCGGAGCGGTCCGAGCTGTATGCGGGGCATCACGATGTTGCCCGCACCGCCGACCGGCTGATACCTGGCCTGCACCACCAGCGCCGTGTGCTTCCTGTCATCGCCGAGCGCGTCCAGAAGACGTGCCGAAAGACTCGTGCTCACCGCGAACACCTCCTTGTGTTGCCTGACGGCGAGAAATCGATTGGCGAAAGAGTGGCAGGCGGGACCGACAGAATCGGACCCACCTGTGATGTCGGTGGCCATGAAGTCGAACAGCCGGCTTGCGCGGGAGGGCATCGAGGCCAGGCCGGTTCACCGGATGGACCATAACCTTTCGGTTTTTTTCGGTCCTGTCATCTGCATATAACGGATATCCGAATATTGAGAATGATCAACCGGCGTGCGGGGCAGGGATCGTGGCGCCCTCGAACAATGATCTAGTTCCAGGTTTTGTGTCTACCCGATAATTGCCATTAATGGTGACTAAATCCTTGAAAGCTGCCGATTGTCGGCGCATCCCTGGCGGATATGGCAAAGTGTTTCATTGATATCGGTAGGCGTGGGGGAACTGTCCAGGCGGTGTCGGGTCCGGGGTTGCCCTTCGATTACCTGTACGGGGAGTTAACGTTTAGCGACCGAGGTAAAGTGGATCATCCCCCCTTTCGAAGCGCGGCTGCGGAGAGTGACAGTTCCTCCGGCCCGGTTTCGGAGACCGAGCGGCATCGCACCCCGCGGCGTGACCGGCTCTACGAAATCGACGCACTCCGTATCACCGCGGCCGTCTCGGTGGTGGTGTACCACTACGTCTTCTCCGCGTACGCGGGTGGCATGAGCAAGGTCGAATTCCCCGTCGCGGGTGAGATCGCCAGGTTCGGTTACCTGGGCGTGGACATGTTCTTCATGATCAGCGGTTTTGTCGTGCTGCTCAGTGCCTGGGATCGTCGGCCGGGAGCCTTCCTGGTCTCGCGGATCGTCCGGCTCTATCCGGCCTTCTGGGTCGCGGTCACGATCACCGCGCTGGTCTCGGTCACGCTGGGTATGGGCAAGTACCCCGTCACGCTCGTGCAGTACCTCGCCAACCTGACGATGTTCAACTCGTTGCCCGACATCCCCAACGTCGACGTCGTCTACTGGACGCTGTGGGCCGAGATCAGGTTCTACGCGCTCATCTTCGTGCTCGCCTGGATCGGCATCACCCGAGGCCGGGTCATCGGGGTGCTGTGGGGCTGGCTGGCGTTGACCTTCCTGCTGCAGAGCGGACTGCTGCCCGCCTCGGTCCACTCACTGGCCGACCTGGTGGTGCAGTCGCAGTTCTCGCACTACTTCATCGCGGGTATGGCCTTGTGCATGGTCTACCGGTTCGGCCCGTCCTGGCAGCTCAGCGCGATCGTCCTGATCTCCTTCGGCAACGCCGTCTACCGGGGCATCGAGTTCGCCGGCAAGGTGGGCACCCGCTACCACACCGAGATCGAGAGTGCCGTCGTGGTGGCCGTCATCGTCGCGATCTTCATCGTGATGTTCCTCGTCTCGCTCCGCGTCACCCAGCGGCTCGGCCGCCCCTGGTTCGCCATCGCCGGAGCCCTGACCTACCCGCTGTACCTGATCCACGCGCACGTCGGCTTCATTATCTTCGACCGGCTCGGTGACATCGTGCAGCGGCATGTGCTGCTGGTCGGGATGCTGGTGCTGATGTGTCTGGCGGCCTACGCCATCAACATCGCGGTCGAACGTCCGCTGGCACCCCGGTTGAAACGGCTCCTTACCCCGATCTCCACGTAGTTGCGGACAGTAGGTGTGGAGATGCTCAGTTCGGACCCGAGCCGACTGAGGTTGAGTAGCCCTCCGGTCTGCGCCGCGAGGAGCGCGAGGAGTCTCCGCATGTCGCTGGTGCGCTCGATGTCCGCGCTCATCTGGCCGGGGTGCGAAGGAGGAGGGCCGGTCCGTGGCATAGGCTAGGTGATTGTTGCGTTCCACAGGACGCATGCAATGACCGCTCGGCGGCCGCGAAAGCGGTATCACCCCGGTCGAAGCCCACCACCCCCGGTGGGCTCCCGAGCCGGGCGGGGTTTCCGTCTGGATGTTGGACGGAGATCTGTTGAAGTCGTACCTTGCCGTGCTCGGCTCCCCCGGAGCGTGGCGCTTCCTCGTTCCCGCGTTCCTCGCGCGCCTGCCGTACGCGATGCTCCAGCTCGGCATCCTGCTGCTCGTGCAGTGGTCCACCGGCTCGTACGGCGTGGCGGGTGTCGCCGCTGCCGCCGCCGCAGTGGCGGCGGCGCTGGCCGGTCCGCAGACCGGGCGGCTGGCCGACAGGTACGGTCAAGCGAAGGTGCTGTTCCCGCAGGTCGGCCTGCATGCCGCCGCGCTGGGCACGCTGCTCCTGCTCGCCTCCACCCATGCTCCGGCCCTGGCGCTGGTGGTCGTCGCGGCACTGGTCGGTGCCTCGGTGCCGCAGATCGGTTCGATGGTCCGGGCCCGCTGGGCGCACATGCTCGGCGGCTCCGGCAGGCTCGATGCGGCCTTCGCCCTGGAGTCCATCACCGATGAGCTGACCTTCACCCTCGCCCCGGTGCTGCTGGTGGCCATCTCGACCGGGTTCTCACCGGTCTGGGCGTTGCTGCTGGCGCTGGTCATGATCGTGACCGGGACGTTGCTGTTCGCCCTGGTCGGCAAGGGCGCTCCCGAGCCGATGCCGGTCCGGGTCCGTGCCCAGCGCGGAGTGCTCCGGCTGCGGGGGGTGGCCGTGCTCGCGGGTGCCTTCGTCGCCATCGGCACCGTCTTCGGTAGTCTCCAGGTCGGCGTCACCTCCTACACCGCCGCACTCGGCCAGGCCGGAGCGGCAGGGCCGATCTACGCGACCTTCTCGGGGGCCAGCTTCGTCGGCGGCATCCTCTACGGCGTCGTCCGCTGGCGGGCGGTTGCCCCGATCCGTCTCGTGGCGGGCGTCGGACTGCTCTCCGCAGCCACGGCCGTCCTGACGCTCGCCACTTCCATCCCCATGCTGTATGGCGGAGCCGCTCTGGCCGGGTTCGTCATCGCCCCCGCCGTGATCACCGGCTACACGCTGGTCGAGGCCCTGGTGCCCAGCGAGGTCAGGACCGAGGCGTTCACCTGGCTCACCGGTGCGATCGGACTGGGCATCGCGACCGGCGCCGCCGTGGCCGGTCAGCTCGTGGACCGCTTCGGCGAGGCCCTGGCCTTCCTGGTCCCGCCGATCACCACCGGCCTGGCGGCCGTGCTCATCCTGATCTTCCTCCGAACCCTGAGGCCCGCCACCCAACGCTCACAGCCTCGCGAACTGGCTCCAGCCGCCTGAGGCATGCCTACTGAGGCGATCATAAATATTGAGATTTTCCGGAGGTCCAGGTGGTCCGCCTGCCACTCCAGCAGGGCCGACGCGCCTTCCGATCTTCTCAAAAGTCCCAGAACTTATGATCGGCTCAGTAGTTCGGGTTCGTGCCGGGCTTCAAGGCAGTGCCCGGCAAGCGGTCACCTCGATCTCAATCATGAGTCCGGGAAGAAGTAGCTGGCTCACCTGGATTGTCGTCGAGGTCGGGAACGGCCCGTTAGCGTAGATGCTCTTGCGATACGGCAAGGCGTTGATCAAGGCGGATGTATCGGTTACGTACATGTTCTCGCGCACGACATGGCGAAAATCGAGGGAGTATTTGGCCAGGCTCTCCTTGATGCGCTGGTAGATGAATTGCATCTGAGCGGCCAGGTCGCCGGGGGATACAGGGTTGAAATCCGTGTCGAGGGCCGCCGTACCCGATAGCCACAGAGTGTTGTCCACCTGGACGCCCTGGGAGTAGCCGAGGGAACGTTGCTGGGACTTCCAGTAGTAGAAGAGATCGGTGCGTCTGGACGACGACGCCGCGGCTGCCGACGCGTCGGGGGTGACGAGTTGGCTGGCGACAGCGGCTACTCCCGCAGCGCCGACGCCGGTCAGGAGGCGGCGGCGGACTGCTCCGCTGTTGAGTAGGGCGTCATTTGAGTTCAACTCGCTCTGAGAGCTCATCTTTGCGCATCTCCTGTGGTGAGGGGTGTTGTTGTTGGACGTCGGCTCCTATGGGCAGCGGGGAAAAAGCCAGGGGGCGACCATCGCAACACGCGCTGCGCTGCATTTAAAAGCGCAGGCGAATCTAATCTTCGTGAGAAACGAGAGTGAAAATGATTTGCTGCTCACTGGGGGGAGAGCAGCACCGTCTCGGACGAGCCGGGAACCCGTAAGTAGTCATTGGTGTGACTCGTACCCATGCCAAGACCTCCTGGCCGTTATTTCGGTTGCCCGAATCCGGCACATCGGCAGATCTGAAACTCTTGGGAAGAGTGTTTGTCCGCTACGGGGCTGTAGTCAAGGCCTGTGAGCCAAGATCTTTTAGGGGTTGTTGGCAGAGGATTGCTGAACCTGAAAGCTCGACGTGACACGCGATCATGCCTATGACCTGCAGTGACAGGCGCGTTCTGCGTAACGTTGACCTTTGATCATCAGTACGCTAAGGCTGGCCCGGCGCCGGCAGCACCCCACCCGACACCGCCGACGCCGCCTGCCAGGCCGGCGCGATCACCATCTCCAGTCGCCGCCCGGCCGGCCCACCGTACGATCCGCAGCAGCCGGTTGCCTTCATCGTCATCGATCTCACGTACGTGAACCCGTTCAGCCACCCGCAGAGTCTGAAGCGATCGCGCCGGCCAAGGTAGGACCTTAATCGGCGTGTCACCACGAAACAGGGCAAACCCAAGCTGCTACGGCATGGGCTCTCCACCTGCTGCGAGGGTCTGGGATGGACGGCGATCGCCCCTGTCCTCACGCTAGGGAAAACACGTCCAAATGGACACGACTTGTGCGTTCAGCAGGACGTGGATTGTGTGGCTGATCGGATGTGACTTGTGTGTTCAATGGAATGTGAGTTGTGTGGCTGATCGGATGTGACTTGTGCGTTTGGTGGGGCGTTGGTTGTGTGGCTGATCGGATGTGACTTGTGTGTTCAATGGGACGCGGATCATGCGGCTGATCGGACATGAAATGCTCGTCTGATCAGTCATCATGGTGGCACGATTGGAGCATGTCTGAGCTGGTCACGCCACTCGGAAGGGTGGTCAGTCGTAATGCCGAGCGCCTGGTTCGTGAGGCGCTCGCCGACACCCGAGTAGTGCTGATCAACGGAGCGCGGCAGTCGGGAAAGAGCACGCTGGCCGCTCTCATCGCGGGCTCTAGGGAGAGTTCGTTCACTCGGAGCCTGGACCGTCCGGAGAACCTCACCGCCGCGCAGGAAGATCCGAACACATTCGTAGAGCATTCAGGTCTGCTCGTCATCGACGAGATGCAGCACGCGCCGGAACTTCTGAGCTCCATCAAGTATCAGGTGGATACCGACTCCCGCCCGGGCCGGTTCCTGCTGACCGGGTCGGCGAGGGTGCTCGGTTTGAAATCTCTCCCCGACGCACTGCCCGGGCAGATGGAGACGATCGAACTCTGGCCCTTCTCACAGGGAGAGATCGATGGCGGAGCAGACGATTTCGTGGATTCTGTCTTTCATCTGGCGGACGGCCCGCTTCCGCGCCTGCCCGGTGAAAGCCGGCGCGCCTTGGCCCTGCGCATCGCTAGAGGCGGGTTTCCTGAGGCGGTCGCTCGCCCCGACCCCCGGCGCAGACGCCGTTTTCTCGCTTCATACGTCAATACGTTGATCGAGCGAGACATCCGGGATCTGTCCGATATCTCAAATCCTGTCGATCTACGTCGGCTGCTCCAGCTCGTGGCGGCCCGGACAGGGCAGTTGCTGGTAACAGCGAATCTGGCTTCAGACCTGAGTGTCTCGGCCAAAACGGCACAACGATATTTGGATCTCTGTGAAGAGATCTTCCTCATCAAGCGGGTTCCCGCGTGGTCGAGCAGCCTGGCGACCAGAACGATCGGGACTCCGAAAGTCGCGTGTGCCGACTCGGGGATCGCCACGTATCTTCTCGGGCTGGACGAGAACAGGCTGGCATCCGGGGGGGATCTCTTCGGACCGCTCCTGGAGGGCTTCGTCCTGATGGAGTTGGCGCGGCAGCTCAGTTGGGCGGAAGAAGAAGTCCGGCTCTTTCATTACCGCACCAAGGACCAGGTGGAGGTCGACGCTGTGCTTGAGACAGCCGACGGACGCGTCGCCGGTGTCGAGGTCAAGGCGAGCGCCACGGTCAGGAGTGGCGATTTTCGCGGCCTTCGTCTGCTGGAACGCCAGACGGGCGACGCGTTCGCGGCGGGGGTCGTCCTCTACACCGGCGATCAGTCCCTGAGTTTCGGTCCCAGGTTGAAGGCGTTGCCGGTCAGTGCGCTCTGGCGGCTGCGACTCTGACGCGGAGCACAGTGGGGGAGAGGGACCGCCGCGTGGCGGTCCCTCTGGGCGGGACGGTGTCAGAGGCCGGCGGCCTGGCGGGCGCGGCGGGCCTCGCGGCGCTCGACGAAGCGGGAGGCGGTGGTCTCCAGGCGGTCGAGGAATTCGGAGAGCTCCTCGCGGGCCTTCTCACCCTCGGGGCCGAACTCCTTCATGTTGAAGACGTCCCACTGGCGCAGGACCGGCTGCAGGACGTCGTCCATGTGCAGGCGCAGGTCGTAGATTCCGGCGTTGGCGATGGTCATGGCCTTGCGGGTGAAGCCATCGATGCCGGTGCCGGGCATCTGGAAGGTGGTGACGACGTCGGTCACGGCGCGCATGGTCTGGTCCGGGGCGAGCTGGAAGGCCGCGTTGAGCAGGTTCCGGTAGAAGAGCATGTGCAGGTTCTCGTCGGCGGCGATCCTGGCGAGCAGGCGCTCGCAGTTCGGGTCCTCGGAGGCCTTGCCGGTGTTGCGGTGCGAGATGCGGGTGGCCAGTTCCTGGAAGGAGACGTAGGCGACCGAGGCGAGCACGCCCTCGTAGGAGTTGCTGAAGCCCTCGCTCATGTGCACCATCCGGGCCCGCTCCAGCGCGACCGGGTCGACCGCGCGGGTGACCGTCAGGTAGTCGCGGATGGCGGTGCCGTGGCGGCCCTCCTCGGCGGTCCAGCGGTGGACCCAGGTGCCCCATGCCGCGTCGCGGCCCAGGGTCGTGGCGATCTCATGGTGGTAGCTGGGGAGGTTGTCCTCGGTCAGCAGGTTGACGATGAGGGAGACGCGAGCCTCTTCGGGGATCTTGGTGTCTGACTCGTCCCAGGCGTCCCCGTCGAAGAGGCCGTCGTAGTTCCGGCCTTCCGACCAGGGCACGTACTCGTGCGGGAACCACTCCTTGGCCACCTTGTGGTGCCGGTCCAGCTCCCCCGCGACGACGGGCTCAAGCTCGAGCAGCAGCTCGGTCTCACTGAACTTTCGCATCAGGCCTCTCCCTCAAAGACTACGCAACCGTAACCTACGTTAGCGTAGGTAAGACCTTGCCGGGTACGTGCGACACGTCTCATTTGCTCGCTCGTGAGCGATCGGAGGGAGGGGATTTGTCGTCAGCCGAGGCCTATCGGCTGGTGAGGGCGCCTGGCATCGTCCGGGCCGGGCTGGATGGGAACCGTCACACCCCGGTCGTTCCCCGGCTTCCGGTGGTCGAGGCGACCGGTCACGCCGTCGCCCTCCCGGTGTCCTGATCGCAGGGCGGCGAGGAAGACCAGCGTCATCTCGGCGAGCAGCAGCAGGCGCTGCGCCAGGCCGTAGTGGTCGGGGCCGCCGATCAGATCCGAGATCAGCGAGCCCGGGTGGGCGGCCAGGAACCAGGCCAGCAGCACCACGGAGGCGACAGCGGCCCCCGCCAGTGCCCGGCTCCCGGACCGGCGGCCGAGCATCCACCCCGCGCAGGGGAGCGCGGTGAAGACCACGGCAGCCGACCAGCGGTGGATCTCCCCGCCGATCGAGGTGACACCGGGCGCCGCGTCGGTGGGGAACGTGGCGGTGAGCAGGAGTCCCAGTGCCGAGGCGACGAACAGTGCGCGCGCCGCGGCGCCGCGCACCGGGTCCACCCGGGCCAGCAGGTAGGCGACCCAGAGGCAGCCCATGGCCAGGGCGATCGTGCCGCCGGCCATCACCCAGGCGCTGTCGCCGCGCAGTGCGTACTCGCTGACCAGGCTCTTCGTCGGGTTCACCGCGCCTGCCGAGACCATGTGCGCGTAGCCCATCGCGGCCAGGGCGAGCAACGGACCGGCCACGCCCGGCAGCCGGGACGACGGGTTCTCGTTCATCGCGCCGCCTCACGGTGAGTCGCTGTGGAGTTCATCGCCCCGCCTCCCGATAAATCGTCTCGGAGTTCATTGGATCGCCTCCGGTGCTCAGCCCCGGAGTTCACCGCGCCATGTCCTGGTAGATCACCGCGGAGTTCGTCGCCCAGGCTCCCGGCGCCCCGCCCCGGAGTTCGTTTCGAGGGGTCACCGCGCCGCCTCCCGGTAGATCGCCTCGAACCTGGCCAGGGAGGCATGGTGGTCGTGGGTCAGCGCGATGGCACGGCTCGCGGCGCCCATCGAGGCGCGCAGTCCGGGGGAGGCGAGCAGCGTGGTCAGGTGCCGTGCCAGCTCCTGGACATCGCCCGGTGAGAACAGGCCGCCGTTCTCGCCGGGCCGTACCAGGTGCGGCAGGGCCATCGCATCGGCGGCGACGACCGGCAGGCCGGTGGCCATGGCCTCCAGCGTGGCGATGCTCTGCAGCTCCGCGACGCCCGGCATGGCGAAGACGTCGGCGGCGGCGTACGCCTGGGGCAGAGCCTCGTCCGGTACGAACCCGAGGAAGGTCACCCGGTCGCCGACCCCGATCCGGTCGGCCAGCCTGGCGAGCGAGGCCTGCTGCCCACCGGTACCGACCAGTGCGATCTGCGCGTCGGCGCCGTTGAGCACGTGCGGCAGGGCGCGGATGAGCTCGTCCAGCCGCTTCTCCTCGTCCAACCGGCCGACGAACAGGATCGTGTCCCGATCGGGCAGGCCGAAAGCCCCGCGCGCCCACGCCTTCGGCTCGGCACGCGGCTGGAACCTCGCCAGGTCGATGCCGCAGGAGACGGGCTCCACCGGCGGGCCGAAGCCCTTCGCGGTGAGCAGTCCCGCCGCGATGCCGGTGGGCGTGGTGACATGGTCCGCCCGGGAGAAGACCCGGTTGAAGTCCTTCCAGGCCAGCGCGCCCGCTTTGGTGCGGAGCCGTTCGGGGATGTGCGCGAACTGGAAGAGATTGTCCGGCATGAAATGGTTGGTCGCCACGACGGGGATGCCGGCACGCCGGGAGGCGGAGATCGCCGCGCGGCCGACGATGAAGTGCCCCTGCGTGTGGACCACGTCAGGGGAGATCTCGCTGATGAGCCGGTCCAGCCGGGTCGGCACCGCGAGCCGCATGGTCGGGTGGACCAGCGTCGGCGCCGAGCGCAGCCGGTGCACGGTCACCCCCTCCACCTGCTCGGTCCTGGCCGGCCCGAAATCCGAGGCGCACACCACGTGGACCTCGTTGTCCCGCTCGGCCAGGCCCCGGGCCAGCCGGTGGGTGAAGTAGGCGGCGCCGTTCACGTCCGGTGGGTAGGTGTCGGTGGCGATCAGCACCCGGCGAGGCCGGGTGGGAAGGATGGCGGGGGCCCGCGCGGGGATCGGCAGGGCGGTGGCGGACGGCATGGCCATCAAGACTCCGTTCATCGTGCTATCGCGTCGTGCGATGGGGACATCGGGGTGGTACGGGCCAGTGAGACGGTTCCGGCGGCGGTGAGCGCCGCCGCCGCCAGTGCGGTGAGCACCGCCGCCACGCCGGTCGGCAGTGGTTCACCGAGCAGGAGGGCGCCGAAGACGACGGCGGTGAGGGGGTCGGACACCTGGAGGGCGGCGAAGGCGACGCCGAAGTGGCCGACGGCGTAGGCGCGCTGGAGCAGGGCCAGTGCGATCAGGGCGGGTATCGGGACGGCGAGCAGGAACCAGAACTCCCCGTCGCCGTCGACCAGGACACGGGTGAGCGTGGCGGTCGCGCCGTACAGCACGCCCGCGCCCATGGCGAGCAGGCAGGCTCTCGCGGCGGGTGAGGCGTATCTGGACGCGGCCCACAGCGCCAGGGCGGCGGCGGCCGCCCCCGCGAGCAGGGCCGCCGCCGCCCCGCTGCCAAGGTGTGGGTCGCCGCCGTGGTCGGGCACGACCAGCACCAGGCCGATCAGCCCGATCGCGATCACCGCCGCGGAGGCCAGCTCGCCCGGCCGGGGTCTGCGACGTTGCAGGGCGGCGGCACAGGGCAGGGCGAACAGGAGGCTGGCCACGCCCATCGGCTGGACCACGGTGAGCGGGCCGTACTTCAGCGCGACGACGTGCAGGGCCGTGCCCGCCGCGATGGCCAGGCCGCCGAGCAGCCATCTGGGGCGTCGGACAAGCTGCCTCAGCACGGCACGGGACGTGCTCGCCGCCTCGAACTGCTGCAGCGCGGCGCCGAGTGCGAAGAACAGTGACCCCAGCAACGCCAGGCCGGCCGCCAGCACAGTCATGCGCACTCCTCCCAACCAGATGAAGCCACGGCGAGATGACCGGATCGCCTCTGGGAGGCGTCCGGTTAGGGTCTCGCGATGAACACTGGAAGCGTCCCGTGGAAGGAGACACCGGAGCCATCGGGGTTTACCCTGACTTCGCAGGGAATTCCCCGGGATTCGCATCGGGGCTGTTGCTAGTGGCCCCATACCGAACGTTGACCGGGAAACCCGCAGCGGGGAACAGACGTTCCGGCCCGGAAAAGCCCGGTCAAGGTTCGGAGACGCCCCTAGCCGGATTCTCTTTTCGTAGTTTCGCGGGCATGGATCTCGTGGGTGCCTGGCGCCTGGTCGAGTGGCGGATCGTCAGCGCCGTGGGCAGGGTTTCGCACCCCATCGGCACCGACGCGGTGGGGCTGCTCTGCTACACCCCCGACGGCCGCATGAGCGTGACCATCGCGCGCCGGTCGAGCCTCGCCGTCCCGGTCCGCCGTCAGTCACCGGAGGTGACCAGGCTCGCCTGCGGCTCCGCCGGGACTCGATGCCGGCGCAGGTAGCGGACGGCCTCGACCACGGCGGTGATCGTCACGGCGATTCCCAGACCGAGCAGCAGGCCCTTGAACGGGTCGTTCTCGAAGGCCACGCCGCCCACGTAGCCGATCAGTCCCGAGTAGAGCGCCCAGGACAGCGCGGCCACCGCGTCGAAGAGGGCGAACGAGCGCCGAGGGTAGGCGACCGCGCCCATGGTGAGGGTGCAGGCGGTCCGGCCACCCGGAATGTAGCGGGCCACCACGAGGATCAGGCCGCCCCGCTCCGCCAGTGCCCGCTCCGCCCAGGCGAACGTCTTGCGGCTGCGCCTGCCGTTGCGCAGCCGGTTGCCGGCGCCGCGCCCGATGGCGTACGAGATGTGGTCGCCCGCGAACGCGCCCAGCGCGGCCACCGCGATGACCAGCGGCAGGTCGGGCGCGCCGGTGGCGGCGGCGAACACCCCGGCGGTGATCACGGATGTCTCCGCCGGCACCACGGGGAAGAACCCGTCGAGTAACGCCAGCGCGAACAGTGCCAGATAGATCCAGGGAGATGCCATCGCATCGTGCAGAGTGTCAAGGATTGCCTGTGTCACGCCGGGCTCCAGTCGGGGGCGGGGATGTCTCGCACGGAACGCTGACACCCCGGTGATCCCCGGGTATCCGGGAGAACCCCCGAGGTCTCCGGTCATGTCCCTGAGATCACCACGAAATCCGTCACATCGACCCTAGGAACCGGGCGGAGCCGGTCACATCATCCGAATGGCCCCCCTCATCTCCGACTTTCGTCGGGGGACCGCTGCCGGGACGGCGCGTTCCTAGGCGGGCGGGACGGCGAGGGGATCGTAGTGCAGGCGGCGTAGCACCCGGCGGAAGGCGTACAGCGAGAAGGCCACGGCCAGGCCGCTGATCACGGCCACGGCCGAGGTACGGACCAGCAGGTAGGTGCCGATCGACTCGTGGAGCTCGTGGAGCAGGAGCCAGATGCTCACCGCGGAGTTGGCCAGCAGCACGAAGGCCCACAGCAAAGTGATGCGGGCGAAGAACCGGCGGACCCGCTCGTGTTTCAGCACAGCCGACGGCAGGTGGATGTAGTCGAGGGTCAGCCGCTGCACCAGTGGGCGGTTGAGCCGGACCGAGGCGAGGAAGACCATGCTGATGCAGATCGTCCCCAGTTCGGGCTGGAGGAAGTAGAGCACCGCGCTCCCGGTCCAGAACCCGAGCAGCGCCCGGACGGTGATCGCGATGACGGCGAGGATCATCGTCCCGGGCACGGGAATCCGCCGGACCAGCCGCCACCCCACTCCCGCGTACACCCAGGTGACCGCGGCGACCAGCGCACCCCGCAGGCCGAGGACGGCCAGCGCGGCGTAGAAGACGGCCAGGGGGGCGACGACGCCCTCCAGCAGCCTCGGCGCCGCCTGTCTGGCCAGAGCGGCGAGGCGGGGGAGGACGATGGGCTGATGGCTCATGACGCTCCACGGCTGGTGCGGTGGTGGGCGCTGGACGTTCGCGCCTACCCCGGCACGACGTACGCATGCCGGGAATGTCGAGGGCGATCGCGGAGATTGCCGTCTCCGGCTGTTCACCGGCTGCTCACCGTATCTGAGCGAGGCCCACCTTCTCGTGAAAACCGCCTTTTACCAGCTCAATCGGGTATGAAGGAAGTGTGAATTATTACAATTAATGAAGAGGATCACTTTTCCGGTAACGGTTGAGAAACGGAAGCTTTCCCGATCGGCTCCGGTCCGCGACGATGAGAGCATGGCAGTGCTCAGCACGCGCGCGTCCCGCCGTTCCACCGAGGGCGTTGCGAATGTGGCGGCCCAGCTCATCGGCTGGCCCGACCTGGCGCTGAAACGCACCCGCAGGGGGCTGGGATTCCGGTCCGGAGGCAGGGAGATCGTCAGGATGTCCGGCGATCACACCGCGGAGTTGCTCCTCACCACCGACGTGATCGACCGGTGGGCCCGGGTGCTCACCGACTGCCACCGGGTCACCCCCGGCGCCGACGCCGGGTGGGTGGCCATGACCATCGAGGGCCGGGCCGACGCCGAGCTGTTCCTCTCACTCGTCAGCGTCGCGATCAAGGTCAACCAAGGGTCGCGGTAGCCAGCCTCACGCCGAAGCCGATGAAGAGCGCGCCCACGCCCGTCCGCAGTGCCGTCGACATGCCGCGGCGGGACCGGAACTGGCCGGCCAGGAACGTCCCGCCGAAGATCAGTGCAGACAGGTAGAGCACGCTGAACAGCTGGCAGATCCCGCCCAGGATCAGGAACGACAGCGCGGGGGTGCCGTAGGCGGGGTCCACGAACTGGATGAAGAACGAGACGAAGAACAGGATCGCCTTCGGGTTCATCAGGCTGATCACCAGGGCCTTGCGGAAGGGGCTCTCCGCGGTCCGCTCCGATTCCGGGGGCATCGCCCGCGCGCTCTCGGGGGAGCGCCGTGAACGCCAGGCCCCCCGCAGCATCTGGAACCCGATCCACGCCAGGTAACCCGCCCCGGCGTACTTGACGACGTTGAACAGGATCGGCGTCGACTTCAGCAACGACGCGACCCCCGCCGCGGCGAGCACCATCAGGACGGTGTCGCCGAGGAACACCCCCATGACCCCTCGGTACCCCTGGCGTATCCCACGCTGGGCGGCGGTGGTGAGTACGTACAGCGAGTTCGGGCCGGGCAGCAGGATGATGAAGAAGGCGCCGACCACATAGGTCCAGATGTCGGTGATGCCGAAGAACATGGTGGTGCTCCAGGGGGCGTTATGGGATGCATCGCTACCGTACCGCCAGGAGATTCCTTACCATTCCGCAGGTCCGATGGTCAGCGGATGGGGTCATCTCGCCGTACCGGACGCCGAAGCCGTGCCGGACGCCGAAGCCGTGCCGGGGAACGGCTGCCGGGGTGATCGCCGAGTGTTCCGTCGCGTGCCCTGTGCGCGCTTTGGACCGTTCCTGCCCGATAGGGCGGCGGCCGATGTTTTTGGGTCTTGTGGCAGGACCATGTCAAGGCTACGATCACGACAACTCTTAGGAAACTTTCCTAAAAGAAGTGTCGAATGGGGGTGCCCTTGGCTCGTGCGCCCCCTGTGACCAGATCATGAGCTGCGAAAACTCGGCGGCGTGAGCCGTCGCAACCGAAGGTCCGACCGTCCGGACGCCTCGCCCCCCAGGTTCCACGTCCATGGGAGCGATCATGCGGCGCACCTTTCCCCTCCTCGTCCTGACTGCGGTTGCAAACCCCCGCCGCGCCCTGCCCGCGCCCGGTGCTCCCGTCCCGGCCATGCTTGGCGTTCTCGTCCCGGCCATGCCCGGTGCTCCCGTCCCGGCCATGCTTGGCGCTCCCGCCCCGACCGCTCTCGGCGCCGCCGTCGCCGTGGTCCCATCCGCCGGTCGGCGATGCCCGGCGCGTGCGACGGCAGTGGCACCCACGACTCGGTGAGCCCGGCGCTCCCCGGCGTCCCACGCTGATCAACGGAACGGCCTCAGCACGGCGGGACCGCGCCCATCTCGCCGTACGGCACGCACCCACGTTCGCGCCCGCGCACCTCCCCGCGTGGCGCGGGCCGTACGGTCACACCCCCCCACAGAACGCATGAGGTTAACGTGAAATTACGCGCCATCGCTCGTTCTCTCGTCGCCCTGGCGGCCCGCGTCCTGGCGATGACGGTCGCACTACCCGCCCAGGCCGCATCCCCCACCGCTGTCTTCACCAAGGTCTCCGACTGGGGGGCCGGTTTCGAGGGCAAGTACACGATCACCAATGGTGGCACCACCACGATCAACGGCTGGTCGGTCGCCTTCGACCTGCCCGCCGGGGCCAACATCGGTTCCTTCTGGGACGCGTCGATGAGCCGGAGCGGGCAGCGCTTCACCTTCACCAACGTCGGCTGGAACGGCACCCTGGCGCCCGGCGCAACCGCGAGCTTCGGCTTCAACGGCAGCCCCGGCGGCGCCACCCCGTCCAACTGCACGCTCAACGGCGCGGCCTGCGGCGGCGGCACCAACCCCGGCACCCCGGGCGCGCCCGGTACCCCGTCGGTCACCGGCACCACCAACTCCTCGATCTCCCTGTCCGTTCGACTTCGGCGCCTCCAACATCTACACCGACACCGTCAACGCCTCCGAGGGCCTGAAGAACGCGCTGAAGGCGGCCAACGGCTGGACCGACGCGCAGGCGTACGCCCGGATGGGCATCTCCGGCATGAACGGTCTGTCCGACCAGCAGGAGCTGACCACGGTGGCGGCCTGGACCCAGATCCGAGACTGGGCCAAGTCCAAGGGCCTGACCCGCCTCGCCTACTGGGCGGTCAACCGCGACCGACCCTGCCCGGTGGCGGCGTGGTCTCCAACTGCAGCGGCATCGCTCAGTCCGACTGGGACTTCACCCGCGTCACCGCCGGCTTCTAAGCCGTGCGATCCGTACGGCCCGTACCCCACCCGGGGCGCGGGTCGTACCCCCCACGACACCCTCCTGGAAATCCTTGCGGGGTAATCGGATGCACCTCAGGAAACTCGCCGTGGCCGCCGTGCCGGCGCTCGGCGGGACGATGCTCGCCACGACACCGGCCCACGCGGCCAACATCGCGACGAACCCGGGCTTCGAGGACGGGCTGAGCGGCTGGACCTGCTCGTCCTCCTCGGGCGTGACGACCGTCTCCTCGCCCGTACACGGCGGGACCAAAGCGCTACAGGCCACCCCGGCAGGGAACGACACCGCCCGATGCCAGCAGACGGTCAGCGTCAGACCGTCCTCGGCCTACACCCTGTCGGCCTGGGTCAGGGGCGGCTACGTCTTCCTCGGCGCGACCGGAACCGGCGGGACCGACCCCAGCACCTGGGGGTCCTCGCCGTCGTCCTACACCCAGCTGTCCACCTCGTTCACCGGCGAGGTTTCCCCCTCCGCGTCCGCAGGTCTCACGGGGCGGTCTCATGGGTCGGTCTCGGGGGGTCCGGTCTCATGGGTCGGTCTCAGGGGGTCCGGTCTCACGGGGCGGGTACACCCTCTCAAGCCTGGAGTGGTTCGCGACGCGCGGTGGTCGCTCGTCGTGACGGCCTGGATCCCCAGGGTCGCCAAAACTGGCAGAGAGGTCTCGTTTTGGGGACTGGGTGGCTGGTTGGGGGTGGGGTCCGGCAGGCTAGGGGCCGTCATGGACTACGCAATTCTCACGGGGTTCATCCTCGTCACAGGTGTCGTGCTCGCCCTGGTCGCACAGTGGAAGGGCTGGCGGCCCTCACTGCTGGCCGTGCTGGGGGTCGGAATCGTCTTCAGGGTGCTCATCATGACCACCTCGGCGATGGACACCTGGCAGCCGGTCGACTTCGTGAACAGCTTCAAACCCGCCGGCGAGGCGGTCCTGAACCGTGAGGATCCCGTCCTGGGGAGCAACGGCGGCTGGCACTTCCTGCCGACCATCCCCTACGTCTATGGCTTCCTGCTCTGGCTGGGCATCCCCTGGGAGATCGGCGGGCGCCTGGTCACCGTGGTCGCCGACATCGCGCTGATCCCGCTGGTCGGCAAGCTCGCCGGAGGCTCCAAGGCGTCGTTGCGCGCCTTCCAGTACGCCTGCAACCCGCTGGCCATCCTGGTCGCCTCTGTGCACGGCCAGGTCGAGCCGGTCGCCCTGGTCTTCGGCGTCGCCGCCTTCGTCGTCGCCCGGGGGCCCGGCGACCCCGACCGGCCCGGTATCCGGACCGACGTGGTCGCGCTGGTGCGGGGCAGCGTCGCGTTCCGCGGCCTGCCCGGTGCCGTACGGCACGCCACCGGTTCCACCGGCGTGGTCCGGAGGGCGCTCACCCCGCGCCCCGGCGACCGGCAGTCCCTGCGTCGTGCCCTGTTCGCGGGGCTGCTGATGGGCCTGGCGCTCTGCGCCAAGAGCTGGCCGATCTGGCTCATCCCCGGCATGCTCCTGCTGCTGCCCACCTTCCGCGCCCGCGTCGTGGCGTTCGTGGCCACCGGCATCGCGCCGATCTTCTTCCTGGTCACCCTGCCGATCTTCGCCGGCACCTCGCTGAGCCAGATCCCCGAGGTCATTCGGGTGATCCAGGACGTTCGCCCGATCGTCGGCCAGTGGGGTTACAGCGCCATCCTCATGCACGGCGTCAACGATCTGAACCAGGCGATCGCCACCTTCGGCACCCGTCTGGTCTACGTCACCCTGCTGGTGACCGCCTTCCTGTGGCGCCGCGCCGACCCGGTCGACCTCACCACGGCGCTGCTGATCGCCTTCATGGTCGCCACTCCCAGGCTCGGCGCGCAGTACCTCCTGTGGTTCATGCCGTTCCTGGTCGCCCGTCCGACCCGTTTTGCCTGGCCGGCCATCATCGGGGTGTCCTTCTGGGCGGCGTTCGGTTACCTCTACATGACCCAGTTCGACTCCGCCACCTGGCGGAGCCTGCATGTCTTCTGGTCCCAGGGCTCCATCGTGCTCCTGCCGATCCTGGTGCTCGCGCTGCCATGGGCGCGCCGCGTCTTTAAAGCGCCTGACGCTCCCGAGGAACCACCATCCCTGAAGCCCGTTCCGGCCTCCGCCTAACCTGTCACCACTGTGATGGGTTAGGCGGTTAGGGTAGGTAGGTGTGACGAACACTGTGGAAATCCTGCGCTACACGGCCTTCACTCATGATCCCGAGGGGGGAAACCCCGCCGGGATCGTCCTCGACGCGGCCGGGCTCTCCGACCAGGAGATGCTCGCCGTCGCCGCCGAGGTCGGATACTACGAGCGGCTGAAGGCGTTGATGATCCGCGAGGACTGGACGACGGTGAACCTGTTCTGGCAGGAGAACGACGAGCGGTTCCACACCCGCAACCCGTTCCCTGTCGGGGGCGTCGTGGAGGACCCGGCCACCGGGGCCGCGGCCGCCGCCTTCGGTGGCTACCTGCGCACCATCGGCTCCGGCTCCTCGGAGTTCACGGTCATCCAGGGAGTGGCCATGGGGCGGCCCAGCACACTGAAGGTCTCGATCGCCTCGGCTGACGGCCGGAGCCGGGTGAGTGGCGGAGCGGTGGCGATGGAGATCGTCTGAATCCCCCTAGTACCCGTCGTCCGACCGTCCGATCAGCCGGCCCAAGGGCATCCCAGCCAGCCGCCGCACCTCGTTCGCCATATGGGCCTGGTCGGCGTACCCGCTGGCCACGGCGACCTCGGCCGCCGCGACGCCGCGCCTGGCCAGCCGCAGTGCCCGCTGGAACCTGACCACCCGCTGCAGCGTCTTCGGGCCGTACCCGAAAGCCCGCAGGGACCGGCGCAGAAGCTGCCGCTCACCGAGCCCCAGATCCCAGGCCACCTCCCTGACACTCCGCCCCGCCAGCAGTGCCGCGGCGATCGCCGACGCGGCGGGATCGGGTCTGGACGCCGCGCGCAGTCGTACGGCCAGAGCCCGTTGTACGACGGCGGCGACCGGCTCCGACGGACGCCCCGTGCAAGGGGCCAGCTCGGACAGTTCCCTGAGCGGTTCCAGCTCGGACAGCGGTACCCGCAGGTCACGCAGGCTGTCGAGCGGCACGCCGAACACCCCGCCCGCCGCGCCCGGCCTGAACCGGATCCCGATGTAGCGGTCGCCTGGCGACATCCGGACGGTTTTCGGGCCGGTGTCGGGACCCGCGACCTGTGCTCCCCCCGGACCCCAGATCAGATCCACACAGCCGTCGGGTACGACCAGCTGGGTCGTGCCCGTGGCCATGACGGTGGTCGCCTCATTGATCCACACGCAGGCCACCCGCGCGGCGATGCGGGAGTCCGGGGCCCACTCGCGATACATGGCCTCAGGCTACGGCGGAGGAGATCCTCTCCCGTCCTTGTCCGAGGGCTTTCCCTGATCCTGCCTGTCCGAGGGCTTTTCTTGCCCCTGTTTCTCCGAGGGTTTTTCCTGATCCTGCTTGTCCGAGGGTTTTTCCTGATCCCGCTGGTCTGAGGGCTTTTCCTGGTCCTGCCCTACCGCCGGCTGCTCGTCCTCGGGGACGTTCCCGGAGATGAGAGCGGCGGCCCACTCGCCGTCGGGATCGCTGTCGATCAGCAGCGCGCGGGCCAGCAGGCTGAGCGGGATGGCCAGCAGCGCGCCCAGCGGGCCGAGCAGGAACGTCCACAGGATGAGCGAGATGAAGGTCAGAGTCGTGGACAGGCCGACGGCGTCGCCGAGGTACTTGGGCTGTATCAGCGACTGCACCACGAAGTTGATCAATATGTAGGCGATGATCACGAAGATCATGGTTTCGAGCCCGCCTGACAGGAGGCCGAGCAGGGCGGGCGGCAGCAGTCCCAGCACGAAGCCGATGTTGGGAACGTAGTTGGTGATCAGTGCCAGCACGCCCCAGAGGAGGGGGAGCGGTACGTCGAGAATCCAGAGCGCGGCCACGTCCAGCACGGAACAGATCAGCCCGAACCCCGTCGAGACCAGAAGATAACGGCGGACCTCACGGCTGAAGTGATGAAGCGCATTGACGAGTAGGGGCCTGTGCGCCGCCCCCATGGCGAGAATCCGGGAGAACGCCTGCGCGTCCAGGCACATGGCCAGGAGCAGGACGACGATCAGAACGAAGCTGGAGAACGCCCCCACCAGCCCGCTGAGGACTTCCTGTGCAAACGCGATGATCTTTCCGGGGTAGAAGGAACTGATCGCCTCGTTTATCTGCTGTGTGCCGATGCCGAGCCTGGCCGCCAGCTGCTGGGCCTCGTGAACGAGCTGGTTGAACTGTTTGTCGTAGGTGGGCACGAGGACCGCCGTCTGTGCGATCGCCACGGTCAGGATCGCCACCATGCCCAGGAGTACCAGCAGCACGATCACCAGGGGGACGGCGACTAGTACCCACCCAGGAGCACCGTGCCTGTGGAGCCGGGTTCTGACCGGGGAGACCGCCAGCACCAGGACCAGGGCCAGCAGCATCGGTCCGACGATCGAGTCGATTTCCTTGATGCCCGCGAGGGTGACCACGGCACCTGCGGTGCAGAGAAGCACGACGAGTGCCCTGGGCAACACTCTCTGGTCCGTCATATCGAGTCTCTACCCAACGGGCGGAAAACACGTCCGCATAGGGCACGCTTCGATTTGACGGGACCCGGTGGCGTACATAGAGTTCACAGGCCCGAGGGGGTTGGCGGAGATCGCCAGAGCCTCGGGACCCTCCTTCTGATCATCTCCCTTCGTTGGGACGCGTGCGTCACGACGGCATCCGATTGGACGACAAGCGGATGTTGGAGTAAGTTAGAGGGGTTGCCCTGGAAACAGGGTGGTCGCAATCCTAGCGGATTCGGCGGGTTGGAGTCGATGGTCGGAAAATCGGCAAGTTGACACAAGCCCGGCAGATCCGATAAGATGGTGACACGGAATGGAACGCCCTGAAGTCTGGGACACCGCGAAGGCGGGTCCGCGGACGACGGTGTACGCGTCCGTTTCTTGAGAACTCAACAGTGTGTTAAAAGCCAGTGCATGAAGCACAACCCTGTCCGACCTGCCCTTTGGGGTGGGAGGACGGATTCCTTTGGTTGAACATCCATCATGTGAGATGGGTGCTTTCAGCCGGGAGCAACTGTTCAGACATTGTTTGGAGAGTTTGATCCTGGCTCAGGACGAACGCTGGCGGCGTGCTTAACACATGCAAGTCGAGCGGAAAGGCCCTTCGGGGTACTCGAGCGGCGAACGGGTGAGTAACACGTGAGTAACCTGCCCCTGACTCTGGGATAAGCCCGGGAAACTGGGTCTAATACCGGATACGACACCTCCCGGCATCGGGTGGGTGTGGAAAGTTTTTCGGTTGGGGATGGACTCGCGGCCTATCAGCTTGTTGGTGGGGTAACGGCCTACCAAGGCGACGACGGGTAGCCGGCCTGAGAGGGCGACCGGCCACACTGGGACTGAGACACGGCCCAGACTCCTACGGGAGGCAGCAGTGGGGAATATTGCGCAATGGGCGAAAGCCTGACGCAGCGACGCCGCGTGGGGGATGACGGCCTTCGGGTTGTAAACCTCTTTCAGCAGGGACGAAGTTGACGTGTACCTGCAGAAGAAGCGCCGGCTAACTACGTGCCAGCAGCCGCGGTAATACGTAGGGCGCAAGCGTTGTCCGGAATTATTGGGCGTAAAGAGCTCGTAGGTGGCTTGTCACGTCGGGTGTGAAAGCTTGGGGCTTAACTCCAGGTCTGCATTCGATACGGGCTGGCTAGAGGTAGGTAGGGGAGAACGGAATTCCTGGTGTAGCGGTGAAATGCGCAGATATCAGGAGGAACACCGGTGGCGAAGGCGGTTCTCTGGGCCTTACCTGACGCTGAGGAGCGAAAGCGTGGGGAGCGAACAGGATTAGATACCCTGGTAGTCCACGCTGTAAACGTTGGGCGCTAGGTGTGGGGACCTTCCACGGTTTCCGCGCCGTAGCTAACGCATTAAGCGCCCCGCCTGGGGAGTACGGCCGCAAGGCTAAAACTCAAAGGAATTGACGGGGGCCCGCACAAGCGGCGGAGCATGTTGCTTAATTCGACGCAACGCGAAGAACCTTACCAAGGCTTGACATCGCCCGGAAACACTCAGAGATGGGTGCCTCTTCGGACTGGGTGACAGGTGGTGCATGGCTGTCGTCAGCTCGTGTCGTGAGATGTTGGGTTAAGTCCCGCAACGAGCGCAACCCTTGTTCAATGTTGCCAGCACGCTCCTTCGGGGGTGGTGGGGACTCATTGGAGACTGCCGGGGTCAACTCGGAGGAAGGTGGGGATGACGTCAAGTCATCATGCCCCTTATGTCTTGGGCTGCAAACATGCTACAATGGCCGGTACAGAGGGTTGCGATACCGTGAGGTGGAGCGAATCCCTAAAAGCCGGTCTCAGTTCGGATTGGGGTCTGCAACTCGACCCCATGAAGTCGGAGTCGCTAGTAATCGCAGATCAGCAACGCTGCGGTGAATACGTTCCCGGGCCTTGTACACACCGCCCGTCACGTCACGAAAGTCGGCAACACCCGAAGCCCGTGGCCCAACCAGCTTGTCTGGGGGGAGCGGTCGAAGGTGGGGCTGGCGATTGGGACGAAGTCGTAACAAGGTAGCCGTACCGGAAGGTGCGGCTGGATCACCTCCTTTCTAAGGAGCATCGGCTGCGGTCGTCTTCGGGTGGTCGTGGTTCAGGTCGTGTCTGCAGGCGTATGTTCTGCACACGGCGCGCTCATTAGTGGAGCGCTGGCTATTCGGTTCGGCGGGATCGCTGATCGGTTAGTACCGCCTTGGTTCTTCGGAGCCGGGGAGTGGGAACGGCGGTTGCGGGGTTTCGCTGGGGTGAACACACTGTTGGGTCCTGAGGAAACGGACTTTGAGGTGGGCCCGCTTGCGGCGGGCTTGCTGTCTGTTTGGGCCTCATGCGGGACCGATCATCTGTCATACCGGCTCGTTCGTGGCGCACCGTGGGTGCGACCCGGGTGGGTGTTGGTGGCGGGTCTGGTCTGGTCGCTGTTTGTTGTTTGAGATTTGCATAGTGGACGCGAGCATCTTTGTGGCCAAGTTTTTTAGGGCACACGGTGGATGCCTTGGCATCAGGAGCCGATGAAGGACGTGGGAGGCTGCGTTAAGCCCCGGGGAGTCGCCAACCAGACTTTGATCCGGGGATGTCCGAATGGGGAAACCTAGCACCAGTCATGTGGTGTTGCCTCCGCCTGAATGTATAGGGCGGTTGGTGGTAACGCGGGGAAGTGAAACATCTCAGTACCCGTAGGAAGAGAAAACAAATAGTGATTCCGTGAGTAGTGGTGAGCGAAAGCGGATCAGGCTAAACCGTAGGCGTGTGATAGCCGGCAGGCGTTGCGTTTACGGGGTTGTGGGACCCTCTGGGAGGGGCTGCCGTTCCTCCGGACAGTAAGAAATCCTTTCGATAGCCGAAGCTTCTGGGAAGTGGCGCCGTAGACCGTGAGAGTCGGGTAGGCGAAATCGGTTGGACTGTTGGAGGGGATCCCAAGTAGCACGGGGCCCGAGAAATCCTGTGTGAATCTGCCAGGACCACCTGGTAAGCCTAAATACTCCCTGATGACCGATAGTGAACAAGTACCGTGAGGGAAAGGTGAAAAGCGCCCCGGTGAGGGGTCGTGAAATAGTACCTGAAACCGTGTGCCTACAAGCCGTAGGAGCGTAAACATTCTTCGGAGTGTTTGTGATGTGACTGCGTGCCTTTTGAAGAATGAGCCTGCGAGTTATGGTGTGTGGCGAGGTTAACCTGTGTGGGGGAGCCGTAGCGAAAGCGAGTCTGAATAGGGCGTTTGAGTCGCATGCTGTAGACCCGAAGCGGAGTGATCTAGGCATGGGCAGGTTGAAGCGCGGGTAAGACCGCGTGGAGGACCGAACCCACCAGGGTTGAAAACCTGGGGGATGACCTGTGTTTAGGGGTGAAAGGCCAATCAAACTCCGTGATAGCTGGTTCTCCCCGAAATGCATTTAGGTGCAGCGTTGCGTGTTTCTTGCCGGAGGTAGAGCACTGGATGGCTAATGGGCCCGACAAGGTTACTGACGTCAGCCAAACTCCGAATGCCGGTAAGTGAGAGCGCAGCAGTGAGACTGCGGGGGATAAGCTCCGTAGTCGAGAGGGAAACAGCCCAGACCACCGACTAAGGCCCCTAAGCGTGTGCTAAGTGGGAAAGGATGTGGAGTCGCAGTGACAACCAGGAGGTTGGCTTAGAAGCAGCCATCCTTGAAAGAGTGCGTAATAGCTCACTGGTCAAGTGATTCTGCGCCGACAATGTAGCGGGGCTCAAGTACACCGCCGAAGTCGTGGCATTCACACGTATACTGAGCCTTTGTGGTTTAGGTGTGTGGATGGGTAGGGGAGCGTCGTGCGGCCGGTGAAGCAGCGGAGTGATCCAGCTGTGGAGGCTGTGCGAGTGAGAATGCAGGCATGAGTAGCGAATCAGAAGTGAGAAACTTCTGCGCCGGATGACCAAGGGTTCCTGGGGCAGGCTAATCCGCCCAGGGTAAGTCGGGACCTAAGGCGAGGCCGACAGGCGTAGTCGATGGACAACGGGTTGATATTCCCGTACCCGCTACGATGCGCCAATACTGAATCCAGTGATACTAAGGGTCCTTAACCCCTCCGAGCCTTCGGGTTTGGGGTGAGGGTGAACGCCTGGCCTGAATTGGTAGTAGGTAAGCGATGGGGTGACGCAGGAAGGTAGCCCAGCCCAGGCGATGGTAGTCCTGGGGTAAGCATGTAGGGAGGATCGTAGGTAAATCCGCGGTCCATGTATCCTGAGATGTGATGCCGAGCCGATTGTGGCGAAGTGGGTGATCCTATGCTGCCGAGAAAAGCCTCTAGTGAGTGTCGTGGCGGCCCGTACCCTAAACCGACTCAGGTGGTCAGGTAGAGAATACTAAGGCGATCGGGTGAACTGTGGTTAAGGAACTCGGCAAATTGCCCCCGTAACTTCGGGAGAAGGGGGGCCTTCGCTGGTGATGAGTCTTGCACTCTGAGCTGGTGGGGGTCGCAGAGGCCAGGGGGAAGCGACTGTTTACTAAAAACACAGGTCCGTGCGAAGTCGTAAGACGATGTATACGGACTGACGCCTGCCCGGTGCTGGAACGTTAAGGGGACCGGTTAGTCGCACGTGTGTGGCGAAGCTGAGAACTTAAGCGCCAGTAAACGGCGGTGGTAACTATAACCATCCTAAGGTAGCGAAATTCCTTGTCGGGTAAGTTCCGACCTGCACGAATGGCGTAACGACTTCCCCGCTGTCTCAACCGCAGACCCGGCGAAATTGCACTACGAGTAAAGATGCTCGTTACGCGCAGCAGGACGGAAAGACCCCGGGACCTTCACTATAGCTTGACATTGGCGTTTGGAACGTCTTGTGTAGGATAGGTGGGAGACGGTGAAGCTATCACGCTAGTGGTGGTGGAGTCATTGGTGAAATACCACTCTGGTCGTTTTGAACGTCTAACTTCGGTCCGTGATCCGGATCAGGGACAGTGTCTGGTGGGTAGTTTAACTGGGGCGGTTGCCTCCTAAAGAGTAACGGAGGCGCCCAAAGGTTCCCTCAGCCTGGTTGGCAATCAGGTGTCGAGTGTAAGTGCACAAGGGAGCTTGACTGTGAGACCGACGGGTCGAGCAGGAGCGAAAGCTGGGACTAGTGATCCGGCGGTGGCATGTGGAAGCGCCGTCGCTCAACGGCTAAAAGGTACCCCGGGGATAACAGGCTGATCTTCCCCAAGAGTCCATATCGACGGGATGGTTTGGCACCTCGATGTCGGCTCGTCGCATCCTGGGGCTGGAGTAGGTCCCAAGGGTTGGGCTGTTCGCCCATTAAAGCGGCACGCGAGCTGGGTTTAGAACGTCGCGAGACAGTTCGGTCCCTATCCGCTGCGCGCGCAGGAGACTTGAAAGGAGCTGTCCCTAGTACGAGAGGACCGGGACGGACGAACCTCTGGTGTGCCAGTTGTTCCGCCAGGAGCACGGCTGGTTGGCTACGTTCGGAAGGGATAACCGCTGAAAGCATCTAAGCGGGAAGCTCGCCTTGAGATGAGGTCTCCCACCCTGTGAGGGGGTAAGGCTCCCGGTAGACGACCGGGTTGATAGGCTGGAAGTGGAAGCGCAGTAATGTGTGGAGCTGACCAGTACTAATAGGCCGAGGACTTGACCACAAAGCAACATGCTTGATCTGTGCAGCGCTCTGTCCCTTCGCCGGGTCCGGAGCAGCGCCAGATCAAGGTCTTGCCCGCGTCCACTATGCAATTCTGAAACAGCAAACAGTGTTTGTGTGTTTCATAGAGTTACGGCGGTTATGGCGAAGGGGAAACACCCGGTTACATTCCGAACCCGGAAGTTAAGCTCTTCAGCGCCGATGGTACTGCACCGGGGACGGTGTGGGAGAGTAGGTCGCCGCCGGACAATTTTTCATGTGAGGGCCCCCACCATTCGTGGTGGGGGCCTTCATGTTTTCCAGGGGAAGCCCCGAAAAGGAGGGGCTCGCTTGAGAATCAAGAACCGAGAAGTGAGAGAAGCCCCGGCCGACAAGGACCGGGGCTTCTCCGTTGAACCATTGGCTGTCAGGGCGTGATGAAGAGAGCGTCGCCCACGGTCCGCTCCGCGCCGTCCGAGGGCCGGTTGACGGGCTTGTGGCCGACGACCATCACGCTGGAGCCGCCGCCATCGAAGTTGATGGCCTGCTTGGCGCCCAGCCACCGCATCAGCTGGGCAGCCTCCACCATCGAGGCCCCCACGGAGATACCCGGGTTGCGTCCGTCGACTGTGGCCAGGATCAGCCCGCCCGACTTGTTGACACCTACCATCGTGCGTGGGTGGCGCCGGAGCATCATGTTGATCGAGGCATGTCCGTCGGCCGCCGCGGTGATGCGCACCCGGCCGTTCCGGACCAGCCCGACCCCGCCGCCCATGATGTAGGTATCCGGGGTGAGCGGTATCGCCCGCTGCGTCCGCAGGTCGATGACCTTGGTGTCCAGCTTCATCCATGTCCCCTGTGCGTGTTCCTGGAGCCAGACGGCCGCCAGGCCGGTGCCGTGGAGCACGGAGGTGCCCCGGGCGACGATGCCGCCGGCCTGGCGGACCTTGACGACCTGGCCCTGGGCGTCGATGACGACCTCGATGCCGCCGTCGGTGGCCGTCTTGCTGCCGAACTCCTCGGTGTAGAGGACGAGCTCGTCGGTTCCGGCGGCCCGGTTGATGCCGTTGACCTCGGCCTTCGTACCGTCTGAGGAGATCGCGGTGACCTGGGTCCGCAGCTCGGTGATCCGGGCCTTGCGGCCCTGGGTGATGACGAGGCCGCTGCGTCCGGGCACGGCCTCACTGAGCAGCCTGCCGCCCACCACGGAGACACCGACCGGGTCGCCCTGAAGGGCCTTGGCGGTGTGGATGTTGAAGAAGCCGCCGTTGACCCCGGCGATGGCGCCGGTCAGTTTCGACATCGAGCCGGTGCTCTCGCGCTTGGCCACGCTCTTGCCGACGCTTGTCTTGAAGGATCCCTTGAACACCTTCGAGTCGATCATCAGCACGCGCATGTCCCATGGGCCGGTGGTCTCGGTGCCGTCGTCGCCGAGATAGTCGGTCTTGGCCCGGATGCCCTGCTCCTTGAGTTCCTTCACGACCTTGTCGGCCTCGGCTCGCTTGCCGAATGACCACAGGCCGATCCTGACCATGTATCGCTCCACGGCCGGGGCGTCCGCTGCGGCGGGCTGCATGATCCGCAGGATGCTGGGAGTGAACCCCGCCGCCTCCACGGCCTCGGCGACCGTCTGAGCGGTGTCCAGGCGGCCGTTGTCGTGGCTGTTGGGCATGAGGGCGGAGACTGTCCAGCCCTGGGTGGACTTGCCGTGCTTCACGCTGAAAAGATCAATGCCCGGTGCCACACGCTGCTGGTTTTTCACCGTGGCCATGCTCACACCCAGTGGGAACGCGGAGGAGGGAAACCCCGAACTCGCCTGTTCGGCCTCAGCGGGAATCGCTGTGGCGGTGAGTGCCAGGGCCGTGAATCCGGCGACAAGACGTCGCGACATGTATATCTCTCCCCGTTGGTCTCAGAGTTCGTGCACCATCGTGCCGAGATCTACGGGGCAAGGGGAGCGAAACACGCGAAACATCCCAAGAAAGTGTCGCTACTCACGCAAGATCGTGTTGCCTGCAGGAGAATTCACCTGCCCGTGACGGTCCCGACCGGGTCAACGGTCCTGGTCAATAAGGATTAGTCCCTGGCCGTTTCGTTGCGACAGCGAGAATGCGACGCTACGGTGCAGTAGGCCGCATTTCCTCAGATCAAGCGGCACATCTTTCCGAGAGGCAGCCGTCATGGGGCTGAGCATTCTCATCGTGATCATCGCAAGCGTGATCCTCGGTGTCATCCTTGGGGCGATCCTGACGCGTCCGCGCCGCTGGGATCTCCACATCTGCGCAGATGACCCCGTTCAGATGGACATCGCATCCGACAGACACGGTTAGTGCAGACACAGTTGGTTCAAGTACGAAGTCGGTTCAGTAGGCCCGGAAAAGACAGATCACCGCACACGGTCGCCGCGGAAAGCGGTGACCGCGGTGAACGGGCGGACAGCCGTGGGTCGTACGGAACCAAGGTTCCGTACGACCCACGACCGTGATCCTGTCAGCCCATGCTGTGATACACCTTGCGCAGGGTCTCGTGGACGATCCAGACGGTCTTGGCCCCCTCGGCGAGCAGGCAGACCGAGCCGGGGACGAGTTCGAGGGCGGCACCCCCGTCGACCTCCAGCGTGGCGCGGCCGGACAGAACCACGAACATCTCGTCACGTTCCACATCGCCCACGGTCCCCGGCGTGATCTCCCAGATGCCCCGGCTCTGCTTGCCGTCCGGCGAGGACCACAGCTCGATGGACGAAACGCGCGGGGAGCCCGCCAGGATCTGGTCGGGTTCCAGCTCGTCGGGTGAGAGTTGTACGTCACCGGTGGGGACGGAGAACGCCCCGGCAGCGGTGATCATCCGGGTCAGGTCGGCGGGCTCGGGGACGAGAATCTCGGGCATGGGGACCTTTCAGGGGCGGGGATTGTCTCTCCGAAAGGATTCCAGCGCCAGAAGGGCGACATGGAGGGAGAGACAGGACTCGACATCGTCCAGATCGGTGTCGAGGACGCGTTCCAACCTGTGGAGACGGTCGTAGAAGGCGGGGCGTGACAGATGCGCTCTCTGCGCGGCGAGGGCCTTGTTACGGCCCGCGTTGAGGTAGACCCGGAGGATCCTGGTGAGATCGCCGCCGCGCTGGGCGTCGTGGGCGAGCAGCGGGCCAAGCTCGCGCTCGGCGAAGGTCTGCAGCCGGGCGTCGTCACGCAGGAGGTGGAGCAGGCCCCTCAGCCGGAGGTCGGGAAGCCGGTAGAAAGCGCGGCCGTCAGGTTGCCTGACGGCCACGTCGGCGACCTGCTCGGCCTCCAGGAAACTCCGCCGCACGTCGCGGACCGACTCGACCACGGAGCCGGCGGCGAGGACGAAGGGGGTCGTGAAGGCCCCGCGCAGGTGGTCGGCGAGCAAGGTCAGCGCGGACTCGGGGAGGACACGCGGTGGCAGGGGGAGTAGGACACCGACCCGATTCTGGTCCAGGGCGCCGATCAGGGCGGGAAGGCGGGCCTCGCGGCAGGCGGCGGCGGCCGTGTCGCCCAGCTCGGCGAGCTGGGCGAGCTGCTCCTGGCCGTCCAGCGGCTTCTCCGCCGCCTCGGTCAGACGCAGCACCACGCTCATGAGCCTGCGACCGGTGAGCGGCACGCCGACCGCGCGGGCGCGGGCCGCCGCCTCCTCCGGGTCCGCGTACGCGTGGGTCAGGATTCCGGTGATGATCGTGCCGTGTGCCTGACGTTCCAGTGACTCCTGGTGGCGTTCCAGCAGGCGGCCCAGGGCGAGGGTGGTCGCGGCGCGTTCGGCGAGCACGATGTCGCGCGGGCTGGGCTCGGTGTCGCAGAGCAGGATCAGACGGCCCCAGTCCTGCCCCCGGGCGCCGACCACGGTGACCAGCCAGCCGGAGGTCGCGTCGTAGGCGGTGCGCGGCTGGGGTGCCACCGCGCGGGAGCGGGTCTCCCAGCCGGCCAGTAGCGTGCCGGTGTCGTGCCCGGCGGTGTCGCATGCCAGGACCTGATGGGCAAGGTTCTCCAGCATCGCGGGGCGCCCGGACAGCCGGGTGACCTGGCCGAGCACCCTGGCGGGGGAGGCGCCCTCGACCGACAGCTCGGTGAAGACCTCGTGCAGTTGCTCGGAGGCGCGGAGCTCCTCCAGCTGGATGTCGATGATCCGGGCGTGCACCGACTCGGTGATCTGCACGAACGGCGTCTCCATGGCCAGGGTCACCAGGGGCAGGCCGTGCACCTCGGCGGCGTTGATCACGGCATGGGGTAACTCCCCGATGAACTTGCGGCCCAGCTCCACGATCAGCCCTGACGCGCCCACGGCGGCCAGTTCGGCGACATAGTTGGCGAGCTTGCCGGGGTCGTCAGGGAGGGCTATACCGGTGGTGAGCACGAGTTCGCCCCCGCGTAGCAGGTGGGCGATATCGGTGACCTCGCCCACGTGCACCCAGCGCACCCGGCTGTCCAACCGGTCGGCCCCCGCTACGACCTGTGGATTGCCCCGGCGGACGGTGTCCAGGGCGAGGACGTCGGCGACAGTAGGGAGCACCCACAGAGAGTATCTGATCAGATTGTAAGTACGTATGGCCCCCCATTTACATGCTGCTTACCTCCCGTCCGTGTCCTTACGACAACGGGCCCGCGACACCGTCTTCGCGGGTCGGCGCCGGAGCCTGGGCCGCGCGGTTCAGCCGGGCCTCCAGGCCGTCGAGGAGGCAGGTAAGGCCGAACTCGAAGTTGAGTGCCCTGGTGGTGTCGACGTCGATGTTCCTGAACTCGATGTAGCGGGCGGCCAGATCGGGGTGGCCGGCCGCGGCCTTCTCCACCGCCGGCTGGAGTGCCGAGTTCAGCTCGTTGGAGTCGAGGCCCGTCCGTTCCATCATGGTCCGCCAGGAGAGCTCGGGCGTGGTGACCCCGGCCACGTAGGCCATGAGCGTCGAGGCCGCGTAGTCCTGGTCGAGGCCGCGGAAGCCGGCGTGGTCGAAGGTGGCGACCAGCCGGGTCATCAGCAGTATCGCGTTGGGGCCGATGCCGGGGACGGTCCCGATGAGGTTGATCACCCAGGGGTGCGTGAAGAGTATCTGGCGCATGCTGTAGGCGAAGGAGGCCGCGGAGTTGCGCCAGGTGGTCTCCTGGACGTCCAGGACCGTGAGCTCGCCGTAGACCTCGTCGAGGACCAGTTCCAGCAGTTCGTCCTTGTTGGCCACGTGCCAGTAGATGCTGGTGGCCCCCGAGCCGAGCCTGGCGCCCAGGCGGCGCATGCTCAGCGCGTCCAGCCCTTCGCTGTCGAGCAGTGCCATCGCCTCTCGCACGATCTGGGCGCGGCCGAGCCCCGGGCTCTTGGTGGTGCGCGGCTCGCGTGTCCAGACGGAGCTGAAGTGCTGTTTCACGCTTCAAGCATAAATCTGGTAGTACGCCGTACGAGCTTGTCGTACAGTGTGCGAGTGAAATCGAACGCTGTACGAGTCGAACGCGATCCGAGGCGCTGGTGGATCCTCGGAGTGCTCTGTCTGAGCCTGCTGGTCCTGGTGGTGGACAACACGGTCCTGAACCTGGCCATCCCGGCCCTGATGGTCGACCTGGGAGCCACTCCCGCGGACATTCAGTGGATCATCGACGCCTACGTCCTGGTCTTCGCCGGGCTACTGCTCACCTCGGGCAGCCTGTCGGACCGTTACGGCCGTAAGCGTTTCCTGATCATCGGCCTGGTGCTGTTCGGCGGCGCCTCGCTGGTCGCCGTGCTGGTCACCGAACCCTGGCACCTGATCGGCGCCCGCGCGCTGATGGGCGTCGGCGGCTCCATCCTGATGCCGAGCACCCTGTCGATCCTGATCACCGTCTTCGACGAGGAGGAGCGCCGTAAGGCGATCGCCGCGTGGAGCGCGGTGGCCATGGTCGGTGTGATCGCCGGTCCCACGTTGGGCGGTTTCCTGCTGGAACACTACTGGTGGGGATCGATCTTCCTGCTCAACGTGCCCGTCGCGATCGTCGCCGTCATCGCGGCGGTGCTGCTGATGCCCGAGTCACGCGGTCCGGCCAGGCGGCTCGACCCGGTCGGCGTGGTGCTGTCCACGGTCGGCATGAGCGCACTGGTCTACGTGGTCATCTCCGCGCCGACGGCGGGCTGGAGTTCGGCGGAGTCGCTGGCCGCCGCGGGTGTGGCGGTGGTCGCGCTGGGGGCGTTCGTGATCTGGGAGCTCAGGTCGGACCACCCGATGCTCCCGCTGGAGCTGTTTCGCGACCGGAACTTCAGCGGCGCCTCGTTCTCGATCGTGCTGATGTCGTTCGGCACGGGCGCGCTGCTGCTGATGCTCACCCAGTACCTGCAGTTCGTGCTGGGCTACGGTCCCATGCAGGCCGGTCTCGCGCTGCTGCCGTACGCCGTGGCCGCCGCGCTGTTCAACGGGGTCGGCGCCGGGCTGGGACAGAAGGTCAGCAACCGGGTGCTGGTCGCCGTCGGCCTCGCCGTGATGGCGTCCGGCTTCGGGGTACTCGCCTTCATGACCGCCGACACCGGGTACGGCACGTTGATCACCGGTCTCATGCTCATGGGAGTCGGCGGGGGGCTGGCGGGTCCCGCGGCCTACGCGACGCTGATGGGCGCGGTACCGCCCGCGCACGCCGGTGTCGGGTCGGCGCTCAACGACACGGTCCAGCAGGTCGGCATGGCGCTGAGCATCGCCGTGCTGGGCAGCGTGCTGGCCGGGGTCTACACCTCGTCGATGCCCGCGGACGCCCCGGCCGCCGCCAGGAGGTCGATCGGGGAGGCGCTGAGGCTGGGGGATCCGGGGGTGATCGGGACCGCGCGCGAGGCGTTCGTCTCCGCCATGTCGTTCGGCTCCTGGGTGGGTCTCGCCTTCACCCTGGCCGCCGCCACGCTGGCGTTCCT
This sequence comes from Streptosporangium sp. NBC_01810, assembly GCF_035917355.1. Taxonomy (NCBI): domain Bacteria; kingdom Bacillati; phylum Actinomycetota; class Actinomycetes; order Streptosporangiales; family Streptosporangiaceae; genus Streptosporangium; species Streptosporangium sp. NBC_01810. The sequence goes on along the minus strand of NZ_CP109070.1, from coordinate 4,993,943 downwards.
GGTGCTGCGGCCCGCACCTGTGGCCACGGCCGTTTCGGACACCGACCTGGTGAAGGCTGAGGGCTGAGGGGGGTTTGGCCGGCTCGGCGACGTGGGCGCGCTGATCTGACAGTGTGATGGGTTTGGTGACTATCTGACGACATGTTGATGGTATGAGTAGGTGGCTCCGAGCGGCGATACTCGATGTATGTCGGACCTCCTTGCGCGCCATCGCGCGGTAATGCCCAACTGGCTGGCCCTTTACTACGACGAGCCCATCGAGATCGTCTCGGGCAAGGGCAACCGGGTAGTCGACGCGTCGGGCAAGAGCTACCTTGACTTCTTCGCGGGCATCCTGACCAACATGATCGGGTACGACGTGCCCGAGGTGCGGGAGGCCGTGGAGCGGCAGCTCGCCACCGGCGTCGTGCACACCTCCACCGTCTACCTGCTGCGCGGCCAGGTCGAGCTGGCCGAGAAGATCGCCAGGCTCTCCGGCATCCAGGACGCGAAGGTCTTCTTCACCAACTCCGGTACCGAGGCCAACGAGACCGCGCTGCTGCTGGCGACCTACGCGCGCAGGTCCGACCAGGTGCTCGCCATGCGGCAGAGCTACCACGGCCGCTCCTTCGGCACGATCGGCGTCACGGGCAACCGCTCCTGGAAGAACAGCTCGCTGTCGCCGCTGAACGTGCACTTCCTGCACGGAGCCGACCGGCACCTCACCCAGTTCCGCGGTCTGTCCGACGCCGGTTACATCGAGGCCTGCGTCAACGACCTGCGCCACGTGCTCTCCACCGCCGTCTCCAGTGACGTGGCGGCGCTGATCGCCGAGCCGATCCAGGGTGTGGGCGGCTTCACCATGGCCCCCGACGGGCTGTTCGCCGCCTACAAGGAGGTCCTCGACTCCGAGGGGATCCTGTTCATCTCCGACGAGGTGCAGACCGGCTGGGGCCGTACCGGCTCGGCCTTCTTCGGTATTCAGAACCACGGCGTCACGCCCGACATGATGACCTTCGCCAAGGGGCTGGGCAACGGCTTCGCGGTGGGCGGCGTCGTCGCCCGCGGTGACCTGATGGACAACCTCCACGCCGTCGGGCTGGCCACCTTCGGCGGCAACCCGCTCTCCATGGCCGCGGCCAACGCCACCCTGGACTACGTTCTCGACCACGACCTGCAGGCCTCCGCCGCCAGGACCGGCGCCCTGATCATCGATGGGCTCCGCGAGGCCGCGCCGCGCCTGCCGGTCGTCGGCGACATCCGCGGCAGGGGGCTGATGTTCGCCGTCGAGCTGGTCGACCCGGCGACGGGCGAGCCCTCCCCGGCGCTCGCCAACCGCTTCATGGAGGAGAGCAGGAAGGCCGGCCTGCTGGCGGGCAAGGGCGGGCTGCGGGGCAACGTGCTCCGTATGGCCCCGCCGCTCACCCTGACCATGGAGGAGGCCGCCGAAGGCCTCGGAATCATCGTCGGTGTACTCGAAACCATCAATGCCGAGGTCGTCTCGTGAAGAACGTCACCCACTGGATCAGCGGGAGCCCCGTCGAGGGCTCCGGTCGCACCTCCGAGATCTTCAACCCCGCGACCGGAGAGGTCACGGGGCGGGTCCACCTCGCCTCGGTGGACGAGGTCGACGCGGCCGTGGCCGCCGCCGTCGCGGCCTGGCCCGCCTGGCGGGACGCCTCGCTGGTCAAGCGCTCGCAGGTGCTGTTCCGCTTCCGCGAGCTGATGTACGCCCACCGCGACGAGATCGCGGCGCTGATCAGCGCCGAGCACGGCAAGGTCCACTCCGACGCGCTGGGCGAGGTCGCTCGCGGCCTGGAGGTCGTGGAGTTCGCCTGCGGCATCCCGCACCTGCTCAAGGGCGGCTTCTCCGAGGGCGTCTCCACCCGGGTCGACTCCTACTCGATCCGCCAGCCGCTGGGCGTGGTCGCCGGGATCACCCCGTTCAACTTCCCGGCCATGGTGCCGATGTGGATGTTCCCGATCGCGATCGCCGCGGGCAACGCCTTCATCCTCAAGCCGTCGGAGAAGGACCCCTCGGCATCGCTGCTGATGGCCTCGCTCTGGAAGCAGGCCGGGCTGCCGGACGGCGTCTTCGGCGTCGTCCAGGGCGACAAGACGGCGGTGGACCGGTTGCTGGAGCACCCGGACGTGCGCGCGATCTCGTTCGTCGGATCCACGCCCATCGCCAGGTACGTCTACGAGACCGGCACCCGTCACGGCAAGCGGGTCCAGGCGCTCGGCGGCGCCAAGAACCACATGCTGGTGCTGCCCGACGCCGACCTCGACCTGGTCGCCGACGCCGCAGTGTCGGCGGGCTTCGGCTCGGCCGGTGAGCGCTGCATGGCGATCTCCGTCGTGCTGGCCGTGGACCCGGTCGGCGACGAGCTGGTCGACAGAATCGTCTCCCGGGTCTCGGAGCTGACCGTCGGTCCCGGCGACGACCCGTCCTCCCAGATGGGGCCCCTCGTCACCGAGGTCCACCGCGACAAGGTCGTCTCCTATCTGGACCTGGGCGTCGCCGAGGGTGCGAAGCTCGTCGTGGACGGCCGCAGGACCCCGGTCCTGGGCGGCGCCGCCGCCGAGGAGGCCCCCGGCTTCTGGCTGGGGCCCACGGTCCTGGACCACGTGCCGGCCGGCTCGCGGGTTCACACCGAGGAGATCTTCGGTCCGGTTCTGGCGATCGTCCGGGTCTCCTCGTACGAGGAGGGCCTGGAGTTGATCAACGGCGGCGAGTTCGGCAACGGCACCGCGCTCTTCACCAACGACGGCGGCGCGGCCCGGCGTTTCCAGAACGAGGTCGAGGTCGGCATGATCGGCATCAACGTGCCGATCCCGGTGCCGATGGCCTTCTACAGCTTCGGCGGCTGGAAGTCCTCGCTCTTCGGCGACACCCATGTCCACGGGACCGAGGGCGTGCACTTCTACACCCGGGGCAAGGTCGTCACCTCCCGCTGGCTCGACCCGAGCCACGGCGGCGTCAACCTCGGCTTCCCCACCAACGGCTAGTTGTACCGACCACCGACGGGCCGGCTCCGCCTGGCCAGGTGTGTCGTCGACGGCCGATGGCCCCTGAACCGTGAGGCCCGCGCCCCTCCTGCCGGGGCGCGGGCCTCACACGTGCCCCGGCGCGTGCCCGGCCTGCGGGAACCGCAGGGGGGCCGGGTCACGCACGTCCAACGGACCGCGGAGGCCGGGGATGGCCGGTAGGCTCCCGGGCAGATCGGTGGCGACGTCGGGAGGAAACCTCGTGGGCCTCGTGGGCAGGGACAGGTTTCGTCGCGCACGCCTCGGGACACTGCTGGGGGCGGGCGGCCTGGTGCTCGCAACCTTGACCCAGGTGGGGGCCGCGAGCGCGACCCGGCCGGTGCGGAGCCCCACGCCCTCCGGCACGCCCTCCGCCGCTCCCGTCGCGACGCCGGGCTCCGAGTCCAGGGCGACCTCCGCCGCAACCTCCAGCCCAGCGCCGTCGGCGTCCATCGGCAAGGGCGAGGGCGTGCTCCAGGTGCTCACGTTCCAGGGGTACGTCGAGTACGGCGGGGCCAGTTCGCGGGTCAACTGGCTGGCGCCCTTCGAGCGGGAGAGCGGCTGCGTCGTCAAGCTGGACCGGGTCCGCACCAGCGAGGAGATGGCGGCCAGGTTCGCCCGGGGCGGCTATGACGTGCTCTCGGCCGCCCCCGACCTGGCCGGTCTGCTGGTGGCGCAGGGGAAGGTGGCGCCGCTCGACACCGCGCTGGTCGCGGACTACAGGCGGATCCCCAAGCGCCTGCGCGAGCTGCCCGGCCTGCGCGAGGACGGCAAGGTCTACGGCATCCCCTACCTGTGGGGGGTGAACCAGGTGATCCGCGAGGGGAACGGCCCGCAGGGGCCCCTGGCCCTGTACGGGAAGGCCTCGGCGGCGATCAGGAACAGCCCGCTGAGCATCGCCGACGCCGCGCTCGCCCTCAGGGAGACGCGCCCCCAGCTGAAGATCAAGGATCCGTTCCAGCTCACCCCCGCCCAGCTCGACGCCGCGGTGAGGCTTCTCGCCGAGGGCGAAGGGGCCGACCGGGTTTACTGGGACGGCTCGCTCGACCTGGTCAGGGCACTGTCGGCGGAGCAGGTGCGGATCGCCCAGGTCCTGCCCTACCACCTGGACCTCTTCCGGCGCGCGGGCCGGCCGATGAAGGCGTTGAAGGGGGTCCCGGCGACGGGGTGGGTCGATTCGTGGATGCTCGCGGCCAGGCCCGCCAGCCCGAACTGCGCCTACCGGTGGCTGAGCTGGATGAGCTCGGCGCGGGCACAGCGCCCCGCCGCGGCCTGGACCGGTCTCGCCCCGGCCAACCCGGAGGCGTGCGACGGGCGCGGTCGCCGGATGTGCGAGGTCTACCAGGTGCGTGACAACCGCCGGCTGCGCGACGTCCTCTTCGCCGCTCGCCCGGCGAGGGACTGCGGCGGCCTGGGCGGGGAGTGCACCGACTACGCCGACTGGGCGGAACGCTGGAAGAAGCTCCTGACGTCCGCAGAGCCCGGAAAGACCGAGATCTCCGGCTGAGGCCACGCACGGCCGTCGGGGGCGGAACGCGATGTGCGGGCCGGCCCGATCTGCTATGTCTGCATTTCCGGTAACGGGCTTCGATTTTCGTTGTTTTGATCGTCTTTGGCGATGGATTCAGTGGGAAAATCATGCTCTTAATGTCGACTGGTCGACCAGTCAGTGGGTAGGCTAGCCGCCATGAGAATCCTTCTTGTTGGAGCGGGCGGCGTCGGCTCCGCCGTCGTCCCGATCGCCGCACGCCGAGATTTCTTCGAACACATCGTGGTCGCCGACTCTCAACAGAACCGGGCCGCCGCCGTCGTGGCCAGGATCGCGGATCCGCGTTTCAGCGCCATCGAGCTGGACGCCTCCGACCGGGCGGCGGTCGAGGCCGCCCTCGCCGAGCACCGCTGCGATGTGCTTTTCAACGCGGTGGACCCCCGCTTCACCATGTCCCTGTTCGAGGCGGCGCTCAACGCCGGAGCCCGCTACCTCGACATGGCGATGTCGCTGTCGCGCCCCCATCCCCGCAGACCGTACGAGCTGACCGGTGTGAAGCTCGGCGACGAGCAGTTCGCCCTCGGCGAGGCATGGCGGGAGCGGGGCGGGCTGGCGCTGGTCGGCATGGGGGTGGAACCGGGGCTGGCCGACGTGTTCGCGCGCTACGCCGCCGAGCACCTCTTCGAGAGCATCGAGGAGATCGGTGTCCGCGACGGCTCCAACCTGGTGGTCGAGGGCTATGATTTCGCGCCGACCTTCTCCATCTGGACGACCATCGAGGAGTGCCTCAATCCGCCGGTGATCTGGGAGGACGGCGACTGGCACACCACCGAGCCGTTCAGCGAGCCCGAGGTGTTCGACTTCCCCGAGGGGATCGGGCCCGTCGAGTGCGTCAACGTCGAGCACGAGGAGGTGCTCCTCGTGCCGCGCTACATCGACGCCAGGCGGGTGACGTTCAAGTACGGTCTCGGCGAGGAGTTCATCGGAGTCCTGAAGACCCTGCACAAGCTGGGCCTGGATCGGGTGGGCAAGATCAAGGTAGGCGGGGTCGAGACCTCACCGCGCGACGTGGTCGCGGCCAGCCTCCCCGACCCGGCCACGCTCGGTGACCGGATGCGGGGCAAGACCTGCGCCGGGACCTGGGTGAAGGGCGTGGGCAAGGACGGGGAGCCGCGCGAGGTCTACCTCTACCACGTGGTCGACAACGAGTGGTCGATGCGGGAGTACGGCTGCCAGGCCGTGGTCTGGCAGACGGCGGTGCACCCGGTGGTCGCCCTGGAGTTGCTGGCCACCGGCGCCTGGTCGGGCACCGGGGTGCTCGGCCCCGAGGCGTTCGACGCGGTGCCCTTCCTGGAACTGCTCAATGCCTACGGCTCTCCGTGGGGCATGCGCGACCAGGCCACCCCCGCTCTCCTGTCGGCCTGACGCACCGGGTCCCCTTCTGACCACCGTTCCGGCTGCGCCCCGACAGGCCGCGAGGGACGAGCCGGGAGAGTGAGGCGTCCCCTTCCTGGCCGTCGCCGTTCCGGCTGTGCCGGCTGTTCCGGCCGGGCGGAGCCCTAGGAGAAGGCCACGCGCCGGGGGAGGGAGTGGGTGTCGTCCTGCTGCGGCAGCAGTGCCTCGGCGCACTCGGGGCAGGCGAAGAGGGCGTTGCCATCGGGAAGGCGGCCGATCCTGATGCGCGGGCGGGGCCACTTCTTGTGACAGGCCACGCAGGCGTCGCCCTCGCACTGGGGGCGGGTCAGTCCCTCGGGATCGAAGGTCATCGTGACGTGTGCCGTGCCAGCCGGCCGCCAACTCATCTTAAATCCCTCCAGCGTGGAGACCCCTGGTTCTCTCCCGCGGCTCGGCCGTGGGGAGGATGTCGACACGTTCCCTGTCGTGATCGCGCACTTTCATATCGGAACCGTTATAACGCGGTCACGGCCCGTGATCGCTGTGGTAGGTGTCAAGCGGTGGTTAAATCACGGCCTACATGCAGGCCGTATAACGGCAAATAGGGCACTCAGCATCAAGCCGGGTGCCCTATTTGGTGGGGTCTAAACCGTCAGACCTCGCTTATGGCCTTCTCCAGGATCGTGAGGCCTTCCTCCAGCAGGTGGTCGGGGATGACCAGCGGTGGCAGGAAGCGCAGCACGTTGCCGTAGGTGCCCGCGGTCAGCACGAGCAGGCCCTCGGCGTGGCACCTCCTGGCGATCTCGCCCGCCGCCGTGGGGTGCGGGTCCTTGGTGCCGGGGACCACCAGTTCGATGGCGATCATGGCCCCCCGGCCGCGTACGTCACCGATCATCGGGTTCCGCTCCGCCATGGCGCGCAGCCGGGGGAGCATGGTCTCGCCGATGCGGCGGGCCTTTCCGGTCAGGTCGTCGGCCTCGATGGTCTCCAGCACGCCCAGCGCCGCCTCGCAGGCGAGCGGGTTGCCACCGTAGGTGCCGCCCAGCCCGCCCACGTGAACCCTGTCCAGGAGGTCGGCCCGGCCGGTGACCGCGGACAGCGGGAGGCCGCCCGCGATGCCCTTGGCGGTGACGATGATGTCGGGCACGATGCCCTCGTCCTCGCAGGCGAACAGGTCGCCGGTGCGGGAGAAGCCGGTCTGGACCTCGTCGGCGATGAAGACGATGCCGTTCTCCCGGCAGAACTCCGCGATCTTCGGCAGGAAGCCCTTGGCGGGCTCGATGAAGCCGCCCTCGCCCGCGATCGGCTCGATCACCACGGCGGCGACGTTCTCCGCGCCGATCTGCTTGGCGATCTGGTCGATCGCCTGGGCGGCGGCCTCCTCGGCGCAGTTCTCCGGGCCGGTGGGCCAGCGGAACGGGTAGGCCAGCGGCATCCGGTAGACCTCGGGGGCGAACGGGCCGAAGCCGTGCTTGTACGGCATGTTCTTGGCGGTCAGCGTCATCGTCAGCAGGGTCCGGCCGTGGTAGCCGTGGTCGAAGACGACGACCGCCTGGCGGCCGGTGGCCTGGCGGGCGACCTTGACCGCGTTCTCCACGGCCTCGGCGCCGCTGTTGAGCAGGAAGGTGCGCTTCTCGTGGTCGCCCGGGGTGATCTCGTTGAGCTTCTCGGCGACCTGCACGTACGACTCGTACGGTGTGACCATGAAGCAGGTGTGCGTGAAGTCGGCGACCTGCTTGCGCACCCGCTCGACGACGCGCGGGGCGGCGTTGCCGACGCTGGTCACCGCGATGCCGGAACCGAAGTCGATCAGGGAGTTGCCGTCGGCGTCGACGACGACACCGCCTCCGGCATGCGTCACGAAGACGGGCAGCGTGGTGCCGATACCCGGTGGTACCGAGGCCTGCTTACGTGCGAACAGCTCACGGGACTTCGGGCCGGGGATCTCGGTGACGATGCGGCGTTCCTGCGGAAGCGAGGGGCCGCCCTCGGTGACGGTGCTCATGATGTGAAGGTATGTCGCGGATGTCGGTGTGCCGATGATGCACTATGGCAAAATTGATGGGGGACACTGGACGTAACGTACAAAATGGGGGTGGGTGTGGCGCCGACGCTGCGCACCGTCGTACGACGACCGCCGCTCGGGCTCGGCGTGCTCGCCGGAGGGGACGCGCTCGACCGGCCGGTGCGATGGGTGGCGGTCAGCGAGCTGGAGGATCCCACCCCCTTTCTTGAAGGTGGGGAGCTGGTCCTCACCACGGGCATGCGCCTGGACGCGGGCAACGCCGGGCCTTACGTCGAGCGCCTGGTCGGCAGGGAAGTCGCCGGCCTCGGATTCGGTGTCGGGCTCGGGCACGAGACGATCCCCGGGGAACTGGTGGAGGCTGCCACGCGGGCGGGGCTGCCGCTGCTTGAGGTGCCGCGCGACACCCCGTTCGTCGCCATCGGCAAGGCGGTCAGCGAGTTGCTCGCCGCGGAGCAGTACGACGAGCTCAGCCGCGCCTTCGCCGCCCAGGGCCGCCTCACCCGCGCCGCCCTGCGCCCCGAGGGGCCTCGCGCGGTGATCGACCGGCTGGCCCGCGAGCTGGACGGCTGGGCGATCCTGCTCGACGAGGCGGGGGGCGTGCGGCATGCGGCGGGCAGGGGGTCGGCTGGAGCCGCCGACGGCCTCGGCCCCGAGCTGGAGCGGCTGAGAAAGGTCAGCAACCGTGGCGCGCCCGCGAGCGTGGCACTCTCCTCGCCCAAGGAGAACGTCATCGTGCAACCGTTCGGGGCCCGCCGCGTCAGGGGATTCCTCGCCGTCGGCCTCGGCCGGCCTTTCACCCCGGTCGCGCACACCGTGGTCAACGCCGCCGGATCCCTGCTGACGCTCGCCGTCGAGCACGGCAGGGAGCACCTGGCCGCCGAGCGCCGGGTCCGCTCGGCGGTGCTGCGGCTGCTGCTGGCCGGGCAGCCGGACGCCGGGTGCGAGACGCTGGAGCGGCTGGGGGAGCGGCTTCCCGCAGGCCCCCTGGTGGTCCTCGCCTGCGCCGGTGAGCCGGAGGCCGTGCTGGAGACCGCGGGCGAGGCGTTCGCGGCCGCCGACGGTGACCGGGTGGTCCTGCTCGTCCCGGCCTCGGGGGCCGGTGCCGTGGCCGCGGCGCTCGGCGAGCACGGCCCCGTCGGGGTCGGCGACTCCGTGGGCCTCGACGATCTACGTACCGGACTCGACCAGGCCGACCGGGCGCTCGCCGCGGCCAGGCGCGGCGCGGTGCCGGTGATGCGCTTCGCCGACCTGGCGGGCCAGGGACTGCTCGCCCTGCTCGACTCCGGCGCGGCGGCGGCGTTCTCCTCGGCTCTGCTCGCCCCGCTCAGAAAGTACGGCTCGCGCGCCGACCTGCTGGAGTCCCTGCGGGTCTACCTGGACTGCAACGGCCACTGGGACGCGGCGGCGCAGCGGCTCGGGGTGCACCGGCACACCCTGCGCTACCGCATGCGCCGGGTCGCCGAACTCGTCGGCCGTGATCTCGACGACCCGGCGGCCCGCGCCGAACTCTGGATCGCCCTGGCCGTCGCCGGGTGACGGGCCCACCCGGTGAGCCGGTCACTTCCGGCAGGGGTCGGTGACCAGGTAGCGGGAGAGGACGGCGTAGGTGACCGTGTCGTAGGTGCTGCTGTCGCGCAGGTGTCCGGCACGTTCCAGGCTGATCGCGCCCTGGGCGGCGGCCCACACGGCGTCAGCGATCTTCCTGGGCTGGGTGGGGACGATGTATCCGGCCGAGATGCAGTCGGAGATCACTCGGTCGACGATGTTCAGTGCCGCGCGGGCCAGGGTCCTGGCCCGTTCGCTCGGTACGAAGCCGGGGATCGCGCGCTCGAACATCAGGGCGTAGTAGCCGGGCTCGTCCAGCGCGGCCTCCCGGTAGACGGGGCCGAGTGCGATGAGGTGCTCCAGGGCGTCCTTGCGCGGTGACACGGCCTCCAGGCGCCGCCGGAAGCGCTCGAAGCCTTCCAGGTAAAGAGCCTCGGCCAGGCCCTCCTTGCTGCCGAACATGGTGTAGATGACCGTCGTCGAGCATTCCGCCTCGGTGGCGATGCGGCGCATCGACAGGCTCTCCGGGCCGATGGTGACCAGCAACTGGCTGGCGACGTCGAGCAGTTTCGCACGCAGTTCGTCGTGGGAGGCCCGTTCACCGAGGAGATAGGCGCCCTGAAGGCCGCGCGGCGCCGAGGAGGTCATGCGCCCACGCCCTTCCGCTCTGAGTGTCCATCCGGTGACTTAGCCACGGCGAAGATCATCTAAACCGGCGGCATGTAAGGAATATCCTCAAATGCCCCTCTTTTTGGTGCAGGGCCGGGGTGGATGAACTAGATGAACTATTGGCCGGAAAGGTGTACCGGTGCGGGGCTCTTGTGCGGAGTGGAGTAAGGCCGTGCCCGCGCCGGTGACATAGCGTCGAGGTATGGACGTGCGCCCCTTCTGGCTCGCCGGACGCCCCGCCACGGGTGACGCCGAGCTCACCGTGACCAACCCGCATGACGGCCGAGTCGTCGCCGTCTGCTCCGTGCCGACCGCCGACCAGGTCGAGGAGGCCGTAGCCGCCGCGGCGGCCGTGCGGAAGGAGGCGGCCGCGCTCCCGATCCACGTGCGCGCCGATGCCCTCGCGCACGTCTCGCGCCGCCTGGCCGAGCGCGCCGACGAGATCGCCCGTCTCATCAGCGAGGAGAACGGCAAGCCGATCTTCTGGGCCCGCGGCGAGGTCGGTCGGGCGATCTCCACCTTCAGGTTCGCGGCCGAGGAGACCCGCCGCCTCAGCGGCGAGACCATGCGCCTGGACACCGAGGCCGCCTCCGCGGGCCGCCTCGCCTACATCTCGCGTGTCCCGCACGGCCCGGTCCTGGGCATCACCCCGTTCAACTTCCCGCTCAACCTGGTGGCGCACAAGGTGGCCCCGGCGATCGCGGCCGGTGCCCCGATCGTCGTCAAGCCCGCCCCGGCGACGCCGGTCTCCGCGCTGGTCCTGGGCGAGATCCTGGCCGAGACCGACCTGCCGCAGGGGATGTTCTCGGTGCTCCCGGTGCCCAACGACCGCGCCGGAGGGCTGGTGGAGGACCCGCGCCTGCCTGTCGTCTCCTTCACGGGATCGGCCCCCGTGGGGTACGCGATCCTGGAGCAGGTCCCGCGCAAGCACGTGACCCTGGAACTCGGCGGCAACGCCGCCGCGGTCGTGCTCGCCGGCGCCGACCTCGACTGGGCCGCCTCGCGGATCGCCCTGTTCTCCAACTACCAGGCCGGTCAGAGCTGCATCGCCGTCCAGAGGGTGATCGTCGAGGCGTCGGTGCACGACGACTTCGTGGCCAGGCTCCTCCCGGCCGTCGAGGCCCTGGTCGTCGGTGACCCCGCCGACGAGAAGACGCAGGTGGGCCCGCTGGTGTCCGTCGAGGCCGCGGAACGCGTGGAACAGTGGGTCGATGAGGCCGTCGCGGCCGGCGCCCGTCTGCTGACCGGCGGCACCCGCGACGGCGCGACCGTCGCGCCGACGGTTCTCGCCGACGTGCCCGCCGACGCCAAGGTCTCCTGTGAGGAGGTCTTCGGCCCCGTGATGATCGTCCAGACGGTGTCCGGAGTGGACGAGGCGTTCGCCGCGGTCAACGACTCCAAGTACGGCCTGCAGGCCGGGGTGTTCACCCGCAGTCTCGATGCCGCCTTCCGGGCCAACCGGGAGCTTGAGGTCGGTGGAGTGATCATCGGTGACGTGCCGTCGTACCGTGCCGACCAGATGCCCTACGGCGGGGTCAAGGACTCGGGCGTCGGCCGCGAGGGCATCCGCTCGGCCATCGCCGACCTCACCTACGAGAAGGTCATGGTCCTCACCGGCCTGACCCTGTGAGCCCGGCTCAATGAGCCCGGTTCTGTGAGCCCGGCGATCATCTCGCCCCGCGTGCCCGCGCTCCTCCCACCGGGGACGCGGGCCCTGCTCCTGCCGGTGTCACGACGTTCCGGCCACGGTATAGAGATCCTTGGCCGAGTCGCCGAAGTAGGGGCCGTACATGGTGCGGTGGTCGTCGCTGTACTTGAAACTGCTGACCGAGACGATCGTGCCGCGGCCGGTGGAGGCGTCGAAGCCGCTCAGCCACGGGCCCCCGCTGGATCCGGCGGTCATGTCGCAGCGCATCCCCTGGTCGCCGGTCTGCCCGTTCGGGTCGTCGCGGAGCGTGTCCGCGCAGTAGACCAGGTGTTCACCGTCGTAGGGCGAGTCGGCGGGGAAGCCGAAACCGCTGGTGAGGTGCCCTCTGGGGGTGCCGAAAGCGATCTGTTGACCACCGACGGCGTCGCCGAGGTGCTTGCCGTCATCGGTGTTGACCGCCACCATGCCGATGTCGTGGCTGTCGTCCCCGCCGCGCGACCAGGGACCCGCGACGAACATGCGGCGCGCGGTGTACTGCCCGTACGGGCGACGGCCCTGGGAGTAGCCGGGGACGAAGGTCCAGTTGTCGGCCCAGGCGCCGGCACCGTCCTTGACACAGTGACCGGCGGTCACGACCAGATCCCTGTTGGCACTCCTGACCGAACTCGCCGAGCACACGAAGTCGCTGCCCTTGATGGTCAGGAACACCCGCCCCGTGGTGCGTTCGACCATCCCGCCGGAGGTCCAGCGGGCGCCGGAGGTGCGTGCGGCGGCGCCGTTCGGGCTCCGGTGGGGGGTGACCCCCCGGCCGGCCCGGGCGAAGAGGCGTCCGAGGAACCCGGTGGCCTTCGAGAGCCGGTCGACCGGGAGCGCCGAGGCCATCCGGCGGGGGGTCCAGTAGCCGAGCACGCGCTTCCGCTCCGACGCGGTGGGAGCGGTCCTGTGCTCGACGACGTCCGGCATGCCGGACGCCGCGACTTTCGCGGTGAGAGGGTGGGCGGGGATGTTCACGGCCCGCCGCCCGGGCTCGGCGGCCGTCTGCCAGGTGGCCGTCACGCCGGTCGTCGGGGCGCTCAGCAGCCCGGCGACGAGCGGGGCGGCCGCAAGCAGGGGGAGGCTTGAGGTCATGAGACCCGAGTTTGCACTACGGAGAGTATCTCTGTGATTACTTTTAGGGCATTCGGGTCCGTCGGGTGCTCGGTGAATCTCAGGGGGCGCCGGTTGTCTGGGCGGCCTCGTAGACGGCCTGCGCGTCGGTGCCGAAATACGGGCCGAACATCCAGCCGGACGCGAAGTCGTACTTGAAGCTGTTCACCGAGTTCAGGGTGCCCAGGCCGGTGCTCTCGTTGAAGCCGAGGAACCAGGGGCCGCCACTCGACCCGCCGGTCATGTTGCAGTTCAGTCCGATGTCGCGGGACATCAGGAAGTCGTCGAAGGCTCGTCCGGCGCAGTAGACCAGCTTGGAACCGTCGTAAGGACCGGCCGCCGGGTAGCCGAAGGAGTGCATCTGCGCCCGGCGCGACTGGTTGAAGGAGACGCCCTGGCCGCCGACCACGTCGGTCAGCGATCTGCCGTTCAGCGGGGCCAGCACGGCCGAGGCCACGTCGTAGTTGATGTCCTCGGTGTTGTTCCACTGCGGGGTGGTGTAGAGCGTGGTCGCCACCCACGTGCCGTAGGGCCGGTTGCCGTTCTCGTATCCCGGTACGAACACCCAGTTGCTGTGGAAGGCCCCGCCCATCCGCACGCAGTGCCCCGCGGTGATCACGGTGCTCCTGTTCTCGCTCGTCACCGCGTTCGCCGAGCACGAGGCGTTGCGGCCCTGGTAGGTGAAGAACACCCGGCCGGCGGTCTTGGCGATCGCCCCGCCGCGGGTCCACGGCGCGCCGGTGGAGGCGCGGACGGCCGCCGAGCCCCTGTCGGCCATTTCGGTGGCCGTGACGGTGTCGCCGTTCGGCACGGTCGCGGGGACGGAGACGGGATCGGCCGCGGCCTGTGCCATGATCGCCGCCGCGGTGAGGCGGGCGCCGTCCTTCTTCGGGATGAGGGTGGCGAGTGGTTGTGCCGCCTCCATCTTCGCCTCCGTCCAGTAGCGCTGGACGGTTCGCTGCTCCGCCTTGGTGTCGGCCGCCTCCTTCTCGACCGGATGGGGAACGGCCCGCGCCGCGGTGACACCCCCGCCCCCATCCGTGCCCGTGCCCGCCGTGCCTGTGCCCGTGGCGCCCGTGCCCGTGGCGCCGTGCGCGATCGTCGCGGTGAGCAGGGTGCTTCCCGCGACGGCGGTGAGAATAGGGATGAGCCGTGTTGTGCGTCGCATATGTACCTCCCGAGGCCCGTTGCTGTTCCGGGAAGCTAGTGCGCCGTACATACGCATTTCTCAAGGTTTGCGACTATTGATATGACTAAATTTGGACTTAAATATCGCTTTTTATCGTGTGTTTCACGCCTAACAGATTTCCGTGTGGATGTGGCCGATTCGACAGCGCGGCCCGAGCCGGGAGAATGGGACGGTGCAGCCAGACACCGTCCGCTCCGTCGTCCTGCTCGGCTCGACCGGGTCCATCGGGACCCAGTCCCTCGACGTCATCGCCCGCAACCCCGGCCGGTTCCGGGTGGCGGCGCTGGCCGCCTACGGTGGCCGGATCGACCTGCTGGCCGGGCAGGCGGCCGAGTTCAGGCCCGATGTGGTCGCCGTCGCGGACCCCGACGCGGTGCCGGAACTGCGCGAGGCCCTGGCCGCGCGCAGGGTGGACGCGCAGGTGCTGGCCGGTCGGGAAGGGGTGGCCGAGGCCGCCTCCTGGCCCGCCGACGTCGTGCTCAACGGCATCACCGGCGCGCTGGGACTGACCTCCACGCTGGCCGCGCTGGAGGCCGGCCGGGTGCTCGCGCTCGCCAACAAGGAGTCACTGATCGTCGGAGGGCCGCTGGTCAAGCGCCTGGCCAAGCCCGGCCAGTTGATCCCGGTCGACTCCGAGCACGCCGCGCTGGCCCAGTGCCTGTGGGCGGCGGGTCCCACGGGCCCCGACGCCTCCGCCGTGCGCCGCCTGGTCGTCACCGCGAGCGGCGGGCCCTTCCGCGGCAGGTCGCGCGCGGATCTCGCGGAGGTGACTCCCGAGCAGGCCCTCGCCCACCCCACCTGGTCGATGGGGCCGATGATCACGGTGAACTCCGCCACGCTCGTCAACAAGGGCCTGGAGGTCATCGAGGCGCACCTGCTCTTCGACATCGGCTTCGAGCGCATCGACGTCGTCGTCCACCCGCAGTCGGTCATCCACTCGATGGTCGAGTTCGTCGACGGCTCGACCATCGCCCAGGCCAGCCCGCCCGACATGCGCCTGCCCATCGCGCTGGCCCTCGGCTGGCCCGAGCGGGTCGCCGACGCCGCACCCGGGGTCGACTGGACCACCGCACACACCTGGACGTTCGAGCCGCTCGACGACGGGGCCTTCCCCGCCGTCGCGCTGGCCCGCCACGTCGGCGCGGCCGGCGGCACGGCACCGGCCGTCTACAACGCCGCCAACGAGGTCTGCGTCGAGGCCTTTCTGGCCGGACGCCTGCCGTTCCTCGGCATCGTCGATACCGTGGCCTCGGTAGTCTCCGAGCACAGTGTCACCGAGGCCGACTCGGTGGCCGAGGTGCTGAATGCCGACTCCTGGGCACGCATACGGGCACGGGAGCTCACTGGGACTGCCTAGACTGGTGAGCGTCGTCGACTCTTCAAGGGCTGAAAATGACTTCTGTTGCTCTCGGAATCCCGTCCGTAAGGACCAGGCCGATCGCCGAGCGGCGCATATCTCGTCAGATCATGGTCGGTTCCGTCCCGGTGGGCGGGGACGCGCCGGTCTCCGTCCAGTCGATGACCACCACGGTCACCGCCGACGTCAACGCGACGCTCCAGCAGATCGCCGAGCTGACCGCCTCGGGCTGCCAGATCGTCCGGGTCGCCGTCCCCTCGCAGGACGACGCCGACGCGCTGCCGATCATCGCCAGGAAGTCGCAGATCCCGGTGATCGCCGACATCCATTTCCAGCCGAAGTACGTCTTCGCCGCGATCGAGGCGGGCTGCGCGGCGGTCCGGGTCAACCCCGGCAACATCAAGAAGTTCGACGACAAGGTCGGTGAGATCGCGCGGGCCGCCGCCGACCGGGGCGTGCCGATCAGGATCGGCGTCAACGCCGGCTCGCTCGACCCCCGTCTGCTCCAGAAGTACGGAAAGGCCACCCCCGAGGCGCTGGTGGAGTCGGCGCTCTGGGAGTGCTCGCTCTTCGAGGAGCACGGCTTCCGCGACATCAAGATCTCCGTCAAGCACAACGACCCGGTCGTGATGGTCCAGGCATACCGCCTGCTCGCCGCCAGGTGTGACTACCCGCTTCACCTCGGCGTCACCGAGGCGGGCCCGGCCTTCCAGGGCACGATCAAGTCCGCTGTCGCCTTCGGGGCGCTGCTCGCCGAGGGGATCGGCGACACCATCCGGGTGTCGTTGTCCGCCCCGCCGGTCGAGGAGGTCAAGGTCGGCAACCAGATCCTGGAGTCGCTCAACCTGCGCGAGCGCGGTCTGGAGATCGTCTCCTGCCCCTCCTGCGGGCGCGCCCAGGTCGACGTCTACACCCTGGCCGAGCAGGTCCAGGCGGGGCTGGAGGGGCTGAAGGTCCCGCTGCGCGTCGCGGTGATGGGGTGCGTCGTCAACGGCCCGGGTGAGGCACGCGAGGCCGACCTCGGTGTCGCCTCCGGCAACGGCAAGGGCCAGATCTTCGTCAAGGGCGAGGTCATCAAGACCGTCCCCGAGTCGCAGATCGTGGAGACCCTGATCGAGGAGGCCCTGCGCCTCGCCGAGGAGATGGGCGTGGAGATCGATCTCGACGACGACACCACGGGTCCCCAGGTCGTCGTCGGCTAGTGTTCCGTTCCTCAGCAGAGGTTGCGAACGCGCTGCGGGGAAACCGAGATTGTCGGGCCTGCCTTCCTGATGCCAGGACCGAGGTGGATCTGTACTTCCGGTGAGGAACGTCGCTAGGTCCTTCCCGGCGGATCCCGCGGTGGCGGGGATCGGGCGTACCTGTCGCGGGGTGTTCCTTCGGCGGGTGGCGCGGTATCGCTCCTTTCCGTCTTTTTCGGCCTTTATCGGCATCTGTGGTCGTTTGTGCTCTTCTGTCGCCCTGTCCGGCAGCGCTCCCGACCCAGGATCGTTACACTTGGCAATCACTTGACTACACTTTGCTAGATATCCGGTTGTGTCCCGGGTGGATCACGCCGCCCCCGGGAGACCATCGCCTCTGCCGTACGAGTAGGGGGATCGCACAGTGAAGAAGAGGGTCGGCGGGATTGCCGCGAGCATCGCGATGCTGGCAGCCGCGGTGGGAATGCCGCAGGGGGCGGTGGCCCAGGAGAGGGAGGGGCTGCTCTGGGGGCCCTGCGAGGGCGGCGGGATCTCGGTGCCCGGGGTGGTGCCGCCGGTCCCCGCGCAGCGGGCGGACAGCCGGGTGGAGTGCGCCACGCTGAGGGTGCCGCTTGACTACAACAACCCATACCAGACCATCAACATCGCCCTGAATCGGATCAGGGGGCGGGCCACCCATGACCGTCTCGGCTCGCTGCTGGTCAATCCGGGCGGTCCCGGGGCGTCCGGCCGTGAACTGGTCAAGGGCGTCGTGGCGGGGCTTCCCGGCGGCCTGGCCGACCGGTTCGACGTGATCGGCTTCGACCCGCGCGGGGTGGGGGCCAGCGAGCCCGCGCTGAGCTGCGTCGATCCCGCGGAGTATTACAAGGCGCCCCGCCCCGACCAGGTGCCGGGCACCAGGCGCGACGAGAGCGTGCTCATCGACCGGGCCCGCGAGTACGCCCAGGCGTGTGGCGAACGGTGGGGCTGGATGCTGCCCCACATGACCACGGAGAACTCCGCCAGGGACATGGACTCGATCAGAGCGGCGCTCGGCGAATCGAAGATCAGCTTCCTGGGCTACTCGTATGGGACCTACCTCGGCGCGGTCTACGCGACGCTCTTCCCCGGCCGGCTCAGCCGGCTCGTCCTGGACAGCGTGGTGGATCCGCGCGGCGTCTGGTACCGCTCGAACCTCAGCCAGAGCATCGCCTTCCAGAGCAGGCACCGGGAATTCCTGAAATGGACCGCCCGCCACAATCCGGTCTACCGGCTGGGCGCCACCGAGAAGGCCGTCTCCTTCGCCTGGGACGCCATGCGTGCCCGGTTGGGCAGCCGCCCCGCGGCGGGAGTGGTCGGCCCCAGCGAACTCGACGACGTCTACACCGTCGGTGGCTACTCCGACGCCGTCTGGCCGCAGCTGGCCAAGGCCTTCTCCGCCTACGTCAAGAAGGGGGAGACGGCACCCCTGCTCAGCGCGTATCGCAAGCACGCGGAGAACGACGCCAAGGATGAGAACAGCTACGCCGTCTACCTCGCGGTGCAGTGCCGCGACGCCGCCTGGCCGCGCGACTGGGCACGCTGGCGGACGGACATGACCAGCGCCAACGTCAGGGCGCCCTTCCTCACCTGGCCCAACGCCTGGTACAACGCGCCGTGCGCGTTCTGGCCCGTGCAGGGAGGCACCCCCGTGCGGGTGCACGACAGCACCAGGCTGCCGCCGGTCATGCTGATCCAGGGCGAGCGCGACGCCGCCACCCCGTACGCCGGGGCGCTGCGGATGCGCACCCTGTTCCAGGGCTCCCGGCTGCTGGCCGTGTCCAGCGGTAACCACGGGATCTCGTTCAACGGGAACGCCTGTGTCGACCGCCGCCTGGTCGCCTACCTGAGGGACGGCACTCTGCCCGGTAGAGCACGGCAGGACTCCGGCACCCCGGACGCCCGCTGCCCCGGCAGGCCGGTGCCGGTGCCGGTGATCGCACCCGCGTCCGTCCACGTGCCCGCCGGGCACACGGTGAGGAGAGTCGATCCAGCAGGTAGATGAGATGCTCTGTGTTGGTTCCTGCCAAAATCGAGGGGGTCGCGTAGGCTGAGCACGTGATGCTGCGCACAACGGCGTCGCGCGTGCTCGACGACAACGATCGAGACGAGGTCCTGGCGCTTCTCGACATCGACCCCGTCGGTAACGTTTTCGTCGCCTCCAGGGTCCGTTCGGTTGGGCTCAATCCGGCCAGACTCGGTGGCCAGATGTGGGGGTTCGGGCCGCGCGGTGGTCTGACCTCCCTCTGTTACGCCGGGGCGAATCTGGTTCCGGTCAACGCCGGCACGGACGCCGTCCACGCCTTCGCCGAGCGCGCGCGCAAGCAGGGCCGCCGCTGCTCCTCGATCGTCGGCCCTGCCGACGCGGTCGAGGTGCTCTGGGAACGGCTGGAACCGTACTGGGGGGGCGCCCGCGCGATCCGCTGGGCGCAGCCGCTCATGGTGACCGCTGAGCCGTCGCCCCTCCCGGCCGACCCGCTGGTGCGCCGCGTCCGGCCCGACGAGTTCGACGTCCTGCTGCCGGCCTGCGTGGCGATGTTCACCGAGGAGGTGGGTGTCTCCCCCGAACTGGGGGACGGGGGAGCCCTCTACCGCTCCCGGGTCGCCGAGCTGATCAGGATCGGCAGGTCGTATGCCCGCATCGAGGGCGGCAGGGTCGTCTTCAAAGCCGAGATCGGCGCGGTGACGCCGCACGCCTGCCAGATCCAGGGCGTCTGGGTCCACCCCGACCTGCGCGGCCGCGGCCACGCGGTGTCGGGGATGGCCGCGGTGGTCAAGCACGCGCTCGACTACTTCGCGCCGCTGGTCTCGCTGTACGTCAACGACTACAACGCCCCGGCCAGGGCCGCCTACCGCAGGGCCGGCTTCGTCGAGGTCGGCACCTTCATGTCCGTGCTCTTCTGAGCTCCGCCCCGACCCGGAGCCCTAGAAGTGCACTGAAGATCTTGGTTTGAGTGGATATCGGCGCGGAGCAGGCGCCCCGGCGGCTTATGCAGTGGCGGGGTTCAGTGCCCAGGCGCCGCCTGTGTGGGTGAGTCCGAGGTTGATGAGGCGGCGGAGGTTGAGTGCGGCAGCGCGGTTGTGGAGCCAGATGTTGTTCTTGAGGACGCCGCGGTAGGGAACGCGACGGTTGCCTTTGGCGACCAGCCAGGCGATGGCGCGTTCGACGGGTGGTCGCCAGCGGCGGTACTCCTGCTGCCATCGCTGACTGGTGGCGGCCTGCTGCCGGGCGGTTTTGAGGAGGTCATAGTGGGGGTGGACGTTGAAGGTGCGTCCGGTCTTGGACGTGGTGCAGCGTTCGCGCAGTGGGCAGGTGCGGCACAGGATCTTGAACTGGGCCTGGCGGTTACCACCTGCCAGCGGGCGGCCGAGGGTTTTGGTGTGGCCTGCCGGGCAGGTGACGCGGCCGGTTTGGGTGTCGACCTGGAAATCGTCGGTGGTGAAGCCGCCGGGGACGGCTTGGCGTAGCGGCGGCGGCTTGATCACCAGGGTGTGGCCGTCGGCTTGGAGGGTCTGTCGCAGGTCGCCGGTGCCGTAGGCGGTGTCGCCCAGTACCGTCAGGGCATCGTCGTCGCCGGCGAGGAGGCTTCGGGCGACGGCGGCCTCGTGGTTGTCCGCGCCGCTGCCCGCGGTGAGGGCGACCTCGGTGAACAGCCCCGCCTCGGGCTCGAACGCGGCATGTGCGCGAAAGCCGTCCTGGTGGCGGGTGCGGTTCTTGTGGATGTGGCGGGCCTCGGGGTCGACCGTGGACACGATGCGGTCGTGGGCGGTGCGCCGGGCGATCCGCCATCGGCCGTCGGAGCCGTCGGCGGGCTCGACGTCTTGTCCTGCGACCAGTGCCAGCAGTCCGAGGGCGCCTGCCGCCGTCTCGCCGAGCGGTTGGCCGGGCACGTGAGCGATGAGATTAAGGGCGTCGGTGACCAGGGCGTCGACCAGTGTGTCCCGCGCCTGCTGGTCGTTCCAGGCGATCTTCGGCTTGCCGGGGTCGGTGTAGTCGTGGGCGGTGCACCACTGGGCGGCGACCGGCTCGGCGCCGGGGACGTCGCGGATGACCCGGCGGATCGCGGCGATGAGCTGGGTGACGGTGTCCTGGGTGGCGACCGCGTCGTCCAGCACGGTGGAGTCCAACGCCCGGCGCTGCCTGCCTTTGAGGACGCCGGTGGCCGCGACGACTTCCCTGACCTTGGTGAACAGCCGGTTCGGATCGGCCGAGCGCTGCAGGCGCCGTCGGAAGTAGGTCAACAGCGACGGGTCGAACGCGGTGTCGTACAGACCCAGGCCGCAGGCGGCCTTCCACCTCAGGTCACAACGCAGTTCCTGAACCGTCTCGAAGTCCGACAGCCCGTGCAGGCTCTGCAGGACGATCACTGTGGCGAGCACCTGCGGCGGCATGCTCGGCCGCCCGTTCGCCGAGGGATACATGTCCGTGAACATGTCTGCTGGGAACAGCGTCTGCCGATGTTCGGCCAGGAACGCGAAAACGCTCCCGGCTGGGATCAGCTCCCGGCAGGTCTGCCACACATCCGGCCCTACCGGTTCTCCAGCCCATTCACCCTGCACGCAACGAGTCTGGCCCCGAATCATCCGAGGCGGGACCAGAACGCAAGATTTTCAGTGCACTTCTAGAGGACGCGGACCAGGCGGGTCACGAGGTGTTCCAGCTCCGCCTCCGGGTCGGCGGTGAGACCGGCGTGGACCGGGCCCGTCTGCACGATCGTGCTGCGCGGCGCGGTCAGCCAGCGGAACCGGTTGCCCAGCGGCTCCTCGGTCAGCGGTCCCTCGCCGACGCAGGAGCGCCGGTAGACGTCGAGCGCGTGCCGTACGCCGTCGAGGTCCACCTGGGAGTCGAGGGCGCTCAGGCGTGCCTCGTCCAGCTCCACGTGGGCACACAGGTAACCGCGCGGCTGGCAGTAGAGCAGCACGCCGGCGTTGATCAGCTCGCCGCGCTCCACCCGGGGGATGACTCGGATGATCGCGTACTCGTAGACGTCCATCACCGGGTGTCCTTCCAGAACGCGCCCACCGAGCCGGGCTTTCCCTGCTGAGGCGCCGAGTCCTGGCCGGAGGCGGCCGAGGGAGCCGGCAGCCAGGTGCGCGGGCCCTGGGCCCGGGTCAGCAGGTGCTCGACGTATGCCTGCCGCACGGCCTGCGCCCCGTCGAACCCCGGCTCGTCTTCCAGCCACTCGTCGGGGACCTCGTCCACCACCCCGTCGAGCAGGTCCCTGGTGATCTTCTCGCTGAACTCGGCGTCGGCCTCGGCCATCCGGGTGGCGAAGGGGGCCAGCACGTGGTCGCGTGCGTCGAAGCCGCGCAGCGGGTCGGCCGAGGGCCAGTTGTGGTGGAACCAGAGCGCGGCGCCGTGGTCGATCAGCCAGGTGTCGCCGTGCCACAGGAGCAGGTTCGGGTTGCGCCAGCTCCGGTCGACGTTGTGGATCAGCGCGTCGAACCAGAGCAGCCGGGAGGCGAAATCAGCGGTGGGAGGCCAGGCCAGCGGTTCGAAGCCCAGCGCGCCCGGCAGGAAGTCGACGGCCAGGTTGTTGCCCTCGCTGGCCTTGAGCAGGTCCTGGATCTCCTCGTCGGGCTCGCGGGCGCCGAGCTGCGGATCGACGTCGATCACCTTCAGCTCGGGCGTGCGGAAGCCGAGACGCCGGGCCAGCCCGGCGGACACGATCTCCGCCACCAGGACCCGGCGGCCCTGTCCCGCGCCGCGGAACTTCACGACGTATGTGCCGAGGTCGTCCGCCTCCATGACCCCGGGGAGCGAGCCGCCCTCCCGCAGGGGCGTCACGTAACGGGTGGCTTTGATCTTTTCGAGCACCCGGCCAGGCTACCGGCTCGACCCGCCGGACGTGGTGCTCGGCCGCGCCCGGTGAACGCCTCGTCTTCGGTGACGTGAGCAAGCTACCCAGGAATGATAATCAAGCAATCGCTTGGTTTGCCAAACGGATCCGCCCGGTCGGACGTGAGATGGCCAAGGTCATCCCCTTCGGGACGCTCCCCAACGCGGAGAAACTCGACTACTACCTCGAACTGGGCATCGAGGAGGTCGTACTCAGCCTCCCCAGCGCCGGCGCCGACCGGGTACTCCCCCTTCTCGACGAGTACGCGACCTATCTGCGCTGACCGGGCGTCGGCGATTCGTACGGTGTGTTGGGTCTTGCCCTGACCTGAGCATCACATGAGTGTCACGGTGAGGGTGACAAGACCTTCCTCCCCGTTGACTGTCGGCGATGCTTCTTCTTGAGTGAGAAGGGTGGCGGCGAGGGGAGGCTCGCGTGCCGTATGCGCAGCCGCTCAAGACGGGGGATCCGGCGGGGCTCGGTGAGTACGAGATCATCGGGCGTCTCGGAGAGGGAGGCCAGGGGGTGGTCTATGTCGGGGTGCGCCCCGACACCGGATCAGAGCCCTACGCGGTCAAGCTTCTGCACGGTTCGGTGGGGGAGGACCCGGAGGTCTTCCTGCGCGAGGTCGAGCTGGCCAAGCAGGTGGCCCGGTTCTGCACGGCCCAGGTGATCGACGCCGGGCTGGACGGCGACCGGCCCTACATCGTCAGCGAGTACGTCGACGGCCCGTCGCTCCACCGCGAGGTCGCGGTCAGCGGGCCCTACGAGGGAGGCAGGTTGGAGCGCCTGGCCATCGGCACGGCCACCGCGCTCGCGGCCATCCACCGTGCCGGGATCGTGCACCGCGACTTCAAGCCGCAGAACGTGCTGATCGGCCCCGACGGGCCGAGGGTCATCGACTTCGGGCTGGCCAGGGCCCTGGACGCGGCGGCCACCCAGAGTGGGCGCGGCGCGGGCACCCCGGCCTACATGGCGCCCGAGCAGGTGGAGGGCGCCGAGATCAACCCGGCGGCCGACGTCTTCGCCTGGGGCGCCACGATATGTTTCGCCGCCAACGCCCAGGCGCCCTTCGGCCAGGACTCGATCGCGGCGGTCCTGAACCGGATTCTCACCGCCGCTCCGCAGCTGGGTCGTCTCGACGGGCTGCTCGGCGCGCTGGTGGTCGACTGCCTGGACAAGAATCCCCGTAACCGCCCCAGCAGCCGGGAGTTGATGCTCGCGCTGCTCGGCAACGACGGGCACAGGTCGGTGCTCGACTCCCGGACCCCTCCGGTACCCGGCGGTCTCGCCCTGCGGGCCGACTCCGGCGAGCCTGACGTCTCGGGGCCATCCGGTGTGTCCGGTCCTTCCGATTCCTCGGGTACGGCAGGTTCCTCTGGCGTGTCGGGCCTGGCGGGGAGGTCGGGCACGTCCGGGTCCGCCCGGTGGGCGAGGTCCGGTGGGCGCGGGTCCCTCACCGAAGGCGAGGACTTCGACGAGCCCCGCACTCACCCGGGGCGGGCGGCCACCAGGGCATCGGTGGCGGTCTCCGGGGCGCTGCTGGTGAGCGCCGCCGTGCTGGTGGGGGTGCTGGTCCCGGCACTGAGCGGTGTCGCCCCCGGAAGTGCGGGGGCACCGCCGTCGGCTGTTCCGGTGGTGGAGACCAGTCCCCAGGTCGAGACGGAGCCGCAGGCGAGCAGGACGAGCCCGCCGGTCAGCCCCCTGCCGACGACCCCGGCCAAACCTCCGCGCGCGGAGGGCGTCAGATCCTCCCCGCTGCCGCCACCCGCGGCCACGACCGTCGTGCCGGCGCTCGTCGGGCTGGATCGTTCCGGAGCGGCGCGTCTGATCAAACAGGCCGGGCTGGCCACCGGGACCGTCCGAGCGGTCGACTCCGACCGGCCGGTCGGGGAGGTGCTCGCGAGCAGCCCGGTGGCGGGGACCACGCTGCCGAAGAAGGGCAGGGTCGCTCTGGAGGTCTCCGCGGGGTTCCAGGTGCCCAAGCTGGTCGGCCTCGCCAGGAGTGCTGCCCGGGCGGCGCTTGCCCAGGCGGGGCTGGTCGCCGGAGGGGTGAGCACGCGCTGCTCGGACCAGCCGGCCGGGCGGGTGCTGGCGAGCACCCCGGGCGCGGGCAGCCGCGTCTCGCCGGGCAGCGCGGTGGCGCTCGTCATCTCCAGGCACGGCGTTCCGGTGCCGTCGATCACCGGCCAGAGCGCGGCCGATGCCTCGAACACGCTCGGCGGGGCGGGTTTCGCCGTACGGACACGGGCGCGGCTGGTCACCAACGAGGCTCAGGACGGCGTTGTGCTGGCGCAGAGCGTGGCGCCCGGCACCTGCGCCCGGCCAGGGGCGACGGTCGTGATCACGGTCGGTGTGGGGGGCCAGAGCGGGCCGGGGCCGGGGCCGAGCCAGGGGCCGGGCGAGACCATCGCGCCTACCGATCCTTCCGACCCGCCGGATCCCGTTCCCGGGGAGGCGGCTCCCTCGGGATGACAGGCCCGTTCGGGCATCCGGTGCGGCGGCGGACCGGGAACTCGGGCGTGGTGCTCGTGGAGGGCAGGAAGGGACGAGGAGATCCGGCGGAGGCCAGGGGAGCCGCCCGCGAGGGAAGCGGGGAAGGGCGTGCCGGGAACTCGGGCGTGGCGCTGATGGGGGGCGGGCGGGAAAGCGGTCAGATGGAGGCCAGGGCGGTGGTCAGGAGGGTCCTCCTGACGTCCTCCTGGGGTAGGTCGATCGTCTTGACCACCGCGTACTGGAGCGACCCCAGCAGGGCCCAGGCCCGGACCCGGCGGGCGGGGTCGGGGTCGGGGCCGGCCAGACGGTGGTAGATCTCGTCGCGGAAGGCGCGGATGATCTCGCCGGGGGAGCCGGGGGGCGCGTTGTCGGCGCCGCTGATGTCCTCCATGATCAACCGGATGATCGCCCGGTGCCTGACCACGAAGGTCACCAGGGCCTCGACGAAGGCCCGCTCGCTGTCGAAGTCGCCCTCGAACAGGGCTATGACGTCCTCGGCGGCGGGCGCGATCAGTTCGGTGGCCAGCCGGTCCTTGGGGTGGAAGTGGTAGGCGACGGCGGTCTTCGTCAGGCCGACCTCCGAGGCGATGTCGGCCAGTGAGGTCGCCGCGTAACCGCGTTCGGCGAACAGCCGGCGGGCGGCGTCGAGGATCCGATCGCGCGTATCGTGTCCGTGCTCAAGTGTGGTCATCGTCTCATTCCCACGCTAGTGAGAGTATTTCCCAATTTGCGGGCCTACTCTCATACCGTAGGGTCTGTACGACCGTACAGTACGGTGTTTCGAACACACCTCAGATTTTAATAGGGCGGTCACCGAATGTCTGGTTTGCTGGGGCGGCTGGGGAGCTGGTGCGCTCGGCACGGCAGGGCGGTGCTGGCACTGTGGGTGGTCGTCGCGGCACTGCTGACGGCGGGCTCGGTGCTGTTCCCCGGACCGGCCACCAACGACACCAGCCTCCCCGGCACCGACGCCCAGCGGGCGATGGACCTGCTGCAGGACGGTTTCGGCCCCGGTTACAAAATGGGTGGTGCGGTCCAGCTCGTCCTTTACTCTCCCGCCGGCTCCCTCATCACCGAGCCGAGGAAGAGCGCGGTGAAACGTGCCGCGGAGCAGATCCGCAAGGTCCCGCACGTGGTGGAGGTGACCCCTCCCTCCCGGACGGGCGGGCTCGCGCCCAGTCTGGAGGTCGGTTTCATCGCGGTCAAGCTTGAGGGGCACGACACCACCAAGACGGTCGAGACCGCCAAGCTCCTCGTCGAGGCGGCCGAGCCCGCGCGGGCGGCGGGCCTGGAGGTCGTGCCCGCCGGCTCGTCGAGCCCGGCGAACAAAGAGATCAAGACCGGGACGAGCGAGATCATCGGAGTGATCTGCGCGCTGCTGGTCCTGCTGTTCGCGTTCGGCACCCTGGTCGCCGCGATGATTCCGATCTTCGTCGCACTGGTCAGTATCGCGACCGGGCTCGGCACGATCGGCCTGCTCGGCCACCTGGTGGACGTGCCCAAGCAGGCGCCGATCCTGGCGACGATGATCGGTCTCGGCGTCGGCATCGACTACGCGCTCTTCCTGCTCAGCAGGTACCGCAAGCTGCTGGCCGACGGCGTGCCCGTCCACGAGGCGGTCCGCCGGATGGTCGCCGGCTCCGGCGGCGCGGTGGTGTTCGCCGGCGGCACGGTGATCATCGCGCTCAGCGCGCTCCTGCTCGCCGACTTCCCCATGCTGCAGACGCTCGGCTGGATCACCGGCATCTCGGTGGTCTGCGCGGTGCTCACCGCCGTCACGCTGGTTCCCGCGCTGCTCGGCATGCTCGGACATCGGGTCAACGCGTTCCGCCTGCCGTTCGTGGGGCGCCGAGGCAGCCGCGGCTCCTCCGGCTGGGCCTCGCTGGGCAACTGGGTGGCCAGGCGTCCATGGAGCGTGCTCGCGCTCAGCCTTGTGCTCCTGGGCGCGCTCACCGCCCCCGCCCTGGGACTCAAGCTGGGCACGCTCGACAACGGCTACGGCGACCGCGGCACCGACGCGCGGCGCTCCTACGAACTGCTGCAGGCCGGGTTCGGACCCGGCATGAACGGCCCGCTCGTCGTGGTGGCGGATCTGGAGACCCCGGTCGTCGACCGGAAGCCCGCCCCGGCCATATTGCGGAACCTGAAGGAGCGCGTCGCGGACGTCGAAGGGGTGGCCCACGTCGGCGACCCGGTTCTCAACGAGCGCGGCACGGCGGCCCTGGTCCAGGCGATCCCCGACTACGCCCCCAGCGACCCCCGGGCGCTGGAGGTGGTCAAGGCGGTACGCGCGCTCGAGATCGAGGGGGCCAAGGTCCACGTGGGCGGTGAGGTCGCGGGCATGGCCGACGCCAACTCCAAGATCGCCGCACGTACCCCGCTGGTCGTCGGCGTCGTGGTCCTGCTGAGCGCACTGCTGCTGCTTCTGGCGTTCCGTTCGCCGGTCGTCGCGATCAAGGCCGCGGTGATGAACCTGATCTCGCTCGGGGCCGCGTTCGGCGCGCTCTCGCTGGTCTTCTCCCTGGGCCTTGGCAGTGGTCTGGTCGGCATGGACCCGCCGGTCAACGTGGACGCCTCCTATCTGAGCACGATCTTCTTCACGGTGCCGATCGACAGCTACATCCCGCTGATGCTGTTCGCGATCCTGTTCGGCCTGTCGATGGACTACGAGGTCTTCCTGCTCACCGCGGTGCGGCAGGCGTACCTGAGGCACGGTGACAACCGCAGGGCGGTGGCCGAGGGGCTGGGATCGACCGGCCGGGTCATCACCTCCGCCGCCCTGATCATGGTCTCGGTCTTCGTCGCGTTCATCGCCTACCCCGACCCGATGGTAAAGATCTTCGGTGTCGGCCTGGCGGTGGCCATCGCGGTGGACGCCACGATCATCAGGGGCCTGCTGGTCCCGGCGACCATGGTCCTGCTCGGCAGGTTCAACTGGTGGTGCCCCGCCTGGCTGGACCGTCTCCTGCCCAACCTCTCCATCGAGGGCCAGGAGGAGGACGAGGAGACCGAGGAGCCCGAGGAGCCGAGCAGGGAACTCGTCGGCGCGGGTCGCGGCTGAGCCGCAGCGGCGACCGGGGGGTCGTGCGTCACCTGGACCGGCCCCCGCACCGAGGTGGACGGCGCCAGGCTCACCGCCGCCTACGCGACCTCGTCACGGATCAGGGGCACGGATCAGGGGCGCGGGCCAGGGGCGCGGGCCAGGGGTGCGGATCAAGGGCGCGGGCCGGGCGTCGGGTGAGATCCCGGGGCGATCTCCGGGCGCGCGCCGCACGCGGATTCGGCGCTCGGCGTTGTGGGCATATACTCGCCCGTACCTTGATCGCGTACCGGTGCCGGGCCGTCCTGCCACTTGATCGCCGGGAAGATCGGGCAGGTCGTCGGGTGTTCCCGGCGGCCTACCAGTCGCTTCCAAGTCCTCCCCAAGTGTCCCCCGTCATGCTCTCGCCTCGGGAAGCAAGTTTTGGGGAGAGTACGCAGATGTGGGGAAGAATCAGCGCCGTCGCGGGCCTGGTACTGGCGAGCACGCTGGCACTGCCGGGTACAGCGATGGCCAAACCCAAAGAGGTCGATGTCCCCGTCGGGACGTGGCTGGCGGCCAGGACGCACCCGTCCGTCCAGTTGACCTCGGTGTCCTACACGGCGGACGTGGCCGTGCCGACGCCCGAGGCGAACCTGGAGGCGATCAGGACCCTGACGCAGCAGGGGATCAACGCCGTACAGAGCGGCAAGATCTCCTCTGACGAGAACAGCATCTACCGCTGGGTCGTGCAGCAGATGGCCAAGAATCCGGGCCGCTACTTCTCGCCCGGCGGGCAGGAACGGGTCGTCGAGGCGACGGCGGGCGGGCTGTGCACCGGCTGGTGGGTCACGCCGGACGGTTACATGGTGACCGCGGCGCACTGCGTCGGCCAGGAGGACGCCGAGCTGGCCCAGACCTTCGCGGCACAGGCGCTCACGAAGATCAATGAGAAGGACGCCGCCGACCTGGTCGCCAGCCTCGGCGACATCGCCTCCGACGAGGAGATCCTCCGGAACGCGGCGAAGATCTTCCAGATCTGGAACGCGGAGAACATCAAGATCCGTAATGTCCAGAGCTCGCTCTCGCTGCTGCAGAGCCTGCCGGGCGGCGGCGTCGACAAGACCACCAAGACGGTGCCGATCGAGCTGGTCGCCAAGGGCACGGTCTACCCGGGCAAGGACGTCGCGATCCTCAAGGCCAACGGGCAGAGCAACCTGCCGACCGTGCCGCTGGGCGAGGACTCGGACGTGCGTGTCGGCGACACCCTTTACATCAGCGGGTTCCCCGGCACCGTGACGCAGACCTCGATCTTCAACCTTGAGTCCAAGCTCGACCCGGCGTTCACCGAGGGCCCCTACAACGCCAGCCGCCAGACCCCCGAGGGGGTGCCGTACATCCAGACCCAGGCACCCTCCTACCCGGGCAACTCCGGCGGTCCGGTGTTCAGCAAGGACGGCAAGGTCATCGGCATCCTGGTCGGCGGTCTGATCCAGCAGGACGGCGGCTCCACCGAGGGTGAGAGCTTCGTGCTGCCGGTCAGCATCGTCAAGGAGAAGCTGAACGAGAAGAACATCAAGCCGGCCGAGTCGTCGACGACGAAGGCCTACAACGAGGCGCTCGACCTGTTCTTCCAGAACAGATACTCCGACGCGCTGCCCAGGTTCCGCGAGGTGCAGGCGCTGCAGCCGAACCACCCGTACGTCGCCAAATACATCAGCGACTCCCAGCAGGCCATCACCGCGGGCAAGGACGAGAGCGGCACCCCGATCCTGCCGTGGCTGCTCTGGGGCGGCGGCGGCCTGGTCGCCGCGTTCGTGATCGGCACGATCGTCGCGGTCGCCAGGGGAAAGCGCCGCGCCAAGGGGCCTGCCTCCTTCCCGCCCGCTCCCTACGGGGCGCAGCCCGGCTACCCGGCGCAGTTGCAGGGGAGCCAGCCACAGTACGGCCAGCCACAGTACGGCCAGCAGGGGCAGCCGTACGGGGCGCCACAGCAGCAGTACCAGCAGCGGCAGCCCTACCCGCTCCCGGCTGGGCCGGAGACCCGGGCGGTCCGCACGCAGTCGCCGTACGGCCCGCCTCAGCCCCAGCAGGGGGCTCCGGGGCCCGGGGCGAACACCCGGATCGCCGGTCTGGAGGCGGAGCTGGAGCAACTGCGCCGGAACATGGGGAAGCGCCCGCCCGAGCAGCGCTGATCACACTCGCTCGGGTGGAGCCGCACCCCTGGGGAGCGCCGGCGGCGCTCGCCCGAGCGGAATCAGTGAACACCCGAGTGGCGCTCCTCGCCCGAGCGGAATCAGTGAACACCCGAGTGGTGCCTCTCGCCCGAGGGGCACCGCTCGGGTGTGGAAGCCCGGAGTGAACTTACCGCTCCGGGCCTTTCGCCGTACGGCCCGCTGTACGCTTACCCAAGCGTGCGCTAGGTTGGTGTAGTGGACCTGGACTTCACCCCCGCGGAGCGGGAATTCCGGGCCGAGGTGCGGGACTGGCTGGCCCGGCACGTCCCGGAGGTCCCGCTGTCCTCGATGGACACGCGGGAGGGCTTCGAGGCGCACCGCGAGTGGGAGCGCCTGCTCGCGGCCGACAGTCTGTCGGTGGTCTCCTGACCCATCGAGTACGGCGGGCGGGGGGCGAGCCTCGTCGAGCGGCCATTTCTAGCCGACTTGTCATGATTTATGGGGAGGAATCCCTCGGTAGATCCCTAGGCCGGCACCTTTTCCCGGCGGCGGCGTCCCCGGTAGCCGCTGTGGACCAGGACGTCGCCTGGTTCGACGGGTGAGCTGCGGGAACCGGCCGGTACGGCGGGACCGTTCCGACCGTTCCGACCGTTCCGACCGTTCCGGGCCACGGGGCGGGCGGCGGAGACAGAGATGGGCGCAGGGACGGTTGCCGTTCTCGGGCTGACGGCCGAGTGGGCGGGCATGGTGGAACGGGCGGGGCGGGCGGAACGGGCCGGGGTGGCTCCGCCGTCGTCTCCCGACGGGGCCTCTCGGCCGTTCCCCGCCGCTGTCCCGGCGGCGTGCTTGGGTGCCTGCCTGGCCTTGCCGGGTCCCGCGGACGCCGGGGTCTTTCTCGCCGGGATGGGGGCGGGGACCAGGGCGAGCAGGTTGGGTCCGGGGTCGACCGCCACCAGGTTGCCCCCGCACGCGGTGGCGGGATCGAGAATCAGCTGCTTCTCGGTGGCCTCCCGATCCAGCCGGGCCTTGATCTTCTCCGGATACCCGTAGCCGACGACCTTGCCGGTGTCGCGCTCCTTGCGCTTGGCGACGCCGCCGTCGATGTTGCCCTCGATCGTGTGGATCCTGTTCCCCTCGACCCGGGTGACGATCCCCACGTGGTCGATACCGTCGATCTTCTTCGAACCGCTCCAGTCGAAGAAGACGATGGCCCCGGGCTTGGGAGTGGCGCCCCAGGCATCCTGCTGCTGGAACCACCGGGCGTGGTAGACGGTGTAGGCGAACTGGCCGATCCACTCCTCGTAGCCCAGCTTGCCGGCAGCCCACGAAAGGTACATGTCGCACCAGGGGGCGGCGGTGTAGTCGGCGTCGAACTCGACGGTCCTGCCGTACCAGTCGCCGAACTTGGTGTAGCCGCCGCTCTTCTCGGAGTATCCGAGCTGGCTCTCCAGCAGCTCGACGAACTTCTGCATCTCAGGGGTCATATGAGGTTTCAGGGGACCCCCGGCGGCCATGCGGGGATGGTCGCTCCGCCTTGCGACCTGGCCACCGGGAGACGGGGTAGGGCGATGGCGCGTTCACGCGAGCCTCCCGGGGACGGGTAGGACGCGTGCGGCGGCACCACTGGCCGGTTGTCTTCCGTGACGAGGGAGGTTACCCGGCCCCAAGGATAGGTCACAACAGTCTAAAGTGCACGCAAAGTCACTTGGCGTCATATACCTAGATAAAAGACGACGTCATGGGCTTCTGTGTGATCCTTCGCGAGTAGAGCATTTAGCGAAAAGATCTACTGGACGGCCGCAACCGGAGCCAGGGCCGCTGTCACCGCGCGGGTCGATCTTGTTGACCATCTTCATCCCTGGGGGCCGACCTCTTTACCATCGGCGAAATAGGTATGGATATGGGTATTTATCCCGATATGCCGGTATCGGCTCTGGGAGAGGCTGGTCACATCGAAGGCTCAACTGCAACCGATGAAGGATTAAAGGTACGAGCCATGTGTCAGCACCAGCCGCGATGCCCTCTCGCAAGCGCCCCCGATCATGAAGCCGCGTCCCTCGTGGCCTTCCACCCCGAGCAGGGGTGGGGTCTGCTCTGCAACGGCGTCGTGGTCTTCGAGGACACCGGAGCGCTCCTGCCGGACGGGCGTAGCACTCCCGTCCACAGCATGCCCGCCCACCGTGTTTCGTGGAGGCAGGCGGCATGAGTTCGGTTCGGGTTCCCGCCGGCAAGGGCAAGGGATCGAGCACGCCGGGCGGGCAGGTTGCCCAGTCGTGGCCGATCGCCGCGGGCAACGGTCCCGTGCGTGAGCCGAACCCGCCCATGACCGCCCTCCTCGGGGAGCCGGACTTCCAGGAGACGTCGTTCTCCTTCACGCCCGAGTCGTCATCCGTGCCCCGGGCGCGCCGGGTGACCCGCGCCTGCCTGGCGGACTGGGGGCTGCACGAGGAGCACAGCACGGTCGCCGAGCTGCTCGTCAGCGAGCTGGTCACCAACGCGCTGCGCCACTCGCGAGGGACGATCAGGCTCGCCCTCTCCTTCGAGGAGGGCCTGCTGCGCTGCGAGGTCGAGGACGCGGACGCGGACCCCTCACAGATCCGCGTGCACCGGGCGCATGAGGACGACGAGCGGGGACGCGGGCTGCACCTGCTCGACCTGCTGTCCTGCTGCTGGGGTAGCGACCGTACCTCCGAAGGCAAGGCCGTCTGGTTCGAGCTCCCCGCGCACGTCGCCGCCGGGTGCTGACCATGGGCCCGCCACACGCGCCGGTCACACCCGCCCCCGCCGGGGGCTGAACCCACACACCACCTCCGAAGGCCGGATGCCGAGTCCCCCCGACTCGCCTTCCGCCATACGCCGGAGCCGACGAGATCGCCGCACTCGTCGGCTCCGGCGTTCCTCTTTCCCGTCAGGTGCCGGATGCGCGGTTCCCGTTCACGTCCCGGTTGCGCTCGCCGATCCAGACGGCGATCTGGGCCCGCGAGTGGAAGCCCAGCTTGGTCATGATGTGCTCGATGTGACCCTCTGCGGTGCGCTGGGCGATCGTCAGCGAAGTCGCGATCTCCTTGTTGCTCAGCCCCTGGGCGACGAGCTGGGCGATCTCGGTCTCTCTGCGGGTCAGCGGGGACGGCGACGGCGCGGCCCTGTCCGGGGGCCCGCCGGAGCGAGTGCCCTCGTCGAGGGCGAAGGCCAGTGCCTCCTCGCCAGGCAGCTTCGCGCCCCGCCTGGCGGCCGCGTCGAAGGCGGTTTTTCCGAGAGCCTCGCGCGTACGGGCCTCGCACTCGTCGTGGTAATACATCAGGTGCCCGAACCCGGACATCGGTGCCCCGACCGCCTGCCAGATCGTCTCCAGGATTCCCAGCAGTACGGCCGCCCGCCGATGGTTCCCCTCCGCGGCGGTGATCCAGGCCAGCACCTCCAGATTGACGCCGACGCCCAGCAGATCGTCGAGCGAGCGGTTGAACCTCAGGCTCTCCTTCTCCAGTTCGGTCGCGCGCCGGGCGTCGCCCTGGGCCCAGACCCCGACACCGAGCGCCATCATCGCGTACGCCCTGTGCCAGCTCTCCCCGTGGGCGTCACAGAGCGTGAGGCACTCCTCGCCCGCGGAGATGGAACTCGCCCAGTCACCCAGGAAGGAGTGGGCGAGGCAGAGCCGGATGAGCGTCAGGGCCAGGCCCGTCGGATCGTCGTCGGCGAGGTGGCGCGCAGCCGCCTCCCGGTAGAGCTCGATCGCGGCTTCGACGTCTCCCCGGAACATGGCGATCATCCCCGAGTAGAGCGTGACGTAGGCCAGGACCGGCTCGTGCCCCGGCAGGTTCCCCAGCGCCCTGGCCTCCTCCAGCATCGCCGTGGCGGAGACGACATCGGCCTGGATGATGGCCAGCCAGCTGTTGGACCAGAGCGCACGGCCCCGGATCTCGTCGGGCCCGGTGACGGCGAGCAGGCTTCGGTCCAGCCAGTGTCGTCCCTCGCTGAGATAGTGGCTGGTGATCCAGTGGTAGAGCAGGTCGGTGGCCATGCCGAGGGCGGCGGAGGTCTCTTCAGGGTCGGTGAAGCAGTACTCCAGCGCGGTGCGCAGGTTGGCGTGTTCGAGATCCAACCTGCCGAACCAGGCCACCTGGGACGGGCCGAACCGCTGCGCGTACGCCTTCGCCGACAACCGCCGGTAGTGGTCGCGGTGCAGCCGCCGGAGTCTGGTCTCCTGTCCCAGGGCCGCCAGCCGCTCCCGGCCGTACTGCCGGATCGTCTCCAGCAGCCGGTAGCGGGTGACCGAGGGGGTGGCGGGGGGATTCTCCTTGATCAGGATGGACTTGTCCACCAGCCCGATCACCAGGTCGATCGCCTCCTCGCGATCGATGCCCGCCCCCGAGCAGACCGCCTCGGCCGCCTCAAGGTCCAGACCGTCGGCGAACACCGAGACGCGCGCCCACAGCAGTTGCTCCTTCTCCGTGCAGAGGGCATAGCTCCAGTCGATCAGCGCGCGCAGCGTCTGCTGGCGGGGCAGCGTCGCGGGTGAACCGCCGGTGAGCAGCCGGAACCGGTCGTCCAGCCTGGCCAGCAGCTCTTCGGGGGAGAGCGCGCGCAACCGCGCGGTCGCCAGCTCGATCGCGAGCGGAATGCCGTCCAGCCGGCGGCAGATCTGCTCCACGGCGGACCGGTTGGCGTCGGTGACCGTGAAATCCGGTATGACGGCGGCGGCCCGCTCGGCGAACAGCCGCACCGCCTCGGACTGCGTGGCGGGCTCCGCAGGCAGTCTCGGACGGTCGGAGTCCGGTACCGGTGGCGGCAGCGGCAGCGTCGGCACGGCCAGCGTCTGCTCGGCGGCGATGCCCAGCGCCTGCCGGCTGGTGGTGAGGATCCGCAGGGAGGGGGCCGAGCGCACCAGGATCTCCGCCAGCACGGCGCAGCCCCGCAGGAGGTGCTCGCAGTTGTCGAGGATCAGCAGCGCCCGCTTGTCCCGGAGGTGGTCGACGAGCACCTCCATCAGGGGTCGGCGAGAGGTATCCCTGATCGCCAGGGCCTCGTTCACCGACGCGCCGAGCAGCTCGGGATCCTTCAGTCCGGCGAGCTCGACCAGCCACACCCCGTCGGGGAAGGCGCGCTGGACATCGGCCGCGACGCGCAGGGCCAGCCGGGTCTTGCCGACACCGCCGGGGCCGGTGAGGGTCACCACACGGGCCTTGGACAGCAGGCGCCTGACCTCGGCCATCTCATGCCGACGTCCTACGAAACTGGTCACCTCGAGTGGCAGCCCCGGTGTCTGCCACCGTTTCGGGGTGGCCGGTGCCACCTCATCCATCAACGCCTCACGCCGGCTTCGGCAGGCGGACCGCCTAAGGTTCGAGTCCGGCCGACACCACCCACACTATGCGCAGACGGTTTCGCCCCCGTACGCGCCGTGACCGGGGCCGTGACCATGACCATGACCATGACCGGGACCGGGACCGGGGTCGTAATCGGGACCGTGGCCGGGTGGGCGGGTGGGCGCCGGCCGTCGGCGGCGAGAGGGCTATGGATCAGTAGCCGGCGTCCCAGTAGGCGAGCGTGTCACCGGTCATCGATCGCCAAGCTGGCGCACGCTTGGTTACCTCACAAGATGCCGTCCACACCGGTTCGCTCGGGGCCGGGTTCGTC
The DNA here is from genome assembly GCF_035917355.1 of Streptosporangium sp. NBC_01810. Lineage (NCBI taxonomy): Bacteria > Bacillati > Actinomycetota > Actinomycetes > Streptosporangiales > Streptosporangiaceae > Streptosporangium > Streptosporangium sp. NBC_01810. The sequence goes on along the minus strand of NZ_CP109070.1, from coordinate 4,958,087 downwards.
CACGGTGGGCCGTTCGGAGTTCCGCGGCCTCTCCGGGGCCGGGCCCTGGTCCGGGTCCTGCTCGGGAGCACAGGAGGGCAGGTCGATCCGGACCGTCCGGGAGGGCATGTCGCCCGAGGGGACCGTACTGATCGTCACCAGCCGCGTGACGTGCTCCCCGCACCGGGGCGGCTCGGCGAACTCTCCCCTCACCTCCCGCGCGTACTCGGTGGCGCCGGACAGTTCCAGCTCCCGCGTGCCGCTGGTCACCGCGCCGTCGAGCTTCTGGGCGAACCCGAGTCGCACGGTCACCGGCGAGGTGCCCGAGGTCCTCACCAGGAAGCCGACGGTGGTGCCGTCGAAGGCGGTGATGGAGACCGAGGGCGGTGAGCACGGCTCGCCGTGGACCTCCTGGGTGCGGCTGGAGGTCCCGACGGAGGAGCGGGGCGAGGTCGCGACCGTGACCCGGCGATAGAGGGTCTGCCCGCAGGCGGGGGCCGCGAAGGTGTGCGGGACGGTGTGTGAGTAGGCCGAGGACCCGTCGAGCACCGAGGTCTGCGGGGGCGCCTGGACGAGCCGGTCGCGCGTCGGACCCTCGGCGAACATGACGGTCACCACGACGTCCGCCGGGGTGGAGGCGCGGAAGGCGACAGTGGTCCCGTTCGAGTCGATTCCCACGACCCTCAGGCCGCTGACCGTGTGCGCGGGCTCCGGTGGCGTCCCCGTCAAGATCGGCGTGGGTGTCGGAGGGCGTGTGGGGGTGGGCGTCGGCGGCTTCGGTGTGGGGGTTGGTGTGGGCTTTGGCGTGGGCGTCGAGGTGGGCGTCGAGGTGGGCTTCGGTGTGGGCGTCGGGGTGGGGGGTGTGGGGCTCGGGCGCTGAGGCCGCGAGCCGGTCGGCGCGGGGGTCGCGGTCCGGCTCGGGACCGGTGAGGGGAACGTGACAGGAACGGAGTCCGTGTCCTCCGAGGGCGGCACGGGCCGCCCGACGGCGGCGCCTCGCGAGAGGCTCGGCCCGACGGACGGCTCCGGCGGCTCCGGCACCTGGCTCCGTCGCGCCGGTGTCCCCTCGATGATTGCTGAGCTGGGTGGCGGGGTGAAGATCGTGTCGGCGGAGAGCCGGTCGTGCGGCCGGTTGGCCGCGATCACACCGGCGGTCATCGCGACGGTGACCACCCCGAGTCCGGCCAGCGTCCTGGGGCCCAGCCGGGGACGGCGCACCCGGCGCACCCTCCCCATCCGGCCGAGCACGGTCTGGGCCACCGAGGAACTCGCCCTCGGCGCGGGTTTGGCCAGCGGGAACGCCAGCGCCAGCAGCGTGGCGAGCTCGGCCAGGTGCCGCCGCCCGCGCTGCTCCCACTCCGGCCCGTACGCCGACAGCGCCGCGGCCTCCAGCTCCTCCAGGAACGCCCGCGCGTTCTCCGGCCGGTCATGCGGGTCCTTGGCCATGCCCCGGACGACCAGAGCGCGGACCGAGCTGGGCACCTCCGCCACCGGGATCGGCGCGGTCAGGTGCCCGTGCATCAGCGCCGCGCGGTGATCCGCCTGGTACGGCCTGTGTCCGGTGAGGCACTCGAAGAACACGCACGTGGCCGCGTAGACGTCGGTCGCGGTGCTCGCCGACGCCCCCTCCCACTGCTCGGGAGCCATGTAGGCGGGGGTGCCGGCGGTGATGCCGGTCTCCCCGACGTGGGCGGCGATGCCGAAGTCCGCCAGCTTGCTGCCGCCGTCGGCCTGGATCAGCACGTTCTCCGGCTTGTAGTCGCGGTGCACGACCCCGGCCGCGTGCGCGAAGGCCAGGCCCAGCAGCGAGCCCTTGAGCACGGTCAGCGCGGCCTCCGGGCTCGTGCTGCCGTGCTCGGCCAGGATCCGCCTGAGCGCGACCCCGTCGACCAGCTCCATCACGATCGCGGCTTCGAGCACGTCCTCGTAGTACTCGTACAGCTGGACCACGTTCGGGTCCTGCAACTCCACCATGACGCGCGCCTCCGCACGGAAGCGCGCCAGGAAGCGGTAATCGTCCTTGAGTGTCGCGTTGAGGTATTTGATGGCCACGTAGGCACCGGTGGCGGCGTACGTGGCCAGCACCACGCGCCCGCCTCCGCCGACGCCGAGTTCCCGAATCTCGCGGTATCCCGGAACCATCCAGTCCCCTTCCGAGTGCCGTCGACTTGTTCGACGGTCTCACCCATGGGGTTGGTTGTCACGGTTGGTCAACTTTTATGAATGAATCGCGCTCGGTAGTCGATGCGGCCGTGTGTTAACCTCCGAAAGGTAATCAAGCAAGCGCTCGGGTTAGTAGAGGTCGCATGCCCGTCGATCTGGGTGCGCTCGCCGCGCTCGGGGCCAGGATCGTCGTGGCGGACGTGGACGAGCCCGCCGCTGTGGACCGTCTCGGGGCCGCCTGCCGTGCCGTCACCGGCCAGGTGATCAGCCTGGCCATGCCGATCAGGGGGGCCACATCCTCGCCCGCCCCCACGACGGTCCCGCACCTGCGGGGCCGCCCGCTGCCGCAGCACTTCATGTCCGTGGACGGCGACGACTACGCGGCCGGCACCCGCCCGATCGGGGCCGGGCTGCGGATGGCCGACGACGCCCTGATGGTCACCCACCACGGCACCACGACTCATGTGGACGCGCTCTGCCACATGTGGGCGGGGGAGGAGCTCTGCAACGGGCGGGAGTGCGCTCGATGAGCATTGGCCGTGAGTGGCTAGAATAATAGTTGTACTAACATTTGAAATTACTTCCCCGGGGGAGAAGCATGAGCCGTCCACAGCGGGGGACCCTCCGTGACGTGCGGAAGGGCAACCGGTCCGTGGTCCTGTGGACGTTGTATTTCGCCAACGAGCTGAGCAGGCACGACCTGGCCCAGACGACCGGTCTCAGTGCCGCGACGGTCAGCAACGTGATCGGCGACCTCGTCGCGGACGGCATCGTGGTCGAGACCGGTTCCGTCGACTCCGACGGCGGGCGGCCGCGGATCATGCTCAGGGTCGATCCCTCGTACGGATACGTGGTCGGGATGGGGGTCGGGGAGACACACGTCCGCGTCGAGCTGTACGACCTGGCGATGAAGGAGCGGGCGAGGAAGGAGTTCGCCCTCGACCCGAGCCGCCACGAGCCCGCCGTGGTGGCCCGTCACATCCTCGACGGGCTGGAGGCGGTCCTGTCGGAGGCGGGGGCGGACGAGTCCGAGGTGCTCGGCATGGGGCTGGGCGTCCCAGGTGTCGCCGAGCAGGGGCCCGACCTGCTCATCCACGCCCGCGCGTTCGGCTGGGACGGCGTACCGCTGGGCGCGCTGCTGCGCGAGGGCACCTCGATCCCGGTCTTCGCCGACAACGGGGTCAAGACCACCGGCCAGGCCGAGCTCTGGTTCGGGGCGGGCAAGGGCGCCCAGCACCTGGTCATGACCTTCATCGGCACCGGCGCCGGGGCGAGCGTCATCACCGGCGGCGTCACCTACCGGGGAACGGCGAACGGCGCGGGGGAGTGGGGCCACACGAAGATCGTCCTCGACGGGCGCCCCTGCCGCTGCGGCAGCCGGGGCTGCCTGGAGGCGTACGTCGGCGCCGAGGCGATCCTCGCCGGCGCGGGAAGGGGCCTGGGGGACGACGACGAGGAGGGCGTCTTCGCCGCGCTTCTCGCCGACCCGCTGGCCAGGCCCGCGTTCGAGGAGGCCGTCCGCTGTCTCGGGGCGGGGCTGGCCAACCTCATCAACCTGGTCAACCCCGAGCGTGTCATCCTTGGCGGCTGGGCCGGGTCCCTGCTCGGGCGGGAGTTCCTCAGCGAGATCCGCGCCGCCGCCGCCAGGTACGCCCTGCCCCTGCCCTTCTCGCAGGCGTCGATCGAGCTGGGCAGGCTCGGCCCCGAGGCGGTCGCCCTGGGCGCGGCCACCCTGGTCGTCGAGGACTTCCTGCTGCGCAGCCACGCGGTGCGTCCCGCGGGCCGGGTCGCGACCCCGGCGCCGGCGGCCGGGCCCGCGCACGCCTGACCGGCCTCCGGCGCCGATCAGCTTCTCGTCGCCGTCGGCGATGTGCTCCAGAGTGGTGAAGCGGGCCATGTGCTCAAGCATGTCGGCGGGGTAGCGGCCGTTGAGAATCGGGTCGAGGAAGATCCGGTTGTGCAGGCCGTCGACGAGACGAAGTCCACATGCCGCGGCTTCTTGTACGAGGCGAGTCCGCCCCGCACGTGCTCGACGATCTCCTCGGCGGAGGCCGTGGCTCCGTCCCCGAGGACCACGACGGCCTTCACCGCCTGCCGCCACCGCTCGTCGGGGACGCCGATGACCGCGGCGTCGGCGACGGCGGGATGGGTCTTCAGCACCCGCTCGACCTCGGCCGGATAGATGTTCTCGTTGCCGGACTTGATCATGCGGAGCCTGGGGCCGATGAAGGTGATCGTGCCGTCGGCCTCGCGGCGGCCGAGGTCACCGGTGTGGTGCCAGCCCCCGCGCGTCTTCGCCTCGTTGAGTTCAGGTTTGTTGAAATATCCAGAAAAAAGAGACTTGCCGCGGGCGCAGATCTCGCCCACCTCTCCCGTGGGCACCTCCTCGCCGTCAGGGGAGAGGATGCGCACCTGGACCAGCGGCGACGGCCGTCCGGCGAACCTCGTGGCGCCCGGGGCGAGCCCGAGGAAGGTCAGCATCCCGGCCACCTCCGTCTGCCCGTAGCCGCCCATCTTCGACCGGCACCAGGGGGAGTCGTCCACGCTCGTCATGGCGTCCCATTCGGCCGGGTGGGAGACGAAGTGGAGCGACGTCAGGTCGTACCCGCCGTCCTCGTTGGCCTTCGCCACCGCGTCGATCATCTGTCCGAACAGGAACGCCTGGGTGACCTTCTCCGCGTCGACGAGGCGGCAGACCTCGCCGGCGTCGAAAGCCGGAGTGAAGACGTTCGTCCCGCCGATCTGCAGCGTGGCCAGGCAGAACATCATCGTGCCCACGTGGAAGAGCGGGCCGCTGTTCAGGAAGGTGAAGCCCGGCTCCATCTGCCGCACCACCAGCAGCGAGGTGCTGTGCGCGATCAGGGCGGCGCTGCTAAGCAGCGCCGCGTTGGGGCGGCCGTCGAAGGCGGCGGTGTAGAGCGCGAGCACCGGTGCCGTGTCGTCGGCGTCGTCGGCGTCGTCGGCGTCGTCGGCGTCGTCGCCGACGTCGCCGACGAACCCGCCGGGCAAGGTATCCGGGGACCCTGCGGCCAGGAACGCCTAATAGTCCGCTCCCGCCAGGATCCAGCCCTCGCCGCTCAGCGGGGCGGCGACCTCGGACTCCTCCCAGACGACGACCTTCGGAGCGAGGTCCGAAAGGACGAAGGAGAGCTCGCCGGTCGACTGCCGCCAGTTGGCCGGGCAGAGGATCGCGCCGAGGTCGCGTCCACGGACACGGTGTACGAGCATCCGAATCCGGTGAGCCGGTCACGGTGGAAAAGCGCGGCGTCGTCCGTGGGGAAAAGCGCGGCGAGGGTGGTGGAGTGCTTCAGGACCGCTCGTTGGTGTCGTGTCGTGCGGGGTGGAAGGTCAAAAGCGCGCCGAGGACCGTGGAGTGGCCCCAGACCGCCCATCGGTACGGGTCCGCCGCGGTGCGGAAGAATTCGGGCCGCTCCTCGCCGCCGCCTCGTGCGAGGCTCTCGCCGTGCGGGGTACGAAGGTCCGCGGGGCGTCCGGTCAGGGGTCTCCCTCGGCCGGGTGCGGGGACGAATCGGGCCTTCCACCACGAAAGGCGGCCCATCCGAGGGGGCGGGAGTGGCGCTTTCCTTGATCTGGGTGAATCCGCACGCCCCCAGCGTGCCAACTCATCCAGATCATGGAAAATCCCCGATCGTCACCGCCACGGCCCCGCCTCCACGCCCGCCATGACCCGCTTTGCCCCCTCCCGGAGCTCCACCGGCCCGCCCCCGGTCACCCACACCCGGCCAACGCCCGCCACCACCCCGCACGATGCGTTGCCGGTGAGCGGTCCCGAGCGACTCCGCCGCCCTCGCCGCGTTTTTGATCTTCCACCCCGCACGATGCGTTGCCGGTGAGCGGCCCCCAACCACTCCACCGCCCTCGCCGCGCTTTTCCCCACGTACATCGTCGTCCACGCGAAGAGATCTTCGGGACATGAAGCCGGTCCGGGGATGTGATGATCCGGGGTCGGCGTGCAAAAAGCCGCGCCCCGGGCGGCATGCGAAGCAGAGGCGGGCCCGGGGCGTACGCGTTCACTCTACCCGTTGGTACCGGTCCCTAACAGTCGATCCCCCAGAGAGAGCGGTCGTGACTTCCGAGTTGCCTGAATGGTTCCAGCGGGTGTTCTCCACACCGCGATTCGCGCCTTACCTCGACGCTTCCGGACGGAATGTCACGCGAGCCTGGCAACTGTATCGCTGGAATGTTGAGGTGTCGGAGGCCTTTTACGGCCCTCTGCACTGTCTGGAGGTGGGCCTGCGCAATGCGGAACACGATCAGCTCCGTGCTAAGTACGGCCGGGCCGACTGGTGGGAGACGGCACCACTGCGGAAGCACGACGCCGGGAAGATCGCCAAAGCCCAGGACGATCTGCGTCGCAAGAACCGCGGCCCTTTCACCGCAGATGACGTGCTCGCCGAGCTGTCGTTCGGCTTCTGGGTATCGCTCCTGAGCCAAGCCTATGACCGGCACTTCTGGGTTCCGGCGTTGCACAGGGCTTTCCCGCACTATTCGGGTCGTCGTGACGAGCTGCGCGACCAACTCCAGGCGATGGTGCTGTTCCGCAACAGGATCATGCACCACGAGCCCATCCATCATCGACACCTGGTGGCCGACCACGCGAAGATCTACCGCCTTCTGGGTTACCTGGAGCCTGAGGTCGCACCGTGGTTGCGGCGGTTCGATCGGGTGCCGGAGGTGCTCGCCCGGAGAGTAAAAGAGGACCATGGTGATGAGCAGGCCTGATGGTTACGTGTCTCGGTCCGATATCGCACGGCTCGCAGAGGTGCGACGTCCGGCCGTGACCAACTGGGAACGTCGGCACCGCGATTTCCCGACGCCCAGGTCGATCGAAGGTGAGGAGCTTTTCGAGGTGTCGGCCATCGGCGCATGGCTCGATCGCCGCAGGATCGCGAGCAACGCGCTCATGACAGGGGAACGGATCGGTTCCACGTACGGTGGCCGTTTTCATCGGAACCTGGTGATGCGATCCGGTGAGGAGAAATCGGTGCCCGCCCCCCGTTCTTCCCAGTGCTTCTCCCCGTCCTTCCAGCGAGAAGAACGCCCTGTGGGAAAAGCTCCTGAGGCTGCGCGGCGCCGTTGACGCGGCCTCTTATCGGGATCTCGTGCTCAGCCTGGTCTACCTGCGCGCGCGTGAGAGCGACAGCTGGGCTGCCGTGACACGTGGTCTCCGGGAGGAGCACGGCCCGTATGCCCTGTCGCGCCTGGCCGCACAGCTCCAGGCGATCCTGCCGGACTCCTGGAGGTTCGACCGGTCCGGCTTCGGGATGCCGCACCAGTCCGGTCACGGGCTTGCCGACATCGTGGACGTCATCGATCGGGCGATCGACGCTCAGGAGGGCGCGGTGGTCTTCCACCAGCTGCTGGAACAGTTCGCCGTGCTGGAAGGCCGCAAGGGCGGAGAGTTCCACACACCGGAATCCGTGGCGCGCGCACTGGTCGAGGTCCTGTCGCCGGACCTGCCACGAGCGATCTACGACCCGGCCTGCGGAACGGGCGGACTGCTCGTCGCGGCGGCGGCCCGTCGACGGGCATCGCCGTCACCATCTGGCTGCTGACGCCTCCGAACGAGTTTCGCAAGGAGCTTCTTTTCATCGACGCCTCGGATATGGGACGGATGGTCACCCGTACCCATCGGGAACTCGGCGCCGAGGAGATCCATGAGATGGGCGCCGTCGTCGCCCGTTGGCGGCGAGGTGAAGAGCTGGACTCGGCCTTGGCCATGTCGGTATCGCTCGGGAACGTTCGCGGTCAGGACTACAACCTGAACCCCCGGAAGTACGTCGTGCCGCCCCCTGCAGACGTGTCCGGTGACAAACAGATGGTTGAAGACCTGTGGGGGAAACTCGGCCGCCTGCACGCGCGGGCGGCGGAGGCGATCGTGAGCCCATGTCCCGGGCTGGCCGCCGTTCCTCACGAGGGACGAGGACCATGGCGCGAGGTCCGGTAGTTTTCCGGGGGTGACTGTCCTTCTGCCCGGTGTGGCGCTCACCGACCACGTGTTCACCGTTCCGCTCGACCACGCCGACCCCGGCGGCGAGACGATCGAGGTCTTCGCCCGGGAGGCGGTGGACCCGGCCAGGCAGCGGGAGGACCTGCCGTGGCTGCTCTTCCTGCAGGGCGGTCCCGGCGGCAAGTCGCCGCGCCCGGCCGCCGCGGACGGGTGGCTGGGGCAGGCGCTGAAAACCCACCGCGTCCTGCTGCTCGACCAGCGGGGGACCGGCCGCAGCACACCCATCACCGCGAAGACGGCGTGCGGCACGGACGCCGAGCTCGCCGCCCGCCTCGGGCACTTCAGGGCCGACTCGATCGTGGCCGACGCCGAGCTGATCCGGCGCGAGCTGGCCGGCGACCGGCCCTGGGAGACCCTCGGCCAGAGCTACGGCGGCTTCATCACGCTGACCTACCTCTCGCTGGCCCCCGAGGGCCTGGCGACCTGCTACGTGACCGGTGGTCTGGCCGGGCTCGACGCCACCGCCGACGACGTCTACTCCCGCACCTACCCGCGCGTCCGGGGCAAGGCGCGCCGCTACTTCGCCCGCTATCCGAACGACTCGGGCCGCCTGGACGAGATAGCCGCCCACCTGCGGCTGCGCGAGGTCTCGCTCCCCGACGGCGACCTGCTGACCGTACGCCGCCTGCAGACCCTCGGCATGTGCCTGGGCATGAGCGACGGCGCCGAGTACCTGCACTGGTTGCTGGAGGAGGCCTGGACCGGCGACAGGCTCTCCGACCTGTTCCGGTACGAGGTCATGATGGCCACCGGCTTCGTCGGCAACCCGCTCTACGCGGTCCTGCACGAGTCGATCTACGCCCAGGGCGCAGCCACCGGCTGGGCCGCGCACCGGCTGCTGCCCGAGGAGTTCCACGAGGACGCGGGGCCGACGCTCCCCACCGGGGAGATGATCTATCCCTGGATGTTCGACGAGATCGCCGCGCTCCGCCCCTTCAGGGGCGCCGCCGAGATCCTCGCCACCGCCTCCGGCTGGCCGGCCCTCTACGACCCGGTCCGGCTGGCCGCCAACCGGGTCCCGGTGGTCGCCGCCGTCTACTACGACGACATGTACGTCGACGAGGGCCTGTCCATGCGCACCGCGCGCGCGGTGGGCAACGTGCGGACCTGGGTGACCAACGAGTGGGAGCACGACGGCGTCCGGGTCTCCGGCGGCAAGGTCCTCGCCCACCTGATGGACATCGCGGGCGGCGTCCACGGCTCCTGAACGTCTCGGGGAGAGGGCTGGAGCGTGCCGTCCAAAGCGTCCGCTCCGGACGGCATGGGCTCAGGTGGGGGCGGACGCCTCGGTGACGGGGAGGCGCACCTGGAAGCGGGTGTCGCCGGGCTTCGACTCCACGCGCAGGTCGCGTGCGATGGACCGTGATACACCTGGATCGTCGTCGACGGTCATGATGACCGTTTTGTCCATGTGCTGTCTTCCCCCGGGATGGCGGCACTCGATATGGGGACAATCTCTCTGCAGGATGTCACTTTTGCGTTAAAGCAATCGTTCGTCGGGCGCGGTTGTGCGGGCCGGATCGGTCCCGCGGGGGCGGGGGCCGGGCATCCCCGTGGTGCGTAGCAGGGCGGCCGCGTAACCGTGGTCGCTGAGGAAGCGCTTGAGCTCGGGGTCGCGGGCACAGAGTTCGCTCATGCCCTCGTGGCCGACCCGGTCGGCGATGATCTGCAGGGCGATGTCCTGCCTGACGTACTCGACGGCCATAGCGGCGACGGCCGGGTCCTCGGTGTAGACGCCCCACGCGGTGCCGCCGGCGAAGCCGCCGACCAGGGCCTCCCGCCGGTCGCCCACGACGACCAGCAGCCGATGCTCCGGGCCCTGCCCCTCCTGGGCCTCCGTGGTCGCGCACGGAGGGGGGAAGCGGCGCTCGTAGAGATTCCCGACCGGTTTCCGCACCGCCCCGAAGTGCACCACCGAGGTCTCGACCCCGCGCTCGACGGCTCGTTCGACCAGTGCGGAGAGCCGCCCCATCTCCTCGGGCCAGATCGACAGGAACAGGTCGGTATGCGCCTCGGCCACCACGTCCTCGGCCCGCGCGAGCAGCGCCTCCGCGTCCTTGAGGCTGTGGATCAGGTGGGCCCCGGGGGACGCCACGATCACGGGCAGCGAGACCTCCAGCGACTCGATCGAGTCGTCGAACTCCCGGCGCATGCGCTCCAGCAGGGAACGCGGTGGCAGAGGCAGGTAGTCGACGGTGTCGCCGGTGCCACGCAGCTCATAGGCCGCGCCCTTGGCCACCAGCTTGCCCAGTGTCGCGTAGACCATGCTGCGTGGCACGCCTGAGCGCTTGGCGACCTCATAGCCGTTGAGGGGCTGCCCGGCACCGACCAAGGTGACGTACGCCTTGGCCTCGTAGCCCGACATCCCCAAACGCTGTAATTGCTCCACTACGTCCCGCATCGCAGTTATGGTACGGCGCAAGCTACCCCTTTAGCGCTGTCCTAAAGCAGCTGTTTGGTGGGATTTTCGTCACGCGCTCGAGATGGAGGCCGTGTGGCTCCTCGGGAAACGGGAAAGAAGTGGCTCCCCGGGAAACGGGAAAGAGGTGGTTCCCCGGGAAAGCGGAAGGCCGCGGACGCCCCCGGCAGGACGTTCGCGGCCTTCCGTTCTTCGGTCGGGATCAGACCTGTTCGGCCTTCTCCAGAGCGGCGCAGCAGGTGTTCACGATGAGGCGGGTCACCAGGTAGGGGTCGACGTTGGCGTTCGGACGCCGGTCCTCGATGTAGCCCTTCTTCTCCACCTCGACCTGCCACGGGATGCGGACCGAGGCGCCGCGGTCGGAGACGCCGTAGCTGAACTCGTTCCAGGGGGCGGTCTCGTGCAGACCGGTGAGGCGGTCCTCGATGCCGGAGCCGTAGTGCTTGACGTGCTCCAGGGCGTTCGCCGCGAGGGCCTCGCAGGCGGTGATGATCGGGTCGTAGCCCTCGCGCATCGCCTTGGTGGAGAAGTTGGTGTGCGCGCCCGCGCCGTTCCAGTCACCCTTCACCGGCTTGGCGTCCAGGGTGGCGGCGATGTTGAAGTCCTCGGCGATGCGGTAGAGCAGCCAGCGGGCGATCCACATGTGGTCGGAGACCTCCAGCGGACCGGCCGGGCCGATCTGGAACTCCCACTGCCCGGGCATGACCTCGGCGTTGATGCCGGAGATGGCCAGGCCCGCCTCGATGCAGTAGTCGAGGTGCTTCTCGACGATCTCGCGGCCGAAGACCTCGTCGGCGCCGACGCCGCAGTAGTAGCCACCCTGCGGGGCGGGGAAGCCGCCGAGCGGGAAGCCGAGCGGGCGGCCCTCCTTGAAGAAGGTGTACTCCTGCTCGATGCCGAACCACGACTCCTGGTCGGCGTACTTCTCCGCGACATCGACGAGGGCCGCGCGGGTGTTGCTGGTGTGCGGGGTCATGTCGGTGTTGAGAACCTCGCACAGCACCAGCACGTTGCTGCCGCCGCGGATCGGGTCCAGGCAGGTGAACACCGGCTTGAGCACGCGGTCGGAGGAGGAACCGTCGGCCTGGTTGGTGCTGGACCCGTCGAAGCCCCAGATCGGGAGTTCGGCACCGTCCGCCATGACCTTGGTCTTTGAGCGGAGCTTGGCGGTCGGCTCGGTGCCGTCGATCCAGATGTATTCGGCCTTGAAGGTCATCGGCGGAGTCCTTGAGGGTGGAGGGGTCTGCTGCCCCCAAAGGTTCGCAAGTCGCGATTTCACAACTGTTGCCCGTATGTGAACAGGGTGTTACCCGGCATCGTCTGGGCAGGCAGTGGCCGCGCCGGAAACCGCACATTCCACTCTCGACCCCTGTGAGCTGCCCTTTTGTGGGACGATTGGAACGATGTAGACATCCGTCGGGGAGGGGACGGCGGGTCGCGGGGCGCCGGGCGGACATCGGGGTGGACGTCGTCCGTCCCGACTGAGGCCACGACGCGCGCGGGGGGTGGGCGAGTGCCGACCACGCCGGGTCGATCACCCGACGGGACACGACGCGTTCGGGGCCGGGCGGGCTCAGCTGGACTCGTCCCAGTCATCCTCCCGCGACCTGGCCAGCTCGGCCTCCATCTCCTCCAGCTCCCGCATGAACCCCTGAAACCCCCTCGGGCCCAGACGGCGCCAGACGAGCAGCTGCAGAGAGCGCGTCTCCTCGTCCACCGGCGGTTCCTCGTGGCGCGGCGCCTGCGTCTCCTGAGCCTGCGTCTCCTGAGCCTGCCGGTCCGCGGCCTGGAGCTCCTCGACCGTGAGGCGGACTCCGTGCTCGCGTTCGAGTAGCCGGATGTGCGGATCGTTGCGCAGTCTCTGGTCCCGGGCGCGCCGGGCGCGCCGGGCGGCCAGCTCGTCGTGGACGTGCGCGCTGGAAACCTGGTGGGGCGTGTCGGCCGGACGTCGAGTCATCGTGGGGTTCGCCTCCGTCGGGCGGCTCCTTTTCTGGAACCTCTGCCATGAACGACGCTCGAAAGGCGGCAGAGGTTGTCGGAGTTCTTCCGCGGGCTCCGGCGACACGGGCGTCACGCCCTCCACCATGCCCCGATGGTCTTGACGCGGCCTCGGGTTGAGAATAATTTTCATCCAGATGATGGTTGATGAAAGGAATGCTTGTGGCCGCAGGTGCGCTCGGACGTATCCAGACCGAGACACCCGCGCTGCCGGAGGCGCTGCGCCGGGTGGGTGAGGCGATCCTGGCCGACCCCGCGGAGGCGGCGCGATCCACGATCATCACGCTGGCCGAGCGGAGCGGCAGCTCGCCCGCCACGGTCACCCGTTTCTGCAGGGTGTTCGGTTTCATGGGATATGCCGGGCTACGGGTCGCGCTGGCCACCGAGACCGGCCGCGCGGCGCAGGCCAACTGGGACATGGGGGTGGGCCACGAGATCGGCCCCACCGACCCGCTCGACGCGGCGATCGGCATGATGGCCGCCGCCGACTCGCGGCTCATCCAGGAGACCGCGGCCCAACTCGACGCGACCACCGTCGCCAAGGTCGCCGAGGCCATCGTCGCGGCCCGCCGCATCCTCATCTTCGGGGTCTCCACCAGCGGGGCGGTGGCCGGGATGATGGGCGGGCGGTTGCGCCGCATCCGGATCCCCTGCTGGAGCCACGCCGACGCGCACGAGGCGCTCGCCGACGCCGCGCTGCTCGGTGCGGGCGACGTCGCCATCGGCATCTCCCACCAGGGCCGCACCCGCGAGGTGCTGGAGTCCCTCGGCGAGGCCGGAGACCGGGGCGCGCTGACCGTCGCGGTCACCTCCTTCGCCCGTTCCCCGCTGGCGGAGCTGGCGGAGCTGGTGCTGACCACCGCCAGCCGCGAGACCACCTTCCGGCTGGGCGGCCTGGCCGCCGTCCACTCCCAGCTCTTCGTCCTCGACACCGTCTATGTCGCGGTCGCGCAGCGCACCTACGAGCAGACGAACGAGGCGTTCGAGCTGACGATTGGTGAAGGTCCCCGCGCGGGGGACCTCGCAGACCTGTCACCGGTGCGGCCATCGTGACCTGGCGGCCCGGGAGGGGATACGGTACGTCTGCGCCAACCCCGCGTGCGGTTGGGGCGGGCATGCCGACACCAACGCCGCGATCAATATCAAGAACGCCGTCGGAACGCCGGTATCAGGACGTGGAGACCTCGGGGTTACCCGGTCTGCGAAGCGTCAACCCCCGCGCGCCGCTTAACCGCGACGCGACGGGAGAGTCTCCGGCCTTCGGGCCGGGGAGGAGTTCAAACGCTCTTCCAGAGCCAGATCCAGAAGGGCCTCACCGCGGGCGCCCTCACGTAGCGCCCGCCGGGGGCCGGTACCGGCCCATGCCGCCCCCGATCGGCGTCGTCGACGCTCTCGGACGACGAGAGCCGTGGTCAGCCACATGAGTCGGCCACATGAGAACGTGGGCTCCCGAGCTCATGCCCGTATTCCATCCGGGAGATCGCGAACGGGCCGACGGTCACCGTGGAGGTCCGGAGGGAGATCGGCGGTGCGGGTGGGACGAGGGTCAACGCACCGGGAGGTTCTTCAGGGCCTCGCGGCGGCTCAGGCCGCTGATGCCGGTGTGGTCGACGTAGCGGACGACCTCGCCGGGGTTGGTCTTGGCGTACTCGCGCAGGGCCCAGCCGATCGCCTTGCGGGCGAAGAAGTCGTTGTCCGACAGGCTCGGCTCGATGCAGGCGTACAGCAGGCCGGTGTCGGTGGCGGACTTGAAGCGGTTCTGGGAGAGGATGGCCGTCCGGCGTTTCCACAGGTCGGTGCCGTGGGCCCAGCGGAGCATGAGGGGGCGCATGGTGTCGGGGAAGGCCGCCAGCAGGCCGCCGACGCGGTGGACGGCGAGGTCGTCGACATAGTCCCACCAGGCTCCGGTGACGATCATCTCCTCGTACATCGGCAGCGCGTCGAGCGTCTGGAAGCCCCGGTAGAGGCGGAAGCCGGTCAGTTCGATCGCCGCGTAGCGCTCCTCGCGGTACTCGGCCCCGTGCCACAGGGCAAGCGCCGCCTCCCGCCACGCGGGCGCCGTCTCGACGTAGTACTCGATGAAGACCCGCTTCAGCGCCGCGCGGCGGGGGGCGGCCTGCACGCCGAGGAAGGGCATCTCCGACTTCATGTAGGCCCGCATGACCGGAGCCTTGGCGGGGTCGGCCACCTCGGTGAGCGCCATGCGCACGGCCTTCTGCAGTATCTCCATGCTTGCCCACCACTTCCCGTTCGCTTCGCGGACGGCTCGATTCTCACAGGCCGCGTCGCTCGCCGCGCGGGGTTCGCTCACGGGCGTCAGGCCTTCTGGCTGCTCCGCTCGCCGGTCGCCAGGCCGTCGAACAGGACGGTGATGTAGTGCTCGGCGAGGCCGGCGGTGTTGAGGCGCCCCCCTGGGCGGAACCAGCGCACCGCCACCCAGATGGTGTCGCGGATCATGCGGTAGGTGAGCTTGGGGTCGACGTCGGCGCGGAACAGGCCGGCGGCCTGGCCGAGCTTGATCTGCCCGACCCACATCCGCTCGACCTCGTCCTCGGCTTTGACCAGGTAGTCGAAGCGGTCACCGGGGAGCGACCGCAGGTAGTTCCAGTCGTTCTGCATGACGGTGATCGCCGCGCGGTGGGGCTCCAAAGTGCTGAACCCGATGCGCACCATCTCTGAGAGGATCGTGCGGGGGTCGCCGTCCTGTTCGAGGGCGGCGCGGTAACGGCCGACGAGGTCGTCGAGGAAGGTGGCCAGCACCTCGTCGACGATCGTCTCCTTGGAGTCGAAGTGGTGGTAGAGGCTTCCGGAGAGGATGCCGGCCTCTTCGGCGATCTCCCGGACGGTGGTCGCCTGGAAGCCCTTGCGGGCGAAGAGCTCGGCGGCGAGTTTGACGAGATGGTCGCGGCGCTCTGACGCGGAGCCGGAGGCGGCCGCGCGCTTGGTCCCGCCCTGGCGCTTGACCGAGGTCGTGGTCGTGCCGCCGGAGTTCTTTCGCGTGTTCACGCCTCTCATTATGAGCCCTTGCGCAATCGCTTGTTCACCTGAACGCGCCAGCTCGTTCCATCCCCTGCCTGCAACCAAGCGCTTGCTACGCCTGCTGTCAGGCGAACACCGAAGGGATCAGGCATGACCGAGGCGTACATCGTCGGCGCGGTCCGTACCCCGGTGGGCCGCAGGAACGGCGGCCTCGCCGACGCACACCCCGCCGACCTGGGCGCCCACGTCATCCGCGAGCTTGTCGGGTGCACCGGCGTGGCCCCGGAGGCCGTGGACGACGTCGTGTTCGGGTGCGTCGACACCGTCGGCCCGCAGGCCGGCGACGAGGGCGGCGGCCAGGCCAACGTGACGATCATCGAACGGCTCTGACCGCCTCGGGCGAGGCCGCCCCACCCGCCGTCCCCGTCGGCCGATCTTCAACCCACCCTCGTCGAGACCTGTAGACCTTTACTCGAAGGCCAATGGTCAGCCCACTAGCAATTAGGAAACTTTCCTATTAGATTTGCGCCAAGCCGCCGTGGGAGCGCTTTCCCCGGAGGTTCGGGACAACGTGGGGTCTGCGCGCCTTCGGCATGGGACGCCGACCGGTCGTCAGGCGAGGAGTGGTGAATGAAGCGCGGCCCAGAGCTGCTCCGTCTGGCGGAGACCGTCGTCTTTCCCGGTTTCGAGGGCAAGACCCCGCCCGACTGGGTGCGGCGCAGACTCGGTGAGGGGCTGGCCGGGGTGGTGCTCTTCTCCAGGAACATCGCCACCCCCTCCCAGGTCGCCGACCTGACGGCCGCGCTCCGCGAGGAGAACCCCCAGGTCCTCGTCGGCATCGACGAGGAGTCGGGCGAGGTCACCCGCCTGGAGGCGGCCGGCGGGAGCACCCGGCCGGGCAACTTCGCCCTCGGCGTGGTCGACGACACCGGCCTCACCGAGGAGATCGCCGCCGACCTCGGACGCGACCTGGCCCGGGCGGGCGTCAACCTCAACTTCGCCCCCTCGGCGGATGTGAACTCCAACCCTGACAACCCGGTCATCGGTCTGCGCTCCTTCGGCGCGGACCCCGACCTTGTCGCCCGGCACACCGTCGCCTGGATCCGGGGCATGCAGTCGGCGGGCGTGGCGGCCTGCGCCAAGCACTTCCCCGGCCACGGCGACACCTCGGTCGACTCCCACCATGGTGTGCCGCTCGTCGCCGCCGCCGCCGGGGAACTGCGAGACGTGGCGCTGCGGCCCTTCCGCTCGGCCGTCGAGAAGGGGGTGCGCACGGTCATGACCGGCCACCTGCTCGTCTCCGCGCTGGACCCCGTGATGGCCGCCACGCTCAGCCGCCGGGTCCTGCACGACCTGCTCAGGGTCGAGCTGGGCTTCGAAGGCGTCATCGTCACCGACGGCATCGAGATGACCGCGGTCTCCGGCCCGTACGGCATCGGCGGTGCCTCGGCCCTCGCCGTCGCCGCGGGCGCCGACGCGATCTGTGTGGGCGGCGAACACGCCGGAGAAGAGACCGCGATCGCGGTCCGTGACGCGATCGCGGACGCCGTGATCGAGGGCAGGCTCTCCGAGGAACGGCTGGCCGACGCCGCCCGCCGCGTCCGCGAGCTCGCCCGCTGGACCGCGACCGCCCACCGGGACACGCCCGCGCGCGCCGCCTCCGGTGGTTCCGGCGACGCGTCGATCGGCCTGGCCGCGGCCCGGCGCGCGCTGCGGGTCACCCGCCGCTCCGCGACCGCGGCCTTCCCTCTGTCCGCCCCGCCGCACGTCGCCGAACTCGCCCCCGAGATGAACCTCGCCATCGAGAAGGACACCCCCTGGGGTGTCGGCGAGCCGCTCGGCAAGCTCCTCCCCGGCACCACGGTCACCCGGCTGGACGCCTCCACCGCCACCGGGAGCGCCATCGAGGCCGTACTCGCCACCGCGGCCGGGCGCCCCCTGGTCATCGTCGTCCGCGACGCGCACCGCCACCCCTGGCAGACCGACGCGCTCCGGCACCTGCTGGCCGCCCGCTCCGACGCCGTCGTGGTCGAGATGGGCCTGCCCGGCCGCTCCGACCTCGGCGCCGTGCACATCGCCACCCACGGATCCGCCCGCGTCTGCGGCCAGGCCGCCGCCGAACTCCTCGCCGGGGACCCGGGCACCGCCTGACCGACGGCTCGTCTCCGGCGTCGGCGTACGGCGTTGGCACCGGCGTATGGCGTACGGTGTCGGCGCACGGCGCGGGTGAATCAGCGGGAGCCCGCGAGCGTCGCCCGACCGACACGGCTCCCCTCTGGGGAGCGTGCGGTCTCGGTGATTCTGTCGGGGCGGGCTGCTTGAATCGCCGGATGGATGTGGCACGGTTGCTGGCGGACCAGCGGGAGATCAACGGGGTCGATCTGGCGAGGCTCTCCCTCGGCGAGCATCTGACCGGTGAGGGACCCTACGTCTTCAAGGAGTGCGACCTCACCGGCACCGACTTCAGCGGGGCGCCGCTCGTGGGGGCCTCGTTCGAGGGATGCGTGCTGGAGCGGGCCGACTTCCGCCGTACGGATCTGGACGGGGCGCGTTTCTCCGGCGGCGGGGGAGCGGGGCTCAGGTTCGCGAACGCCGAACTCGTCGACGCGACCTTCACCGACGTCGACCTGTCGGGCGCGAACTTCGGGCGGGCACTGCTCACCGACGTCGTCTTCACCGGCTGCCGCATGATCGGCGCGGTGCTGACAGGTTGCCGGGGCATCGGCTACCGGTTCGACGGTTCCAACCTGATGCTGGCCGACCTGATCGGCTGCTCGTTCCGAGGCGCCCACCTGCGGGGCACCCGCCTCGACGAGGCCAACCTGTCGAACTGCGACTTCACCAATGCCGTGTTCGAGGACTGCCGCATGATCGGCGCCCGCACCGTCGACACGGTCTTCACCATGGCAGACCTGCGCGGCCTGGACCTCGGCGAGGTCGACGACACCCGGCTCCGATCGCTGCGCGGAGCGATCATCAGCCCGTCCCAGGCCGCCCTGATCCTCGCCTCCCGGGGGCTGACCGTGAACTGATCCGACCGAGGCCCACCCCGGCGGAGGGAAACGAGTCGCCGCCGCCGAACTCGGCCGCTACGGCGTCACGGTGAACGCGATCGCCCCGGCCGGCCGTGTTGTTGCGTTTCGGTCTGAAGTGTTGAAACAATGCTTGAGTCGAGTGATTATACGTATAATCAACGAAAGGTGGCATCGTGGACTACCGGGATCCTCAGCTGTCCGTCGAGCGGCGTGTCGACGACCTCGTGGGCAGGATGACACTGGAGGAGAAGGCGGGGCTGCTCTTCCAGGCCATGGTGACGATGGGCGACATCATGCCCATCCCCTCGGCCACCGACATGATCGACGGCCGGCTCATGAACCACTTCAACCTGTTCGGCAGCGCCTCGGGGCGCGAGATGGCCGAGTGGAGCAACGCCGTACAGGAGCGGGCGAAGGCGACCAGGCTCGGCATCCCCGTGACGATCTCCACCGACCCGCGTCACTCCTTCTCCAGCAACCCGGGCGCGGCCATGATGGCGGGAGCGTTCTCACAGTGGCCGGAGACGACGGGGCTGGCCGCGATCGGCGACGAGGCCCTGGTCGAGAAGTTCGCGGACATCGCCCGGCAGGAGTACCTCGCCGTCGGCATCCGGGTCGCCCTGCACCCGCAGATCGACCTGGCCACCGAGCCCCGCTGGGCGCGCGCCAACGCCACTTTCGGCGAGGACGCGGAGCTGACCTCCCGGCTGGTCAAGGCATACATCCGGGGCTTCCAGGGGGTACGCCTCGGTAAGGACAGCGTCGCCTGCATGACCAAGCACTTCCCCGGCGGCGGCCCGCAGAAGGACGGCGAGGACCCGCACTTCGCGTACGGCCGCGAGCAGGTCTACCCGGGCGGCAACTTCGACTACCACCTCAAGCCGTTCGAGGCCGCCTTCGAGGCGGGGACCTCGCAGATCATGCCCTACTACGGCATGCCGGTCGGCACGCCGTACGAAGAGGTCGGGTTCGGATTCAACAAGGATGTCATCACCGGCCTGCTGCGCGAGCGGTACGGCTTCGACGGCATCGTCTGCACCGACTGGGGCCTGCTCACCGACGACGTGATCATGGGGCAGCCGGTGGCCGCCCGTGCCTGGGGCGTGGAACACCTCACCCCGCTGGAGCGGGCGAAGAAGGCACTGGACGCCGGGATCGACCAGTTCGGTGGGGAGGCCTGCCCGGAACTGGTCATCGAGCTGGTCAGGAGCGGGCAGATCGCCGAGGAGCGCATCGACGTCTCGGTACGCCGCCTGCTGCGCGAGAAATTCGTGCTCGGCCTGTTCGACGACCCGTTCGCGGACCCGGACCGGGCCGAGGAGATCGTCGGCCGCGCCGACTTCGTCCAGGCGGGGGTCGAGGCGCAGAGCGCGTCGCTCACCCTGCTCAAGAACGGCCCGCTGCCGCTGGTGGAGGGGCTCAGGATGTACGTCGAGGGCGTCGACGCCGAGACCGCCGCAGGTTACGGGACGATCGTGGCGACTCCGGAGGAGGCGGACATCGCGCTCGTACGACTGGCGGCGCCGTACGAACCGCGTCCCGGCATGTTCGAGTCGTTCTTCCACGCGGGTGACCTGGCCTTCCCCGAGGCGGAGATCGCCAGGCTGCGCGCGTTGCAGAGTAAGGCCGACACGGTCGTGGACGTGTACCTGGAACGGCCCGCCGTCTTCCCCGAGATCGCCGAGGGGGCCGTCGCCGTGCTCGGTGATTTCGGCGCGAACGACGCGGTCTTTCTCGACGTGGTCTTCGGACGCAGGTCGCCGCTCGGGCGCCTGCCATACGAGCTGCCTCGCTCGATGGCCGCGGTCGAGGCGAGCCGTTCCGACATGCCGTACGACAGTGAGGACCCGCTCTACCCGTTCGGGCACGGGCTGAGCTATTAGTCAGATCCAGCCGTCGAGGCCGGTCAGGAAGTCCTCGAAGAGGTGCCGGTGGATGGTGTGCTCGGCGCCCTTGACGACGCGGACCTCGAAGCCCCTGGCCTCGAGGTCCTTGGCCTGGTCGGGGGGGACGACGAAGCTCGGGTCGGCGAGCTGCACCAGCGAGGGCACGACCGGTTCGGGGGTGTGGTCGAAGCCGGCGATCTCGCCCAGGGACAGCGCGGTCCGCGGGTCCCAGAGCTTGAGCATCTCGATCTCGACCGCGTTCTCCTCGGCGGTCCAGCCGGGGTGCATCGCCGTGACCTGCTCGACGGTGGCGTACTTGAGCTGCGCCATCATGTCGGTCATCGGCGCGCCGCCCTCCATGCGCGGCAGCCGGAAGGCCGGGTCCGAGTAGATCGCGCGAGCCGGCCTGAGCCGCTCGACCGCCACGGCCAGCGTCAGCCCGCCGAGCGAGTGGCCGATGGCCAGTTCGGGACGGGCGGGCACGGATTCCAGCACCGAGGAGGCGTACAGCTCGGGGGAGTACGTCTCGGCGCGCGGCGACCGGCCGTGTCCCGGCAGGTCGACGGCGATGACGTGGTAGCCCAGGGAGGCGAGGTGCGGGCCGACCCGCCACCAGCACTGGGAATCGGCCATGATGCCGTGGATCAGGACGGCGACCTTGCCGTCCGACGGGCCCCACTCACGGGTGTGCAGCTGCATTCAACTCTCTCCAGGGTCAAGTTATACGTATAAGCAGTTGATAACATGCGAGGACAGGCCAAGACAAGAGAGCGAGACCCGTGACCTCCCATGTGAAGCCGCCGACCAGCGTCGATGTGGCGCGCGCTGCGGGAGTCTCCCAGGCCACGGTCTCCTACGTGCTCAACGACAGCCCCGGCGCACGGGTCGGCGAGGAGACCCGCGAACGGGTCAGGGAGGCCGCCGCCCGCCTCGGCTACGTCCCGCACGCCAGCGCCAGAGCGCTGCGCACCGGGCACAGCGGCCTGGTCCTGCTCCCGCTCTCCCCGGCCAGAACCGGCAGACTGGCGCAAGACCTGCTCGACGAGATGGAGGACAAGCTGCGTGAGCGCGGTTACACCCTCATCCAGTACGGCGAGCGCCGGCTGAAGGGCACCGCCGCCGCGCGGTCGTGGGCCGAGCTGCGGCCGGTCGCCGTGCTCGTCGAGGTGGAGAGGCTCACCAAGGCGGCGGTCGAACTGCTCAAGGCCTCGGGCGTGAAGGCCGTCATCGGGTTCGGCGCCGAACGTCCTTCACCGCTCGTGCCGGTCGCACTGTACGACCAGGAGGCCATCGGCGCCTGCGCGGCCGAGCATCTGGTGTCGCGGGGCCGCACCAGGCTGGCCGCCGTCGTGCCGCGTGAGCAGGGCATCGACAAGATGGGCGCCGGCCGCTGGCGCGGCGTGTGCCAGGTCGTGCCCGGTGCCGAGCGGATCGACCTGGCCTTCTCCGAGGACGAGGCGGCGCGCCTCGCCGCGCGGGGCGACCTACCGGACGGTGTTTTCGCCTACAACGACGAGTACGCGATGCTCGTCGTCAGCGCGCTGCGAGACGCCGGGGTGCGGGTGCCCGAGGACGTCGCGGTCGTCGGGGCGGACGACCTGGTCATCGCCGGGCTGATGCGGCCCAGGCTGACCAGTGTGCACGTGGACCCGACCACGACGCCCGGCGAGCTGGTCGCCATGGTCGACGAGATCATCCGTGGGGAGCGTGCGGCCGGGCCCCGGACCGTGCTCAGCCGCTACACGCCGCGCCTGGTGGTCAGAGAGACGACGTAACAAGGTCAGCTTCTCGGCCCTGGAGGGGTCGAGCTTGCAGCTCCTCACCGTGCATGGGGTGCACGGTTCAGGCCGCGTCGTCGGCAGCGTGACTCACTGCCCAGCCCGTGACACCGCGCGCGGCGATGTTACGGGCCGCGTTCACGTCGGCGTGCTCAGCGAAGCCGCACGACATGCATCGGAAGGTGGCCTGATCGGGCCGGTTCCTCTTCGAGACGTGGCCGCATGCCGAGCACCCCTGCGAGGTGTGGGCCGGGTCCACATACACCACCGGAACCCCGGCCCGGGCCGCCTTGTAGGCGATGAAGGAGCCGAACTGGTGGAAGCTCCAAGAGTGCAGCGTGACCCGCTGGGGCTTGCGGAGCCGTACCCTTGCGCGGATGCCGCCCAGGTCTTCCAGGGCGACGCCGCGCGAGGTGCGTTGCGCCTCGGTCACGATGGTCTTGGAGATGCGGTGGTTGGTGTCGGCCGCGAAGCGCGCTTCCCGGCCGGAGATCTTGCGCAGGAGCCTCTTGGCGGCCTTGGTGCCCTTGGATTGCAGGCGCTTGCGCAGCCGCCGGTTGCGGTGGCGTACCTGGTTCAGGTGCTTGCCGGCGTGGGCGATGCCATCGGATGTGGTGGCGATGTTGGCGATACCGAGATCCACGCCGAGGAACCCCTCCGGCTCGAAGGTCTGGGGTTCGGGCACCTCGCAGGTGGCGTACAGGTACCAGGAGCCGCCCCGAAACACCAGGTCGGACTCGCCCTTGCGGTAGGCGGTCAGCAGTTTCATCTGTTCGGGCGAGCAGGCGAAGGGGATGCGGCCGAAGCGTCCGCGCGCGGTCCAGATCGAGATCGTACGGGCGTCGTACTGCCAGGACAGGCACCGGTCGTCGTAGGGCTGCGCGGCGTCTTTGCGGAACCGAATCGGTTTGCTCTCGATCTTGGTGCGCCGCATGGAACCGTTCGGGCCGTGGTTTGCGGCCTTCAGGTTGGCCTTCAGGGTGGCGTAGGCCCCAGCGACTTTCCGCGCGACGTGGATAGCCGGCTGCGCGGACAGGCCCATGGCCTTCAGGTCGCCGTAGACGAGGCGCTGCAGGGAGATCTTGTTCTTGGTGCCGGTGCCGGTGCCGGTGCCGGTGCCGGTGTCGAAGGCGCGGCGGGATGCGTGGTTGGCGGCCCGGTTGCACAGGGTCAGCGTCTCCCGCAGCGCCGCTTCCGTGGCGGCGTCGGGGAGCAGCTTCACCTGTACGACCAGCTTCATCCCTGGGATTTTATGATGGGTATCATCTTATCTATGTCACCTCGATGGGAGCCAGACCCTGATGTGAGGAGGGGTCGTAGCGTCGTCTACAACCTTCATGTTCATCTTGTCTTCGTCACTAAGTATCGGCGTGATGTCCTTCACGATGCGATGCTCGTCCGCTGCGAGGAGGTCATGCGGGAGGTGTGCGCCCAGCTCGGCGCGGCCCTGCGGGAGTTCAACGGCGAGGAAGACCATGTGCACCTGCTTGTGCACTACCCGCCCAAGCTGTCGATCTCGACTCTGGTCAACCGGCTCAAGGGCGTCTCGGCGCATTACCTGCGCAAGGAGTTCACCGGCCGGATCGACCGGCACATCATGCACGGTCACCTGTGGTCGCCGTCGTACTTCGCCGGCTCGTGCGGCGGCGCACCACTGGAGATCATCAGCGAGTACATCGAGAGCCAGAACCGCCCGGACTAGCGTCCGGGCCAGGAAGGGAAGCCATTCCTCCTGGCCCTGAACGGCCGGGATTCCTGGCTAGATCTTGTTGAAGCGACGCACGTTCCTGGGCCTTGCAGCAGCAGTCCCAATGATCACCTTGGAGGATGTCCGCAAAGGGCTCGACAGTCACCTCGGCGTCACTATCAGCACCGCCGATGTGGATCACTGGCATGATGTCGTTATTGGTCATGCCAGCACCTACGGCCACACTCCACCGGCTGAACTACTGACCGGCCTCACTCCGGACATAGCCGCGCTCGCCGAACTGTGCCGGACCCATCCTCATCAGCGGGACCTGCATGTCACCGCGGCTCGCCTCGCGGGATTGATCGGGGCGGCGCATACCGACCTTGGCCATGACCGAGATGCCCGCGAATGGCTCCACACCTCTGGCCGGATCGCCTCCCTTGTCCTGCTCGATCCCGCCGGTTTCGCGCTACCCGGGCCGCGGTTCTACGGGTGGGCGCTCGCGGGTCTGGCTCCTCGCGCACTCCGTCCGCGCCTGGCACGCCTGGTTGCCAACGGCACGATCCTGGAGACAGAGATCATGAGCTTGATTCCGGCGGTCGCCCGATACCGCCGCCGGCTGCCGGACGCCCTGGTCTTCGGCGACGACGAGCTGCGGACCCTGCGGACCCTGCGGACCCGTTTCCTGTGCCTGCTCGCCGCACGTAGCGCCCTGCACAAGTCCCGCACGACAGCGGAGGGGGTGACGCGCCTCGTACCGGCCGCCCGGGTCGAAATCGTGCCCCGGACGGGGCACGCACTGCCGATGGATCGGCCGGATCTCGTGGTGGAGCAGATCCTGAGCTTCGTCTCCGAGGAGGACGACTGAGAGGGCGCGCGTATCGAGACACAGGTCTTTACGGTTTCCCGCCATTGAAGTCGGCGGTTCGTCTCCATGGTGGCCGTGGCCGTCGGTTGCCTAGCGTTGGCCGACGTGATCAGACTTCAAGGTTTATGCAAACGCTACGGGGACCGGATGGTCGTCGACGACCTGTCGTTGGAGGTGAGGCCCGGCATGGTCACCGGCTTCCTCGGGCCGAACGGGGCGGGCAAGACCGACGCCGAATTGTGACAGTTCTTTTCGACTTGGGTAGTCTGCCCCAGCTTTAAGCCTGACCGCACACCTTCCCGCATGTCTTCCCCTTTGCCTGATCATCCCGTCTGCCTCGACCCAACCGCGAAGCGGCAGCGGGCCGGGGACGGAGGGTCAAGCCCGTCTTTGCGTGTCCCTTCACTGGTCGCCGTTCCTCGATCATCGGATGCCATCGGTCACAGACGGGCTTGATCCGTAGGAGTCGGGCTGCTGGGCTCTGCCTGGTCGAGGCAGACGGGATGATCAGGCAGACCTCAGCCACTACCAAACCCGCGCGCCGCGCTCCTCCTCATCCCGGAGCTGAGCGCCCCCGCCGGAGGCATTTTGAGGTGATGGCTGAGCCTGGATCCACGGCTGGGAATCTGAAGCGGGTTGCTTGAAATAGGGCGAGGTGCCCTCTGGCCTGGGAAGATGGGAGTTCTCAACGCTTCCATCAGCCCGTTCCGAAGGACACCTCGTAAGTGCAATTCTTCCATGACGCAGCCAAGACGCGTGCGATCTTCGATGACGAGCATGTGATCGCCTACGGTGGGCTCGCCCCCACGATGCGGCCGGCCGAGCGTTGCGGACTGGGCGACCTGGTCGGCGCGCACGTGACCAGCACCGCCCGCGACGGGGTGAACGCCCCCGCCAAGGTCTGTTCGATCGTGGCCGGGATGGCCTGCGGCGCCGACAGCATCGACGACCTGGATCTCTTGCGGCACGGCGGCATGGACAAGGTGTTCGACGGCATCCGGGCGCCGTCCACCCTGGGGGCGTTCCTGCGCGCCTTCACCTGGGGCAACGTGCGACAGCTGGAGAAGGTCGCCCGGCAGGTACTGACCGCGTTGGCCGCTCACACGCCGCTGCTGCCCGGCGCCGAGGTGCTGGCGTTCCTCGACATCGACTCGATGCAGCGGCGCACGTACGGCTATGCCAAGCAGGGCGCCGGCTTCGGCCACACCAAGATCGGCGGCAAGAGTGTGCTGGTACGCGGGCTGAACGTCTTGGCCGTGACCCTGTCCACGCCGCTGACCGCGCCGGTGGTGGCCGCAACGAGGTTGCGCGGCGGCAACGCCGGCTCCGCACGCGGCGCCGCATCGCTGGTCCGCGAGTCGATCCCCACCGCCCGGCAGGCGGGCTGCCTGGGCACCCTGATACTGCGCGGCGACAGCGCCTTCTACAGCGCCGAGGTCATCGGCGCCTGCCGGGGCCAAGACACCCGGTTCTCCGTCACCGCCAAGCTGGACCCGAAGGTCAAGGCGGCGATCGAGGCCATCCCCGAGACCGCGTGGACGCCGATCAAGTACCCGAGGGCGATCTGGGACGAGCAGGCGGGCGGCTGGGTCTCCGACGCCGAGGTCGCCGAAACCCGCTACACCGCGTTCGCGAGCAAGAAAGGCCGGACGGTCACCGCCCGGCTGCTCGTGCGCCGGGTCAAGCGTCTCAACGAGCAGGCCGAACGCGGCCAGGACACCCTATTCACCACCCACCGCCACTACCCGATCTTCACCGACAGTCCGTACACGCTGGTGCAGGCCGAGGAACAGCACCGTGATCACGCCGTGCAGGAACAGGTCAACGCCGACCTGATCGACGGGCCGCTCGCGCACCTGCCCTCGGGGCGATTCGCCGCCAATGCCGCCTGGCTCACCTTGACGGCGATCACCCACAACCTGCTGCGCGCCCTGGGCTGCCTGGCCGACTCCTTCCACGCACGGGCGCGCGGGGCCACCCTGCGCCGCCATCTCATCAGCGTGCCCGCCCGCATCGCCCGGCACGGACGCGGCCACCTCACCGTTCACCTGCCCGCCCGCTGGCGCTGGCAGCACGCCTGGATGAACGCCTTCGCCGCCGCCCACGACCCGCCACCCGCACTCCCGGCCTGACCCGCCAACCCCCTGGTCACCGCAGCCATGACGACCCGACGGTCACCCGCGCCGAGCGCACACCCCTGAGCCCCGATTGAAGAACACCGGACAGGCCGCGACCCGCGCGCGGCGGCCCTCCCACGCCCTGAAACAGCGCTCTCACCTGCGGAACCCACCCTCGGAGAGGAATCGGACCGGAAACCGATCACCAGAAATCACGCCGTGGATCCAGGATCAGGACTGATGAGGATATGCCCTGATCCTGTCCATGGTAGATAGAGGCTTCATGACCGCACGATGAGCGGGAGTAGACTCTGACCCTTCATTCATCGCCAGCGGTTCAGCAGGGAGAAAAGGAACGATGCGCCCCAAACGCTTTGAGATGTTCATGAAAGATCAGCTCACCGGTAGTGGGAGCGATTCGATAAAGAGCGTTGCCACGTTCGATGAAATCGCGTTCACGTCTAAGCCGTGTGGCTTGCAAATCGAGTTTGTGACGGGCGCGCGGGTGATGCTTCAAATCGTTCGCTCTTCTCCTCCTGGCGGTGAGGACTTCGGGCAAGACGAGAAGGTTATTGAAGGTGAGGCGCTTGAGCCGGTTCCCGGCGTAGATGTGCTGATCACCGGTGGGAAGCTGAACGTCGAAAGTGTCGAGCGCTATCTAACCGTGCTGCTCACCAACAGTGGCAACAGAGAGATCAAGAGTCTTCGCCCGTTCGTGGGTAAGGGGCAGAAGTATGGAATCAATGTCGGGTTCCATAGCGGGGCAAACTGCTACATTCACTTCCTGTATACGCTTCCCAATGGGAAGGAGACGAATTTCCATCCGGAGTTCAACGTGCTGGAGGTTGTCTAATGGCTAGTGGAAGGTGTCCAACGTGTGGCGCAAGGGTGAGTGCGGACCCTGGGCAAACAGTTCCGATGCATCAGAAGTTGGGAACTCGCGAGACGTGTTCGGGATCGGGTAGTTCGGCTGTTAGGTAGCCGATTGGCCCGCTAGAGAGGTGCGGCCCCCGGTGCGGTGACTGGCCGGGGGCTTTGCGGTCAAGATCATTTTTATGGTGTCCGCGGGGCCTTTCATGATCATTACGGAGCGGAGCGGCCGGCGCCAATCCGAAGGACCCCGTAGGGGCCGCGTAGCGGTTGGGGCCGGTGGTCGGAGCGGCTTACCGGCGGGTGAATCTCAAGGGCTCTGGTGATCGGTACGTCACCGAAATGACGTACTGGCCGTGTGTACGTCATCTCGTCGTCGTGGGCCTGGGCGGCTGCGCGTTGGTGGTCGGCGGGTGCGTTCGGTGCGGCGGGAGCTGGGTGCGGCGGGCGGCGGGGTCTGCCCGTTCCCGCTGGGCGGGCGCGGGGCGGGACCGGCCTCCAGGCCGCATGCCCGGTCCCGATGTCCGTCCGGCGGGGGCGGGCATGCCCCGCCGGGCGGCGGCGCGGAGCGCTGCCGCCTGCTTGACCTATATAAGATTAATTCGGCAACTTGCTGGGACGGTCTGAGGCGGGGTGTCGTGAGGGTCGCCAATTAATTCGGCAACTTGTCGGGCGGCTCGGGGTGCGGCGGCGCGGAGCGCTGGCGCCTTGAATCAGTAAAGAAACTCTGAGCCAACTCGGGACGTGCTGTGGCCTCGGTGGCCGGTCTGGATGGCCGGTCTGGTCGTGCGGATCACCTGGGTTGGGGACTTGAAATTAATTCGGCAACTCATCCGGGGCGTGGGCGTCGTGGGGTGTGAGCTGGGGCTGAGGGCTCGGCGGGTCGGTGTCACCTGGGATCTGGCGTGCCGTGAATTAATTCGGCAACTCGGGGAGCCGTGTCGGGAGTGGCTGAGGGCGGATCGCTGGGTGTTGACGAACCAATCAAGCGCCGCGTTACGGCTGGCCAAATGGCTTTTAACGGTTGTCCGCATGGAGCGCGATATGGGGCTTATTCGTTATATGCGTATGTTGATTCGGGGGGAAGGGGGGTGAACGGGAAGAGTCGTGTATGCCTGGCTTGCGGGACGGCTCTCAAGCGGGTAGCGGAGAGTCGCATCGGGAAGAGCGCGCCGAAGGCACCTTTCCGTCTGGGTGGGCGGGCGGGTCAAAGAGATTAGGGGGCAGGGGTAGCGGCTGCGGCGGGACGTGGGCACGGGGAACGGTCGTCAGGGCGAGACGGTGGGGGGCTCGGTGGTGGGAGCACGCCGGAACCCCAAGATGATCTTGTTGTGTACGCGAGGGCACTGGTCGAGGGGTGGCCTCGGCTAACACAAGATCAGCGGGACCTGGTAGCGCTGACGCTGCGTAACGGTCTGTAGGAAACGGGGATGCCCCCGCCGGTGAACGACTCGGCGGGGGGCATCTTCGCGCGTGCGGGGATCATCACGACATGGCGGGCTTCACCGGCTCGATAGTGACACGCTCGGTGATGCGCGGGCGCTTGCCGCGTCCTACCAGTTGGACGGTAACGGTCATGATCGCCGCGATGATCACCCGGCGGGCACCGATGCCCAGACCTTCCCAGACCTTGCGGGCCTCGGCCTCGGTCTCGACGCCCGCGAACGGTGCCAGCGGGGACGTGTCGGTCACGTCATTCAGGCGGCTTTCGAGGCGCTGGATCTTGGCATTGACGCGCTTCACCCCTGCGAGGTACTCGGGGCGCTCGATCACCTCCTCGGCGTAGTCCTCGACAAGTCGAGTCCTGCGCTGACGCGTCGCGATCACCTCGGCTCGAAGGGCGGGCACGTCCACGTCGGTCGTCGGCGCTTTGATCAGGTCGGCGGCGTCTCTGGCAAGGATCACGATCGCCAGGGTCTCGACCAGGTCGTCTAGCTCGGCCTGCGGGCAGGTGGCGTGTCCCTTGCCGGTGCTCTGGCATCGGTAGACGGGCCGGTCGGCCTTGTCACCCGCACTGTGGACCCGCAAGACATCACCACATGGGCACCGGTAGATTCCGCTGCCCAACCACTTGGGAGCGGGTCCGGGGTTGGTCCGGCGAGAGGGGTCGGCGAGCTTGGCCACGACCGCCCAATAGATCTCCGGAGAGATGATCGGCTCCCATGGGGCCTGTCCAACCACGTCGGCGGGGGTGTAGGTCTTACGGCCAGTGCCTTTCCTGTGGACCATGAGGGCGGCGTTACGGGGGCGCATGAGCACATCACGCACGTAGGTGGGTCGCCATGGCTTGCCGTCGGCGGTCGGCACGTTCTTCTCTCGCAGATCACGCGCGATGCTCTTCATGCTCGGTCCCTTGGGCTGGCCGAACGTCGGCAGGAGAACCACATCGGCCATCCCGTTAATGATCTTCGCTTCGTCGGGCCGTACGGTGACCCCGTCCGCCTCGAAACCGTAGGGGCGTCGTCCGCCTCCGAACTCTCCGGCTGCGGCCTGGCGTTCACGGGCGGAACTGACGCGCCGTGCGGTGTCACGACTGCTCTTGTTCGCCATCGCGACCATCACACGCGCCATGGTCACATCGGCGTCATTGCTGAGCCGCAAAGATCCCGTGACGCTCTCGGCGCGGACCCGTGGCCGGTTGCTCTCCACCACGTCGATAAGGTCTTCGAGGTCGCGCGGGTCGCGCATGGCGCGGTCAAGGTCGAGAGCAACCAGGATGTCGGCTCGGTCGCTGGTGAGGTAGTCGAGAGCTTCCCGGAAGCCGGGCCGTACCGTGCGCATCTCGCTGCGGCCGTTGGGAAGCATGACGATACGGCGCTTGAACGCGCTGATGTCGTTCTCGATGATCACTTTCGCCACGGTCCATCCCTTGCCGGTGGCGAGTGCCGTGAGTCGCTGGACCTGGTCGTCAACGCCGGTCGTGTCGAGCTGGGCCGTGCCGTCGTCGGCCTTGATCTTCTCCGCGTCGCTGATCCTCGCCAGCAAAACCGCTCGGTTGCTCATGATCCCTTGCCCCTTCCCCTTGGTTGATCGCCTGATCACAGCCTATCCAAAAGAAGTGCCTAATTCGATGGTTGGGCAAGTCAACGACGATGCGTCTGATCCTCGGGCTCGACCACCCCACCGCGGGCACGGCGCTGATCGGCGGCGTCCCGTACCGCGAGATCAGGAACCCGCTGCGGACGGTGGGCGCCATGCTGGACGCGCGGGCGCTGCATCCCGGGCGTAGCGGGCGGGCGCATCTGGTGGCGCTGGCACGCAGCAACGGCATCGCCCGGAGCCGGGTGACGGAGGTCCTGGAGCAGGTCGGGATGGCGGATGCGGCGGGTAAGCGGGCCGGTGGGCTGTCGCTGGGCATGAGCCAGCGGCTCGGTATCGCGGGCGCGTTACTGGGCGATCCGGAGGTGCTGATGTTCGACGAACCGGTCAACGGCCTGGACCTCGACGGTGTGCGCTGGGTGCGCCATCTGATGCGCTCGCTGGCCGAGGAGGGCCGCACGGTGTTCGTCTCCAGCCACCTGATGAGCGAGATGCAGCTCACCGCCGACCATCTGGTGGTGATCGGCAGGGGACGGCTCATCATGGACGCGCCGCTGGCGGAGGTCATCGGACGCAACTCCCTGACCGCCGTGGTCGTCCGCACCCCGCACGCGGCCGACCTGTCCGCACGGCTGAGCGGTGCCGGGATCACGGTGGAACGGCTCGGCGAGAACGAGCTCGTCGCCACCGGTGCCACGATCGAGCAGGTCGGCGACCTGGCGTACGAGGCGGGCATCCGGCTGCACGAGCTGCGTACCCGAGAGGCCTCGCTGGAGCAGGCATATCAGGAGCTGACCGCGAGCAGCGTGGAGTACGGAACACGGGAAGCGGGAGTGTGAACATGCGGACCAGAGAGTTGGGCCAGGCGGTCGGCGCGGAGTGGACGAAGCTGTGGTCGGTCCGCTCCACCTGGCTGTGCCTGGCCGGTGCGGCGATGCTCATGGTGGCGAGCGCGCTGATGCTGGGCGGGGCGACGGCCAGGAACATGCTCCGTGCCGAGGGCGGCGGAACCCCCTTTCCGGCGAGCGAGCCGGTGATCTCGGCGACGTCGTTCGCCCAGTTCGCGTTGGTCGCGCTGGCGATGCTGACGATCACCTCGGAATACGCGTCGGGCGGCATCCGGAGCACGTTGCAGGCCACGCCGATCCGCGGCCGGGTGCTTGCCGCGAAGGCGCTGGTGGTGGGACCGGTGATGTTCGCCGCCGGAGTGCTGTCCGGGGCCGTGGCCACAGCGGTCGTCTACACGGTGCTGTCCACCGACCTGTTCGGCGGCCATGTGACGCTGCCGCTCGCCGAGGTCGCGCTCGACCTGCTGAGGGTCGGTGCCTTCTTTGCCCTGGTGTCGGTGATGACGCTCGGCGTGGGCACCGCGGTGCGCAGCGCGGCGGGCACCCTGACCGTGGTGTTCATGCTGCTGATGGGCCTGCCGCTGATGCTGCTGATGGCGGGCGGTCCGGCGGCGTTGGAGGTGTCCCTGCGCATGCCGTTGTTCGCCGGCCTGGCCTTCATGGGCAGCACCGACAACCTGACCGGCGGCCCGATGCCCTACGGGGCGGGAGAAGGTCTGGTCTGGCTGCTGGCATGGACGGCGGTGGCGGTGGCGGCCGGCCATGTCGTGCTGCGCCGGCGTGATGCCTAGACTTCGGGCCGTGTCAGGTAACCGCATCGCGCGCACCCTGGTGGGGGTACTCGTGGGCATGGTCCTCGGGGTCGTCGAGCTGGCCTTCCTCTGCCTGGCCTGGCCGACTTCCCTGATCGCGGCCACGCGGCCCGCAGCCGACCGGGGCCTGGCCCGGCTGGTGGCACTCGAACGGGCTCGGCTGGCCAGGTGGCTGGGCCACGACACGACGCGGACGGCCGGCGGCTACGGCTTTCTCGCCGCTCGCGCCGCCCTGGGTGTTCTGGGCGGGTACGGCTGCGCGGCGGGTCTGTTCCTTGGCGGCCTGCTCCTGTTCGGGGGACTGTGGGACCTGCTCTGGGGCGAGTCCGAGGCGGTGCCGGTGAACCTGCCCGGCGTGAAGCTGGTCACCACCAGCGGAATCCTCGGGCTGACCAGCGCGGGGGCACTACTGGCTCTGGTCACGCTCGGGGTCCTCGCCGTGGGAGCGGTCGAACGGCGGCTGGCCGACCACTTCCTCGGACCGGGCAGGCAGGAGCTGATGCGCAGGCGCATCGCCGAACTGACCGCGACCCGCGCGGGCATCGTCCGGGCCGTCGACGACGAACGGCGCAGGATCGAGCGCGACCTGCACGACGGCGTGCAGCAACGGGGGGTGGCGCTGGCCATGCTGCTCGGCCGTGCCCAGCACAGCCCCGACCAGGCCAGGACCGCCGAGCTGGTGGGCCAGGCCTACACCGAGTCGCGT
Organism: Streptosporangium sp. NBC_01810; assembly: GCF_035917355.1. Lineage (NCBI taxonomy): Bacteria > Bacillati > Actinomycetota > Actinomycetes > Streptosporangiales > Streptosporangiaceae > Streptosporangium > Streptosporangium sp. NBC_01810. The sequence continues at coordinate 4,924,869 of NZ_CP109070.1, read as the reverse complement.
CGGCTCCTCGACGAGCTACGCAGTGTGGCCTGGCGGATCTATCCGACCGCACTCGACGAGCTGGGCCTGCGCGCCGCGCTCGCGGGCATCGCCGAACGGTCGAGCATGCCGGTGACCGTGCACTACGGGCTGGCCGACCGGCCCGTCTCCGCAGTCGAGACCGCCCTGTACTTCACCGCCCGTGAGGCGATCACCAACGCGATCAAGCACGCGGGAGCCCGTGACATCCTGGTCATGCTGACAGAGGACGAGCGGACGGTGAGCGTGGCGATCTCGGACGACGGCAGGGGCGGCGCGGACCCCTCGGGGGGAGGGCTCTCCGGGCTGGCCAGGCGAGTCCTGGCGCTCGACGGAGTGTTCACCGTCGACAGTCCGGAAGGCGGCCCCACCAAGGTCGCCGCGACGCTCTGGAGCGGGTACGCGCCGGCGGCACGGTCTTCGATCCGGAGGTGGTCCGCCAACTGCTCGCCCGCACCACCCACGCCGACCCGTTGAGCAGGCTGAGCAGGCGCGAGACGGAGGTGCTGCGACATCTCGCGCAGGGCTACGTCAACGCGGCGATCGCCGAACGCCTGCACGTGTTGCTCAGCACCGTCGAAAAGCACATCAACGCCATCATGGACAAGCTCGACCTACCCCGCGACCCCAGCTACAGCCGCAGGGTGCTGGCCATCCTGCGCTACCTCGACGACTGACCGCGATGATGCTGATAAGCACCTCCCGGTGGAGTCTGACCTAATTTCGGACCTTGTTGACGACGAGCGTTCCCCAACGAGGTCGCGTGACCGTCCAGGATTCCCAGCACCCACTTGCGGGCGGCCTCCGCTGACTGCGCGATGCCGGGAAAGTCGCGTTGACCCACGATCCGAAGCCCGTCCCAGCGCTTGATCGCCGCCTCCGCCGTGCTGGGGCCGTCCTGTCCCCGCGCGCTCACGCGGTCACCGCCGACGCGATCATGTCGGCCGCGTTGTCGGCCTCGGCCCAGATCCAGTCACGCCGCCAGGTCACCGACCACCAGGGCCGCCAGACGAAGACCCAGCCGCAGGCCCGGCGGGCGACCTGAATCCGAACCCGAACCCCGCTGGGAGACATGATCTCCAGCAACGGCGCCCCGGCAGCGGGAACGACCACCGAGGTAGCCACCCCAAGAACCCGCAGGTCCCAGCCGAGTCGTACGAGGTGGATGTACTGCACTTGTTGCGGATCACGCACGTCCATGGCTCGGCTCCCGAGTTCGCTGACATACGGCAGGTTCCACGGGTGTGATCGTCAGCGTGGTGGCGCTGCGAGATCGCAGGTGTAGACGCACTGGGGCTCTCACCTGGGGCGTGGCCCGATCCACGCTTGGTGCACCGCCATCATGTGGGCAACTCGAAGTGACTGGCAATACAATTGGCAATATTGACAACATGAATGCCAGAAAAGATCTTTGGTCTTGCTTGCCCGCCACCCTCGGTGACGGCAGACTGAAGCGATCTCAACACAGGGGGAACCAGCGTGAGCGCCGAGCAACCGGCCACCATACGAACCCGCAGACTCGCGGGTGAGTTGCGACGCCTACGCGAGGTGACAGGTCTCACCGGCGACCAGGCGGCCAGACAGCTGGGCTGGGACCCCTCCAAGCTCAGCCGCTACGAAACCGCCCGCAGACGCGTCCAACCCAAGGATCTGCAGGTACTTCTCGACCTCTACGCGGTCCCTGATGACAGAAGACAGGCCCTCGTCGATCTGGCACGCAACGCACGCCTCAAAGGATGGTGGGACGCCTACGGCGACACCCTGCCCACCGAACTCGCCTCCTACATCGCCCTCGAAGCCGAAGCCGCATCAATTCGCGGCTTCTCGGCGCAGATCATTCCCGGGATGCTCCAAACTGACGAGTACGCACGCTCCGTCATCCGCGCCGGACTCATGGACCTTCTGCCTCGAGGCGAGGTCGAACGCCGCGTGGAGGCACGCAAGACCCGCCAGCAACTCCTCAGCCGAGCAGCATCCCCCCTCGACTACTGGATCATCCTGAGCGAAGCCGCCCTGCGAAACAGGGTCGGCTCTCCCGAGGACATGCGAGCCCAGTGCCATCACCTAATGAAACTGAGCCGAACCGCGAACGTCACCGTTCAGGTCCTGCCCTTCACCTCCGGCACCCATCCCGCAACGGCAGGAACCTTCTCCATCCTCAGCTTTCCGGCCCGGTATGACGATGACGTCGTGTACGTCGAGACGCTCACCAGCAACCTCTGGGTGGAAGATGAAAGGGACGTTCACCGCTATACACTTGCGTTTGATCACCTTCGCGCGACCGCATACGAGGTCGAGGAGTCTTTCTCCTTCATTGCTTCCGTGGCCGACGAACTGTGAGCATCGATTCAATGGAAGGAGCCACCGGATGCCCGAGCAACCTCACGTCGTGTGGCGAACGAGCAGCCTGAGCGCCAACGGCGCCGACTGCGTCCAGGTCGCCGTTGTCAACGGCTCCGACAGCCACAAGAGCCACGCGATCCGACTCTTCCTTGTCCGCGACTCCAAAAACCCGGACGGTGGAGTCCTGACGTTCACTCCCGGAGAATGGCATGCTTTTCTCGATGGAGTGAGAGACGATAAATTCAGCGATCTGTCCTGACCCGCCAACCCGGGAGTGACATCGCTGTTTCACCGAAGGCCGTACCTGATCTCTTACATGGCGAGGAACTATGAATAAGATCGATCTATCAGGTGCGACCTGGCATAAAAGCAACCGGAGCGACGGTCAGAACAACTGCATCGAGGTCGCCATGCTACCTCAGGGGCACCTTGGCGTACGCGACAGAAAAGACAGGGACGGCCCGGCCCTGATTCTGGGCTCCGACCAGTGGAAAACCTTCGTGAACAGTCTCAAGAGCGGTTTTCGCAATCCGAGGTGAAGGTAATCCCTGAACGCTCGGCCGGTCCCCGGCCGAGCGTTTCTCGTACTTCGCCGATGCCCTGCCAACCCCTACGGCATCGACCCTGCGCTGTGTCGGAAAGACACGCTTCAGCTACGGCGCCCTGTTCTGAGCGGCCTCGCCATGAAAGCTTCAGCATCGGAGAGCCAACTGGGCGGCCGGAGAGTGAGCGACTACGGTCCGCACGCGGTACGGCGGGGTGGAAGGCGCGGAGGTGGGTGGGTGTTCCGGCCGGCGTATAAAAGCCCGCAACCACCGCGCCCGAGCAGGCCGGAGGCCTGAACCACCAGGGAGCGACTGAGACGGCCGGCCGGAGCACCCGCCCACCGGAGCGCGTACATCGATTCGCCCGTAAGTCGTGAGCGATGAGAACGCGACCGAGACAGCCAGAGCGCGTACATCGATTCGCCCGTAAGTCGTGAGCGATGAGAACGCGACCGAGACAGCTGGAGCGCACACTCGACCCGCCCGTAAGTCGTGCAGCCCGAGCCTCGGGAACGCGACGATCCACAGAGGCCACCCCGCAGTCGAGCACGCGGCTATCGGTAAGGTGCTCTATGTCTGATTGGTGCTGACACAAGGGGACAAGCAATGACCGCCTCTGCGGCGTACGTGACCTTCGCGGACCCGGACAAGATCGACGACGAGAAGGAGCTCGCCATCGCGGCCTGGGCCGAAGCGGGGATCACCGGCCACATCACCCAATGGGACGATCCCAGCGTCGACTGGGCCGCGTTCGACGCCGTCGTGGTCCGCACCACCTGGGACTACGTGACGAGGCGGGCGGAGTTCCTGGACTGGGCCCGCCGGGTGGAGTCCGTCACCCGGCTGCTCAACCCGGCCGCCGTGCTGGAGCGCAACACCGACAAGGTCTACCTGCGTGACCTGAAGGCCCCGATCATCCCCACCTACTGGGTCGGACCAGGCGAGGCCGCCGACTTCCCGATCCTCGACGAGTACGTGGTCAAGCCCTCGATCTCGGCCGGAGCCCGCGACACGATCAGGACCGCGGACCGCAAACAGGCCGAGGAACACGCCGCCAAGCTGGCCGCCAACGGCCGGACCGCGATGATCCAGCCGTACCTGGACATGGTCGAGGGCGAGGGGGAGACTTCGATGCTCTACTTCGGCGGCAGGTTCAGCCACGCCGTCCGGCGTAACCCGATGCTGACCGAGAGCGCCACCAAGCCGGGACAGGGCAACGAGCACGGGGAGCTCCGCACCCCCGACCCCGACCAGTTCGCCCTGGCCGAGCGGGTGCTCGGCGAGTTTCCCGAACTGCTCTACGCCCGGGTGGACCTGGTCCGGCTGGCCGACGGCAGCCCGGCCCTCATCGAGATCGAGCTTACCGAGCCCTACCTGTTCCTGAGCTACGCGCCCGGCGCCGACGCCAGCCTGGCGACCGCCCTGGCCAAGATGATCTGACGGCCCCTGAAACAGGCCCGCAGAGAGCAGGCCCGCAGCGAAAAGGCCCACAGAGAAAAGGGCCGCAGGAAACAGAACCGCGAAAACGTACCGGAAGCGGCGCGCGTCCCACGAAGGGACGCGCGCCGCGTTGGGTTACTGCGGCATTGCCACCGCGAGCGGGGTGACCCCGGCGGCGCGCAGCGCGTCCGGGAGCTTCCGTGCCCAGGTGTGTTCGTGCAGGTCGAGACCTTCGGGGTTGGCCACGACGAACCGGACGGCACCGCCGGCGGCGGCCTTCTCGGTCCAGGTGGCGCCGAAGCCGTTCAGCACCGCGATGACCTTGTCACGGTCGGACGCGGGGATCGTGACGCGGATCGGCGACTCGCGGTCCGGGATGGCCACCGCGGCCCTGGAGGCGTCGGGAGCCGGGGCGAGCGCCCGAGCCCGGGAGGACGACAGGTCGGCGGTGATCGCGTTGGCGAGGATCTTCGCCGTGCCGTCGGTGAGGGCGCGGAAGTTCGGGTCGGCGGCGAACAGCACCGCGTGGCCGGCGCCCACCGGCTCGTCGACCGTCGCGGCGGTCCCGCTGAGCTCCTCGGCGCCCAGTGCGAAACCGGACATGAACCAGTCGGGCGAGTCGGCGGCCGGGTAGGAGGACACCACGTGCGCCGGGTTGGAGGCCCGCATGACCAGGTCGTACTCGGTGAACTGCATGACGCTCGACCCGACGCCCTTGCTCAGCGGCCCCTGGGCCACGTTGGCGCGGAAGAGCGAGCCGGGGATGTCCGAGGTCGGCTCGGTGAGGGTCACGCTGGAGACACTGGCCAGGACGGCCAGCTGGGTGCCGCCGGCCCAGCCGACGTATCGGCCGCCGCCACTGACCCAGTCGCGCAGTGCAGCACGACCGGTCTCACCGAGACTGGGCGGCACCGGCAGGAAGGGCGATGGCGACGGCCAGAACGGCCGGTGCCATCACCTTGAAGCGCTTCAGCATGAGGTAAAGCTGTTATCTGGGAGAAATGATGGCAAGAGGTAAAATTTTACACTTGCGTTATGAATAGTGCTTTTGGGGCAAACTGTGACCGAAGGGGCGGATGCTCCGGTCGTGGGCGAAGAGTCCGGGAGCTACCCGTGGCCGGAGATGCCGCCGTCCACTGGGATCACGGTCCCGGTGAGATAGGCGCCGGCGCGCGAGGACAGGAAGATCGCGGTGCCCGCCATGTCGTCGGGGCGGCCGATCCTGCCCAGCGGGACGTAGGAGGCGACCGCCGCGCGCATCGTCTCGTCCTGGAGCGCGAAGGCCATCAATCTTCGACTCGAACGGCCCGGGGGCGATCGCGTTGACCGTGATCGACTCCCTGGCGAGCCGCTGGGGTCGTTTTGTGATAGAGGGCCTGAAAAATAATGTCGGCAAGAAAAACAAGAATGAAGCAATCTTCCATCGTGTGTTGACACGTGCTGTTTATATGGTGTGCCTTCGTTGTCAATGGAGCACCGATCCGAAGGTGGGGCACACCATGGCCAGAGCAGGGGCGCGCCTGGCGGCGATGAGCCTGGCGCTGTCGATGGCGACACTTCTCGTGGCGCACACATCCCCCTCTGCCGCGAGGACGTCCCAGGGGACGGCCGCGCGGGCACCCCGGACCGAGAAGAGCATCGTCCGGCTGGGCGCGACGCAGAGCATGGACTCGATGAACCCGTTCCTGGCGGTCCGGGTGGTCTCGACGTCGATCCACCGCTGGATGTACGGCTACCTCACGGTGCCCGACTCCAAGACCCTGAAGCCCAGCCCCGACCTCACCGAGTCGTGGGAGACCTCACCGGACAAGCTGACCTGGACCTTCACGATGCGCGCCGGCGCCACCTGGTCGGACGGCAGGCCCGTCACCGCCCAGGACGCCGCGTGGACCTTCAACAAGATCATGACGGATGACGGGGCCAAGACGGCCAACGGCCCCGCCGTCGAGAACTTCGACACCGTGACGGCACCCGACGACCGGACCCTGGTCATCACAACGAAGAAGCCCCAGGCCTCGATGCTGGAGCTGCCGATCCCGATCATGCCCAAGCACGTCTGGGAGAGCGTCCCGGACATCGGCACGTACCAGAACGAGACGTACCCCGCCGTCGGCAGCGGGCCCTACATCGCCGTCGAGCACAGGAAGAACGGTTATGTGAGGCTCAAGGCCAACCCGTCGTACTGGCGCGGCGCACCCGGCATCGACGAGTTGCACGTCATCTTCTACGAGAACCCCGAGGCGGCGATCGCCGGTCTGAAGAAGGGCGACATCGACTGGATCGGCCGGTTGGCGGGCCCGCAGTTCGGGGCCCTCACGGGCGACCCGAACATCACGCAGTGGAACACCCAGGGCCGCAGGGCCGGTTACCTGCAGTTCAACCCGGGCGCCGCGACGGCCGGCGGCGAGCCGATCGGCGACGGGCACCCCGCGCTGAAGGACGTCAGGGTCCGCCGGGCCATCCACCACGCGATCGACAAGAAGACCCTCGTCGAGCAGGTGCAGAACGGTCTCGCCGTACCGGCGGACGGCTCGATCATCCCGCCGATGTACCAGGAGTTCTTCTGGAAGGCCGAGGGCGACAAAGCCGTCACCTTCGACCTGGAGGAGGCCAACCGCATCCTCGACGAGGCCGGCTACGCCAAGGGCGCCGACGGGATCCGCACCATGCCCGACGGCGGGCGCAAGCTGGAGATGCGCTTCAGCATCCACACCGACGAGCCCGTCGAGGACAAGCTCGCCCAGTTCCTCACCGGCTGGCTGAAGGAGATCGGCATCCAGCTCACCACCCGCAGGCTCGACTTCAACAAGTTCACCGAGGAGACGGGTAGCACGGCGCTCTACGACATCGCGATCAGCGGCTGGTCCGTCAACCCGGACCCGGAGGAGGTCCTGGCCACCCACCTGTGCAGCCGCAGGCCCACCGCGAGCGGTCAGGGCGGCGGCACCGAGTCGTTCTTCTGTGACAAGGAGTTCGAGCGGCTCTACCAGGCGCAGCTGGCCGAACTCGATCGGGCCGCCCGGGTCAAGCTGATCAAGCAGATGCAGGAGCGGCTCTACACCGAGGCCCCCGTCGTCGCGCTCTACTACCCCAACAATCTGGAGGGCTACCGCAAGGACCGGATCGCCTCCATCACCCCGATCCCCGAGGACAACGGCATCCTGTACGGCGGAAGCGGCTACTGGCCGGTCTACTCGCTGCGTGCGGTGGAGCGCGCCGCCACCCCGGCCGGAAGCGGTTCGGGAATCGGCACCGCGGTGGCCGTCGCGGCGGCCGTCGTGCTGGTTCTCGGCGCCGGGATCATCCTCCTGCGCCGCCGCCGCCGCCGCGCCTCCGCCGACGACCGCGAGTAGCGGCCGATGCTCACAGCACCGCAGGAGATGAGGGACGACACCGGGGAGGGCGTTGCCCGCCGGGCCGTGGCGCGCTACGCGCTGGTCAAGCTCGGCGGGGCACTGCTCAGCATCGGACTGGTGATCGTCGCCACGTTCTTCCTGTTCCGCCTGATCCCCGGCGACCCCACCATCGCCTACACCCGCGACGTGCCGGTGACCCCCGAACAGCTCGCCCTGCTCAGACGGCAGATGGGTCTGGACCGGCCGCTGGGCGCGCAGTTCCTGGACTTCGTGGGCCGGACCCTCCGGCTGGACCTGGGCACCTCGTACGAGTACCGCAGGCCGGTCGCCGGGCTCATCGGCGAGCGGGTGGGGCCGACGCTGCTGCTGGTGGGCACCGGGCTGGCCGTCGCGGTCGGCCTGGGCATGTGGCAGGGCACCAGGGCCGCCTGGCACCACGGCGGCCGGTTCGACCGCCTCTCCACCGGGACCGCGCTGACCCTGTGGTCGGTGCCGACCTTCTGGCTGGGACTGCTGCTGCTCATGGTCCTCGCCGCGGGGATCGGCCCGATACCCGGCCTGTTCCCCACCCGGGGCATGCAGGACGTCGACGCCCCCGACGGGCCGCTCTACCTGCTGCACGTCGCCCATCACCTGGTGCTGCCCTGCCTCACCCTGGTCGCCGTCGTCTACGCGCAGTACCTGCTGGTCATGCGCTCCTCGCTCCTCGACGAGATCGGCCAGGACTACGTGACCACCGCCCGCGCCAAGGGCCTGCGCGACGATGCCGTCCGGCGCCGCCACGCGGTGCCGAACGCGCTGCTGCCGACGGTGACCCTGGTGTTCATGCAGATCGGGTTCGTGGTCGGCGGCGCGGTCTCGGTGGAGTTCGTCTACTCCTGGCCCGGCCTCGGGCTGCTGTTCGTCGAGGCGATCAGGGGACCCGACTACGCGGTGATGCAGGGCACCTTCATGCTCGTCTGCGTCGCGGTGATCGTCATGAACACGCTGGCCGACGTGGTCTACCACGTCCTGGACCCGAGAGTGAGGTCGGCTTGAGCGACATGAGCGCGGTGGCCCGCACCCGCCGCCGCGCCGCTCTGGCGCGGCTCCGCCGCCGGTACACCAGGCAGCGAGCAGGGCTGTACGGGGCGGTGATCCTGCTGGTCGCCGTCCTGGCGGCCCTGCTCACGCCGCTGGTCACCGACCCGTCCGGGATGGACGTGACGAAGGCGACGGGGGCCAGGATGGCGCCGCCGAGCACGGACTTCCCGCTCGGCACCGACGAGTCCGGCCGCTCGGTCCTGCTCATGCTCCTGTGGGGCGCGCGGGTCTCGCTGCTTATCGGATTCATGTCGGCGCTGCTCAGCATGGTGATCGGCACGGTGTTCGGCATCGCGGCCGGGCACTTCAGGGGCTGGATCGCCGCCGTGCTGATGCGCGTCACCGACTGGTTCCTGGTGCTGCCGTCGCTGGTCCTGGCCATGGTGCTCGCGGCCATCCTCGGCGGCGGCCCGTCCACGATCATCCTGGCGATCGGGGTGACCTCCTGGGCGTCCACGGCGAGGCTGATCCGGGCACAGACGCTGGCGGTCGAGGCCAGGCCGTACATCGAGAGGTCCAGGGCACTGGGCGCCGGGCACTGGCACGTGATGACCCGGCACGTGCTGCCGAACGTCGCGCCGCTGGTCCTGGCCAACACCACGCTCATGGTGGCCGGTGCCATTGTCACCGAGTCCACTCTCGCCTTTCTCGGCGCGGGCTCCGGCCAGGTGTCGTGGGGCGGCATGCTGCGCGGCTCCTACGACTGGGGCGCGGCCACCTCGGGAGCCTGGTGGTACGTGCTGCCGCCCGGCCTGTGCATCGTGGCGGTGGTCCTGGCGTTCACCCTCTGCGGGCGCGCCCTGGAGACCGTACTCAACCCGCGGCTGAGGGGAGCCTTGTGACCCTGCTCGAACTGCGCGACCTGGAGACCGTACTCGACCCGCGGCTGAGGGGAGCCTCGTGACCCTGCTCGAACTGCGCGACCTGGCGGTGACCTACCGGGGCGCGGCCGGGGACGTGCCCGCCGTGCGGGGTGTCTCGCTCGGCCTGGCGTCCGGCGAAGCCCTCGGTGTGGCGGGGGAGTCGGGGTCGGGCAAGTCGACGCTGGCCATGTCCCTGCTGCGGTTGCTGCCCAGGGACGCGTCGGTGTCCGGGGAGATCCTGCTGGACGGCGAGGACGTCCTGACGATGAGCTGGGGGCGGTTGCGCGCGGTCCGGTGGGCGTCGGCCTCGCTGGTCTTCCAGGGGGCCCAGCACGCGCTGAACCCGGTGCGCCGGATCGGCGACCAGATCGCCGAGCCGCTGCGGGTGCACGGCATGGCGACCGGGGCCGAGGCGCGGCGCAGGGTGGCGGAGTTGCTGGAGCAGGTCGGCCTGCCCGCCTGGCGGGCGCGGGGCTACCCGCACGAGCTCTCCGGCGGGCAGCGCCAGCGCGTGATGATCGCCATGGCGCTCGCCTGCTCACCCCGCCTGATCGTCGCCGACGAGCCGACCACCGCGCTGGACGTGATGATCCAGGCGCAGGTGCTCTCGCTGATCCGCTCGCTCATCGCCGAGCACGGGATCGGCCTCATCATGATCTCCCACGACCTGTCGGTCCTGGCGGCGACGTGTGACCGGCTGGCGGTCATGTACGCGGGCCGGGTGGTCGAGTCCGGTCCCGCGCGCGAGGTCTTCACCGGCGGGCGACACCCCTACAGCAGGGCGCTGGCCGAGGCGTTCCCCACCGTCGGCGACCCCGCCTCCAGGATGGCGCCCAGAGGACTGGGCGGTGATCCGCCCGACCCCGCGCACCTGCCCGCGGGCTGCTCCTTCCACCCCCGCTGTCCGGTCTCGCTCGCCTCGTGCGCGTCGGAGCCGGTCGAGTTGCGGGCCGCGGGTGACCGTACCGGAGCGCCGCACACCGCCGCGTGCGTCCACGTCGGGGAGGAGACCCGATGACCCTGCTCGAAGCACGGGAGGTGCGGGTGGAGTTCGTCTCGCGCGGACGCCGAGCCCGCGCGGTGGACGGGGTGAACCTCACGGTGGGCGAGGGGGAGATCGTCGCGCTGGTCGGCGAGTCGGGCTGCGGCAAGACGACGCTGGCCAGGACCCTGCTCGGTCTGGAGCGGCTCACCTCGGGATCGGTTCGCTACGGCGGGGCCCCGCTGACCTACTCCTCGCGGGCACTGCGGGCCCACCGGCGCGAGGTGCAACTCGTGCTCCAGGACCCCACCGGATCGCTCAACCCACGGCACACCGTCTACGAGGCGGTGGCCGAGGGGCCGCGCATCCACCGGCTGCCCGGCGAGGGCGACCTGGTCGCCTTGGCCCTGTCGAGGGCCGGGCTGCGTCCTCCCGAGCGCTTCTTCGACCGGCACCCGCACGAGCTGTCCGGTGGCCAGCGCCAGCGCGTCGTCATCGCCGGAGCTCTCGCGCTGGAGCCCAGGGTGCTGGTCGCCGACGAGCCGGTGGCCTCGCTGGACGCGTCGGTACGCGGCGAGATCCTCGCCCTGCTGCTCCGCCTCCGCGCGGAGCTGGGCCTGTCGGCCCTGGTCGTCACCCACGACCTCGGGCTGGCCTGGAACATCGCCGACCGGGTCGCGGTGATGTACCTCGGCAGGATCGTCGAGTCGGGGCCGGTGGAGCGGATCCTCACCTCGCCCTCGCACCCGTACACCCAGGCACTGCTGTCGGTCCTGCCCGAGTCGCCGTCGCCCGTCGTGCTGGGCGGCGAGCCGCCGGATCCCACCCGGATCCCGGCCGGCTGCCGCTTCCACCCGCGCTGCCAGACCCTGGCCTCGGGCGCGGCGGCCGAGGCGGGGGTCGACGGGCTGTGCGCGTCCGGGGAACTGCCCGTCCTGCCGTCCTCGGCCGGGGCCCAGGTCGCCTGCCACCACGCTGAGGCCCGCTCCGCCCGGTACGAGGCGGAGGCGGAAACGGGGGCGGAGCGACTGTGAAGTGAGGCGGACCGCACCCGGGCACGGTCCTTCCCGAAGGACGTTCACGGAGGACGTTCCCGAAGGACGTTCACGGAGGACGTTCACGGAGGACGTTCCCGAAGGGCGTTCACGGAGGACGTTCCCGAAGGGCGTTCACCGAGGACGTTCCCGGAGCCCGCCTTCCGAGACCGATCACAGGGGCCGGTCTCGGAGGCAGGGCCCGGGGGCCGGGTTGGGAAGCCGATCTCAGAGGCCGGGGAGGAGACCGTTCCTGAACAGGTCGACGAAGAGCCCGTGGTCGGCCCTGGCCCGCGCCCCGTAGGCGTGCGCGAAGCCGACCAGGGTGCGGGTGAAGCCCTCGACGTCGCCGTCGATCACGGCCACGATCGCGTCCTCGGTGGAGAAGTCGACCAGGTCGTGGCTGGACTCGTCGTCGGCCACCGAGTGCATCCTGGCCACCGCCCGGCCCAGGTCACGGATGACCGAGGAGAGCTCGTCCGGCTCGTTGACGTCGCCCCAGTCCAGGTCGGCGGTGTAGGGGGAGACCTCGGCGACCATCTGGCCGACGCCGTTCAGCGTGGTGTAGCCGAGCCACGGGTCGGCGTACGCCTGCAGGGCCCGCTGCGACTCGGCGGTGCGGTGGCCCTGGTGCTTGAAGTAGCCGTGCACCTTCTCGTCCGTGACGTGCCGCGCCACGGCCGGGACCTGGGCCTGCTTCATGTAGAGGATGACGTCGTTCTCCAGGGCCTGGGTGTGACCCTCAAGCAGCATGTTGTACGAGGGCAGCCCGGCCGAGCCGATCCCGATGCCGGTGCGGAGCGCGAAGTCCTTGATCTTGTGCTGGACCGTCGAGACGGCGGGAAGGGTCGTCAGGTAGTCCTGGAAGGCCGCCTCCACCAGTTGCCGGGTCTCCTCGTCGACCGGGTAGCGGCCGTCCATGAGGGCGAACCTGCGGTCGAAGTTCTCGATGGTGGTCTCCGTCTCCAGCAGCGCCACCCGGGTGTTCAGCCGGGCGTGCTGCAGCACCCGGTGCAGCACGCCGGTGGTGGTCTCCAGGGTCAGCGAGCCGATCGCGTCGTCCCCGCCCTCCGAGATGCCGGCCAGCTCGGTGAGGTAGGCGCCGGCGAACTCGGTCACCAGGGCGGTGATGACGTCGTCGGACAGCGCCTTGGCGTATCCGATGAGCGCGATGCTGGCCGAGAAGCGCCGCAGGTCCCAGATGTACGGTCCGACAAAGGCCTCGTCGAAGTCGTTGACGTTGAAGACCAGCACGCCCGAGGCGTTCATGTAGGTGCCGAAGTTCTCGGCGTGCAGGTCGCCGTGGATCCAGACCCGCCTGGTCTGGTCGTCCAGGAACGCGTCGTCGGCGAATTCGCCGGTCATGTCCGCGTAGAACAGGCAGGCGCTGCCTCGGTAGAAGGCGAAGGGCGAGGCGGCCATTTTCCGGAACTTGCGCCGGAAGGCCGCGGGGTCGCGCTTCATGGAATCGCCGAACTCGGTGATCAGGACGTCGAGAATGTGCGCCGAGCGCCCATCGATGGTCATGGTCCGCACGCTAGGGCGTACGACCGAAACTCCGCCAGTTCCGAAACATCACAGATCTGGAACGCACCAATGGCCAGGTCTGTTTCCTGTGCGGTTCGCGCCTGCTGCCGGCCACTCCGACTGACCGCCGCCCGCCGTCGGTGGCCTGAAGTTCGTGGTGAGCAACCCCGGCACCACTCAGGTCACCGGCTGGTCGATCACCTTCGACCTGCCCGCCGGGGTCACCGCGAGCGCCGCGCAGAACGGATCGCTGAACCAGAGCGGGCGCCAGGTCACGCTGAGCCCGGCCCACTACAACACGACCGTGGCGGCACGCGGTACCACCGAGCCGTACAGCCCCGCGTTCACGCTCAGCAGCGCGTCCGCAGAGCCGGAGAACTGCAGGATCAACGACGTCAGGTGCGACGGCGCCGCCGACACGCCGCCCGGCGCGCCCGGCAACCTGCGCTCACCGGTCAAGACCACCAAGACCGTCTCGCTCACCTGGGACGCCTCGACCGACAACAAGGGCATCGCCGGATACGAGGTCTACACCGGCGCGGCCCTGGCCGCGACGGTGACCGGCACCTCCGCCACGGTGAGCGGGCTGTCGCCGTCCACCGAGTACACCTTCACCGTGAAGGCCCGCGACCTGTACGACAACATGTCGGCGGCGAGCACCGCGCTGAAGGTGAGCACCGACGGACATCATCGGCAGCGGATACGCCAGGATCGGCTACTTCGTCCAGTGGGGCATCTACGGCCGCCAGTACTTCGTGCGCAACCTGGACACGACCGGTGCCGCCGCGAAGCTGACCCACCTCAACTACGCCTTCGGCAACATCGACCCGGTGAACCTGACGTGCCTGCAGGGCGTCACCAAGGGCACCGCGGCCAACCCGCAGGACCCGAACCAGGGCGACCGCCGGCGATGCGGACGCCGACTACGGCAGGCCGATGAGCGCTGCGCAGTCGGTGGACGGCGTCGCCGGCTACGGCTGGGAGAAGCTGCGCGGCAACTACAACCAGCTCCGCAAGCTCAAGGCGAAGTACCCGAACCTCAAGGTGCTGATCTCGCTCGGCGGCTGGACGTACTCGAAGTACTTCTCCGACGTGGCGGCCACCGACGCGGCGCGCAAGAAGTTCGTGAGCTCCTGCATCGACACGTACATCAAGGGGAACCTGCCGGTCTACAACGGCGCGGGCGGCCCCGGCAGCGCCGCCGGGATCTTCGACGGCATCGACCTGGACTGGGAGTGGCCGGGCGCGGAGGGGCACGCGGGCAACCACATCGGCCCGAACGACAAGGCGAACAACACGCTGCTGATCGCCGAGTTCCGCAGGCAGCTCGACGCGCTGACCCAGGAGACCGGTAAGCGCTACCAGCTCACCGCCTTCACCCCCGCCGACCCGGCGAAGATCGCCGCCGGGTGGGACCTGCCCGAGGTCGCCAGGTCCCTGGACATCTTCAACGTCCAGGGCTACGACTTCCACGGCGCGGGCAGCGACAACTCCTGGGAGCCCAACCGGGCCGGACACCAGGGCAACCTGTACGCCGACGCCGAGGACCCGTACCCGTACCCGTTCCACTTCAGCGTCGAGAACACGGTCGACGTCTATCTCCAGGCGGGGGTGAACCCGCGCAAGATAACCATCGGTCTCGCGTACTACGGCCGAGGCTGGCAGGGCGTCGCCGACGGCGGAAGGTTCGGCGAGTGGCAGGCGGCCACCGGTGCGGCGCCGGGGCAGTTCCCGGACGAGGCGGGCACTCGCGGGTACGCCAACCTGCTGGCCTCCGTGCCGGGATGCACGGTGAGACACGACGAGCAGTCGGTGGCGACCTACTGCTACACCGGCAACGGCGGTCAGTCGTGGACCTTCGACGAGGTCTGGTTGATCGGGAAGAAGACCGCGTGGCTCCGGAGCAAGGGCCTGCTCGGCGCGATGGTCTGGGAGATGTCCGGTGACACCGGCACCCTGACCACCGCCCTGGACGCGGGTCTGAGGTAACCGTTCCGGCGGCGTTCCCAGGGTGACCACTCCTGAGGCGGTCTGAAGGTCACCATTCCGGAGGATCGTCTTCGCGGCGTCCGATGTCGCGAAGACGGTCTTCCTCGGTGCCCCGAACTCGTGTCGCGGAGCACCCCGGGCTGACTCTCGGTCGGAAGCCAGAGCCGCCAGGGCGGCCCCGACGAATTTGACATGACGGATAGGGGTCGATCCAGAACGGGGAGTGACCGTTAAAATCTGAAGCCGAACAGTCCGCCATCCGGCTGGTCGGTCAGATGAGGCTCGATGATGTGAGGATTCGCGTCGAACCCCATTGAAACCGCCTTGTTCAGATCGTCGGAGTTCATGGTGACGATGTATTGCATCCGCTCGGTCTTGGTAACCTCGGCCGCCAACTGGAGGGCTCGTGCCACCTGACGTTCGTCCACACCGTCGTACAGATGGCTGTCGTGAACAAGGAAGTCCGGACCCCGGCCGGCACGGTGGGCGATGACGGCGGCGGTCAGGTCGAAGCAGAAGATCACCATGTTATGGATTCCCCTGCTCCCGTCGTCCTCGATCTTGGGCTCGATCTGCATTCGCTGCTTACCCGGGCTGAAGGTCAGATAGGGGTTTTTCCCGTCTCCGTACAGGCGCCGGGCGTACGTGTTGAAAAGGCTGCTCGCTTCGAAAGTGATGGTGTCCCGGTCCTCAAGGTCGGTCACCATCTCCTGTTCGAGCTCAAGGCGTTTCGCCTCGATCTCCCGTCGGCTCGCCTCGAGCGCCTGCGCGGCCTGGAACCGGTGACGGAGAGACTCAAGATGCGCCTGTTCGCGAGCCAGGGCATATTGCAGGGAGTTGAGCGCGTCAAGCGCGCCACCCGAGTTCAGCGTATGCAGGAGGGCGGCTTGTCGCTCGCCGAGTCGCGCGCGCGTCCGGGTGCGCTCCTCCAGAAGTCGACGGAGCCGGGATATCTCCTCGTGTAACTGCTTCTCACGGTTTCGGACCACGGTCTCGTGGAAGGCGCGCACATCGTCGAACCGGCGGCGCACCTCCTGGCCGAGAATCAGGTTCAACTGCTTGTAGGCCGATTCTAGATACCGGTCATCCGGCTCGGCTACCTCGTCGACGGACTGTTCCATGTCCTGAAGGTTGCGTCGGTCTACCGCTTCGGATGCCCGGATTGACCGGATGCGCCGATCGAGCTCGTCGGCCTCCCGGCGAATGTTCTCGTATTCGGGGACGACCTGAAAACTCGCGATCTGGCGCTCAAGTTCGCTCACCCGCTGTTCTATGGCGCCGATTTCCCCTCGGAGTTCGGCGGAACGGCCGACGATTTTCCCCCAGACAGGATCTTTCGCGGCTTCGACGAGCTTCTTTCTCGTGGCCTCCTGATTGGACAGGAGGCGATACCGTGCTGCCAGGCCGACGTCCAGGCCGAAGAGATGGCACAGGTTGACCATCGCGTCGTGAGGCGACTGCTGGGCGAATGTCCTGGTGGGCTCAAGAAAGCCTCCTGCATCGACACGGCGGATCGCGAATGACAACAGCGTCCGGCCGCTGACTTCCGCTCCTTCGGAGTCGACCCTGTAGAGATCCCGTTCCATCGCCCACTGCCAGTCTTTCGTCGACACCTCGGCGGCGTGTTCGAACAGGACCCTGGGGGACCTCCGTGTTATGTCCGGATCGAGTGTCACTCTGTTCGGCCGTGTCGCCGAGCGCGTCACCGTCAAGGGCTCCGGCCGGCCCGGCCAGTCAAGTTTCAGCCTGAATGTGTGGTCGCGGAGCTTCTCGCCGGCCCAGACCGCCTTGGGTTCGTTGCGGGCACCCAGCAGAAAATGCAGTAACTCGACCATGCTCGACTTGCCGGCACCGTTGCGACTGTCGGTGTCGGTGGAGGCGTCGGTGCGTTCGGCGACCAGGAGGTTCAGCCCCGCCCCAAAGTGGATCGTCCGGAACCTGTCGTCGTCAGAGGTCAGGCTACGCAGCATTGTCACGAGCCCGGAAAATCAACATGTCCTGTTCAAGCTCGACCAGGCCCAGGGCGTAGAGCAGGTCGAGCGCGAGAGCGAACCACCAGAACGTCAGGGGCGCCCGATGGTCGTTGTCCTCGCGCCAGGTCAACAGGCGGCGCCAGGCCTGGGTGACGGTCACGGGCTGACGCCCGGTGGCCATCACGATCTGAGCCCCCACAGCCAGCAGGGCGCGCTGGGGAGCGACCCCTTTGGTCGGCACGATCACGTGGTCACTCCCATCTCGGCCTCCGGGACCCAACCCGTGGGCGGCACCTTGAAGATCTCACATTCACCGAAGAAGTACATCAGGACAACGAGCGCGTTCAGTTCCATAGGGGATTGTTGCGAGGCATTGCCGAGAACGTGTCGCTCAAGCCGCCAGAGGATGTTGTCGGAGTCCTCACACGTCTGGGCGATCATCTCGTAGTGCTCGCGAAAGCCCGCCGCGACCTCGTCCCTCTCGTTGGGATCGAGCCTGCTCCGGTAGTAGTCCTCCACGTGGTTGACGTAGGACAGAGCGAGCTTCATGCGATGCTGAATATCCCAGGAGAACCCGTTGTATTCCATTTTCTTGAGCGGAGGTCTGGGGATGGCCGGTAGGTCTTCGAGGGGGCGTCGGTATTCGGCGAGGTGATCCAGGAGCGGGATCAGCTCCTCAAGCACGACGCTGACAACCACCGGCTCTGCGGGAAACGGGCCAAGGAAGTCCTCGACCTGCCACTTCTCCATCCTGCAGAGTTCGGTATAGAAGTGCCGCCGGCCGAAGTTCTCGAAAAAAAGTTCGGGATGATCGTTGCGTGCGGTCGCGAGTAGCGATGTCAACTCGGGATGTATGCCTCTGCGGTCGTTGTGTACGAAGACGAAGGTGCCGAACTCGCCATCGCGCTTCGCGATGGCCTTGGCGAGGTCGGTCCGGAACTTGCGGGCGATCTTAGAGGGAGCGACGGTCTGTGGCGCGTAGCACGCGTACAGCTTCTTCCCGATCAGGAGAAGGCCGTCCGCCCCTTGGTCGCCGAGACGTCCAGCGGTTCGGACATTTAGGAAGCCAGGGTTCAGAACATGCATAACTTCATGGAAGAAATCCTCGAACCCTTCACCGTGAAGTTCGTCGAGCTTCGCATTGAGCATGAAACGAATCGACGAACGCTCCCAGATCTCCAAGTACCCCTCCGTGGGCCTCGCTTCGATACGCCTGACGAGTTTTGAACTCGATGAGCCTGAGGGAGGATAGCCGGAGTAGGTGGGGAGCGTGGGTGGATTCCAGGCATCGAGGCTTGGAAAATCCAAGTTCGCGGTGAATTACCGTTTTGTTGGTTTTGCTGTACGGTGTTTGCTTGTCGTCATGGCCAGAGCTGTTGGTTGTCCCGGATCTGCTGACTTCCTGCATCTACATACCGGCAAATAGGGAAAAATTCTCAGTCTCGCCAAGGTTGTGCGGGAAAGCTGGAGTATGCGGCAGTGGTGCCCCGATACTCGCCTTCTTCGCTCGCGGCGTCCCTGAGCAGCACCGGCCGGCCCTGGGGCCAGCGGTCCATGTGGACCTGGCTGATCGAGTCGAAGTAGAAGTCCCGGGCGTCCCGCATCGCGTCCCGCAGTCGGGGAGCCTCGGGGAAGCGCACCCTCCGCGTACGTCGTACGACCCGGCTAAGGGTGCCGGTTGGAGACCGAGACGACCTCGCCGGTCATGTACGTGGAGTACTCGCTCGCCAGGAAGACGATCACGTTGGCCACCTCCCACGGTTCCGCCGAGCGGCCGAAGGACTCGCGGGAGGTCAGCTCGGTGAGCAGTTCGTCGGTGGTGACCTTAGCCAGGAAGGGGTGCATGACCAGAGAGGGGGCCACCGCGTTGACTCCGGATGCCGTGCGGGGCGGCCTCCAGGGCGGCGCACCTGGTCAGGGCCATCACCCCGGCCTTGGCGGCCGCGTAGTGCGACTGGCCCTCCTGGGCGCGCCAGCCGATCACCGAGGGGTTGTTGACGATCACTCCGGAACCCTGGAGGACCATCAGCCGCAGGGCGGCCCTGGTACAGCGCATCGTGCCGGTGAGGGGCACTCCCAGGACGGCGTCCCACTACTCGTCGGTCATCTCCACCAGCCGCGCCGTACCGCCCAGGCCCGCGTTGTTGACCACCACGTCCACCCGCCCGTGCGCCTCGGTCACCGCGTCGAACATGGCGCGCACCTCGGCCTCGGAGGTGACGTCGCAGGGCACCGCGAGCGGCTTGACCCCACTCAGCTCGGCCCGTGCCCGCCGCCCTCGGTCCGGCGCCGGTCTATCGTGACTCGGCGGAGTGGTGGAAGCGGACCGCCGGAGGGGAGTTCGTGCTCCAGAGATGCGACTCCTGCGCCACGCCGCGCTTCCCCGCCCGCGCCTACTGTCACCGCTGCAGGACCCGCGAGTGGCACTGGGAGCCCATCGCCCCCGCCGGTCGCGTCGAGAGCTGGATCGTCAGCCACCAGCCCTTCCTGGCCGGGGTGAGCGAGCCGTACACGGTGGTGATGGTGCGGCTGGACGAGGCGCCGGTGTGCGTCATGTACGGCAACTGGCGCGGTGCGGAGCCGCCGGTCGCGGGTCTGGCCGTCCGGGCGTGCCCCAGGGTGGTGGACGAGGAGCTCTCGCCGATCGACTGGTGCCCGCTCGGCTGAGGATCGCCGTCATGGTCGCGCCACGGTAGCGGCCCGGCGGGTCCCGTCCCGCCGGGCCGCGCTCCGGAGATGGGGAGCGCGCCCTGGCGGGCGTGGGGGACCCGCCAGGACGCGTTCCGCTCCGGCGCGATGGCGGAGGACCCCGGCGAGGGGTGGGGTCCTCCGCCGGCTAGTCGCGCGCGGAGTCTGTGTCGGCGAAGGCGCGGACCCGGTGGCCCGCCTCCTCCACCGCGAGATCGTCGTCAGGCATGGGCCGCCGGTAGTGCCGCGAGATGAGGCGTGCCGCCCCGACCGGGTCTTCGGCCGGATGCGAGGACTGAACGCCATCCTCGTTCCAGACAAAAAGCCCGTTCTTGCACCAGACGGTTAGATCGGTCAGCACCGAGAGCACGGACATCCCGCGCCCGTTGCTCTGGTAGGTGTGGGTGAATCCCTGGCGGTGCAACGCGTAGCGCAGTAAACGTGTTGCCTCGCTGGGGTCGCACCAGGGCAGATGCGGCGTATCCGCACGGACCGACAGCACCGGCCTCCACCCCCTCGCTGACCTTTCGATGGATTTGTACCAACGATTGGATAATGCGGGTCTCGGGAGGTCGGGTCAAGGGGCTGTTCCCCACTAGAACCAGATCGTCTAGTTTTGTTGGCACAAAGGGGACTTAATGGCGCGGTCAACGCTGTATCAACTGGTGGCCTCCGATCTGAGGAGGACCATCTACTCCGGTGCGCTCGGACCAGGGGATCAGCTGCCGACCGAGGCGGAGCTCATGATCGTGCACCAGGTGAGCCGGAACACCGTGCGGCTCGCTCTCGGCGAGCTTGTGAACGAGGGCCTGGTCACCCGCACCCCCCGCAGGGGCACCGTCGTGCGGGAGCGCCGCCCGCTGCTCATGCACCCCCAGCGCGAGCTGCAGCCGCGGCGTGAGGAGACCCTGGAGGCCTTCGCCTGGGCGGTCTCGCAGGAGGGGCGCGCGCCGAGCCAGGAGATCGAGGTCTCGATCGTGCAACCGGCCGAGGAGATCGCCAGCAGGCTGGAGCTCTCGGACGACGAGCTCGCCGTGGTCCGCCGCAGGCTGCGCTTCGTGGACGGCCAGCCCTACAACACCAACGACTCCTACTTTCCGCTGGCCCTGGTCGCCGACTCCGAGATCACCCGCCCCGGCGACATCAGGCGCGGGGCCAACAAGGTTCTCGAGGAGCTCGGCCACCGGCAGGTGCGGATGGTGGACGACATCTGGGCGCGGATGCCCAACAGCGCGGAGACCGAGCGGCTCCAGCTCCAGCTCGGCACGCCGGTCGTCGTCTACATCCGGGTCGGTTACGACGAGGAGGACACCCCCGTGCGCGTGGCGGTGTCGGTACTGCCCGCGGACAAGCACCTGATCAGGTACGAGCTGGAAAGCCGTTGACATCTCCGTAACCGCCCTGACGGGCCGGCCTCCGCCCCGCTCGCGTCGCGGGCGACCACCGGGCCGCGTCCGCCGGGCGGCCGGGTCCCGCCTTCCCCACCCGCCCGTGCTCCTCCCGTTCGGCGCCCTCCGGTCCGTGTCTTCCCCGGTCCCGGCAGTCTCGCCCGAGGTCCCCCCGCTCGTCGCCCTCCCGCCTGCGCCTCTCCCGCCTGCGCTTCTCATGCTTCTTGCGCCTCTTGCGCCTGCTGCGCCTCTTGTGCCTGTCGCACCAGCCGGCGTCTCCTCGCCGCTCGCCCCAAGCCCCTAGGCATCCGCCTAGCCCGACACGGGTGCCGTGCGCCATCGTGCGGTCACGCTCCGTGTTAACTCGCGTACCGAACGCAACGAAGGGATGAACCATGCACTCGAACACCGCCAGTCCCACCACCGCGCGCCCGTTCACGCTGCGCAGGGCCACGGACGGTGATCTGGACGAGGTGCTCGCGCTCCTCGCCGAGACCGCCGGGTGGCTGAACCGCCGCGGCGTGCGGCAGTGGCCCGCCGCCGGCTTTCCCGCCGAGCGCATCACCCCGCTGATCGGCGAGGGCGTCATGTACCTGCTGGACGGGGAGAACGGGCTCGCCGCCACCCTCGCCCTGGACACTCACGCCGACCCCGAGTTCTGGGCTCCGCAGGACGAGCCCGGTTCGGCGCTCTACGTCCACAAACTGGCCGTGGCGCGCGCCCACGTCGGCCGGGGGCTGGGAGAGGTGCTGCTGGACTGGGCGGGCCTGCGGGTCCTGGCCCTGGGGAGAAGATGGCTCAGGCTTGACTGCTCCAAGGACAACTCAAGACTTCAGGACTACTATCGGGGGCAGCGTTTCGCGCACCTCCGCACGGTCGACCTGTCGCATCGCGCCTCCGGCGCCCTGTTCCAGCGGCCGGGTGGCCTGCGCGCCCACGGATCAGGTCTCGCGCTGCCCTTCTCGGACCGGCGAGGGTCATCCGTCCCCGAGCATGTCTGAACCACGGCGATCTCAGGGCAAACCCATCCGATAGCCTCCATTCATGACCGGATCCTTGCTTGAGGTGATCACGCTTGACGTGCGTGATGCCGTCGCGGCCGAAGCCGGTGGCGCCGATCGCCTGGAGGTCGTCGCCGATATGGCCGTAGGCGGGCTCACCCCGGCGCCGGAGACGGTCGCGGCGATCTCCAAGGAGTGCGCGCTGCCGCAGATGGTGATGCTGCGCGGCGAGGCCTCGTTCCTGGCCACGCCCGAGTCGCTGAAGGCCCTGAGCCGCCAGGCCAGGGCACTCACCGACGCGGGCGCGGCCGGGTTCGTGTTCGGGTTCCTCGATCGGGCGGGGGTGGTCGACCTGGCCGCCACCGAGGTACTCATCCACGCGGTCGCGCCGCTGCCCTGGACCTTCCACCGGGCGGTGGACCATGCGGCCGACATCCAGGCGAGCTGGCGTGCCGTCCGGCTGCTGCCCAACCTCGCCACCGTGCTCACCTCTGGCGCGCCCGGTGGCGTGGCGGACGGGCTGCCGCTGCTCAAGGCCCGGTGCGAGGCCGGCGACGGCCCGCTGATCATGGCCGGGGGCGGGCTGAGGCCGGGCCATGTCGGGGCACTGATGGAGTACGGCGTGCGGGCCTTCCATGTCGGCAGCGCCGTGCGGGCGTCCTGGTCGGACCCGGTCGACACCCGCAGGGTCCGCGAGTGGCGCGCCCTGGTCGACTGAGGCGCGCAGGGAGCCGCTGCCGGGTCGCCCCGATCAGGCGTCACCGCCGGCCGGGCGGACCGGCGATCGAGGTCAGGGCGTCGACGGAGCCGGGGTGGGGTCCAGGGCCAGGTCGGCACGGCGCAGGGCGGCGGTCATGGTCTTGATCGTGGCGGGCTCGTCCATCACGCCCTCGCCCGCCTCGCGCCGCTCCCGCCAGGCACGCACCCGATGGGCGTACTCCCGGTAGCGGGACAGGTGGAAGGCATAGACCGTCGCGTACCGGCTGACCAGGTGTGACGGGTGCATGTCCCAGCCCTGGTAGAAGCCGTGGCCCAGGGAGTGCCCGACCAGCTCCGCGTGGCGCCGCCACAGCTCCTGCACGGCCCGCCGGTCATCCGAGGCGGGAGAGGCCGCCAGCGAGCCGTCCGAAAGTTCCACGCCGGTCCCGGCGAAGACCGTCTGCATGACGTGCCGGGCGTGGTCACAGGCGGGATGGTCCAGCCGCTGCTCGTGCGGGGGCAGGGCGCAGCTCGCCGTGTAGTCGAAGACGCCGAAGTGCGCCGCGGCCAGCCTGCCCCGCAGGGAGGCGACCAGGCCGGAGTCGAGGAAGCGCACCGTCTGCGGCGCCTCCACCTGGATCTCGAACCGGAGCGTGCCCTCACGAAGGCCCAGCCCGTCCTCCAGCGCTCGCAGGCAGTCGGCGAACTGGTGGAGATAGGCCCTCATCAGCACCTTCGGGAAGGTGACCACGAATCCCTCGGGCAGGTGCCCGACCCGCTCGACCACGCCGGTGAGGAAGCCGTCCAGCGTCCTGAGGGAGCGGACCGGGTCACCGTCGGCGAACGACTTCACCCGTAGCCCCCAGCGGCGAGGGAGTGTTCCAGCCATGTGCATGGCCGCGAGCGCCTCGGCGGCGCCGCGGGTGTGGCCGTCCTCCTCCTCGGGACGCGGCCCGTACCCGTCCTCGAAGTCGACGCGCAGGTCCTCGACGGGCTCCTCACCGAGTTTGGCGAGCACCCTGCCGTGGACGGCTCCGGCGACGTCCCCGTCCACGCCGAGGATCGCGGCCAGGTCGCCCTCCGGCAGGTGCCGCCGCATCAGCTCCAGCGCGGCGTCACCCCACGCCCGCACCGTCCCGGCGTCGAACCGGTCCGCGGGGACGTAGACCGTGTGCACCGGCTGCCACCCGACCGGCCCGTACGGGTACAGCGCGGACTGCTCGCGATGAGTCCGCTCGAAGCCCGGGATCAGTGCGGACGGGTCGGCGAGCGTGACGCGCATGCTGATGCTCCTCTGAGGACGTGCCGGTATGGACGTGCCGGTATGGACGTGCCGGTTCGAACCGGACGCGCCGTTTTGAACGCACCTTAGCCCCAGCTCCTCGCCGCCGATCACCGCAGATGATCGCCGATCGCCACCGATCGCCGCTGATCACCGCCGTCACTACCGTCATCGCCGTCATCGCCGTCACCGCCGCCCCATGCTGACCAGCGGACTCAGCCGGTCCCAACCGGAGCACAAGTCACCATGGCTAAACTTTGCCACCGCAGTTCGATCACTCGTCGATGGGATGACATGAACAGACTCAAGGGGCTCTCCGCGCTGGCCGGGTCCCTGCTGGCCGTACTGCTGATGACGCAGGCGTCTCCGGCCGCCGCGGCGTCCGCGCCCGCGAAGCCCAAGGTGGCCGTGTCGGTGAAGGCGAGCCCGGCCAAGCACGCCGGCAAGTGCCCGGTGACCGTCGGCTTCACGGCGAAGATCAAGGTAAGCGGGCCCACCGTGGTGGCCTACCGCTGGCTCAGGGGCGACGGCTCCAAGAGCGCGGTGAAGACCGTCAAGGTGAACGGGACGAAGATCCTGAAGGATCGCGCCACCTTCCGCGGCAACCTGAAGGGCTGGCAGGCGCTTCAGGTGCTGAGCCCGCGCAAGGTCGTCTCCAAGAAGGCGAACTTCACGATCTCCTGCGCGCCGCAGAACGGCGGCGGTAACGGCGGTAGTGGCGGTGACGGCGGTGACGGCGGCGTCGACCCGCAGGGCCCGGCGGAGGGGCAGGGCCCCGACGGTCCGGGTGGCGAGCAGGGCGGCACCGAGAGCGGGAACGGCGAATAGCGCGAACAGCGCCCTGGCCGCGGCCACGCCCCGGTTCTCCGGGCGTGGCCGCGGCCGCGTCATTGACGGCCACAGGCGGTGAGCATGGCGGCGAGTCCGAGGAGTTTCACCCGCTCGCCCCGGTCGAGGGACCTGGCCAGTGCCGCCTCGGCGGCCTCGATGGACAGCCAGTGCTCGTAGGTGATCGGTGAGACGCCCCGGGAGGCGAGGAGGTCGTCCGGGTCCGTGCGGCGTACCGGTTCGTGGCCGGCGAGATCGGCGAGAAGGGTGTGGACCGTCTCGGCGGCGTCGGACTTGTTGGTGCCGATCACACCGCTGGGACCACGCTTGAGCCAGCCCGCCACGTACTCGCGGTCGCGGACCCGGCCCGCCTCGTTCGGCACGGTCATGGTGGCCTCGGAGAAGGGAACGCCGGGCAGCGGCACGCTCTGGTAGCCGACCGAGCGCAGCACCATGCCGACCGGGAGGGTCTCGAACTCGCCGGTGCCGACCACCCGGCCCTCCACCAGCCGGGTTCGCTCCAGCTTGAGCGCCTCCACCCGCCCCTCGCCGAGGATCTCCACCGGGCGCATCCAGAACCGCACGTCCAGCCGCCGGGGACGGCCCGTCAGGCCGCGGGCCGCCCAGCTCTGCAGGACCTCGACGTTGCCCCTGATCTGCCGGGACGCCGCCGAGACGTCCGCGACGCTCTCCTCGGGCCGCACCCGCACGTCCGCGTTGGTCAGCTCGCCCAGCTCCCTGAGCTCCTTCAGGGTGAACTTGGCGTGCTCGGGTCCCCGGCGGCCGACCATGTGGATGGCCTTCACCTCGCTGGCGGCCAGCCGGTCGAGCGCCTCCTGTGGCACGTCGGTGGCGCGCAGCTCGTCGGCGGTCTTGGCCAGGATGCGCACCACGTCGACCGCAACGTTCCCCACGCCGATCACCGCGACCTCGGGGCTGTCGAGGACGAAGCGGTCGCCCGGCACGTCGGGGTGGCCGCAATACCAGTTGACGAAGTCGGTGGCGGCCACGCTGCCCGGCAGGTCCTCGCCGGGTATGCCCATCCGCCGGTCCACCATCGCGCCGGTGCAGTAGACCACGGCGTCGTAGCAGTCGAGCAGATCGGTGACGCCGACATCCTTGCCGAACTCGACACCGCCGAGGAACCGCACGTCAGGAAGTTCCAGCACGCCGCGCAGGTAGCCCGCTATCGACTTGATCGAGGTGTGGTCGGGGGCCACCCCGTAGCGCACCAGCCCGTACGGGGTCGGCAGCCGCTCCAGCACGTCCACCCGCAGGGGCACGGTGGCCTGTTTCCTCAGGGCCTCGGCCGTGTAGATCCCGGCCGGCCCCGACCCCACGATCGCGACTCGCAGCGACATATCGCCTCCCAGGGCACTGGCTGTCATAACGCGATTCTGTAGTACCGGTGCCCGCCGGGCCAGTCTGAAGGTCCTTAGTGATCGCCTCCACGGCCGGTACCGCGGTCTGCAGATAGGGGTGGGGCGACAGGACGCGGCCGACCTCCTCGCACACGACGGCCGCCTCGACCATGCCGCAGCCCGCGCCGCCGTACTCCTCGCCGACCGCCAGGCCGGCCACGCCCAGCTCGGCGGCGAACCGGCCCCAGGGGGCGTCCGGGTGCCGGGAGAGGAAGGAGCGGACGGCGTCACGGAGCCCCACACGCTCCTCGGAAAGGCTTGGGGAAACGCTCGGGAAAGGACTCACGGCAACACTATAACCAAGCGATCGCTTGTCTTGTGAAATTTACCTTGCCCTGGACGTTAGCACAGGTCAGATATACTGCCGGTGGCCACGAGTACATGTGATCGGGGGATCGGTGGCTTCGGTGGAACGCAACTACACGCTTGACTTCGTCGCGGGGGACCGGCGGGATCGCGCCATTCTCCGGCACATGGTCCTCTCGCTCTTCGTGGGGATGCTGTTGGGTGGCGTCGGAGCGCTGCTGGCCTACGGGCCCGACCTGCCTTACGCCATCTACAACTCGTGCGCGTACATCCTCCTCGTCGTCGTCGTGGGGCGGACCGCGGCCGGTTTCGGCTGGGCGGTGCTCTCCAGCATGCTCGCCGCGTTCGGGCCGCTGCTCTCGGTGCTGGCCGCCACCCTCTTCGAGCCGGAGGACTCGTTCACCAGGCTCGGTGACGACGTCGCCACGATGAACCTCACGCTCGTCAACCTCGTGGCGATCGGGGTCTTCTCCTACCTGGCCAAGCGCCCCGACCGCTGGGGAGGTCTCGCGGCCGGAGGGGCGGCCGGGCTGTCCCTGTTCGAAGGCATCGACAAGATGGTGCCCGGCGGCCCCGAGTACGTTCCCGGCTTCTGGCCGTGGGGAACGGTGGTCGTGGCCGCGCTCGCGGCGGGGATGCTGATCGCACTGGCCCGCAGGTGTGACCGGATCTGCTCCACACTGGTCGCGCTGGCCTTCGGGGCCTTCCACTTCGTCTTCCTCACCGGGCTCTGAAGCGGTCGACGGCAGACAATCGGCTTGCCGGACTCGATAGCCTGTAGAGCATCGATCCCCACTAGCTAGGAGTAGCCGTGCTGCTGCGCATGTCGTCGCTGTTTCTTCGAACGCTGAGGGACGACCCGGCAGACGCGGAAGTGCCGAGCCACAAGCTGCTCGTCCGCGCCGGTTACGTCCGCCGCGTCGCCCCCGGCGTCTACTCCTGGCTGCCACTCGGCAAGACGGTCCTGGAGAACGTCACGCGCGTCGTGCGCGAGGAGATGAACCGCATGGGCGGCCAGGAGGTGCTCTTCCCCGCTCTCCTGCCCCGTGAGTACTACGAGGCGACCGGCCGCTGGACCGAGTACGGGGACACGCTCTTCCGCCTCAAGGACCGCAAGGGGGCCGACTACCTGCTCGGTCCCACCCACGAGGAGATGTTCACCGACATGGTCAAGGGGGAGTACTCCTCCTACAAGGACTATCCGGTGACCCTCTACCAGATCCAGACGAAATATCGCGACGAGGCCCGGCCTCGGGCCGGCATCCTGCGCGGGCGCGAGTTCGTCATGAAGGACTCCTACTCCTTCGACCTCGACGACGAGGGTCTCAAGCACTCCTACGAGCGCCACCGCGAGACCTACATCAAGACCTTCGACAGGCTCGGCATCTCCTACAAGATCTGTTTCGCCACGTCAGGTGCGATGGGCGGGTCGGCCTCCGAGGAGTTCCTCGCCCCCGCGGCCACCGGCGAGGACACCTTCGTGGCCTGCCACGCCTGCGGCTACGCGGCCAACGCGGAGGCCGTCGTCACCCCCGCCCCGGCCGCCGAGGGCGCCGGCGAGCGTCCCGCCATGCGGGTGCTCGACACCCCCGGCACCCCGACCATCGAGTCGCTGGTCAACCACGTCAACGAGCACCACGGCCTCGGCATCACCGCCGCCCGGACGCTCAAGAACATCGTGGTGAAGGTGACCGTCCCCGGCTCGGGCAAGACCGAGACCCTGGTCGTCGGCGTGCCCGGAGACCGCGAGGTCGACTTCAAGCGGCTGGAGGCCTCCCTGGCCCCCGGCGAGCCCGCCATCTTCGAGGCCGAGGACTTCGCCAGACACCCCGGCCTGGTCCGCGGCTACATCGGCCCGCAGGTCCTCAAGGATCTCGGCATCCGCTACCTCGTCGACCCCCGCGTGGTCGACGGCAGCGCCTGGGTGACCGGCGCCAACGAGCCGGGCAAGCACGCCGCGGACGTCGTCGCGGGCCGTGACTTCGTCGCCGACGGCACCATCGAGGCCGCCGAGGTCCGCGCGGGCGACGCCTGCCCGGTCTGCGGCTCCGGCCTCTCCATCGACCGCGGTATCGAGATCGGCCACATCTTCCAGCTCGGCCGCAAGTACGCCGACGCCGCGAAGCTCGACGCCCTCGGCCCCGACGGCAAGCCGGTCCGCATCACCATGGGCTCCTACGGCATCGGCGTCTCCCGTGCCGTGGCGGTGCTGGCCGAGCAGCGGCACGACGAGCTCGGTCTTCTCTGGCCCCGCGAGATCGCCCCTGCCGACGTCCACATCGTGGGCACCGGCAAGGACGGTCAGATCGAGGCCGCCCTCCGGATCGCCGAGGAGCTGGCGGGCCGCGGCCTGCGCGTCCTGGTGGACGACCGCCCCGGTGTCTCGCCGGGGGTGAAGTTCAAGGACGCCGAGCTGCTCGGCATGCCGACGATCCTGATCGTCGGCCGAGGCCTCACCCAGGGCGTCGTGGAGCTGCGCGACCGAGCCACCGGCGCCAAGGAGGAGATCCCGCTCGCCGAGGCGGCAGACCGCGTCGTGGCGGCCTGCCAGGAGTGAACCCGCGGGCCGGGAGGCGACGATCTCGTCCCGCGCCACCACGCATGTGAAGGAGCGGCCCACCCGCGGCGGGTGGGCCGCTCCTTCCCGTCTGTGGCCCCGTCTCAGTAGCGGCGGTAACGGGAACTCCGGCCGATCGTCCTGCTCACGTGGAATCCGCCGGGCAGGTTGATGGTCACGTGTTTGCGGCCGTCGGGAGTTCTCGCGACGTGGAATCTGCGATTGCCGAAGCTGTGGCCGACCCCTCGTGGAGACAGGTCGATCCGGAAGGGACCGATTTTGATTGACTTTCTGTATCCCCAGCCCATTGTTCTCTCCCCGAGCCTCGTGCCGTGTCAGAAGAACGACCGGCGTTCGCGAACGGTTCCCGGGAAACGCCGTCAGCGACGCGCACCGCTGCCGAGCGTCTTGCGCCAGTGGAAACCGCCGGGCAGGTTGACGCTCAGCGTGCGGCGCCCATCTGCCGTCCTGGTGACCCTGAAGGCGCGGTTTCCCCAGCTGTGACCCACTCCACTCCGCGAGAGGTTAAGACGGAACGGACCGAACTTCATGGATTTCCGATATCCCCAGCCCATTGCTCCTCCTTAGGCGGTTTCACGGAGATTCAGCTACCCGGCAGGCACCGTACAAACATGCTCGAAAGCGGTTTTGAATCTCATCTCATGAACGCGGAGACCGTCGTCGGGCGTCGATACCGCGCCGACCAGCCCGTCACTCCGGGAAATCCTTACTCCGGGAAAGCGGCCATCGGTCAACGACCCCCTCCTGAAGGAGGGGGCTTGAGGCGCGGTAACGCGCTTTGAAGCCCCGCGTTGACCAGCCCTGGCCGTGAAAGTCACTCGGTGGCGGTCGCCGTGGGGGAGACGGTGGGTGAGGTGCTGGGGGAGGCGGCGGGCGCGGGCGGCATGCCGGGGAAGGTGTCGATCTCCGGGCGCAGGTCGTAGGAGCGGGTGACGCACTCCTGCATGGCCAGCGCGGCCATCTTGCGCAGCGCCGTGTCGGCGGAGGCCGCCAGTTCCAGATAGGCGCCGGTCACCCTCCGCTCGACCAGCACGGCCAGCTCCACCGCCTGCGCCGCCGTGGACGGCGTGACCGGGAGCTCGTAGGCCGCGGTCGGCTCGGCCGGGGTGCCGCCCATGGTGATGATCGTGGCGCGGAGCCGGTCACGGCGGGCGCGGTGGGCGTTGTAGGCCGCCGTCATCTCGGTGCGCAACCTGCCCGTGCTCCTGGCCCCGATGACCCCGTACGCGTACACGGCGGCGTGCTCGGCCGCCAGCGCCGCGCCGAGCCCCTGGCCGGCCCTCACAGTGATCTCGACAGGGCCAGGGCGTGCGCGGCCTCGCAGGCGCCGATGGACGCGATCAGCTGGGCCAGCGGGGGCGAGGCCCCCTCGACCTGGCGGGTACGGAGCGCCGCCGCCCTGCGCTCCAGATCGCGAAGGGCCCGTACCGACGCCTTGCCGCCCGCGGACGCGCCGCCGGATGGCGTGGGCGAGGGCGAGGGCGTGGGCGTCGCGGAGCCGGAGACGGCGCCGGGCGGGAGGCGGCGGCGAAGCTCGGCCAGATGGGCCTCGTGCCGCTGCCTGAAGGGCGCGAGCCTGGCCGAGGCGGCCGAGGCGTACAGGGCCACTGCCCGCTCCTTGCCGGCGATCAGCTCCCGCAGGAGCACGGTCTCGGGATCGGGACGCTCGGCCACCGGAGGCACCCGTTTCTCGGCGGCGCATCCCGCGACGGTCACGGCCGCCGCCCCTAGAGCGCCGCCCCGCAGCAGGGCGCGCCGGGAGACGGAACGCACGGACGACCTCCGGTTCTGTGTCGACAGCTGACGCTCCTAGCATCGTACGGGCTTGGAATAATGGCACTCACCTCGCTTCTCGGGCGGCTCCGCCACACCGAGTGGCGCTGTTTCCACGCCCTGGTGTGGATAGGCTGGTTAATCGCATGGGCGAGGTCCGCCCGGCTGAGATCGTGA
The DNA here is from genome assembly GCF_035917355.1 of Streptosporangium sp. NBC_01810. Classification (NCBI taxonomy): domain Bacteria; kingdom Bacillati; phylum Actinomycetota; class Actinomycetes; order Streptosporangiales; family Streptosporangiaceae; genus Streptosporangium; species Streptosporangium sp. NBC_01810. Next base: position 4,893,575 of record NZ_CP109070.1, on the reverse strand, counting down.
CAATGGGAGGTCGGCATGGGCAGCGCCACATCCCGCGACCGCCTGATCAAGCTTCTGGAACCTGTCGTCGGAGCCGAGGGGCTCGACTTGGAGGACGTCACGGTCACCCCCGCGGGCAAGCGGCGGCTGTTGCGTGTCGTCGTCGACCGTGACGGCGGCGTGAGCCTCGACGACGTCGCGGAGGTCAGCCTCGCGGTCTCGGCGACGCTGGACGCCGACGACGCGATGGGAACCACCCCGTACGTGCTGGAGGTCTCCTCTCCGGGAGTCGACCGTCCGCTCACCGAGCCGCGCCACTGGCGCCGCGCGGTGCGGAGGCTGGTCAAGGCCGACCTGCGGGACGGCACCGCCGTGGAGGGCCGGATCGTCGCCACCGACGAGACCGGCGTGGAGCTGGACGTCGACGGCGCGCCGCGCCGCATCGACTATGAGGACCTGACCCGAGGACGGGTTCAGGTGGAATTCCGCCGGCTCGACGACGCCGAAGACGACGGCGAAGACGGCGACGAGGGCTAAGGGGGAAGCCTCGTGGACATCGACATGAGCGTCCTGCGCAGCCTGGAGCGGGAGAAGGACATCTCCTTCGACCTGGTCGTCAAGGCGATCGAGGACGCGCTGCTGATCGCATATTTCCGGAGCGAGGGCGCGGCGGCCAAGGCGCGCGCCGAGCTCGACCGCAAGTCCGGGCACGTGACCATCTTCGCCGCCGAACTCGACGACGAGAGCGGGGAGGTGCTCAGGGAGTTCGACGACACCCCGGGCAACTTCAGCCGCATCGCCGCGACCACCGCCAAGCAGGTCATCCTGCAGCAGCTCCGTGACGCGGAGGACGAGATCAACTTTGGCGAGTTCGCCAGCCGCGAGGGCGAGCTGGTGGCGGGCGTCATCCAGCAGGGCAAGGACCCGAGGGTGGTCCTGGTCGACCTGGGCAAGATCGAGGCGGTGCTGCCGCACAGCGAGCAGGTCCCGGGTGAGGAGTACGTCCACGGCGAACGGATCCGCTGTTACGTGGTCCAGGTCAAGAAGGGGCACAAGGGCCCCTCGGTGACCCTGTCGCGCACCCACCCAGGCCTGGTGAAGAAGCTCTTCGCCCTGGAGGTGCCGGAGATCGCCGACGGCACGGTCGAGATCGCCGCCATCGCCCGCGAGGCCGGTCACCGCACCAAGCTCGCGGTCCGCTCGCGGCGCCCGGGGGTGAACGCCAAGGGCGCCTGCATCGGGCCGATGGGCTCGCGCGTGCGCAACGTGATGACCGAGTTGCACGGTGAGAAGATCGACATCATCGACTGGTCGGAGGATCCCGCGGAGTTCGTGGGGAATGCCCTGTCGCCGGCCCGCGTTTCTCACGTAGAGGTGATCGACTTCGACGGCCGTGCCGCGCGGGTGACCGTGCCGGACTACCAGCTCTCCCTCGCCATCGGCAAGGAGGGGCAGAACGCCCGACTGGCCAATCGCCTCACCGGCTGGCGCATCGACATCCGTCCCGACACCCAGCCGGGGGACGCGGCAGGTTCCGCAGATGCGCCCACACGGTAAGCTGGAATATGGTGGCCAGGCTGTCCCACTGAGAACATGTGTGGGGTGCCGGGTTCGCACGGTTTCCTCCGAGCTGCTCCGCCTGGTGGTGGTCGAGGGCGTTATACTCCCTGACCTGCGAAGACGGCTCCAGGGGCGTGGTGCTTCACTGCATCCCACCCTGAGCTGTCTCGAACTCGCAGAGCGTCGCCGAGCGTTTCCGCGCGCGTTTCGCGTCGCGGTTCCGCTCGACCTGTCGCGGCTGCGTGGCCACCTGGAAGAGCAACAGGCTGAAAGGATCGGGTGAAATGGTTACCGACTGTCATGTAGGACGCCGATTTGATGGGCTGGTCAGATAGCTATGAGCGCCTGATGAGCATGCGGCGATGAGTACGTCAACGTAACGACGGTCCGGCGGCACCGCCTCCCGGGCCAAGACAAGGGAGTGCAGTGGCGAAGGTCCGGGTATACGAGCTCGCCAAGGAGTTCGGTGTGGAGAGCAAGGTCGTCATGGCCAAGCTCCAGGAGATGGGCGAGTTCGTGCGTTCGGCGTCCTCGACTATCGAAGCACCGGTAGTCCGCAGGCTCACAGAAGCGCTGGGCGGCCCCAGTAAGGGTTCGTCCGACAGGGGCAGAGGCCCCAGGCCGCCTCATGCGGCACCTCGGCCGGGTGACGGCCAGCCAAACGGCGCCCCTTCGGCGTCGACATCCATCCCCAAGCCGGGACCGGCCCCGCGGCCGGGACCGCGACCGGGTCCCATGCCGGCTCGTCCGGCGGCTCCCGCGCCGCAGGCCCCGCCGGTCGTTCCCCAGCCGGAGCCCCAGCAGGCGCAGCCCCCGCAGCCGCCGCGGCAGCAGCCGCCGCAGGTGCAGGCGCCGCGCTTCGAGGCGCCCCGCGACAGCGGCCGTCCGGCGGCCTCCGGCCCCAAGCCGGGTCCGCGGCCCGCTCCGCGCCCTGGTCCCGCGGCGCGCCCCGAGGGGCGTCCGGAGGGCCGTCCCTCGGGTGGTCCCGGAGGAGCGCCCTCGGGCCCCAGGTCCGGTGCCGGCGCGGGTGCGCCCAAGCCGGGTCCGCGTCCGGGCCCGCGTGGTCCGCGCCCCGGTAACAACCCGTTCTCGTCGAACGCCAGCGGCATGGGCCAGGCCCGTCCGCCGCGTCCCGGCGGTCCCGGTGGCCACGGAGGCGGCCCCGGCCGTGAGGGCGGCCCCGGCGACAGAGGGCCGCGTCCCGGTCCCCGCGAGGACCGCGGTCCCCGCGAGGGTCGCGACAGCGCCGGTCCCCGTCCGCCCGGCGCCCGTTCCGGTCCGCCCGGTGCGGCCGGTCCGCGTCCGGGTCCCGGCGCGGGTGGCCCGCGTCCCGGTGGCGGTGCCGGTGGCCCCGGTGGTCCGCGTCCCGGTGGTCCGCGTCCCAGCCCGATGATGATGCCGCAGGGCCGGCCCGCCGGTCCCGGTGGCGGCGCAGGCCGCCCCGGTGGCGGTGCGGGTGCCGGTCGTCCCGGTGGCGGCGCGGGCCGTCCCGGTGGCGGTGCCGGTCGTCCCGGTGGCGGCGGCGGTTTCGCCGGCCGTCCGGGTGGCGGTGGCGGCGCCGGTCGTCCCGGTACCGGAACCGGTGGTCCCGGTGGCGGCGGTGGCGGCGGTTTCGCCGGCCGTCCCGGTGGTGGTGGCCGTGGCCGCGGTGGAGGCACCGCGGGCGCGTTCGGCCGTCCCGGAGGACGCCCGACCCGTGGTCGCAAGTCCAAGCGCCAGCGGCGTCAAGAGTTCGACAACATGCAGGCCCCGGCGATCGGCGGCGTGCAGGCTCCTCGCGGCAACGGGCAGACGATCCGCCTGTCGCGCGGCGCCTCCCTGTCGGACTTCGCCGACAAGATCGGTGCGATCCCGGCGTCCCTGGTGCAGATCATGCTGCACCTGGGCGAGATGGTGACCGCCACGCAGTCGGTCAACGAGGAGACGCTCCAGCTTCTGGCCGCCGAGCTCGACTACAACCTGCTTGTGGTCAGCCCGGAGGAGGAGGACCGCGAGCTCCTGGAGACCTTCGACATCGAGTTCGGCGAGGACGAGGGCGACGAGTCCGACCTGGTCGCGCGCCCGCCGGTGGTGACCGTCATGGGTCACGTCGACCACGGTAAGACCAAGCTGCTCGACGCCATCCGCAACACCAACGAGGTGGCGCAGGAGGCGGGTGGCATCACCCAGCACATCGGTGCCTACCAGATCGCCACCGAGCACGAGGGCGAGGATCGGAAGATCACCTTCATCGACACCCCGGGTCACGAGGCGTTCACCGCCATGCGTGCCCGAGGTGCCAAGGTGACCGACATCGCCGTCCTGGTCGTCGCGGCCGACGACGGCGTGAAGCCGCAGACCATCGAGGCGCTCAACCACGCCCAGGCGGCCGACGTGCCGATCGTCGTCGCGGTCAACAAGGTCGACAAGGAGGGGGCGGACCCGAGCAAGGTGCGCGCCCAGCTCACCGAGTACGGCCTGGTCGCCGAGGAGTACGGCGGCACCACGATGTTCGTCGACATCTCCGCCAAGAACGGGACCGGCATCGAGAACCTTCTCGAGGCCATCCTGCTCACCGCGGACGCCGAGCTCGACCTGCGGGCCAACGACACGATGGACGCGCAGGGCGTCGCCATCGAGGCCCACCTCGACAAGGGCCGCGGCCCGGTCGCGACCGTGCTGGTCCAGCGCGGCACGCTCCGGGTCGGCGACTCGATCGTCTGTGGCGAGGCCTTCGGACGCGTCCGGGCGATGCTCGACGACAAGGGCGAGGCGATTCAGGAGGCCGACCCGTCCCGCCCGGTGGCGGTCCTCGGTCTGACCGCGGTGCCGGGCGCCGGTGACAACTTCATCGTCGTCACCGACGACCGGATGGCACGCCAGATCGCCCAGCAGCGCGCGGCGCGCAAGCGCATCGCGGACATGGCCAAGTCCGGCCGTCGCCGCACCCTCGAAGAGCTCTTCAGCGAGATGGAGAAGGGCCAGGTCGACGAGCTCAAGCTCATCATCAAGGGTGACGTCTCCGGTTCCGTCGAGGCTCTGGAGGACGCGCTGCTCAAGATCGACGTCGGCGACGAGGTGCGCCTGCGGGTGCTCCACCGCGCCGTCGGTGCGATCACCGAGTACGACGTCAACCTGGCGGTCGCCGACGACAACGCGGTCATCATCGGCTTCAACGTGCGTCCCGAGGTCAGGGCGCGCGATCTGGCCGAGCGCGAGGGCGTCGACATCCGCTACTACTCGGTCATCTACCAGGCGATCGAGGAGATCGAGGCGGCCCTCAAGGGCATGCTCAAGCCGGAGTTCGAAGAGGTCCAGATGGGCACCGCCGAAGTCCGCGAGGTCTTCAAGGTGCCGAAGATCGGCAACATCGCCGGTGCTCTGGTCCGCTCGGGCACGATCGTCCGCAACAGCAAGGCCCGTATCATCCGCGGCGGGGTCGTCATCTCCGACAACCTCACCGTCTCCTCGCTGCGCCGCTTCAAGGACGACGCGACCGAGGTGCGTGAAGGGTTCGAGTGCGGTATCGGTGTCGGCTACAGCGACATCAAGATCGATGACGTCATCGAGACCTTCGAGATGCGGGAGAAGCCGCGCGCCTGATGCCTCGGACAGGCAGGAGGACCGTCCCGCCGGTCGCCCCCTTGGGGGCGTCGGCGGGCGGTCCGTCCCTCCCGATGGCACGGTGACGACCGTGGCGAGTGATCCACTATGTATGTAGGTGCCCTGACATTGGACATCCTGCTCGGCGAGGTCCACTCGCTGAAGCAGAAGCGCTCGGTGGTGCGTCCCATCGTCGCCGAGGTGCAGCGACGCTTCCCGGGTGTGGCAGTCGCGGAGACCGGTCATCTTGATCTGCATCGCCGTACCGAGATCGGGATCGCGGTCGTCTCCGCCACCGCCGCCAACTGCGGTGCGGTGCTGGACGACTGCGAGCGGCTGATCGCCTTCCGGCCGGAGATCGAGTTGCTGTCCGCCAGACACCGGCTCTACAACGAGGACGAGGACTAGATGGGGGGACGGCCGGTGGCGGAAGCACCCCTCCCGCTCCGGCCGTCCCCACAAGAAGGGGGGAGCTATGGACGCCGCGCGAGCACGCAAGATCGCCGACCGGATCCAGCAGATCGTGGCGGAGATGCTGGAGCGCCGGATCAAGGACCCCAGGCTGGGGTTCGTGACCGTGACGGACACACGGATCACCAACGACCTGAGTGAGGCCACGGTGTTCTACACCGTTTTCGGCTCGGAGGCCGAGCGGGCCGACTCCGCACTGGCGCTGGAGAGCGCCAAGGGGCTCATCCGCTCGGAGGTGGGCCGCCAGACGGGTCTGCGCCACACGCCGACGCTGACGTTCACCCACGACCCGCTCCCTGACACCGCCCGTCATCTGGAGGACCTGCTCGCCGAGGCGAAGGCCAGGGACGTGGAGATCGCCAAGCGGGCCGAGGGGGCTCTGCACGCGGGGGACGCCGACCCTTACCGCAAGCCCGAGGACAGGGCCGGCGACTCCGAGGACGAAGAGGACGAATCCTCGGAGCGCGCGGGATATTCCGCGACGTGACGCCCGACCCGCGTGACGACGGCCCGGTGCCCGGTCAGGACTGGGACCGGGCCGCCCGGATCATCTCGGCCGCGGACGAGGTCGCGCTGGCCTGCCATGTCTCGCCCGACGGTGACGCGCTCGGCTCCATGCTGGGCGTCGGGCTCGCGCTGCGCGCGGCGGGCAAGCGGGTCACCGCGTCCTTCGGCGACCGGAGCTTCCACGTGCCCAGGCTGCTCCGCTTCCTGCCGGGGCAGGACCTGCTGATCGACCCCGCGCACTATCCCGCCGTACCCGAGGTGATGGTCACCTTCGACCTCCCCACCGTTGAGCGCCTTGGCACCCTGGCCGGAAACGCGGCCGGGGCGCGAGAGCTGATCGTGCTGGACCACCATCCGTCCAACACCGGGTTCGGCACGCTCAACCTGGTCGACCCCGGCGCCGCCGCCACCGCCGTGCTCGCCGAGGAGTTGATCCACAGGCTCGGCCTGCCGATCGACAGGGACATCGCGACCTGCCTGTACGTCGGGCTCGTCACCGACACCGGCTCGTTTCGGCACTCCTCCACCACCCCGCGGGCGCATGCCATGGCCGCCCGGCTGGTGGCATGCGGGCTTGACCCCGAGGAACTCGCCCGCGAGCTGTGGGACCGCTCCCCGTTCGGTTACCTGAAGGTGCTCGGTACCGCGCTGGACAGGGTCCGGCTGGAGCCGGAGGTGGGCGGTGGCCTGGTCTGGACGTTCGTCACCCGGGCAGACCGGGCCGCGCACGGGCTGCCGTACGACGAGGTGGAGGGGATCATCGACGTGGTCCGGCGCACCGACGAGGCGGACGTCGCCGCGATCCTCAAGGAGGACGACGAGGGTGCCTGGCAGGTCTCGACGCGGTCCAAGGGAGGGGTGGACGTCTCGCGCGTCTGCGCCGAACTGGGCGGCGGCGGGCACGCCAGGGCGGCGGGTTTCACCTCCCACCTGCCCGTCGAGGAGACGATCGCCAGTCTCCGGGCACTGCTGTAGAACTCTCCTGGCACGTCTGTCAAAGGAATCCCATTGAGCACGGCTCGCGCCAAGCGCACCCCGCCGCCGAGCGGCCTGATCATCGTCGACAAGCCCGCCGAGTGGACCTCGCACGATGTCGTGGCCAAGCTCCGCGGCATCGCGGGCACCCGCAAGGTCGGCCACGCGGGCACCCTCGATCCGATGGCCACCGGCGTGCTGGTGGTCGGCGTCGAGAAGGCCACCCGCCTGCTCGGCCACCTCGCGCTCACCGAGAAGGGCTACGATGCCACGATCCGCCTCGGCCAGGCCACCAACACCGACGACGCCGAGGGGGAGATCATCGCGACCGCGTCGGCGGCGGGTGTCGCCGAGGAGGACGTCCGAAAGGGGGTCGCCGCACTGACCGGCCCGATCATGCAGATCCCGCCGCAGGTCAGCGCCATCAAGGTGAACGGCGAGCGAGCCTACAAGCGAGCCAGGGCGGGGGAGGAGGTCGAGCTGAAGGCGCGCCCGGTGACCGTGTCGGGCTTCGAGATCATCGGCATCCGCCGCGACGGCGACCTGATCGACGTCGACGTCTCGGTGACCTGCTCCAGCGGCACCTACATCCGCGCGCTGGCCCGTGACCTGGGGGCCGATCTGGGCGTCGGCGGCCACCTGACCTACCTGCGCCGCACCCGCGTGGGGCCCTACGACCTGTCGATGGCGCGCACCGTCGAGCAGCTCTCCGCCGAGTGCTCGATCCTGCCGATGGCCGACGCGGTCGCGGCGGCCTTCCCTCGCCGCGACGTGACCGCCGAGGAGGCGAGCACCGTCTCGCACGGCGGGCGGCTGCCCTCGCTGGGGCTGGGCAAGGGGCCGATCGGCGTGTTCGGCCCGGACGGCACCCTGCTGGCACTGGTCGAGGAGCACGACAAGATCACCAGGTCACTGGCGGTGTTCGTCTCCTGACCCGGTGACCCGGTGACCCGGTGACCCGCGTGACCTGGCAGTGCTTTAAGGTTCGTGAACCGAACCATTTAGTCCTGTTAGGAGTCGTCTCATGGAGGTGTCCCTCTCCTCCCTGCCCGCCGCCGAGATCGCCGCGGACCTGCTCGTCCTGCCGGTGCGCGAGGGGCACGACCCCGGGCTCGGCCTCGGCGGCGTGTTCGGCCAGGTCAGGTTCACCGGCAGGGCCGGTCAGGACCTGCTGCTGCCGCGCCGGGACGGCGACGTCTTCCGCGCGGCCGCGGTCCTGCTGGTCGGGCTCGGCACCGACGACGGCGAGCACGCGGTACGGCGGGCGGTGGGCCGCGTCGCGCCACGGCTCGCCGAGTTCCCCACCGTGGCCATCGCCTTCCCCCACGCCCAGGCGGTCATCGAGGGCGTGCGGCTGGGCGGTTACCGGTTCGACGGCTACAAGAGCGAGCCATCCGGGCATGCCGTACGCGAACTGATCATCCTGGCGGCTGAGAACCCCGCGGGGGTCGTGCGGGCCGGGATCGTCGCCGACGCGGTGACGTTCGCCCGCGACCTGGTCAACACCCCGGCCGGTGACCTGGTCCCGATGGACCTGGCCGAGCGGGCGCGGGAGATGGCCGGGGCGTGCGGGCTGGGCGTGCGGGTGCTGGAGACCGGTGCGCTCCGCGAGGGCGGCTTCGGCGGCATCCTCGGCGTCGGCGCGGCCAGCGCGAACCCGCCCTGCCTGATCGAGGTGAGCCACCCCGGTGACGGCGCGAGCGGCACGGTCGGCCTCGTGGGCAAGGGCATCACCTTCGACTCCGGCGGTCTCGCCATCAAGGGCCTCGGGGCGATGTCCACCATGAAGTGTGACATGGCGGGTGGGGCGACCATGCTCGCGGTCGTCCAGGCCGCCGCCAGGCTGGGGCTGCCGGTGGGGGTCACCGCCGTGGTGCCCGCGGCCGAGAACATGGTCAGCGGCTCCGCCACCCGGCCCGGGGACGTGCTCAGGCACCGCAACGGGCGGACCACCGAGGTGACCGACACCGACAGCGAGGGCCGTCTGGTACTGGCCGACGCGCTCGCCTACCTGGCCGAGAGCTCTCCCGACGTGCTGATCGACGCGGCCACGCTGACCTACTCGGTGATGCACGCGCTCGGTGAGGACATCACCGGGGTGATCGGCAGTGACCGGGGGCTGGTCGGCGAGCTGATCGCGGCCGGTTCACGGGCCGGTGAGCCGATGTGGGAGCTGCCGCTCTGGGAGCCGTACGCCGACAGGCTCGCCTCCGAGGTGGCCGACGCGAAGAACGAGGGCGGCAATCTGGCCGACGCGACGATCGCCGCGCTGTTCCTGCGGCCGTTCACCGCCGGCCTGCCCTGGGCCCACCTGGACTTCGCCACGACCGCCTACCTGGACAAGCCCACCGACCTGGGCCCGGTGGGCGCGACCGGTGCGATGGTCCGCACGCTGATCGGCTATCTGGAGACCCGCCCCTAGCCTGGACCGCGGCTTCCTGGACGGTCCTGTCCGGGAAACCGGTCGCCGAACGGGGCCGGGGCTGTCCGGGGATCGGTCGCCGAACGGGGCCGGGGCTGTCCGGGGATCGGTCGCCGGGTGGGACGAGGCTGCCCGGGATCTGGTCGCCGGGCGGGTGCGGGCTATCCGGAGGCCCGTTCCTGGGCGCGTTCGAGCATGGCGCGCATCATGTCGGAGGTCAGGGCGAAGTGCTGCTCCGACAGGGAGCCTGCCCGCTCGGCGTCGCCGGCCGCGATGGCCTCGTAGATCTTCCGGTGCTCGGTCAGCGCCCGCTGGTAATCATCGGGATCGTCCTCCCCGTACGGTTCGACGGGGAATCCGAGGCTCACCCGCGTCAGCAGGTCCCGGCTGAGCGCGCTGATCTTCGGGTTGGCCGTCGCGGCCAGTATGGCGCCGTGGAAGGCCGCGTCGGCCGCCTGTTCCTGGCCCAGCGTGCCGGCCGTCGCGTAGCCGTCCAGCGCCACGCGCATGGCCGACAGGTCCTCGTCCGTACGGCGGAGTGCGGCGGTCCGCGCGACCAGCCCCTCCACCAGGCAGCGCAGGTCGAACAGCTGCTCCAGCTCGGGCCAGCGGGGCAGGAGCGTGCGGCGCACGGCGGAGGCCGTGGCCTCGGTCCAGCTCGTCCTGACGTAGGCCCCGCCGGTCCGGCCGCGCTTGATCTCCACGATGCCCACCGCCTGGAGCCGGCCGATGGCCTCGCGGACCGTCGCGCGGCTCACGTCGAGGATCGTGGCCAGCTCGCGTTCTCCGGGGAGGCGTTCGCCGGGCAGGTAGTCGCCTATCGCGACGGCGGTCATCAGCCGATCGGCCACCTCGGTGGCCACCGACTGCACCCTGACGGGGCTGAGCACGGAGGACTGGGTGGCGTCGCCCAGCACCTGGCCCAGCATGCGGGAGAGATCGTCGGTGCCGGGGGACGTCGCGTCGGGGTACACACCCGGCACGTTACACAACCTTACGATTCCAAAAAAGGTATTGTGTTCAGGCCATTAATCCATATGATGTCCACGACATGGACATTCGGCTCATCTAGTGGCATATGCCCACTTGTTGTATGGAGGACTGCGGTGGCGATCCCCGAACCGACCACCCAGGGCCTGGCCCCCTTCAAGGACTGGCATACCTGGTACCGCGTCACGGGAGACCTGAACGCGGGCAAAGCCCCCCTCGTCGTGCTGCACGGCGGCCCCGGCGCCGCCCACGACTACACCCTGCGTATGGCGCGGCTGGCCGAGCAGGACCGGGCGGTCGTCCACTACGACCAGCTCGGTGTGGGGCTCTCCACCCACCTGCCCGATCGCGGCGCCGACTTCTGGACGGTCGAGCTCTTCCTCGCCGAACTGGACAACCTGCTGACCCATCTCGGCATCGCCGGCGGATACCACCTGATCGGCCAGTCGTGGGGCGGCATGCTGGCCGCCGAGCACGCGGTACTCCGGCCCGAGGGCCTCAAGGGGCTGGTCATCGCCGACTCGCCCGCCTCGATGGGGCTCTGGCGCGAGGAGTGCGACCGGCTGCGCGCCGAGCTTCCGGCCGAGGTCGAGCGGACGCTCCGCGAGCACGAGGCCGCCGGGACCACCGGCAGCCCCGAGTACCGCGCGGCGGAGAAGGTGTTCAACGCCCGCCACGTCTGCATGATCGTTCCCAACCCGCCGGAGGTCCTGGCCAGCGACGCCAAGACCGCGGAGGACCCGACCGTGTACCACACGATGAACGGGCCGACCGAGTTCCACGTCGTCGGCAGCCTGCGGGACTGGTCGGTGGTCGACAGGCTGCACCAGGTGACCGCGCCCACCCTGCTCGTCTCCGGGCGGCACGACGAGGCCACCCCTCGCACCGTGCAGCCCTTCGCGGACCACATCCCCGACGTCCGATGGCAGATCTTCGAGCACTCCAGTCACATGCCGCACATCGAGGAAGAGGAGCTCTTCCTGCAGGTGGTCGGCTCATTCCTCGACTCCACGGACTAGGACCCCCATGAAGCGCAACATCCCGATCGCAGCGGGCGCGGCCCTGCTCGCCCTGTCCGTCGCCGCCTGTTCCGGCGCCTCCGCCCCGGCCGGGTCCGCAGGGCAGGCCGGCCCGGCCGGATCCTCCCAGGCGGGCTCAGCGGGCTTCCAGGAGCAGCACAAGGGCGGCACGCTCCGCCTGCAGGCCAAGGCCGGCGACGGCACGCTCGACCCGCACATCAACTACAGCAACGGCAACTGGCAGGTCTTCCAGGCCATGTACGACGGCCTGCTGGCCTTCAAGAAGGTCGGTGGCGAGGCCTCCTACGACCTGGTCCCGGACCTGGCCGAGGCCATGCCCCAGGTCAGTCAGGACGGCAGGTCCTACACCTTCACCCTCCGCAAGGGCGTGAGGTTCGCCGGCGGCGGCGAGGTCACCGTCGACGACGTGGTGGCCTCCTTCGAGCGGATCTACAAGGTCTCCGGGCCGACCTCCGGCACCTTCTACGCCGGGATCGTCGGCGCCGAAGACTGCGTCAAGAAGCCGAAGGGCTGCACGCTCGAGGCGGGCGTGGTCGCCGACAAGGCCAAGAACACGGTCACGATCAACCTGGTCGAGCCGGACTCGGAGTTCCCGCTCAAGCTCGCGCTGCCGCACGCGGCGGTGCTGCCGAAGGACACCCCGGACAAGGACCAGGGCACCAAGCCGATCGGCGGCACCGGGCCCTACACGGCGGCCTCCTACGACCCCAACAAGGAGCTCAAGCTCGTCCGCAACCCCAACTTCACCGAGTGGTCGCGCGAGGCGCAGCCGCAGGGGTACCCGGACGAGATCGTCTACTCCTACGGCCTCACCGCCGAGGCCGCGGTCACCGCTGTCCAGAACGGCCAGGCCGACTGGGTCTTCGACCCGCTGCCCGCCGATCGGCTCAGCGAGATCGGCACCAAGTACGCCTCCCAGGCGCACGTGAACCAGCTCTCGGCCTTCTGGTACCTCCCGCTCAACGTCAACCTCGCCCCGTTCGACAAGCCCGAGGCCCGTCAGGCGCTCAACTGGGCGATCGACCGCCAGGCCGTGGTGAAGATGTTCGGCGGGGCCAACGTGGCCCAGCCCGCCTGCTCACTCCTGCCGCCCGGCATCCCCGGTCACGCCGACTTCTGTGACTTCCCCAAGCAGGACCTGGCCAAGGCCAGGGAACTCGTCCAGCAGTCGGGCACCGCGGGCCAGGAGGTCTCCCTGGTCGTCGCCGACGACGACGTGAGCAAGCAGATCGGCGAGTACGTCCGCAGCACCCTGGAGCAGATCGGCTACCAGGCCAAGCTCAAGGTCATCTCGACGAACATCCACTTCACCTACATCCAGAACGACAAGAACAAGGTCCAGGCCAGCGTCTCCCAGTGGTACGCCGACTACCCCGCCGCCTCGGACTTCCTGAACGTGCTGCTGTCCTGCGCGTCCTTCCGCCCGGGCAGCGACTCCAGCATCAACATCTCCGGCTTCTGTGACAAGGACATCGACGCCCGGATGGCCGAGGCCATGACGCTGGACCGGACCGACAAGAACGCCGCGAACGCCAAGTGGGGCGAGATCGACCGCGACCTGACCAAGGCAAGCCCGATCATCCCGCTGTTCACCCCCAAGCAGGTCGACTTCGTCTCCAGCAGGGTCGGCAACTACCAGTTCCACAAGCAGTTCTTCATGCTCATCTCCCAGCTCTGGGTCAAGTAGGTGAGCACGATGAGCGGGGCGGAGACCATCCCCGCGGTCGCCGCCACGGTCCGGCCCGGTGCCGGCCCGTGGCGGCAGGCCGCCGTCCGGATCCTGCGCAACCGCTCGGCGATGATCGCCGGAGCCGGACTGCTCCTCATCGTGCTCGTCTGCCTGCTGGCCCCGGTCTACGCGGGTTCGATCGCGCACACCGACCCGTTCGTCTCCAACATCTCCGGCACCACGGTCGTGGACGGCCAGGAGGTCCAGGTCCTCCAGCAGAGCACCGAGGGCCTCGGTCTGGGCGTCACCCCGATCGGCCCGACCGGCGACCCCGGCCACTACCTGCTCGGGGCGGACAACCAGGGCCGCGACGTCATGGCCAGGCTCCTGTACGGCGGGCGCAACAGCCTGCTGATCGGCGTCTCCGCGGCGCTGCTCTGCTGTGCGCTGGCCACCGTGCTCGGCGTGGTCGCCGGCTATTTCGGCGGCTGGATCGACGCCGTGCTCTCCCGGTTCTTCGACGTGATCTGGGCCTTCCCGGTCTACCTGCTGGCCATCTGCCTGTCGGTGGTGCTGCTCACCAGCGGCCTGCACCTGGGGCCGGTCCACATCGACGCGGGCAGCCTCGCACTGCCGATCGTCATCATCGCGATCATCTACGTCCCCTACGTGGCCCGGCCACTGCGGGGCCAGGTGATGGCGCTGCGCGACAAGGAGTTCCTGCACGCCGCCGTCGGCCTGGGCGCGAGCGACCTGCGGATCATGCGCCGTGAGGTGCTGCCGAACATCCTGCCCACAGTGGTGGTGTTCCTGCCGCTGATGACGGCGCTCAGCATGCTCACCGAGTCGGCGCTGTCGTTCCTGTCGGTCGGTGTCCAGTCGCCCGACGCGAGCTGGGGCACGATCATCAACGACGGCCTCGCCCTGCTCTACACCCGGCCGATGATCACTATCGCCGCGGGGCTGTTCGTCGCGCTGACCGCGGTCGTGCTCAACGTCTTCGGCGACGGCGTGCGCGACGCGCTCGACCCGAACGCCCGGCTGCGGGGAGGCGCCTGATGATCGGCTACATCCTGCGGCGCTTCGGTGCCGCGCTGCTCGTCCTCTTCGCGATCAGCGTGCTGGTCTTCCTGATCTTCTTCGCCACGCCGGGCGTGGACCCGGCGGCACGCATCGCGGGCAAGAACGCCGACCCGGCCACGCTGGAGCAGGTGCGCGCGTCGTTCGGCTTCGACCAGCCGCTGCCCGTGCAGTACCTGATGATGATGAAGCACCTGTTCGTCACCCAGGACCTCACCTCGTTCGTCAACCGGGGCACGCTGGTGATCCCGCAGATCATGGCCGCGGTCCCGGTCACGCTCTCGCTCGTCGCCGGCGCGGCGGTGATCTGGATGGTGCTGGGCGTGGCGATGGGCACCCTCGCCGGCGCCATGCGCGGCACGGTGGTCGACCCGCTGGTCATGCTGCTCGGCGTCTTCGGCGTCTCGCTGCCGGTCTACTGGCTGGGCGAGGTGGTCAACCTCATCACCCAGAAGGAACTGCACGACTCGGTCTTCTCCTGGGTCCCGCCGCTCGGCTACGTCCCGCTCTCGCAGAGCCCTGGACAGTGGGCGCTGCACCTGCTGCTGCCCTGGCTCACCCTGGCCCTGCTGTACGCCGGGATCTACGCCAGGCTGCTGCGCGGCGAGCTGATCCAGGCGCTGAACGAGGACTACGTGCGCACCGCCCGCGCCAAGGGCCTGTCCGAGTGGCGCATCCTGATCAGGCACGCGCTGCGCTGCTCGCTGATCCCGATCGTGTCGCTGTTCGGCCTGGACTTCGGCGCCCTCGTCGGGGGCGCGGCGTTGCTCACCGAGGTGGTCTTCGGCCTGCCGGGCATCGGCAAACTCACCTACCAGGCGCTGCAGAACCTCGACCTGCCCGTGATCATGGGCACGGTCCTCTACGCCGCCTTCTTCGTCGTACTGGCCAACGCCGTGGTGGACGTCCTGTACGCCCGGCTCGACCCTAGGGTGCGCCGTGCCTGACCAACCGCTTCTCGAAGTCGACGACCTGCGGGTGCGCTTCCGCACCGGCAGGGGCCGGTTCACGGCCGTCGACGGGCTGTCCTTCTCCGTACGGCCCGGCGAGGTGCTGGGCATCGTGGGGGAGTCGGGCTCGGGCAAGAGCGTGTCGATGCTCGGCGTGCTCCGGCTGATCCGTACCCCTAATGCCGAAATTTCTGGAAGTGTGATCTTCCGTGGCCGTGACCTGCTGTCGCTGAAGGACAAGGAGATGCGGGCCGTCCGGGGGCGGGAGATCGCCATGATCTTCCAGGACCCGATGACCGCCCTCACCCCCGTCTACACGGTCGGCTGGCAGATCGCCGAGCAGATCCGCGCCCACGAGAGGATCTCGAAGAGGCAGGCCCGCGACCGCGCGGTCAAGCTGCTCGACGAGGTCGGCATCCCGGCCCCCGGCAAGCGGGTGGACTCCTACCCGCACGAGTTCTCCGGCGGCATGCGCCAGCGCGTGGTCATCGCCATGGCGCTGTCGTGCAACCCCGGGCTGCTGATCGCCGACGAGCCCACCACCGCGCTCGACGTCACCACCCAGGCGCAGATCCTCGACCTGATGCGCCGCCTGCGCACCGACCACGGCTCGGCGATCGTCATGATCACCCACGACATGGGCGTGGTCTCGGAGATCGCCGACGAGGTCTTGGTCATGTACGGCGGGCGCGCGGTCGAGCGCGGTCCCCGCGGAAAGGTCTTCCACGCCCCCCGCCACCCCTACACCTGGGGCCTGCTCGACTCGGTGCCCCGGGTGGGCGGCCCGCGCGTCCGGCGGCTGCCCACGATCCCGGGCGCCCCCGGCGCCTCGGGCGGCGGCTGCCCCTTCGCCGACCGCTGCGTCCACCGCCACCACGCCTGCGACGAGGTCCCCCCGCTCGTCGGCGTGGCCGGCCACCTCGACGCCTGCCTGCTGCCCCGGGAGGGCAGGGAGCGGATCCGTCGCGGCGACCGCGACGGCCTGGTGGCGTCCCCGGCACGACAGACCGCCCTCGCGGCGGATGAGGAGCGTTGAGCGACCCGTGAACACAACGGACACGACGATGAACGCCCTGCTCAGGGCCACCAACGTGGTCAAGCACTTCAGGGCGCGTGGAGGCCGGGGCGTACAGGCCGTCAACGGGGTCTCGCTGGAGGTCCGCGCCGGGGAGACCCTCGGCGTGGTCGGTGAGTCCGGGTGTGGCAAGTCCACGCTCGGCCGCTGCCTGGTCCGGCTGACCGATGTCACCGCGGGCCGGGTGGAGTTCGACGGGCAGGACATCACCGGCCTGTCCCGGCGCGGCCTCCGCCCGGTCCGCAAGGATTTGCAGCTCGTCTTCCAGGACCCCTACGCCTCGCTCAACCCGCGCCGCACGGCCGGTGACGCCGTCGCGGAGCCGCTCAGGATCCACGGGTACGGCGACGCCGGCGCGATCAGGAACCGGGTCGGTGAGCTGTTCGACCTGGTCGGCCTGGCCAAGAGCCACCTGGACCGCTACCCGCACGAGTTCTCCGGTGGCCAGCGCCAGCGGATCGGCATCGCCAGGGCCATCGCCCTGTCGCCCAAGCTCGTGGTGGCCGACGAGCCGGTCTCCGCGCTCGACGTGTCGGTGCAGGCGCAGGTGCTCAACCTCTTCGCCGATCTCCAGGAGGAGCTCGGGCTCACCTACGTCTTCATCGCGCACGACCTCGGCGTGGTGCGGCACGTGTCGGACCGGATCGCGGTGATGTACCTCGGGGAGATCGTCGAGGTGGCCGAGGCCGAGGCGCTGTACGCCGCCCCCGCCCACCCCTACACCCACGCGCTGCTCTCGGCGGTTCCGGAGATCGACGACGGGTCGGGAGCGCCACGCCGCGAGCGTGTCGTGCTGACCGGCGACGTGCCCAGCCCGATCGACCGGCCCACCGGCTGTTCCTTCCACCCCCGCTGCCCGATCGCCCAGGAGCGGTGCCGTACCGAACGTCCCGCGCCGAGCCTCGTCGGCGGACGTCAGGTGGCCTGTCACTTTCCGATACGCTCCCCGGTTGGAGAGATGACCGGGGAGCATGGCAGGCTTTAGGGGTCGATCCGCTACAAGGGGAAGAGGCTGCGGTGCGAGGTTGGCACGGATTGGACGACGTGCCCGAGAACTGGGGCAGGTCCGTCGTCACGATCGGCGTCTTCGACGGCGTTCACCGCGGGCATCAGCAGATGGTGGCCAGAGCCGTCGCGATGGCCGCGGATCTTGCGGTGCCCTCGGTGGTGGTGACCTTCGACCCGCATCCGGAGGAGGTGGTGCGGCCCGGCACGCATCCTCCGAGGCTGACGACGGCCAGGCACCGCACCGAGCTTCTCGCCGGGCTGGGCGTCGACGCGGTGTGCGTCCTGCCGTTCACGCTGGAGTTCTCCCGGATGAGCCCCGACGAGTTCGTGCAGACCGTGCTCGTCGACCGGTTGCACGCCGCCGGGGTCGTGGTGGGGGAGAACTTCCGCTTCGGCCACAAGGCCTCCGGTGACGTGGAGACACTGCGCACCCTCGGCGAGAAGTACGACTTCGTGGCCGAGGCGGTCCCGCTGGTCAGCGATGGTGAGACGATCTCCTCCACGCTGATCCGCGAGCAGATCACCTCCGGTGACATGGAGGCGGTCAGGCTGACGCTCGGCCGCCCGCACCGGGTCGAGGGCGTGGTGGTCCGCGGCTACCAGCGCGGCCGGCAGCTCGGTTTCCCGACGGCCAACCTGGAGTCGCCGGAGTTCACCGCGATCCCCGCCGACGGCGTCTACGCCGGTTGGCTGCAGGGCGTCGAGACCGGCAACCTGCCCGCCGTGTACGGCGGCGAGCGCTGGCCCGCGGCGATCTCCGTGGGTACCAACCCGACCTTCGAGGGCGTGCCCCGCACCGTCGAGGCGTACGCGCTCGACCGTGACGATCTCGACCTCTACGGTGCGCATGTGGCCGTCGACTTCGGGCCGAGGCTTCGCGGCAACACCAGGTTCGACTCGATCGCGGCGCTCGTCGAGCAGATCCGGGCGGACGTGGACGAGGTACGGCGCCTGACGGGCTGATCTCTCCCGCGCGTTCCTCGCCACAGGGGCCGTATGGCCCGTTCGAGCGCCCGCCGAACCCGCCGTCCCGCTGAACTCGCCGAACCCGTCGTCCCGCCGAGCCACGCGTGGCTCTCGTGAGCCGACACGCCGTCCAGGCGGTCCACGGGGGCCGGATTCATGGGGCTGCCGCATGATGTGCGGGGGCGACGAGGCCGGTGGTAGCCTGGCATGTCAGCTCTGTAACCGTGTTCTCACGATCCCGGCGCTGATCTCGCCACGGCGACTGTAGGCACGCACGGTCGTTCGGGGAGTCGGAACTGCGCGTGCCCGTAGAGGTTCAAGGAGAGAAGTGTCGCTCGACACCGCCGCAAAGAAGCAGATCATCGGTGACTACGCCAAGGGTGAGACCGACACCGGTTCCCCCGAGGTGCAGATCGCGTTGCTGAGCAAGCGCATCAGCGAGCTCACCGAGCACCTGAAGATGCACAAGCACGACCACCACAGCCGTCGCGGTCTGCTGCTGCTCGTCGGCCGCCGCCGCCGGCTGCTGAAGTACCTGCAGAGCAAGGACATCGCGCGCTACCGTTCGCTCATCGAGCGGCTCGGCCTGCGCCGATAGAGTCATGAGGGAGCGGCCTCGCGCCGCTCCCTCATCTCATATGGCTCGGTGTCGGCGCGTCGCGCCATGAAGACGCCGTCCCAGTGAGCAAACTGAATAGCCGAGACAGTGCCCCGCGTCCGCAAGCAAGCGCGCCCCACGGCGTCGGAGGGCCGGTCCTCGGTAGTGGCCCCCGGTCATCTTGGCACAAGCCATACGGAACCGGGCGCTTCGATCGAAGACCGGCGCTGCACCTACGGGGAGCCGGCAAACACGACGAACCAGGCGCGACACGTGCGTCTGGCCGGACGCGGGCGACCGACCCACAAGGAGGTCCCCGTGGAGGGTGTCCACAGCAGCGAAGCCGTTATCGACAACGGCTCATTCGGCACGCGTACCATCCGGTTCGAGACCGGGCGGCTCGCGCGCCAGGCGGCGGGTTCCGCCGTCGTCTACCTCGATGACGACACGATGGTCCTCTCCGCGACCACCGCGTCCAAGAATCCCAAGGAGAACCTCGACTTCTTCCCCCTCACGGTGGACGTCGAGGAGCGAATGTACGCCGCGGGCCGCATTCCCGGCTCGTTCTTCCGGCGTGAGGGCCGTCCCTCCGAGGACGCCATCCTCACCTGCCGCCTGATCGACCGGCCGCTGCGCCCCTCGTTCGTCAAGGGCCTGCGCAACGAGATCCAGGTGGTCGCCACCATCATGGCGCTCCACCCCGAGCACCTGTACGACGTCGTCGCGATCAACGCCGCGTCCCTCTCCACCCAGCTGGCGGGGCTGCCGTTCTCCGGCCCGATCGGCGGCGTCCGCGTCGCGCTGATCGAGGGCCAGTGGGTCGCCTTCCCGACCAACTCCGAGCTGGCGAACGCCACCTTCGACATGGTGGTCGCGGGCCGCGTGCTCGACGACGGCGACGTCGCGATCATGATGGTCGAGGCCGAGTCCACCCGTGACACGCTCAGGCTCGTCGGCGAGGGAGCCGTGGCGCCGACCGAGGAGACCGTGGCGCAGGGCCTGGAGGCTTCCAAGCCGTTCATCAAGGTGCTCTGCGAGGCACAGGCCAAGATCGCGAAGGTCGCCGCCAAGGAGACCGCCGAGTACCCGCTCTTCCTCGACTACCAGGACGACGTCCTGGAGGCCGTGACCGGCGCGGTCAAGAGCGAGCTCGCCGCC
Organism: Streptosporangium sp. NBC_01810; assembly: GCF_035917355.1. Taxonomy (NCBI): domain Bacteria; kingdom Bacillati; phylum Actinomycetota; class Actinomycetes; order Streptosporangiales; family Streptosporangiaceae; genus Streptosporangium; species Streptosporangium sp. NBC_01810. Next base: position 4,873,545 of record NZ_CP109070.1, on the reverse strand, counting down.
GCGCTGACCATCGCGGGCAAGCAGGAGCGCGAGGCCGAGCTCGACCGGGTCAAGGCCCTGGCGCTGGAGAAGGTCGGACCCGACTTCGAGGGCCGCGAGAAGGAGATCGGCGCCGCGTTCCGGTCGCTGACCAAGAAGCTCATGCGCGAGCGCGTCATCGCCGAGGGCGTCCGTATCGACGGCCGCGGCGTCAAGGACATCAGGCAGCTCAGTGCCGAGGTCCACGTCGTGCCCCGGGTGCACGGCTCGGCCCTGTTCGAGCGTGGCGAGACCCAGATCCTGGGCATCACCACCCTCAACATGCTCCGCATGGAGCAGATGATCGACACGCTCAACCCCGAGCGCACCAAGCGCTACATGCACAACTACAACTTCCCGCCCTACTCCACCGGCGAGACCGGCCGGGTGGGCTCTCCCAAGCGGCGCGAGATCGGCCACGGCGCGCTCGCCGAGCGGGCGCTGCTGCCCGTCCTGCCGCTGCGCGAGGAGTTCCCGTACGCGATCCGCCAGGTCTCCGAGGCGCTGGGTTCCAACGGCTCGACCTCCATGGGGTCGGTGTGCGCCTCGACGATGGCGCTGCTCGACGCGGGTGTCCCGCTCAAGGGCATCGTCGCGGGCATCGCGATGGGCCTCATCAACGAGGGCGACCAGTACGTCACGCTGACCGACATCCTCGGGGCCGAGGACGCCATGGGCGACATGGACTTCAAGGTCGCCGGCACCAAGGACGTCATCACCGCGCTCCAGCTCGACACCAAGCTGGACGGCATTCCGGCCTCCGTGCTGGCGGCCGCGCTGAAGCAGGCCAAGGGCGCTCGTCTGGCCATCATCGACGTGATGCAGGAGGCCATCGACTCCCCGGCGGAGATGAACGTCACGGCCCCGCGCATCATCACGATCAAGATCCCGGTGGACAAGATCGGAGAGGTCATCGGCCCGAAGGGCAAGATGATCAACCAGATCCAGGACGACACCGGCGCCGAGATCACCCTCGAGGACGACGGAACCATCTACATCGGCGCCACCGACGGCCCGTCCGCCGAGGCGGCCAGGTCGGCGATCAACGCCATCGCGAACCCGCACATGCCGGAGGTCGGCGAGCGCTACCTGGGCACGGTCGTCAAGATCGCCGCCTTCGGCGCCTTCGTCTCCCTCATGCCGGGCAAGGACGGCCTCCTGCACGTCTCCCAGATCCGCAAGCTGCACGGCGGCAAGCGCATCGAGAACGTCGAGGACGTCATGAACGTCGGCGAGAAGGTCCAGGTGGAGATCGCCGAGATCGACTCGCGCGGCAAGCTCTCCCTGGTGCCCGTCGAGGTCATCGAGAAGGAGGCCGCGGCCAAGGCGGAGGCCGGCGACTCCGACACCTCGGCGGCCCCGCCCGCTGAGGCACCCGCCGACGACCGGCCGCGCGAGGAGCGGCCCCGCCGCACCCGCACCCGCAGCAGCAGTGGTGGTGGCGGCAACCGCGGTGGAGGGGAAGACCGCAACTCGTGATCACCACCACTCTGCACCCCGGCAAGGACGGCGCCGGGGTCGTGAAGCGCACCGTCCTCCCCGGTGGGCTCCGGGTGGTGACCGAGTCCATGCCGACCGTGCGTTCCGTCGCGGTCGGCATGTGGGTCGGCATCGGATCGAGAGACGAGTCCCCCCAGCACATGGGCTCCTCCCACTTCCTTGAGCACCTGCTGTTCAAGGGGACCCCCACACGGGACGCGCTGGAGATCTCCGCGGCCATCGAGGGCATCGGCGGCGAGATCAACGCCTTCACCGCCAAGGAGTACACCTGCTACTACGCGCGGGTCCTCGACGAGGACCTGCGGGTGGCGATCGACGTGCTCGCCGACGTGGTGACCTCCTCGCTCATCACCGACGAGGACGTCGAGGCCGAGCGTGGCGTGATCCTGGAGGAGATCGCCATGCACGACGACGACCCCTCCGACGTGGTGCACGAGCAGTTCTCCACCGAGCTGTACGGCGACACGCCCGTCGGCAGGCCGATCCTCGGCACCGTCGACTCGATCACCGCGGTCACCCGCGACCGGATCGCCGAGTACTACCGGCGCTACTACCTGCCCACCCACACGGTGGTGTCGGTGGCGGGCAACGTCGACCACGAGCAGGTCGTGGCCCTGGTCGCCGCGGCCTACGAGCGGGCGGGGGCACTGGGCGGGGACGCCTCGCCGGTGCCTCCGCGCGTGTCGGGGCCCGGTGTCGAGACCCGCTCGGGTACGCGGGTGGTGCACCGGCCGACCGAGCAGGCCAACCTGGTCCTGGGTACGACCGCGCTGACCCGCACCGACGAGCGCCGCTTCGCGCTCGGCGTGCTCAACGCGGCGCTCGGCGGTGGCATGTCGTCGCGGCTGTTCCAGGAGATCAGGGAGAAGAGGGGCCTCGCCTACTCGGCCTACTCCTACACCTCCGCCCTCGCGGACACCGGCCAGTTCGGCATCTACGTCGGCTGCCTGCCGTCGAAGATCGACGACGTGCTGAAGATCTGCCGCGAGGAGGTGCTCCGCGTGATCGCCGACGGCATCACCGAGGAGGAGATCGTCCGGGGCAAGGGGCAGATGCGCGGCGGTCTCGTGCTCGGCCTGGAGGACACCGGCTCCCGGATGTCCAGGATCGGCAAGGGCGAACTGGTCTTCGACGAGCTGCTCTCGGTCGACGACCTGCTCGGCAGGATCGACGCGGTGACCTCGGAGGAGATCAGCGAGGTCGCGGCGGACGTCCTCAACCGCCCGATGTCCCTCGCGGTCATCGGCCCCTACGACGATGACAAGGACTTCAGCGCGGCCCTGGTCAGCTGACGATCCCGAATGCGAGCGGCCCCGGCGTTCCCCGCCGGGGCCGTCCGCGTCTCCAGGCCCTCTGTCCGGCTCTCCTGTGACCCGGGGGGCCGTGTCCTCCAGGCCCTCTGTCCGGGCCCTTCCCGTGACCTGGGGCACCCGGGGTGGCCCGCGTCTCCAGGCCCTCTGTCCGGCCTTCCCGGGACCCGGGGCCCGGGGTGGTCCGTGACATCCAGGCGGGCTCGTACGGTATAGCCTTGGGGCTGTGATCAGGGTTGGAGTTCTCGGCGCCCGAGGGCGCGTCGGTGTCGAAGTGTGCAAGGCCGTCGAGGCGGCGGACGATCTGGAACTGGTCGCGGCGGTCGACCAGGGCGACCCGATCGAGGAGCTGGAGCGTGCCGAGGTGGTGGTCGACTTCACCCACCCCGACGTCGTCATGGGCAACCTCGAGTGGTGCATCTCCCACGGGGTCCACCCGGTGGTCGGCACCACGGGCTTCGACGCCGGGCGGCTCGCGACGGTCAGGGGCTGGCTGGAGGCCAACCCCGGCGTCAACGCGCTGATCGCCCCCAACTTCGGCATCGCGGCGGTGCTCATGATGCACTTCGCCCAGCAGGCCGCCCGCTACTTCGAGTCCGCCGAGATCGTCGAGCTGCACCACCCCAACAAGGCGGACGCGCCCTCGGGCACCGCCCGCCGCACCGCCGAGCTGATCGCCGAGGCCCGGCGCAAGGCGGGCTCCGCGCCGATGCCCGACGCCACCAGCACGGAGCTGGACGGGGCCCGCGGCGCCGACGTCGACGGGGTCCGGGTGCACGCGGTGCGGCTGGCCGGGCTCATCGCCCACCAGGAGGTCATCCTGGGCGGCGACGGCGAGATCCTGACCATCCGGCACGACACGATGAACCGCTCGTCGTTCACCCCTGGCGTGCTCCTGGGCGTGCGCCGGGTCCGCGAGCTCCCCGGCCTGACCATCGGCCTGGAGCCCCTTCTCGACCTCTGACAGGTACCTCCCACCTCTGGCGGGGCTGTCTCTCCGAAGACGGGGAGGAAAGCCGGATAAGGGAAGAATCCCCTCGTTCGGGAGGGGGACCGTTCAAAGAGCCAGGCCTACGGCCAGCAGTAGCCCGTACACGAGCTGGAAGCGGCCCGTCTGCTGGAGCGTCGCGATGAGCGCCGGGCCCGTGGCGCCTGCCCGGACCGCCTTGACCGGGGCGACGGCGAGTGGGGCGGCGAGCAGTGCCGACGCCGCGAACGGCTGCCAGGGCGCCAGCGCGGGCGCGATCAGCAGGGGCAGGACCAGGCAGAGGGTGTAGAGGACACGGGTGCGGCGATCGCCGAGCACCACGGCCATGGTGCGCTTGCCCGCCGGGCCGTCGGTCACGATGTCGCGCAGGTTGTTGACCACGAGCATCGCGCAGGCCAGCAGGCCCGCCGGGACGGCCGCCGCCACCGCGAGCGGGGGCAGGTGTTCGAGCTGGACGTACGTGGTGCCCGTCACGGCCACCAGGCCGAAGAACACGAACACCGAGATCTCGCCGAGTGCGCGGTAACCGTACGGGCTGGAGCCGCCGGTGTAGAACCAGGCGGCGGCGATCGCCGCCGCGCCGACCGGCAGCAGCCACCACGTCCCGGTGGACACGACGAGCACCAGTCCCGCCACCGCGGCGGCGAGGAAGCAGGCGAGGGCCGCGGCGAGGACCTGGCGTGGCGGGGCGGCACCTGAGCCGACCAGGCGCATCGGGCCGACCCGGCCCTCGTCGGTGCCGCGCACCCCGTCGCTGTAGTCGTTGGCGTAGTTGACGCCCACCTGGAGGACGAGAGCCACGAACAGAGCCAGCAGGGCCCGCCACCACACCCCTCCGCTGTATCCGATCGCGACCCCGGTGCCGATGGCGACGGGGACGACGGCGGCGGGAAGGGTGCGTGGACGTGCTCCGGCGATCCACTGGCTCGGGGTGGCCATGGGGGTGCGGTGTTCCTCTCCGGCTCTAGCTGATGTCGGTCGCCAGGCGGATCATCCGCACCGTACGGCCCATGTCGATGACCCGTTCGGCCCCGTCGGCACCCCAACCGGCGGACTCCAGGAAGCCGAGCACCGCGTAGTTGTCGGCGAACACCCAGGTCACGATGGTGTGGTAGCCGTCGTCACGGAGGTAGTCGACGGTGGCGTTGAGCAGCCGGCTGCCGTGACCGCGCCGGACGTGGTCGGGGTCGATGAGGAAGGTGAGCATCTCGCCGGCGATGGTCGGGTCGAGGTCGGGGTCCTCGGCCGGGGCGTGTGAGGCCAGGCCCGCGACCTTCTCGGCGCCCTGCATCGCCGCCATGGCCTCGATGCCGCCGGGGCCGAGCGCGGGGAAGGCGTCGGTGTCGAGGACCACCTGCTCCACGGCCACCAGCACGCGGTGCCGGGAGCTGGGCGGCGAGGTGATCGCGTCGTCCCACTGCTGCCGCCACATGTTCTCGGCCGCCGGGCCGGTCATCTGCTCCAGCGGTCCTTCGGGAAGGAAATCCCGGTAGCCGTACTTCCAGGCGCGGATCTGGGTGCTCGTCACCGCGGCGACATCCTCGTGCCGAGCCGCCCGCACGCCTACGTCTGCCATCTCGGCCCGCTCCTTCTCTGCCGTCGCCTCGGAACGCGCTGTCTCGCGGATCTCGTGCCACGCGAGCGGGCATCAGGCGGGTGGATCCGTGAGTCAGGCTCTTACACCGTATCGGGGAATCCGACTCAGAGATGACGTGAACCCGGCTCCGTCTGCCGACGGGCCCGATATGCCCTTGTCTTTGTGCGGTTGCCGCAGACCCTCATGGAGCACCACGACCGTGAACGGTTCTTGGAGGAGTCGACGAACGCCCACTGGCAGGTGCTCTCGGTGCAGACCTTCAGGCGCGGCCACATCCCGCCCGCGCGGGTGCTCATCACGGCGCCGGCGATGCCGGCCAGCCCGCCGGGCACTCCCGTCGCGACCGGTTCGAGCACCGGCCCGTCGGTGGTCAGGGCGACCCGGAGCGGGAGAGCGGCGAACGCCCGCGGCAGCCCGTCCCCGTCCCGGCGTCTGTCCCTGTCCCTGTCCTCGTGCCTGTCCCCGTTCTCGCCGCCGGGGCGGCCGTGGTTGTGGCGGAGCGCCGCGCGGAGGCCCTCGCGAAGGTCGACGGCCGTCGCCAGATCCGTCTCGTCGGCCACCTCTCCTGGCCCGATCAGGCCCCGCCCGGCGAGCCAGGCGGTCAGCGCGGCGGGAGAGGGGATCGAGTCGGCGTCGCTCTCGACGTCGTACGTGTTGACGAAGTCGATCACCAGGTCGGCGGGGTTGTCCATGTCGTAGCTCACCTCTCCGCAACCACTGTATGCCATTAGGAGGTTGTACTCCTTCCGACACTGTCATAGCTTGATAGACGGTGTTTTAAGGAGCGGGTGGGGTCAGAGGGTGGGGTCAGGAGGCGTCCAGTGCCGTGGCCAGCCTGCGGACGCCCTCGACGAGCTCGGCCGTGTGGACGGCCGCCGAGTGGGTCACCCTGATGCGAGGGCCGGGAGGCTCGGCCGGGTAGTAGATGCGCCCGGGGCTCACCAGGGCGCCCGCCCTCCTGGCGGCCTCGACCACGGCGTCCTCGTCCTCCTCGGCGGGGAGCCGTACCCACAGGTGCAGGCCGCCGCGGGGAACCAGGTGGATCCCGGCGGCGGGCATCCGGGCGGTCAGGGCGGCGGCGAGGGTGTCCCTGCGGAGCGTCAGCTCGGTGCCCAGCGTGGCCAGGTGGCGCCGCCAGGCGGGCGAGCTGACGAACTCCAGGGCGGTCTCCTGGAGCGGCCTGGCCACGAAGAACGACTCCACGAGCTGGTTCGCCCTCAGGCGCCGGGCGGCGGGGCCGCGGGCGACGACTCCGGCGACCCGCATGCTGGGCGACAGGACCTTGGTCAGGGAGTTGATGTGCACGACCGTGCCGTGGGTGTCCAGCGCGACCATCGGCGGCGGGACGGGGGCCGTGGTGAAGTAACGGGCGTAGTCGTCCTCGATCACGAACGCTCCGGCGGCGCGGGCGATCGCCAGCACCTGCTCGCGTCGTTCGAGGGTCAGGGTCGCGCCGGTGGGGTTGTGCAGGGTCGGCTGGCAGAGGAAGACCCGCGCGCCGGTCACGGCGAACGCCTCCGCGAGGAGTTCGGGCCTGACCCCGTCGCGGTCCATGGGCACGGCCGTCGCGCGGAGTCCGGCGGCCCGCGCCGAGGCCAGCGCGCCCGGATAGGTGGGGGTCTCGACGAGGACGGGGGTCTGGGGGGCGGCGAGGGAGCGGAAGGCGTGGGTGAGCGCCGCCTGCCCGCCGCTGACGACGAGGACGTCCGAGGGGGTGACGTCGCCGCCCAGCTCCTGGGCGAACCACCTGCGCAGCTCGGCGGAGCCCGCCAGCGGCGGCATCTCCCAGACGTCGGGGCGGCGGAGCGCGCGGGAGGCGGCGGCCGACAGGGCCCTGGAGGGGCGCAGAGCCGGGTTGAGGTAGCCGCCGGTGAGCGGGATGACCCCGTCCGGCGGAGGGGTCAGCAGGCCGTTGACCTCGCTGTCGTCCACCACCCGGTCGCCGAGCGCCACCGTCTGCCAGGACAGGTCGGCGCTGTCGGCGCCGTGCGTGACCGCCGGGGCGACGTAGGCGCCGCTACCGGGTTTCGTGATCACCCGTCCCTCGGCGGAGAGCCTGCCGATCGCGCGCGACACGGTCACGGGGCTCACGTTGTACAGCCGGACCAGCTCGCGGCTCGACGGCAACCTGTCGCCCGGGCGGAGCCGCCCGATCTCCTCGCGGAGCGTGGCGGCCAATCGGACGATACTGCTATCGTCATTCATGAGGGATAATAGTAGCGCTATCGTATCGGATCGAGTAGCGGTCGGCGCCGGCGGGAGAGCTCCCGAGGTCCTTGGAAAGGTGCCGTCCGGGCCGGCGGGCATGGCGTGGCGGGGGACCCTGCTGGCAGGGCTCGGGGTGCTGGTGTTCTCCGGGTCGTTCCCGGCGACGGTCTTCGCGATGGAGGGCTTCGACCCCTATCTGGTGGCGGTCGGACGGGCCGCCATCGCGGCGGTCGCGGCGGCCGCGTTCCTGCTCGCGGCCAGGGTGCCGCTGCTGCCGCCCGGCTCCCAGCTCCGGTCCTACCTCGTCATCGTGGCGGGCGTGGTGTTCGGCTTCCCCGTCTTCAGCGGCCTGGCGCTCAACGCGGGGGCCTCCACCTCACACGCCGCCGTGGTGATCGGGTTGCTGCCCGCGGCCACCGCCGCCTGCGCCGTGCTGCGGGCGGGGGAGCGGCCCAAGGCGCTGTTCTGGGTCTCCTGCGGCCTTGGCGCCGTGGCGATCACGGCCTTCACCCTCAGCATGGGGGGCGGTCACATCACCGGGGCCGACGTGCTGCTCGTCGGCGCGCTGCTGTCGGCCGCCGTCGGCTACACCGAGGGTGGGCGCCTGGCCCGGGAGACCCCCGGCTGGCGGGTCATCTCCCACACCCTCGTCCTCGCCGCCCCGCTGACCGTGCCGATCACGGTGGTGCTGGCGCTGACCACCGACGTGCGGCCCGGCGTCGCGTCGCTGGCCGGGTTCGCGTACGTCGGCCTGGTCTCGATGTTCCTCGGCTTCATCCCCTGGTACGCGGGCCTGGCCATGGGCGGGATCGCCCGTGCGGGGCAGACCCAGCTCGCCCAGCCGCTGCTGACGCTGCTGTGGGCCTGGTTGCTGCTCGACGAGTTGTTCGGCCCGGTCACGATCGCGGCGGCACTGGTGGTCCTCGCGTGCGTGGCCCTGACGCAGCGATCCCGCTCCTGAGAACCGAGGTGAGGCGCGGCCCTGTTGTGCCGTGGGCGGATCGCCGGAGAATGGGGCGGAACATCGACTTCCGCCCTCGTCGGATACGACGACCGCGGCGGAGGTCCTCCGATGGCGTAGGGAGACAATTCGTGGGCATGAGCCTCGCGGTGGGAGACATGGTCGAGGACTTCGAGCTTCTCGACGAGACGGGCACGCAAAGGCGGCTCAGCGAGTTTCTGGTCAAGGGGCCGGTGGTGCTCTTCTTCTATCCGGCGGCCATGACGTCGGGATGCACGGCCGAGAGCTGCCACTTCCGTGACCTGGCGGCGGACTTCGCCGCCGAGGGAGCGACCAGGATCGGAATCAGCCGGGACGGGGTCGCCAGGCAGGCGAGGTTCGCCCAGGCCAACCAGCTGGGCTTTCCGCTGCTTTCCGACCCGGACGGCGCGGTCGCCCGGAGCCTCGGCGCCCGCCGCACCATCGCGGTGGGCCCCTTCCTCACCCGACGGATGACCTTCGTCGTCGACGTGGACCACCGCCTCCTGGAAGTGATCCACAGCGAGACCCACATGGAGGCCCACGCGGACCGCGCCCTGGAGGTTCTTCGTTCCCGTCCCCGCCTGTGACCGCCCGTTCGTTCGGGCGAAAGGCGCCGGCAGGGCGGTGGCCGAGGTCTCTCAGGGGTGCGGAGGAAGGCGCCGGCAGGGCGGTGGCCGAGGTCTCTCAGGGGTGCAGAGGGTGGGAGTAGACCAGGCGGAAGCGGTCGCCGGGAATGATGATGTCGCTGGTCTCCACAGGGCGGTCTCCGGCCCAGTGGGTGCGCTCGACATGCAGGACGTTGACGCCCGCGGGCAGGGCGAGGGCGTCGCTCTCGGCGGGCTGTGGGACGCGGGTGTGGACCTGCTCGACGATATCGGTGATCTTGACGCCGAAGGCGGACAGGCGGGCGATCAGGCTGCGGGGGTTCTCCTCGGTGACGGGCTCGCTGAACTCGGCGGGCTCGTAGGAGGTGGCCAGCTGGATCGGCTTGCCGTCGCCGCGGAAGACGTAACGGGTGCGGGTCAGCGGGGCGGATTCGTCCAGCCGGAGGCGGTGGGCGATGTCGGGGGTGGCGTCGGTGGGCTCGGCCCGCCACTCCCAGGTGGCCCGGGTGCCCTGCGACTGGACGTCGGCCCCGAAGGGGGCGTGGTGGTCGTGGAAGCGCCAGCGGTGCAGCGGGAGCAGCAGCGGCTGCTCCCGCACGTAGTGGCCCGAGCCGACGCGGCCGACGATCAGGCCTTCGGCGGTGAGCACGCGCAGCGCGTGCCTGGCGGCGGTCTCGCCCACGCCGTACTTCCTGGTCAGCTGGGCGCGCGAGGGGATCGAGGAGCCTGGGGGAAGGGTGCCGTCGACGATCTGGCGCCGGATGTCGGCGACGACGCGCAGGTAGACAGGATCGGAGCTTGCCACGTGTTCATCCCTGGGTTCTGGGGCGTTGTCCCATCCTGTCGTATTCAATGCGCGACACAGGGTGATGGCGAAGATTTGGAACTCCAACTTTGCGTGCCGCTCCCAGAAGTGTCCAAAAATATCTCAGAGACCGTGTAACGCCCGGGTAAGGGCCGCCGATTCAACGGTAGAGGTCGTCGATGTGTGTACCCCCGAGCACATATCGGCGGCCTCTTTTTCCTTCAAGGAATCCTTCACCATCGCCAAAGCGGACAAAAACATCGTTAACCCATGTAGTCGGGCGTTGATCGTGGAGTCTCGGATGTCGATCCCGGCAGCTGATCTCCCCCGGTCATCTCGCGTCGACCCGGATCGGCGCGCATCGGCGCGTATCGGCGTGGACGGCCCCGATCGCCGTAGCCGGCCCCGTGACGGGCGGATCCGAGTCCTTCGCCTCGGCGTCGTATATCCGCGTGTACGGTGTGCAGCGGGCGCCTCGGGGGGATGTTCGCTCTTGGGCCCATCGGTGGACGGAGGTTAGGCGGGGTGGCGGGGTCCACCGTTTCAGCGGATCCAGGTAGCGTTCGGTCTATGGCAGCGCCAACTGGAACCTCCGACGCCCCCTTCGGCCGCATGCTGACCGCCATGGTCACGCCGTTCACAAGTGACGGAGCAGTCGACTACGAGACAGCGCGTCGTCTGGCCACCTACCTGGTGGACGAGCAGCGCAATGACGGCCTTGTCGTGAGCGGCACGACGGGGGAGTCCCCGACGACCACCGACGAGGAGAAAGAGCGCCTGCTGCGCGCCGTCGTCGAGGCGGTCGGTGACCGCGCCACGGTCGTCGCCGGAGCCGGTACCAACGACACGCACCACAGCGTCGAACTGGCCCGAGCCGCCGAGCGCGCCGGGGCCCACGGTCTCCTGCTGGTGACGCCGTACTACAGCAAGCCTCCCCAGGAGGGGATCTACCGTCACTTCTGTACAGTGGCAGACGCAACGGCTCTACCGGCCATGCTCTATGACATCCCCGGCCGTAGCGGAGTGCCGATCCAGCGTGAGACGCTGGAACGGCTCGCCGGGCACGAGCGGATCGTCGCGGTGAAGGACGCCAAGGCCGACCTGTTCGAGGGCTCGCAGGTCATCGCGTCCACCGGCCTTGTCTACTACTCGGGTGACGACGCGCTCAACCTGCCGTGGCTGTCGGTGGGCGCGGCGGGGTGCGTCAGCGTGATCGGCCACGTCGCGGGCGCGGAGATCGCCGCGATGATCGAGGCGTACCACTCGGGGGATGCGGCGGGCGCGCTCGCCATCCACCGCAGGCTGCTCCCCGTGGTCTCCGCGATCATGATGCAGGCCGGTGGCGCGATCATGGCGAAGGCGGCGTTGAGCCTGGTGGGACAGTCCGCGGGACCGCTGCGGCCGCCCCTGGTGGAGGCGACCGATGAGCAGCTCACCAGGCTGCGCGAAGACTTGATCACGGGCGGTGTGAAGCTGTCCGACGAGGTTGTGACATGAGAGAGACGACCGCGGCCCTGACCGGCCGCATCCAGGAGGAACGAGAGTTTGCGAGAAAGAAGAAATGTTGGTCCGCCGGAGGACGGAGTGCTCGGCGAGGGAGTAGTCCTGCTGCCCACGGGAGCCTCTGTCACATGTGAGACCGCTGAGAGAGGTGTGGCCTGATGAGTCACCCCCATCCCGAGCTAGGGCCGCCGCCCACGTTGCCCGAAGGCGCCCTGCGCATCGTCGCTCTGGGCGGCCTTGGCGAGATCGGCCGCAACATGGCCGTGTTCGAGTACGAGGGCCGTCTGCTGGTCGTCGACTGCGGGGTGCTGTTCCCCGAGCCCGACCAGCCCGGCATCGATCTGATCCTGCCCGACTTCGAGTACATCCGGGGCCGCCTGGACGACATCGAGGCCGTGGTCCTGACCCACGCGCACGAGGACCACATCGGTGCCGTGCCGTACCTGCTGCGCGAGCGTCGCGACATCCCGATCGTGGGGTCCAAACTGACGCTGGCGCTGATCGAGGCCAAGCTCACCGAGCACCGAATCCAGCCGGCCAGGCGCGAGGTCGTGGAGGGGGAGCGGCACAGGTTCGGGCCGTTCGAGTGCGAGTTCCTCGCCGTCAACCACTCCATCCCCGACGCGCTGGCCGTCGCGATCAGGACACCCGCGGGCATCGTCCTGCATACCGGTGACTTCCGGATGGACCAGCTGCCCAGTGACGGGCGGCTGACCGACCTGGGGGGGTTCGCCAGGCTCGGCGCGGAGGGCGTCGACCTGCTGATGTCCGACTCGACCAACGCCGAGGTACCGGGCTTCGTCACCAGTGAGCGGGAGATCGCGCCGGTCATCGACGAGGTCGTCCGCACGGCCGGCAAGCGCGTGATCGTGGCGAGCTTCGCCTCTCACATCCACCGTGTCCAGCAGGTCATCGACGCGGCGGAGAAGCACGGTCGCAAGGTCGCGCTGGTCGGTCGCTCGATGGTGCGCAACATGGGCGTCGCCCGCGACCTGGGCTATCTGAGGGTCTCGCCGGGCCTGATCGTCGACTCCAAGGAGATCGAGGGCTGGCCGCCCGAGGACGTGGTGCTGATCTGCACCGGTTCCCAGGGGGAGCCGATGGCGGCGCTGTCGCGGATGGCCAACCGCGATCACCCGATCCGGATCGCCGAGGGCGACACGGTCCTCCTGGCCTCCTCGCTGGTGCCGGGTAACGAGACCGCGGTCAACAACGTGATCAACGGCCTGTCCCGCTGGGGCGCCCGCGTGGTGCACAAGGGCAACGCGAAGGTGCACGTCTCCGGGCACGCCGCCGCGGGCGAGCTGCTGTACGTGCTCAACCTGACGCGGCCGTCCAACTTCATGCCGGTGCACGGCGAGTGGCGCCATCTGCGGGCGCACGCCAAGCTCGCCGCGCTGACCGGGGTGCCGGACGACCACATCGTGATCGCCGAGGACGGCGTCGTGGTGGACCTGGTCGACGGCCGGGCCAAGATCGTGGGCGCGGTTCCCGCCGGTTACGTCTACGTGGACGGCACCTCGGTGGGAGACGTCACCGACTTCGCGCTGAAGGACCGCCGCATCCTGGGCGAGGAGGGCTTCATCTCCATCGTCATCGTGGTCGACACCGCCACCGGCAAGCTCGCCGCAGGCCCGGAGATCCACGCCAGGGGATCCGGCATCGACCCGGCCTTGTTCGACGACATCCTGCCGCAGGTGGAGCGGGCGCTGCAGGAGAACGCGGCCGACGGGGTGGTGGACATCCAGCAGGTCCGCCGCGTGGTCCGCAGGACCGTGGGGCGCTGGGTGAGCGACACCTACCGCCGCCGCCCGATGATCGTTCCGGTCGTCATCGAGGTGTGACCCCCGTCCCGTATGGCGACCGTGTCCCGGTCGCCATACGGACTCCCCCGTCGCGTACGGTCAGCAGACGCCGGGCAGGGAGCAGACCTTGACCGCCATCCTCCTGGCGTCCCTCAGCTGCTTGGCGAACTGGGCGTCGCTCACTTCGCTGTGGTACTCGCCCCCCATGGTGGTAGATCACCAGGGCGTGGTGATCCGGTACATGTGGGACCCGGGTCGGGCGGGGAAAGTTCTGGCTCCGGAGGGAATCGTTTTCCGGGCGCCGGTGGTGGGTGCGCGGGGAGGGCTTCGAAGGTGGCGCGTTACTGCTTGCGAGGTATCAACCGATTTCGTGAAAAGTCGGTGAGGGGACGCTCCCCCGGCGAGTCGCCGAGCAATCCACCACCCGTCTCGTTAACCTCCCTAGCATGGCCACCCGTACGTCTAAAGGCTCCTCAGGAAAGCCCCCCGGCAAGGGGTCCCCCGGTCGCTCGGGCGCCTCCCAGGCCCGTACGGCCCCCGCGCGGCGGGCGTCCGCCAACCGGGGGAAGGGTGCGGGTGCGGCCCGCAGGCCGGCCTCGCCCCAGCACGACCCGATCAGCTGGGTTCTCACCATGATCGGCAAACTGTTCATGGGCATCTGGATGCTCCTCGCGGGTGGCATCGGCAGCGCCGCGCGGGCACTGGGGCAGAACGCGCGCGAACTCGACCCCGTCCACCGCCGCGACGGGCTCGGCCTGGCGGTGTTCGCCGGGGCGATCGTGCTGGCGGCCATGACATGGCGGGAGAGCACCGGCACGGTCTCCACCGTGGTCTACGAGGTCATGCGCGGAGTCTTCGGATCGCTGACCTGGCTGGTCCCTATCCTTCTCGTGCTGCTGGCCTGGCGGCTGCTGCGCCACCCCGACCAGAACGCCGACACCGGCCGGATGATCATCGGGTGGTCGGCCCTCACCGTCGGTGTGCTCGGCGTCGTGCACGTCGTCCACGACACGCCCTACCCCTCGGGGGGCGCCTCGGACGGCATGGACAAGGTGTCGGCCGCCGGAGGCATGATCGGCTTCATCGTCTCGGCGCCCCCGGCGAGCATCCTGCCCTCCTTCGTCACCATCCCGCTGCTGCTGATCCTGTCGGGCTTCGGCGTTCTGGTGATCACCGCCACCCCGGTGCACCGGGTCCCCGAGCGGCTGGCCGAGATCAGGCACATGCTCTTCAACCGTGACCTGCCCTCCGCGCCGAGGGCGTCCAGGAAACGGCCCACCACCCGCAAGAAGCCGGAATCCGGCGGGGCCGAGCTGGGCGACCACGTCAAGCCCTACGACACGCCCGTGGTCGCCGAGTCGCCGGGCGGGCTCGGAGGCCACTCACCGGAGATCGTGCCCGGCCTGGTGGACGAGTCCGAGCCCTCGCAGGTCAGGAACGACGCGCCCGAGCCTCCCGAGCCGACCCCGGCACCGCGCAAGGTCGAGCAGCTCGTCCTGTCCCCGCAGGCGGGTCCCTACACCCTGCCCGAGTCGCAACTGTTGCGCCCCGGCACCGCCCCCAAGCCGCAGACGAAGGCCAACACGGTCGTCGTCAACGCGCTGACCAGCGTGATGGAGCAGTTCACCATCGACGCCCAGGTGATCGGCTTCACCCGGGGGCCGACGGTGACCCGCTACGAGATCGAACTCGGCCCGGCGGTCAAGGTCGAGAAGGTCACCGCGCTCACCAAGAACATCGCCTACGCGGTCAAGTCGGCCGACGTCCGGATCCTGTCCCCGATCCCCGGCAAGTCGGCGATCGGCGTCGAGATCCCCAACACCGACAAGGACCTCGTCTCGCTGGGCGACATCCTGCGCTCCCCGGTGGCCCAGGCGGACCACCACCCGATGATCGTCGGGTTGGGCAAGGACGTCGAGGGGCGCACGATAGTGGCCAACCTCGCCAAGATGCCGCACCTGCTCATCGCGGGTGCCACCGGCGCCGGAAAGTCGGTCTGCGTCAACGGACTGATCACCTCGATCCTGATGCGGGCCACCCCCGACGAGGTCCGCATGGTCCTGGTCGACCCCAAGCGGGTCGAGCTCAGCGTCTACGAGGGCATCCCGCACCTCATCACGCCGATCATCACCAACCCCAAGAAGGCCGCCGAGGCCCTGGACTGGGTCGTCGGGGAGATGGACCGCCGCTACGACGATCTGGCCGCCAGCGGCTTCCGGCACGTCGACGACTTCAACAAGGCGGTGCGTGCCGGCAAGCTGGTGCCGCCGCCGGGCAGCGAGCGGGTCTACCAGCCCTACCCCTACCTGCTGGTGATCGTCGACGAGCTCGCCGACCTGATGATGGTCGCCCCGCGCGACGTCGAGGACTCCATCGTCCGCATCACCCAGCTGGCCCGCGCCGCCGGCATCCACCTGGTCATCGCCACCCAGCGCCCCTCGGTGGACGTGGTCACCGGGCTGATCAAGGCCAACGTCCCCTCCAGGCTGGCCTTCGCCACCTCCTCGCTGGCCGACTCCCGGGTCATCCTGGACCAGCCGGGCGCGGAGAAGCTCGTCGGCCAGGGAGACTCGCTCTTCCTGCCGATGGGCGCCAGCAAGCCCATGCGGCTGCAGAACGCCTTCGTCTCCGAGAAGGAGATCGGCGAGATCGTCGGGCACTGCAAAGCCCAGATGGCCGTCGAGTACCGCGACGACGTGGCCGCCGTGGCGGCCTCCAAGAAGGAGATCGACGAGGACATCGGCGACGACCTCGACCTGCTGATCCAGGCGGCCGAGCTCATCGTGACCACCCAGTTCGGTTCGACCTCGATGCTCCAGCGCAAGCTCAGGGTCGGCTTCGCCAAGGCGGGCCGTCTGATGGACCTGCTGGAGAGCAGGAGCGTCGTCGGGCCCAGCGAGGGTTCGAAGGCGCGGGAGGTCATGGTAAAGCCCGACGAACTCCCCGGCCTGCTGGCCGACCTGCGTGGAGGATGACACACCGGGAGGGAACGGACCCCCGCCGCACACCTTCCGTCCGGTTACTGATTGAATGGGGATCGCTACGCAACGTCGGGGGCTGAGGGGCGTGCGCCATGGGCATTGGAAGCGATCTGGCGGATGCCAGGCGGTCGATGGGGATGACCGTTGGGCAGTTGAGCGCGCGGACACGCATCCGCGAGGTGCTCATCCAGGCGATCGAAAGGAACGACTTCTCCCAGTGCGGGGGTGATTTCTACGCGCGGGGCCATATAAGAAACATCGCCAAGGTCGTCGGGCTTGATCCGGAGACGCTGGTGCACCGCTACGACGAGCAGCACGGGGGTGTCCCGCTGCCGGTCCGGGCGTCCAGCGTCTTCCAGGCCGACATGCCACTGAAGATCCGTGAGCGCCGCTCGCCCAACTGGACGACGGCCATGGCGGTGGCGCTGGGCATCGTGGTCATCTTCGGGGTGGTGCGGACCATGGGCGGGGGTGACGCGCCCATGATGGACGTCCATCCCGTTCCGGTGCCCGCCGCGCTGCCGCCGCCGGCCGACGGCGGTCCCGGCTCACCGGGCCGGGCGGCGTCTCTGGCCGAGGGGAGGCACAAGGACATGGTCGTCCTCCAGGTCAGGGCGGAGCGCACGTCCTGGCTCGACGTGGAGGACGCGGGCGGCAAGAGGCTCTTCTCCGGAACGCTCAAGGCGGGCAAGACCTCGACCTGGAAGGCGAAGGACAAGATGAGGGTCACCTTCGGCGACGGAGGAGCGTTCTCGCTGAAGGTGAACGGCAAGAACCTGGGAGCCCCGGGAACTCCGGGGCAGATCATCAACCGCTCCTACGAGGCTCCCGCGGCCAAGAAGCGCTGACGCGGCGACCGGGAGTTCTCGCCGGGGCCGCGGCAACGGCTCCGGCCGGGTTCCTGGATCGTCCAGCAGGGCGAACGTCCCTGGTCGGCGCGGTGGGCCTCGCCTCTCGGGCTCCCCGCCCGCACGTCGGGACGGCCGGGGCGAGACGGGGATGCGCGGTGCTGGAGCGGGGGAGGTGCATCGGGTAGTGGCCAACTCCCGATACCGTAGTGTTCACCATGTCATCCCGCCGAACCGCATCGCTGATCACACTTGGTTGCGCACGCAACGAGGTCGACTCCGAAGAGCTCGCCGCTCGTCTTGAGGCTGCCGGCTGGCAGCTGGGCGACGACGATCCCGACGTCGTCGTCGTCAACACGTGTGGCTTCATCGACTCAGCGAAAAAGGACTCCATCGACACGCTGCTCGCCGCGGCCGACTCCGGGGCCAAGGTGGTCGCCGCGGGCTGCATGGCCGAGCGGTACGGTGACCAGCTCGCCGACGCGCTGCCCGAGGCCGCGGCGGTCATCTCCTTCGACGACTACACCGAGATCGGCCCCCGCCTCGACGACGTGCTGGCGGGCAGGCCGCTCGTCCCGCACAGCCCTCGTGACCGCAGGACCCTGCTGCCCATCTCGCCGGTGGAGCGCGCCGCCGCCCCCAAGACCGCCATTCCCGGCCACGGCGAGCTGCCCGAGGGCCTGGCACCCGCCAGCGGCCCCCGGCCGCTCCGCAAGCGCCTGGGCGAAGGGCCGGTGGCCTCGCTGAAGCTGGCCTCCGGCTGCGACCGGCGCTGCACGTTCTGCGCCATCCCCGCCTTCCGCGGGGCGTACGTCTCGCGCCGCTCCGAGGAACTCCTCGGTGAGGCCGCGTGGCTGGCCGAGCAGGGCGTCAAGGAGTTGGTGCTGGTCAGTGAGAACTCCACCTCCTATGGCAAGGACCTGGGCGACCTGCGGGCGCTGGAGAAGCTGCTGCCCTCGCTCGCCGCGACCGAGGGCATCAAACGGGTGCGCGTCAGCTACCTGCAGCCCGCCGAGCTCCGCCCGGGGCTGCTGGAGATCATCTCCTCGACCGAGGGGGTTGCCCCCTACTTCGACCTGTCCTTCCAGCACGCCAGCGGTCCGGTGCTGCGCCGGATGCGCCGCTTCGGTGACCCCGCGCGCTTCCTCGACCTTCTGGAGTCGATCCGCGCGCACGCCCCGGAGGCGGGCGTGCGCTCCAACTTCATCGTGGGCTTCCCCGGCGAGACCGAGGAGGAGTTCGGCGAGCTGGTGGGCTTTCTGGAGAAGGCCAGGCTCGACGTGATCGGCATCTTCGGCTACTCCGACGAGGACGGCACGGAGGCGGCCGCACTCCCCGGCAAGCTTGACCAGGAGATCGTCGACGCCCGCCTGTCCGCGCTCACCGAGCTGGCCGAGGAGCTCATGGCCCAGCGGGCCGAGGAGCGGATCGGCACCGAGGTCGACGTCCTGATCGAGGAGGACCTGGGCGACGGCGGCTACGAGGGCCGCGCAGCCCATCAGGGGCCCGAGGTCGACGGCTCGGTGACGGTCCAGGGCATCGGGCTGGTCCCCGGCCAGATCGTCCGGGCCGTCGTGGTCGACTCGGAGGGGGTCGACCTGATCGCCCGCATCAAGGCGGCCCCATGAGCGCGCCACCGGGCCGGGAGAGCGTATGACCAACACGCCAGAGACCGGCACCGACTCGACAGCGGCACCCGTGCGCCCCAAGGTGAGCGCGTGGAACATCGCCAATGTCGTGACGGTGATACGACTGGCGATGGTTCCCTTCTTCGCGGCCTGCCTCTTCCTGCCGGGATCCGGCTGGAGGGTCGCCGCGCTGGTGGTCTTCATGGTGGCCTCGTTCACCGACCTGCTCGACGGCGAGCTGGCCCGCCGCTACGGCCTGATCACCGATTTCGGGAAGATCGCCGATCCGATCGCCGACAAGGCCCTCATCGGTGCCGCGCTGATCAGCCTGTCGGTGCTGGAGGAGCTGCCCTGGTGGGTCACCATCGTGATCCTGGGCAGGGAGCTGGGCGTCACCGCGCTGAGGTTCGCGGTCATCCGGCACGGCGTCATCCCGGCCAGTTACGGTGGGAAGGTGAAGACCGTCCTGCAGATCGCCGCGATAGTCTCATACATCTGGCCGGGTGTGCCCGAGGTGATCCGCTGGGTCGTCATGGGAGCGGCTGCCGTCGTCACCGTCGGCACCGGCCTTGACTACGTGATCCGGGCGATCAAGCTCCGGCAGGTCGCGAAGCGGGCGCGGGCCGTATGAGCCACCGCCTGCTCGCGACCACCACGGTCCTCTCCCTCCTCATCCGCAGGGGAGAGACGGTGGCGGTGGCCGAGTCACTGACCGCCGGGCTGATCGGGGCGGCCCTCACCGATCCGCCGGGAGCCTCCGCGGCCTTCGTGGGAGGGGTCGTCTCCTACTCCACCGAGCTCAAGCGGCGGCTGCTGGGCGTCCCCGCGGACCTGCTCGACCGCGAGGGCGCCGTGCACCCGCAGGTCGCCGCCGCCATGGCGACCGGGGTGCGTCTCCTGGCCGGTTCCACCTACGGTCTGGCCGTCACCGGTGTGGCCGGTCCCGACCCACAGGACGGTAAACAGGCCGGTACGGTTCACCTCGCCGTTAGTGGTCCGGACGGACGGGTATGGCACCGGGATCCGCAACTCGCGGGGACTCGTGAGCAGATTCGAGAATCGACGGTGAATGAGGCTGTGGACCTTCTTCTAGGTGTGCTGGAGGCGAACGTGGGGGAACATTCCGGGTGATTACCGCGTTACGTCCCCAGCGAACATGCTCCCCATGGTCTGCCGCGGCATCGGTGGATACAGGTACGGTGGAACTGTGAGTGAGGTAAAGGTCAAGCGATGATGACGGCGAGGAGTATGTACCAAGGGTCGCGTTCGAAGAACGGGCGGCACGAACCGATAGCGCGGAGTGTCGCGAAGGCATCCGCGCCGGGGAGGGAGCGACAGATGGTCCTGCTGCGTCAGCTGCTCGGTGACGTGCTGCGGCGGCTGAGGGTGCGGCAGAGTCGCACCCTGCGTGAGGTGTCCACACTGGCTCGGGTTTCTCTTGGCTACTTGTCCGAGGTGGAGCGTGGCCAGAAGGAGGCCTCTTCAGAGCTGCTCGCGTCGATTTGCGGTGCCCTGGGCGTGCCGCTTTCACAGGTTCTCCGTGAGGTTTCCGACCAGTTCGCGTTGGCCGAGCTCCAGCACGCTCCGGTGCTGGCGGGCGATGTCCCCGAGCGGGAGCGTCTGCCGATTCCCGAGACCGTGCCCGATTCCGTTTTTCCCGAAGTCAACGACATGGTCGCCGCCTAGCCGGTCGGTTCCTCCGGCTGGCAGTGACGGCACCAGACGATCAGCCGTTCCTGCGGCTGTGCGCCCATCTCCCCGTGACTTATCCGCTGCCCGCAGCGCAGGCAAGGCCGCCCGGCCCTGCCGTAGACCCAGGTGCTCCGCCCTGGACGGAGGTCACCCGTCGTGGTCCTGCTCTGGCGTTCCTTGTTCGCGTCCATCAACCGCCGCGCGAGCGACACGATCGCTTCCAGATCCTTTACCGCCCCCACCGGTCGCCACGGCCACACCCCGGTGAGAAAAAGCGTCTCGGCGCGATAGATGGTGCCGATTCCCGCCAGGTTGCGCTGATCGAGCAGCGCGACCCCGATGCTCGTCTCAGGCCGCCGTGCCAGCCGTCGTACGGCTTCGGCCGCGTCCCAGTCCTCTCCGAGCAGGTCGGGTCCGAGATGCCCGACGAGCCGCCACTCCTCTTCTGCTCCGACCAGGTCGACCATGCCCAGCCGGACCCCCACGGCCTGCCACTCCGCGTTGGCCAGCACCAGGCGGACGACGTCGCCTCGGGGCAGCCCCCGCTCCGAGGGCGAGATCTGCCAGCTCCCGTCCATCCTCAGATGGGTGTGGACGGTCAGGCCGCCCTCGACACGGGTGAGCAGGTGCTTGCCGCGTGAGACGGTCTCCAGTACCGCACGCCCGGTGAGATCGGCCGTGGAGTGGCGCGGCACACGGAAGTCCGAGCGGGTCAGCGTCCGTCCGTCGAGCGCCCGGCCGAGCCGCAGCGCGGCTCGGTGGACGACATCACCCTCGGGCATGGCACCCGCCATGAGATACGTGCCGGTTCCGGGTGGGCGGTACCGGCACGATCACGGCGGACGTCACGGCGGGCACGGTCAGTCCCAGGCCGCGGGGTCGGCGGACAGGCTGCGAACCCGCTCGGGGAGGGCCCCGGTGGCCACGTTCTCAAGCGTGACCTCCTCCAGGATCGCCCGCTCACTGGCGCGCAGCGCGATCCAGACCTGCTGCAGCGACTCGGCGGGGCCCCGGTAGCCGACGTGCTCGGGCCGCTCCCCCCTGACGTTGGCGAGTGGGCCGTCAACGGCACGGATCACATCGGCCAGGCTGATCTCGGCGGGCGGGCGGGCCAGCACGTAGCCTCCCTCGGGGCCACGCTGGCCGCGCACCAGCCCGGCGCGGCGCATTTGGAGCAGGATGTTCTCAAGGTACTTGGGAGGCATGTCCTGCTCTTTGGCCAGCTCCCCTACCGTGGTGGGGCCGTCACCCGCGGCGGCGAGTTCGGCGGCGGCACGGAGGGCATAGTCGACACGAGCAGATAGGCGCATGTAACCGATTATCCCGCCTGCTATTGGCTACTTACGCGCGAGGGGTACTGGGACGTCGAACGACGTCCGTCGCCCTCGGTGAGGACGGGGCCGTACGGCGACACGCCGGTGGGTTCCGGCGCGTGCACGACATAGCGGTGGGGGGCCATCGCGGAGGTGCGGCCCGGCAGCAGGGCGAGGCAGGCCGCGTGGATCTCCTCGGCGGTTTCTGAGGTGACGTGGCAGGTCAGGAGCCCATCCGGAGTGCGTGTCACGAGATGGGGCCTTCCCTGGACCGCCTCACCGACGAGCCGCTCCACCGCGCGGAGGCTCACCCAGCAGGAGTCGGTGTAGATCCAGTCCGCATCACGCTCGATAGGCGAAATTCCCGATATATTCGTAATGTCGCAAGCTTGGACGTCCCCGTCTCCGGCCGCGATCAGGAGCCGGGCGAGCCCGGTCCCGAAGCCCTCCGCCTGCTCCCGGTTCATCACTCGCGGATCGATCCAGAGTGTCAGGTCCACCACCTCCTCCAGCCGGTCGGCCCAGAGCACGAGGTGTGCGGGAAGCGAGGCCGCCGCCGGGCCGCCGCCGGGCTAAACTATCAGGAAGTCTTATTAATGAATAGAACCGTTATTCTTGCTTGAATGTAATTGCGACGGGGAAACGGCGAACAAGAGAGCATGCGTATGGAGCGACGTCCTGGCGTGCCCAGGCTATTGAGGGAGATCAACGACAGGGCCGCCCTGGAGTTGTTACTCGCCTCCGGGCCGCTGACACGGGGGCAGATCGGGGAGCTCACAGGTCTTTCCA
Source organism: Streptosporangium sp. NBC_01810 (assembly GCF_035917355.1). NCBI lineage: Bacteria > Bacillati > Actinomycetota > Actinomycetes > Streptosporangiales > Streptosporangiaceae > Streptosporangium > Streptosporangium sp. NBC_01810. The sequence continues at coordinate 4,850,973 of NZ_CP109070.1, read as the reverse complement.
AGGTGACGGCGTCCCAGACGCTCGCCCGTCTGGAAGGGCGCGGCCTGGTGGAGGTGGCGGGGGAGCAGGCGGGGGGTCGTGGGCCTAATGCTGCGCTTTATGGGATTATTTCCTCCTCGGCCTATGTGGCGGGCCTGGATGTCGGTCCGGAATTCGTTGCGACCGCCATCGCGGATATCCACGGGGAGATCATCGCCGAGGTGCGGGTGGCGCCGAACGGGCATGAGGATCCGGTCGCCCTCGTGCACAGCGGGGTGGTCAAGGCCTGCCGGTCTGCCAAGGTCGCGCTCTCCAAACTGCGCTCGGTCGTCATCGGCACTCCGGGCGTGGTCGACCCCCGCACCGGCGACGTGCGATTCTCCTTCGACCTGCCGGGCTGGCACGAGGGCATCCATGAGGCGCTCGCCCGTGACCTGCGTCGCGACGTCAAGATAGAGAACGATGTGAACCTCGTCGCCATCGCCGAGCGCACCCTGGGTGCCGCCCGCGAGGCCGACGACTTCGTGCTCCTGTGGGTGGGCCGCGGTATCGGCCTCGGCGTCGTGCTCGGCGGGCGACTGCACCGCGGCCGGTCCGGCAGCGCGGGTGAGATCGGCTACCTGCCGGTGCCCGGCGTGCCGCTGGCCGAGGACGTGCGGGCCGTGCCCGGCAGGCTGCCGTCGCTCGCCGGTGGCCTGCAGTCCCTGATCAGCGCCGAGGCGGTCGTCGAACTCGCCGCGACGTACGGCTTCGAGGGGGAGAACGCCGCCGAGTGTGTCGCGGCGGCGGTCGCGGCGGGGGAGCGGGGAGAACCTCTGATCAACGACATCGCCGGGCGGCTGGCGCTGGGCGTGGCGTCGGTGTGCGTTGTGCTCGACCCCGGGCTCGTGGTGCTCGCCGGTGAGGTCAGCAGGGCCGGAGGTGACGCGCTCACCTTCAGGATCGAGGAGGCGGTGGCCAGGATCTGCCCGGTCCGGCCGCAGGTGGTGGCCAGCGAGGTGACCGGCAACCCGGTGCTGCGCGGGGCCGTCATAGCCGCTCTGGAGCAGGCCCGGGAGGAGATCTTCGCCTCCTAGGCCCGGTCCTGCGGATCCTGCCGTGGCGAGGAGCGGTGGACGGCGCCTCGCGGGAGGGGGAGGAAGCCGCGGTGACCGGCGGCGCCGCGGCGCCGTGGATCCAGGGGGACGGCCTGCTCCCCCGGTCAGCGGTGGCCGGCCAGGAGTTCGGCGGCGGCCCGGCCCGAGGCGGCGGTCGCGCTGTGGCCGGGGAAGTGCTTGGCACAGCCGGCCACCCCGGCGGACTGGAGGCCGGTGACCCAGGCGCGGGCGTGCCGGGCGACCAGCCAGGGGTCGGTGCCGAACGCGCGGGTGCCGACGACGGGGTTGTCCAGGCCGGAGTTGACGTCGACCACGGGGGCGTAGTTGAGGTCGATGCCCGCGGCGGCCATGTCCAGCCCGACCTCTCGGGCGATGAGCTCGGTCAGCTCGGGGTCGTCCATCGCGCCGAGTGCGAGGTTGCCGGGGCGCGAGCTGCCGGTGAGCGCCTCCAGCCGGGTGACGTCGCCCGCCTCCTCGTCGGTGGCGATCACCACATCGGGGTTCTCCGCGCGCAGGGCGGCGGTCAGCGTTCTGACCTGTTCGCCGTCCACGAGGTTCCGGGAGTAGAGCGCGACCCCGCCGAGCCCTTCGGTGAGCCGCCTCCGCAGATCGTCACCTGGGCGCGGGAGTATCTCTGCCGCCCCCATGCGGAACTGGGCAGGAAGGGGCCCGTCTGCCCGTACACCCAGACCGCGCTGGAACGCGGCACCTTCTACCTCCCGCTGGGCAGCCCGGTCCCGTTGCTGGCGATCCGGCACATGGTCCCCACCGGCTTCCCGTTCCTGCGCGACGATCCCGAGCAGGTCGCGGCCTACCTGGAACGCTTCGGCGATCGCCCGCCGGCCGCGCTCAGGGCCGAGGTCCAGGCCGTCGCCGACCGCTACGGACTTGTGCCCGCGAACGCGTCCTGAGAACGAGGACGCGGCACGCTCCCCGTGAGAACCACGGGGGGCGGGCCGCGTCGTGACGGGGGGCGGTCAGACGCCGAGGAGTTCGGCGGCGGCCTGCGCGTTGGCGCGGGCGGCGCCGTAGGTGGCCACGTAGGTCACGCCCTCGGGGCGCCAGATCGGCAGGCCCATCTCGACCACCGTGGCGTCGGGGCGGGCGGCCAGCAGCGCGGAGATCACCGACTTGCTGGCCTCGTAGCGGTGGGCGTCCTTGACGACGACGATCAGGGAGCGGCCCGAGGCGCGCTCCAGGATGCCCGGCACGTCGGCGGCCTCCGGCTTGACCCGCAGCACCTCCGCCCGCGTCGGCAGCGGCGTGAAACCCCACGGTACGTCGCCGACCGCGATGGTCGGCGGGGTGTCCACCTCGACCACCAGCGGGTCGACCGGGGGAGGCGCCGAGCCGGTGAGGCTGACCGCGCGGCGGGCGGCGGTGAGGCCGATCACGTCCGGCTCGGCCTCACCCGTGCGAGGCGTGCCGAACCAGGCGCGCAGGGCGGACACCCGCTCGGCCGCCTCCTCCAGACGGGTCACGGGCAGCCGCCCGTCCAGTACGGCGGCGATGATCTCGTCCACGATCAGGTGGACGTCGTCCTCGGTGGGGATCGGGCCCAGGCAGAGCAGGTCGGCTCCGGCGGCGAGGGAGAGCACCGAGCCGCCTGCCAGGCCGTAGGTGTCGGTGACGGCCCGCATGTCGAGGGCGTCGGTGACGATCACACCGTCGTAGCCCAGCTCGCCGCGGAGCAGGCCGGTCAGGGTGGCGGGGGAGAGCGTCGCGGGGAGCCCGCCGGTGACGGCGGGGACCCGCACGTGCGCGGTCATGATGGATCTGGTTCCCGCCTCGATCGCGGCGCGGAAGGGCACGAGTTCGCGCTTGTGCAGCAGTTCGGCGGAGGCGTCGACGAGCGGGACCTCCAGGTGGGAGTCCTGCCGGGTCGCGCCGTGGCCCGGGAAGTGCTTGACACAGGCGGCCACGCCCGCCGACTGCAGGCCGTGGACCGCTGCGACGGTGTGCCGGGCGACGAGCGCGGCCTGGGCCCCGAACGAGCGGGTGCCGATCACCGGGTTGTCGTCGGCGGTGTTGACGTCCGCGGCCGGGGCCATGTCCAGGTTGACGCCGCACCGGGCCAGGTCGTCGCCGATGGACCGGTAGACGCGCCGGGTGAGCTCGACGTCGTCCACGGCGCCGAGGGCGGCGTTGCCGGGATACGGGCTGCCGACGTGGTAGGCGAGCCTGGTGACGTCGCCTCCCTCCTCGTCCAGCGAGATGACCGGGTCGCCGGTCTCGCGCAGCCGGGAGGTGAGGGCGGACAGCTGCGCGGCGTCGGCGACGTTGAAGCCGAAGAGTGTGACGCCGCCGAGACCGTTCTCCAGCTCCCGCAGGACCCACTCGGGCGCCTCGGTGCCCTGGAACGCGGCGAGCAGTGTGCCGACCGCGAGACGACGCAGCCCCTGATCGCCGCGATTCGCGATGAGCTCAGACATGGCGGTAGGTGTTCCTTACCTGAGATGTGGGGGTGGGACATGAAGGGAACAGGTAGGGCTGGTACGGCCCGCGCTTGTGGGTGCGAGCCGTACCAGCACCGATGGGGGATCAGCCCTTGACGGCGCCCGCGACGAGTCCGGAGACCATCCGCCGCTGCACCAGGAGGAAGAAGACGATGACCGGGATGGTCATCAGGGTGGAGGCGGCCATGATGGCGCCCCAGTCCACCGACCGCTGGCTGACGAAGTAGCGCAGCGCCACGGGCATGGTGTAGCTGCCCTGGTCGCCGATGAGCGTCAGCGCGAACACGAACTCGTTCCACGCGGTGATGAACGAGAAGATGCTCGTCGCGACGAGACCGGGGGCCACCAGCGGGAACAGCACCCGCCAGAAGGTGGCGAACCGGCTCGCGCCGTCGATCCAGGCCGCCTCCTCAAGTTCCTTGGGAACCGCGGCGACGAAGGTGCGCAGCATCCAGATGGCGAACGGCAGCGTCATCGCGACGTTCACCACGACGAGGCCGAGGAGCTGGTCGTACAGTCCGGCCCGCCTGACCATCATGAACAGCGGGATGAGCAGCGCCTCGCCGGGGACCATCTGCACGATGAGCAGCAGGATCAGGAACGAGGTGCGCCCGCGGAAGCGGAAGCGGGCCACCGCGGTCGCCGCCAGCAGCGAGAAGACCGCGCCGACGAGCACGGTGCCGAGGGCCACGATGGAGCTGTTGAGCAGGTAGCGCCAGATGGAATGGCCCGCGACGCCCTCGGTGAAGACCCGCCGCACGTGTTCGAGCGTGGGGTCGGTGGGGAACGGGATGAAGTCCGTCGTGAAGATCTGCTCGCTGCTCTTGAAGGCGGTGGTCACCATCCAGTAGACGGGGAACACCGCGAACAGGAACACCACCATGGCCGCGGTGTTCAGGCCGACCTTGCCGAGCCGCCTGCGCTTCCTGGCCTTTTTCGTCCGGTGGCGCATGTCGTAGGTGGTCATCGAACGTCCTCCGTCTTCACGATCTGGCGGACGTAGAAGAAGGTGATGACGAGCAGGATCAGCGTCAGCACCACCGCGATGGCCGCGCCCATGCCCATCTTGGGCGGCGCGCTGAAGGCCTGGGTGAAGGCGTACAGCGACAGGTTGAACGCCTCCCGGTTGGAGGTGCCGCCCGCCAGCACGAACAGCTGGGTGAAGACCTTGAAGTCCCAGATCACCGAGAGCACGGTCAGTACCGCGAAGACCGGTTTCAGCAGCGGGAAGGTGATCTTCCAGAAGATCCGCCACGCGGAGGCGCCGTCCACCCTGGCCGCCTCGTACAACTCCTTGGAGATGCTCTTCAGCCCGGCGAGCACCGAGACCGCGATGAACGGGAACGACGCCCAGACCACCGCGATGATCAGCACCAGGTAGATGGTGAACGCGTCGTTCAGCCACGGCTCGCCGGTCCAGTCGGAGCGGCCGAACAGCAGGGAGGAGAACCAGTCGGGCAGCGCGTTGAGCGCCCGGTTGATGACGCCCGACTCCGCGTCGAACAGCCAGCGCCAGATGATCGCGGTGGCGATCTGCGGGGTGGCCCAGGCGGCCATGATGCCGATGATCAGGAAGGTCGACATCTTCTTGCCCAGCTTGTGCAGGAGCAGGCCGACCAGCGTGCCGAGCAGCAGGGTGAGCGCCACCGTGACGACGGCGAAGACCACCGTGTTGCGCAGCGAGGTCCAGAACAGCTCGGACTCGATGAGCTTCTGGTAGTTCTCCAGGCCGACGGACTCGGCCGGTACCCCCCGGATCTGCCGCAGTCCCACGTTCTGGAAGGACATGACGACCATCTGGAAGAGCGGGTAGAGCAGCAGGCCCGCGATGACGAGCAGGCCGGGGACGAGCAGCGCGTAGGGGACCGCCCAGGCGGGCAGCCCGCTGGACCCGCGCGGGGGCGTGGCGCCTCGGTGCCCCCGCGCCGGGACGGAGGGGGAGCCCCCGTCCCGGGCGATGGTTGAGGTGTTCGCCATGTCTACTGGTTCAGGATCTCTTCGAGTTCCTTGTTGGCGTCGGCCAGCGCGGTGTCGACGTCCTTCTTACCCTCGATGACCGAGCGGGCCGCGCTCTGCAGGACCGCCTTGGTGTCGTTGGCCTCGGCCCAGTTGGTGTCGTTCGGGAAGCCCTTGGCGACCTTGAAGGTCTCGGCGAACGGCGCCTGCAGCGGGTCGGCCGCGTACTCGGTCAGGGCCTCCGGGTAGAGCGGCAGCAGGCCGCCCTCCTTGGCGTAGCGGGTGCCGAACTCCTTGCCGGCGGCCAGCTTGACGTACTCGGCGGACAGTTCGACGTTCTTGGTGTCCTTCCAGATGGCGATGTCGTTGCCGCCCTGGAAGGCCGGGGCCGGGCCGCTGCCGTCCTTGGCCGGGAGCGAGAAGAAGGCCATCTTGGCGTCGTCGACCTTGCCGCCGCTCTGCTCCTTGATGGTGGTGATGTCCCAGCCGCCGGTCACGTACATGCCGACCTTGCTGTTGGCGAAGCGGGTGGCGATGTCCACCGAGTTCTGGGTCAGCGCGGACTTACGGGAGACGCCGTGCTTGGTCACCAGGTCGGTGTAGTACTGGAAGCCCTCCTTGAAACCGGGCTCGGTCAGCTTGCCGACCCACTTGCCGCCCTCGAAGGCGGCGAAGTCGCCACCGGCCGACCAGACGAACGGGGAGAGCGACATGTTGGCGTCGGAGCCTCCGTTGAAGGCGAAGCCGTCGACGTCCTTGCCCTTGTCGGCGACGATCTTCTTGCCCGCCGCGACGAGGTCCTCCCAGGTCTTGGGCACCTCGATCTTCAGGTCCTCGAACCAGTCCTTGCGGTAGAGGACGGCGCGGGTGCCGCCACCCCACGGGGCGGCGTAGATCTTGCCGTCCACCGTCTCGTAGCCCCACAGGTTCTGCGGGATCTGCTGGAAGTCGGGGGCGGCCTTGACGATGTCGGTGATGTCGGTCAGCGCGTCCTGCGCCACCCAGGCGGCGACCTGGTCGTTGCCGAACTCGGTGACGTCGGGGCCCTCACCGCCGGCGAGCGCGGCGGTCCACTTGGCCTGCGCGTCGGGCCACGGCACCCACTGGAGGTTGACGTCGGCGCCGGTGGTCTCCTTGAACTTGGCGTTCAGGTCGCTCATGAGCTTGTTCTGCTTCTCGTCCGGAGCGCCGAGGCGCCAGACGGTCAGGCTCTGACCTGCGAACTTGGGCCCGGACGCGGCGGGAGCCGACGCGTCGGAACCGGCGGCCGGGGTGGCGGGCTCGCTGCTGCCACACGCGGCGAGACCCAGGGCGAGGGCGGCCGTGGTGGCCGTCGTGGTGGCGATTCTCGCGAACTTCACTGGAGTTCTCCCTTTCAGGCTTTCGCCGGGGTTTGCGCTCGTCTTGTTATGGCCGGGGTCCCCGCGACCCTCTGCACTCACTGGGAGCTGCCGGAACTTGTGGCAACCCGCGGTTCCGATCGCTTGCCTGCGGGCTGACTATGGCTAAACTAACAAGAAACTTTCTTAAAAGAAACGATCGTTAGCGGATCGTGACGGGGAGGACGGCCTTGTCCACACGCCCGGGGACACCCCGGTTGCTGCGCCAGCTCAACGACCGCGCGGCACTTGAGCTCCTGCTGTCCAGTGGCCCTCTCACCCGGGCTGAGCTGGGAGAACACACCGGGCTCTCCAAGGTGACCGCGGGGCAGTTGCTCGCCAGACTCCAGGAACGCGACCTGGTCGCGGTGGTCGGCGAGCAGGCCGGCGGGCGCGGCCCCAATGCGGCGCTCTACGGGGTGGTGCCCTCGTGCGCCTACGTGGTCGGGCTTGACGTGCTCCCCGACCGGATCAGCGCCGGGGTCGCAGACATCACCGGCACGCTCGTCGCCGAGGTCTCGGCCGACCCCAGCGGGCACGACGACCCGGTACGGCTGGTCCGCAGCGCGGTGAGCCAGGCGTGCGCGTCGGCGGGCATCGGGGTGGACCGGCTCCGGGCCTTCGTGATCGGCACCCGGGGCGTCGTCGACCCCGGCACCGGCGACGTGCGGTTCTCCTTCGACCTGCCCTCCTGGCACAACGGCGTGCTCGCCGAGCTCCGCCGTGACCTCGGCGTCCCGGTGACGATCGAGAACGACGTGAACCTGGCCGCGCTGGCCGAGCGTGCGCACGGCGCCGCGCTGGGCGTCGACGACTTCGTGCTCGTCTGGGCCGGGGTCGGCCAGGGCCTCGGCGTCATGCTGGGTGGGCGGTTGCACCGGGGCTTCACCGGCGGCGCCGGTGAGATCGGCTGGCTTCCCGTTCCCGGCGAGCCGCTCCCCACGGATGTGAGCGAGCCCCAGTCGGGCTCGTTCCAGCGCCTGGTCGGCGGCGACGCCGTGGCCGGGCTGGCCGGTGCCCACGGCATCGGCTCCGCCTCGGGGCCGTACGACCCCGACACGGACTCGGTGGGGGACCACGTCCGTACGGCCGTCGCGGAGGGTGCCGAGGCCTTTCTGGACGAGCTGGCCGGGCGGCTGGCGGTCGGCGTCGCCGCGGTCGCCGTGGTCCTGGACCCGGGATTGATCGTGCTCAGCGGCGATGTCGGCAGGGCAGGGGGGGACGCGCTCGCCACCAGGGTGCAGGATGCGGTGGCCCGGGTCTGCCCGAGCCAGCCCAAGGTCGTGGTCTCGCGGGTCAGAGGCAACCCGGTGCTGCGCGGCGCCCTGGTGTCGGCACTGCAGCAGGCTCGGGAGCAGGTGTTCTCCGACACCGTCTGATGTCACCGTCTGATGTCACCGTCTGACGTTCTTCCGCCCGGAGGAGGCCGGCGGCCGATCCGTTCTCGATCTTCGCGGGTTCCTTGCCGGACGACGACAGCGGACGACGACAGCGGCCGACGACAGCGGCCGGCGGAGTTCCGGAGCACCCCTCCGCCGGGCAGGCCGAAGCTGACGAGCCGCCGACCGTTCCGTGACCTCCTCTGGAGGACCGGGTCTCCAGCAGGCAGGTATTTGGTGAAGAATTGCCGTCATGCGTGACATCGTGCTGATCTCCGACGCCCGAGTCGCCTCGATCCCCGTCGAGGAGTCCGGTGAGCCCTTGATCGACGTGCGGGGGCGGCTGGAGACGGACGGGCGGCTCGCCGACGCCGAGGGGGCCTTCGCCCACCTGCGGCTCGGACTGCTGGACCGGCTGGAGAAGGCGCAGGCGCAGCTTCCCGGGGGATACCGGCTGCTGGTCGTGGAAGGCTACCGGCCGCTGGTGACCCAGAAAAAGATCTTCGATGACTACTCGGCGGAGTTGCGGGCGACATTTCCGGAAATGTCGCCCGCTGAGCTCCGAAGTGCGGCGAGCCGCTACGTCTCGCCCGTCGAGATCGCCCCGCACACCGCGGGAGCGGCGGTCGATCTGACCCTGTCCACCGAGGACGGGACCGAGATCGACATGGGCACCCCGCTCAACGCCACCCCCGAGCAGAGCGGCGGCGCCTGCTACACCGAGGCCCCCGGCCTGTCCGCCGAGGCCCGGCACCACCGCAAGATCCTCGGCGCGGCCCTGGAGACGGCCGGCCTGGTCAACTACCCCACCGAGTGGTGGCACTGGTCCTACGGCGACCGCTACTGGGCCATGACCACCGGCGCCCCCGCCGCCCGCTACGGCCCGGTCTCCATCTGACCCGGTACGGCACCGCCGGGTGGCGCGACTCCGTGCTTACGGCATCGACTCGCCCCGGAACGGCCCTTTCTCGCGGAGGCCGGGAGATGAGGTTCAGCACACCTGCCGGGCCCAGGGCACCGGTCGCCCGGCAAAGCCCAGGCCGGCGAACACCACCCGGCAGCCGGGGCCAGGAGCGGCCGGTACGCACGATGTCCACGATCGCGTACACGGCCTCCACCACGTAACGCCGTCATCCCGCGATGAGGTGGATCCGGACGGTGTTGTCGTAGGGGACGACGAGGGTCCTGCTGTTCCCGGCGTAGACGCCGAAATGCCCGAAGCGCGCCGTCGTCGCCACATAGCCGAAGTAGAACAGCAGCGTGGTCACCACGGTGGTAGGCGCTATGACGTTGGCCACCGCCCCCAGGCGTTCCCGAATCTGGCTCCCCCATGGCGCCGCCGCGGCTCCGGATTCGGATTCGGATTCGGATTCGGATTCGGAAGTCTGGGTCACGTCTCGCTCTCGGTGGGTATCTCCTCCGTCGGGACGGCCTCCGTGGGCGGATCCTGTGGTTCTCCGGTATCGGGTGACTCCTCCGGGGTCGTGTTGTGGGGGGTGTCGGTCTCGGTCGGAACGTTTTCAGTGGGCGGATCCTGCGTCTCCTCGGTGTCGGGCGATTCCTCCGGGGTCGCGCCCTCGGGGGTGTTGTTCTCGGTGTCCGCTTGAAAGAGCGCGGGATATGTCATGTGGACGATCGCGGTGACGGGATGCTCGGCGGACGGGAAGTATTTCTCACCGAGCAGGGAGCAGGGGCGGGGAGTCTTCGAGGTGCATCGCGCCACCACTTCGATGTCGAGGAGTGCCGTCTCGGCGCCGAGGCCGGGCACTCTGACGATGCGGATGTTGCACGCATGTCGTGGAGACACCGACGCGGGCTCCAGCGTGATCCCGGGCGAGCAGGGGTTCACCGGGCCTGTCACGCCGAGAGTCTCGTCGTTCCAGGAGCTTCCGTCCGCAGGTGTATCGCACGGTTGATCCGGGATCTTTGCCTGCGTACCCCCTCGCATCCTTATTGACCGGATTTGCACGGGAATGTCGGCATTGGTGTTAACCATTACCAGGCAGCCGCCCGTCGCGGAAAATCTCCCCTCGTTGTCTTTGTCCTGTGGGTAAACGTTGTTTAGGGTCGGACCGGGAATCCGGGCCGTGCCGGATCCCCCGAATCCGCCGCCCCCTCCTCCGTTATCGGGTGAACGCGAGGATCGGGATGGTTCCGGAGTCGCGGAGGACCGTGAGGGCCTGGGGGATTGCGAGGGATCCAGGGATTTCGGGGAGGTCGGGGAGTCCGAGGAATTCGGGGAGTCCTGGGGGTTGTCGGCGGCCGGGTCCGACGAGGACGCGGTGGGGGAGGTGTCGACGACGGCCCGGACAACGCCGTACCCGCCGATGACGGCCAGCAGCACGGCCAAGGTGGCGAGGATGATGTGAGTTCTTCTGCGCACCGCCATTGTCAATCACCCCTTCGTATGGATGATATGAAGTTCCCTCCGTTGGGTGAAGCGATTTATTCTGGTTCTTCGACGTTAAGCTGGATTGAAGTGTCCTCGTTTCTTTATCGTGACGGCGCGGCGAGGTCGTCGGCGCTGATTGCCGGGATTAAGGAAGTTGCAGGAGGGCGCCTGAAGATTTTGTTGATCGGCATATCGGGCGTGTAATGATCTGTTCTCGGTAAGCGGAGATCATTTTGTGCGATGCGTCGCGACGAGGTGCGCGCTGCGCTCGATCCCGAGGGCGGCTGAAAGCGTTCGGCGCCGAAGACGGCTGACGGTGTTCGACGCCGAGGGCGCCCGACTGTCAGCCGATGGTCGGTGAGCTGTCAGCGCTCTCCCCGAAGTTCGTGACCATGCAGAACACCACGGTCCTCATCTCCGGTGCGAGCATCGCCGGACCCGCGCTCGCCCACTGGCCGAGCCGCTCCGGCCACACCGTCACCGTCGTCGAGAAGGCGCCCGTGCTCCGTCCCGGCGGCCAGGCCGTCGACTTCAAGGGCGAGACCCACCGCGTCGTGTTTTACTGGGGACGTGCACTTATTCAGAGGGTGCGGTATTCGTCGTGTCCTGGTCACGGGCGGCAAGGTAGTCGGTCCAGTCGCGTCTGGCGATGTTGGCCCATCGAACTGCGGTGTTGATGTGGAGGCCGAGGAGATCGGCCAGAATCGGGGGCGGAACATCCTCCAGGAGCGCGATGAGGGCCGCGTTGCGGGCCGGCCGAGCGTCGATCCCGTGGTCGAGGAGCTTGCGGCTGAACCCAGACGGGGCGGCTGGGCGCCCTGGTAGCAGGCCGGGGAAGAGCCAACGCTGCCCGGGGCCGTCGGTCTTGATCCTGGCTTGTCGGCTCTGGCCTTCAGCGAGTTGGCTCAACAGCCTGGCCAGCTTGGGCGGGATCAGCAACGCAGGTGAGCCGACGTTGAGGTGCATCTGACCGTCATGCTCGTGCAGGTGCCCGGTGTGGATATGCCGGATGCGTGAGGTCGGAAGCCCGAAAAGCAGCACCAAAGCGCCGGCGGCCCGGACGTCCAGCGGCAGTGTGGCGTCGTTCAGCAAGAGGCTGAGCTGGTGCCAGCGCTCATCCTCGTCCAAGATCCGCGTTGGATCCTGGCGAGGGATGGACGGGATGGTCATCTCCGGCAGGAGGTCGCGTTTGGCGGCCCAGCTTAGGAAGTAGCGGATGGAGTAGTTGCGCGTGCTGCCGTCCGCGAGCCACTGGTTGAGGCGGTCTTGGGTGAGGTCCCCGAGCGCGAGTCGGTGCTCGTCGAGCCAGGTCAGCAGTTCCAGGGCGACGCGGACCCGGGTGCGGACGTAGGTGCCCGCCATGGCGGGTCGTCCCCGGTGGGCGGCTCGGCGGCGGGCCCGTTTGAGCAGGAACCAGTGGACGAACGGTCGGATCAGGGCGGCGTGCTGGGTAGGCCGGTCGGCCAGGAGTTGATCCAGCCAGGCGGGGATCCGGTCGAGGTCTTCGTGGCGTTCGGGCAGCACGCCGGTGTGAACCAGAGTCTGCCGGACGTAGTGCTCGTAGCGGCTGGGCGGGAGTTCGTCTAAAAGGTCGTGACTAAGCGGCTTTCCGCTTGCGGCAAGTTCGCCCAGTAGGTGTGCGTTCGGGCTTCGCCGCAGCCAGCACAGGACACCGCGGGGGTCGTTTGCGGCGGCCAGCGCGTCCTGCAGCGGACGGAGTTGGCAGGAGACCTGGCCATCGGGTCCAGCGAGGTGTTCTTCGAGGCGGAGCAAGAGCACGCAGCGGGGGCAGCGGCCATCAGCGTAGAGGCGTCCGCCCTTGCCGCAGGCCAGGCAGGTGTAGATGCCGGGCATGCCGGCGCATGGGCCGCAGATGTTGTGACCGCTGTCGTCCCTTGCGATCAGAGGTTGCTGCTCGTGGCAGAGGTGGCACTCATCGGAGTGGTCGAGGATGCGGACATAGCAGGCGCCACAGACCGGTCCGCGGGGCCAGTGGGCGTGCACGGGGCGAACCTGGCTGCAAGCAGAGCACACACTGGTGGGCCGGGGCCGACAGGTGCGGCAGACGAGCCGCCCTTGAGAGTTCTTGGTGCAGGGGCGGACCTGCCCACAAGTTGAGCACGGGGTTGCGGCCGGGGTCGCGCAGTTCCAGCAGAGGTCAGGGCTGTTGGTAGTGGCTCGGCGGACAATCTGCTGGTGCCTGCCGCAGTTCCCGCAGGTCCGGCGAGGCTGGGCAAGGTGGCGGTAGCAGGTCGGGCAGAGCGCCCCGGCCGAGCCGAGGGAATGGGCGCGGCCGACGCGACCGCAGGCGGTGCAGGTATGCGCGGGCGGAGTCCAGCAGGCTTCACAGAGCGGCTTGCCATCCGAGCGCCGGGTGGCGGGCATCCGCGAACGTCCGCAGCCCGCGCAGTCCTCGGTGACCTGCGGATCCTTGCGGTAGCAGGAATAGCAGATGCCACCTTCGTCGCGCCGAGCGGAAATCCTGGCGGTGCGACCGCAGCGCCCGCACGGCTTCTTGTTCAGGGAGCTTCGTGCGGCGCATGCCTGGCAGATCCGGCCGCCCGGGCCGCTGCGGGGCAGCGTGATGCCGGTGCGTCGACATTCCGAGCAACCGGGCGAGGTGACACCGGTGTGTCCGGCGGCGAGCAGGGCCTGCGCGAGGCGCACGATCACGGCCGGGCAACGTGGATCGCCGGAGGTGAGCGCGTCCGGATGCGCGGCCAAGTGCTCGTCGAGCTCCCGCTGGGCGACGCCGCGTTCGGCCCGCGCCTGCAGCAGTGCGTCCGACGCGGCCTCCGCGTCCAGGTCAGGCAGGCGGGTGGTGAGCGCATTGATGATCCGGACGCGTCGTTCGTGGCGTTCTGCGACTCTGCGCTCGTCGCGGGTGCGGCTCACTGGCCCGGTCGACGGATCGTGGTCCGCCGAACCTGCGGCGCAGGACGGTCCGTGTCTCCGACAGCCTTGCTGACCTGGGCATTGACCGTCTCGACTTCGATCAAGTCGTTCGGGGTGCATTGAAGGATGTCGCAGAGCGCAGCGAGGGTGTCCATCGACAGCCGCTGCGGGGGCTGGGTGACCAACCGGAAGACCTGCTCGCGGGAGAGATGGACGCCTCGTTCGGCGAGTAGCGGGACCATGTCCGTCGTCTGGAACATGTCGCGGTCGGCCATGAGCTTGCGCAGGTTCCAGGTGATCCCCATTTTCTTGATCATTGACTCTCCCAGAGGTCAGGGTGGCGGTCCTTCAGGGCGCGCTGGATCACCCGGTTGCGGTACTCGTCGGACACACCGGTGTAGATCGCGGTCGTGCTGGCGTAGCTGTGGCCGACCTGCATGGACACGAACTTCTCGGGATAGTCGAACTCCACGAGGTGCGTGATGTACGAATGCCGCAGACAGTGCAGATCCAGTTCGGGCGGTAGGCCAGCGGCGTCTCTGGCCGTGGTGAAAGCCATGTTGACGCCGCGCAGGGACATGCGGCTGGAGCGTTCGGTGACAAACAGTGCGGCGAGCTTGCCAGGTGAGAAGGCGGGGCGGACCTCGGTGCACCAGTGGTCGAGCACGTCAACGATCCAGTCGAACTCCTTGACCGTGAACACCGTGCGGCGCTTGGGCGGACTGCCGTTGGAGGCCTTGCCGTAGCGGACGTAGAGGCCGCCGTGTTTGCCGTACTGCGGTCTTTTCGGAGCCCGCCGAAGGTCGGCGAGGTCGAGCATCCGCGCCTCGTTGCGCCGCAGCCCGTAGGCGTAGACCGTCTTGAGCAGGGCGGAGTCGCGCATCGCGGTCAACGCGCCTTTGCGGCCCCGAGTCTGGGCCTCCTCAACTCGGCTGTCGGCGGCGTCGAACAGGGCTTGGACCTCGTCGTAGGTCAACGGGCGGCGATCAGGCTGGCCCTCGTATTCGGCCACGTGGGCGACACGATTGTCCTCGTGGAAGATCTGCTGCGGGGTCTGTCCGAACCGCTCCAGGCACTCCGCCGCCCATCCGTAGCGGCGGTCGGTGATGAAGTCCATAAACAGAGCGAGGGTGGTCTCGTAGCCCCGCCCTGTCGACAGAACGACCGGCTTCTTGCGGTTCGGGGACCGCAGGTGAGCTATGAACGCCTCACCATCGGCAGGTTGCCACTGCCACGGGTACTGGTTCGTGAAGTCAGCCAAACGCCGCACCAGCGACATCCGCGGTTTGATCGTCGTCTCCTCGTTGAGGAAACGAGTGCGTTGCTGGCGTGCCCAGCCCAGCAGCATCGCCTCGAACACCGCGCTTGAAGGGTCGAGGTGGACCACTCCATCGACGAGTTCCAAGCCGGCGGACCCGGCCAAGCGGCTGACATGACCCTCACGAGCTTCCGTTGCATTCACCGCAACATTGTTGTGGTTGATGTGATCAAAAGACAAGGACACGGCAAGCTCTGAGTATGCGGAGCAGCCGTCGGAGACGGCGTTCAGCGGGGCGGCTGCCCGGGTGTAGGCCCCGAGCAGCCGCGTGCTACTTCTTCTTCGGGCGGACCGGCGTCTGCGCCAGCGCGCTGGCTGCGGCAGCCTTCTCCGCCTTGGTCGCATTCGGGTTCGCCAGCGTCTTGCCGGCGGCCGAAGCGGCCTTCGCGCCGGTCTGGCCGGTGCTCTTGGGAGCCTGCGACAGTGCGCTGGCCGCAGCGGACTTCTCCGCCTTGGTCGCATTCGCGCTGGTCAGGGCCTTAGCAGCGGCTGAAGCAGCCTTTGCGCCGGTCTGACGAGGATTCTTTGGAATGATCAACACCCCCCTCCGGGTCTAATTTGCATCGCGACCCGAAAGCTGATGTCATGCGTGATCTGACCCAGCGCATTGACATCAGTTCAGTGCCGCACCGAACGCCTGGCCCCTACAAGGCCAGGCGTTCGCCGTTCAGCCGCCAACTATCAGCGGCTGAGACGAACCTGGGCAATCCTCCGGTTCCGGCTGCGAAGCCAAAGGACAACCACGTTTAACCAGGCCGAGCCATCCCCCACAACGGACATTCAGCACGTTGTATCCGATGCAACTCGGCCCATTTGACGGCGTTGAGCCAGGTGATGCCGCGCTTGAACCCGAAGTACTTCGGCGATGGCGCCGCGCTGATGGTGCTTGGTCCGCGGCAGCGCGATCAGGTCCCGGTCGACGTCGTCCAGGAAGAAAAACCGCTCCAGCTCGGGCCTCGTCGGCTCCTCGGCGAACGTCCCGTACGCCTCGGCCTGCTCATCACTCAGAAACTCCACCGGCACGACCGGACCTTAGCCAGACCCAGGGACCGCCCAACGGGGTTTCGCCGAACCCCAACGAACGAGCGGATCATGCACTGAACGGCCCTCCACTCGGGAAGCCGCGATGAGACCTCTGGTAGCTCTGCGTGGTGTTCCGGTTTCGCCGCGTTGCGATCACGTCACAGGCCCAAAGCCCTTGACCACACGGCTCTGGCCTTCAGGCGAGTGGCTCCGTGGCGTCCGGCCACGGAGCCTCCGCGAAAACCTGTTGGCGGACCACGGCGACCACTGCTAGTTTTCCGGAGGCCGTGCGAGAGACCGAGGAGGTGGTACCCGTGAACGTATCGACATGGGTGCTCCCCTCCGGGGTCACGGTCGGGCGATAGGTCGTCCGGGAGCGCCGTTCAAGAGCACTCCCGAAAGGCACGACCGTGCGATTCACTTCTGAACAGCGCCTCGACGACGGTGTCCTCGAGCGCGAATTCACCCTCGGCGAGATCCCCGGCATCCTGTGGACGCCCGCATCCGCATCCGCACCGGCGCCGCTGATCCTGGTCGGCCACCCCGGCGGACTGCACAAGATGTACCCCCGACTGGTGGCCCGGGCCCGGCACTCCGCGGCGGAGGGCTTCGCCGCGGCCACCATCGAGCTCCCAGGGGGCGGTGACCGGCCCCGTTTCGCCGCCGCAGAGGAGGCCCGCGCCGACCTGCACCGGGCGCTGGAGGCCGGCGAGCCGGTCGACGACGAGATCGTCGACCGGCTCGTCCTCCCGCTGGTCGAAAAGGCGGTCCCGGAATGGCGGGCCGCCCTGGACGCCCTCCTTTCGCTGCCCGAGATCGGCGGCCCGGTCGGGTACGCGGGAGGGGTGATCGCCATCGGCCTCCGGCTGGCGGTGGTCGAGCCGCGCATCTCGGCCGCCCTTCTGTTCGCCGGGAGTTTCGTACCCCGCAGCATGTTCGAGGAGGCCCGGCAGGTCACCATTCCGCTGCAGGTCCTGCTGCAGTGGGACGACGAAGGGAACGACCGGCAGCTGGCCCTGGACCTATTCGACGCCTTCGGCTCCAAGGAGAAGACGCTGCACGCCAATATGGGCGGGCACACCGGCGTCCCGCAGTTCGAGGGGGACGACGGGAACCGGTTCTTCGCCCGGCACCTGAAGTGAGGCCGGGCCGTCAGGCCGGTAGCGGACGATAGGAGCTGTCGGCCAGGATGCCGCTCATCGAGGACAGGTCCCGGCCCTCCTCGATGGCGGTGGCCAGCAGATGCACAACCGCCCCGACCGTGGCGGTACCGGCCATCGGCGGTACCGGCCGGTCGGGGCGGTGCTCTGCCACCAGCGCCTCCACTGTTCCCCAAGGCCGCTGCTGTACGAGAGGACCGAGGGAGACTGCGAGTACGTCTTCGGCGACTCCCTCGCCTCGCTGACCGACAGCCACAGGCCCTCCGCGGCGGCGGCGAACAGCTCGCCGTTCACCATGCCCAGGCCGACCCCGCCGCAGGGCCCGTCGGCGAGGGTGACCCAGTCGTGCTCGGGGTCGCGGTAGACGAGCCGGTCGTCGGAGGTGAGACCGTACAGGCCGATCGGGTGGACGCCGGTGGCCTCCCTGGGGGTGGCCAGGGCGACCAGCGCGGGGGCGGTGCCCGCGGGACGCCAGCGCAGGTTCTGGCCCGAGACCTCGCGAGTGAGCAGCGAGCCGTCCCGGGTGGCGCCGTACAGCAGGGAGCCGAACACGGTCAGCGCACGGATCTCGTCCGCGCCGCCGATGGTCTCCCAGCCGCCCGCGCGCGCCGACAGCCGGTCCAGCACGTTGCGGGTGATCCGGTCCACGATCGGGTCGTGCAGGGTGTTTCCCCAGTTCACGGTGGAGGCGGTGAACACCGTCCCGGCGCCGAGGCTGAAGACGCCCATGGTGGCCATGCCGCCCTGGCCGTACCGATGCCAGTGCCGCAGGTCCGCGGTGGCCAGGATGACGAAGGACGGCGGGGTGCCGTCGCGCCCGGTGGCCACCGGCACCCCGTCCTCCTCGACGAAGTCGCAGGCGTCCGTCTCGTAGCCGATGGCGCCCTTGCCGAACGTGTCGCCCTCGCCCAGCTTGGTGCCCTCGAACACCCAGTGCTCGGGGAAGCGGACGGTGGAGGACTCCTCGTGCATGAGCCGCATGTACGGTCCCCAGGTCCCGGTGCCGCGCCGGAAGCTGACCCCGGTCAGGCCGTTCTCCGGACGGTTCACCGGCGCGCTCGACCACTCGACCGGGGTGAGGGCGGGGTCCACGGCGGCCATCGGGTCGGCGATCGCGTCGCGGTAGCAGACCATGGTGCGCCCGTCGTCCTCCAGCCGGAACTGCCACCAGCAGGTGTTGCCGGAGAAGACGGCCAGGTTGCCACCCCGGCGGACGAACTCCTCGACGCTGTCGCGCATCCCCGCCGACCAGTACTCGTCATGTCCGCTGACCATCAGCAGCCGGTAGCCGGCCAGTAGCTCGCGTCCGGCGTGCAGGTCCAGGGCCGAGCAGTAGTCGACGTCGTACCCGGCGGGGCCCAGCCAGCGGATCATGCCCTCCTCCCAGCGCTCGGGCGGCGGCCCGCCGCCTGGCCGGTCGAAGGAGACGCGCGAGGCCCGGGTGGCCTGCTCGGTCCAGTAATCGGGTGAGCAGCCCATACGGTGTTCCTCCCGCCGGCCCGGAGGGGTACCCGTACACGGCGGCCTCCGACTCCGTCGGCGGGGAGAGTTTCGAGGAGATCCTGCGCGTCACCAAGGGATCTCGGTGGCGGCCCCCTGATCGGACGGCGTGCTTCCGGGTCTCCAGCCATCCGGCCACGCGAGGAGAGGCGACCGGCTTCCGAGTCGCCCGTATGGAGGTTGAGTAGAGATGGCCGAGTTCGATCCCGTCGCGGCCTACTACGACCGCCACTGGGCTCCGCAGTTCGTCTCGGTCGCGCTCGATCCGCTGCTGGCCCTGATGGCGCCGGCCGTTCCGCCAGGGGCCAGGGTTCTCGACCTGTGCTGCGGTACCGGCCGGATCGCCGCCGCGCTGACCGGACGAGGGTTCACCGTGGACGCGATCGACATCTCCGGCGCCATGGTCGAACTGGCGACGCGCAACGCCCCGTCGGCCCGGGTCTGGCGGGCCGACGTGCTCGCCATGGGGCCCGTCGACGACTACGACGTGGTCCTGTCGACGTACAACAGCGTCAACCACCTCGGCGGGACGCCGAACCTGCGACGGTTCTGCGTGGAGGCGCGGCGGGTACTACGGCCGGGTGGCCTCCTCGTCTTCGACGTCAACACGCCGGCCGCGGCGGCCGTCAACTGGAGGGGGACGTTCGCCGAGACGTCCGACGACGACGTCTGCGTGGTCAGGGCACACCTTGACGCGGCTACCGGAGCGGCGGTGAGCGACATCACCCTGTTCAGTCGTGACGGGGATTCGTGGACACGTGTCGACGCGAGGCTGCACATGGTCTGTTTTCCCGCCGAGCAGATCGACGACGCCCTACGGAGAGCGGGCTTCGCCGAGTGGGAGTGTTTCGACGGCGGCGCCGACCTGGGAGTCCAGGCGCTGGCCGGACATGTCTTCTACCGGGCGAAGGCGTGACGGGTTCTTTCGGGGCCGGCTCCGTTCGCGGGTCCGGTACGCGGGTCCGGTACGCGGGCTGGTCAGGGCCCGCGAAACCTCAGAGGAGAAAAGCAGTGCCCAGAGACTTCTATGCCACCGTCGCCCAGATACTTCCGGTGTTGCTGCTGGCGTTCATCTGGGATTCGCGCTTCCTCCACAACCTCAGGAACCAGCGCCGGAGACCTCGCCGTGAGGACCCGGTGAACGGCGTGTATTTCTGGACCAAGCAGCGCGTCCGCGTCTACTCACTGGTCATCGCCGTGATGATCATCACCGATCTCGCCCTCTGCGCGCTCGTGCTCGCCAACCTCCTGCCAGACGGTGTCGCAATGCGTGTGGTGGTGCTCGTGGGACTGCTCCTGTCACTCGCCACGCTGCTCAACCGGGTCTGGATGGACATCCTGCACGCCACCCGAGAGGTCGAGATCGCCTCCGCGGCCAGTACGCCGGCACCGGAGCCGGATGCTTCCACCGCCCCCGACTTCACCGCCCGCGACTCCACCGCCCGCGACTTCACCGCCCGCGACTTCACCGCCCGGCCGTGAGTCCGTGAACCTGCGGGGTCATGAGGCGATCACCACAGCGGTGCGGGCAGTTCCTGGTGCGACGTTCCTCATCGGAAGTACAGATCCACCACGGTCCTGGCATCAGGAAGGCAGGCCCGACAATCTCGGTTTCCCCGCAGCGCGTTCGCGACCTCCGCTGAGGACTCGAAGATCCTGGAACGGAGTAGAGATCCGGCCCCCCGACCGGATCGGGGAACGCGCCCACACCGTCATTGGGAACGGAGCATTAGGCGCGCAGGCGCAGCCCCCGGGGGGTTGGGTGGAAGCCCGCGGATTCCAGGGCGGCGGCCAGAGGGGAGTCGTTGATGGCGGTGCCGTCCGCGCGCTCGACGGTCAGCTTGCCGAGGGCGCCGTCACGCACGGCGAGCGCGAGGGCGTCGACGGCAGGCCGGAGGCGGTCGTCGCCGGAGAAGGACAGCAGGGTCTTACCGCCGCGCTCGACGTAGAGGATCAGATGCCCGTCGACGAGCACGACCAGGGACCCGGCCTTCCTGCCCGGCTTGTGGGACACCTCGCCAGGATGGGCGGGCCACGGCAGGGCCGCCCCGTACGGGTTGGCCGGGTCGGTCGCCGCCAGCACCACCGCTCGCCGGGCGCTTTCCCCCGCCCTCTCAGGTCTCCGGGTGCTCCACGGGTCGGACACCGGTGCCGTGTTCGGCGGTGAGGTGAGCGAGACGGACATGGCGCGCATCCGGTCGACGGCACCGGGAAGGGCGAACTGGGCGCCGCCCAGCCCCTCCACGAAGTAGCCCCTGCGGCACCGGCCACTCTCCTCGAAGGCGCGAAGCACCTGGTAGACCGCGGCGAACCCGCCCGGCAGCCGCTCGGCGGTCACCGCGCCCCTGGTCACCACGCCGTGCCGCTCCAGCAGCACCTCGGCCTGGGCGTGGGCGCGCTGGGTGGCGTCCTCGGCGAGGGCGGGCAGCGTCCACCAGCGCCCGCCCACCGTGGGCGGGCCGCTCCGGCTCGGCAGCACCGCCCGCCGCCGCCGGGTCGGGGCCGGGCGGTGCGCGGGGCGTCCCGTCCCGAGCGTGGCCCGCAACGGCGCCAGCGTGTCACCGGTGATCCGGCCCGACCACACCAGATCCCACACGGCGGACGACAGGGTACGGTCGTCCGGGACCGAACCGGCCGGCAGAACGCCGGCCCGGCTCGCCAGCTCGCGGAAGAAGAGCGCGCCCCCACCGCTCAGCACCTCCAGCACCGCCCCGTGCACCGGGGTCAGCGTGATGTCGGCGGGAGCGGGCATCAGCAGCGGCGCGGTGTCGGCGAAGTAGAGCGACACCCAGCCGTCGCCACCGGGCAGGGACCCCTGCCCCGCCCAGATCACCTCGCCGGAGGCCGTCAGCTCGTCCAGCAGCGACGGGTCGTATCCGGGCACCCGCGAGGGCAGGATCAGCGTCTCCAGCGCCGACGCGGGCACCGCCGAGCCCTGTAACTGCTCGATCGCGCTCACCAGCGCGTCGATCGGCGGCCTGCCCCGCAGCGGGGAGTCGGTGATGCCGTGCCAGGCGGGGGCGAAGACGGCCACAGTCTCCGCGGAGACCGGTTCCACCTCCTTACGGAGCCTGGCCAGGGACCTGCGGCGCAGCATCCGCAGCACCTCGGCGTCGCACCACTCCTCGCCCCGGCCACCCGGTCTGAACTCCCCGCTCACCACCCGCCCCGAGGAGGCCAGGCGGCGCAACGCGTCGGTGACGACCGCGGCGCCGAGGCCGAACCTGGCCGCGGCCGTGTTCGCGGGGAAGGGGGTGCGCGTGCGGGCGTGCCTGGCGATCAGGTCGCCCAGCGGATCGTCCACCGGTTCCAGGAACGCGTGCGGCACCCCTGCGGGCAACGGCACGCCGAGAGCGTCGCGTAGCCGGGCGGCGTCCTCGATCGCCGCCCACCGCTCCTGCCCGGCCACCCGAACCCTGATCGCCCGCCGGGAGTCCTCCAGCGCGGCCAGCCAGGCCGGGTCACCCCCGCGCACGCTCACGTCCTCGGACACCAGGGGACCGTGCGAGCGGAGCAGGTCGGCCAGATCCTCGGCGTCGCGCAGCGGCCGGTCCAGCCGGGCCAGCCCCCGCTCGGTGTCGGCGATCACGTCGGGGTCGAGCAGTTCGCGCAGGTCGGCCTGGCCCAGCAACTCGGCCAGCAGGCTCGTGTCGAGCGCGAGCGCCTGAGCGCGGCGCTCGGCCAGCGGGGCGTCCCCCTCGTACATGAACGCCCCGACGTAGTTGAACAGCAGCGACGCCGCGAACGGCGACGCCTTCTCGGTCTCGACCTCCACCAACCGGACCCGCCGCGCCTCGATGTCGCGCATCAGCCGGACCAGCCCCGGAACGTCGAACACGTCCTGAAGGCACTCGCGCATCGTCTCCAGCACCACGGGGAACGACTCGTAGCGGCCGGCCACGTTCAGCAGGTGCGACGCGCGCTGCCGCTGCTGCCAGAGCGGTGACCGCCTGCCCGGCACGCGGCGCGGCAGCAGCAGGGACCGCCCCGCACACTCGCGGAACCGCGCCGCGAACAGCGCCGAGCCGCCGAGCTCCTCGGTGACGATCCGCTCGATCTCGTCCGCGTCGAAGGTGGCGACGTCGGATGGGGGCTCCGAGAGCGTGTCGGGGATGCGCAGCACGATCCCGTCATCGGAGTGCACGGCCTGCACATCGACGCCGTAGCGCTCTCGCAGCCGCCGCCCGATCGCCAGTGCCCACGGCGCGTGCACCCGTGCTCCGTACGGGGAGTGCACCACCACCCGCCAGTCGCCCAGCTCGTCGTGGAACCGCTCGACCAGCAACGTCCGGTCGTCCGGCACGTAACCGGTCGCCTGCCGTTGCTCGGCCAGGTAGGCGAGCAGGTTGGCCGCGGCGAACCCGTCAAGCCCCGCCGACCTGATCCTCTCCAGGGCTCCGTCCCGTGCCGCGTTTCCCGTTCCCGGGCTTCCCGTTCCGGCCTGTGCCCTTCCCGCCTTCGTGTCCCCCGGCCTCGCACTTTCCGTACCACCGCCTCCCGCCTGGGCGTCCGCACCCGCCGCGGACATCTCGCGGAGGAACGCGCCGATGGCCTTCCCCAGCTCCGCCGGACGCCCCGCGGTGTCGCCGTGCCAGAACGGGAGCTTCCCCGGCTGCCCGGGCGCGGGAGTGACCAGCACCCGGTCAGCCGTGATCTCCTCGATCCGCCAGGAGGTCGCGCCCAGCACGAACACGTCCCCGGCCCGCGACTCGTAGACCATCTCCTCGTCCAGCTCGCCCACCCGGGAGGACTTCTCGCCGACCAGGAACACACCGAACAACCCCCGGTCGGGAATCGTGCCGCCGTTGGTGACCGCCAGCCGCTGGGCTCCGGGACGACCCCGCAGGGTGCCGGCCACCCGATCCCAGACGACGCGCGGTCGCAGCTCGGCGAACTCCTCGCTCGGGTAGCGCCCGGCGAGCATGTCGAGCGTCGCCTCCAGCGCGCTTCTGGGCAGCGTCCGGTAGGGGGCGGCTCGCCGCACGACCTCCTCCAGCTCGTCGACGGTCCACTCGTCCAGCGCGGTCATCGCCACGATCTGCTGGGCGAGGACATCGAGAGGATTGCGCGGATAGCGCAGCTCCTCGATCTCCCCGCTCCGCATCCGCTCGGCCACCACGGCCGTCTGGACCAGGTCCCCCCGGTATTTGGGGAAGATCACGCCGCGTGAGACGGCTCCCACCTGGTGCCCGGCCCGGCCGATCCGCTGCAGGCCGCTCGCCACGCTCGGCGGCGCTCCCACACAGGCCACCAGGTCCACCGCGCCCATGTCGATGCCGAGCTCCAGGCTGGAGGTCGCGACCACGGCGGGCAACCGTCCGGACTTGAGCGCCTCCTCGATCTGGGAGCGCTCCTCCTTCGACACCGACCCATGGTGGGCCCGTACGATCTCCGGGACGACCCCCTTGGCCGAGCCGGCCTGCGCCATCATGGCCGCCGGGGTGGACAGGGAGGCAGGGGGCTTGGGGAAGCCCTCGGCCCAGTGCACCGGGCCCGCCTCCGTGTCGCCTCCGGCCCGCTCCGCCTCGGCTGCACCCCGCTCCCACGCCAGCTCGTTGAGACGGGTGCACAGCCGTTCGGCCAGCCGCCGCGAGTTGGCGAACACGATCGTGGAACCGTGATTCCCGATCAGGTCGAACAGCCGCTCCTCCACATGCGGCCAGATCGACCGCTTGGCCGGAGTCTCGGTCGGCCACAGGTCTTCGCCGGGGGTGGGGGAGGTGGGGGGCGTGTCGAGCTCCGTCATGTCCTCGATCGGGACGACCACCTCGACCTCGATCTCCTTCCCCGAGGGCGGCTGGACCACGGTCGCCGGACAGGGGCCGCCCAGGAAGGCGGCGACCTCGCTCACCGGCCGCACGGTCGCCGACAGGCCGACGCGCTGCGCGGGCCGGGGCAGGAGAGCGTCGAGCCGCTCCAGGCTGAGGGCCAGGTGCGCGCCGCGCTTGGTGGCCGCCACCGCGTGCACCTCGTCGACGATGACCGTCTCCACACCGCGCAGTGCCTCCCGGGCCTGGCCGGTGAGCAGCAGGAACAGCGACTCGGGGGTAGTGATCAGGATGTCGGACGGCCTGGTCGCGAACCGGCGTCGCTCCTCGGGGGAGGTGTCGCCGGAGCGGATCGCCACCGAGATCTCCGGCACCGGGAGGCCGAGCCTTCTCGCGGTCTGCTTCAGCCCGGCCAGCGGTGCCCGGAGGTTGCGCTCGATGTCGACCGCCAGAGCCTTGAGCGGCGACACGTAAAGGACCCGGCACAGCCTCGGCGGTTCGTCGCCCCCTTGCGAACGCCTGCGCCTCCCACCGGCACCCGTACCGTTCGTCACGCCCGCGACGGTGGCGCCCGCCGGGGCGTCCGCGATCGCGGTGGTGCCCGCCGGAGATCCGGTGTCTCCGGCGGAGGGGGAAGATCTGGCGCCTCCGGCACTCGCGGGGAAGCCGGCGTCTTCGCCGGACGTGGGAGAGGCGGCATCCCGGAGAGACCCGCTGTCTCCGGGGGGTTCGGTGGCCGGGTGCCCGGCCGCCAGCCGGTCGAGCGACCACAGGAAGGCGGCCAGCGTCTTGCCGGAGCCGGTGGGGGCGACCACCAGGGTGTTGTCACCCCGGGCGATCGCCGCCCACGCCCCCTCCTGCGCCGCGGTCGGTGCGGCGAACGCCCCGGTGAACCAGTCCCTGGTCATCCGGGTGAAGTGCCCCAGCGCCCCGTCCGCGCCTGCCGTCTCGCTCATCGCGTGCCCCCTGCCTCCCGGCTCGGCCGACCAACCGGGCCACCGTCCATACTGCACGGCGGCACCGACAGAACCCGTCGCCGCCTGCCACGGGCCAGAGGCGGAGAGAGGCCGGAGGCCGGTTCATCACCTGCGGATACGTGATCCACCGGTCTCACGGCCGGATCGCGCGCTCTCCACACCGGAGGGGTTCGACGAGGCTCTGCCACCATGACCTGCCCCGAGGCGGGTCGCTCTCCGTCGTCAGCCGAACACCGGAGGATGCCTCGGAGTTCGGGCGGGGAAAGATGTGGAGGGCATGCTTTGGCGAACATACGACTTATGAGCGGTGAGCGAACGGTGAGCATCGACTATCAGGCCATCGAGGCGAAACGCGAGCGGATCAGAGCGGAACACCTGAGGGAGGGCCGTCCGCCGAGCAGCGCGAGGGGGCTGCACCACTTCGCACTGATCTCCTCCGACGTCGAGGCGACGATCAGGTTCTACCAGGACCTTCTGGAGTTCCCCCTCACGGAGATCTTCGAGAACCGCGACTACCGGGGGTCGAACCACTTCTTCTTCGACATCGGCAACGGCAACCTCCTTGCCTTCTTCGACTTCCCAGGTCTGGACCTCGGCCCCTACCGGGAGGTCCTCGGCGGGCTCCACCACGTCGCCATCTCCGTGGCCCCCTCCACCTGGGAGCATCTGCGGGGCAAGCTGGCGGCGGCGGGCGTGCCGCACCAGGTGGAGAGCGGTACCTCCATCTACTTCGCCGACCCGGATGGGGCGCGCGTGGAACTGCTCGCCGACCCCCTCGGCGAGATGTACGGCTCCCGGGTGCTCTGACGTGCGCCACCCCTCTGACGTGCGCCACCCCTCTGGGGAGCGCCACCCTTCTGGGGAGCGTCCCCTTCTGGGGGGGCGTACTCCCGCCCGGCGCGCGTACCCGGCCGCTGACGGCCCCCCGCCCCCCGCCCGACAGCCCGTCTCTCTTCCACCGGGACCGGGTGATCGGGACCGGGTGATCGGGACGGGGCCGACTCGCGGCCCGGCGGTGTGCTCAGTGGTGTGCTCAGTGGTGTGCTCAGTGGTGTGCTCAGTGGTGTGCTCAGTGGTGTGCCCGGCGGTGTTCCGGCGGTGTGCTCAGTGGTGTGCCCGGCGGTGTGCCCGGCGGTGTTCCGGGCGTGGGCCGCGGCACGCCGGTGTGGTCCCATACTTGGGGCATGCGCCTGTCGGATTTCTGGAAGCGGATGAAGTTGCACTTCGGCGACCAGTACGCCGAGTCGTGGGCCCATGACTACGTCATCGCCGACCTCGGCGGCCGGACCGTGATCCAGGCGCTGGCCGAGGGGGTCGGGGCGAAGGAGGTCTGGCACGCCGTGTGCGGGGTGACCGACGTCTCTCCCAGGCTCCGCTGAGGGTGACCCGGGGGCGGTCAGGAGGGCTCCACAGGCGGAGCGAGAAGCCTCTCCACCGAGTCGGCCGCGTGCACGGGGTCGTCGGTGCTCTCCTCGCCGTCCGGTGACCACAGAAACAGCCAGCCGTCCTTGACCGGGGTGGCGAAGACGATGGTCTGCCGGCCGCTGTCCGGATGCCATACCCACAGCACCGGAGTGGTGCCTCCGAGGGTGCGGCTGACCAGCCCTCGTCGTTGCAGTTCGGCGGCCAGGGAGTCGAGATGGGCTAGGCGTTGCTGCGTGAACGTGTTGGGCACGTCGGACACCTCGGGTCGTTTCCCCTCAGGATCACCCCAGGTCAGCCTGGTTGCAACAGGCTCAGGGCAATTATCGGAAATGTCGCCTCCCGGATGGGGTGGCGCTCCTCGCGGCCACGGCCCCTTCATCTGTACCCGGCCACGCGGGAGAGTTCCGCGGCGGATCACGGTTCCTGGAACGCGTGGCGCCAACAGGCCACGATCGAACAGTCGTTCGGCTATATTGAACGGGCCGTCACTCCTGGCGTGCCCTCCCGAAATTGTCGGCGGCACCCCGTAGCTTTCTGGCAACCGATCCAACCCGCGACCCTCCAGGGGGGCTCCCATGGCAGCTAACGACCGCGAGAAGGCGCTCGAGACCGCGCTCGCTCAGATCGAGCGGCAGTTCGGCAAGGGCTCCATCATGCGCCTGGGCGACGAGACCCGGGCGCCCATCGAGGTGATCCCCACCGGCTCCATCGCGCTCGACGTGGCCCTCGGCATCGGGGGCTTCCCGCGTGGCCGCATCGTCGAGGTCTACGGTCCCGAGTCCTCGGGCAAGACCACGGTCGCCCTGCACGCGGTGGCCAACGCCCAGCGCGGTGGCGGCATCGCCGCGTTCATCGACGCCGAGCACGCGCTCGACCCGGAGTACGCCCAGAAGCTGGGCGTCGACACCGACGCGCTGCTCGTCTCCCAGCCCGACACCGGCGAGCAGGCGCTGGAGATCGCCGACATGCTGATCCGGTCCGGCGCCGTCGACCTGCTGGTCATCGACTCGGTCGCGGCCCTGGTGCCCAAGGCCGAGATCGAGGGTGAGATGGGCGACAGCCACGTCGGCCTCCAGGCACGCCTGATGTCCCAGGCGCTGCGCAAGGTCGCGGGCGCGCTCAACAACACCGGCACCACCGCGATCTTCATCAACCAGCTCCGTGAGAAGATCGGCGTCATGTTCGGCTCGCCCGAGACCACGACCGGTGGAAAGGCGCTGAAGTTCTACGCCTCGGTGCGTCTCGACATCCGCCGCATCGAGACGCTGAAGGACGGCACCGAGGCGGTCGGCAACCGCACCCGGGTGAAGGTCGTCAAGAACAAGATGGCCCCGCCCTTCCGGGTGGCCGACTTCGACATCCTCTACGGCGTCGGCATCTCCCGCGAGGGCGGCCTGATCGACATGGGCGTGGAGCACGGCTTCGTCCGCAAGTCCGGAGCCTGGTACACCTACGAGGGGGACCAACTCGGCCAGGGCAAGGAGAACGCGCGAAACTTCCTCAAGAACCACCCGGACATGGCGAACGAGATCGAGAAGAAGATCAAGGAGAAGCTCGGCGTCGGCCCGCGCGTCGACAGCCCGGCCACTCCGCCGCCCGCCGCTCCTGCGACCGCGGCGTCCGGCCGTGCTTCCGGCTCGGCTCCGGCAGCCGCCGCGTCCGGTCGCGGTTCCAAGGCGGCCACCCCCAAGCCGGGTGACGCCTGATTCGGGCTGACCGCTGATGATGGGAGCCGATCTCGGTCCGGCGGGCGAACTCGGGCCGAGAGACTGGGGCGCCTGGCCCGACGAGCCTCGGACCGACTCGCCGGGCAGGAGTGGGCGCGGGCGAGGTGATGGTGCCCCCGCTCCCGAGGGGGGACTTCAGGGGGAGGGCGCAGGCTCCGTCGGTGGCGAGCCGCGAAGCCGGAAGGGACGTGGCTCCCGGCGTGGTGAGCGGCGGTCCGGGGGTGATTCCCCGGGTGCCTTTCCTGAGGGCCTCCTTCCTGACGGACCGGCCGAGGGCTCTCCCGCGAGCCGGGGAGCCGGGGCCGATCCGCAGGCGGTGGCGCGGGCGATCTGCCTGCGGTTGTTGACGATGGCACCGCGCACCCGAGCCCAGCTCGCGGAGGCGCTGCGCAAGCGTGAGGTGCCCCAGGAGGCGGCGGACGCCGTGCTGGAGCGCTTCTCCGAGGTCGGGCTCATCGACGATGAGGCGTTCGCCGCGGCATGGGTGAGCTCCCGCCATGCCGGGCGGGGGCTTGCCAGAAAGGCCCTTGCCTCCGAGCTCCGGCACCGGGGGGTGGATGAGGAGACCGTGAAGGACGCGGTGGAGCAGCTCGACCCCGAGCAGGAGGCGGAGACCGCCCGTCGCCTTGTGCGGCGCAAGCTCTCCTCGACTCGCGGCCTGGACCCTGCGGTCAGGACTCGTAGGCTGGCCGGCCTGCTCGCCCGGAAGGGGTACGGTCCTGGCCTGGCGTTTCGCGTGATCCGCGAAGTGCTGGAGGATGATGAGGTAGAAACAACGTCATTCCTGGAAGATTCGGGTTATCCCCTCGACTAGTTCAAGTGGTCTGACACTAGGTCTTTGCTTGCTCGTTACCTCTCTGACGCTTAATCTCAACGGCAGTGAGGAGTTACTCCGCGCAGTGCGGATTGTCATAGCGGTGTAGTACGGACAAGCAGGCTTGGCGGATTAGGGCGGGACAACGGGCCGGCGGGAAAAGCCGGTAAGTGATCCCTCTGGGTTCACTTCTGTCCCGACAGCGCCGTCTCTTGAGCTTTCCGTGCCGTGCGTGTGACCCCTCGTGTGCCTGATATTTGCGACGCGAGGAAGGTGGGGCGCGCATGGATCCGGTCGTGGTCGTCATGTTGGCAGTGGCGGTTGTGGCTCTCGCCTTGATGACAGCCGTGCTGGTCGTGTTGCTGCGTCGCATCGGGGGAGCCGGGCCGAAGGGCCTCACCCCGGAGCAGGAGGCCGAGGTTTCGGCTCAGCTGGAGGAGGCCAGGCGTGAGGCCGCCGGTATCCGGGCGAAGGCCCAGGACGACGCCGGAGAGCTTCTGCGCAAATCGGAGGCGGCGGTCGAGGCGGCGACCGAGATGCGCAAGGAGGCCGAGGCCGAGGGCAAGGTGCTGAAATACGAGCTCAAGGAGCTCCGGGCAGACCTCGAACGCAGGGAGAACCGGCTGGCCGAGCGGGAGCAGCGCCTCGACGATGAGGCCAGGCGCCAGGCCGACCGGGCACGCAAGCTCGCCGAGACGGAGACCGAGCTGGCCGACCGACGCGAGGATCTCGAACGGGTGGCCGAGGAGCGCAAGGCCATCCTGGAACGGGTGTCCGGGCTCACCGGCGACCAGGCCAGAACCGAGCTGGTCCGGGAGATCGAGAACCAGGCCAAGCGCGAGGCCGCGCTGATCGTCAGGGAGATCGAGGGCGAGGCCCGCAAGGAGGGCGAGAAGCGCGCCACCAAGATCGTCACATTGGCGGTTCAGCGGGTGGCCACCGAGCAGACCGCCGAGTCCGTCGTGAGCGTCCTGCACCTGCCGGGTGACGAGATGAAGGGGCGCATCATCGGCCGCGAAGGTCGTAACATTCGTGCCTTCGAGTCGACCACCGGAGTCAACCTGATCATCGACGACACGCCGGAAGCCGTGTTGCTGTCGTGCTTCGACCCGGTCCGCCGCGAGACCGCGCGGCTGACTCTGGAGAAACTCGTCCTCGACGGCCGCATCCATCCGCAGCGCATCGAGGAGGCCCACGAGCGCAGCAAGGCCGAGGTCCAGGAGCTGTGCGTGCGGGCGGGTGAGGACGCCCTGGTGGAGCTCGCCATCACCGACATGCACCCTGAGCTGGTCACCCTCCTCGGCCAGCTCCGCTACCGCACCTCCTACGGCCAGAACGTGCTCGGGCACCTCATCGAGTCCGCCCACATCGCCGGCATCATGGCGGCCGAGCTGCGGCTCGACACGACGTTGCTCAAGCGCTGCACGCTCCTGCACGACATCGGCAAGGCCCTCACCCACGAGGTCGAGGGAAGCCACGCGCTCATCGGCGCCGAGATCGCCAGACGGTACGGCGAGCACGAGGACGTCGTCCACGCCATCGAGGCCCACCACAACGAGGTCGAGGTCAAGACCGTCGAAGCCGTCCTCACCCAGGCCGCCGACGCGATCAGCGGCGGACGCCCGGGCGCCCGCCGAGAGTCACTGGAGGCCTACGTCAAGCGCCTGGAGCGCCTGGAGGAGATCGCCACCTCCTACGAGGGGGTCGAGAAGGTCTTCGCCATGCAGGCGGGCCGTGAGATCAGGGTCATGGTCAAGCCGGGAGCGGTCGACGACATCCAGGCTCAGGTGATCGCCCGCGATGTCGCCAAGCAGGTCGAGGAGGAGCTCACCTACCCCGGTCAGATCCGCATCACGGTCGTCCGTGAGTCCCGGGCCACCGAGTTCGCCCGCTGACCGGCCCGACACCTGAAAGTCGCCCGCCGGACGGACAGGTGCGCGGGTGGGGAGCGGGGAGCCGTGAGGCGAGCTTTCGGGTGAGCGCTCAGACGTGGAAGATCTGCTGGTAGAAGGCGAGCTCGGTGGCCAGTGCCGCGCTGCGGGTCTCGGCGCGGCGGAAGCCGTGGGCCTCGCCCTCGAACGTGAGGTAGGTGCAGGGAACGCCACGTTCGGCGAGGGCGTCGACGAAGACCTGCGACTGCTCGGGGGGGACCACGGGGTCGGACAGGCCCTGCAGGAGCAGCATCGGGCAGCTCACCCCCGCCACCTGGCCGATGGGCTCACGCGAAGCGTACAGAACAGGGTCTTCCGGGCCGATCAGCCACTCGATGTAGCGTGACTCGAAGTCGTGGGTGGTCGCACTGAACGTGGCGAGCGAGCTTATGCCGTAGTAGGAGACGCCCCCGGCGAACGCGTCGGACGTGCAGCAGGCCGCCATGACCGTCCAGCCGCCCGCGCTGCCGCCCCGGATCGCGATCCGCGCAGGGTCGGCCAGCCCTTCCGCGGCCAGCCATTCGGCCGCGGCGATCGAGTCCTCGACGTCGACCACGCCCCACTGGCCGCGCAGCCGCTCGCGGTAGGCGCGGCCGTAGCCGGTGGAACCGCCGTAGTTGACGTCGATCACTCCGATGCCCCTGCTGGTGAAGAACGCCTTCTCCAGGTCGAGCGCTCCGGCGCTGTGTCCCGTCGGCCCGCCGTGCACGAACACGACGTACGGCGGGGGGCCCTCGCCACGTGCCGAGGGGTTGGACGGCGGGTAGAGGAACGCGTGCACCTCGCGCCCGAATCGGCTCTCGAACCTCACGGTTCTGGGGAGCGGCAGGTAGGCGGTGTCGGGCAGCCCGTTGACGTCCCCGCGCAACTCCTGCGCCCTGCCGGTCACGGTGTCGACCCGGACGATCGAGCGGGGCAGCACCGGGCCGTACCCGATACCGACCAGGGCGTGCCCGTCGGTGGCCAGCACCGGATCCCAGCCGTCGTAGGGCACGTCCAGGTCGCTCAGCACACCGCTGTCGGGGTCGAAGACGCCCAGCCTCAGGTCGCCCAGCCCGTGCAGGACCGCGAGGCTGCCGTCGGCCATCGGCGCGTACGGTATCGCGCCGAGCTGCCACAGCGGGCCCGCGAACTCCTCCTCCATCGGGTAGAGCGCCCTGGTTGAGGTGCCGTACATCCCGACCAGGTAGAGGTTCCACCAGCCCGACCAGTCGGAGATCACGTAGAGGTGCCGCTCGTCACGCCACTGTGGGGCGAGCACCGACTCGGAGATGCCGCCCTTGACCTTCCAGGAGGTGCCGTCGGCCAGCCGGCAGACCCGCAGTTCGGTGCCGTTCCACGGCATCTGCGGATGGTTCCAGCAGATGAAGGCCAGGTGCTCGCCGTCGGGGGAGATGGCGGGGGAGGCGTAGAAGTCGTGCCCGCCGATCCGCTCGCGGGGCGCGTCCTCGCCGGAGAGGGGGATGGACACGATCGACCGGCTCACCTCGCCGTCGTCGTGGCGTTCCCTGACGCACCAGACCTGGCCGTCGTGGACGAGAAGGTCCGCGTAGCGCAGGTCCGTGGGCTGCTCGGGCTCAGGTGTGAGCGGCCGTGGCTCGCCGCCGGTGGGCAGCAGGTAGAGCCGCTGGTCTGCGAAGTTCGTGAACACCACGCCCTCGCCGGGCACCACCGCGTACGACCGGCCGCCGTACTCGTGAACCCTGGTTCTGGCGCTCCACGGCGCGCTCAGCAACTCGCGCTGCGCACCGTCTGGAGTTCTGTGCACGATGGTGGTCCGCCCGCCCTCGGCGGGACGGTCCTCGGTCCACCAGACCTCTTCGCCGAGCACCGTCGGGAACCCGAGGCGCAGCCCGGAACGGGCGACGTCGGACGTGGAGATCGGCGAGGGCCAGGTGGCGTACGGCAGGACGGCCTGCTCGGGGGACATGGCGCAATCCTGCCCGATAACCCGCTCCGTGTCGCCGGTATCACGCTCGCGTCACCAGAGATATGCCATCGCCAGTCGGCGCGGGCCGCAGGATCGGGAGGAATGAGCGGGAGAGAGGTAGTTGATCTGACCTTTTCCATAAGTCGGCCTTCGGGTGTTTTCACCGTTGGTGGGACCGTCACCTGCTTCGAGGCCCGGTACGAAAGCGGGGGCCACCGGACTCCGCGCCTGGTCACCTGGTTCGGGTCCGGGTTTGGTATGAAAGAGGGCGGCTACCGGATTCCGTGCCCGGTCACCCGGTTCGGGTCCGGCATGAAAAAGGGCGGCTACAATCCGTGCCCGGTCACCCAGATCGATGGCTCCGGCATGAAAGAGGGCGGCCACCGGACCCCGGTGACCGCCCCCGATCGCTGTGGTGTCTACGGTTTCGGGTTCCCCTGGCCGACCTCGACCTCGACCGCGGTCGGCGAGCCGGGCC
Source organism: Streptosporangium sp. NBC_01810 (assembly GCF_035917355.1). Taxonomy (NCBI): domain Bacteria; kingdom Bacillati; phylum Actinomycetota; class Actinomycetes; order Streptosporangiales; family Streptosporangiaceae; genus Streptosporangium; species Streptosporangium sp. NBC_01810. Next base: position 4,817,389 of record NZ_CP109070.1, on the reverse strand, counting down.
GGGCGATCGGCTGGGCCGCCGTCTTCCTGCTGCGACGGCTCCGCCTCTCCAGCCAGGTGGCGACGGTGCCCACCATCACGTTGATGATGATGTAGATGATCGCGATGACGATCACGGCGGGAATGATGTTGTTGAAGTTGGAGGGCAGCACGCGCGCCCCCGCGTTCAGCAGGTCCTCGAACGACACGATGAAGCCCAGGGCGGTGTCCTTCAGCAACACCACCAGCTGCGCGACGATCGCCGGCATCATGACGGTGACCGCCTGCGGGAGCATGATCATCCGCATCACCTGACCAGGACGCAGGCCGACCGCCAGCGCGGCCTCCCGCTGTCCCCGGGGGATGGACAGGATGCCCGCCCGTACGATCTCCGCCAGCACCGAGCCGTTGTACAGGACCAGGCCGACGACCACCGCGGCGAACGGCGTCACGGTGAGCCCGAAGACCGCGCTCCCGCCGAACATCACCGCGAAGATCATGATCAGTAGCGGGATCGCCCTGAAGAACTCGACGACCGCACCCGCTGCCAGGCGGATCCAGGTCCGTTCCGAGAGCCGGCCGATGCCGAAGACGAATCCGAACGGCACCGCGATCACGGCGGCGACCGCGGCCGCGCTGAGCGTGTTCAGCAGGCCGGGCAGGATCAGGTTGAGCCACACGTCGCCGCGGAGGAACGGCGTCCACATCTCGGCGCTGAGCTGGTTCTTCTCGTCGAGCTTGGTCACCAACACGTACACCGCGAACAGCGTGACACCGATGACCAGCACGGTGAGCACGTTGTTGCGGATCCGGGCCTTGGGGCCGGGAATGTCGTACAGGACGCTGACGCGCTCGGAGCTCTCGGCACGCCCGCGCGCCGGGCGCCGCTCGCGTTCGGTGGTCACCGCGGTCATCGGACCACCGCCAGGCGCTTGGCGAGCCAGCCGAACAGCAGCCCGGTCGGCAGGGTCAGGATCAGGAAGCCCAGAGCGAACCCGGCGAAGATCTGCACGACCGCGTCGCCGTGCGCCTCGAAGAGCGTCTTCATCGTCAGGGACGCCTCACCGACCCCGATGGCGGCGGCGATCGTGGTGTTCTTGGTCAGCGCGATCAGGATGCTGCCCAGCGGGGCGATCACCGCGCGGAACGCCTGGGGCAGCACGATCAGCCTCAGATTCTGGCCGAACGTGAGCCCGATGGCGCGGGCCGCCTCGGCCTGGCCGACCGGCACCGTGTTGATCCCGGCCCGGATCGCCTCGCAGACGAACGCCGCCGTGTAGGCCGACAGGCCGATGATGGAGAGCCACATGTAGTTGGTGGACAGGCTCGGGGAGAACGAGACGTCCAGGACCAGGCCGAGGCCCAGCCCGCAGAACACGATCACCAGGGTCAGCGGGGTGTTCCGCAGGACGTTCACGTACGTCGTGCCGATTCCGCGCAACACAGGCAGCGGGCTGACCCGCATCCCCGCGAGGATCGTCCCGAGCACCAGCGCCACCAGCCCGCTGGTGAGGGTGAGCCGGATCGTCAACCAGAAAGCTTCCAGAATGACCCGGAATTCTTCGGAGAGTGCCTGCACTCATTCCTCCAGTGGTCACCGGCCGGGGCGTCCGCACGCCCCGGCCGAGATGTGACCGGTCAGTAGCGCTCGACAGTCGGCGGGGTGGTGAAGAACTTCCCGAACTCGCCGAAGTTGGTGTCGACGGCCTTCTTCCAGCTGCCGTCCTTGAACATCTTCTCCACCGCCGCGTTGACCTTCTCGCGGGTGTCCTTGTCGTCCAGCTTCAGGCCGATGCCGTACTTCTCCTCGGAGAAGGGCTGGCCGACGAGGCGGAACTTGCCGGGGGACTGGGCGGCGAAGCCGGCCAGGATCGTCGCGTCCGTGGAGATCGCGTCAACCTGCTTGTTCTCCAGCAGCGGCAGGCAGGCGCCGTAGCCCTGCTGCTCGGTGAGGAACTGGCTCTTCCACTCGTCGCCGAACTTCTCGACCAGGCGCGCGGGAGAGGACGAGCCCTGGGCGCCGCAGACCTTCTTGGTCTTGAGGTCCTCGACACTGTTGATCGTGGTGTCGTCCGCCCGGGTCAGGATGTCCTGGCCGGTGACCAGGTACGGGCCGGCGAAAGCGACCTTCTTCTTGCGGTCGTCGGTGATCGAGTAGGTCGCGATCACCGCGTTGACCTGGCCCTGCTGGATGAAGGATTCGCGGTTGGCCGAGATGGCCTCCTTGAACTCGATCTTGTCCTCGGAGTAACCGAGCTCCTTGGCGACATACCTGGCCACGTCGACGTCGAACCCCTTGAAGGAGCCGTCGGGCTGCTTCTGCCCGAGCCCCGGCTGGTCGACCTTGATACCCACGACGAACTTGTCGCTTCCACTGCCGCCGTCACCGCACGCGGTCAGGCCGGCCACCGCCGCGGCGGCTGCGATCACCACGGCTCCAATACGACGTACACGCATTTTCACTACCTCGTCTTCCATCGGGGATGAGCAGAGCCGTCAGTGAGTGAGGATCTTGGAAAGGAAATCCTTGGCCCGGTCGGTACGGGCGTTGGTGAAGAACTCCTCGGGGGTGTTCTCCTCCACGATCTGGCCCTCGGCCATGAACACCACGCGGTCCGCCGCGCGGCGGGCGAAGCCCATCTCGTGGGTGACGACCATCATCGTCATGCCCTCCTGGGCAAGGCTGATCATGACGTCGAGCACCTCCTGGACCATCTCGGGGTCCAGTGCCGAGGTCGGCTCGTCGAACAGGATCATCTTGGGGTCCATGGCCAGGGCGCGGGCGATGGCCACGCGCTGCTGCTGGCCTCCGGAGAGCTGCGCGGGATACTTCGACGCCTGGGCGCCGATGCCCACCCGTTCCAGCAGCTCCATGCCCCGCCGCTCGGCGTCGGCCCTGGCGATGCCGCGAACCTTGATCGGGCCTAGCGTGACGTTCTCCAGGATCGTCTTGTGGGCGAACAGGTTGAAGGACTGGAACACCATCCCGACCTCGGACCTGAGCTTGGCCAGCGCCTTACCCTCGACGGCGAGTGGCTGCCCGTCGAAGGTGATCGTCCCCTGGTCGATCGCCTCCAGCCGGTTGATCGTCCGGCAGAGGGTCGACTTGCCGCCCCCCGAGGGGCCGATGACGACGAGGACCTCACCGCGGGAGATCGTCAGATTGATGTCCCGAAGGACGTGCAGGCTGCCGAAGTGCTTGTTGACGCCTTCGAGCACCACCAAAGGAGTCTTGTCCCCGTTCTCCGTCATGGTGGATAACGTAATTCTGTAAAGGGCACCCCGCACTAACCCTGCGGTACCGATCAGATCACAGCCCACTTACCTGTTGGCCATCAACCTGGAGTGACCGGCTCCTCACCCCGGGTCCGGCGGGTTCCGGGCCGTACCCGAAGGTCCGGCGGAGCGCCTACCCTTGTCTTGAGATGACTGCCACCGTGGAGAGCGCCCGCACGTACGAGGTTCGTACCTATGGGTGCCAGATGAACGTGCACGACTCCGAGCGCCTGTCCGGCCTGCTGGAAGACGCCGGATACGTTCCGGCCGCCCAGGGGGAGACGGCCGACGTGGTCGTGTTCAACACCTGTGCCGTACGGGAGAACGCCGACAACAAGCTCTACGGCAACCTCGGGCACCTGCGCCCCTCGAAGGTCGGCAATCCCGGCATGCAGATCGCCGTGGGCGGCTGCCTGGCGCAGAAGGACCAGGGAGAGATCGTCCGCAGGGCACCCTGGGTGGACGTGGTGTTCGGCACCCACAACATCGGCTCGCTGCCGGTGCTCCTTGAGCGCGCGCGCGTCCAGCAGGAGGCCCAGGTCGAGATCAGGGAATCCCTGGAGACCTTCCCGAGCACGCTGCCGACCAAGCGCGAGTCCGCCTACGCCGCCTGGGTGTCGGTCTCCGTGGGGTGCAACAACACCTGCACGTTCTGCATCGTGCCCGCCCTGCGCGGCAAGGAGAAGGATCGCCGCCCCGGCGACGTCCTCAACGAGGTCCGCACCCTGGTCGACCAGGGCGTGCTGGAGATCACCCTCCTCGGCCAGAACGTCAACACCTACGGTGTGGAGTTCGGAGACAGGCTCGCCTTCGGCAAGCTGCTGCGGGCCTGCGGCGAGATCGAGGGCCTGGAGAGGGTCCGTTTCACCAGCCCGCACCCGGCGGCGTTCACCGACGACGTCATCGCGGCCATGGCCGAGACGCCCAACGTCATGCACCAGCTCCACATGCCACTGCAGTCGGGCTCCGACCGGATCCTCAAGGCCATGCGCCGCTCCTACCGGGCCGAGCGCTATCTCGGCATCATCGAGCGGGTCCGTGCCGCCATGCCCGACGCGGCGATCTCCACGGACATCATCGTGGGCTTCCCCGGCGAGACCGAGGAGGACTTCCAGGGCACCCTCGACGTGGTGCGCGAGTCGCGGTTCGCCAACGCCTTCACCTTCCAGTACTCCATTCGGCCGGGCACCCCCGCGGCCACCATGGAGCACCAGGTCCCCAAGGAGGTCGTGCAGGAGCGTTACGAGCGGCTCGTCGCCCTGCAGACCGAGATCTCCTGGGCGGAGAACAAGAAGCAGGTGGGGCGGACCCTCGACGTGCTGGTGGCCGAGGGCGAGGGCCGCAAGGACGAGGCGACCAGGCGCATGTCGGGGCGGGCCCCCGACAACCGCCTGGTGCACTTCACCCCGGGTGCCGAGGTTCCGCGCCCCGGCGACGTGGTGAGCGCCGAGGTCACCTACGCGGCGCCGCACCACCTGGTCGCCGACGGTCCCGCCCTGAGGCTCCGCCGTACCCGCGCGGGCGCCGCCTGGGAGGCTCGCCAGGGCGCACCGGCGGGCTCCGGCTCCGGTGTCATGCTCGGCATGCCCTCGATCGGACGCCCGGCCCCGCTTCCGGACACCTCGGGCTGTTCCGTCTCCTGAGGTCCGCTACGCGGGACCTCGGGCACGCCTCCGCTGAGATTTTTTCGCTGAAGCGTTCTCCCGGGACGGCCCTTTCCGAAGTGGCCGTTCCGGGTGGCATATGCCCATGATCGAAGAGTTGGAATCCCCTGCGAGAGCGGCGATCCCGGTGCTCCCACCGCTCCTGCCAGGGTATACGCGCGCGGCGGCCCGGCAAGTGCTCTAAGAGGCGATATTTCGTGATTCATTTGTGATTGGTGTGCGAGCATTTCCCCGCTGTGGCTACTGTGGTTCGGCACCCTTCGGAAACCGTGGAGGTTTCCCCCCGAGAACCGCAGGGAGTTTTCCCCATGCATGTCCCTCCGTCTCCGGGCAGTCCCGGAGAGCCAGAGATCCTCACCGGCCCCGCCGGTGGGCCCGGCAAGCCACGCAGGTCCCGCAAGTCCCAGCGGAGAAGCGGCCCGGCCATAGCCGTCTTCTCCGTCCTCGCCGCCGCCCTCCTGGGCGGGGGCGCAGCCTTCGCCTTCATGAACGGCGGCCAGGACGATCCTGGAGCGCCGCCGCCAAGGGCGCCGAAGAGCACCCAGGAGGCCGCTCAGAACCCCGAGCCCGACCAGAACGCGCCGCAGGAGGAGAAGCAGCAGCCCGAGAAGGCGGCGGACACCGCCTCCGGCGGCGATGACACCTCCACCGGAGGTGCCGGTGCCGACGCGGGCGCCGGCGCAGGCGGGGGCGCGGGCGTCGATCGGACGGGCGAGAGCGGGCCGGGAGCCGATTCGGCCGCGGGGAAGCCGACGGCGGACAAGCCGTCGAAGCAGCAGCAGAGCAGCCCTCAGCAGTCACAGGAGGTCCCGGACGACCCCCGCGCCGACGGCGACACCGGCTACGTGCACCCCCAGGGGCCCCTCGGCGGCTGACGAGGGCTGGTGGGCACCGGCCCGTACCTCTCCGTGGTGGTCCTCCTCCGGGTGAGGCCGGCGCGGGGAAGCCGGGGCGGCTCCCCGGGAGGACTCGGTTAGTCTGGCCGGGTGCTTGTCGCCGCGGCCGTGTGCCCGCATCCCCCGTTGCTGTTACCCGAACTGGCCGGGGCGGCGGCCGTGGAGCTTGACGACCTCAGGGCGGCCTGCGCGGCCGCGCTCGGAGCGCTGCGTGATGCCGGAGCCGACACGATCGTGGTGGTCGGCGGCGCGGACCGGACCGCCGCGTACGGCGCGGACGCCGCCGGAAGCCTCGCTCCCTGGGGCGTTGACGTCCGAAGCGGGGAGGGGGAGCCCGTCCTGCCGCTGTCGCTCTCGGTCGGTCGCCTGCTCCTCGACGGGGAGCACCTGACCGCCTCGGCATTTCACGCGATCTCCTTCGACGCGCCCCCGGCGGAGTGCACGGCCCTGGGCGAGCGACTGGCGGCCACGGCCGGTCGCGTGGCGATGCTCGTCACGGCCGACGGCTCGGCCCGCCTCACCGAGAAGTCCCCCGGATACCTGGACCCGCGCGCCGAGCCGTACGACAGGGCGATCGTCCGGGCGCTCGCCCGCGCCGAGGTCCCGCCGCTCGATCCCGGCGAGGCCGCCGAGCTGTGGGTCGCCGGCCGTGCGGCTCTGCAGGTCCTGGGCGGCTGCGGCGGCGTCCTGCGCGGAGAGGTCCTCTACGACGACGCACCCTACGGCGTCGGCTACTTCGTCGCTCGCTGGACGGAGTGATCCGGGACGCGAGCGGATCCGGGACGCGAGCGGATCCCCCGCACTGTGAGCGACCCTGCCCAAGCGGGTGTGAAAACAAACCCGACCGTCGGAGGGCCCCGCCCGCCCTGAACGGCCTTGCGCTGATCCGAGACCTGTGTAACCGGTAACTCTGCTTCGTCTGCCCAAGCCAGATGGCTTGGCCGCTACTCGGTACTGCCTCCCGACGCGGGTGGCGGTGTCGACTACATCCATAACGGACGCCGCGCAGAGGCCATTGGAGCAGCGCATCTCCTGGACGGCGTCGTGGTCGGTCTTCTTCTTGACTCCGAGTGGGATACCGCCTGGGTCACAGCGACCCGGGAGATCCTCGAAGAGGATGATCACGGAGACCCGGTGCTGCGCACGGACGATGTCGAAGTTCGCCATGTGGCGACCAGGGATCATGCCACGCAACACGAGGACAGGATCAAACAGAGTGGATTGGCCGAACTAAGCTCGGGCGTCGAACTGTGGGAGAATCGAACGGAACTGTTCACACATATACGGTTTCTTCCTCGAGTCGAGAACGATTTACGGAATCTTCGCCTGGACTGGTTGGAGCCAGTTGTGGATCGGTTGATCAGTATTAACAGGGCGGTCGTGGTCTGGCATCGCGATGGCACCGCCGCGCCACAGTGGGAGACAAAGGTCACCGGCGAATACCAAGGTCGTGAGCACCTCTGTGAATTCGTCGACCTTGACGGAGCCGTCCGCACCTTTGAGTTGCATGCTCGGTTTACCCCAGGAGCAGGTCGACTGCATTTCCGGCTTGCCTCGGAAGATCGTACTGTCACTGTGGCGTACGTAGGACAAAAGCTCGGAATCTGAGGGTTGAAGAAATGAGTGCTCTGCCTGGAACGGGAAGAAAAGAGGATCGACGAGGAGTTCTTCCTTAGGAAAGATGCCTGCCCGTTGTGGTTATGGTGCAGGATGGGCGCCGTGCCTGAGATGACGGGGGTGACGAGGTCGCGAGGGGATACGAGGTTGATGGTGGGAACCGTGGCGTTCGGGAGTGTTGCGACGCAGTTGGGGGACATGGTCGTCGCGGTGACCGAGGAGGGCGTGGTGAGCGTGGGCTGGGGTGACCCGGAGGCGTTCAGGACCCGCGCGCTTGAGCGGCTGAGGCTGGACGAGGTGGACGATCCGGTCAGGACGGCCGGGGCGGTCGGCGAGTTGGGCGACTACTACGCGGGCAGGCTGAAGGTCTTCGAGGTGCCGGTGGACTGGCGGCTGACCTCGCCGGTGCAGCGCAGGGTGCTCGGCACACTGTACGAAACGGTTCCGTACGGTAAGGCGGTGACCTACGGGGAACTGGCGGCCCGGAGCGGGACGGGTGTTCCGGCGCGGGCCATCGGGTCGATCATGGGAGCCAACCCGATCCCCGTCATCGTGCCGTGCCACCGGGTGGTCGCCGGAAACGGCCTCGGCGGGTTCAGCGGAGGCGAGGGCGTGGAGTCGAAGCGGTGGCTGCTGACCCTGGAGGGCTACCTGCAGCCGACGCTCGACTGGGACTGACCGGGATCGGGACCCGCTCCGCTGTGCGGACCGTGCCTATGGGCCGTAGGGCGGAGGCGTGTCGGGCCGACCTTGCTGGTCGGGCCGGCCCGGAGTGGGTGTCGTGCCCGGCTGACCGGTGTCCGGCTGATTGTCGATCTTGTCGGCCATCTCCCTGGCCTTCTGCGCGGCGGTGCTGATCTGCTGATCGTGCTTCCCGCCGGTCTTCTTCCTGGCGATCTGCTCCGCCTTGTCGATGCCCTTCTTGACGATCTCTTCGGTTTTGGCGTTGCCGCCCAGCATGTTCTTGACCTTGTCGAGGATCGACATGATGTATCCCCCAATTCCGATGCACAGGACGCATCGCCTCTCACCCATACCCAGCGGATTGGCAGAATTACCCCGTGCCTCAGCTACCCGTCATCGCCGTCGTCGGCCCGACCGCCGGCGGAAAGTCCGATCTGGCCGTGGATCTCGCCCTCGAACTGGGGGGCGAGGTGATAAACACCGACTCGATGCAGCTTTACCAAGGAATGGACATCGGGACGGCGAAACTCTCCGTGGGGGAGCGGCGGGGGGTTCCCCACCACCTGCTGGACATCTGGGAGGTGACCAGAGCCGCCAGCGTGGCCGAGTACCAGTCGCTGGTCCGGCCGCTGATCGACGACCTGCGGGCCAGGGAGGTGGTGCCGATCCTGGTGGGCGGGTCCGGACTGTATGTGCGGGCCGCCCTGGACGACCTGGAGTTCCCCGGCACCGACCCACAGGTCCGCGCCCGGTTGGAGGCCGAGCTCGACCTGCGCGGCCCCGCCCCGCTGTACGAGCGGCTCCGCGAGCGCGACCCGAAGGCCGCCGAGACGATCCTGCCGAGCAACGGCCGCAGGATCGTCCGCGCGCTGGAGGTCATCGAGATCTCCGGGCGGCCGTTCTCGGCCACGATGCCGTCGTACGACGCCGTCTACGACAGTGTCCAGCTGGGGGTGGAGGTGCCCAGGGAGGTGCTGGACGCCCGGGTCGAGGCGAGGGTCGAGCACATGTGGCGGGCCGGGCTGGTTGAGGAGGTCCGGGGACTCGCCGCACACGGGCTCGCCGGAGGCCGCACGGCCAGTCGCGCCCTCGGGTACGCGCAGGTGCTGCGCTTCCTCGGCGGTGAGTGCACCGAGAAGGAGGCGCAGGAGGAGACGGTACGGGCGACGCGCAGGTTCGTCCGCCGTCAGGAGTCGTGGTTCCGCCGCGATCCCCGGGTGATCTGGCTCCCCCAGCAGGAACCCGACCTCCTGGGCCGCGCGCTCGCCGCGATTCGCGCCTGAGCGCCTGAGTGCCTGAGTGCCTGAGTGCCTGACCGCTCTGACCGCCCTGACCGCTCTGACCGCCCTGACCGCTCTGACCGCCCTGACCGCTCTGACCGCCCTGACCGCTCTGACCGCCCTGACCGCTCTGACCGCCCTGACCGCTCTGACCGCCCTGACCGCTCTGACCGCCCTGACCGCTCTGGCTGGGCGAGACCGGGAACCATCCTGAACCACCCCGGACCACCCTGAACCGGACGACTCGCTCTGACGTGCCGACCAGGGCTCCGGGGGCTCCGGGGCTTCGGGGGCGGTATGCCGGAGGGGCGGCCGTTCCCCGGGGCGACGGGGGCGGACGCGGGCCTGGATAGAGTTGGGGCATGCGATTCGCGAAGGGGCACGGCACCGAGAACGACTTCGTCATCCTCCCTGACCCGGACGGTGAGCTGGAGCTGCCCGCGACACTCGTGGCGGCGGTGTGCGACCGGCGCGCCGGGATCGGCGCGGACGGCGTGCTACGGGTGACGCGGACGAAGCTCAGCACGGAGGTGTCCGGCCAGGCGGATGAGGCCGAGTGGTTCATGGACTACCGCAACGCCGACGGCGGCCTCGCCGAGATGTGTGGCAACGGGGTGCGGGTCTTCGCCCGCTACCTGGTCGACGAGGGTCTCGCCGCGCCCGGGGAGTTCGGCGTCGCGACACGCGCGGGCGTCAGACGCGTACGGCTGGCCCAGACGGGTGACGTGACCGTCGACATGGGCCCGCCCCGGGTGCTGGGGCCGAGCCGCACGATCGTCGCGGGCCGCGAGTACGAGGGCATCCACGTCGACATGGGAAACCCGCACCTGGCCTGCGTCATCGGTGATCCGGTGGCCCAGCTCGACCTGAGCCACCAGCCCGCGTTCGACCCCGAGGTGTTCCCCGGCGGGGTCAACATCGAACTGCTCAATCCGGTGGGCCCGCGCCGGGTCGTCATGCGGGTCTTCGAACGCGGTTCGGGCGAGACGCGTTCCTGCGGCACCGGCGCGGTCGCCTCGGCCGTGGCCGCCGCGCGACTGGCCGGTGAGACCAGTGGCACCTGGGCGGTCGAGGTGCTCGGCGGCACCGTCACCGTCACCCTCGACGAGCGGACCAGCTATCTGGCAGGGCCCGCCGTCCTGGTCGCGTCCGGTGAGATCACGCTCTGAGCCGCGGGGTGGGTCTTCCATGACTCGTGCGGGCATCGTCGCGGGTGCGTCGTATCCGGTGAGATCACGCTCCGAGCCGGGCAGGCGGGAGCCGTAACGCCGCCCCTCCGGGCCGTGCGGGATCGCCAAGTCGTTTGGGGCATGCTTCCCGACCTGGCAGACTGACGTCTCATGGACGTGGACATCTGGGCCTGGGTGAGCGACACCCAGCGGCAACTGCACGAAGCAGGTAACACCGGTCTGGCTATGGCGATCGGAGATGTGCCCGCGCAGGCGCTGGAAGGCCGATACGCGCAGCTCGACGTGCTCGCGCCCGCGATCGCGCAGCAGGCGGAGAACCTGCAGATGCCCTGGCTGGAGTTCTACGCCCGCTACTGGCACCTGATCGGCCGTATCGGCGACCGCGCGCAGGGGGCGGTCGCGATCGCCGACGCCGAGGCACTGGTCGAGTTCACCAGACGCGAGGACGTCCGCGAATGCCCGGCCGCGCCCGGTGCCGTCGTGGCGCTGGCCCTCGCCCAGGCGAACGCCGACGGCCCCGGTTACGCCGCCGAGCGGCTGGCCGAGCTCTCGGCACTGGACGTGGAGCCCGGCTCGCCGGCCTTCGCCTCCGTCGCCGAGCACTATGTCGCGGCGCTTCTCGACGCGGGGCGCGTCGAGGAGGCCGTCTCCCACGCCGAGACCGCCGTGGCGGCGCTGGGCGGCGTGGGCCACGAGGCGAGCTGGGAGCTGGGAGCCGCCTCGGCCCGCGCGCTCCTCGCCGCGGGCCGCGCCGAGGACGCGCTCACCGCGCTCGACGCCGCGGCCGACTTCAAGCCCGACGACCCGGTGGCCAAGGAGTATCGCGAGGGAGTGCTCCGCGCGCTCGTGCTCGCCGCCCTCGATCGCGTGCAGGAGTCCGTCGACGCCCTGCCCGATCTCGACGTGGTCGGTGAGCATCCCCGCGTCTGGGTCGAGTGGTCGTACGCCGTCCGCGCGCTCGCCGGATCGGCACAGATCACCAACACCTGGCAGCTGGGCCGGGTTCTCAAGCAGTGGATCGACTACTTCGCGATGATGGGCGGCTACCGCGCCCGGGTCGAGCTGGCGCTCGTCGCCGGGCAACTGGCGGTCGCCCGGCAGGGGATCTGGCAGGCGCGTCTCCTGGCCGACCTGGCGGAGTCCGCGGCGGGAGAGCTCAGGAACCCCGGTGACGTCGCCGAGCGGATCGCCGCGCTGCGCGTCGCCACCGACGAGGCCACCGCGCTTCCCGCTCCTGGGTCCGAGGCCGAACTGGTCGGCTCCTTCGACGCCGCCGACGGCTTCAACGCCGACCCGGAGCGCTGGGTGGGCTGGCTGGCCCCGCTGTCCGGTCGTGACGTGGAGGCCACCCGGCGCCACACCACCACGCTGGGCTTCCTCGGCTACCCGGCGAGGGGCGCCGACATCTACTGGACCATGCTGGTCGAGTCCGGCGACATCGAGAACGCCGACCCGCAGGACTCCCTCTACCTCAGCAGCCTGCTGATCGAGGCCCGTCAGGACGAGCGCCTGGAGCAGTTGGCCGAGCGGCTGCCCGCCGCGCAGCGCCACATGGCCCTGGGGCGCCTGCACACCGCGCGGGAGCGCTGGGAGCAGGCGGCGGCCGAGGGCGAGGCGGCGGTCGCCGCCGGCGGCGGTATCGAGGCGGCCAGGCTGTGGTCGGCCGCGACGCAGCAACTCGGCGACAACGCCAAGGGGGCGGGCATCCTGCTCGATCTCCTCGACTCCGAGGAGATCGAGCAGCAGGACCTCTGGAGGATGGTCGTCATGGCGACGGCCGCCGAAGACTGGGAGACCGTCCGCCTGGGCGCCACCAAGATCGGGATTCCGCTGAAGTCGAGCGAGGGACCGATCGAGGAGGAGATGGGGCTGGTGCGCATCATCCTTCCGGCTCCCGACGGCAGCCAGCGTCAGGTCCTGAGCGTGCGCACGGGCCCCGCGACGGCGCGCCTGGCCATTCCCCAGCCTCCCGGCATGGAGTACAACGCCGGTGACCTGGTCGTCTTCGAGCCGCAGTTGCTGGAGCCGATTCCGGAGAGCGCCGAGGAGCAGGAGAAGTTCGTTCCGCCCTTCGCCGCGGTGAGCATGCTCCGCCCCGGTGGCTACACCAGCTGGTTCTTCGACGGCGCCGCTCCCAGCCAGGCCGACTGGACGGAGTTCAACGACGTCATGGCCGAGCGCGGCTGGCCGATGTGGGTCTACAGCGATGACAACTACACCGTGACCCACCCGACCACGGGTGAGCCGCTGCCCGGCGTGTTCGGCTGGGTCGCGGTCCCGCCGGACGTCAGCCCGGTCGAGGTCGACGCGCTCCTGGACGACGCCACCGAGCGCTGGGTGCACCCGCTGGCCTGGCTCGATCTGGCCAAGGCCGTCGATGTCGAGGTGGAGCGGCACGAGCGGATCACCAAGGAGTACGGCCTGTAGGACGGATCGTCACGGGCCGCGCCCGAAGCCCGCGGCGCCGCTCGGAGTCAGGAAAACCGCACCGCCCGTGAGGAGACCCCTCGCGGGTGGTTCCTTTCCCGGTCACTAGAGTCTCATTCGGCATATGGGGTGGACTAGGGAGGGATCCGAATGCTGGAACGATTCCGGCTGGACGGCAAGGTCGCGGTCGTTACCGGCGCGTCCTCGGGGCTCGGCGTCGCGTTCGCGAGGGGTCTGGCCGAGGCGGGTGCGGACATCGTGATCGGCGCTCGCAGGAAGGATCGTCTTGAGGAGACCCGCGCCCTGGTCGAGGAGACCGGCAGGCGATGCGTGGCCCTCGTCACCGACGTGACCAAGCCCGAGGACTGCCAGGCCCTGGCTGAAGCGGCGGTCACGGAACTGGGCGCGGTGGACATTCTGATCAACAACGCGGGTGTGGGCGCCGCGATCCCGGCACTGAGGGAGACGCCCGAGCAGTTCAGGCAGGTGGTGGAGATCAACCTGCACGGCACCTACTGGATGGCGCAGGCCTGTGCCAGGGTCATGAAGCCCGGCTCCTCGATCGTCAATGTCGGCAGCATCCTGGGCGAGACGACCGCCGGGCTGCCGCAGGCCGCCTACAGCGCTTCCAAGGCGGGGGTCGTCGGCCTCACCCGCGATCTCGCTCAGCAGTGGACGGGGCGTCGCGGCATCCGGGTCAACTGTGTCGAGCCGGGCTTCTTCGCCTCGGAGATGACCGACCAGTACGCGGAGGGCTATCTGGCCTGGCAGTTTGAGCACCGGGTGCTGATGAAGCGCCCTGGCGATCCGGCCGAACTCGTCGCAACGGCGATCTTCCTTGCCTCGGACGCCGCCTCGTACGTCACCGGTGCGGTGATCCCGGTCGACGGCGGGATCCTGATCACCTGACCTGGGAGGCCGCGGAGACCTTCTCCCCGAGGCCTGGGTGAGCGGGCGCGCGGGGAGAAGGGGAGGGGTCGAGGGCGTCAGTAGAGCCAGTCGATGGCGTCGACGCTGTCGTTGGTGTCCGGCGGCTCTTCCAGCGAGTAACCGGGATACAGGGTGCGCTCCGCACCCTCGTAGTCGATCAGCTGGACGTAGTAGCCGGTGTTGTTGATCCACGATGAGACGTTGTTCGCGGCGGTGGAGGTGCCGCCCACGCCGCCCGGCATCGGCACGTTGTTCAGATCGGTCGGGTAGCCCGCGGGGATGCTGTATCCCGGTCCGTTGAAGCCGTAGTCGCGGTAGAGGCAGAGGCTGTTGAAGGGGCAGCTCGCGTTCTCTTCGAGCTGGATCACCCTCGGTGGCAGGGTGGAGGACTGTTGCGCCGCCGCCGTGCCGACGCCGGTCCCGGAGGCCAGGAGCAGGGCGGCCGTGGTGGTGACCAGCCCTGTCGTGGTTCGTGCGAGGCGGGGATGACGCGATGAGATCTTACCCATGCGAATCCTCTTCGTAGTCGTTCACTCACCCGTCGTGAGCGCTCTTGGCCATTAGAGCACCGTTACTTTACGTAGTCGATAGTCGCGTTGAGTAAAAATTCTGAGGCGCGCTTCCAGTGAGGTGCTGCTCGTAATGCATTTGTGCGGGTCAGGTGAGAGACGTGGTTGAGGTGCGGATTGACGCGTTGAAAATCCTCTCGGTGCTCCGAAGGCTGCTTGAGGCTTTTAGGATTGAAGGAGGTATCTGGAATAATTTGCCGCTTCAGAGGTAGTGAACGCGCGGGAGAGGTGGCACAGTGCGGGCTGCGCTGGCACGAGGCATGGTCGTCGCGACGATCGCGTTCACGGTGGCGGGCTGTGGCCCGATTCCGGGCGATCTGGACGGCGGGCCGACGTCTGCCGGCGGCGGGCAGTCCGCGTCCGAGGCGCTCAAGGACCTGAAGAGCCTTGATGTCAAGGGCCGCGCCCCGATGACCGGTTTCGACCGTGACGAGTTCGGTCCCGCATGGTCGGACGTCGACAAGAACGGCTGTGACACCCGCAACGACATTCTCATTCGCGACCTGAAGGACGAGACTTTCAAGGAGGGCGGCAAGAACTGCATTGTGCAGTCCGGCATTCTCGACGACCCCTACAGCGGCAAGACCATCAAGTTCGAGCGTGGCACGCGGACCAGTTCGGCGGTGCAGATCGACCACGTGATCGCGCTCGCCGACGCCTGGCAGAAGGGCGCCCAGGGGTGGACCAAGACCAAGCGCAAGGAGCTGGCCAACGACCCGCTGAACCTGCTGGCCGTCGACGGACCGTTGAACAGCCAGAAGGGCGCCGGTGACGCGGCGACGTGGCTCCCGCCGCGCCACGCCTACCGGTGCCCCTACGTCGAGCGCCAGATCAAGGTGAAGGTCAAGTACGGCCTGTGGGTGACGCCCGCGGAGAAGGACGCCATGCAGGCCGTACTCGAGGCCTGCTGATCAGTCGTCGTACTCGCGCTTCAACTTGATGATCTTTCCTGTCCTCGCCGACACGTAGACGTCGTACTCCCAGGCGCCCTTGTGCAGCTCGACCTTCCAGGCGCGCCGGCCGTGCTCCCACTCGCGTTCGACCTTGCTCACGCGCGCGCCGGGAAGGCGCTTCTTGGCGATCTGCACGGCCTTGCGGGAGGAGATGGCCGCCGCGGTGGTGCCTGTGGTGCCTGTGGTTCCCGTGGTGCCTGTGGCGCCGGTCGTGCCGGCGGCCGCGGTGGCGGTGATCGCCGCGCTGTCCGTCTGGTGCGCGGCGAGGGCGATGCCGCCCCCTCCGGTCAGCAGGGCGGCGGTTGCGAGGGTTCCGATGGTGATTCTGGTGATTCGCTTCATGAGTCATGATTTGCGGAGATTTTGCTAGGGGCACGCTAAGAGATCGTTAAGTGAGGAGAACCGGTTCCCGGGCGTCGCCGCGGACGGCCTGGTGGCGGTGCTTCAGAGCCTGGGGCCGGTGCTTCAGAGCCTGGGACCGGATGCTTCCCCGCCTCTCCGCTGCCCGCCTCCGCTGCCCGTCTCCGCGGTCCGCTCGTGGCCCGCGGCCCCCGGGGTCGCCGGCCGGGATCGCTTAGTCGGCTCCGATCGAGAACGACGTGGTGAGGTCGCGCGTCCGATCCACCTTCGCCTGCCGGGAGTGGTCGTCGCAGGCCAGTCTCACCGCGGCCCGCACCGCGATGTGAGTATCCAGCTCCGCGTGCAGGATGGCCATCCGGTCCTGGATCTCGGCGAGCATCGCGCAGGTCGTCTGCGCCTGGAGACGCAGCGTCTCCAGGCGTGCCGCGGCCTCCCGCCTCAGGCGCGACGACCTCTCCAGGGCAGGATGCACCGGGCGTTCCGCAGGCGGGGACGCCCTCGTCTCCGGGCCGTCTCCCGGCCTGGAGGCGAGGGTGTCGACGGGCGGTGTGGCGGCCCTGCGCGCGCGGCGCCCGCCGCCGACGCGACGCAGGACAGGGGCGTGCCGCAGGGGGAGCGACGGGGGTTCGGGGAACTGGTCCAGATGGGAGACGGTGACCAGGCCCGGGTGTTCGGGCCCCTGCGCCCCCCAGAGCATGTTGAACAACCGGGCGACGGTCGGGGAGGGGACGACGAACAGTTCTCCTCCGGCCACGCGAAGACCCTGGTGGATCCGCTCCAGCGCCCGAGCCCCGCGGATGTCACAGAAGAGCAGTTCGCCGGCGTCCACGAGAATATGCCGCGCACCTGTGCGAATGAGGTGTTCCAGCTCCGACTCCAGCAGCCGGTAATTGAAGGCGTCCACCTCGCCCGTCACGGCCACCAGAGCCGTGTCGCCGTACTGGTGAATGACATACACCGACATATCCATGCTGGCCACATACCCTTCAAGGGATTTTCCGGGCTCCGCCGACAATCCTATGGTTCCCCAGTATGAATGGGTCCCGGTGGGATAGAAGCTAAATGTGGCAGGTTCCAATGGGCGTGACCTGGCGGTCGTCGCCGCCTCCACGGGCGGGGTGGCGGCCCTGCGCACCCTGCCGGCGGAGTGGCCGCGCATGCTGGAGCGTGCGGAGGCGCAGGGAAGGAAACATTCCTCGCAGCGGCTGCTGGAGGACGCCGCGCAGACCAGACGGGCAGTGGAGACGATGCGAATGCCACAAAGCCGCATCGACGGCACCGGTGATGGCTTTGCCCTCACGTAGCGGTCGGTGACGGGCCTAGGCTGGCAGTGTGATGCCCGGCGACGAACGTGAATTCGACGATCTCCTGCTCATGTTGAAGGAGACGCGCGGTTTCGATTTCACGGGGTACAAGCGCACCACCCTCATGCGTCGCATCAGCAGGAGGCTCGGGGCGCTCAAGCTGCGTGACTACGGTGAGTATCGTGATTATTTAGAGCTGGAACCCGAGGAGTTCGGCAGGCTCTTCGACAGCCTGCTGATCAACGTCACCGCCTTCTTCCG